>NZ_FOGD01000033.1 GCF_900111115.1 Giesbergeria anulus
AACAGTTCGGATTCGAACAGTGATTCGGGCAGGCTGGAGCAATCGACTGGCACCAAGGGCCGGTGGGCGCGTTGGCTGGCGCGGTGCAGGGCATGGGCTACCAGCTCTTTGCCGGTGCCAGATTCACCCAGCAGTAGCACACTGGCCTGCGAAGGGGCCACCTTGCCAATCAGGTGGTGCAGATACTGAAACTCCGGCGAATGCCCCACCAGCGCCGGTGGCTTGGGCAGCGCGGGTGCTGGTGGGGGTGCTACAGCATGGATGCAGAACATGGCATGGCTCCAGAAAACGAACCAGTGACAGGCCAAGCCCTTTGCACGCAGCATGGCACCTGCCATCTTGTTAGCCCCATACCATCACGGACAGCCACCACGGGCCACACCTTTATGCGGGGTGATCTCATCAACTTCTCCAAAAATGCGTGTGCTGTGTCGCCTACCGCTGGCAGGCAGACACAGGGGAGCACTACCGCAGTTTTTGCGGTAGTACCAAACTCAAAAGCAGGTCAGGAGAAGACAGGCGGCGCTCTGGCGTGGTGGGCGCTGCGGACAAAACGTTGAAACACCGTAGTGCTGCCACGGCCCAGTGCGAGGCGATGGCTCGCCACGGTGGGCAACCCCCATAGCGCAGGCTCGGAGGGCAACGCGGGGCAGTGGTGTTGCAGGATGCAGTAGCCACAATGCACGTCTGCGGCCACCGTGGTTTCGGGGGTGCTGGAGGCATCAAGATTGATGGCAATGCGTTGGACGCCTTGGCTGTTACATACCTCCACCAAAATGGTGGTGTTGCTCGCTAGCCATTTGGACACAGAAGGCGCTGCCGCAGCAAAGGCCATCACCCACAAGAGCCACCATGCGATGTGCCGGTGCCAGACGCCCATGCCTCTCATAACCAACTGGCTGTCCCGGAATGCAGCCTGCTTCTGCACTCTGTTGACGTTACAAGGGGCTGCATGGCCTGGATTTTTTTGATGTTCAGAGAAGGCTGGATTCTATCCAGCCACTGAGGGAGCAGGAGAGATGTCAACCCTGGCCTTCGCATGTCTCTTTGGCGGCATCGGTGCCCTTGAGCGAGCGCAGGCGGCGGTAGAGTGAACGCTCACTCATTCCTAAGCGCTGGGCCAGAGTGGCCCGACTGCCTTGGTGCTCGGCCAGCAGGCGCGCCAGTGTGGCATCGTCCAGCGTTAGGGCTGCCCCAACGGGGGCCGCTGCAACCACTGGGGCTAGACCACAGGTGAGCGCCTCGTGCATCTGTTCTGCACCGATAGTGTGGCCGTCGCACAGCAGGGCGGCGCGCTCCAATAAGTTACGCAACTCGCGTACATTGCCCGGAAACGATTGTGCTTGCAGTAGTGCCAGCGCCCCAGCAGCCAGTTGGAGTTTGCGCCCCGGTGCCACCCGCTCGAGCAGGGCTTGGGCCAGCGGGGCGATGTCTTCGCGGCGTTCGCGCAGGGGTGGCAAGTGGATCGGAAAGGT
>NZ_FOGD01000029.1 GCF_900111115.1 Giesbergeria anulus
AGTTGGGCCGAGCTGAGGTATTCGATCTGCGTGCTGGAGAAGGCTTTGATTTGGGTCGTGTTCAATTGCGCCAAGTCGCGTGTCTCTAGCGCCCGGATTTGGGCGGAGCTGGTCCATGCGGCCAGTTGTGCGGTGCTCAGTCCGGGGACTTGCTCTGTGCCTAGTGCGGCAATCGCCGCCGTACTCAAACCGCGGATAAAACCAGTGCTCAACTTACCAAGCTCCGCTGAATTGAGCGTTGCCAGTTGTGCTGTCGTCATACCCAGACCCTGTTGGGTGCTCAAAGCAGCCAAGTGTGCCGTGGTTAGTGCAGCGAAGTCTTGTGTTTGAAGTGCCTGAACTTGCGCACTGGTTAGTGCTTGAACTTGCGCGGTGCTCAAGTTTGCCACTTGTTCCGTGGTGAAACCGGGAATAGCCGCTGTACCAAGCGCTTGTATTTGATGACTACCCAATGCTTTGAGCTGGTTGGTGGTGATTCCAGCCAGCTGGGCAGAGGTGAGTACCGCAAAATCAGCCAAATCCAGCGCGACGATTTGTCCTGTGGACATGGAGGCAATGGAGGCAGAACTGAGCGAGGGAACCTGCGCTGTGGTTAATGCCTTTATCTGTGCAGTAGTGAATTCTTGGATATCACTGGAGCTCAGGCTGGCGATTTGTTGAGGCGTAAGAACGGTGACGAAAGACATAGTGGCCCCTTCCGAGAGTGAAAACTCTGCACAGTTCAGACTAACAGCAGGGCTGGCCCAGCGCAGAATAGATGAAATAGGTGGATGCTTACTTTAACATCCGACAGTTATATCGGCGGCGTGGACGTGAAATGAAGGAAAAAATTACAACTAACCACATCCATCCGATAGCATCTGCGTACTCACTATAACCATCCGGCACGAGCCCCTAAGCCACCAAGTACACCATTTACCCACTACTTTTCCTACCTTTACAGTTTGAGGTTAATCAGTCAAAAAAAGAACGGGCTGTCCTGATCGAAGGACAGCCCGTTGTGTTCCAGCCGCTACGGACTGGTTTGGTTATTGAGCGGTCGGGTTACTTGCTCTTGAAGACCTCTGCCGAAGCCAGTGTGGGCAATGGTTGCTGTGGCCCCTGCCCAGACAACAGCCCAGCCAGATTGGTGCCCACTTCTGCGCCGGGTATCACTGCCGTAGCAGACTGCTGGTAGTAATCTGCCAGTGGCATCAGTAGAGACGGAGCTGCCACAGGAGCCTCGTTGCCCACGGGCAGCGCTTCTGCCAAGGCAGTGGTAGGCACAGGGTTGTCGTGTTGCGGTTGCTCCAGCGCTGGCGTTGCGCTTCCACTACTACCGTCTAGGTAGCTGCCCAGCGATTCTGTCAGGCCACTGACTGCCGTGCGCAGGCTGGCATCGACCACCTCACCCTGACGGAACCAGACATCGACCAGATCACGATGTTGGCCATCGGTGGTTTCATACGACGAGACCAAGCCCAACAAGTTGCCCTTGTCAGTAGCTGTTGAGACCTTCGCATCCAGATGCAGCGCCGCCACACCCGCATCCTTCAGACTGAGCAGCTCTCCCGCACCGGTCTGGCCGTTGCCATCGATGTCCTTCCATACCGCCAGCTCCGTGAACGCGGCATCTTCTGCCGTCAGACTGCCATCACCATTGCTATCGAGTGCGCGCAGTGCAGCAAACCCGTCCACTGCTGTCACACCCGAAGGCAACTCGGTGGCTGTACCAAACAGCTCGCGCCCGTCGTTGATGATGTTATCGCCATTGAGGTCACGTACCAATAGGCCATCGCCTGAGGATACCCAACCCGTATCGCGCAACAGGCCATCGGTGCCCAGCGCAAATTGCACGCCTTCAGCCACCGAGACGGTGCGTACACCATCACCATCCAAGTCCAGTACTAAGGGCGAGGCATAGGCTGTAAGCAAGGTCTGCATCTGGGATGCCGACATTCCTGTCGTATTGATGGCAGCCGCTTGATCCATATCGAAGGCTCCAATAGCCGTCGTTGTTAGGCTGCTCACCTGTATGGTTGTCAGATTTTGCAGTTGATTTGTGGTTAACCCCGGCACTTGAGCTGTGGTCAATGCCTTGATCGCGGCTGTGCTCAGATTGTTGATCTGTAGCGTACTCAGACTCTGAATTTGATTTGTGGTTAATCCAGGAACCTGAGCCGATGACAGAGATTTAATCTGCGCTGTACCCAGTGCTTGTACAAAGGCGGTGGCCAATGTACGGATCTCATCTGTACTCAATGTTGCCACTTGGGCCGTAGTGAGACCTGCTGCATGTGATGCACCCAACCCGGCCAACTGTCCTGTACTCAGCGCGGCAAAGGTTTTCGTCTCCAAAGCACTAATTTGTTGACTACTGAGTGCAACCACTTGTGCTGTACTGAGGAACCCAATCTGCGCGCTGGA
>NZ_FOGD01000027.1 GCF_900111115.1 Giesbergeria anulus
TGTAGGGACTTGCATTTGAAAAGCGTCAGGCCTGCATTCAGCGCATTTTTGGGCCAACATTAACTGCGTCTATCAGCGCCCTCAGGCCAGCATTAAGTGCAACTGAACTTGCGTTTGA
The DNA here is from genome assembly GCF_900111115.1 of Giesbergeria anulus. Classification (GTDB taxonomy): domain Bacteria; phylum Pseudomonadota; class Gammaproteobacteria; order Burkholderiales; family Burkholderiaceae_C; genus Simplicispira; species Simplicispira anulus. Next base: position 119 of record NZ_FOGD01000027.1, read on the forward strand.
CGGTGCAGGCCTGCATTGCATGGCCGCCGGCCAACATTAAGTGCAACTGACCGGGCTTGGGCACCATCCAGCAAACCTTCGATTTCTGGACGGTTGACCCTGATCAGGCTGATGCTGCGAAATCAGCCTCTAGATCGTCCAAAAACCCTTTCCATTTATCAACATCCGTCTACAATAAATTTCAACGCACCAGTTGGACGATCCATGATTCTTGGCTACGCCCGTATCTCGACCGATGACCAAAACCTTGACCTGCAACGCGATGCACTGCTCAAGGCCGGGTGCGAGCGTGTGTTTGAGGACACGGCCAGCGGTAGCAAGACTGAGCGTACTGGCCTAGCGGCTTTGCTGGCATCCCTGCGCAAGGGCGATACCGTCGTTATCTGGCGGCTGGATCGGTTGGGGCGCTCCCTCAAAGACTTGATCGGGCTGGTAGAGAGGCTTGATGCTACGGGGGTTGGCCTGCGCAGCGTACAAGAAAACATCGACACGGTTTCCATCGGTGGGCGCTTGGTGTTTCACCTCTTCGGCGCACTGGCCGAATTTGAGCGCAATCTGATTCGCGAACGTACTCAGGCGGGTTTGTCGGCTGCCAGGGCACGTGGGCGCAAAGGCGGGCGCAAGACGCGCCTTGACCCAGCCAAACGGGAAGTTGCCTTGCGCCTTTACCGGGAGCGCAAGCACACCATTGCAGAAATCTGCCGAATGATGGGGGTGGGTCGTTCAACGCTGTACAACTACATCACCGAGGCAGACAGCCGTGTGCTCGAGTCGGCGTAAGGAGATTCCTGCCGATTCCGTGCTGCAGCTGCGCCAGCGCCTTGATCATCTGCCACGCAAAAGCTCCGAGCGAGCAAGGCAGGTTGCCGCATTCGCCGAGCTGTATGGGGTTTCACCAACAACGGTTTACCGAACGCTTAAGGATTTACGCAAACCACGTCTGACCCACCGCGCCGATCATGGAAAACCGCGTGTGCTTCCTCTGGCGCAGCTCAAGCATTACTGCGAAATCATTGCCGCAGTCAAACTGCGCACCACCAATAATCAAGGGCGCCACGTTTCCACAAAACGGGTGATTCAGCTGCTGGAAGAGCACGGCATAGAAACACCGCAAGGCTTGGTCAAAGTGCCCAAAGACCTGCTGCACAAATCTACCGTGGACGCGTACCTGAGCCAGCTCCACCTCGATCAGCCACGGCTGTACCGGCAGCCGCCTGCCGTGCGCTTTCAAGCCGAGCACAGCAACGACTGCTGGCAGTTCGACATGTCACCGTCAGACCTCAAGTACATCGAGGCACCCAGCTGGATTGATCCCTCCAAAGGCCGGCCCACCCTGATGCTGTTCAGTGTGGTTGATGACCGCAGTGGCGTGGCTTACATGGAGTACCGCTGCGTTTACGGTGAAGATGCCGAATCGGCCTTGCGATTTCTGTTCAATGCCATGGCACCAAAGGCAGATCCCGCATTCCTGATCCAAGGCAGACCAAAGTTTCTCTACCTCGACAACGGCCCCGTCGCCAAGAGTCGGGTGTTTCAGAACGTCATGCATGCGCTGGACATTGACTGGAAGACACACATTCCAGCCGGCAAGGATGGCCAGCGGGTCACTGCGCGCTCCAAAGGCAAAGTGGAGCGGCCCTTTCGCACCGTCAAGGAGGCACACGAAGCGCTGTACCACTTCCACGCGCCGCAAACAGAACAGCAAGCCAACGAATGGTTTACCCACTACTTGGTGCACACCTACAACCAGCAGTGCCACCGCCACGAGTCCCATTCGCGTATGGACGACTGGCTGGCCAATTTGCCAGAGGACGGCATCCGCGAAATGTGTGCATGGGAGCAGTTCTGCCGCTTCGCCCGCGAACCGGAGCGGCGCAAGGTTGGCGCAGATGCGCGGATAACCATTGAAGGCACCCAGTACGAGGTGCTGCCTGATATGGCCGGTGAAACCGTCATTTTGCTGTGGGGCCTGTTCGACACTGAGCTGTATGTCGAGTTCGAGGCGGTACGTACCGGGCCGTACCGTCCGGTTTCCGGCCCAATACCGCTGCACCGCTACCGAGCCTTCAAGCGCAGCAAGACCGATGAGCGCGCCGACCAGATCCGGACGCTGGCTGACCAGCTTGGCCTGCCGATCTCCGCACTCGCTGGCAACGATGTCCGCCTGGTGCCGTCAGCGATAGCACCGATCAACATTCCCAAACAGCCATTTGATGCGCAGGCATTGGAATACCAGTACCCAAGTGCCATCGCAGCCAAACTCGATATTGCAGCCGACTTGGCCCGACCGCTGGCCAAGCTGTCAGCCAACGAGCGCACCTTCATTGACCAGGTGCTGGCCCAGACACTGGTGCGCAGCGCCGTGCTCACGCAGATACGAAATCACTTTCGCAACAAAAAACCAGGGGAAGAGTATGCGGGTTGAAGTCATGGAGCATTACGGACTGACGCAGCCGCTCAGTCAGGCGGGCTACTACGAAACGGCCCACCACAAAGAACTACTCAAGGATGTGAAATCTGCCATTCACGAGGGCAAGCTGATCGCAGTTTGTGGCATTGTGGGCAGTGGTAAAACCGTAACCATGCGGCGCTTGCAGCAGCAATTGAAGGAAGAAAACCGCATTACGGTGTCCAAGTCGCTGTCGGTGGAAAAGCACAGCATCAAGCTGGCCACACTGATTTCTGCACTGTACTACGACCTAGCCAGCGACAAGCAGGTGCAAATTCCCAAGCAAGGTGAGCGCCGCGAGCGTGAATTGCAGGAGTTGGTCAAAAAAGGCAAGCGCCCCGTGGCCCTGTTCGTAGATGAGGCGCATGATCTCAATGGTCATACGCTGACAGGCCTCAAGCGCTTGATGGAAGTCATCGAGGATGGCGGTGGCAGGCTGTCTGTAGTTTTGTCCGGTCACCCCAAGCTACGCAACGATTTGCGAAAACCGACCATGGAGGAGATCGGCTACCGAACCGATGTGTTCAACCTGGATGGCATTGCGGGCAGTCAGCGCGAGTACATCCATTGGCTGCTGCGGGAATGCACTGCCGATAAGCGTGACATCGGTGAAATTCTGACGCCAGAAGCCATCGACTCGTTGGCGACACGCCTGCGCACGCCTCTGCAAATCCAGCAGCACCTGAGCTTTACGCTCGATGCAGGGTATCAGGCAGGGGTCACGCCGGTCACTGCCGAACTGGTGGAGTCGGTGCTGATGCGCAAAATTGACGATCTGGAGCCTACCTTGACGCGCCACGGCTACCGCATCAAGGACTTGGTGGAGCAGTTCAACGCCAAGCCGGCTGAAATCAAAGCCCTGTTCGCCAACCAGCTCGATCCCACACGCACAGCCGAGCTGCGTGCAGAGCTTCAGATGGCTGGACTGCCGATTTAAAGGAGGCGTTCAAGGCGGGTTGGTGAAGGCTCGGTAGTTGCACTTAATGTTGGCCGGCGGCCATGCAATGCAGGCCTGCGCCGTCAAACGCAAGTTCAGTTGCACTTAATGCTGGCCTGAGGGCGCTGATAGACGCAGTTAATGTTGGCCCAGAAATGCGCTGAATGCAGGCCTGACGCTTTTCAAATGCAAGTCCCTACA
>NZ_FOGD01000026.1 GCF_900111115.1 Giesbergeria anulus
ATAAAAAGTCCTGTTATAATTCAAGGCTTCGCTGATCGTAGCGAGCTAGACAGAAAAAGACTTCGGTTTAATCTGTTGGAACTTTAAAAATATACAGCCGATAAGCGTGGGCGTTTGAATATGCGATTGCCAAGTTCTTTGGAACTAGTGCTTGCACTACAAACGCTCATGAAGAAGTGAAGTTCACTTCAATTTCTGAATGAGTAAAACTCGAAAGAGTATAAGTTTAAACAAGATCGAACTGTAGAGTTTGATCCTGGCTCAGATTGAACGCTGGCGGCATGCCTTACACATGCAAGTCGAACGGTAACAGGTCTTCGGATGCTGACGAGTGGCGAACGGGTGAGTAATACATCGGAACGTGCCCAATCGTGGGGGATAACGCAGCGAAAGCTGTGCTAATACCGCATACGATCTACGGATGAAAGCGGGGGATCTTCGGACCTCGCGCGAATGGAGCGGCCGATGGCAGATTAGGTAGTTGGTAGGGTAAAAGCCTACCAAGCCGACGATCTGTAGCTGGTCTGAGAGGACGACCAGCCACACTGGGACTGAGACACGGCCCAGACTCCTACGGGAGGCAGCAGTGGGGAATTTTGGACAATGGGCGCAAGCCTGATCCAGCAATGCCGCGTGCAGGATGAAGGCCTTCGGGTTGTAAACTGCTTTTGTACGGAGCGAAAAGGTCTCTTCTAATACAGGAGGCCCATGACGGTACCGTAAGAATAAGCACCGGCTAACTACGTGCCAGCAGCCGCGGTAATACGTAGGGTGCAAGCGTTAATCGGAATTACTGGGCGTAAAGCGTGCGCAGGCGGTGTTGTAAGACAGAGGTGAAATCCCCGGGCTCAACCTGGGAACTGCCTTTGTGACTGCAACGCTAGAGTACGGCAGAGGGGGATGGAATTCCGCGTGTAGCAGTGAAATGCGTAGATATGCGGAGGAACACCGATGGCGAAGGCAATCCCCTGGGCCTGTACTGACGCTCATGCACGAAAGCGTGGGGAGCAAACAGGATTAGATACCCTGGTAGTCCACGCCCTAAACGATGTCAACTGGTTGTTGGGTCTTCACTGACTCAGTAACGAAGCTAACGCGTGAAGTTGACCGCCTGGGGAGTACGGCCGCAAGGTTAAAACTCAAAGGAATTGACGGGGACCCGCACAAGCGGTGGATGATGTGGTTTAATTCGATGCAACGCGAAAAACCTTACCCACCTTTGACATGGCAGAAATCCTTTAGAGATAGAGGAGTGCTCGAAAGAGAATCTGCACACAGGTGCTGCATGGCTGTCGTCAGCTCGTGTCGTGAGATGTTGGGTTAAGTCCCGCAACGAGCGCAACCCTTGCCATTAGTTGCTACATTTAGTTGGGCACTCTAATGGGACTGCCGGTGACAAACCGGAGGAAGGTGGGGATGACGTCAAGTCCTCATGGCCCTTATAGGTGGGGCTACACACGTCATACAATGGCTGGTACAAAGGGTTGCCAACCCGCGAGGGGGAGCTAATCCCATAAAGCCAGTCGTAGTCCGGATCGCAGTCTGCAACTCGACTGCGTGAAGTCGGAATCGCTAGTAATCGTGGATCAGAATGTCACGGTGAATACGTTCCCGGGTCTTGTACACACCGCCCGTCACACCATGGGAGCGGGTTCTGCCAGAAGTAGGTAGCCTAACCGTAAGGAGGGCGCTTACCACGGCAGGGTTCGTGACTGGGGTGAAGTCGTAACAAGGTAGCCGTATCGGAAGGTGCGGCTGGATCACCTCCTTTCTGGAAAACTGCAATCTCGTTTGAACGCCCACACTTATCGGTTGTTGGAAAAAGTCGCTGTGAAGTGAAGATGAAAGTAGAAATACTTTTGCTTTGCTACTCGCAGAGGCCGACTTGGGTCTGTAGCTCAGTTGGTTAGAGCACTGTGTTGATAACGCAGGGGTCGTTGGTTCGAGACCAACCAGACCCACCAAGTGTTACAGGCCTGGAGACGACACGACAATGCGATTCCTAGGGGGATTAGCTCAGCTGGGAGAGCACCTGCTTTGCAAGCAGGGGGTCGTCGGTTCGATCCCGTCATCCTCCACCAACAAAGATAGTAAGAACTTTAGTTCTAAGAAATTATTGGTTCGGTTTTTTAGGTTCTGCCAGTGTGCTAGAATACTAGATTACCCGTTCAACACCAAAGTGGCCTTGCAAAAGGCCCCTTCGTTGTTGATCGACATTGTTCGATCAATCGGCTGTTCTTTAAAAATTCATAGAGTCGAATCAGCGTTGCTGATGGAAACTGTAAGGGTAACACCTGCAGACCGTGCCATCAGCAACATGAAATTTGATTGCGTCAAAACGAATGTTCAACGGTGTCGAAAGACATCTTGATATTCAAAAGTAAATGACGAATAGTTCTCAAAAAAGTAGCAATACTTCATGAAACGTTCGCGTTACGGCATAACGCGCAAGGTGAAAGACCTTGCAAGTCCTTGAAATTTTTTTGACGGAGATGTTTCGCAAGAGACGTCAAAGTTATAGGGTCAAGTGACTAAGAGCATGTGGTGGATGCCTTGGCGATGATAGGCGACGAAAGACGTGAAAGCCTGCGATAAGCTTCGGGGAGCTGGCAAATAAGCTTTGATCCGGAGATTTCTGAATGGGGAAACCCACCCTTCGGGGTATCGCTCACTGAATACATAGGTGTGCGAAGCGAACCGGGTGAACTGAAACATCTCAGTAGCTCGAGGAAAAGACATCAACCGAGATTCCGAAAGTAGTGGCGAGCGAAATCGGAGAAGCCTTGCAGTGATAGCACAAAGATTAACAAAACGGAATGGAAAGTCCGGCCATAGTAGGTGATAGCCCTGTATGTGAAAATCTCTGTGTGGTACTAGGCTGCAGATAAGTAGGGCGGGGCACGAGAAACCTTGTCTGAATATGGGGGGACCATCCTCCAAGGCTAAATACTCATCATCGACCGATAGTGAACCAGTACCGTGAGGGAAAGGCGAAAAGAACCCCGGGAGGGGAGTGAAATAGATCCTGAAACCGCATGCTTACAAAAAGTAGGAGCCCGCAAGGGTGACTGCGTACCTTTTGTATAATGGGTCAGCGACTTACATTCAGTGGCAAGGTTAACCGAATAGGGAAGCCGTAGAGAAATCGAGTCCGAATAGGGCGAACATAGTCGCTGGGTGTAGACCCGAAACCAAGTGATCTACCCATGGCCAGGATGAAGGTGCCGTAACAGGTACTGGAGGTCCGAACCCACTAGTGTTGCAAAACTAGGGGATGAGCTGTGGATAGGGGCGAAAGGCTAAACAAACTTGGAAATAGCTGGTTCTCTCCGAAAACTATTTAGGTAGTGCCTCAAGTATTACCTTCGGGGGTAGAGCACTGTTTAGGCTAGGGGGTCATGGCGACTTACCAAACCTATGCAAACTCCGAATACCGAAGAGTACAGCTTGGGAGACAGAGCACCGGGTGCTAACGTCCGGACTCAAGAGGGAAACAACCCAGACCGCCAGCTAAGGTCCCTAAAATTGGCTAAGTGGGAAACGAAGTGGGAAGGCTAAAACAGTCAGGATGTTGGCTTAGAAGCAGCCATCATTTAAAGAAAGCGTAATAGCTCACTGATCGAGTCGTCCTGCGCGGAAGATGTAACGGGGCTAAGCCAGTTACCGAAGCTGCGGATTTGCAATTTATTGCAAGTGGTAGGAGAGCGTTCTGTAAGCCTGTGAAGGTGTCTGGTAACGGATGCTGGAGGTATCAGAAGTGCGAATGCTGACATGAGTAGCGTTAAAGGGGGTGAAAAGCCCCCTCGCCGTAAGCGCAAGGTTTTCTACGCAACGTTCATCGGCGTAGAGTGAGTCGGCCCCTAAGGCGAGGCAGAGATGCGTAGCTGATGGGAAACAGGTCAATATTCCTGTACCGATGTGTAGTGCGATGTGGGGACGGAGAAGGTTAGCTCAGCCAACTGTTGGATATGTTGGTTCAAGCCTGTAGTCGTGCCCGGTAGGCAAATCCGCCGGGCTTAGATGAGGGG
>NZ_FOGD01000024.1 GCF_900111115.1 Giesbergeria anulus
GGTTACGCTAAACCCGATAGTTGGTTACGCTAAACCCGATAGTTAGGCCACTTTTCAAAAACGTAAGTCATTGATTTTTAAGGTGTTTTTTTTTGCATCGTCTAATAAGGTCTAACAAAGACCTACTAGCCGCAGGTCGGTCGGCCTTGAGGGCCGCCTCCCTTTGGCCCCCACGCAGCTCAAAAATTTCAGAGCACCCAATGGGGCTTCGCCCCCCTCGCTATGCGAGGTCTCCCCCCAACAGCCACCCCCCGGGCTTCGCCCGACCCCAAGGGGTAATAACAAGCGGGGAGGAGGGGTGGGCAGCGAATAGCTACCAATGGCGTTTAAAGGGGTCTAGCAGGCCACATCGACCACCACTGGCTACGTGGGTAGCTAGAACCAGTCTAAGTGCCTTCTATCCCCTCATTTCCCCAACACACGCAATCAACCTCTTCCCCGCTTGTTAACTACCCCCAGAGGGGGTCGGGCGAAGCCCGGGGGGTATTGCACAGAGCCTTAAAGCTGGGTAGGCAGTCGGATTGCTCATGGATGCGGCTAACACTGGCTAAAACATTGATGCAAGGCCTGTGTGCAACCGTCAGGCTACCACCCTAGCTTGATGGTCTCAAAACCCCTTAAATCGCGTTTAAGGCATCTACCCGCAGTCTCTGGATAGGTAGTCATGCCAGTAGGTGTCGCTCCTAAATTCGTAATACAATTTCGCACTACAATTTTGCTGTAAGTAAACGAAGGAGGAAAACAATGCACACGCACACGCTATCGTTTCGGGCCGGGGATGATTTTGTTGAGAAGACACGCTCTCTTGCTGAGCTTCTAGGACTTAAAAGTTCGGATTACATTCGGGAAGCTGTGGCGGAAAAAAACGAACGCATAATGGCAGAACGCATTGCCATGTTGTCTCGAAAACTATCATCAAAGCACCTTGCGTTTAATGAAACTACGGAAGGAACGCTTAAAGATGGCATCTAAAATTAAGCGTGGGCAGATTTGGGCTGTTGATTTTGAGCCGCAAACGCATAAACAAGAGCCGGGTAAGCGCAATCGCCCGGCGCTGGTCATTCAAACTGACCTGCTTAATGATGCTGGACACCCTACCACCATCATCATTCCGGGTACATCAGACTTTGAGAAAGAAGACTGTTTTCCGTTGCGTGTGGGGCTAGGCAAGCTACCTGGCCAAGGTGTAAATGAAGCAACTGATTTGCTGATAGACCAAATTCGCGCGGTCTCAAATGCTAGATTTATGGGCGATAAACCACTATTAACTTTGAGCACAAATCATATGCGTCGTGTCGAAGAAGCTTTGAAATTGCTAATAGGTCGTTGAGCCAAAAAAACCGCCCCTAGAGAGATTAGGAGCGGTTTTAGAGTAAATCACGTTTAAGCAAAACGTGACGTAGAATTGACCTAGATGCATCATTTTAGGATGCGATGCCGTGCCAAAATTGCCTTCATATAAAAGGCACGGTCTTTTCTAGTAATCAATTACTTGCTATTTAGTCCGCCAGAACTAAAAGTTTTCGTCCATACAGCCGCCAAGCCGTTGGATTATCTTCTGCAATGAGCCGCCAAGCTCTAAGTTAATAAACTACACACACTTTTTCAACTGCTGACGGTTTTCAAGTGCACTTTCGTGCTTCTATCAAGCTTGAGTGATTAGTTCTCGCTATCAAGTCAGACTCTACTATCCATCGCTCCCTCTCTTTTACTCATATTCACCGAGCCATTCGGTGCAAGAGTACGAAGAGATTCCCACGTTAGCTAATCGTGTCGAAACCGCGATTTAAGTACGTGGCACCTAGAGTCATAGCATCGCATACGCTTACCCGTTTCCGGTTTCAGTCGTTCGATGTTCCATAGCAACGACTTACCCGCTATGACTCGTCAAAGGTGCATCACTCCATTTGGAGCACGCCCAAGGTCTCTTACTGCGATAAAGAGGACTCACACCTCTATTTACGTGCTTAAGCTATCCAGCGACCCATCCATTACGATGGTGCCAAGCGGTCCAGGTTTCCCCTCGCGCCCCTATTACGTTTCCGCAATCTCAGCAGCCTACACGCGCAGCATCCGTCACGCCGTTCTTTTTTCAAACGTCCCGGATGGTGGATTCTCACCACTTCACGACCAACAGGGTTTACTGTGTTACCACAACTCCCGTGTCCGTGTCGCCCAACAACAAAAAATTAGATTGGGTCGAAAGAGTATTGTCATACTCTAGCGCCCGTTGCAGCCGCACCAACCAGTATTACCCGGTATGCAGCTACGGCAGTTTGCTACTCTTATGGCGAAGAGATAGCGCGGGGTTTCCCCCAGTGTGTGTGTGTTTGCAGTTGGCGGTCTGCCTAGTGGGCCCTAGCTGGCCAAGGCCCACTAGGCAGACCGCCTGATGCAAGTATGCGCTAGCCTTTCGGTTGCGCTTTGCATCTGGCCTATCTGTGTATAGCGCTCTTTTCCTCCGAGAAATTCGAAAATTTCTCGGAACATCATTACATCCAAGTCGTTGCAACCAAATCACACTGCAACTGCGCGCTATACACAGGCATAGACAACTATTGGAGCCCGTATCTACTATGCCAGCATCAACCCCAGTCGCTCGGTCAAAGACCGCAGCATTATCACGCATCACCGATAGCATCCCCAAAGGTTACTGTCGCTACACCGTAGGAGAAGTTAAACCGGAGAAGGCATTGGCGCTTGCTCAGAAGCTGCATCAGCGTCATGCGATAGGTGCTACACCCGCACAACGTATTACACGGAAGTCGCACGGAAAAGCGAATGCTTTGCTTGTGCTTTATCAACCCGAAGGAGCCGCAGTTGTTCATTGGTTAATGCTCTTCACGAGCGGCGAGCTTGATTCTCATGAGCAGCTGCGCGATGTTACTAGCAAGCCATATCTCCAGTGGCTCGGATATGAGTTGGTTAGGCACCCAATACGAGGCCGGACAGCGTGGACGTGGCGGAGACCTAAGTCCGAGATGTCGGAGCACTACGTGATGCTGGATGCTGCGCTGAAGAAGCACCACTACGGCCTCGTTGCAGACCACCTTCAGCGTATCGCTAATCAGCCGGGCTTCCATGGCGTTCGGGAGCAGTCCTGGGCGCTTTGTCAGCATGCTCATAAGCAGGGCTACAGCGGCGACCTACCCACCCTCTACTACGTTCAAAAAGTCTCCCACGGCGACCGTATAGCGCTTTAGCTATGTTGTTAAAAAAATTAGCGGCATATGATTGTAAGTTTAACAATATATTTTTGTTTTTTTATCCGCATATTTTTACATAAATACACTTGACTTTTTGCAATATGTTGCTAAAATTAGCTAAACACTCTGTCGACAACATTTTGAGATATTTTTGCTCCGTATGTTTATAATTTTTCATCCGTATATTTTCATTGTATGCGGATAATTTATGATACAATATGCGGATATAATAAATGCAACATATTTTTATTTTTTTAGCAACACTGAATATTCTTTATTTTTTGACAGTACGTTAGCTATACTATATTGTCTTTTTCATCAACACCATAGGAGCATCAACATGCACATTCGACAACAAGGCTCAAATCTCGTGCTCGTACGCACAACGTACGACCCTGCCCGGAAGCGCGGGGTACAAACAACAATCGGCCGCATTCCGGCTCACACTACGACTGACAGCGTGCCAGCCGAAGTGCGCGGACAGCTGACTTTGGAGGAAGCCGGACAACTCGACGACTATCTCCGGGCACGGGCAGAAGGGGTACGACTTGAGTCGCAGAAGAGAAGCGTAAGCACCATAGCTGGACTACTCAGGTCGACGACTGACGCTATCAATGCTGGCGTAAAACCAACGAATTCCGACAGCATCTGGGAAGCCATGTCAGAACTTCAAAAGTCACTCAAACGAGCAGGTTTCCCGAAGCCGCAGCGTGCTGACAAGGAGGCATGATGCCAAGCCCACTCGACCGATTCAAACGTACTAAACAGCCCCTACAGCCGTTTCTACGGGCAGATGACGCTAACGCACTAGATGCTGAATCCGTTGCCAGCGCTCTCGGTCTCACTGTTAAGCCGGAAGGTCGGCACTACGAACTGAGCAACGGCATGCGCGGCACGCTACGCGAGCACATCGTCTGGTGTCACAAGGACGGGACAGGTATCGGCGATAACTGCGCACTTGCTCAAGCAGTCACCGGCTTGCAGTTCAGGCCCGCGCTCGAACTCTTGTTATCCGGTGCCGTGCAACCTATTAAGCCAGTCGCCCCCCGTGCTATCGCAGTTCTGCGGCTACAACCTAGCACCGAAGCGGACAAAACAGCAGGACGGGCATACTTAGCCCGCCGGGGTGTATCGGCTTATGCCTTGGCTAGAGCTGAAGCCGCTGGCATGCTGGACTACGCACCGGGCGCAATCCTCTTTATAGGTCGGGATGCGGATGGCCAGTCGCGCAGTGCTACGCGGCGAGGTTACCTGCCCAACGACCCCCGCCCAAAACGTGACCTTAGCGGCACGGACAAATCATGGCCAGCGTATCTAGCCGGGCAGCCGAACGAATTATGGGTCGTGGAAGGGGGTGTTGATGCCCTTGCGCTACTTACACGCCACGGCGAAAGTCACCCGTCAATCATAGTGACAGGAGGCATAAACGTCACATCTTGGCTCGATAACCCGCAAATTCAAGCACGCCTAAAACGTCTTTGGAGGTGCACAGTAGCGGGCGAACGAGAGAAAGACACAGAGACGCAAACACGAACAGACGAGCAGCGCCGAAAACTGGTGGCGCGGCTACAGCAGCTCGTCCCAGAGGTATCCCTCTGGATGCCACCCGCAGGTCGTAAAGACCTAGGGGAAATGCTCTCGGGCGCTGTAACGCCTGAGAGCCTAAAGAGCGACACGGAAAGGAACTAACTATGCCGACTATGGATATTTTAGCAGCGTTCAGTACAGAACCGCCCCCACAAGACTTCATACTCCCCGGCTTTCTTGCGGGCACTGTGGGTGCGCTCATCGCACCGGGTTCGACTGGTAAGTCAATGCTTGCACTCCAGCTTGCGTGTGCAATCGCTAGCGACCAGCCGCAAGCAAACACCACCGGCCTAGACATCCCCCGGCATGGGGGTGTGCTTTATCTCAATCTCGAAGACCCGCCGGGCGAGATTCAGCGACGCTTACACGCGCTGGGCAGCCGTTTCGACCTACTGACGCGGGAGAGCATCGCAGATAGCTTAACCCTGTCAGCCCGTATGGGGGTCGCTACTGACATCATGAACAGGCAGTTTATGCGGACACTGCTAAAGGCTGCGGCAGGCCAGCGGCTCATCATCATCGACACACTGAGCCGATGCCATGGGCTTGATGAAAATGACAATGGCGCAATGTCACGGTTGGTCGCGAGGCTAGAACATGTCGTACGGGAATCAGGGGCAGGATTACTGTACCTACACCACACATCGAAAGCCGCCGCCTTAGCAGGGCAAGGGAATCTGGCGCAGGCCGCCCGGGGAGCATCAGCACTCATTGATAACGCGAGGTGGTGTGGCAACTTGATGAAGATGACTCCAGAAGAAGCAACAGCTCTGACGCAGGGTTCCGGGCTACCGATAGGGGAGAAGCGCCGAGGGTTCTTTGTCAAGTACGAAATCGGGAAGCAGAATTACGGACAAGTCCAGCAGAGCCAGTGGTACGAGCGGGCAGACGGCGGCATCCTCAAGCCAGTCACTCTCGACGGTACAAGCAAAAAAAGCTCAGCTGTAAAGAAAAGTGAGTGGAAATGACGCGGTCGCAAGTATCAAAATTTGCAAAACTAGACCCAGCGCACGTTCTCGACGGACTTTTCGTGCCAACAGCACACAAAGGACAGGCGCTCTATGATGTTTGCGGCCAATTTGACGGGGGAGAGATTTCGTTTAAAGGTGTCCAACTATCGGTAGCACATCAATCCGTTTTGCTGTCAATCGCCGCACGCACGGGCCGACAGCCTAGCGCAGAAGGGGTAGTTATAGCTGGAACAGCTAATGATTTGCTAGCTCAGGTCGCTGAACCGGCTGAACAGCTTACTGATGAACAGCTTGAGCTGGCTCGGCAGGCTCAGCAGATAGCCCGGACGGGTGAAGCGAAGAAACACGATTTCTCGCTCGTTAAAACTTCGGCGTACAGTCTTCTCGTCGATGCGGGCATGAAAACTGGGGCATCAGACTATCACAAACTTCGTGAACTGTTACACGAGATGGCCACGGTCGTGATGTACCGAAACATCAAAGGTACCGGGGGAACATCGCAGCTACTAAGCTTTCAGCACCAAAAAGACAAGTTGGTGGTCAGTCTGAATTGGCGACTAGCCGACGCAATTTTCGGCGGTCAAAACATACACGTCAGCTTAACTGAACGGCATTTGCTATCAGAGTCTCCAGTCGCAAAAATTTTGCACACCTGGCTATCTGCCTACATACGTCCGGGGCAAAGTTTGATGGCAGGCCACGGGGCAGAGGTTGATACGCTTATACGGCATGTGTGGGGGAATAGACCAGCATCCGAGAGTACGCTGAAGCAAAGACGCCGCCGCATACGAGAAGCTCTAGGCGCTATCAATGCTTTGCGTGGATGGACAACGTCAGTTGAAGGAAGTCATGCGTTCATCAGCAGACCTAAGCTGCTGGAGCGCGGCGGAGACCCGACACGTGGCGAGTTTTTAGAGGCGGAAGTGAGGACGGAGCTGCTATGGTCCGAAAAGTGGGAAAAAGAAACCTGAAACCGCTGCAAGGTTACGCTAAACCCGATAGTTGGTTACGCTAAACCCGATAGTT
>NZ_FOGD01000023.1 GCF_900111115.1 Giesbergeria anulus
CTACTGACAGTGATCTATTTTTAAAAATAAGGAGCAACATCAGCAGCAAGGGGCGCATTGTAGCACCGTTTTTTGGCGATGCTGTGACGCACAATGCGTTTAGCCAAAGAACTGGTAACACACCACAATGGCAGCCACTACGCCAGCCAGTTCAGCTAAGAGCGCACAGGCGACTGCATGGCGAGCGCGTTGTATGCCCACAGCACCAAAATACACCGCCAACACATAGAAGGTGGTTTCAGTGCTGCCTTGGATGGTGGCTGCCGCAAGGGCCGCAAAGCTGTCAACGCCTTGGGTTTTCATGGTTTCGATCAGAATAGCGCGAGCTGCACTGCCTGAGAAAGGTTTGACCAATGCAGTGGGGAGGGCTTCGACAAAACGGGTATCTACACCCAGCAGGTCAACGCCCCAGCGGATCAGTTCCAGCACATAGCCCAAGGCCCCCGACGCCCGGAACACACCCACTGCACACAACATGGCGACCAAATACGGCAGCAGGCCCTTGGCGACATCAAATCCTTCTTTGGCACCCTCGACAAACGCTTCGTAGACCGGCACTTTGCGCCAAGTGCCCACCACAATGAATAGCACTACAAGCGTAAACAGGGTGAGATTGCCTAGCAAGGATGACAGTTGCGCTAGTGCTGCCCCGCTGAGGGTGGTGAGAAAGGCCATAAAGGCGGCCAAAGCCAGTGCCACTGGCAAGAGATAGGCCAATACCACTGGACTGAACAAGGGGAGGCGCTGTACGGCAGCGACACTGAACAGGCCCACCAAAGTAGATGCAGAGGTAGCTAACAGAATGGGCACAAATACCAATGTGGGGTCGGGTGCGCCCTGCTGCATCCGGTACATGAAGATACTGACGGGCAACAAGGTGAGCGAGGAAGCATTCAGCACCAAAAACAGAATCTGTGCGTTAGTGGCGGTATCGGGCTGGGGATTGAGTTCTTGTAAGGCCCGCATAGCCTTGAGCCCCATGGGGGTAGCAGCGTTGTCCAAACCCAAGGCATTGGCGGCAAAGTTGAGCGTCATCAGCCCCAGCGCAGGGTGGCCACGGGGGACTGCTGGCATCAGCCGAGAAAACAGGGGGGCCAGCCCACGGGCGAGAGCATCGACCAGCCCCGCCTTTTCGGCAATACGCAAAAATCCCATCCATAAAGTCAGGGTGCCGAACAGCAGCACCATGACTTCGACCGAGAGTTTGGCCATGCCAAACAACGCCTCGACCATCGCAGCAAAAATCTGCGCATTGCCAGCAAAAAGCCATTGAGCGAGCCCAGCCAGCGCAGCAGTAACAAAAAAGCCCAGCCACAGGGTGTTGAGCATTTGACTATCTCCGGGGATTGCGGGGCGCTATTGTGGCGCAGGCCAGCCGAAAACTCGCAGACGAAAGAACTTTGGACAGTTCCTGCTATCCATACGGCGGAGGATGTCATCTTTCACATCCTCGTTGGACAATATGGCTTCACCCTCTGTTCTGCATTGAAAGGAAAGTATGCACTCTTACGTTTTCTCTATCTCCCGTCGGACTGCCGTATCGGCTTTGGCAGCTCTGGCGCTCTTGCCTGCGGCCCATGCCAAAGGGGTGGCTTGGCCATCAGCACAACCAATAGTGCTGGTGTCGTCCCAAGCGCCCGGTGGCACCACCGACCTGTTGGCTCGTTTACTGGCAGGCAAATTGCAGGAACGTTTGGGGATTACCGTGGTTGTGCAACACCGTGATGGCGCTGGGGGCACGGTGGCGGCCAACTTTGTTAGCAAAGCCCAGCCTGATGGCTATACCTTTTTGGTGGCTTCTAGTGAGCCTTTGGTGTTGGCAGGGGCGCTGAACCCCAACCTGCCTTACAAGCCAACGAGCGATTTCACGCCGGTAGCATCCTTGGCGCTCGGTTCTTGGGCGCTGGCTGCACACGAGAAATCGGGTCTAGGCACTGTGGCAGATGTAGTCAGCAGAAGCAAGGAAGAAAAAATTTCTTTTGGCTCCATCGGTTCTGGTACGCCACAACATATTGTGGGCGAAATGTTCAATGCCGCCACGGGGGCCAAAATTCAACATACGCCTTACCAAGGCATCAACCCACTACTGGCTGATTTGCAGAGCGGCGAAGTGGCGATGGCGTTTGAAAACCCAGCACTCATCAAATCACAAATGCAAGGTGGGCAGATCAAGGTGCTGGCAGTGACCAGCGCCCAACGTTCAGCCGTTTTTCCTGAAGTGCCTACCTTGGCGGAAAGTGGCGTGACGGGGTTTGATGCAGCGCCTTGGTATGGCCTGCTGGCACCAGCTGGATTGCCCAAGGCGATCAGCAAACGCCTTTATACCGAAGTGCAAGCCATCATGGCATCAACTTTAGCAAAGACGCGCCTGAACACCTTGGGAGCCGAACCGCTGGTGATGAAACCAGCAGCATTTCAAAAACTGATTGCTGCTGATATCCAAAAATGGACGGCTGCAGTACCCGCCTCTGAAAGCAAAAAGGGGGACTAAAGCCCCCCAGCACGCAACTCAACGCCGGCCGGACTTGCCCAAGGGCGGTTTGCTGCTGCCCTTCTTGCCGGTCTCGCGCGGGGGCAGGCCGGTGTGTTGCGTGAGCACACGCCCCTTGGTGGGTTTGACAGATGCCACCGGCCCGGCCTTGCCCGGTGTGGAGTTGGTGCGCCGGGCGCTCTGGTAAGCGCCATCGGTGACGGGCTGGAACGTCGGGATCAGGTGGTGTTTGCCATTGCCGATCAAGTCAGCCCGGCCCAGCGCCTTGAGCGCCTCGCGCAGCAGGGGCCAATTGTTGGGGTCGTGGTAGCGCAGGAATGCTTTATGCAAACGGCGGCGCTTGTCACCACGCACGATGTCCACGCGCTCGCTGCGCTCATCCCGGTGGATGCCCGCCAGCGGATTGAGGTTGCTGTGGTACATGGCAGTGGCGGTGGCCATCGGGCTGGGGTAGAAGGTCTGCACTTGGTCGGCGCGGAAGCCGTTTTTCTTCAGCCACAGCGCCAAGTTCATCATGTCTTCATCGCTGGTGCCGGGGTGGGCGGCAATGAAGTAGGGGATGAGGAATTGCTTCTTGCCCACCTCCTCGCTGAACTTGTCAAACATCTGTTTGAATTTGTCGTAGCTACCGATACCAGGCTTCATCATCTTGGACAGTGGGCCTGACTCGGTGTGCTCAGGGGCAATTTTCAGGTAGCCCCCGACATGGTGTTGCACCAGCTCACGCACATATTCGGGCGATTTGACGGCGATGTCATAGCGCAGGCCCGAACCAATCAGGATTTTCTTGATGCCTTTGAGCGCCCGCGCGCGGCGATAAATCTGGATCAGTGGGTCGTGGTTGGTGGTGAGGTTTTGGCACAGACCGGGATAAACGCAACTGGGTTTGCGACAGGCGGCCTCGATTTCAGGGCTTTTGCAGCCCAAGCGGTACATATTGGCGGTGGGGCCACCTAAATCGGAAATGGTGCCGGTGAAGCCCTTGACCTTATCGCGGATGTCTTCGATCTCGTGGATGATGGAATCTTCAGAGCGGCTTTGGATGATGCGGCCTTCGTGCTCAGTGATGGAGCAGAAGGTACAACCGCCAAAGCAGCCGCGCATGATATTGACGCTCAGGCGAATCATCTCCCAAGCAGGGATTTTGGTGGTGCCGTCATGGCTGCCATTTTCATCGGCATAGGTGGAGTGTGGACTGCGGGCATAGGGCAGGCCAAACACCCAATCCATCTCCGCCGTGGTCAGGGGAATGGGCGGCGGGTTGATCCAGACATCACGGGCGGTAGGGCCTTCGCCATGCGCCTGCACCAAGGCACGGGCGTTGCCAGGGTTGGTTTCTAAGTGCAGCACCCGGTTGGCATGGGCATAGAGCACGGGGTCGGCTTTGACCTGCTCATAGCTGGGCAGACGAATCACGCTGCGGTTGCGCGGTGGCAGCTTGAGCTTGCCATGCAAAGCTGGATTGGGGGCAAAGTGGATGGGCTGCTCGGTGGGCGCTGGGGCCGTGGCATTGCCATCTTCTTGGCTGCAAGTGCTGCCTTGGGCAGCGGCTTGTTCGCTGGTCGTTTGGTAAGGGTTGATATGCGATTCGACCGGGCCGGGCTGATCGACCTCAGTGGAGTCGATCTGAAACCAACCCTCTTCTGAATTGCGGCAGACAAAGGCGGTACCGCGCACATCAGTGATGCTCTCTACCGGCTCACGGGCAGCAATACGGTGCGCTACCTCGACCAATGCCCGCTCGGCATTGCCGTAGAGCAACAAATCGCATTTGGCATCCACCACAATGCTGCGGCGCACCTTGTCGCTCCAGTAGTCGTAATGGGCAATGCGGCGCAGGCTGCCTTCAATGCCGCCCAAGATGATGGGCACGTCTTTATAGGCTTCGCGGCAGCGCTGGCTATAAACGATGGCGGCGCGGTCGGGGCGTTTGCCGCCGACGTCACCGGGGGTATAGGCATCATCGGTACGGATTTTGCGATCAGCCGTGTAACGGTTAATCATCGAATCCATATTGCCCGCCGTCACGCCCCAAAACAGGTTGGGCTTGCCTAGCGCTTTGAAGGCGTCGGCGCTGTGCCAATCGGGTTGGGCAATGATGCCCACACGAAAGCCCTGCGCCTCTAGCACCCGGCCAATCACGGCCATGCCGAAGCTGGGGTGATCGACATAGGCATCGCCCGTGACGAGCACGATGTCGCAGCTGTCCCAGCCGAGTTGCTCCATCTCGGCACGGCTCATGGGCAAAAATGGTGCCGTGCCAAAGCGCTTGGCCCAGTAGGGGCGATAGCTGCTCAGGGGCTTGGCAGCGCGCGCAAAAAAGGAAACGTCAACCGGGGCGTTCATGCAGATGGGGAATGGGGTGGGGGAGGAAGGGCCAGATTTTACGGTGCTCCCCTTGTCTGCGCTGGTCTAGGGCTACTAGGCCAGAGCCACATTCCCACTGTGGAGAAATATTCAGTGCAACACAAACACCGGCAGCTTGCTCTGGGCAATCACTTTTTTGGTGTGCGAGCCAAACAAAAACTCACCCACTGGGCCACGGCCATGCGTGACCATGACGATCATGTCGCAACCGGCTTTGTCTGCTTCTTCGACGATGGTGTGATCGACGCCATAGGCAGTGACAGACAGCCCCGTAAACTCCACGCCAGCCGCCTTAGCACGTTCTTCAAACTGCCCCAACAGCGCTTGGGCATGAGCCGCATTTTTGGCTTCGTGTTTTTTGATGCCACTGATAAAAGTATCAGCGTTTTGACTGCCCACAGCCACCGGTACATCAGGCTCAACAACAAAGCCGGTGATGCGTGCACCCAACTGGGCTGCCAAGGCAATGCTGCCATCCATCGCACGGTGGGAGAGTTCGGAGCCGTCAACCGGCACGAAAAGGTGTCTGTACATGGAGTCTCCTAATCCTAATGAAAGCAATAAGCTTATCGCATAGCACACCGACCCACCCGTGTGGAAATTACGCACAGGAGCCATCGACAGCAACTTGGTAGAGAATCAGCAATGATTCCAGCCGTGTGCTGGGTTTACCCCATTGATTTTTCTAAAAACCTCCATGTCCACTGTCTTCAATTTCACCTTTGTGCCTTGGTTCCGTTCTGTAGCACCCTACATTCATATGCACCGGGGCAAGACTTTTGTGGTGGGGCTTTCTGGCGAGGCCATTGCCGCCGGTAAGCTGCCCAGCATTGCGCAAGATTTGGCGTTGATCCAGAGCATGGGCGTCAAAATCGTGCTGGTGCATGGCTTTCGGCCGCAGGTGAACGAGCAGCTCCATGCCAAAGGCCACGAGGCGCGTTATTCGCACGGCATTCGCATCACCGACGAGGTAGCACTGGACTGCGCCCAAGAGGCCGCAGGCCAGTTGCGCTACGAGATTGAGGCCGTGTTCAGCCAAGGGCTGCCCAATACGCCGATGGCAGGCTCCAAGGTGCGCATGATTTCGGGCAACTTTATTACGGCACGGCCCGTGGGCATTGTGGATGGCGTGGACTTTAAGCACTCAGGGTTGGTGCGCAAGATTGATGTGGCGAGCATCACGCAATCGCTTGATTTTGGCGCGATGGTGTTGCTGTCACCATTTGGTTTTTCGCCCACCGGCGAAGCCTTCAACTTGACGATGGAAGAAGTAGCCACCAGCGTAGCCATTGAATTGCAGGCCGACAAGTTGATCTTTTTGACCGAAATTCCGGGCATTCGTATCCACCCCGACCAGCCCGCCAGCGAAGACAACCCCATCGACACCGAATTGCCACTGGACACCGCGCAAGCCCTGCTGAAACAGCTACCGCCCGCGCACCAGCCCAGCGACACCGGCTTTTATTTGCAGCACTGCGTAAAAGCCTGCAAGGGTGGCGTAGAGCGCAGCCATATTTTGCCTTTTGCCACCGATGGAGCCTTGCTGCTGGAAGTTTATGTTCACGATGGCATTGGCACCATGATTGTGGATGAAAAGCTAGAAGAACTGCGCGAAGCCAGCGCCGATGATGTGGGCGGTATTTTGCAACTGATCGAACCGTTTGAACGCGATGGCACTTTGGTGAAACGCGACCGCACTGAGATTGAACGCGATATTGAAAACTACACCATCATTGAACATGATGGCGTGATTTTTGGCTGCGCGGCGCTCTACCCCTACCCTGAAGCCAAAACCGCCGAAATGGCCGCCGTGACGGTATCACCGCAAAGCCAAGGCACCGGCGATGGCGAAAAGATTCTCAAGCGTATTGAACAACGCGCCCGCGCTATGGGTTTGAGCAGCATTTTTGTGCTGACCACGCGCACCATGCACTGGTTTATCAAACGCGGTTTTCAGAATGTAGATCCGGACTGGCTGCCCGAAGCGCGCAAGCGCAAATACAACTGGGATCGGCGCAGCCAAGTGCTGGTGAAAAAGCTCTAAGTGGCTTACCATTGCCCTGCACCAGCGGTCTCCTGTTTTTTATGAAACAAAATGAAACACTGCACCCAATCCACATAGATTGGCTCGGTGCGAATGTTGTAATGCTGTGTGCGCAGGTGAATACACATACGCTCCAGCAGTTTTGGCTGGCACGGGGCATCGGTGTTGGGGGTGTAGGGCGAGGCAGGCATCCGCAAAAATTTAGGTTTGTCTAAATGGCTGGCTATTGGCGTTTCCCTAGGGCGTGTTATGAACTCCCAGCGGTAGCCAATATCCGGGTCGCTGCTGGCAGCATCAGTATTACAAAGACCAGAAAGTGCAACCCACCCAACACCTGTGGCAACCGCTCGTAGTCCCTGGCCAACCGGCGAAACCTCGCCAGCCATCCAAAGCTGCGCTCGACCACCCAGCGCCTAGGCAGCAGTACAAAGCCCTTCTTCGCCTCTGGCAACTTGACCACTTCCAACTGCACACCATGCGCTTGGGCATCACTGCGGGCCTTCTCCCCTGTATAGCCCTGATCAGCCCACGCTAACTTCACCGTCTCCCCAGTGACCTCTTGCACGGCTTCACACAGCACCTGCACCTGCGCACGCTCTTGCTCATCGGCAGGTGTCACATGCAAAGCCAGCAAATGCCCCAACGTATCGACTGCCATATGTACCTTGCTGCCACGCCTGCGCTTGTAGCCGTCATAACCGGCCCGAGGGCCACTCTCACAGCTCGACTGCAAAGTGCGTCCGTCCAGAATCACGGCGCTGGGCTGGCCTTGTCTACCTTGGGCGACGCCAATGATGG
>NZ_FOGD01000004.1 GCF_900111115.1 Giesbergeria anulus
GCTGGCAACTACAGCCACATTTTGTTTGCTGCTACCGCCAACGGTAAAAATGCTGCACCGCGTGTCGCTGCCCTGCTCGATGTCGCGCAGATCAGCGAAATCAGCAAAGTGATCTCTGCCGATACCTTTGAGCGCCCCATTTACGCTGGCAACGCTATTGCCACCGTGCAAAGCCAAGATGCCACCAAGGTCATTACCGTGCGCGGTACTGGCTTTGATGCCGCCGCCGCTACAGGTGGCAGCGCCGCCGTAGAAAGCATTGCCGCTGTGGCCGATAGCGGCAGCAGCAGCTATGTGGGCAGCGAAATCGCCAAGAACGACCGCCCCGAACTGACCGCCGCCAAGATCATCGTCTCTGGTGGCCGGGCGCTGGGCAGTGCTGAGAAGTTCCAAGAAGTCATTACCCCGCTGGCCGATAAACTCGGTGCTGCCATTGGTGCCAGCCGTGCTGCGGTGGATGCTGGTTATGCGCCCAACGATTGGCAAGTGGGCCAAACGGGCAAAATTGTGGCGCCTCAGCTCTACATTGCGGCTGGTATCTCTGGTGCCATCCAGCACTTGGCAGGCATGAAAGACAGCAAAGTCATTGTGGCTATCAACAAAGACCCCGAAGCGCCGATTTTCAGTGTGGCCGACTATGGCCTAGAGGCCGACCTGTTCCAGGCCGTGCCGCAATTGGTTCAGGCGCTGTAACAGAGCAGCCCCTTTGACCCGGAGTTCAGGGCTTGGCCGGTGTGGGGGCCGCTATCCGGGTGCTGCGTACTGTATCGCCAGTGATCGGGTGCAGATAGCTTTCCACCACCGCGCCTTGGGCATCGACCGCATAAAACTCATGGCAGTTGCCGCTGGAGATTTTGTGTTTGACTAGCACGTAGTCAGAGGCATGGAAACGCTCGCGGGCCTGCGCCTCTGATATCCATTGCGATGGTGGCTTATTGGTACAGAACACTTTTTCTTTGGCGGTGCTGGCTTGGGCTGGAGCGGCGGCCACCATGGCGCAGCAACACAGCGCCACCGACAACGCTTTGCTGCGCTGGTGCCAATTCAGGGGGGACAAAGGGGCAAAGAGATTGTGCGTCATGGGGCGTACTGTAGGGCCGCACACTGAAGGGCGGCTTAAAGGTGTTGTCAGAACGGCATCTTGGGCATACCGCCCATGCCACCCATGCCCTTCATGCCACCGAGCTTTTTCATCATTTTCATCAGGCCGCCGCCCTTCATTTTTTTCATCATGGTCTGCATTTGCTCAAACTCTTTGAGCAGGCGGTTGACTTCTTGCACCTGCACGCCCGCGCCGTTGGCAATGCGTTTTTTGCGCGTGGCTTTGATGAGTTCGGGCTTGCGCCGCTCTAGCAGCGTCATGCTTTGGATGATGCCTTCTTTGCGCTTGATTTCTTTCTCGGCCTTGTCCATATCGACGGCACCAGCTTGGGCGGTGAGTTGGGTGGGCAGCTTGTCCATCAGGCTAGCCAAACCACCCATTTGCTTCATTTGCTGAAGCTGGCCTAAGAAGTCGTTCAGATCAAAGCCGTCGCCACTCTTGACCTTGGCAGCCAACTTTTGCGCCGCTTCCATATCCACGCCAGCAGCCACCTGCTCCACCAGCGCCACGATGTCGCCCATGCCCAGCACGCGTCCGGCGTGGCGCTCGGCATCAAACACTTCTAGGCCGTCGATCTTTTCACTGACACCGGCAAACTTGATAGGAGCGCCAGTAATTTGGCGCACCGATAGCGCCGCGCCCCCGCGTGAGTCACCATCGAGCTTAGTGAGCACAATACCAGTCAGCGGCAGTGCTTCTTTAAAAGCTTTGGCGGTATTGATCGCATCTTGGCCCTGCATGGCATCCACCACAAACAGGGTTTCGACCGGATTGAGCGCAGCGTGCAATTGCTGGATTTCTAGCATCAGCGCTTCGTCAATCGCCAAGCGGCCTGCGGTATCCACCAGCAACACATCAAAGTAGTGCTTTTTGGCGTAATCGAGCGCGGCGCGGGCAATGTCTAGCGGCTTTTGATCGGGCGTGCTGGGAAACCATTCGGCCCCGGCCTGTTTGGTTACGGTTTTGAGCTGCTCAATGGCGGCGGGGCGATAGACGTCGCCTGAGACAGTGAGCACCTTTTTCTTGCGCTTTTCGATCAGGTGCTTGGCTAATTTGGCCGTGGTGGTGGTTTTACCGGCCCCTTGCAGACCAGCCATCAAAATAACGGCGGGTGGCTGCGCGTTGAGGTTGATGTCGGAGACGCCCTCGCCCATCGTGGCCGCCAGCTCGCGGTTGACGATGCCCACCAGCGCTTGCCCCGGCTTGAGCGAGCCGAGCACTTCTTGGCCCAAGGCTTTTTCTTTGACGCGGGCGATAAAGTCGCGCACCACGGGCAGGGCCACATCGGCCTCCAACAGTGCCATGCGCACTTCGCGCAGCATGTCTTGCACATTGGATTCGGTGATGCGGGCCTGACCGCGCATCTCCTTGACGAGGCGCGAGAGTTTGTCGGTAAGTGCGGAGGCCATAGAGCGGTATTTTGGGATGAGGAAAGAAACGCCTAGCGCCAAGAAGGTCGCAGGCGATGGTGCCAAGGCTGTGGGCAGCGGGCAAAGGTAAACTGTGCACCATGATTTTACCCAGTGCATCCCCGGCCCTGTGGCTGCTTGGATTGGTGGCTGCCGCAGCCTATGCGGTACCGGCGCTGGTGCCCGCACGCTGGCAGCAGGCTGCTGTGCGCCCGGCCTTGGCGCTGGCGTGGTGCGGCCATGCCGCCGTGTTGCTGTGGGGGATGTTGGGGGCGGTGCCGCGCTTTGGCTTTGGCCCGGCCCTGTCTATCACTGGCTGGTTGGTGCTCACGGTGTATGCGGTCGAGCGCCAATGGTTTCCGCAGTTGCAGGCGCGTTGGGCGCTGGCTTTGCTGGGGGCACTGGCGGTGTGGCTGGCGCTGTTGTTTCCAGGCCAGCCTTTGCCGGTCACGGCGTCAGCGTGGTTGCCACTGCATTTGGCGCTGGGTATTGCCTGTTATGGCCTGCTGGCGGCAGCGGTAGTCCATGCCGCCTTGATGGTGCGTGCCGAGCGCCAGATGCGTCGGGGCCTAGAGGCCCACAGCGGTATGCCCCTGCTCACTCTAGAGCGCCTGACTTTCCGTTTTGTCACTGCAGGGTTTGTGCTGCTGACGGCTACGCTGCTGGCTGGGGTGTTGTTTACGGAGGCGCTGTATGGCCGTGCCTGGCGCTGGGATCACAAGGCGGTGTTTTCTGTGCTGTCGTGGGTCACGCTGGCCGCTTTGCTGCTGGGGCGTTGGCGTTTTGGCTGGCGTGGGCGCAGTGCAGTGCGGATGCTCTATGCAGGCACATTGCTCTTGTTGCTGGCCTATGCCGGTTCGCGCTTTGTGCTCGAAGTGGTGTTGGGGCGTGGCGCATGAAATACTTGGTGTTGCTGATCGTGTTAGTGCTGGGCTATGGCTGGTGGCGCAGCGGGCGGCGGGCGCAGATGCGCACGAAGGCCCCCGATCCGGTGCCAAACCCTGCACCACAGGAGATAGTCACTTGCGCCCACTGCGGGCTACATTTGCCACGCAGTGAGGCCCTGGCCCAAGGCACACGCTATTACTGTAGCCCTGAGCACCAGCAAAGCGATGTGGTCTCGTAACATTCTGCAGGATACGCGCCCGCCGTTTTCTCCGACCCCGGAAGATTTACCCTTTTTGCGCCTATGGCATGGGTTCTTGACCGGGCGGGTGATGGTGGCACTGGCCTTGCTGTTGTTGCAAGCCATTGGTCAGGTGTTTAGCCAGCAGGTCGATCCTTGGATGCTGGCGGTGCCGCTGGCCTATTTGTTAGCCACGCTGCTGCTGCGCGTGTTTGGGTGTCATGCCCCGCCAGCACCACAGGCTGGGCCGCAGTGGTTGCCGTCTATAGGAGTAGATTTACTGGCCGTGGGGCTGCTGCAATGGCTGCACACGGGCAGCATGAACTTTACCGCCCTGCTGGGGCTACCCGTTCTGATGGGGGCCGTACTAGGCACCTTGATGCTAGCTTGGGGAACTACCGCAGCGGCCACCTTGCTACTGCTGGGCTGGGCGTGGTGGCAGGGGCAATACAGCAGCGGTGATTCGGCCCCACGCTATTTGCAGGCAGCATTGACGGGCACGGGCTACTTTATCGTGGCGTTTTTGGTGCATCAACTCTCGACCCGGCTGGTGCGCGAAAGTCAAGCTGCCCAGCACAACCGGCGTGCAGCGCAAATGCAGCGCCAAGTCAGCACCTTGGTGATCGAAAACCTCAACGATGGTGTGCTGGTGGTCGATCAAGGCAATATGGTGCGTATGGCCAATCCGGCGGCGCTGCGCTTGCTTTGCCATGTGCCAGACCTATTGCCGCCGTTCTCTTTGTTGCAAGAGGCCGCTTGGCAGCCGCTGTGTCTGTTGGCCCAGCGCACTTTTGTCCAAGGGCTGGCTCAAACTGCCGACGCCACCCTGCTCTCGCCCGGCCACAGCCCGGTGGGACTGCATGTGCGCTGCTGGCTGACGCCCTTGCACAAGGCTACGGAAGACTGGGAGCAGCGCCTGTGCGTGATGTTCTTGCACGATCTGCGCGAGCTAGAGGCCCATTTGCGCACCGAAAAACTGGCCGCCATGGGGCGCATGTCTGCCGCTGTAGCCCATGAGATTCGCAACCCATTGGCTGCCATTGTGCAGGCCAATGCCCTGCTGGACGAAGACCTGCACGATCCAGCGCAAAAGCGCCTGACGCAGATGGTGCAGCAAAATGCCGAACGCTTGGCCCGCATTGCCGAAGACGTGCTCGATATTGCACGTGTACAAAGCCAGATTGCTTACACCCCAGCGGCCACACTGGTGCTCGATGAGGTGGCAGCGCAGATTTGGCGCGACTGGCAGGGGCACGACCCAGCCCGGCGCTTGGCGGTGCTGGCCTTGCAGGCCGATAACGCCTTGGTAGAGTTTGACGCAGAACATCTGCGCCGGGTGCTGGTCAATTTGCTCGACAATGCCTTGCGCTACATGAGCACCGCCCCCGATGCCCTGCAACTGCTCACCCACAGCAATGCAGCACGCCAAGTCAGTGTGCAGGTCTGGAGCGATGGTGCGCCCCTAGACCAATCGGTAGAGCGCCACCTGTTTGAGCCTTTCTTCTCATCCGAGAGCCGCTCTAGTGGTCTAGGTTTGTATATTTGCCGCGAGTTGTGCGAGCGCCACGGTGCCTCCATCAGTTACCAGCGCTTGCAGCGCCCTACTGCACACGGCATGATCGAAGGCAACGCCTTTACTGTCAATTTTCGTCAGGCAGCGCGCAAAGAGCGCACTGCCACCGTGTTCAATCACCAGCCCGTCGCTTAAAGGCACCGCATCCCCATGAACGCTCCTGCCGCCTCGATTCTGGTTGTGGACGATGAACCCGATCTGCGTACCCTGTACGAGCTGACGTTGCTGCGGGCAGGCTACCGGGTCGAAACCGCAGCCACTGTGCAAGAGGCCCGCCAGCAATTGCAGGCACAGCGCTTTGATGTCGTAATTACCGACATGCGCCTGCCCGACGGTTTTGGCATAGAGTTGCTACAAAATTTGCGCGACCAGCAGCGGCGCGAACGCTGCGTCGTCATGACGGCCTACGGTTCTGCAGAAAACGCTGTTGAAGCCCTGCGTTGTGGTGCCTTTGACTACCTGACCAAGCCGGTCGATCTCAAGCAGTTTCGCTCGGTAGTGGCCTCGGCGGTACAGGGCACGGGCGGCGTTACACTGCCGCGCAGCAGCCCCCCTAAAGCGCCAGAGGGGCGATCAGGCCCACTGCCCACGTTGCTGGAGGACGTTAATGGAGCGCTAGAGCGTTTGGTGGGCGATTCTGCCGGCATGCGCAATGTCAAGCAGCGTGTGCTCAAAGTCGCGCGCAGTATGGCCCCGGTGCTAGTGCGCGGTGAGTCTGGCACCGGCAAAGAGCTAGTAGCCCAAGCCTTGCACGCCAGCAGCCAGCGCGCGGGCGGGCCGCTGGTAGCGGTCAATTGTGGTGCTATTCCAGAGAACCTGCTGGAGGCCGAGTTTTTTGGTGCCCGCAAAGGCTCTTACACCGGCGCGGTCCAAGACCGCCCTGGGTATTTTCAGGCAGCACAGGGCGGCACGCTGTTTTTGGACGAGATTGGTGATTTGCCTTTGGCCATGCAGTCTAAGCTGCTGCGCGCCATCCAAGAGCGCAGCGTACGCCCTCTGGGCTGCACGCAAGAAGAAACGGTAGATGTGCGCATTGTCAGTGCCACGCACCGCGATTTGGCTGCTGATGTGCAGGCTGGGCGTTTTCGTCAAGATTTGTACTACCGGCTCAATGTGATTGAGATTGTCATTCCACCGCTGCGTGAGCGCCGCGAAGATTTGCCCGCACTGTGCCAGACCCTGCTGCTGCGCATCGCCCAAGAGTGTGGCGTAGCGATACCAGCGCTTACACCGCAGGCACTGGCCGTACTGGCACGGCACCCGCTCACTGGCAATGTGCGCGAGCTAGAAAACCTGCTACACCGCGCCGTGGCCCTGAGCGATGGCGACAGCCTGCAAGTAGAAGAAGCGCTAGAGCTGGCACCCATCGCCAGCACAGCCGCCCCGGCCTTGTCTGCCCCCGATATGGCCTTGGCACCCAGCAGTGGCTTGCCCAACGACCTGCAAACTTGGCTAGACCAGCAAGAGCGCGATATTTTGGTACGCGCCCTGCATGAAGTGAACTTTAATCGCACGGCGGCGGCGGCCCGGCTTGGTATTAGCCTGCGCCAGATACGCTACCGCATTGCCCGCTTGAACATTACCGTGCCCCATGACGCCGACGCCGCAGAACCCGCCGCTTGTACCGATACCCAGCATGGCTGAGAGCACAGAGACCCGCAGTGGGCCAAGCAACCCTGATGACAGGTGGCAAGGCGGCTGGCACCGTGCCGCCGTGCGCTGCGAGTCGCCCAATTTTGGCCCGCGCCCTGCGGGGGCGGTGATCGACCTCATCGTGCTCCATTCCATCAGCTTGCCACCGGGCCAGTATGGCGGTGATGCCGTAGCAGCCTTGTTTACCAATACCCTCGATTGGGAGGCACACCCCTACTTTCAGAGCATTCGCGGGCTGCAAGTGTCGGCGCATTTTTTCATTCGGCGCGATGGTGCCTTGTGGCAGTTTGTCGATGTGGGCCAACGTGCTTGGCACGCAGGGGCATCGTGCTACCGGGGGCGAGCGCAGTGCAACGATGACTCTATCGGCATTGAGCTAGAGGGGCTAGAGGGCGACACCTTCACCCCAGCACAGTACGCCACGCTAGTGCAACTCTGTACTGACTTGGCCCAGCACTGCCCCATTGCCCATATCGCGGGCCATGAACACATTGCACCGGGGCGCAAACGTGACCCCGGCCCCGGCTTTGACTGGCCCCAACTAGCGCAGCAATTGGCTTGGAGCCACGCCTGCTTTCCACACTCAGCTGCTAGGTAAAGACGGCTGGGCACATGCCCCGGTTGCGGCAAGGGCGGCAGTGGTCGGATACACTACTGCTAGTGCAAGTAGATTGGCCCACACGCTATAGGTAGTGGGTCTGGTGCTCTCGCACCTGCTTTTTTTGTTTCTTCTTTTGTATCGGGCGCCCCCCTCCAGTGGCGCCCGATAGCTTTTATATCGCCCATCCAAGGACGCTATGCCCATCCCTACCTCCTCCCATTCTTCCGCTGCGGCGGCTGATTTTTCACGTTACCAGATTGTTCGGCGCAATGGCCATGTGGTGCCCTTTGCCCCGGCCAAAATTGCCGTGGCCGTGACCAAGGCTTTTCTGACCGTGGCGGGAAGCCAAGGCCAGGCATCGGCCAGTCTGCGCGAGTTGGTGGCCTCTTTGACAGAAAAAGTGGTGCATGCATTGCTGCGCTCGCGCCCGGAGGGCGGCACCTTTCATATCGACGACGTACGCGATCAGGTGGAGCTGCAATTGCTGCGTTCACAGCACGAAGCGGTGGCGCAAGCCTATGCACTGTACCGCGAACGCCGCGCCCAAGAGCAAGCAGCAGCGGCAGCGCAAGCCCAAGCAGAGGCTACCCCCGCACCATTGCAGGTACTCGATGGTGGCGTACTGCTGGCGTTGGATATGCCGCGCCTGCACGGCCTGATGGCCGATGCCTGTGCCGGATTGGGGGCCGAGGTGCGGGCCGAGCCCATCGTGCAAGAAACCCTGCGCAACCTGTATGACGGCATGCCGCTAGAAGAAGTGTACAAGGCGGGCATTTTGGCCGCGCGCACGCTGATCGAACAAAACCCCGACTACAGCTACGCCACTGCCCGCCTGTTACTGCACACCATTGCCCGCGAAGTGTTGGGCCGTGAGGTGGCGTTGGCCGGTATGGCCGATGCCTATGTGGCTTACTTTCCGGGCTTTATCCAGCAAGGGGTGGATAACCAGTTGCTCAATCCAGAGTTGCTCACATTTGACCTGCCCCGGCTGGCCGCAGCCTTGCAGCCCGAACGCGATTTGCAATTTGACTATCTGGGCTTGCAAACCCTGTACGACCGCTATTTTCTGCACGTGCGCAAGCAACGCATCGAGTTGCCGCAAGCCTTCTTTATGCGCGTGGCGATGGGCTTGGCCCTGCAAGAGAGCGACCGCGAAGCCCGCGCCATCGAGTTCTACGAGGTGTTGTCGCGCTTTGACTTTATGAGCAGCACGCCCACGCTGTTCAACAGTGGCACGCTGCGCTCGCAGTTGTCTAGCTGCTACCTGACCACGGTGCCCGACGATCTGGGTGGGATCTATGAATCCATCAAAGAAAATGCCCTCCTGAGCAAGTTTGCGGGTGGCTTGGGCAACGACTGGACACGCGTGCGTGCGCTGGGTAGCCATATTCAAGGCACCAATGGTGAATCGCAGGGCGTGGTGCCCTTCCTGAAGGTGGTCAACGATACGGCGGTAGCGGTCAATCAGTGCTTTGCTCCCGATACCTTGGTCTATACCGCTACCGGGCCACGCCCGATCCGCGACGTGCATCCCGGTGATTTGGTGCTGGGCCACAGCGGTCAGTACCGCGAGGTGACGCAACGCATGGTCTATAACCAGCACGAGGCGATGGTGGCGATTGACGTCAAACACGCCATAGAGCCGCTGGAAGTAACCGACGCCCACCCCTTCTGGGCCATTCAAGGCGTGCCCTTGGGGCAGGCCAATGCACGCACAGAGGCTTGGTTGGACAAGGGCAAGGTGACCGCACGCTGGATCGATTCTGGTCAGTTACAGACCGGCGATTACATCGGCTTTGCCATTCCCACCGAAGTGGTGCCAGTGCAGGGCCTCAATGAAGATGATGCCCGGCTCTATGGCATCTTGCTCGGTGATGGTCATCTATCGAAGGATGGGCGGCAGTGGGGTGTTTCGGGCAACCCGCAGCGCGATGCGCATTTGGCCTTTGTGCGCAGTTATCTGGAGGCCTGTGGCTTCCATTACTGGGAAACAGCCCGTGGCAGCACCTATGTGCAGATTCATTGGGCGGCAGGCCAAGGCGCGTTGCGTGATGGCACCACCGGGCGCATAGTTGGTGCCGGAGCGCCTACCCTACCGTTTGCTTATGACGATCTGTACGATGCCAACCACCACAAGCGCATTGCACCGCGCTTGAGCCATCTGCCCACCACTCAAACGCTGGCGCTGTTGCAAGGTTTGTTAGAAACCGATGGCTGTGTCTCGCGTGGCAAGGAGTTGACCTTTACCTCGGCCTCCGAGCCACTAGCCCACGGGGTTCGTTACCAGTTGCTGCGCTTGGGCGTGCCGGTTTCCGGTCAAAAGCGTACCCGCCAGCACAACCATGTCGGCCAGCGTTCGGATGGTTCGCAGGCCGTGTTTGCCGGTAGCAGCACCAGTATTGATTTGCGTATTCCGGCCATCCCGGCACTGGCACAGCGTTTGGGCTGTGCGGCGGTATCGAAGCGCAATTGGCTGGTGCGCGATGGCGTATTGTTCTCCCGCGTGCGGGCCGTGC
Organism: Giesbergeria anulus; assembly: GCF_900111115.1. GTDB lineage: Bacteria > Pseudomonadota > Gammaproteobacteria > Burkholderiales > Burkholderiaceae_C > Simplicispira > Simplicispira anulus. The sequence goes on from NZ_FOGD01000004.1 coordinate 9,981, forward strand.
GTCCTATCACGCCTAAACCGCTGGTGGTTGATTTGAAGGTGGAGGTGGATGCCTCTTACCAAACGGTGGCCGGTTTGGCGCACAACGGTGGCAAGCGTAAGGGTGCCGTCTGTACCTATCTGGAAACTTGGCACCTCGATATCGAAGAATTCTTGGAGTTGCGCAAAAACACCGGTGATGACCGCCGCCGCACCCACGATATGAACACGGCCAACTGGATTCCCGACCTGTTCATGAAGCGGGTCATGGAAAAAGGCCGCTGGACGCTGTTCTCGCCCTCGGATGTGCCCGATTTGCACGAGCTGTTTGGTGCTGATTTTGAGCGCGCCTATGTCGCTTACGAAGCCAAGGCCGACCGGGGCGACATCCCCCACCACCGCGTGCTGCCAGCCACCGACCTGTGGCGCAAGATGCTCACCATGCTGTTCGAGACCGGCCACCCGTGGATCACCTTCAAGGATGCCTGCAATGTGCGCTCGCCGCAGCAACACGCGGGGGTGGTGCATTCGTCTAACTTATGTACTGAAATTACCTTGAACACCAGCGACACCGAAACCGCCGTGTGCAACCTCGGTTCGGTCAATTTGGCGCAGCACCTCAAGGATGGCCCGCATGGCAAGGAGCTAGACCACGACAAGCTCCAGCGCACCATCCGCACCGCTATGCGGATGCTCGATAACGTGATCGACATCAACTACTACGCGGTGCCCAAGGCCCGCGAATCGAACCTGCGCCATCGCCCGGTGGGCTTGGGGCTGATGGGTTTTCAGGATGCGCTGTATGCGCTGCGCCTGCCCTACGCCTCGATGCCTGCGGTGGAATTTGCCGACCGCTCGATGGAAGCCATTTGCTATTACGCCTACTGGGCCTCGACCGAGTTGGCCGCCGAGCGTGGGCGCTATTCCAGCTACGACGGCTCTTTGTGGAGCCAAGGCATTTTGCCCAAAGACTCGATTGATTTGCTGGCGCAAGCCCGTGGCGGTTATGTCGAAGTAGACCGCTCGCAAACCTTGGATTGGGATGCGCTACGCGCCAAAATCGCCCGCGATGGCATGCGCAACTCCAACTGCGTGGCGATTGCGCCCACGGCCACCATTTCCAACATCGTCGGCGTTGATGCGTCGATTGAGCCATCGTTTGGCAATTTGTCGGTCAAGTCCAATTTATCGGGCGAGTTCACCGTCATCAACCATGCACTGGTACGTGACCTGCAACGCTTGGGCTTGTGGGATGAGGCGATGGTAATTGACCTCAAATACTTCAAAGGCTCGTTGCACGCACTGGAGCGCGTGCCTACCAACATCAAGGCGCTTTATGCCACGGCGTTTGAGATTGATCCGGGCTGGCTGGTGGAGGCCGCCTCGCGCCGCCAGAAGTGGATTGACCAAGCCCAAAGCCTGAACATCTACATGGCCGGTGCTTCGGGCAAAAAGCTCGATGAGACCTACAAGCTGGCGTGGCTGCGTGGCCTCAAAACCACCTACTACCTGCGCACGCAAAGCGCTACCCATGCCGAGATGAGCACTGTGCAACGCCAGCACCTCAATGCCGTGTCTTCTGGGCAAGCTGCTGGGGTGGCCGCCCCAGTGCAAGCAGCTTCTGTGGAGCTAGAGGCTCCTGCCACCGACATCCGCTTTTGCGCCATTGACGACCCCGGCTGCGAAGCCTGCCAATAAATTGGCCACAAACCCGTAAAAACCCCGCAGTGCAGCGCTTCGGTGCTTTCCATTTGGAAGCGCTGCTCTCATAATTCGAGCATTGGAAAATCTATGTTGACCTGGGACGAAGAAGTCACGCCCGCACTGCAAAATCCACCCGACAACGGTTTGCCCCAAAACCGCTGGGGTATGCAGCCGCCCGCACCGTTTTCACCACTGGATTTTCAGTCCATGCCCACCCCTGTGCCTGCGCTGTCCATCGCCCCACCAGCGGCCCCCGTGCTGCCCAGCAGCCACCGGCGTGTCAGTGCAGCCGACAAGCGCATCATCAACGGCCAAACCGATGTCAACCAGTTGGTGCCGTTCAAGTACAAATGGGCGTGGGAAAAATACCTCGCCACTTGTGCCAACCACTGGATGCCGCAAGAGGTCAACATGACGCGCGACATCGCGCTCTGGAAAGACCCCAACGGCCTGACCGAAGACGAGCGCCGCATCGTTAAGCGCAACTTGGGCTTCTTTGTTACCGCTGACTCGCTGGCCGCCAACAACATCGTTCTGGGCACCTACCGCCACATCACAGCACCGGAGTGCCGCCAGTTTTTGCTGCGCCAAGCCTTTGAAGAGGCCATCCATACCCACGCCTACCAGTACATTGTGGAGTCGCTGGGCTTGGACGAGGGCGAGATTTTTAACGCCTACCACGAGGTGCCATCGATTCAGAACAAAGATCAGTTCTTGATTCCGTTCATCGATGCCATCATGGACCCAGCCTTCAAAACTGGCACCGCCGAGGCCGATCAAACGCTGCTCAAGAGCCTGATCGTCTTTGCCTGCCTGATGGAAGGCTTGTTCTTTTATGTGGGCTTTACACAAATTTTGGCGCTGGGCCGCCAAAATAAAATGACCGGCGCTGCCGAGCAGTACCAGTACATCCTGCGCGATGAGTCCATGCACTGCAACTTTGGCATCGACCTCATCAACCAGCTTAAATTGGAAAACCCCCACCTCTGGACGGCCAGTTTCCAACAAGAGATCAAAGATCTGTTCTTGCAGGCTGTTGATTTGGAATATGCCTACGCCGAAGACACCATGCCCCGTGGCGTGCTCGGCATGAACGCTGGCATGTTCAAGGGCTATCTGCGTTACATCGCCAACCGCCGGGCCACACAAATTGGCCTAGAGGCGCTGTTCCCGAACGAAGAAAACCCGTTTCCTTGGATGAGCGAGATGATCGACCTCAAAAAGGAACGCAACTTCTTTGAAACGCGCGTTATTGAATACCAGTCGGGCGGTGCCCTGTCCTGGGATTGACCTCCTGAGCACGGCACTTTCATGGCTTCTTTTTACCCGCCCCGCATCTGCTGCACCCTCACACCGTGCAGCTTGGCGGAGCGTTTTTATGTTCATGCTGGCGCAAGGGCTTCTTGTGCCGCCATGAACCTCTCCGGGCCGCTTACAGGCCGGGAGTGCTCTGTGCTCATCGTCCCAAGGAGAAAATAATGGCAACTGCCAAGAAACCCGCCGCCCCCAAGGCGGAAACCCCGAAAAAAGCAGCTCCGGCCAAAAAGGCTGCGGCCCCTGCGGTCAAGGCTGAAGCCGCTGCTGCTCCTGCGCCACAAGCTGCTGTAGCCGCCGCTGCCCCTGCAAAGAAAGCTGCACCAGCCAAAAAAGCTGCCGCCCCCGCTCAAGCCGCTGCCAAAAAAGCAGCACCAGTGAAAGCCGCAGCCGTAAAGAAGACTGCCGCCGTCCCAGTGGCCGCCCCAGTAGCCGCTGCGGTGGTGCCAGAAGTGGCCCCCGCGAAGGTTGCGGCCAAAAAGGTAGCCGCCAAGAAGCCCGCAGCCCCCGTGGCCGAGGTCGCCAAGGCCCCTGCTGTGCCAAAGAAGGCTGCACCCGCAAAGAAAGCGGCACCGGCCAAGAAGGCAGCCGTAGCCGTAGCCGCTGCCCCAGCACCTGAGGCCGCACCAACACCAGCACCAGCCAAGAAGGCCACCAAGACTGCCGCAAAGAAAGCGCCTGCCAAAGTAACTGCTGTGGCAGCACCGGTGGAGGCCCATGCCGCCCCCGCTAAAGCGGCTCCGGCCAAAAAAGCCAGCAAGACCACAGCCACCGCCCCTGTGGTGAAAACCACACTGAGCGAAAAGGCCACTTGGCCCTTCCCGCTGGGCACCAAGCCCTAAGCCTTACCGCTGAGATCAAGCTAAAAACCCGGTGTACTCCACCGGGTTTTTTATTTCTGGATTCAACTTTGTTGGGTTATGTGGCCCCAAACCACTTCGTGCTACAACTTTCCCACAGTCCCACTGATCGGCTTTTTTTCGTTATCCGTTGCTCCGCTCATCAATCCCTAGGGATCGACAAACAGACGGTCTTTTGCCGCAGCACGAAACTGGTGTGTACGCCAGTCACGCCCTCAATGCGGTTGATCTTATTGAGCAATAAGTCCTGATAGGCGTCCATGTCGCGCACCACCACCTTAAGCTGGTAGTCGGCTGCTTGGCCCGTGATAAGCAGGCATTCCAGCACCCCCGGCAGATCGCAGACCAAACTCTCAAAGTTGGCAAAACGCTCAGGCGTGTGCTGATCCATAGAGATATGGATCAGCGCCATCAGTGACAGCCCCAACGCCTTGGCATTGACCTGCGCCTGATAGCCCGCAATCAAACCGTGCTCCTCCAACGCCCGCACCCGTCTTAAACAAGGCGATGGGGACAGGCCAATGCGCTCGGCCAACTCTTGGTTGCTTAAACGTCCATCCCGCTGCAAATGCTCAAGGATGGCACGGTCGTAACGGTCGAGGGTAGGTGCTTGGTTCATGATTTTTTACTTTATTTCAATTAATGACTTGATATTGAAATATTATTGCTCAAACAAAGATTTATGACGCAAACTTAGCAATCAAATAGCTCTTATGGCGGCATATGATTTCTACATCACCACCCCGGTGGGTTTTTACAAGAAATCACCATGCAAGCCACTGTTGCCGCCAAATACAGCCCCTTTGCGCCCGTGCCCATGACCGAGCGCCAATGGCCCCATCGCACCATTAACCATGCTCCGATCTGGATGAGCACCGACCTGCGTGACGGCAACCAAGCCTTGTTTGAGCCTATGGACATTGAACGCAAATTGCGTTTGTTCAAAACCCTGTGTGACATCGGCTTCAAACACATTGAAGTGGCCTTTCCCTCGGCCTCGCAAACCGAATTCGACTTTGTTCGCACCCTGATCGAGCAAGAACTCATCCCCGCCGATGTCACGATTGAGGTACTGACGCAAGCGCGAGAACCTTTGATTCGCCGCACCATGGAGTCTTTACAGGGCGCTCAACGGGCCATCGTGCATGTCTATAACGCCACCTCCAAGCCCTTTCGCGAGTTTGTTTTTGGCATGGAGCGCGAAGAAGTGGTTGAGATGGCCGTATCGTCTGTGCGCTTGGTCAAGGAGCTGGCCGCAGCCCAGCCCGACACCGAATGGACACTCGAATACAGCCCCGAAACCTTTACGGCCACCGAGTTGGATTTTTCTCTGGAAATCTGCAACGCCGTGACTGCCGCATGGGACGCCAGCCCGCAGCGCCCGGTCATTCTCAATCTGCCCACCACGGTAGAAGTAACCACCCCCAACGTGTACGCCGATCAAATCGAGTGGATGCACCGCCATCTGGCCCGGCGTGACAGCATTATTTTGAGCGTACACCCACACAATGACCGGGGCACTGCCGTGGCCGCTGCCGAGTTGGCCTTAATGGCCGGTGCCCAGCGTGTTGAGGGCTGCCTCTTTGGCAATGGCGAGCGCACCGGCAATGTCGATTTGGTCACGCTGGCCCTGAATATGCACACCCAAGGCATCGACTGCGGCCTTGATTTTTCTGACATCAATGCGGTGGCCCGCACTTACGAGTTCTGTACCCAGCTCCCGATCCACCCACGCCATCCGTATGTGGGCGATCTCGTATTCACGGCCTTCTCCGGCTCCCACCAGGATGCCATCAAGAAGGGGTTTTCTGCTCAAAAGGCAGATGAGCATTGGTCAGTGCCTTACCTCCCGATTGACCCAGCAGATGTGGGGCGCACTTATGACTCCATCATCCGCATCAACAGCCAATCGGGCAAAGGAGGCATAGCCTACCTGCTGGAGACCGATTACGGCATCGTGATGCCCCGGCGTATGCAGGTAGAGTTTTCTGGTGTAGTGCAGCAATATAGCGAGCACCTTGGTGCCGAAGTCTCCGCCGCACACATCTATAAGCTGTTTACCAGCACCTATCTTCAGTCCAACAACCCGCGCCTGCATTACCTTGGCTACCGGCTTTCAGAGGCCACCGCCGGAGCACAGAGCATTGCACTCAACATTGCCGTCAATGGCGAGGCGCTGACCCTCACAGGTCAAGGCAATGGCCCAGTCGATGCCGCTGTGCATGCCTTGGGCACTTTGGGCCATGATCTGCGGGTACTGGGTTTTGAAGAGCGCTCCACCGCCGCCAGCGCCTCGGCAGGCAGCGCACAAGCCTGTGCCATTGTAGAACTGAGCAATGGCGGCGGACAGGGGTTTTATGGTGTCGGTATCGACGACGACATCGTGTCCGCCTCTATCCAAGCCGTGCTGTCAGGTCTTTGCCGTATGACAGAAAGTGCGGCTCAGGCATAAGGCTTGGCGCACAAATCAGCACATCGCTTGTTTTGGCACTTGCATAGCGCACGACCGCCGGTTGGCCGGTCTGCGCGCATACACTTAGGGCCTTGTTTTACCCGCGCCACGGTGCCGGGTTTTGTCCGATTTGACTTGTCTTTTGCCCTTTGCCATGAACCAGCTCGACGCACTCAAACAGTTCACCACCGTGGTGGCCGATACCGGCGATTTTCACCAGCTGGCGCAATTTAGGCCACAAGATGCCACCACCAATCCATCGCTCATCCTCAAAGCGGTGCAAAAGAGCGAATACGCCCCACTGCTGCAAGACACCGTGCAGCAATGGCGTGGCCGCGATTTGGGCGAGATCATGGACCGCCTGCTGGTGCGTTTTGGCTGCGAGATTTTGTCGCTCATTCCGGGACGCGTTTCCACTGAGGTGGACGCTCGCCTGAGCTTTGACACCAGCGCCACCATCACCCGCGCCGAGCGCATCATTGAGCTGTACCAAGCCCAAGGCGTCCATATTGACCGGGTGCTCATCAAAATTGCCGCCACGTGGGAAGGCATTGAGGCTGCGCGCCAACTAGAGCAGCGCGGCATCCACACCAACCTGACGCTATTGTTCTCTTTTGCCCAAGCCGTAGCCTGCGGCCAAGCCAAGGTGCAACTGATCTCGCCGTTTGTGGGCCGCATTTACGATTGGTACAAAAAGCAAGCAGGCAGCAGTTGGGACGAAGCCGCGATGGCTGGCACCAACGACCCCGGCGTGCAGTCGGTGCGCGCCATTTATAACCACTACAAACACTTTGGCATCCCCACCGAAGTGATGGGCGCGAGCTTTCGCAATGTAGGCCAAATCACGGCGCTGGCCGGTTGCGATTTGCTCACCATTGCCCCAGATTTGCTCGCCCAATTGGCTGCTACCGAGGCCCCCTTGCAGCGCCAGCTAGACCCGGACAGCGCCCGCGCTTTGGATTTGCCCCCCGTCAACTATGACGAAGCCGGTTTCCGCTATGCCCTCAACGCCGATGCCATGGCCACAGAAAAACTGGCCGAAGGCATCCGCGCCTTTGCGGCTGACGCCATCAAATTAGAACAGTTGATGCTGGCGGCGTAAATGCCCGCGCCAGAGCAAGATATTTTTCAGGGGATGCGTACCCGTTGTGACCAGACCCCAGCTTGGCGCGCCTTGCAGGTTCATTTTGAACAGGCGGGCAAGCACTTAGACGTGCGCGATGCCTTTGCCGCTGATCCATCGCGCTATCAGGCGTTCAGCCAAGAAGCACCGCATGTGTTTGCCGATTTGTCGCGCAACCGCATCGACGCATCTACCGAGGCTCTGTTGTTTGATCTGGCCCGCCAGTGTGGCCTAGAGCAGCAGCGCCACGCCATGTGGACGGGCCAGGCCATCAACACCACCGAGCAGCGCGCCGTGCTGCACCACCTGCTGCGCCAGCCTGCTGGGGTGGCCGCAGACAGCAACGCTCCCCCATTGGTGGCGCAAGCGCAGGGTGATGTTCACACCACACTCCACGCCATGCTGGCCTATGCCGACAGCGTGCGCCAAGATGCGCGTATCACCGACATCGTGAGTATTGGCATTGGCGGCTCTGGGCTGGGGCCATCCATGGCCGTGACGGCACTGGAGGAGCATTGGCAGAGCGGCCAGCGCGTGCATTTTGTGTCTAACGTTGATGGGTTGGAGTTGGGCAGCTTGCTGCGCCGCCTGCGCCCTGAAAGCACACTGTTTCTGATTGCCTCCAAAACCTTTACCACGGCAGAAACCATGGTCAATGCCCATGCGGCACGCGACTGGTTTTTGGCCCACGGGGGCAGCACCGACACCCAAGCAGCACTGCCGCTGGCCCGCCATTTTGTGGCCTTAACCACCAACGTGGATGCCGCACGCGGCTTTGGCATCACCACCACCTTTGGTTTTTGGGATTGGGTGGGGGGGCGGTTTTCTTTGTGGTCGGCTATTGGCTTGCCCATTGCCGTGGCTGTGGGCAGCAAGGTGTTTTGCCAACTGCTGGCCGGTGCCCATGCGATGGATACGCATTTTTACAGCGCGCCGCTAGAGCACAATTTGCCTGTGCGCTTGGGCCTGCTCGATGTGTGGTATCGCAACTTTCATAGTTTTAGCAGCCGCTGCATTGCGCCGTATAGCCACGGCCTGCGCCGCCTTTCGGCCTATTTGCAGCAGTTAGAAATGGAGAGCAACGGCAAAGGCGTAGATTGGCGCGGCCAAGCCCTGCCTTATGCCACGGCACCCGCCGTGTGGGGCGAGCCGGGCACCAACGGCCAGCACGCTTTTTTCCAGATGATCCACCAAGGGCAAGACATCATTCCGGTGGAATTTATCGTTTTGCGCCAAGGGGGCCGGGACTTGCCCGAGCAACACCCGCGCTTGGTAGCCAACGCACTGGCCCAAGCCCAAGCCCTGATGCTGGGGCGGCCTAGCTGCTGCGGCCACCGCCACTTTAGCGGCAACCGGCCCAGCACGGTGCTGGTGCTGGAGCGTTTGGATGCCACCTCCCTTGGGGCCTTGCTGGCACTGTACGAGCACCGGATATTTGTTAGTGGTGCGCTGTGGGGCATTAACAGTTTTGACCAGTGGGGCGTAGAGTTGGGCAAGCAACTGGCCTCCAACCTAGAACCGCGCCTAGCCAGTGGCGATGTGCAAGGGCTGGATGCCGCCACCGCCGGGCTATTGCAGCGGCTGCGCGCTGGCGTGACTTAACTTACTTAAGCCGCCGGTTTAGCGTTTGCCCCGGCTGGCGTTGGCATAGCCCAAGCAAGCACCGGCATTGGGCAGGCCCTTGCATTCGCGCAGCAAACGCCGCTCCCGCATTTGGGGCGACTCGGCGCTGCCGCCGCTGCTTTGGCCGGGTGCGGCCCGGTGGGCATGGCAATGGTGCCCGGCCTTGGCCGACTGGTGGCAACCCTCGGCATCTACCTTGCCGGGCGTAGCCCACGCCGTGGTGGCAAAGCCTGCCATCCATATCCAATACAACCAGCGCATCGCGGTATTCCTTGTGGTTAGCGTTGCCATATAGAGTCTCATGCTGCCAATTGTTGCACCCACTCTAACTGCCGGGGTAAGCAGATGGTTTGCAAATCGTAATGCTGCTGGGCAAAAGCACGGGCGTTGGCCCCTAAGCGCTGGCGGGCTGCTGGGTCGGCCAACAAACTGCACACCTCATTAGTCAACCCTGCTGGATCAAAAAAATCGACCAAGCGGCCTGTTTCATTCTGAATAATAGCTTCGTGCAGCGGCTGGGTATTGCTAGCAACGATGGCACAACCCGTACTCATGGCCTCCAATAAGCTCCAACTCAATACAAAGGGATACGTCCAATAGACATGCACCGTGCTCAATTGCAATAAAGGGATGAAATGCTGGTAAGGTAAGTTACCCAAGAAATGTACCCGCTGCCAATCAGCATCACTGATTTTGGAGCGTACCTCTGCGGCAAATATCTCTTTCCAATTGGTTTTGCCGTAAAGCTGTGGGTCAGGGCTAGCACCATAGCTAACCTCATTACCTCCCACAATTAATATCCGTGCGTGTGGCCGACGGCGCAAAATTTCTGGCAGCGCCCTCATGAAAATATGATAACCCCGATATGGCTCCAAATTTCGATTAACAAAGGTAACAACCTCATCCCTTTTGGTGAGTTCAATACTATTGTTAAGTACCAAACTCACGTACTCATCTGGATGAATAGCCGTGGTGTCAATGCCATCATGCACTACGGTTATTTTGTCGCGAAATGGCTGCGGAAAGGTACTGGCCTGCCAATAGGTAGGGCTGATGGCTGCATCGGCCACTTCAAAATGCAGCATATTATTTAAGTTTTTTAACTGCAAGCGGCAAGCAGCCCCTTCATCCATAATAGGAAACTCTGGATCGAAACCAAAATCTGCACCCTGTGGATGGTAGTAAAACTCACAATAAATACCCAACTTGGCCTGCGGCCAAACCCGCTTGAGAAACATGCTCTCACCCCAACCGGGATGGGAAATGATGACATCAGGGGTAAAGCCCTGAGCCTTCAACTCAAGAGCAGCATGAAAACACCCTTCTGCCCGGATAGCCTTGGCTTCGAAGTCACTCACCCAAGAATGAATATTGGGCGTTGTGCCACGTTGCACTTTGTAAGGCACGAGTTTCACACCCTTCCAATTTTCTGACTGCACTTTTTGCATCGTCATAGCCAGCACTTGGTGGCCCTGCTGCACTAAAGCAGGGGCTAAATGCTTGAATTGACCTGGAAAATTTTGATGGATAAAAAGTATATTCACAAAATCAACTTAAGCCAAAAGTGTCAATGTACCATCTGCACACGATACAGACTCAACGCCAATCAAACGTACAGCAAATGTAGAGCCCAACAACAGCAAACTACCATCGCTCTGCAACTCTTGCTGAATCTGGCTCTTATTGACACTGGTAAAACTCACCGTATCAAAGCCAGAACCTCCATCTACAGTATCAAAACCACCACTACCCAACTCTATCACGTCATCCCCTGCACCAGTACTGATCTGGTTATTATATTTACTATCAATAACTGTATCATTGGCACTACCAGTAGTCACATTTTCAATTACTGCCCCATGGGCAATAGACAAGTTATTTTCTCCAGTATATAAGTGACTAGCCTGATTACCATAGGCACTATTTATAAAATTACTAAACCCTTGTCCAAGTTGCGCCAGTGTAGCTGCTTTTTGTTGCTCCAACGGCCATAAATCTATAGTAGAAAAAGTACCTGAATTCAAATTTACTCTACAAACTCCGGTAGCACTGGCCGCATTGATCGTGTCATTACCACCTGCATCCCAAATACAAAGATACTCATTATCTCGAGAAGAGACTGAGTAGCTAGAGTCTCCTATACGGGTTTGCATATTAGCCCCATACAATACCTGCAAAGCAGACACATCGCTGACTGCATAACCAACATCCATAGCCAGCCAATCATAAACAACATTGGCAGAATTGCCATTTTTTGTAAATTTGGCTGTGAGGTTACGTGCTTCAGTATAAGACATCACAGAGTAGTCTTGATTATCAGTACCCTGTGGAACCACCGGAGATTCAAATGGATGCTTCAATCCTACTGCATGACCGACTTCATGCAATACCGTTAAAAATCCATTATCTTTTGGTTGATATCCACTAATAGATGAATCACTGCGATTACTGGTGGCAAGAAATACATCCCCCTCTTCTGCACCAAAAAATTGCCTATTTTCAGCAGGAGTTACCGCAAACCCAGAAGACCCTGCTTGATCGACTACACTAAACCGCAAATCTCCATTGCTACCACTGACTTCCGTCAAATGAAGGGGTACAATCTCTGCCAGCTTAGAAAAAACTGAGCGCACTGCCGATTGTTCTGCAATATTGAGTGCCGACCAATTAGATGAATAATCAGCCTTTCCAATATAATCGGTTGGCATAGTTGTGGGGAAACTATAAGTTAAATTAGTACCTGTCCATTTTGCCGATGTACCAATTAACATACCCACCACAGTAGGATCACTGCTTGTCAGTAGCGCTCCTGTAGCCGCATTGCTCATACTCTTGGCTTGCGCCTGAGACAGTAATGATACCGATGTGCCGCCCCCTGCTACTGGGGCTGGTGCATTGCTGGGCACTGTAGCGTTACCCAAAGTCATGATACCAGTACTACCCAGTTTGGCTTCGAACGTACCATCGGTAAAACTCACCAAAGTGCCATTACTATCATCTTGCAACGGCAAGGTTGCCACCAACGTGGCCCCTTGGTACACCCTGAGCTGGTTACCACCCTGCTGAAAAGCATAGGCACTATTGGCACTGGGCAAACTCACTTGCTCCATGTTCTGATCGCAAACTACGCCCGCGGTACCCGTGGTGATTTGAATAGCATCTGCCGTACTGCCAGAGCCATAGACGTTGAACGCATTGCTGACGACCATAGTGGGGTCGCCAGCCTCCAAGTAGAGCCGCCCTTGGGGAAAGGCACTGCTACCGCTACCCGTGATGGCCCCAGCAGGTACGCCCGCACTGATAGGGGTAACACTGCCTGCCGTGGTGCTGACTGTAGCCCCACCCAACGTCATTACCCCTTGGCTAGACATGCTGACAGAAACTATCGTGCCATCGCCAAAACGCATCAGTGTGCCATTGGCATCATCTTGCACAGAAACCGTGACCATCAGCGCATTACTGCTCAAAACACGCAGTTGGTTACCCGCCTGCTGAAAAGTGTACGTACTGGCCAACCCCTGTAGATTGATCTGGTCGATATTCTGATCGAGCACCACAGCACGGGCCGTGCCAGTCACAGCTACGCTTTCGCCGGCACCAGCACCAGCACCAACGCCATACACCGCCATTGGGTTGGCAACAACTATCTCGGCAACATCAGCTTGAAGGTATAGTTTGCTCATGTCTTTCCTCCGTTTGCTACGAATCTATCGGTTGTGGACTCGCTATCTGTGCTGGCCACACGTGGCAGTGCTTTCCGTACATACCGGCAAGCCATTGTGCATCGTAACCGAAAAAATGCCCCCCTCGGCAGAACCGAAGAGGGCATTTCATAGGGAACCTAGGGCATGAAAGAAGGCACTAACACCTAATAAATTGAGCTTGGTTTATTCTTACTCAGCGACCTCACTGTCCATCCGCCCAACTGTGTGATAGTGATTTCAATTAAGAGCATCACTACCGAAAGCGCTTTTAAAACTGGTGGGGCCAAAAATGTTTGAATCTAATGAATCAGGGACGCCCACCAATGTAATGGTAGCCATTTGCCCTGCAAAGGCATAATTTACCACAAGCTGGCCATCAGTAAAACTTTCATTAATCACTGTAGCCAAGTTGGCAGCAGGAAATATCAATTTATCTCCTGCTGCAAAATTTTGAATAGTGTAGTTATATTCTCCATTCAAACCAATCATATAGCTTGTGTTATCTTGTGCAGCATCAGTATGCTGACCAGCCCCAGTGACGTTGACAGTTTTAGCTATCACTGCTCCACCATCGGGAGGAGTTACAGGGTCTAGTTGGGTTGCATCCAAACCGAAGCTAGCAAAATATTGCGCAACCATGCTGGGCAACACATCGGGCAACACTGGGCTGATGATATCAGCTAACATTTGGTTAGTGATGGCTGCCTGTTTGCAAACATTAAATATGGTTTGCGGAGACTCCAGACTTGCCGCAACAAAGTCTAGTGCCTGCTGCATAGTGACACCATAGTTTACAGACAGAAATTTTTGTGTAGTTGCAAATGACATAATTTTCCTTGAGGATTTTAATCTTAATTTTTACTATTATATAGTAGTGGGTGAATGCATGGATGGTGAAACATGCTAATGGTTAGCATAGAGAGCACTCGGCAGATTTTATGATCTTATTCTAGTGGCCCATTTGTGGCAAGCGTTTGCCGATGAAAAAACGGTGGCTTTTCGAAATCAATGCACTGGCAAAACATCCAACGTGGGTTTGCCGCCAAAGTGCCTGCCGAAGAACACCTCGCCGTGTGGCGCAGTCGTGCCGACAAAAAAGAGCAGGCGATTGGGCAGCGGCGTTGTTGGGAACACCGCATTCGGGATAAAGTGGATTTCACCAACCCGATGCCGTACATCCACCACAACCCAACCTGAACCAATGCCCCCATGAAAAATCACCTCACCCCCGAAGGAGGGAAGCGGTTTGTTCGTACCATTTGCTGCGCAATGTTGGATTGCTACGAAGTTGGTTTCTTCAAGCATTCGTACCAAACTCAAAAGTCCTCGAGCGCGGTGCGGGTCGTCTTGCCCGCCTTGGCATCTTTGATAGCGGCCAGCGTAGTAGGGTTTGGACGAGGCAACTCGATGGGTAAGCCACCCTTCTGGACAACGCTGCGCAGGAACAGCCGGATAACGGTGCTCACATCCAGACCGGCAGCTTTTAGGATAGCGGCTGCCTCGTGCTTTAACTCAGGCTCGACATGAGAACAAACATCAACGGTAAGCATGGTTACTCTTTCTGTAAGCTGTACAGCACCCAAACATAACTACGTTTTAGCGCTATTCATAAAGCGCTCTCATTGGCCTTGCTGCTGCACCATCTCGAACGAAAACAAAGAAAAATACCCCTCCGGTAAAACAGAGAGAGGTTATTTAGTGAGGCTTTCGACCCATGCAATTTGTTTAGGAAGACAGATGGTTTTGAGGTCATAGTGGGCTTGGGCGAAGGCGCGGGCATTTTGGCCGAGGTGGTGCCGTGCAGCGGGATCGTCGAGGAGGGTGCAGATTTCGTTAGCGAGGGAGGCGTGGTCGAAGAAGTTGACGAGTCGGCCGGTTTGGTTGTGGGTGATGGCTTCGTGTAGGGGGGCAGTATCGCTGGCAACGATGGCGCAACCAGCACTCATGGCTTCGAGCAAACTCCAGCTCAATACAAATGGATAGGTCAAATAAACATGGACGGTGGAGAGCTGTAGCAGGGGAATAAAGTGTTCGTAGGTGATGTTTCCCAAAAAATGCACACGCGACCAATCTGCATCGGTGATGTGGGGTCGAACTTCTTGGGCGAAGATGTCTTTCCATGTGCCGCCTTGGGTGGGGCGTGTGCCGTAACTGACGCTGTCGCTGCCGACGATCAACACCCGCGCTTGAGGGCGGCGTTTAAGTAGCTCAGGCAGGGCGCGCATAAAGGTGTGATAGCCTCGATAGGGTTCGAGGTTGCGATTGACGAAGGTGATGATTTCGTCATTTTTACTAAGAGGATGGCCGTTTAAGCTCAGGCCCACATTCGGGTTGGGAGCAACGGCTTGGGTGTCGATTCCATCATGAATGACCGTTATACGCTCACGAAATGGGGCTGGAAAGGTGCTGGCCTGCCAATAGGTGGGGCTGATTCCGGCATCCGCGATATCAAAATGCAGCAGATTATTTAGATTTTTTAGGTGCATTCGGCAAGAATCTCCGACATCAATGCTCGGAAATTCGGGGTCAAATCCAACATCAGCACCGTGCGCATGATAAAAAAATTCGCAGTAAATCCCCAGCTTTGCCTGCGGCCAAACTTCTTTTAAGAACAAACTTTCACCCCAGCCGTGATGTGCAATGATGATATCGGGATTAAATCCTTGATTTTTTAACGCCAACGCCGCCCGAAAACAGGCCTCGCCGCGAATGGTCTTGGTTTCAAAATCGGCTAACCACGGGTGAACATTGGGGGTGGTACCACGCTGAGCGGTGTACGGAAACAGTTTAACACCTTGCCAGTCTTGGGAAGCGTCAGTTTGCATGGTCATGGCCGACACAATGTGGCCGTGTTGGACAAGTGCAGGGGCGAGAAATTTAAATTGGGCGGGAAAGTTTTGGTGAATAAAGAGAATATTCATAGATAGCGCAAATGAAAAAAGTTGCAGCTTATTATGATACGGCAGGTGCTAATTGTTAGCAAATTTAATTTGCTATTGCCGACCATAAATATCTTCGAATCTTACAATATCATCCTCACCCAAATACTCACCGCTTTGCACTTCGATCATTACCAAATCAGTTAGGCCCGGATTTTCCAAACGATGAACTGTTCCTGCTTCAATATAAGTAGATTGATTAGTTAGCAGCAGGCGATTTACGTCACCATTACTAATGCGCGCCGTTCCTGAAACCACAATCCAATGCTCATTTCGATGATAATGCAATTGACTTGATAAACTAGCACCAGATTTAACAACTAGACGCTTTATTTTAAAGCGCTCGCCTTCTTCTAAAACAGTATAACTCCCCCAGGGACGATGAACAGTCCGATGTAATCGGTATAAGGGATGATTCTTCTGCTTCAGTTGAACTGCAATTTGCTTGACATCTTGGGCACGATCGCGGTGTGCAACCAACAGTGCGTCGGCTGTATCAATCACTAATAAATTATCAACACCGACGGCAGCAATAAACCGATCTTCACTGCGAAGATAGCAATTATTACTATCAATAATCAGGCTTTCTGCATCTGAACGGTTGCCAAAAGCATCTGCTAATCCCAAATTAGCAATAGCCTGCCACGAACCAATATCGTTCCAATCAAAATTCCCCTGAACTACAGCCGCTTTTTCGGTATGTTCCATGACTGCATAGTCAAAAGAGATGTCGGGCAATTCTGAGAAAAGTCTGTCAGATAAGGTTATTGGTTTTTCTTCAGATACACTTTCAGTATAACATTTCTGCGCTTGAGAAAATAGTTCTGGAGTATGGCGCTCAAATTCTGCTAAAACAGTTTTGGCTTGAAAGCAAAACATGCCTGAATTCCAGACATATTGACCGCTTGCGATATATGATTGCGCAACTTCAGCATTGGGCTTTTCAACAAATTGGGTAATGCTATACCCTTCTTCCCCTAAACTATCACCCATTCTAATGTAGCCGAAACCCGTTTCAGGTCGAATGGGTGAAATACCAAAAGTTACCAAGCGATCTTTTTTTGCCAATAAAACCGCCTTGTTTACTGCTAATTCAAAAGCATCTTGATCTTCAATGAGGTGATCGGCAGGTAAAACCAGTAAAATCGCGTCTTCTCCATACGTTGCGGTACAGTGAAGTGCTGCACACGCAATCGCCGCTGCCGTATTTCGCCCAATGGGTTCGAGCAACCAATCTGATACTGGCAAACCTAGGTCTGCATAGGCATCACGAGATTGAAAATAATGATTTCGATTGGTGACGGTTAATGCTTGCGTCACGCCGGATATATTCATAGCGCGGCGTAGTGTTTTTTGCAATAAATTTTCACCATCTGGCAAGGTCATAAAAGGCTTTGGAAAAGCCTCTCTGGAAACTGGCCAAAGTCGAGTTCCTGCGCCACCAGACAAAATAACGGGAATAAGCATAATATTTATTTAAGACTTTCCAAGAATATTGCTCCACAATTTTTGATTGATGGAATCAGTAAATATTCTATGATCTACATTGACTACGATATTTTTTTTCATTAAAATCCCCTTAATCAAAATAGCTCTCTCACAATTCAAAGTGATATTAGGATTTTTTATTAAAAAGTCGATCAAATTCGAATTTGATTCTTTCGAAAAATAGCCAGAGAATGATTTATTACTCTCAAAAAATTCAAAAACAACATAAGCTAACCAAGCAGAGACAGACCCCTTTGGCTGATAAGCCATTTGCTCAAGTTCTGGAAGAAAAAATGGCCAATCAACACCAATATCCTCAGGTTTCTTTTTATAAATATAATTACCAAGATCTTGAGCCAAAGCAATCGCACGACTACGATCACCTAAAATATTCAACAAATGAATTCTAGACAACCAAACAAACAAATTCGCACCCGAAGGATATTTAGCAATATCTTCTATTTGATACAGTGCCGACTCAAAAAAAGCTATCTTTTTCGCGGCACAGTCTGATTTATATCCCATTACTGCATATTTTACCCCTAACAAATAGCCATCTAAGACAAGTTTTGACTCTATATTTTTCTTCCAAGATTCAATCAAAATCTGGCCGTATTGAAAATCTTTAAAAAAATCAATCCAATCATGATCAATTAATTCATCATTTTTTCTTTCACGATTTTTATTTTTAATTAATACTTTTTCTTTTTGTATAGCATCTGGTGTTGCCAATAAATTTCTGCTTATCAGGCTATTTCTCGTATCATTTTTGCAGGCAAAGAGATTCAATAAAAATCCATCATCAAAATTTTCTTGGCAATATTCGACTAGCACATTTATCTCAGGATTTAGTCGATAAACCTGATACCCCAGATCTTTGAATAAATCAATCAACCTAAAATTCAACTCTAGCTCATTTTTTATTTCAAACATTACCAAAGGCGATTGTTCATTAAAAAATTTATGCCCGCCTTGAATAACAAATTCTTCTTCTCCTTCTGCATCTAGCTTAACAAAAGAGATCTCTTCCTGAATTTTATTGTCTTGAATAAATTTATCTAAAGACAAAAGTTGCACTTCTTCTTTTTTCTCCGAGATTTTATGAAGAGAGTTAAGTTCACTATTGGCTGATATAGATATTTCTACTTTTTTATCAGCATCTGACAGGCCAGCTTTAACTAAAACAACGTTATTGAAGCAGTTTAATTCAATACTTTTTTCCAACATATTTGAAGGACTGGAGGTTGGTTCGAATGCCCAAACCTTGCCTTTGTTTAATAATTTAGCTATAGACAATCCATATACACCATGGTTTGCGCCAATATCAAAGACATTCATTTCTGGTTGAATGAACTTT
Source organism: Giesbergeria anulus (assembly GCF_900111115.1). Classification (GTDB taxonomy): domain Bacteria; phylum Pseudomonadota; class Gammaproteobacteria; order Burkholderiales; family Burkholderiaceae_C; genus Simplicispira; species Simplicispira anulus. The sequence goes on from NZ_FOGD01000004.1 coordinate 28,523, forward strand.
CTAACAAAAGAGATTTCGCTTTCAAACCAGTCCTCTTGCTCTAACAAGACATATGTTGAAAGAGAGGCGAGGTTTTTTTGGACACAAACAGTGACGTTGTTCTTTATGACAACAGGCCAATAATTAGTCATTACACAATCTCCTTAGATAGTTTTTCCATAAAATCTTGGTACGCAATTTTAATCCCTTGACTTAGCGGCGTCTGATAACGCCAGCCAAGGTTCTCCATTTTAGAAACATCTAATAACTTTCGAGGTGTTCCATCTGGCTTCCTAACATCAAATTTTAAATCCCCACTAAACCCAATAATTTTAGCTATTAAAATAGAAAGATCTTTAATGGAAAGATCTTCTCCACATCCAATATTTATTAAAGGAGGTTCATTTTCATTAAATAGATGCGCCAATCTTTCTTTGGGTTCTTGGAACAAGAAAATACAAGCATCAGCCAAATCATCGCTAAACAAAAATTCACGCAACGGTGTTCCTGTACCCCATACAACAACTTCAGGATTATTTTTAATTTTTGCCTCGTGCATTTTCCGAATCAAAGCTGGCAAAACATGGCTATTTTCTAAGTGATAGTTGTCCCCCAGCCCATATAAATTTGTTGGCATTACAGATATGTATTGCGTACCATGCTGCCGGTTTAAAGCCCAACACAGTTCAATTCCAGCAATTTTGGCTAATGCATAAGCCCTATTTGTTGGCTCTAATGCACCCGTCAACAAATAAGATTCACGAATAGGTTGATGACAATCACGAGGATAAATACAGCTAGAGCCTAAAAATAGTAATTTCGCAACCCCATTTTTGTATGCCGCAGTAATGACATTTTGCTGAATAGCTAAATTCTGTTCAATAAAGTCAGCTGGATAATTTTTGTTTGCCAAGATTCCACCGACTTTTGCTGCAGCAAGAAAGACATAATCAGGCTTATTTTTTTTGAAGAAAGAATGCGTAGCTTCTGAATTGGTTAAATCCAACTCGTCATGTGTTTGCAATAGTAATTTTTCATATCCTTGCTTTCGTAACTGACGTACTAGAGCAGAACCGACCAAGCCTCTATGACCTGCCACAAAGATCCGTGCATTTTTATCCATAAAATGGTCAATTTTATTCGTGATGATTAAAAGTGGCAAAGCCGTGTTGTTTGATCAATTCATCTTTTTGCGCCGATTTTAAATCTTCACGCGCCATTTCAGTGACTAATTCTTCAAACAAAATGAGAGGTTTCCAACCCAATTTTTGTTGGGCCTTGCTGGCATCGCCTAAAAGAGTTTCTACTTCTGTTGGACGAAAATAGCGTGGATCAACGGCGACAATGCAGTTTCCTTGCTCATCGAAACCCTTTTCATCCACGCCTTCGCCTTGCCAGCAAATATTCAAGCCTAATTCTTTTGCCGCTGCATCTACAAACTGGCGCACAGTGAATTGTTCACCAGTTGCAATCACAAAATCTTCTGGCTGCTCTTGTTGCAGCATTAACCACATCGCTTTGACGTAATCACGAGCATGGCCCCAATCACGTTTTGCATCTAAGTTACCCAAATATAGGCAATTTTGCATTCCCAATTTAATTCGCGCCAAAGCACGGGTTATTTTTCGAGTGACAAAGGTTTCACCACGAATTGGCGATTCGTGATTAAATAAAATCCCATTGCAAGCATACATGCCATAGGCTTCGCGGTAATTAACCGTAATCCAATAGCCGTACAACTTAGCCGCAGCATATGGACTGCGTGGATAAAAAGGTGTGCTTTCACGCTGGGGAATTTCTTGAACCAAACCGTATAGCTCGGAGGTTGATGCTTGATAGAAACGGGTTTTTTTCTCTAAGCCTAAAATCCGAATGGCCTCTAAAATTCGCAATACGCCCAAACCGTCTGAGTTTGCAGTATATTCTGGCTCTTCAAAGCTAACTGCCACATGACTTTGGGCAGCTAGATTGTAAATTTCATCTGGCTGCACCTGCTGAATAATCCGTAGCAGGCTAGACGAGTCGGTCATATCACCATGATGCAAAACAAAGCGCTGCTCTGGCTCATGCGGATCTTGATATAAATGGTCTATTCTATCAGTATTAAACAAAGAAGTTCGGCGCTTGATACCATGAACTTCATACCCTTTTCCCAATAGAAAATCGGCTAAATATGCGCCATCTTGGCCGGTAATGCCGGTAATTAATGCCTTTTTTACACTTAAAATAGATGACTTCATTGTTATTCCCCTTGAATTTGGAAAGCTGCAGGCTCCTCACCTTCTATCCATTTTTTATAAATAACCTCAAAGACTTTTTCTAAATTTTTAGTTAATCGTTGAGAATCAAATAGAGGATGTGTGAGTCTATTTTCTTTTAAAGTTTTTTTGATATTATCTAACAGCACAGAATCTTGTGCAAGCCGAATAGCCAAGTTTGCATATTCTGAGAAATCATGGGTAATGAGCTGAGGTAATCCAACTGCATCTAACATGCTAGCAGCAACACGAGCTGCAAAACTCTCTCCCAAACAAGTCAGCACAGGTGTTCCTGCCCATAGAGCATCACCCGTGGTGGTATGTCCACCATATGGTACTGTATCCAAAGCTAAGTCGGCCAAGGCAATTCGCGCCAAATGCTCTGACAATTTCGGTTTCACTTTTGCGAAGATCAAACGCGCTGCACTGACTCCACGTGCTTCGGCTTCTTTGCCTAAATTATCGCGAGCAACCTGCTCAAAACCATGCAACCACAGTACAGAATTAGGTACTTCACGCAGGATACGGCACCATACATCCCACAGCTGCGGATTAACTTTATAAGGCTGGTTAAAGCTGCAGAAGACAAATTGATCAGCGGGTAATCCTTCTCCTTCACGCGTCGGCTCACCTTCCAATAAACGGTTTCTATCATGTGGAAAGTAACAATCTGGCAACAATGCCAATTTCTCTGCATAAAATGCTGCATGATCCAAAGGCGTAATGATCGGATCTCCAATCAAATATTCTACACACTGAGTCCCCATCGTTGTGGAATACCCTAGATAGCTCACCTGAACCGGAGCGGGGTGTAGCGCCATAATTTCGGAGCGACTGCCTGCGGTATAGCCAGTTAAATCTACCAAAATATCAATTTGGTCTTGGTATATTTTCTGCGCTGACTCGATATGGCTCAAGGCTTCAATATCAATAAACTGGTCAAAAGAGGCCTTTAAACGCTGGCGAGTGGGCCCTGCATGATCAGGGCCATACGCATATGCAATTAGCTCAAACCGGCTGCGGTCGAATTTTTCAATCACCTGTACCAAAGAAATTGCGACCGCATGTTCGCGAAAATCAACGGATAAAAAACCAATGCGAATCCGTGCCTTGCGCTCGCGACGAAAGACAAACCCTAATCCTGCGGTTTTTCGGGCAAAACTGCTGTATCGAGAGTCAAAAAATAGCTCACCACATTGCTTTTGCTCTAAAGCTGTAGACCCGGGCAGAGACAAAAAGTTAAACGGTAGCATCTCACCACGATAGCGCTCTCGCACCAACTGCCGCACTGTGTTAATTTGCGCTTCTAAGCCTGACCAATCACACAGATGCATCTTTTGGTGCGCTAAACTCAAGCGCACTTCATGGAGATCTGGTTTCAAGAAAATGGTTTTTTCATAAAACTCAATCGCCTCTGGACGTTTTCTTTCCTCTTCGGCAATCACCCCTAGATTGAGATAGGCATTAGGATAATTTGGGTTAGCCTCTAAAGTTTTATTCAGCCAGAATTTGGCAGATTCGTAGGCTTTTTGGTTTTTAAACAAAATGCCTAAATTGTTCAGGGCTTCAAAGTAGTTTGCCTTTAAACGCTGTGCCCATATATACCACCCAATCGCTGCATCGTATTCGCCCTCATCCCGCAGCAAATTAGCAAAATTCATCCCCGCCTCGGCGTAGTCGGGCTTGAAGGTTAGCGCTTGCTCAAAACTCTTTTCAGCATCAGTAATCGATGCATATTGGCGCTGCACTACGCCCAAGGTGTTGTAGTAATACGGGTGATTGGGATATAGCGCGACCGCTTTTAACAAATGTGGCAAACCTTCCTCGCCGCGCTTTTGATAGAAACAGGCAATGCCACGCCAATGCCATGCATCGCCATGCTCGGGATAGCGACGCAACATTTCTATAGCTAAGGTTTCGGCTTGTGCTGCAGCATCGCGAGTACTCTGGTTAATCAAGCCTTCTATTTGCGTCGCAAGGGCTTCGTCTGACACATCGGCAAGAGTCGCTGCGCGCGCAGGCAGACCTTTTTGTTTCTTTTTATCGAGCAGATTTTTAAGTTGTGTACTGATTTTGTGGCCTGCATCTGCACGCTTGGTCATGGTTGGCAAAGCTGCCAAGGCCACCTCACCTTGTGCTTTGGCTTGAGCAAGGCCTTGATCAAACCAGACTTGCACCGTTGGATTAGGTATAAAGTCTAAGCTACGGCTCCAACACATCAAGGCCCAAGCTAATTTTTGGTTTTTGGCATAGGCTTGCCCAAGATGGGCTAGAAACAGAGCTTTATTGCCAACCAACTCGGTGTGATGGGGTAACCGTTGAATGGCTTTATAGGCACGTGCTAAGAGTTGTAAGGCAACATCTGGGTGATTTGTTTTTAGGGCCAGTACGCCCATGCCATGCAAACAATCTGCCTGTTCGGGAGTATGTGCTTGGATAAGGGTATATAAAGTGTGTGCCGCTGAATACTGTGCCTGATCGAGATACTGATTGGCAGTGGTCAAAATATCTGCGATGGAAATGGCGAGCGTCATACCGCAATCCGAAAAATAAAACCAAGAAAAAGCCGCCCCGAAGGGCGGCTGCTTGAACCAAGATTTACAGCAGATTAGGCAAGAATAAACTCACCTGTGGTAGTGTAACCGTTAGACAAATCAGTAATCACCAAGCCTGTCAATTTAACCAGACCATCATCAGTATTTGCCGTGGTATCTGTGCCAGCAGCAAACACATAAGTATCTGCACCGGAAACAAAAGCAACAGCTTGACCATTCATACCAGTTGCACCCGCTTTAGCACTAGCAGTGGCAGCAGTAATGAAGTCATCTAGAGTCGCATTGGTTTTGGTTGCGATACCAGTTGTTGCAACAGACCAGCCCGTGCCCAATTGAGTACCGGTCGCCAGAGCACTGCTCTCTGCTGTAGCTGTGATTGAAGTGAATTTCAGAATATCAGCAGCGTTAGCACCGTTGATTACATCAGCAGTTGCAGCAGCAATACCACTGTCACCAGCAGCAAACACAAATTTATCATTACCAGCAGTAGCTACTACAGTAATTGTATCAACACCCTTGCCACCCGTAATTGAATCGGCAGCAGTAGTCGTGCTCAAAATAGAGATGCTATCATTCAGCGCACCACCGGTAATTGTACTACCAGTTGTAGTTACTGACGCATTTGTAAGCTTGATATTAAACGAAGCATCAGTCTCTGCAGCGCCACTGAATGTCAGGTCCTCGGTAGAGGCACCACCAGCAACTTCAAATACCAGTGTAGAGCCAGCAGTGATGTCACTGTCAGCAGTTGTCCATGCGACAGCACCAGCAGTAGCGCGAACCGTCACATTTTCAAACGCAATTACTTTACCAGTCAGCGTTGTTGCGCTTGTAGTGGTAAAGTCAAGGGTATCGGTACCATCGCCACCGTTAATCGATGCTGAAGTGCCCACAATGACAGCAGCAGTGGTGAAGGTGGTGCTAGTAGCTAGGTACACAACGTCGTTACCTGCACCGCCAATGATTGTATCGTTGACAGTACCAGCAGCGGTACCACCTGCACTCAAGGTATCTGTACCTGCACCACCGATGATCAAGTCAGTGGATACGCCACCAGTGATAGTATCAGCAGAAGCACCGCCGACAACAGTAGCTGCATTAGCACCAATAGTCACATTCAGCTTTGCGCCGAAATCAGCAGCATTCAAGGTTGTCGCCGCAGTGGCAGTTGCAGAGCCAGTTAAAGTACTGATAGTCGTGTTTTGCGAACCAGTCAAGTTAACAGTATTTGCAATACCTGTCGTAATAGTTGCCACATCTAATGTGGCAATAGAGGCAGGAGTAGACGTAGCGATAGCCAGGTTAATGGTTTCAAACGCATTAATATCTAAAGTACCAGTTTGGTTAGCTGCAACTTTCAAGTTGAAACTATCGTTAGACGAATCAACCGCAAGCGCCCCTACACCCAAAGTGGAAGATGCAATATCCTTGCTCAGGGTTACGTTTGCACCAGAAGACAAGCCTAAGCTTTGAGTGCCAGCCACATTGAGATTGAACGAATCAGCTGCGACTTTTGACAAGTCAGTTGCAGCGGCAGTGGCAGTTAACTCAAGAGTCAAAGTCGCTGTACCGCTCAATGTTTTGGTGACGGTATTGGCGGCAAAATCGGCCAAATTAGCAGTTTTAATGGTCAGGCTTTGGCTACCAGAAACAGCCACAGATTTAACAGTGCTAGCAGCGCTGTATGTCACAGTATTTGCTGAAGAACCACCGCTCACAAATCCGATGGTACCAACAGTAGTTGCCTGACTGACAGTCAATGCTTGACCACCAGTCAGATTCAACGTTGTGCTAGAAGACTCGAGAGTCAAGGTGCTAATACCAGAACCCACGGCGACCTTGGCAGTGGCACCGACGTTTTGCAATTTAGCGCTGGTATTGCCGTCTTGGGTGCTAGACACAGTGATAGTGCCATTGCTGGTGCTGCCAGCATTGAACGTCAGGCCAAAACCCTTAAAGTCCAGATTGACATTCTCGACGTTGGAAATGGTGGGTGCACTTGTCAACGAAGCCGACAAAACCGCATTCAGAGTGTCGCTGTCTGTGGTCGAAGAGTCAGCCAAGACGTCATTGCTGTTCAGAGTACCTGCAGCACCGGTCACAGTGTCGTTACCAGTGGTGAGTCGGGGGACATCTGCTGCTGTTGCAGAGGTCAATGTAAAGGGTTGACCAGTCACGGTACCACCAGCAGCAGCACCGGAACCGGTGGTTACGGTAGCATCAATGGTCGTGGGAGTCACTGCAGCAGCAGCAGCAGAAGGCACCACAGCGCCACCCAGAGTCAGGCCAGTGGCACCGACTTTGGCTTCGACGGAACCATTGGAGAACACCACTTGGGTGCCATTGGTATCATCTTGCAGGGGGATGGTAGCAACCAGAGTGGTACCGCTGAACACCTTCAGTTGGTTACCCGCTTGTTGGAAAGTGTAGGTGCTGGAAGCGCCGGACAGATCGACGCGCTCCACGTTGGCATCAACCACCACACCGGTCACGCCGGTGTTGATAACTACTTTTTCTGTGCCGGTAGAACCGAACACCGAAGCTGCGCCAGACAGAGCGAAATTGTCGCCGGAATCCAAATAAACTTTTGCCATTTTAAAGCTCCTAGGGTTTATGCAGTGCCCATCGGCAGGGTTTTACCCGCCGACAGGATCACATTAATATATCAGACTAAATGAACCAGTTTATGCCAGGGTGCCAGCACCGAAGGCAGCGTTGAAGCTGGTCACGCCAAAGATGGCAGCATCAGTTGCAGCGGGCACGCCGGTCAGGTGAATGACTGTGGTGGTACCGCCAGTAGCGTACTGCACATCCACAATGCCGTCGGTGAAGTCGGCGTTGACGATGGTAGCCAAACCAGCTGTGGGGAACGCCAACTTGTCACCAGCACCAAAGCCAGCAATGTTGTAGGTGTAGTTACCAGCGGCCACGTTGAAGGTGGTGTTGGTAGCAGCGGTTTCGGTCACAGAACCAGCAGCCGTCACAGCCACGGTAGCGGCAGTGCCTGTACCGGGAGTAACGGGGGTAGTGCCAGCCGAACCATTCAAGCCGGTGGGGCCGTTGCTCAGGTTGTAGTTGGCAGCGCTGGAGTTGACAAAGTTAGCAGCGGTCAGAGTGCCCCAAGCGGTATCGCCCAGATCAATCGTACCTTGCAGGGTAGCCACAGCGTTGGTAGCGCCAGCAGCGTCAGCCACGGTGTACACCGAGGCCACGTTGTGGGCGTTAACCGACAAGAACACGTGGTCTTGTGCAGCAGCGTTGTTGGCGTTAAACAGGGCTTCGATCGCGGCCTTTTCGGTCACGGTGGACGAGGTGCCCAAGGTGGTAGCAGCTTGGATAGCGATGGACTTGTCGGTGGTGTAACCGGCAGTCAGGGTGGTGCCCTTGAGCGCGGTAAAGTCGAATGCGTCTGCGCCGTTGCCGGTAGCTGCAAAGTTGACCACAGTGTCGTTGCCGAAGCTGTTGCCAATCACGACGGTGTCGTTGCTGGAGCCAGCAGCGGTGGTGCCGACAGTGGTGCCCAGAACGATGACGTCGTTACCTTCGCCTGGCAGAACCAAGTTGTCGCTGGTGGACAGGCTGGCGTTGCCGGTGATGTTGGCAGTGCCGTCGTTAGCCAAGGCGGTAACGTAGTCACCAAAGCCAGTGAAGGTGGTGTAAGCAGCAGCAATAGCAGCCGACACGCTAGCAGCGGTGGGAGCAGTGATGCCGTAAGCAGCGCCCACAGCGGCCAGTTCCACAGCAGACAGGGCACCCACTTCAGTGGCGGTCAGCGGAGTCAGGGTCACGCCCAGATCGGCAGTGGTAACAGCGCCGTCAATCAGGGACTTGACCACCAAGGAGTTGGCAGGGCCGTCTTCAGCCACCAGCAGCTTGCTCAGAACGGCATCATTGTTGATAGCGCTCTTGATAGCTTGGTTGATTTGCAGGTCGGAGGTCTTGTAACCTGTACCGCCCACCACTACTGTAGTAGAGGGGATACCCTTGAAGCTAACCACCAGCTTGCTGTTGTAGAAGTTGAACGTTTCGTTGCTGTCCGAGCGCAGGTCATTGATGTTGCGGCCAGAAGCGCCGTACAGACCGGCGGCAGGGGCTGCGCCAAAAGCTGTGGTTTGGTCAACGGTGTTAAACACCCACTGGCCCTTGACGTAGGAAGTGGCATTGCCGTTGTAACCGGTAGCACCAGCAGTAGCCACGGTTTGGAAGCCAGTGTTGTCGGTGTACACGGTGTCGTTGCCGGTACCAGCGTCGATCTTGACATCGCCAGCGCCTGGAGTCCAGATGGTGTCGTTGCCAGCGCCACCGGAGACGGTAACGTTGTTGTTCAGATCTTGGTTGTTGTACCAGTTTTGGGTGTTGCCTGCGTTGTTGCGCACGCCACCAACGATGTCGTTGTTGATCAGCTTGACAGTGATGTTGTCGTTGCCGGCACCACCATCGACGTTGAAGGTGAAGTCTTCACGACCAGCCACCACCAAGCTACGGCTGGCAACCACTGCACCGTCCAGATCGACCACGAGCTTGTCGTTGCCAGCACCGGTGGTGTAGTTGAAGTTGGCAATAGCGCCGGTACCAAAGTTGTTGAGACCGCTACCAGCCACGTTGGTTTCAACGGGGTTGGCTTGTGTATCAACCAAGTTCATGTACTTGGCGATGGAGCGGGCTGTGACTTCAGCGGTGAAGGCCAGATCACCTGCAAAGGTGGAGCCGTCAATCAGGCGCACGTCGGAGAAGCCGTAGGCGTTGTGCTGGGTAGCAGAGCCGGGCAGGGCGGTGTCGATACCCAAGCCGTAGCCAGTAGCGGAGCCAGTAGCGGACACAGCGGTAGGAGCGACGTTGTTGTCAACGTTGCTGTTACCCAGTGTGAAGGCTACGTTGCCGTTAACAGTCAGGTCGCCCTTGTTCTGTTCGGTGGAAACGTAGGCAAAGCTGTTGCTGCTGGTGACGCCATTCTTGATGGAAACTTCACGCAGGGTGTTGTTGGTGGAGTTGATGGTTTGCAGCTTGCTGTTGTCGCGCACTTCGATTTCGAAGCGTTCGACACCCATCGAGTGCGAAGTATCGCCCACCGACAGACCACCAATGACCAGATCGCCACCGGTAGAGCCACGGCCCACGTCGTCCAAGATCACCTTGCTGGTGACCAGATCGGTGTTGTTGGCAGTGGAGTTGCTGATAGCAGTGTGCAGACCGGAGCTTGCGGGCACGGGGCCAGTAGCCGACCAGCCGGTGTTAGCGCCTTCAGCCGACACGGTAGCGCCGGTGTTGGTGCTCAACACGATTTGGGTACCAGTGACGGGCTGGCCGCTGATGGTGTCAAAACGGGTGAAGGTGTTGCCCAGCGCCACATTGAAACCAGCCAGCTCAGGCTTGGCGGCTACAGCAGCAGCAATGGCGTCACGCAGTTCTACGTAAGTCGTGGCCGTATTGATGGCTTCGGACTGAACGACGATGTTGGTGGGGGTGGTGGCACCAGGAGCGGTCAGGTTGAAGGCAAAGGCGTTGTAAGGGCTGTCCTTCAGGGGGCCAGTGCCAGCAGCTTGGCTGCGGGTGTCAAGCAGTTCCAGCACCAGGTTAGAGCTGGTGTTGGTTTGTGCGCGCAGCGAGTATTGGTCGAAATAGACACCGAAATCAACATGGCCGGGGTCGGTTTCGACCATGGCGATAGTGATGTCTTTGGTGATTTGGTTGGCGGCAATGCGCACGTCTTCGATGAGAACGTCAGCACGGCTGTTGTTGGACTCCCACTGAGTCACACCCTTCATGCGTTCGGCATCGATTTGCACTTCGCTGGTGGAAGCGGTGTTGTTGTCGGTGCTGTCTTTGCTGATAGCTTGTGCGCGGATAGCCACTTGCTCAACGCCGGTGGTTTCGGGCGTGATGGCAAAGTTTTGCGAAGTACCGATGTCGGCTTGCAGGCGGTCAACACCAGCACCGCTGGCGTCAATCTTGTCGCCAGATTGCAGGGTGTTGCTGTTGTTGATGATAGGAGCAGTGAAGATGTCTGCGCCAGCGGTGCCGGTCAGGTGGTCACGGCCCAGGCCCAGTTCGGTGGTGCTTTCACCGGTGGTGCCGCCGGTGGATTGGATGAAAGAAGCAGCAACTTCTTGGTTCCAAGCGGCAGCTGCGGTGTTGTACACAGCCAAGTTGCCTGTGGCAGTTTCGAGGCTGGACAAAATTTGTGCCAGTTGCAGCACGACGGTGCCACGGTTTTCGAGGCCGACGGAACCGAAGTACTCAGCCAAGGCTGGCACCAGTTCTTGCACGGTAGCGTTGGTGCTGGGCAGCACGCCCATGTTGGTCAGGACCTGAGTAGCCAAGGCAGTATCAGACGAACCATTGAAGCTGGCACCAAATTGGTTGGCGAAAGCAAATTGGCTAGCCTGTGTAGCACCAGCAGCAGTTACTTGGTTTTGGAAGATAGCGTTGGCAGGGGAGGCATCGTTGAACGCACGGTTCAGCGAGGAAACGACGGCTTGGGCGCCGAAAATGGTTTGTGGCATGGTCTTCCTTTACGGAGAGTTTCAATATCAAAGACAAGTTGCTAAAGAGGGCTTGACCACAGCCAAACCCCACCTACGCAAGTTTGCCAAAGCATTATCACACGCGTTGCCGCAAAGCAACACACTTGAACGGTGCCAGTTTGGCTAACTTCAGGCTACTGTAGCGCACACGCCACTGATACGATAGTGACGGGGATCACAGCTTTTGTGTGCAAGAGCCAAACTGTGGTGCCTACGCTACTACCGCAGGCAAGCTGTGGATTACCAGTGGGCACGCACACCAAGGTATAGGCCACGACTGCGCAGGGCAAACAGCGGCAGGCTGGCATTTTGCACCAAGGCATCAGCCCCAGCCAGTAGGCGCAAGCTAGGGCTGATGGTGTATTGGTATTCGGCCCGCAGGCTCAGGCGGGTGATGCTGCGGCGGCGGTTGTGGTCTAGCAGTGCGCTGTAGCCGCTGGCATCGCGGCTGTAGCTGGCTTCGGCATCAAGCAACCAGAACGAGGCCGGGCTGGTGTGGGTGCTGACGCGTGCGCGCAGGTTGTATTGGTCTTGCGCGCCACCGGGGCGGCTGGCGTCGCGGGGGCGGTCTTGGCCAACACGGGCTGTCAGTTGCCACTGGGGTTTGCCAGGGGGCGCGCAGCCCCAATGACCACTGACGCCACTGTATTGACCGGAGAGCACCTCATTGTTGTGCAACTGGCGGTTTTGCCACTCTAACCCTAGGCGCTGGGTGCAGCGTGGCACTGTAGACAAGGTAGAGCGCTCAATGCCAGCCGTTATACCTTGGCTAATATAACGGGTGCCGGTGCGGGCATCTAATGCCGCTAGGGTGGCACTGGCGTAGTAGCCCGGCGCAGGCTGGATATATTCGAGCTGCAGTTCGGCTTGGGTGCTATTGGCAGCGTTCAGGCCGGGGCTGTTGCGTTGCAAAGCGCTGGCATCTACTGCCCAGCGACTGCCATCGGGCTGCAGGCGCGAATGGCTCAGGTGCAAATCAGTACGAACAAAGGTGCCAGAACGCGGGTGGTTGGACTGATCCACCGGCAAAGTGATGGTTTCGGTGGGCAGGGTGAGGGCAAGGCTGCTTAATCGGGGGCTACCGAGCAAATTATTGTCGTAACCCATGCGCACACCGGCACTCATGCGGGTAACTTGGTGCGGTACAACTTGCGCCTCTGTGGCATTGTTAGCCCACTGGCGGCTGGTATGGAGTAGGCCCAAACGCAGTGATGCGGGCAGATCGGGGTGCTGTTGTAGAGCCTGCACCAGATGCAGTGCCGAGGCGATATCACCGCTGCCAGCCAGAGCTATGGCGTAGTCTAGCTGGGTGTTGGGGTTGTCTGGCTCTAGCAGGAGAGCTCGCTCTAGATGTTCAGCAGCTTGGGCGTAGCGCTGTTGCTGGTTGTAGAGTTGGCCTAGGCGGGCAAGATAAGCCGGGTCTTTTTGGCAGTGCTCTAGGTGGCTGCCTAAAGCGTCTGCCTCTAGCACAAGCAACTCTGGGCTGTGGCAGTTAATGGGGGACTGGGCATAGGCAGGCATGAGGGTGGCCGCCAACACCCACCACAACGCGTGGACAATGCCCACCGTTGTGCTAGTGGCTATGCGCTGCTGCATCTAGGGGGTGGGCGTAGATATGGTGGGGCACCCGCATACCATCAAGCAAAAAAGTACCCATGGACTCAAGACCGACGCCGCCCACTTGGGCGGCCAAGCCTTCACCTACCAAAATGGGATGAGACAGGTCTGCCGTCATTTGCACTAGGCGGCTAGCAATGGTAACGGTACGGCCCATGACCATATGGGTACGGCGGCTGGCCAAACCAAAAGAGCCAGCCATAGCAGGGCCAGTTTCGACACCTACACCTAAGCTCAAGGGTTCAAGACCCGCTGGGGCGGGGTCGGGTAGCACGCCTTGTACGGCATGCAAAAGGTCAATGGCGGCATGAAGGGCTTGCAGGGCATGGTGGGTGCGCAGAGCGCTGGCGCTGTGGTGCAGCTCGCCATTCCAGACTGCAATGATAGCGTCTCCTTGAAAAGCCTCAATCACACCACCGTGGGCCTGCACGACATGGGTAGCGGCAGCAAAAAAGGCATGGAGCACGGCGGCGGATTCTTCAGGGGGACGGGCCTCACAGTAGGCAGAAAAGTTGCGGATATCGGCAAACAGCACGCTGACTTGGCGCGTTTGGGCCTCAATGGCACTGGAGGGGCGTTGCAGCGCCAGCGCTGCTGCCACTGGGGCAGGCAGGTAACTCGAAAGATGGGCGTAGAGACGATCGCGGTCTATACGGCTGCGGGCATGTTCTAGCACGCCGATGTAAATGCCAGCCAGCACTGTGAACAGTACTGGAGCCGCCCAGCCCAACCACACCCCAGCCAGTGCATGCAACAGGCCGTGCAACAGCCACAGCAACAAGGCCAGCCCCACGCCGGCCAGCGGCAGCAGGTAGGGGGGCAGGCGTTGCAAGCGGGTGGCTAGGCGTGCTGGCTCTGGGGTAGTTGTGGCATTAGCAGCTGCTGAGGGCACTAAGGCATACAGCAATGCTAGGGCGCACACTGCTGCCAGTGCCTGCAACCACGGTGCAGCGCGGGGCGTGACCGACATACGGCCATCCAACAAGGCGGTGATGGTTTGGGCATGGGCCTGTAGGCCAGAGGCGGCACCGCCAAAAGGAGTGGCAATGGTGTCGTTGAGGCCAAAGGCACTGCTACCTACCAACACCCAAGCACCCGCAACTAACTGGGGCGGAACGCGTCCAGCAATGACATCAGAAGCCGAGAGGCTGATAAAGCTGTCCGGGTGCAAACGCCACGGAATGCGGAAATCACCTCTATCGTTGAGCGGTACCGTGCCCAGCACGGCATTGCCACTGAGCAGCCAAGGAGCTTGGAGCCAATGGCCACGCTCTAGGGTGAGGTGAGTGTCTTGACCAGCCTGCATGAGGGCGGCCAGCGCCAGCGCTGGATAAGCCCGACTGCCCATGCAAATGATGGCGGGCTGGTGGCGCATGACGCCATCGCTGGCGATACGTGGGGTGATATGCCCAGCCATCAGCGGCTGGCCGCTGGCATCAGGCAACACGCTAGGAACACTGGCCAAGTAGCCTTGGGCTTGACCAAAAGGTGCGGGGCAAGTGGGCCAAGACAGTGCCCCGGCCAGCTTGCCTACCGAAGGGGTGCCGCCTTGCTCTAGTGCAAATACTTGGGCCAATACGGGCTGGTGCTGGACGAGCGTGCGGGCGAGGTATGCATCATCGGGGCGGGTATCGGCAAAAACAATATCGAGGATTTGTTGGCGCGCACCCAATCGGGCCAGTTGCTCTAGCAAACGTGCCAAGCTGGAGCGCGGCCACGGCCAAGGCCCCAGTTCAGACAGGCTGCGCTCATCGATATCCACCACCACAAGGCGACGCTCTTGGGTGCGCTCGGCGGTTAAGGCCCAAGCCCAGTCTCCAGTGCGCTCCTCTAGCGCAGACAACCAAGGCCCCACTAGCAGCTGCAAGGCCAGCAAAGTGAGCCCCGCCAGCGCCAGCCCACCTAAAAACACGCCGTGGCGGCGCAACTGCTGCATACAACCCACTTAACGCCCCCAGAGCGTGACACCACGCAACAGGCCGGAGCTGATGGCTTTTTCAAAGGCATAGCCAGCTTCGTGCCCATTGGGGGTGACGGCACCAAACAAACTGGCGTTGCCATTTTCTGCACGCATCACCCCATTGGGCAAAATGGCACCACCAGCGCTGATCTGCTCGACACCAATACTGGGGCTGCTCAAGCTGAGAAGGGTAGAAAAGATGCTGCGGCTGAAATCGACCGTGAGTGCCCCGGCGCGTACGCTAACGTCTTCGGCGGGCCGAAACGCATTACGCCACAGATGGGCGCTGGCGTCGGCTAAACGAAAACTAACGACGGGGTCGGCCAGTGGCTGGGCAGCGGCGATGGCCTCAGTGCCACTGGGACGTTGGTACAACACATAATTGCTATTGCCCACCACTTTTTCCAGCCCAGCCACTAAGGCCTCATTTAAACGGATCGTGAAAGTGTCGCTATCGGGTTGGGCTACCCAGCCATAGCGTACCCAGCTCAAGAGGGTTACTTGGGGGGGCAACACCACCGGGGGTGGCTCAGGGGCTGGCGCGGGTACAACGGGCAACACGGGGCCCGGTGCAGGCCCGGGAGCCGGTGCAGGGGGCGGTGGTGGAGGGGGCGGTGGCGGAGGGGGTGGCGGCGGTGGCGGTGGCGGGACGTACGCAGCCACGGCGGTGCCTAAAGTTTCGTTAGCTAGGCTTTTGGCACTAGTGGTTTCAGGGGAAGCGTTGTCTATGGCATGGGGCGCACGGGCCAGCACTTCTGGTGGTGCTTCAAAGTGGTGCGGGAGTTTGGCCGCATAGCCACTACTGGCCACAAGCATCGGCGCGCTTTGGCTGCGAGCCAGTTCTAGCATTTGGCCTTTCATATCGGCAGTGAGAAGTTTCTCACTGCCGTTCAGGCAGGGGCCAACGCTGGTGCCACACTCGCCCAACAGCGGGGCCAAGGTAATAGCACCGGTATATACCGTGGCAGCGGTGGTATCGGCATGGGAGCGCACCACAAAATCGGTGCCCTTGACACCAATGGCCGCCACAGGGGTGTTGAGGCGAAAGCGCTCGCGGGCGGCCTCGCCCCAAGCGCCGGTGATGGAGCGCACTACGCCCTCATCTAAGCGCAACTTGATGGCCCCCTGCTCAGGTTGGCTGGCCGAGTGGCTGTAGCTGTCAATGTGCAAACGGCTGGCCGGGCGCACGCTCAGGCGGCCACCATCCACAAAGCGCAGTAGCACATGGCCGCCTTCGGGGGTGTCGATACGATCGCCCACACGGATGGCCGCGCCCCGCTCTAGCGGGCGCTGGCTGCCATCGCTGCCCAACACGCTGGCCATGCCAATCACCATCGTGGCCTCACCCACAATGGCTGGCGCTTGTGCCCACACTGGCGCACCTGCCCCAAGGCAACCGGCGGCAAGCACGGCATGTGCGGACCAAAAAAGAGGGTATTGCATGGAAAACGACCTTTCAGCCCCTATTTTTTAGAGACTGGCTTGATTTTCCTGCAAAGACGCTGTAAAGCCGTGTGAGCGCCATCACACACGGAGTACAAAGCCAAGCCAAAAAGTGGTGTGCTTGGGCCATACTGCGTTTTTATACCACCATCCATGCCGGTTTCTCTCCAGCTGTTATCGCAGTTTACCCTGCTCCAGCCCTTGCCCCGCGAGGCGCTGGAGCCTTTGTCTGCGCGCATGAATTTGCGCCAGTTTGCCCGCCGTGGCATGGTCATGAGCAAAGACAGCCCGGTGCAAGAGTTGGGTTTTTTGGTTGATGGCCGCTTGCAGGGGGTGGACTTTACGGTCGATGGCCGCAGCGTAGGCATGTACTTTGTCGATCCGGGGGACTACTTTGGCGAGCTGTCGCTGGTCGATGGGCAGCCACCGTCCGAGTTTGTCGTGGCGGCGGTCAAATCGACCGTGGCCTTTTTGGATGCGGGCGCGGCCCGCGAGCTGATTTTGGGCCACCCAGCCTTGGCCCAAGCAGTGATGGTGCGGCTGGCGCATAGGGTACGCACCGTGATGGCGCAGCGCACGCTGCTGGGGTTGCCCAACCCGTTCCAGCGCCTGTGTGTGTTGATCTTACAATTGCCCCAGCGCATGGTTGATGGTGTGGCCGAGATTGAACAACCACCCACCCACCCACCAAGAGCTGGCCATCATGATTAACGCCAGCCGCGAGACGGTGACCAGGGCATTTCAGTTGCTGTTTTTGCACAAAGTGCTGGTGCGCGAAGGCACGGCACTGCGCCTCACACAACCGGTTTTACTCAAAGATATTGCCGAAGGTCGGGCCGATCCGCCCAAGGCGTGAGCTTGCCCGGTCTGCGGTTTTTTAACATGGTGATTGCTTGAATTTTCTGCTGCTTTCTGTCTGGCCTTGGCACCACCGCAGCCTGATTGCACAACTGGCCGGGCGCGAAGTCCATGCCCGCTACCGCCAGTCGTGGCTGGGCTTGTTGTGGATGGTGCTCACGCCCTTGCTGATGCTGGGCATTTATACCTTGGTGTTTCGGCACATTATGCGGGTGCGCTGGTATGGGCTAGAGGAGAGCAATCTGGCCTTTGCCTTGCGCATTTATGCCGGACTGGCGGTATTTAACTTTTTTGCCGAGTGTGTCAATCGGGCACCGGGCTTAGTGCTAGAGCAGCCGCATCTGGTCAAAAAAGTGGTGTTTCCACTAGAGATCTTGCCTTGGGTCAATGCCACCAGTGCGGCAGCGGGGCTAGGGGTGTCGGGGGTGTTGCTACTGGCTTGTACCGCTGTGCTCAACGGCGGCTTGCCGCTGACAGCGCTGGCGCTGCCGCTGGTGTGGTTGCCCTTGTTGCCGCTGGTGTTGGGGCTGGGCTGGCTGCTCAGTGGTGTCGGCACCTATGTGCGTGATGTGGGCCAATTGCTGGGCATGGCGGTAAGCGCGCTGATGTTTTTGAGTCCCATTTTCTTTCCGGTCGAGGCGCTGCCTGCATCGGTACGCGGCTGGATGCTGCTCAACCCGCTGGCTTGGGTCATGACGGGCACACGCGATGTACTGCTGCAAGGCCAATGGCCTGACTGGCAAGCGCTGGGGTTGCTGTTGGCAGCCTGCACACTGCTGGCGCTGCTGGGGGCTGCTTTTTTCCGCAAAGTGCGAACGGGGTTTGCCGATGTTGTCTGAACGTTTGGCCCCTACGGGCGATTTGGCCATTGAGGCACATAACCTAGGCAAACGGTTTTCACTGTTTAACCACCCCAAAGATCGGCTCAAGCAACTGCTGTGGGGCCGCTACAAGCAATACAGCCGCGATTTCTGGGCGCTGCAAGACGTCAGTTTTGACATCCGGCGCGGTGAGGTGGTCGGGCTGGTGGGGCGCAACGGCGCGGGCAAATCAACGCTGCTGCAAATGGTCTGCGGCACCTTAACCCCCACCACCGGCACTTTGGCCGTGCGCGGGCGGGTGGCGGCGCTGCTAGAGCTGGGTGCAGGTTTTAGCCCCGACTTTAGCGGGCTAGAAAATGTGTATATGAATGCCGCCATTTTGGGCCTGAGCCGTGCGCAAGTGGATGAGCGGCTAGACAGCATTTTGGCTTTTGCCGATATTGGTCAGTTTATCCACCAGCCCGTCAAAACCTATTCCAGCGGTATGTTTGTGCGGCTGGCCTTTGCCGTGGCTACCAGCGTAGAACCCGATATTTTGGTGATTGACGAAGCGCTGTCGGTGGGCGATGGTGCCTTTGCGCGCAAATCTTTTGACCGCATCATGGCGCTCAAAGAAAACGGGGCCACTATTTTGTTTTGCTCGCACGCTATGTACCACGTACAGGCATTGTGCTCGCGGGCACTGTGGCTCGAAGGCGGCAAAATGCGCATGTGGGATGCTGCGGCCAAAGTAACATCGGCCTACGAAACATCGTTGGTCATGGATGCCGCTCCAGCCATTGATGCCCTCCCGCCCACAGCCAGCGTAGACACCACCACCAGCGCCGAAGCAGCCAAACCCGAAGCGGCCTTTGACGCCCAAGCGCAAGCCCAAGGCATGGCTGTGCGCAAAGCCCCTGATGGCACGGCCGTGATTACGGGCATTGAAGCCCGCGCCGATGGTGTAGTGGGGCAAGAATTGGCTATCCATTCAGGCAAAACCGACCTAGAAATCACTATTCAATTTGCCAGTGATCCGACCCTGCCCTGCCCCTCTGTGGCCATTACCATCCTCCATGCCAGTGGTGTGCTGGTAGCCAGTGCAGGCAACGTTAATGACCAAGTGGAATTGACACGGGATGCACAGGGATATGGCAAAGGCGTATTGCAATTACCGCGATTGCCGCTTTTGCAGGGCGATTATTCCGTCGGGGTACTGCTGATTTGTGAGCGTGGCCTGCACGCTTATGAAACCGTAGACCGGGCGATTAAATTGCACGTCATACAAACCGGGTTAGAACAAGGTTTGGTCACACTACCCCATCAGTGGAGTGGCAGCACAGATAACAGGAGCCTGTGTTGAACCCATGTTCTCCTTGGCAGCTAGTGCAGCTCGATGCCGCGCACAGCAGCGAGATTCGTGCCCTGTTTGAACAGGTGTTTGGCCACCCGATGTCCGAGGCGCTGTGGCACTGGAAGTACGCCGATCACCGTGGGCTAGCCACCGGCACCCGCGACCGCAGCGGTCGCCTGTTGGCACACTACGGTGGCACCGCACGTACTCTGTGGGTGCAAGGCCAACCCGTAGCAGCGGTGCAATTGGGCGATGTGATGGTGGCCCCAGATGCACGGGGGTTTTTGTCGCGCAACGGGCCATTTGCCGTAGCGACCCAAGGTTTTTTGCAGCAGCACGTAGGGCCAGACCGGCCCTTTGCATTGGGCTTTGGCTTTCCGGGCACCCGCCATGTGCGCCTAGGGGAAAAACTGGGTCTGTACGCCGCTACCAACGAAGTGCAGGAGTTGCTCTGGCCGCTGCCAACGCGCCCAGCCAAACTCAAGTGGCACCTACGCTGGCAACTGGCACGCATTGATTGGGCTTCAGCGCACACTACCCAAAGGCTAGACCAACTCTGGCAAACGATGCAAAGCCAAACCACCCACTTTGTGATCGGGCAGCGCAATGCGCTCTGGTGGCAGCACCGTTTTGCCAATCACCCAGAAAGCCGGTACTGCTGCTTTTGGCTGCGCCAGCGCTTCAGTGGGCGCATTGTGGGGGCCTTGGCCCTCAAACCCAGTGCAGAGGCAGGCCAAGCTTGGGAGTTGCTGGACTGGATTGCACCGCTGCCACAAACTGCCGCTGTAGTGCAAGCAGCACGGACTATTGCCGCACAGGCCGGTAGCACCCTGCAAGGCTGGTTGAGCAGCCCGGTGGCAGACTTACTACGCCAGCAGCCCACACTAGACCATGCCAGCACACAACACGCCTGCACAGCCTGCGTCACCACCCGCCAACGCGCCCATCTCCCCCTCTTGACCCAATGCCCGTGGTGGCTAACCGGTGGTGATACTGATTTTCGCTGAAGAGCAAAGAGCAATCTGGACGCTATCTATGAAAGTTTTTCCCCGCTGGCTCGTTGTGTGCGTGACTTGGATCGACTATAGCCTGTGCCTGCCGCTGCTGGCCTACCTACCCCGCCGCTGGACACGCCCCCTAGAAACATTGCGCGGCTGGATCAACTGGCGGGCCGATTTTGACTGGCGCACCCTGTCACTGGGCCACGGCTACATCCGCGCTGCCACTGAGCGTGGCATGGCAAGGGTTGTGCAGCAAACAGGCCGACCAGCCAGTGCTACAGAACTGGGCCAACTCACCAGACAACGCTTTATTTGCACCTCCCGCGAAGAACTCGATAGCTGGCGTCTGAAACGCATAGACTACGCACGCCTGCCCCACCACATTGCAGGCCTAGAGCACCTCCTGACCGCCCGCGATCAAGGAGTGGGGGTGATATTAGCCAAAGCCCACTCTGACAGCCTCTACATTGGTTTGGCTTTGCTGGCGCGGGCAGGCCTGACTGTTAATCTTATGGGAACCAAGGTAATCTTTGACCCCCGTGTACCACCTGGGATTAAAAAGCATTATGAGCAAAAGGCAGAGGCGCTTAACTACCTTCTTGCACCGGGCAAACTGGTTTTTATTGAAGACAGTATTTCTTTTTTTGTCAAGGCACTGCGCCGGGGTGAAATTGTAGTGATTGCTTCAGACGGGCCGTCTTCTTCTCCAGACCGCGCTACGCCAGTCAACTTTCTGGGAGAACAGTTGCTGATGTCATCAGGGCTGGAGTTTTTGGCCCATATGACCAATTCACCGATTGCATTTTATGAGTGCCACGAACAGGACCATCAAAATTTTCAGCTTCGTATTTCAAAACCGCTGTACCTCAAAGAGGGGGGATTACAACAGTCTTATTACGAAATGGAACAAAGCCTGAAAGCTAACCCCGGACGGTGGTGGGCAGCCGATCAGTATGCCAACTATATACGGGCCGCGTCAGGCCCTCTTTGATTTTATATGGCTCAATGGCCCTCGTAAAAATGACCACGCCACTCCATTCCATAGCACTGATCGCCATTGGCCCTTCCCCCAATCTACAGGCTTCAGAAGAGTTTCGTAGTGGCTGGGCGCAGCTCCAACGTACTTTACCGCGTGCAGCACACTGGGTTGAAGCCATAGCCTCTGGATCAGAAGCGCTTTACGCTACGGCGATGACCCAGGGGCAACAATTACCACTGGCTGATGATGCCAGAGTACTGCTGCTGGCCCATGCCCATGTGATTCTGACCGCTGGCGCGCTAGCACGGCTGCATCAAGCGCTGGATCACAACGGCCCCCACACCATCATTCATAGTTGCGATTCTGGCCATCCCCCTGAGCCTGCGCCAGACTATTGCACGCTGCGCGGGCTAGAGCGCTACCAACACCAATTGACCGTCAAGCAGCCCTTGACAGCGCCTGCCCCCGACCATCATGTGCCACTGGCAACCCTGACCACCCTAGGCACTCTGCGCCACCAAACCCATCATGGGAAGGTGCAGCACCTCCAAGCCCCGGCAGCATTTGTGCACAGTTTTGCCGATTATCACCAAGGCAGACGCGAAGAAGTGCTGCCACTCATTCCTACCCATGCTGCGCGTGTGCTGGATGTAGGTGGTGGCGAAGGCGGCTTCCTGCAAGCGCTCAAACAAGCACGGGGCTGCGAAACCCACCTTGCAGAGTATTCCAAGCAAGCCTGTGAACTGGCATCGGCGCATGTCGATCATGTCTGGCCCGGAGACTTCTTCACCCAATCTTTTACCGGTTTACCCCACCAAGGCCAGCAGGCGTTTGATTGCATCACCTTTCTGGACGTGCTGGAACACGCTGTCGATCCCAGCGCTTGGCTGGTGCGCGCACGCGCTTTGCTGTCGCCTGAAGGCGTAGTGGTAGCCTCGATTCCCAACGTGGGACATTGGGGTGTGGTGGCCGATCTGCTAGAAGGCCGCTGGGACTACTGCCCCGTGGGCATCCACTGCATTACGCATCTGCGCTTTTTTACCGAACAGGGCGTACAAGAACTGTTCGCCCAAGCGGGCTACACCATTGAACAATGCGAGCGCGTGCAAGTGCCTTGTCCGCCGCAATGGCAACAACACTGGGCGCAAACTCCAGCCTTGCAGGTCAATACTGCCAGCTGGGACACCTATGCTTTTCTGATCCGCGCCCGCCCTGTGGTATCCCACGCCAGCCCCATATCCCCATGAACGATACCTGTGCCATTTTGGTCAATTATTTTGGCGCGGCAGACATTGCCGCAGCCGTAGCCTCAGTACGCGCTGATGAGCCTCATCTGCCCGTGGTGGTGGTAGACAACAGCGATGATGCCGCCGAGCACCGTCGGCTCCAACAATTGCTGCCCGCCGATGTGCGCGTGCTGCGCGCACCGGGCAATATCGGCTTTGGCCGGGGCTGTAATCTGGCGGCGCAAGCCACCCCAGCCCCACACTTGTTGCTGGTCAATCCTGATGTGCGCCTGCTGCCCGGCTGCGTGCATGCTTTGCGCCAAGCCTTAGAGCATGATGCCGCACTGGCCGCTGTAGCACCACGCCAGTTTCTGGATACCGCCTGCCAATGGCAATTGCCCCCGGCTTGGCTACCGACAGCACTGCGCGCTTGGGCCACAGAACGGGCCCAACGCGACACCCATGCCGCCTTGCGTTTGGCCAAGGCCGCCCGCGCAGAAAACCTGCGTTACTGGAGCGCTCACACCCCCATGCCACAACGGGCACTGTCTGGGGGCATCATGATGCTGCGGCGCAGCGCCCTACCAGCCCACGAGCCGATGTTTGATCCGCGCTTTTTCATGTATTTTGAAGATTCGGATCTGTGCCTGCGGCTGCGCCACCAAGGCGCAAAAATGGCCATGGTGCCGCAAGCCCAAGCTATCCATGCTTGGCGTAACCTGCCACACAAAGCCGTATTGATGGCAGAAGGTGCGCGCATCTATTTCGACAAGCACTACCCCAATGACCAGCGCTGGCTGCACAAATCTCGTACCATGGGCAGCCAGCCCGTACTGCGTACCGTGCCATCATGGCAGCCTGGTGGTCATGCCTTGCCAGTGCCACCCGCTTGGCAAACTGGCTGGGTGCTGGAACTGAGCCCCAGCCCCCTGCTCCAACCCGCCATCGGCATGACAGGTACCGGCGCTTGTGCAGTGGTGGCAGCCGAAGTGTTGGCGTGCTTTGAAGGTGCGCCCGTGTACGGACGCCTCGGTAGCATGGACACTCCAGCCAGCGCCTGCCAACTTTTTTGCTGGCCTGCCAGCGCCACACCATAGTCTTTTATGTCAAGGTATCTCTCTTGAACTCTACGTCCAGACTTCTACTGTCTGTCTCTCTGGCCTGTGTGGCCACGGGTGTGCAGGCCCAAATGGGTGCCACCACACGCTCGCCCACACAGACGGCCAATCCAGCAGCAACCCCAGCGGCAGTAGCACCGCCGCCGTTGGTAGCCCCCTCACTCCAAGCCAGCAACCCATTTGATCCCCAGCGCAAAGTCTGGCCCGACCGGGTGCCACTACCGCCGCCACCACCGCCGCCACCACCGCCCACCCCCATCACAGACCAAGACCTGCAAGTCTATGGCGTGGTGATTGCTGGCCCGGTCAAGCGAGCCACGGTCAAAGTGGGTAGGCGTTTTGCCCAGTTGGCCCCTGAAGGCCGACCGTTTGCCAACCTGAGTGAAGGCCAACCAGTGGGCGAGTTCACCCTCAGCAAGATCGAACCTACCCATTTGGTACTCCAAGCCCGTGGTGGACAACAACTGGTGTATTTCACCAAAAAAACCGATCGCAACGCTGGCGCCTCTCCACCGGTGGCAGCCGCCGCCCCCGTGCAGGGGGCCAGTGCCGCAGACGCTACCGCCAGCCCCACGGGTACAGCCCCAGCCAGTACCGTAGCCAGCGCAGATAACGCTCCACCAGCAGCCACCACCCATCCAAGCCCTGGTAATGCGGCAGCAGGCAGCATCGCTGTCAATAACCACAGCGGTGCAGGCAACACCACAGCAGCGACTGCAGCCAACAACACCGCAGGGACAGAGGTGAACGTCGCTAACAGTTTGGCGGCAGCCTTGGCTGCAGTCAAAATTAATCCGGGGCAACGAACTAACGTGCCGTTTGTTAATCCGTTTAGCAACCTAGCACGTTAGGTTAGCATCGGGTGACGCTACGCTCACCTGCACTACAAACTGCACAACCCAAAGAAAAATGCCCCTGTGACAAAATCGCAAGGGGCATTTTTTGACGGTCAGAAACCTAAGGCAGGAAAGCAGGAATCATAATAAATTGAGCCTACCCCACTTTCCTATCAATCTTTTTTCCAAACAACACCCATGTTTTTAAAACCACCTTCGGCATCCATGTAGCCAAAATGAATCTCAACATTAAATTCTGTAAGAAGCGATTTAGGCAAATTGATAGGACTGACCAAAGCTGTTTCAGTTTTAGGTGTTTGATTTGTCTTGTAAGCAACCAACGATGGATTAGGTAATATCATCTGCTCCCATGCGTTTGGTGTCAAGAAAAACCATTGATCTTGGGTAAAGAAAAAACCATCAGTAGGAATTCGAGCTGCAAGCCAAAAGCTGGTCTTGGTTTTGCCCACAATGTCAGCTGCGGGGCGTACCAATTTAAAATTGAGGACTAAGTTTCCGCTTAAATCCACACTGGGCAAATTATCTTTTATCTGAACAACATCAGCATTCGCAGGCTGCAGCGTCAAAGAAGCCGTTTTACCACCACAATTTATAGTGGCTTTTGTATTAACAGCAGTAACGGCTGTAGGAATAATACTAAACTGTGCTTGTGTGGCAGATGCCGCTCCTGCTGTCAATAAATTAGTCGGTGTGGCAGTGCAAGTTGGGAGTGTAGCTCCTGCTGGTTCGGGCTTAACCGTCACAGTCGTGTTGGCTGCATTGGTTGTACCATTCCAAGTGGTAGGAGACAGAGTAATGCCTGTGAGGGCTGGTGCTGTAGTACCGGTACTGCCAGCACAGGTATGGGTAGCATTTTCATCAGGGTTACCTTGGGCATCCCATTGGGCATGGGCATACCAACTACGATAGCAAACCTCGTCTACGACCATCCGAGTTTGCAATGTTTTTACCATTCCCCCAGGGACTGACAGCACATGCAGGTAAACATACCCACCATTATTAACTCGGAAAGTATCAAATTGATAAGGCTCTGAAATTCCTAAATTACCACTTCCCTCAGGAGAATAAAATGGCAACTCTTCTCCTGCTACTAATCTTTCTAACGTATTTGCCGTATTGCGAATCATTGTTGCTGCTGTAACATCAGCAGCCGTGCTGGTAGGAACAGCACCAAATCGACCGGCAGCTTTAGCCTCTTGTGGACTTAAGTAGGTTAAAAAACTGACAGTAAAACGCTTAGTTCCGGGAGGAACGAAAAACTTTACTCTTTCAAGTGAGAGATCAGTATGAGATGTCGTTAATAAGGCATCCCCACCTTCATAAACAACTTTTGTATCTGGATTATAGGTCTCTTTATAATCAGAATAACCTTGCTTTACCAATGGTGAATAATCGCCTTTTTGTTGTGCAACAGCTGGGGTAGCAACCATGAACCCAAAAAGCAATGGAAGAATATAAAAAGCGTTGCGGATATTTTTTTTCATTTTGAAAATCAATTTTCAAACCATCAAAAAAAGCCACCAAGCAATTTGCTTGGTGGCTTATGCTTATCTTAACAAGAAGAATTAGCGAGCAGCAGGTGCGTAGGTCTTAGCAGCATATTGCCAAGTACCTTGCAGGCTACCCAAGGTGTAATCCCAGTGGATATAGGTCACCAGTGCAGGGGCACCGACTTGGTTGAAGTTGTTGTAGTTCACATTGCTACGGGTGTCCGAAGGCTCAGGAGCGATAGCAACATTGACCCAACCCTTAGTGAAACGCTCTGTGTTCACTTGGCTAGCAGTGCTGGCAGCAATCGAACCACCGGCAGCCAAGGCAACGATGTTCAACTCGTTAGGCAGGCTGTTACCTGGATTGAGCGCGCAAGGAGAAACGCGGCAACCGACAGTGCCCAGTACTTCTTCTTCTTCGTTGCGCACGGCGTAAGACACGGGCACAGCGTTAGGGAAGGGGGTGTACTGAGTGCCTTGGCTCAGGTTGTAAGTTTCCTTGGTTGGGAAGGTTACAGTGGCAAATGTCAGGTTCCCAGTGGTGTTGTTGAAAGGCACAGCAAAGTCAGAAGCCCACAGAGCATCTTCCACTTGGGCTTTGGTGCTTACTTTACCAGCGCCAGCAAAGGCGGTCAGGTCACCCACCTTGAGGTAGGTTTGGTTGTCGTAGTTGGCCAAAGCGGTCAGGGGCAGGGACAGCTTGTTACCGTTTTGTGGGTTGACCAAAGTCACCGAGCCTGTGAGCACGTTGTCAGTGTCAGCTGTGGTGATGGTTGTGTCAGCAGCGCACAGGGAAGAGTAAGCTGCCAAAACGGCCGACTTGGCCACGGGAGCTGCGCCCAAGCCGCGGATCATGCGGGACTCAGTCACAGTAGCGTAGCCCACAGTGTGGGGGGTAGTGAAGCGGGCTTCAGTGGGGTTCAGACCGGAAGTAGCACCCGAAGTAGAGGGGCAACCATTGCTGAGGTTAGGGGTCAGCATAGCCGAAGGATCGGCGCTGGAAACACCAACGGTACCATCAGCATTTTGCTGCACGACACCAGTCCAGACGTCACCGGGGCTCAAGAAAACCAAGAAGTCCAAGACTTCTTCCGAACGCACAGGGCCGTGGAACACCACTTTAGCCACGGCGGAATCAACTGTGTTGGTGTTGATGACCTTAATTTCGGAAGTCCAACCGCCACCGGTCATGAACACGGGAGCAATCAGCAGGTCACCCTTACCGCCTTGAGCCACTTCTACGGCACCAGCGGTACCAGCCATCAGCATTGCACCCAGTGCTGCGGCAAGAGATTTTTTCAACATCACGTTCTTTCTCCTAACAGAATTAAAACAAACTACCGACACAAAGACTGATGCCAGCAAAGCCAACCAGTAACGAGTCTACATCAGAAAGACAATCCGCCTGCCTCAGCGGCAGCTTGCCAAAAAGCATGGACTGTCCTTGCATGGTACCTAATTGTGGATGCTGCCACAATCTTCCGGGCTAAACTTGTGCCCAAGGTCACAAGTTCAGCAGCGTTTGTTGTCAGCACACAACAAGAACCAGGGGCAAAACGGCACCGGTTCTTACTGGGATGCAGGCTGAGGCTCAGGGGTAGGTTGGGGCTGGGTTAGCATAGGATCGGTAACCAGATGCCGCCATTGTGCCCCAACCAAGCGCCATTTGTCTTGGCGGTAGGCGGTGTGGGGCTTTTCTTTGTCGGGATGGAGGTAAACCACCTGCTGGCTGAGCAGCACATCACCAGCTGCCTCATCGCGCTGGAAGGATAGCACCTTAAATTCCAGCACCGGCCAAGCACGGGCATGGTAGGGAATGTAAAACTTTTCACTCAGTGGCCCGCTGGGGGAATGCTCCATGGTGTAGAGCTTGGCCCAATCGCGTTGGCTGTGGGCACGCCAATAGGCTTCCAGCGCTGGCTGGAGCTGCAACTGTGCCAGCGCCTGCTCTTGGCCTTCAGCGTAGCTAATGGCAATCGAGGGCGTAGCGGGTATCGCCGAAACGGCAGCAGAGTTGGCAGATGGTGCCGTCGTACTACAACCGGTGGCGGCAATGACACTGATGGCACACAACGCCCCGCACAGGGGCAATCGAAAGGTCTGCTTCATGGGGGGGTTTCCTTAAAGTTCAGAGGCCAAAAATGCCTCTTGACGCGCATGGTGGAACAACACTTCCGGGATGTAAGCTACGGCCTGTCCGGCGGGTTTCAAGATGGCATCTTGTGCCACAGGAGCAGCACCCGCCACAGCACGGGCCACCCACAGTAGCCCCAGCGCCTGCGGATTGTCATCATGCTCAGGCTGGTGGTAGCAACGCATGGGTACAGCGGTATCGCCACCACGGGTATGGTCGGTGTAGTCAAAATCAGCGGTAATGGCTACGGTTTGTGGCCGGCTGCGCGCCAACGTGACTAAACTTTGGATGGCATGAAAGGCCAGTGTGGCACCTTCGGGTAGGTGCAGGCGGTAGGCGGCTTGGGTAGTGGGTGCGGTGCCGTTTTGGCGCAGGTTTTCTGCGTCGGCAATGGGTACGGTGCGCACACGTTTGTCCAGCCGCTGAAAATCGGTCATGGCATGGCGCACAGCCACCGATTGCTGTGGTGCCTCCAACAAGACCAACTCCCAACCGCTGTAGCTTTGCCGCACCAACGAGAAAAAGGTGTCGGTCAGGGCAGCGGTGTTGCTAGGGGTGAGCACCACCGACAAGAAAGGCGGCTCGGCAGCACTGGGCAGCGGCTTGGAGGCGATAGCGCGGCGGCGTTGGGCCAGCTGTAGGCGCAAGCGATCCCACGTGGACTGGGGCACCAGCTTGCGCAGCAGGGTGATGGCGTTGAACCGGATACGCATCCACACACTCAGTTCAATACGGCGCGACAGGTGGCGCATAGCATCGCGCAGGCTTTGCGGGTAGAACTGGGCCAAATAGCGCGAGCGGTCTTGCGCCACGGTGTGCTGCTCTTGCATAGCAGCGAGACGTTGGCGCAGTTGGGCGTTTTCTTCTTTGGCAGCCAACAGCTTGCGCAGGTCATCGTGGCCCGCGCTGGGGCTGGTTTGGTCTGTTTGGGGCACCGGGGCCGCATAACTCTTAGCGGGATTGATGGCCTCCACCGAGACACCTGCTGCCAAGGTGCGCAGTTCATGGGCGGGCAGGGCGTCTAGCGCTGCCAAAATGGGAGCATCCACTTCTTGGGCTTGCCCTTGACCGCTGCGCAGCAAGGCCGCCAACACATCGCCCAAGGGGGTTTGCTGCAACAGGGCGCGCTGTTCGGGGGTGATGCGGTCTAGGTAGATGTCGAGAAACCAGCTCAAGGCCCATTTGGGGTGCTGGTAAGACTCAATGCCACTCCAACGGATATCAAAGTCACGGAACCAGTGGCGCAGGCCGGTTTCGGTGGCGTTGTAAAAATGGTGCGGGTAACCGTGCTCGGGCTGCAAAAAGGCGGTGTCAATCTTGGCGATGCCCCCCGGTTGTAGCACGCGGCGAATTTCTGCGGCGGCCCATTCGGGGTACTGCAAATGCTCAAATACCGCTTGGCTAATCACGGCCTTGAAGGTGTTGTCGCGAAACGGCAGCCGGTCGGCAGTGCAGACCACATCCACCATCGGAAAACGGAAGATGTCGATCTGGATGACGTTATCCCAGCGCTGATGCTTGCCGCCAGCGCCCAAATCGAGCACCCAGCCGTCGCGGTGGGCCTCAATGATCTCTAGGGCTGCCGGGCTGTAAGGGTGACGCGAGACCGGATCATCTGCCGATACCGTGCCCACGCCCGGCTCTTGCATACTTTCGGGCAATAACACAGGCACGCCAGCGCGCACCGGATAGATGGCAGCACAGCCAGCGCATTGCAAGGTTTGGGCCGCTAGGTGCTGCAAGCTGCTACCGCAGCGGGGGCACGCTAACAAGGGCAGGAGGGCCGTCAGGCGGCTGGCGGGGGTGTCGGTGCTCATCGGTACGGTCACTGGATGCGCGCCGCGCCGCGTGGCGGCCAAGCCAGCGAGAAGTCTTCGGCATCCATCGTCAGGTTGGGGTTATAGCAAGGATCGTGGGCCAATAGGTGCGGCCAGCGCGATTGCAGGGTGTCAATCTCGCGCTTAAAGCGTTGCTGCTTTTCAGGGGTGTCTTCGTAGCCACGCGAGACCGATTCGTGGTGGATCAGCTCGGCGTAGGGCGTCCAGTGGTTGCGGTAGCCCGCCTCATGCACGCGCAAGCAAAAATCAACATCGTTAAAGGCCACAGCCAAGGATTCATCCAAGCCATTCACCTCTTCGTAGATGCTGCGGCGCACCAGCAGGCAAGCGGCGGTGACGGCCACAAACTCTTGCGCCAGCACAGCACGGCCCATATAGCCATGTCGGCCACGGGGCAGGTATTTGTGGGCATGGCCGGCCACACCACACACCAGCACCACGCCGCCGTGTTGCAAGCGGCCATCGGGGTACCAAAGCCGAGCACCGACACAGCCTACGCCCTGCTCCATCGCGGGGCCAACCATCTCATCGAGCCATTCGGGGTGGGTAATTTCGATGTCGTTGTTCATCATGAGGATGAACTCGCCTTGGGCAGCTTGGCGGATGCCGTGGTTGTTGATGGCCGAGAAATTAAACGGGCTGTTGTCGCGGAAGACGCGGATTTGGCCGCTCTTTTCGCGCTCGGCAAAAAAGGCCAAAGCTTCGGGGTCGTCGCTGCCGTTATCTACCAAAATGACTTCGTAGCGGGGGTAGCTGGTCTGGCGCAGGCTGTCGAGGCACTGGCGCACCAAAGCTTGTCCGTTGCGCGTGGGGATGATGATGCTGACCAAGGGCACAGACGCTGGCCGCTGCCAGCGGATGCGGTACATGCCAGGGGCCTCAGGGGCCTCGTCCACGGTGCCCTGCAAGCCCCGGCGCTGGAGGTGCTCAGTGAGGGCTTTTTGCCCGGCCAAGAAGGCGTAGGATTTGTTGCTGTGCCCAGAGGCGGTGCTGCCGACTGCGGTGCGCCAGTGGTAAAGGATGGTGGGAATATGCACCACGGCACCGGGGCAGTCGCGCAGGCTATCGACGGCGCGCAGGGCTTGGTCATAATCTTGGGCTCCTTCAAAACCGGGGCGGGGGCCGCCGATTTTGCTCAGGAAGGCGCGCTCATACACGGCAAAGTGGCACATGTAATTGTGCGAGCGCAACAGGCCGAGGTTGAAGTCGGGCTTGAAGTAGGGGTCAAAGCGATTGCCCGCTTCGTCAATTTTGTCCTCATCCGAATACAGCACTTTGGCTTGTGGATGGCTGGCAAAGGCTTCTACCGCGTACAGCAGAGCGTGGGGGCGCAGTTCGTCGTCGTGGTCCAAAAAGCCGACATACTGGCCTTGCGCCAAGGCAATGGCGGTGTTGGTAGCGTGCGAGATGTGCTGATTCTTGGCATGAAAGGCCAGTTTGATGCGCGGCTCGGTGGCAGCCACGGCTTCCAACAGGGAGCGCGTGGTGGCGTTGGTGGAGGCGTCATCACAGATGCACAACTCCCAATGGGGATACAGCTGGGCCTGCACCGAAGCAATAGCGCGCTGCAAATCACGCGCCACCGGGTTGTACACCGGCATCACCAACGATACCAACGGTGTAGCGGACAGTTGCACCACGCGCTGGCGCAAACGCTCTAGGGCGGCATCATCCAAGGTATCGTATTGCTGCACCCAACGGGCATAGCTGCGCTCATCTGAAGCAGGTGGAGCAGAAACCGACTCAGAGGGCGACGTACCAGCGTGATCTGGAGCCACGGCAGTCGGATACTGGGATTGCAACAAACGCCCGGCGCGCTGGCGCACCCCGGCAAACCCTTCACGTTGATACACCTCGGCACTGCGGCGCAACAAATGACCAATGCCCAACCCACGTTGACGGGCCACTCCAAGGGCGGCCCAAGTGCGTCGCACATCGCGCAGCAGCTTGCCAGCTACACGCACTGGCTGCGACACGCGCCAAGAGGTGCTAGCCAGCAATGCCTGCACTTGGTTGTGGCTGGCATCAAAGGAGCGTTGCAGGTGGGCAGCGTGGTTGTGCGTCAGTTGCAATTCTGTTTGCAAACGGGCTATCTCTTGGGCCAACTGGCCGGTAGCGGCTTGGGCTTGGGCGCGTTCTTGTTCGGTGTGGTGCAGGGTATGTTGTAAGCACTGGGACTCCTGCACCAACTGGTCATGCAGTTGCTGCAGGTGCTCGCGCTGCTGTTCAATTTGCTGATGCGACCATTGCAGCAGATCGCGGTGAGCCAAGGCTTGCTCGTGGGCTTGGCGCAGGTGGTGCGCATCCCGGCGGGCTTGGTCTGCGGCCTGTTGTGCCGCCAAGGCCTGCTGCTGCTCGGCTTGCAGGGCCTGATTCAAGCGACTGGCCTCCTGATGGCTGTGCTCAACTTGCTGGCGCTGATGCGCCAATTGGCGGTAGAGCTGGCGTCGGGCCAAAGCGCGGGTAATCAGCTCCTCAAAGGTTTGTGCCGATTGCAAGACGCCCCACTTGGCATAAAGGTGGGCGGTGGCAGATTGGGCCACCGTTTGGTCGGTCTGCACCCCAGCACCAGCACCGGCATGGATACGGTAGGCCGCCGAGACCCCTGGCACAAAAACGAACGGAGTCTGGCGCTCGATTTGTAGCCAGAAGTCCCAGTCTTCGTACAAATCAAAAGATTCATCAAAAGCACAGCCAGCCTGCACCAACGAGCGGGCAAACAGCACCGCATGAATAGGCATAAAGTTGCCATAGCACAACTCACGTGGCGCGTAAGGGAAGTCAAACACCTCGCCTACCGGTTCGCCATGGTCATTCACGCATTCCACCATCGTATGCGCCGCTTGGGCAGTGCTGCTTTGGCGCAAGCACAGCACCAGTTTGGCGATATGGTCGGGGTAGAGCCAGTCGTCATCGTCCAAAAACAGCAGGTACTGGCCGGTGGCGGCGTGCAAACCAGCGTTGGCCGCAGGGGTGCGGCCCAGTTTGTGGCCTTGCGAGACGATACGCACGGCCAAACCCTGTGCCTCAGGGGGGAGCATCGGCAGCCCTTGGCCTGCGGCATCGACCAGCAACACCTCCAAATGGCTATAGGTTTGCAGTTGCAGCGAGCGCAGCGCTTTGCCCAGCGTACTGCGCCCCAAAGTGCGAATGATGACCGACACCAATGGCGCATCTTGCGGCGTCACTGCAATGGCCCGTGCCAACAGGCGTTGCTGTTCGGAGCCAATCATCAACGGGCCACCCGCACGCAAATCAGCGGCGCTATAGGACTCAAAAGCCTCAGCCACTTGGACACCGGGCTGCAAGGTCAAGGCCCGAAAACGGTTCAGCGCCGCAATCATGCTGGCATAGGGCAGCTTGGCCTCTTGGCTGGCAAAGGCGGCCATCGCCTGCTGTTTGGTGTCCCAAACGGGCGAAATATCGACCAAAATGTTGGGCCGCAAAGGTGCACTGACCTCGTACAGGCGCAAGGTGCAGGGCTGATCTTGCCAGCGGCGCATGGCCTCCACGGCGGCCATCGCGGTAGCCACATGGTCTGGGTGCAACTCCCACGGCGACGGGGCATAAACCACATCCGTCTGCCACGCCTGCATCGCCTCTAACATCTGCGCGATAAGAGGCTCGCCATACGCCACGCCCCGGTCAGGCAGATTCCAGCAGTGCGGCGGTGGCAGGCCCAACAGGCGCACAGCCGCCACCGTTTCTTGCAGACGGGCTTGGGCATAGGCCCCTTGGGCTCCAGCCGCATCACCGTGGTCGCCCGCCGTGAGCAAAATCACCTGCACCTGATGGCCTGCTTGGATGTGCAAAGCGATAGCACCGCCACAGCCAAACACCTCATCGTCGGGATGCGGGGCAAACACCAGCACCTTGCGCACATCAGGCACCGGCGAGGCGCAGTAGGGGATCAACGTGGCCTCACTGGGATGCATAGCTCACACTCATAAGGAATCGGGCCCGAGGGCAGAGGATCAGGATCGCGCAGGGGCGGAAAAAAACCGCCAAATGGTGGCGGCAATACATGCACCACCGTCGGTGGTGCCGGGCCGATTCTATCGCCTAGGGGCGCCAGATAGTTTAGGCAGCCTCATGCAAAAAAATGGCTTGTAAATCGCTTAAAAAGTCAAAGCCGCGCTCTGTGGGACGCACGCGCAGCAAATCACGCTCAATCAGGCCCTTGCGCTCGGCCTCCTCCAAGCCACGGGCAATAGCCGTCAGGGGTAAGCCCGTGCGCTCAACAAAATCTTGCAAAACAAAGCCTTCGCGCAGACGCAGGGCATTGAGCATATATTCAAACGGCAATTCTGTGCGGCGCACCTCCTCGTCTTGGCTCAGGGCATGGCCCGCCAAGGCTTGCTCCATGTACAAACGCGGCTCGCGAAAACGCACCTGGCGCACGATGCGGTGGGCAAAACTCAGTTTGCTGTGGGCACCGGCACCAATGCCCAAGTAATCGCCAAACTGCCAATAATTGGTGTTGTGAAAGCAGGCGTGGTCGGCACGGGCGTAGGCCGAAATCTCGTAGCGCTGCAAGCCACTCTGGCCGGTCAGTTCGGTGATGCGATCGAGCATGGCATAGGCATCATCGTCTTCGGGCAGTGTGGGCGGGTGCTTAGCAAACCAAGTGTTCGGCTCAATCGTCAGGTGGTAGATGGACAAATGCGGCGGTGCCAGCGCCAGCGCTGTGCGCACCTCTTCTTCTAGCTCAGCCATGCTTTGCCCCGGCAGGGCGTACATCAGATCGAGGTTAAAGGTGTCAAAGGCTTGGGCGGCTTCTTCCACGGCAGCTAAGGCTTGGGCGCGGTTGTGGACTCGGCCCAAAGCTTGCAAATGGCGGTCGTTAAAACTTTGCACACCCATCGACAGGCGCGTGACCCCAGCGGCACGAAAGGCGCGAAACCTGTCTTTTTCAAAGGTGCCGGGGTTGGCCTCTAGGCTGATCTCGCAGCCCGGTGCCAACGGCAGGCGGGCGCGGATATCACCCAGCAAACGGTCAATAGCCTCTGGCGAGAACAAACTGGGCGTGCCGCCACCGATAAAAATGCTGTGGACTTGCCGCCCCCAAATCAGCGGCAAGGCGGCCTCCAGATCGGCCATCAGGGCATCCAGATAGCGCTGCTCAGGCACTGCCCCTTGGCTCTCAGGCCAAGCGTGGGAGTTGAAATCGCAGTAAGGGCACTTTTTCAGGCACCAAGGCAAATGCACATACAGCGACAAAGGCGGCAGACTGCTCAGTTGCAGCAAACCGGGGCGCATGTAATGCTGAATATCGCGTTGTACCGCAGGCTCGACCGGCGAG
The DNA here is from genome assembly GCF_900111115.1 of Giesbergeria anulus. Classification (GTDB taxonomy): domain Bacteria; phylum Pseudomonadota; class Gammaproteobacteria; order Burkholderiales; family Burkholderiaceae_C; genus Simplicispira; species Simplicispira anulus. The sequence continues at coordinate 63,816 of NZ_FOGD01000004.1, forward strand.
GCCGAAGCCACAGGAATGACCACCGCCATCGCTTACAACCAACGCTCGCGCAACAAGGCCAGCATTTGCTGGGTGGCACGGCCCCGGTGGCTGTGGGCGTTTTTGACCTCTACTGGCAACTCGGCAAAGGTTTTGCCAAATTCTGGAATGAACATCACAGGATCAAAACCAAAGCCATTGCTGCCTTGGGGCTGCTGCGTGATCTGGCCCACCACGCGGCCCACAGCAATCAGCGGCTCTGGGTCTTGGGGGCTACGCACGGCCACCAGAGTGCTCACCATCGCGGCACGGCGGTTGCTTTGCCCCTGCAACTGCTCTAACAGAGCGCGCACATTGTTGGCATCGCTCTTGTCGTAGCCAAACTGGGTGCAATAGTGGGCGGTATTGACTCCCGGCAAGCCGCCAAAGGCATCAACACACAGGCCTGCATCATCAGCCAGCGCGGGCAAGCCAGTATGGGCGGCCGCAAAACGGGCTTTAGCCAGCGCGTTCTCGACAAAGGTGCCATAGGGTTCCTCAGCCTCACCCACACCCAGATCGGCTTGGCGCACCAACTCTACCCCCAAGGGGGCCAACATGGCTTGCAATTCGACCAGTTTGCCTTGGTTATTGGAGGCTAGAACGATTTTCATAATCAAACAGAAAAAACAAAAAATTACGCTTTGCGCGCTGCTGAACGGCGAATGGCCTCGTTGATCTCAGCAATCGAGCGCTCAATGGCTTCCTCATCCAAATCATCGACGGCACTATCAAAGCTATCAAAGGGGCCCGCTTGGATAGTAGAGGCAAACATATCATCGCCAATGCTGTCGGTAGAAATGCCCTGGGTGGACTCAAAGGTATCGGGAGTCTCCCACTCTAGGGCCACCACGGTCACGTTGTCGCTGCTGGCACCGGCTTTGCGCAGGGCAGACTCCACCAACTCCGGCACGGCTTGCGACACCGGCAAGCCACCCAAATGGCGTGTGATCTCGGCATCATCCAAACTGCCCCACAAACCATCAGAGCAGAGCAAGATACGGTCACCCTGCTCCAGCGGCACTGGGCCGGTCATGTCATAAATCGGCTTGGTGGGCGAGCCTAGGCAAGTAAACAGCACGTTGCGATTCATGCGGTCTGGCCCCGATGGGGGTGCGCGGCCCAGCTCCAAAAACGAGTGATCGCGGGTGCGTGTGAGCAACTCACGGCCCCGCACCACATACAGGCGCGAATCGCCGCAATGGATCCAAGTGGCACTGCCGTTTTGCAGCACCGCCGCCACCACTGTGGTGCGCGGCGAATCGAGCATGGCTTTGTCGCTGGCGTAGCGCAAAATCTGGTGATGGGCCGCCAGCAATGCAGACGTTAAGAACGCCTGCGGGTCAGGAACCTTGGGCTTGGCATGGTGCTGAAACTGTGCTGAAATGGTTTGCAGCGCAATCTGCGCGGCCACCTCACCCTCAGGGTGCCCGCCCATGCCATCGGCCAACACAAACAAACTGGCCTCACGGGTATAGCAATAGCCCATGCGATCTTCGTTTTTTTCGCGACCACCGCGTCGGCTGATCTGAAAAACTGAAAACTTCATGAGGGTTTGGCTCCAATATCAGCAGCAGGGGCTACCACTTTTTGCACCCCCTTGCGGGTCTCAGACACCAGCGAGTCAATCTGCATCCTCATCTTCTCGGCCACCGACGGCTTGGTGTAGCGGCGCTCGCCCTCGCGACTGAGTTCTTTTTGCAAAGCAAACACCGACTGCGGACGCGACAACGGATCGAGCGCCATGCACCACTCCACTACCTCGATCAGGTTGTCAGAATAAACACCACGCAACTTGCCCAGCGCCAGCGTCAGGCGGTTTTTGTCTTGGCGCTGCGGTGCCTCAGTGGGCGGGAAGCCCTGCATACAGGCATAAATGCAGGCACCAATGGCGTAAATATCCGTCCACGGCCCCATAGACGAATCGCGCCGGTACATCTCTGGAGCAGCAAAGCCGGGGGTGTACATAGGCCGGATGAAATTGCCCTCTTTGGACAAGACTTCACGGGCGGCACCAAAATCAATCAGCACCGCACGGTTGTCGTCGGTGATAAAAATGTTGGCCGGTTTGATGTCCAAGTGCAGCATTTTGTGCTGGTGCACGATGCGCAAGCCGCGCAACACCTCATCAAACAACGAGCGGATGGTGGACTCGCGAAACACCTTCTCGCGCTTGAGATCGCGAGCCGTGACAATGAAATCCTGCAAGGACGCACCATCTAAGTAGTTCATGACCATGTAAACGGTCTCGTTCTCGCGAAAGAAGTTGAGCACGCTCACCACCGAGGGGTGGGAAATTTGCGCCAGTGCCCGGCCTTCTTCAAAAAAGCTCTTGAGGCCCAACCGGTACAGCGAGAGCTTTTCGTGCGGCACTTTGGGGGTCAGTTCGCCAGATGCGCGCGTGGCTAGCGATGAAGGCAAATACTCTTTGATAGCCACTTTTTGGCCATCGCCATCAATGGCCAGATAGACCACACCGAAACCGCCAGCCGCCAAGCGGCGTATGACCCGGTATCCACCCAGCGGGGTATCGGGTGACAATGGCGCTGGTTTGATTTTGGACATATTTTTCGCAGAAAACGGACCCGCCTGCACATAAGCCGGATAATCCGGTGCATTGCAAGCAACTCACCAAAAGCCTGATGCCAGTTTACAGCATGACCGGATACGCCAGCGCGCAGCTGGGTGCCTCCCAAGGCAACACATCCACCGAGTCGGGCACGCCGCCAAACCGCCGTCTGGGGCTAGAAATACGCTCCGTCAACAGCCGCTTTCTTGACCTCTCCTTGCGCCTGCCCGACGAGCTGCGCGCCCTAGAGCCGGTGCTGCGCACGCTGGTTACGCAAAAAATCAAACGCGGCAAGGTCGAAGTGCGCGCTTGGCTAGAGCAAGCCGATACCGCCGCCCTGCCCGACGTCAACCCCCGTCTGTTGCAACGCCTAGGCTCGCTGCAAGACGCCGTGCAGTCTTGGATGCCAGAGGCCTCGCCCCTTTCTGTGGCCGAAGTTTTGCGCTTTTGCACAGGCAGCAGCGCCACCCCCGAAGACTGGAGCAGCGCCATCCCAGCCGTGGCCCAGCAAGCCCTAGAAGCCCTGCTGCAAGCCCGCGCCCAAGAAGGCGAGCGCTTAGCTACCATGCTGCACGAGCGGGTCAGCCAACTGCGCGCTTTGGCCTTGCAGGCCGTGCCCTTGGTGCCCCGGCTGGTAGAGCAGCAACGCCAGCGCTTTATGGAGCGCTGGAAAGAAGCTATGGGCTTGGCCGAAGGTAGTGCCACCCCTGAGGCAGCCCAAGACCGCGCCCTGTCCGAAGCCACCGCCTTTGCTATTCGCATTGATGTGGCCGAAGAAGTCACGCGGCTGCAATCGCACCTCGACGAAATCGAACGCCTGCTGCGCCAAGGCGGCGACATCGGCAAACGGCTAGACTTTTTGATTCAAGAGTTACACCGTGAAGCCAATACGTTTGGCTCCAAATCTGCCGCGCTAGAGCTGACCCGCATCAGCGTGGATATGAAAGTGCTGATCGAGCAGATGCGCGAGCAGGTACAAAACATCGAATAACGCTTTATTTTTTATGGATTACCCCGGAAACCTGTTTGTCGTGGCTGCGCCCAGTGGCGCTGGCAAATCCAGCCTCGTCAAGGCCCTGCTGGCGCAAGATGCACAGTTGCAGTTGTCGATCTCGCACACCACGCGCGCGCCGCGCGGCCAAGAGCAACATGGGCGCGAATACTTTTTTGCCTCCGCCGCTGAATTTGATGCCATGGTGGCCACCGATGCCTTTGTTGAATGGGCGCATGTGCATGGGCAGCGCTATGGCACAGCCAAGCAAGCCATTGAGGCACGTATTGCCCAAGGCGCTGATGTGCTGCTAGAGATTGACTACCAAGGCGCACAGCAAGTGCGCCAAACCTTTCCCAATGCTGCGCTGATTTTCATTTTGCCCCCCAGTTGGGACGAATTGCGCGCACGCCTGCAAGGCCGGGGCGAAGACAGCCCCGAAGTGATTGCGCTGCGCCTGAGCAATGCCCGCACCGAGATGGCCCAAGCCCCACATTTTGACTTCGTTATAATCAACAATTCGTTTGATCGGGCCGTGCAAGAACTTAGCACCATTGTCCACGCCCAGCGCCTGCGCTATGCCGCGCAGCGACGCGCCAAAGCCGCCACCTTCGCGGCCCTCGACATCCCCTGAAGCATTCACCCTATACCCCCCCGGAGAAACCATGGCCCGTATCACTGTAGAAGATTGCCTTGAGAAAATCCCTAACCGTTTCCAGTTGGTGCTGGCAGCCACGTACCGGGCCCGTATGCTCAGCCAAGGCCATGCGCCACGCATCGAGAGCAAAAACAAGCCCGGCGTGACGGCCCTGCGCGAAATTGCTGCGGGCAAAGTGGGCCTAGAAATGCTCAAAAAAGTGCCCGGCTAAGTCTGGCCCTTTGCGCTCCATCTCAGCACCGCATAGCGGTGCTTTTTTTATGGTCTTTTATCGGACTTTTACGACCTGTTACAGCAGCGCTACATTTAAGGGATGAATGCGGCATTGAAACCTTCCTCCTCCTCCTCTGGCTCCTCCGGTGCGGGCACCCCCCCGGCTGATGGGAGTGCTGTAGCTGCGGCCAATGCAGCAGCCGCCAGCTTTGCAGCCCTGACGGACAGCCTAGACTACCTTGATCCAGCCAGCATTGAGCTGGTACACCAAGCATACCGCTATGCCGATAACGCCCACTTGGGCCAATTGCGCAACAGCGGCGAGCCTTACATCACGCACCCCATTGCAGTGGCAGCACAATGCGCCACTTGGAAACTCGATGCTCAGGCGCTGATGGCCGCCCTGTTGCACGATGCGATGGAAGACTGCGGCATCACCAAGGCTGACCTGATCGAACGCTTTGGCACCCCCGTGGCAGAGCTAGTCGATGGCCTGACCAAACTCGACAAACTGCAGTTTGACACCCGCGAAGAAAACCAAGCCGAGTCGTTTCGCAAAATGCTGCTGGCGATGGCGCGGGATGTGCGCGTCATTCTGATTAAGCTGGCCGACCGCTCGCACAATATGCGCACGCTGTCGGACATGCCACGCAGCAAATGGAAGCGCATCTCGTCTGAAACTCTCGAAATTTATGCGCCCATCGCCCACCGCTTGGGCCTAAACCAAACCTTTCGCGAATTACAAGACCTGTCTTTCCGGCACCTGCACCCTTGGCGCTATGCCACCCTGAACAAGGCGATCAGCAAAGCGCGCAACCGACGACGCGACTTGGTGCAAAAGGTACAGGCCGATGTAGATGCCGTGTTTAGCAAACACAGTATGAAGGTACGGCTAGCGGGCCGCGAAAAAACCCTCTACGCCATCTACCAAAAGATGACGCTCAAGCACTTGAGCTTTGCCCAAGTCACTGACCTGTATGGCTTTCGCGTCATTGTGCCGACCATCACCGATTGCTATACCGGCTTGGGCCTGCTGCACCAAATGTACAAGCCAGTGCCGGGCAAATTTAAAGACCACATCGCCATTGCCAAGCTCAACGGCTACCAATCGCTGCACACCACGCTGGTCGGGCCGTCGGGCATTAACATTGAATTTCAGTTGCGCACCGAAGAGATGCACATCATTGCCGAGGCTGGCGTGGCAGCGCACTGGCTGTACAAGGCGCAAGAGCACGATGGTACCGCCGCCGAACGGCTAGGCACCAAATGGCTGCAATCGCTGCTCGACATCCAAAACGAAACCCGCGACGCCGCCGAATTTTGGGATCACGTCAAAGTTGATTTGTTCCCTGATGCTGTGTATGTGTTTACCCCCAAGAGCCAGATCATGGCCATGCCCCAAGGGGCCACGGTGGTCGATTTTGCCTACGCCATCCACAGCAACGTTGGCAACCGCACCTCTGCGGCCAAAATCAACAACGAACAGGTGCCGCTGCGCACCGAACTAAAAAACGGCGATGTGGTGGAAATCATCACAACGACGGACGCCACACCCAACCCGGCGTGGTTGGGCTTTGTACGCACGGGCCGGGCACGCTCCAAAATCCGCCATTACCTCAAGACCTTGGCCCATTCTGAATCCGAAGGCTTGGGCGAAAAGCTGCTCACGCAGGCCCTGCGCGCCGAAGGCCTTGAAGAGCTGCCCCCAGCCACCGGCACTACACAACCGCTTTGGGATAAGCTGCTGCGCTTTACCGGCAACCGCCACCGCGACGAGTTGATGACCGACATTGGCCTAGGCAAACGCATTGCCAGCATCGTGGCAAAGCGCTTGACGGTACTGATGGCCGAGTATGGCTACCGCCCTGACGCCTTGCTCATGACGCGCGAGCGCTACACCTCGCACGAAACCGTCTCGCAAGGCGGCCTCACCCTCGATGGCAGTGAAAACGCTTCGGTGCAATACGCTCCTTGCTGTCGCCCTATTCCCGGTGACAACATCATCGGCTATCTGGGGCGCGGCGAAGGTCTGGTAGTACATACCTCGCAATGCGCCGTAGCGCAAAAGCTCTTGCACCGCGATAGCGAGCGCTTTATTACCGTCGATTGGGCAGAAGAGCCGATCCGCCTGTTTGAAACCGGAGTGGTCGTGACCATCAGCAATGGCAAAGGCGTACTAGCGCGGGTGGCCGCAGAGCTGGCCAGTGCCGAGGCCGACATCACCCATGTCGATATGGATGATGCTGTGGCACTAGACACGATTGACCTGCGTTTTGTGGTGGCTGTGCGCGATCAAGCCCACCTAGAAACTGCCTTGCGCAATTTGCGCCGGGTGCCCGCAGTGCTGCGGGCTTCACGCCGCTAAACTGAGCAAAGAAAAAAGGGTGCTGTAGTGCACCTGCAACAACTCTAGGGTGCGTACTCCGGCAGGGGTGGGCAAATCTACCTGATCGCCCTCTCTGGCTTTTAACAACGCTCTAGCCACCGGAGACACCCAACTGATCTGCCCCTGCGCACTGTCGGCCTCGTCAATACCCAAAATAGTGACGGTGCGCTCACAGTCCATATCATCCACATAGGTAACGGTAGCGCCAAAAAAGACTTGGCTGTTGCCCAGATGCACAGCCGGATCGACCACCTCGGCCAGTTCTAGGCGCTGGGTCAAAAAGCGGATGCGCCGATCAATCTCGCGCAGGCGTTTTTTACCGTACAGGTAGTCACCGTTTTCAGAGCGGTCGCCGTTGCTGGCGGCCCAATGGACAATCTCCACGATACGCGGGCGCTCGGTATCGATCAGCGCCAGCAGCTCGGTTTTGAGCCGGGCATAGCCCACGGGGGTGATATAGTTTTTACTGCCAGCGGGCAGTGGTGGCAGGCTGACCTCATCGTCGTCGTCAGCCGTTTGTGTTTCTTTGGTGAATGCTTTGCTCATCGAAAGAAAACCTCAAAGGAAAAAGCCCTGAAACCTTGCGATTTCAGGGCTTACCTGTTGGTGCGGCTGGCAGGAATCGAACCCACGACCCCTTGGTTCGTAGCCAAGTACTCTATCCAGCTGAGCTACAGCCGCTAAGATTTAAATTATAACACTAAAATTTGACTTAGTCTTAAATTTTAATGTTTGCTTTGCTCTTGTGAAGCTGCAGTAAATCTAAGCCGCTATTGTAGCGCACTTTTGCCCGCTGCGGGGATAATTGCGTCATGGGAACCACTTTTGAGCAGCCTTCGCTACTGCAACGTCTGCAGCCATTTTTTCGCGGTTTTGATGGCTGGCTGTTGCTAGCACTTCTAGTGCTGGGCAGCTTAGGGCTGTTAGCCATGTATTCATCAGGTTATGACCACGGCAGCCGCTTTATAGACCACGGCCGCAACATGGCGCTGGCCGCTGGCATCTTGTTTGTGGTGGCCCAAGTGCCGCCTCAACGCCTACTAACGCTAGCCGTGCCACTGTACACGCTGGGAGTCATTTTGCTGGTGGCGGTGGCGCTGTTTGGCATTACCAAAAAAGGCTCACAGCGCTGGATCAATTTAGGCATCGTCATACAACCGAGCGAGCTACTCAAGATTGCTATGCCGCTGATGCTGGCTTGGTGGTTTCAAAAGCGCGAGGGCCAATTGCGACCGCTGGACTTCTTAGTTGCGGGGGTGCTGTTAGCTATGCCAGTGGGCCTGATCATGAAGCAGCCCGATCTGGGTACCTCGCTGCTGGTGCTGGCAGCAGGGCTATCGGTCATATTCTTTGCTGGGTTGCCCTGGAAGCTAGTGATTCCGCCCCTGCTGCTGGGCATAGTTGGTATCGGATTGATTGTATGGTTTGGTGACGATCTTTGCGCTGATGGTGTGCGCTGGCCGGTGCTCCATGACTACCAACAGCAGCGCATCTGCACTCTGCTAGATCCGACCCGCGACCCGCTAGGCAAGGGCTTTCACATCATCCAAGGCATGATTGCCATTGGCTCCGGCGGCGTTTGGGGCAAGGGCTTTATGGCGGGCACCCAGACGCACCTGGAGTTTATTCCAGAGCGCACCACCGACTTTATCTTTGCCGCCTACTCAGAAGAGTTTGGGTTGCTAGGCAATGTGCTGTTGGTGGTTTGCTATTTGTTTTTGGTCTGGCGCGGCTTGGCTATTGCACTGGGTGCAGGCACGCTGTTTGGCCGCCTGATGGCTGGGGCGGTATCCATGATCTTTTTTACCTATGCCTTTGTCAATATGGGCATGGTCAGTGGCATGTTGCCAGTGGTAGGCGTGCCCCTGCCCTTTATCAGCTACGGTGGCACTGCTATGGTAACGCTGGGCTTGGCGCTGGGCATTTTGATGTCGATTGCGCGAGCGCAGCGCATGCCAGTAGTGCATAGCCAGCCGGTGGATGTGACTGGCATCCCGATGGGCGATAGCCCGGCACAGCCGGTGCCAGCACCCGCACCCTAAAATGGCCCTATGATCTCCCGTACCCCTTCTGGCGCACTGCGCCGCGCCCCTACCCTTGAGCGTATCGACATTGCTCGCCAGCTGCTGCTGACCCCATTTGGCTTAGATGAGAGCCACCTAGCGCGTGCCTTGGCAGAAATCCGCACCCATCAGGTCGATGATGCTGACTTGTACTTTCAGTACACCCGCAGCGAAGGTTGGAGTTTAGAAGAGGGCATTGTTAAAACTGGCTCATTCAGTATCGACCAAGGGGTGGGCGTGCGAGCCGTCAGTGGCGAAAAAACAGCTTTTGCCTACTCGGACGATATTTCTCTGGCCTCGCTGCTAGATGCGGCGCATACCGTGCGCTCCATTGGCGCGGTGGCACAAGCGGGCAAAGTGCGGGTGGCTGCGCGCAAAATTCCTACCAGCCGCAGCCTGTATCCCGGCACCGATCCGATTGCTAGCCTCGACAGCACGGCCAAAGTGGCCTTGCTAGAGCGTGTAGAACAACGCGCCCGCGCCAAAGACCCACGGGTGGCACAGGTCATGGCGGGGCTGGCTGCCGAGTATGACGTGGTGCTGGTGGCCCGTGCCGATGGCACGCTGGCTGCCGATGTGCGCCCGCTGGTGCGCTTATCCGTCACGGTGATTGCCGAGCAGGGGGGCCGCCGCGAAGTAGGTTCTGCTGGCGGTGGTGGCCGCTTTGGTTTGGCCTATTTTGACGACGCCCTGATTACGCAGTATGTCGATGAAGCGGTGCACGCGGCGTTGGTCAATTTGGAATCTCGCCCTGCACCCGCTGGTGAGATGACCGTGGTACTTGGCCCTGGCTGGCCCGGTGTGCTGCTGCACGAGGCCGTGGGCCACGGGCTAGAGGGCGACTTCAACCGCAAAGGCTCTAGCGCGTTCAGTGGCCGCATTGGCCAGCGCGTGGCCGCCAAAGGCGTAACAGTGCTTGATGATGGCACGCTGGCCGACCGGCGCGGCTCGCTCAACGTGGACGACGAAGGCCACGCCAGCCAGCGCAATGTGCTGATCGAAGACGGCATCCTCAAGGGCTATATCCAAGATGCACTCAATGCCCGCCTGACGGGCGTGGCACCCACCGGCAATGGCCGCCGCGAGAGCTATGCCCATATCCCGATGCCACGCATGACCAACACCTACATGCTCGGAGGCGACAAAGACCCGCAAGAGATCATTGCCAGCATCAAAAAGGGGCTGTATGCCAGCAACTTTGGTGGCGGACAGGTGGACATTACCTCCGGCAAGTTTGTCTTTAGCGCCAGCGAAGCCTATTGGGTAGAAAACGGCAAAATTTTGTACCCCGTCAAAGGAGCCACCATCATTGGCAGCGGCCCAGAATCGCTCAAAAAGATCAGCATGATTGGCAACGATATGCGCCTCGATAGCGGCGTGGGCACCTGTGGCAAAGAAGGCCAAAGCGTGCCTGTAGGGGTGGGCCAGCCCACTTTGCGCATTGAGGGCTTGACGGTGGGCGGTACCGCCTAAAACGCCACCGACGGCGGGCTGCAGTATGGTGCGGCCCACGGAGCAACCACTATGGCCGGGCCACTGACGCAAGCCTCGCAAACGGCACAGTCCTTTGCCGACATCAGCTATTTGCTGCGCGAATGTGTTGCCGATGAGCAATTGCGCCTGCTGCGTGACAACATCAGCGCGCTGGCTAAGGCTCTGGACTTGGCAGTGGGAGCCAGACGCCACCGCCGCGACGCCAATACCATTGCACGGCGCGCCGGCGCGCTAGCCCAAGAACTGCGCCAGCACCAAGCCGTGCTTTGCAGCCCAGAGGCGGGCTGGAAAACCATGTACGAATGGGCCAGTTACCAGCGCGCCCTGCGCGAACTGGCCCAAGCCGTGCAACGCTGGCGCGAAGCCTTGGCCCAGCGCAGTAGCCACGAGGGGGCCGCTTTTGACCAGATGGAGCAATGGGCATGGCGCGCCTTGGGCGAGGGCCTGTTGCTGCTGGATATGTACCAGCAAGGGGCAGGCTTGGTGATGAGTTCTACCCCAGAAGAGCCCCCCTCACCGCCATCGCCACAACGATCATCATGGTGGCAGGCCGTGCTACAACGCTGGCAGCGTTGGCATTAGCTGTTGCTGCAATGCACCACAGACTGTGCTACATTGCTTTCCCATGTCGATAGCACGCGCTTTTTATTTTTGGTCCTATTTCTCGATCCCGGGCGGATGAGAGAGGCGAGCGCGCAAGCACCTAGACCCTTTTCACACACCGCCGCTGCTGCAAAGCCCGGCGGTTTTTTGTTTTCAAATCCCCACTTTGATCCATCTTAAAAGGAAGACAAGCATGACTGCCCCCCAAGCCACCCCTGTCACTGAGCCCTGGTACCAGCACGTCGAGAAAACCAGCCAGACCGACGACGAACGTATCAAGGACATCATTGTGCTGCCCCCTCCCGAACACCTCATCCGTTTCTTCCCCATCCGGGGCACCGCCATTGAAACGTTGATTACGCAAACGCGCCAAAGCATCCACAACATCATGGCAGGCACGGACGACCGCCTGCTGGTGATTATTGGCCCTTGCTCCATCCACGACCCGGCTGCCGCACTGGACTACGCCCGCCGCCTGCAAGTGGTGCGCGAGCAATACAAAGACACGCTAGAGATCGTGATGCGCGTTTACTTTGAAAAGCCACGCACCACGGTAGGCTGGAAGGGCCTGATCAACGACCCCTACCTCGATGAAAGCTACCGCATTGACGAGGGCCTGCGCATGGCACGCCAGTTGCTCATCGACATTAACCGCTTGGGCGTGCCCGCTGGCAGCGAGTTTTTGGACGTGATCTCACCCCAATACATTGGCGATTTGATCAGCTGGGGCGCAATTGGTGCCCGCACCACCGAAAGCCAAGTCCACCGCGAACTGGCTTCGGGCTTGTCGGCACCGATTGGTTTTAAGAATGGCACCGATGGCAATATCCGCATTGCTACCGACGCCATCCAATCGGCCAGCCGAGGCCACCACTTCTTGTCCGTCCACAAAAACGGCCAAGTAGCGATTGTCGATACCGCAGGCAACCCCGACTGCCACGTTATTTTGCGCGGTGGCAAGGCCCCCAACTACGATGCCGCCAGCGTGGCTGCGGCCTGCAAAGACCTAGAAGCTGCCAAACTGCCCGCTACACTGATGGTCGATTGCAGCCATGCCAATAGCAGCAAACAGCACGAAAAGCAACGCGACGTGGTGCGCGACATTGCCGCCCAACTGGCGGCAGGCTCGCACAGCGTTTTTGGTGTGATGATCGAGAGCCACATCAACGCAGGCGCACAAAAGTTTACCCCCGGCAAAGATGTACCCACTGCGCTGGAATACGGCAAGAGCATCACCGATGCCTGCTTGGGCTGGGATGACTCGGTGCAATCGTTGGCCGACTTGGCTGCTGCCGTGCAGGCACGCCGCACCCGCTGACAGGCAGGCTGCGCCAGTGTAAGCTAGCGTTGGCGCAGCAAATGCAACGCCACAGGGTGGTGGAGACAACCACCCTTTGTACTCTCCATTAGAAAGATAGATCCATGCACAGAGAAGTCACCGTTACCTTAGGGCACAACGCAGAGTTTCGCTTCGACCTAGAACACGCCGAGCCAATGGGCAATGAAGAAGCACGCCGCTGGCTGGACGATGAGTTCATCCGCCTAGAGTGCGAGCCATTGCGTGCCAGCGGCAAGGTGCTGCTGGCCGACAAGGTGCTAACGGTAGCGGTAGCCGCAGGCGCACCGCTGCTCTCAGATGCCACATGGTTGGCCCAGTTTGCCCGCGCCACCTATGCCGTGTTGGTCAAGCCCATCATCCACGTGGACGTGCCCTCTATGACCATCAGTTACTGAGCGTTTGCAACAGTAAGCTGTGGATGCCACCAAAAGCCCCATTGCTCATGCACAGGATGTGATCGCCGGGCTGTGCTGCAGCAGCAATTTGCGCCAACAGCGCAGTGATATGGGCGGCAGTGTGCGCCTGCGCTCCTAAAGGGGCCAGTGCAGCAGCGGCATCCCAGTCTAGCCCGGCAGTGTGGCAAAACACCTGATCGGCATTTTCGAGTGCCCAAGGCAATTGGGCCTTCATAGTGCCCAGTTTCATGGTGTTGCTGCGCGGCTCAAAGGCTACCAAAATGCGCCCCTGCGCGCCGACACGCTGGCGCAGGCCATCCAGCGTGGTGCGCATGGCCGTGGGGTGGTGGGCAAAATCATCGTAAACGGTGATGCCGCGCACGACGCCGCGCAACTCCATGCGGCGGCGCACATTCTGAAAGCTGCCCAAAGCCGCTGCCGCCACCGCTGGGGCCACGCCGACATGCTCTGCTGCGGCAATGGCGGCCAAGGCGTTAAGCTGGTTGTGTACGCCACTGAGTGCCCACTCGACCCGCGCCACGCGCTGGCCACGATGCAAGACATCAAAAGCATCGGGCGGGCCTTCTGCCGTGAAATCGCTCACAGCTGCGCCAAAACTGCTCACGCCGCTCCAACAGCCGGTATGCAATACCCGCGCCAAACTCTCTTCTAAGCCATTAACCACCACCCGCCCCGACGGCGGCACGGTACGCACCAAATGGTGAAATTGCCGCTCAATAGCCGCTAGATCATCAAAGATGTCGGCATGATCGAACTCTAGGTTGTTCAAAATAGCAGTGCGCGGGCGATAGTGAACAAATTTGCTGCGCTTGTCAAAAAAAGCGGTGTCGTATTCATCGGCCTCAATGACAAACAACGGCGCGCTGCCTACCGGGCCAGCGCCAGCAATAGGCCGGGTGGACGCACCCAAGCGCGCCGACACACCAAAATTGAGCGGCACGCCACCCACCAAAAAGCCCGGCTGCAAGCCAGCGCACTCCAGCACCCACGCCAGCATCGAGGTGGTGGTGGTTTTGCCATGCGTACCAGCCACAGCCAGCACATGGCGGCCTTGCAACACCTGCTCGGCCAGCCATTGCGGCCCGCTGGTGTAGGGCAGCCCGGCCTCCAAAATGGCCTCCATCAGCGGAAACTTGGGGCTACCATCGGGCAGGCGGGCGCGGCTGACGACATTGCCAACCACGAACATATCGGGCTTGAGCGCTAGTTGTTCGGTGCCAAAGCCCTCAATCAACTCAATGCCCAAAGAGCGCAATTGGTCGCTCATGGGGGGATAAACACCGGCATCGCAGCCGGTGACGCGGTGTCCGGCCTCGCGGGCCAATGCGGCCACGCCGCCCATGAAAGTGCCGCAAATGCCTAGGATGTGTATGTGCATAGGCACAGATTTTACGGTTGCAGGCCACAATGCAGACTTGGAACCACACCATGCAAAACACCCACCTTGCCACCGAAATTGCCCACGCTGCTGCCCGTCTGGTGGTGGATGAGGGGCTGGACTACGGCCCGGCCAAACGCCGCGCTGTGCGTGATTTAGGCTTGCCCGCCCGCACCGCCCTACCCCACAACGACTTGCTAGAAGCCGCCGTGGCTGAGCACATTGCCATTTTTTGCGCCGACACCCAGCCGCAAGAATTACGCGCCCTGCGGCAACTGGCCTTGCTATGGATGGAGCGGCTGGCAGAGTTTCGGCCTCACTTGGCTGGGGCCGTCTGGCACGGTACGGCCACACGGCTGTCTGATATTTACCTCTCACTGTTTTGCGATGATTCCAAATCGGCAGAGATTTTGCTGATTAACCGGGGCGTGGACTATGACGCCCAGATGGTCAACGGCTTACACGGCCAACCCGTAGAGGCGCTCACCATCGGCCACCCCCTGCCTGAACTGGATACCGTGGTGGGCGTGCATTTGCTGATTTACGATTTGGATGACCTGCGCGGAGCCCTGCGCCCTGACAGCCAAGGGCGCACGCCACGCGGCCACGCGGCGGCGGTGCGTCAATTACTGGCAGCCACCGACACGGCCACCAGCACAGCGCCATGAACACGCCCACCACACCCGACGCCCCCACCCCATCTCCCAGCCGCCCACCGCGCCGCCTGCTGCTGGGCAGCGCAGTGGCCGCCACGCTGGCCGCTGGGGCTGGCTGGGACTGGTGGCAAAGCCAGCGCCCCGCCCCAGTCCCCGGCAGCCCCGATGGTGTGCCCGACTTCTGGGAAAAAACTTTTGTAACGCCTACCGCAGACGGCACACAGCTGGCGCTGCGCCAGTTTCAGCACCAGCCGTTGCTGCTCAACTTTTGGGCCACTTGGTGCCCGCCTTGCGTGGCCGAAATGCCGCTATTGAATCGCTTTTTTCAGCAACAACGGGCCAAAGGCTGGCAAGTGCTGGGCATCGCTATCGACAAACCAGCCGCCGTACAGCAATTTTTAGCGCGCCAGCCGGTGGATTTTCCGGTGGCACTGGCCTCGGTAGAAGGCCAAGACTTGGCCCGTGCGCTGGGCAATTTAGGGGGTGGTTTACCCTTTAGCGTGCTGCTGGCTGCCGATGGCCAAGTGCAACAACGTAAAATCGGCCAAGTCACAGCGCAGCTGCTGCAAAGCTGGAGTGCCTTGCACTAACGCCTGACACCGGGGAATTCACCCCGAAGATTGCCACCGTTCCCCTCAAATACCTCAGAAAGACTGCAATAGCGTGAAATTAGAGTAAATTCGCGCCCTGTTCAGTTTTTCGCTCTTGGAGCCTTGCATGGATTTGCGCAAACTCAAAACCCTGATTGACCTCGTTTCCGAGTCAAATGTGTCGGAACTGGAAATCACCGAGGCCGAAGGCAAAGTCCGCATCGTCAAAGGCGGTGGTGCCGTGGTACAGCAATTTGTTGCTGCGCCAGTACAGGCAGCCACAGCCGCCCCGATGCAACCTGCTGCCGTGGCCGAATTGGCCGCCCCCGCAGAACCCAGCGGCCACGTTGTCAAATCGCCAATGGTGGGCACGTTTTACCGCTCCTCCAGCCCCGGTGCCAAGCCTTTTGTCGAGCTAGGCAGCCAAGTCAAAGAGGGCGAGACCGTCTGCATCATTGAGGCCATGAAGATTCTCAATGAGATCGAAGCCGACAAATCGGGCACAGTCACGCGCATTCTGGGTGAAAACGGCCAAGCGGTAGAGTACGGCCAACCCCTGTTTGTGATCGAATAAGGCAGCGATGCTCTCCCCCTTCGAGCCATCTGCGGCAAAAACACCCATGTTTAAAAAGATTCTGATCGCTAATCGCGGCGAAATCGCACTGCGCATCCAGCGCGCCTGCCAAGAGCTGGGCGTCAAGGCGGTGATGGTCTATTCCGAGGCTGACCGCGACGCCAAATACGTCAAGCTGGCCGAAGAAGCCGTCTGCATCGGCCCAGCACCCTCGCCGCTGAGTTACCTCAACATGCCCGCCATCATCTCGGCGGCAGAAGTGACCGACGCCGAGGCCATTCACCCCGGTTATGGCTTCTTGTCCGAGAACGCTGATTTTGCAGAGCGGGTAGAAAAAAGCGGCTTCCAGTTTATTGGCCCCACGCCAGAGAACATCCGCACCATGGGCGATAAGGTCTCGGCCAAGCAGGCCATGATCCGCGCTGGCGTGCCCTGCGTGCCAGGCTCTGAGGGCGAATTGCCTGATGACCCAGTGCAAATCAAGCGCATTGCCAAGGCGGTGGGCTATCCGGTGATTATCAAAGCCGCTGGCGGTGGCGGTGGCCGGGGGATGCGCGTGGTGCATACCGAGGCAGCGCTGGTCAATGCCGTGCAGATGACCAAGGCCGAAGCCGGGGCTGCCTTTGGCAATCCGGCGGTCTATATGGAAAAGTTTCTGCAAAACCCGCGCCACATTGAAATCCAAGTGCTGGCCGACAAGCACCGCAATGCTGTCTATCTGGGCGAGCGCGATTGCTCTATGCAGCGCCGCCACCAAAAGGTGATTGAAGAGGCCCCTGCCCCCGATATCTCGCGCCGCCTGATTGACCGCATTGGCGATCGCTGCGTAGCTGCCTGCAAAAAGATTGGCTACCGGGGTGCGGGCACCTTTGAGTTTCTGTACGAAGACGGCGAGTTCTACTTTATTGAGATGAACACCCGCGTGCAGGTGGAGCACCCCGTCACCGAAATGATTACCGGCGTGGACATTGTGCGCACCCAGATCATGGTGGCGGCGGGCGAGAAATTGCCCTTCACCCAGCGCCAAATCAACGCCCAGTTGCGCGGCCATGCCATTGAGTGCCGCATCAACGCCGAAGACCCGTACAAGTTCACGCCCTCGCCGGGGCGCATCACCACTTGGCACGCACCGGGTGGGCCGGGGGTACGGGTCGATTCGCACGTCTACACCAACTACTATGTGCCGCCAAACTACGACTCAATGATTGGCAAAATCATTGCACATGGCGATACCCGCGAGCAAGCCTTGGCCCGGATGCGTACCGCACTGGCCGAGACGGTGATTGAAGGCATTAACACCAACATCGCCCTGCACCGCGAGCTGATGGTCGATGCCAAGTTTATGGCTGGTGGCACCAACATCCACTACCTCGAAGAGTGGCTCTCACAGCGCCAGCGTTGAGCCTCTTGCCCTGATAGGGGCCTGCGCCAAGCACCAGGCGCGGGCCTGTTTTTTTTCATTGCTGTGCACAAGGCCCCCCGCCATGTATGAATTGAGCCTGATGAGCCCGGAAGACCGGGTCGAATCCCTGAGCGATGCCCTCGATGCGCTAGATGCCCTGAGCGTCTCGGTGGAGGATGCCGACGCCCAGACCGATGCCGAACAGGCCCTGTTTGGCGAGCCCGGTATGCCGCCCCCCAAAGACGGCTGGCAACGCAGCCGCATCGTGGCCTTGTTTGCCACTGAGGCCTTAGCCGAAGAAGCACGCAACCTGTTGCAAGCGCAAGAGTTTTTTGACGGTTGCGCGGTGTTGGGCATTAGCCCGCTGGCCGACCAAGATTGGGTGCGTTTGACGCAATCGCAGTTTGCCCCAGTGGACATCACCCCCGATTTTTGGATCGTGCCCACTTGGCATGAGCCACCAGCGCAAGCCACGCGTGTGATTCGCCTTGACCCCGGCTTGGCCTTTGGCACCGGCACCCACCCCACCACCCGCATGTGCCTGCGCTGGATTGCCCGCCAACCCCAAGGCAGCTTGGGCCGGGTGCTGGACTATGGCTGCGGCTCCGGGATTTTGGCCATTGGCGCGGCCAAGTTTGGCGCGCAAGACATTGATGCGGTGGATATTGACCCCGCTGCCGTGGAATCGAGCCAGCAAAACGCCCACGCCAATAGCGTGCAGATGCACTCTGGCCTGCCCGACTTGGCCCAAGGCAGCTACCAGACTGTGCTAGCCAACATTTTGGCAACACCACTGCGGGTGCTGGCCCCACTGCTGTGCGCCCATGTGGCCGCTGGCGGCCATCTGGTGCTGGCCGGTATCCTAGAGCGCCAAGCCGACGAGCTCAAAGAAGCCTACGCCCCCTATCTGCCGCTGCAAGTGGCCGATGCCCAAGAGGGTTGGATTTTAATGACCGCACAACGCTAACTCCCCTCCACGCCAGCCTACCCACCACCGCCGATGAGCCAGATCACCCGCTGCCCGTCTTGCGCCACCTCGTTCAAGGTGGTTCCGGATCAACTGCGTATTTCCGAGGGCTGGGTGCGCTGCGGTCATTGTGAGCATGTGTTTGATGCCACCGAGCATCTACAACCCCAGCCGACAGCGGCAACCCCGGCCCCAGCAGACATCCAAAGCGGCGCGCAAAACGCCACCTTGCCCACGCCATTGGCTGCCGCCAGCGCTACGCGGCCCGTATCCCCAGCCGACCCGTGGGAAATACCCCTGCCGCCGCCCCCAGCCGCCCCCAGCCCCGAAGAGTTGGCCCCGCCGCCACCGGAGGTGCTCGACTTTGCAGCACCGACTGCCAGCAGCATTGATCTGGACTGGCCAGAGGCAGCACCACCCCCGCCACCAATCACAGCCCCAGTACCGCCACCACCACCGCCGCCTCCTCCTCCCGCACCCATCCCCGCGCCGCCAGCGCCTGCCCCGATCCCGGCAGCCAGCATCCCTACCGATATTGATTGGCCTGAGCCTGCACTGGAGCTAGAGGCCGAAGCCACCACAGAAGCAGAACTGGCACGCGCCGCAGAGGCTGAAGCCAACGCCAGCCCGGTGATGCCCGAATTGGACTTGGCCCCATTGCCAACGCCCAAACCAGAGGCCAAAGAGGTATTTTCTGCCCCGGCTTTGGCACCCAGCCTCTCCTTGGATGAACGCATAGAACCCAGTGGCCCACTGGACTGGGCGCAAGACACGCCAGCGGCTACGGCGCGGCCTGCGGCTGCATTGGCGGCCACTACCCCAGTGCATCCAGCACCAAACACCGCCGCCCCCGCAACGGCAGCAGTGCCAACACGCAAAAACAAAAACAAACGTCCCGCCCCAGTTTCTGCCGACCCCCCCCCCCCTCCCACTGCGGATACCCCCGACGTTGGCCCCGACGAGCCTTCGTTTGTGCGGGCAGCACGACGCAAGGCCCTGTGGCGCAAACCACTGGTGCGCCTAGGGCTGGCCCTGTTAGCCACCTTGCTCTTGCTGGGCTTGATCGGGCAGGTGTTGGTGCATGACCGCCACAGGCTGGCGGCATCGCAACCGTCTTGGCGTCCCATGCTAGAACTGCTGTGCGGGCCGCTCAATTGCACGGTGGACTTGTACCGACAAATTGGCGCGGTGGTGATAGAAAGCTCCTCCTTTAACCGAGTGGATGGCGGCGTTTACCATTTTGCCGTGACGCTCAAAAACCGCTCTGGCCTGATGCTGGAGATGCCTGCCGTGGAGCTAACACTCACCGATGCCAACGAGCAGCCGGTGCTGCGGCGCGTTTTCATGCCGCAAGAATTGGGAGCCGGTACCACACTAGCGGCCCACGCTGAATGGAGCTCTACAGTGCTGGTGCGCATTGCCACTGGCAACACGCCCATGGCAGGCTACCGGGTATTAGCGTTTTACCCTTAAGGCATGAAACGCTACGAAGCACTGGCTGCCATGGTCTGACATGGCTTAAAAACCAAAAGCCGACCCAAGGTCGGCTTTTTGCGGGTGGCGCTAAGGCCGACAGATCAGATTAACGCTCGTCAAAGCTGATGGTGACTTGCTCGCTGGTAGGGCGGGCTTGGCAGCTCAAGACAAAGCCTTGGGCGATTTCATCGGCTTCTAGGGTGTAGTTTTTGTCCATAGTGACCGAACCACACAGCACCTTGGCGCGGCAGGTGCAGCACACACCAGCCTTGCACGAGAACGACAAATCCAAACCAGCATCCAGCCCGACATCCAGCACGCGCTCGGAGGAGGCCATCGTCATGTGGTGTTCTGTGCCATCGACCACAATCGTCAGTTGCACCGTGCGCGCTGCCGAGGCTTTGGGGGCATCAATGCTCACCACTTGCGCACCCGTAGGGGCACCGGCGCTAAAGCGCTCGCTGTACACGCGGTTGGCGGGCACACCCGCCTCGACCAGCGATTTTTCTACCGCGTCCATCATCGGCTCAGGGCCGCAGATAAACACTTCATCCATGCTCTTGACTGGCAAGAAGGCGGCAATCAGGGCACGCACCTTGTCGCCATCAATCAGCCCTTGCAACAAGTCCACTTCTTGGGCTTGGCTGGACAGAATGTGGATCATGGTGAAGCGGCCAGCAAAACGATCTTTCAGGTCTTGCAGGGCTTCATTGAACATGACGGTAGCCATGTTGCGGTTGCCATAGACCAAGGTGAACTTGGACTCAGGCTGCTCTTCCAGCGTGGTGGCGGCAATCGACAAAATCGGGGTAATGCCCGAACCACCGGCAAAGCCCACGCGGTGAATGGCGCGCTGCTTTTTGACCACAAAACGGCCATCGGGGGTCATCACGTTCAGGGTGTCGCCCACCTTGATGGCGGTAGTGGCCCAGTTGGAGAACAGGCCGTTTTCTACCGCACGGATGCCCACTTCGATCTCACCGCGCTGGGTCAGGCGGCTGCGGGGGCTGCTGATAGAGTAGTTGCGGCGCACATCTTGGTCGTTGATAGTGGCGCGCAGCGTCAGAAACTGGCCCGGCTCAAAAGCGAAAGCTTCGCGCAGGTTGGCCGGGATGTCAAAAGTGATGGCTACCGCACCAGCCGCTTCCGGGCTGACACGCTTGACCTTGAGTTCATGGAAATGGGGTGCAGACATGCTGGCGTTTCCGGTTGGCGTTAATACGGCTTGAAGTAATCAAAAGGTTCTTGGCAATCTAGGCATTTGTACAGCGCCTTGCAGGCGGTGGAACCAAAATGCGAAGACTCCACAGTATGGCTGGAGCCACAGTGCGGGCAGGGCACAGCGGGCTCAGGCTCGGCAGCACCGCGCACAAAGCGCAGCACGCTCTCGCCCGCCTCGCGCCCTTTAGCGCAGTGGTGGCCGGGGGGCGCAATGCCGTAGGCGCGCAGCTTTTCTTTGGCAATATCGGTCATCCAGTCGGTAGTCCAAGCTGGGGCCAATTGCGTCACCACCTTGGCCTGCAAGCCAGCGGCTTGCAGGGTGGTGTGGACATCGTCCTCAATCTGGCCCATCGCTGGGCAGCCGCTGTAGGTGGGGGTGATGACCACCTCCAGCCCGTCGGCACCCTGACGCACATCGCGCAAAATGCCCAGTTCACGCAACGACACCACCGGAATTTCCGGATCGGCCAAGGTTTCTAGGGCAGTCCAAGCTGCCTGTATGGCATCGGCGGGGGTGACAACGGTGTTCATGGTGTTTTTACCAGGTAGCGTTAGGATGGGCGCGGGCCAAACTTTGCATCTCGGAGAGCAAGAAGCCCAGATGCTCAGAATGCAGACCTTGTTTGCCTTCGGTGATGTAGCCTTCAAACGCTGGGCGCACCAAGGTGGCTTCAGCCAAAGCATCGTTCACCAAAGCGTCCCACTGGGCGCGCAGGCTGGGCACGCTCACACCAACACCGGTGGCCACGGCAGCGCTTTCGATGCTGCTGTCTGTCCAGAATTCTTCGGTGTAAGGCATCAGGTGATCCAGCGCTGCTTGCACGCGGGCGTGCGATTCGTCGGTGCCATCACCCAAACGGATCAGCCAGTCACGCGAGTGGCGCAGGTGGTAGCGCACCTCTTTGAGCGACTTGGCAGCAATTGCGGCCAGTTGCTCATCTTTGGACTGCTGCAAGGCTTCCCAAACCAGCACCATCAAGGCGCTGTAGAGAAAGTTGCGCACGATGGTGGTGCCGTAGTCCATGTCAGACTTGGCGTAACCCACCAAAGCGCTGCGGTGCGGCAGCTCCAACAAGGTGTAGTTGCGAAACTCGGGCTCATCACGGAAGTAGGCCAGCTTGTCTTCGGTGGCGTCGCCACCCAAGACCACAGCGGCTTGCTGGTACAGCAGGCGGGCTTGGCCAATCAAGTCCAAGCTGACGTTGGCCAGCGCAATGTCTTCCTCAATCACGGGGCCGTGGCCACACCATTCGGCGTTGCGCTGGCCCAGCACTACGGCGTTGTCAGCCAAGTGCAACAGGTAGTTGGCAGTTGCACTCATGATTACATGTGCCCCACTTCTTCCGGAATTTCGTAGAACGTTGGGTGGCGGTAGATTTTGTCAGCCGCTGGGTCAAACAGTTCTTCTTTATCGTCCGGGTTGCTGGCAGTGATTTGGGCCGAAGGAATCACCCAGATGCTCACGCCTTCTTGGCGGCGCGTGTACATATCGCGGGCCATTTGCAAGGCGTGCTGCGCGTCCGAGGCGTGCAGGCTACCGCAGTGCTTGTGATCCAAGCCTTGCTTGCTACGAACAAAAACTTCCCACAGGGGCCAATCTTTCAGTGCGGGGGTGCTCATGCTGCTTCCTTCATTGCGCGTTGTTGCTGTTTGCGGGCGTGGGCCAGGGCGGCATCACGCACCCATTGGCCGTCGTTGTGCGCTTTCACGCGGGTCGAGAGACGTTCTTTGTTGCACGGGCCGTTGCCGTTGACCGTGGTCCAAAACTCATCCCAATCGATTTGGCCGTAGTCGTAGTGACCACGTTCTTCGTTCCACTTCAGGTCGGGGTCAGGCAGGGTGATGCCCAACACCTTGGCCTGTGGCACAGTGGCGTCGATAAACTTTTGGCGCAGGTCGTCGTTGGACACGCGCTTGATACCCCAGCGCATCCCTTGGGCGCTGTGGGGGCTGTCAGCATCTGGGGGGCCAAACATAGCCAAGCACTTCCACCACCAGCGGTTGACGGAGTCTTGCACCATCGCCTTTTGCTCGTCGGTGCCGCGCATCATCACCAGCAGGGCTTCGTAGCCTTGGCGCTGGTGGAAGGACTCTTCCTTGCACACACGGATCATGGCGCGGGAGTAAGGGCCATAAGAGCAGCGGCACAGCGGCACTTGGTTCATGATGGCTGCGCCATCGACCAACCAGCCAATCGTGCCTACATCGGCCCAGTTCAGGGTCGGGTAGTTAAAGATCGAGCTGTACTTGGCCTTGCCCGAGTGCAGTGCATCGAGCAGGTCGGCACGGCTCACACCCAAGGTTTCAGCGGCGCTGTACAGGTATTGGCCGTGGCCACCTTCGTCTTGCACCTTGGCAATCAAGATAGCCTTGCGCTTCAAGCTAGGAGCGCGGCTGATCCAGTTGCCTTCGGGCAGCATACCGACGATTTCGCTGTGGGCGTGCTGGCTGATTTGGCGCACCAGCGTTTTGCGGTAGGCGTCGGGCATCCAGTCTTGTGGCTCAATGCGGCCATCGGCGTCGATGCGGGCATCAAACTTTGCCATCAACTCAGGCGGCTCGATAGCCGCCACGGCTTTGATTTTTTGGCCGGTGTCATCCGGCACACTGAACGATTGCGTGTACATGGCGATTACTCCTTGAAGGTTGAGGCCAATACGGTGGGGAAAATCAGAGCAACCAAGCTGGCGTGCGCTTTTCTAAAAAAGCGGCAATGCCATCTTTGGCTTCGCTGGTGGCGCGCTGGCGGGCAATGCGCTGCGCGGTCTCTTCACTGATGTCGTCATTGATGGGGTGGCCATCGACGGCGGCAATCAGGTCTTTAGCGGCCTTTTGTGCCAGCGGTGCGCCCACAATCAGCGGTTCGATTAGTTGGGCGATAGTGGTATCTAATTGGTCGCGCTCGCACACTTCAGTCACCAAGCCCATCGCCAACGCCCGCTGTGCCGAGAAGCGCTCGCCACTCTGAAAGTAACGCAGTGCATGGCGTGGCCCAATGGCACGCAACACATAGGGGCTGATGACCGCCGGGATGATGCCGAACTTGACTTCAGAGGTGGCAAAGGTGGCATCACTGCTGGCCACCGCCATATCGCAGGCAGCAGCCAAGCCAGTGCCACCACCCAACGCCGCCCCTTGCACACGGGCCACGGTGGGCTTAGACATGCCCGACAGGGCGCGCAACATGCGGGCAAACTTGCGGGCATCGGCGCGGTTTTCTTCCTCGGTAAAGGCAGAGGCGCGCTTCATCCAGTTCAAATCGGCACCGGCAGAAAAATGCTTGCCACGGCCAGCCAACACCACCACCCGCACCGAGGCATCGGCATCGAGTTCGGCGCAGGCCGCGCCCAAGTCGGCAATCAGTTGCTCATCAAAGGCGTTGAACACATCGGGACGATCCATCCAGATGGTGGCGACACGCTCTTGGCGCTCAATACTCAGGGTTTGGTACATGGTGGAAGTGGCTCGCAGTCAGTAGCTCAAAGTTATTGCGGCAGGTGCCATTTGCCGTCCTTGACTTCCAGCAGGCGGAAGGCGGACAGGTTCAGGCCCATGTGGTCGGTGGCCGACATATTGAAAGTGCCGCTGGTAGCCACAAAGCCTTTGGTCGATTCGAGGGCATCACGCACCTTGGCTTTGTCGGTGCCGTTGGCACGCTTCATGGCATCTACCGTCAGCATCAGCGCGTCGTAGGCGTAACCACCAAAGGTGGACACTTCGGACTTGTAGCGCGTCTTGTAGGCCAAGTCGTACGCTGCCACCACCGGCTTTTGTGGGTCGTTGGCGGGCAGTTGTTCAGGAATCAACTGGGCGGGCGAAGGCAAACGCACGCCTTCGGCGGCTGGGCCAGCCAGCTTCAGGAACTCATCCGAGGCCACACCATGCGATTGGTACAGTGGCAGGCTGACGCCCAACTGCTTGTAGTTCTTGGTGACGATGGCCGGGCCTTGGCCCAAACCAAAGACAAACACCGCTTGCAAGCCTGCGGTATTTTTGATCTTGGTGAGCTGGGGGCTCATGTCGGTGTCTTTGGGGCCGTAGGTTTCGTTGGCCACCAGCGTGATGCCGTACTTGGATGCTACGGCTTCGGTTTCTTTCTTGCCCGACTGGCCAAAGCCAGAGGTTTCCGACAGCAGGGCCACCTTGGTCAGGCCGCGCTTTTTCATGTCTTCAAACACTTTTTCGGCGGCCATGCGGTCGGTATGCGGGGTTTTGAAAACCCACTTCTTCACCGGCTCGACCACCACCACGGCACCGGCCAGCGAGATAAAGGGCACTTCGGCCTTGGTGACCAGCGGCACCATCGACATCGTGGCCCCAGTGGTGGTGCCACCGATGATGACGTCCACCTTGTCGTTGTCGATCAGGCGCTTGGTAAAACCGTTGGCCTTGTTGGCATCACTGCCGTCGTCGTAATGCACCAGTTCCAACTGGCGGCCCAGCACGCCGCCTTTTTTGTTCAGGTCTTCAACGTACATTTGCAGCGTCTTCAGCTCTGGGTCGCCCAAAAAGGCAGCCGGGCCGGTGACGGAGAGCACAGCACCGATTTTGATCGGGTCTGCTGCCATCGCTACCATTGCGCCCAAGGCCAAAGTGGCACCGACGGCGATTTGCTTGAGTTGAAATTTCATTGCTTTGTCTCCTGATAAATAGTTGTTGAGTTTTCCTGGTGATCTCAGACGCGCTCAATCACCATGGCAA
Organism: Giesbergeria anulus; assembly: GCF_900111115.1. GTDB lineage: Bacteria > Pseudomonadota > Gammaproteobacteria > Burkholderiales > Burkholderiaceae_C > Simplicispira > Simplicispira anulus. Next base: position 89,531 of record NZ_FOGD01000004.1, read on the forward strand.
TGCCCTGACCGACGCCAATGCACATCGTGCACAGCGCATAACGACCACCACGGCGGGCGAGTTCATAACTGGCGGTAGTGACCAGACGGGCACCACTCATGCCCAGCGGGTGGCCCATCGCAATAGCACCGCCGTTGGGGTTGACGTGGGCGGCGTCATCCGACAAACCTAAGTCGCGCAGCACGGCCAGCGCTTGGGCGGCAAAGGCTTCATTGAGTTCGATCACGTCCATTTGCGCCAGAGTCAGGCCGGTTTGGGCCAGCACCTTGCGCACGGCAGGGGCGGGGCCAAAACCCATGATGCGTGGGGCCAAGCCAGCAGTTGCCATGCCCACAACACGGGCGCGCGGGGTCAGGCCGTAGCGCTGGGCAGCTTCTTCAGAAGCCAGCAGCACGGCGCAAGCGCCATCGTTCACACCAGAAGCATTGCCCGCCGTGACGCTCAAATCGGGGCCATTGACGCCCTTGAGCTTGGCCAGCATTTCTAGCGTGGTTTCGGGACGAGGATGCTCGTCGGTGGTCACCACCAGCGGATCGCCCTTCTTGCGCGGAATGGTGACGGGCACCAACTCATCCGCAAAACGGCCTGCGGCATTGGCAGCACCCCAGCGCTGTTGCGAGCGCAGGGCGAAGGCGTCTTGGTCAGCACGGCCAATTTGGAACTCTGCGGCCACGTTGTCCGCTGTTTGCGGCATCGAGTGGGTGTCGTAGAGCTTCTTCATCACAGGATTGGGAAAGCGCCAGCCGATGGTGGTGTCGTACACCACATTGCTACGGCTAAACGCGCTATCTGCCTTAGGCATGACAAACGGGGCACGGCTCATGCTCTCGACGCCACCTGCAATCATCAGGCTGGTTTCGCCGGCCTTGATCGAGCGGGCAGCCAAACCGATGGCATCCATACCGGAGCCGCACAGGCGGTTGATGGTGGTGCCGGGCACTTGCACCGGCAAACCGGCCAGCAGGCCCGACATGCGCGCTACGTTGCGGTTGTCTTCACCGGCTTGGTTGGCGCAGCCGTAGATGATGTCTTCGACGGCAGCCCAGTCCACTTGGGGGTTGCGCTCCATCAGCGCTTTGAGCGGCACCGCACCCAGATCATCGGCACGCACCGAAGACAGGGCACCGCCGTAGCGGCCAATGGGGGTGCGGATAGCGTCGCAAATATAAGCTTGGGTCATGCGAATCTTTCTTTAGGCTTGCTTAGGACGCTCATCGAACACGCGGCGGGCTTTGCCAGTCAGGGTGCGCGGCAGGGCATTGGCCTCAAACACATTGACTTTGGTCGAGATGCCGACAATGGTTTTGATGTGGTGTTGCAACTCTTTGGCTACTTGTTGCACTTGGGCTGGGCTAAGCTGGCCGGTCAGGCTGTGTTGCAATTCGCAGCGGATTTCGACGTTGTCCAAGTGGCCATCGCGGCTCAGGTGGATTTGGTAGTTGCCCGACAAACGGGGATCGCGCAAAATTTGCTCTTCCACTTGGGTCGGGAAGACGTTGACGCCGCGCACGATCAGCATGTCGTCCGAGCGGCCCGTAATCTTGCCCATGCGGCGGAACGAGCGCGCTGTAGGTGGCAGCAGGCTGGTTAAGTCGCGGGTGCGATAGCGAATGACCGGAAAAGCTTCTTTGGTCAGCGAGGTAAACACCAGTTCACCCAGTGCGCCGTCGGGCAACACTTCGCCAGTGTCGGGGTTGATGATTTCGGGGTAGAAATGGTCTTCCCAGATCACCGGGCCGTCTTTGGTTTCGATGCACTCGCAGGCTACACCGGGGCCCATCACTTCGGTCAGGCCGTAGATGTCGATGGCGTCAATGCCCAGTTTTTTCTCGATCTCGGCGCGCATGCCTTCGCCCCAAGGCTCGGCACCAAAAATACCAACCTTGAGCGAGATGTCTTCGGGGGCAATGCCTTGGCGCTCAAACTCTTCGGCAATCACCAACGAGTATGAGGGCGTGACCATGATGGCATCGGGCTTGAAGTCCATGATTTGCTGGACTTGCTTTTCCGTCTGGCCGCCGGACATCGGCACTGCCGTGCAACCCAAGCGCTCAATACCAAAGTGCGCGCCCAAGCCGCCGGTAAACATACCGTAGCCATAGGAGTTTTGCACCATATCGCCGGGGCGCACACCGGCAGCGCGCAGCGAACGGGCGGCCAAATCGGCCCAGTTGTCGGCATCTTGCCGGGTGTAACCCACCACAATCGACTTGCCGGTGGTGCCGCTGGAGGCGTGCAGGCGCAACACCTTGGGCAGGGGTACAGCAAACAGCCCAAAGGGGTAGTTGTCGCGCAAATCCAGCTTGGTCATGAAGGGGAACTTAGCCAAATCGGCCAGCGTCTTCAAGTCATCGGGGTGTACGCCCTTGGCCACACATTTTTCGCGGTAGGGGGCCACGTTGTCATAGGTGTGGCGCACCGACCACTTCAGACGCTCTAGTTGCAGCGCGGAGATTTCATCGCGGCTGGCGGTTTCAATGGGTTCCAAATCGCCGGGAGCGGGTTGCTTAACGGTCATGAAAATGGCTCCTTAAATTAGAATTTCTTATCAATAGGGGAAGGCAAGCGGGCGCTTAGGCAGCTCCATCTTGCGTGGCAAAGCTGGCGGTCACTTCGCCCTTGATGCGGTAGCTCTTGCCCCGGAACAGCGCTACGGTTTTGCCACCGACCACGCTCACGGTGACGTCATAGACGCCGGTGCGCCCTGCGGCGGAACGCTCCACAGCCACGGCTTCGAGCACATCGCCCTCGCGCGCTGGCGAGAGAAAGTCAATGTGGCAGGCCGAGGCCACGGTGTTGAGGTTGTAGCTGTTGCAGGAATAGGCAAAGGCGGTATCGGCCAGCGCAAAAATCATCCCACCGTGGCAAATGTGGTGGCCGTTGACCATGTCAGGACGCACCGCCATACGCAGGGTGGCTTGACCCGGCGTGACCGACATGCGCTCCATGCCCAAGGCTTGGGCGGCATGGTCGCGCTGCCACATGGCATCGCTGGCAGCCGTAGCCAACTCTTGGGGGTTCAAAGCAGAGGTATCAACTTCAGACATGGAGAGTGCTCTCGGCATAAACGGCTTGCTGGATCAGCGGTGAGATGCGGTAGCGGTCTTCGCCGTAAAACCGGCCCAGATGCCGCAAAACGGTATCGATTTGCTCCACACCCACGGCATCGGCCCAAGCCAACGGGCCGCAGGGGTAGTTGACGCCCAAGCGCATAGCGGCATCCGCGCCACGGGCATCGCACACGCCTTGGTTCACGGCATCTGCGGCTTCGTTGGCCAACATAGCGACGGTGCGCATGACGGCCAAACCGGGCACATCGTTGAATTCAGACACGGCCCAACCTGCGGCTTGCAACAGGCCAATGGCAGCATCACGCGCGGAGGCGCTGGCTTGACGGGCTGCCGCCACAGCTAAACGGGTGGCACGACCATAGTCCAATGCCAAATCGACCAGCACGGTGTTGGCAACGTCGGTGGCTTGGGCGCGCTGGGTGGCACTGCGGCCATCGGTTTGGTACAACGCGGCATCACCCGCTTGAGCGACACAGCCATCAGCGGTGGCTTCGGCTTGGGTAAAAGTGACGCTAGCAGCTTGCAAGCGGCTCACCAAGGCTTGGGCCAGCGCCGTGGTGCCATACACAGTGATTTGTGCAGGCACGGCAGCAGCGGCAGCAGTGCTAGGTGCAGGCCGTTCAGCGCCAGCGGCATAGCTGTAAAAACCCCGGCCTGTCTTGCGACCCAAGAAGCCCGCATCCACCAGCTCTTGCTGGATCAGCGAGGGCAAGAAACGCTGGTCGTTAAAGAAGGCATTCCAGACCGAGCGGGTGACGGCGAAATTGACGTCGTGGCCGATCATGTCCATGAGTTCAAACGGCCCCATACGGAAGCCCCCGGCCTCGCGCACCACGGCATCAATGGTGGCGCAATCGGCAGCGCCTTCGTGCAGCAGGCGCAAGCCTTCGGCATAAAACGGACGGGCGACGCGGTTGACGATAAAGCCCGGTGTGGACTTGGCGTGTACCGGCGTTTTGCCCCACGCCGCAGCGGTGGCAAACAGCGTCTCAGCCACGGCAGCATCGGTAGCCAACCCAGACACCACTTCTACCAGTGCCATCAAAGGTGCTGGGTTAAAAAAGTGCAGCCCGGCCAAACGGCCCGCATTTTGCAAGCCTGCGCCAATCGCGGTGACAGAAATGGACGAGGTGTTGGTGCCAAAAATGCAATGCCCACCCACCACCGCTTCCAAATCACGGAACAAGGCGCGCTTGACTTCCAGATTTTCGACAATGGCTTCCACCACCAAACCGGCATCGGCCAGTTGCGCTAGGTTCTCTGCGGCTTGCAGACGCTCACCCGCAGCGCGGGCTGCTTCAGCAGTCATCTTGCCTTTGTCGGCCAGCTTGCCCAATTGCGCCCGAATGCCCTCAATGGCTTGCTGGGCAGCGCCGGGGCGGTTGTCTAATAAGCGTACCGGATGGCCCGCTACGGCTGCCACTTGGGCAATGCCCGCGCCCATGGCACCGGCACCAATCACCGCCACGACGGCGGACAGGGGAAGTGCATTCACCGCCATGCTCATGCTCCGGTAAAGCGCGGTGTGCGCTTTTCTAGGAAGGCCGACACGCCTTCAACATAGTCGCTGCTGCGGCCCAGTTCACGCATATACAAGCCTTCTAGCGTGAGCTGCTGCTCTAGCGTGTTGGTACGCCCAGCCTGCATAGCTTGGCGGGTACGCACCAGCGCCTTGGTGGGCATGGTGGCCAATTGTTCAGCCAGCTTTTGCACGCTCTCGGCAAAGGCATCTTCGGCCACGGCCTCCCAAATCAGGCCCCACTCGGCGGCTTTGGCGGCGGGCAGTTTGTTGCCGGTCATCGCCAAGCCCAAGGCGCGGGCTTGGCCCAAGCGCTGCGGCACCAGCCAAGAGCAGGCGGTATCTGGAATCAAACCAATCTTGGCAAACGGCAACATAAAAGAAGCCGCTTGGCTGGCAATCACCATGTCGCAGGCCAGCGCCAAGCTGGCACCAGCGCCAGCGGCTACACCATTGACGGCAGCCACCGTGGGCACACGCAGATTAGCCAAGCGCATCACCAGCGGCTTGTAGTGGCGCTCAACCACATCGCCCAAATCGGGTGGGGTTTCGCCGGGCACAAAGCGCACTTCGGCATCGGCCAAATCTTGCCCAGCGCAGAAGCCCCGGCCTGCGCCGGTCAGCACCAACACGCGCACGGCGGCATTGGTTTGGATGCTGTCCAAGGCGTCGCGCAACTCGGCGTGCATGTCCGCGTTGAAGCTGTTCATCTTGTCCGGACGGTTCAGCGTCAGGCGGGCCACGCCGCTGTCGCTGACCTCGAACAGAATATGTTGATAAGCCATCGTTGCGGCCCCTTAGACGTGGTAGCGGCGTTGCACCACGCGGAATCGGTTGGCGACAAAGGCCGAATCCGCATACGAGGCGTTGGCTGCGGGGTTGCCGCCGGTGCCGTGGTAATCCGAGAAAGCGCTGGACTGGTTCACAAACACGCCGCTGGTCAGGTTGATAGACAGCGCCACCTTGCCGCGCCAAGTGGCTTCAGTCATGGCGTCAATCACTTCTTGGCGGGTGGAGTACAGGCCCACGGTCAGGGCACCATGCTCACGCACGATGCGCTCGGACAAAGCGATGCCAGCGGCAGTATCGGCCACCTTGACGACAAAGCTGATCGGGCCAAAACGCTCTTCCATGTAGGCAGCCTCATCGGCAGCATCGCAGGCCAGCAACACTGGGGTGCGTACTTGGGCAGCGGGGAAGTCGGGGTTGTTGAGTGTTTGCGAAGCCAGCACCACGGTGCCCAGTTGGCCGCTGTTGGCGTGGGCCACACGGTCGGCGGTGGCTTCGGACTGCATCGCACCCAGCACTGCAAAGGCCACTTCAGGCTTGGACAGGAAACGGGTAATGGCCTTGCCCAAGTCGGCACACACTTCATCGTAGCTCTTGTGGCCTTCGTCGGTGTCGATACCGCCAGCGGGCACAAAAATGGCCTGCGACGTGGTACACATTTGGCCCGAATACAGTGACAACGTGAACGCCAAGTTGCCCAGCATGGCCTTGTAAGCGTTGGTGGAGTCGATGACGATGTTGTTCACACCAGCCAACTCGGCATAAACCTGCGCTTGCTTGCAGTGCTCAATCAGCCACTGGCCAAACACGTTGCTGCCAGTAAAGTCCACCGACTTGACGCTGGGGTGCGTTGCCAGCGCTTGGGTGACGCTGCGGTTGTCGGTCACGCACAGCGTGACCAAGTTGGGGTCAATGCCGTTTTCAGCCAGCACAGCGCGAATGGTGCGCACGGTGATAGCGGCGGGCAAGATGGCGTTGCTGTGCGGCTTGATAATCACGGCATTGCCGGTAGCCAGTGCAGCAAACACGCCCGGATAGGTGTTCCAAGTGGGGAAGGTGCCGCAACCGACCACCAAACCCACACCCCGGCCCACCACTTCAAAATGCTTCTTCATGACCAAGGCGGGGTTTTTGCCTTGGGGCTTTTCCCAGACAGCTTCGGCGGGGACAAAACTTTGTTCGCGCCAAGCGTAGGCCACGGCCTCCAAACCACGGTCTTGGGCATGGGGGGCACCAGCTTGGAAGGCCATCATCCAGCCTTGGCCGGTGGTCATCATCACGGCATGGCCCAGTTCAAAGCTCTGGCGGTTCAGGCGGGCCAAAATTTCTAAACAAATACCAGTGCGGCCTTCAGCACCGACGGCTTGCCAGCCCTTCATGGCAACCAGACCGGCATCAATCAGGGCTTCATGGTCGCACAGCGGGTAATGGACGTTCAAGGCACCAGCGTAGGGCGAGACCTCGTTGCCTGTCCAGCCGTTTTGGCCGGGTTGGTTTAGCTCAAAGTTTTGACCCAAGTGGGCTTCGTAGGCGCGCTTGCCATCTTCGGCGGCGGTTTCACCGTAAGCCTTGGGGCTGGGCATCTCAGTGTAGGGCGACCAGTAGCCACGGGTGGCGATGGCTTGCAAAGCGCCATCGAGGGTGGCACGGTGTTGTTCAAACAAAGGATGGGACATGCTTTTTCCAAATAGAAACGGCTGAAACTTGTACGCAAAGCAGCGGAGCCAACGCTGCTCTACCGAGCAACAAGCAACACACAAATTTCATTTCATCAGAAAAAAGTGTATCACTTAAAGAATGGTTTTTCTTAGAGGGAAAACCTTAATACGATAAACATTTATGGCAAAAATTAGCTTGCAATGTCACATACCAAGATAGGCAGCGCGCACCTTCTCGTTGTGGATCAAGTCTTGGCCGGTACCGGTCAGGGTGATCTCGCCGGTTTCGAGCACATAGCCCCGGTCGGCCAGTGCCAGCGCGGCAAAAGCGTTTTGCTCGGCCAAGATGATGGTCATGCCCTGCGCCTTGAGCGCCTTGACCACGTTGAACACCTCCTGCACCAGCAGCGGAGCCAAACCCATCGACGGCTCATCGAGCAGCAGCAGCTTGGGGCGGCCCATCAGTGCGCGGCCAATAGCCAGCATCTGCTGTTGGCCGCCCGACAGGGTGCCCGCAGGCAACTTGCGCTTTTCCTTCAAGATCGGGAACATGGCATAGACCTTTTCGAGGTCTTCGGGCACTTGCTGCTTGGGCTGGGTGTAAGCGCCTAGCAGCAGGTTGTCTTCAATCGACAGCGGGCCAAACACTTGCCGCCCTTCAGGGCTTTGGCAGATACCCCGGCGCATCCGTTGGTCAGCACGCACCTTCGAGATGTCTTCGCCATCAAACACAATTTGCCCAGCACCCATCGGTTGCACACCCGACAGCGTGCGCAAAAAGGTGGTTTTACCGGCACCATTGGCACCGACCAGCGCCACGGTTTCGCCCCGGTGGATTTCTAAATTCAAGCCTTTCAGGGCTTTGATGCGGCCATAGCTGCTCTCTAAGCCACTGACTTTGAGCAGCACGTCACCACCGCTAGCGGGCATGGGTGTCTTCAACACACCGCCGCTGTGGGCTCCCAAGCCTATCGACTCTGGGGCCAAACTGACCACGCGGTGGTACAGCTCCTGAAACTCGGCTTGGGCTTCGGGGCCAAACAGCGGGTCGTTGTGTTCTTGGAAGCGGGCATCAATCTTTTGCCAATCTTCAGCCGTCAGAATTTTGCGTGCCAAGGGCAGCGCCTTACCCTCTTCGGTGCGGATGTGGTTTTTGAGCCGCTTGCAATAGTCGCGCAACGACTGCACCAAAGCCCCCGGTGGCTGGCCCGCTGTGACTTGGGCAAACGCTTGGCGCATCCCTTCCAAGTGGACGATGGCTTGGCGGTGCTCTTCTTCCAGCGCTTCCACCAAGGGCACCGCATCAGCCGAGCGCTGGCGCATCAGTGGGAACAGGTAATCGTCTTCTTTGCGGTGGTGCGCGTGGTCGGCAAACTTTTCGATGTACTCGAAGGCGGCCTGAAAGAACGCCGGATCGACCGGTTTGCCCGCATCCAAATCATCGGCCACCTGCTCTAGCGCAATCGCCATGCGCCAAAAGCTCCGATGCTCTTCGGTAATGATACGCAGTGTTTCCATTTTTCCTGCTTCCGTTTTAACCGTGGGCACCCAGATAGGCGGCAATCACGTCGGGGTTTTTGCGCACCTCTTCGCCGGTGCCTTCGGCCAGCTTTTTGCCGTAGTCGAGCACCAAAATGCGATCAGACAGGTTCATCACCATCTTCATGTCGTGCTCTACCAGCACCACGGTGATGCCAGAGTCGGCCACTTTGCGCACCAACTGATCGACCTCGATGGTTTCTTTGGGGTTCAGCCCCGCAGCAGGCTCATCCAAAAAGATCATGCGTGGCTTCATGGCCAAGGCACGGGCAATTTCGAGCCGCTTGAGCACGCCATAAGACATAGTGTCGGCACGGGCGTTGGTGTAGCTTTCTAGACCGACAAAGCGCATCAGCTCGGCGGCCTCTTCGCGCAGTTCGCGGTCGCGCTTGCGCAGGCTGGGCCAGCGCAGCGCTGCCTTGAACAGGTTGCGGTCTAGCCGCAAATGCGCGCCCACCATCACGTTCTCGATGGCCGTCATGTTCATGCAGATTTGCAGGTTCTGGAACGTACGGGCCACGCCGCGCTCGGCCAGCTCATTGGGCGATTTACCGTGGATCGGCTCGCCATCGAGGCGAATCTCGCCGGTGGTGGGCTTATAGACCCCCGTAATCAGGTTAAACAGCGTGGTCTTGCCTGCGCCGTTGGGGCCAATCACGGCATAAACGATGCCTGCATCAATATTGAACGATACGTTCTGCACCGCCTTGACACCACCAAAGTGGATGGACAGGTCTTTGACTTCTAGCAGGGCCATGTTCAATCTCCCTTACCAAATTTGGCAGCCAGCGTCGGCACCAGCCCCTTGGGCAGGAAAATCATGCACAGCATCAGCACAGCACCAAACACCACGGTTTCCCAGCCCTCAAAGGTAGCCAAGGCTTGAGGCAAGGCCGTCAGCAGCACGGCACCGATGATGGAACCGAACACCGAAGCCATGCCGCCCACCACCACCATCGTTACCAGTTCAACCGAGTGGAAGAAATCGGCAAAATTGGGCGTAACAAAGGCCATGTAATGCGCCGTGATGCTGCCCATGATGCTGGCAAACACCGCCGACATCACAAAAATCGTCACCTTGTAGCGCACCACATTCACACCCACCACCTGCGAGGCCACTTCAGAGCCATGCAAGGCGCGCAGCGCACGGCCAAACGGTGAGTCAATCATGTTGAGCGAAGCCCAGACGCTAAAGGCCAACATGGCAGCCACCACCCAGTACCAGTGCTTATCGGTGCTGAGTTCAAAGCCGAACACTGACATCGCAGGCACCGGCATACCGTCGGGGCCACCCGTCCATTGCGCTTCATTGCGCAGGGCGATGTTGATGATGATGCCCAGCCCCAAGGTAGCCATCGCCAAGTAATTGCCCTTGAGCTTAAAAATAGGGCGTGCCACCAGCCCGGCAATCACGGCGGTGGCAGTAGCACCGGCGGCCATCGCCAACAAGGGATGTAAACCAAAGTGCGTGGGCAGCACTGCCGAGGCGTAAGCGCCAATGCCCAAAAACCCCGCATGGCCCAAGCTGATCTGGCCAGCAAAGCCAATCAGCAGATTCAGCCCGATGACGATGATGGCGTTGATACCAATGCGAATCGCCAAATCCATGTAGTAACTGTTGGGCACCACCCACGGCAGCACCAACAGCACGGCCACCAGCAGGCCCAGCCCGATATAAGAACTCTTTTGCATACTTACACCCGATCGGTCGATTTGCCACCGAACAGACCGCGCGGCATGAAGAACAGCACCAGCAGGATCAGCACAAACGGCATCGCATCCTTGTAGGCTGAGGAGATATAGCCCGCGCCCATCGCTTCCAGCACACCGACCAGCAAACCGCCAACCACCGCGCCCAAACCATTGCCCAAACCACCGACCACCACGGCCACAAAGCCCTTGAGGCCGAGCATGATGCCGACGTCATACGAGGTCATGGTGATGGGGGTAATCAGAATGCCGCCCAGCGCACCCAAGCCAGCGGCCATCGCAAAACTCATAAACAGCACCCAACTGGTGTTGATGCCCACCAGCTCAGCCGCCGTGCGGTTGAACGAGGTAGCCAACATGGCCTTGCCGGTGAGGGTACGGTTAAAGAAATACCACAAACCGACCACCACCACTGCCGTGACACCCAGCACCCACAGACTTTGCGGCAGCAGCGTAGCGCCCAAAATTTGCAGAGGCGCATCGCCAGAAAAAGCGGGAAAGCTGTGTGTGCCCTTGCCCAGCCAAACCTGAATCAGGCCGCGAATGACCAGCGAAGCACCAATGGTGACGATGATGAGCGAGACTGTTTCGGCCCCTTTGATCGGCTCAATGGCTACCTTTTCCATCACCACGCCCACCGCTGCCGGAATGGCAATAGCCAACAGCAGCACCACCGGCATCGGCAGGCCCATCTGGGCAAAAAACACCGCCAACATGCCGCCCAGCATGATGAACTCGCCTTGGGCAAAGTTGATGACGTTGCTGGCGTTGTAGATCAGCGTGAAGCCCAGTGCAGCCAAGGCATAGGTAGCCCCCACGGTGATGCCAGAGAACAAAAATTGCAAAAACTCGGCAAGCATCAGTCGATCCTCCCGAGCGTCGCAGACGCATGGCAACCTTGTAGCGGCAAGGGCATAGGGTAGTCTCCGTAGTGGTTTTTGGGGAACGTTGCCCGAACGCACTGCCCAGCACAGGGCAGCACTAAACTGGGCTTGTGCAGCGTTTTATGCACGTGCCATCATGATACCTAGAATCAGATTTTTTATTGTTTTTGTATCTCGTTTGAGGGTCAAAATGCGGGTAATCCCTAATATAAACAGGCTCCAAGCCCCCCTCAACGGCCCTAAAAATGGTGTTTTATGCCCACAGTGGTTTGACTTATCGCAGAAATAAGCCACATTTTGGCGGCACACTGGCGCAGTGTTGCCAACACCGCAAGCCAGAAAGAACAAAAAATGCTAAGAATTTTTGAGTCTCCTAGCATCACATACTGGCACAAAAAAACGTTTTGTGCGTATCGTTTTGCCCCTAGGCTTTCCCTATAGTCCTATAGTGCAGCCAAGGTGCTACTCTGCCCTTAGCACACAGACTCTTGGCCTACGCAAGCTGCGGCGCAGCTACCATCAACCACCTATGCACGAACCTATCGCATCACAGGCCATTGAGGCCCTTTTGGAGAGCTTTCGCCAGAAAAGCCGCGTACAAGCCAGCTCCCTCATCACCTCGGTTTTTGGCGATGCCATCCTGCCCCGTGGTGGGCGGGTCTGGCTGGGCAGCCTCATCAAACTGCTACAACCGCTGGACATCAACGAGCGGCTGGCACGCACCACAGTGTTCCGGCTGGTCAAAGATGAGTGGCTACAAACCGAGGCCATTGGGCGGCGCACCGATTACATGCTCACGCCCTCCGGGCAGCGCCGGTTTGAAGAAGCCTCGCGGCAAATCTACGCCGCCGAAGCGCCCCAGTGGGATCGGCGCTGGCGTCTCATCATGGTGGTGGGCGAGTTGGAGCCGCGCCAGCGCGACCGCCTGCGCCAAGCGCTGTCTTGGCAAGGGTTTGGCGATACCGGCTCTGGCTGCTTTATCCACCCCAGCGCCGAGCTAGATCGGGCCTTTGATGCTTTGGCCGCCGACGGTATGGCCGAGCTGCTGCCGCAGTTGATGCCCTTGGTAGCAATCAACCCCAAACTGAGCCTATCGGCCAACGATGCCAGCATGGTGCAGCGCGCTTGGAACTTAGACGGGCTGGCCGCCGCCTACAGCGGCTTTGTGGCACGCTACCAACCCATTTTGGATGCCTTGCGGCAAGAGCCCACCGACAGCGTCAATGAAGAGCTGGCCTGCCTAGCGCGCATCCTGCTCATCCACGACTTTCGCCGCTTTTTGCTGCGCGACCCCGAACTGCCCGAAGTACTGCTACCTGCCGGTTGGCCGGGCAACCAAGCACGGCTGCTGTGCAAAGAGATTTACCGCCGCCTGTTGGCACCCTCGGAGCGCCACCTCGACCAATGCCTACAACTGGCCAGCGGCGACATGCCCCGCGCCTCGCGCCTGCTGCTGGGGCGCTTTCAGATTGAGGATGACTTGGCCTAGACGCTCTCGTGCAACAGCACCTCGCCGCGCAAGGTGTAGGTTTTGGCCTCGGTGATACGCACATCGACCATCTGCCCCATCAGGCGCGGCTGGCCCGGAAAGTTGACCACGCGGTTGCATTCAGTGCGGCCCATCAGCTCGCTGGCGTCGCGCTTGCTCACGCCCTCCACCAGCAAGCGCTGCACGGTGCCCACGCGCTCCTCACTGATGTCTTTGATGTTTTGGTTGATGGCCGCTTGCAACTGCTGCAAGCGGCGCAGCTTAACGTCTTGCGGCGTATCGTCGTGCAGGCTGGCCGCTGGCGTGCCGGGGCGCGGGCTAAAGATAAAGCTGAAGCTGTTGTCAAAACGCACATCGTCGATCAGCTTCATCATCTTTTGAAAGTCTTCTTCGGTCTCGCCCGGAAAACCCACAATAAAGTCACTGCTCATCGCCATATCCGGGCGAATGACGCGCAGCTTGCGCACCGTGCTTTTGTACTCCATCGCCGTGTAGCCGCGCTTCATGGCCATCAAAATCCGGTCGCTGCCGTGCTGCACCGGCAGGTGCAGGTGATTGACCAGTTGAGGAATGCTGGCGTAGGCCTCAATCAGGCGCGGCGTGAACTCATTGGGGTGGCTGGTGGTGTAGCGGATGCGCTCAATACCGGGGATTTCGGCTACATATTCGAGCAGCAGGGCAAAATCAGCTACCTCGGCGGTGTCGCCCATCGCACCCCGGTAGGCATTGACGTTTTGGCCCAGCAACGTGATTTCTTTCACGCCTTGATCGGCCAACCCGGCCACCTCGACCAGCACATCGTCTAATGGGCGGCTGACTTCTTCGCCACGGGTGTAAGGCACCACACAGTAGCTGCAATACTTGGAGCAGCCCTCCATGATCGAAACAAAGGCGCTAGCGCCCTCCACGCGGGCGGGCGGCAGGTGGTCAAACTTTTCGATTTCTGGAAAGCTAATATCCACCTGTGGCTTGGCCTTGGCGGCACGGGCCAAGAGCAATTCAGGCAGGCGGTGCAGGGTTTGCGGGCCAAACACCACATCGACATAGGGGGCGCGCTTGATGATCTCTTCGCCCTCTTGGCTGGCGACGCAACCGCCCACGCCAATCAGCACGCCTTTTTCTTTGAGGTGCTTGATGCGGCCCAAATCGCTAAATACCTTTTCTTGCGCCTTTTCGCGCACCGAGCAGGTGTTAAAGAGGATCAGGTCGGCTTCTTCGGGGTTGTCGGTGGGCTCGTAGCCTTGGGCGGCACCGAGCACGTCGGCCATCTTGTCCGAGTCGTACTCGTTCATCTGACAGCCGAAGGTTTTAATAAAGACTTTTTTGCTCATGGGGAAAGTAGGGTAATGGGGTATTCAGCGCACTGTGTTGCTCTTGCGCTCTTGCGCGGCTTCAGCCGAACTGAGCACCCAAGCCGTGAGCAACAGGCCGGTGCTTTGCTCAATCAGATAGTTGACGGTCAATTTTTGCCCGATCACGGTGTGCAGCATGACCAGTGCATTTTCTGCATTGAAGAGGCGCATCCCCGGTGCCATGCGCAGAGCCTTGCCGTTCACCTCGGCCATGCCTTGCCCAGTCACCACCAAGGTGCCGCGCACAGCCGCTTCAGGAAAATTGCGGGCTGCACCGGTGATGGGCAGCATTTGTGCTTGCGCGGGGGCTGGCAAGCTCGCCAGCAACCCGCCAAAAACCGTGACAGAAAAAGCCAGCAGCAGATGGGAAACGCGGGAGCGGGGCCGTTCATCAGAAGGCCCCAAGCAAGGAATGCAGCGGTGCATGGTGTATATCCAGTGGCTGAAACCGTAATTTTACGGGGCCACCGAAAAACAAAGTGTGAAGCACACCGATAAGCCGGATTCTGTGCACTGCGGTTACCCGCAGCGTGACCGCCATTACTCTGGGCCGGGGGTTGCCCACCCGGCTCGGTGCTACCTACCCGCCAGCTCTGCGGAACCACATCAACGCTGGCCTACTTGGTATTGCTGCGCGTAGAGATTGCCCGTTTCACCCCGACTGGTTTACCTTGCGGTACTCCCGTCAGACTCGTCTCTGTTGCTCTGATCCTCACCTTGCGGTGGGCAGCCGTTAGCTGCTACGCTGTCCTGTGCAGTCCGGACGTTCCTCCAGTGCTTGGTTTCCCAAATTGCACCAGCGGCGGTCTGGCGTGCTTCACGGTGGTGATTATGGCATTCAGATAGGCTTCATCACAGCAATGCATAGTTACGGCTTCTTCAAAGGTGGGATGAATGCAGACTTTTCAACGCAAAACCGCAGGGCGTATTGCCGCTGTCACGTTGCTGATGGCCGCTTGTGCCAGTCCGCTGGCTTGGTTCGTCTCACGCGAAAATGCCGAGGAAGAGGTGGTAGCTTTTGCCCAAGAAGAATCGCGCCGCGTCTTGAGTGCCCAAGACAGCCTGCGCCTTGATGGCCCCAAGGCCGCTGCCCAAGCCCAGCAGGCCGCACAACTGCTCACCGGGGGCTTGTTTGAAATTGCCGAGATCTACGGTGCCGATGGCAGTAAGCTGGCCGAGTCTGTGACCCCAGCCGGACACACCGTAGAACCGCAACTACCGCGCCACGGCGCTCCGCAATATGTTGACTCTTTTTATGAAAGCCTGCCCCTGCCTTCTGGTGAGTGGGTACTACGGGTTTTTGTGCCACTGCGCGAGGCCGTCTCTGGCCCCGTGACTGGCTATTTTGAAGGGGTACGCATCATCCCCGAATGGCAGCGCCAGCAAATTGTGTCCGATGCCTTCATCGTCAGTCTGATGGTGTGTTTGGCCTCTCTGGTCTGTGGTGCCGTGATTTACCCGGTGGTGGTGCATCTGGTAAAAGAGAACGAACACAAGGCCCAGCAAGTGCTGGAATCGCACATTGCCATGATGGAAGCCTTAGGCAGGGCCATTGCCAAGCGCGACTCCGACACCGGCGCACACAACTACCGCGTGGCTTGGCTGGCCGCCAGTACCGCCCATGCATTGGGCTTGCAGGGTGCGGCCATGCAATCGCTCATTGCGGGTAGCTTTTTGCACGATGCAGGCAAAATTGGCATTCCAGATGCCATTTTGCTCAAACCGGGGCGCTTGGACGATGCAGAAATGGCTACCATGCGCACCCATGTGGCGCTGGGCGAAGACATCGTCACCGGTGCTGGCTGGCTAGACGGTGCCCGCGATGTCGTGGGCAGCCACCACGAAAAATGGGATGGCTCCGGCTATCCGCGTGGCCTGTCTGGGCAAAACATTCCGCTATCGGCGCGCATTTTTGCCGTGGCTGATGTGTTTGATGCCCTGAGTTCGCGCCGCCCGTACAAGGAGCCGTTGCCATTTGAGCAAGTCATGGCCATCTTGCACGAAGGTCGGGGCAGCCACTTTGACCCCTTGGTGCTCGACACCTTTACCCAATTGGCCCCTGAGCTGCATCGGCAGTTGCAGGGACTAGACGAAGCGGCCACGCGCAAGCTGATGACGGACATGGTGCAGCGGCATTTTGATATCCTGGTGTAAGTGCTATATGCAAATAGCCGCTAGGCCCATACAACTGGGCCAGAATGTGCAGGTTTTTCCCACACACCGGAGACCTGCACCATGAAATTCAGCAACGTCCTGCAAACCATTGGCAACACGCCCCATATCCGCATCAACCGCTTGTTTGGCGCAGGCACTAACGTTTGGGTTAAATCCGAGCGCGGCAACCCTGGCGGCTCCATCAAAGACCGCATCGCACTGGCGATGGTAGAAGACGCAGAAAAATCGGGCGCACTGCAACCGGGCGGCACCATCATTGAACCCACCAGCGGCAACACCGGCATTGGGCTGGCGCTGGTGGCCGCTGTGAAGGGCTACAAACTCATTTTGGTGATGCCCGACAGCATGAGCATTGAGCGCCGCCGCCTGATGCTGGCCTACGGTGCCACCTTTGACCTAACACCGCGCGAAAAAGGCATGAAAGGGGCTATTGCCCGCGCCGAAGAACTCAAGGCGCAAACCCCCGGCGCTTGGGTGCCGCAACAGTTTGAAAACCCCGCCAATGTAGACGTACACGTACGCACCACGGCGCAAGAAATTCTGGCCGATTTTCCTGAGGGGCTAGACGCCCTGATTACCGGCGTGGGCACCGGCGGGCACCTGACCGGCGTGGCGCGCGTGCTGAAAGCCCAATTTCCACAACTCAAGGTGTTTGCGGTAGAGCCTAGCGCCTCAGCCGTCATCAGCGGTGGCGCGCCAGCACCGCACCCGATCCAAGGCATTGGGGCCGGTTTTATTCCGAAAAATTTGGACACTAGCCTGCTCGATGGCGTGATCCAAGTGGATGCCGAACCCGCCCGCGAATACGCCCGCCGCGCCGCCCGCGAAGAGGGCCTGCTGGTGGGCATCTCCTCTGGCGCTACGCTGGCGGCTATTGCGCAAAAACTGCCCGAACTGCCCGCCGGAGCCAAGGTGCTGGGCTTTAACTACGACACCGGCGAGCGCTACTTGTCGGTAGACGGCTTCTTGCCCACCTAAAATAGCTCCCTTTGCACCCCTGCCCGATGACCACGGGCCTGTTGCCATGATCCGCCTGTCTGAACTCAAACTGCCCCTGACGGAACTGCCCGTTCCCCCACTGCGCGCTGCTGATGCCAGCTTTGAGACCGAGGCTGACCGCGCCCCCGCGCCCCAGCCGCTTGCGGCTTTGCACCGCTTGGCCGCCCAAGCGCTGGGCGTGCCAGAGGCCGAACTGGCACAGCTACAGGTGTTCAAGCGCAGTTTTGATGCCCGCAAGGCCCAATTGCTGGCGGTGTTTATTGTGGATGTCACGCTGGCTGACCGGGCGCAGGAAGCGGCACTGCTGGCCCGCCATGCGACCAACCCGCATATCCAGCCCACGCCCGACATGGTTTGGCACCCAGTGGGCCAAGCACCGGCCAGCCTGACAGAGCGCCCCGTGGTGGTCGGCTTTGGCCCTTGCGGCATTTTTGCAGCGCTGGCACTGGCGCAAATGGGCTTCAAGCCCATCGTGTTAGAGCGCGGCAAAAGCGTACGCCAACGCACCAAAGACACTTGGGGCCTGTGGCGCAAGCGCGAACTGAACCCCGAATCGAATGTCCAGTTTGGTGAAGGCGGTGCCGGTACCTTCTCTGACGGCAAGCTCTACAGCCAGATCAAAGACCCGCGCCACTTGGGCCGCAAGGTGATGGAAGAATTTGTGCAGGCAGGGGCACCGCCGGAGATTTTGTACGCTGCCCACCCGCACATCGGCACCTTCAAACTGGTCAAGGTGGTAGAGGCCCTGCGCGAACAAATCATCGCGCTGGGCGGCGATGTGCGCTTTGAGCAGCGCGTTACCGACATCATCGTGGAAGACAAAGGCCAAGGTCGCCACCTGCGCGGCCTGCGGGTACTCGATCAGGCCACCGGCCAAAGCACGGAGCTACGCGCCTCGCAAGTAGTGATCGCCTTAGGCCACAGCGCCCGCGACACCTTTGCCATGTTGCACGAGCGGGGCGTGTATATGGAGGCCAAGCCGTTCTCGGTCGGTTTTCGCATTGAGCACCCGCAGGGCGTGATTGACCGCGCCCGCTGGGGCCGCCATGCTGGGCACCCGCTGCTGGGCGCAGCCGACTACAAACTGGTACACCACGCCAGCAATGGCCGCACCGCCTACAGCTTTTGTATGTGCCCCGGCGGCACCGTAGTGGCAGCCACCAGCGAGCCGGGCCGGGTCGTCACCAACGGCATGAGCCAGTATTCGCGCAACGAACGCAACGCCAACGCGGGCATGGTGGTGGGTATTGACCCCAGCGACTACCCCACCGATCCCGCCGCCTTCGAGGCTACGCTAGGGGCCACCTACGGCATTGAAAGCCAACCCGCAGGTACACCACACCCGTTAGCAGGCATCGTGCTCCAGCGCCAGCTTGAATCGAACGCCTATGTCTTGGGGGGCAGCAACTACAACGCACCGGGCCAACTGGTGGGCGATTTCATCGCCGGGCGGCCCTCGCAGCACTGGGGCGAAGTGGAGGCTTCTTACAAACCCGGCGTGACGCTGGGCGATTTGCACCCGGCCCTGCCCGCCTACGCCATTACCGCACTGCGCGAGGCTCTGCCCGCCTTTGGCAGAAAAATCAAGGGTTTTGATATGCCCGATGCCGTGCTCACTGGGGTAGAAACCCGCACCTCTTCACCACTGAAAATCACCCGTGGTGACAACTTCCAAAGCCTGAACACAGCCGGTCTGTATCCCGCTGGCGAAGGGGCTAGTTATGCCGGTGGCATCCTCTCAGCAGGGGTCGATGGCATCAAGGTAGCCGAAGCCGTGGCCCGCACCCTGCTGGGCCACACGGCGTAGGCTGTTCTCCCCAAAAATCAGGCGGCGCGCTTAAACAGCGCCAGCAATGACCCAGCCAGCACAAACAGGCTGCCAAAGACGCGGTTCATGGCCCGGATATGGGTGGTGGAGGTCAAAGTGCCCAGCACACGGGCGGCCAAGGCGGTGTAACCAGCCATCACCACCAGATCGGTAAAGGCGATGGTCAACCCGATGGCCACATACTGTGGCCACAGCGGTTGGGCCAAATCCATAAACTGCGGCACCACGGCCAGCAAAAACACTGTGCCCTTGGGGTTGACGATATTGACCAGCAAACCACGCAGCACCATGCTAGCGCGTGACGCCTGCGGGCGCTCGCCTTCGATCTTCGCCACCATCGGTACCGCAGGCGCACGCCATTGCTGAATGCCCAGCCACACCAGATAAACCACCCCCAACCACTTCACCACGGTAAAAGCCGTGTTGGAAGCGGCAATCAAAGCCCCCAACCCCAAGCCCACCACCACGATCTGCACCCAGATGCCAAGCACCAGCCCAAAAGCGGTGAAGTAACCGATGCGAAAGCCGTGGTTCAGCCCCGCACTCATCGAGGCCACGGCCCCCGGCCCTGGCGAAATACTGATGGCCCATGATGCGGCAAACAATGCCAGCCAAGTAGAAAACTCCATTGTTGATTCCTTGTTTGTCGTAGCCCATGATCTTGGGGTATGAAGTACGGTGCGTGCAGTGGTGGCCTAAACCTTGCTTGCACACGCAGTACTTGCGCGCATTCTCGCGCCCCCGCCGCAGCGCAGGCTGACAGCGCTACTTTTACGGTGAACCTATGGTACGCATCCACCTCGCCATTGACCTGAACTACATGGTCAACACCCCACCAGGTGCCGATTTCATTTTTAACATCCAGTGCGCCCAGACACGCCAGCAATTTGTGGCTTGGGAGCAGCTGCTGGTCAGTCAACCCGTGCCCCTGACCAGCCACACCGACCCCAGCACACACACCCGCTACCTGCGCCTGACCGCTACGCCCGGCCCCTTGCTAGTACGCTACCAAGCCACCATCGACATCATCCACCACACGGCCCCACCGGCCAGCGTGATGGAGACCCCAGTGGCCCAGCTGCCCCCAGACGCACTCATCTACCTCTACCCCAGCCGCTACTGCCAGTCCGATTGCCTGACCGCACAGGCCATGAACCTGTTTGGCACACAGCGACAAGGCTATGCCCGCGTGTTGGCCATCCGCGACTGGGTACGCTCACAGGTTAAATTCCAGTCCAACACCAGCAACTCCATGACCTCAGCGCTGGATACGCTCCATGCCCATGTGGGGGTATGCCGTGATTTTGCCCACCTGATGATCGCCATGTGCCGGGCGCTGAACATTCCAGCCCGCTTTACCACGGGCATTGATTTTGGGGCCGACCCAGCACTGGGGCCCACAGACTTTCATGCCTATGTCGAGGTGTACCTCAGTCACCGTTGGTACCTGTTCGACCCTTCGGGCACCGCCATTCCGATGGGCTTTGTGCGTATTGGCACCGGGCGTGACGCCGCAGACGCCTCGTTTGCCACCATTTTTGGCAACGTGACGGCAGCGGCACCGCGCATCGATATCTCTGCCCAAACGGGCCCCAATACCGGGTGGGTTTATCCAGTACACCGAGAAGAAGCCCTGTCGAGTGACGCCGGTTTTTCTTGGAATGAGATCAACGCCCGCTGAGTACCCAGATCAATGCCCGGCGCTTTGCAAGGCAGCAATGCGCTCTTCAATCGGGGGGTGGGTGCTAAACAGTTGGCCGATACCACCGGCAATACCCATCGCCGCCATGCTCTTGGGCAGTTCGGCTGGATGCACGCCACCCAAACGGGCCAAGGCGTTAATCATCGGCTGCTTGCGGCCCATCAGTTGGGCTGCGCCCGCATCGGCGCGAAACTCGCGCTGGCGCGAGAACCAAGCCACGATCATCGCCGCCACAAAGCCCAGCAAAATATCCAGCACCAAGGTAGTGATGGTGTAGCCAATGCCGGGGCCAGAGTTTTCTGAATCGCCCTTGCGCAAAAAGCTATCTACCGCATAACCAATCACCCGTGACAAGAAGACCACAAAGGTGTTCATCACCCCTTGGATCAGCGTCATGGTCACCATATCGCCATTGGCAATGTGGGCGACCTCGTGGCCAATCACGGCCTCAATTTCTTCGTGGGTCATGCTCTCTAGCAGGCCGGTGGACACCGCCACCAGCGCCGAGTTTTTAAAGGCACCCGTAGCAAAGGCGTTTGGGTCGCCCTCAAAGATACCCACTTCGGGCATACCAATACCGGCCTTGTCGGCAAACTTGCGCACGGTATCGACAATCCAAGCCTCATCTTGGTTGCGCGGCTGCTCAATCACCTGCACGCCCGAACTCCATTTGGCCATAGGCTTGGAGATAAGCAAGGAGATGATGGCACCGCCAAAGCCCATCACCAGCGCATAACCCAGCAATGCGCCCAAATTGAGACCATTGGAGGTTAAGTAGCGGTTCACGCCCAACAGGCTGGCCACAATGCCCAGCACCGCTACCACGGCCACGTTGGTCAGGACAAACAACAAAATGCGTTTCATATTCGATTTTTTCTCCACAAGAATGGGGCCAAGCCTCTAGGCAGAGAGAACGCAGCCATCTGCGGCTTACCCCCGGCGCGGGCTGCGAAAGACGTCGGAGTCATCATAGAAGGAAAAGTTCTCGCTCTCAGCCCACCAGCCCGGAACACCCAGCACCGGCAAAGGGGTAAAGGGTTTAGTAGCCAGATGTGGAGCTGCCAGCTCGTGTGCTAACCAACGATCTACGGCAGCCACGCTGCTGTGGGGTGCCAATATAGTTTGGGGCCGGTAGACATGGGCGGTGATCGATTTGCGCGGCTGCACCAGTTTTTCCAGCAAAGCATGGCCCAGCAGATAGAGCCGCGCCTGCGTCCACAACGGGCGCAGATCCACCAATAGCCGCCGCCAGTCTCGCGCCAGCAACGCCTGCCACAGCAGCTCTGGCGCGTCCAGCACGGCCCCGTTCTCGTCCAACACAGTAATGGCATCGCGCACGGGGCCACGCACAGCACCCACCCCCTGCATGGCAATGGCCTCGGCTTGGAGCTGGTTCAAGCGCCGCTTGGTCTGGGGGTAATGCAGCCAGATCAGGCCATTAAAAAAGTCATGTAGGTTGTCGCGGGTGGGGACATGTCCGGTCTGAAAAATGAACGACTCATAAGCCATGCCATCAGGCAACTCGGCCTGCGGCACAAAGCGCACTGGCAGGTGGGGCTGCGCATGGAGTGCCTCGGCCACCGTATGGCCTGCCAGCCAATGCTGCTGCACCGGCTGCCCGATAGGCTGCATTGGGGCAAACCAAGGTGCGCTCCAAGCAATAGGGGGCAGTGCCAACGGTTGCATGCAGTGCCTGCGCCCCCGTTTTATGCACGGGCAAAAAACAGTGCCGCCATCACCAACCCGGTGAGCACAATACCTGCCCGCAACCACTGCGCCGGAATGCGCCGGGCCAGCCGAGCACCAGCGTAGCCGCCTGCGGTGGCCGCCAACATCATGAGCAGGGCCTGTGGCCACTGCACCACACCGCCTGCGGCATACACCACCACCGCAATAGCGGCCAACAGCGCCGAGACCCCATTTTTAAGCGCATTCATCTGGTGCAAAGACGTAGCACCACACAGGCTCCAAAAGGCCAACAGCAAAATGCCCAAGCCCCCATTGAAATAGCCACCATAAACACCCACCGCCAGCAACCCAACACCGACACGCCAGCGCGGGGCCTGACCTGTTGCGCCTGCCATGCCCGATATCCATTGCCGCAACCGGGGGCCAAAAGCAAACAGCGCCGTAGCCAGCAGCAACAGCCACGGCACAATGCGCGAGAAGGTGGCATTGGGCGTGAGCAGCAACAAGGCCGCCCCCAAAGCCCCACCGAGCAGTGACAACCATGCCACTGCCCACAAACTCAATCCGGGCGGGGCCTGCATGTCTTGGCGCTGGCCCCAAACGCTGGCTACATAGCCCGGCAGCAAAGCCACGGTACCTGTGGCATTGGCTACCACCGGCGGCACCCCCGTCCACACCAACGCAGGCAAGGTCAAAAAACTACCGCCACCGGCCACGGCATTGAGCGCCCCGGCACCAAACGCAGCCCCCAGCAGTAACAAGGCATCCGGTAGAGCAGGCCACATTTCAGGTAGCGTAGGGGTCGGTAAAGCCCAAGCCGGTCATGATCTCGGTCTCGTAGGCTTCCATTTCCTGTGCATCTTCCTCGCTGGTCTCGTGATCCCAGCCTTGGGCATGCAGCGTGCCATGCACCAGCAGGTGGGCATAGTGCTCTTGCAGGGTTTTGTTCTGCTCGCGCGCTTCGCGTTCGACCACTGGAGCGCACAGCACCAAGTCAGCCAGAATCACGGGTTCTTGGGCGTAATCAAAGGTCAGAACGTTGGTGGCGTAATCTTTTTCCCGATAAGCACGGTTGAGCTGTTGGCCTTCTTCGGTATCGACAATGCGCACAGCCATTTCGGCATCACTGGCCAAAGCGTGGCGCAGCCAGCGCATGACTTTGTGGCGAGGCAGGGCGGCGCGGTGCTCAGCGGCACCATCAAAACGGGCAAATTGCAGGGAGAGGGTCAGGGCAGGCAAGGGCATAGCAGAAGAAAAAAAGGTCAAAG
Source organism: Giesbergeria anulus (assembly GCF_900111115.1). Taxonomy (GTDB): domain Bacteria; phylum Pseudomonadota; class Gammaproteobacteria; order Burkholderiales; family Burkholderiaceae_C; genus Simplicispira; species Simplicispira anulus. Next base: position 113,203 of record NZ_FOGD01000004.1, read on the forward strand.
GGCGCTACTGCGCGAACGGGCCACTGCCGGACGGCCAGCGGCATCGTAGGCATCCACAATGCGGGCCACCAGCGGGTGGCGCACCACATCCGCACTGGTAAAGCGGGTCACGGCAATGCCCTTGACGCGCTTGAGCACGCGCTCGGCATCAATCAGGCCGCTCATTGCGCCTTTGGGCAGGTCAATCTGGCTCACATCGCCGGTGACTACCGCCTTGGCACCAAAGCCAATGCGGGTCAAGAACATCTTCATCTGCTCTGGGGTGGTGTTTTGCGCTTCGTCCAGAATCACAAAGGCATTGTTGAGTGTGCGCCCACGCATAAAGGCCAGCGGTGCAATCTCTAAGGCATTGCGCTCAAACGCTTTTTGCACCTTGTCAAAGCCCATCAGTTCATAGAGGGCGTCGTACAGCGGGCGCAGATACGGGTCTACCTTTTGTGCCAAATCGCCCGGCAAAAAGCCCAGCCGCTCGCCCGCCTCTACCGCTGGGCGTGTCAGCACAATACGCTGCACACTAGAGCGCTCCAGCGCATCCACGGCACAGGCCACCGCTAGATAGGTTTTGCCAGTGCCCGCAGGCCCAATACCAAAGGTGATGTCGTGGCTGGCGATGTTCTCGAGGTACATCGCTTGGGTGGGGGTACGCGCACGCAAGTCGGCGCGGCGGGTGCTCAGGGTAGGGGCCGTGCTGGCGGCCTCGTTCATGGCGCTATCGCCTGCCAGCATCAGTTGCAGGTATTCCTCGGTGATGGGGCGGTCGGCCATCTCATAGATGGCTTGCAGCATTTCTAGCGCTTGGGTGGCGCGGGCCTTGAGGCCATCAATTTTGAACTGCTCATGCCGGTGGGCAATGCTGACCTGCAATGCCGCCTCAATGGTGCGCAGGTGGGCATCTGCCGGGCCGCACAGGTGCGTCAGGCGGTTGTTGTTGTGGGGGATAAAAGTGTGGCGAAGAATCACAATACGGGGTAGCTTATGGGGGCAAGAGAGGCATCATAGAACTTTGCCCCCTTCAGCGCCGCCCACCACCACGGTAGCCACGGTGAAATGGGGACGGCCCAGCATGCCGATGTTCTGACCAATGCCAAGTAGCGCCAAACCACAAAAAGGTGGGCAACAACGGCGGCCCCACATACTCAACAGAGGGCGCTGGCTCGTAGTAGTAGCTGGGTGGCTGCTCGTAGGGAATAGCACGTTGGTAGTAAACACCCCGGTCTGACACTGGCGCCACCAGACAACCGCTCAGGGTGCCTATGGCACCCCAAACAGCAAGCAGCAGAAAAAATCGCTTCACGGCAGGCTCCTCAAGGTTGGGAGTAGATGCCCACTATAGTGCAGCAGCCGCTTTTACGATAGCGATGTGCTGCACCGTGCGTCTACCGTTCAGGCTGGGCGCTGCTCCAAAAAGTTGCGCAGCATGGCATGGCCGTGTTCGGTCAAGATGCTTTCGGGGTGAAACTGCACACCCTCAATCGCCAAGGTTTTATGGCGCACGCCCATGATCTCGCCGTCTTCTGTCCAAGCGGTAACTTCTAGGCAATCGGGGCAAGTGGTGCGCTCAATGGCCAGCGAGTGGTAGCGGTTAACGGTAAATTGCGCTGGCAAGCCCGCAAACACGCCCTGCTGCGTGGTGGTAATCACGCTGGTTTTGCCGTGCATTTGCTGCTGCGCCCGCACAATGTTGCCGCCAAAGGCCGCCCCAATAGCTTGGTGGCCCAAGCAAACCCCCAAAATCGGCAACTTGCCTGCAAAATGCTGAATCGCTGCGACTGAAATACCCGCCTCTGCCGGAGAACAAGGCCCCGGCGAGATCACCAGTCGATCCAGTTGCCCTGCATCCAAGCGGGCCTGAATATCAGCCACGGTGATTTCATCGTTACGAAACACTTCTACCTCAGCCCCCAGCTCGCCAAAATACTGCACGATGTTGTAAGTGAAGCTGTCGTAGTTATCAACCATCAAGAGTTTCATACTTGCTCTCCTTGGGGCGCGCGCAGGCGGGCAAATTCTTGGTGCTCATGGGCAATAGAGTGCTCCATCAGGCTGCGGTAAATGGCCTCCATGACATCGGGCGCGCCACCATGCAGCGCCGCGCTGGCACGCACCCGCGCCACGATAGCCTCAATGCGCTCTTCGTCGCGCACCTGCGATGGGTCTTGCTTGATGCGTGCGGCTTGGGTCATGTAGCCGGTGCGTTGCACCAGCAGGGGCACCAGCACATCGTCCAAAGCGTCAATGTAGCGGCGCACGTCTTGCATGGTGGTGCAATGCTGCACGTTGTCGATGGCGCGGGTCATTCCAAGCCCTCCTCTACCAGTTCTGCGGCGCGCAGCAGGGCGCGGGCCTTGTGTTCGGTTTCTTTCCACTCCAGCTCAGGCACAGAGTCGGCCACCACGCCAGCAGCCGCTTGCACATACAAGGTGCCATCTTTAATCAGGCCAGTGCGGATGGCAATGGCCAAGTCCATATTGCCCGCGTAGCTTAGATAGCCACAGGCACCACCATAAATGCCGCGCTTGCTCGGCTCCAATTGGTCGATCAGCTCCATGGCGTGGACTTTGGGCGCACCCGTGAGCGTGCCTGCCGGGAACGTGGCCTTGAGCACATCCATGCTGGTCATGCCCTCGTTGAGGATGCCCTCGACGTTGCTCACAATGTGCATGACATGGCTGTAGCGCTCCACCACAAACGCTTCGGTCACTTTGACGCTGCCAATTTGGGCAATACGGCCAATGTCGTTGCGGGCCAAGTCAATCAGCATGACGTGCTCAGCGCGCTCTTTGGGGTCGTTGATGAGTTCTAGCTCGGCAGCCTTGTCTTGCTCCGGCGTGGCACCGCGCGGACGCGTACCGGCCAAGGGGCGGATGGTGACTTTTTGCCCTTCGGGTGTTTGCTCTTGGCGCACCAGAATTTCGGGCGAAGAACCCACCACCTGAAAATCGCCAAAGTTGTAAAAATACATATAGGGCGAGGGGTTGAGCGAACGCAAAGCGCGGTACAGGCTCAAGGGCGATTCAGTGTAGGTTTTGTGGATGCGCTGGCCCACTTGCACCTGCATAAAGTCGCCAGCGGCAATCAGCTCTTTGGCGTGAGCCACGGCGGCCAGATAGTCGTCTTTGGCAAAACTGCGCTGCGCTGGGTGGCTGGTGCTGGCTTGCACCACCGGGGCCACCACCGGGGCTTGCAGCCGCTCTTTCAGCTGGCGCAGGCGCTGCTGGGCTTGGGCATAGGCTTCGGGCTGGGTGGGGTCGGCATACACAATCAACGACAGCTTGCCCGACAAGTTGTCAATCACTGCCAGCTCTTCGCATTGCAGCAGCAAGATGTCGGGGCAGCCCAGGGTGTCAGGGGGGCAGGTGGCTTCGAGCTTTTTCTCGATGTAACGCACGGCGTCGTAGCCAAAGTAGCCTGCCAGCCCGCCACAAAAGCGCGGCAAGCCCGGCAGCAATGCCACCTTAAAGCGCTGCTGGTAGCTGGCAATAAAATCGAGCGGGTTGCCCGTGGCGGTTTCTACCACCACACCATCGGTGACTACTTCGGTGCGGGCCGCAGCGCCAAAGCCGCTGGCGCGCACCAAGGTATGCGCAGGCAAACCAATAAAGCTATAACGGCCAAAGCGCTCGCCACCCACCACAGATTCGAGCAAGAAGCTGTGCTGCCCACCCGCTTGGCTGTGGGCGAGCTTGAAGTAGAGCGAGAGCGGGGTTTCTAAATCCGCAAAGGCTTGGGCCATGAGCGGAATACGGTTGTAGCCCTGTTGGGCCAAATGGTGAAATTCAGATTCTGTGATCACGGGAGATTGGTCCCTGCTGGGGCGGCACATGCTGGCGTAGACAACAACGCCGTGCCGCAGTGTTCATGCAATCGGCCTCTGCTACAGGACAGAGAAAGGCCACGGGGGGCGTACAGGGCCATGCCCGCACGCATCAGACATACCAACAAACAGAGCGACGCCAGGGCCAAGCTCCCCGGTCGCTGTGACCTGCGATGAACACGCGGTGAATAAACATGGGCCAAAGTGTAGCAAACTGCACCCGCAGCGTTGCGGCCTTGCCGTGTTGCTGTAACCTGCCAGCCCTTGCTGCGCTATGTTGGCTGCACCCAGCAGGAGCCAACCTATTCAGGAAAAACAATTTTTGACACCCACCACATTAGCCTAATAAAAATTCAAAAACAACAGGCCAGTCAAACTTTGAATAATACCACCCCCTCTGTTCTGGCACAATGAAACCAATGGCGCAGCATCCATCAGACCTACATCCTATGGCAAACCCTGATGTATAACAAGAAAAAACGACCCAGAATTCACCTTTTTCAGCATGGCGTAGACGTAGCATACTGAGTCGATCACCAAGCACGATCTGCTTACACCGTAAATAGACTGACCAATTATTTTTTATTATTTTACAGGTGCCCTGCATGTTTAAATTTACCTCCTACACTGTGTCTAGGCGCCTGCTCACCCTGACCTTAGCTGCTGTATTTGGCATTATATTTTTAGCCAGTGTTTTTCTTTTCTCTGAACGTCACCTTATTATGAATGAGCGTGAAAATGGTGTGCGCCAAACAGTAGAAACTGTGAGTAGTTTGGCCGTTTACTATCACGCCCTATCCGCAAATGGTACTTTGCCGGAAGCCGAAGCAAAAAAACAAGCCATTGCTGCCATTAAAGCTTTGCGCTACAGCAAAGATGAATACTTCTGGATCAATGATGCTGATGCACTGATGCTGATGCACCCGATCAAACCTGAGTTAGATGGCAAAAATCTTATTAATTTAAAAGACCCTACTGGCAAGCTATTTTTTAGTGAAATGGCGAGCAAAGTAAAGTCTAACGGCTCTGGATTTGTTCATTATATGTGGCCCAAGCCCGGTCATGAAACCCCGGTGCCAAAAGTTTCTTATGTGCAAGGTTTTGCCCCATGGAACTGGATTATCGGTTCTGGCGTATATGTAGACACCGTAGACTCGGTAATTGCAGAACGGGTCATATCATTTTCTTTGGGGTCTTTGGCATTGGCCGGGTGTTTGGCTTTGTTGGGCTGGCTGATTGCGCGCAGCATTTTGCAACAATTGGGTGGTGAACCGGCTTATGCCGCAGCCATAGCCCACCGCCTCGCCGACGGCGATTTGTCGGTAGAAATCACGATCCGCGATGCCCATCAACCCAGCCTGCTCAGTGCCATCCAGACCATGCGCGACAAAATCGCCAACATCGTCGGTGAAGTACGCCAAGGGGCCAATTCTGTAGCCACCGCCAGCGCCCAAATCGCCAGCGGCAACAGTGATCTGTCAGGCCGCACCGAGGCGCAGGCCAACGCCCTCAACGGTGCCTCCAGCTCTATGGCTGAACTGGGTGGCACCGTGCAACAAAACGCCGACAACGCACGCCAAGCCAATCAGTTGGCGATGAGTGCATCCACCGTAGCCACGCGTGGCGGCCAAGTGGTGTCTGAAGTGGTGCAAACCATGAAGGGTATCAACGAAAGCTCACGCAAAATTTCTGACATCATCAGCGTGATTGATGGCATTGCATTCCAAACCAACATTTTGGCCCTCAATGCGGCGGTCGAGGCAGCGCGAGCAGGCGAGCAGGGCCGGGGCTTTGCCGTGGTGGCCTCAGAAGTGCGCAACTTGGCGGGGCGCTCCGCCGAGGCAGCCAAAGAGATTAAAACCCTTATCAATGCCAGCGTCGAGCGGGTGGAGCAGGGCACAGCGCTGGTCGATCAGGCAGGCTCGACCATGACCGAAGTGGTCGATAGCATCCGCCGCGTGACTGACATCATGGGTGAGATCAGTGCGGCCAGCCATGAGCAATCGACGGGTGTGATCCATGTCAGCGACGGGATGGCCCACATGGAGCAGGTAACGCAACAAAATGCTGCATTGGTCGAAGAAATGGCTGCTGCCGCCAACAGCCTACACGCCCAAGCCGAAGACTTGGTGCAGGTGGTGTCAGTCTTCAAGACCAATGCACACCCTGCATACACAACACCCCCCAGAGCAGGCCAGGGGACATTGTTGATTCGCTAAGGCTTTAGCGCAGCGCAGCCAAGCTCTCGATCCAGCCGTCGGCATCGACCTGGCGCACCGGCTGGCCGTGGTTGTAGCCATAAGTGACCAGCAACACTGGGCAACCAGCGGCACGGGCGGCTTGGGCATCGTTGCTGGAATCGCCCACCACCAAGGTGCGGGCCGGTGCCGTGCGCAAGGCCTCGCAGGTCTTGCGCAGTGGCAGCGGATCGGGTTTTTTTTGGGCAAAGGCATCGCCGCCAAAAACATGGGTAAAAAATCTGTCCAGTTTTTTGGCTTGTAACAGAGCCACAGCAAAGGCAGTAGGCTTGTTGGTCAGGCAGGCCAGCGGCCAATGCAAAGCGTGCAGCGCCTCTAAGCCCTCCAACACCCCCGGATAAACGCGCGAAAACTGCCCGTTGACGGCAGGGTAATGGTGCTGGTAACTGGCCCAAGCACGGGGAAACAATGCCTCTACCACCGCTTGGCGCTCGGCAAGCTCAGGATGGGCAGGTGCCAGCAGATGGTGCAGCACCGATGCAATCAGATGCTCGGTACCCTTGCCGACCATGCGTTCGACCTCGGCGGCTGCCACTGGGGGCAGGGCGACATCGGCCAGCATACGGCGCAACACCTCGACAAAATCACCCAAGGTATCCACCATCGTGCCATCCAGATCGATGATGGCGGCGTCTAGTCCTGTAGCGTCTAGCGGCAAAGTGAGCAGGGCCATGCTGCGCCCACTCAAACCAAAGCCACGCGCATGGCGTCAATAACCGAGCGGTAGTCAGGCTTGCCAAAAATGGCGCTGCCCGCCACAAAAGTGTCGGCCCCAGCATCGGCCACACGGCGGATGTTGTCTACCTTGATGCCGCCATCGACTTCGAGGCGGATATCTTTGCCGCTGGCGTCAATGCGTTTGCGCGCTTGCTCAATTTTGCGCAGGGCCGAATCAATAAAACCCTGACCGCCAAAACCGGGGTTGACGCTCATGATGAGAATCAGGTCGATGTCGTCAATCACCCAGTCGAGCACGTCCAGCGGCTCGGCAGGGTTAAACACCAGCCCGGCCTTGACGCCTTGACTTTGGATGGCCTGCACGCTGCGGTGGACATGGGTAGAGGCGTCGGGGTGAAAGCTAATCAGGTCGGCACCGGCTTGGGCAAAGGCAGCGGCCAAGGCATCGACGGGTGATACCATCAAATGCACGTCAATGGGCACGGCAACGCCTGCCGGGGTCACAGCATGGGGCTTGAGGGCTTGGCAGACCATCGGCCCAAAGGTCAGGTTGGGCACATAGTGGTTGTCCATGACATCAAAGTGGATCCAATCGGCACCAGCGGCAATCACGTTGCGCACTTCCTCGCCCAGACGGGCAAAGTCGGCAGAGAGGATAGAGGGGGCAATACGGTAGGTGTGGCTCATAGTTTTGATTGTCGCAGTTACTATTGCTTTATGCCAAAGTACCAATTTCAAGTGGAAGTCACCCCGGCATACCTGCCGCAGCAATCCGCCCCCGAGGCTGGGGTGTTTAGCTTTTCCTACACCATCACCGTACGCAACACCGGCGAGGTGGCGGCGCAACTGGTATCGCGCCACTGGCACATCAGCGATGCGCTGGGGCACACCCACGAGGTCAAGGGTTTGGGGGTAGTGGGTGAGCAACCGCTACTGCACCCCGGCGAAGCATTCCAGTACAGCAGTGGCTGCCAATTGCGCACCCCCAGCGGCACCATGCACGGAATTTTTCACTGCGTGGCCGACGATGGCGAGGGCTTTGACTGCCCCATCTCCTTGTTTATGCTGGAGGCTACCAATGCCGAAGCACCAGATCAGCCCCTAAGCGCAAGGGTGTTGCATTGACGCGGCCCCGCTACGATCTGCACAGCCTGCTGGAGCAACTCGATCCACAGGCTAACTTGGCGCAGCGCCACCTGTGGCTGATTAACGCACTCGGTTGGGTGCGCGGCCAAGGCGATTCGGTGCCCGATGCAGTGGGCCGCTTGGGCCTACTGCTCGATGCCGTGCAAGCGCGCCCCGAATTGCAGCAGCGCCTGCAAACTTGGTGGCAAACGTTGGTCGATACGGTGGATATCACCGCGCTGCTGGCAGATTTTGGTTTTGCACCGCGCACGGCACTGCTGAGTGAACTGGCCGAGCGCCTGCGCCTGAAAATCTTGCCCGGTAGCCCAGAAACCATTGACGCCACGGAGTTGTTTACTCTGGCCCTGCCCAGTGCCTTTGATGCCCAGTGGCTGGCCGCCCTGCCCGCCGACTTGCTGGATCGGTTGATGATGGAGCTGTGCGGCAGCAACGGCCACAGCACCCGCTGGCAGCGCGCCCTGCTCGATGCCATGACCTACTGCGCTGGGCAAATCCTCTCCACCGGCTTTGCCCCAGAACTGCGCCTGCGCATGACCCCAGAGGCGCGCGAAGCACAGCCCTTTCACGCCCTGATTCGGGATGTCGAAAGCTTGCGGGTCGAAGTGCTGCACAGCCTGCGCACCCCAGACCGGCTACAAGCAACCGCCCAGCGCCTACGCGGGCGCCTAGATGCCTGCCGCAGCGCAGCCACCAGCGTTTATGGCCATTTTGAGGACAATGGCATCTCGGTGGGGTTGGTGTTTCGTCTGCGCCAGTTGCGTGCCCGCATTGTGCGTATGCGTGAACTGCTGGAATGCGTGCTCTCGCCCACCCCAGCATTGCATGGTGCGCGCTTGCTAGGGCATTTGGTGCAGGTGGCGCAAGAGCGGCGCAGCCTACGTGCGGTGTTCAGTGCCAACTCATCATTGCTGGCGGCCAAGGTGGCCGAGCGCAGTGCCGAAACCGGCGAGCACTACATCACCCGTACCCCAGCAGAGTACAGCGCCATGCTCGGCCATGCTGCTGGCGGTGGGGCCGTGATAGCCCTGACCACGCTAGCCAAGTTTGCGCTGGGGGCGTTGGCACTGTCGGCATTTTGGGCCGGGTTTGTGGCGGGCATGAACTACGCCATCAGCTTTGTGCTGGTACAACTGCTGCACTTTACCGTGGCTACCAAGCAGCCCGCCATGACGGCCCCTGCGATGGCCGCCAAGCTCAAGGAGCTGGGTTCTGGTGAAGGCATCAATGCCTTTGTCGATGAGGTCACGCATTTGGTGCGCTCACAGGTGGCTGCCGTGCTGGGCAATGTGCTGGTGGTGTTTCCCGCCGTGCTGCTGCTCACGGGTGGCTGGCAACTGTGGTCAGGTGCGCCGTTTCTGGATGCCGATAAAACCCAATCCACGCTGGCATCGCTGCAACTGCTGGGGCCGTCGGTGCTCTATGCGGCATTTACCGGCGTGCTACTGTTTGCCTCCAGCATGGTGGCAGGCGGTGCAGAAAACTGGTTTGTGCTCTACCGGATCGATTCAGCGCTACGCTACAACCCGCGCATTACGGGCCTGCTGGGGCCTGCGCGCGCAGCGCGCTGGGCGCTGTTTTTTCGCAACAATATTTCGGGGCTGGCGGCCAATGTCTCGCTGGGGCTGATGCTGGGGCTGGTTCCAGTATTTGCCACCTTTTTTGGCTTGGGGCTGGATGTACGCCACGTCACACTGTCTGCGGGCCAAATTGCTGCGGCGGGCATGGGTTTGGGTTTGCTAGAGGCACTGCAACTGCCCGCCTTTTGGTGGGCACTGGCCAGCCTGCCGTTTCTGGCGGCTTTGAATGTGGGCGTGAGCTTTTATTTGGCCTTTCGGGTGGCTCTGAGCGCACAAAACGTCAGTGGCGTTGAGCGCTCGCGCATCTACGCCGCCATTGGGGCGCGGCTGCGCACGCACCCGCTGGATTTTTTCAGGCCCCGCCATTCCCCGCCCACCATCTGACACAGGGGCAGCCATGCACTACAAGCGCCACAATGGCGGCATGGGTGAATTTGATCTGATTGCACGTTATTTCACGCGGCCCGTGCGCCGGGCAGTTTTGGGGGTGGGCGACGACTGCGCGCTGCTACAGCCCCGCGCTGGGATACAACTGGCTATCTCCAGCGATATGCTGGTGGAGGGACGGCATTTTTTTGCCGGAACGGATGCCTACCGTCTGGGCCACAAAGCATTGGCCGTCAACTTGAGTGATTTGGCTGCCTGCGGTGCCCAGCCTGTAGCCTTCACGCTGGCGCTGGCTCTGCCTAGGGTGGATGAGCCTTGGTTGCAAGCCTTTTCTAGCGGGCTGCTGGCGCTGGCCGATGCCCACGGTTGTGAACTGATCGGCGGCGATACCACGCAAGGGCCGCTCAATATCTGCATCACGGTGTTTGGCGAGGTGCCTGCTGGGCAAGCGCTGCTGCGCAGTGGCGCCCGCGCTGGGGACGATTTGTATGTCAGCGGCCATCTGGGTGATGCCCGGCTGGCGCTGGAGTGTTTGCTCGGCCATTTTGCCTTACCCCCGGCCTTGCTGGCTCCAGCACAGCAGCGGCTGGAAGCGCCTACGCCGAGGGTAGCACTGGGGCAGGCGCTGCGCAGCATCGCTAGTGCAGCACTGGATGTGAGCGATGGCCTGCTGGGGGACTTGAGCCATCTCCTGCGCGCCTCAGGAGTTGGGGCGTGTGTCGATACCTCCTGCACCAGCGCCTTGCTGGCGACACAGGTTGCAGCCGGCCAAACGGGTCAACCCTTGGAGACAGAACGGGTACGACAATGCACCCTCGCAGGAGGTGACGATTACGAATTGCTGTTTACCGCAGCACCTGGCCAGCGCCATGCTGTGCTGGCTGCCGCACAGGCCAGCGCCACAGCCGTCACGCGTATTGGCACCATAGAGGCTAGCCCCGGTCTGCGCTTGATGGATAGCCAAGGCCAAACCATCACGGCGCGTTATGCTTCGTTTGACCACTTTGCCTGAGGGAATCTACCATGCCACCTTCCGCACCAACCTCCAGCATCCAAGAAGGGCTAGAGCTTGCAGAACAACAAGAACGGCAACAGTCACAGCAGGAATCGGGCAACAGCACCGCCGCCGACGTGTTGTCTCAAGGCGTTGACATCCTAGATGCTTTGGGCAGCCTCTCAGACATCGCCTGTGATGTCGGTGGTGCCGTGCTATCGACGGCGGGGGATGTGCTCTCCGCCGTGGGCCAAGGCATTGGCAGCGTGCTAGAGGGGCTGGGAGATCTTTAAGATCGGGCCGAATTCTTTACGTTGACGTAAACGTCAACTATGATGAGGCGATCTGTTTCGGCCCGCTAGGCCGGTCATATCCCAACGTTATGCCTCACACTTCCCAACCTACCATCACCACCCAAGACCAATGGGTGTCCGTTCCACAAGGCCGTCTTTTTGTGCGCATCTGGACGCCACAGACCGTGGTCTCAGAGGTGCCGATCATCCTGCTGCACGACTCTTTGGGCAGCGTGGTGCTGTGGCGGGGTTTTCCGGCGGCACTGTGCGCCGCCACTGGGCGGCAAGTTGTGGCCTATGACCGGCTGGGCTTTGGTCAATCTTGCCCCCACACGGGCAAGCTGCCACTGGATTTTGTGCTGCAAGAGGCCGTGGGCAGTTTTGCTGCCGTGCGCCAGCAGTTGGGCATTGAGCGTTTTGCCCTGTTTGGTCACAGCGTGGGCGGCGGCATGGCAGTGGGCTGCGCAGCCCAGTTTGCCGATGCCTGCGTGGCCTTAGTGGCCGAATCGGCCCAAGCGTTTGTGGAAGACCGCACCATCCAAGGGCTGCAAGAGGCCAAGGTGTTTTTCAGCGATGCAGAGCAGATAGCGCGTCTGCAAAAGTACCACGGCGACAAAGCACCGTGGGTGCTGGAGGCTTGGATTGGTTCTTGGCTTAATCCAGCCATTGCCGATTGGTCACTAGACCCTGCGTTGCCTCTAGTCGCTTGCCCGGTGCTCGCCATTCACGGCGTTGATGATGAATATGGCACCCATCTCCATCCGGAACGGATCGTTCAAAGCACGGGTGGGCCTGCACAGCTGGCACTGATGCAAGATACCCGGCATATACCCCACCGCGAAAAAGAGCCAGAAGTGCTGGCCTTGGTAGCCCACTTTTTGGCCGATAAGCCATAGCTCCACTTATTAGCGTAACACAACCTATCGGGCTACGGGGGCATTGCTGGTGGGGGTCTGGAAAAAACAGTCCGGTAGGCTCAAGGTGGCGTGGGCCACATCCACCAGCCGCCGGTTGTGGTCCATGGACGCTTTTTGCAACGCTCGGTAAGCCACTTCCTCGCTCAGGCCCAGCCGCGACATCAAAGCACCCTTGGCGCGTTCAATCACCTTGCGTTCCTGCATGGCCCGCCGGGCAGTATCGAGTTCCAACTCCATCCCTGCCAAGCGCTCGGACTGTGTGTGTACCAACTCCATCAGCCCAGACACGGTACTGGCCTCCATGCCGGTGCCTTGGTCTTGGGTTGCTTCACCGCGCAGGGGCAGCACCGGGGCAGTGCCGGGCCGGACTGTCGGGTCAAAAAAGCGCTGCACGGCATGGGTATGAGGCGGCGGGTTGTCGCGCAGCCGCCGCAACAAGCCTTCCGAGTCAAGCAGGTCTTGTTCAGCCACAGCAATCAAGCGGGCGCAGGTTTGGCGCAAGCATTGCACCAATGCCTCTTGCAGTTGCCACAGCCCAGTGATGCGCTCGCTACAGACCTCAAACCAAGCCTCGCTCAGACTTTGTTCTAAGGGGCCACCGTGCCGGGCGGTGCAGAGCGTGCGCCGCAGCCGCTCCAACAGCACCAGTTGCGGGGTCAACTGGCTGTGTTGCCACTGGGCGCGCAACGGTGGTTCAGCAAATTCTTCAAACACTTGCAAGCTGCGCTCTTGGGCATCAATCAAGTGCGTGATGCGCAACTGCTGTGCTTCGCTACAACTGCCGGAGGCAAACAATTGCGCTCCCACGGCCCGCTCTTGTCCTGCCGCCTCTTTGCCCTGCACCAGATGGAAAAAGCCCACCAGCAAACGCGAAATATCGGGGTGCAGGTGGGTATCGGCCACCTCAAAGGTTAGCTCTACCAGCCCGGCAATCACGCGGCTGAACGCCGCCACGGCATCATGGGCCGTGAGGGTGCGTTGCGCCATCTGCGGGCGCAGCTCTTCCAGCATATCCAAGTCCAACAGCACCCATGCCATGAGCGAGAGCATCTGGGCTGAAGCCCCGTTGGCGGGCACCTGCTGCGCACCACACAGGGCTTGCAACGTGGCGGTGATGGGGCCAATGGCCTGTGCCGCTTCTTGGCGCACGCTGGCAAAGCGCTCGCCGCCCGAGGCCAGATAGATACTGGTGGCCCCGCGTTCGTGTTGCAGGGCATGGATCAGTTGCCCGATCACATCGGCCAGTGCGATGCGCTGGGCCAGATGCTCCAGCGCTTCGCGCTCCAGTTGCCGGGCGCGTAGAACAAGATCAGAAACAGACTGTTGCATGGGACGTCACCGTATAGAGTGCTGGGGGCGATGGGTTTAGCTGGCCTGCACCAGCACTTGGCCGCCCTCGGTACGCACGGGGTAGGTGCATACCGATTGCTGTGGGGCTTCTAGGCATTCACCAGTGTGCAGATCAAAGTGCTGTTTGTACAGCGGCGAGGCCACCACCAAGCGATCTCCCAGATTGCCTATCAGCCCGCGCGCCAGCACGCTAGCCTGCGAACGGGGGTCGATGTTATTGAGCGCAAACCATTGCCCGGTGCCCGTCCGAAAGATGGCAATGTGGTGCTGACCAACCAAGGCGCAAACGCCGGTGTTGGGCAGAATATCCTGCACGGCGCACACAGCCGTCCAGTGGGGGGTTGCAGCGGTAGGGGTAGTCATGGTCTCAATCCTTGAGGGCAAAGGGCTTAGGCTGGAATGCTGGCCAGGGCGGTGCGCTCTTGTGGGCGGGCGGGCCGAATTTGCCCCCGCTCTTGCACAAAGATGATCTGTTCGTCCGGCTGCGCACTGTTGACAAAGGAGCGAAAGCGCTGGCGCACGGCGGGCGTGGTCACGGCGGTTTTCCATTCGCACTGGTAGGTATCGACCACCTGCTGCATTTGGGCTTCTAATTCTGCGGCAATGCCCAGCGAGTCACGGATCAACACGTCTTTCAGGTAATCCAAACCACCTTGGAGGTTGTCGCGCCACGTGCTGGTGCGTTGCAGCCGGTCGGCAGTGCGCACATAGAACATCAAAAAGCGGTCGATGAGTTGCACCAGCGTGTCTTTGTCCAAATCGCTGGCGATCAGTTCGGCGTGGCGTGGCTTCATGCCGCCATTGCCACAGACGTAGAGGTTCCAGCCCTTGTCGGTAGCAATCACCCCCACGTCTTTGCTTTGGGCTTCGGCGCATTCGCGAGTGCAGCCGGAAACGCCAAATTTGATCTTGTGTGGCGCACGCAAACCCTTGTAGCGGTTTTCTAGGGCAATCGCCATGCCCACCGAATCATCGACACCATAGCGGCACCAAGTGGAGCCAACGCAAGATTTGACGGTGCGCAAGGATTTGCCGTAGGCGTGGCCTGATTCAAAACCTGCCGCAATCAGCTCTTCCCAAATTAGCGGCAATTGTTCGACGCGCGCACCAAACAAATCCACCCGTTGGCCGCCAGTGATTTTGGTGTACAGGCCGTATTTTTGCGCCACCTGCCCCACGGCAATCAAGCCTTGCGGCGTGACTTCACCGCCCGGCATCCGGGGCACCACCGAGTAGCTGCCATCTTTTTGGATGTTGCCCAAGTAGTAATCGTTGCTGTCTTGCAACGGGGCCAAATCCGGTTGCAGCACAAAATCGTTCCAGCAACTGGCCAGAATATTGGCTACGGTGGGTTTGCAAATATCGCAGCCCAGCCCTTGGCCGTGCCGGGCCAGCAGGGCATCAAAACTTTGGATGTGGCCGACGCGCACCAAGTGGTACAGCTCTTGGCGCGAGTGGGCAAAGTGCTCGCACAGGTGGTTATTCACCGCCAAACCGCGTTTGGCCATCTCCGCCTTCATCACCTGCGTCACCAGCGGGATGCAGCCGCCGCACGTGGCCCCGGCCTTGCAACACGCCTTGAGTTGGGCGATGGTGGTCGCGCCCTCGCCCACGGCTTGGGCAATCTGGCCCTTGCTGACGTTGTTGCAAGAGCAAATTTGTGCCGAGTCGGGCAGCATCTCTACCCCCAAGCCGGGTTTGGCTTGGCCCTCACTGGAGGGCAAAATCAAGAATTCTGGGTGGCTGGGCAAGGCAATGCCATTGAGCGCCATTTGCAGCAGGGTGCCGTATTCGACAGCATCGCCCACCAACACTGCGCCCAACAACGTGCGGCCATCGGCGCTGGTAACGATCTTTTTATAGACCTGTTGGCGCTCGTCAATGTATTGGTAGCTGCGGCAGCCCGGCGTCTTACCGTGGGCATCGCCAATGCTAGCGACATCCACCCCCAGCAGTTTGAGTTTGGTGCTCATATCGGCCCCAGCAAAGGCGGCGCTGGTATCGCCTGCCAAATGCTTGGCCGCCACGCGGGCCATCTCGTAACCGGGGGCCACCAAGCCGAAGGTTTGGTCGTTCCAAGCGGCACATTCGCCAATGGCATAGATGTCCGGGTCGTTGGTGCGGCACTGTGGGTCGATAGCGATGCCACCGCGTGCGCCCACAGCCAGCAGGCTTTGGCGGGCCAACTCATCACGCGGGCGAATGCCTGCCGAGAACACAATCATGTCGGTTTCTAGCCAAGTGCCATCGGCAAACACCATGCGGTGGCGGGCGCTGGCCCCATCGGTGATTTCTACCGTGTTGCGCCCCAGATGCACCTGTACGCCCAGCGCCTCGATTTTCTCGCGCAGGATGCGTGCGCCACCTTCGTCCATTTGCACCGCCATCAGACGGGGCGAGAACTCCACCACATGGGTTTGCAGGCCCAAATCGCGCAGGGCTTTGGCGCATTCCAGCCCCAGCAGCCCGCCCCCCACTACCACGCCGCTGCGTGCGCGTGCTCCGGCGGCCTGCATGGCTTGCAGGTCTTCAATGGTGCGGTACACAAAACAGCCTGCCCGGTCGCGCCCCGGCACCGCTGGCACAAAGGGGTAAGAGCCGGTGGCTAGCACGAGCTTGTCGTAGGGCAGCACCTCTCCGGTGGCGGTGGTCACAGTGTGGGCGATGCGGTCAATAGCCATAGCCTGTGCCGCCAGACGCAACTCGATGCCGGTGCGCTCAAAAAAACCGGGGGCCACCAAGGACAGGTCTTGGGCCGACTTGCCTGCAAAAAACTCTGACAGATGCACCCGGTCATAGGCGGGGCGCACTTCCTCACCCAACACCGTGACATGGGCCTGTGTCAGGCCCCGTTCGGCCAGACTTTCCAGAAACTGGTGGCCCACCATGCCGTGACCCACAACAACGATTTTCATAAGGTACTCCTGCGACGGTAAAGACTGCAACCCATAGGGGTGAGACCGGCCTGATCCCCTGTACAGCGCACAGTGAAGGGGCCGGTATCCGCCGTCGTTAGCGGAGACCATGTGCTTTACGCAAGCGCCAATGCCTGCGGAAACACAAGCTTTTAAAGCAATATGCGTGCCTGCAATGCAGGTAGCATCAGATCGTGCAAATGCACCAGCATGGTGCCCTCAGTGGGCGTAGGTGCCGGTGGCTGGGTGCAGGCTGGTCGAGGAGGCAGCCAACCCCTGCAATACATCCCCCACCACGATGATGCTGGGGCTGCCCAGTCCTGTGTCTGCAATGGTGTGGTGCAAGTGCTCTAGGGTGGTCAGGGCGTGGCGTTGCTGCACCAGACTGGCGTTTTGGATGATGGCTACCGGGGTCTCAGCGGGCAACCCGGTCAGCAGTTCTTGTTGGATATGCGCTGCACCGCTGATGCCCATGTAAATCACCAGCGTCAGGCGGGCGCTGTGTGCGGTGGCTGCCAGTTGACGCCAGTCGGTACCGCTGTCGCCGGGTTTGGCGTGGCCCGTCACCAGCACCACGCCGTGGGCATATTCGCGGTGCGTGAGCGGCACACCCAAAGCGGTGGTGGCAGCCAGCCCAGCGGTGATGCCGTTGATCACTTGCACCTCTACGCCCGCAGCGCGCAGGTGCTCTACCTCTTCGCCGCCCCGGCCAAAGATAAACGGGTCGCCCCCCTTGAGGCGCACCACCCGTTCGCCCTCTTGCACCGCCATGAGCATCAGTTTTTCGATAAAGGTTTGCGGTGTGCTTTGGCAGCCACCACGTTTGCCCACATACACGACGCGGGCGGTAGGGGCAGCATAGGCGACGATGGCATCGCTGACCAGATCATCCACCAGCAACACGGTGGCGGCTTGAATGGCTTTGAGGGCCTTGAGGGTGAGCAGTTCTGGATCACCGGGGCCAGCCCCCACCAAAGTGCAGGTGCCGGGAATGCGCGGGGAGCAAGGGTGTTTCATGGCAGTGTGATGGACAAGGTTTTAGGCACGGGTGGCCTGTAGGGCCAGTAACACCAGCATGGCCCATGCCAGCAGGCAAGACAGGGTTTGCCAAAACAGCAAGGGGTTGCGTTCGATCAGTGGGGTGGTGCGGTGCTGCTGGTAGCGCAGGCCCGGCGTGCGCAGGTCATGCACCAGTTCTGAGGGCACCTCTTGCCGTTGCTGGGCCTGTGGGTGCAGCGCCCGGCGCAGCACGGCATCGAGCCACAGCGGCAGGTCGGGCCGACGGGTGCGCAGCCCGATGTAGCGCAGCCGGTGCAAGTCTGCCGGTTGCCGCAGTTGCGTGACCTGCAAACCATAGGGCAAATGGCCAGTCAGCATTTGGTAGGTGATAACGGCCAGCGAGAACAATTCTGACCGGGGGCTGCCCATGCCACCGACAAAGTATTCTGGGGCGGTGTATTGCAGCGAGCCTAGCAGCGCTTGCGGCTGGGCTTGGTCGGTGCCTTCAGTCAGGCCCGCCACATGGGTAGCCCCCAAATCAATGATCTTGGCAGTGCCGTGGCAGTCGATCATGATGTTTTCGGGACGCAGGTCTTGGTGCAGCATTTCTTTGCGGTGCAAGGCTTGCAAGCCTTGGGCCACTTGCTCAATGATCTGGCGCACGCTATTGAGATCGGGCTGTGGGTGGTCAATCATCCACTGCGCCAGCGTTTGCCCTTCTACATATTCCAGTGCCACATACAGGTGCGTGCGCGGGCCGTCGTGGGCCGCTGCCTTGACCACATACGGGCTGTCAATGCGCCGGGCAATCCATTCTTCGAGCAGAAAGCGATCCAGATAGGCCGGGTCGGCCTGCAAATCCACTGAAGGGGTTTTGAGCACCACCTGCTGCCCGCTGGCCTCGTCCACCGCCAAATAAAGGTGGCTGCGCGCACTGTGCTGGAGCGTGCGCACCACGGTGTAGCCGTCTAGGCGGCTGCGCCGGGGCAGTGCTGCCGGGGGCAACGCCAGCCCTTCGCGCCCGGTGGGCAGGGGGCCAGCATCGGGCAAAGCATCAATGCGCACCAGCTGCACGGTCAGGTTGTCGTCGCTGCCGCGCTCCAATGCCGTGGCGATCAGGGCAGCGGCACAGCCATCCAAGTCATCACCGTGCTGTGCCAGTGTTTCTTGGATGGTGGCGGCATCTAGGTATTCGTAGGCACCATCGGTAGCCAAGAGATAGACCTCGCCCACCGCCAGCGGCCAGCAGCAGTAGTCGATATCCACCGTAGCACTGGCCCCCAGAGCGCGGCCCAAGTAGCTTTCAGAGCTGGACAGCACCACGCGGTGATCTTGCGTCAGTTGCTCTAGGCTCTGGGGGTGCAGGCGGTAAATGCGGGCATCGCCTACGTGCAGCAAATGGCCTTCACGGCCCTTGAGAATCAGGGCGCTGAAGGTACAAACGTAGCCGCGGTCTCGGTCAAAGCGGGCGCTGCTGCGCTGCGATTGTGCGTGCAACCAAGAGTTACCTGCTTGCAGCACCCGCTGTGCAGCGCGGCGCACTGGCCACGCCTCACAGGTGCAGTAGTAGTCGTCCAGAAAGCAACGCACCGCCGCCGCACTGGCGATTTGGCTCACGCTGCTGCTGCTGATGCCATCGGCCAGCGCCAGTGCAATGCCCCGGCTGGCCAGCAGCGGGCCTTGGGGCAGCATGGCCCCATGAAAGTCCTGCTGCACAGACTTGCGCCCGGCTTGGGCGTGTTGGCCCAGCGTCACGCGCAGGCTGGTGGTGCTGCTCATGGGGGGTTCCTCTGGTCGGGCCGTGGTGGAGCTGCCTCAGGCCACCATGCGCTTAGGGGCCGTTTTGTAGTGGGTGGAGTACAGCGTGGCCCCGACAAAGGTCAGGCCGCCCACCAAATTGCCCAACACGGTGGGGATTTCGTTCCAGATCAGGTAATCCATGAATGTGAAATTGCCGCCCAGCATCAGCCCCGTAGGAAACAAAAACATATTGACGATGGAGTGCTCAAAGCCCATATAGAAGAACACCAAAATCGGCATCCACATGCCAATCACCTTGCCCGACACCGAGGTGGACATCATGGCTGCCACCACGCCGGTAGAGACCATCCAGTTGCACATCACGCCCCGGATAAACAGCGTCAGCATCCCGGCAGCACCGTGGGCGGCATAGCCTACCGTGCGGCCCTCCCCAATCGTGCCCAGCTTTTGCCCGATGGCGTTAGGGGCCTCGGTAAAGCCAAAGGTAAAGATGATCGACATGAACAAGGCCACCGTCAGCGCCCCAGCAAAATTGCCCACAAACACCAATGACCAGTTGCGCATCACGCCGCCCCAAGTCGCGCCCGGACGCCGGTCAAACACCGCCAGCGGAGCCAAGGTAAACACGCCGGTGAGCAAATCGAAGCCCAGCAGGTAGAGCATGCAAAAGCCCACCGGAAACAGCAATGCCCCAATCAAAGGGTTGCCGGTGTTAACGGTGACGCTGACGGCAAACGCTGCGGCCAGCGCCAAAATGGCACCGGCCATGTAGGAGCGGATCAGGGTGTCGCGGGTGGACATCAGCAGTTTGGATTCGCCAGCATCGACCATTTTGGTGACGAATTCGGCAGGAGCAAGATAGGCCATTACAGTTCCTTTGCAGGGTGAGGAAAAAACAAAAACGGCGTCACCACACTGCCATCAGCTTGGGGCTGGGGCAGGGGGGACGCCGTTATCCGTGTCATGGGGGTACACCTCACACCCCACGGTAACAAACCGTGAAGCGTGCTATCAAGCCATCGTCAGCTCAACATGCTGGCTGTATGCACATTCCGTGCCTGATTTTTGTGGTGGCTGTCTGCCCCAGAATGGGCCAGCGCAGTGCATCGGGGCGCGCGGACGCTGCGCTCTGGTGCAGCCTGATCTATTTTTGTGCTGCCAAGACGGGCAAGTCGTTGTACGCTCCAAGGCTAGAACAGCGTATTTTTTTGAGAATCCCCATGCCCATCACCCCCCAGCAAGCGCTCCAGCGCACCATTGAGCACCGCGAAATCTTCCACGACGAAATGCTGCACCTGATGCGGCTCATCATGCGCGGCGAACTCTCGCCGGTGATGACCGCCGCCATCGTCACGGGCTTGCGCGTGAAAAAAGAAACCATTGGCGAGATTGCTGCCGCAGCCCAAGTGATGCGCGAGTTTTCGCACAAGGTGCAGGTGGCCGACAGCACCCATCTGGTGGATATTGTGGGCACGGGTGGCGATGGGGCCAACACCTTCAATATCTCCACCTGTGCCACCTTTGTGATTGCCGCCGCTGGTGGCAAAGTGAGCAAGCATGGCGGGCGCGGCGTGAGCAGCAAAAGCGGCAGTGCCGATGCCATGGAGGCGCTGGGCGTACACATCAACCTGACTGCCGAGCAGATTGCCCAGTGCATTGCCGAAGTAGGTGTGGGCTTTATGTTTGCCCCCAACCACCACCCGGCCATGAAAAATGTGGCCCCGGTGCGCAAAGAACTGGGTGTGCGCACCATCTTCAATATCTTGGGGCCTTTGACCAATCCGGCCAGCGCGCCCAACATCTTGATGGGCGTGTTCCATGAAGATTTGGTCGGCATCCAAATACGTGCCTTGCAGCGTTTGGGGGCCGAACATGCACTGGTGATTTATGGCCGCGATGGCTTGGATGAGATCAGCCTAGGCGCTTCCACCTTGGTGGGCGAGCTGAAAAACGGCCAGATCACCGAGTACGAGATTCATCCCGAAGATTTTGGCCTGCCGATGGTGGGCACACGCCAGTTGCGCGTCGAGACGCCAGAGCAATCGCGCGCCATCGTGCTAGAAGTGCTGGCAGGCAAAGCCGGCCCAGCACGCGATATTGTGTGCCTCAATGCCGGGGCGGCGCTGTATGCCGCCAATGTGGCCGACAGCATTACCACTGGCTTGGCGCTGGCGCAACAAGCCATTGACAGCGGCGCAGCCCAAGCCAAGCTAGAGGCTCTGGTGGCCTACACGCAAAAAGTAGCCGCCTAAGCTGTCAAGGTACACACCATGTCCACCAGTCTTTGGGATGCACCCATTTGGCAAGACTCCGGCACTTGGATTGTGCTGGGGATTTCGCTGTTATTTCTGGTGGTCGGGGCCATCATGCACCGCACCATCATGAAGGTGGTACGTACGCCCCCACCGCCCGACTCAGCACCACCAGAAAATCAGCCCCCGCGTTAATCGGTACCCCAATAGCCCGACAATGCAAGTGCAAAATGCCGTACGCCACATCGGCGCGCCCCCCCACCTCAAACCCTCACCATGTCTGACATTCTGAAAAAAATCTGCGACGTCAAAGTCCAAGAAGTTGCTGCGGCCAAAAACTCCAAATCCCTGTCGGCCATGCGTGCCGACGCCGAAAGCCGCGTACTCACGCGCGATTTTGTGGGCGCTTTGCGCGCCAAGATTTCGCTGGGCCAAGCGGCAGTGATTGCCGAAGTCAAAAAAGCCAGCCCCAGCAAGGGCGTGATCCGCGCCGACTTTATCCCCGCAGACATCGCGCAAAGCTATGCCGAAGGCGATGGCAAGGTCAGTGCGGCTTGCCTATCGGTGCTGACGGAGCGCTCGTTCTTTCAAGGCAGCATAGACGCACTTAAGCAAGCGCGAGCCAGTTGCCAATTGCCGGTGCTACGCAAAGATTTTTTGATCGATGCCTACCAAGTGTACGAATCGCGCGCCATGGGGGCCGATGCCATCTTGTTGATTGCCGCCTGCTTGGACGATGCGCAGATGCAAGACTTTGAGGCCATTGCCCGTAGCTTGGATATGGCCGTGCTGGTCGAAGTGCATGACGGTGCCGAACTGGAGCGGGCGCTCAAACTCAAAACGCCGCTACTGGGCATTAACAACCGCAATTTGCGCACCTTTGAGGTCAACCTGCAAACCACGCTAGACCTGAAACGCCATGTGCCGCAAGACCGCTTGCTGGTCACCGAGTCGGGCATCCTGACCCCTGCCGATGTGCAAACCATGCGCAGCGCTGGTGTCCATGCATTCTTGGTGGGTGAAGCCTTTATGCGCGCCCCGGAGCCGGGGCTAGAACTAGCCAAACTATTTGCTTGATGATTTTGCACTGAAGGCACAGTGCAAACCTACCGCTATATCAAGGCCCTGCCCACACAAACCCTGTGCATCAGTTGCCACGGCAACCCCGACAACTTGAGCCAAAACTTCAAGGCCAAGTTGCACGAGCTGTACTCGCACGACAAGGCCACAGGCTACGCCCCTGGCGATATTCGCGGGGCCATCACGCTCAAGCGGGCGCTCTGAACGCCGACTGCGCCATGTTTCAATCCACGCCTCTCAAGAGGCGACTTTGGAAGAGAGGTTACTCCTCTCCCAAAGCAATTTTGTCCCCCTAAAGGGGGAGGCTTCAAACCGAAGTTAGTTTTAGATGAACCAAACCGCTACCTCTCCTAGCCAACTCCACAGCGCTAACCCAGCCGATTGGCCCGTGGCCTCCGGTTGGCAAGCCTTGGTAGATGATTTTTTTTCCAGCACGGGCGGGCAGAATTTGCTGGCTTTTTTGCAGCAGCGCTTGCAGACCGGTGCCACCATCTTTCCGCCCTTGCCTCTGCGGGCACTAGAGCTGACACCACCCGATGCCGTGCGTGTGGTCATTTTGGGGCAAGACCCCTACCACGGGCGCGGGCAGGCCGAGGGGCTGGCGTTCTCGGTGGCCCCCGGTGTGGCGCTGCCGCCATCGCTGCGCAATATCTTTAAAGAGTTGCAGCGCGATCTGGGCACGCCTTGGCCTGAGTTTCCGCAGCCGGGGGGCAGCCTCGTCAAGTGGGCTAAGAATGGGGTGTTGCTGCTCAACACCTGCCTGACGGTAGAGGAAGGGCAAGCAGCCAGCCACTCTGGCAAGGGCTGGGAGCGCCTGACCGATGCCGTCATTGCCCATGTCGCCCAAGGGCCACGCCCAGTGGTATTCATGCTCTGGGGGGCGCACGCTCAGTCCAAACGGGCCTTCATTCCTACCGATCGGGGCCATTTGGTGCTGTGTGCCAACCACCCCTCGCCGTTATCGGCGCTGCGCCCGCCAGTGCCCTTTATCGGCTGCGGGCATTTTGGGCAAGCACGGGCTTTTCGGCAGGCGCAGCAGCAAAAGGATGGTGAAAAAGAGGTGTAACAATGCGCGCTTGCATTTTTTCCACCACTTAAGGAGACACCGATGGAGCGCACTTTTTTGGACATGCCCGATAGCCAAGGCTACTTTGGCGAGTACGGCGGCCAACTGATTCCGCCACAACTCAAGGCTGTGATGGATGACATCAACACCGCCTACGACCAAGTGCGCCAAACAGCCGCTTTCCAAGACGAGCTGGCCGAGTTGTATGCCCACTATGTAGGCCGCCCCAGCCCGATCTTTTATGCCAAGCGGCTGTCGCAGCGCCAAGGCGGCGCGCGCATTGTGCTCAAGCGCGAAGACCTCAACCACACTGGCGCGCACAAAATCAACCACTGCCTGGGCGAGGCGCTGCTGGCCAAGCACATGGGCAAAACCAAGGTGCTGGCCGAAACCGGCGCGGGTCAGCATGGCGTGGCGTTAGCCTCGGCCTGCGCACTGGTGGGCATTGACTGCGAAATCCATATGGGCGAGATCGACATCGCCAAAGAACACCCCAACGTCGTCAAGATGAAGATTTTGGGCTGCAAGCTGGTGCCGGTCACGCGCGGTACGCGCACGCTCAAAGACGCGGTCGATAGCGCCTTTGAAGAGTACCTCAAAGACCCAGTCAACTTTATTTACGCCATCGGCTCGGTGGTGGGGCCGCACCCGTTCCCGAAGATGGTGCGTGACTTCCAAAGCATTGTCGGGCGCGAAGCTCGTGCGCAGTGCTTGACCCAACATGGCCGCCTGCCTGATATGGTGGTGGCCTGCGTGGGCGGTGGCTCCAACGCCATGGGCATTTTTACCGAATTTTTGCCCGACGAAGCCGTGCAACTGGTGGGCGTAGAGCCTGCGGGCAAGGGCTTGGATACGCCCGACCACGCTGCCACGATGGCGCGCGGCACCAAAGGGGCCATCCACGGTTTTGCCTGCTACACGCTGCAAGATGCGCAGGGCGAGCCACTGCCGGTGTACTCCATTGCCTCTGGCTTGGATTACCCCGGCGTAGGCCCGCAGCACTGCTACCTTAAAGACATTGGCCGGGTAAACTACGAAAGCATCACCGACGACGAGTGCCTAGACGCCTTTATGACGCTATCGCGCACCGAAGGCATCATCCCAGCACTGGAAAGCGCCCACGCCGTAGCCTATGCCATGAAGGTAGCCAAAACCATGTCGCCTGAGCAAACCATTCTGGTCAACCTCTCAGGCCGTGGCGATAAGGATGCCGATTTCGTCTCGCAAAAATTGGGGCTTTAATCGCTCTATGTCGGGTGATGCCCTCTGGACTAACCCGACCTACGTGGCTCCAGCGTCTCCAGCAGCACGACGCTCAAGCAACATGGCGTCGCCATAGCTAAAAAAGCGGTAGTTGCGCTTGATGGCATAGTGGTACAAGCCCATCACCGGCGCATAGCCCGCAAAGGCACTCACCAACATCATCAGCGTGCTTTTGGGCAAGTGAAAGTTGGTCAGCAGTAAATTGACCACCTGAAACTCAAACCCCGGCGTGATAAAGATATTGGTGTCACCACTGGTTTGGCCGGAGCGCGCCCACGATTCCAGCGTACGCACGGTGGTAGTGCCCACGGCCACAACGCGGCCCCCGCGCTGGCGGCAGCGCTCTAGCGCGGCTAGGGTGGCCAGCGGCACTTCGTACCACTCGCTGTGCATTTGGTGCTCGGCCAAGTTTTCGGTTTTTACCGGCTGAAAGGTGCCTGCACCCACATGCAGCGTCACGCTGGCGTGCTCAATACCTTGCGCAGCCAACGCGGCCAACACCTCCTCGTCAAAGTGCAATGCTGCGGTGGGTGCGGCCACAGCACCGGGGGCGCGGGCAAACACCGTTTGGTAGCGCTGCGCATCTTGGGCGGCGTTGGGGTCGTTGCCTTCGGCCTGCTGGCGTTCAATATAGGGGGGCAGCGGCAGGTGGCCATGGCGCTCCATCAAGTCCCAAGCGCTCTCGTGGGCCGGGCCGTGCAACGCAAAGCGAAACAGCGGGCCGTTTTCATCGGGGTAGCGGCCCAACAGCACGGCATCAAAGCCGCCGCCATTGCAGCCACCGGCCATGTGCAGGGTAGCACCGGGCTGGGGCTTTTTGCTCACCTTCATGTGGGCCACCACTTCATGGTCGCTCAGTACGCGCTCAATCAGCAGTTCTAATTTGCCACCGCTGGCCTTCTCGCCAAAAATGCGCGCCTTGAGCACACGGGTATCGTTAAACACCAGCAAATCACCGGCACGCAGCAGACCGGGCAGTTCACGAAAAATACGATCTACTGGCTGCACGCCACGGCCATCGAGCAAGCGCGAGGCACTGCGCTCTGGGGCTGGGTGTTGCGCAATATGCTCTGGGGGTAACTCAAAATCAAAATCGCTGAGGGTGAAGGCGGAAGAAACGGGGGCAGAAAAATCGGTCATAGTGCTTGAGGGCCGAACAGGCCCGTGCCAAGGATAAACAAGGGAAATACGCCAACCCTAGGGCCTGCGCGGCGCGATTGTCCCACGACGGCTGTCCCATAATCGCTGCGCTGCGGGTGTGTGCCATGCCCGCTGTGGTGCCGCCGTGCCTTTGGCGGTGGTGTGCTTGTTTAGCGTCCAAGGAATCCATTGCCATGCCTCTTGTCGTGTTCAACCAGAAAGGTGGAGTGGGCAAATCCACCATCACCTGCAATCTGGCCGCCATCAGCGCCAGCCAAGGGCTGCGCACCTTAGTAATCGATCTGGACTCGCAGGGCAACTCCAGCGCCTACTTGTTGGGGGCTGCACCGGCACCCACCCAACCCGGTTTGGCCCATTTCTTTGAGCAAACGCTGGGGTTTAGCCTGCGTCCTCTGCCCCCTAGCCATTTTGTGCAGCCCACGCCGTTTGAGCACCTGCACCTGATGGCCTCTAGCCCGCTGCTCGATGAGCTACAAACCAAACTCGAATCGCGGCACAAAATCTACAAGCTGCGCGAGGCGCTGCAAGTGTTGCTCCAAGACTACGACCGCATCTATATTGATACGCCGCCAGCGCTCAACTTTTATACCCGTTCAGCGCTGATGGGCGCACAAGGCTGCCTGATTCCGTTTGACTGCGACGATTTCTCGCGCCAAGCGCTCTACACCCTGCTGACCAATGTGCAAGAGATCCGCGCCGACCACAACCCCGACTTGCAGATCAAGGGCATTGTGGTCAACCAGTTTCAAGCCCGTGCCAGCCTGCCCCAGCGGCTGGTGCAAGAGCTGCTCAATGAGGGCCTGCCGGTGTTGCAGCCCTACCTGCCGCAATCGATCAAAGTGCGCGAGTCCCACCAGCAAGCCAAACCCATGATTTACCTCGACCCCCGGCACAAGCTCACCCAAGCCTTGGTGGCTTTGCACCAAGCCCTGACCGCCACACCAGCCACCCACGTTTAAGTTTGCCCATGCAGTTACAAGATATTCTTTATTCTCAAGGTTTTGGCACCCGCCGTGTTTGTGCTGGTTTGGTGCAACAGGGCTGGGTAGAGGTTTATGAAGCTGGGCCAGACCAGCCGCCCGTGCAGTGCCTCAATGCCAGTGCCGACTTTGCCCCTGAGGGCCTGCGCTTTCGGGTGCAAGGCGTCGATTGGGCCTACTTTGCCCATGCTTATGTCATGCTGCACAAGCCCGCAGGCACTGAGTGCTCGCAAAAGCCCTCCACCTACCCCAGCATTTACACCCTGTTACCCGCCCCCTTGCGCCAGCGGCCCGTCAAGAGTGCCATCCAAGGCGTGCAGGCCGTCGGAAGGCTAGACCAAGACACCACTGGCCTGTTGCTGCTCAGTGACGATGGTCAGTTTATCCACCGCATGAGCTCGCCCAAAAAGCATGTGCCCAAGGTGTACCGGGTCACGGCCAAGCACGACATCACCCCCGAACAAATAGAACGCCTGCTGGCCGGGGTTGTGCTCGATGATGACCCCAAACCAGTGCGCGCTGCCGCCTGCACGTTGGTCGATACCCACTGCCTTGACCTAACCCTGACCGAAGGCAAATACCACCAAGTCAAGCGTATGTTGGCCGCTGTGGGCAACCGGGTAGAGGGTTTGCACCGCAGCCGCATCGGCCAGTTGGCGCTGCCATACGATTTGGCCCCCGGCCAATGGCGCTGGTTGAGCGCCGAAGATTTGCAGCGCCTGACGATGGTCACGGCGTAGTATTTTTGCCTTAGTGGCACGCCATAATGGCGGCCACGCTTTGTGCTGTTTGGGGCCGGGTGCCCTTATTTTCCAAAGAAACGAGTCTGCCTCTATGGATACCTTTGTCTGGGATCAAAATTTTGTCACCGGCTTGGCCGAGGTGGATGGGCAGCACCATGCGCTGGTGGATTTGTTCAATGAACTCAGCCGTTCGCTATTCCTGACTGATGACTCCAGAGAAATAGTGCTGACTGAAATTTTTGAGCGCTTGGTAGCCTACACCCACTACCATTTCAGCGATGAAGAAGCCCTGATGAAAGCCGAGGGCGTAGACGAACGCCATGTGCAAGCACATAAAGGCTTGCACCAGCAGTTTGTAGCCCAGGTACATACCATGTGGCAGCAGCGCGGGTTGATGAGCGACCCGGCAGAAACCTTTGTGGGCTTTCTGACCTCGTGGCTAGGGATGCATATTTTGGGTGTAGACCAATCGCTGGCACGCCAGATTGTGCTGATTCGTGAAGGCGTATCACCAGCCCAAGCCTTTGAGCAAGAAAATTCAGCGCACGATAACGGCACCCAAGCGCTACTCAAGATGATCGGCAAGCTCTACCATGTGCTGTCGGCACAAAACACCGAGTTGGCCCAAGCCAACCAATTGCTCGAAGATCGCGTCGCCCGACGCACACGCGAACTGGCCTACGCCAATGAAGAGCTACAACAGGCCAACCTACGGCTAGAGGCGTTTTCGCGCACCGATGGGCTGTTGCAAATCGCCAATCGGGCCTACTTCAATGACCGTCTGACCCAAGTATGCGCCGCCGCCACACGACGCCAAGAGCCTATCGGGCTGCTGATGATTGATGTGGACTTTTTTAAGCGCTACAACGACACCTACGGCCACCAAGCCGGTGATGCCTGCTTGCAGGCGGTGGCGCGCGCCGTGCAAAACGCCACCCAGCGCACCACCGATTTGGTAGCACGCTATGGAGGCGAGGAGTTGGCCGTGATTTTGCCCGATACCGACAGCGAAGGTACCGCTGCGGTAGCCCGGCGCGTGGTGGACGGCGTACTGGCGCTGGGCCGCGAGCACAAAACCTCGGATGTGGCGCACTATATTACGGTCAGTGTGGGTGCCGCCAGCCAAGTGCCAGAAGGCCCCAATGCGGACAAAGCACTGATCGGCAGTGCCGACAACGCTTTGTACCGCGCCAAAGAAGCGGGGCGCAATTGCTGGCTGCTCTCGGTTTAAGCCAACAGCGCCTGAGCACTGGCTTGGTCGGCGGCTACTTCTAGGATTTTCAGAAATCCACTGATCTCAAACACCTCGCGTACCTGCGGGGCCATACCGCACAACACCAACCGGGCCTTGGCCTGCTTGGCACGCTTGGCCGCCATCAAAATGATGCGCAGACCCGCACTGGAGATGTAGTCTACTGCCGCCAAATCGACAATGGCATGGCATCCGCTGGTGTCAAACAGGGGGATGATGGCCTTTTCTAATCCGCCCGCCGTGGCGCTGTCCACACGGCCAATGATGCAAGCCAGACGCACTGCGCCCAATTCCGAGATCGTACATTCGAGAGCCATTTTTTTACTTTCTAAGGGGCGATACAAACTTACGCCTCTTTGCGCAAAGTTTTGAGCAGCACAATCAAATTGCCACTGCCATCGTAGTAAGTGCGGACATCGTCCATCAAGGTTTTCACCAAATGCACACCTAAGCCCCCCACTTGGCGCTCGTCCAAGTCCAGATCAAGGTCGGGAATTGGGGCCTGCAAAAAGGGGTCAAAATGGGGCGCATCGTCTTTGATGAATATCTCTAGCAATTGCGCAGAGATATTCATACGCACACGGATCAGGCGATTTTGCGCACCTTGTAATCCGTGTAGGATGGTATTGGTGATGAGCTCATCAAGGCACAGGTTGACTGAAAAGGCTAAATCGGGGTGCTCAGGCAAAGCCTCTTCTACGGCAGCGGCCAGTTTTTCGAGCTCCTGCAAATGTGCTGGCAATTGATAATCTAGTAGCAGTGTCTTGTGGTGCGATTGCGGCAGTAGGCCGTCCATCAGGAGCTCCTTACTTTCTACAAAGACTCAGACAGATCAAAATAAGGGACGGAGACAGACAAAAGACTCAAGTTGGTCAAGAGTGCGCAAAATATACGAGACCCAGTGCGCTTTGGCTAGAACATTTTGTCTAAATAACAAATAGTTACCTGTGGCTGTAACCGCGCAATGTCATCGACTTGCGCCAACTTAGTGCCGCCCGACAGCAAGGCTGCGGCCCCCCCGGCCACAGCCCAAGCAAGCGCTTGGGCAGGATGGTGGCCCTGCGCCAACGCCCACACCAGTGCGGCCAAAAAGCAATCCCCAGCGCCGGTGGTGCCACCAGCGGCAGGCACCGGCAATGCTGGAGCCTGCCAAATACCACTGGCGCTGGCCAATACCGCCCCTTGCTCCCCCAGTGACAGCGCCACCATGTCTGTTTGCCCTTGGTGCACCAGACTTTGTGCAGCGGCCTGCCATTGCACCGGCTGCTCCAGCGCCAGCCCAGTGAGTTCGCGCAGCTCACGCAGGCTAGGTTTGACCAGATAAACGCCTGCACGCAGCGCTGCCGCCAGTGCCGGGCCAGAAGTATCTAACACCAGCCTCTGACCACGCTCTTGTGCTTGCTTGGCTAGCCGAGCATAAAAATTATCTGGCACGCCGGGTGGCAAACTGCCGCTGGCCACCAGCCAGTGGGGCGCGGGGTGCAGAGCGGCTAACTGGTCTAGGCAGGCTTGCCATTCAGTGTCCAACACCGTCGGCCCTGGCAACACAAAGCGGAATTCTTGCTCTGTGCTTTCCTCCAGCACTGACAGGTTCTCGCGCGTCTGCCCCGCAATCGGCTGGGGCCATGCTGGCACGCCCTCGGCTTGGAGCAGGGTTTGCAGTTGGGCACCGCTACAGCCCCCCGCCAGATACCACGCGGTAGTGGGGCTGCCCAGCCGGTGCAGTACCCGCGCTACGTTGATGCCACCACCGCCGGGATAGTACTGCGGTGCGCTACAACGCAGTTTGTGCGTGGGTTGCACCTGCCCCGTGCGGGTGGCGATATCCAAAGCCGGGTTGAGGGTCAGGGTCAGGAAGGTGGTGCTCATACCATGGAGGGAAAGGCCGGTGCGGGCATTAGTGCCGGACATTAGTGCGTGTGGGTGGTGCGAAAATCAAATCCCGACCAGAGATGGATCAAATCGGGAAAATTCCAGTGCGCCGGGTCTTCGCGGCCAGCGATTTTGTCGGTACAACCGGGTGCGCTCAGGTCGATGGTTTGGGGCGTAATACGCAGCTGGCTATTGGTGCAGTAGAACACCTTGACCCACGGTGCGGTCAGTGTGCTGCGGTTTTGGTCGGTTACTACCCCCAAATACCCAGAGCTCAATCGCACCAGCGAGCCTGCCGGATAGATGCCAATGCTTTTAACAAATGCATGAAACAGTTGGAGGTCAAAGTGGCCTTCACTCCACTGGGCCATACGCCGCAATGATTCGGCAGGATCCCAGCCTGCCTTGTAAGGCCGATTAGAAGTAATGGCATCGTACACATCGCAAATCGCAGCCATGCGAGCAAAAATATGGATTTGCTCCCCGGCCAGTTTATCGGGGTACCCTGAACCATCCATTTTCTCGTGGTGGTGCCGACAGGCATCAAGCACAGGGCCATCGGCCATGCCGCCATCGCGCAGCATTTGCCAGCCTGCCACCGGGTGGTCTCGTACTATCGCAAACTCGGCATCAGTGAGTTTGCCCGGTTTGTTCAGCACTTCCAGCGGGATCGTGGCCTTGCCCAGATCGTGCAGTAGCCCGGCCATCCCGGCAATGCGTGTCTGCTCGGCATCAAGCTGAAGTTGGCGTGCCAGTGCCACCATGAGAGCACATACGGCAACCGAGTGCATGTAAGAATAATCGTCAGCCGTTTTGAGCCGCGCCAGACTGATAAGAGCACCAGGGTTGCGGATCACTGAGGAGGAAATATCCTCCACTAGATCACGCATCTTCTCGGTGTGGATGGCCTTGCCTAGCCGAGCCTCATTAAACATAGATGCCACAGCCGTTTTGGACTGGCGGCAAATTGCTGCTGCGGTTTCCAACTCCTGAGCCATGCTGGTAGGGCTACGGTCGCGCGGTGCAGGCGCTAGGCTGGGTGCGGGGGGGGATATGGCAGGCACATCATCGAGCTGCTGAAAGGTCTGCTCCACTTGGGCTTCAGCTTCTTCCTCAGAGGTAGAGACTGTGCCGGGGGCAACATCCAAACCATTGGCCACATCAATCCAGACTTCTTTAATCGTAGTGGCCCGGATACTGTCCAAGTCTTTGGGATCGGTCAGGACAAACTGGGTACGCCAAAAGGGGTGCTCCATCCATGAACCACAAAATTCATGGATGTGCATCCCCAAAGTGAGGTGCTTGACGTGAATGCGCTTGAGCATAGCAATGTTTCCGTGGGGCTGACTGGCAAGGTGACGATAGCCAGTGTGGCACTAACGATAACAAATTGTTATGCATCAAGTGATAACAAATTGTTATCACCAATTTTGCGTTTTATAACTATCGGCGCGATAGCTTCAAAACCTAGGCCGCTGCGACAACATCTTGCTATAACAGTGAACAGCCCCAAATTTTGAGGAGGCTGGTTGGTTTAACTAAATACCCCTGTCGCGGTGTTGCTGGCTGCAAGTTGCCTCCAGTAGTTTGCCTGACCTTCTGCCGGGAGGATATCCACCATCGGCATGAGCTATAGGACGTGAGTCGCCCTGTAACGGGTGCAACGGGTAGCAGCAGCAGCCCAAGCCTTGGGGACACCAGAGCTGGCTGTGGCGCGCCATATCTGGGTGGTGGAGCCAATTTCGGTATTGGGTTCGGGCAAAACCGACTGTGTCAGTTTGCAGGTGCAGTTAGCGGGCTGATCGCAGCCCGCCCGGCTCAAGATTTGCCCGTCGCCTGCGGGCGCGCTGGGGCGGCTATCAGGCGCTCACCCATCCAGCGCAGCAGGTCTACCCACATCTGGCGCATTTCGGCATCGCGTGGGGTGGTTTTGGCACTAGCCAGCTCTACCGTCACCACCGGCATGCCCTTGTGTACGCCCGCATAGTGGCCCAAGCTACCGGGGTAAATACCCACTTGGTCCAGATAGAGCCGCCCCAAACGCGACGGCGGCGTGGTGGGGCCGTCAAAATCGAGCACGCCATAGGGCGCATGCAAACTGACGATCAGGTGTGGCTTAAACTGCTGCATCTCCTCGTGCAGGTAGCGGCTTTCAGGCTCGGACAGCGGCTCCTTACCCGGCCAACGGCGTGGGTCTTTGCCGGTGCGCTGTGCCCAATAGTGGGGGGCATCGCGCACCCATTCAGGTGTGGGAAAGTTGCGGTTCAGATCGACGCCATTGGCGTTGGTGCGGCGGGGCTGTGCCATCAGCAAGCCATCAGGGTTGAGGGCCGGAATAAAGCGCCAATGCACCGGCTGGGGCAGTTCAAAGGCTTTATCGCGGGCCAGCGCCAACCAATGCAAAGCCACCGAGGCCGCCGAAGGCTCGTCGCCATGAATGCCCCCAACCACCAGCACGCGCAACTGCGCCTGCTCATCGGGTACATCGCGCACCAAAATGCGCCGCCCCTGCACCGAACGGGCGGCACTGACGACCAACCCCGCCTGTTGGCACTGGGCGAGCGTCACATTGGGCAGGCGGCGTACGAGGGCCTGACATTCTGGAGTCACAGAGGCATCCACCGACACCTTGGATGGAGCAGGTGGCGTAGCCCATAAGGGGGTACTAAACCCAACGGCCAAGCAACAAAAACCAAGCTGCTTCCAGGGTAGAAAAGACAAGAAATTCATAGGGAAAAGGGGGTATCAAAGTTGCCCTGTGGCGTGCAGCCGCTGGTGCTCAACCAAGGTGCAACGGTCTTGCACCACCTGCAACCCGGCTGCACGGGCGTGGGTTGCGGCCTCCTCATGGCAAATGCCTCGTTGCAACCACAGGCATTGCGCACCAATGGCAATAGCCTCCTGGGCAATGGGTGGCACATCGGCACTGTTGCGAAACACATCCACCATATCTATGCGCAACTGCTGTGCTGCCAAGGCTTGGGCAGCATCACTCAGACTGGCATAGCAAGGCTCGCCCAAAATCTGTTCCCCCTCGCGGGCAGCCACCGGATTGACCGGCACGATACGGTAACCCTGCTGCTGTAAGTACAGCGCTACACGATAGCTGTCGCGGTGAGGCTTAGGTGATAGGCCGACCACAGCAATGGTGCGGCATTGCGCCAAGATGGCGCGCAAAGGGTCAGTGCTGGGCATGAAATGGAACCCCTTTGGGGCGCAGGCTGAATCAAGTGTGGCGATGGTAGCGCAGCACTAAAGCAGGGCTGATCCGCTAACAAAAATTTCCGACCGAGCAAATGCACCAAATATTTCTGACTTTCGTCATGCGTATTGCTTTGTTGTAGATAAGGGATGGGCTTTTTACGATGCCGTCATCACGCAAAAAGTCTATGACCAAACTTACCCTTGATAAATCGTCGTCTCAGATCAGTGCAGCAGCACCTCTGAGTGTGGCCGAACTCCAACGCCGGGCTACCACCCTGTGGCCCGCTTTGCGCCAAGGTGTGCAGGTGCGGGAACGTGAGCGCATCCTGCCCTATGAACTCATCCGGCGCATTGGCGATGAGCGGCTGCTCACTTGGCGCATTCCACAGCAATCGGGTGGCAGTGGGGCCTCGGTGCGCGACGTGATTGAGTTTGTGATCGACGTGGCCTCGGTGGACTCCAATATCGCCCAAGCGTTGCGCCCAAGTTTTCTATTTCTTGAAGGGCTGCTCGCCAGCGACGATGAAGCCGCGCGGCAACGCTGGTTGCCGCATTACTTGCAAGGGGAGCTGTTTGGCAACGCTGGCTGGGAAGTGGGCGCAGCCAATGGTGCCATTAGCGCCCGCTTGGAGCGCGAAGGCAATCATTACCGCGCCAACGGCAGCAAATACTACAGCACGGGCGCTTTGTATTCGGATTGGGTCAGCGCGGTGGCGCTCAATGCCGAAGGTGAAGAAATACGCTTCATGTTGCCGCGCGACCGAGAAGGTTTGGAGCTGATCGACGACTTTGACGCGATGGGCCAACGCCTAACAGCCAGTGGCACGACCAACCTGAACAACGTGCTGGTCTATGAAGAAGACATCGTGCCGCAAAACCTCTATGCCGCAGGAAAAAACCAGCGCAGCATCGTCACGCCCTATGCCCAGTTGTTTTTGGGTGCGGTCGAGGCGGGCATCGCCCGCAACGCGCTCCATGATGCCGTGGCCTTTGCCCAGCACCATGCCCGCCCCATCAAGCACAGCAGCGCCAGCCGCTCGGTAGATGACCCGTATGTAGAGTTGTCGGTGGGTGAGATTTCTGCCCGCGCTTTTGCCGCCGAGGCCGTGGTGCTGCGCGCCGCTGACAGCATTGACGCCGCATGGGCCTCTGGCTTGGACGAAGCCTCCATCACCCAAGCTGCGATTGATGTGGCCCAAGCCCAGTACATCGCCGCTGAAGCGGCCCTCAAGGCCGCAGAACTGCTGTTTGACGTGGGTGGAGCCTCCACCACCGCACGCACACACAACTTGGATCGCCACTGGCGCAATGCCCGCACGGTGGCTAACCACAACCCACGCCATTGGAAAGCCGCCGTAGTGGGTGCTTACCGGCTTAAAGGCACGCAGCCACCGCATTCTGGGCTGTTCTGAGTCTTGCCCGTCCCTGAGAAAACCCCATGACCACCTCTGACGTCACCCTGCGCGATGCCAGCGACGCCGCCATCGCTGCTTATGCCGATGAACTGGCCGCCGAGATTGCCAAAACCGCAGCCCAATACGATGCGTCGGGCGAATTTCCGCATGAACATTTTGACTTGCTGCGCCAACGCGGTGCGCTCAAATTGACCTTACCCCAAGCGCTGGGGGGCGAGGGCCTCTCGCTCTACCAATTGCTCTTGTTCCAAGAACGCCTAGCCAAAGGCAGCGGCTCCACCGCGCTGGCGCTGGGCTGGCACCTGATGGTGTTTGGCTACCTGAGTTTCGACTTGAAATGGCAGCGGCCCATTTTTGAGCGGCTGTGCCGGGAGGTGGTGCAAGACGGCGTGCTCATCAATGTGCTCATCACCGACCGTGAGGCAGGCAACCTGCTGCGCGGCGCTAAACCCAGCACCACGGCGCGCAAAACCGAGGCGGGCTATGTCATCCGGGGCCGCAAAGCCTTTTGCTCCTCCGCCCCAGCTTTGGCACAAATGATCGTTTATGCCTTCATTGAAGAAGAAGGGCGGATGGCCGAATTCTTGGTGCCCAAATCTGAGCGCGTGCGCATCATCGAGAATTGGAACACCATCGGAATGCGCAGCACCGGCAGCCACGATATTGAATTCGATGATGTGCTCGTGCCCCACGATGCGCTGCTCAGTTATATCGACCCCGGCCAATCGAGCAGTTTTACCACCGCCAGCCGGGCCTTTGGCCTGCAAATTTCTGCCGTTTACTTAGGCATTGCCGTGGCTGCACGCGACTTTGCGTTGCAATTTGCCGACGGCTACCAATCGCGCAGCCTAGGCAGCTCCATCTTGGATGCGCCACAGGTACAGCAAAAACTGGGCGAGATCGAACTGCTGATTGGCAGCTCCAAAACCCTGTTGTATGGCTTGGCCGAGCGTTGGGAGCGCCATGCTGCCATCCAGCACCGGCTCCACCACGAAGTGGCAATTGCCAAATACACCGTGACCAACAACGCCATCCGCATTGTGGAGCTGGCGATGGGCATTGTGGGCGGACACGCGCTGTCTAAAGACTTGCCACTGGAGCGCTATTTCCGTGACGTGCAGTGCGCTTTGTACAACCCGCCACAAGACGACATGGTACTGGCCAACTTGGCACAAGACGCCACCGCCCGCCAGCGCGCTCGCACCGCCCCCTCCACAGCACACAAGGTGGTGGCCTTTCCCAGCGCGGCCCCCATCCCGCAAGCACTGGCCGCTTGAGCCAAAAACGCTCCCTTGATTGCACCAAGCCATGACCGCCCAAAAACACATCATCCTGAACGCTTTTAACGAGAACTGCGTCGGCCACATCAACCACGGCCTGTGGACGCACCCCCGCGACCAGACTACCCAATACCACACCATCGAGTTCTGGACAAACATGGCCCGCACCCTAGAGCGCGGCCTGTTTGATGGCATCTTTATTGCCGACATTCTGGGCGTTTACGACATCTACCAAGGCAACATCGACCTGACGCTGAAAGAAGCGGTGCAACTGCCGATCAACGACCCGATGCTGCTGGTGTCGGCCATGGCAGCCAGCACCCAGCATCTTGGTTTTGGCGTCACCGTCAACCCGCTGACAGAACACCCTTACCTACTGGCACGGCGCTTCTCCACCCTCGACCACCTGACCCGTGGGCGCTTTGGCTGGAACATCGTTACCGGCTACCTCGACAGCGCAGCGCGTGCCATTGGTCAAGACAACCAATTGCTGCACGACGAGCGCTACGAGCGCGCCGATGAATACCTGGAGGTGCTGTACAAGCTGCTCGAAGGCAGTTGGGAAGACGACGCCGTGCAGCGCAACAAAGCAGCGCGGGTCTTTGCCGATCCGGCCAAAGTGCATTCCATCCAGCACCACGGGCGCTATTACAACGTGGAGGGCTACCACCTGTGCGAGCCATCGCCACAGCGCACGCCAGTGCTGTTTCAAGCTGGCACTTCAGGCCGAGGGCAAGTGTTTGCGGCACGCCACGCCGAAGCAGTGTTTATCGGCGGCAATGACAAAGCCACGGTACGCAACACCGTGCAAGAACTGCGGGCGCAGGCCGTGCAAGCAGGCCGCCACGCGGACGATATCAAGGTCGTGCTGGGCATCACAGTGGTGCCCGCTGCCACCACGCAAGAAGCGCGTGACAAGCACGATGAATACGTGCGCTATGCCAGCCCAGAAGCGGGATTGGCGCATTTTTCCTCCAGCACGGGCATTGACCTGTCCCGTTACGACTTAGACGAACCGATTGCGTTTCACCAGACCAATGCCATCCAGTCGTCACTGCGGGCGCTGGAGCAGTTGGGTGGCACGCGGCGCAAGCTGCTGGAGCACTTCCAACTGGGTGGACGCTATCCGGCCATCGTCGGGGACGCACAGCAAGTCACGGACGAGTTGCAATCTTGGGTAAAAGAAACCGGCATTGACGGCTTTAACCTGACGCGCACCGTAGTACCTGAGAGCTTTGAAGATTTTGTCGATGTCGTGGTGCCTGAGCTGCAAAACCGGGGCCTGCACAAAACGTCTTACACCGAAGGCAGCCTGCGTCACAAGCTGTTTGGCCAAGGCAACCACCTGCCAGCACGCCACGCCGCAGCGCAATTTCGCAAGCTGGCCTAAAGCCGCGCATTTTTTACTTGATCCCAGAAAGCCATCACCATGAAACTGACCCGTTTTCTACTGACTGCCGTCTCGTCCCTGTTGCTAGTTTGCACCGCCCAAGCACAAACCCTCAAAATTGGTGCCTCGGCAGGCGTCCATGCCGACACGCTGGCCGCAGCCGTGGCCGATGCCAAAAAAGCCGGGCTGGACGTCAAGATTATCGAATTTACCGACTGGACAACGCCCAACGAGGCCGTAGCCAGCGGCGATCTGGATTTGAACTACTTCCAGCACCAAGCCTTTTTGGACAATGCCATCCAGCAGCGCGGCTACAAGTTTGCAGTGGCAGGCATTGGCGTTTTGCCCAATATCGGTTTGTTCTCGTACAAGATCAAGCGCTTTGACGAGTTGAAAGAGGGCGCGAAAGTAGCCGTGGCCAGCGACCCCGTCAACCAAGGGCGCGGCCTGCAACTACTGGAAAAAGCCGGTTTAATCAAACTGCGTGATGGTGCGGGTGCTAAGGCCAATGTCAATGACATTGTCAGCAACCCTAAAAAGCTCAAGTTTGCCGAAGTTGAAGGGCCGCAGTTGGTGCGCGCCATTGACGATGTGGACTTGGCCCAAGGCATTCCGGCGCATTTTGTCAGCGCAGGCAAACCACAGTTTGCCAGTGCGGGGCTGATTTACTCTGGCGCATCTGACAGCTATTACGCGATCCGCTTTGTCTCCCGCCAAGACAACGCCAACGACCCACGCATTAAAAAATTCGTCAAGATATTCCAGGAATCGCAGGCGGTGCGCGAGCAAGTCCACAAGCTGTTTGCTGGTGATGCCAAGCTCTATACCTTGGCTTGGTTGAACCCGTAAAAACACTGGCCTTCCGGCTGGCTTGTTGATTCACAAGGCTTTTGGCAGCCGTGAGAGTTTCTACAGCCAGCCTTGGTTGAAAGGAAAATCGCAATGACTATTTCCAACCCTGCCCTCCAGCGCGATGCGTTTTTTGTCGCTCACGACGCATCTCGGCCTGTTTCCCCGGCTTTTCCTGAAGTTAGCCGCACAGACGCCTCCAGTGGCACCAGTGCAGCACATCCAGTGGCCGGTTCTGTGACCTTTGAAGGTCTGGGCAAGGTGTACCACTCCTCCGCCGGGCCGGTACATGCGCTGGAGAACATCCACCTAGATATTCGCGCTGGCAGCATTTTTGGCATTATTGGGCGCAGCGGCGCGGGCAAGTCCAGCCTGCTGCGCACCATTAACCGGCTAGAGCGCCCTACCGAAGGCCGCGTGCTGGTGGATGGACAAGACATCAGCACCTTGGACGAGAATGGATTGGTGGCACTGCGTCGGCGCGTGGGCATGATTTTTCAGCATTTTAACCTGCTGTCGGCCAAAACGGTGTTTGATAACGTGGCGCTGCCGCTGCGCGTGGCAGGCGTGCGCGAAGCCAACGTCTACCAGCGTGTCACTGAAGTGCTCGACTTGGTGGGCCTGAGTGACAAGCACCAAACCTATCCGGGGCGGCTCTCAGGCGGGCAAAAGCAGCGTGTGGGTATCGCCCGCGCACTGGTACACCACCCGGAGATTTTGCTCTGTGACGAGGCCACTTCGGCGCTTGACCCCGAAACCACCCAGTCGATTTTGGCACTGCTGCGCGACATCAACCGCAAACTGGGGCTGACGGTGGTGCTCATCACCCATGAGATGGGCGTGATCCGGGAAATCTGCGATCAGGTGTTGGTGCTCGAAAACGGGCGTATTGCCGAAACCGGGCCAGTCTGGGCAGTGTTTGGCGACCCACAGCATGACGCCACCCGTGCGCTACTGCGGCCATTGGAGCACGACTTGCCACCAGATTTGTTGCAAAAACTGCACACGCAAGCACCCAGCAGTGGATCGTTTCAGCGGGTGCTGGAGTTGGTTTTTACCGGCCAAGGCCAGATTGAACCAGACTTAGACCGCATCGCCCAAACACTGGGCAGCCGCGTGCGGCTGCTGCATGGCGGTGTCGATCGCATTCAAGGGCACACCCACGGTCGTTTGCTCATTGCCACGGCGGGCCAAGGGCCTGCCGCCGCCGCGCTGGTCAGCCAGCAACTCTGCCACTATGCCAAGGAGCTGGGCTATGTCACCGATCATGTATGAGCGCCTCTGGGAAGCCCTGCTAGACACCCTGATTATGGTGGGTGCTTCGGGCCTGATTGCATTGCTGGCGGGTATTCCACTGGCGGTGTTGTTGGTGCTCACCTCGCCGGGTGGGGTGTTGGAAGCGCCCCGCTTTCATAAGATTGCAGGCAGTATCGTTAACGCTTTTCGGGCTACGCCCTTTATCGTGCTGCTGGTGGCGCTGATCCCGCTAACTCGCCTCATCACGGGTACGACGATTGGGATTTGGGCGGCGGTGGTACCGTTGTCTATCAGCGCCACGCCGTTTTTTGCGCGCATCGCGGAGGTCAGTTTGCGCGAAGTGGAGTCCGGCCTGATCGAAGCTGCTCAAGCCATGGGCTGCCGCCGCTGGCACATCGTGCGCCATGTGTTGTTGCCCGAAGCACTGCCGGGCATTATTGGGGGCTTTACCATCACCTTGGTGTCGATGATTGGTGCCTCGGCCATGGCTGGTGCCGTGGGGGCTGGGGGCTTGGGTGATTTGGCCATTCGCTATGGCTACCAGCGCTTTGACACCACCGTGATGCTGGCGGTGATTGTGGTGCTGATCGCCTTGGTCAGTCTGGTGCAGTTTGCGGGTGATTTTTGGGTGCGCCGTTTGCGCGCACGTTGAAATTCACAGTGCTGCCAAGGCAGTGCGCACTTCTTGCACGCTCAAAATTTCCGTCAGCACCACGGGCGCACGGCCCTGTGCGTAGAGCACATACACCGGCACCCCATTGCGGCCCAATTGGGCCAGTGCGGCAGTGATGGCGGGGTCGCGCAGCGTCCAATCTGCACGCAACAAGGCTACTTTGTGCGCAGCAAAATCGGCCAGCAACGAGGTATCGGCCAGCGTAGTACGCTTGTTGTACTGGCAGGTCACGCACCAAGCCGCCGTGAAATCGACAAACACCGGCTGACCAGCGGCGCTCAGTTCAGCCACGCGCTGCGCTGACCAAGGCTGCCAGCGCTGCTCGCCAACGCTGCCAGCCGCCGCGATGCCCTCTCCACTGGAATGGGCAGACGCTGGCTGAATGACATAAGGCCCAACCACCGCTAATAGCCAGCCATTGCCCAGTAAGGCCAACGCCACCAGCCACCAGCGGCTGCGCCCCGGTAAAGCCCATGCCCACACCAACGCCGCCAAGGCCACCAGCAGCGCCAGCAAGGCACCAGCGCCATCCATACCGCTTTGCTGGCCCAGCACCCACACCAGCCAAACCACGGTGGCAAACATCGGAAAGGCCAGCGCCTGCCGGAAAGTCTGCATCCACGCGCCGGGGCGGGGCAGGCAACGCGCCACTCCCGGCAGCCAAGCGGCTAGCAGATAAGGCAAGGCCATGCCCAGCCCCAGTGCAGCAAACACCGCCAACGCTTGCAAGGTGGGCAAGGCCACTGCCAACCCCAGCGAGGCCCCCATGAACGGAGCCGTACAAGGCGAGGCCACCGCCACCGCCAGCACCCCAGACAAAAAGGCATCAGCCACCGGATGGCGCGCCTGCATACTGGCCAAGCCAGAGGGCACAAACTGGCTAAACTCAAACAGCCCAGCCAAATTTAAACCAATCAGGGTAAACAAGGCCGCCAAAGCGGCCACCACCCCAGGCGATTGCAGTTGAAAGCCCCAGCCCAGTTGCTCTCCAGCGGCACGCAGCGCCAGCAGCAGCCCGCCCAAAGCCAAAAATGACAACACCACCCCAGCGGTATAGGCCAGCCCCCCCAACCGCTGCGCCCGCCGTGCCTGACCGTGGCGCGCAAAACCCACCACCTTCAGCGCCAGAATGGGAAACACACAGGGCATCAAATTGAGCAACAGCCCCCCCACCAAACCGCCGAGCAAAGCCAGCAACCAAGTTTTGACCGATGGCGGCGGCACTGGTGCTGGCGCTGCTTGCTGGGCCGCTTGATTCGCGGCTAATGCAGCTGCCAAAGCGGGCGAAACCTCGGCACGCGCCGCAGGCGTCCACTGGCCCTGCACTGCGGCCACCGTGCGCCAAGCAGTGCCTGCCACTGGGCCAACGCCCTGACCCGTCCCCACAGGCACCAAAAGCAAAGGCAACTGGCTGATATTGCCCCCTCGGTCTGGGGACAACGGCAGGCGCGCAGCCCAGACTGCGCCATCCCAAGTTTGCGTCCAACGCGGGTCTGCTTGCGCCACATGCTGCAATACGGCAGGGGTTTCGGGCAACAACAACAAAGTTTGCCCCTGCACCGAGGCTGGCAAGCCCGCCACACGCACTTGCAGGTGTTCACCGTCAATTTGGGCGCTGGCCTCTCCCGCCAAAGCTACTGGCTGGGCCGCCAATTGCTGGGCAAAGGCGGCACTGTGCAACGCTGTGGAACCCTGCACCGGCAAGCTCAGGGCAAACTGACCTTCTTCGGGGATACATTCCACGCGGCACACCAACCAACTGGCGCGCAGCCGCACCGTCACGTTGCCCGTGCTCAACAGGGGTGGCTTGAACAGCGGCGTCACCTGCAAGGGCACCGCCAGCAAGACCTCGCCCTCATAGCCATAGTTGACCATCGTGCCCACCCGAATCGGGTGCGGCACAGGCCAAGCCACCTCACCCGCCTCTAGCCCGGCAGGCAACTCCCAGTGCAATTCGGTGGGCAGGCCCGAATCGCCCGGATTTTTCCAATAGCTGTGCCAATCGGGTTGGTGTGTGAGTTGCAACCCCAGCCACAGCGGTTGGCCCGGTGCCACGCCTTGTGGAGCTTGGGCGATCAGCTCAGCGCGCACATGGGGTGTAGTCACCACGCTGCTGGTGGCAGCCGCGAAACCAGTTTGGGCGAGTGCCGCAGTGCCAAAGGCACTGGCTACCAGCCACAACACAACAGAGAAAAAGCGAAAAAGAAATGGGTGCAGCATGGTGGTCAGTCGGAGCCGGATGGGCCGCTTTGGTTCCGTTCCTATGATTCTCCGGGGAGCCGCATGGTAGCGGAGGGCTGACAATCGCCCCCATGAGCCACTCTGCCCCCTTCACCTCTACCCCTCCTTTGCCCTCGCACTTTTGGGCTGAACTTTCTACGCACGACTTTGCCCAGCTTCAGGCTACAGGCACTGCCGAGCAAATCGTAGCCGTGCTACCGGTGGCCGCCATAGAGCAGCATGGGCCGCACCTGCCGCTGTCAGTGGACGCTAGCTTGCTGCAAGGGGTAATCGATACGGCACTAGCTCAATTGCCTGCCGAGCTACCAGTGCTGTTCTTGCCACCGCAAAATATCGGCCTCAGTACCGAGCACACCGCCTTTGCCGGTACCCTGACACTGTCGCCCACCACTTTGATAGCCCTGTGGACTGAAATCGGCCAATGTGTGGCCCGTGCTGGGGTGCGTAAATTGCTGTTGCTCAACGGCCACGGCGGCCAAGTAAGCGTAATGGACATCGTAGCGCGGCAGTTGCGCCAACAATGCGATTTATTGGTGTATAGCGCTAGCTGGTTTAGCCTGCCCTTACCCGAAGCCGTGGCCGGGAAGTTCAGCGCCCATGAGCACCGCTTTGGCATCCACGCCGGAGATATCGAAACCTCGATGATGTTGCACTTGGCCCCGCAAACCGTGCAGATGGCACGGGCGCAAGATT
Source organism: Giesbergeria anulus (assembly GCF_900111115.1). Taxonomy (GTDB): domain Bacteria; phylum Pseudomonadota; class Gammaproteobacteria; order Burkholderiales; family Burkholderiaceae_C; genus Simplicispira; species Simplicispira anulus. Next base: position 156,963 of record NZ_FOGD01000004.1, read on the forward strand.
TCCCATCCACGTCATTTGATCGTTCCCAGCACTATCCTTTGCTGGGCAATGGCAAAAGCGCCAAACTGGGCTGGGCGATGCAAGACTACCACCCGGCGGGTGCTGTAGGCAATGCCGCCGCTGCTACCGCAGACAAGGGCGGCGCTGTGGTGCAGGCCGCCGCGCAGGCGTTGGTGCAATTGCTGCACGAGCTGCACCGCCTGCCCTTGAGTACCTTGGTATCAGCCCCCAGCCCTCTGGCGGGCTAACACTCTCAGCACATCACTCTTGCCAATCGGCGTGCTTTTCACACATTTTGTTGGTGAACTTGCCTTTGGCCGACTCAGAGAACTTGACCAAGTTGCCGCCAAAGTCGTCGGGGGTTTCATTCCACATACAGGTACACCAAGCTTGCGCTTTGGTTTGGCCACGGATGGGGCTGGCTTCATCGCCACCTTCATAAAGATTGGCGGCGTAGCGCAGGCACTGGCGGTATTGGGCATCATCAGAAGGAGGACGGTTGTAGTCGGTGGCAGCAAAAGCGCTGCTGCTCAATACCAGCCACAGGGCAGATGCGGTCAGGGCAACGATCTTTTTCATGGGGATACTTCTGAAAAGAAGATGGTAAGTTAATAGTAAGACAATAGAAAAAGACTACTCTACAGGTACTAAGTACCTATAAAAAGCAATCAACGTCGATGTTATCGGGTGTCACAGGGCATAACAGCAATTTTCTGTACCGTGGTGAAAAGCAGACAAAACCGGCCTCGGTATCATTGCGCGCGCTCCCGCCTGCCTTGTTCTTGCTCTATCCCCCATGTCTGCCGGTCTCAACCTCGCCCAGCTTCAGGCTGTCCATTACACCCACGGCCCCTGTTTGGTGCTGGCCGGCGCTGGTTCGGGCAAAACGCGCGTTATCACACACAAAATTGCCCACCTGATTGAGCACGGACTCGAACCGCGCCGCATTGCCGCCATCACCTTTACCAACAAGGCCGCTGCCGAAATGCGCGAGCGCGCCCAAGGCTTGATTGGCCGCCGGGCCAAAGAAGTGCTGATTTGCACCTTCCATGCACTGGGGGTACGCATGGTGCGCGAAGATGGCCGGGTGCTGGGCCTCAAGCCCCAGTTCAGCATTTTGGACACCGACGATGTGACCAGCATCCTCAAAGATGCCGCCGGTGGCACCACCGATGCCGCTACCGCCCGGCAGTGGCAATGGACGATCAGCCGCTGGAAAAACCAGGGTCTGAATGCCGCTGCCGCCTTGGCCCAAGCGCAAGACGAACAAGAACGCAGCACTGCCGTGCTCATGGCGCGCTACGAGGAGCGCCTGAGCGCCTACCAAAGCGTAGATTTTGACGACCTCATCAGCCTGCCGCTCAAGCTGCTACGCGACTTTCCGGACGTGCGTGCCAAATGGCAAGCCCTGCTCGGCCATGTGCTGGTGGATGAATACCAAGACACCAATGCCACGCAATACGAACTGCTCAAGCTGCTGGTGGGCGAGCGCGGCCACTTTACCGCCGTGGGCGACGATGACCAAAGCATCTACGGTTGGCGCGGTGCCACGCTAGACAATCTGAAAAAATTGCCACAAGACTTTCCGGCCCTCAAGGTGGTCAAGCTGGAGCAAAACTACCGCTCCACCAGCGCCATCTTGCGCGCGGCCAATAACGTCATCCAGCCCAATCCCAAGCTGTTCCCCAAAACGCTGTTTTCAGAGTTGGGCGAAGGCGAGCCGGTGCGCGTGGTGGACGCCGACAGCGAAGAGCACGAGGCCGAACGCGCCGTGGCACGCATCCAAAGCCTGCGCGCTGCCAGCAACCCGCCACCAGAATGGCGCAGCTTCGCCATTTTGTACCGTGCCAACCACCAAGCCAAGCCGTTTGAAAAGGCGCTGCGCAAGGTCAACATACCCTACAAAGTGTCTGGCGGCACCAGCTTTTTTGACCGCGCCGAAATCAAAGACCTGTGCGCTTGGTTCCGGTTGTGGATCAACTCCGACGACGACCCAGCCTTTTTGCGCGCTATCAGCAGCCCCAAGCGTGGCATCGGTCACACCACACTAGGCCAACTGGGCGGCTTTGCCACCCAGCACAAGCAAAGCATGTTTGAGGCGCTGTTCAATGCCATGCTGCCCGCAGCCATCCCCAAACGAGCCTTGGAAGGGTTGCACGAGTTTGGGCGCTACATCAACGATCTGGAATACCGCGCCCGCCACACCCACGGGGCCGAAGCAGCCTACGCATTTTTGCAAGACTGGCTGCAAGAGATAGGCTACGAAAAGCACATCTACGATGGCGAGGAAAGCGAAAAAGTCGCAGCGGCCCGCTGGACAAACGTGCTCGAATTTTGCGACTGGATGGCCCAGCGCGCGGGCGGCCAACTCGACGAGGCGGCAGGCGATGTGATTACCACCCAAAGCAAAAGCCTGCTGGAGGTGGCACAAACCATTGCCTTGCTCTCGACCATCTCGGAGCGCGAAAAAGACCAAGATATGGTCACGCTCTCGACCCTGCACGCCTCTAAGGGGCTAGAGTGGCCCCACGTGATTTTGGCGGGAGTAACCGAGGGGATGCTACCCTTTAAACTCGACGATGACAACGGTCGCGACACTGACGTGGGCGAAGACATCGTGCAACGCCTGCAAGAAGAGCGCCGCCTGATGTATGTGGGCATCACCCGCGCCCAGCGAACCTTGGCTGTGGGCTGGACAAAAAAGCGCAAAAAAGGCCGCGAGATGGTCAAGGCGCAGCCCAGCCGCTTTATTGCCGAAATGAAGCTCGACCAAGCCACGGCGCAAGAAGACTACCGCGAGAAGTTCAGGGCATTGCAGGCCGAATTTGCGGCTAGAGCGGCTGCTGCCGTTGCGGCCAAGTCTCGGTAAAGCGCTTTTTGCTTATAAGCCCCGTTTTGTGGGGTCTATTCCACACCTGAAATACACCAATTTGCACGAAAATCGCGCCACGGAGAACTACCATGGACTTGCAATACCAGCTCAAAGCTGGGAGCTATTACCTGTACGATATGCGCGAGACGCCCAGTGCCGTCACGGGCGAGCGCCGCTTTAAGCTGAAAACAGACAGCGTGGCTATTGCCTTTGATCGCTACACCGGCGAGGTGCAGCAGCACGGCAACCCTACCCGCATCCACTCTTGGGCCACCATGACCCGCCGACGCCTGCGCGCAGCGGGCAATCTGGCCCAAGCCAATGACATCATCGTCATCTCCGGCCCACTGCCAGTAGAAGAACTGAACAAATGCCTGTGGGTGCGTGGCTATGTGCAGCGCCTGTTCAAGCGCTTGGCTACCCTACCCCACGGCAAATTGCAGTACCAAAGTCCCAGCAGTTTCCGCCGCGCTGCCTGAGCATCAGGCTGTTGCATCCGCACTGTCTACGTCTTCGTCGGGGGCCAATTCAGCATCGATAGGATGCACGATGGTCACGGGCACCGGGCTGGAATGGGCCAACTCCTGCGACACCGACCCCAGCAGCGCGCTGGCAATAGCCCCTTGGCCGCGTGCCGCAATCAGCACCAAATCGCAGCCGGTGTCTTCAATAATATCTATCAGGGTATTGGCGGGGTCGCCAATGCCCACCTCGGTAGTGCATTCTTGTCCGGCTTGTTGCAGCAGTGCCAGTGCAGGGGCCATCAAATCTTGCGCTGCCTCCACGCTGGCGGCGGCGATCAGGTCGGTGTCGCGCGATGTCACCAGCTCATACAACGAAGCAGGCTCTTGCACATTAGCCAGTACAAATTGGGCTTGCAAGCCCTTTTCTACCAGCTTGAGGGCATGGTGTACGGCATCAAGCGAGCATTCGGAGCCATCAATGGCGATGAGGATTTTGAGCATAGAAATTCCTAGTGGGAGTCGATACGAACCAGTGTAGCGGGCGCAGCATCACCGAAAATGCCACCATGCTGCAATTTGAACTCCTGACCACCGATCCCGCCAGCCATGCCCGGCGCGGCCAGCTCACACTCAACCATGGCGTGGTGCAAACCCCTATCTTTATGCCCGTGGGCACCTATGGCACCGTCAAGGGTGTGATGCCGCGCAGCCTGCACGATATGGGCGCACAAATCATCCTAGGCAATACCTTTCACCTGTGGATGCGCCCCGGCCTGGACATCATGAAAACCTTTGGCGGCCTGCACGCCTTTGAAAAGTGGGACAAGCCCATCCTGACCGATTCGGGTGGCTTTCAGGTCTGGAGTTTGGGCGCTATGCGCAAAATCACAGAAGAAGGCGTGACCTTTGCCAGCCCAGTGAATGGCGACAAGCTGTTTATGTCGCCCGAAGTGAGTATGCAAATCCAAACGGTGCTCAATTCGGACATCGTGATGCAGCTTGATGAATGCACCCCCTACGAAACCAAGGGCCACCTGACCACTGAGCGCGAAGCGCGCACCTCGATGGAAATGAGCCTGCGCTGGGCCGTGCGCTCCAAAAACGAGATGGAGCGGCTGCAAAACCCCAATGCCCTGTTTGGCATCGTGCAAGGGGGGATGTACCTGAACCTGCGTGAAGAATCTTTGCAGCAACTGGTGGAGATGGATTTTCCCGGTTACGCGGTGGGCGGCGTGAGCGTGGGTGAGCCGAAAGAAGAAATGCTCGGCATCATGGCGCACACACCGCACCGGCTGCCCGCCCACAAGCCCCGCTACCTGATGGGTGTGGGCACCCCAGAAGACTTGGTAGAAGGCGTGGCCTGTGGTGTGGATATGTTCGACTGCGTGATGCCGACGCGCAACGCCCGCAATGGAACGCTGTTTACCCGCTATGGCGACCTGAAAATCCGCAACGCCCGCCACAAAACTGACCACCAGCCGCTCGATACCAGTTGCACCTGCTATGCCTGTGCCGGTAGCAGTGGCGTGGCTTGGGAGCAGGGCGGACGCGAGGGCTTTTCACGCGCCTACCTGCACCACCTCGACCGCTGTGGCGAGATGCTTGGCCCTATGTTGACCACGGTACACAACCTGCACTACTACCTGAACCTGATGCGCGAGGTGCGCGAGGCGCTGGATGTGGGGCAGTTTGCCGCTTTTCGCGCCCGCTTTAAGGCAGAGCGGGCGCGGGGCGTCTGAGCTGAGGTTAAAAAATGGGCTGATCAGCGATAGCTGCGGGCGTCCTCAATCACCTTGCCATCGTTGGGCAAAGAGCCGGGGGCCACCAGCTCCACCTCACCACGCAGCTTGGTGATTTCGCGGATGGTGTCTTGCAGGCGCTCGGCCAAGCCACCGGCAAACTCTGCCGTTTCGGCGCGCAGCACCATTTGGTCATTGGCCATCTCCCCCGTGACCACCAACCGCGCCCGCAGCACCTGCGGAAAGCGCGCAGCAATGGCTGCCACTTGGCCCGGATGGACAAACATGCCCCGCACCTTGGTGGTTTGGTCAGCGCGACCCATCCAACCCTTAATGCGGGTGTTGGTACGCCCGGTGGGGCATTGCCCCGGTAAGATGGCCGACAAATCGCCGGTACCAAAACGAATCAGCGGGTAGTCGGGGTTGAGTGTGGTGACGACCAATTCGCCCACCTCGCCCTCGGGCACTGGGTCGCCAGTGCCAGGGCGCACGATCTCTACGATCACCCCTTCATCAAGCACCAAGCCTTCACGGGCGGCAGTCTCGTAGGCAATCAGGCCCAAATCGGCGGTGGCATAACACTGGTAGCCTTGCACGCCGCGCTCGGCCAGCCAGTCACGCAGACTGGGCGGAAAAGCCTCTCCCGACAGCAGTGCCTTGTTCATGCTCAGGATGGGTTGTTGCAACTCTACCGATTTTTCTAAAATCAGTTTCAAAAAGCTGGGCGTACCAATGTAGCCTGCGGGGCGCAGCTCGGCCATCGCCTGCACTTGCTGCTCCGTCTGACCAGTGCCGCCGGGAAACACCGTGCAACCGAGCGCATGGGCACCACTCTCCATCATGGAGCCAGCGGGCACAAAGTGGTAGCTAAAGCTGTTGTGTGCCAACTCTCCGGCACGAAAACCAGCGGCGTGCAAAGCCCGCGCCATGCGCCAGTAATCAGCGCGCTTGCCTTCGGGTTCATAGATCGGGCCAGGGCTGCAAAACACACGTGGCATGGCAGCACCAAAGTCAATAGCGCTAAACCCACCAAAGACATTGTCGGCGCGCTGCGCCTGCTGGCGCTCTAGCAGTTCGTATTTGCGCGTCACCGGCAAGCGGGCCAAAGCTTCGCGGCTGGTAACGCTGGCCGGATCAATGTCGGCCAAAAGCGCTGCAAAAGCGGGAGCCGCATTGCGGGCATGGGCTACCTGCGCCGGTAGTGCGGCCAGCAATGCGGCTTCACGGTCGGCGGGGGCACGGGTTTCCAGCGTATCGTAAAAAGAGGTCATGGTGGTGTGGGGCGAGGTGGGTGGGTGCGTGGGAAAAAAACAGACCGCCTTCAGGCCAACCAGCGCTTGCGGCGCTTGTAGCTCTTAACGTCCTTGAAGCTCTTGCGCTCGCCACCGCCTACACCCAGATAGAACTCTTTCACGTCCTCGTTGCTGGTCAGGTCGGCTGCTGTGCCGTCCATTACCACCCGGCCCGACTCCATGATGTAGCCATAGTCGGCATACTTCAGCGCCATATTGGTGTTTTGTTCGGCCAACAAGAAAGTGACTTTCTCTTTAGTGTTGAGGTCTTTGACGATGTTGAACACCTCTTCCACAATTTGTGGAGCCAACCCCATCGATGGCTCATCGAGGAGCACCATGTTGGGGTTGGTCATGATGGCGCGGCCAATGGCGCACATCTGTTGCTCGCCGCCTGAGGTGTAGGCTGCTTGGCTGGTGCGGCGGGTTTTAAGGCGCGGAAAGTAGTTGTAAACCTTCTCTAGGTTGGCGGCAATCTCGGCTTTGCTGGCACGGGTGTAGGCCCCCGTGAGCAGGTTTTCTTCGATGGTCAAGTGGGCAAAGCAGTGACGCCCTTCCATCACTTGCACCACGCCGCGCTTGACCAAATCGGCAGGCGAGAGGTTTTCGATGCGTTCGCCCCGAAACTCAATGCTGCCCTTGGTAACAGCTCCGCGTTCGCCCGCCAACAAGTTAGAAATAGCGCGCAAGGTGGTGGTTTTGCCCGCGCCATTACCACCCAGAATGGCCACAATGCCACCCTCGTGTACTTGGAGTGAGACCCCCTTGAGCACCAAGATCACGTGGTTGTAAATGACCTCGATACCGTTGACGTTCAGGACAATGTTTCGGTTTTCCATAAGGTTTCTCTCTCTGTGCCAATCGGCAGGGCTTGCAGGCCAACCCTGCCGGTTGGCGGCTGCGCTGGCAGCCGCCAGAACCCGGCGCAGCCGCAGCTGCACCGGAACGGAGTCATGCCATCAAGATTGGCAATCGGCAGCCTCGCGGCGGGTCAGCTTTTTGTCAGCCAAGTACTTGTCAGAGCCGGTCTTGACGAGAGGCTTGAGAATTTGCTCGTCGGCTTGGTACCAATCAGAAGTGATGTTCCACTTCTTGCCATCCCAAGTTTGTACCCGCGCCCAGCTCGAACCCATGTGGTCGGCGCAGCTGGTGGAGATGGGACGCATCAGATCCTTAAAGCCCAGTGCATCAAGCTTTTTCTGATCGAGGGCCAAGTTTTCCATGCCCCAGCGCACTTGCTCGCCAGTCATGACCTTGCCTTTGCCAAAGCGCTCTTGCGCACGGCGCACGGCTTCGACGCCCAGCATCTGAATAATCACGCCACGGGTGTAGAGCACAGAGCCGACTTCATCCTTGGCACCGGTGCCTTGGCCCTTGTCATAGACATGCTTAAGAATGTCTTGGATCACTTTGGATTGCGTGCCGTAGCCATTCAGAGCCAAGGCTTGGTAGCCCTTGGCACCTTCGCCCACATCGCGCACATCAGGCTCGGCACCGGCCCACCACACGCCATACAGCTTGTCACGTGGGAAGCCGGTGGCTTGCGCTTCTTTCAGGGCGGTGGAGTTCATCACACCCCAGCCCCACAACATCACGTAGTCGGGGCGACTTTGGCGCACTTGCAGCCAAGTGGCTTTTTGCTCGACACCGGGGGCGGTCACGGGCAGCAGTTGCAGCTCAAAGCCGTGCATTTTGGCGCGCTCTTGCAGCAGCGGGATGGGTTCTTTGCCAAACGGACTGTCGTGGTAGACCAGCGTAATCTTCTTGCCCTTGAGCTTGTCGAGGCCACCCGCATTTTTACCGATGTGCTGGATCAGGATGTCAGAGCCAGTCCAATAGCTGCCCATGTAAGGGAAGTTCCACTTGAAGGCCATACCGTCTTGCGACACCGACAGACCATAGCCCAGCGTCATCAGCGGGATTTTGTCTACGGGGGCTTTTTCGGTCAGGGCAAAGGTGATGCCGGTGGCTTGGGGGTCAAACAACGTCACACCAGGACGGCTTTTCAGGCGCTCGTAGCACTCCACACCCCGGTCGGTGGCATAACCGGTTTCACACTCTTCAAAACTGATCTTGACACCATTGATGCCGCCATCACGGGCATTGACCATCTTTAGATAATCTTGCTTGCCGTTGGCCCAAGGTGTGCCATTGGGTGCATAGGGGCCGGTGCGGTACGACAACAGTGGGAAGAACTGCTCTTTGGCCTGCGCCACCGCACTGGTGACGGATGTGGCCCCGGCGGCCAGTACGGCCACGGCAATCACGATTTTCGAAAGCTTCATGGATGTCTCCTTGGTGTGAAATGTGAAAAGTGCAGAGTACGGGGAAATCATCAATGTGGGAAGGGCCACAGGCGCAACTTTTGCTTAGAAATAGACCACAGCTTGGCCAAGCCATGGGGTTCTACGATCAGGAACCAAACGATCAGACCGCCAAAAATCATCAGTTCAGCGTGAGAGACACCCGCCGTAGAAATCTCCACACCGACCAGTGCCGCTAATGCAGGCAAAAACTGGTTGAGCACAATGGGCAGCAGCACGATAAAGGCGGCACCAAAGAAGCTGCCCATAATCGAACCCAAGCCACCAATAATCACCATAAACAGCAGTTTGAAGGACATTTCTACTGAGAAGGCGGCAGGCTCCCAAGAGCTCAGGTGTACAAAGGCCCACAGCGCACCAGCCATACCGATGATGAAAGAGCTGACGGCAAAAGCACTGAGCTTGGCATACATGGGGCGAATACCGATCACGCTGGCGGCCACGTCCATGTCACGAATTGCCATCCATTCGCGGCCAATAGCACCACGCACCAAGTTTTTGGCCAGCAGCGCAATGACCACCAGCAAAGCCAAGCAGAACACATATTTCGATGTGGCGCTGTCAATGGGCATTCCCAGCACTTGCAAGCTATTGACCGACACCGAGCCTGAGTCCGAATTGTTGGTGAACCACTTGATGCGCAGGAACATCCAGTCGCTAAAGAACTGCGCTGCCAGCGTGGCCACAGCCAGATACAAGCCCTTGACGCGCAAGCTGGGCAAACCAAACAAAATGCCGAAGAAGGTGGCGCACAGACCGCCCAAAATCAGCGCCGGAATCAGCGGCATACCCGGAAAGCGCACAAAGAAGTTGTAGGCACCATAGGCCCCCACAGCCATAAAGGCTCCCGAACCCAGCGAGATTTGTCCGCAGTAGCCCACCAGAATATTCACACCCAAGGCGGCCATCGACATAATGACCAGCGGAATCAAAATAGCGCGGTAAAAATAATCGGTAGCCAGCATGGGCACGACCAAAAAAGCCACTGCCAGCAAGGCCGCAATCGCAATGCGGTCTTGCGCAATCGGGAAAATCTGCTGATCCGTGCGGTAGGACGTCTTGAACTGGCCGTTTTCGCGGTAGAACATGGAAAGTCTCCTTTTCTTTTTTCTTGTTGTTTACACGCGGTCGATGATCTTTTCACCGAACAAGCCTTGTGGGCGGAACAGCAAAAACACTAGCGCCAGCACATAGGCAAACCAGATTTCGATACCACCACCGACAAACGGGCCAAGGTAAACCTCGGAGAGCTTTTCGCCCACACCAATAATCAGGCCACCAATAATGGCACCGGGCACCGAAGTGAGGCCACCCAAAATCACCACCGGCAAGGCGCGCAGGGCCACCGTGGTCAGCGAGAACTGCACACCCAGCTTGCTACCCCAGATCATCCCGGCCACCAGTGCTACGACACCCGCCACACACCACACAATTACCCAGATACGGTTGAGCGGAATACCAATGGATTGAGCGGCTTGGTGGTCATCGGCCACTGCGCGCAGTGCGCGGCCTGTGGTCGTCTTTTGGAAAAAGACGCTGAGCAAAATCACCAGCCCGCCCGCAATGGCAGCAGCAATCACGTCTTCTTTGTTCACCAGCACGCCACCGGGGAATATGGACTCAAACAAGAACACCGGGTCTTTGGGCATACCGATGTCGATTTTGTAGATGTCGCTGCCAAAGAAAGTTTGGCCCAAGCCTTCCAGAAAGTAGGTAATGCCCAAGGTGGCCATCAGCAGGGTGGCGCCTTCTTGGTTGACCAGATGGCGTAGTACCAACCGCTCAATCACCCAAGCCACCGCAAACATGCAAGCCCCAGCAATGACAAAGGCCAGCAGGTTGGCTAGCAGCAGGTTGTCGGTGCCTAGCCACTTGGGAACCCACTCCGAAAAACGCGCCATTGCCAAGGCGGCAAACAGCACCATCGCCCCTTGGGCAAAGTTGAATACGCCCGACGCCTTGTAGATGAGCACAAAGCCCAGCGCCACCAGCGCATACAACATGCCGGCCATCAGGCCGCCAATCAGGGTTTCAAGAAAAAATGCCATTGATTGTTCTCCCTGCGGTTAGTGGCTGGTGCCCAGATAGGCGCGAATCACGTCTTCGTTGTCGCGCACCTCTTGCGGCTCACCGTCACCAATTTTTTTGCCGTAGTCCAGCACCACCACGCGGTCGGAGATGTCCATGACCACGCCCATGTCGTGCTCGATCAGCACGATGGTGGAACCAAATTCGTCGTTCACGTCCAAAATGAAGCGGCACATGTCCTGCTTTTCTTCGACGTTCATGCCCGCCATTGGCTCGTCCAGCAGCAGCACTTGGGGTTCCATTGCCAAGGCGCGGCCCAAGTCCACCCGTTTTTGCAGGCCGTAGGGCAACTGGCCCACGGGCGTTTTGCGGAAGGCTTGGATTTCGAGAAAGTCGATGATGTGTTCGACAAACTCGCGGTGTTTTTCTTCTTCGCGCTGGGCCGGGCCAATGCGCAGTGCCTGCATAAACAGGTTGCTCTTGATCTTGAGGTTGCGCCCGGTCATGATGTTGTCGATCACGCTCATGCCCTTGAACAGCGCCAAGTTCTGGAAGGTGCGTCCAATGCCCATCTCCGCCACTTGGCGGCTGTTCATGTGATCGAACTTTTTCCCACGGAAGGTGATAGAGCCTTCGGTGGGGGTGTAGACGCCATTGATGCAGTTGAGCATCGAGCTTTTACCAGCACCGTTGGGGCCGATGATGGAGCGGATCTCATGCTCGCGCACATTGAACGAAATGTCGGTCAGCGCCTTGACGCCGCCAAAACGCAGGCTGATGTTCTGGATGTCGAGGATGACGTCGCCAATCTTCTTATCGCTCATGGGTTTCCTCAGGCAGCGGCTTTCACCGGGGTGAATGTTTTGGCATCCGAGAGCTTGAGCGTGGCACTGACACTGCCAGTGCGGCCATCCTCAAACTTGACCACGGTCTCAATAAATTGCTCGGTACGATTGGCATACAGTGCATCGACCAGTACGCTGTATTTGTCGGCAATAAAGCCACGGCGCACCTTGTTGGTACGGGTGAGTTCTCCATCGTCGGCGTCTAGCTCTTTGTGCAAAATCAAGAAACGGCTGATCTGGCTGCCTGCCAACAGCACATCGCTGGCCAGATCGGCGTTGGTCTTTTCTACGCACTCACGGATAAATTCATAGACTTCGGGCTTTTGCGCCAAATCGGTGTAACCGGCATAGGGCAAGTTGCGCCGCTCGGCCCAGTTGCCCATAGCGTCAAAGTCGATGTTGATCATCACGCACACGCGGTCGCGGCCATCACCCAAGGCCACCACTTCTTTGATGTGCGGGAAAAACTTGAGTTTGTTCTCGACATACTTGGGCGCAAACATGGCCCCATCGTGGGCACCACCCTTGAGGCGGCCCACGTCTTTGACGCGGTCAATGATTTTGAGGTGGCCATTGGCATCCAAGAAGCCCGCATCGCTGGTGTGGTACCAACCATCAGGTGTGAGCACTTCTGCCGTGGCGGCGGGATTTTTGTAATACTCTTTGAGCAGCCCAGCGGACTTGACCAAAATCTCGCCGTTGTCGGCCACCTTGATTTGCACGCCCCGAATGGGCACGCCCACGGTGTCGGCACGGGCTTGGTCATCGGGGTGCAGGCAGACAAACACCGCTGTTTCGGTGGAGCCGTAAAGCTGCTTGAGGTTGATGCCGATGGAGCGGTAAAAGGTAAACAAATCAGGGCCAATGGCCTCACCGGCGGTGTAGGCTACGCGCACCCGTGAGAAACCCAAGTTGTTGCGCAGTGGGCCATAAACCAGCCAATCGCCCACCATGTATTTGAGCTTGTCGATGGCGCTAACGCTTTCGCCATTCATCAGCGCGGGGCCGACGCGGCGGGCCAGTGCCATGCAGGACTCAAACATTTTGCGCTTGAGGTTGCCAGCATCTTCCATGCGGATGGTGACGCTAGTCAGCAGCCCTTCAAAGACACGCGGCGGCGCAAAGTAGTAGGTGGGGCCAATTTCTTTGAGGTCGATGTTGACCGTGCTGGCAGATTCTGGGCAGTTGACCACGTAGCCGCAGGCCAGCCATTGGGCATAGCTAAAGATGTTTTGGCCAATCCAGGCCAGTGGCAGGTAGGCCAGCACTTCTTCGGCGCTGGTGAGCTTGTCAAACTCGGCGCCGGCGGTGGCGCGGTCGAGCAGCGTGTTGTGGGTATGCACCACGCCCTTGGGGTTGCCGGTGGTGCCTGAGGTAAAGAACATGGCAGCCACATCTTGCGGCTGGGTTTTGCTCACTTCGTTGCGGAACCACTGTGGATTTTTGCTGGCAAAGGCGCTGCCCGCTTCAATCAGGGTGTCAAAAGCGGCCAGCCCCGGCTCGCTGTATTTACGCAGGCCACGCGGGTCATCGTAGTAAATATGCGAGATAGCGGGGCAGCGGTCGCGGATTTCGAGCAGCTTGTCTACCTGCTCTTGGTCTTCGACCACAGCAAAGCGCACTTCGGCGTTGTTAAGGGGGTAGACGCACTCGGCGGCCACGGCATCTTGGTACAAGGGCACCGGAATGGCACCCAAGGATTGCACGGCCAACATGGTGGCGTACAGGCGGGGCCGGTTGGCCCCAATCACCACCATATGCTCGCCCCGGCCTAAGCCAGCTTGGTGCAGGCCAGCGGCCACTTGCTCTACCAGACGAGCTAAGGCTGCCCAGCTGTGGGTCTGCCAGATGCCATATTCTTTTTCGCGCAGTGCCGGGGCATCGGGGCGCTCGGCAGCGTGCTGAAGTAGCAGTTGCGGAAACGTGGTCTTCATTCCGGATCCTAAAAGGTTCAAGGGGTGGCCGGTCAGGCCAACGCTGGCAGGCCACGTGGGCCTACAACTCTGCCCGGAATGGTAGGGAGCAATTTGACGCCAATTTGTCTTTACGACGACAATTGCAGGGTTTGTCCTTGTTGGGTAAAACCCTTGTTTTGCTGATAGATCAGCGCATCAAGCGTCCATCGCGCCCCACCACCGTCAACTCAACAAAGCGCGAGGCACTGCGGTCGGGCGTAGTGGCGTGGATCTCAAAGCCGCCCAAATCCCACTTTTTTAGCCCCCAACTGGCATCCATAAAGGCACTGCGGCTGGCCCCCTTGCCAGCGCGTTGGAGTATTTCGGCAAATGTTCGTGCATTGATATAGCCCTCCAGTGCCAAATGTGAAGGTGTCGCTTGGGCATCGAAGTTTTTGAGTGCCTTGACAAAATCGCGCGCCACTGCGGTGGACGCATTGGTGGGCAAAGGCACTACTTGGGAGATAGCCATCCCCAGCGCATCGGCACCTAAGGCTTTAATATTGGCCGATGTGCCCAGCACAGACAAAGCATAGAGACTGACGCCCCGGCGCAGTTTGCGAAACTCTTTGATGAACTCCAGCCCCGGCTTACCTGCCAGCCCGACCAGCACCGCCTCAGGGTTGCTCTCGGCCAGCAGGGCAGCGGCTTTGGCGGCATCAGCCGCATTGCTTTCTACTGTGGTGGCGATGGCATCGGGTAGCTTGGCCCGGCGCATGGCTGCCTCAGCACCCGTAAACACCTCGCGGCCAAAGGTATTGTTTTGGTAGGCAATACCGATACGCTGGATGCCAATGGTAGCCAAGTGCTGCACAAGCCGCTCGGCTTCGTCGGCATAGCTGGCCCGGATGTTAAACGCATGGCGCGCACCGGCCACCCGCGAGACTTGCCCACCAGTTAACGGGGTAAAAAAGGGCATATTGCCATCCTTGAGCCGGGGCATCATCTCCTCGACCATGGGTGTGCCAAAGCAATTGAACAGCGCAAAACAGTCTGAGTCGTTCAAGAACTTTTCCAGATTGAGCATGGCTTTGGGCACCTCGTAGGCATCGTCCAAAGTTTCAAGCTTGATCTGGCGTCCATGAACGCCACCGCGCGCATTGATGGCGTGAAATGCAGCCATTGCGCCTTGGTGTAGTGCAGAGCCCAGATCGCCCAGTGGCCCAGTAAGGGCGGTGGTTTGGCAAATTTTTAACGATGTCTCTTGTGCCCAAGCCGAGGGTAAGGTGCAACAAGCAGGCAAGGCCACGGCACTGGCTAGAAAACGACGGCGGGCCAGACTGACCGGTGCGGCACGAGAAGCTATCTCTGTATCTGTAATAGTTTGAGATGTCATGGGGGTCAACTCGACAATGGAGGGCAAGAGGCTTGCAGACATAAAAGAAGAGGCTGCATGGTGGCCCACAGCGCATACTTGGGCTTTGCATCACCATGCAGTGTGCAAGCAAAAGCTGTCTTGTTCCCGACAATGTGTCTCATGGAAATCCCGCATTAACCCTTGCTTTGTATCGCTCCATGTCCCAAGAGTTGTCTTTGCACCAGCGTCGGCGCACGCCCACCGCCGAAGAAATTAACGGTATCCCTTGGCTGGCCCCCCTGCATGCCCACGAGCGCGAGCGCGCCATTGCGGCGTTGCAGGTGGGCGATGCCAGCCCCGGTGACTATGTGTGCCGCTTAGGCCGCCCTGTGACCTACTGGTTTGGTGTAGTTGAAGGGTTGCTCAAGATGAGCAGTGACCATGCCGATGGCAGCACCATGACGTTTGCTGGCTTGCCCCCTGGAGGCTGGTTTGGCGAGGGTACTGCCATGAAACGCGAACCGTACCGCTACAACGTGCAGGCGCTGCGCAAGAGTGTGGTGGCAGGCTTGCCGATTGATACCTTTCATTGGCTGTTAGACCACTCCATTGGTTTTAACCGTTTTGTCATGAACCAGCTCAATGAGCGGCTGGGCCAGTTTATTGCCGCCCGCGAGATTGACCGGCTTAACAGCCCCGACTTGCGCGTGGCACGCAGCTTGGCCGCTTTGTTTAATCCGGTGCTCTATCCCAGTGTGGGCCAAGTGCTGCACATCACGCAGCAGGAACTAGCTTATTTGGTCGGGCTGTCGCGTCAGCGCGTCAATGAGGCCCTAACAGCGCTGGAGCGCCAAGGAGCCATCCGAGTGGAATACGGCGGCGTGCGGGTGCTGGATTTGGCCGCCCTGCGCTGGCATGTGTTTCAGGCTGGGGAGCAGGGCAAGCTGGGCCGCAAAAAGCGTTAACCTTTACAAACTCCAGCACAGCGGGGTCACTCATTTGCAGAGTCTGTGCTTAAGAGTTATAACAAACGCCTTCGATAAAGATATAGATTCTGCCTATGACTTGCACGCCCTTGCTCCCCCCCCGTCTACTCTGGTTGGCTGTGCTGCCTTGGGCACTGGCAGGCTGTGCTACCACGCCCAGTTCAGAGCTTAATAACACCTACGCCACCAACCCGGCCCACCCTGCCCAGACTCGGCCACAAATGCAAGCCCCTGAGCTGCTAGCCGTGACGGCCTCGATGGAGCTGATCCGTTTTCAGGCCAAGCAGCCCCGGCAGATTTTGCAGCGCCAGCGCATCCGTGGTCTGCCCGCAGACCAGCAGTTGGTAGGCATTGATTTTCGGGTAGCACGTGGCGTACTGTATGCGCTGTCGCGGCAAGGACAGCTCTACACCCTAGATGTGCAAAATGCCACACTGCACCCGGTAGGCTCTGCGGCCATGTCTTTGCCAGTAGGCAGTTTTGGCCTAGACTTTAATCCTACGGTCGATCGCCTGCGTGTGGTGGGCCCCAGTGGCCTGAATCTGCGTTTGCACCCCGACACGGGCCAAGTGGTGGATGGAGACCCAGCACAGCCCGGCGTGCAAACCGATGGCAAGCTCCATTACGCGCCCGGCGATGCCTATGCCGGACGCCAACCCGACCTTGCCGCTGCCGCCTACACCTACAACCAGCACAATGACAAGCTAACCACCAACTACGCCATCGACAAAACCCTAGGCACCTTGGTGGTGCAAGGCTCGCTCGAAGGCACACAGCCAGTCATCTCGCCCAACACTGGACAACTGCACACCATTGGCCCCTTGGGGCTGGGGGCACTGGCCGATGCCAGCTTCGATATTTCTGATGTGTCCAACCAAGCGCTGGCTGCGGTGCGGGGCATCTCCACTTCTGCCGTCACCAGCCTGTACCAGATTGATTTGGCCACAGGCCGCGCTGCAGCCCTGGGTATTGTGGGAGAGGGAGAGGCGCTGCTGGGCATCGCCATTGCGCCATGAAGCTACGACACCACACCACGGCCATGCTGTGCGCCAGCTGGGGTTTGCTGATGGGCGCGCACGCTGGCAGCGTGCAGGTAGCTGTGCAATCGCCCACCGGCCAGCCACTGGGGCAAGCCGTGGTCTTTTTGGAGTCAGCCCAAGCACGGCGGCAGGTTAAACCCCTGCCCGCCCTAGAAATGGCCCAAGATAACAAACGCTTTATCCCGCAAGTGCTGGTGGTTCCAGTGGGTAGCGAGGTGGCTTTTCCGAATCGAGACACCGTGCGCCACCATGTGTACTCTTTCTCGGCGGCCAAAAAGTTTGAGCTGAAGCTCTACAGCGGCACCCCCACCGCGCCCGTGCGCTTTGAGCAGCCCGGCGTGGTGGCCCTAGGTTGCAATATCCACGATCAGAT
The DNA here is from genome assembly GCF_900111115.1 of Giesbergeria anulus. Taxonomy (GTDB): domain Bacteria; phylum Pseudomonadota; class Gammaproteobacteria; order Burkholderiales; family Burkholderiaceae_C; genus Simplicispira; species Simplicispira anulus. Next base: position 174,178 of record NZ_FOGD01000004.1, read on the forward strand.
GGTGGGCTGGATTGTCGTGCTCGATACCCCCTACTATGCGCAAACGGCTGCCGACACGGGCCGAGTACAAATCGACCAAGTGCCCGCTGGCAACTACCGGCTGAGGGTATGGCATCCGCACCTGCCGGTGCATACACCCGTGCCAGACCTGCCCATTACCGTCGGAACCACGGATACCGTCGCGACCACTGTGCAACTCAAGGAGCTGGCACCTTGAACTGGCGTCTGGCTACCCTGTCCCGCAGCTTGATTGCACGGCTGGTTGGGATTTCACTGCTGCTGTTGTTGCTGGTACAAATGGCTGGTTTTGCCTTGGTGCGCAACAGCATCGACCGCAATGCCCGTAGCCAAATTGCCCACACCCTCGATACCGATGAGAACGTCTGGCGTCGCCTGCTAGAGCAAAACGCCGAACGGCTGCGCCAAGGCGCGACCTTACTGACCGCCGACTATGGCTTTCGCACCGCCGTGGGCTCTGGCGATCAGCACACCATACAGTCTGCCCTAGAAAACCACGGCCAGCGCATGGGCGCTGCGGTGGTGGCGCTACTCGATACCCAGTTACAGGTGCGCAGCGTCAGCAGCGACAAAGGACTGGGCACCTTTGACCAAGCACTGGCCCAAGTGTTGCCCACCCTGTCTGCCAGTGAGCAAAGCAGCCAGATCAGCACCGTTCATGGTCTGCCATACCAGTTTGTGCTGGTACCCATGCGTGCGCCGGTGCTGGTGGGTTGGGTGCTGATGGGCTTTCCCATCAACCAGCCCTTGGCCGATGAGATGCAGCAACTGCTGGCTGTGCAAGTGGCCCTGCGTGTGCATGGCACCGATGGTCAATGGGGGGTACCCGTCAGTACCCTGAGCGCTCCAGCCCTTGCAGCACTGCGCAAGCATAGCAGCGAGGCAGTGACCGAGCTAACCCACGGTCACGATACCCTGCTGGTGCGCTCGATGGCCTTGGGCCAAGAAGGCCCTGAGCAGGCCCAAGCCCTGCTGCTGCGTTCGGTGGATGCCGTGGTGGCACCATATCGGCAATTGCAATGGTTACTGGCTGCCATCACCCTGACCGGCCTAGTGCTGTTTGCGTTGGGGCACGGCTTGATGGCCCGCTGGGTGACTACGCCGCTGCGCTCGTTGGTGCTGGGCACCCAGCGCATTTCACGCGGCGAGTACGACATGCCCGTGGAGCACACCGAGCGCCGTGATGAGATTGGCCTGTTGGCGCGCTCCTTTGACCGTATGCGCATTGACATTGCCGAGCAGCAGGCAGAAATCCGCCATCTGGCCTATTGGGATCGCTTGACTGGCCTACCCAACCGCGAGCGCTTTCGCAACACCGTGCTGGCGGCCATTTCTGCCCATGCCGACTATAGCCCCGAAGTCACGAGCTTAGCTGTCATCACGCTCGATTTGGATCGCTTTAAGCATGTGAATGATGTGCTGGGCCATGCCTTTGGTGACAAGCTGCTGCAAGCGGTGGCCAAGCGGCTGCGCGAGCAGATCATGGCGCATGGCGATATGGTGGCGCGCATGGGCGGCAATGAATTTGCCCTACTGCTGCGGCGCACTGATTCCCATGCCGCGATGGTGGTGGCGTGCAACATTACCCAATCTTTTGAGCGCCCCTTGGCTTTTGGCGACCAGATGGTAGATTTGAGTGCTGGCATTGGCATTGCCTGCTGGCCGCAAGATGCCAGTGATGTGGATACGCTGCTCAACCGCTCTGAGATTGCCATGTACGCGGCCAAGCGCAAACTCAACGGGCCGCAGCTTTATGACCCGATCATGGACTCGTCTAGCGCACAAACGCTGTCGCTGCTTACTGAGCTGCGCCGCGCCATTGAGCGCAACGAACTGCGCCTGTACTTGCAGCCCAAGGTGCCGCTACAAGGCAAACCTGGCTTGGCCGTGGAGGCATTGGTGCGTTGGCAGCACCCGCAGCGTGGTTTGGTGCCACCGATGGACTTCATCCCGTTTGCTGAGCAAACCGGCTTTGTGCGCCAACTCACGCTGTGGATGTTTGAGGAATCGGCGCGCCTGCTGGCCGACCCACGCACCCAAGGCATGGGCCTGCGCATTTCGGTCAATCTGTCTACGCGCGACCTGCTCGACCCCGAATTGTGCGAACGCCTGCAAGCCATGCTGGTGCGCCACGGAGTACTGCCACAAGGCTTTTGCCTCGAAATCACTGAAAGCGCGATCATGGACGACCCGCAGCGCGCCGAGGCCATGCTTAACCGCCTATCGCAGCACGGCTTTAAGCTCTCAATTGACGATTTTGGCACCGGCTACTCCTCGCTGGGCTACCTCAAGCGGCTGCCGGTGGATGAGCTGAAGATCGATAAATCTTTTGTCATGGGCATGGAGCACGACCACGATGACGAGATGATCGTGCGCTCGACTATTGATCTGGCCCACAATCTGGGGCTGACCGTGGTGGCCGAGGGGGTAGAAAATGCCGCCATTTTGGAGCGCTTGCGCGCCCTGTCTTGCGATGAAGCTCAGGGCTACCATGTCAGCCGCCCGGTGCCGGTCGATGCCTTTTTGTCATGGCATGCCCAACGCGCTTGGGCGCAAGAGACAGGCCGCTGATACCCACCCACCACCCTATGCCCCAGCGCCCTGCCCTCGTACCGCAGGGTGCACCACTGCTTTAGCGATTTTTTCATGTCTTCTGATAATGCCCCCCGCCCCCCGGCTTCGCCCCCCGCTACCAGCACAGGCCGCCCAGTGCTGCGCCGCCCAAGCATCGTAGCCGCTGCCCCCCCTTTGCGCCCAGCGCGGCCCGCCCCAGCACCTGCGCGCCCGGCGGCTCCTGCCCCATCCCCTGAAGGCATCCGGCTGAACAAGCGCTTGGCCGAGTTGGGCCTATGCTCGCGCCGTGAGGCTGACGATTGGATTGCCCAAGGCTGGGTGCTGGTCAATGGTCAAGTAGCGGTGATGGGCACCAAAGTCACGCCGCAAGACCGCGTCGAGGTAGAGCGCGCCGCGCAACGCCAGCAAGACAGCCGCGTCACTATCTTGCTCAACAAGCCCATTGGCTATGTCTCAGGCCAAGCCGAAGACGGCCACCAACCCGCCGTGGCCCTGATCAACCCGCGCACCCATTGGCGTCAAGATGGCAGCGGCTTGCGCTTTACTCCGCCCCACCTGCGCGGCTTGGCCCCAGCCGGGCGGCTCGATATTGACTCGGTGGGGTTGCTGGTTCTGACGCAAGATGGCCGCGTGGCCCGGCAGATCATTGGCGAAGACTCGGTGATGGAAAAAGAATACTTGGTGCGCGTGGTCTATCAGGGGCCGGGGCCGCTGCGCCCTTTGGCCCCCGACGAGCGCGCTGCCCCGCTGCTCGAAATCCACGAAAACGATCCGGTCAGTAGCAATGTGCAAGCGGTGTTTCCACGGGCGCAACTGGAGCGCCTGCGCCACGGCTTGAGCCTAGACGGCCAGCCACTGCAACCGGCCAAGGTGGAATGGCAAAACCCAGAACAACTGCGCTTTGTGCTGACCGAAGGCAAAAAGCGCCAAATCCGGCGCATGTGTGAACTGGTGGGCCTGAAGGTGGTGGGCCTGAAACGCATCCGCATTGGCCGCGTTGTGTTGGGCCAGTTGCCAGTAGGCCAATGGCGCTATCTGGGGCCACAAGAGCAGTTTTGAACTGTTATCGCCCTAACGCCCCATAGCCGCGCTACAGTGGCAAATCTTATTTTCTTGCGCCCGCTTATTTGTTTCTCAGGAGAAATTTCATGACTTCCCCCAAATACCGACTGGTCACCCGCAGCGATTTTGACGGCTTGGTCTGTGCCGTGCTGCTCAATGAGCTGGAAATGATTGACGACATCGTGTTTGTCCACCCCAAGGACATGCAAGACGGCAAGATTGAGATCACCAGCCGCGACATCACCACCAACTTGCCCTATGTGGCGGGCGCGCATTTGGTGTTTGACCACCACGAGTCTGAGACCGTGCGCAACACCGGCGAGCGCGCTAATCACATCATCGAGGCCCATGCCCCCTCCGCCGCACGGGTGGTGTACAACCACTTTGGCGGCAAGGCGGGCTTTCCGCGCGTGACTGACGAGATGATGCTGGCCGTCGATCAGGCCGACTCGGCGCAATACTCGCGTGAAGATGTGCTCAATCCGCAAAAGTGGACGCTGCTCAACTACCTGATGGACTCGCGCACTGGGCTGGGGCGCTTTCGGGAGTTCCGCGTTAGCAACTACCAGCTGATGATGGACTTGATTAAATACTGCCGCAACCACAGCATTGAACAAATTTTGGCCCTGCCCGATGTGCAAGAGCGGGTAGAGCTGTATTTTGACCACGCCGAAAAAGCCAAAGAGCAAATTTTGCGCTGTGCTACCCAGCACGGCAATTTGGTGGTGCTCGATTTGCGCGGCGAAGAGACCATCTGGGCCGTGAACCGCTTCATGATTTATGCGCTGTTCCCCACCGCCAACATCTCCATCCATGTGATGTGGGGTTTGCAAAAGCAAAACACGGTGTTGGCCACGGGCAAGTCCATCCTCGATCGTAGCAGCAAAACCCATGTGGGCAACCTGATGCTCGAATACAACGGCGGCGGCCACAATGCGGCTGGTACTTGCCAAATCAGCAACGACCAAGCCGATGCGGTGCTGCAAACGCTGATTCAACGCATTAACGCTGACGGCTAAAGACGTTGGTGGTGGCCCGATGAATATCGGGCCTCTACTGTGCAAATCCCATAGGTCGGGTTAGCCCAGCAGGTGTAACCCGACGATTAAAAAAGCGCGGGCTGATGGTGTTGGGTTGCGCTAACCTGAGCTGGAGCTGTCGTTTAATCTTAGTTAGATTTTGGGAGTTTTCGTGGAGAAGTCTTGGAAAGAAGCGATTAAGCGAATTTTGAAGGAGTCTGGTTCACCTTTGCACTACACAGAAATATCGGAGCAGATTCTTTCTCGTGGCTACTACGAAACTGACGGAGCAACGCCAGCTGCAACAGTAAATGCTCAGATTGCATCATCCATCAAACATGATGGAAACAAGTCTCCGTTCATACGTGTCGCCAAAGGTATATTCGCATTAAAAGATTCTTTTTCTATATCGCCTACTCTAATCCCAACCTCGGATAAGCAGTTGGAAGCAATCATCGACCCTGAAATTGAGGCATCAGATTCTATTATCCGTTCCTTCGGAATGTATTGGCAAAGAGATCTTGTTGTATGGCGCAACGACCCCAAGCTCTACGGAAAGCAGCAGGCAGCATCAAAGTCAATTGACTTTGGGAAACAAAAAGGCATCTATATTCTTTATGATCATCACACGGTGGTCTATGTTGGCCGCTCTGTTGATCGCCCGATTGGAAAGCGTCTTTTTGAACACACCGCTGATCGTCTCGGTAGTCGATGGAACCGATTCTCTTGGTTTGGTTTACTTGAAGCAACGGATAACGGAGAACTACAAGAAACCCCGTTCAATAATTCACTTTCAACTATTATTGCCACACTAGAAGCTCTGCTTATTGAAGCACTTGAGCCGCCGCAGAATAGAAAACGTGGCGATGATTTCTCAGCTATTGAATACATTCAATCCATTGATCCAGAGTTACGGGAGCGAGAAATTCAAAACACGCTCCGATCTATCGAGCAAAAAAATGCGAGGCGGTTCGTGAAAAAATCTAACAAGATGCTCAAGCGGACAGATTTCAGTTGCCGCCTACCTTAGTTTGTAAAACCTTCAGAGTAAATAATGGTTACTTGCTATCTACGTTACATCATTGATCCGTTTAAACTCAAAGAATTTGAGAGTTACGGAAAAGTATGGATTCCTCTGGTTGAGAAGTTTGGTGGCAAACACCACGGCTACTTTTTGCCATCAGAGGGGGCAAACAATGTTGCCTTGGCAATGTTCACGTTTCCCAGCTTGGCACTGTACGAGGAGTACAGAACCAAATCGCTCCAAGACCCAGAGTGTTTAGCTGCGTTCAAATATGCCGAGGAAACACGCTGCATCATCAGCTATGAACGCAGTTTTTTTAGGCCTGTATTCGAATGAAAAGGGTTCAACTGGGGCTTGAAACGCTAGCAGCCTGAAAAAATCAGGCGGGCTGGGTCAAAATTTAAGCCTTCAAAAACTCGGCTTTGCCGCCCAACCAACGCGCAATGTGGCGTTGCGCCAGTTCGGGGTGCTGTGCCAGCATCTGTGGTGCCAGCGCCTTGGCCCAATCTAGCAGCAGGCCATCGGTGTTCAAGTCGGCAAAGCGCAGCATGGCGTCGCCCGATTGGCGCGCACCCAGAAACTCGCCGGGGCCACGGATTTCTAGGTCACGGCGGGCAATCTCAAAACCATCGTTGGTCTCAACCATCGCCTGCAAACGCTCGCGGGCTACTTCGCCCACACGGCCATTGTCACCGGTGGAGTAGAGCAACACACACGCGGATGCCACCGCCCCCCGGCCCACGCGGCCACGCAACTGGTGCAACTGGCTCAGGCCAAAGCGCTCGGCGTGCTCAATCACCATCAGGCTGGCATTGGGCACATCCACGCCCACTTCGATCACCGTGGTGCTCACCAGCACGCCCAACTGACCGGCGCTAAACGCCGCCATCACCGCTTTTTTCTCGGCGCTGGGCATCCGCGAATGCAGCAACCCGATGGCGACCCCCGGCAAGGCCGCCGATAAATCGGCGTGGGTGGCCGTGGCGTTGGACAGGTCAAGCGCTTCGCTTTCTTCAATCAGCGGGCAGACCCAGTAGGCTTGGCGGCCAGCGGCCATTTGTGCCCCCAAGCGGGCGATGAGCTCATCGCGGCGGCTGTCGCTGATGGTTTTGGTAACGATGGGGGTGCGCCCCGGTGGCAGCTCGTCAATCACCGAGACATCCAAATCGGCGTAGTAGCTCATGGCCAAGGTGCGCGGGATGGGTGTGGCTGTCATCATCAGCAAGTGCGGCTCCATGCCGTGGGCCGCCAGCTTTTGCCGCAGCGCCAAGCGTTGGGCCACGCCAAAGCGGTGCTGCTCGTCAATCAAGGCCAGCGCCAGATTTTTGAAATGCACCTGCTGCTGAATGACGGCATGGGTGCCGACCACCAGTGCTGCCTCGCCGCTCTCAATGCGCGCCAGCATGGCGGCGCGCTCTTTTTTCTTTTGCCCACCCACCAGCCATGCTACCGATTGGCCCCGTGCCGCCAGCAGCGGCTCCAGCCAACTAATCAGTTTGGCAAAGTGCTGCTCGGCCAAAATCTCGGTAGGGGCCATCAGTGCGCATTGCCAGCCTGCCTCTATTGCCAAGGTAGCCGCCAAAGCAGCCACTACTGTTTTGCCTGAACCGACATCGCCTTGCAACAGCCGGTGCATGGGCACGGGGCGGGCCAGATCGTGGGCAATTTCTGTACCCACACGGCGTTGGGCGGTGGTCAGGGCAAAGGGCAACACAGCCAGCAGTTGCTCAGGCAAGGGCAAGCCTGCAGGCCCAGCCACGCGGGCCTGCAACACCGGGGCGCGCAACTGTGCCCGCTCCTGCCGCGACTGCGCTTGCGAGAGTTGTTGCGCTAGCAGCTCTTCGGCTTTCAGGCGTTGCCATGCCGGATGGCTTTGGTCTTCTAGCGTCGCCAGCGCCACATCAGGCGGGGGGTGGTGCAAAAACATCAGCGCTTGGCGCAAAGTCCACAGCTGCCCACTGCCCAACGGGTCATGCCGTTGTAAGGGCGGCGGTGGTGCCCCTGGCGGCAGGGTTTCGGACAAATCCACACGCCCCAGCGCAGTCACAATCGCCCGGCGCAGATACGGCTGTGGCAGCCCAGCAGTGGCTGGATAAATCGGTGTCAGGGCCGCAGGCAGTTCGCCCTCAGCCAAACGAAAGGCCGGATGCAACATCTGCCGCCCCCAAAATCCCCCCTTGACTTCGCCCCGGATGCGCAGGCGCGCCCCCACCGCCATTGTTTTTTGCTGCGATGGATAAAAGCTAAAAAAGCGCAATTCACAAGTGCCGGTGCCATCATCGACTAGTATGCGCAATTGGCGGCGCGGGTGCAGCACGATCTCCGAAGCGGTCACGGTGGCCTCAATTTGCACCATTTGGCCGTCGCGTGCGTTGCGCAGGGGGATGATGCGCGTCTCGTCTTCGTAGCGCAGCGGCAAATGCAGCGCAAGGTCAATGGCGCGCACCAGCCCCAGTTTGCGCAGGGCTTTTTGTGGGCCGCTCAGGGCCGCAGGTACAGAGGAGGAGGGTGCAGGCATGGGTAGATTTTGACCGATGACAAGGTTGCAGTGCGTCGGTCAGCGCTGACACACCATTGACACATAGCGGCCCCTAAAATCGTACAGGCCCAGCCTGCACTATCAAGCGTCTATTCCTTGGCAAGCATGCACAGGTATGCTGCACTCACCAAAGTCAATAGATTGATTTTTAAGAAACTTGCTCTTCTCTAGATCAAAGTTTTTGCAATCATCTCATTAGCAGTTTATAGAATAACATCCTTCATCATAAACTGCCATGCATCTTCAAAAGGTTCGAGACATCTTAGGTCGACAAAAAATGATTGAAGACATGATCCGCGTCCAAACGATGCCTCGGCAAGAGATTGTAGAAACCTTAGTGCAGCGCCAACATCTGGCAGAACTCAAAAGTTTGCTCGAACCCTTGCCAGCAGAAGAAATTGCTACGATTTTGGAGGCCTTAGATAAAGAATCTGCCCAGATAGTTTGGTCACAAATCCCTGAAGAATTGGCTAACAATATTCTCTGGGAAGTGTCCGATAGCTGCCGTGAACAACTGGTGGGTGAGCGAGAGCCCAGTTTTGACGAAAGCCAAATTTGTGCGTTTGAGTTGGTAGATGGAAAACTGCTACAAATTGCTGTTTCAAGCAGAAAAGACCTTGAGGGCAAGAAGCCGATCTGGATTGATCTGATTAACGTCACCAAAGCAGAGCGCAATTTTGTGGGACAACATTTTGGGCTTAGTCTGCCAGACCCTGGTGATGTAACAGACCTTGAGGTTAGTTCACGCTTTCACGTGGAGTTTTCCGGTGATATTCACCTACATTCTAATTTTTTGTTAGATCGCGCTGGAAGCTCACGCAGTATTCCTGTTGCTTTCGTTTTGCATAATGGGGTTTTATTTACACTCAGAAATGAAGAACTGCCCGTTTTTCGCTTGCAACGACTGCGCGCCCATGCCCAGCCGGGATATGTTTCAGATGCCTTTGATATCATAATAGATTTATATGGCGCTGATGTTGAATATTCTGCAGATTCTCTTGAAGATATTTATGCAACCTTGGGTAAAGTTGGGCATCAGGTTTTGAGTGAAGCTATCACTGATAAGGAGGCTGCTGCTATCTTAGGTGAAATTGCAGAACAAGAAGACCTGAACGGAAGAATTCGTGGCAACATTCTTGATACACAGCGCGCTATCAACTTCTTGATGCGTAGTCGTGTGCTTTCTAATGAGCAGTTTGAAGAATCAAAACAGATTCTGCGCAACATTGAATCCTTGAATAGCCACACTTCTTTTCTTTTTGATAAGATAAACTTTCTGATGGATGCTACGATTGGTTTTATTAATATCAATCAGAACAGAAGAATTAATAAATTGACAGTATTAAGCGTAGTATTTATGCCTATCAATATTTTGGCAGGCATGGGGGGTATGTCAGAATTTTCTATGATGACTCAAGGTATTCCTTGGCCCATCGCCTACAGCACTTTTTTGGCAGTTTCTTGTTTGATGGGTGGCATAACCTTCTTGGGACTGAAGTATTTCGAAAACAAAGAAAAACAAAGCGCAAAATTAGTCCCCATCCGAAACCGATAATAAAATAAGTAACAAGGTGCGAATACTAAAAAATTATTTTTTAGCTTGGGCCAGCACAGCATGGCTGGCTGACTGCCACAATGACCTCAATGAATGATAAACACCTTCTTAATCATCTGTTCTGTATAGGGCTCATCCCGACTCTTGCGGATTCCGACATAGATAATCGCTCCTTTTTCTTTAACGAACGGCGAATAGTTCACTTGTCGGGTGATGGACTTCGTCTCGATACCCACCATGCGTCGAAACGATGGTACAGGCATACCATCACTTTCAGCCGTTATTAAAAATGGTCTCCAAAGTTCAGTATCGTTGCGCTGATTTCCTGATCCGTCGTAGTGATAGAACTGCTCTCCAACTTGCACCACCACATCCATCTCGTCAAGGACTGTCGGATCCTCGCCTTCGTCCAAGGTCGCCGTCACGTATAGAGTTTTGTCCGGTGTAGCCAAGCACGATCCCAGAGGAGCACTTCTTAAAAATGGATTTCTGCTATCGCAGGAGATGATCTTTTTTGAAACGTCTTCTGCGGAAATAGTAACAGCATACGCATGGCTGCTGGCTAATCCGATTCCTAACGCCATTGTTGCCCCAACGATTGCGGCGGCAAAACGATTATTTGAGCTCATCGATATCTCCTTTTCATTGAAAAATCAAGTGGATGGGCTGCAAAATTATTCATTCCAGTGACAAAGCCACTCATCCACCCCCCATGTGCTGGTAGCAAAATCAATAATAACAGCAAAAATTAGCTGTGAATTAATTTAATAATCGATGAGTTACGTAACTCATGTAACGATATGCTTCTAACAATGAAGCTAATCGTCACTATTCTTTGCTTACCATATGGAGATAAAATTACCGCCAAATGATGGAGAACAGCTCAGTTGCATAGGCGTCGGCGAACTACCCGTTTACCTTGATAGTTGACACTGATGACAAAAATACCGTTTGCAACCTCGCACCGCATGTTGGCATCAATGTGATTAGCCCGCCAACTGCGCCTGCAAACTGACATAGTCAGTTTTTCCCGACCCCAAGACCGGAATGCGCTCCACCACCCGGATATGGCGCGCCACCGCCAACTCTGGGGCACCCAAGGCTTGGGCAGCGGCCACCAGTTGCGCCCGTTGCAGGGCAGCATCGGTGGTGAGCAACAGCAGGCTTTCGCCCTTGGCGGGATCGGCTTGGGCCAGCACGGCATGGCTGTGCAGTGGCGAGGCTTTCACGGCCACCTGTTCGGCCACATCCAAAGACACCATCTCGCCCGCCACCTTGGCAAAGCGTTTGATGCGGCCTTCGATGCGGACAAAGCCATCACTATCCATCGAGACAATATCGCCCGTCTCATACCAGCCGAGGCGGCCCAAGGCTTGGGGCACTTCGAGCACGCCGGGGTTTTCGTAGCGCAGATAACCTTTCATGATGTTCGGGCCTTGCACATAGAGTGCACCACCTTGGGCAATGCCCGGCACCGGCTCTAGGTGGTATTGGATGCCCGGCAGCAGCTTGCCCACGGTGCCACTGCGCGCCGCCATTGGGGTGTTGACGGCCAGCACCGGCGCACATTCGGTGGCACCATAACCGACCAAAATACGCACGCCAAATTTATCAAACCAGAGTTCGCGCACCGCGTCCGAGAGTTTTTCAGCGCCAGCCACCACATAGCGCAGGCGGGCAAAGTCAAACGGATGCGCCAGCTTGCCATAGGCTCCCAAAAAAGTGCTGGTGCCAAACAGCACCGTGGCATCGCGGTCATAAACCAACTCTGGGATGATGCGGTAATGCAGCGGGCTGGGGTAGAGAAACAGCTTGCAACCAGCCAGCACCGGCAGCAGGGCACCAGCGGTCAGGCCAAAGGAGTGGAACAGCGGCAGCGCCAGAAAGAACTTGTCGGTGGGTTTGAAATCGGCACTGGCGCGCACTTGGGCGATATTAGCCAGCAACGAGTTGTGGCTGTGGACTACGCCCTTGGGTTTGCCCTCCGAGCCGGAGGTAAACAAAATTACCGCAGGGGCTTCTGGGTTGCCGGGGGCAATCAGGCGGCGCGGTGCCAACATTCGGGCGGCAATCCAGAGCTTGTCTGACAAACCCATGCGGCCCTTCAAATCTTCGACATACAAAATTTGGTAGTGCGGCTCCAGCCCGGCAATCAGCTTATCCAGCCCCCCTTTGGCAATAAACAGGCGGCTGCTGACAATGGTTTTGACTTGGGCGGCATGGCAGGCGGCCTGCACTCCGCCCACTCCGGCGCTGTAGTTGAGCAGCGCGGGCACGCGGTCAAAGGCGGTCAGGCCCAAAATGGCGGCCAGTGTGCCAGTGCTGTTGGGCAACAACACGCCCACGGCCTCGCCGGGGCGGGTATGCCCCAGCAGCAGGCGTGCCGCCCCCAGCGCCATCTTCAGCAGGGTGTTGTAAGACTCCTCTTGCAGGCGTATGTCTTCTACCAACAGGTAGGCCCCGCCAAAGCGGGCGCGGGCATCCAACAGGGCAGAAAACAGCGTGGTGCGTGCGCGGGTTTCTACCGTCATGTTTTGCATGACGCGGTGCAGGTCTTCACCGGCTTTGCGCCGGGCCTCGCGGGCCGGGCCTTCAGCGCGGACAACGGTTTGCGGCGGATGGATGGTCAGGGTGATTTTGGGAAACCAGCGCGTCGGGAATAAGCCCTTCACATAGCTAAACGGGCTGTACAACGCCCCTTCGATACTCACCGGCACCACACTGGCTTGGCTGCGGGCGGCCACAAAGCCGGTACCGGGGTAAGTCTTCATTAAAGAGCCTGTCACGGAGATGCGGCCCTCCGGGAAAATCACCACCGGCTCGCCCTCGTTCACCCTTGCCACCACGGTTTTCATGGCCAGCGGGTTGGCGGGGTCTACCGTCAGGTAGCGCGACAGGCGCAGCACCATGCGAAAGAACGGTTTATTGGCAATGCCGGTATTGACGACAAAAGTGGCATCGACTGGCAGAAACAGCCCCAGCAGCACGCCATCGAGCAGCGATTGGTGGTTGGCGACGATCAAGGTCTTTTCTTGGCGTAAATGCCCCAAATGGCCCTTGACCTCTACCCGGTAAAGAATTCGAAAAACACCCCGCAAGGCGGTGCGCAGCAGTGGTTTGAGCATGTAAAAACTCCGTTGTCTGGGTGTAGATGGTAGGCGAGCCGGGCCGGGCAGCCTGCGACAATGGTGCGTATGAATCCATCCGCCTTCGCCCCCCTCGTCAACGACACCTTTTTGCGCGCCTGCCGCCGTCAGGCCACCGATTACACCCCGCTGTGGCTAATGCGCCAAGCGGGCCGCTACCTGCCCGAATACAAGGCCACCCGCGCCAAGGCGGGCAGCTTTATGGGGCTGGCTACGAATGTAGATTACGCCACCGAAGTGACCTTGCAGCCACTGGATCGTTTTCCGCTGGATGCGGCCATTTTGTTTTCTGACATCCTGACCGTGCCCGATGCGATGGGCTTGGGCCTGAGCTTTGCAGAGGGCGAAGGCCCGCGCTTTGCCAAAACCGTACGCACCGAGGCCGATGTGGCGCAACTCGCTGTGCCAGACATGGACAAACTGCGCTATGTGTTTGATGCCGTGACCAGCATTCGCACGGCGCTCAATGGCCGGGTGCCGCTGATTGGCTTTTCTGGCAGCCCTTGGACGCTGGCTTGCTACATGGTCGAGGGCAAAGGCTCGGACGACTACCGTCTGGTCAAAACGCTGATGTATTCGCGCCCCGACCTGATGCACCGCATTTTGGCCGTGAATGCCGACGCCGTGGCCCAGTACCTCAATGCCCAAATTGATGCCGGTGCCCAAGCCGTGATGATTTTTGACAGTTGGGGCGGCGTGCTGGCCGATGGTGCTTTCCAAGAGTTCAGCTTGGCCTACACAGCCCGCGTGCTGGCGCAACTCAAGCGCACCGGCGTCGATGGCACCGATGTGCCGCGCATCGTGTTTACCAAAGGCGGCGGCATTTGGCTGCCTGAAATGAAACCGCTGGACTGCGAAGTGCTGGGGCTAGACTGGACGGCCAACCTCGGCCAAGCCCGCGCCATCGTGGGTGGCGAGGTAGGCGGCCCCGGCAAAGCCTTGCAGGGCAATATCGACCCTAATGTGCTATTTGCTCCTCCCGCACAAATCGATGCCCAAGTGGCCAAAGTGTTGCACAGCTTTGGCAAGCCCCATACCGACCACAGCACTACCGGCCCGACGCATATCTTCAACTTGGGCCACGGCATTAGCCAGTTCACACCGCCAGAGCATGTAGCGGCGCTGGTCGAATCGGTGCATCGCCAATCGCGCGCCATGCGCCAAGGCTGATTTTTACCCTGCATGAGCACGGCTGAACCGGGGCACACCATCGCTGTGGCGGTGCAAACGCCTGCCCACAGCGGCATGGGCGATCTGCTCACCTACCGCAGTGCGCAGCCGCTGGCACCGGGAACACTGGTGCGCGTGCCCTTGGGCAGGCGCGAGGTGCTGGGCGTGGTTTGGGAGGCGCTGGCCGCCCCACCTGAAGGGGTTGACCTGCGTGCGGTGGCAGCGGTGCTCGATGGCATTGCGCCGCTGGATGCCCATTGGCGGCGTTTGGTCAATTTTGCTGCCCGCTACTACCAGCGCAGTCTAGGGGAGATTGCGCTGATGGCCTTGCCGCCGCAATTGCGCGATTTGCAGCCCGAACAACTGGCCCGACGTTTGCGCCGCCCAGCACCAACCGCCCAAACTGATGCCGCTGCGGTGCCGCTGGTGGCTTTGAGCGCCGAGCAAGAAAACGCGAGAGCGCAAATTGCCGCACAGCCGGGGCCATTTCTGCTGTTTGGCAGCACAGGCAGCGGCAAAACCGAGGTCTATCTGCGCTGCGTGCAAGCCATGCTGGCCGCCGATCCCAGCGCCCAAGCACTGGTGATGGTGCCTGAGATCAACCTGACACCGCAACTAGAGGAGCGCTTCATCGCCCGTTTTGGCGCTACCAGCGTGGTAGCACTGCACAGCGGCATGACCAACCCACAGCGCCTCAAAAGTTGGCTGGCTGCGCACAACGGCAGCGCCCGTATCGTGCTGGGCACACGCATGGCCGTGTTTGCTTCCATACCGCAGTTGCGCCTGATTGTGGTCGACGAAGAACACGATGCCAGCTACAAGCAACAAGAGGGGGCGCGCTACTCTGCGCGCGACTTGGCGATCTGGCGTGGGCGTGAGCAGGGGGCCAAGGTGATTTTGGGCAGCGCCACACCATCGCTAGAGAGCTGGTATGCCAGCCGCCCGGCTAGCGCAGACGACCCCGGCGGGCGCTACCTGCGCCTGCACATGCCCAGCCGCATTGGCGAGGGTGCTTTGCCGCGCCTGCGCGTGGTCAATATGAACCACCAGCCACGGCGCACGGTGTTTTCTGCGCCCTTGCTGGCGGCGTTGCAAGAGCGGGTCGAGCGCGGCGAGCAGTGCATGATCTTGCTCAACCGCCGGGGCTATGCCCCCGTGCTGCACTGCGCCGACTGCGACTGGAAAAGCGATTGCCCCCATTGCAGCGCACACCAAGTCTTTCACAAGGCCGACCGTACCCTGCGCTGCCACCACTGTGGCTTTACGGTGCGTGTGCCACGGGCTTGCCCCGGCTGCGGCAGCCCCGACATCACCCCGATAGGCAAGGGCACCGAACAACTCGAAGAACAATTGGCTACCCTGCTGGCCGACGTGCGCCGCCCCGATGGCAGCCCGGTGCGGGTAGCGCGCATCGATGCCGACACCACGCGGGCCAAAGGCGCACTGGAGGCCCAACTGGCCCAAGTGCATTCTGGCGAAACGGATGTGCTGGTGGGCACACAGATGATTGCCAAGGGCCATGATTTCAGGCGCATTACCTTGGTGGCAGCCGTGCAGCCCGACGGGGCCTTTTTCTCCAGTGATTTTCGTGCCCCTGAGCGTTTATTTTCTCTGCTGATGCAGGCCGGTGGCCGTGCTGGGCGCGATGCCCAATACATCGCAAGCCAAGGCAGCCGTGGTGAGCTGTGGTTACAAACTTTCCATCCAGAGCATGGCATGGTGGCAGCACTGCGCCAGCACGATTACATCGCTTTTGCCGAACAACAATTGCAAGAGCGCCGCGACGCCGCCATGCCACCCTTTGCCTTTCAGGCACTGGTGCGCGCCGATGCCCGTACGCAAGAAGTAGCGCAAGGCTTTTTATTGGCGGCCAGCGATGCTGCTTATACCCAAGGCTTGCCCGGTTTAGGTGACCATGTGACACTCTATCCCCCGGTGCCCTTGGTTATCCAGCGCGTGGCCAATGTAGAGCGGGTGCAAATGCTGCTAGAAAGCGACAACCGTCCGGCCTTGCAACATTTTTTGGCGGCATGGCAACCCTTGTTGCTGGCTCTGCGCAACCAACCAGAACATAAAGGCTTGGTGCGCTGGCTGGTAGATGTTGATCCGCTGGCTATTTGAGCATGCCAGAAGCTGCTTCCCCTGCGCTCGGTACTGCTAAATTGGGGGTATCTCTATTTTTGCTCTTGATATCGGACAGGCAAGAGCTCGTGAGCTATGGATTCAATAGCAATGGTAGGATTTTGCCCCTCTACCTGTCTGATCACTTATGGCGCTTTGCGCCCACACGGAGCCCCTATGAGCTACAGGACTGTTTACATCGATGGCCAGGCCGTTGCATCCAGCGTTTATGCTGCTAATTTGTTGGCACACCCCATGGTTCGCTGGGCACAGACCCTCAACACTATCGACGCAACAGCCCCAACGGTACTCTCTTTCAGTCCTGCAGACAGCGCCAGTGGTGTAGGTATTGCCTCCAATATTGTGCTGACCTTCAGTGAGCCAGTGCAACGTGGCAGTGGCCAAATTTACATTCGTACCGAATCAGCGACGGGGGCCATTTTGGCATCATTCAATGCAGCCTCCAGTGGCGATTTGAGTATTTCCGACCATATATTGACCATCAATCCTAGCCTCGCACTGGCTACAGGCACCCGCTACTTCGTTACCTTCGATGCGGGCAGCATCCAAGACATGGCTGGCAACCCTTATGCTGGCACCAGCACTTATGACTTCACTACGGCAGGCGTGCAAGACACCACGGCACCCACCGTGTTGTCCTTTAGTCCCCTGAACGCCTCTACCGGCGTGCCGCCAGACAGCCCGATTGTTTTAACCTTCAGCGAGCTGGTGCAACGCGGCAGCGGAAACATCACGCTGTACATAGCTTTGCCACAGGGCGGCGGTGCCGAGGTGGAGTCTTTCGACGTCAATACCAGCCCCGGCCTCACGTTTGTAGGCAACACCCTGACGATTACGCCCAGCGCTAACTTCCTCACACGCAACTACTATTACCTTACCTTTGATGCGGGCAGCATTGAAGACGTAGCAGGCAATGCTTATGCTGGCAGCTCAAGCTATAGGTTTTACACCACCACGCAGTCCGACTTTGTTGCCCCCAACATTGCCATCTTCAGCCCCCCCGATGGAGCCACTGGCGTGTCGCTGGGCACCAATATCCGGCTGACTTTTGATGAGCCGATCCAAAAAGGCATGGGCGTCATCCAGATCCGTGTCGGCTCCGCCACTGGCACGGTGCTAGAAACCTTTGATGTGGTCACCAGCGGTTCAGTCAGTATCTCAGGCAAAGTGCTCACCCTCAATCCCAGCACCGCATTGGCGGCAGGAACCCGCTATTTCGTCACTGTAGCGCGCGGCTCAATCAAGGATGCCGATGGCAATGCCTATGCAGGCAACAACACCTACGACTTCACTACCGCAGGCGTGTTCGATAACGTGGCACCTACCGTCACCACCTTCAGCCCGGCAGATGGAGCCAGCGGGGTGGCCGCGAGCAGCCCCATCACACTCACTTTCAGTGAGTCCGTGCAGCGTGGCAGCGGACTGTTGCAGATTCGGCTCGATTCGGCCACTGGCACTGTAGTAGAAAGCATGGAAGCTGCGGACAGCAACAGACTATCGTTTGCAGGCAATACCCTGACCATCACCCCCAGTGCAACCTTGACTTCAGGCGGCAAGTATTTTGTCACTGTGGCCAGTGGTGCCATCAAAGACATGGCAGGCAATGTTTACGCTGGCACCACAACCTACGATTTCATGGTTGCCGACACCACCGCCCCCGCCGTTACCACATTCACCCCCGCAGATGGAGCCAATGGTGTGGTGGTGTCTGCCAACATAGTCCTGACCTTCAATGAGCTAATACAAAAGGGCACAGGCAATATTGAAATTCGCCTCGACTCAGCAACCGGCACCGTGGTAGAAACGCTGGACGTAGCCACCAGCCGTGGCGTCAATCTGGTGGGCAACGGCCTGACCATCAACCCCAGTGCCGATCTACTGGCGGGCCGCCACTATTTCGTCACCTTGGCCAGTGGTACCGTCAAAGACATGATGGGCAACGCCTACATCGGCACCACCGCATATGATTTCACGACGGCAGACACCACGGCCCCTATCGTCACCACGTTTAGCCCTGCTGATGGAGCCAGCGTCGTGGCTCCGGGCAGCGCCATCGTACTCACCTTCAATGAACCCGTGCAAAAGGGCACGGGGACAATCCAGATCCGCACCGGGTCTGCTACAGGGCCACTAGTCGAGAGTCTGGATGCGGCCACCAGCAGCAATCTGGCGTTTGTGGGCAATAACATGACCATCACCCCAGTGACGGCTTTGCTCGACAGTACGCGCTACTTTGTCACGATCCCTAGTGGGGCCGTCAAAGATACCGTGGGCAACGCCTATGTGGGCACCAACACCTACGACTTTGCCACGGCTGACACCACCGCACCCACCGTGACAGCTTTCAGCCCCACCGATGGGGCTACCGGCGTCACCGGAACAGCCAATCTCGTCCTCACGTTCAGCGAACCCGTCGGAAAAGGCATAGGCAACATCCAGATTCGCAGCAGTTCTGCCACGGGCACGGTGGTAGAGACCCTTGATGTGGCAACCAGCAGCAAACTGACCTTCAACGGCAACCAGCTCACCATCGACCCCACCGTTACCCTCGACAACAATGCCCGCTACTTTGTCACCATACCCAGCGGGGCCGTTAGGGACATCGCAGGCAACGCCTACAGGGGCACCAGCAGTTACAACTTTGGCACGGTAGACACCATCGCCCCCACGGTGGTCAGGTTCAGTCCCACCGACGCAGCCACTGGCGTGGCACTCAACAGCAATATCGTGTTCTCTTTTTCCGAACCGATTGAGCGCGGTGTGGGCAGTCTGGTGCTCAAGACGGCAGCCGGTACGGTGGTCGAAACCTTTGATGCTGCCACCAGCGCCAGCTTGAGCATTGCAGGCAATATCCTGACCATCAATCCCACCGTCGATCTACAGCCCAACACCCAGTATGTTCTTACGGCGGCCAGTGGCACCGTCAAGGACAGCGCGGGCAATGCCTACACAGGCATCAGTGGCCACAATTTCACTACAGTAGACACCGCAGCCCCCATCGTTACTGCCTTTTCCCCCCTGGATGGAGCCACCGGGGTAGCGCTGGGTAGCACCATAGTGCTCACCTTCAACGAGGCGGTGCAACGCGGCAGCGGCAACATCGAAATTCGGGCTGGCTCGCATACAGGAACTTTGGTGGAGAGTTTTAACGTAGCCACCAGCACCAACCTGCGCTTGTCTGGTAACACCCTCACCCTTAACCCCAGTGCCGATCTGGAGGCCGATACCAGCTACTTCGTTGTCCTGCCCGCCCAAACCGTCAAGGATTTGGCAGGCAATCCTTATGCAGGTACCAGCCGTTACGACTTCACCACAGCGCGCAGCCATCCGGCCTTGCACAACACCCCGTCTAACGACCAGTTCACCGGCACTGTGGGTATAGACACAGTGGAGTATGCCGGTCTCTCCAGCCGGTATCAGTTGCAACACAACGCCACCACCAATGGCTGGGTAGTCACTGGTGAGGGCAATGACCGCCTGCAAAGCATTGAGCGTTTGCAGTTTGCCGACAAAAAAATTGCGTTGGATCTGGCACCGTCTGACCATGCAGGACAGGCCCTGCTGTTCTGGGGGGTGCTCAATTACAACTCTATCAACAGCCCCTTACAGTTTGGCAGTGTTTTGCAACAATTTGATGCCGGGCAAACCATGCAAGAAGCCTTCGAGCTTGCCATCAACAAGGGGACGGTCGAATTATTGGCAGGTTCCAATAGCAATGAAGCACTCGCCCGGCTGGCCTTTCGCAATGTAACGGGTGGCAGAGAGCCTGGTTCAGCCATGGTCGATGTCTTGGTCAGTTTTATGGATGGCCGTGCGGCCCATTACAGCCAAGCCCAATTTCTGGCCGTTGTGGCTCAACTCGATAGCAATTTGCTCCATGTGGGACTGACTGGGCTACAACAAACTGGTGTTGAATACCTCTAAAGGCTCTTAATGTCGCCTTCTGCACCCACTGCTGCCGCCCCATTGGGCGGCAGCAGTGCCCTCCAGCGCTTTCTGGCCTTCTTTCCCGCCCATTTCAATACCTCAGCATTGGGGGTAGCAGTTTTTATATTGCTGGTGTTTAGCGTTCACCTTAGCAGCCATTACAGTTATCTGCTTTTTCATGCAATAGCTGAGTTCTTTAGTATTTTTATCGCAGTAACATTATTTATTATCGCGATCAACTGTGCTGCATCTATCCGCAACCAATATATTTTATTTATTGGATTATCTTATATATTTATTGGCTCTATTGATTTTCTGCATACCCTTTCCTACAAGGGAATGCCCATTTTTACCGATTACGATTACTATGCCCCACAGTTTTGGATTGCCGCCCGTTACATGGAATCCATCAGTATGCTGGTGGCGATTGGTTTTTTAGGCACCCGACGCCAACTGCATATTCCACTCACTTTAGGAATATTTACAACAATTACCACCGCACTGGTGGCCTCTATCCTATATTTTAGGGTATTTCCGGTTTGTTTTGAGGCGGGCAAGGGCCTCACACCATTCAAGGTATTCAGCGAGTACGTGATTTGCGCCTTGCTGTTAGGTAGCATCTATTTTCTCTACCAGCGTCGACACCTGTTTCACACCAAGATATATCACTGTTTGCAATGGTCGCTAGTGCTGATGGTAGCCACAGAGCTTTGTTTTACGCTCTACGTCTCCGACACCATGAGCGATGCTTTCAACCAAATCGGTCATCTTTGCAAAATTGCCGCCTTTGCCCTCATTTACCGGGCTGTAGTTGTTACCGGGCTGCGCGACCCAGTCAACCTGTTGTTTCGTGAAATCAAGCACAGCGAGGCTGGCCTGATCGAAGCGCAAACCATTGCCAGCTTAGGACGCTGGTCTTGGACACTGGGCGATGGCGTTTGGGAATGGAGTGGGGTGGTGTTTCGCAGCTTTGGTATTGCCGAGAGCGGCCAGCAAACCCTGCACGAGGTGCTAGAAACGTTGCATCCACAAGACCGGGCATCGTTTTTAGAAGGGCTTGAGCAATGCCGCCAACAGGGGCTGCCTTTGATGCGCAAAGTACGGGTGCTCAATGGCGAGCGCTGCCTTTTCATCCAAGTACGCGGTGAGGGAATTCGCGGCAACAACGGTCAGATTGAACGCATTACGGGCACGGTGCAAGACATCACAGCACAAGAGCACCTGATGGAGGAGTTGCAGCAAGCCAAAACGGAGGCCGATCAGGCCAATGCAGCCAAAAGTGCTTTTTTAGCCAACATGAGTCACGAGATTCGTACACCCATGAATGCCATTCTGGGCCTAACCCACCTGATGCGCCGCGACGCCGTGCTGCCGCAGCAGTGTGATCGCTTAGACAAAGTCACCAATGCGGCCCAGCACCTGTTGAGCATCATCAACGATATTCTGGATTTTTCTAAGATTGAGGCGGGCAAACTCACGCTAGAAGTGGCCGATTTTTCTCTAGAGGCCGTTTTTCACAACCTGCATGAGCTCATTTGCGACAAGGCCGAGGCCAAAGGCATTGAAGTCATCAGCCGTATTGACCCCGCCCTACCCCAAGCCTTGCGTGGCGACCGAACGCGCCTGTCACAGGTGCTGCTCAACTTTGCCACCAATGCCGTCAAATTTACCGAATCGGGGGCCATCGCCTTGCGCGCCCGTTTGTTGCAGCAGCAAGGCGATACCGTCAAGATTCGCTTTGAAATCAGCGACACCGGCATTGGCCTGAGTGCAGAACAGCAGGCACGCCTGTTCCGGCCCTTTGAGCAAGCTGACCCATCCATCACACGCAAGTTTGGCGGCACCGGCTTGGGGCTGGCGATTAGCCAACGGCTGGCGGCGCTGATGGGCGGCCAAGTCGGGGTAGAAAGCACTTTGGGCATGGGCAGCACCTTCTGGCTAGAACTGTCTTTGCCCAAGGGTGACGCCTTGGCGCTGGGCGCGACGCCAACGCGCTCTCTAGACCGCGAGCTTGAAGTGTTGGTGGTCGATGATTTAGAAGAAGCGCGCGAAACTCTGGCCGACATGCTGCGCACACTGCGTTGCCACACCACGCTGGCCGATTCTGGCCCCCAAGCCCTAGAAATCATGGCCCAAGCCCAGCGCAACGGACGCCCGTTTGATTTGGTACTGCTGGATTGGAGAATGCCCGGTATGGACGGCATCGCTCTGGCCCGCGAGATTCAGGCGCGCTATACCCAGCCGCGCCCCAGTGTCATTTTGGTCACGGCTTATGGGCGTGAGTGCCCAGACACTGCATTCAAAGAGGCCGGTATTGCCGCAGCGCTGCCCAAACCAGTCACGCCATCGAGTTTGCTCGACACCATTGTCGGCTTGGTGACGGGCAAAGAAGTGTTGCACAGCAACGCCGCCAGCCCAACCCCACCAGCACCGAGCTTACAAGGCCACTACGTGTTGCTGGCAGAAGACAATCTGGTCAACCAAGAAGTGGCGCTGGAGTTGTTGCACAGCGTTGGTCTGCGCGTAGATGTGGCCGATGATGGCCAAATAGCCGTTGACTTGGCCCGCGACCATGCCTACGACCTGATTCTGATGGACATTCAGATGCCACGCATGGACGGCTTGGCCGCCACCGCTGCCATCCGCAAAATGCCGGGGCGGGCCACGGTGCCCATTTTGGCGATGACGGCCAATGCCTTTGCTGAAGACCGCGAAGCTTGCATTACCGCAGGCATGAACGACCACCTGAGCAAACCGGTAAACCCCGACACACTGTTTGCCACCTTGCAGCACTGGCTGACCACCGCAGCGGTGCAACCTGCTGCCGTAGCCTTGCCCGCCACCCCTATGCCAGAGCAGGGCCTAGAAGAACGCTTGGCCGCCATTCGCCAACTCGATACGGCGGCGGGCCTGAAAGTCGTGTGCGGCAAACTGCCCACCTACCGGCGCATTTTGGCCCTGTTTGCCGACAGCCATGCCGATGATGCTGCCCGCTTACAGACGCTGGTAGAACAAGGTGATTTAGCCCAAGCGGCACGCTTGGCCCATGCCCTCAAGGGGGCAGCAGCCAATATCGGTGCCCAAGGCATTCGGGCGCAGGCCTTAGCGCTAGAGCTGGCTGCCGAACGCGCTGATGTCACTCAAATACGCCCGGCGCTGGCCGCCCTGCTGCAAGAGTTGCCCGCGCTGGTGCGCGATGTGCGCGCCGCCGTAGCCCCCACAGCGCTGGCGGCCCCCATCCCGGCAGCAGCTCCGGTAGTTATGGTGCCATCTGCCCTGCCTGCACTCTTGGCCGCCGAGGTGCAGTCCCTGCACAATCTACTTACCCATGACGATCTACAGGCACGCCGCCTGTTTCATCAATTACAAGCTGCGCTGGCTGGCCATTGGCCGTCCACGGTGCTAGAGCCTTTGGCTGCGGCCATCGAACGCTTTGATTACGCCCAAGCCCTTGATCTGCTACGCCCCTACCATGCCCCAAGCCCATGAAACCGTTTTGCTGGTCGATGACCAGCCCGAAAACCTGAGTATCTTGGCCGATCTGCTAGAGCCCCATTACCGGGTCAAGGTGGCCGATTGTGGCGAGCGCGCCTTGCGTGCTGCCGTCTCTGAGCCACGGCCTGATCTGATTTTGCTGGACGTGATGATGCCCGACCTCGATGGCTATGCCGTGCTCTCGCGCCTGCATGCCAACGCCAGCACCAAAAACATTCCGGTGATTTTTGTCACGGCCCGCGACAGCGCCGAAGACGAGGAGCGCGGCCTAGAGTTGGGCGCGGTCGATTACATCGTCAAGCCCATTCGCCCCTTGGTGGTGTTGGCGCGGGTGCGTACCCATTTGGAAAACCGCCGCGCCCAGCATGTGCTGGCCGACCAAAACAAGTTTTTAGAAGCCGAGATCGCCCGCCGGATGCACGACAACGAAATCGTGCAAAACGCCAGCCTGTCTGCTTTGGCCATGCTGGCAGAAATGCGCGACACCGATACCGGCAACCACATTTACCGCACCCAAGGCTATGTCGAGGTGCTGGCCCGCGCCCTGACCCAGCGCCCCGAATACGCTGCACAATTACCCCCTGAGCAGTTGGTTCGGGTGGTTAAGGCAGCACCGCTGCACGATATTGGCAAGGTGGGCATTCCAGACCGTATTTTGCTCAAACCCGGCACCTTGACCGAAGAAGAGTTTGCCATCATGCGTACCCATTCGGCCATTGGCAGCGAGGCCATCACCCAAGCCATGACCAAGGTGCAGGCTGCCGACCATTCCAGCTACCGCAGTGACTCGCGGCCCTTGGCATTTTTGGATGTGGCGCGGCAAATTGCCCAATCGCACCACGAGCGTTGGGATGGCACCGGCTACCCAGAACGCAAGCACAGCACGGACATTCCACTGCCCGCGCGCATCATGGCGCTGGCCGATGTGTTTGATGCACTGACCACGCGCCGTGTTTATAAACCGGCCATGTCGATTGAAAAGGCCACCGACATCATTTGCCAAGGCCGGGGCACGCATTTCGACCCCACCATCGTCGATGTGTTTTTGCAGGAGCACGCACAATTCATCCGCATCGCCCACGAGTATGAAGACGCCTGAACGCAGCCTGCACTGCTCAATGGCGCGTGCGCGGCACTTCCAGTTCTGACAACATACGCAACAAGGCGCGGTTGACCTCTTCGGTAGGAAACTCGTTTTCTTCGCACAGTTGGCGAATGGCCGCAGCGTTGTCTGACTCCAGCAGCGCGGCCAATTGCAAACTGGGAGCATAAGGGCCAGTGCGCTGCACAATGGCATCGTAAATGCGCTCGGACAGCGGAATGCGGTTCAAAATATTACTGATCGGCTCGCGCAGCAACAAGTCCAATTGCGAGAACAACCCACACAGATACACCTCGCGGCGCAGTTCATTTTCTACGCCAGCATCCAGTAGGCGGGATGTCAGTTGCGCCCGCATCACCATCGACTGGTACACCGGCTGCAAGTCTTGTTCGGTGCTGGCATGGGGCAATTGGCTACCCAACCAGCGCTGAATCGAGCCATAACCCATCATCATCAACCCCCGGCGCAGCGAGTCAATGCCAGTACGCAGGCCCAGCGCTGCTGAGTTGGTGTAGTTCATGAAGCGGTAGGCCAAAATGGGGTCTTCGCTCAAGATGTCTTCAAAGGTCTCTAGCGATTGCTCGGCATCAATGGCACGCATCAGCTTGGCCAGCGTGGCGTGGGCAGGTTTAGCGTGGGTATTGCGCAGGCTGTAGAGCACATCTTCAGCGGGCCAACCGGCCATCGCTTGCGCGTTGCGCTGGTCTAGGCAGTGCTGCATCACCATACGGCTGGCAATACCCTCATACATTTGCCCAGCTAGCACGGGGCTATTGCCTGGCCCGGCGCGTAGCGCCGCCAATGCCACCTCAGGCGACACACTGAGCAAGCTGCTGGTAAAGCATTGCGCCACCTCTGCGGGTGGCAAGACACTCAGGTCGCCACGCCAGACCAAGCGCTGGCCGCGCGCGTGGGCGCTGCGCACCTGTTCCAAAATGTCCGGATTGAGCAGCCAGCGCCCCTGCACTTCTATCCAAGGGGCACCAGGGTTAGCATGGCGCAAAAATTCTTGCAACAAGCTGGGCTGTTGGGGCGAGAGCAACAGCGGCGGTGAGTTCTCTGACCAAATCTCGCGCAGCGTACGCAGCAAATGCGGCAGGTTCAGCGTAACTTCTTCATCAATGGCGTGTACATAAAGTTGCACGCCCATCAGCCGCCGGGTGCGGCCCCACAAAGGGCGGTATCCCAGCGTCAGGCTGCCCAGAACCGATTGCACCATGAGCGATTCAAACCTTTAGGCCATGTAATTGAACAGTGACATTTTTTGAACCATCGAGTACGACTTGAGCGCCGCTTCGTAGCCCGTTTGCTGATTCTGAAACTTGGAGATGCCATCGACCATGTCCAAGTCTTCTGCGCGTGAGCGATCTGCTTCGAGTTGGATGGAGCGCTTTTCTTGGTCTCCAGTAATGCGGTCAGCACGGTTGAGCAGTTCACCAGCATACCCACGCACAGTATGGATACGATCGAGCGCCTTGTCCAGATTGCCCAAAGCCTGCCCAGTGGCCTGAATAGCCGAATTGTTATCACCGCCCGCCATCAACTCTTTTACCACCGTATCAATCACGCTGAAGATACCGCTGCTCGGTTGTACGGTAAAGGTATCGCCATCGGCAGGGGCTAGGGTGATGGTGCCATCGACTGCCTTAGTGGGGGAAGCCGAAATCGTGAACTTAACGCCGGGGATAAATTTACCCACAGCGGCATCTTCGTTACCCACGCCAGCAGCAGCCTCGGCAGCCTTTTGTGAAATTTCGATGTTTAACGGTTGATCCACCGGAAAATCAGCCAAAGTGACTGGGTCAGATGCCTCGCCAGTGGTGGTGTTGGTCAGCGTGTACGTCGCAGTGAGGGTACCGGCAGTGGCACCGGGGCCAACAGCGCTGAACTGTATGGAATAACCGTCACCCGTCACAGCCCCTTGGTTAACCATTTCTATGGTGCTGGTGCCAATTTTGCGGTTGGGAGTGGTGGCGGGGGTGGTGGCGGCAGCGGCACCGGGCTTCCATTCGGTAGCGGTGCTGGCTTGGAAAGCCGCATGGTAGACACCATCACGCTGGGGCTTGAAGGTAAAGGCGGCATCGCCATCCAAGGTAACGGGGATGTTGGCACCACTGGCCGCCATCTGGCCTGCCAAGCCATCAAATTGATAATCCAAGCTCGACGATTGTGGCCCCAGCAGTGGCGACAATCCACTGCCCAGCGCCGAAAACAGCGGCTGTCCATTGGTGTCTTTGCGGCTAGAGACTTCAAACAGCTGGTCGCGCAGGCTCTTGATTTGGTTGGCCAAGGTTATCCGGTCTTTGGGGTTGTGGATGGCGTTGCCCGCATTGACCATCAGCTCACGGATTTCTTGACTCAGCGTAACGGCTTCGCCCAACGAAGACTCGGCTTGGGCAATCGAGTTGCGCTGCAAATCCAGCGCGCGCTGCTCCGTTTGGATGCGGCTGATGCGGGTCAGGGCGCGCTCAGCTTGCGCGGCAGACACCGGATCGTCACTGGGTTTCACCACCCGTTTGCCCGAAGTCAGGTTCTCTTGCAGATTATTCAGGTCGGTTTGGCGCTGATTGATGTTGCGCAGGGCACTGTCATACTGGTTGGCTGTGCCGAGGCGGGAAATGGATGTGCTCATGGCGGACTCCGTTCGGTGCGGTGTTTAACGGCCCACGGCCTGGATCAGGTTGTCAAAGATGTTCTGCGCTATCTGGATCATCTTGGCCGAGGCTTGGTAAGACTGCTGGAACTGGATCAACCGTGCAGCCTCTTCGTCCAAATTCACGCCCGACACCGCAGCGCGCTCGTTTTCCAGATTGGAGGCAATGGTGGAAGACAACTTGGCAGCAAAGGTAGCGCTTTGGGTGCGCGTGCCAATTTGCGCCATCGCTCCAGAAAAACCGTCGGTCAGCGTGCCACCGTCAAAAATTTTGGCGTCACGCAGATTCAAGAGCGCGCTGGCATTGCCTGCGTCGCGTTGGTAGATGTCGCCAAACTTGGGATCAGCCGCATTGCCCACCACCACGGTGTCACCCGTTTTGGGCACGCCGTTGAGGGTGATCTCCCAGCCATTCATCTTGACAGGCTGGCCTGGCGTGTAGGTGGCTGGGTCGCCCAACGCTTCGGCTGGCACCACGCCCCGGTTAAAGGCTTGATAAGTGATGGGAGAACCGGCGCTAAAGCGCAACTCGATACCACCGGGCACAGGCGGCGTGCTGGTGCTGTCAGAGTTGGGCGGCAGCACCAAGGCAGGGTTGCCCGTAGCTTTGAGGCTGACCAGTTGCAAGGAGCCATCGTTACCTGCCCCCATAGCGGCATTGATGGGGTTGGCCGCTGCCAAACTGCGTGGCGAGAACTGTGCCGCCTGCATTTGGCTGGCTGCATTTTGCAGCGGGTTAATCAGAAATTGATCGCCATCGGCAGCACCACCGGCATCACTGAACAAGGTGGTATCAGGGGCAGCCGCACCGTTAGTCAGGCGCAGCCCTTGGCCCAGCATCAGGGTATCGAGTTCGGTCATGTCAGCAAAGGAAAACACCTTGCCATCGGACTGCCGGGTGACGGTGCCGCTGCTGCCCGTGCTGAAGTTGAGCACATAGCTGGACGCTTGCAATTTGCTGGCATCGGCCACTTCCATACCCATCACTGCGCTGGAAGTGTTTCTGTTGCCCGGCACGGCCTGACCCAAATTAATGGAGGTAAACAAGTTCTCACCCAACTTGCCATCCAAATTCAGGCCTTGGCGGTTTTGCAGGTTGAGGGTTTCGCTGATGCCTACGGCCAAACGGCCCAGCAGGTTGCGCCCTTCGGCCAGATCAGTGTTCTGAAAGCGCATCAGCGCAGACACCTCACCACCACCGAGCACCGCCTCATTGAGTTCAATCTTGTCTGTGCTACCTGCTGGAGTGAACAGCAGTTTTTTCTGCGCACCATTGGTATTAAAGTTTTGTGGGTCGCCCACCGACAGCGTGGCTGCCCGGTTGCCCATCACCAGCGGCTGGCTGTTAGCCACAAACAATGTCACAGAGCCATCATCGGCCTCCACCTGCGAGGTCTGCACATACTGGTTGATGTCGCGGATGAGCTGGTCACGTTGGTCGAGCAGATCATTGGGCTGCTGTCCATTGCCTCTGGCCAAGGCAATCTGCTGGTTCACGTTGGCGACTTTGGTGGCCAAGTTGTTCACCACGTTGATACCGCCCTGCATCTGGTTTTCTACCGTAGCGGCGATTTCATCGGTGCGGCTGGAGGCATCGCGCAGGCGCTTGGCGGTCTCATCCATGCGCGTCAGTACCACGCCACGGGCGGTCAGGTCGGTGGGGGCATTGACCACATCTGAGAAGGCATTCATCATGTCATTGATGGCAGCGCCCAAGCCTGTAGCCCCTCCGGTAAATACGTCTTGCAGTTGCTTAAGGCGATCCATGCGCACGCCGTCGCCTGCCTGCACCGACGCGGCAGCACTGGCTTGGCGCGTCAGCAACTCGCTGTGGTTGCGCAAAATGCCCTGCACATCCACCCCGTTGCCGATATAACCATCGGTGGTGTACTGGCCGGGCACGGTGCCCAACGCCACCGTTTGGCGGGAATAGCCAGCGGTGTTGACGTTGGCAATGTTGTGGCCAGCGGTTTGGATGGCAGTCTGGTTGATTTGCAGGGCGCGAGCGCCGACGTTCAAGAGGCTCATGGTTTAACTCCTCAATACTTCAAGCTTGGTCGCGCTGCTGCGCACGCAGAGCACTTTGGATGGCACCGCTGAGCTTGCGGGCATAGGCGGGGTCGGTGGCATAGCCTGCTTTTTGCAGGGCGCTGGCGTAGGCCTCGGCAGAGCCGGTTTGGGTGCGCGCCTGCTCATAGCGTGGGCTGCTGTTGATGAGGCGGGCGTAATCGCGGAAAGAGTCTTCGTAAGAGTCGTAAGCGCGAAATTTGTCCACTACCTTGCGTGGCGTGCCGTCGATGTATTCGGTGGTAACGATTTCGGCTACCTTGCCCGTCCAGCCTTTACCTGCCTTGATGCCAAACAGGTTGTGCGAGTTGCTGCCATCACTACCGCGAATTTCGCTCTTGCCCCAGCCGGTTTCGTGGCCCGCCTGACCGAGCATGAAGCTGGCCGGAATGCCGCTTTCTTGCGCTACTCGTTGGGCAGCAGTCTCATGGAACTGGACAAAATCATCGCGCCCTTTAGGGGCAGGGCCCGCATTAGCTACTGCACTGGTGGCAGCATTCGGGCGCATGGCGGCGGCAGTTTGGCTGCTGCGTGCCAAACTCAGGGTAGAAGGCACTGCCAATGTGGCGCTGGCACCACCCATTTGCTGTGACAGTTGGCGCGTAATGGCTTCGGACAGGCCACCTGGCAAGCCCGACATACTGACTGACAATTGCTGATCGAGCAAATCGGTGCCCAGATCGGCTTGTGAGCTTTCGAGCAGGCCCGATTTCATCGTTGCCTCGCGCATGCTCTTAATCATCTCGCGCATAAACAGCGATTCAAACTGCTTTGCCGCCTCTTTGGTGGCTTCAGCGCTGTTTTGCCCGGCTTGGTATTTGAGTTGATTGAGTGAGCGGGCGTCAGCCGCCAAGCCATTGGTGCCTAGCGCTGCACCAGAAGACGGGGGGTTGAGTGCGAGTGCCATGTCAAATCACCTCCAGCTCGGCATTGAGGGCACCAGCGGCCTTAATTGCTTGCAAAATGGCCAGCAAGTCCTGCGGCGTAGCACCCAGTTGGTTCAAAGAGCGGACCACATCGGCCAATTGCGCTGAGGGCGGCATTTGGATCAGTGCGCCGGGCTCTTGGGTAATCTTGATGTCGGTCTTTTCTGTGACTACGGTCTGGCCCTGCGACAGCGGGTTGGGCTGGCTCACCTGTGGCGTCGAGCTGATGGTGATGGACAGGTTGCCGTGGGCAATCGCGCAAGGCCCCAGCGTGACGGCTTGGTTGAGCACCACCGAGCCAGTACGAGCATTAATTACCACCTTGGCCGATGGGCTGCCGTTGTCAATCGCTAGTTCTTCTAGATCGGCAATAAAGTTGACGCGGCTACCGGGGTCGGTGGGGGCTTGTACTTGCACAGTGCGACCATCGAGCGCTGTGGCTCGGCCTGCGCCCATACGGTTGTTAATGGCTTGAACCACCTTGCGCGCTGTTTGGAAATCAGAACTATTGAGCCCTAAAGTAATAGAGCCGCCTTCGTGCAGCGGCGTGGGCACGGCACGCTCTACCTGCGCCCCTTGGGGGATGCGCCCGGCGCTCAGGTGGTTCACTTGCACTTTGCTGCCGCCTTGCGCCGCACCCGCACCAGCAATCACCAGATTTCCTTGGGCCAAGGCATAAATCTCGCCATCAGCACCGCGCAAAGGGGTCACAATCAGTGTGCCGCCCTTGAGCGATTTGGCGTTGCCCATCGACGAAACACTGACGTCAATCATTTGGCCAGGCTGGGCAAAAGCGGGCAATTGCGCCGTTACCACTACCGCCGCGACGTTTTTGAGTTGCAACTGCCCAGCCGCATTGGCCGGTAGGCTGATACCCATTTGTTGCAGGTAGTTCTGCATCGCTTGGGTGGTGTAGGGCATTTGCGTGGTTTGGTCGCCGGTGCCATCCAAACCCACCACCAAACCATAGCCAGTCAGTTGGTTGCTGCGCACGCCTTGCACCGCTGCCACTTCCTTGATGCGCAGCGCTTGGACAGGCAATGCAGTACACAAAGCCAGCATCAACACGCACAGCCAGCGCGGGGCCGCTAGGCGTGAGGACAGAGGGGGAGTGGTGACAGCGTTCATGCCGTCCATTGTGGAAGCGGCACCCCGGCGCAGAATGGCCGAAAAGCGGGGGCTTGACCGGCTAATTTTCGAGGTTGAATCTGCTGGGAGCAGGCATGCGGGGCAACAGTTTTTCCCAATTCCCTAGTAGATCCGTTTTGTTTCTGAGGTATAAAGCAAAAAATATCTTTTGATTAAATCGATTTGCGCCAAGGCAACTCTGCTGCTGGCCCAAACTGCGCAAAGCTTCTGTTCTTGGAAGGGGACTCTTCATGTCTTTTGTCACGGCTCTTACATCGCAACAAATCGCTGATCTGAATAGCAGTGATATTCAGAGTCTCTCTACTGCACAGATCAGGGAACTCAGCACCGCCCAAGTTCCCCACCTGACCTCAGCTGCGATTGCTGCCATGTCTACCGGGCAAATCACTGCATTGGACTTGGTTGACTTTGCGGTATTGACTTCTGTCCAGACTCCTGGAATCACCACCAGTCAATTGAAAGTGTTGAGTAGCAGCCAGATACAGGCACTAAGTACAAACGCTGTTCCTGGGCTGACCACAAGACAAATTGTGGGCTTTAGCACAGCACAGGTTAATGCCCTCACTTCCGCTCAGGTGGCTGCACTGGATACGGCAACTGTTGTAGGGTTAAGCACCGCCCAACTGCAAGCGCTCAGCAGCGCCCAAGTGCCCGGCCTAGGCACCGAAGACATCGCCGCCCTCAGCAGCGTACAGATTGGCGCGCTGCGCACCGCCAGCATAGCCGGGCTGAGCACTGACCAAATCGCCGCCCTGAGCAGCACCAACGTCAAAGGCTTGAGCAGCGCACAACTGCTGGCACTGAGCAGCAGCCAAATCGCCGCCCTAGAGACCGACGACTTTGCCCAACTGAGCTCAGCGCAACTGGGCGCACTGAGCAGCAAGCAAGGCGCCGGGCTGACCACCGCGCAGCTAGCGAGCTTGGACAGCGCCGAGCTGAGCAAACTGAGCACCGCCGCCGTACAAGGGCTCAGCACCGCCGCCATC
>NZ_FOGD01000009.1:0-23460 GCF_900111115.1 Giesbergeria anulus
GCAGCACCAGTAATCATGTTCTTGACGTAGTCGGCGTGGCCGGGGCAGTCAACGTGAGCGTAGTGGCGGTTGGCGGTTTCGTACTCAACGTGGGCGGTGTTGATGGTGATGCCGCGTGCCTTTTCTTCGGGGGCTGCGTCGATCTGGTCGTAGGCCTTGGCTTCGCCGCCAAACTTGGCCGACAACACGGTAGCAATAGCTGCCGTCAGGGTTGTCTTGCCGTGGTCCACGTGACCGATGGTGCCCACGTTGACGTGGGGCTTGGTGCGTTCAAACTTACCTTTTGCCATTTTTTCGACTCCGAAAAAAACTACAACAACACGACAGGACTTTTATGCAATGTACGGATACACTAGGAAACTTGGTGCCCATGGCGGGAATCGGACCCGCGACCTCTCCCTTACCAAGGGAGTGCTCTACCACTGAGCCACATGGGCAAACAAAACCTAAAGCCTTGTTTTATTTTTCAACACATGGAGCGGGAGACGGGAATCGAACCCGCGCCATTAGCTTGGAAGGCTAGGGTTCTACCATTGAACTACTCCCGCACAGCCACACCAGTGTGTTCTAGCGTACTTATTTGGTGGAGGAGGCTGGATTCGAACCAGCGTAGGCGTAAGCCAACAGATTTACAGTCTGCCCCCTTTAGCCACTCGGGCACTCCTCCGTAGAGAACAGAATTATAGCATAGCTTTTCCGACATCAGAGTTTTTAAATAAAAACTGCATCAAGATGATAAAAAACATAAAAAAAGCCACCTGAGTAGGTGGCTTTCTTATCGCTAGAAGCAACTTTTCGTGCGTATCAGCGTTTTTCGCGGAATTTGCGCAGCGCTGCAATCTGTGCCGCCATGATGGACAACTCGGACTGGGCGCGTGCCAGATCAATTTCGCTCTTGGCGTTTTTCAACGCTTCTTCTGCTGCAGCTTTAGCTTCATTTGCCTTTTCATCATCGAGGTCTTTACCGCGTACAGCGGTGTCAGACAACACAGTGACACGGTCGGGCTGAATCTCTAGGATGCCACCGGCGACAAAGACGAATTCTTCGCTGCCATCGGCCATCTCAATACGCACCGAACCAGGCTTGATACGGGTAATCAGCGGAGTGTGGCGCGGATAGACGCCCAACTCGCCAGCCTCGCCGGGCAAGGCAACAAAAAGCGCCTGCCCTGAGAAGATGGACTCTTCAGCACTGACAACGTCAACATGTAGGGTGTTGGCCATCTGGATTCCTTTGGAAGTCTGCAAAAAGGGCTTTTAAGTGGTGAGTGGCCGGGCAACACTTGCCCGGCAAACCACTTTAGGCCATCTTCTTGGCTTTCTCGAAGGCTTCGTCGATGGTACCAACCATGTAGAAGGCTTGTTCGGGCAAATGGTCGCACTCGCCGTTCACAATCATTTTGAAACCACGGATGGTTTCAGCCAGCGACACGTACTTGCCGGGCGAACCGGTAAACACTTCCGCCACGTGGAACGGTTGCGACAGGAAACGCTGGATCTTACGGGCACGGGCCACAGTGAGCTTGTCTTCTGGGGCCAGTTCATCCATACCCAGAATGGCGATGATGTCGCGCAGTTCCTTGTAGCGTTGCAGCGTGTTTTGCACGCCACGGGCCACGTTGTAGTGCTCTTCACCGACGACATCAGGCGAGAGCTGACGGCTGGTGGAGTCAAGCGGATCAACCGC
Source organism: Giesbergeria anulus (assembly GCF_900111115.1). Taxonomy (GTDB): domain Bacteria; phylum Pseudomonadota; class Gammaproteobacteria; order Burkholderiales; family Burkholderiaceae_C; genus Simplicispira; species Simplicispira anulus. The sequence goes on from NZ_FOGD01000009.1 coordinate 1,688, forward strand.
AGGGTAAATACCCAGCGAAGCGATGTCACGCGACAGCACCACAGTGGAGTCCAAGTGGGCAAAGGTGGTAGCAGGCGAAGGATCGGTCAAGTCATCGGCAGGCACGTAAACGGCTTGGATGGAAGTGATCGAACCAACCTTGGTGGAGGTAATACGCTCTTGCAGGCGACCCATTTCTTCGGCCAATGTAGGTTGGTAACCCACGGCAGAAGGCATACGACCCAGCAAAGCGGATACTTCGGTACCGGCCAAAGTGTAACGGTAGATGTTGTCCACAAAGAACAACACGTCACGGCCTTCGTCACGGAAGGACTCAGCGATGGTCAGACCGGTCAGGGCGACGCGCAGACGGTTGCCCGGAGGCTCGTTCATCTGACCGTAGACCATGGACACCTTGGAGTCTTCGAGCTTCTCCAAGTTCACCACGCCGGAATCGGCCATTTCATGGTAGAAGTCGTTCCCTTCACGAGTACGCTCACCCACACCAGCAAACACCGACAGACCGCTGTGGGCCTTCGCGATGTTGTTGATGAGTTCCATCATGTTGACGGTCTTGCCCACACCGGCACCACCGAACAGACCGACCTTACCGCCCTTAGCGAACGGGCAGACCAAGTCAATCACCTTGATACCGGTTTCCAGCAGTTCTTGTGAAGGCGACAGTTCATCGTAGGCCGGGGCCTTGCGGTGAATAGAGGCCGTCAGCTCGTGGCTCACAGGGCCACGCTCGTCGATGGGCGCGCCCAGCACGTCCATGATACGACCCAGCGTTGCCTTGCCCACGGGCACGGTGATGGGAGCTGCAGTGTTCGTGACCATCAAGCCACGGCGCAGACCATCCGAAGAGCCTAGAGCAATCGTACGAACGATGCCATCGCCCAACTGTTGCTGAACTTCCAGGGTCAGTGCGGAGCCTTCGAGTTTGAGTGCATCGTAGACCTTGGGCATGCGGTCACGAGGGAACTCAACGTCGACCACAGCGCCGATACACTGAACGATTTTTCCTTGAACTTGAGCCATTTTTTGCTCCAAAAATTTTTAAACCGTGACGGCGTCGCGGATCAGACGGCAGCCGCACCAGCGACGATCTCGGAGAGTTCCTTCGTGATCGCAGCTTGACGCGTTTTGTTATAGACCAGCTTCAAGTCATTGATGACGGTGCCAGCGTTGTCTGTAGCTGCCTTCATTGCCACCATGCGCGCCGATTGCTCGGATGCCATGTTCTCGGCTACTGCCTGGTAGATCAACGACTCCACATAGCGAACCAGCAGATCGTCAATGACACTCTGTGCATCGGGTTCGTAGATGTAATCCCAACCGTGGGCACTGGCCTTCTCGTCTGTCTGAATGGCGTCGGACGATAGGGGCAGCAACTGCTCCACTACCGACTCTTGCTTCATGGTGTTGATGAACTTGGTGTAGCACAGGTACACCGCGTTGATCTTGCCTTCAGCGTACGCATCGAGCAGCACCTTCACTGGGCCAATCAGCTTGTCCAAGTGAGGTGTATCTCCCAAACCGATCGCCTGAGAAACCACCTTGGCACCGACACGGTTCAGAAAACCCAGCCCCTTGTTACCGATGGCCACCGCCTCGGCAGAGATACCAGCAGACTGCATATCGCGCAGCTTGTTGGTAACTGCACGCAGCACGTTGGTATTCATGCCGCCGCACAATCCCTTGTCGGTGGTGACCACAATAACGCCCGCAGTTTTGGCATCGTTCACTTGCATGAACGGATGCGTGTACTCCGGGTTGGCTTGGCTGAGATGGGCTGCAATATTGCGGATTTTTTCGCTATAGGGCCGAGCAGCACGCATCCGGTCTTGCGCTTTGCGCATTTTGGATGCCGCCACCATTTCCATGGCTTTGGTGATCTTTTTGGTGTTTTCTACCGACTTGATCTTGCCGCGTATTTCCTTGCCTGCTGCCATGATGGTTCCTCGTCCGGTTTAAGCGAACGACTTCTTGAACGCTGTGATGGCAGCGGTCAATGCAGCTTCAGCATCCTTGTCCATGGCCTTGTCTTTTTCCAGCTTTTCCAGCAAGGCAGCATGGCTGGTCTTGAGGAACTGGTGCAGACCGCTTTCGAAAGCCAAAATCTTTTTGACTTCGATGTCGTCCATGAAACCCTTGTTCACAGCAAACAGCGTAGCACCCATCAAAGAGATGGACAGAGGGCTGTACTGGGCTTGCTTGAGCAGCTCAGTGACGCGGGCACCGCGGTCGAGTTGCTTGCGGGTCGCATCGTCCAGATCGGAGGCGAACTGCGCAAACGCAGCCAATTCACGGTACTGGGCCAAATCGGTACGGATACCACCAGACAGGTTCTTGACCAGCTTGGTCTGGGCAGCACCACCGACGCGGGACACCGAGATACCAGCGTTAATAGCGGGGCGAACACCGGCATTGAACAGACTGGTTTCCAAGAAGATCTGACCATCGGTAATGGAGATCACGTTGGTAGGCACGAAGGCAGACACGTCACCGGCTTGGGTTTCGATGATCGGCAGTGCGGTCAGGGAACCAGTCTTGCCTTTCACGGCACCCTTGGTGAAGGCCTCGACGTAGTCGGCATTGACACGGGCAGCACGCTCGAGCAGACGGCTGTGGAGATAGAACACGTCGCCGGGGTAGGCTTCACGGCCTGGGGGACGACGCAGCAGCAGGGAAACCTGACGGTAAGCCACGGCTTGCTTGGACAGATCGTCATACACGATCAAGGCGTCTTCACCACGGTCGCGGAAGTATTCGCCCATCGTGCAGCCAGAGTAGGCCGACACATACTGCATAGCAGCCGATTCGGAAGCAGAAGCTGCCACGACGATGGTGTAATCCATCGCGCCGCCTTGTTCCAAGGCGCGTACTACGTTCTTGATCGACGAAGCCTTCTGACCGATGGCAACATAGATACAAGTAACGCCTTGGCCTTTTTGGGCCAAGATGGCGTCAATCGCCACAGCGGTCTTACCGGTTTGACGGTCACCAATGATCAGTTCGCGCTGGCCACGGCCAATCGGCACCATCGAGTCGATGGACTTCAGGCCAGTTTGCAGAGGCTGATCCACCGATTTACGAGCGATAACGCCCGGAGCGACCTTTTCGATCACGTCGGTCATCTTGGCGTTGATGGGGCCTTTGCCGTCGATGGGCTGACCCAAGGCATTGACCACACGGCCGACCAACTCGGGGCCTACGGGCACTTCCAAAATGCGGCCGGTACATTTAACCGTGTCGCCTTCAGAGATGTGCTCGTACTCGCCCAAGATCACGGAACCGACGGAGTCGCGCTCCAGGTTCAGTGCCAGACCGTAGGAAGGAGTGCCATCTGCCGAGGCAGGAAACTCCAACATTTCACCCTGCATCACGTCCGACAAGCCATGAATGCGCACGATACCGTCAGACACAGACACCACGGTGCCTTGGTTACGGATATCGCTGCTGGCTGACAGACCCTCAATGCGGCTCTTGATCAGTTCAGAAATTTCTGCGGGATTGAGTTGCATGACTCTTTCCTTCTTTCTTTGTTTAGCCGAAACCTCAAGCCGCGCATTACGCAGTGAGGGCCGCTTTCATTTGTTCCAGACGTGCCTTGACCGAAGTGTCGAGCACTTCATCTCCTACCACGACCCGAATCCCACCGATCAGGGACTCATCCTGCTGCATCGTGAGATTGAGCTTGCGGCCAAAGCGCTTTTCGAGCGATGCGCCCAAATCGGCCAGCGCGGTACTATCGACAGGGAAAGCACTGTAGACAACGGCATCAGAAGAGCCGCTGCTGCGATTGACCAAGGCGCGAAATTGCACCGCAGCCTCGGGCAAGGCATCCAAACGCCCGTTTTCAATCATAGTGCGCAAGAAATTGCGCCCCATGTCAGGCAAGGCATAACGTGTTAAACCTGCAATGAGGTCAAACAACTGGTCATGGCTGACCTTGGGGTTATCGGACAACTGACGCAGTTGGGGATCGGCGGCAATCACCGCCAGTTCCTCGACCCAAGCAGTGGCACTACCCAGATCGACGCCTGCACCCGCCGTGCAGGCTTTGAACAGGGCTTCGGCGTAAGGGCGGGCAATGGTGGCGATTTCGGCCATGAATGCTTCCCTTACAGTTCAGTCTTGAGGCGGTTCAGCAAATCTGCATGAACACCGGCGTTGACTTCCTTGCGGAGAATCTGCTCGGCGCCCTTGACAGCCAGCACAGCCACCTGCTCACGCAGTGCTTCACGGGCCTGCACCACCTGTTGCTTGGCTTCCGCCTGCGCAGCAGTAATAATTTTCTGAGCTTCTTCGCTGGCGCGGGCCTTGGCTTCTTCAACGATGGCCTGGGCACGGCGATCGGCATCAGCCAGACGGGCAGCCGTCTCATTGCGCGTCTGCGACAGTTCCTTCTCGACGCGCTGGTTAGCAGCACTCAATTCGGACTTGGCACGGTCGGCAGCAGCGAGACCATCGGCGATTTTCTGGGCTCGCTCGTCCAGCGCCTTGACAATCGGGGGCCACACGAATTTCATCGTGAACAGCACCAGAATCAAGAAGACGATGGCCTGAACGAACAGGGTCGCGTTGATACTCACGGCAACACCTTTCTATTTGGGCGTTGATCGGAGATTAGGCCAGAACGAAGGGGTTGGCGAAAGCGAACAGCAGGGCAATAGCCACACCAATCAGGAAAGCCGCATCAATCAGACCAGCCAAGATGAACATCTTGGTTTGCAGTTCGTTGATTAGCTCAGGTTGACGTGCCGAAGCTTCCAGGAACTTGCCGCCCATCAAAGCGATACCGATGGAAGCGCCGATAGCGCCCAAACCAACGATCAGACCACAAGCCAGAGCGACGAGACCGAGAATGTTTTCCATGATGACTCCTGATGTAAAAAAGAAAGGTTAAGAAAGGAAAGGGAAATGGTCAGTGGGCTTCATGCGCTTGGCCGAGATAGATCAGCGTCAGCATCATGAAAATAAAGGCTTGCAGGGTAATGATCAGGATGTGGAAGATCGCCCAGATCGAACCTGCAATGATGTGCCCCACAGGGAGCAACACACCGGAAAGCGACATGGCAGCAGCACCACCCATCAGGGCAATCAGCATGAACACCAACTCACCAGCGTACATGTTGCCAAACAACCGCATACCATGCGAAACCGTTTTGGCAACGTATTCAATGATCTGCATGAGCAGATTGACCACACCCAGAATCAGGGCGAAGACAGGATTTTTGCTGGTACCGAAGGGAGCAGTCACCAGTTCATGCGCCCAGCCACCTAGGCCCTTGATTTTGACACTGTAGATCAGGCACAACACCAACACAGCAGAAGACAAGCCCAGCGTGGTGGACAGGTCGGCAGTGGGCACGACACGCAGATAAGCGTGGTGTGGATCATGACCAGCAGCACCGTAAATCTGTGCCCAAATGGCGGGCAGTAAATCCACGGGCAACAAATCCATGGCGTTCATCAGGAAAATCCAGACAAACACGGTCAGCGCCAACGGCGCGATGAACTTGCGGCTTTCTGCGTTGTGGATATTGGCTTTGGCTTGGTTGTCTACCATTTCGACCAGCAGCTCGACGGCGGCTTGGAAACGGCCTGGCACGCCCGAAGTTGCCGTACGTGCCCCCAGCCACAAGAAGAAAAGCCCAAGCACACCAATGGTGACACTGACGATCACGGAGTCAAAATTGACCACCGAAAAATCGATAATGGACTTTTGCTTGATATTTTGAAGGTGCTGCAAGTGGTGAACGATGTATTCACTTGCAGTTGGAGCGTGCGCATCTGCGGCCATCGGACAACTCTTCTCTTAATCAATCGGTTTTTCGGACACTGGACTGCACCATGAGCGCAATCCAGTACGTTTTCATCGTCACTACCATGCCAGCCAGTAAGGCCAGCCAGCTCAACTGCGCTACCACCCGGGGCGCAGCCGCCAACATGGCTACGGTGAGCACAATTTTGACCAGCTCCCAGACAAAGAACCCTGCCATCGCACTGCCGCCGGACTGAGCGAACTTTTGGCGATTCATGCCACGTGCAAACAGCACTGCAGGAAGCACCACAGCCAACGCGCCATAGGCAGCAGACCAGCCCCAGTGCGTTTTGCCAGAAACCAGCCCCAGCAGCAAGGCCATCAGCACGCCTACTGCCACCTGAATGGCGATAACACGCCACACTGACAGCACCTTATGGCTCTGACGCCACACTTGCGCTTGTTCTGCACTGAGGGGCTTGAAGTCGGACTCTTCGGCCTCAGCTTCTGTATCGAACGGAGCGATTGTTTTCATCGTTTTGCTCCGCTACGTTACACACTGAAACCTTCACAAAGCCCTTGATTATAAGTAAAAACCCCCGTGTGCGACAAATTATCTGTTGCATCGGTGGCTTTGCTGTGTCTTTGCGCTCTGGAGCCAAAGGCATTCACACCTACGTGAGACAGGCACTTGACTCTGGAAACCATCTGTTTTGCGCAACTGCCGCACAATCAGGGGCACCTGAAAGCTACCCACCAAGGTTACCCGATGACTATTACTTCTGGCTTGCATACCCCTTCATCATCAGATACAGCCAGTAGCGATCCACGCAAAGACTCGCTGATCGAGTACCCCAGCCTGTTTCCGATCAAGGTGATGGGGGTCAAAGTGGATGCACTGCTGCCCGCAGTAACGACGCTGGCGCGGCAGTTTGACCCTTTTTTTGATGCCGCCACCGTGGAGCTGCGCGAAAGCAGTGGGGGCAAATACTTGGGCATCACCATCACCATCACCGCTACCAGCCGTGAGCAATTGGATGGGTTGTACCTCGCCTTGACAGCGCACCCTCTGGTGAAAGTGGTGCTCTGATATGCCCACCGCAGACACTGCGATTGCCCTGCGCTGGCTGGGCCGTGTGCCGTATCTGGACAGTTATCAGGCGATGCAGGATTTCACGGCGGCACGCACTGCCGAGCAGGCCGACGAAATCTGGTTGTGCGAGCACCCGGCCACCTTTACCCAAGGCTTGGCCGGACAGGCTGGGCATTTACTCGCCCCCGGTGACATTCCGGTGGTCAGCACCAACCGCGGCGGGCAAGTGACGTTCCACGGCCCCGGCCAAGTGGTGGCTTATCCGCTGCTGAATTTGCAACGTGCTGGCTACTACGTGAAGGAATACGTCTATCGCCTTGAGGAGGCGGTGATTCGTACCTTGGCGCATTTTGGCGTTACCGGCCACCGCGTGGCTGGTGCCCCCGGCATTTATGTGCGCTTGGATGATCCACACAGCCACGCGCAACTGCCGCAGCGCCCGCAAAAGCGCGAGGATGGCAGCGTGCCTACGCCGGACTTTGTGGGGCTGGGCAAAATTGCCGCACTGGGCATCAAGGTGAGTCGCCACTGCACCTACCACGGCGTGGCGTTGAATGTGGCGATGGATCTCAGCCCCTTTGCGCGTATCAACCCCTGTGGCTACGCAGGTTTACAGACAGTTGATCTTTCTACAATCGGCATCCACACCACTTGGGACGAAGCCGCACAGGTACTGGCCTATCAGCTCAGTACCCGGCTGGCCCCCTGAACCGCTTACCAGCCATCCGTTATGAGCACTCCTGAAGTCGTGCGCGAAGCACAATCTGCCGAAACCTACAACCCGCTGGCCAAGCAAAAAGCGGCGGCCAAGCTGTCGCGCATTCCGATCAAGGTAGAGCAGGCCGAGGTGCTGAAAAAGCCGGACTGGATTCGGGTCAAGGCGGGATCGACCAGCAGCCGTTTTTATGAAATAAAAGACATTTTGCGTGAACACAAGCTGCACACCGTTTGCGAGGAAGCCAGCTGCCCCAATATTGGCGAGTGCTTTGGCAAGGGCACGGCCACCTTCATGATCATGGGGGACAAATGCACGCGCCGCTGCCCGTTCTGTGATGTCGGGCATGGCCGCCCCGACCCGCTGGACAAGGACGAACCACTAAACTTGGCCAAGACGATTGCCGCGCTCAAACTGAAATATGTGGTGATTACCAGCGTAGACCGCGATGATCTGCGCGACGGGGGCGCGGGCCATTTCGTCGAGTGCATCCAGCATATCCGCCAGCTCTCGCCGCAAACGCAGATTGAGATTTTGGTGCCCGACTTTCGAGGCCGTGATGACCGGGCGCTGGACATTTTGCAAGCGGCTCCGCCCGATGTGATGAACCACAACTTAGAAACGACAGCGCGCCTGTACAAAGAAGCGCGCCCCGGCTCTGACTACCAATTCAGCCTCAACCTGCTCAAGAAGTTCAAGGCCCTGCATCCCAATGTACCGACCAAAAGCGGCATCATGGTGGGATTGGGCGAGACTGATGAAGAAATTTTGCAAGTGATGCGCGATATGCGCGCCCACGGCATCGACATGTTGACCATTGGCCAGTATTTGGCACCGAGCAACAGCCATTTGCCAGTACGCCGTTATGTGCACCCAGACACCTTCAAGATGTTTGAAGAGCAAGCCTACCAAATGGGCTTTAGCCATGCTGCGGTGGGCGCCATGGTGCGCTCGAGCTACCACGCTGACCAACAGGCACACGCAGCGGGGGTATAAACAGCCATTGCTGTATCTCCCCCCGTCTTGGCTCCAACGCTACCTAGGACGGGCTTATCATGGCCCCATCCAGATTGCAGACAACGGGGGGCTCTCCTATGGTGAAATGGTGGCTAGCAGGCTGGTGTATGGCCTTGGCGGCTTGTGGCCCCCAGCCAGAGGACGCGCACACGGCACCACAGTACAGCACCAAAGCGCCCAGTGCTGTACGCCAGTATGTGTTTGCCATTCACCCATTGCACAACCCTGCACGGCTGTTTGCTCTGTATGGGCCGCTGATTGACTACCTAAATCGTCATTTGCCCGACACGCCGCTGCGGCTAGAAGCCTCACGCAATTACGAAGAGTTTGAAAAAAAGCTCTACGGTCGCCAGCTCGACTTTGCCCTGCCCAACCCATACCAGACCCTGAACTCTTTGCACCACGGCTACCGAGTCATTGCCAAAATGGGCGATGACCAGTTGTTTACTGGGCTGATTTTGGTACGCCGTGACAGCGACATCCGCAAAACAACAGACCTCAAGGGTAAAAAAGTAGCCTACCCAGCAGCCACCGCGCTGGCTGCCACCATGATGCCGCAGTACTACCTACAAACCCACGGTTTGGATGTACAACGTGACATCGAAAACGTTTATGTTGGCTCGCAGGAATCTTCCATTCTGAATGTTTATTACGGCAATACGGCTGCTGCCGCCACTTGGCCTCTGCCATGGCGCGAATTCCAAAAAGAGCAGCCCGAAAAGGCTGCCGAGCTAGAAGTGAAATGGCAAACCGAACACCTGATTAATAACGGCGTTGTGGTGCGCGATGATGTACCACCAGAACTGGCAGAAAAAGTCACGGTGCTGCTCGAAACCCTGCACACCACATCCGAGGGTGAAGCCCTGCTCCAGCGCCTAGAGTTGTCGCAATTTGAGCGTGCCGATAACCGGCGCTACCAGGTCATCAAAGAATTTTTGCATCTTTTTTCTCAAAAAGTACGCCCCCTGCCTGAGAGACTACCATGAGCACCTTCGGATGGCGTTTGGTAGCCGGTGGTGCCTTTAAACGCCAAATTGTGCTGGTGTTTTTGCTGGGTTTTTTGTGCCTGTTTAGTGCCTTGGTAGCCTATCTGGTGCGCACACAAAGCCATAGTTTGTATGAAGAAAACCACCATGCTGCACGGGGGCTGGCCTATTCATTGGCAGTGAGTTCGCGCTCTTGGGTGCTTGCCAATGATCTGGTCGGGCTAGAGGAGGTGATTGTCTCGTTTGCCAGCTACCCGCACCTGCGCTATGCGATGGTGCTCTCACCCACCGGACGGGTGCTGGCCCACACCGACCCCAGCAAAATGGGGCTGTTTGTGAGCGATACCACCAGCGCAGCGCTACTGCACGCCCCCACAGGACTGCACCAACTGTTGGTCAATGATGCCGAGACCATTGATGTGGCTGTGCCCATTGCGTTGGGAGCGCGCCATCTGGGTTGGGCACGGGTGGCACTGGGGCGCGAAAGTATTCAGGCCGAATTGCGCGCGGTGTTAGTGCGCAGCTTGGCTTTTGTGGCGCTGGCCGCAGTCTTGGCGTTGTTGGCGGCGATCATGATTGCAAACCGCCTCGCCCGGCGTATTGCAGCACTGGTGCAGGTGGCAGACAGCGTGCGTGCAGGCGATACCAGGGTGCGCGCCCATATTGCTGGTGCGCCCGATGAGATCACTCTGCTGGCCGAAAGTTTTAACCGTATGTTGGACGCACTGGCGCATAACGAACAGGCACTGCACACTGCCTCGCGCTACAGCCGCAGTCTGATTGAGGCCCACCTTGACCCACTGTTGGTGGTGGGATGCAACGGCCACATCACCGACCTGAACCGTGCAGCCGAAACAATGACGGGCCGCAGCCGCCAAGCGCTGATTGGCACCGATTTTGCCGACCATTGCGCTGAACGCGAGCAGGCACATGCGCTGTTTGTGCAAGCACTGGCCAACGAGCAAGTCATAGACCAAACATTGTCGATACGGCATGTGGATGGTCATGTGACCAAAGTGCTCTACAACGCGGGTATCTTTCGCAGTGCGACAGGGGAGGTGCTGGGCGTGCTGGCCGCCGCCCGCGATGTGACTGAGCGCCAGCGCTTAGACGAAGAAATGCACCGCTACCAAGACCGGCTGGAGGCCGAAGTGCAGCAACGCACCGCCGATTTGGTGTTGGCGCGCAATGCTGCTGAGACGGCCAACCAAGCCAAAAGCGCTTTTTTAGCCAACATGAGCCACGAACTGCGCACGCCGCTCAATGCGGTGCTGGGTTTTTCCAACATGATGCGCAAAGACCCACTGCTGCCTGAGCGCCAGCGGCAAAATTTAGACATCATCAACCGCAGCGGTGAGCACCTGCTAACCCTCATCAACGATGTGCTGGACATGGCCAAAATTGAGGCTGGGCGGGTGCAATTGCAGCAGTTGCCCTTTGATCTGGGCGCGCTGGTGCGCGATGTGACCGACATGATGCAGATACGGGCGCAAGAAAAGGGCCTGCAATTGCTGATTGATCAGGACTCGGAGTTTCCGCGCTATATCGTGGGCGACGAGGCACGGCTGCGCCAAGTGCTCATCAACCTGCTGGGCAATGCCGTCAAATTTACCGAGCAGGGCGGTGTGTCGATACGCTTAGGTACACAGCAGAACCAGCAGTCGCATCTGGTGATTGAGATAGAAGACTCCGGTTTGGGTATTGCCCCAGAAGACCAAGAGAGCATCTTTTTACCCTTTACCCAAATTGGCGAGCAAGGCATCAACAAGGGCACGGGGCTGGGCCTGACCATTACCCGCCAGTTTGTACAACTGATGCACGGCCAAATCACCCTGCACAGCAGGCTAGGCACTGGATCGGTGTTTCGTATCGAGCTGCCTTTGCAGGAAGCCTCCGAAGCAGATATGCACTACCCCGACGCCATACAGCACGGCGATGTGCTGGGCTTGGCCCCGGGCCAGCAGCCTTGGCGCATTTTGATTGTGGAAGACCAGCGCGACAACCAAATTCTGCTGTCGCAATTGCTGGGGGCGATAGGCTTTGAATGGCGCATTTCTGAAAATGGTGCCAAGGGCGTACAGATGTTCCAAGAGTGGCACCCAGACTTTATCTGGATGGACCACCGGATGCCGGTGATGGACGGCGTAGAGGCCACGCGGCGCATTCGCCAGTTGCCCGGTGGCCAAGAGGTGAAAATTGTGGCCGTGACCGCCTCAGCGCTGCAAGAGCAAAAAACCGAACTGCTGGCCGCAGGCATGGATGATTTTGTACGCAAACCCTACCGCTCCAGCGAGATTTTTGACTGTATGGCCAAGCACCTAGGAGTGCGCTATCTGTACGAGGGCTTGCCCGAAGTGGATGACAACCCCACCACCGCCTTGACCCCTGAGATGTTTGCCAGCCTGCCAAGGGCGCTATGCCAGCAATTCCAACAAGCGTTAGAGAGCCTAGAAGATGAACGAATTACTGCTGCCTTGCAAGCCGTGGCTGCACAAGATGCAGTGCTGGGCAAAGCACTGCAACGTTTGGTGAATAATTTTGCTTACCCGGCCATCCTTACTCTGCTAGAAGCCCGCACCCATGTCTGATAAAGGAAAAATTCTGGCCGTGGACGATACCCCAGCCTCACTCAAACTGCTGTCGGATCTGCTGCGCAATGAGGGCTACGATGTGCGCTCGGCCATCAACGGCGCCTTGGCGCTGCGCTCGGCAGCCATGAGTCCGCCAGAGCTGGTGCTGCTGGACATTCGTATGCCTGAAATGGATGGCTTTGAAGTGTGCCGCCGCCTCAAGGCCGACCCCAACACTGCCTCGGTGCCGGTGATTTTTGTCAGCGCCCTGACCGACACCGACGAGAAGCTGCACGGCTTTGAACTGGGAGCGGTGGATTTTGTCACCAAGCCCTTCCAGCGCGAGGAGCTGCTGGCGCGGGTGCGGGTGCATCTGGAAGTCGATCGCCTGCGCAACCACCTAGAAGAAGCGGTGCAAGAACGCACCCACAAGCTGCAAGAGAGCCAAAAGCAACAACGCAAGATGCTAGTGGATTTTGTCGCCATGCTCGGCTCAACCGTAGAACTGCGCGACCCGTATACGGCAGGCCACCAACGCCGGGTGGCCGATTTGGCCGAAGCGATTGCGCGCGAGCTGCAATGGCCTCCAGAGCAAATCGAAGGCCTGTATCTGGCCAGCGTAGTACATGATTTTGGCAAAATTCGGGTGCCCACCGAGATTTTGTGTAAGCCCGGCAAGCTCAAAGAACTGGAATTCAGGCTGGTGCAAGAGCACTCCAAAACCGGCTACGATATTTTGCGATCTATTGTTTTTCCGTGGCCGATTGCGCAGACCGTATACCAACACCACGAGCGCCTGAACGGCTCAGGCTACCCGCAGGGCCTGCACGGCCCAGACATCTTGCCTGAGGCCAAAGTGCTGGCGGTGGCCGATGTGGTGGAGGCCATGATGTCGCACCGCCCTTACCGCCCGAGCTTGGGGCCAGAAATGGCATTGCAAGAGATTGAAGCACACCGAGGTGTGCTCTATGAACCTGCAGTGGTAGATGCCTGTGTACGGCTGTTCCGAGAGCAGGGCTACCGGCTGCCGGGCTGAACGGCGGGGGCTTGCTCTTCTAGCGCCTTGGCGCAGGCTGCGGCTAACAGCAATACCGCCGAAGAAAAGTAAATCCACACCAGCAGCGCCACCAGCGAGCCTGCAGCCCCATAGGCCGACACCACTGCCGCCCCAGACAGGTAGCTAGACAGCCCATGCCGCCCCACGGTAAACAGCCCAGCGCCCAACAGCGCCCCCAAAGCCAAAAAACGCAGGCGCGGCTTGGGGCTGGCGCTCAGGCGCATCAGGCCCAAAAACAGCGCCGTAGCAAACAAAAAAGAAGCGCCTTCGCTCAAAACCAGCAGCGGCAGGCGGTACGGAAAATAGACCCCCAACCATGCCGTAGCCACCGCCAACGCTGCCGACAACACCAACGACAGCAACAGCAAAAACCCCATCACCAGCAAATAGGCCAGACCGCGCAAACGCAAGGTGGCCGTTTCGCGCCAGCCTAGGCGCGAGGGGGCAGCCGTTACCGTTTGCCAGATGCGGCTAAACGCCGATTGCAACTCGGCAAACACCCCAGTGGCCCCCCACAGCAGCAGCAGCAGCGCCACTACCGAGGCCACCAGCCCCTCGGAGGGGGCTTGGGCGCTGGCCAAGGCTTGGCGCACGACTTCGGCGGTGCGCTCACCGGTAAAGGTGCGTATCTGCGCCAGCAGGTTGTATTCGACCACGGCCCGGTCTAGCCACCAGCCCAAGCTGGCCACCATCACCACCAACAAGGGGGCCAAGCTCAACATGCCGTAAAACGACATGGCAGCGCTCATGCGTGGGCCATCGGCCTCCAACCAAAGCTCGATAGCGCGTACCGGCCACGCATACCAAAGCTGGGGGGGTGCTGCGGCATCAGGGGCAAGAGGGCGGGGCGTTTCGGGCAGGGGTTCGGACATAGGCCGCAATGTAGCGCCCACTTTGGTAGAGAAGATATTCTGCAAGAATTTGCAAGGCACCTATACACCCTTAGTAAGCAAATTTCTGCACTATTTTCTACCGCCGTGGGGGAGGCGAATGTGCCATGCTGTGGTTTTTCAGAAAGGAAATCCTCATGCTCAGTTCTGCCCATGTTGTCAAAACCTTGGTTCTGGCGCTTGCTGCGCTTGTTGGTGGCGCTGCCTATGCCAGCGGTGGTGGTCACCACCATTGGGCCTATCAAGGTGAACACGAAGGCCCTGCCCACTGGGCAGAGTTGGATCCCGCTTTTGAAACCTGTGCCAAAGGGAGCCGCCAAAGCCCGATTGACATCAGCAACACAGTCAAGGCGGAGCTGCCGAGCCTGAATTTTGAATACAACAAGGCCGAGCCGACCATCGTGAACAACGGCCACACCGTGCAGGTGAATGTGCCCCCAGGCAGCCAGCTCAAGGTGGCTGGGCAAACCTATAGCCTGTTGCAGTTTCACTTCCACACCCCCAGTGAGGAGACTATCGGCGGCAAGCACATGGCGATGGTGGGGCACTTTGTGCATAAAAACGCTGCAGGGCAACTGGGCGTGGTGGCGGTGCTGATGCAGCCCGGCCCCATCGTCAAGAACGCGGCCTATGCCCCTGTGTTTGACCATCTGCCCCGCCCAAATGAAAAAATCACCGTCGAGGGCTTGGAGCTGGATTTGGCCGCCATGCTCCCTACCGACAAGAGCTACTACAGCTTTGAAGGCTCTCTGACCACGCCGCCGTGCTCAGAATCAGTGAACTGGATGGTGCTCAAACGGCCTATAGCGCTGGGCAATGACCAGATCAAGGCGTTTCGGCGTTTGTTCAATGCTAATGCCCGCCCAGTGCAACCGCTCAATGGCCGAGTAGTGAAAGAATCGCTCTAAATACTACGTAGAAACCCTGTAAGTAAAAACCCGTACATTTTTACTGACCAAGGCTAAAATCCGCAGCTTTTCCACCCCTGCGGAGCTTTTCCATGTCCTTGGCCGATCGGGTTCGTTACCCAGACTTTCTCCAGCGCGTTATGTCTGCCGATGAGGCAGCCGCGCTTATTCCTGCCGGTGCCAATGTGGGCATGAGCGGCTTTACCGGCGCGGGCTACCCCAAGGCGGTGCCGCTGGCACTGGCCGCGCGCATTGAGAACGAGCACGCTCAAGGGCACCCGTTTCGCATCAGCGTTTGGACGGGCGCTTCTACCGCGCCGGAGTTAGACGGTGCGCTAGCCAAAGTCAATGGCATTGAGATGCGCTTGCCGTTCCAGTCTGACCCGATCTGCCGCAACAAAATCAACAGCGGCGAGATGCAGTTCAGCGATATGCACTTGTCGCACGTAGCGCAGCACGCTTGGTTTGGCTTTTTGGGCCATTTGGATGTGGCCGTGGTGGAAGTGGCAGGTGTCTTGCCCGATGGCCGTTTGATCCCATCGACTGCCGTGGGCAACAACAAGACATGGCTCGATTTGGCCGACAAGGTGATTTTGGAAGTCAACACCCAAGTGCCAGAAAAAATGGACGGGATGCATGACATCTATTACGGCACCGCCGTGCCGCCGCACCGCAAGCCCATCCCCATGACGCACCCGCACGAGCGCATTGGCGAGCCTTATTTGCACGTAGACCCAGCCAAGGTGGTAGCGGTGGTACACACCCAGCAGGGCGACCGCGACACGCGTTTTGCCGCACCCGATGCCGTATCGCAAAAAATTGCCAGCTACATCATCGACTTCTTGCAATTTGAAGTGAAGCAGGGCCGCCTGCCCGCTCATTTGCTGCCGTTGCAATCGGGCGTGGGCAATGTAGCCAATGCCGTGCTGGCCGGGTTGCTGGATAGCCCGTTTGAGCAACTGACCGGCTACACCGAGGTGCTGCAAGACGGTATGTTGGACTTGCTGCGCGCAGGCAAGATGGTGTCGGCATCAGCCACGGCCATTTCATTGAGCAAGACGGCGCTGGCCGACTTTACCGAGAATATTGATTTTTACCGCGAGCGCATCTTGCTGCGGCCCCAAGAAATTAGCAACCACCCCGAACTGGTGCGCCGCTTGGGCATCATTGCCATGAACGCGATGATTGAGGCCGATATCTATGGCAACGTCAATTCGACGCACATCATGGGCTCGGGCATGATGAATGGCATTGGCGGCTCCGGCGACTTTGCACGCAATGCCTACCTGTCGTTCTTTGTCACACCGTCGGTAGCGAAGGATGGTGCGATTTCGTGCATTGTGCCGATGGCCTCGCACGTCGATCACACCGAGCATGATGTGCAGATTATCGTCACGGAACAGGGTTTGGCTGATTTGCGCGGCTTATCGCCCACGCAGCGCGCCCAGCGCATTATTGACCAGTGCGCGCACCCAGATTTTCGTCCGGCGCTGCACGACTACGTGGCCCGCGCTAAAAAGGGTGCCAGCGGCCAGCACACGCCGCACCTGCTCGATGAGGCGCTGTCGTGGCACAGCCGCTACGTCAAAACCGGCAGCATGAAGTTGGGATAAGCTTGAGCGTGCCAAGGAAGCGGGGCGCAATGCCCATGCATTTTCTAGCACGGCTTAGTGATGAGACACCAAGGCCAGCGCAATAGCGCAACCTTGGCGTTGTTGCTTGCGGATGAAGCGGGCCAGCTCTTTATCCAAACGCCGGATATGCACTGACAGCCAATCGCGCAGCAGTGCAGACAATTGCGCCGCCACGGTGATGCCACCGGCTTGGTGACGGGCGCGCAGGCCCTCTAGATCGGCAACAAAGCGCTGGTGGCCCAACCTATGCTCATTGAGCTGTGGATAGCCCAAGGCCTCCATCTGGTGCTCTTCGTGACGGATGTGGCTGAGGGTGTCTCGGATGATGGCCTCTAGCAGCGGCCCCACTATCTCGTGGCCGCGCCCTTGGCTGGTAGCGGTGTGCAGGGTATTGACCTGCTGCACCAGCAGTTGGTGATCTCGGTCAATCAGGCCGTTGTCGATTGCCATGTCGTTTCCCCATTGGAAATAAGCCATTTGCATTCTCCCGTTGGTAAACACTGCGTGCACAAAAACGTCGGTCTGGCGTTAAGACTGACACCTACTTTTTACCCCCGCTGTATGACAGAGGGAAGTAAAAAATGCGCCTATCTATATAAGCACTGGCAAAAAAATAGCTTCTTCTCTTGCCAGAGTAACCATTGATAGCTACTTATTGGGGAGCAATTTTTTGACTTTATTACTGTTCAGACGGGCCTGTATCGCACAGTAAGACCAAGCGTCTGTGTGTTAGCGAACAGACTAGCCAAGAGCCTCCTAAGAACATGGGCGGATTGAAACCAATCACCGTGCAAGAGCCCATGTCCACCATCAAATACCTCCCCTACGCATTGCTGGTACTGGGCCAGCAGGGTGCATCTGCCCAACAGCTCCCCACCGGGGGGAGCCAGTTACTCAACATTCCTGCAACGCACATGCCGCAGCACCGGGCACCGCGCATAGAAGTGCAACCCAACGCAGCGCCAGCACCGGCCACCACAGAGGGCGCGCGCGTGCTGGTGCGTGCCTTGCGCGTGACGGGCGCACAGGCGTTTTCTGAACAGACACTGCTGGCGGCCACCGGGTTTAAGCCCGACAGTGACCTGACGCTGGCCCAACTGCGTGCAATGGCCGCACTGATTGCCGACCTCTACCAGCGCAACGGCTATTTTGTGGCGCAAGCCTACCTGCCCGCACAAGACATCCAACAAGGCATTTTGACCATTGCCGTGATCGAAGGGCGCTACGGCAAAGTGGCACTGCGCAACAAAAGCCGGGTATCTGACGCACAGGCTGGTAGCTTGTTAGGTGGCCTGCAAAGCGGTGATCTCATCACCAACGCACCGCTAGAGAGCCGCTTGCTACTGCTGTCAGATTTGCCCGGCGTGAACGTGCAATCGACGCTGGCCCCCAGTGCCACGCCCGGCGCCTCTGACCTGCTGGTAGAGCTGACACCGGGCCAGCGCGTGAGCGGCAGCATTGATGCCGACAACGCGGGCAACCGCTACACCGGGGCCTACCGCCTTGGGGCTACGGTCAATGTGAATGAGCCGATGGGCTATGGCGATGTGGCCAGCTTGCGCGTCATGACCGCAGGCACCGGCTTGAACTACGCCCGCGCCTCCTATCAGCTGCAACTGGGCAAGGCCCGCCTTGGCGTGGCCTACAGCCACCTAGACTATGAACTGGGCCGTGAGTTCAAGAGCTTGGGCGCGCATGGCAACGCCAAAATTGCCAGCCTGTATGGCAGCTACCCGCTGATCCGCTCACGCGATACCAACCTGTATGCTGGCTTGGCCTTTGACGCCAAGAGCTTCCAAGACCGGATTGACACCACCTCCTCGGTGGCAGACAAACGCGCCAAAGTGCTGACGGCCAGCCTGTACGGCGACCACCGCGACAGCGCAGGCTGGGGCGCGCTCAATGTGTACTCGCTGGCGCTGTCAGCCGGAGACATCAACCTGCAAACGCCTGCCGTGCGCGCACTCGATAACCTGAGCGCCCGCAGCGATGGCCGTTATGAAAAGCTGGCCTTCAACTTGGCACGCTTGCAAAACATCAGTGAGGCGGTGTCTTTTTATGCGGCCATCAACGGCCAAATCGCCTCGAAAAACCTAGACGCCTCCGAAAAGATGGAGCTGGGCGGCATGTATGCCGTGCGCGCCTACCCCGAAGGCGAAGCCTATGCCGACCAAGGCTATGTGCTGACGCTAGAAGGGCGCTTGTTGCTGCCACGGTTTTCTGCACACCCGTCGGGCCAGTTGCAGCTGATTGCCTTTGCCGATGCAGGCAGTGTGCGCACCAACAAAAACCCTTGGACTACCGACTCTAACCACCGCACCCTCAGTGGTGCTGGCGTCGGCCTGAACTGGACGGTAGCCAATGATTTTTTCATCAAAGCCTATTACGCCCGCAAGCTGGGCAACGACGCGGCCACCTCCGCGCCTGATGCATCGGGTCGCTTCTGGGTTCAGGCCGTGAAATATTTTTAAGCCCAGTGTGCAGCCAAGCCCCCAAGCAAAAAGCCTTTTAAGAATACTGGACGGACCCCATGAATTGCATCTATCGTTCTCTCTGGAATAAGACCACCGGCACCTTTGTGGCCGTGGCAGAAAACGCCCGCAGTGGCGGCAAAAAAACCTCCTCTGGCACCACCGCCGCCGCGGGCGGTGCGCTCAAAGCACTGGTGGTGGCCTTGGCCATCGGCTTTGGTACGCAGGTAGCCGCACTGCCCCAAGGCGGTGTCGTGGCAGCCGGTGCCGCCAGCATCAGCACCACAGCGCAGCAAACCACCATCACCCAAACCACACCCAAGGCAGCCATCAACTGGCAGAGCTTTAACATCGGCACGGGTGAAGGAGTGCAGTTTGTGCAACCCAGCAGCAACGCTGTGCTGCTCAACCGAGTGCTGGGCGCTGATGCCTCCAGCATCTTGGGCCGCCTGTCCTCCAACGGCCAAGTGTTCTTGCTCAACCCCAACGGCATCCTGTTTGGGCAAAATGCCAACGTCAATGTGGGTGGCTTGGTGGCTTCCACCCTGAACCTGAGCAACAGTGACTTCTTGGCCGGACGCACCCAGTTCAGTGGCACCAGCACCGCCGCTGTGAGCAACCAAGGCAACATCACCACCCAAGGCGGCGGCTCTGTGGCACTGCTCGGTGCCAACGTCAGCAACCAAGGCACCATTACCGCCCGGCTGGGCACGGTAGCGCTGGCCGCAGGCAACGCGATGACTTTGGATGTGGCCGGAGACGGCCTGCTGCGTGTCACGGTCGATCAAGGCGCGGTGCATGCGCTGGCAGACAACGGTGGCCTGCTCCAAGCCGACGGCGGCCAAGTGCTGATGACGGCGCGTTCGGCCAGCCAATTGCTGCCCAGTGCCGTGAATAACACCGGCATCATCCAAGCGCGCAGCATTGAACAGCACAACGGCAGCATCCGCTTGCTCGGCGATGCCCAAGCGGGCACCGTGAGCGTGGCGGGGGTGGTAGACGCCAGCGGCGCAGGCGCAGCGCAAACGGGGGGACAAATCACCCTCACCGGGCACCATGTGGGCCTGTTTGCGGCCCGTGTCGATGCATCCGGTAACGCTGGCGGTGGCACCGTGCTGGTGGGCGGTGACTACCAAGGGCAAAATCCGGCAGTAGCCAACGCTTCGGCCACCTACATGAGCGCTGATGCCAGCATCCAAGCCGATGCCATCAGCAGCGGCCAAGGCGGCAAAGTCATCCTCTGGGCCAATGACAGCACACGCGCCTACGGCAGCATCAGCGCCCAAGGCGGCGCACAGGGCGGCAACGGGGGCTTGGTTGAAACCTCCGGCCACTGGTTAGACGTGGCTGGCATCCGCATCAATGCCAGCGCCGCAGCGGGCCAAAGCGGCACATGGCTGCTCGACCCCGCCGATGTCTCCATCGCGGCAGCCACCACCGGTGGCACCTTCGCCGGGGGCGTTTTTACCCCCGACGCTGCCGCCACCACGGCCACGGTGGCCGTCGCCGACATCGTTGCCGCCTTAACAGCGGGCACCGATGTCACCATCAACACCGCCAATGCCAGCGGTACTGGCAACGGTGATATCACCGTCGATACTGCTGTCAGCTGGACTAAAGCACCGGGGGCTGCACCGGTCTCCATCCTGACACTGCGCGCCGTGCGCGACGTGGTGGTAAACGAAGCCATCACCGCCACTTGGGGCAGCGTGGTCGGCATTGCCGGACGCGATGTCACGCTGTACGCGCCAGTGACGACCACCGATGGCAGCTTTAGCTCTACCGCCGTGCGCGATGTCAACATCGTCAAAGATGGCACCCACACCCTAACCGCCGTTACCACCACCCGGGGAGACTTGACCACCAACGCCGGGCGCGCGGTCAACGTCAAAACCGCTGCCCTGACCACCACCAATGGCAATGTGGTGTTGAGTGCGGGTATGGATGGGGTGAGCGGCGGCACCGTGGTTTTTGATGCGGGCACCCCGGCGTTTGCCGTGACCGATGGCACCGTCAAAATTTACAACCCGCTGGGCACCACGACTACCTATGCAGGCAACTTCACTTTGACCAACACCCCGCTGGCACAGTACTTTTATGTATTTGGGCAGGGCTTGCCCGGCGCTACGGGGGCCACTGGAGCCGCCGGTGCTACAGGTGCGACCGGGGCTGGGGGGGCCGCAGGCCCCGCTGGAGCAGCAGGCAGTGCCGGAGCCACGGGTACCACAGGCACTACAGGGCCCGCTGGCCCTGCTGGTGCCACTGGCGGTGCCGGAGCTACAGGTACCACAGGCGCTGCGGGCCCCGCTGGCCCGGCCGGAGCCTCCGGCAGTGCCGGAGCTACGGGCGCCACAGGCACTACAGGGCCCGCTGGCCCTGCTGGTGCCTCCGGCAGTACCGGAGCTACTGGCACCGCTGGCGCCACCGGAGCCACAGGATCAACCGGGGCCACCGGCGCTACCGGCTCAGGCACCACCGGAGCCACAGGATCAACCGGGGCCACCGGCGCTACCGGCTCGGGCACCACCGGGGCCACAGGATCAACCGGGGCCACCGGCGCTACTGGCTCAGGCACCACAGGAGCCACAGGAGCCACAGGATCAACCGGGGCCACTGGTGCTACCGGCTCAGGTACCACCGGAGCCACAGGATCAACCGGGGCCACTGGCGCTACCGGCTCAGG
>NZ_FOGD01000009.1:23470-118571 GCF_900111115.1 Giesbergeria anulus
GCCACAGGATCAACCGGGGCCACTGGCGCTACCGGCTCAGGTACCACCGGGGCCACAGGATCAACCGGGGCCACTGGCGCTACTGGTTCAGGCACCACCGGGGGGGCCACAGGATCAACCGGCACCACTGGGGCTACGGGTACCACTGGGGCCACAGGGTCTACTGGCACCACAGGTGCTACAGGCACGACTGGAACCACCGGAACTACAGGAACCACAGGTACGACTGGAACCACAGGCCCAACAGGAACCACCGGCACAGCCCCACCCTCGGTATTTCCACCGCCGGTATTTCCACCCCAAACGCCGCCAGAAGTCTGGCCGCCCGTGTGGCCCACCCCTTGGGTGCCGCCAGTGGTCATTCCCCATGTACCGCCTGAATTGCTGACCATCGTGCCTGTACCGCCACTGGAAGTTGTCCCTGCGCCAGTACATAGGCCGGTACCGGCATATGTGCCACCGCCCGCGTACATCGCCCCTGTCCTGCCGCCAAAACAAGACCGAAACTAAACCTGTGGGCGCGCCTGTTATAGAGCACAGCAGTGCGCGGCCCCGCCGCGCCGGCAGCCATGTCGTGAGGCCTTGGCTTTTTCAGCGTTTGCTTGCTGCCTTGGTAGCTGCGTTGGTGGGATGGCCGTTGACACAGGCTACCGATGCCAACGCCGCAGACCATGCCGCCCTCGCTCCCCTGTCCAGCCCCACCGCTGGGCAAGCGGGCGCAGCTTGGCTACCACCCCGGCGGGCTGACTTTGCTCACGAAACCCCCTCCCTAGAGGTACGACAGCTGGCCGACTGGATCGTCGATTCCAACGACAGCCCCGCCATGCCCTTTGCGCTGGTCGATAAAAAGAATGCCAAGGTCTATGTTTTTTATGCGGATGGTCGACTACACGCCGCTGCCCCAGCCTTGCTCGGTTTGGCAGTAGGCGATGACGCCGTGCCCGGCATTGGCGAGCGCAAACTATCGAGCATTCGCCCAGAAGAACGCACCACACCCGCCGGGCGCTTTGTTGCCTCACTGGCACACAACATCAAGGGACAACAAATCCTCTGGGTGGATTACCACGGTGCGGTATCCCTGCATCCTGTGGTGAAAGGCACGCCCCAAGAGCAACGGGCGCAGCGCCTAATCAGCTCTAGCCCACTAGATAACCGCATCTCCTACGGCTGCATTAATGTGCCGGTCGATTTTTTTCATACTGTGGTTAAACCCGCATTTACCGGCACCAACGGCGTGGTTTATGTGCTACCCGAAACCCGTCCAGCGCAGCAGGTTTTTGCCTCTTACGACGTGGATGCACGGGCATTGGCATTATCAGTGCAGCAAGCATCCAACACACAAGCATCCTTGCAGAGCGACAACACCAGCCCTACACGCTAATCTTTTCTATTTTTAATGATATGAGACATATAAAAAATAAAACATTGTGCCTATGCATGATCGTCAAAAATGAATCCCATATCATTTTAGAAACACTCCAAAGCATCAAACACTATCTGGACTATTGGGTAATCTGTGACACTGGCTCCACAGACAACACCATGTCTTTAATTCAAGATTTTTTTGATCGAGAAGGCATTCCGGGCGAACTTCATGCTGAAAATTGGGTTAATTTTGGCCATAACAGAAGCCAAGTATTTGACTACGCCTACCAAAAAGCAGATTATCTCTGGGTGATTGATGCCGATGATCTTTTAGTGGGGCATATCGACATCAACCGACTGGATGCCGACTCTTATTCATTGCGATACGGTTCTGATCTAATTTACTGGCGACCCCAATTATTCAAAGGATCAGAGCACTGGAAGTACAAAGGCGTGCTACACGAATATGCGTTTTGTGTTTCAAAACCAGAAGCCAGCAAAGGATTTATTGCTGGTGACTACCACATGGTATCCAGAAGATTGGGCGCACGCAATTTGGTAGCACCAGTAGTTAAATATCTGTGCGATGCCCAAGTGCTAGAGCAAGCACTGCAACAAGAAACCGACCCCGACTTAACTACACGTTACCTTTTTTATATTGCACAAAGCTACCGCGATGCTGCACAACCTCAATTAGCCATTGAATGGTATCAAAAAAGAATTGCCGCCGGTGGCTGGCAGGAGGAAGTGTGGTATGCACAATATGAAATTGGCCTACTTTATGAAGCACTGGGTGACACCCAGAAAGCAAAGCATCATTACTTAAAGGCTTACGAATACCGACCCACCCGTGCCGAGGCTTTATACAGTGTAGGAAAAATGTGCAATTTGCACCAGCAATTTTTCCAAGCGCATATTTTTTTGAGTGCAGCATTGAAAATATCGCCACCCCCAGACTTGCTTTTTGTTTCTAAAGATGTTTATCATTATTTGATCGCATTTGAGCTTTCTATCAGTGCCTATTGGACTGGAGACTTTCAATGGTCTGTTTTATTGTGCAATCAGTTAATCACAATGAAAGATCAAATTCCATCACATATCTTTGAACAAACAAAGAAAAATAGAGAGTTCTCGCTAGAAAAGCTCTCCTTACCAACACACAGTGCCGCTGTACATAACGATTGAACCACAGTATTAGCAAGCCGCGCGCTTTAGGCGCGGCGCTATACCAAAGTCAATGGGTGGCTTTCTAGCAGTTTTTGTCGAGTGCAACTGCACCCATAGAGTTTTAGGTGGTTTTTTGTGCAGCAACGCTAGTGGAAGCTACCAATTCATTGCACGGACGGGGGCGACCTGCGGTAGAGCGGAATGCAGTATGAGACAGGGTGTGTAGAATTGAGAGAAAGATGGTGCATATCCACTCCCCAGATCATCATTGCCTCAGCTAACAATATCGACTCACTACCCACCAAGGATTGATCTGCATCGACAATATCTAGCATGATGCGTAGCAATTTGCGTTGTAAAGTAGGGCTGCGAACATCATGCAACAATTGCACAATAGACTCCCGATCTAATTCCAACTGGTTTTTGCCAGATTGCATCAAATCCAAGCAAAACTCATGCATCACTCGGTCAAATTGGGCATCTTCAATTCCAAACTGACGGGCCAGATCACTTTGCTGGAGCAAGCGCATTTCTGCAAGATCAATTCCACCATCTGCCAAAATTGTCAACGCGAGCAGTCGCGATACAGATTCGGGGCTATCGACTTCATAGTGACGCATTCTTCATTCCTTTGTGGCTAGGGTGATAAATAACAAGTAGGGGCAGCACAAAACTGCCAAGTTCAATCCTATAGCGATCCATCAGCCCAAATTGGGCGCTAATAGGCGGCGCAGAGTCTCAATGTCCATATCCCGGCGCAGGGCCATGTCTTGCAACTGGTCTTCGCCAATTTTGCCCACACTGAAATATACGCTGTCTGGGTGGCCGATATAAAAACCGCTCACGCTGGCAGCAGGGTTCATGGCCAAGCTTTCGGTCAGGCTCATGTCGATGTCACCGCATTGCAACAGGGCAAACATGTCGGTTTTGGCGCTGTGGTCGGGGCAAGCGGGGTAGCCAGGTGCAGGGCGGATGCCCCGGTATTGCTCGGCCACCAGTTGCTCGTTGCTCAGTTGCTCGTCTTGGGCATAGCCCCACAGGTCTTGGCGTACGCGCTGGTGCAGGCATTCGGCCAAGGCTTCGGCCAGCCGGTCGGCCAAGCTCTTGAGCAAGATGGCGGAATAATCATCGTGAGCAGCCAAGAAGTCTCGCTCTTTTTTCTCAACGCCCAAGCCAGTGGTCACGGCAAACAAGCCAGCGTAATCGGCGATGCCGCTCTCTTTAGGCGCAACAAAATCGGCCAAGCAACGGCTCGGGCGTGTCACGCCATCCACAATGTGCTTTTCTGCCTGTTGGCGCAGGCCGTACCACGTCAGGGCTACTTGGCTGCGCGTGTCGTCGGTATAAAACTCGATATCGTCACCCACGCGGTTGGCCGGGTACAGGCCCAGCACGGCATTGGCTTGCAACCAGCGGCCTTCAACGATCTTTTTCAGCATGGCTTGGGCATCGGCAAACACCTTGCGCGCCTGCTCGCCCACCACGTCATCTTGCAAAATGGCCGGATAGGGGCCAGCCAAGTCCCACGTTTGGAAGAACGGTGTCCAGTCAATGAACGGCACCAGTTCGGCCAGATCAAAGTTTTTGAACACGCGCCGGCCCAAGGCACGCGGCACGGTGGGCTGGTAGCTGCTCCAATCGACCGAGGTGGCGTTGGCGCGGGCCTTGGCTAACGGCCACAGAGGGGTTTGCTTTTTGTTGGCGTGCTGTTGGCGCACCTTGTCGTAGTCGGTGTCCAGCTCTTGCACAAACTGCGTCACGCCATCGCCCAACAGGTTTTGTGCCACGCCCACGCTGCGCGAAGCATCAGGCACATAAACCACCGGGCCTTCGTAGTGCGGGGCAATTTTGACGGCGGTATGCACGCGGCTGGTGGTGGCACCACCAATGAGCAGCGGGATTTTTTTCACGCGGAAATGCTCGTCCTTTTGCATTTCGGCAGCCACATACTGCATCTCTTCGAGGCTAGGGGTAATCAAGCCCGACAGGCCAATGATGTCGGCCCCTTCGGCTTTGGCGCGGGCCAAAATCTCGTGGCAGGGCACCATCACGCCCATGTTCACCACTTCAAAATTGTTGCATTGCAGCACCACGGTGACGATGTTCTTGCCAATATCGTGCACATCGCCCTTCACGGTAGCCATGATGATCTTGCCCTTGGTACGCACATCGCGCCCGGCCAGTTGGTCTTGGCGCTTTTCTTCTTCGATGTAGGGGATGAGGTGGGCCACGGCCTGCTTCATCACGCGGGCCGATTTGACCACCTGCGGCAAAAACATTTTTCCTTGGCCAAACAAATCACCCACCACGCTCATGCCATCCATCAGCGGGCCTTCAATGACGTGCAGCGGACGCCCGCCCTTAGCCAAAATCTCGCGGTAGGCTTCTTCGGTGTCTTGGGTGATGAAGTCGGTGATGCCATGCACCAGCGCGTGGCTCAGGCGCTCGCCCACGGTTTTGGGCGCTTCGGGGGTACCGCGCCACTCTAGCTTTTTGCTCTCGTCTTTGGCACCGCTTTTGGCGGTTTCGGCCACTTCGACCAGCCGCTCACCCGCATCGGGGCGGCGGTTGAGCACCACGTCTTCGACGCGCTGGCGCAGTTCGGGGTCAAGGTCGTCATAAACGCCCACCATGCCCGCATTGACGATGCCCATGTCCATGCCCGCCTGAATGGCATGGTACAAAAACACGGTGTGGATGGCCTCGCGCACTGGGTCGTTGCCCCGGAAGCTAAAACTCACGTTGCTCACGCCACCGGAGACTTTGGCACCGGGCAGGTGTTGCTTGATCCAGCGCGTGGCCTCGATAAAGTCCACGGCGTAGTTGTTGTGCTCTTCAATGCCGGTGGCTACGGCAAAGATATTCGGGTCAAAAATGATGTCTTCGGGGGCAAAGCCCACCTCATCGACCAAGATGCGGTAAGCGCGCTCGCAAATTTCAATTTTGCGCGCATAGGTGTCGGCTTGGCCTTTTTCGTCAAAGGCCATGACGACGGCGGCAGCGCCATAGCGGCGCACCAGCTTGGCTTGCTGCTTGAAGGCTTCTACGCCCTCTTTCATGCTGATCGAGTTGACAATGCCCTTGCCTTGCAGGCAGCGCAGACCCGCTTCAATCACCTCCCACTTGGAACTATCGACCATCACCGGCAGGCGGGCAATGTCTGGCTCCGAGGCCATCAGGTTTAAAAAGCGCACCATCGCAGCCTTGCTGTCGAGCATGGCCTCGTCCATATTCACGTCGATGATTTGTGCGCCGTTTTCGACCTGCTGGCGCGCTACAGCCAGAGCCTGTTCAAACTCGCCATTCAAAATCAAACGAGCAAAGGCTTTGGAGCCAGTGACGTTGGTGCGCTCACCAACGTTGACAAACAGCGTGCCTTGGCCAATAGAGACAGGCTCTAGGCCAGACAGCTTCATGGGGGGGATGGTCAATTCGGACATACGTCGCACCTGTGCAATGGAACCCGGAACAGGCGAGCGTGGTTGCCGGAGGGGGTGGGCAGTAAAAGCAGGAAGCCCAAGCCTGACGGCACCAAATGGCTGGCCGTTGCAACGCTCCTTGGGCAGGCACGATTTTAACGGCGCAGCGCTAGCCAGAGACGCCAACAAGACAAGGGCTAGGCGAAGCAGGGACAATCGGCCTCTACCGATTTTTCTGTTTCTTGACCTGCCCATGCAAGCACCCCACTACACCCGCGCTGCCCAGCTTCCTGCCCTTTTGGCCCAACGCATCGTTATTTTGGATGGCGCAATGGGCACCATGATCCAGCGCTTTAAGCTGGGCGAGGCCCAATACCGGGGCGAGGGCTACCACGGCCCTGACGCTGCGGGCGAGCGTTTTCAAGATTTTCCGCGCGACGTCAAGGGCAACAACGAGCTGCTCTCACTCACCCGCCCGGACGTGATCCGCGACATCCACGAGCGCTATCTGGCCGCTGGGGCCGACCTGATCGAGACCAACACTTTTGGCGCTACCACCATTGCCCAAGAAGACTATGGCATGGCCGATTTGGCCTATGAGATGAATCTGCGCTCGGCGCAACTGGCCCGCGCCGCCTGCGATAAGTTCTCCACCCCCGACAAGCCGCGTTTTGTCGCCGGTGCCCTTGGCCCAACACCCAAAACCGCCAGCATCAGCCCCGATGTGAACGACCCCGGCGCACGCAATGTTGATTTTGAGCAGTTGCGCGCGGCCTATCATGCGCAAACGCTGGCGCTGATCGAAGGCGGTGCCGATGTGTTGCTGGTAGAAACCATTTTTGACACCCTCAACGCCAAAGCGGCGCTGTTTGCGATTGAAGAAGTGTTTGAGCAAACCGGCGAGCGCTTGCCGCTCATCATCAGTGGCACCGTGACCGATGCCTCTGGGCGCATTTTGTCGGGCCAAACCGTGACGGCGTTTTGGCACAGCGTGCGCCATGCCCAGCCACTGGCGGTCGGCTTGAACTGCGCCTTGGGGGCGGCACTGATGCGCCCCTACATCCAAGAACTGAACCGCGCTGCGCCCGATACTTTTATCAGTTGCTACCCCAATGCGGGCCTGCCCAACCCGATGAGCGATACCGGCTTTGACGAGACCCCCGAAGTGACCAGCCGCCTCGTGCATGAGTTTGCCGCCGAGGGGCTGGTGAATATCGTCGGCGGTTGCTGCGGCACCACACCCGACCATATCGGCGCTATTGCCCAAGCCGTGGCCCAAGTGCCCACGCGCAAGATGTTCTACCCAGCGCAAGCCTAAAGCGCTGCGGCAGCACACCCAAACTGTGCAACCAAGGGCCACGCTGCCTATACTGAAAACCTCGGTGTAATTTTCGGGGGTCTTTTATGCAGCGTCGCCAAAGTTTGGCTTGGTTGGGTGCCAGTCTGTGGGCTGGAGGGGCTTCTGTGGCCCACGCCTATCGCCCGGCCCCAGTGCAGTACCGCAATGCCCTGCCCGCAGCCCAAGGCCAATGGCTGGAGGTGGAGGTGCTGGGCGGCCAGCGCCGCCGCCAAAATTTGCCGATTTTTCAGCACCGGCGGCGCTGGTACGTGGGCGGCGAGCACGGCCAGCCTTACCAATTGCTGCTGCGCAACACCAGCAATCGGCGCGTGCTGGTGGTGATCTCAGTGGATGGGGTCAATGTGCTCACCGGCGAGCCTGCCGCCCCGGAGCAAACCGGCTACATCATCAACCCCCAAGATACGGTGCAGATTGAGGGCTGGCGCAAATCATTAGACACGGTAGCGCAGTTTATTTTTACCCCCCCCGACGATTCTTATGCCGAGCGCACCGGCCAAGGCGGCAACACTGGAGTGCTGGGCTTTGCCGTATTTGAAGAAGCCGCACCGCCCCCCCGACCACCGGGCTATCGGCGGCAAGAGTACGAGAGCGCCAAAGGGGCACCCAGGGCACCGGCACCCGCTGGGGCTGCTGCCGAAAGCCGCTCGGATATGGGCACTGGGCATGGGCAAGAGATGCCTTCTTCGGTGCGCGAGGTGCAGTTCCGGCGCGCCAGCCCACGCCCGGCAGAGACCTTGCAGATTCACTATGCCAGCTTGGCCCAGCTAGAGCGCCAACGCATTGCACAGCGCGGTGGCTGGCAGCAGCGCCCAGAGCAAGAGCCTGACCCTTTTCCGGGCGAGCGGCGTTTTGTGCCCGACCCACCCCCTTGGCGCTAAACCTTAATGCGGGCGCAAGCGCCGGTACAGCGTCTGGCGGCTGATCCCCAATTGCCTTGCCGCCGCCGACACATTGCCCCGGTGCGCCTGCAAGGCTTGGTCAATGGCTTGCTGCGACAACGCTTGCCAACTCACCGCCGCTACTGCAGCCGACGAGGGCGTGGTGGTGCTGGCAGCCTCTGGGCTGTGGGTTGGCTTGTGGGCTGGTGCAAGGCTGGGCCACAGATCATCTGGCATGTGCGTCCAAGAGATGCACTGCTCGTGCGGCTCCAGCAGCGCCACGGCGGTGCGCAGCACATTGCTGTATTGGCGCAAATTGCCGGGCCAGTCGTAGCGGGCCAGCGCCTGCATCAGGGCTGGGTCTAGGTGCAGGCCCGGCGGGCCATCGAGTTGGGCGAGCAGCCGCTGCGTTAAGGTATGCAAGTCGGTGCGCTCGCGCAGTGCCGGCAGTTGCACCGTCAGTCCATTGATGCGGTAATACAAATCGCTACGAAAACGCCCTTGCTCTACCGCAGCACGCAGCGGCTGGTGCGTAGCGCAAATGAGCCAAAAATCTACCGCCACCGGCTCGCCACAGCCCAGTGGCGTGACTTGGCGCTCTTGCAACACGCGCAGCAGCCGGGTTTGCAAAGACAGGGGCATATCGCCAATCTCGTCCAAAAACACCGTGCCGCCGTGGGCTTGGCGCAGCCGCCCCGGTGAGCCTTGTTTGCGCGCCCCAGTAAAAGCCCCCGGTGCATAGCCAAACAGTTCGGATTCAATCAAATGTTCGGGCAGGGCAGCGCAGTTGATCGCCACAAAAGGCGCAGCCCGCCGGGGCGAAGCCTCATGCACTGCTTTGGCAAATAGCTCTTTGCCCACGCCAGACTCGCCCAACACCAGCAACGGGATGGATTTGGCCGCCATGCGCCGCGCCTTGTCGGCAGCACTGCGCCAGCGTGCATCGCCGGTGTCTAGCTCGGCCAAAGCATCCATAGCGGGTGCCGGTGCCGGGGCACTGACCGGAATGGGCCCGCTGGCACGGGGCTGAACATGGGCATAGAGTAGTTGTCCGGCCACGGTGCGCAGCAGCAAGGTGCCGCCAGCACGCTGGCGGGCATGGCCTTGCACCTGTGGCAGCGGCGTATCAAAGCATTGCGCCCATTGCGTGCTACGGATGTTGTTGGCATGCAAGCCCAGCCACTGCAAGGCAGGACGGTTGGCCCCCACCAGCCAACCATCGTCAGACAGCGCCACCACCCCTTGGGCAATGGTGCCCAGCCCCTCGGCTTGCGTATGCAGTTGCAACACCGTGTGGTGCTGGCAACTCGACAGCAGCAGGCTGTTCTCGATCATGCGGGCCGCTGTGGAGACCAGCCCCAAGGTGTGCGGGTGGCGGCTGCGGTGATCACCAGAAATATCCAAAATGCCCACCAACTCTCCGGTGGCCGAAAGAATCGGGGCCGCAGCACAGGTCAGAAAGCCGTTGCGCTCCAGATAGTGCTCGGCACCATGCACCTCAATGCCATCCACCTCAGCCAAGGCAGTGCCGATGGCGTTAGTGCCACGCTGGCTTTCGTGCCACGAGGCACCGCACGCCAAGGCCACCCGCTCGGCCTTGCTTAAAAAGTCCAGATCGCCCAAGGTGTGCATCAGCACGCCTTGGCTATCGGCCAAGATGACCATGCTGTGGCTCTGGCGCACTTGGGCAAACAGGTATTCCATGATCGGCAGGGAGTGGCGAATCAGGCCGTGGTTTTGCACACGCATCTGTTGCAAGCCGTGCTGTGGCAAAGGGTCGGCCCCGGCAGCGCCGCCCAAAGGTTGCAGGCCCGCAGAGAAACTGCGCTGCCAAGAGCGGGCCAGACGCGCATCAAGCACATCGGGCGGCTGGCCGCCGCTCTCCAACAGTTGGTGCCGGGCTTGGTGCAGCAAGGTAGCGGGCAAAAGGGGCTGGGCGCGCATAGATGTCTCCAGTGGCAGATGGGGGCTGCGGCTGTGGTTATTGCGCCAGTGTATCGGGCACACCAACCCCTGTGCATCTCGGAAACACCCCCCTGCGGACAGGTGTTCCAAAATGGAACACCTGTCACCGTACCAACGCGGACAACCCAGCCACAGCGGGCCACACACCAACGCCCAGCACCGCCAGAAAAGCCAGCCCGCAGGCCCCCATACGGCCCGTGGCATGGGGGAATACCCGTGGTTTTGCCCCCTTTCTGCGGCGGCAGCGCACACTGGCACAGGTCTTGCGCAAGGAGGTGCGGTGTACCCGCCAGCAGGCAGGACAACCGTGCAAAACCTTTACGGAGACAAGACCATGATCTATGCAGCCCCCGGTGCCGAAGGTGCCAAAATCCAATACAAAGCCCGCTACGACAACTTTATCGGCGGCCAATGGCAAGCCCCAGTGGGCGGCCAGTATTTCGATGTGGTCACGCCCATCAATGGTCAGGTCTATACGCAAGCAGCCCGCTCCACTGCCGAAGACATCGAGCTGGCGCTGGATGCCGCCCATGCCGCCTTTAAGAGCTGGGGCAAGACCGATGCAGCCACCCGCTCCAACATTTTGCTCAAGATTGCCGACCGCCTAGAGCAAAACCTAGAGCTGCTGGCCTACGCCGAAACCGTAGACAACGGCAAAGCCATCCGCGAAACACTCAACGCCGACCTGCCCCTAGCAATTGACCATTTCCGTTACTTTGCCGGTTGTCTGCGCTCGCAAGAAGGCGGTATCTCTGAGATTGATGAGAACACCATGGCGTACCACATCCACGAGCCGCTGGGCGTGGTGGGTCAGATCATTCCGTGGAACTTCCCGATTTTGATGGCCGCTTGGAAGCTAGCCCCCGCGCTGGGTGCAGGCAACTGCGTAGTGCTCAAGCCCGCCGAATCCACCCCCATTTCCATCCTGATTTTGGCCGAGCTGATTGCTGATCTGCTGCCACCGGGGGTGCTCAATATCGTGAACGGTTTGGGCCGCGAAGCCGGTATGCCACTGGCTACCAGCAAACGCATTGCCAAGATTGCCTTTACTGGCTCCACCGCCACAGGCCGCGTGATTGCCCAAGCCGCTGCGCAAAACCTGATTCCGGCCACGCTGGAGCTGGGCGGCAAGTCGCCCAACGTCTTCTTTGCCGACATCATGGACAAAGACGACGAGTTTCTGGACAAGGCCATCGAAGGCTTGGTGCTGTTTGCCTTTAACCAAGGCGAAGTGTGTACCTGCCCCAGCCGGGCGCTGATCCAAGAATCGATCTACGACCGCTTTATGGAGCGCGTGTTGCAGCGCGTGGCCGCCATCCAGCAAGGCAGCCCGCTCGATACCAACAGCATGATGGGTGCGCAAGCATCGCAGGTGCAGATGGACAAAATTCAGTCCTATCTGGAAATTGGCCGCCAAGAAGGTGCCGAGTGCCTGATTGGTGGTGCCCGCGCCGAGCTAGAAGGCGACTTGGCCGGTGGCTACTACATCCAGCCCACGCTGTTTAAGGGCCACAACAAAATGCGCATTTTCCAAGAAGAAATTTTTGGCCCGGTGCTGGCCGTGACCACCTTCAAGGACGAAGCCGAGGCACTGGCTATTGCCAACGACACCCCCTATGGTTTGGGCGCTGGCGTCTGGACGCGCAACGGCAATGTGGCCTACCGCATGGGCCGCGCTATCCAAGCAGGCCGCGTCTGGACAAACTGCTACCACGCCTACCCCGCCCATGCTGCCTTTGGCGGCTACAAAGAATCGGGCATTGGCCGCGAAACCCACAAGGTCATGCTGGATCACTACCAGCAAACCAAAAACCTGCTGGTGAGCTACAGCGAGAAGAAGCTGGGCTTCTTCTAACTGCTGGCCCCAGGCCCGCACTGGCCGCTAAGGCTTGGGCGGGCCACCCCGTGCATACTGGCGTTTTTCTGAATCTGACAATCGCCTGCAGGGCGATTGCGCCAGCCGCATGACCGTCACCCTGAACCACGCAGAAATCCTGCACCGCGCCTACGCTTTTGCCAAAGACTACGCCAGCGCCAGCTACGAAATGGGCCAAGCGCAGAACTTTATCCGCGACTTGTGTGAGGTGTTCGGCTTCTCGGCCAAGCGGCTGGTCAATTTTGAGCAGCGCGTCAAAAAATCGGGTGGCAGCAGCGGGCGCATGGATGGGTTTTATCCCGGCAAACTGCTGATAGAGATGAAATCACGCGGCGCAGACTTGCAAGCCGCCTACCAGCAAGCGCTGGACTATTTGCCCGGTCTGCAAAATGCCGAGCTGCCCGATTACATTCTCGTCAGTGATTTTGAACACCTGCACCTGTACCGGCGCGGTGATGGCAGCGCGCCACTGTGCCACCGGCTGGCCGATTTTGCCCAGCATATCGACGCCTATCTGTTTCTGGCCGGTTTTGAGACCCAAGCGCGGGCCGAACAAATTGCTGTCAACGAGGGCGCAGCGCGCAAAATTGCCCAGTTGCACGACGCCATGCGCGATGGTGGCTACAGCGGGGCCGATTTAGAGCGCTACTTGGTGCGCCTGCTGTTTTGCCTGTTTGCCGAAGACACTGCCATTTTTGACAGCCCCGGCGCGTTTAGCCAATATCTGCGCCAACACACCCGCGAAGATGGCTCGGACTTGGATGGTGCGCTGCAAAATCTGTTTGACACCCTGAACCGCGCCCCGGACAAACGCCCTAAAAACCTGCCGCACGAGTTGCGCGGCTTTCCGTATATCAATGGCAGCGTGTTTGCGGGGCGGCTAGAGCCTTGCTACTTTGACAGCACGGCGCGCCGGGTGTTGCTCGATTGTGCCGAGCACTTTGATTGGTCACAAATCAGCCCGGCCATTTTTGGCTCTTTGTTTCAGGCGGTGATTCACCACGACGGCGAAGGCGTGACGGCCAAAAGCAGCAAGCGCCGCGAATTGGGCGCGCACTACACCAGCGAGATCAACATTTTGCGCGTGATTGGCCCGCTGTTTTTGCACCGCTTGCAGACGGAGTTAAAAACCGCACGCGCCAGCAAAACCCGGCTGAAGGCATTTTTGGAACAATTGCGCAGCCTGCATTTTTTTGATCCGGCCTGCGGCTGTGGCAATTTTTTGGTGTTGGCCTACCGCGAAATCCGCCGTTTGGAGTTGGACGCCGTAGAAGCCCTGCTGGCGCTAGAGCAGCGCCAACGCACGGTGAGCGGCACGCTGGACGCGAAAGAGTTTGAGCAAATCCAGTGCGATGTGCATCAGTGCCACGGCATTGAGATTGAGGCCAGCGCCGCCCACATTGCCACCGTGGCGCTGTGGCTGACCGACCACCAAGAGAACCTGCGCGCCAGCCGGGCGCTGGGCGGGCACTTTAACCGCCTGCCGCTGGTGCGCAAAGCCAACATTGTGCAGGGCAACGCCTTGACGCTGGATTGGGCTGGGGTGCTGCCGCCTGCGCAATGCAGCTATGTGATTGGGAACCCGCCGTTTGTTGGGGCCAAGTTCATGAACGATGCCCAGCGTGAAGAGACACGCCGAGTGTTGGCAGATGTCAATAACGCCGGTTTGCTGGATTTTGTGGCCGCTTGGTATGTCAAGGCGGCGCGCTATGTGCGCGGTGAAAGCTGCGCGGGCGCGACGGCCAGCGCGGCGGTGCAACTGGGGCAGATGCCGAACGCTCATACGGAACCTACGGCTCCGAAATCGCTTTCGACACCCACCCCAGCCGCACCGGGAACCGTCCGTTGTGCTTTTGTTTCGACCAACAGCATCACGCAGGGCGAACAGGTGGGCGTGCTCTGGGGCTGGATGCTGGCCCAAGGCATGAAAATCCAGTTTGCCCACCGCACCTTCCAATGGAGCAATGATGCCAAAGGCGTGGCCGCTGTGCATTGCGTGATTGTCGGTTTTGGCTTGGAAGAGCGCAGCGACAAGGTGATTTACCACTACCCCGATATTCGAGGCGAACCCACCGCCGTACCGGCACAAAACATCAACCCTTATTTGACGGATGCGCTTGATGTGATAGCGCAAGCGCGTTCTACGCCTTTGATGGCAGTGCCCGAAATAGTCAACGGTAGCATCCCCGCTGATGGGGGCCACTTGATTTTGTCACCTGAAGAGTACAAGATACTATTGCAAACCGAACCCGCAGCGCACGCTTGGATACGCCCGTATTTAGGTGCTGAAGGGCTTATCCACAATCAGTTGCGCTATTGTTTATGGCTGCCGGGTTGCCCACCACAAACCTTGCGGGCTATGCCGCTGGTGTTGCAGCGCGTTCAGGCAGTGAAAGTTATGCGTGAGCAAAGCAGCAAGGCCGCCACACGCCAGAAAGCCGCTACGCCCTCGCTGTTCACCGAAAATCGCCAACCTGCAATGGGGCATTACTTAGCTATTCCACGCACTTCATCTGAAAATCGGCGTTACCTGCCTATTGCTTATCTAAACGCCGATGTCATAGCCGCCAACGACTTACAAATGGTGCCCGAAGCCACGTTGTACCATTTTGGTGTATTGTCCAGCACGATGCACAGGGCTTGGACAGGCATCACTGCTGGCCGTTTGAAAAGCGACCTTCGGTATTCTGTAAGACTTACTTACAACACTTTCCCTTGGCCCAATCTGCCCAACAGCACGCCGAAGCGCCCAACGCCCGCTACCGCACAAAAACGCCGCCTCGCCATCGAAGCAGCAGCCCAAGCTGTACTGGATGCCCGCGCCCAATTTGCCGATAGCACGCTGGCCGACCTCTACGACCCATTGACCATGCCCGTAGAGCTACACAAAGCCCACCAGCAACTCGACAAAGCCGTCGATGCAGCCTATAGCTACAAAGGCCAGCCCCACGATGCTGCCCGCGTCGCCTTTTTGTTTACCCGCTACCAAGCCCTAACGGCAGCCACGGCCCCCATCAGTCCGACCAAGCCCACGCGGCGGTGCAAGGTGCAGGCCCAGTGAGCGCGCTCGACCAGCTTAAACACTTGCACGGCACCACTGAGGCGCTGGGCCTGCTCGCGTAGGCTGTGCGCCGCTGCCGCCAATTGCTCCACCAATGCGGTGTACGGCATCCACAATGTCGTGCATGGTGCTGCCAGCATGTTGCAGCACTAGCTGCGTGCCCGATGCCACCTTTTGCACCGAGGCATCAATCACACTAAGGATGTCTGCCAAAGGGGAAAAGGCCGAACTAGGCACGCCAAAAATTTCAGGCCCAATAGCGCTGGCACCAGCCCAAGCCGTTAGAGGTATCGGCAGCGGGCCGATATTCGCAGCCCACCCAGCCAGCGTAGCCCAATGCATCAATCACCTCAAACAGATACGGGTAGTGCAATTCGCCTTTGTCTGGCTCTTGGCGCTCAGGCACTCCGGCAATTTGCAGATGCGCCACCCGGCCTGTGGGCAGGTATTGGCGCAGCTTGCTAGCCACATCGCCCTCGGTCACTTGGCAATGGTACAAATCCATCAGCACCTTGAGCTGGGGCGAGTCCACTGCATCGAGTACCGCATGGGCTTGGGCCTGCTGCTGCAAAAAGTAGCCCGGCATATCGCGCACGTTGATCGGCTCAATCAACAACTGGCAGCCTTGGGCTGCCGCCTGTGCGCAAGCCCAGCGCAGGTTATCGACCAAGGTGGCCTGCATGGCAGCGGGGTCGGCCCCAGTAGGTACGGTGCCGCTCATGACATGGATGCACGGGCAGTCCAGCGCAGCGGCATAACGCAAGGCTTCTTGGATACCGGCCCGAAAAGCCACCTCTTGCCCCGGCAGCGCCGCCGTACCACGAGCACCTTGGCCCCAAGCGGCGGCCATCTCCGGCGGCGTTAATCCGGCAGCAGGGGCATTGAACAACACTTGGCGCAAGCCGTGGGCGCGCAGGCGGGCCGCCAACTCGGCGGCCTGCCAACCATAGGGGGCGAGGTATTCCACCGCCGTAAAACCATCGCGGGCTGCGGCCTCAAAACGATCCAGAAAGGGAAGATGGGGGTAAAGCCAACTCAAGTTAGCAGAGAACTGGGGCATAGTGGGTGGGGTAAGGTAATGGCGCTGTTCTGCGCATTTGTCTGTATTTATCGCCAGTGGCGAGCGCAAGCC
The DNA here is from genome assembly GCF_900111115.1 of Giesbergeria anulus. Lineage (GTDB taxonomy): Bacteria > Pseudomonadota > Gammaproteobacteria > Burkholderiales > Burkholderiaceae_C > Simplicispira > Simplicispira anulus. Next base: position 39,694 of record NZ_FOGD01000009.1, read on the forward strand.
CCATCGTTCACCACGGGGGGCTCAAGAAACCCCGAATGATAGAATCATGCTCGGTGCTGCCGTAGCCGCTTGCACCAAACCCAAAAGCTGCTCAATGGTGTACGACAGGTGGTAGAAGCAGCAATATGCGAATGATCGGACAGCATGTTTATCTGGTTGATGATGATGACGCCGTGCGCGTCTCGCTATCGCGCATGTTGCAGTATCTGGGCTATACGGTAGAGAGTTACTCTTCACCAGAGGCCTTCTTAGAGCACTCCTTGCCCATTGCCCCCGCCGTGTTGTTACTGGACATGCGTATGCCACAAATGAATGGGTTGGCTTTGCAGCAAGAGTTGCTGCGGCTGGGGCGCAACACACCCATCGTGTTTATCTCCGGAGAAAGCCAAACGCAAGAAATCATTGATGCCTTGAAGGGTGGCGCTATTGATTTTTTGCTCAAGCCCTTCAACATGGAGGACTTGGTGCAGGCCATCCACCGCGCCATGGCCCGCAGCCGCGAGCAGCTCAGTGCCTTTCGTGATGCCATCGATGTACAGCGCGGCTACGAGAGCCTGACCCCGCGTGAGCGCCAAGTGTGCAAATTGGTGGTCAAGGGGCTGATGAACAAAGAAATTGCCGAGCAGTTTGATTGCAGCCTGAAAACCGTGAAGGTACACCGCGCGCGGGTGATGGAAAAAATGGGCGTCACCTCTTTACTAGAACTGGCCGACAAAATACGCGCTCTGCCCGAACACAGCCTGTAACACGCCCAGATGTTTAATCTGCCTACGGCCTACCTGATTGTGGGCCTGATGTACTTGGTCATGCCTACGGTAGCTTGGGTGGTGCTCTCAGGCTTGCGCTCACGCGCAGCCCTGCTGTGGTGCGGCGGCAGTGCATTGTTTGGCATGGGGGTGGTACTACTGGGCTTGCGCGCACACATTGCAGAATGGGCCGCCTACCCGCTGGCTAATGGCTTGATGCTTCTGGCCAATCTAGTGCGGGTGCAAGCGCTGCACCACGAACTGCCCCAGCAGCCTTGGCCTACGCAGTGGCTAGCCGGACTGGGCATCGCTTTTGTGCTGGGTTATGAATACCTGCGCCTTGGGTTAGACAACGAGATGCTGCGTTTTTTGTGGACATCTTCCACATTGGCCGCCTCTTTTTTCTATATCAGCTGGTTATGTGGGCGCATTGGACAGCGCGAGCATTCGCACAGCGCCTATTGGGTTGCTGGCGCTTATCTGGTAGTAGGCAGTACGGTGGTGCTGCGCAGCGTAACGGTGGGCACCGGATTTTCTCAGCCCAATGCCTTGTTTGGGGGTTGGGACAGCCTACTGAACGTCAGCTCTAGCCTCATCAGCTCAGTGGTGGGCAGTATGGGCTTTATTGGCATCTTTTTGGAACGCGCCCGGCACAGCGACATGACTGCGGTGGCAGAACGGGCCAAACAAGAAGAAAACATACGACTGAGTGCCCAAATTGCCCAGCTCGACCGCCAGCGCTGCCTAGGGCAAATGTCGGCCTCGCTGGGGCATGAGCTGAACCAACCCCTGACCGCTATTTTGCTCAATGCCCAAATGGCCCAGCATGGCTTGGCGCACCAGCGTTTGGATACACCACAGCTACAAGAGCTGCTGCGCGACATTGAGACCCACACACAACGCGCAGGTCAGATCATTGAGCACATCCGCAGTTTTATCCGGCCCGTACCCGTGCAAAACAAGCCGATAGAGCTAGGCCCGCTGGTGCATGACGTCAAACAACTGCTGGCCTGCGAGGCGCGCAATGCGGAGGTGGTGTTTACCTTTGCACTGCCCGCAGCACCGGTGTGGGTGCAGGGGGACGGTCTTCAACTCTCGCAAATCGTGCTCAATGTCTATCGCAATGCCATCCAAGCGATGCGCGATGCGCCACAACCGCGCCAAATCATGGTAACGCTGGCGCAGCAAACAAACTGGGTGCTGTTGCGCATCTGCGACACTGGCCCCGGCTTTGGGCCCGAGGCTTTGGCACAGGTTTGTCAGCCATTTTTTACCACTAAGGCCGATGGGCTGGGCTTGGGGCTGTCTATTTCACGGGCCATTGCCCAGCGACATGGTGGCACGCTAGAGGTTTATAACCATCTACAGGGTGGCGCACAGGTCGAGCTCAAACTGCAAGCACAAAACTGAATTTTGCAGCCTGTGCTGGGGTCATTGACCCTAGGGGCAATGGTGTTTCAAATTGTTTTCGTATTTACTTACGCTGTATCAAGACTAGCTAGGTGATAGCCAAAACATGCGTACCAATCTGCCCGTAAGCAACCGGGAGTTCGATTACTCCGGCGACGAGTTTTTGATGTCCACCACCGACCCACAAGGTCGGATCACCCACTGTAACGCGGCCTTTGCAAGAGTCAGTGGCTTTTCGATGGACGAACTGATGGGCCAGCCGCACAATATGGTGCGCCACCCCGACATGCCCCCCGAAGCCTTTCAGGACATGTGGAACACCATAGGCCGTGGTCGCACCTGGATTGGTATGGTCAAAAACCGCCGCAACGATGGCGATTTTTATTGGGTACGCGCCCACGTCACACCTCTCATGCAACACGGCAAACCGGCTGGCTATATGTCGGTGCGCATGAAGCCCTCGCGCGAAGAAGTACGCCAAGCAGAGCAGCTCTACAGCCAAATCCGCCAAGAGCGCGAATCGGGGCGGCAGACATTTCGCCTGCACTCAGGCCATGTACGCTACAACGGTTGGCGCGACTGGCGCGGCCGCCTGCAACGAACCGGCTTTACCCAACGCTTGGCTGCTATGTTGGCAGTGCCGGGGCTGGCCTTGCCCCTGCTGCCTTTGGCGTTAGATCTGACGGGGCTAGAGGCTGCAGCCCTACAAGGCGGGCTGGGGGTAGTGCTAGCCGGTTTTATTCTGTGGCGTTTTCACCAGCGCATCACGCAGCCGATCAATGAAGCCCATCGCTTTGCCAGCCACATTGCCGGTTGTAGCTTGTCAGAGCCGTATCAGCGCATTGGTGGCCGCCATCCGATGGCGCTACTGATGGAGCGTTTGCAGCAAATTCAGGTCAACTTGCGTGCTGTGATCGGGGATGCACGCTCTGAGATTGACAACTTTAGCCAGATTGCAGGTGATGTGGCACAGGGGGCCGAGGAGCTGGCGGGGCGCACCGAGTCGCAAGCTAGCAGCCTAGAGGAAACAGCCGCCACGATGGAAGAACTGGCCAGCACGGTGCGCCAGTCGGCGCAAACGGTGCAGCAGGTGCAGGAAGAAAGCGCCAACAGTGCCGACTTGGCCCGCCACGGTGGCCAAGCAGTGGCCGAAATCAGCACAGTAGTGCAATCCATTGCCGACTCATCGAAGAAAATGGGGCAAATCATTGCCACCATTGAAGGTATTGCTTTCCAGACCAACATTCTGGCCTTGAACGCAGCGGTAGAGGCAGCCCGCGCTGGCGAGCAAGGCCGGGGGTTTGCCGTGGTGGCATCTGAAGTGCGGGCACTGGCCCAGCGCAGCGCCACCGCCGCACGAGAAATTGGCGAGCTGATCCGCGAATCTGGCACCCATACCCAGCATGGCGCCGACAAAATGGAGTCGGCAGGCCAAACCATTGCCAAAGTGGTGCAGTCAGTGGCCCATGTCAATACCCTGATCCATGAGATGGGGGTGGCAGCCAAAGAACAGTCGTTGGGTATTTCTCAGGTCAATGATGCCGTCAACGACCTAGACCAAGTAACGCAGCAAAATGCCGCGCTGGTGGAAGAATCAGCGGCAGCCGCCCAAGCCATGAGCCAAAACACCGGCTTTTTGGGGCGCACGCTGGCGGTGTTTCGGTTCCGTTAACGCGCTACATGCGCCAGCGCTTGAGCAGCAGGGCATTGCTAATCACGCACACCGAGCTGAGTGCCATCGCGGCCCCGGCCAGCACCGGGCTGAGGTAGCCCAGCGCTGCCAACGGAATACCGGCCACGTTGTAGGCAAAGGCCCAAAACAGGTTTTGCCGAATCTTGGCTACGGTGCGCCGTGAGATGTCCAGTGCTGCGGCCACCAGCAGCGGGTCGCCGCGCATCAGCGTGATGCCCGCAGCGTGCATCGCCACATCCGTGCCATTGCCCATCGCCATGCCCACATCGGCTGCGGCCAGCGCCGGGGCGTCGTTGACGCCATCGCCCACCATCGCCACGATATGGCCGCCGCTTTGCAAGGCGCGCACTTGGGCGGCTTTGTCGCCGGGCAGCACGTTGGCACACACTTCGCCCGCCTCAGGCCGCAGGCCCAAGCGGCGGGCCATCGCTTCAGCGGCGGGCTGGTTGTCGCCAGAGATCATCACCGTGCGCAGCCCGCGCTGGCGCAATTGCGCTAGCGCCCGCTGGGCATCAGGCTTGGGCTGGTCGCCAAAGGCCATCAGGGCCTGCAATTGCCAGCCTTGGGTAGTTTGCTGGGCCAAGGCCGATACCGTAGCCCCCTCAGTTTGCAACTGCTCGGCACGGGCCGCCAAGCTGCCCAGCGCCACTCCCTGTTCTTGCATCCAGCGCAGGCTGCCCAGCAGGTAGCTGCGGCCTTGCACTTGGCCCTCGCTGCCCCGGCCCGGTACGCTGCGTACGGCGTCGGGGGCCGGTACGTCCAACCCTTGTTGTTGTGCCGCTTGCACCACAGCACGGGCCAGTGGGTGGCTGCTGCCCGTTTGCAGGCTGGCAGCATCGCGCAGCACGGCGGCACGATCTAAATCAGGGGGCACTTCCAGCGCCGTCAGGGTGGGTTGGCCCACGGTCAGGGTGCCAGTTTTGTCAAAGGCCACGGTATCGACACGGTGTGCCAGCTCCAGCGCCTGCGCATCTTGGATCAAGATGCCATGCTGCGCCGCTACCCCCGTGCCCGCCATGATGGCCGCTGGAGTGGCTAACCCCAAGGCACAGGGGCAGGCAATCACCAACACGGCTACCGCGCGGATGAGCGCAGTTTCTAGCCCGACCCCCATCCACCACCAGCCCAGCAGCGTACACAGCGCAATACCCAACACCACCGGCACAAACACATTAGCCACCTGATCCACCAACCGCTGGATGGGTGCCTTGGCGGCTTGGGCGTCTTCGACCAGCCGAATGATGCGCGACAGGACAGTCTCGGCCCCTACGGCACGCACCTGCAACACGATACGCGCCTCGCCATTGATAGAGCCACCGGTCAGGGCATCACCCACCGCCTTGGGCACGGGCAGCGGCTCGCCGGTGAGCATGGATTCATCGACTTGGGTGATACCGTCCAGCAAGGTGCCATCCACCGGGATACGCTCGCCGGGGCGCACCACCAGCGTGTCCCCCACCATCACTTCGGCTATCGGTACATCCACTTCGCCGCCTTTGCCCAGCCAGTGCGCCACCTCCGGGCGCAGGCCATGCAAGGCACGGATGGCGGCGGTGGTCTGGCGCTTGGCGCGGGCTTCTAGCCATTTGCCCAGCAGCACCAGCGTAACTACCACGGCAGAGGCTTCAAAATACAGGTGCGGCTGGTGGCCGGGGTGGGCTGTCCACCACAGCCACACCGACAGCCCCCAACCTGCTGTGGTGCCGATGGAGACCAATAAATCCATATTGCCGCTGCGTGCTTGCACGGCATGCCAGCCTGCGCGGTAAAAACGCGCCCCCAAAATAAACTGCACTGGCGTGGCGAGTAAAAACTGCACCCACGCCGGTAGCATCCAGTGCGCGCCCCACAGGTCACCTAGCATCGGCAACACCAGTGGCAACGACAGCAGCAGGCCGACTGCCACGGGCGCAAAGCCTGCCCAAGGCGAGTCTTGCTGTTCGCGGGCCTCGGTGGCGGCGGGCGTCAGGGGTTCATAGCCCGCATTGCGTACGGCACGACGCACCAAGGCGTCGATGCTGGCGCTGTCTTGCGTTGCCAAAGGTGCAAAACGCACCCGTGCCGATTCGGTGGCTAGGTTGACGGTGGCCTCCTCTACGCCGGGTACTTTGCGCAAAGCGCGTTCCACGCGGCCTGAGCAACTGGCGCAGGTCATACCGCCAATGGCTAAATCTAGCTCTTGAGAGGGGGGAGAAGATGCAGAGGGAAGGGTCATGGAACCACCTAATTTCTTATGATGATGCGCGTTTTCCATTCCCTCCACCTCGAAAGACCCTGATGCAACACCAGTTTGAAGTCCACGGCATGACCTGCGGCCACTGTGAACGGGCCGTGATCGAAGCCCTGCAAAACCTCGACCCCCAAGCCAGCGTGCGTGTTGACCGCGCACAAAACCGGGTGGAGGTTGAGAGCGAGCAGCCACGCGAAACCTTGGCCGCCGCCATCACGGAAGAAGGCTACCGTGTCGCGCCCTGAGCGGGCACGCTGTTACTTGTAAAAAACCTCCACCGCCCCCTTGAGTGTCAGCAGCAAGGGGCGGCCCTTGCGATCTACCGTCTTGCTCGCGGGCACCTTCACCCAGCCTTCGCTAACGCAGTATTCTTCGACATCAAAACGCTCCTTGCCATTGAGCCGGATGCCAATGTCGTGGGCAAACACGGCAGCAATATGGTGTGGGCTGCGCGGGTCAATGCTCAGGCGGTCGGGCAGGGTGGGAGGGGTGGTGGTATCGGTCATGGCAAAGGCCTCTTTTCTGGACAAAACCGGCGATTTTCCCGGATTTGTCCGGCAAGCATGTCCACGTTTAAAACGGGGCCTCGTCCGGGGCCGTGTCAGGGGGCGGCGTGGCTGGGCCGGTGATGACTTCTTGGCTGTGTCGTGCCGTGGCTACTGGGGGCGGTGGATTACCAATGCTGCGCTCGCTTTCGCCGTCCAGCGCCTCGATCAGCTCAGGCAAAAACGCGGCCAGTTCGCCGGTAGTCAAGGCCCAGTCGGTGTCAAAGCCGCTGTCTTCGGGGTTTTGCTCGGCCAGCGCGGCATCGAGCAGGGCCAGTTTTTTCAGTTGCAGCCCTTCGGTGAGCACAAAAGACAGGCGGTCTGCCCACGTCAGGGCTAGCTTGGTGGGTAGCTTGCCTGCTTGGATGTGGGCGCGAATTTCATCAATATCCAGTGGATGGCGGGCGTAGCGCACCACGGCTTTGTCTTCATCGCTGCTTTTGAGTTCGCACTCGCGGTCAATGGTGAACCCGGCGGGCGGCTCTTGGCTACTGAGCCACTGTGCCATGGCCGTGGCCGGCGCGGTTTGCGTATCGAGCAACCACAGCGACAGCCCCGGCAGGGCCTCCACCAGCGCACTGACCACCTCATCGGCGCGGGTTTGGCTGGCGGCGTCCAGCAGCAGAAAATGCGCTTGTGGGTCGATCCACACAGCGATACTGCCTTGCCGCGTAAAGGCTTGGGGCAGCAAGTCGCGCTTGGCTTCTTCTTTCAGGTCGCGGCTTTCGCGCTTGCCCGGCTTGCGGCCTGTGCTTTGCTCAATCTGGGCGGCTTTTTCTTGCACTTTGCGTGCCAGCACGCTGGCGGGCAGCAGTTTGGCCTCGGTCATAAAACGCAGCAACCATTGGCCCCCTACAGATTCAGCCAACGGGCCGTGGGCCTCGCCACGCGGCGGCACCCAACCCCAAGAGCGCTCTTGTGTGGCGCTGCACGGCACAAAGGGGGCTGGGGCCAGCGCCGCCTCGAGCTGTTCTAGCCCGATCTGCCACGTCGGCGCAATGCGGTAGACAATCATGTTTTTGAACATGCAAACCCTTTTACAGAAAACAGGGCGCCATTGTCCGCCGCCGTGGCACCTCTTCTGCGTGCGGGGGCCATCTGCCGCATCTTTACATTAGCGCAGCACTACAACACAACTCGCTGACACAGTACATAGATATTGTCTTGTGAACACAGGCACGCACGTGCTGGTGCATTTTTCCCTCGAAAGGATTTTTCATGGCTTTCTTCCCCCGCAAATTGATCGCTGCTGCTATGTTGGCTGCTTTGTCCCTGCCCAGCTTGGCGCAAATGCCAGCACCCCAGCCCGGCGCAGCGCCTGCTCCTATGGTGGCCCCCCACCACGCCGTGCGTAAGAAGGCCAACCATGTCAAGCGCCACTCGGCACGCCACCACCGCGCCCATCGTGCGCACCGCGCCCATCGCCGTGCCCATCGCGCGGCACGTTAAGCCGATAAGCGCATACTGTGATTACACCGCTGGCATATCGATGTCAGCGGTGTTTTTTTTGAAAGGGTGTCTTTATGGTTTTCCTTCCCCGTAAGCTGATTGCTGCTGCCGTGCTGGCAGTTTTTGCCCTGCCCAGTTGGGCACAGTCAGAGGCGGCTGGTGCTGGCGCTAGTGCGCCCGCAGCAGTTGCAGCCCCAGCCACCGAAGCCGCCACGCCAGCAACAGCCCGTTCTGGCCCACGCGCTCAGCGTGGCGAGCCGGGTTACCACAAGCAGCACCACTACCGCCACCACCGTGCTATGCGCAGTGATCCATCCGCTGCAAGCTGGCAAGAGCGCCGCGCCCAACACCACGCCCAGCTGAAACAACAATTGCAACTCAGCCCAGCCCAAGAAGGCGCTTGGACAGAGTTCACCACTGCCATGGAGCACGCACCCAGCCATGCCCGTTTGGGCATGGAAGGCGCGGAGCAGCTCACCACCCCTGAGCGCATTGACCGTATGCGCGCCCTGCGCATCCAGCACGCAGCCGAGGCTGACCGCCGTGGCGATGCTGTCAAAGCGTTTTATGCACAACTCAACCCGGCCCAGCAAAAAACCTTTGATGGCAACCACAGCGCACACCGTGGCGCACACCCCATGATGGGTGCGGGCTGCCATGGTCAGGCCATGCCTGCCGCTGGCAATGGCCACCGTGGCCCACACGGCGCACGCAACGCCCCAGCAGCGGCGCAATAAGCAGCCGCTGTAGCACGCACCAGCGTTTCAGTGCTAACGCTGGTGCAGCCAGTCTTCCAGTTGTAGCTCTGGCAAGGGACGGCTAAACAGGTAGCCTTGGAAGGTCTGGCAGCCCGCACGCAGCAGCACGTCGCGCTGGGCTGTGGTTTCAACCCCTTCGGCAATCACGTTCAGGCCCAAGCTGCGGCTCAAACCAATAATGGTGTTGACGATGGCCGCATCGTTGGGATCGGTCAGCAGGTCACGCACAAAACTTTGGTCAATTTTGAGCTGGTCTAGCGGCATGCGCTTGAGGTAGCTCAGGCTAGAGTAGCCGGTACCAAAATCGTCTAATGAGAAGCCAACCCCCAACTCGCCCAGCGCTGTCATGGTGGCAATGGTGGTATCCATGTCTTCTACCAGCAGGCTTTCGGTCAGTTCGAGCTTGAGCCGCTGCGGTGGTGCCTTGGTGCTTTGCAGTAGCTGGGCCACCTCTTCCACAAAGCCTGCATTGCGAAACTGGCGCGAGCTGACATTGACGGCCATGTTGATGTGGCAGCGCTTGGGCTGGTGTTGCCAACGTGCCAGCAACTGGCAAGCGCTGGCCAACACCCAGCGCCCCAGCGATAAGATGATGCCGGTCTCTTCCGCCAGTGGAATAAAGTCCCCCGGAGAGACCATGCCGCGCTCTGGATGGTGCCAACGCACGAGTGCTTCTACGCCCACATACTCGTCTAAGTGATTCACTTGGGGCTGGTAGTGCAGCAAAAACTGGCCTTGGGTCAGGGCGTTGCGCAAGTCAGCCTCTAGGGCGGCGCGGGCCGTGACCACGGCCTGCATGTGCGGGTCAAAAAAGCGCAGGGTGTTGCGCCCGGCCGTTTTGGCTTGGTACATAGCCAAATCGGCCTGCTTGAGCAAGTCGCCCACACTGGTGCTATCGCCTTGGAACGGTGCAACGCCAATGCTGGGGGTGCTGCGGTACTGGTAGCCCGCCAACTCATACGGAGCGGCCAAGGTAGCCAAGATTTTTTCACCCACGCTGCGCGCACTCAAGGCCAGAGCGCCGGGATCAGGCCCCAGCGCTTCAAGCATGACCACAAACTCATCGCCACCTAAGCGAGCTACGGTATCGACGCTGCGCACGCAGGTGTTCAGGCGCTGGGCCACCTGTTGCAACAGCTGGTCGCCCTTGTCGTGGCCCAAAGTATCGTTGAGGGTTTTGAAGTTATCGAGGTCGATAAACAACAGCGCCCCGCCCTGATGCTTGCGCTGCGCTGCGGCCAAGGCTTGGTGCATCCTATCCATCAGCAACATCCGGTTGGGCAGGCCAGTGAGGGAGTCGTAAAAGGCCAAGCGCTGAATTTCGCGCTCAGTGGCCTTGCGCTGGCGGATATCGGTATGAATGGCCAAGACGGACTCAGGCTGGCCGTCTTCACCGCGCACCAACGTCCAGCGGCCTTCAATGTCGATAGCGTGGCCGTCGCGGTGGTGCTGGACAATTTCTCCGGCCCATTCACCTTGGGTGAGCACAGCTTCAGAGGCGCGGTAAAACAGGGTAGGGTCTTGGTAGAGCAGCGAGACTATCGAGTGCCCCAGCACCTGCCACTGCGGCCACCCATAAACGCGCTCGGCACTCTTGTTCCAGTAGGTAATGTGGTGCTCTAGATCGTGGACGATGATGGCATCTTGGGCCTTGTCCAGCAGCGATGCCTGTTGGCGGATGCGTGTGTCCGAAACTTGGCGCTCAATCTCGGCAGAAGCGCGGGCAGCAAAAATTTGCAGCGTAGAGATGACAAAATCGGGATCGGCCAGCGGCTTGGTAAACAGCACGAAGATCATGCCAATGGTGTCGCCGGAGCTGTCGCACAGTTGCTGGCCGACATAGGCTTGGGCCTGCACCATCCCTGCCAGCACTGGAGAGTGGGGGTAGCTCTCGCTGGCCCCCTGTGGCAGCACGTATTGGCGCTGCGTGAGCAGCTTCATGGTGGGTGTGCCTTCAAGGGTGTATTCCGTCGATGGCAGCAACTGGCCATTGATGACCACCGCCAAAGAGCTGACACGGGCCGGTTTGTCATACTGCTGCGGCAACAGGCGCACTACAGAACCCACTTGGGCATCAAGCACTTCGGCCATTTGGCTGGCCAGTTGCACAAAAAATTCGGTGCCGGTGGCGGTAGAGACGGCGGCAGCCACTTTGAGCACCGAGGCGTGCAGGCGTTGCTGCTCTTTGCGCGCACGCAAGCTGGTAATGCCAAAGGCCAAGTCGTTGGCCAAGTCTTGCAACAGGCGTGACTCTTGGGTGCTGATGTGCAGCACCTCTGGGGCATACAGGTAGAGCAGGCCAAAGGTGCGCTCGCCGTGGTGCAGTGGCAGGCTGATGACGCCATGAAAACCATGCGCCAGCAGGCGCTCAGACAGCTCGGCATAGACGGGTTCGCTGCGCACGTCTTGCACAATCACCGGCTGGCCGGTACGTACCGTCACGCCGGAGGGGCCTTGGCCGCGTGGGTCAGTAGCCGACCAAGACAGGTTGATGTTGTCAAGGTAGCCGTTGTTGACACCAGCATGGGCCACCAACTCAATGGTTTTAGCGGCGTCGTCGCGGGCAAAACCTACCCAGCCCAAACGGTAGCCGCCAATCTCCACGGCAATACGACAAACGGCCTCAAGCAGGTCAGGCTCAGAGGTGGCGCGCACCATGGCTTCGTTGCAGGCCCCCAGCAGTTGCTGCGCACGGCCTAGGCGGATGAGTTCGCGTTCGGCGCTGAGGCGGTCGGTGATGTCGCTGGCCATGATCTGGCGCGCCGGGCCACCATTGAAGGTAATGGTGCGCGAGGCCACTTCCACATCGATCAGCTCGCCATTTTTGCGCACATGGCGGTGGTGCAGGCTGCGCCGCCCGGTGCCTTCGCCCAAAGCGAGCACCTCAGCGCGAAATTGCGCCCGTTGCTCAGGCAGCCACAGATCGGCCATCGTCATGCCCAGCAGCTCTTGCTCGGTGTAACCGTACAGCGCCAGCATGGCTTGGTTGACAGCCAAAATACGCAGGCGCTCATCCAGTGCATAAATCCAGATAGGCTGCGGATGAAAATCAAACAGCAGCCGGTATTGCTGCTCAGAGGCGCGCAATTGCGCCGCCACTTGGCGCAAATGCAATAAAGCGCCCAAGGATTCAGCCAGCATTTGCAGGTGGGCGGCATCACGGGCCATAAAACCTTGGCCGTGCTGGGCGCTCGCTTGCAGCAAACCCACAGCTTGGCCTTCAATGCGCAGCGGCGTGACCAAGGTAGAGCGCACTGCGGCATCACCATGCAGCGCGCCCACGTCGTCGCACAGGCCACTGGCTGGGTTGCATTGCACGGTGTGACCATCGAGCAGGCGCTGCCAAGCAGCGCACTGGCGCAGGGGCATGGCCCGGCCCAGCGGCGGGGCATCACGCCCGGCCCGCGCTTGGGTGATGAGTTGCTCGCCCTCCAACAATTCAACCGTGGCGCTGCGCGCGCCGGTGATATCCAAAGTGGCCTGCGCTACCAAGTCCAGCAGAGCGCTCTGGCTCCACTCTTGGGCCGCCATGCGTTGCTGCACCTGCACCAAGGCGGCTTGGGTGTGGGCTTCATGCAGGGCATCAAGGTGGGCCTGCTTGTCAGCACTGATGTCACGGATGCCACCCACCATACGCAGTGCTTGGCCCGTCTCATCCCGAATGACAAAGCCCCGGTCTTGTACCCAGATGGTCTGGCCATCAGCACGCACAATGCGGTATTCAGCAGCCCAAGTGCTCTCTTGGCCTTGGATGGCGGCATACAGCGCCTTGACCACCCGCGAGCGCTCTTGCACATGGACATACTGCGCCCAAGCATCGGCATCGGGCATAGACTGCTCACAAGACAAACCAAACAGGGGGCGAAAGGAGTCGCTCCACCAGATTTTGCTGGTGCGCACATCCCAGTCCCAGACGGTATCAGCAGTGGCATTGGCCACGAGGTGAAAACGCTCCTCACTTAACCGCAGGGCTTGGTGCTGGCGGCGCAATTGCAGTTGTGCCATGACTTGGCTGGCGAGCATTTGCAAGGCAGCGCGCTGGCTAAGGTCTAGCACCCTAGGGCGGGTGTCCATCACCAACAGGGTGCCAATGGCAATGCCATCGGGGGTCAGCAGGGGGGCACAGGCATAAAAACGGATATGGGGTGCCCCCGTGACCAGCGGGTTGTCTTTGAACAAGGGGTGCTGAGTGGCATCAGGTACCTCAACTACCTCGTTGCGGCCATCTATCCAATGCCGACAAAAGGCCACCGCCAAATCGGTCTGGTGCAGCGCTACGCCAATGCGGGCTTTGAACCACTGGCGACGGTCATCGACAAAATTAACCAATGCCATCGGCGTGGCACAAATATGTGCCGCCAATGCCGCCAATTGGTCAAATGGCTCTTCTTCAGGGGTATCAAGAATGGCGTAAGCCTGCAACGCCTGCTGGCGCTGGGCTGCGGTGCTCAGAGGGTGTGCAGTGGCGACGGGGCGCGACATCACCCCTGCCCTCCCAAGAGCTTAGGCACAGCGCAACGCAACAGGTAAGACAAAAACCTTGGCATGAATGCAATGGCGAGCGGACAGTGGAACACAAGGGCACATAGATGCAGCCACGTCTTTTTTAGCGCGCAACGTGCCCAGATACTACATGCACCATGCCATATTGCAAACAGCAGAATGGTACGATGAGAGGTTAACCGTATTTGTTACCCATCAAATAACAAACGGGCCTATCGGCCCTGAACGGTGAGAGTGGCATTTTATGCAAATAATTCGCACTTCTCCGTGCGAAAAAACAAGTTTCACTGTAGCAAAGCCTGCCAACCTCAGGGCCGCAAGAATGCTACCTGCTGCGTAGCCCAATAGCGCGATTGCAAATGGTCAAGCCGCACCTGCCCACCCGTAGAGGGGGCATGGACAAATCGGCCTTGTCCCACATAAATACCAGCATGGCTTGGACTACTTCCTTGGCCAAACAGTACCAAATCGCCGGTGCGCCGTTCCTCTAGGGGCACCGGCTGCGCCCACTGCGCCAGTTGTGCCACGGTGCGTGGCGGTGCTACGGTCATGCGGGCGCGGTACACATAGCCAATCAGGCCACTGCAGTCAAAGCCGCCATCGGGCGTGTTACCACCATAGCGGTAGGGGGTGCCTACCAAGCCCAGCGCATGGATGGCTATATCGTGCGCCATCTCTGGCGATAGCCGCGCTGGCGTTGGGCTGGGGGGGGTGTGGATGCCTTGGCGAGCCACAGGTGGCGGCACCGCTGGCGGCGCAGAGCCACAACCCACCAGCGCCAGCGCCAACCATGCCATACCAACCCCACGGCCTCTCAAGTCGGTGGCAGCCCTAGACATCCTGCACCATACCGTGTGCATCTTTGCTCTCCTATCCACTGTGGCAGTGGCTGCCTGCTACCAAGCGCCACAGCAAATGCTCCAACACTCGATCAACGCACAATCAATACCGGCACCGTGCTCTGTGCCAGCACTTTGGTAGTCACCGATCCCATCACCAACGTGGCCAAGGCACCGTGGCCGTGCGAGCCCATCACCAGCAAATCAAATTGCTTGTCTTGCGAGGCTACCTCCGCGATGGTCTCTGCAATATAGCCCACCTTGCTGATGGTCTGGAGTGCCACACCCTTGGTAGCCATGAACTTGACCACGGGATCGAGTACCTTCTGGTTCTCGTCTTCGTAGTATTCTTCTACCAGCTCTTTGCTCAAGGAAGCACGGGCATGGGCAGGCAAAGGCGGCTGCACCGTCAAGGCGGTGTAGTGGTGGCTGGTGCCGAGCAACTCCTCATGGGCGGCCAGATAGGCCAGCATTTTTTTGGTGAAGGGGCTGCCATCTACGGCCAACAGAATGTTCATGCTTGTGCTCCTTGTCAGTAAAAGCGAAGGTAACAGCCATCATACGGTGACGCAATAGTGGGGTTGAAAGGTATCCTGCTCACCTTTACGGGCATAACCCAGCGGATTGGCCACCACCTGGCATTGCCAAGGCTGGCCATCGGGCCGCACGCCTTGGGCTAAATAATCGCAAGAGGCGTGAAGATGGCCGTGCAGCCAAGCCTGTGCATGCGGCAACCAATCGTCCAGCGCATTGCAAAAGCCCGCTGTGCCCGGCACCAAGCCATAGCGCGGATCGGCACTTTGCAGGCTGGGGGCAAAGTGCGTAACCACCACCGTCGAGCCAGCAAAGGGCTGCTCTAGTGCTGCCTGCAACCACTGCTGGCATTGCAAGGCTTGCTCGCGCACTTGGGCCGCCAAAAAAGGCTGCCCACGCCAAGTGGTGCCCGTTTTGCGCAGATAAAAATTGGCCGCACTGAACGCTTTTTGGCGCTGGCGCAACTGCTGGGTCAAAGGGGCTTGTGCATCACGCAGCGCCAGCGCATCAAAATCGCTCCACAGCGTGGTGCCAACAAAGCGCACCCCGTCCAGCACCGCTGTTTCGCGCTCCAGCCAGATCAGCCCCAGCCGCTCACAGGTGCGGCGCAGGCGCTCTTGGGCGGCATCAAAGTCTTGGCCGTCGTATTCATGGTTGCCCGGCACCAACACCACCGGCGTCGGCCAGCCCGCAAACTGCGGCAGTGGAGAAAAACGCGCCAACCCAAAATCCTCATCGGCCAACAGCGAGCCGCGCTGGTACGAGCCGACATCGCCCGCCAACACCAGCACATCGGCTCCTGGTGCAGGCTCTGGCATCCAATGGGGGTGCACCTCTAGGTGCAAATCAGACAGCAATTGAATTTTCATGATGTGGAGCGATGGCCGGATGGTGGCGGGGCCTATCTTTTGAGCAGATGAAAAATGGCAAAGCCGCCGCTTGTGCCGCCGTCGCCAATATCTTGGCGTGGGCAGCGCAGGCGGCGGCAGCGGGATTTAAGCTACCAAGCGATTACGCAGCGTTGCGTGCAGGCAGCACCGTGCCACGGCATTCGCCAAAACCAATGCGCGCTGCACCGGGCTTTTCACACCAACCGCGCAAAATGACGGTATCGCCATCTTCCAAAAAGCTGCGTTGCTCATCGGGGGCGCCGGGGCCGCTCAGGGTGATGGGTTCACGGCCCCCTTTGGTCAGCTCAATCAGGGCACCCGCCTCAGAGGCAGTGGGGCCAGAGATGGTGCCAGTACCCAGCAAATCGCCCGGTTGCAGGTTGCAGCCGCCCACGGTATGGTGGGCCAGCATTTGCGCTGCTGTCCAGTACTGGTGACGGAAGCTGGTTTGCGACACCCGCACCGGGGCCGCACCGGCGGCGCGGCGCTGGGGGGTATCAATGGACACTTCCAGTTGGATATCCAATGCACCCGCAGCGTTGTTGCTGGCATCGTCCAGATAGGGCAGGGGCTTGGGGTCAGCCTCAGGGCGTGTCCACGCTTGGCGATAGGGGGCCAGCGCCTCCATCGATACAATCCAAGGCGATACCGTGGTAGCAAAGTTCTTGGACAAGAAGGGGCCTAAGGGTTGGTATTCCCAGGCTTGGATGTCGCGGGCAGACCAATCGTTGAGCAGGCACAAGCCAAAGATATGTTGTTCAGCCTCGGCCAGTGGCACGGCATCGCCCAGATCGTTGCCTGCGCCAATGTAAATGCCCAGTTCCAGCTCATAGTCTAGGCGTTTGCAGGGGCCAAATACTGGCTCGGTAGCACCAGCAGGCAAGGATTGGCCCAGTGGGCGGCGGAACTCTTGGCCGCTCACGCCAATGCTAGAAACGCGGCCATGGTAGCCCACCGGAATCCAGCGGAAATTGGGCAGTACCGGATCGGTGCCGTTGTCACCGCGCAAAATTTTGCCAATATTGGCCGAGTGGTGAACCGAAGTGTAAAAATCGGTGTAATCGCCAATTTGGGCGGGCACGTTGTATTCGACTGCCACTTGCGGGATCAGGCAGGTGCGCAGGGCATCTACGTTGGGGCCTTCGGCCCCTTCTTTCAGCAGATCAAACAAACCGTGGCGCAGCGCCTGCCAAGCATCAGGCCCCAAGGCCATCAGCACATTAAGGTTATGGTACGCACCAGCCAAGGCGGCCTCAGCAGCGCGCCCTTCTAAGCAGCCGACCACCACCACGCGTGCCAAATCAATCACTTGGTCGCCAATCGCAATGCCCCCCCGAAACGCCTCATCTTCGCGAAAATGGCGAAAGACGGCAATAGGCAGATTCTGGATCGGAAAATCACAGCCGGGCACATTGGCCGAAGCCAGCCAGCTGCGGGCGGCGGAATCGTGGGTATGGTTCAGTGCAATCATGCGGTTGGTCTTTCTGGATGAAGAAGAAGCCTTGGCCGGTGGCGGCGCAGTGCCGCAAGGCCGGGTTTGCACATTGTGGGGCAAACTATGGGTATAAAAAAAGAAATCTCCCGCCCTTTTACCGTGCAATCGCTGTGTTGCCGTTTGCAACAGACAGCGCCAGACGGGTGCATCCGGTAGGCGTGCGCGGTACACTTGCCAGCTTACGGACGCGCGCTTTTTTCGCTCCTCTTCAACCCTTCTCGCCCATGGCCATAGACACTGCGGTGCAAAACCGCTCCAGCTTTGACCTCAAGAGCGCTTTACTGCCCGTTGTGGCCGTAATGCTCAAGAGCACCGATGTCGGGGTACTGGCTGCCGAACTGGCCCAGCGCTTGGCCGCCGACCCGGATTTTTTTGACAACGACCCGGTGCTGATTGACCTGACCGGTGTGCGTGAAGACCCCGCACCTATCGATTTTGCGGCGCTCACCCGTTTACTGCACCAGCACCACACCGTGCCGGTAGCCGTACGCGGTGGTAGCGCCGTACAAATGGCCGCCGCTCGTAGCGTGGGGCTGGTAGCGGCCCCTGATGCACCGCCCACGCGCGCCCCAACCCCGCCTGAGGTGCGTGAAATCATCCATGAGGTGGTGCATGAAGTCGAGGTAATACGCCCTGCCCCTAGGGTGCCCACCGTGGTGGTAGACAAGCCCTTGCGTTCGGGCCAACAGGTGTATGCACGCGGTGCCGATCTGGTGGTGTTGGCAATGGTCAGTTTTGGGGCCGAGGTCATTGCCGACGGCAACATCCATGTCTATGCACCGCTGCGTGGGCGAGCCATTGCCGGGGCGCGGGGCGATACCGGAGCACGCATTTTTACCACTTGCATGGACCCCCAACTGATTTCCATCGCAGGCATTTACCGCACCACTGAGGTCGCCATCGCGGCTGATGTGGTGGGCAAACCGGCCCAAGTACGGCTTGATGGCGAAAAATTACTCATCGAACCCCTCTGAGCACCGGCAGCGCACAGCCCTACGGCTTGAGTCCAGATCAGAATCTCACATATCGCACAGGAATTGCAATCCATGGCCAAAATTGTTGTCGTGACCTCGGGCAAGGGGGGTGTCGGAAAAACCACCACCAGCGCCGCATTTTCTTCTGGTCTCGCAATGCGCGGCCACAAAACCGCTGTCATAGACTTTGATGTCGGGCTGCGCAACCTTGATCTCATCATGGGCTGTGAGCGCCGTGTGGTCTATGACCTCATTAACGTCATCCAAGGCGAGGCCAACCTCAGCCAAGCGCTCATCAAAGACAAAAACTGCGACAACCTGTTTATTCTCGCGGCCTCACAAACGCGCGACAAAGACGCCCTGACCCTCGAAGGTGTGGGCAAGGTGCTGAAAGATTTGGCCGATATGGGCTTTGCCTATGTCATTTGCGATTCTCCGGCGGGCATCGAAACCGGTGCCCTGATGGCCATGCACTTTGCCGATGAGGCATTGGTGGTCACTAATCCTGAGGTCTCTTCGGTGCGCGACTCTGACCGCATTTTGGGTATGTTGGGCAGCAAAACGCAGCGCGCCATCGATGGTGGCGAGCCAATCAAAGAGCATCTGCTCATCACCCGCTACGACGCCAATCGGGTAGAAGACGGCCACATGCTGTCCATCACCGACATCCAAGACATCTTGCGTATTCCGCTGATTGGCGTGGTGCCCGAATCTGAAGAGGTGCTGCAAGCGTCCAATCAGGGCCTGCCCGCCATTCACCTCAAGGGCACCGATGTGGCAGAGGCCTACCACGACGTCGTGGCACGCTTCTTAGGTGAGGACAAGGCTATGCGCTTTACCGATGCGCAAAAGCCTGGCTTCTTTAAGCGCATCTTTGGCGGGAGGTAGGCAGCACATGTCTTTGCTGACCTTGTTTTTGGGGGAGAAAAAAACCTCCGCCAATGTGGCGCGCGAGCGCCTGCAAATCATTTTGGCGCACGAGCGCACTGGACGCAACGCCGCCATGCCCGACTACCTGCCCGCCTTGCAGCGCGAGTTGCTGGAGGTGATTTCCAAGTACGTCTCGATTGACTTGGATGACATCACAGTGCATCTGGAGCGCCAAGAAAACCTCGAAGTGCTCGAAGTCAAAATCGAGCTGCCTGAAATTTTGCGTTAAACCGGTGCTAGCTGCACACCCGCAGCACTTCAGCGCCATAGGCTTGCAGCTTTTTGGCCCCCATGCCACTGATGCCTTGCAAATCGGCCAGCGTGTGCGGCTGTTGCTGCGCGATGGCCGCCAGCGTGGCATCATGAAAAATCACATAGGCGGGCAGGCCATGCTCGCGTGCCACCTCGGCACGCCACGCTTTCAGATTGATAAAACGTGCCAAGGCGGCTTGGTCTAAGCCCTCGGCTACCGGGGGCAGGCTCGCCGCCGGGCGGCGCTGGCGGCGCTCACGCGGGCCGGCAGGAGCCGCCACTGAGGCGCGCAAGCGCACAGGCTGCTCACCGCGCAATACCGCACGTGAGGCATCGGTCAGGCACAGGGTGTCAAAGCTGTGGCCGTTGTCCAGTTGCACCTTGTGCAGCCCCACGGCACCGGTGGCCAGCAGTTGGCGCAGCACAGCGCGCAATTGCAACTCACTAAATTCTGGCCCCATGCCAAAGGTGGAGAGTTTGTCGTGCCCGTGTTGCACAATTTTGTCGGTACTTTTGCCGCGCAGCACATCTAAGGTGTGCTGGGTGCCAAAGTTCAGGCCGCTGGCCTGTTGGATGCGGTAGATGGTCGATAGCAGCTTGCGTGCGCAGTCGGTGGCGTCCCAGACTTCGGGCGGGTGCAGGCAATTGTCGCAATTGCCGCAAGGCGTGGAGGCTTCATCAAAATAGGCCAATAGGCGCACGCGGCGGCAATCGGTGGCCTCGGCCAGCGCCAGCAGGGCTTCTAATTTGCCGCGCAGCGCTTGCTTGAACTCGTCGGCGGCGGGGCTTTCGTCAATCATGCGCCGCTGGTTCACCACATCGCTCAGGCCATAGGCCATCCACGCATGGGCGGCCAGCCCGTCGCGACCGGCTCGGCCCGTTTCTTGGTAATAGCCCTCAATGTTTTTCGGCATGTCCACATGGCCGACAAAGCGCACATCGGGCTTGTCGATACCCATGCCAAAAGCAATGGTGGCCACCATGACGATGCCGTCCTCGCGCAAAAAGCGGTTTTGGTGCGCTTGGCGCAGCTCGGCAGGCAAACCGGCATGGTAGGGCAGGGCAGCAATGCCCGCGTTGGCCAGCACGGTGGCCAGTTCTTCGACCCGCTTGCGCGACTGGCAATAAACCACCCCGGCATCGCCTGCATGTTCTTCTTTGATAAAGCGCAGCAACTGGCCCGTGACATCTTTGCCTTTTTCGGCAATGGTGTAACGGATATTGGGCCGATCAAAACTGCTGACAAACAGGCGCGCCTCTTGCAGTTGCAGCCGCTCAATGATGTCGGCGCGGGTCAAGGCGTCGGCGGTAGCGGTCAGGGCGATGCGTGGCACGGCTGGGTAGCGCTCGTGCAACACGCTCAGGGCACGGTATTCGGGCCGGAAATCATGCCCCCACTGGCTGACGCAATGGGCCTCGTCAATAGCAAACAGGCCCAAACCACCCTGCTGGTACAAGGCATCCAGCAAGGCCAGAAAGCGCGGCGTGTTCACGCGCTCCGGGGCAGCATAGAGCAAGGTGATAGCACCAGTGCGCAGGCGTTGCTCCACCTCTTGCGTCTGTTGCCAGTCCAGTGTGGAGTTGAGAAAGGCGGCCTCGACCCCTGCCTCGTGCAAAGCCCCCACTTGGTCGTGCATCAGAGCAATCAACGGCGACACCACAATAGCCAAGCCTTGGCCCTGCTGCTGGCGCACGATGGCCGGTATCTGATAACACAGCGATTTGCCGCCGCCCGTGGGCATGAGCACCAGTGCATCGCCACCAGCAATCACATGCTCAACGATGGCCTGTTGTGGGCCGCGAAACTGCGGGTAGCCAAAAGTGCGGTTTAAGACCGAAAGTGCAGCGGACAAGAGAGAAGCCTTTGTGGGTGTAGCGGTGGCAGACAATGGCGCTATTGTGCGCTGCGCTCGCCTTGTGCCCAGTGTGGGGCCGGTAATCAGCCGCTGCGGAAAATAGCACTTTTTTAAGCCTTTACAGGATTACCCCATGCCCATCTACGAATATGCCTGCCAAGACTGCGGCCACGCCTTTGAAACGCTGGTGCGCTCAAACACCGTACCGGCCTGCCCCCGTTGCCAGTCGCAACAGTTAGAAAAGCAACTGTCGGTGTTTGCCACCACCAGCGAGGCTGCCCGGACGGTGCCATTGCCTGCCAGCCCGTGTGGCAGTTGCAGCCACCCCGGTGGGCCAAGCGCATGTGGCTTTGCTGGAATGCACTGAAGCGCTTGAGTGTGGTCGGTGTGGTTTGAAGATAATTTCTATCGCTATACCATCAGTGGTAGCCAATTGCTACTTTGACGCGGATTGACCGACTGCCATACATGGGGTTGTGTATGGCTCCCCCAGCGCCCATTGGGTACATTGAAAGTTCCAATGGATGCAAGGGATCTGGTTGATCCCACCCGCTCACAATGACTTCATTTTTTCTACCTGCGATCGCCTTAATGGGCCGACTTCGCTTTGGCTTCAAATTTGCACTGGCCGGTCTGGTGACCTTTGCCTTGTTGCTGTACCTTGGTTCTCTCCAAGTTTATGACCTGCACCATCGGGTGCAGCAGCTCATGGCACAGCGCACCGCCGTAGGCTTGATGGCCCATCTGGTCGAATGGAACAAGGTGCTGATTGAGAGTAGGCGCATTGCCATCACTGCAGCCCCCGGCGATGAAAGCGTGCGCCAGCGCTTTCGCCAGCAGGCCGCCGTGGTAGAGCGCAAACTGACCGAGATTGAGCAGGCCGTGGTACAGGCACAGCCGTGGTTTGACATGCAAGAGCCGACCCGTGGCCTGCGCACCGGCTGGCAAGAGCTGCAAAAAAATGTGGATGCCTTGCCACTCAATGCCGATTTTGCGCAAAAGGCATTTGCCGCCCATGCACCGGAGTATGGCCGCCTGTACGCTTTTATGCGCGATATGGGCGACCGCTCTGGGGTGTCGTTAGAGTCTGATCTGGAATTGTTTTACTTGGGCTACCCCCTGCTCAACAACACCCCCAGCACAGCAGGAATTGCAGTGCGCATTGCTGCCTATTCCACACTGAACATCGCCCGTGGGAACATCACGCCTAAAGACAAGGTGTTTTATGAGGTGACCGAGGCGCGACTGAGCGATACCTTTGGCACAGTCGAGAACATGTTGGGCCAGTCAATGAAGGCCAGCCCAGCGCTAGAAAAGCGCCTAGGCCAAAACTTTGCCACCCTCAAAAGCAGCTCCAAGGAGTATCTGGCTTTTGTCCGCCAACACTTTACCAATGCAGACAGCATCAGCATCGATCAAACCCAAGCGGGACAGGCAGCCCAAGCCACGGTAGATGCGGCTTGGGCCTTGGTGGAACAAAACCGTTTAGCGATGGATGACCTGCTGACCCAGCACATCACGCAGGCCTCCTTCCAACGCAACCTGATGGCTGCTGCCCTCGCCCTGACGGCATTGGTCTCGGTGTATCTGTACATCGGCATGTACTTGGGCATCCACCAAGGCATGGTGCAAGCCAGCGAGTCGGTACGCGCTATTGCCACAGGCACCTTGGGCCAAGTGCCCCAAGCCCTGACCCATGATGAATTTGCCGAGCTGATGCACGACCTACACCAAGCAGATCATGCGCTCATCACCATGATTGCTGCGGTGCGCCAAAACGCCGAAGGGGTGGCTACTGCCAGTGCGCAAATTGCCCAAGGCAATATCGACCTCTCGGTTCGCACCGAAGAGCAAGCCAGCGCATTAGACAGAACCGCTGCGTCGATGGGCTTGCTGGGCAAAGCGGTGCAAGACAACACCGACCATGCCCACCAAGCCAACAATTTAGCCAAAAACGCCTCTATCGTGGCGCAACAAGGCGGCGATGTGGTCAACCAAGTGGTGGAGACCATGAAAGGCATCAACGAGTCTTCACGCAAGATTTCTGACATCATCGGCGTGATTGATGGCATTGCCTTTCAAACCAATATTTTGGCGCTCAATGCCGCCGTAGAAGCCGCCCGCGCTGGTGAGCAAGGCCGGGGCTTTGCCGTGGTGGCCTCAGAGGTGCGCAGTCTGGCCGGACGCAGCGCCCATGCCGCCAAAGAGATTAAGGCACTGATCAACACCAGTGTGGAACGTGTGGAGCAGGGCACAGTGTTGGTCGATCAGGCTGGGCTCACCATGAGCGAGGTGGTCGAGAGCATCGGCCATGTCACGGCACTGATGGCCGACATCAACACCGCGACCTCCGAGCAAAACACCGTAGTGGCGCAAGTCAGTGGTGCGGTGACGCAGATGGACCAAGCTACCCAGCAAAATGCCGCATTGGTTGAAGAAATGGCCGCCGCCGCCGCCAGCCTGAAGGGGCAGGCACAGGATCTGGTGCAGGCGGTCGGGGTGTTCAAGTTGGGCCAAGGCAGCAACCCGCCGCTTCTCCGCCGCTGAGGCCGCCCGGTGGCCACACCAGCGTAGGTGCTCAGGTCTCTTTTGCCCTGTTTTTTGCTGGAATGCCCGGCAGCCATTTGCGGTTCAATGGCAGCTATGACTGTTCATTTGGACTCCCCTTTGCCCCCTGCGGCGGCCTTGCCCGGTGCGGCGCAAACCCGTCAAGGCCCCCCATTGCTGCGTGAAGCACAGGCAGGGGTGGTAGCGGCCCCAGCCGCCGCCCTGCCAGCGCCCCCGCCCACAGAAGGGGCACTGGTGCATATCTCTGCGCAGGGACGCCAGAGTCTGGGGCAAGCGGCGGCTGCCTTGCAAAACCAAAATACCCTGTTGCAGGCGCTGGGCACATCCACGCAAACTGGCACGCCAGCACCAGCCATGCCAACAGCGGTAACACCCGCACCCACAGGGCCAGCAACACCATCGGTAGTGCCTGCGGCTCTGGAGACACCACCCACCACGGCCCCAGCCCCGGCGGTACCTGCCAACAGCAACCCATCGCTACCGGCCCATGCCTTGGTGCAAACCTATGGCGGTGGCCGAGCACAGTTGCCCGCGCTGGCAGGCCATTTTGGGGCCACAACCACCAACCAAACCACCAGCACCACCGAGGCAGAAAGCGTAGCCACACCTGCAATGCACTGGCCGTCCCAAGGGGTGGGCAAGCCTTTGTACGCCCTAGTGCAAACACTGGTGCAGCAAGCCACCGCATCGCTGGGCACGCAGCGGGTGCTGGCCGCCCAGCACTGGCCCGCCGCATTGGTGCCGGTGGTCGATCCGCAACCACCGGCCCAAGGTGAGCCGGACTTGGCCCCTTTGCAAACTTGGCTGGTACACCAAGGCATTGTGCAAACCAGAGAGGGGCCACGCGGTGTCTCTGTGACCTTGCGGGTGCCTGTGCCTTGGCTACGTGCTTGGGCACAGGCACAGGCCGCTGCCATGCCATCGCGCCCCGGTGATGGCTGGATAGGCAGCAACCCACTACCCGCTCCAGAGGCTAGCGCAGCAGCGGCACAGCGCCCACTGCAAGCCCTGTTTGCTGGCCCATCGGCCAGCCTGCAATCGGGCACGGTAGCACTGGCGCTGGAGTCGCCCGGCATGACCGGAATGCGCACCAGCGCGCTGCTGTTGTTGGAGTTCCAGCCCCTGCTGCGCTCATCGGCCAGCACCCAAGCTAACGCACTGTATGGTCACCACGCCAGCGCCTTGCACCTACGCCAAGACCCCTGGCTACAAATGGCCACGCTACAGGCCAGCGGCCATGTGCGGCATGAAGAAGAAGATATGGTGCATGCCAGCGCTGCCCTGTGTGATACCCCCGGCTGCCCTTACCAAGGCGAAACCGCCTGTGTGCAGCCGTTTTGTATGGTCTTGCGCGCACTGGCCCCTATTGATGCCTTGGAGGCTGGCTCTCATGCGCCCGGCCCCCATGCACCGGGCTTGCGCTAAAAACCTGCACTCATCTCCACCACAAGGAACAACACCATGGGACTCTTTGACGGCGTATTGGGCAATGCCTCCAAAATCGACACCACCAAAATTCAGTCAGAATTTAACCAAATTCTGGCACCGGGCGAGAAGGTGGAACATGCTTACCAATTGATCCGCGATTACTTTGTTTTTACCGACAAGCGCCTTGTGCTGGTGGACAAACAGGGCCTGACTGGCAGCAAGGTCGAGTACCACTCGATCCCCTACAAAAGCATCACCCACTTCAGCATCGAGACAGCGGGCACCTTTGATCTGGATGCCGAACTCAAAATCTGGATTTCTGGCACAGCCGTTCCGCTGCAAAAGCAGTTCAACAAGACACTGAACATTTACGAAGTGCAAGCGGTACTGGCCAGCTACGTCCTCAAATAAGCATGGCCGCACCCTCACACGGGGTGCCGGTTGTTTTGGCAGGCGCTTTCTGCCTAGCGCCGCCTGCTAATGGTGCGCATCGTGGCGAGCAAGGTGCAGCAGGTGTTCCACTTCTTTGCTGTGGTGGGTGCAGTTGTGGCCGTGCCAACGGCGAATCACCCACATGGTGCCCGCCACCACGATACCAAACACGGCAATCGCACCAAAGGCCGACAGCCCCAGCTTGGTCGATAGCGCATACAAGCCACCTAGCCCCAAAATGCAGGCTTGCTCATTGAAGTTTTGCACCGCAATCGAGCGGCCCGAACCCATCAGGTTGTGGCCCCGGTGCTGCAAGAGCGCATTCATCGGCACCACCAAAAAGCCGCCCAACCCGCCCAGCACGATCAAAAAGGGTACCGCCAGCCAGAGGGTATCAATAAAGTTCATCAAAATCACCAGCACGCCCATCGCAATGCCCAGCGGAATAACACGGGTAGCGCTGTCCAGACGCATCCGTGCCGAGGCCAACACCGCCCCCGCTGCCGTGCCAATGGCTACCACCCCCACCAACGCCGAGGCCGCAGTGGTGCTGTAACCCAGCGCTGCCGCTGCCCACGCCAGCACGATATAGCGCAAGTTGCCCGACACCCCCCAAAACAGTGTGGTGGTGGCCAAAGAGATTTGCCCCAGCCGGTCATGCCACAGACGGCGGTTGCAGCGCCAAAAGTCGGGCAGCAGCGCCAGCGTGCTAGCCAAGACGCTACTTTGCGGGGTTTGGCGCAGCGGGCGCATCTCTACGCCCGTGAGCGGAATGCGGGTATTGAACCAAGCTGCCACCAGATACAGGCTAATGAGCGTGGCAATAGCTGCTTCTGGTGCCGTATCAATGCCGGTGTCTATGCCGGGCACATCAATGCCCAGCAGCAGCGGTGCAATCACTGGCCCCACCAATTGCCCACCAAGCAACACCCCCAAAATGATCGAGCCGATGGTCAGTCCCTCAATCCAGCCATTGGCCTTGACCAGTTGAGAGGCTGGCAGCAGCTCGGTCAGGATGCCGTACTTGGCTGGAGAGTAAGCCGCCGCCCCCAACCCCACCACCGCATAGGCCAGCAGCGGGTGTGAGCCAAACAGCATCATCAGGCAACCCACCACCTTGATACCGTTACTGATGAACATCACCCGCCCCTTGGGCAGCGCATCGGCAAAGGCCCCCACAAAGGGGGCCAAGATGACATAAAACAGCGCAAACATGGGCACCAGCGCAGCGCGCTGCCATTCTGGCGCACCACCTGTGCGTAAGAGTTCGACAGCGGCCACAAACAAGGCGTTGTCGGCCAGCGAGCTAAAAAACTGCGCCGACATAATGGTGTAGAAACCGCGCTTCATTGAATGGCCATAAGGGGAATGCGTGGGCAGGGCAAAGGCCCGGTACAGAAAGAAAAGGGGCGCTGGCGGCTACGATGGCAAAAGATCGCCGGTTATATCACGCAAGCGGTGGTATTGCGGTGCCAGAATCCCCCGCATCTTCCCTGAGTGCCAGCCATGCCGCGCCCTATCCACGCCACCATTCATACCCTTTCCCTGCAACACAATCTGGCCCGCCTGCGTGCAGCTGCAGCCGATGCCCGCCTGTGGGCCGTCGTCAAAGCCAATGCCTACGGCCACGGCATTGAGCGCGTTTTTGAGGGCCTGCGCGCTGCCGATGGCTTTGCCCTGCTCGATTTGGACGAGGCCGCCCGCGTGCGCCAACTGGGCTGGCGCGGCCCAGTCTTGCTGATCGAAGGTGTATTTGAACCGCGTGATTTGGAGCTGTGCTCGCGGCTGGGGTTGTGGCACACCATTCACTGTGATGCCCAAATTGACTGGCTGGCCGCACACAAAACGCAGGTGCCGCACCGCGTATTCCTCAAAATGAACTCCGGCATGAACCGGCTCGGCTTTACGCCGCAGCGTTTTCGCAGTGCTTGGGCACGGCTCAACGCCCTGCCGCAGGTAGAAGAAATCTCCTTCATGACACACTTTAGCGATGCCGACGGCCCGCGCGGCATTGCCCACCAAGTGGCCGCCTTTACCGCTGCCACCCAAGACCTGCCCGGCGAATGCACCTTGGGCAACAGTGCCGCTACGCTGTGCCACAGCCAGAATGTGCTGGCCCGTGGCGACTGGCTGCGCGAGGGCATTGCGCTTTATGGCAGCTCCCCAGACCACCCTGAGCACCACGCCTCAGACTGGAATTTACAGCCCGCCATGACCCTGAGCACGCGCCTGATTGCCGTGCAACAACTCCAAGCGGGCGATACCGTGGGCTATGGCTCTTGCTTTACCGCTGATGGCCCCATGCAGATTGGCGTGGCCGCCTGTGGCTATGCCGATGGCTACCCGCGCCACGCCCCTACTGGCACGCCGGTGCTGGTCAATGGCATCCGCACCCGGCTGGTGGGCCGGGTCAGCATGGACATGGTGACGGTCGATTTGACCCCGGTGTTGGCCGCAGGGGTGCCGGTGGGCATGGGCAGCGATGTCACGCTGTGGGGGCGCGCCGCCAATGGCACCGTGCTACCGATTGACGACGTCGCGGAAGCCGCAGGCACCGTAGGCTATGAGCTGATGTGCGCGTTGGCCCCCAGAGTGCCCGTAGTCGTAGAGCCAGAAGCTGGCTCCCTTTGATGGGTGTAGAGGTTCCCATAAGCTGAGAAAGCGCTCCATTGTAGAACAATGACTTACAGCATTGTGGGAAGCAAAAGCTGAGAAAATGAACCTCATAACGTGAGAATTTTCTACTTTGCTGCCAACTCGTTTCGGTAGGCAAAGAAGGAAAAGGAACCATCTCCCATCACAGATGGAGCATAGTGGACGAGAACATTAATGTCGAGAATTGAATGGCCGAACAGCTCATCGCATCTCCGGCAAAACCACAAGCGCATGCCGATGAACGCTGTCGACCATCCTACGGGCTGTAAGGTGAGAGACCATTCAACTCAAAGGCCCCCGCCATTTGCTGTGGCTATTTTCAAATGAGGAAGTTGCCCACTTGGCATCGATGACGACATCGGCAGCTCCATCGGAGCAGTCGAGCCAAAGGGTGCGCTGCAGTGCATCTGGAGCTAACATTTCATGAAGCAGTCTCGTGGAAGGCTTAAACAGCGCACATATCAGGGCAACCAAGTGCATCTTGCCCTGATGTTGCACTTCGAATACCTGATGACCCTCGAACTAGGCCACTTCATCGGGCATCAATATTTCGAAATAGGTTGTTTACTTGCGGGCATCGCAGGGCAAAAAAATCTCGAAAATTGACCGTCACCATCCTGCGGACCGTTTTGTCGGTAGGCGGAAGTCCGCGCCGATAAAGCTCCTTCAGCGCCACCAGGCTCGTTGCTCCATTTGTTGATTCGACCGTAGCCCAGAGTTCGCCTCTACTGACCACAATTCCGCATGGCCATTCCATCGTTGTCTCCAGTTGTCTGGAGACAGATAGCAATCCCGCTTATATCGGGGGTTTAGACCAGTTGACCGTTAACTTGTGTAGGTTCTGGTGTTCGCCCGGTTGGGTATGTTTGGCACTTCGAATTACTCAATGACGACGTAAAAAGGCTCAGACTGTCCCACCAGTCGGTTGTCCCGTTTGCGAATTAGGAAGGCCTCGACGAAGTGAACTCCTCGGTATTCCAAGCGCTCGGAGCGGCTTGTGCCTTCGTCCGACGGGTAGAACTCGCCGCGAAGCGCACCCGCCTTAGACGCAACCTTATCCGTGTTCGTCACCCGCCACTGAACCTTGTAGTCGTCTGTGAAAGGAACGCCATGTTTTCCTGTCGCAGTGAATCGCACCCAGTAATTTGGTTGCAGCGCTTCAGCGGACTTGATAGCTCGTATTGTGGTTCCATATTGCCCTGTGCGCAAAACGGCCGACACTAGAACGGTGTGCTGGTCCGCAGCCTTCCTCCATGTTGGCCGACGCACATGTGGAAGTTGGCGAAGCTTGGCAGGGACTGCTGCAGCGCCAAGAGTCTTAACTAGCTCAACCAAGTCCCGGAAGTGCCCGCTGACCACAAGTGCTCCGCTGGATGAGTCCTCGCCAACCCGCTCTGCGGCCTGCTTCGCTTCGCCAGCGGCAAAGTTTTCACCGAAGACACGTTGCCACTTTCCGATGCTTTCGTCCCGGTCTTGCTCAGCAAAAGCATCATCAATCCAGCCCCTGTACAGATTGACCTTGTCGCGGAAGTTTGAGTACTGTGTTTGGTCCCAGCCGCCCGCTTGGTCTTCCTGCGGCAGCTTTGGATTTGGCACTGTTGGAACGCTTTGCCTCGCTTGGAGCCAGTCGTCCAAACGGCCGACGAGCGTTTTAAGCGTCGTTGACAGGTCAGCGAACTGCGCGCTGCCACGGTCGCTTTCGTAGACCTGCAGACCCATCAAGGTTGTGAGCAGGAACGACGGGCAAGTGAAGTTGCCCTTAATATCGCGCATGTACTTCAATAGCCGCGTGACCTTCTTAAGGTCATCCCCACCGGCGACACCGTTCTTGTCTTTCACCCATTTGGTGTAAGCCTCAGGAGCAGAGGCTTCGAACTGGTTAGTGACACGATTGCAGACCTCGTACTGACCTGCGTAAAGTCGATTGACAACACAAGGTGCAACATCAATCTTGCGCTCGCCCGCGTACTCAATCGTGGCGCAGTGTGAGAAGCGACGTACCTTCTCCTCATAAGCAGGAAGGCGCCCAAGCTTGGTTGCAAGCTCGTTAACGTAGTCCTTGGGCATCCAGCCTTCCTTGGCCTCAACGAACACCAGGAGGTCGGCATCAAATGGCTGTCCCGACTGCGGCTTGATGATGGTTTCGTGGGCCCAAGAACCCTGCGGAGCAAACGAAATAATCTTGGGGCCCCAACCAAGTGCTCGTACCGCATTTTCGACGGCAACGATGCTGTCCTGTAGAAGCCGCAACCGCGTGGCATTCAGATTCACATGGTCATTGAGGAATGCCTTGAAATGTTCATGCAATTTCATTGGGCCTCCGCCACGTTCATTTTCTGTTCCGCTTCGGCAACAAGCCTCTCGACTGCATGGCGAGTTTGGTCTTCTTCGTTATTTCGAAGTTTGTTGTAGAGCCAATCGAAAACCAGCGGATTGCTCGCACGATGCCGATAAATGGCATCTTGCAAAGCACGTGATGCAGTGGTCAGCTCCGTGGACGAGGCTCCAGAAAGTGCCTTGTCCCACACCTTTTCTACCTCTGACTTCAGCGTGGTCAGCGTCTCAATGGTGTCGTTCTGCTTGCGGTGCTCACGGAGTACATAGGCAACCAATGGCAAGACTGGCAAACACAGTGTCAAGATGAGGTCATTGAGATTGAGGCCCTGATATATGCCAACAAAAACCAAAGTCACCGATATGACACCAGCTGCCCCGATTAGGATTGCTACGTACTTTCTGCGAATGCGCATGTCATACGCGAGGTTGGTACGCTGGCAAATTAGCCGACCGAGCTGAACAGGAAGCCGGGAGACATCAACTTCGTACCAGTTCTGCAAGCGCTTTCGCTCTGAGTCAGACATTTCTGTAGTAGTTATCGCTCGCACTTCTTCTGCATCGACCCGGCGACCGGCCACAAGCTGATTCCAGTCAAGCTTCAGAACCTCGGTGTCGAACTGCTCCTGAACCTTCGCCCCTCGTTTGCAATCTTCTTTCTGCAGACGCGCGACAACTCCCACTTCCAGAAGCAAGACCACTATCGAGCCGAAGCCCAGATAAGGTCGAATCTCGGGATGGCTGGCACCGAAAATTACTCCCATCAGGGGAAGCACCAGTGCTAGCAAAGTGAACCAAGCTTGGTACTGTTTCGCACGGGCATAGAACAGTCTTTGGGCACGCAGTAGAACCAGCCGTTCAGGCTTGTTCTGCTCAACGTTGATTTGATGTGTGTTGTTCACTATGATTTGTTAATCTGGTTAATTGGTCTTGTTAAGCAGTGTTCAGCGAGTTAGTCCGATAATAGATGTTCAGGCCCAGCGTGTGGGCTGCGGGTCGGGGTAGTCAACGGGATTGGTAGCAGCATCGAGACCTTGATTTCCGTCTACGGTGCCCATAAGGTCCTCTAGGCTGCTCAGGAATACTGAGGTGGAGGCAAGGTCACCGCCGCCCGGCAGAGGCTTTCAATGCCAGTCGTGTCAGGTCGGAGAGTCTAACCAGAGCGCCGCGTTGCAATCCGTTGGGTAGTAGCTTAGCCCCCACCAACTCGATGTCCAATTGCTCCATGAGAGCGGAGGACTTACTGCCGATGTTCTTTGCTAGCTCGGCTAGAGGAATGTACTGCTGTGAAAAATGCAGCAAGTGTTCTGGTGTCACCACCCTACACGGCTGTCCTCTGAGCATGATGCTTTCGGATTCCAGTAGGCCCAATTCAATCCAGTGGTTGATACTCTCCCACTTCCAGCCGGTCTTCTTGCTTAGCTGGTTGACTGCCAGCCCGTTTTCCAGAACTGGAGTCCCAAAGTATTGCTTGACCTCGGCCAGTCTGAATTGCAGCTTGCCCACCTGTTTGGCAGTGGCGGTAGGCAGCAATTCACCAGCGTAAATGGCCTTCATCGCTGACTGAATCGCGGTTTTGTCTCCCATGCGGCGACTGGTGAGTTCGCAAAACGCTGTCAGCTCTTCATCTTTGGCGGGTCGAACACCATGGCTTTGCAGTTTACTCACCAGAGCATCCACTGAAGGGCGGCTCACGGGCCCTGACTTGAACGGGTCATCACGCCAATGCGGGTCTGTGGTCACAAGCTCCGCTGTAGCCATGTGTTCAAACACACTGGCCGGTACTCCAAGTAACTGGCACGCCTCGAACCGACTCATCCATTGTCCGCGTGCTGCCTGGATGCGTTCGACTTCCGACACAGGAATTTCATAGACTAGGCCCCGGGTACCATAACGTTTGGTGCGATAGGTCAGCAAATCTTGGTTGATGAGTTTCAGCAGGCTGTCCCGACTCACACCAGTCTGGCTGGATACCTGCTTGAGTAACAAGTGCGTGATGCCATGCGCGGTGCTTGCAGCAGCCGTGTCTAGACCGATGACTCCATTAAATTTCGAAGCTGCCACTCGGAGCAAGGTATCCATAAATGGGCGCAGTGGCCCGCTGGTCGTCAGCGGCTTAAGTTGCTGATACCACCTCCCTAACAAACTGTTAAGGGTGCGCGCCTGGGAATTGCCTACAGCGATACGCTCTTTCACATGCGTCTCAAATCCACATGGCCAGTGGGTGAGCAAGCGCTCAAGAGGATGCAGAAATTCGATAGCTTCTCTGATGGTGCCCGCCGAAGCGGCATTTCGGGGAGGTGTAGCCGCTAGTGGGTCGTTGAACAGGCAAAGGGTTCGAACCAATTTGGTCAAATCCATGATGTCCACACCTGAAATGAATGGGCCATCCCCGCACTCAGGTGCGCTGCCATCTTCAGCGAGCAGTCTCGCCAACCACCGTTGCCCATGCGTTGCAGGCTGAGTGACATGCTCACACAGGTTCTGACCACACGGACATCGGTCAATATGCTCCCGGGTTGTAGAGAGAAGCTCACCACAAGACCCGCAACGGTCTACAAGCTGCACGCCGTGTTTATGGCAGGCTACAGCGTAGCCATGTTCCCAATGGTCGCGCAAATAAACCGACTCCTTAAAGCACAACGGGCACACAGCGTCATGTTGATTGCGATGTAGGCCACGCCAGCGCCGGGCACGTTGCTCTTGTTGTGCAGCGGTTGCCGTCCACTGCTCATCCAAGCCTAAGGCCTCAGCCATGTACTGTGGTTGACCGAGTAAGCCCGAGCGAGAGGGTGAAACCTGCGCCATTTTGGCAAGTTCTTTCCAATGCCAAAGGGCATTAGATTCGGCCAGGCGGCGGTAGTACCCCAGCGATGACTCCCTATCCAAGGGCCCAAAAATAATGGCAAGTTGCATGTAAATTCTTTGATGTATTGGTCAAATTTCTTTAAGGGCGTAGTGCCATGCCACTGAACTCCAGCACGTGGGCATGTGCTTGATTGAGCTCAATGGCCGTGACTACCTCACACACAAATGGCGGGCAGTGTGGATGGGCCCCGCTTTCAATGGCTTGGGCAGCGCGAGCACAGTCCGCAAAGGTCAGCGCACGGGGTTTTTCGTAGGTTATTTGGCTGGCCAGTTCCTGCATAAACCGGCTAAGCACGCCCACGAGCCCGCCGCATAGCAAGTAGCAGTTCTTGACCAAGCTATCGAAGTCCACATGAATCGGCCAACCCGCTTCGCTAAACAGCATCGCGTAGGTTCGAACGCATGACGAGAAGTCCTGCTGCTCTTGTTCTGATTTGAAGTTGTAGGGCCGAAACTCCCGTCTGGCGGAAGCGCGCAGCCTAAGCTGCTCGTTGCTCTCGAAAAGACGTTGAAGCCGTGGAACGCCAAACATAATCAGCGTGACCCCCAACTGTTCGTATACGTCCTTAAACCAATCGCCAGAGGCGCGTGGCGGCACCCGCGAACCAGGTTCCACCAAGTGACTGGCCTCTTCCCACAGCAACACCTTAGTCTTTGCCAGACGCAATTGGTCCGCCATCCGGTTGAACATCACCCCAGATGTCAAACCTCGTTGCGGCAGCGGAACATCCAATGCACTGAGCACACTGATGGGCAGCAGTTTGGAAGAAATCGACGACGACACAGGCACCGTCAGCACTGGTACATGGCGGGCGTTGCCAATGCGCTGTGCTGGGTACTCGCTGGCCAGGGCGTTGAGCAGCATGGACTTGCCGACTCTGGACGGGCCGACGACCCAATCGACGCGGGGAGCTAAGCCTGCTAGGGTGTCGTCAATACGGCGTTTCAGTGCCGTGTAGTGTTCAACAAAGAAATGGTGCGGCAGCTCGCAGTTTTCGATACGGCGACGCAGGTTAAGGGCGCTGTTCATAGGATGGTTTTTCTGGTTTTCCGGTCCAGCACGGGCAGGGTCGGAATGTCCCCCGCACTGAGGGTGGTGTTGGTACTGTCTGCGCCAGATGCTGCAGTAGGGGTTGGCAGCGGGTTATTCCGGGCGCGGTTTAATGCACTGGTTTCCTTACTGCGACGGGCAGTTTCCCGTGACTCTTCGACGGATTTCTTCGAGGGTTTGCTGGCTTTCGCGGATGTTTCGGTTGAGCGCAGGAAGAGGTCACGACGGAAGGCTGTGACTTGCGCGATTTCCTCGGGTGTACGACCTGCGGCTTCTTGCACCATCTTCTTGGCTTGAGCAAACGAATAAGCGGGTGTCGTTTCATCTACATCGTGGTTGATGAGTTCCACCAGCTCCCCATCGGGGCCATCCTGTATGTAGATGCGACGGAAGTCTTCTGGGTCCACTAATATCTCGATGGATTCTTCCCCGTACTTCTTGAGGAGGTAGGGGATGGGTGGGCCCTGGAAGGAGTAGCCTTCGTAGGTAATGCCCGTCTTGCGCGATAGCCCCCTGACCGTGCGTTCGTAAAGGGTCATCTGCCAATCGCGAATGCTCGGTGGCAATGGCAACGGAACTTCATGTTCCTGCGTGATGGTGCGCCAGCGCTGGGCTGGTGTGTTGCCTAAATGGGTGGTCTCCGTGAATATGGAGCGCACATGCCTTTTAAGTTCGGTGTTGGCCCATTCTTCGTAGTACCAACGCACAATCCAGTGCTCGAACTCCTCAAGGCTCATCGGTAAATCCTCAAGCTCTTCCGGTTTGCGCTGCCCATCTACCCCGTCAAAGCGAGTGCACCCAGGCAGGGTCTCCAGAGCCTCTTTCAAAGACCGATTCAGGCGCTCGATGTACGGCTTGCCTTGGGCGTGGCGGGCTTTGCAATGCTTAGGGTCAATGCCCAAATGGGTGAGCTTTTGCATACGCTCGCCTTTGGTTTCCGGGCCGTTATCGAATACCAAAAGAGAAGGCGTTCCATAACAATCCAACGCACAGTCCACCCCTAATGCAGCAAAGCGCTCCTTCTTTGAAAACAGGATGCTTTGCACGCACCTAAGGCTGTCGGAGACAGTCGGTGAGCCAACCACCAAATGCCAGCCCACGGGCATGCCGGTATAGCAGTCGATGGCATGCACCAAGTGAATGGATGTGGAATGACCATCCGGTGTTTGCAGCCTCCAGGGCAAGTGCAAGGCGTCTTGTTCGACGCGCATGAGCGGAGCCGATACGCGAATGGGATGTTTGGCAATCGATTTAGCCGCAGCCGCGGTTCTGGGGTCCATGCGTTCGAGTTGCGGGTCAGATGTCAGATTGCTCAAAATGCGGCGCACATATTTCTTACTGACTTGTTCGTCAACAGGGATGAGTCGCTCGTCATGCAAGAGTTGGTTGGCCAGCTTCAGCACACCGGTCAGACTCCAGCGCGAGAGCGGTTGCAGTAAGTGGTGTTCAACCACCCGTGTCACCACTGATTCGACTTGCTCGGAGTGGCGTGGACTGCGATTGCCTTTGTTGCTGTTGCTAAAAAGAAGTGGCAAACCTTGTCGATGCCGGTTCAGATGGCGGTAGACCGTGGCCAGCGAGGGGAAAATATGGCCAATTTCCGGGTGCTTATCGTGTTCGGCTTTCAGGTCTGAATAGGCCTGCCGAAAGCTGGTGTGCTTGCTTCTTGCGTATTCTTGTAACCGCCTCGTGATGTCCAATGCGGCAGCGAGTTCGTCTTGCTGTCGCGGGTCAAGCCGGTAGTGGCTTGCTTTCTCTGGGGCACCCGTGCGCTGAACGGTGATGGTTCCAGCCGCGATATCCTGACGCAGCTGTTCGTACTCGACGTAAACATCCATGTTCTGGCGCAGGTCAAGCAACTTGATGCGACCGGCAAGAGGCATCGGGTCAATCACAAGCTGGGTGACATCGCCGCTGCGTTTATCAAAGAGCTTGTCACCCTTGAGCAAATGCTGT
This sequence comes from Giesbergeria anulus, assembly GCF_900111115.1. Classification (GTDB taxonomy): domain Bacteria; phylum Pseudomonadota; class Gammaproteobacteria; order Burkholderiales; family Burkholderiaceae_C; genus Simplicispira; species Simplicispira anulus. Next base: position 76,090 of record NZ_FOGD01000009.1, read on the forward strand.
GTCATGTGCCTAGACCCCAAAGCAGCTGCAGGTGGTCTAAACTGCCGAATGCCGGCTCGGCAGGTGCATCTCCCCGAATCTGGTACGCGGTCAAATCCATGCTCAAAGTACCAAATGCCAGCAGCACGGGTGCCATGCGGGTGCTCACAGCCAGTCCTGTGCAGAACTCCGACATGGTGTGAGCCCCCTGCTGCGCTAGCTGTTCCACTTCACGGTAAACATCTGTTTGAGGCATGAGGTCTTTGCGCAGCGTGGCCTGGTGCAATAGCGGGACGTTCAGTCGCAGTGGATGTTTGGGTGATATCGGCACGACTACACGCATGAACTCATAGCCGTGGTCCCAGAGGATGGCTTGGGCCAGTTCGAGCTTTTGCTGGTAGGCGGCATCGCCGAGATAACCATCAAGCTTGACTTCCACCACACGTTGTCTGCCGCCGCTGAGTTGCACCAGAAAGTCCGGAGTGAAGAGCTTCGGGCCTGGCCTGTCTTTGTGCTTGGCTTTAGCTTGCTGGCGTTGCTCCCCAGTTCTCAAAATGGCGTGGTCTATCAAATCAACGACAAAAGGCTGCGATTGGTAGCCGACTACGCTGGGGTCCATACCCAGCATGTGGGAAGTCAAGCGCTCGGCCTCTTGCTCGACCACCATCAGCCCTTGTGACTTCTGACCAAAGGTCAAAAAGGACTCCTTCCCGTAGGAAGGTGCTACACGACGCGCCCCGGTATCGACCCTGGAAAGGCTAGGGCGCTTCCCATACTGTTGGTTCATTGCTGACCCCTTCAATCAAGCTCTGGTTTATGTTCTCGACCCCATGGGCTTGGTACCCACGGAAAACGCCTGCACTCAGGGCAGGCTCGGGGGTATAGGTAAGAGGTACGATAGGGTGTCAAAAATGACACCTTCCAGGTTTTAGGGGCGAAATGCTGCTGCCCTGCTGTCGTAGGACGGACGCGCCACCATGGCGGACAATCAACTAAGAGAGGAAACGGGCGATGACAACCACAGCCAAGTTGAAACAGACCTGGCAGGGGTATGCCCGAGGGTTGCTTCAAGACGCTCTGCTGGAGCGCAACATGACGTATCGGCAGCTGTCTGAGCTGCTGCAACAGACCTATGGGATGGCTATTGCCTGGAAGGTCTTGGGCCGCAAAATTGGCAGAGGAACCTTTGATGCTGGGTTCTTTTTTGCCGTGATGGCCGCACTGAAAGTCCACCGCATTGACATGGCCGGGGCCCCAAGCTGTGGGGGCACCTTGGATTTCGCACCGGGGCAAGACCGCAAGCAGCAGACTTGGATTGCGAATTGACACCCGGCCAACCGGGCCAGGTTGGCGTTTGCTGCTGAGTCCAGATACTGCATCCATCGCTCACCCCTTTCATAAAAAGGGGCCACCCACCCAAGAAGAGCGTGATGAGACGAAATGTCAGTTCAAAACATCCGTAAGTCGGATGCGATGATTCTACTGACAGTAGCAAACCACCCACAAGCCCTTAAGAAGGGCACCTGCCTTCTTTGCCCGTGGCATGAATCAGGACGACGGGAGCAAAACAAACACCGACTTGACAGCCTGCCAAGGCGGCATCAAGCAACCGCTCTCTCTCGGATGACATCCAGAACTTGAACAATCTGCGTCACTTTGGCGGGAGGAAAGATACCCAGGGGGCCTTGTGCACTGACTTTCAGGTGGGTTCCACATTGCCGGAGACATGCGCGACATACGGCATAGAAGCACGGTGGCATTCAGCTCTGCCTGAATACCGCAAGTAGACGACACAGGTCGGACTCTGTGGTCTGCCTATCGGCAACCTATGCTTTAGCCTTCACCTCACGAATGTAGTCACCTAGAGACTTGCCCTGACTACCTTTCCACCAATCCGCGTTACTGATGGCTCCTCGCGCAACAGCAGCAGCTGCGGAGCCAGACGAAAAGAACTGGTCTTTTGTGAATATCCAACCTCCTGCTGTTTGTGCGATGACGTTTGATTCACATAGCTGTCGACGAAGAGCTGCATAACTGGGGGCATCCAGCTCGAAGCGTTCTGCCACAGGGTCTGCCACACGGCTGCCCTTTTTGATGACGACACCGCCTTCAACAACCTCGAGCGCGGCATCAGCATTGCGGGCTGTTAGCTTGAACTGCAAGCCTTTAGGGATGCTTGAATAGAGCGCCGCGCGCTTCCCGGTACTACCTACGCTGGCTTCATCCCCCTGTGCAGAGGCTTCAGCATCTTCCTGTGCCTCATCGGTGTCTTCGTCTTCAGAAAGCTGCCAGAAACCGAGCAAAGGAAGCATCAGGAGGATTTCATGGAGAAAGTTTTCAGTAAAGGCCGTGTCTTCTTCCGAAAGCGCTGGCACAGTTGGCTGATTGACATTGTCCAACGGTACCCGGTTAGCGTACTTGGCCAACGAAATAAGACGGGACTCTAAGTGCTGGACATGGGCTTTGTTTAGACGCCCTCCCTCTGCCGTGAAGAAAACGCCTTTCCTCCAAAAATCTTTGTGCTTGACATGCGAGTCGATTCGGTCGCCGACAGGGTCACCCTCACCGATGTACATGCGCTTGCTGCCAACCAAGAGGTAGACCCCTGGCTGCTGGTACTCCTTACGACCTTTGACCTCTCCGGCAAGCGAACGAGGAAAGATGACGGCTCGTCCTGGCCAGTCATCGCGGGATGCCACCAAGATACCATCTGGTGCCCCGGAAGGTGAAAACAATCGAATCGAAAACGGCCTCATCCTACACTCCACAGTCTTGTACAACGTTCACCGGAACGAGTGTAAGAGCTGTCTGGCCATGAAAGCATGAAGCATAAAAAGCTTCATGCCAATCTCAGGGGAAATGGTGTTGGTGGCTCTAAGTTATGTTAGCCACTCTAAACAGCCTCTGTACGAGGGTGTTTTCATTTCTACCATCAATCCTTCAATTCGCCCGACTTGCCTTCAATGCCATATCTTCCTTGATAAGTTCTTTCATAGCGTCAAGAACTTCCCGGCCCATAGTTCCCGACAAATATTGAGGGCAATCGTAGGAGAGTCCTTTTCGAGTCATGCCCAAATAGACTTTGCATTTCTCAGAAAACGTTCCATTGTCATCAAAGTATCTATCCTCAATCTTGATGACGACAGAAGTGGAGCCATAACCCTCAATAATGAACATAGGAGATTTATCTGCTACCCAACTTGTTACGACAAATTGTCCACCTTCCCGAACTTCGGAGACACTTTCTTCCCAAACCCCAGTTTGTTTTGCCATACGATTTGATTGTTCTATTTTCCGTTGAGGATTTCCCATTTGCATTCCACCGTCCCGAAGCTCTCGGAATAGAGCATGGTGGATTGAAATGGTGATTTCCTCAATAGCTCTTTTCACGAAGTAATAGTTTTCCGATTTGAGTTTTTTTAACTTCTCGCGGTCCATCAACATCCGTTGAGCGTTGACCATGTCGCCATCACCGTTGCCCGCAGGTGGGCCGCTCAGTGCATTGATGACCACCATGGAATCTTCCATGGCCTTGGCCCGGTCGGCGTAGGCTTTTTTCCAGTGGGCCGTGTTCTTGTAGTCGCCCAGGAAGTTTTCGATGCACCGCATCTGACCTTGAAGACCTTCCAAGGCTTCAATACTTGGAGGTTCGATGCTGATGGTGCGGGCCGTGCATCCGGCCAGCGTCTCTTTTTCCTTCTCTTCGGGGGAAGGCGTTGGAGGTGTCGGCGCAGCAGTTTTTTGGGCTACTGATGACGGTACATCTGTGTTTTTTTCACCGCAGGCAGTCAGCAGGGCCAGGGAGGCAACTGCGACGGACAAGACCCCAATCTTCATGTAAAGCTCCCAGTTAGTAGGGTTATCTTAGCCGATGCTTCACAAAGAGAAACACCCTCCGATGAGGGTGTTCACTGGGGCCTATCCTGAGCTAAGACCTAACGGCTATCCGGAATAAGTGGTTGAAACAGTAGAACTTTCATACACTCGAAAACCGGAATAAACGGTTTAAATGATAGGGCACGAGAGTACTGGAGCCAATCTCTGGTGGGAAAAACAGCGAGTTTTATTTACAGCTTGCCATTGAGCATTTTGGGTACCAGCACGTTCTTGGGTTGTGCTGTGTCATGGTCTATCCCGCCCACGGAATATGGCTATCAAGGAAAAGCGGCTGGCACCTGTTAGAGAGAATACACAGACATTCCCCTCAGCAATCGATAGCGCTGTCCTGATATGCATCGAGTGCGAGGAGCGTTTCCACCAGCACGGCAGAGGCTGCTACAACCACATTCCAACCGAATAATCCGAATAGCCCTTCAGAACCTGGGTAAACTGAGACCCCTCAGCCTCTACCAAATATCCCGCATCGGATACTATGCCAGATGGGGCTTCGCCCCCTCACTTCGTGAGCCTCCCCCTTGACCTCAGCTGCTTAAAGCCTCAATCAAGTACTTTCCTACAATATGCATTGCATTTAATCTGAATACCTAGTAGCACACCTTTGGTGCTTCTTGCCTCTTGCAGCCCTTAGGCTCATCCATTCTTTTACACTTAGTAGCATATTGATGGCATTGTGGTGAGGATGAGCCCAGCCATCCTGCAGTCAATAATCTGCAAGAAGCCTTCAGACCCATCCCCGCTTTTTCAACTGGCACTGCGGAGCCGGCATCGCCCGCCAGCCTTTTCGTCTTCGGAGTGCTAGCTTCGCCGCTCCGCCCTGATTCTCAAGACTATCCCACAGTCCAGGGTTATCCCTTGGCCGCTGTCGTTATCAAACCCGACCAGCCAAGCGGCAACCTTCATTTCTGAAGTTTGCCCTATGTATAGCCAAGTTTCTCTCCCATAACTGCCCTTGAACAGCAAAATTCATACGCATAACCAATAAAAGTAGCTTTCTGCCAAAAATAAGGAACTGGATAGAGCCAAAAACCCAAAGTTTGAAGCTATACGCTGAACGCCTCCTACTACATTGAAACCAGCTGGGTTGATGGTGGGCGGTGGTCATAAACCGTAGCTCAACTATTTTGATAGCTCTATGTTCTCATTAATTTTCGCCATCATCTCGATAGGCTTGGTGGTGGCCCTTGCGGCCGGCACCATGTACTACCTCTCCGTTTCCTCCGACAAGCACGCCAAAGAAGCCGCAGCCGCCGGCCTGCTGACCCAAGGCGAGCAAATTGTCGCGGCTATCGACATGCGGTCGGTCACGGTCGAAGGGGATTTGACCAATCTCCAGCAGTTGGTGGCGCGCAACTACCTCAGCTCCATGCCCACTCCGGCCACTGGCACCTATGCCGAGGGGCTGGTGGCCAAAGACAGCGACTGGTGGCTGCTAGCCCCGGGGATGTTGCCCGCCGTGATGCTGCAAAACAAGCTCGATGCCGAAACCTGCTTGGCTGTCAATCGCAAGCTGGGACTCGAAGGCGTCAAGTCCAAGCCCGATGCCGGGAGGCGTATTCAATGCTTTGGCGATGCTGCACCCTACACCCTTTTGCTCAATCCCAGCGCCAAGCCCGATGTGTTAGAGCCGGCGATTGAGTCGTGGAACCGGTGTGTTGCCGACCCTACCAGTCCTGGCTGCACGCCCACCACCACGCCAGAGCCCTTCTGCGTAGCCAACCCGACCGATGCCGCCTGTACGACTAGCACGTCGACTCCGGTGTGCGTTGCAGACCCTACCAATGCCCTGTGCGTCACGCCCACCGACCCGAGTAAATCGTTCTGTGAGCTCCATCCTGCAGATGCTGTGTGCAAAACCACAGGGGGTGGTGACCAGCAGCCCCTGTGCGTTGTCGAGCCCACTAATGCGCTGTGCCTCGTGCCCCCTGACACTACGCCCTTCTGCGTAGCGAACCCGACCAATGCGGCCTGTACGATAAGCACGTCGACTCCGGTGTGCGTTGCTGACCCTGCCAATGCCCTGTGCGTCACGCCCACCGACCCGAGTAAATCGTTCTGTGAGCTCCATCCTGCAGATGCTGTGTGCAAAACCACAGGGGGTGGTGACACGCAGCCCCTGTGTGTTGTCGAGCCCACTAATGCGCTGTGCCTCGTGCCCCCAAACGCTACGCCCTTCTGTGAGCTAAATCCTGTGCATACCGCCTGCACTACCCAGACCACAACGCCCCTGTGCGTTGCCGAGCCCAGCAACCCGTACTGTACCAACCCGGCTGTTACGCCATCAGGTGCCGAGCCAGCCCTGCCATTCTTCTTGCCGACCGGAGCCAAAATGCTACCCGCTCCAGCGCTCAGCGGTGGGCCAGACTCCTGCGTCCCCGTGGTGAAAGACGCCAATGGGGGCTACGTTATCAAATCCAGCTGCAACGCCAGCTGGTGCCAGAACGCCGTAGATGGCGGGTCTTGGAAAATTATCGGCACCGAAGCCTCCGGCCTGTACGGGTGCAATCCTGCGGGAGTTATCGTCCCCGACGAAAGCGGCTTATGCACGCCAAAAGATGCGCTAGACCTACTTTACGCAAACCCCGAGCTTAGATTCCAACCTGAAATGCGGGATTGGCTCTATTCTTCGAGAATATACTGGCTTCAAGATGCGGGAGTGTGGATTTATACTGATGGCTTGTCGGTGGAAGTAATTACGGTAGACGGGAGTTATTTAACTCAGAGAACTGAAATTACCGTCAATGCAAGCGAACTGTTTAATTTTTACGGCTATCCGGTTACATACGAACCCCTAACCAACTTAAACAGTTTTAGCTATTACCTCCTTAAAGGAGAGCAGCCTGCAAAGTTACTAAACACCCTTCCGCCGGCTACCTGCAAACCTAGGCCAATTCAAACAAAAAACTTCTGTTCGCCAGCTATGGTTGCCGGTATCGTTTGGTATTCGCAGACATTCGACAGCTACGCCAATCTACAAGCCTCTCCTGGTATTATTAGATTACTTCAAGATTCTGGAATTCCGCTAGGAGACGACCCAGACACTTTCGTAAGTCAGGTATTAGCCAGCGGAGCGCTAGCGTATCTGATACTCGATAACCTACCCGATAATTCTTGCATACCAAATTGGTAGTTCGAAATATACCTGTCACCTTTATTTTAGGTGACAGGTACCCTAGGGATTATTCCAAAGATTTGGCAGTTTTGCATGCAACCTAAAAATCAATTAGCGGACGACGTAAACCGTCAGGACTTGAGCCGTCGGTCGAGCTCGGACTGCGCGAATTCGGATTGATAGTAAGGCGGTAGGTGCCCCCTAAACTGAGAAAAAGCTCCCCATGCCTTGAGTGAGTTAGCCCCTGAGGCCAGTGCCCCCAGCGACCACGCGTCAACGATGACAGGCTCAAGGCCGATTTCACGCAGATATGGTCACACTTGCCCTCTGTCGCAGGCTGCTTTGGCAAACCGACTTATCCACAGAAAAGCTGTGCCCAGGGAAAGTTATCCACGCATATTCGGTCACGCTTCCCCATGGCGGGGGCTACTTTGGCACCGGTTGGCGCACTGGCTAGCATGGGGAACTCGGTTCCAGCCGCCCCAGGACCAAAGTTACGCATATACGGTCACGCTTCCCCTCTGTCGCAGATGCTTTTTTGAGGGTGCTGGCTTGCGGGCCGGGGCGATTCAGCAGGCCAATGCCTGAGCTAGAGAGAATGCCTGCTAACAGCCAAGGGCTTGCGTGTTCAAGTAACAGCTTCACAGCGGACGTTCCCGTACCAAAGAGGACTACGGCACCGGCACCCAATGCAGCAAACATCTCGCTGTTCTCAGAGCATTCATCACTACATTTCAGTCGCTCTGGGGGAGTTACTTCACCGTGAAGCGGACAGTTATTGTCTTGTCACCAAAACCGGTCAGGGTTGCGACTACCTTGGAGCCTTTGGTCAACTTGATATCCTTTGCCTCAAGCTTGTTTGCCCCAGTGGAGCTCAGCGTAGCTTCGGACTTTTCAGCTCCGTTCAGTACAGTCAATTTCCCGCTTGCCTTGTTCACATCAGCAGGAGCGTCATGGTCAACCACGTAGATGGCAGCACCATTTTCTTGAGGCACCAGCTCAAACGACAAGTCTCTGGCTGACTGGACGATGCCACCATGTTGTGGCTTGGCACCGCCATGTGCCATTGCGTTCAAGCTCACCAACGACAAGCCCAGAATGGCAGCAGAAATTAGCTTCTTCATGAAAAATCCTCTTGGAAGAATGAGGCGCATCACGGGCTGCGCCTCAAAGCCCGTAAAAGTGTCAGAAGGCTTCCTGACCAGAAGCGGACTCTTGAGCCTCTGGTTGCTCGAAAAGCAGTCGTTCGGTCGCTTTCTTGCCAAACGCTAGGTACATCAGTGGGGTGAGTAGCGTGTCCAGAATGGTCGAACTCACCAGACCACCAAAGATGACCACAGCCACGGGATGCAGAATCTCTTTGCCCGGGGCGTCTGCAGACAGCAGCAGTGGTGTCAACGCGAATGCTGCAACCAACGCTGTCATAAGCACTGGCGTCAAGCGCTCCAGAGAGCCACGAACTACCATCGTCTCTCCAAAGGTCTCACCTTCAAACTTGCACAGGTTGATGTAGTGGCTAACCTTGAGAATGCCGTTACGTACAGCAATACCAGTCAGGGTGATGAAGCCCACCATAGAGGCAACCGACAAAGTCACACCAGACAGCCACATCGCAATAACGCTACCGACCAGCGCTAACGGAATGTTGGCCATGATGATGAGTGCTAGCGTCGTTGAGCGGTAGCGCGAGTACAGCACCAGGAAGACCAGGGCCAAGGACATGAGCGACAGGCCCAAAATCTTCTGAGCGGCTTGCTCTTGCGCTTGGAACTGACCTTCCAGTGAGATGGAATTGCCACTCGGTAACGAGGTACTTTCAATCACCGCTCGGATATCGCGCACGATACGGCTCATGTCTGAACCATCGGTGTTCGCATACACAACAATGCGTCGGCGACCATTTTCTCGACCGATTTGATTAGGGCCGTCGGTCTCTGTCACAGTGGCAATAGAGGAGACAGGGATGCGACCCGAAGGTGTATCGATAAGCGTACGCGCTAGGTCTTGGGGGCTGCGTGCCTCATCTGGCAAGCGCACAACCAACTCATAACGACGCGCACCATCGACAATCTGTGCTCCATGTGCGCCGTCCGTGAGCGTTTGCAATATGCGAATGGCTTCACCGGAGGACAAACCAGCCTGTGCCGCTTTCTGGTGGTCGATTTGCACCGTGATTTGCGGAATCAACACCTGCTTTTCCACAGTCAGGTCAACCAGCCCGGGTACGGTCGAAAGTCGCTGACGCATTTGTTCGGCCAGCCCGCGCAGGGTATCGGTGTCATCACCTGAAATCTTCAAGGCAATTTGCGCTCGCACACCAGACAGCAAGTGGTCCAAACGGTGAGAAATAGGCTGCCCCACGGCCACTTGTGCGGGAAGAACAGATAGTTTCTCCCGAATATCTGCCATCACAGCTTCCCGTCCGCGATTGCTGCGTTTGAGGTCAACGTCAATTTCAGCAGAGTGAACTCCCTCGGCATGCTCGTCCAACTCTGCACGACCAGTGCGGCGACCCACCTGAGTAACTTCTGGAACTTCGCTAATCAGCGTTTCAGCCAATGAGCCCATGCGGTTCGCGCCTGCCAGTGAGGTACCAGGATTGAAGACCATACCCAGCACCAGCGAGCCTTCATTGAATGCCGGCAGAAATGCCCTTGGAAAAAACGGCACACTTGCTGCGGCAACCGCGACAGCCAGAGCTGCCGCGCCCATCAGAGCCGTGCTGCGAGGAAACGACCATACCAGCAGGTGCTCATCCCAACGCTTGAGCCACTTAACAATGGGACTGTCGCCGTGGTCCAGACGCTTCATTTTGGGCAGCAAATAGGAACACAGGACTGGTGTCACCGTCATCGAGACAAGCATCGAGGCCAAGATGGAGATGATGTATGCAATGCCCAGCGGGGAGAAAAGACGCCCTTCGACACCTGGCAAAGCAAACAGAGGAACGAACACCAGAACCACGATGGCCGTGGCATACACGATGCCAGAACGTACCTCGACACTGGCTCTGCGCACCACCTCAAGAGTGGAAACTGGGTACTCTAGCTCCCGGTTTTGCTTCAAGCGCCTCAGGATGTTTTCTACGTCAACGACGGCATCATCCACCAACTCGCCAATGGCAATCGCAAGCCCACCCAATGTCATCACATTGATGGACTGCCCCATTAGCTGGAACACCAGAGCAGTCACCGCCAATGACAACGGAATTGCCACCAGCGAGATGAGAGTAGTCCGAGCTGACAGCAAGAATGCAAACAAGATGATGGCTACCATGATAGCGCCGTCTCGCAAAGCCTCAGTGACGTTGCCAATGGAGGCCTGGATGAAATCAGCTTGCCGGAACAATGCACGAGGTTCGCTCAGACCTGCGGGACGACCTTTGTTCAGCTCTCGCAGTGCTTGTTCGATATCACGTGTGACTCGTACCGTGTCCGCTTCCGGCTGCTTCTGGATGCTCACGATGACAGCCGGAGAGCCGTTGTACCCGCCATCGCCTCGCTTCATCGCTGGTGCATAGCGAACATTTGCCACTTGCTCCAGATGTATCGCTCGTCCTTCGGACCAGGCCACCGCAATCGTCTGAAGGTCTTCTACCTTGTTGGTACGACCAATATGACGAATCAGATATTCGCGACTATTGAGGTCGATGAATCCGCCGCCGGCGTTCCCAGCAAAGCCTTTCAGCGCAGCTTCAATCTGTGTAAGACTCACCCCAAACTGCGCCATGCGCGCTGTGTCGGGCTCTACCCTCAGTTGACGTACTTCACCGCCAATAGGGATGACTTGCGATACACCTTGAACGGCCAATAAGCGCGGCCGCAACACGAAGTCTGCATATTCACGTGCCTGCATGGGTGAAGCTGTTGCACCCTTGTCATTCACGTTGAGGGGCAAGGCCAAGAGCATGATTTCGCCCATGATGGACGAGACAGGCCCCATGACAGGTACCACATCTGCGGGCAAACGCTCCCGAACAAGGGAAAGACGCTCTGCAACCAATTGGCGATTGCGGTAGACGTCAGTTCCCCAGTCAAACTCGGCATAGAGAATAGATAAGCCGACACCAGACATCGAGCGCACCCGCGTCACGCCAGGCATGCCGTTCAAGGCGGTCTCTATCGGAAAGGTGACCAGTTGCTCCACTTCTTCGGGAGCCATGCCACCTGCTTCCGTCAACACAGTGATAAGCGGTTTATTGAGGTCAGGAAAGACATCAACAGGGGTGCGCAGCGCAGTGATGGTGCCGTAGACCATCAGTATTGCTGCGAATGCGAGCACAAACAGCCTGTTGTGCAAGCTGCTTCGGACAATCCAGTTGAACATTTACGTTAACTCCTGCTCAGCGGATTTGCGCGATGAGTGATGCGCCTTGTGTCACCACACGATTCTCATCACCCAACCCCTTGGTCACAACGATGCGAGTTGCGTCAAGCGCTTGGTATTGAACAGGCTGAGGGATGTATCGCTCGGCACCAGACTTAATCCATACGACAGGCTCGTTAGCTGGATTGCGCGTAATGGACTCTGCTGGCAAAACATAGCCTTTGATGGACTGCTTGGCGTTCGCAATGACCGTGATGGGCTGTCCAATAGCCAACGGTAACTCTTTGGCGCTGCCGCTGGTACTCGCCTTGAACGTGATGGGTAGAACACCTTCGCGCAGGCTGCGACCAATACCGACTAGCTCAAGCCGAACGTCAGGTGAGCCCTTGACCGAAGCATTGCTGATACTTGCTGCCAGTGTTGAATCAGCGGTCGTCGCTTCCACCATGACCTTGGCCGGGTCAGTTATCTCGAACAGAACATCCTTAGTTTCAACGACTTGGCCAATCACTACATTGGAACGAGCAATCACCCCTGAGACCGGAGCAACAACCGACTCTTTGCTTGAGAGACTCCCACCGATAGCTCGCTCCCGAGCCGTAAGGCTTGCCAGCTCGCTTTGCGCAGACTCAATCTCCTTACGAGGAACTGAACCCTCAAGACCTTTCAGACGGTCCACGCGCTTCTGTGCAATGTCACGCGCACCTTGAAGTTCGGCCAGTTGTGCACGTTGGCTGGCTAATGCCAAAGGGTCGGCTTTAAAAACCACGGTAGCCAGTACATCTCCTTTACGCACTGCTTTTCCAGCGAATGGAAGTCCCGTACGGCCTGCGTCCACCTTCCCCCCCATGACTGCCTGTACCAGACCACTCGCATTCGGGTCTGCGACTACTTTTGCGGGTAGTTCCATCGCAATGTTTGCGTCACTTTGCAATGCAATCTGAGTACGAATGGCGAGTCGACGTTGCGACAGCATCGGAACATTGACGCTGCCATCAGGTAGCCGTCCCAAACCTGTCGCCGATGGTGTGGCGCTTGCGGTATCCAGATGTTCTCCGTTGGGGCCATGAGCGCCAGGAGATGCTTGAACAGTTCCGGCAATCAGCGCTAGAGAAAAAATAACTGCGGACTTCACTGTGTGCCTCCCTTAACGCTCACGTTACGCTTGCTTGCCGAACGGCCCAAAAGCCACCCCGTCCCACCGGCTGCCAGAAGTGCCGCAAGTGCGAGCCCCCCGTAAATCAGCTTGTTGTTATGACCATGTCCATGCTCTGCATCACCTGAGGTCGCGGTGGGTTTACCCACCTCAAGCGTTCCATCAAGCAGGTCTGATTCATTGCCATCCACCAAGGTGATGACCAAGGCATGCGAACCAGGCGTGGAGAGCGCTTTGAGAAAGCTCTCATCAGCTACGGCATAGTCACCTTGGTCAGAGTGGAAAGGTGCCGTGGCCTTGAGCTCTCCAAACTCGACTTCAACCTTTGCACCATCAACTGGCTCATTGGTAGCAAAGCGGTTGATGAACATGGAAAGCTCTCCGCCCTGTAAACGTCCAACCAACTCATACGCCTCAGACTTGGCTTCGAATCTGGGGTTTGTGGAGGTCGCGCCAGCCTTTGGAGCTCCATCTAGGTGCTCACCATTAGGGCCGTGTGCTCCCGGAGATGCGCTGACGTTGGTGAAGAGAACGGTCAATCCGCTCAGTACGAGAAACCGCTTCAAGGTCATTAATACGTTGGATTGTTTATTCATGGCAGTTGACCGTAGGCCTGTTGAAGTCGTGCACGTGCAAGTCCCATCGCCGCTTCCTGGCGAGCAACGCTGAACTCGGATTGGGCAGAGGCGTTTGTGGCCCGTAGAAGTTCGAGAAGAGCTGTTTCGCCGGCGTTAAAGGAGCTGCGCATCAACTGAGAACGCTCCTTCAACATCGAAGACCTAGCTTTCTCCGCTTCGAGCTGGGTGTGGATTGACCGAAGATGGGAGGTGGCGTTGTCGACAGCTGCTACTAAAGCGGTTCGCCGCACTTGCTCACGACTTTGTGCAATCTCAAGCTCTGATAGCGCAGCCGCCTCAAGCGGCGCATTCCGGTCCGCAGTACCTAATGGGATGCGAAGGGCAACACCAAGGCTGTTGGCGGACCCCATTCCCCGTCCACCGACGTCCTGGCGCATGGATGTGATGAGCTCGGGGGCGTCACGTTTGGACTTGTCAACTAAAGTCACACGCTTTTGAGCAACGGCCACTTGTTGAGCCACAAAGCGCAATTCAGGATGTTCCTCCAGATTACGTGCCACGACCTGCTCCATGTCCGCAGGCAAAGTACTTGGTACTTGCACAAGGCCTGTTAACGCTGTCCATTGGCGCTTCGCAGCGCCCAATTGTTGGATAGCTTGCGTATGCGTCGTTTGTGCATTCAGTAATTCGCCCTTGGCCGCCAGTGCGTCAGTCCGTGCCAAGTCTCCTGCGCTTACTCGTTTGTCAACGTCATCTGCAATTGCTTGGAACAAGGCAACTTGCTGTTCAGTCAATTTCATGCTGGCTTCAAGCTCAGCAATTTGCCACAGGAGCTCACGCGTGGACTCGGCAACTCGAAGCCGCGCTTCATCATGGGATAGTTTCGAGAGCTCCAGTGCCGCGCTCGCCACGTCTTGCTTTGCAGCCTTTTGTCCAGGTAGCCATAAAGGAACCGCAACGCTTATTTCAGTCTCACGCGCGCCCTTGTTGCTTTGCAGCCGGTCATTACGGTGTGAGACCTCCACGAAAGGCGGGGCAGCCCATAATGCTTCCGCACGAAATTTTTCTGCTTGAGCTTGCCTATTGAGGCCAGCGACCTCGGAAGCGGCTACAGCACGTTTCCAAGCTGCCTCGAAGGCGGAAACAAGAGTAGTTTTTGCAGTGGTGCTAGTTTCATTGAAACTGATAGCGCTATTTTGCGGCTGCGCATGAGACACGCACGCCAGCATGAGTCCAGCAATGGTGCAGGACCTCAAGACGATTAAGAAATTCACAAAGCCTCTAGTTGCTCGGCGCACCAAGTGGCTCCGCCAGACAGGGTCAAGCGGGCTAGTTGGACGCAGGGAAAGGGATGGCCTCAGCAGTTGAAGCCGACCGAAACAGCTAGGCGATGTGTTTGGGAGGGCGTCTAGGCCCTTCCAGAATGGGATAAGGCAATTTCGCAGTCACCCATTCCAATGGTGATGCAGAGGTCCAATCAGGCACGAAGACGCTGGAAAGGGATGTGTCCAAAGATGCACTGGGCAAGCTGTCACTGACAAGGTGCAAAACAGAGTCAGAAGATTGGTCAATAGACACAGCACCATCTTTGTGGTGGTGTCCAGCCTCCTGCAGGTGCAGGACGGCGTGCTCGCGTTCTTCAGTTGATGCAAATGCAGGAATCTGACCTGCCACCGCGACGGCTTGCCAGAAAAAGCTCAGCAACAGAAAGAAGATGCCTAGACAGCGACACATAACCGAAAATTATATCTGATGGCAAATTACATTAAATTCCTGTGGTAAGCCGATTTTTCTGGGGCTAGATGAGCCTAAGCCCCCAATCGAGACCTCACTTTGGCACGGAACTCACTGTATGAAGTGCGCGTTCAATGCGGTCAATTTTGGGGCGTTCACGGGTAACCGACTTCATCACTAGCCTCCTCAAACATTGAGATGGACAGCAGCAGCGCCGAACTGGAAGGCTAGGCCGGCGATACCGGAACCAAGTACGACTGGAATGACACCCACCTTGAACCGAAACAGCGCAAGACCTGCGGCCAGACCAATGAAGGCAGAGGCCCACTCAAAGTGGCCACTCAGGCCCTGCGGCCACAGCACGTGGTATGCGAAGAACACTGCGAGGTTGACAATGACCCCTACGACGGCTGCCGTGATACCGGTCAGCGGTGCGGTGAACTTTAGGTTGCCGTGCGTCGACTCGATGAATGGGCCACCGAGCAAGATAAAGAAGAACGATGGTAGGAAGGTGAAAAATGTGACGACCGTTGCCGCTGCCGCGCCGGCTAGAAACAGGGAGTCGCTGCCGAAGATGGCTTTCGTCCAGCCGCCAACGAAGCCAACGAAGGCCACTACCATGATGAGCGGTCCTGGAGTCGTCTCGCCGAGCGCGAGGCCGTCAATCATCTGTGGCGCGGTGAGCCACTGGTAGTGGTCAACGCCGCCTTGATAGACGTATGGCAAAACTGCATAGGCTCCGCCAAATGTCATCAGTGCCGCTTTGGTGAAAAACCAACCCATCTGGGTCAGCACGCCGTTCCAGCCATAGACAGCAGTCAGCGTGCCCAGCATGACAGCCCACAAGGCGAAGCTCACCACCAAGACAGTACGGAAGCACGACCAGGAAAACAGCGCATGCACCGGTGTCGGCGTATGGTCGTCGATGAGAGCTGCACCGTAGGCCTTCTTTGACGCGCCGTGCCCGCCGCCGGCTCTGAACTTGTCGGGTGCGTATTTGCCACCAAAGTACCCGATAAGACCGGCCATCAGCACGATGAGTGGGAACGGTAGGTCGAGGGCGAAGATGGCTACGAAAGCCCCTGCCGCAATCCCCCACAGCCAAGCGTTCTTCAGCGCCCGAGAACCGACGCGATAGGCGGCGTGAACCACTAGGGCGGTCACGGAGGGTTTGATGCCGTAGAACAGCCCTGCGATGACAGGTATGTTGCCGAAGGCCATGTAGACCCACGACAGTGCGATGAGGATAAACAGCGACGGCAGCACAAACAGCCCGCCAGCAACGATGCCACCCCAGGTTCGGTGCATCAGCCAGCCGATGTAAGTCGCCAACTGTTGAGCTTCGGGGCCTGGAAGCAACATACAGTAATTGAGGGCATGCAGGAACCGGTTCTCCGAAATCCAGCGCCGCCGAACAACAAGCTCCTCATGCATGATGGCTATCTGCCCGGCGGGTCCGCCGAAGCTGATGAAGCCAAGCTTGAGCCAATATTTGAAGGCCTCGGCCCGTGTCAGCTCCTGTGGCTGGGTTTCAACCGAGTCGATGGCGGTCTCAGTGGTCATGGGACACCTGCATGGCAGCGTAGTAGGCGTCGAACGCCGGGAGAGCCGCAGCCAGTAGCGCGTCGTCGTCCGCGTGCTGGGCTTGCAGGCCACGGATGAGCATCTCGAAGCCGGGGGCCTCATCGGCGGGAATGCCGCCGATGTCGATGTAATGCACAAGACCGGCGAGCCGCTGGAGCGCTGGGTCTTTGAGCAGCCCGAAGCTTTGGGCTACGACCTCGAAGGTCACTTTTCCGTCCACGTGTGTGAATGCGGCCCCGTCAAAATCGTACCCCAAGGCTGACTTTGGGCACTTCTTTGGTTCACTCAGCCAGATGAAGGTCGGCTGTTTGTCGACAAATCGTTTGACCAGCCAGGCCGTCCCTAGGCGGTCGACCCACGGCCGCTGGCGTGTAGCCCAGATTCGGCGCTGGTAATCGGCGGTATTGAGGGGTTGGATGACCGTGCCGATAGACCCGGGCTCATCCGGGGAAAGATGCAGTTCGACCTCTCGTCGCAATGCTGCCATCGCCTCTTTCGCCTTCTGACTTTCCTTGCCAGGGAAAAAGTCGTTCGCTTGGATACTTTGTAGTTGTTGGTCGAGTCCTCGAAGGAGCTTATGCAGTTGCACTTCAGTGGACTTTCTGATGGCCGCACGAGCTTCCTTGATGGTCTGGAGCAGTTCCGTGTAGTGCTCGGAGCGGTCGAACAGCGTGCAGAACGTCCTTTCCTGGACGTCGTCTCGCGCCTCGACGACCAGCATGTGGGCTTGTGCCCCCGCTTCGGCGATGGTGCGCTCGAGGGCCCAGAGCGCCGGTGCTGTACTTGCGTGCTCCGGCAGCACGTAGACCCCCTCACGCAGGGTGCCGGCACCGGTGGCTTTCAAAGAGCGCCACACACGCACGCGCAGCCCGCTGGGATTGGTCGGCAAGGTTGCCGTGAGGACAAGCCATTTTTTTAACATGAAGCAATTATTTCATAAAAGATATAAATGCTACAAGAGTTATTGTATGCAGTACGCTGAATGGCCCTAGAGACAAATGTGTAAAACTTGCACCGATGTCCCTCCGTTCCGCCTCCCCCGCCCTAGCTGCGGCGCTCCTCTTCGGCGCAAGCACCCCCCTCGCCAAGCTTTTGGTTGGCAACGTTCCGCCGCTGCTGTTGGCGGGATTGCTTTACCTCGGAAGCGGCATAGGTCTTGCCGCGCTGCTGTTGGTTCGCCGGGTGCGCAATCCAGAAACAGCTGCTGAGATGCACATTCCTGGAGCGGAGTGGCCCTGGCTGCTAGGCGCTATATTGTTCGGGGGCGTGGTCGGACCTGCTCTCCTGATGTGGGGGCTGACACAAACCGACGGCGCAACCGCATCATTGCTCCTGAACATTGAGGGCGTGCTGACGGCGGTGCTGGCTTGGCTCGTGTTTAAGGAAAACGCCGACAGGCAAATCGTCCTGGGCATGGTGGCTATCGTGGCGGGTGGTGTGCTGCTGTCTTGGGAGCCTGGTGGAGCTAGCTTGTCTGCGGGCACGTTACTCATCATCGGTGCGTGCCTCGCCTGGGCCATCGACAACAACCTAACGCGCAAGGTCTCGACCAATGACGCTATGGTGGTAACCTGCCTGAAGGGTCTGTTGGCAGGTGCTTGCAACACGGGATTGGCCCTAGTTTCGGGTGCGCAGTTACCCCAAGCGCAGGCGACCGGCTCCGCTATGGTGGTTGGCTTCCTGGGGTACGGTCTGAGTCTGACGCTTTTCGTCGTAGGCCTACGTACCCTCGGTACTGCCCGAACTGGCGCTTACTTTTCCGTGGCCCCGCTCTTTGGTGTCGGCATCTCATTGGTGCTATGGCCCCAAGCCCCATCGGTTCTGTTCTGGGTGGCAGTTGTGCTGATGGTGCTTGGAGTTTGGCTGCACATCAAGGAGCGACACGAGCATGAGCACACACATGAAGCGCTGGAGCATATTCACAGCCACCGACACGATGAGCATCACCAGCACGCGCACGGGTTTCCATGGGACGGTCAGGAGCCACACGTGCATCCTCATGGGCACATTGTGCTCACCCACAAGCATCCGCACTACCCGGACGTTCACCACCGTCACGGGCATTCGCATTGAAGCCGGTATCTGGTTTCGGCTGGTTCGGGTTTCACGCCATCAGTTGCGTCGACACAGCGAAAGTTGCTTCAGGGCTATCGGATTAAAGCCTGGGTCTATCAGGACTTGCCTTCAAGCCTGAAGTGTGACCTTGCCCGTGAAAAGGGGTGTTCTTGAATCTTTGTCACTTGCTCTCCAGCAGTCCAGACTGATGCGCTGCAGCTTATAGAAGGGGACTCACAGAGCAAGAAAACCCATAAGTTTCTCAACTTATGGGTCTCAATTTCTCACCTTATGGGTTCATCTACAATGGGGCATCAAACGTCGATATTACCCGCCCGCAGCGCATTGGTTTCAATAAACTGGCGGCGCGGCTCCACCTCGTCGCCCATCAGCATGGTAAACACGCGGTCGGCCTCGATGGCATCTTCGATTTGCACGCGCAGCAAACGGCGCACCTGCGGGTCCATCGTGGTTTCCCAAAGTTGCGCCGGATTCATCTCGCCCAAGCCCTTGTAGCGCTGGCGCGCCGTGGTGCGCTCGGCTTCCGAGATCAACCAGCGCATGGCTTGGCGGAAATCGGCCACCTTTTCTTCCTTCTGGCGTTCTCCCTCGCCGCGAAGCACCTTGGCACCATCGCCCAGCAGGCCCCGGAAGGTAGCTGCCGCTTCGGCCAGCGCTGCATAGTCGGCCCCCAGCACAAAATCTTGCGTGATGACACTGCTCTTGACGTTGCCGTGGTGGTGGCGGCTGATGCGCAGCAGCGGTTTGTCGGTACGGGCATCAAACTCCCCAGCCACCGTGGCCGGGGTGCCGGAGGTATTGAGTTCACGCAGCTTGACCTCTAGCGCAGCGGCACTGGCCTCAGCCTCGGGCAAGGTGTCTAAGTTCAGCGCCACGCCATCGGCCACGGCCCGCAAGGCTTCGGCATCCATAAAACCAGACAGGCGGGCGATCACTCCCTCGGCTACTTGGTGCTGGCGAGCCAGCTCGGCCAAGGTGTCACCGCTCAAAGTTTGGGGCGCAGCGCCGCCAGTGGTAACGCTGGCATCTTTGAGCGCAATGCGCAGCAAAAAGCCGTCCAGTGCCGCAGCATCTTTCAGGTACAACTCTTCTTTGCCAGCCTTGACTTTGTACAGCGGCGGCTGGGCAATGTAGATGTGGCCGCGCTCCACCAGTTCGGGCATTTGGCGGTAGAAGAAGGTGAGTAGCAGGGTACGGATGTGCGCACCGTCCACGTCCGCATCGGTCATGATAATGATGCGGTGGTAGCGCAACTTGTCGATATTGAAGTCATCGGCCCCGGCCTTGCTACCTTCCATGCCATCGGTGGCTGCCTTGCCAATGCCTGTGCCCAGCGCGGTAATCAGCGTCAAGATTTCATTGCTGGTCAGCAGCTTTTCGTAGCGGGCTTTTTCTACGTTCAAAATTTTGCCGCGCAGGGGCAAAATGGCTTGGAACTTGCGGTCACGGCCCTGCTTGGCCGAGCCTCCGGCTGAGTCGCCCTCCACGATGTAAATTTCGCACAGGCTAGGGTCTTTTTCTTGGCAATCGGCCAGTTTGCCGGGCAGACCCATGCCGTCCAACACGCCCTTGCGGCGCGTCATTTCGCGGGCCTTGCGTGCTGCCTCGCGGGCGCGGGCTGCTTCCACAATCTTGCCGCAGATAATTTTGGCGTCCACCGGGCGCTCTTGCAGAAAATCGGTCAGCAGCTTGCCCACAATGTCTTCCACCGGGGCGCGCACTTCGCTCGATACCAGCTTGTCTTTGGTCTGGCTGCTAAATTTAGGCTCGGGCACCTTCACACTCAGCACGCAGCACAGGCCCTCACGCATATCGTCGCCAGTCACCTCGACCTTGGCCTTCTTGGCAAAATCGTTTTCTTCGATGTATTTGTTAATCACGCGCGTCATCGCGGCGCGCAGGCCGGTCAAATGTGTGCCACCGTCGCGCTGCGGAATGTTGTTGGTAAAGCACAGCACCTGCTCGCTGTAGCTGCTATTCCACTGCATGGAAACTTCGACGCCAATGTGCGTGCCGGGAATGCCGCCGTAGGTCTCGGCTGGGCGCTCGCCCGCAGCGTAGAAGGAAGTGGGGTGCAATACCGTCTTGCCCTTGTTGATGAACTCCACAAAACCGCGCACACCGCCCGCACCCGAAAAATCATCTTCTTTGCCGCTGCGCTCGTCTTTCAGGCGGATACGCACGCCATTGTTCAAGAACGACAGTTCGCGCAGGCGCTTGGCCAAAATCTCGTAATGGAACTCGTTGTTTTCTTTAAAGATGTCGGTATCGGGCAAAAAATGCACTTCGGTGCCGCGCTTGTCGGTGTCACCCACCACCTTCATGGGCGAGACCTCAACGCCATCAGCCGCTTGCATAATGCGGTTTTGCACAAAGCCCCGGCTAAAGTCTAGTACGTGTACTTTGCCTTCGCGGCGCACCGTCAGGCGCAGTTTTTTGCTCAGGGCATTGACGCAGCTCACGCCCACACCGTGCAAACCGCCTGAGACTTTGTAGCTGTTTTGGTTGAATTTGCCGCCCGCATGCAGCTCGGTCAGGGCGATCTCAGCGGCACTGCGCTTGGGCTCGTGCTTGTCATCCATCTTCACGCCGGTGGGGATGCCCCGGCCATTGTCGGTCACGCTGATCGAGTTGTCGGTATGGATAGTGACGACGATATCGTCGCAATGCCCGGCCAGCGCCTCGTCAATCGAGTTGTCCACCACCTCAAACACCAGATGGTGCAGGCCGGTGCCATCGGAGGTGTCGCCAATGTACATGCCGGGGCGCTTGCGCACCGCTTCTAGCCCTTCCAAAATGGTGATAGCCCCTTCGCCATAGCCCTCACTGGCCCCTGCCTGATGGGCATCAATCTTAGTGACGGCGGGGAGGGTGTTGCCGTTGTCTTCGGGCAGGGAATGTTCAGCGGTCATGGGGTCAGCCTTGGCAATGCGGGAGAAACCGGAAGGTCACAATAGGAAAAAAATCAAAGCGCCGCCAGCACCCTACAACAGCAGTACTGGCGGCCAGAAACAAGCATAACGGTGCGCAGAGCGGCGCTCAAGGCACCGCCACCGTTTTAGATACGCATAGGCATCACGACATACTTGAAGCTATCGTTGTCGGGGATGGTCAGCAGCGCCGAGCTGTTGCCGTCTTGCAACTGCACCTTGACCATGTCTTGGCCCATGCTGGTCAGGGCATCGATCAGGTAGGTGACGTTAAAGCCGATCTCGATGGCGTTGCCACTGTAGTCAATATCGAGCTCATCCATCGCCTCTTCTTGTTCGGCGTTGTTGCTAGCCACGCGCAGCACGCCCGGCTCTAAGTTCAGGCGCACGCCCTTAAACTTCTCGCTGGTCATGATGGCTGTGCGTTGCAGACAGGCCAGCAGCGGCGCGCGGCCCAAGGTGATGCTGTTGTGGTGGTTTTTCGGGATCACACGGTTGTAATCCGGGAATTTGCCCTCGACCAGCTTGGTGACAAACTCCATCGCGCCAAAGCTAAACTTGGCTTGGTTATGCGCAAAGCACATTTGCAGCGCACCATCGGCATCACTGAGCAGGCGTTGCAATTCAATCACCGTCTTGCGCGGCAAAATCACTTCCTGCTTAGGCACTTCCACATCCAGCGTGGCACTGGCAAAAGCCAAACGGTGGCCGTCGGTAGCCACCAGGCTCAGGGTATTGCCCTCGGCCACAAACAAAATACCGTTCAAGTAGTAACGGATGTCTTGCACTGCCATCGCAAAAGCCACCTGCCCCAGCAGGTTTTTGAGCGTCTTTTGTGGCACGCTAAACGTGGGGCCAAAGCTGGCCGCCTCTTGTACCAGCGGGAAATCCTCTGCTGGCAACGTCTGCAAAGTAAAGCGGCTCTTGCCGCCCTTGAGCACCAGCTTGCTCTGGCTGTTTTCAATAGCCACGGTTTGGTCGCTGGGCATGGTGCGCAAAATGTCGATCAGCTTGCGCGCATTCACGGTGGTGGCAAAGTCGCCGGTATCGCCGCCCAACTCTGCCGTAGTGCGAATTTGGATTTCCAAATCACTGGTGGTCAACTGCAAGGCATTGCCGGTCTTGCGCAGCAGCACATTGGCCAAAATGGGCAGCGTATTGCGGCGCTCCACGATACCCGCCACCGACTGCAACACCGCAAGCAATTTGTCTTGGGGAGCTTTTAAAACGATCATCCGTGTGTGCGTGAACCCTCGGCATTCGGGCCAAGGAGGTAAAAACAAGCAACGTGCCGCGTTGCCTGCTGTGGTGGCGTACCTGTCACGTCCATTTTTGCCACCTGTTGATAACCATAGCCGTCATTGCACTGCCCTGCGTGGCAATGGCAATGCGGCATACCTTGCACAGCACCTTGCGCCATGCTGTATGTGTAAGTTCGTCATAAGATATGACGCCTCACAGCATGATACATTTGCTAGCTGCCATGTCCCAAGCCCGCCGCCAGACATACCGCCCGGCAGGCGGGTGAAATCCCTTTCCTGAGAGAGACGAGACCTCATGAAGATTCACGAATACCAAGGCAAGGAAATCTTGCGTCAGTTTGGTGTGCCCGTTCCCCGTGGCATTCCTGCTTTTACCGTACAAGAAGCGGTAGAAGCCGCACAAAAACTCGGCGGCCCCGTGTGGGTTGTCAAGGCCCAAATCCACGCCGGTGGCCGTGGTAAGGGTGGCGGCGTTAAGGTAGCCAAGACCATTGACGACGTCAAGCGCATCGCTGGCGAAATCTTGGGTATGCAACTCAAGACCCACCAAACTGGCCCCGAAGGCCAAAAAGTGCGTCGCCTGTACATCGAAGACGGTGCCGACATCCAGAAGGAATACTACGTTTCCATCGTGACCGACCGCGCTACGCAAAAGCTGGCGTTCATCGCTTCGAGCGAAGGCGGTATGGACATCGAGGAAGTGGCCCACTCCACCCCCGAAAAAATCGTCACCGAGTTCATTGACCCGCTGACCGGTCTGGGCGAAGAGCAAGCCACCAAGATCGCCAATGGCATCGGCCTGCCCGCCGAGTCCACCGCCCAAGCCGTAGACATCTTCCAAAAGCTCTACAAGTGCTACATGGACACCGATGCCTCCTTGGTCGAGATCAACCCGCTCAACCGCGACAGCAAGAACAACCTGATCGCCTTGGACGCCAAGTTCAACTTCGACGCCAACGCGCTGTTCCGCCACCCCGAAATCGTGGCCTACCGCGATCTGGACGAAGAAGATCCGGCTGAAGTTGAAGCCTCCAAGTTCGATCTGGCCTACATCAGCCTCGATGGCAACATCGGCTGCTTGGTCAATGGTGCTGGTTTGGCTATGGCCACCATGGACACCATCAAGCTGTTTGGCGGCGAGCCAGCCAACTTCTTGGACGTGGGCGGCGGCGCTACTGCTGAGAAGGTGACTGAAGCCTTCAAGATCATGCTCAAGAACGAAAACGTCAAGGGCATCTTGGTCAACATCTTCGGCGGCATCATGAAGTGCGACACCATTGCCAGCGGCGTGATTACCGCTTGCAAGGCGGTGAACCTGTCTGTGCCACTGGTCGTGCGCATGAAGGGCACCAACGACGAGCTGGGCAAGAAGATGCTGGCCGACTCGGGTCTGCCGATCATTTCTGCCGACACCATGGCCGAAGCCGCAACCGCCATCGTGGCCGCCGTCAAGTAAGCCCGCAGAGGAAACAACATGTCGATCTATATCAACAAAGACACCAAGGTCATCACCCAAGGCATCACGGGCAAGACTGGCCAGTTCCACACCGAAAAGTGCCAGGAATACGCTAACGGCCAAAACTGCTTCGTCGCAGGCGTGAACCCCAAGAAGGCTGGCGAGTCGATCTTCAACATCCCAATCTACGCCTCCGTCAAAGAAGCAGCCACGCAAACTGGCGCTACCGTGTCGGTGATCTACGTGCCCCCAGCAGGTGCTGCAGCCGCCATCTGGGAAGCCGTTGAGGCTGATCTGGACTTGGCCATCTGTATCACTGAAGGCATCCCCGTCAAGGACATGCTCGAAGTGCGCAACCGCATGAAGGCCAAAGAAGCCGCAGGCGGCAAGAAGACCTTGCTGCTGGGCCCCAACTGCCCCGGCATCATCACCCCCGAAGAAATCAAGATCGGCATCATGCCCGGTCACATCCACCGCAAGGGCCGCATTGGCGTGGTCTCGCGTTCGGGTACTCTGACTTATGAAGCCGTGGCCATGCTGACTGAAGTCGGTCTGGGTCAATCGACTGCTGTCGGTATTGGTGGCGACCCCATCAATGGCCTCAAGCACATCGATGTGATGCGCGCCTTCAATGACGATCCTGACACCGACGCCGTCATCATGATCGGTGAAATCGGTGGCCCCGACGAAGCTGAAGCCGCTCGCTGGTGCAAAGACAACATGAAGAAGCCTATCGTTGGCTTTATCGCTGGTGTGACTGCCCCTCCCGGCAAGCGCATGGGCCATGCTGGTGCGCTGATCTCTGGCGGTGCCGACACGGCCGATGCCAAGCTGGCCATCATGGAAGAATGCGGCTTTGTCATTACCCGCAATCCTTCTGAACTGGGCAAACTGCTCAAGGCACAACTGAAGTAAGCAGGGCCTTGCCTGACACGCTGGCCCTGTGCCGGGTGTCTGCACCAACAAAGCGTCTGTGGCCTGCGTGCCTCAGGCGCTTTGTTGTTTCTGCGGGCTAAATGGGTGACCGCTTGGTCTATCATTGAACCTGCCTGCGTTCCCACACCACCCGCTTCGGCTTCGCCTGAACCTTGGGCAACCCTACCAGACAAATGAAATACGCGTTCAGCGCCTGCACCGACCAAGGTCGTGTCCGCAGCAACAATGAAGATGCCGTCAGTATCGACCACCAAGCCCAAGTGGTCGTGCTGGCCGATGGCATGGGAGGCTACAACGCCGGAGAGGTGGCCAGCCACATGGCCACCGAGCTGATCCGCACCCAAATGGCCCGCTGGCTGGCACAAGCGGCCCAGCCGCTACAAAGCCAACAGGTGCGCCAAGCGCTGGAGTCTTGTGTCGAACACGCCAATCTAGCCATCTTTCAGGCTGCGCAAAACCATGCCCAATATTCGGGCATGGGCACCACGGTAGTGGCCAGCGTGTTGTGGGATAACCAACTGATGCTGGCCCATGTGGGTGACTCGCGCTGCTACCGCCTGCGTGCTGGTCAGTTGTTGCAAATTACCCGCGACCACTCTTGGCTGCAAGAGCAAATAGATGCCGGGCTGATTACCCCAGAGCAGGCTGCCCAATCGGGCCAGCGCAATCTGGTCACGCGGGCTTTAGGGGTTGAAGAGGATGTGCTGGTTGAAAGCAATGGGTTTACCGTAGAAGCCCACGACTTGTTCCTCTTGTGCTCTGACGGTCTGAGTGAAATGGTGCACGACACCAACCTGAGCAGCATTTTGAACACCGAGGCCACGCTGGAAGAAAAAACCCAGCAGTTGGTTGATGCAGCCAACGCCCACGGTGGCCGCGACAATATCAGCGTGGTACTGATTTATGCCGATGGCCCCCTGCCTACCCGCAAACGCAGCTTGGTGTCACGCCTACTGGGCTCGGCATGAAGCGTACGACCCCATTTTTCATGGCACATTGCGTGCTTTCCACCCCCTCCATTACCAACCAACCCACCAACCGCAGGAACAGGCCATGCCCAAACTGATCGTCTCGATCGACGGCGTAGTCATCAAAGAATTGCAGCTCACCAAAGATCGCACTGCGCTCGGTCGGCGGCCCTACAACGACATCGTTATTGATAACCTTGCCATCAGTGGTGAACATGCCGTATTGCACATGCACCCCAGCGGCGTGGAGGTTGAAGACCTAGAAAGCACTAACGGCACCTATGTCAATGGCAAGGCGGTACAGCGCCAGTGGCTGCATGGAGGTGACGTGATTGAGCTGGGCAAATACAAGATTCGTTTTCTGGATGAGAACGAGGCCGAAGACTATGCCAAAACCATGGTGTTCAAACCGGGTATGGTGCCGCCCATCTTGCCCGCACGCAACCGTGCTACGCCTCTGGTAGCCAGCCCGCTGACGCAGGCAGTCCCCTTAGAGCACAGTGCCAACATTCGTGTGTTGTCGGGGTCGGCAGCAGGTAGAGACGTCCCCCTGACCAAAGTGGTCACCACCATT
Source organism: Giesbergeria anulus (assembly GCF_900111115.1). GTDB lineage: Bacteria > Pseudomonadota > Gammaproteobacteria > Burkholderiales > Burkholderiaceae_C > Simplicispira > Simplicispira anulus. Next base: position 102,658 of record NZ_FOGD01000009.1, read on the forward strand.
GGCAAACCGGGGGTGGCTGTGGCAGCCATTACCCGGCGTCAGCATGGGTATGTCTTGGCCCATGTTGAAGGCCCAGATACTCCCACACACAACGGTGTACACATCGGCACCGAGCCGGTGCCGTTGCACCACGGCGATGTGCTCGAACTGGCGGGCACTGAGATGCAATTTTTGCAAACCTGATAGCGCACACACACCCTAGCAATCGATTTGCTCGGGTGCTAAAAACACCTGCGCATACTGGCGGTACACCTGCTGGCGCACAAACACCTCGTACAGATCGGGGTCAATGTGGCCGCGCTCTTTGAAGCCTTGCAAAATGCCTAGCGCCTGAGACAGCGGCATGCCTGTTTTGTAGGGACGGTCATGGGCAGTGAGGGCCTCAAAAATGTCGGCAATGCCCATTATGCGCGCCTGCCAGCTCATTTGCTCGCGCTTGAGGCCGCGTGGGTAGCCGGTGCCGTCCATGCGCTCATGGTGGCCGCCAGCGTATTCGGGCACATTTTGCAAATGCTGGGGCCAAGGCAGGCTTTGTAGCATTTTGATAGTGGCTACGATGTGGTGGTTGATGATCTCGCGCTCTGCCGTATTGAGCGTGCCCGCACGCACCATCAGGTTGTCCATCTCATCGCCGGTGAGCAGCGGGGCCTCTTGACCGGAGGGGGTTTGCCAGCGGTAGCTGCGGCCAATCTGACGCACGCGCTGCACATCAGCCTCGACCATGCGCTCGCCGCCAATGTTGGCGCGGCGCAAAAAGTCGCGGTCGGCATCGCATTGCGCCGCAAAGGCCGTGTATTGGGCTTGGGCTTGGGCGGCATCCATGCCTTGGGCAATGGCCTGCCATTGGCGCACCAGTGCATCGCGCTTAATCACTTCCCAGCGGGTATCGACCTCGTGGATGCGGTCGTGCAGGGTTTGCAGCTTGGTGGCCTTGTCCACTACATGCACCGGGGTAGTAACCTTGCCGCAGTCGTGCAGCAGGGCGGCAATGCGCAGTTCGTAAAAATCTTTGTCGCTCAACCGCACCTGCGCCAGCGGCCCCTCTTGCGTGGCATTGACGGCTTGGGCCAGCATCATGGTGAGTTCGGGCACACGCTGGCAATGGCCGCCGGTGTAAGGCGATTTGTCGTCAATCGCCACGTTGATGGCTTGGATAAAGCCTTCAAACAGTGCTTCTAATTGGTACAGCAGTTGCCGGTTGTTGAGCACGATGGCCGCTTGTGAGGCCAGCGATTCGGCCAAGCGCTGATCAGCCTGTGAGAAGACGCAGACTTGGCCGCTATCGGGGTCGAGAGCATTGAGCAGTTGCAGCACCCCAATCAGCGCGCCCTCGTGGTTTTTCATGGGCACCGTCAGGAACGACTGCGAGCGGTAGCCGGTGCGCTGGTCAAAAGCGCGGGTGCCAGAAAAATCAAACCCCTCGGCGGCATAAGCATCGGGGATGTTGACCGTCTGGCCGGTGTTGGCGGCAAAAGCGGCCACCAGATGGTTGTTGGGCGAGCCATCGGCTTTTTGCAATGGCAGCTCGTGAAACAGGCCAGAAATAGGCTGACCACTGGTGCCGCCCAAAGCAATACCCAGTGAATCGGTACACACAATCTCAAACTGCAGATGGCGTCCATCTGCACTGAGTAGGTAGAGGGTACCGCCATCGGCGTGGGTGATGGCCTTGGCAGCAAGCAAGATTTTTTCTAGCAGGCGATGGAGATCGCGCTCGCTAGACAGGGCTGCGCCAATCTCGTTGAGCTGCTCGAAACGCCGGAACAAAGCGTCTGTTGTTTCCATCAAGGCCACCTTTTTGTCTGCTGCTGCACAGGCCGTGCGCCATAGAGCCTATTGCAGCACAAATGCCTGCCTTTCAGTGCTGATGGCCGTGGGCACCATGCACATGGCGGTGGGCAATCTCAGGGGCAGTGGCAGCACGCACCTCAGTGACGGTGCCTTGAAACCGCAGCGCCTGACCGGCCAGTGGGTGGTTGCCATCCAGATGCACTTGCGTGCCTTTGATTTTGACGACATGGAACACTTGGGGCTGACCATCGGGGCCGGGGCCTTGCAATTGGCCGCCTACCTTCACCCCCGGAGGAAACTCGCTTTTAGGGATGGTATGCACCAGCGACTCATCGCGCTCACCAAAGGCATCGGCAGCCGACAACTCTAGCGTGGTGCTAAAGCCCACGGCTTGGCCGTCTAGGGCTGCCTCCACTTTGGGAAAAATACCTTCGTAGCCACCATGCAGGTAAGCGAGGGTGCCACTATCGAGCAGCTTGCCTTGGGCGCTGCTCACTTGGTAGCGAACGGTAACGGCGGTGTCAGGGGTAATGTGCATAGTGTCGATGATTCAAGGGTTAGACGGAGCCATTGTGGGCTGTAGTGGCGGCGAGTCCATACCGCGCAGACTGACACCCCCAGACTGGCGCATGTTGCGATCGCCCAGCACGGGTTTGTTGTAGGCGGTGCCCAGCATTTGCCGCCAAGGTTCGAGTTTGCTACGCAACTCGCTGGCATTGACGATGTCAGCCTCGTAGCGGTGCAACACCCGCCATGCCGTTTCGATCAGCTTGGCGTTCAGGCTGGCTACGCCTTGGGCCAGCAGCGTTTCTACCGTTTTTTGCGGTTCGCCGTTGCGGCTGGGTGCCAAGGCTTGCTCTAGCAGGCGCAGCACTTGGGTGTTGGAGGCCGTCAAAATTTCGGACATGGCTGGGTGCTTTTTGGCCGCTCCGACCAACAACTCGGCCATCGCCATCGAGGTGGCAAAACGCATCCCCAGCGTGCGTACCATGCCTTCAGTTTCTGATGGCGTGATATTGCGCGTAGACAACAGCGCCAACACCGAGAGCAGGTTGCAAGCGGCCTCAAAATCAAAATCAGGCTCTAAGACAGCCTTGGTGAGCAACTCTAGCGCCTGCAAGGTTTCGGCCTCGCCCTGCTGCATACAGGCGTCCAACACCCGCAGGGCTTGCACCATGCGTTGCAGGCGCACCGATTCTGGGTTGCGATCGACCATTTGTTGCAGCTCTTGCAGAAAACCGCGCAGTTGCTTGGGCTCATCAATTTCAAAGCGTGCCATGCCCAACAGCGCCAGCGTTTGGCCGTCAAACATTTTGGAGCCCAGACCCAAACGCCGGGCGCGCTCTAAGAAGCCAATGGCTTTTTCTTTGTCACCCAAATAGAGCGCCAGCATGCCGTGACGCTGCAAACGCGCAATCGAGGTGGGCGTGAGGTCGGTGGCGGCTTGGTGCGCTTTGAGGGCTTCTTCAAACTGCCCCATTTCCATCAGGGTGCGCGCCAAGTTGTCGTAGGCATCGGCATAAGTGTGCTCTTCTTCAACCAGCTTTTCTAGCAAGGGCTTGGCTTTATGGGCTTGGCCCATTTCTAATTGCACCCGCGCTAGGCCCAAGCGCGCCCATGAGGAGTTTTCAACCGCAATCACATCCTCGTACAGGTGCTGCGCCTGCTCAAACTTGGCCAACCGCAGCAACAGTTCTGCCCCCACACGGGCAGCAAACATATGGTACTGGCCACGTTCGTAAAAACGCGACAGGCACAATTGCAGACTGCGATCAAAATCTTGCGCATCAATGCTCTGGTAGATGTCTTGCAGGGCCACCTTGCGCTTGCGCGCCTGCGAGATGCGCTCTTGTAACCGCGCAGCCGTAAAGGGCTTGAGCAGATAGCAGTCGAGCATAGACTCAGCAGCCTCAGACACTTTACTGTAGGAGGCTTCGGAGGTCACCATAACAAAAATGGTGGCCAGCGGCAACATACCACCTCGGCGCAAATCGTCTAGCAAGTCTTGCCCTGTTACGGACTCTTGCGGAAAGTTTTGCTCGCACAGCACGATGTCGAAGGTTTGCGCCTCTAGATGCTTGCGTGCATCGCTGGCGCGTGAGACCTGTCGGATAGATTTGACACCCAGCTCACGCAACTGTGCGCTCATCACACTGCGGGTGGTGGTATTGGCATCAGCCACCAAGGCCGTAGCCTGGGTGAAGTCATTGGTCAGGGATTTGGAAGGCCAGCTCATACCTCGATTTTGCCCCGGTGTGGGCTACTGTGGTGTGAATGAAAATAAATCAGATTAGCCACCGCGCCGCGCCCCCGCATACAGCCCCTGTACTTTGGGCACGTTTTCTTCTAATTCTTGGATGCGCTGCGGGCCACTGGGGTGGGTAGACAAGAAGGCCAGCCCGCCCGTTTTACCTCCACTGGCTTGGCCCATTTTGCGCCACAAACTGACGGCGGCGGTGGGTGCATAGGCGGCGCGGGCAGCGATTTCTAGCCCCACCAAGTCGGCATCGCTCTCGTCACTGCGGCTAAATTGCAGCGTGAGCAACTGCCCTCCCAAGTTGGCGGCCAAGGTGCCCAAGTCACCCAGCCCCAGCAACTGGGCACCCAAACGCAGGCCCATGTTGGTGGCTTGGGTTTTGACCAAACGCTCACGGGCGTGTTCGCGCAGGGCGTGGGCCATTTCGTGGCCCATGACCATCGCCACTTCATCGTCAGTGAGTTGCAGTTTGCTCAGAATGCCGGTGTAGAAGGCAATTTTGCCGCCGGGCATACAAAAGGCATTGATCTGTGGGCTGCCAATGAGGTTGACCTCCCAGCGCCAACTGCGTGCTCTGGGATTCCACTGCGAGGTAAAAGGCAGCAGGCGCTGTGCGATGGTGCGCAGGCGTTGCAACTGCGGGTGATCGTCAGGGGCCAAGGCACGCTGGGCACGTGCTTGTTCTAACATCTGGCCGTATTGCTGCACGGCAGCCGCCTCTAGGCTTTCGGCGGGCACCAGCTTGCGCAGGGCCGAAGCATTGCCTACCTCCACTTGGGCCAAAGCTGGAGCAGCCACGCTGGCCCCCGCCGCCAGCAAAAAGCCACGGCGGGCCGACCACGGCGAAGAGGGAGCAAAGCAACGCTGGCACATACGGCAAAGAGCGGCTTAGGCCGACGCTACATTGCGCCGCAGCACTACAGGCTTACCCCCCAAGCGCTGCTTGCACATCCAATGCGACAAGGCCGAGTCTAAATAATCGGCATGGCCCGGAAACCAGCGTGCCAGCTCATCGGCCAGTTCGCGGCAAATGGTGCTGTTGCCTTGCGCCAGCAGTTCGCGCACTTCGAGTACCGAGTTCATCACGGCGGTGTGTTCGTCAATATGGCATTCGCGGGCTGGAAACTCTGTCTCGACCATCCAGGTTTTTTCTTCATCAAAATGCTTTTGTGCATGCATGATGAAGGCTTCAAGCAGCGCGGGCAGCTCGGCCTCTGGGGCAGTTTGCAACTGGCCCACCAGCTGCACAAACTCATGGTGGATATCGTCCATTGGCGTAAAGCCCAGCAGGAAGGCATCGCTCCATTGCAGAGTATCAGCGTCGGTGCCAGCAGGGGCAGGAGGGGTCAATAGATCGGACATGGCAAAAGCAAGAGCAGAGTTTTAGAAAGCGAAAGGCACGCCCAACCACGCAGGCCACCGGTGTGGGGGTGCGCCAGCAGCCTTAGCCACCGTGGATGGCCGCCGCCACAATGATGCTGATGCCTAAGCACATGGCAGCCACCACCAGCGCGAGGGCCTTGTTGTGTTTTTCCACAATCTCACCCCACAGGTCATAGGGGGTGAGCTTGTCAATGATGATAAAGCTGATCCAAAACACCAGCACACCCACCAAAGCAAACAGGATCGAGCCCAAAAATGCGGCTGGGCGCAGCCATTCAAGTCCCATCATGATGATCTCCGGAAAAAAGTTTATTTATGACCACCGCCGGTGGAAAATCCGCCAAACGAGCCGCCCGAACTGCGGTAGCTGCTACCCCCCCCAGAGCCTCCACTGGAGTTGTTCGAGCAGGTGCTCAGGAGCACCAAAATAATGATGATGACGATGGCAATCAATATCAGGGTGCCACAGCCTATCCCTGAGCTGCTAGATAAGGGGGCTGCATCTTGGCGTTTGAACAGGTTTTTATCCGCATCGAGCTTAAAAGCGGCGGCCACGGCCTCACTGCTGATCTTGTTGCCGTACGACCAAGTCACTTCCTGCGGCGTTTGCTCCATCGCCAACAAGCCCTTGGGGCCCGCAAAGTCGCGGTTAAAGGTTTTTTGGCCGCGCTCTAGCGGCCAGTAAAACTCGCCCAGCACATAGGTGGTTTGGGCGTTGTAGCTGTATTGCAGTTCGTAGCTGCTGCCCAAGTAGCTGGCCGTTTGGCCTCCGCCCGCCAGTTTGGGCGCGCCGGTGGTGGGGCGCACTAGGCTCCAGCCATCTTCGGCATCGACCAAAAAGCAAAAGCCGCGCTTGCGATGAAACAGCAGGTACTCGCTCCAGCCAAATTGCTCATCGTCGCCCGGCTCTTGGCCCATGCGGTGCTGAAAGCCCACCACCTGCCAAGGCACCCCTTCCAACTGGCCTAGACTGCCCAAGGCAATCAGCGGCTGCACGGGCTCATCTTGCAGGGCGTGGTGCAGTTCTGCGCCCACGCCGCTGTCTAAGGTGATGATGCTGGCACACGACGGGCAGGTCACGCTCTTGGTGCTGCTCAGTTTGACTGGCACCGGCGCGCCGCAGTTTGGGCAGTTGAACTGGCGGCCAATTTCCTCTTTGACCGATTCTTCTTTCAGGCCCTGCAAGTGCAGGTCTTCAAGCTGGATGGCGCGGCCCCGCTCTACCTTGGGCGGTGTGCTGCCGTAGTCGATGGACAGCACCTCACCGTCTTCGCTGCGCAGCTCCACGATGCCAAACTTTTCGCCCAGCGCGGGTAGCTTAGGCAGTTCTCCTTGGGCCGACATCAGCGCCGCCTGCACATTGGCAGCCACACTGTAGGGCTTGCCGTTGATGGCGGTGGTCATGCCCACGCGAAATTGGCTGGCCGCTGGCAAGTTGCGCCCGGCATCTACCGGGCGGGTAAAAACGTAAGCCCCGTTGTCTTCGCCCAGTGTGGCCGTACTGCCATCGTTAAGAAAGGCTACCCACTCCGTCCAAGTGCCGGTGTCCGCCTTGTATTGCAAGCGCCCAATCAGCGTAAACGGCACATTTTGACCATTTAACTGAATACGCCCGCTGGCGTTGAGCTGCAAGGGGCTGTGGTCGTCAAACAGCTCGGCCATTTTGCCCAAGCGTTGCAACACATCACCGTTGCGCACTACCGTACTTTGGCAGTAGCCACAAACGGCGTGCGTGGACTGCGCGCTTTTAAACTCTACCGGCGCGCCACAGCCGGGGCAAGGCGCACGGTAGCTGCGTTGGGGGGTATCGGAGGCCATCCGGGCCGCTTAGACCAGTTTTTTCAGCAGTTCGGCCTTTTTGGCATCGAACTCTTCCTGCGTCAGGATGCCCTTGGCTTTGAGGTCGGCCAGTTTCTCCAAGGTGGACATCACCTCGTCGGGGGAGATACCTACCGGGGTAGCCACGGATGCTGGAATGCTGACAGCGGCCACGGGAGCTTGTGGAGGTGCAGCGTGCATACCCCCCAAACCCGATTGCAGGTTTTGCGCCAGCAACTGGCCCATGGCCATACCAGCCCCCAAGCCCATCGCATCACCCGCAACGCTGCCGCCACCACCGGCTTGCCCAGCGGCTGCAGCAAATTGCGGAATGGCTTGTGCGGTTTGGTACTGCATGAATTTGCCCATGTCGTTGCCAATCATGCCCATGCCAATTTTTTGGTCGAGCAGCTTTTGTAGCTCTTCGGGCAGCGAGAGGTTTTGTACCGTCAGGGTCTCTAACTTGAGGCCAATTTTGGCAAAGGCAGGCTCTAGCTCTTTGGACAGCGCATTGGCAAACATCAGCTGGTTGGCCGCCAAGTCCAAAAATGGCACGCCGCTGCTGGCAATGGCATTGCTGATGTTTTGCAGCACCAAGCCTCGCAATTGACCATCCACCTCGGCCACGGTGTATGCCTCGCGGGTGCCGGAGATTTCGGTGTGGAACAGCTTAGGGTCAGCCACGCGGTAGGCATAGTTGCCAAAGGCGCGCAGGCGCACGGCACCAAAATCTTTGTCGCGGATGGTGATGGGCTGGGGCGTGCCCCATTTTTGGTCAATCTGCTGGCGCGTGCTGAAAAAGTAAACATCGCTCTTGAAGGGCGACTCAAACAGCTTGTCCCAGTTTTTCAGGTACGTTAATACTGGCAGGGTTTGGGTGGTCAGCTTGTAGGTGCCGGGGCCAAAGACATCGGCCACCTGCCCCTCATTGACAAACACTGCCATTTGCGACTCGCGCACCACCAGCGTGCCGCCGTTTTGGATTTCCATATCCGCCATCGGATAGCGCCAAGCCAGCGTGCCGTCGCTGTCTTCCGTCCATTGCAGAATGTCAATGAACTGTTTCTTGACGAAATCGCTTTTGAGAAAGTCAAAGAGGGCCATGCGTGCTCCCGGTGTCGGGGGTGGTGGAAAGGAGCAAGCATCATAGCGCCCAGCCACGGCACTAGGGGCTTGTTGGCTCAGGCGCGCTCGTCGAGCAAAGTGCCCATCAAGCGGCCTTCTGTTTTGACCGAGAGCAGGTTGGCCGCAAAAGAATAGGTGGCTGAGATTTGCTCTACCGCCTCTTTCTCCAAGGCTACCTTCTCATTGCTTTGGCGCTCCATGCGCGCACGGGTGCCGCCATTGTCCGGGGCCGCCTCCTGCTCGACCGCCGTGCGCCGGTAGTTGGGGGTATTGGCATTGGCCACATTGTGGGCTGAAGCGTCCAGACGCATCTGGGCGGCCTGCATACCAGAGCTGCCGATAGAAGAAATAGAAGCCATGGTCAAAATTCTCCAGAAAAAATAGTACCCACAGCAGGCCGGGTCATGCTGTTAACGCGGCAGCGCGGGCAAATGCTGCCTACCGTGCTGGTGAGCGCCCAACTGAAACTGGCTCACCAACTCAGTCAAGCGCATGGCCTGCTCGCACAGGCTGGCAGAGGCGGCAGCACTTTCCTCGACCAAAGCAGCATTTTGCTGGGTGGCATGGTCCATTTGCGTCACCGCTTCTGCCACTTGCCGTATGCCTAGGCTTTGCTCGCCGGTGGCTGTATTGATCTGGCCCATCAGATCGGTCACGCGCTGGATACTCTGTACCACGTCGTGCATTTTCAGGCCTGCCTGATCTACCAAGGCAGAGCCTTGCGTTACCTGATCGACGCTGTTGTCAATCAGCGACTTGATTTCTTTGGCCGCTGCTGCCGAGCGCCCGGCCAAATTGCGCACCTCGGAGGCCACCACGGCAAAACCCCGGCCTTGCTCACCAGCCCGTGCCGCTTCTACCGCTGCATTGAGCGCCAAAATGTTAGTTTGGAAGGCAATGCCATCAATGACACCAATGATGTCGGCAATTTTGCGCGATGCCGTATTGATGCCCTGCATGGTATTGACCACCTGTGCCACCACTTGGCCCCCTTCGCCAGCAATGGCAGAGGCATGAACCGCCAGTTGATTGGCCATTTTGACGTTTTCAGCGTTTTGCTGCACGGTCGAACCCAATTGGGCCATCGAGGCCGCTGTTTCTTCCAGCGCGCTGGCCTGTTGCTCGGTGCGGGCCGACAAGTCATGGTTGCCTTGGGCAATCTCGGCACTGGAGGTGGCTACATTCTCCGCATTGTTGCGCACATTGGACACCATCGTTGCCAGCTGCTCCTGCATCGCCCTCATGGCAGCCATCACACTGCCACGGTCTGTAGTGGCTACCGTGATGTTCTGTGCCAAATTGCCTGCACGCACGGCTTCGGCGGCTTGGCGCACCACCACGGGTTCAGCGCCAATCAGGTGCATGATTTGGGTCTTGAACAACCACAGGCCTAGGGCAGCCACTAGCACCGTGAACATCGCAATCAGCAGCAACACGCCGTACCAAAAGTTTTTGTCGCTGTGGGCTTGGGCCACCGCAGCATTGGTACGCTGATCGAGCAGGTGGAGAAACTCATTGACCGGCTTCATGATTTTGGCTTTGAACAAGTGGTAGTTCTTGTCGTGCATCATGGCCCGCGCCTTTTCAAGGTCGGGCGCACCTTCTAGGGTAAAGCCACCCTTGCCATCGGCCAACTTGCCTTTGACCAGATTCATGGCGATGGTTTCGGTTTGCACCAACTCGTTGGAATTGTTCTCAGCCTCTTTGAGCTTGGCAAACTCGGCATCGGTAAAGCCCGCTTGCTTCATCAGGGTTTGCAAGGGCGTAGCTGCATCCGTATCTTTGGGCACTTCTAGGCCCGCAGCGCGGAAGTCCCAATAGATTTTTTCATAGTTGCGCGGGCGCGGATGTTTGCCGTTGCGAATTTCCAGAATTTCAAAATACTGGCGCTCATATTCCGCATCGCCTGAGACCACATAGGTGCGCGCCAGACGGGTCAGATCATCCGAGCTTTGGCGCAGCTCATCGGCCAGCAAATAGGAGGCATACCGGGCGTGGTTGATATCGGCCAATCGGGTATTGGCCACCCCCAACTGGTACAGGGCAAAGGCCAAAACGCAGGCCGTGGCTGCAATGATCAGCAGCAACAGCCGGAACATCTGTTGGATGGTTTTCATAATCTGTTGGGGGGGGGATGGATTTGTCTCTAGGCGCAGGTGGTAACGACCACAGCAGATGGTTTATTGTTTGGCTGCTGCCGCCCGTTTTGTAACAGAATCCCCAAGTCTTGTAATGTGATATTACGTTTCAATACAGTACTGTGCAGTGTGGCTTGTACTTACGTTTCAATACAGTACTGTGCAGTGTGGCTTGTACTGTGACGCCGCAAACCGCGCAGAGACAGGTCTACAATCGCCCTCCCCTGACAGGAGCCGACGGTGCCTCCTTGGCAATCAACCAGCGCACCGCTGCTCCACTACCCGCTGGAGAAGCACCATGCCTGAATCCACCTCGGCCAATACGCCCGACAAAAAAGCCCAACTGCGCCGAGCCGCTCTGGAATACCACGAGTTTCCCAAGCCCGGAAAAATTGCCATTGCTGCCACCAAGCAAATGGTCAACCAACACGATCTGGCCTTAGCCTACTCTCCGGGAGTCGCCTCCCCCTGCGAAGAGATCGTGAAAGACCCCAATGCGGCCTTTCGCTACACCAGCCGGGGCAACTTGGTAGGGGTCGTGACCAATGGCACCGCCGTGCTGGGCTTGGGCGATATTGGCCCACTGGCCAGCAAGCCGGTGATGGAGGGCAAGGCGGTACTGTTCAAGAAGTTCTCTGGCATTGATGTCTTTGACATTGAGATCAACGAGAAAGACCCCGAAAAACTGGTCGAAATCATTGCCGCGCTAGAACCTACTTTTGGCGGCATCAATTTAGAAGACATCAAGGCCCCTGACTGCTTTTATGTCGAGCGCAAGCTGCGCGAACGCATGAAGATTCCGGTCTTCCACGACGACCAGCACGGCACAGCCATCGTCGTCGGTGCCGCCATCCTCAATGGCCTGAAGGTGGCTGGCAAAGACCCTAAGCAAATCAAGCTGGTTACTTCTGGCGCTGGCGCTGCGGCGCTGGCTTGCTTGGGGCTGCTGGTCAAGCTGGGCATTCCGCGCGAAAACATTTGGGTCACGGATTTGGCCGGTGTGGTGTACGAAGGCCGCACCGAGCTGATGGACGAAGACAAAATCGTCTTTGCACAAAAAACCGAGCAACGCTCATTGAGCGAAGTGATTGCCGGTGCTGACGTGTTTTTGGGCCTGTCTGCAGGGGGCGTACTGAAAAAAGACATGGTGGCGAAGATGGCCGCGCGGCCACTGATTTTTGCCTTGGCCAACCCCAACCCCGAAATCTTGCCCGAAGACGTCAAAGCCGTACGTGACGACGCCATCATGGCCACCGGGCGCTCGGACTACCCAAACCAAGTCAACAACGTTCTGTGCTTTCCGTACATCTTCCGAGGTGCGCTCGATTGTGGTGCCACCACCATCACGATGGAAATGGAGATTGCCGCCGTTCATGCCATTTCTGAGCTGGCCCAAGCCGAGCAAAGCGAAGTGGTGGCGGCGGCTTATGCAGGCGAGCCGCTGGCCTTTGGCCCAGAGTACCTCATTCCCAAGCCGTTTGATCCACGCCTGATGATGAAGATTGCGCCTGCCGTGGCGCAAGCGGCAGCCGATAGCGGCGTGGCTCTGCGCCCCATTGCCGACATGGACGCCTACAGCGACCATCTGCAAACCTTCGTCTATGCCTCAGGCACCATGATGAAGCCGATCTTCCATGCTGCAAAAAAGGCCTCACGCAAACGTGTGGCCTATGCCGAGGGCGAAGAAGAACGCGTGCTGCGCGCCGCACAAATCGTGGTCGATGAAAACTTGGCCCGCCCGACGCTGATTGGCCGCCCACCGGTGATTGCCCAGCGCATCGAAAAATTTGGCCTGCGCCTAAAAGAGGGCCTTGATTACGATGTGGTCAATGTCGAAAACGACCACCGTTACCACGACTTCTGGCAGACCTACCACCGCATGACCGAGCGCAAGGGCATCACCGAGCCCATTGCCAAGATTGAGCTGCGCCGACGCCTGTCACTGATTGGGGCCATGCTGCTGCACAAGGGTGAGGTCGATGGCCTGATCTGCGGCACTTGGGGCACCAACCCCATGCACCTAAACTACATTGACCAAGTGATTGGCAAGCGCGCTGGCGTCAACACCTATGCCTGCATGAACGGTCTGCTGCTGCCCGACCGCCAAGTGTTTCTGGTCGATACCCACGTTAACTACGACCCCAGCGCCGAGCAGCTGACAGAAATCACCATCATGGCTGCCGAAGAAATGGTGCGTTTTGGTATCAAGCCCAAAGTAGCCCTGTTGAGCCACTCCAACTTTGGCTCGAGCAACCAGCCCAGCGCCATCAAGATGCGCGACACGCTCGATATGTTGCGCGTGCAAGCCCCGTGGCTCGAAGTAGATGGTGAGATGCACGGTGATGTGGCGCTCGATGGTGCAGCGCGCGCCGCCCTGATGCCCAGCAGCACGTTGCTGGGCGATGCCAATTTGCTGGTGATGCCCAACATTGATGCCGCCAACATTGCCTACAACCTGCTCAAAACTGCCGCCGGTGGCAACATCGCCATTGGCCCGGTGCTGCTCGGAGCGGCCCAGCCAGTGCATATTTTGACGGCCAGCGCTACAGTGCGCCGTATCGTAAACATGACGGCCCTGACAGTGGCCGACGCCAACGTACAGCGCTAAAACCAGCGCACCGGGAGCGCCTTGGCGTCCGGTCTTTTAGCCCCAAGGGCCTGCCCACTATGCGGGCAGGCCCTTGCTTTTTAGGGGGGTTTGCGTCACACTAGAGGTTTGAACTTCCGGGTAAACCCGTAGTTTTTAGAAGGTGTGCCCACGCTTGTATCGGCACCTTTTTGGCACCACTGCGTGGGCCTTTCCCCCTTGGTCAGTTCCAGATTCTTTCAGTGTGTGACTGCATCCGTGAGCACTACGTTTGTTTTTGCGAGATGGTGCACTGGCCCCCTTGGTGTGCGCCCTGAACTTGCTCTGTGTCAACCAGTTTGCCCCATCCCGCCCCTGGCAGTGGATCGGGACGCCCCCAGTTTTTGGACTTTAAGAAAGAGAAGCGGAGATGGACATGCCACTTCGTAAGGATCAAGACACCCCCCTGCGCAGTGTACGCGCCAACATCGTGCAGTCTATCCGCGCCTTTCGCGTGCAAGACTTGCAAGAAGCGGCTATTACGCTGGGGCACCATTTTCTTTACGCTAACCTCGCCCATGCACAGTCCAAACAGGACGTATTGGATTTGATTGCACAGCAATTTACTTTTCCGGCGCAATGCGGCAAAAACTTTGACGCGCTCTACGACGGCATGACCGACCCATTGCACCGCTCCGGCCCACAACCGGGCTTTGTGTTGGTGCTAGAGCAAATTCCGGCCACAGCCAAGTTTGACAAAGAAGCCCGCGAGCAGTTGCTAGACATTTTCCGCGACGCCGCCGACTACTGGGCTGACCGCAAAATTGCCTTCCGCTGCTTTTATTCTTTTCTGTAGCCCGTTCTGCATCCCTTGGCCAAGTGGAACGGGCCGTTGAGGCCACCGAAGCACCGATCACGGTGCTAGGCACTCCTATTGCAGGTGCCGAGGTGCTGCCCACCGACAAACTGGTGGACATCTCGCCGCTGGCGCTGCGCATGAGCAGCCCCTTCAATGCGGGCTACTGGTTGTCTGCTGCCTGATTGGCGCACTGGTTACAGTGTTTTTAACCCGCCCTGGTGGCGGGTTTCTTTTTTGGGGGTTCCCTATGGCGAAAGAAAAAACCGTCTTTACCTGCAACGAGTGCGGCGGTACCTGCGCACGCTGGCTGGGCAAATGCCCAGCCTGTGGCGCTTGGAACACCCTGACCGAATCGGTGGCGGCCAGTACAACTCCATCAAAAAACCGCTACAGCGCCAGCCAGCACGCCGGACTGGCGGCAGCACAACCCGTGATTGCTCTAGGGGCGATTGATGCCACCGATATGGCGCGCACCCCCAGTGGTATTGAAGAATTAGACCGGGTGCTGGGGGGCGGCATTGTCGAGGGCGGTGTAGTGCTGATTGGCGGCGACCCTGGCATTGGCAAATCCACCCTGCTGTTGCAAGCGCTAGACGCCTTGCAACGCGCAGGGCTGCCCACCTTGTATGTCACAGGCGAAGAAAGCGGTGCCCAAGTAGCCTTGCGCGCACGCCGCTTGGGGGTCGATCACAGCCAAGTGCAGGTGCTGGCAGAAATCCAATTGGAAAAAATCCTCGCCACCATTGAAGCCGTGCAACCGGCCGTGGCCGTGATTGACTCGATTCAAACCGTGTATTCGGATCAACTCAACTCGGCCCCCGGCTCGGTGGCCCAAGTGCGCGAATGCGCGGCCCACCTGACGCGCATGGCTAAATCGTCCGGGGTCACGGTGGTGCTGGTGGGGCATGTAACCAAAGAAGGCGCACTGGCTGGCCCGCGTGTGCTGGAGCATATGGTCGATACCGTGCTCTACTTTGAGGGTGACACGCACAGCAGCTTTCGCTTGGTGCGCGCCATCAAAAACCGCTTTGGTGCCGTGAACGAAATTGGCGTTTTTGCCATGACCGAAAAGGGCCTCAAGGGCGTCACTAACCCTAGCGCCATCTTTTTAAGCCAGCACAGCGAGCCGGTGCCCGGCAGTTGTGTGCTGGTGACGCTAGAAGGCTCACGGCCACTGCTGGTAGAAATCCAGGCACTGGTCGATGGGGGTGGCCCCAGCCCCCGGCGCTTATCGGTCGGGTTAGACCGCGACCGCTTGGCGATGCTGCTGGCGGTGCTGCACCGCCATGCGGGCGTGGCCTGCGCCGATCAAGATGTGTTTGTCAATGCCGTGGGCGGTGTGCGTATCAGTGAGCCAGCCGCCGATTTGGCTGTGATGCTGGCGATTACCTCTAGCTTGCGTGGCAAGCCCTTGCCCAAGGGATTTTTGGCCTTTGGCGAGGTGGGGCTGGCCGGTGAAGTGCGCCCAGCGCCACGCGGCCAAGAGCGCCTGAAAGAAGCCGCCAAGCTGGGCTTTAGCGTGGCTGTGGTGCCCAAGGCCAACGCACCCAAAAAACCCATTGAGGGGCTGACCATCCATGCCGTAGAGCGGGTGGATGAGGCGATGGAGGTGGTGCGCGGTATAGGTTGACATCCTCTCCGGGCTAAACCCCGGAGATTCCTACTGCTAGACGGCGATGCCCCGCCGCGAGAATGTTGCGTGCTGCATTCACGTCGCGGTCGTGTGCCGCCCCGCAATCGCTGCACGTCCATTCTCTTATTCCAAGTCCTGCTCTACCTTTCGGACTGCTAGCGGGAATACTCCCGCAGCACGAGCAAGTCTGGGTTGTGTACGCTTCATTTACTTCTTCAAAGACGATACCGGCCTGATGGCTCTTATATTCCAACATCGTCTTGAGCATGGCCCAGCCCGCGTCCAGCGTGCTCTTGGCCATTTTGGTTTTAACCAACTTTACGCTGGCCACGTCGCCCACGAAG
>NZ_FOGD01000008.1 GCF_900111115.1 Giesbergeria anulus
CCCCAACACCGCCATGACTTCATTGACTGGCACCACCACCGACTCCAGCGTCGCATTAAGGCCTTGGATAACTTTGCGGAAATCACCCAAGTGCTTGGCTGCATCAGCCCGCACAGAGAGTTTGCCCTCCAACGTGGACTGCGACAGCATATTGGCGTCAGCCACCAACGCGCCCACGGCCTGCACCACATCGACCAAACTTTTGGCCATGATGTCGTTATCTGAGCGTACCTTGATGGAGACCGACAGATCGCCTTTGGAGATAGCTTGGGCTGCTGCGGCTTGCTGATTGGTGGCCTCAATACAAGCGTTGAGGTTGTTCTTCAGGGTGTTGAAATCACCGTTGTAACTCTCGGTGATCGGCTTGGGAATATCGCCAATGGCAATCTGCTCAACATACTTGGCCGCCACATTGAGCGGGCCAATCACTGCGTCCAGCGTATCGTTGACGCCTTGGACAATTTTGCGGAAATCACCTTGGTGTTGGCTGGCATCAGCACGGGTGGTCAGTTTACCATCGACAGCGGCCTTAGACAGCAGTGCAGTATCAGCAATCATAGTTTGTACCGCAGACTGCATGGTGCGCAAAGACTGGGCCAGTATGCCCACCTCGTCTTGCTGACTCAGGGTCACGGTGTTACCAAAATTACCAGCTGCCATTTCGTTCGCATGGTTCATCAATTGGCGGGTAGGCTCTGTGATGCTGCGTGTAATCAACCAACCCAGCACAGCACTGAGTACGGCAGCCACGCCCGTCAGTATCAAAAGCAAATTTTCTGCACTGGCCGCGAGATTTTCTGCGGCTTGGCCCCGTTGTACGATTAAGGCACTTTGGCCATCCACCAAACTTAGAACTGCAGCAATGTAGTTGTCTTGGGTATTGCGCAGTGTACCGGACAACATGCCTGCCGCTTCTTCCCGTTGGCCAGATTTGATCAGACTCAGATAACGCTCCACTTCTGCCAGATACGGAACGCGAGCATCTTTGACCTTTTGCAAGCTGATTTTGCCAACGTCGGTTGCAATCATCTTGTCGAGTTTCTCGATACCCGCAGTAATTACTCGACTCTTCTCTGGCAGAAGATCAATTTCTTTCTGCATTTCAGAATCTTTAAATATATAAATATTTCTTAATATCCGCGCATTCACGTTAAGCGCATCAATGATTTCATTAGCTATTACCGTCTTTGGAAAATCATCTCTCACTAAAGATCGAATATCTCCATTGATTTCGTTGATACGTGATACACCAATACTCACAACAACGATCAGCAAAGCTAAAATGGCCGAAAATCCAATAGCCAGCCGGGTTCCAATTTTTATATTTCGAAACATGGTATTCTTTCTTTGGGCCTGATCTTTGTTGGAATAAAATTTTTAGGTTAACACAAGAGATTCAATCTTCTTGTGTTCTATCTGACTGTGAGAAGCTTGCTGTATCAAAACCGGAACATCCAGAATTAAGGCTACTTCACCACTACCTAAAATAGTGGAGCCACTAATACACTTGGCTTGGTTAAATATTTTACCCAGGGGCTTTATAACCGTTTGAAACTCTCCTAGCAAGGTATCAACTACCAACCCTGCTTTTTGGCCACCATGCTTGAGTACTACAATATTTTCACGGCGCTTTGGAGGATTTTTAATATCAAACAATTCACGCAAACGAATAAATGGCAAAATCTCGTTGCGCAAGTTAGTATAATTGTGGCCTGGCTCTGAAGAAAATGCAACACATTCTTCAATCATGTCTAGTGGAATCGCAAAGACCGAAGAATCTACCTCTACCAAAAAGCCATCAATGATGGCCAAGGTCAAGGGCAAGCGAATGGTTACAGTAGTACCTTCACCTTCGACACTTTGGATATTAACGCTACCGCGCAAAGCGGCAATATTGCGCTTAACTACATCGAGTCCCACACCACGCCCAGACAGGTTAGATACCTTGTCGGCGGTAGAAAATCCGGGCTCAAAGATCAGTGCATAGACCTCACTGTCAGTCAGGTGATGGCCGGAGTCCAGCAACCCACGTTCAATGGCCTTGCTTAAGATTTTGTCGCGCTTTAAACCACCACCATCGTCTTCAACGGTAATCACAATACTGCCCGAATCATGAAAAGCATTGAGGCGCAGCGTACCTTGTGCTGGTTTGCCACGTTCGAGCCGCACTTCAGCCGATTCAATGCCGTGATCCATCGAGTTACGCACCAAGTGCATCAGTGGGTCACCAATTTTCTCGACCACGGTTTTGTCTAACTCGGTCTCTTCACCATTGATGAGCAGGCTAATATCTTTGCCCAGCTCCCGCGACACATCGTGTACCACACGCTGAAAGCGGCTGAACGTGGCACCAATTTTTACCATGCGCAGTTGCAGGGCACTGTCACGCACTTCTTCAACCAAACTAGACAACTTGGAGGTGTGCTCTTGCAACTCTGTAATGTTGGCCCGCTGCGCTACCAAATTCACACCGGCCCCCACAATGATGAGTTCACCAACAAGATTGATGAGTTGATCGAGTTTGTCGGCATCAATGCGGATGGAGCGGCTTTCTTGGGTATGCAACTCTTTGAGTTGAGCCTGCTTCTTGACCGCAGCCTCCACCACCTCAGGCGTCACCGCCTGTTGTTGTACCAGCACCTTGCCCAGCAGGGGGTATGGTGGAGCAGCGATAGTTTGGGTATGCAGTGCCGCATCAAGCTCTTGCTGCGTCAGGGCACCACAATGCACCATCATTTCTCCGATGCGTGCCGAGGACTCGTAAGATTCTTCCTCTAGGATGCGGATGTAATCGGTGGTGCGGCTGTGCGGCGGCAGGATGCGCAGTTGGCAGTCGTCGCGTACAAATTCGAACGCATTTTCGATGGCTGTCTTAGACGCATTGCTCTCAAACACCAATTCATAGCCGAGATAGCAACTCTCCGGATCCATACTGGCAGGATTGGGCAGTTTGTCATGGAGCACCACCACCTCCACAATCTTGCCGATAGTTTGCAGAAAACGCAGGAACGACAGCGGATCCATGCCATTGCGCAATACGTTAGGGTCAAAGCGTACAGAGATGTGCCAATGGTCGGCTGCGTGTACCTCCAAGGGTAAGGGTTGCGCCGTTTGCTCGACCGTGGTTGAACTGGTCAGGCTAGACGTGGGCAGAGGGGACGCCGGGGGGCCGAGGTAGCTGCGCAACTGCTCTAGCAACGGCATACCTTGTGTGGTCAAAACCGGGTCGGTAGTATCTTGGCCAGCGGCCACGGCATCAATCAGAGTGCCAATGTGGTCGCGGCACGAGAGCAGTAGGGCAATCAGCCGGTCAGAGATGGTAATGCGACCATCGCGCACCCGGTCTAGTACGCTTTCAGTGATGTGGGTGAAAGCCACCACCCCGTCCAAACCAAACAACCCAGAGGAGCCTTTGATGGTATGGGCTGCCCGGAAAATGGCATTGACGAGTTCGGTTTTCTCTTCAGCCTCCTCCAGCGAGAGCAGGCAGGTTTCCATTTCTTCGAGCAGCTCTCGGCTTTCTAGCAAGAAGATTTGCAGTGCTTCGTCGAGATTCATGAAAAACCTTTGCAGCGATTGGCCCTGTGCTCAGTTGCGCATGGCATCAGAGTGTTGCGAAATGACCAAATCGTCGCCGAAATGGGCGGCCAAATTAAGCAGGTCAAACACACCCAACACAGCGCTGCTGTGGCCTACCAGACGCAATTGCCCTTCTTGCTGTAGAGCGGTACGTTTGGCTAGCAACAGCAGTTGCAGCCCGGCCGTATCAAGGTCGGTCACTCCAGAGAGGTTGACTTCTATGGTGGTGCGAGGTTGCTGTAAGGGTTCGAGCAGCAGCTGTTTGAGTTCTTGCGCACGATAGATGGTCATCTCACCTTCAATGCGCAACGAAATGGGTGCGGAGCTGGCAGTGCTCATGGTGGGGCCGTATCGTTTAAGGCAAACACAGTTTTTGCACCGCACCGAGCATTTGCTCAGGCTTGAAGGGCTTAACCACCCAAGCTTTAGCACCAGCAGCTTGCCCTTCGCGTTTTTTAGACTCATCAGACTCGGTGGTAAGCATGATGATGGGCGTAAAACGGTAATTGGCCAACTGCTTGACCGACTTGACAAAGGTAATGCCGTCCATCACTGGCATGTTCACATCGCTGATGATCAGGTGTACCTTTTGTCCAGTGAGTTTGTCTAAGGCATCTTTGCCATCTTTAGCTTCGATCACTTCGTAACCTGCCCCACGCAAGGCGATACCGACCACCATGCGGATAGAGGCGGAGTCATCGACAATCATGATTGTTTTGGCCATCTGCCGTCCCTTTTAAAAGAAAGTAATGTCGCCGTCATCGGAAGACGGGGGGGGTGGGGGGAGCGCGGCCCTCTTTTCGGGGTTTGCCTTAGCGGGTTTAGTAACGCTCACGTCCTTTTGGTCATGGGCCAGATGCTGGTCTTTCATGACGTAGGTTTTGCGCATGGCGGCCAGAAAATCGTCTGCATTGAGTGGTGTGATGTTGCCTTGGCGCAGGCAATCTTCTTCATGCTCACGAAAGTAGCCCGGAATCCGCGCAATGTTTTGTTCCACTTGAACCAAAATTTGGCTGACTCGATCCTGAAACTGCAAATTGACCAACGCCTCACCAACATCACCGTGGATGGCAATGCTCTCTTGCTTGAGCAGGTCACTGGAGGCGATCAGGCCACTGGCGATATTTCGAAAATTTTCTAGTACGTTGACGATGCGATCTTGGGAGGTCTGCATGGCCTGGTCTTCTTGGTGCACCGACTGTTGGGCAGCATGGCAGGTACTGGTGATGGCTTCGCTGATGACCTTGACCATATCAGCAATGCGCCTACCGGTTTCACCCGACTGATTAGAAAGCATCCGAAATTCTTTGGCCACTACGGCAAAGCCGCGCCCATGCTCACCAGAGCGGGCAGCCTCAATGGCAGCATTCAGGGCCAAGAGGTTGGTTTGCGAGGCAATCTTGGCCACGTCGGTGGCCATGTCTTCTAGTTGCTTGGTGAACTGGTTGAGCGACTGCACCTTTTCTAGCATGCTGGTCATGCTGCTCATGGCCGAGGTCTGGGAGCTGAGTACCTGCGTCAACTCTTGCTGGCTTTTGGCCAGCACATGAACCAAGTCTAGCCCTTCGCCCTCATTGGAGGTACTGGCTTGGCTGGCAGCAGCCACCGTCTTTTCTAGGCGCTGCACAATCTCACTGAAGCGGCCAGTCAGTTCTGTAATTGCCGACTCCATCTGGGTGCGTGAGTTGCTGATGTGCCCTGCCCACACAGGGGTAATTTTCTCGCCGAAGTCGCGTTGTTCGGTCAAAAATTGGGCCAAATGGGCCTGGAACTGCTGGTGCTTGCTCAACTGGGCCTGCCAGCCCAAAAAGACGCCTACTGCCAGCAAGGCCACCGCCAACAACGCAGGGAGCAACGACAACCCGCCCACAGCCATCACAGCTACAGCAGCGGCCAATCCGAAGGCTGCAGAAGACCAGAAGGTCGAATTATTCCAATCGGAGCGAATCAAGAAGTGTTTCTCCTGTATGGATAATCAAACAAACACCATGTTTTAGCAATGGTATAAATACAAAACTGTATTTTTGCAAGGGAATGCGCCCAGCACGCAAGAATCCTATCAGTTTTTCATGTCTTCGCCGGGGTACTTGGCTGAAGTAACCCTACTGGCAAGTTCAGGGTGCATCCAAGCCTTCAGCCCACGTCAGAGCCTGTAGATGCGCCCAATTGACTTGGCGATTGGACAAGTGCAGCTCTTCAGCGTTAAGGGCAAAAGCTACCTCGTCACCACTTTCGCAGGCTTTGGTCAGGGCCAAAAACGGAGCAAAGGGGCCCGTGTTGTGCTGCAGTGCGTCTACCACCGGTTGGGGCAGGGCCAGCGACTCTAGGGCCTTGTCCATCGGCAGCCCCAACATGGTGTCTAGCAGCGAGAATACGCCCACGACAAAGGCGTTGTCACATTCTTCGGGGGGCATCAGTTCGGCGGCGAGCAACTCCATCAGGCGACCGCGTACCACGGCCATCGTACCTACTGCCGGAGACGACCCTCCGGCCCTTGAGGTGGTCAGCAGCAGCGCAGCCCAGCGAAACAGCTTGCGCAGCCCCAAGATCATCACGGCATGTCGGAAAGAGGTGATTTCGCACGAGAGGCCAAACCCAGAAGAGTTGATAAAACGCAGCAGGTTAAAGGACAGGGTGGGGTCTTTTTTGAGCAGCTCTTCAATCTCTGCCGTAGTGGCCTGCTTGCGCACCAAGTTGATTAATTGGATGACTGTAGCCTGCGAGGGCCGAATGGTATGGGCCTTAACCAAAGCGGGCTTGGCAAACCAATAGCCTTGGAACAAGCGCACACCTAAACTAGACATTAGTTGGTACTGCTCTGCCGACTCTACCTTTTCTGCGACCAGCCGGGCCGAGCTGTGCTCTTGGGCAAAGCGTACCAAAGCGGGGGCTTGCTCGACCGCAAAGGTGGTCATGTCCAGCTTGATGAACGAGGCCAAAGCCAACCAGCTCAGGTAGGCAGGGCACAGCACCTGCTCGCTAAACGCCAGCCGAAAATCTTGGCGGCGCAATTGCTCTAATACGGGCAACTGGGCTTGGATGTCTTGCGCCGTAGCCTCTGAGGGCAGAGCAGGCACTTCTAGCACCACTTTTTCGGGGTGGATCAGCTCTAAATGCCCACCAGAGAGGCTTTCGTGGGTGCAGTTGATGAACACCAACTTTTGCCCAACCAAAGATTCGGTGCCGATATAGGACAAGGCATTGAACAGCAAGGCAGCATCACTGTCGGCGCTATGCGCATACGAGGCGGTGGAGCGGTCAAACAGCTCGTAACCAAAAACAGCGCGGTGCTCATCCACAATGGCTTGGCGCGCAATGACCGCCAGATTGTCCGCAGAGTTGTCCTCGGGGGTAGGTGAAGGGGCGGGGACGGATGGTTCGGACATGCTGGACATAGCGGCAGGAGGGTGATTCTGTATTGATTCTAGGAGCGATGATGCACACTGCTTAGGCAAGATTCAATCAGCAAAGTGGTCAGCCCAAGCCAATGCTTGCAAATGGGCATTGTTGATCTGCTGGCTGCTCATCTGCAAGGAGGTGGCGGCATTGTCAAAAGCAACATCGTCTCCGGATTCGCAGGCTTTGGCCAACACCAGCAAATGGCCCAGCACACCTGCATTGTGCAGTAGCGCCACTTCAGTACCGGGCGGTACGCTCACCAAACCCAGCGCCGTTTCCATCGACATCCCCAGCATAGTGTCGAGCAGCGAGAAAATACCGACCACAAACGCCTGATCGGTTTCATCTTGGGGCAGTTTTTTCTCTAGGGCCAACAACTCCATCAGGCGGCCACGCACCACGGCGGTCTGGCCCACCGAAGGCGGCGTGCCACTGTGGCGCGACGTGGTCAACAGCAAGGCGGCCCAACGGAACAACTTTTTCAGGCCCATCAGCATCACGGCTTGGCGAAACGAGGTGATTTCGCGGGCCAGCCCAAACCCTGAGGAGTTGATGAGGCGCATCAGGTTGAAAGCCAACCCGGCATCTTTTTTCAGCACTTCTTCAATTTGTTCGGTGCTGGCCTGTTTGCGTACCAGATTGATCAATTCCAAAATGCTGCTTTGCCCCGGCGAGACCAGTTTGGCACGCACCAAGGCGGGGCGCGCAAACCAGTAGCCTTGGAACATCTGCACCCCTTGGCTAGAGACCATATCGTATTGTTGGGCAGTTTCTACCTTTTCAGCGATCAAATCGGCTTGGGTATGGCGCTGGGCATAGTTGATGAGCACTGCCAACTGATCGGGAGCCAGTAGTGACAAATCGAATTTGATGTAGTCGGCCAAAAGCAACCAAGGGTTGTAGGCCGACTGCAATACCGTATGGTTGAACGCCAGATGAAACCCCCTAGCGCGCAAGGCAGCCAAGGTGGGCAGGCGGGCTGCTACCTCTTCGGAGGCAGCATGGCTCAGTGGCGGAATTTCTAGCACCACTTTTTCGGGGTCTACCAATTCGAGGTGACCGCCCACCAAGCTTTCGTGGGTGCAATTGACAAAAATGAGTTTTTTGCCCACCAGCTCATCGGTGCCAGCGTGAGACAGGGCGGTAAAAACGAGTGCAACGTCGGTGGCAGCCGTGTGCGTAGGCTCAGGGCGAGAGCGGTTGAACAGCTCGTAGCCGATGACGAGGTGCTGCGCATTGACGATGGCTTGACGGGCGATCATCGTGGCGCTGGTTTGGTCGGCGGGTGTGGGTGCGCCAGTGGCTATCCCCGTGGCGGATGTGCTCGACATGGTGAGAATATATGGTTCCGGTAGGTGCTGCCTTGTGCAGCTATGGGGCTATTTTAGGAAGGACGGATTACAGGTAAGGTAGTGGGGTCAGCCTGCATGGAGCAGCCAAGCCAATTCCACCTCCGTAAAGCCCGCTTGACGCCGGGCCGCTGCATTGAAAGGGGGCTTAGGCCGTGGAGCCTCATAGCGCTGCACCAGTGCGGTGTAATGCGTTTCTGGCTCTAGGCTATCACGGGCACAGAGCCAGCGGTACCAATGATTACCAATAGCTACATGGCCCACTTCTTCGCGCAAGATAATGTCAAGCACGTCCACAGCAGCCAAGGCATCTGGGGTGCCCACTTGGCGCAGTTTTTGTTGTATCAAGGGCGTGGCATCTAGGCCACGTGCCTCCAGTGTACGCGGTACCAAGGCCATGCGGGCTACGATGTCGTGCTGGGTCTTTTCGCACATCGTCCACAGACCCTGATGCGCTGGAAAATCGCCGTAGTCGTGCCCCTGTGTGCGCAGTAGATCGCGCAACAAACCAAAATGCTGCGCTTCCTCTGCGGCGACACGCAACCAATCGAGATAGTATGCTGTGGGCATTCCATCAAAGCGCCAGATCGCATCCAAGGCCAAATTGATGGCGTTAAATTCAATATGTGCAATAGCGTGTAACAAGATGGCGCGCCCTTCAGGGGTGGCCGGTGAGCGCCGCCGCACGGCAGTGTGGTGCAGCAGTTCTGGACGTTCTGGCCGCCCTGGCAAGGCTTGGGGGTCGGCAGGCGGTATGGGTGCCGTGGTGGCAATGGTGTGTTGATCGGCTTGGACGTACAAGGCCAGTGCAGCGCTGGCTTTGTCGTCAGGGTGGGCAAGGCACAAGACCTGCAAGGCGCGGTGGCGGAGTTCCATCTTTACAATTCTAGGCAATCATCTTCACAGGACGGCAAACCCCGATGGCAATTTATGAACTCGATGGTGTGGCACCACAGCTAGCCGCGTCGGCATGGGTGGCCGATAGCGCCCAAGTGATAGGCCAAGTCACACTGGCAGCAGAAGCCAGTATCTGGTTTGGTAGCGTGGTGCGTGGCGACACCGACTCCATCACTATTGGCGCGGGCAGCAATATCCAAGACACCTGTGTACTCCATGCCGATGCGGGCCAACCTTTGGTGGTGGGCGAGCGCGTCACGGTAGGCCACCAAGTAACGCTACACGGCTGCACCATTGGCGATGAATCTTTGATTGGCATTGGGGCCGTGGTGCTCAATGGCGCACGCATCGGCAAAAACTGCCTCGTAGGGGCAGGCTCTTTGGTGACGGAGGGCAAAGAGTTTCCGGATGGCTCGATGATCATGGGCAGCCCCGCCAAGCTGGTGCGCCCCCTAACGCCGGAACAAATCGAAGGGCTGCGCCGCAGTGCGGCCCATTACATCGACAATGCCCGCCGCTTTCGCGATGGCCTCCAACAAATCGGTTGATGGCTTGTCCCTTGATCTCAGGAAATTTTTGCGTGTCTGAACTTCACCAATTTTTATTTGACGGCCAGCCCGTGCGTGGTGCCATTGTGCGCCTGACCGATGCTTGGACTGACATGTTGCAGCGCCGCGCTGCCAACACCGCTAGCGGCCCCTATCCCGTGCCGGTGCGTGAGTTGCTAGGCGAAATGGCCGCCGCCGGTGTCTTGATGCAGTCGGGCATCAAATTTAACGGGGCCTTGGTGTTGCAGATCTTTGGCGATGGCCCCGTCAAAGTGGCGGTGGCTGAGGTGCAATCAGATTTGCAATTGCGCGCAACCG
Organism: Giesbergeria anulus; assembly: GCF_900111115.1. Lineage (GTDB taxonomy): Bacteria > Pseudomonadota > Gammaproteobacteria > Burkholderiales > Burkholderiaceae_C > Simplicispira > Simplicispira anulus. The sequence goes on from NZ_FOGD01000008.1 coordinate 10,091, forward strand.
CTACGCTCAAGGGTGCCGTGGCCGATGATGCCACTCTGGGCAGCTTGGTGAATGTGCATGGCGGTGGGCGCTGCGCCATCACCCTAGACCCGAAAGACAAGTTTCCGGGCCAACAACCATACCAAGGGGTGGTGCCACTGGTAGATGCTCAGGGGCGCAAGCTAGAGCGTCTGAGCGAGGTGCTCTCGCACTACATGCTGCAATCGGAGCAACTAGACGCCACGCTGGTGCTGGCCGCCAATGACAGCGTAGCCGCCGGTTTACTAGTGCAGCGTATGCCCATCAAGGGCGAGGCCAATATCGCCCAAAGCCATGCCCACAGCGCCGAAGCCGATCAAATCGGCCTCAATGAAGATTACAACCGCATTGCCCACCTAGCCGCTAGCCTGACCCGCGACGAACTGCTAACGCTGGATGTAGACACCATTTTGCGCCGCTTGTTCTGGGAAGAAAAATTACTGCGTTTTGAACCGCAGCAAGGCGAGCAAGGCCCGCGCTTTGCCTGCTCTTGCAGCCGTGAGCGTGTTAGCCGTATGTTACAAAATTTGGGCGTGGCCGAGGCCGAGAGCATACTGGCCGAGCAGGGCCAAATTGAAGTGGGCTGCGAATACTGCGGCCAACAATACCGCTTTGACCCGGTGGATGCGGCGCAAATTTTTGCGCCATCGGCGCAGCAGCCACCAGTGCCTGACACTGTGCATTAAAAAAACTCACCCTACCTGAAACTGCCTGCGGTACAGAAGGAACACCTATGCAAATCGGTGTCGATATTCCGAACCATTATCTGGATGCCATGCACCAAACACCAGAAGACTTTGCCCAAGAAGCCAAGCTGGCTATGGCCGCCAAGCTGTTCGAGATGAAGCGTTTATCTTCGGGCATGGCGGCCCAACTGATCGGTATGGATCGCATGACCTTCTTGGCGCAGTTGCAGCGCTTTGGTGTGCCGATCATTGATCTGAACGACGATGAATTGGCAATGGACATTGGCAATGCCTGAACGCAGCCAAGTTCTGGTAACCAACACCACGCCGTTGATCTCACTGGCTGCCGCAACCGGCAGCCTAGAGGTTCTGCGTTTTCTTTACCGCCGGGTAGTAGTTCCGTTGGAGGTGGCTGAAGAAGTGCGGGCTGGGGGACGCTATGCCTTCCAAGGGGCGGACTGACTGGATATTCAGCCAGCCTCAGTGGCCCTGCTGCCGTTTTTGCAAAACTCTCTGGACAAGGGAGGGGCATCGGTCATTCAGACCGCCATGAATTTGGGCTTGTCGCTGGTGTGTATCGACGAAACCACCGGACGACGCGCGGCCCGCCTGTGCGATTTAACGCTGACTGGCTCTATTGGGGTACTGCTCAAGGCCCAGCGTTTAGGCTATGAGCTTGCGATGCCCGATGCCATTGCACGGATGCGCCGCCAAGGTATTTGGCTCAGTGAAAGCGTAGTGCGCTTTGCACTGAGCCAATAGCAGAAACGCCACACACATCAACGCGGGGTGTATTGCACAAAGATTTCGCCCTGCTTAACCATGCCCAGCTCGCTGCGGGCTTTTTCTTCCACCATGTTCAGCCCCTCTTTCAGGTCTTGTACTTCGGAAGTTAAGCGCTGGTTCACGGCCAATGCCTTGGCATTGGCCTCTTGTTGCGCGGCAATTTTTTGGCGCATTTCCTGTACATAGGGGATGCTGCCCCGCCCTTGCCAGATTTGGGCGTGCAGCATAGCCAGCAAAGTCAGCAAAACCACCGGCACCACAATGCGCGGCGTCATGTGGTGGGGTGCTCAAGTGATGATGCCAAGGGCGGGCGCATCAGCGGTTTAGCGCAGGTTGTAAAACGCGCGGCGGCCTGGGTAGTAGGCCACTTCGCCCAGATCTTCTTCGATGCGCAGCAGTTGGTTGTACTTGGCCATGCGATCCGAACGGCTCAAGCTACCAGTCTTGATTTGACCCGCGTTAGTACCCACAGCGATGTCGGCAATGGTGCTGTCTTCGGTTTCGCCAGAGCGGTGGCTAATCACGGCGGTGTAACCGGCGCGCTTGGCCATCTCGATAGCGGCGAAGGTCTCAGACAGGGTACCAATCTGGTTGATCTTGATGAGGATCGAGTTGGAGATGCCCTTGTCGATACCTTCTTGCAAAATTTTGGTATTGGTAACGAACAGGTCATCACCCACCAATTGCACGTTCTTACCCAAGCGCTCGGTGATGTGCTTCCAGCCGTCCCAGTCGCCTTCGTGCATGGCGTCTTCGATGCTGATGATGGGGTACTTGTCGCACCAAGTGGCCAGCATGTCTGTCCATTGCTGGGCGGTGAGCTTGAGGCCGCCTTCGCCTTCGAGCACGTAGTGGCCGTCTTTGTAGAACTCGCTGGCAGCGCAATCGAGGCCCAAGGCGATTTGTTCGCCAGCGGTGTAACCGGCGGCGTCAATGGCTTGCAGGATCAGTTGGATAGCAGCTTCGTGGTTTTCGACGGAAGGCGCAAAACCACCTTCGTCGCCCACGGCGGTGCTCATGCCCTTGTCGTGGATGATCTTTTTCAGGGCGTGGAACACTTCAGCGCCCCAGCGAATGGCTTCGCGGAACGTGGGTGCGCCCACGGGGATAATCATGAACTCTTGGATGTCCAACGAGTTGTTGGCGTGTGCGCCGCCGTTAATCACGTTCATCATCGGCACAGGCATTTGCACCGCGCCCATGCCGCCAAAGTAGCGGTACAGGGGCAGGCCAGCTTCTTCAGCAGCAGCACGGGCCACAGCCATCGACACGGCCAAAATGGCATTGGCACCCAAACGGCCCTTGTTGTCGGTGCCGTCCAAGTCAATCAGGGTTTTGTCCAAGAAAGCCTGCTCGGAGGCGTCCAAGCCCAAGATGGCTTCGGCGATTTCGCTGTTGATGTGTTCTACGGCCTTGAGCACGCCCTTGCCCAAGTAGCGGCTCTTGTCGCCATCGCGCAGTTCAATGGCTTCACGCGAGCCGGTGGAAGCGCCCGAAGGTACGGCAGCACGGCCCATCACGCCCGATTCGAGCAACACGTCGCATTCGACGGTGGGGTTGCCACGGCTGTCCAGTACTTCGCGGCCTACGATATCAACGATTGCACTCATGGTATTTTTCCATTTCTAGCTAACAAACAGGGAGGGGAGGACGCTTCAGGCGCTTTAGGCGCTGAAGTGGTCTTCCAGAAAACCGTTCTTTTTGGTTACAGCATCCAGCGCTACCAGCGTTTCTAGCAGCGCCTTCATGTGCTTGAGCGGTACGGCATTGGGGCCATCGCTCAGGGCTTGGGCGGGATTGGGGTGGGTTTCCATAAACAAGCCTGCCACGCCCACGGCCACGGCAGCACGGGCCAGCACCGGCACCATCTCGCACTGGCCGCCGCTGCTGGTGCCTTGGCCGCCGGGCAGTTGCACGCTGTGCGTGGCATCAAACACCACTGGGGCACCCGTTTCGCGCAAGATAGCCAAGCTGCGCATATCCGAGACCAAATTGTTGTACCCAAAGCTGGCACCGCGCTCGCAGGCCATGAAGTTGTCTTCTGGCAAGCCTGCTTCGCGGGCAGCGGCGCGGGCTTTGTCGATGACGTTCTTCATGTCATGTGGGGCGAGGAACTGGCCCTTTTTGATGTTTACCGGCTTGCCCGACTGCGCCACGGCGTGGATAAAGTCGGTCTGGCGGCACAAAAAGGCGGGGGTTTGCAGCACATCAACCACTTTGGCGACATGGGGGATTTCTGCCTCGGTATGCACATCGGTGAGCACCGGCACATTCAGCTCGCGCTTGATTTTGGCCAGAATCTCTAGCCCCTTTTCCATGCCGGGGCCACGAAAGCTGGTGCCCGAAGAGCGGTTGGCCTTGTCAAAGCTGCTCTTGAAGATGAATGGAATGCCCAAGCTGGCACAGATCTCTTTGAGCTGCCCGGCCACATCCATCTGCAATTGTTCAGATTCGATCACGCAAGGCCCAGCGATGAGGAAAAAGCGCTGGTCGAGTCCGACATCAAAGCCACACAGCTTCATGCGCTGGCCTCCGAGGCAGCGGGCACTGCTGCGCTGGCTTGACGGGCCTGCTGGTGGGCGATGGCCGCCTTGACAAAGGCATTGAACAGCGGATGACCGGCCCACGGCGTCGACTTGAACTCAGGGTGAAACTGCACGCCCACATACCACGGGTGAACGTTTTGTGGCAACTCGACGATTTCGGTCAGGTGTTCGCGCTGTGTCAGCGCCGAAATCACCAAGCCCGCCTTGCGCAGCTTGTCAAGGTAATTGACGTTGGCCTCGTAGCGGTGACGGTGGCGCTCCGTAACCACATCGCCATAGATGCTGTGCGCCAAGGAGCCGGGGGTGACATCCGAGCTTTGCGCGCCCAAGCGCATGGTGCCGCCCAAGTCGGAGCTGGCATTGCGCTTTTGGATGCTGCCGTTGGCATCTTTCCACTCGGTGATGAGCGCGATGACGGGGTGCTTGGTTTGCGGGTCAAACTCGGTGCTGTTGGCACCGGCCAAACCGGCCACATGGCGGGCATATTCGATGGTAGCCACTTGCATCCCCAAGCAGATACCCAGATAGGGCACTTGGTGCTCGCGGGCATATTGCGCCGTGCAAATTTTGCCTTCAACGCCGCGCTGACCAAAGCCACCGGGCACCAAAATGGCATCGTACTGGCCTAGGCTGGCTACGCCTTCGGGGGTGATGGTTTCGGAGTCGATGTGGTCAATTTTGACGCGCACATGGCTTTGCATACCGGCGTGGCGCAGCGCTTCATTCACCGATTTGTAGCTATCAGACAGATCGACATACTTGCCGACCATCGCAATGCGCACTTCGCCTTGCGGGTGTTCGGTTTCATGCACCAGCGCATCCCAGCGCTTGAGGCTGGTGGGCGGCGTGTGCAGGCGCAAGCGGTCGCAGATCAGGCCATCCAAGCCTTGCTCGTGCAGCATGCGTGGCACCTTGTAGATGGTGTCCACATCCCACATGCTAATCACGCCCCATTCAGGCACATTGGTAAACAGGGAGATTTTTTCACGCTCTTCAGCGGGGACTTTGCGCTCGGCGCGGCACAGCAGGGCGTCGGGTTGGATACCGATTTTGCGCAGCTCTTGCACCGTGTGCTGGGTGGGCTTGGTTTTGAGCTCACCGGCAGCGGCAATCCACGGCAGGTAGGTCAGGTGCACAAAAGCAGCGTTGTTGGGGCCTAGCTTGAGGCTCAACTGGCGCACGGCCTCCAAAAACGGCAGCGATTCAATGTCGCCCACGGTGCCGCCAATTTCACAGATAGCCACATCTACAGCATCGGGGGTGCCAATGCCTGCGCCGCGCTTGATGTACTCTTGGATTTCGTTGGTAACGTGCGGAATCACCTGCACGGTCTTGCCGAGGTAGTCGCCCCGGCGCTCTTTTTCTAGCACCGACTGGTAAATTTTGCCAGTGGTGAAGTTGTTGGATTTTTTCATGCGCGTTTCAATGAAACGCTCATAGTGGCCCAAGTCGAGGTCGGTTTCGGCACCGTCGTCGGTAACAAAAACTTCGCCATGCTGGAATGGCGACATGGTGCCCGGATCGACGTTGATGTAGGGGTCGAGCTTGATGAGGGTGACTTTGAGGCCCCGCGATTCGAGAATCGCGGCAAGGGAGGCTGAGGCGATTCCCTTGCCCAGGGAAGACACCACACCGCCGGTGACGAAGACAAATTTGGTCATGTCATTTTATAGGGGGTGGGAAATCGGAATTATAGGTGTCTGCTAAATTCCGCACCATGAAAGAGCTTGCTGGCAAACATATCGTGCTGGGCCTCAGTGGAGGCGTGGCTTGTTACAAATCGGCGCAATTGTGTCGCCTACTCATCAAAGCGGGGGCTACCGTGCAGGTAGTGATGACGGAGGCGGCAGCGCAGTTCATCACCCCAGTGACGATGCAGGCGCTGTCCAATCGGCCCGTGTATGGCTCGCAATGGGATGCGCGCGAAGCCAACAACATGCCGCATATCAACCTCAGCCGCGAGGCCGACGCCATCCTAATTGCGCCGTGCAGCGCCGACTTTATCGCCCGACTGGTACAAGGCCGCGCCGATGAACTGCTCAGTTTGCTGTGTCTGGCGCGCCCTCAAGAGCGCGTGCCACTCCTGTTGGCCCCCGCCATGAACCGCGAGATGTGGGTACACCCGGCCACACAACGCAACTTAGCCCAAGTGGCCCAAGATGGCGCACTGGTGTTGGGCGTAGGCCACGGCGATCAAGCCTGCGGCGAAACCGGCGATGGCCGGATGCTAGAGCCTGAAGAGCTGCTGGAAGAGGTGATTGCCTTTTTCACGCCCAAGTGCCTTGCTGGGCAAAAGGTATTGATTACCGCTGGCCCCACCTTTGAAGCCATTGACCCGGTGCGCGGCATTACCAACCACTCCAGCGGCAAGATGGGTTTTGCCATTGCCCGCGCCGCACAAGAGGCGGGTGCGCAAGTGACGCTGGTAGCAGGGCCGGTGCATCTACACACCCCCAGAGGCGTACAACGGCTCAATGTGCAATCAGCCCAAGAGATGTTGCACGCGGTGACGCAGCAAGCGCCAGCAGCCAGCGTTTTTATTGCCACCGCTGCCGTGGCCGATTGGCGTCCGGCCCACTCGGCGCAGCAAAAAATCAAAAAAGATGGCTCTGGTGAAGTGCCCATGCTGTCTTTTGTTGAAAATCCGGATATTCTGGCTACGGTAGCGCAGTCAGAGCGTGCGCAGGCGAGCGATTTGTTTTGCGTGGGCTTTGCCGCCGAAAGCCATGATTTGCTGCAACACGCCACGGCTAAGCGAGTGCGCAAAGGCGTGCCGCTGCTGGTGGGCAATATCGGCCCAGCCACCTTTGGCCGCGATGACAATGCCTTGTTGCTGGTCGATGCAGCAGGCCACCGCGAGCTGCCCCATGCTTCTAAGCGGGAGTTAGCCCAGCAGTTGGTGGTAGAGATTGCCCAGCGCTTGCCCTTGCACAGCAAGCGGTTTTAAGCTGTTGTTGGAGGCCACTCATGTTCCCTGATCCCTATAAAAACGACTGGGACACACCGCCCAACGGCGATTTTGTGCGCTACCTAGAGCGTTTGGCAGCGACTGCCCCCACCCCCCCGGCGGGAACACCGAAGTCAGCCCCCGCCACGGTGCAACCCACATTGCCGCTGGCTAGCCAGTGGGCAGCGGTGCTCGCAGCCCTGCACAAGGGGCGCGCTGTCCTGCTTTGGCTCACACTGGCGCATCTGGTCGCTTGGTTGTTACTCGACCGTGGCTCGGTGCCCGTGCTGATTTTCATGGCCGCCGTCTGGGGAGCATGGGGGTGGGCGCTGGCAGCCTTGTCTGACGATGCCCCCCCTTCCCAAAGGGCACGTTCTGGTTTAGAGCGGCTCCAACAAGAAATCCGTTCTCTGGCGCAGCAGCGCCAACATGAAAAAAGTAAAAAATGAAAATTGACGTCAAAATTATGGATGCGCGCTTGGCCGCACAACTGCCCGCCTATGCCACCCCCGGCAGTGCTGGTTTAGATTTGCGCGCCTGCCTAGATGCCCCCTTGACCTTGCAGCCCAACGCATGGCAATTGGTACCGACCGGGCTGGCCATCCATCTGTGCGATCCGGGCTATGCTGGGCTGATCTTGCCGCGCTCCGGGCTGGGGCACAAGCATGGCATTGTGCTGGGCAATTTGGTCGGGCTGATTGACAGCGATTACCAAGGCCAACTGATGGTCAGTGCTTGGAACCGCAGCAGCGTGGCCTTCACCATTGAGCCGATGGAGCGCCTAGCCCAATTAGTGATTGTGCCGGTGGTGCAGGCACAGTTTCAGGTGGTGCAGGACTTTGCGACCGAGACGGTGCGTGGCGAGGGTGGCTATGGCTCTACGGGCACCGCTTGAGTGCTGGGGCGCTACCGCATCGCGTTATTTTTCAAGGAGTTTTTGTATGTCCAGCCTTTTGCGTCACCTCAGTGGTGCGGCTTCTATCCTTGCCTGCGTTACATTGACCGCCTGTGCCACTTACCCGTCTGAACCGCAGCCGGTTTACTCTGGCAACGCCTACCAAACCCGCCCAGCAGCCCGCAACGCGGGCTATGGCACCGAGTTGGCCCGCGTCAGTCGGATTGACGTCTTGCAGTCACCGCCGCAAAAACAGCAATCGTCCGGTGTAGGTGCTGTGGTGGGGGCGGTCATTGGTGGCGTATTGGGCAACCAGATTGGCCACGGCGGTGGGCGGGCGGTGGCTACGGGTATTGGGGCGGTAGGGGGCGCTGTGCTGGGCAACGCCCTAGAGGGCGACTCTGGCGGTGGGCGCTCTAGCCGCAGCTACCGCATCACGTTGCGCATGGATCGCGGGGGCTTTCGCTCTTACGATGTGCCATCGCCGGGAGACTTGCGCGCCGGTGACCGGGTACAGGTGTACCAAGGGCAAATCTCCCGTTACTAAGCCATTAATGCAACAGCGGGTTGCTTGGAGCCAGTGGCTGCACCCGGAAAAACCCCGTACCGGTGCTGGCACTGCCAATTTCTTCTTCGGTGGCTTCGCGCACGCCGCACACCTTGAGGTGTAACCGGATGGCAATGCCTGCCAATGGGTGGTTGCCATCGAGCACCACATGGTCGGGGTACAACTCGGCTACGGTATAGACGGTATCGTGGGGCATGTCAGGGTTGCAGCCCGAGGGCAGGGCATTGCCATCAAACACCATGCCTTCTTCGATTTCAGCCGGAAAGAGGCTGCGCGGCTCTAAAAATAGCAACTGGTCGTTAAAGTCGCCAAAGGCCTCTTCTGGCTCAATGTGCAACGATAACGTGGCACCGGGGCTATAGCCTTGCAGGGCTTGCTCAATGCGGGCAAGCAAATCCTCGCCGCCGACCAAAAACTCTACCGGCTCGTCCAGTACATCCAGCTCTTCACCCAAGGTATCCGTGAGCGTCCAAGTGAGTGCAACTACGCATTGTTCTGTGATTTCCATGTCAGGATTCGCTATTCGATTGTGAGGGGTTGATCTTTTCGGTAGGTTGCCCGATGCTCTGGGCACTCAACAAAAAAACCCCATTGCTTATAGAGCAAGGGGCTTTGGAGATGTTGCAAAACGGCCTGAAGTAGTGGTGCTATGGTCCCGCCGACAGGAATCGAACCTGTATTTAGCGCTTAGGAGGCACTCGTTCTATCCATTGAACTACGGCGAGACGCGCAGCCCACTATTGTAGTGGGCTTGGTCAGCCCATTTAGTCGTGGCGCACGGTATAGATGATGTCGATAGCACTTTGGCTACCGGTCTGGCCGCGCAGGCTTAGGCGGCGCGACAGGTCGTAAAACACCGAGATCAGACCGACCGCCCCCGACAGGCCATGCTCGTAGGTGACATACAGTTTGCTCGACAAGCGCTTGCCCAAAGTGATGGCTGCCGTACTGGCGGCATTGCCCGGATCGGCGGCCTTAAAACCGATTTCATCCAAACCGAGCTTGCCCGCCACTGCCCCCGTACCGCCGCCCTGTTTGCCCAGCAAGGCCAACGCAGCCTGCTGGAGCAAGGCAGCTTCGGCACCACCAGCGGCGCTGCTGCGGCCCGTAACCACCCAAGCCAGCTTTTCGGCATCGGGCAGATCTGGATCGGCATACAGGCGTACCAAGGGCGCTTGTGCGCTACCACTGACCTGCACCCCAGCACGCACGCTGATATTGGGCCGAATAGCCAAAATATCCAACGCCGGATTGTCGTGCTTGCCACTAAAGCGCAGCAGGCCGGTTTCGATATCCAGCATTTGGCCCCAAGCACGGTAGCGGCCCTGTTCAGTTTGCACCTCGCCAGTGACACGCGGCGGCGCATCCGGCACAGGGCTACTGCGCAGTTCTAGCTGACCCCGCAGCCGGGTGGTGATGCCATGGCCTTGCAGGGCAAAATCGCGCCCCAAGTCCAGCGTGATAGCCATGTCAATCGGTTTGCGCGTTTGCGCCGGGGTGCTGGGAGCAGGTGCTGGCCGGGCCGCCGCCACGGCTAATTTGCGCGCAGAACGCACTTCGACATCAGCCCCCAAGCGCGGCGCAGTGGCATCGGGCAGCAAGATAGCCGCACGATCTACTTGCAGCTGACCGCGCAGTGTCAATTGGCCCTGTGCCAACTGGGCGCGCAAAGCGCCCGATACGCTCACTTGTCGGTCAGCACGCACCAGCACCTGCAAAGCTTGGGCCTGCGCTTGCAAGTCGAGGTGGATACCAGAGCCAGCGCCAGCATCGTTCCAGCGGATGCTGCCACTGCCTTGCAGGCTGCCACCCTCTTGGGGCGGGGCAGTCAGGTTGCCGCTGTAGCCTGCAATGCGCGCTTGGCTGCCCTTGCCACCACGCCAATACCATTCAGTAATCTCTAGCCAATCACCACGCAGCACGGTGCGCAGGCGGCCCTCTTGCAAATCGACACCATCGACCAAGGAGCGCAGGGCCAGTTGATCGGCGTTGATGTGGCCCTGCCAGCGCGGCGCTTGGCGCGTGCCCGACAGCGTGGCATCGGCATGGAGCGTGCCACGGATACGCCAGCCCGGCGGAGCCAGCACCGACCAGACGCCCATGTCCGGCAACTTGGCCTGCACACGAGCGGCCAGTGGGGCATCGTCAGTCCAAACCCAGCCAGACTCCTCGCGCTTTAAGCGGGTATTGGCCTGCGCTTGTACTTGACCGGCTTGGGCGCTGTCCCACACCAGTTGGGCGCGCACGTTGTCATCCACCGCGTTGAGCTGCAAGCGGGCTTGGCGCAGTCCGGCAGGGGTGGCTGCACCTTGTTCGTGCAGCAGTTGCACATCGCCTTGGGTACGTTGCACTTGCAGTTGTGCGCGCAAGCTGGGGTGGGTTTGAATGTCCCAATCGGCCTCTAGCAGCAGGTGGTCACTGGCCAAGCCTGCTGCGGCCAGCACCGGGGTCTTGGCCGGGGCCAGCGCATCCACCCACGCCAAGGGCAAGCCCGCCAGATGGCCGCGTGTTTGCAACTGCATACCGCCGGACGTACCCCAGCGCGATTGCAGGGGCTGCCACTGCAGTTGCACCGCACCCGGCAGCGGGCCGGTGATGCGGGCCTGCCCAGCGGCTACCTCCAACACAGCTTGTACCCTACCAGCGGTGGGTGGATGCCAAACGGCATCCAATGCCTGATCGAGGGTGAGGTTCCAACGACCAGCGCGCTCTTGGTGTTGCAGTTGCAACTGCAAGGCGCTGAGTTGGGCTTTCCACGGGCTGGTGGCGGTGTTGCCGTCGCGTTGGGCTTGGAGTTGGCTGTGCAAGGTAGCTCGGTAGGGTGCCATGCCCGCTTGTGCATCCAAGCGCAGAGTGGCCTGCTGGGCACTGCCAGAGGCTTGCGCTTGCACCGCCGTCAGTTCTAGCCGTTGCGCTGGTGCCTCGGCGCTGGCAGCGGGTTGCGCCAACACCAAGGTAGGAATCGCCAAGGTGGCCTCCCAGCGCAAGGGAGTGGCCGAGCTGGCACGGGGGGCAGCCGGGGGACGCACGCTGTCCCAGCCCCCTTGCCAATGCAGCGCCAATTGTGCTTGCCCCTGTACGCTGTGGCCGGGCAACAGCGCTGGTACACCAGGCAAGGTTTGTAACCATTGCCGCAAGCGCTCGGCGTGGTGGACTTGGCCTTGCAGCTTGCCTTGGCCCTGCACGGCACCCAGCAAGCCGCTGGCATCCCATTGGGCACCGGGCACAGTCAATGCGAAGGTGCCGCGCACTACGGGGGTAGGCCCCCACAGCAGGCTCACCTTATCAGCTTGGAGCTTGGCTTGCAAAGCCTCAACCTGCACGCGCTGCAAATCCAGCGTGGGGGCTTGCCAATGGCCTTGGACTTGAATTTTTTGGATAGGCAAGCCTGCCATTTTTCCTGCTGCTGGGGCTGGTGCTGCCCGCACATCGACACTGAAATCCACGGCTACGCCATCTGGGCTTTGGGCGCGCACCCAGCCGTTCAAAGGGGCGGCATCCAAACGGCTATGCAGGGCTGCTGGATTGAGGCTTTGTAGCTGCGCACTGCCCTGCACCATCTGGGTGGCTGGGGTGTAGCGGCCTTGCAGTTCTACCCGGCCAGCCCCCAGTTGTAGCAGGGCTTGGGGCAGATGCCATTGCTGGCCGTCATAGTGGGCTTGGGCGTTGAGCTGGCTGAAGGGCAGGCGCTGCCGATCCCATGGGCCAGGGCTATCGTTGCGCAACTGTACAGCCACTGTCCAGCCAGAGGCGCTTTCGGGCTGGAGCTGGAGCTGGCCGTGCAAGGCGGTGGCTGGTGCTTGCGGCCACAACGCTGCCAGATTGAGCGCCCGCACATCGGCCTGCACCTGCTGCAAGGGCTGGGCGGCCCACGGTGCCAATTGCGCGGCCAGTTCGGCCCCTATCATCTCTGCTGCGGTGGCGTTGTTCTGTGCCTGCGGGCGCAAACTGGCCTGCAAAGACAGCCGCGCCCCAGCACCGGCCAAAGTGCCTTGGACATGGGCTTGGGCCTGTGCCAACAGCGGCTGCGTGGCTTTGGGCAGCGTGGTTTGCACCTGCCCTTGCACCTGCACATCCAAAGCCATCGGGGCTTGTGCCTGCAAACGGGCTTGGGCGCTGTACTGGCCTTGGGCCAAGCTCAAGCGCTCCACCTTGAGTTGGTGGCTGCTGCCGTCATAGCCATAGTGGCCTGCCAGCGCACTGGCCTGCACCGAGGTGGGGCCTTTAATCCAAGATATCTGATCGACCTGAAACCCCAGCGCCACCGACACCGGCAGCAGCAATTGTTGCAGGGGCTGCGGTGGCGGTTTATCTGGCTCTGGGGTTTGGCTGATGTCTAAGCGGGCGATGTGCAATTGCTCAATTTGTACCTGCCGCTGCTGCCACAGCGGTGCCAACTGCCAGCGCAGCGCTATATCGTGGGCTTCTACCGACAACGCTGGCCCCTGCCAGCGCAGCCAAGCAATGTGGCCGCCTTGGTGCAAAGAGCCACGCACCCCGCGCACTTCTAAAGTTTGGCCAGCAGGCAGCCAGCGCCGGGCCAGCTCTAGCGTGCTAGACAAGGCGGTGTCACGGCCTGTCCAAACCCAAGCGGTGCCAGCAGCCAACAGCAGCAGGGCCACCAGCGCCAGCAAGCCTGCCGCCAGCCAGCGCCAGAAGCGCCCTTTGCGGGGTGGCAAAGTCTTGGCGGTGGCAGATGCCTCGTCAGGGCGGGAGGCAGGTGTGGGGGAAGAATCGGTCATCACAGACTAAAAGCTAAAGCCTAGGCGCAAATGCAAACGCACGGCTTGGTCTTGCACGCCATACGCCAGATCAGCCTGCAAGGGGCCTACTGGGCTGCGCCAGCGCACCCCCGCCCCTACCCCTGTGCGCAAGCGCATGGTGCGTGGGGTATCGCCCACGGCCCCGGCATCGGCAAACAAGGCGCTTTCCCAGTCACTAAACTGGTCATGCAACACAATGGGGCGCTGCCACTCCACGCTGGCCACGGCCAAATAACGGCCCCCATAGCGTTGGTCTAGCACGGTGCGCGCGGCAATTTGCTGATAGCCATAGCCGCGCACCGTGGTGTCGCCGCCAGTTAAAAACAGTTGCGTCACCGGCAAAGAAGCCGCATCGCGGGCCAGCACAGCGCCGCCTTGGGCGTGCAAAGCCCAGCGCCCTTGGCGGCTGCGGCCACTGGGCAAGGTGATGGTTTGCGCCGGGACAAACGCCAGCCAGCGCCCAGACATCCGCACAAACGGGTCGCGTTGAGGGCGCAACGTGGTGCCCGCCCCCAACTCCCACGCCAACCCATAGCCAGCGCTGGGGGCGGTGGTGCTGTCAAAGTAGCGGCCCGTCCAACTGTGGTTGATACTCCAAGCCGTGCTCGATGGTGGCGCGCCTTGGCCTTGGGCGTTGGCATAGTCGTATTGCAGATAATTGCTGCGGTCAATGCGCTCACTGTCGCGGCGCTGGCCCGCTTGCAGGCGCGCACTGTTGACTTGATAGCTGCCAGTTTCTTCGCGCTGGAGCTGGGCACCGCCAAACCAGCGCCAGCCGCGCGCGTCGGGCAAATCCGTCCATTGGCTGGCCACTAATTTACTTTTTTGGTCTAGCGAGAGCTTGCTCACGGCGCGCCAGCCAATCAGCGGCAGGCGGTTGTGGATGTGGTCTATGCGCAGACGGGCACCGCTGTCGGTGGAGGCTCCCAAACCAAACACCCATTTTTGCAATGGTGCCTCACGCACTTGGGCCAGCACCGGCGCAGCTTCGGGGGTGGTGGTTTCGGTATCGAGGCGCAAAAACACCGTGTCGTAATAACCACTGCTAGCCAAGCGCTGCTGCGCCTCTAACAATTGCGTTTGGTCGTAGGCGGCCCCAGTGGGCAGGCGGGCAATGCGCTGCGCACCCTCCAAGCTGTAGCGCTGCTGGCCGTCTAGTTGCAGTGCGCCAAAACGGTAGGCTGGGCCAGAGTCGTAACGCACCGACAACTCGGCCCGGTGCTGGTCGGCATCGATCAGGGCGTGGCTTTGGTCAATGCGGGCGGCGGGGTAGTGGCGCGCTTGCAAGCTGCGCAGGCCTTCGGTCTTGGCCTCATCCCACGCTGCTTGGCTAAAAACCTGCCCCGGTGCCAGCTCCCAAGACTGGCGTATCTGGGTTATTTGCGCGCTGGTGGGGGCCTCATCGGCCACAGCCCCAGTAAAGTCAAGATTGACCTGCGCAATCTCCGTGGCCGGGCCGGGTTCTATGATGAAGGTGATGTGTGGCAATGCCTGCGCATCGCCTGTGGGCGTCGGTGTGCGCTCTAGCGTCACGGTAGGCTCAAAGTAGCCTAGCGTGGCTAACAACTCGTGCGCGTCGTCGGGGGCAGAGGCCAACAGGCGCAACAATTCACGCTCTTGCAACTCAGGCAGTTGGCGAAAACGCTGCAACTCTAGGTGCTTTTCTAAATAAGCGCTGATGCGATCATTGGGGCTACGCACCTCTAACGTAAAAGCTACTGGTGCTGTGTTATCGCTATCTGCTGTTGGCGGATGGGGCAGCGTTTGCGCCTGCGCACCCTGCCAAGGCTGTAGGCACGTGCCCAATAGCATGAGCACACTCAGCACCGCCCAGCGCAGCAGCCGCCCAACCTGTACGGGTGCCACTCTAGCTCCCCCAAAAATGGCTTTGCGCACGCGGTAGGCTACTTGGACAGCAGGCGCATAGCCTGCTCCAGCCCCTGCAACGACAGCGGATACATACGGTCGGCCACCAACTGCTGGATGATGGCGATGCTCTGGCGGTATTGCCACACGCCCTGCGGCTCCGGGTTGATCCACGCAAAGTGCGGAAAGGCGTAGGTCAGGCGTTGCAGCCATTCGGCCCCCGGCTCTTCATTGGTGTATTCAACGCTGCCACCGGGTTGCAAAATTTCATAAGGGCTCATGGTAGCGTCACCGACAAAGATGAGCTTGTAGTCCTTGTTGTATTTGCGGATGATGTCCCAAGTAGGAAACTTCTCAGCAAAGCGACGGCGGTTGTTTTTCCAGACAAAATCGTACACGCAATTGTGGAAGTAGTAGAACTCCAAATGCTTGAACTCGGTTTTGACGGCAGAAAACAACTCTTCTACCCGCTGGATATGGTCGTCCATCGTGCCGCCCACATCCATCAGCAGCAGCACTTTGACGTTGTTGTGGCGCTCAGGCACCATTTTGATGTCCAGCCAGCCTGCATTGGCGGCGGTGCTGCGGATGGTGTCGGGCAGGTCTAGCTCTAGCTCATGGCCTTGGCGGGCAAACTTGCGCAGGCGGCGCAAGGCCACTTTGATGTTGCGCGTGCCCAGTTCTTGGCTGTCGTCGTAGTCGCGGTAAGCGCGCTGCTCCCAGACTTTGACGGCGCTTTTGTTTTTACCAGCGCCCCCAATGCGGATGCCTTGCGGGTTGTAGCCGCCATGACCAAACGGGCTGGTGCCGCCGGTGCCTATCCATTTGTTGCCGCCTTCGTGGCGCTCTTTTTGCTCTTCGAGGCGCTTTTTGAGCGTCTCCATCAGCTCGTCCCAATCCATTGCTTGCAGGGCGGCTTTTTGCTCGGGCGTGAGTTCACGCTCTAGCACCTTGCGCAGCCAGTCGGCAGGGATTTCTTGGGTGAAGTCGGTGAGCAGCTCCACGCCCTTGAAGTAAGCGGCAAAAGCGCGGTCAAACTTGTCGAAGTGCTTTTCGTCTTTGACCAGCGTCAGGCGGGCTAGATGGTAGAAATCGTCGATGCTCCAAGCGTCTTCGGAGTGAGGGCCAACGATGCCCGCTTGCAAGGCTTCCAGCAGCGTAAGTAGCTCTTTGACCGAGACCGGGAGTTTGGCGGCGCGCAGGGTGTAGAAGAAATCAATTAGCATGTTTTTAATCTTTGGAGTTTTTATTCTCTAAAAGTAATTTTTCTATTTTAGACCGAAGAAAACCGTTTTCCATTCTAGAAAATAGATCAACCTTCGCCGCAACATCAAAATAACCATCCCCTTCAAAATCAAAAATTAAAAACGCTGCAATCAATGCAAGCTCCGCTTTTGTTAGCTGGTTTAAAAATAAGTTTTTATAATTATCGCAATTATTTAAATCATCGTTTAATGTTTTTATAATCAGCAAAACCGTTTTCGAGTAAGAGTAGCTTTTATTGCACACAGCCACGATTCCATCTATCCTGCCGCAATAGTATCTAAATTGTTTTATATCAACATTAAAGCCTGCAATCAAAGGGATATCCCTTGAAAGTGCTGAGTTTATTCTTGAAACAGCTTCTTTCCCAATAAGCACATCAAAACCACCGTCGCTGCGCCTTGCTGATTCTGTTGTATTTTCCAAAGCTGATTTATAAAGATTCAGCAAATCAAAAAATCTTTGCTCGCTACGTTGTTGCTCGGCAATTTTTGTTTGCTCTTGCATCACCTTTCGGGATTCTTGTAGCTCTTTTCTTGTTTCAGCTAATTCCGCCTTTTGTAGCTTCCATACTGCATACGCAACAAACAGAGTACATCCAGAAATAATTGGATTCAATATTCCACCAATAAAATCACCTATCTCACCAAATTTTTTAATATCTTTAAAAGATTGTGGTATATCCTTAGAAAAGTAAGCAACAGCAGCAGCACCCACCAATAGCAAAGTAATTGCCACTACGGTAAAACCCAAACCTTTTGCGATGGAGTCGTCATCCTCCTTATTGATTTCGGCTGCTTCAGCCAAATCGCCGGATGGATTCGATGGTTGATTGCTGGGTGGGTGCATAAATATGCTTTTTTCTTCTTTTAGCTATGAGATTCAATTCGGCGCAGCAACCGCTCACGTACCTGCGGCCATTCCTCCACCGTCATGCTGTACATCACCGTATCGCGGATACTGCCATCGCGGCGCAAAGCCTGACGGCGAATCACCCCATCTTTTTTTGCCCCCAAACGCTCAATGGCCCGCTGCGAGGCCAGATTCAGGTTGTCAGTCCGCCAGCCCACCACCGGGCAGCCCAAGGTATCAAAGGCATGGGCCAGCAACAACAGTTTGGCCGTGGTGTTCACATGGGTGCGTTGCACACTTTGCGCATACCAGGTGTAACCAATCTCCACCCGGCGCACGGCGGGCACAATGTCGTGGTAGCTGGTACTACCCAGCACCCGGCCCGTGGTGGCGTCGATCACGGCAAAGGCAAAGCGTTGCCCTTGCTCGTGGGCGGCCAGCGCGGTTTCAATGTAGGCTTTGGTGGCGTCGGGCGCAGGCACCGAGGTGATGCGCAGATTCCACAACTCGCCATCAGCCGCCGCCTGCCGCAAGCCCTCCTCATGGGCCAACGTCAGGGGTTCTAGGCGCACATTACCCTGTTGCAGGGTCACAGGTTCCACAAAAGCCATGCTGCACACTCCTGCCTAATGCTCTATCGGTCTCTCAGCGGTTGCGCTGGTTCATGAACACCAGCTTTTCAAACAGGCTCACGTCCTGCTCGTTTTTCAACAGTGCGCCCACCAGCGGCGGCACCGACACTTTGTTGTCGGCACTTTGCAGCGCTTCCAGCGGAATATCCTCGGCCACCAGCAGTTTGAGCCAGTCGATCAGCTCGCTGGTCGAGGGCTTCTTTTTCAGGCCGGGCAGGCCGCGCACGTCGTAAAACGTTTTCATGGCTGCGGCCAGCAGCTCGCTCTTGAGCGTCGGGAAATGCACATCGACGATGCGGCGCATGGTTTCCGCTTCTGGAAACTTGATGTAGTGGAAAAAGCAGCGGCGCAAAAAGGCGTCGGGCAGCTCTTTTTCGTTGTTGGAGGTGATAAACACCAAAGGCCGGTGCTTGGCGCGGATCATCTCGCGCGTTTCGTAGCAGTAAAACTCCATGCGGTCGAGTTCGCGCAGCAAGTCGTTCGGGAACTCAATATCGGCCTTGTCGATCTCGTCAATCAACAATGCCACCGGCTGATCCGCAGTGAAGGCTTGCCACAGCACCCCCTTGACGATGTAGTTGCGGATGTCTTTCACGCGCTCGCTGCTATCGGCGTCGCCCAATTGCGAATCACGCAGGCGGCTCACGGCGTCGTATTCGTACAGGCCCTGCTGCGCCTTGGTGGTCGATTTGATGTGCCATTGCAGCAGTGGCAGGCTCAGGGCCTGCGAGACCTCCTCGGCCAGCATGGTTTTGCCGGTGCCCGGCTCCCCCTTGACCAGCAGCGGGCGCTGGAGCTTGATGGCCGCGTTCACGGCCAGCATCAAATCTTGGGTAGCAACGTATTGGGAGGAGCCTTGGAATTTCATGGGTGGATAGCAAGAAAAACGTGAAGCGCAGATTGTGCGCGTAAAACGCTATGGTTGCCGTGTACGTCAATTGCCCAGCAGCTCGCCCACTGGGCGCAAGGCCGCCACCCGATCCGACACGGCTTTGATGGCAATCATCAGCGGAATACCCAGCAGCAAGCCCCACACCCCCCACAACCAGCCCCAAGCCATGATCCCGGCAAACACTGCCACCGGGTTGAGGCTGCTGGTGCGGCTGGTCAGCCACGGCGTGAGCACATTGCCCACCAGCGTGTGGATGAGCAACGAGGCCCCGCCCACGGCCAGCGCCATATTGGGCGTGCCAAATTGCAAAAAGGCCACCAGTGCCGAGCCGCCCGTCACCAGCAACGAGCCAACATAAGGCACCAAGTTAAGCACCGCCGCCGCCACACCCCACACCGCTGCCTGCTGCAAGCCCAGCGCCCAGTAAGCCAGCCCAGTGGCTACGCCCACCAAAGCGCTCGTCCACAACTGCACCAGCAAATAGCGGCGCACTTGGGTGTTGATCTCATCGGCCATGTCTAATGCGCTTTGCTGGCGTTGCAATCCTGGGCCAACGATGCGCAGCAGCTTGCGCCGTAGCAAATCGCCAGAAGCGAGCAAAAAGAAGCTCAAAAACACCACGGCAGCCAATTGCGCCAGCCCCGACATCAGCCCCAGCGTACCCGGCCACACATAATCGCGCACATTGAACGGTGTCCGCTCCACCACCACGCGCTGCACGCCCCGGCGGATAGCAGGGGTGCCGCTGTCTTGCGTGGCCTGCTCCAGTTGGGTGGCGGCCTTTTGCACCGTCTCTAGCGTGCTGGTGCTGCCTGTGCGGTGGGTGCTGCGCAACTGGTCGCGCACTTTTTTGGCGGCCACGGGCAAAGAATCGACCAATTGCGAAGCACCATCGCTCAAAGACCAACTGCTGCCCGCCAGAGCGGCCACCAGCGCCAGCAGCAGCGCCGCCGCACTCAGCGCCCGTGGCACGCGCCAACGCTGGCTGAGGTACTGCACCGCAGGCTGCAAAGCGCAAGTCAGCAACAAACTAAGCACAATCGGAATACACACTGCACTGGCCCAGTGCAGCGTAGCCACGCTGGCCAAAAAAGCCAACCACACCAAAGCCAGCCGGGGCAAATCAAAGGCAGGGGCTACCGGGGGCGCATTCGCCCCTTGAGCCGTCACTGTGACAGCAGGCTTAGAGGGAGATGCTTTGACAGAAGAGGAAGCGCGCGCGTTCATGGGGCGATTTTGCAACCGGAAGCGGCCACTACACCATCTCTGCACCAAAGAACATGGCGAATCAGCGTTTGATTGCCCGATCAAAACCGGCTGTTGGCCGCTACCATCTAGCCTATGCAAGCCCAGCCCCACTCCTCTCGGCGCACTACGCACCGCCTCCTTTTGCCGCTGCTGGCCGCCGCTGCGCTGGCTGGCTGTGGCACCGTGGCCGATTTGCCACACCTAGAACGCCACGCCCCCAGCGGCCAAAAAAAGGCGATGTCGGCCCATCATTGGGATGTATTGGCCGACGATGTAGCCACACGCATTGCCTACAAAGTCAGTGAATGGCCTTCAGGCCAATTTCCGCTGTACATCAAGCCGGTGCAATCGTCAGACTTTAGCGCGGGCTTTCACAAGCTGCTGCTTACCCGTCTGCTAGACCGCGACATCACTATTTCCACCGAGCCGACCGAGGTGGTGTTGTATGTGGATGCCCAATTGATTGCCCACGGCGCACCACTCACGGGACTGCTACCGCTGTCCTCCGGTGTGTCGGTGTTGCGCAACTGGCAGCCCCCGGCCCCAGGGCGTACTGGGCCCGAAGTGGGCGAGAGTGGCGGCAGCAGTACCTTGCCCGCCGCTACAGCCTCGCATCCGCACAATATGGGGCCTTGGCCCACGCGCACTGAGGTGCTCATTACCACCTCGCTAGAGAGCGGCCAGCGTTATCTGACCCGTACTTCCGACATTTACTACCTCAATCCCGACGATGCCTTTTTGTATGCACCGCCACCGCCGCCACCGGCCCCTACAGCCATTAAAAGCTGGCGGGTGGTAGCACCATGAAGCGCCGTACCGCCGCTTTCGCCCTGCTGGCAGCCGCTGTGGCGCTGCCCGGTTGCGCCCGCTACTACTATGGCGACGCCGCACAGGTGGGCGTCGATTTGGTAGAAGCCAACACCAAAGCCATCGAAGCACTGTTGCAAAACATCGTGCTAGACCCCAGCCGCCCGATTTTGGTCAGCACCTTGGTCAGCGTAGATCGGCTGGGTGAATCTTCACGCCTAGGCCGCACCCTATCTGAGCAATTGGCAGGCCGCTTAGTGCAGCGCGGTGTGTTGGTGGTGGAGCCACGCTTGCGCGACAACTTGGTCATGCTCCCCAGCCAAGGGGAGCTGCTGCTCTCGCGCGAGCTGCACGAAGTCAGCCAGCGCCACGATGCCCAAGCCGTGCTGGTAGGCACCTATGCCGCCTCGTTGCGCTCGGTGTATGTCAGCCTCAAACTGGTGCATCCGGTGGGCAATCTGGTTATGGCTGCTGCCGACTACACTTTGCCGATGGACGACAACGTGCGCTCTTTGTTGTACGCCCGCTAACCGACGGTGCGCCAGCAAGGCGGCTCCGTTAGACTGCGCCGTTTTTTGACCTTTGCTGCCCCATTGCCATGCCCGCCTCTGCCAACAACACCCAAGTTCTCATCAACACCAGCTACGGCCCGTTCACGATAGAGCTGTACGCTACGCAAGCGCCCACCACGGTAGCCAATTTTTTGACCTATGTGGATGAAAACTTCTACGATGGCACGCTGTTTCATCGGGTGATTGACCAGTTTATGGTGCAGGGCGGCGGCATGACCAAAGCCTTGCAATTCAAAGCCACGCACAACCCGATTGCCCTCGAATCGAACAATGGCCTGCTCAATGACCGGGGCACCATCGCTATGGCGCGCACTACGGTGCCCGATTCGGCCACCTCGCAGTTTTTTGTCAATACTGTCAACAACACTGCGCTCAACTACCAAAGCGCCTCTCAGCCCGGCTACGCCGTGTTTGGCAAAGTGATCGACGGTATGGACGTCATCGACGCCATTGAGAACACGCAAACCGCCAGTTTTAGCCTCAACGGTAGCAACTACCAAAATTTTCCTTATCCCTACTTTCTGAGCATCTACAGCGCCGACCGCTACACCCCAGCAGCCACGCTCACTGCCACCAGCCACACCCTGCAAGGCAATGCCTACGGCGTTGCTGTAGCCAGCTACAGCGGCAACCGGCTCGACTATGGCGTCAAGCTCAACAGCAACAAAACCCTGACCGTGACCAAAATTGACGGCCAGCACAGCAGCGAGACCGTGGCCGATGCAGGCCGGCTGCGCTTTACAGATGGCCAGTATGCCTACGACCTCAATGGCAACGCAGGCAAAACGGCACTGCTGATTAACGCCGCTGCGGGGCTCAACGCTCTGACCCCAGCCATCGTCGGTGCGGGCCTCAATCTGTTTGACCAAGGCTTAGACTTGCAAGCGGTAGCACAGGTGGTGATGGATACGGGCATTTTTAACAATGTCAGCCACAGCGATTTTGTCAAAACCGTGTACCAGCATGTGGTGGGCCGCGCTCCTGATGCCACTGCGCAAGCCACCTTTACCGCCATGCTAGACAATCATGAAGTAACCCCAGCGCAAATGCTGGCACTGGCTGCCAATACCGATCTCAATGCCAGCAGCGTCAATCTGGTCGGGCTGGCCCACATGGGTTTGGCTTACGTCTAAACCTGCCTGAACCGTACGCAAAACAAAACCCGGCAGCCTGTGTAAGGCGGGCCGGGTTTTTTGTTGCTAACGGAAAAAATTGGTTCAGTGCAGCATCAGCGAGCCAGCGGCTTTGCTCTTGCCAGCGCGGGCTGGGGGGTTGCACAAACCGCAGGTGTAATGGCGGTTTTCATACAACTCGGTCACAAACTGGCCGCCACACTGGGCGCATTTGGTGCGCGTGAGCATACCGGCATCCACAAACTTGACCAAGCGCCAAGCGCGGGTAAAAGACAACAGCGGCTCCACTTGGGCCATCTCAATTTGTTCGATGTAGAGGCGGTAGGCTTTGGTGAGCTGATCGACCGCATCCAAATCAATGCCCTTAGACAGGTATTCGTAGATGTTCAAAAACAGCGAGCTGTGGATATTTTCTTGCCAAGTCAGGAACCAGTCGGTCGAGAAGGGCAACTGACCTTTAGAGGGCGATTTGCCCGCCACTTCTTTGTACAAGCGAATCAGGCGCTCATACGACAGCGTGGTTTCCGACTCCAGCACCTGCATCCGAGCACCCATGCCGATCAGCATGGCAGCGCGCTCAATTTGCTTGGATTCATTGAGCACGCTCTTAGTAGCGGGCTTGGTGACTTTGGCGGTGCTTTGGTCGGCGGAAGTGGCGGTCATGGTGAAATCTCCAATCAGATGCAGGCAAGGTGACAAAGGCTTACAAAACTTCCGACACGCGGCTGGCCATCAAGATGTTGGCGTGCAAGGTGTTGGTGGCTTCGTTGCCCACCTTTTTGGGGGTGTTGTGGTTGGTCAGCAAGCTCCAGACCAAGTTGTCATCAACACGGAAGCTGCAAAGTAGCGTGTTGCGGGAGGCTAGTTTCATCACTTGCGCTGCCGACAAGGATGACAAAATATCGGCAGCCTCTTCATTGATGCCCAGACGGAACACTGCTTCGGCCTTGTCTTGGCGAATCAAGGTCTGGGCCAGCATCAGATAGGTCAGGTTGGCTTCGCGGATCTCGGCAAGCAGTTGTTCGTTAGTCATGGTGCAATCCTTTCAGTTCGGTCGGGGTTTTCAGGCCACGCCAATGGGTGAACCGTTGAAATGGATTGTGAAGACATGCCAATCAAAAATTAAGTCGGGCTTTGTCGGTATCGCGTGTCAGGCAATCTGGCAGCCTTGTAGGAATTTGCCTTACAAACCATGCAGCAGGTACAGCCCCCTAGCCCCGTGCATGGCCTGCTGCACTGCAACAAGCCCCACCACGCTTTAGGTGGCCCCGCGTGCTACCGGACGACCAGTATCTCGGCACCATTCACTCCAACTACCGGCAAAAAGTGTGGTTTTTCCGAGACCAGCCCATTCCATCGCCAACACATTGGGGTTGGCGGTCACGCCGCTGCCGCAGTGGTGTACCACGCTGGCCGGGTCGCGCCCTGCCAACAGGGCCTCAAACTCGGCGCGCAGCAGCGCAGCGGGCTTAAAGCAACCATCGGCAGCAAAATTGTCGGTAAACGGGCGGTTCAAGGCACCGGGGATATGGCCTGCCACCGGATCGAGGGGTTCCACCTCGCCACGATAACGGGCTGGAGCGCGAGCATCAATCAGCGTTTGCTCAGGTTGCCCCAGCGCTGCCAGCACCTGCGCCACACTGGCCAAAAAGCGCAAGGAGGGCTCCAAACGGAAAGCAGCAGGCACTGGCGGCTGTGCTGGCCCCGACTCCAGCGCCTCCCCTGCGGCCTTCCACGCAGACAAACCGCCATCGAGCACCGCCACGGCCTCGTGCCCGGCCCATTGCAGCATCCACCACAAGCGCCCAGCAAAAGCGCAGCCATTGCGGTCATACACCACCACTTGGCGGTTATTACCCAGCCCTTGGGCCGACAGCCATTGCGCAAAACGCTCACGGCTGGGCAGCGGGTGGCGGCCACCAGAGGCCGGGGCATCGTCGGGCTGGGCGCTGAGGTCGTACTCTAAGTGGGCATACACAGCACCGGGCAGGTGTTCTTGCTGGTATTGCTCGGCACCGGCAGCAGGCTGGGCCAGATCAAAACTGACATCAAACAGCAGCGGCGGCTGGTCGCTAGCCAACAAGGTGCGCAGTTGCGCCACAGAAATCAAGGTGGAATAGGTCATCACAGGTAGGCTGGAGAGTTAAAACCAAGCGCCATTGTGGCTATTCCTAGTGCGGTCTATTCCTCTGGGGCCGGAGTGGCCCCCGGCGCGGCACGGGCGCGCAGCACGGTAGCGGCAATGCCACTGCTGATAATCAGGGCCATGCCCACCCAACCCAGCAGGGGTGTTTTGTCGCCAAACAAGGCCATGCCATACAGTGCTGCAAACACAATCCCTGAATACTGCAAATTAGCTACTACCAGCGTGCCGCGCTGCGTTTTGGCGCTGGCGTAGGCACGCGTCATGCACAACTGCCCACCAGAGGCCAGTATGCCAATCGGCAGCAGCCACAGCCCCGACCAACCGGGCCAATCGGACACCCCCATTACCAAGGTAGCCAAGCCACCAGCCAAGGTGGAGCCGACAGCAAAAAAGAACACGGTGCGGGTTTCTGGCTCCCCCACCCTAGAGAGCGTGACCACCTGCAAATAGGCAAAGGCGGCAGCCATCCCTGACAGCAGGCCCACAATCCCGGCAAACATCTGGTTTTGGTCGAGGCTGGGGCGCAGTACCATTACCACCCCAACAAAACCGGCCAACACCGTCAGCACCAAAGGCCCTTGCAAGGCGGGCAAAGGGGCGCTGGGCGAGGGCCGCCACGCCAGCAAAGCCCCGCCAACAAAAAAGGCGGCAATCCACACGCTGCTCATGTAGTTGAGCGTCATGGCCGTGGCCAGCGGCAATTGGCCTATGGCGTAGAACCAAGCCCCCATTGCCGTCACGCCAATCACGCTGCGCCAAGCGTGCATCCACGGGTAGTCGGTGCGCAGCACCACCCGTTGCGAACGCGCCAACAGCCACAGCACGCCAATACCAATCAGCCCCCGGTAAAACACCAGTTCTGCCGCGTTAAAGTAGGCTGATGCCAACTTAATGCACACGCTCATGCTGGCAAATAAAAAAGCCGCCAGCACCATCCACAGGGCTTGCATGGAATCCTGAAAAGGTAGAGGATAAAAAGCAAAATAGCTGCCAGCGCTGTTTTTTCAGCACCGGCAGCTAGGGGTTCAGGGCATTCAGGGCTACAACGTATTAGCGTTGTGGCACCGCAGCACCCATCGTAGTACGGTACCACTCGTGGAAATGCTGCATGCCGTCTTCCATCGGGCTTTGGTAAGGGCCGACTTCGTTGTCGCCACGGGCCAGCAGAGCTTTGCGGCCTGCGTCCATGCGTTCGCCAATCTCGTCATCTTCGATGCAGGTTTCCATGTAGGCAGCCTGCTGGGCGTCCACAAAATCGCGCTCAAAAGCAACAATTTCTTCGGGGTAGTAAAACTCCACCATGTTCAGCGTTTTGGTCGGGCTGATCGGGTGCAGCGTGGACACCGTGAGCACGTGTGGATACCACTCCACCATGATGTGCGGGTAGTAGGTGAGCCAAATCGCGCCGCGCTCAGGCAGCTTGCCTTGGCGGTATTGCAGTAACACCTCTTTCCACTTTTGGTACACATCCGAGCCAGAATTGCCAAAGGTGGAGGCCACGCCCACGGTTTGCACTGAGTATTCTTTGCTGAATTCCCAGCGCAAATCATCACAGGTGACGAAGTTGCCCAAGCCGGGGTGGAAGGGGCCGACGTGGTAATCCTCTAGGTAGACCTCAATAAACGTCTTCCAGTTGTAGTTGCACTCGTGCAGCTCTACGCGGTCTAGGGCAAAGCCTTCAAAACTGAGTTCAGCCCGTGGCCCCATACCGGCCAAATCGGCGGTAACGTCACGGCCATTGTCTTCAAACAGCAGGCCATTCCACTCGCGCAGTGGGTAGTTTTTCAGATCGAGGCCGGGGTCTTGCGCAAAATGCGGTGCGCCCAACAGGCTGCCGCCGGGGCTGTACGTCCAGCGGTGCAATGGGCACACAATGTTGCCACCGGCATGGCCCTTGCCTTGGCCTTGCAACGTGCCGCGCCCTTGCAGCATCACCGCTTGGCGGTGGCGGCAGATGTTAGAGACCAGCTCTACCTGCCCTTGGGCATTGCGTACCAACGCGCGGCCCTCGCCCTCTTGGGGCAGGGCGTAATAGTCTCCTGCATTGGGCACAGCCAATTGGTGCCCCACATAGCGGGGCCCCCGTTGAAAGATAAGCTCCATCTCGCGCTGGAACAGCGCCTCATCAAAGTAGCTTGAAACTGGTAGTTGGCTTGCAGCCTGCTGCAGTCGAAGACTTAAATCAGACATGGGTGACCTGACCTAAAGACTCCCCACAGGGAGGTGCGCACACGGCGCGGGTGAGAAAAAAATAAACCGGCAGGACGCCGGCTTGCAGGGAATGGGATTATAGGCCGTGGGGTTATTGCTGTGGGGCATTCCCGCAGGGGCCATGCGTGTATTGCCAGCGGTATCGGCCTAAAATTGAAGGTTTCAGACTTTTGCAGGCCCGCTTTCATGCTCCATACCCAGACTGCCCACCCCACCGGCGCGGGCAGCAGTTCTACTCCTTTACTTGACATGGCAGCTTGGATGCAAAGCCACCTGCTGCGGGTGGAGCAAGCCCTGTCCGACTGGGTGGGCCAAGGTGCCCCAGCGGGCTTGGGCGAGGCCATGCGCTACGCGGTGCTCGATGGTGGCAAACGCCTGCGCCCGCTGCTGGTGCTGGCCGCCCGCGAGGCCGTGGCCAGTGCCGATAGCCCCGACGCCCTGCTGCGCAGCCATTGCGATGAGGCTGCGCTACGCGCCGCCTGTGCCGTCGAGCTAATCCACGCCTATTCCCTCGTCCACGACGATATGCCCTGCATGGACAACGATGTGCTGCGCCGGGGCAAGCCCACCGTGCATGTGCAGTTTGGTCAAGCCCCGGCCCTGTTGGCCGGTGATGCGCTGCAAGCCTTGGCCTTTGAGCTGCTCGCTCCCGAAGGCAGCGCCATCCCGGAGGGCATCCAAGCACGGCTGTGCAGCCTGCTGGCCCGCGCCGCTGGTGCCCAAGGCATGGCCGGGGGGCAAGCCATTGACTTGGCCAGCGTGGGCGTAGCCCTGAATGAAGACCAACTGCGCCAGATGCACCGCCTCAAAACGGGTGCATTGCTG
This sequence comes from Giesbergeria anulus, assembly GCF_900111115.1. GTDB lineage: Bacteria > Pseudomonadota > Gammaproteobacteria > Burkholderiales > Burkholderiaceae_C > Simplicispira > Simplicispira anulus. Next base: position 37,747 of record NZ_FOGD01000008.1, read on the forward strand.
CAAGGCAGTGTGCTGATGGGAGCCGCCTGCAGTCAAGCCAATACAGCAGCACGAGCTGCTCTGGCCGACTACGGCGCTGCCTTGGGGCTAGCTTTTCAGGTGGTGGATGATATTTTGGACGTCACTGCCGATGCCGCCACACTGGGCAAAACAGCGGGCAAAGACGCGGCGCAAGACAAACCGACCTATGTGTCGCTGCTCGGATTAGAGCGCGCCCAAACCCATGCCCAAGCCTTGCACCAGCAGGCGTTGGCGGCACTGGCGGCCAGTGGCCTGCCCGACACCCGCGCTCTGGCCGCCTTGGCCGACAAAGTCGTTCACCGCGCCTACTGACCTGCCCCCTTCACGAGACACAGTGATCCATGCCCACCACGCCCTACCCCCTGTTGCAGACCGTCAATAACCCGGCGGATTTGCGCCGCCTGCCCCGCACCGAGCTCAAGGCGCTGGCCACCGAACTGCGCTCTTTTGTCATTGACAGCGTAGCGCAAACCGGCGGCCACCTCAGTTCTAATTTGGGCACGGTAGAACTGACCATCGCCCTGCACCGCGTTTTTAATACCCCACACGACCGGCTGGTGTGGGACGTGGGCCACCAAACCTACCCGCACAAAATCCTGACGGGGCGGCGCGACCGTATGTCCACCCTGCGCCAGTTGGGTGGCCTGAGTGGCTTTCCGCAGCGCGCCGAGAGCGAATACGACACCTTTGGCACCGCGCACTCCAGCACCAGCATCTCCGCCGCTTTGGGCATGGCGCTGGCAGCGCGTAGCAAGGGCGAAGACCGCCATGCCGTAGCCATCATTGGCGATGGGGCCATGACGGCAGGTATGGCCTTTGAGGCGCTGAACAACGCAGGGGTGGAAGACTGCAAACTGCTGGTGGTGCTCAACGACAACGACATGAGCATCAGCCCGCCCGTGGGCGCGCTCAACCGCTATCTGGCACAACTGATGAGCGGCCAGTTTTATGCCAAAGCCAAAAACGTCGGCAAGAACGTGCTCAAAAACGCGCCACCCCTGCTAGAACTAGCCAAGCGGCTAGAGCAGCAGGCCAAGGGCATGGTCGTACCAGCCACGCTGTTTGAGAAGTTTGGCTTCAACTACATCGGCCCCATTGACGGCCACGATCTCGACTCGTTGATCCCGACGCTAGAAAACATCAAGAGCCTGCCCGGCCCGCAGTTTTTGCACGTCGTCACCAAAAAAGGCCAAGGTTACAAACAGGCCGAAGCCGACCCCATCGCCTACCACGGCCCCGGCAAGTTTGACCCCAGCGTGGGCTTGGTCAAGCCCGCTACGCCACCCAAGCCTACTTTTACCCAAGTGTTTGGCGATTGGCTGTGCGACATGGCGGCTCAAGACCAGCGGCTGGTAGGCATTACGCCCGCCATGCGCGAAGGCTCCGGCATGGTGGAGTTTCACCGCCGCTTTCCAGAGCGCTACTACGATGTGGGCATTGCCGAGCAGCACGCTGTCACTTTTGCCGCCGGTCTGGCCTGCGAGGGCCTCAAGCCAGTGGTGGCGATTTACTCCACCTTTTTGCAGCGCGGCTACGATCAGATGATCCACGATGTGGCGCTGCAAAATCTGCCAGTGGTGTTTGCGCTAGACCGCGCTGGCTTGGTGGGTGCCGATGGCGCTACCCATGCCGGGGCCTACGACATCCCGTTTATCCGCTGCATCCCCAATATGGCGCTGGCCTGCCCCGCTGACGAGCGCGAATGCCGCCAACTCTTAAGCACTGCTTTTGCACAAAACCAGCCAGTGGCTGTACGTTACCCACGCGGGGCCGGTGCAGGCATTGCGCCGCTGCAAAGTTTAGACCCCCTGCCCTTTGGTAAAGGCGAAATCCGCCGCCAGTGCAGCCACACCGCTACCGATAATGGGCCTCGCATCGCCATTTTGGCTTTTGGCACCCTGCTGTATCCAGCACTGCAAGCGGCCCAAGCCTTGGATGCCACCGTGGTCAATATGCGCTGGGCCAAACCACTGGATATAGAACTGCTGCTGCAAGTGGCCGCCGAGCACGACCTGCTGGTCACGCTGGAAGAAGGGGCCGTTGCCGGTGGTGCCGGCAGTGCAGTGCTCGAAGCCTTGGCGGCCGCCAAAGTGCAGCGCCCAGTGTTGCAACTGGGTTTGCCCGATGTCTTTATCGAGCACGGCGACCCCGCCAAGCTGCTGGCCTTGCAGGGGCTAGACGCACAAGGCATTGAGCAGGCGGTGCGAATGCACTTTCAATTACCCCACCACCCATAAAAAATCTGGCACCGGCCCCTACACTGGTGCAAATGCCGCACACCCTACCCCCGTGCGGCAATCATAGGCTGCTGCCCACCCCTGCCCGCAGCCCAGAAGCTCCTGCCACGGCAGGTTTTGCAGTCCTTTTCGGAGTCTTCCTATGGATCGTCGTTCCCTTATCAAACACGCTGGCATCGCTGGCGTCCTGGCGGCTGGTGTCGCCCCTGCGGCCCATGCCCAAGCCACCGTGCGCTGGCGCTTGGCATCGAGCTTCCCAAAATCGCTCGATACCATTTTTGGCAGCGCCGAAATGTTTGCCAAGACCGTCAAGGCACTGTCGGGTGGCAAGTTTGAAGTGTCCGTCCATGCGGCTGGCGAGCTTATGCCTGCCTTTGGCGTAGTCGATGGCCTACAAAACGGCACCATCGAAATGGCACAAACTGCCTCTTACTACTTTACCGGCAAGAACCCCATTTTTGCCTTTGGCTGCGCCGTGCCCTTTGGCCTGACCGCACGCCAAATGGATGCTTGGAAAAACCACGGCAATGGCCGCAAGCTGATGGATGCCTTCTTGGCCGAGTTCAACATCAAGAGCTACAGCGCCGGCAACACTGGCACACAAATGGGCGGCTGGTACCGCAAAGAAATCAAGAGCGTGGCTGACCTCAAGGGCCTGAAAATGCGCTTGGGCGGTGGTCTGTTTGGCGAAGCCATGCAAAAGCTGGGCGTCGTGTCGCAAAACATGCCCGTGGGTGAGGTCTACCAGTCGCTTGAAAAAGGCACCTTGGATGCTACCGAGTTTGTCGGCCCGTACGACGATGAAAAACTGGGCTTTAACAAGGTGGCACCGTTTTACTACTACCCCGGCTGGTGGGAAGGCAGCGCTGAGCTGGAGTTCTACGTCAACACCAAGGCTTACGCAGCCTTGACCCCAGAGTTCAAAGCCATCGTTGATGCCGCCACCATTGTGGCAGCGCGCGACATGGGCTCCAAGTACGACGCCTTCAACCCGCAAGCGCTCAAGCGTTTGGTAGGTGCCAAGACCCAGCTCAAAGCCTTCTCTAAAGATGTGCTCGACGCGGGCTTTAAGGCATCGATGGAAGTGTTTGCCGAGCACGAGGCCAAGTCGCCTGAATTTAAGAAAATCCACCAAGACATGCGCGCGTTCCAGCGTGACCAAATTTTGTGGGAAAAATTCTCTGAGCAGCGCTTTAACGCCTATATGGCATCGGTCAAGGTATAAACCACCACTGCACCCAGCACCGCTGCAGCCCACTTTGGGCGGCAGCGGTTTTTGCTGTTGGGAGTCACACTTGCCATCAAAAAGCCATCAAAAACAACGAAAATAAGGCAATCTTTTACCGATTGCAAAAATCGAAACCGAAGTCTGTGGATAGTGACATACCATTGGGCATAACCCACATGTGCCACCGTACTTTTCCAGCCTCCCCAATGACCCCGATGCCGTGCTTGAAAAAGAAGGCGTTCTAACCATGTCTCGATTGCATCGTGTGCGGTGGTACTGGCGTTGGTGCTGTGGTTGCGCACTGCTGCTAGCGCTGCTGTTTGGTGCCATGAACACCAACACCTCCCAAGCCCAAGCGGCTGCCAGAGAGGTTTATGTTGGGATTTACAACAACCCACCCAAAATCATGGCTGGGGCCAATGGTCAGCCCAGCGGTATCTTGGGACACTTGCTGCAAGAAATAGCTTTGCAAGAGGGCTGGGTACTGCACCCAGTGCACTGCACTTGGGAAGCTTGTCTGGCGGCCCTAGAGGCTGGCGACATTGACCTGCTGCCCGATGTGGCCTACAGCGAGCAGCGCGCCAGCACATTAGATTTTCACGAAACACCCGCCCTGCACAGTTGGTCGCAAATTTACCGCCGCGAAGGGATAGAACTGCACTCCATGCTGGACTTGCAGGGCAAGCGCCTCATAGTGCTCAACGGTTCCGTGCAAGAACAATACCTGCGCCCTCTGCTAGCCAGCTTTGGTATCACCGCGCAAATCATGCCAGCACAAAATTTTGAGCAAGCCTTTGCCAAGGTGGCAGCAGGCGAAGCTGATGCGGCGGCTGTTAACTACCACTTTGGCGATCAGGCAGCGCCCCGCTTTCATTTGTTGCCTACCAGCCTGATTTTTCAGCCGTCCAAACTCTATTACGCCAGCGGCAAGGGCCGCAATAGCGACCTGCTGGCAACCCTTGACAGCCACCTCACCAATTGGCAAGCCAACCCCAATTCGTTTTATTTTCAAAACCTCAAGCGTTGGAGTGGCCCTCCCCCTGCCCCTCCCACCGTCCCCATCGCCTTCTGGTGGGGCTTGGCTACTGTGGCTGCCTTGCTGCTGCTGGCCTTGGCAGGTATGCTGCTGCTGCGCCGCGAGGTAGCACGCCAAACACACAAGCTGCGCACCAGCGAGGAAAAGCTCTCTACCATCCTCAACAGCATTGAAGCCAACGTCTTTATCAAAGACGCTCAACTGCGCTACCAGTATGCCAACCGCAAACTGTGCGAGTTTCTCGGCGTGCCCATAGAACAAATTTTGGGCAAAAGCGATGAAGCCTTTTTTGATGCCCCTACCGCAGCGCGCATCCGTGAGATCGATCATCTAGTGCTCGAATCGGGCCAGCGCTTGGTGCGCGAAGAATACGGCCATCGCTTAGGCAACACCAAAAAACACACTTTTTTATCGGTCAAGCTACCCTTGGGGCTGCCCGGACAAGCAGGCTATGCCCTGTGCGGCATTTCTACCGAGATCACCGAGCAGCGCCAGTTTATTGAAGAAATCCATCAACTGGCTTTTTACGACCCCCTCACGCACCTGCCCAACCGCAAGCAACTGATGGAGCGGCTACACCAGTTGATGGCAGAGCCTCGCACCCACCAAGGCAGCCAAGCGCTGTTGCTCATTAATCTGGACAACTTTAAAGACCTCAACGATACCCACGGACACAGCGCTGGCGATCAACTGCTGCTGCAAGTGGCGCAACGCCTCACAGCCTGCGCTCGCCCCGGCGATATGGTGGCCCGCTTGGGCAGTGATGAGTTTGCCTTGCTTATGGGTGAGCACAAGCCAAACTCGGCCAGCACGCAGCACCAAATCGAGTATGCAGCCACGCACATTCTCAAGGCGCTGTCCGAGATGCCTTACCAAATTGGCGCACTAGAGTACCTGGCCTCTGCTGGTATTGGCATCACCGTGCTCGATAGCAGCCAGCCATCGGTAGAGGCGATTTTGAAACATGCCGATCTGGCACTGTTCCAAGCCAAGGCCCAAGGCCGCAACAGTCTGCGCTTTTTCAAGCCCGATATGGAAGTGGTCGTGGCCGCACGCGCCGCCCTAGAAACCGATCTGCGCGAGGGCTTGCGCCAAGAACAATTTTTGCTCTACTACCAACCCCAAGTGGACAGCAAGCACCAAATGTTTGGCGTCGAGGCGCTGGTGCGCTGGCAACATCCACAACGTGGGCTGGTGCCACCGGGCAGCTTTATTGGCTTGGCCGAGGCTTCGGGGCTGATTGAGCCGCTGGGGCTGTGGATTTTGCGCACCGCTTGCACACAAATAGCACACTGGAGCCACAACCCAGCTATGGCCCATTTGCAAGTGGCCGTAAATATCAGTGCGCGCCAGTTGCACCATGCCCGGTTTGTAGAGCAGGTGCTAGCTATCTTGGACGAGACTGGGGCCAACCCAGAGCGGCTAGAGTTAGAGTTGACCGAAAGCCAATTGGTCGAGGATATGGAGGGGGCTATCACCAAAATGAAAAAGCTCAAAGAGCACGGCATACATTTGTCGCTCGATGATTTTGGTACTGGCTACTCCTCGCTCAACCACCTCAAGCGCCTGCCGCTCGATCAGCTCAAAATTGACCAATCCTTTGTGCGCGATTTGCTCATTGATGCCAATGACCTGTCTATCGTAAAAGCGATTGTCGGCATGGGCCACAGCCTGCATTTGTCGGTACTGGCCGAGGGGGTAGAAACCCAAGAGCAGCGCGACATGCTAGAGCAACTGGGTTGCATTTTTTACCAAGGCTACTGGTTTGGCCGCCCAATGCCGGTAGCGCAGTTGCAAGACTGGCGCAGCCCCGGCGCAGTCAGCACCAGTTCAGTCGATTGAGAATCGCTAATCGGCCAGAAAACGGGCGTAACGGGCCATATCCACGTTGCCACCGCTGATAATAATGCCGACCCGTTTGCCTTGAATATCCATACCGCCGTGGCGCGCACCAGCAATGGCTAAAGCCCCCGTAGGCTCGACCACGATTTTCATGCGCTCGGCAAAAAAGCGCAGTGCGTGCAACAGCTGCAAATCGCTCACGGTGACGATGTCTTGCACTTGGTGCTGAATCAGGCCAAACACTATCTTGCCCAAACTCTCGGCTCTCGCGCCATCGGCAATGGTGTGTGGTGGTGCGATTTGCACAATCTGGCCGCTGCGCAAAGATTGTTGGGCATCGTTGCCCGCCTCCGGCTCCACGCCCACCAACACGCACTGCGGGGCCAGCACTTGCGCTGCCAGCAAGCTGCCTGCCAGCAAACCTCCACCGCCCACCGCCACAAACAGATAATCTAAGTGGGGCACTTCTTCAAACAGCTCTAGGGCGGCAGTGCCCTGCCCAGCAATGACCTGTGCGTGCTCAGACGGTGGCACCAGCGTCATGCCACGCTCTTGGGCAAACTGGCGGCTCAGGGCCTCGCGGTCGGTGGTGTAGCGGTCGTAAGTGACCACTTGGGCGCCATAGTGGCGCGTGGCAGCCATTTTGGAGGTGGACGCATCTTCGGGCATGAACACCACGGCAGGAATGTCCAACTGGCGCGCCGCCAGTGCTACAGCCTGCGCATGGTTGCCCGCCGAGAACGCCAGCACACCATGGCGGCGCTGCTCGGCGTTTAGCTGCGACAGGGCATTGAACGCCCCGCGAAATTTAAACGATCCAGTGCGCTGCAAACTCTCGCACTTAAAAAACAGCTGTGCTCCCAGCAAGCGGTCAGCGGTGCTGGAGCGCAACACCGGCGTCTGGTGCACAGTGCCTTTGAGGCGCGCAGCAGCTTGGATGACATCGTCAGGGGAGGGGGCGGCGGTCAGAAGCATCTAGGCATTTTCCAGCAGATGGAGAAGGCAATTATCCTGCAAGCAACCCCTCAAGCAAGCCCCCAACGCTCTAGTTGGTAGATTTTTCCGCTATGGTTGAAAAGATCAGTCGCCGCCACAACCCCCACCACCGTCGCCGCCACCATCACTACCGCCGTCCCCATCTCCACTGCTGCCATCGGTCGATTCAGCACCACCAAAATCATCGCTACTGCCATCGTAGCTGGCATCGGCAAAATCGGTGCCGCAGTAGGTGGTACCACCACTGTCGCCAGCGGCGTTTTTGCGCGCAATATCGCTGCAATCGGGCAGATAAAAAAAGCCATTGGCAATGCCCAGTTGCGCATCCACAGCAAAGAGCAACGGCAAGCGCAAGGGAGCCCGTGGGTCAATATCTTCTTGCTTACAGGCCCAATACCAAGCCCGGCGCAAGCCATCATTGTGCTTGGCACGCCGCCCTAGCGCTTCGGCAGGTGTGTGGTGCAAAAAAAAGCCCAGCGCACTCTGGCACCAATCTTGGTAGGCACGGGTGTGCAAAATAAATTCGTGCCAAAGCACATCTACCGCCCGCGAGGGCATGGCTACAAATTGCCGTTTGCTGCGCAAACAGCTCAAAAAAAACTGCCGCAGGCCCTGCTCCACCAGTTCAGCATCTTTTTGCGCCAAATGTGGGTAGGCATCACGCAGTTTGCGCTTTAAGAACTGCGGCAACGCAGCCTCGCGCACAAAGCGTTCGCGCGCAGCACGCACGGCATAAGCCAGCAGTGCCCATAGCGCCAGCGTAGCAAACAAATACAGCATCCCACGTGGCTGGGCGGGCCACCAACCCGCCAATACCCCCCCAATAGCCAACGACCAAGCCAGCACGCAGGCCCAAACCCCATGCCGATAGTAATGAAGCAAAAGATTGGTCATAGCCAAGAGGTGGGCAAAAGTAGAATCGGAGGGTTAGATTAAATATCAGGATAGTAAAAGGACTTCCCATGGCCGGACACAGCAAATGGGCGAACATTCAGCACCGCAAGGGCCGCCAAGACGAAAAGCGCGGAAAAATCTGGACGCGCATCATCCGTGAAATCACCGTCGCAGCCCGCGCCGGGGGGGGTGACCTCAGCGCCAACCCGCGCCTGCGCTTGGCCGTCGAAAAAGCCAAAGCAGCCAACATGCCTGCCGACCGCGTCAAGTACAACATTGACAAGGCCACCGGCAACCAAGAGGGCGTCAACTACGAAGAAATTCGTTACGAAGGCTACGGCATCGGTGGCGCAGCCATCATCGTCGATACCATGACCGACAACCGCGTGCGCACAGTAGCCGAAGTGCGCCATGCTTTTAGCAAATACGGCGGTAACATGGGCACCGAGGGCTCGGTGGCCTTCCAATTCAAGAACGTGGGCCAAATCATTTTTGCCCCCGGCACCAACGAAGACAAGGTCATGGAAGTGGCGCTAGAAGCCGGTGCCGACGACGTAGTCACCGACGACGATGGCGCCATCGAAGTGCTTACCTCGCCCGCCGAGTTTGAAGCCGTGAAAAACGCTCTCGAAGCGGCGGGCCTCACCCCCGACGCTGCCGATGTCACTATGCGCCCAGACATCACCATCCCCCTAGAAGGCGAAGACGCCGCCCGTATGCAAAAACTCCTCGACATCATCGAAGACCTGGACGACGTCCAAGAGGTCTACCACAACGCCGAATTATGAAAGTTCTTGTCATTGGCGGCGGTGGCCGCGAACACGCCATCGCTTGGAAACTCAGCCAGTCGCCTAAAGTCACGCGCGTCTTTGTCGCGCCCGGCAACGGCGGCACTGCCCTGAACCCCAAGTTTGAAAATCTGCCCATCACCGATGTGGTGGCCCTGCGCGAATGGGCGCAGCAAGAAAAAATCGGCCTCACCGTGGTCGGCCCAGAAGCGCCGCTGGCCGCTGGCGTCGTCGATGAGTTTCGCGCCCACGGCCTGCGCATTTTTGGCCCCACCAAGGCCGCTGCGCAGCTTGAAAGCTCCAAAGCCTTCTCTAAGGCGTTCATGCGCCGCCACGGCATCCCCACCGCCGATTACGACACATTTACCGATCCGGCCCTTGCCCACGCCTTCATTGACCGCTTGGGCGCGCCCATCGTCATCAAGGCCGACGGCTTGGCCGCTGGCAAGGGTGTAGTGGTTGCCATGAACCTGCAAGAAGCCCACGATGCCGTGGACTTTATGCTGGTGGACAACAAATACGGCGTGACGCACAACGCCGGTGGTGCCCGCGTGGTAATCGAGGCGTTTCTCGAAGGCGAAGAAGCCAGCTTTATCGTATTGTGCGATGGCAAAAACGTGGCCGCTTTGGCCACTAGCCAAGACCACAAGCGCCTCAAAGACGGTGACGAAGGCCCCAACACCGGCGGCATGGGCGCGTATTCGCCCGCGCCCGTCGTCACGGCAGACGTCCATGCCCGCGCTATGCGCGAGATCATTCTGCCCACCATCCGGGGCATGGAAAAAGACGGCATCCCGTTCACTGGCTTTTTGTACGCTGGCTTGATGATCGACGCCCAAGGCCGCCCCAAGACACTGGAGTTCAACTGCCGCATGGGTGACCCCGAAACCCAGCCCATCTTGATGCGCCTGAAAAGCGACATGCTCGATCTGCTCAATGCCGCCATTGATGGCAAGCTCGATCAGGTCGATTTGCAATGGGATCGCCGTCCGGCATTGGGTGTGGTCATGGCCGCACACAACTACCCAGAAGACCCCCGCAAGGGTGACGCCATCACGGGCCTGCCTGCCGACCATGACGATGCAGTGGTGTTCCACGCGGGCACAGTGCTGCAAGACGGTGTGGTGCGTACCAGCGGTGGCCGTGTGCTGTGCGTCACAGTGCTAGCCGATAGCCTGCGCTTGGCCCAAAACCGGGCCTACGATGTGGCCCGTGGCATCCATTTTGACGGTATGCAGTACCGCCGTGATATCGGCCACCGCGCCATCAAAACCCCATGAGCCAAGCCACCAGCCCAGCATTCAACCCCGACACCACGGTGGCCCACGTGCGCGGCTATCTGGTGGGGCTGCAAGCGCGGATCATGGACGCGCTAGAAGCCATCGAAGGGCCTGAAGGTGCGTGCTCCACCATCGACCCTTGGCACAAGCCCGAAGGCGAGCGCTTGCAGGGCGATGGCATCACCCGCATCATCGAGGGGGGCCGCGTGTTCGAGCGCGCTGGCTGTGGTTTTAGCCATGTGCGCGGACCGCAGTTGCCGCCCTCAGCCACACAGCACCGCCCTGAGCTGGCTGGTGCGCCCTTCGAGGCGATGGGGGTATCGTTGGTGTTTCACCCACGCAACCCTTATGTGCCTACCGTCCACATGAACGTGCGCATGATTGCGGCGGGTCAGCCAGGACAAACGCCGGTGTGCTGGTTTGGCGGCGGTATGGACTTAACGCCCTACTACGCCTTTGAAGAAGATGCGGTGCATTTTCACCGCAGTTGCCACGATGCACTGGCCCCGTTTGGGCAGGACAAATACCCGCGCTTCAAGCAATGGTGCGACGAGTATTTTTTTCTGAAACACCGCAACGAGCAGCGCGGCGTGGGCGGTATCTTTTTTGATGACTTTGCTGAACTGGGCTTTGAGCAAAGTTTGGCCATGACACAAGCGGTGGGCGATGCCTTTTTGGGTGCCTACCTGCCCATTGTGGAGCAGCGCCAACACACCTCCTATGGCGACCGCGAGCGCGATTTCCAGTTGTACCGCCGGGGCCGCTACGTGGAATTCAACCTCGTTTGGGACCGAGGCACCCATTTTGGCCTACAGTCGGGCGGGCGCACAGAGTCCATTTTGCTGTCTATGCCGCCTCAAGCGGCTTGGGCCTACCAGCGCCAAGACGAGCCAGGCAGCCCCGAAGCTGAACTCACCCAGCGTTATCTGGTGCGCCGCGATTGGCTCTGAGGCGCGCACCTGCCGACCACAGTCAGCGGCGACCCTTGGGAGATACACGGTGACAAACGCAGCTCCTTCTTGGATGGCAGGTCTGAGGGCTAAGTCCATGCTGGCTTTGACGCTGGCCTGTGCGCTGGCGCTGCTGCCTGCTGTGTTAATTGGCTGGCAGGTGCTCGAGGGCGTGCGCAACTATTTTGGCGAGAACTACGCGCGCAACTACACCCAGCTCAAACGCGAAAGCATTTTGGCCCCGGTAGCGCGTGAGCTGGCCCTTTCTTTGCGTCTGGCCGATTCGGTCGTCACCCGGCAATGGCTGCTCGACGAGGGCAATGTCGCCAAAAAAGCGCTGTTTTTTGAAGAAGCCGAGGGCTACCGCAAAGACTTGCGTGACCACGCCTATTTTTTGGCCAGCGTGGGTTCGCAACATTTTTATTTCAATGACAACACCAAGCCGTTCAGCGCTACGCCTCGCTATACGCTGGACTTGACCCAGAAAAAAGATGCTTGGTTTGTTGCCACCCTGAACCAAACCGGGAGTCACTACAACATCAATGTGAACGATGATCTGGATTTGCAAACCACCAAGGTCTGGTTCAACATCATCGTCCGCAGCGGTGAGCACAAGATTGGCGTGACCGGTGCCGGGCTGGATTTGACGGATTTCCTCAAAGACTTCATCACCACCAGCGACCCCGGTGTCACCCCCATTATCTTGACCGCTGCCGGTGCCATTCAGGCGCACCCCAATCGCGCGCTGATTGCCATCAATCCGGCTGGGCGCCAGCCAGAGCTGGCGCAAACTTTGGCTGGTCAATTGCCCGCCGGTGCGCAGCGTGATTCGCTCGCCACTGCCATGACACAAGCTGTGGCCAAGCCGGGGCAGGTCAGCAGCTTCCAAGCCACGTTAGACGGCAAAGAGCAACTGCTAGCGCTGTCTTATATCCCAGAGTTGCAATGGCATATCGTCACTGCGGTCGACTTGAAGGCGGCCCAAGTCATTAACCAAGGTTGGCTGCACGCTGTCGTGGGCGCAGTGGTGGTACTACTGTGTGTGTTGCTGCTGGGGTTTGGCTACGCGGTGGAGAAACTGGTGTTGCAACCACTGCGTAAACTACAAAAGTCAGCATCAGCATTGGCGCAGGGCGATTTCAGCGTGTCTTTACCCCCCGACGGCCCCGATGAACTGGGCGACCTGACCCGGGCCTTTGCCACTATGGCGCGCCAAATCCGCAGCAACACCGAAGAGCTAGAACACAAGGTACAGGCACGCACGTTGGCGCTGGAAGAGGCCAACCGCGACATGCGCCGGGCACACCAGCAAATCAACGACTCCATCGACTACGCCAGCCTGATCCAGCAGGCCACCTTGCCCAGTCAGCAGCTGACGCAGCTGCTAGGCCCGCACCAATTTGTGCTGTGGCGGCCCCGCGACGTAGTGGGCGGCGATTTTTATGTGTTCCGCGCCGAAGGGCCACGTTACCTGCTGGGCGTGGTGGACTGCGCCGGCCACGGAGTGCCCGGTGCGCTGATGACTATGCTGGCGCGCTCGGCCTTAGACCATGCCATGGCGCAGGTTGGCATTATGTCCCCAGCTGCCATTCTGGGCCATACCGATACCACTATGCGCGCCATGCTGCAACACAGCGAATTGCCCCGTGCCATTGCCACCAATATGGATGTGGGCCTAGCTTACGTAGACCGCGAAGCCCGCACCCTGCATTACGCTGGGGCCAAAATCAGCCTATACTGGAGCGATGGTCAGATGGTACAAGAGGTCAAGGGCGGTCGCCGTGCGCTGGGTGATCGGCGCCAAGGCAGCTACACCGATACCCAAGTAGAGATTGTTCCCGGCGCTACCTACTACCTTACCACCGATGGTTTTCTCGACCAAGCTGGCGGTGAGTTGGGCTACGGCTTTGGCGATACCCGCTTTGCCCAGTTGCTGCTGGCACATGCCCGTTTGCCCATGGAACAACAGGCCAGCGCACTCAACCAGGTACTGGAGGCCTACCGCGGCGACTACCCCCAGCGCGACGATATCACCTTGCTCTCTTTCCGCGTTACCTGAAACTCCTTTCCTGCCAGCATAAAACTTCCATGCAAGACATCAACCTGTTTGAGCTTCGGGCACACTTCAACCACAGCAATATCTTGCTGTGCTTCAATGGCCCAATTTCGCGCAGTCTGATTGAAGAAATCGGCAACGCGCTGAAAAACTATCTGCAGGCCGATCAAGCCCAACCCAACGCAGCTATGGATGTGTTCAGCGTGTACATCGAGATGACGCAAAACATTCGTCACTACGCGCTGGCCCACCAATACGACGAGATCGACAGCTCGGCCACCGTAGTGGTAGCGCGCGATGGCGATCAGCATTACATTGTGCAATCGGGCAATTTGGTCGAAAAACCCGATGGTCAGGCGCTCATGGCACGCGTTGCCACGCTGGCCAGTATGGATAAAGCAGAACTCAAAGCAGCTTACAAAACCCAGCTACGCCAGCCGCGCAGCGAGTCCAGTGCCAGCGGTGCTGGCCTGGGTTTGATTGATATTGCCCGCAAATCGGTACATCCCCTGAGCGCCACCTTGACCGAACTGGATAATGGGCGCTGTTTTTTCAGCATACGCGCCGTGATCCAAAAAACCTCTTGATGCAGCGACCATGAGCGATACCAACGACTTCTCTATCACGGGCAGCCAATCCACACCCAGCGTTACTGGCAATTGGGCGCAGGGTTTGCTACGCATGCAAGGCGACTCCTACCCCGAAAATTCTTTTGAGTTTTTTAGCCCCATCATTGCTTGGCTGGAGTGCTTTCTGCAAAACCCACCCGCACCCATGCTGCGTGTGGAGTTGCGCTTGGTGTACATGAACACCAGCTCAGTCAAGGCCATGATGGACATTTTTGACCTGCTCGAAGATGCCCATAAACAGGGGCGCCAAGTTCGTGTGGACTGGTATTACGACTCGCGCAACGAGCGCGTGGTGGACTTGGCCGATGAGTTTCGGGAAGATTGCACCTTTCCGTTCCAGATTGCTGCCGATGCCTGAGTGCCCACGCCATGCCTGCAATGAGGACGAGCTAGTCACACAGGTACAGGCCCTACTGGCCGACCCGGTGCACCAAGCTAACCCGCTGCGCGAGCCGCTGGCGCATTTGCTGGCCTGCAATCAGGTACATCAGGCGCAACTGCACCGCCTGATCCGCATCTCCGACGGCTATCAATACATCTCACGGCGCCAACAAGAGAACCTAGAGCAGCAATACGAGCGGCAACTGCACCGCCTAGAAAAAATTGCTCGCATCTCGGACCGCTACCAAAACAGCCTGCGCGAACTGAGTGAAACCCTCAAACAAGCCTCACTACACGACCCCTTGACCAGCCTAGGCAACCGCCGTTTTCTGATGGAACGCCTGACGCAGGAAACCGAGCGCGCCAACCGCAAAGCATCGCCTTATACACTGGCTATTCTGGATGTAGACCGCTTCAAAACCGTCAACGACCGCTTCGGCCATGAGGCGGGCGACACAGTCCTGTGTTCCATTGCCAACGCCATTGCCGATGCGCTGCGTGAATACGATGTGTGTGGCCGCTGGGGCGGTGAAGAATTTTTGATTTTGATGCCAGAAACGCCGTTAGATTTTGCTTTGCAGATCGCACAGCGAGTGACCCAGAGCATCAAGGCCATTCGCTTTGAATTTCTCGATACCCGCATCTCCGCCAGTGTGGGTTTGAGTACCTACTGCCTAGGTGAGCGCTTTTCAGATACCCTCAACCGGGCCGATGCCGCTTTGTTGCGCGCCAAAGTCGATGGCCGCGACCGGATTGAAGCCTGAAGGCACGCTATATTGGCAACTATTGATTTTTTTCCTGTTACCCCTTTTCTTTCTCTAACCACTGCCTGATGACCACCACTCCCCAATCGGAATCCACCGCTAAAAAAGACGTAACCAAACTCCAGCGTGCCATCGTTGATGGCCTGGAAGATGTCAAGGCACAAGACATCCAGGTTTTCAATACGGAACACCTCTCCCCCCTGTTTGAGCGCGTGATCGTGGCCTCGGGCACTTCCAACCGCCAGACCAAGGCGCTGGCCGCCAGCGTGCGCGATGCCGTGCGCGACGCGGGTTTTTCCAAGCCCCGCACTGAAGGCGAAGACAACGGCGAATGGATCATTGTCGATTGTGGTGCTGCCGTGGTTCACATCATGCAACCCACCATCCGCCAGTACTACCGCCTCGAAGAGCTTTGGGGAGAAAAGCCCGTGCGCCTCAAGCTCGGTGCGGCCAAGCCAGTGGCCCCCGTAGCTAAGGTTCCTGCCAAAACTGCTGCACGCCGCGCTGCCAAGGCCGAAGCCGCTGCTACAGAAGAAGGTACCGTTGCCACAGCCAAAAAGCCTGCCGCACGCAAAACCAGCCGTAGCACCGCTGCCGCACCCGCTGAAGCCCCAGTAGCCGCCAAAAAGCCTGCCGCCCGCAAGACTGCCCCGAAAAAGGTGGACTCGGCCAGCACCACCAGTGCCAGCCCCGCAGCCAAGGCCCCCGCCAAACGGGCCAGCAAGAGCAGCAGTGCCGCCCCCGCAGCACCGGCTGCCAAAAAAGCTATTAAAACAGTGGTCGTGAAGCCCCGCGTTGACAAAAAAGCGGCTCCAGCCAAAACCACTGCCGCCAAAAAGGCTCCGGCCCGCAAGGCAGCACCGCGCAGCAAGCCCGAATAAGGAGCCGTGAGCCATGCGCCTGCTGATTGTGGCCGTGGGCCAGCGCGTGCCCGATTGGGCGCAAACGGCCTACGACGACTATGCCAAACGTTTTCCGCCTGAACTCAAGGTGGAGCTCAAAGCCGTCAAAACTGAACCGCGTGGCTCTAAAACGCTAGAAACACTCTATGCCGCCGAGCGCGAGCGCATCGAGGCCGCCATTCCACGCGGCACCCGCGTGGTGGCACTGGACGAGCGCGGCACTAACCTGACCACCAAAGCCTTGGCCGAACGGCTCAAGGGCTGGCAACTCTCAGGCGATGATGTGGCGTTGGTGATTGGAGGCCCCGATGGCCTTGATCCGGCCTTTCGGCAAGCGGCGCACGAGCGCATCCGTCTGTCTGATTTAACGCTACCGCACGCCATGGTGCGCGTGCTACTGATTGAGCAGCTCTACCGCGCTTGGTCGGTCAATGCCGGGCACCCTTACCACCGCGAATAAGCGATCTGGGTGGCTTTAGCGGCTGGGGCTGGTGCTGGGTAAATCCGTACCCAACAAGCGCAGCGCTAGCCCTAAAAAAACCAACCCAGCCATCCGATCTAGCCACACGGTGGCGCGGGTATGGCGTTGCAGCAGCGCGCCAAATCCACCCGAAAAGCAAGCGATAGCACCAAACACTGGCAGAGAGGCCAGCATAAACACTAGCCCTAACAGCAAAATCTGCGTGGTAATACTGCCTTGGGCTGGATCAGCAAACTGGGGCAAAAAGGCCAAAAAGAACACCAGCACCTTGGGATTGCTCAGGTTCATGAGCATGCCACGCCTCACCATGCGGGCCAGAGCGACTGGGGTGGGTGCAGCACTGTGCGGGCTGGGGGCAGCGGAGAGATGAAGTGGACGCGGGCGCAAGGCTTGCCATGCCAACCAGCCAAGATAAGCCGCACCGCACCATTGCAACAGCGTAAAGGCCAGCGGCATGGTTGCCAACAGGGCCGCCAGCCCCAGCGCCACCGCGCTGGTATGTACCACCAGTCCCAAGCACAAGCCCAGTACCACGGCCAAGCCGACGCGTGCGCCACGCTGCACAGACTGCACCAGCACAAAAAGGTTGTCTGGCCCCGGCGTTAGGGCCAGCAACAGCGAGACACCAAAAAACTCAACAAGGTTTGTAACGTAGGCATGGCAACGCTAATGACTAAGGCTGCGCTGAGCGCAGTGGGCGCTGACAACCGGGGCCAGCAAAGGGCGGGCTATGCGCTGTCCAGCCGGGGCCGGGAGCGTGCTGGGCGCAGACCAAGGCCCCGCCACTGGCATAGCTCCAGTAGTACCACGGAGCTGGGGCCGCCCACAAGCCAGCGTGAGCCACCCACAAGGCCGCCAGCACCAGCCGCCGTAGCCACCACATATTAGGCACGGCCAATAATAGAGGCCGTAGCCATCAGCTCTTCAAGCAGCGCCAGCGAGACTTGGCCCGACACGGCGTAGGGGTCAAGCTCGGCGCGCTCAGAGTATTTAAGCAAAATAGCGTGATTGATTTTGGACAGATTGACCTGCCCCATAGTCCAGCAGCCAAAACGGCGCTCGGCAATTTCTTCGTAGTGCAGCAGTTCCACTTGATGGTGACGTGGATCGCGCAAAATTTGGCCATACAGGGCATTGACGGCACAACGCCCGCCTTCAATAGCTTGCAGAAAAATGCCCTCGCCATAGCACAGCACGCCGGTAATGCCACTGCCGGGGTTGTGTCCGCGCGATTGCGCTAGGATGGTTTCAATCGCATCGGGCGAGGTGTCGGCCAAGCGACTCACATAGAGCAGGCGCACGAGCATAGTTAGTTCTTTCGGGGGAGCAGGGACAAAAATTCGCGCCGCAGCGCCGAGTCTTTCAGGAACACGCCGCGCATCACCGAGTTAATCATTTTGCTGTCGGTCTCACGCACGCCGCGCCAAGACATGCAAAAGTGACTCGCTTCCATGACGATAGCCAAACCATCGGGCTTGGTTTTTTCCAAAATCAGGTCAGCTAGTTGGATGATGGCTTCTTCCTGAATTTGCGGACGGTTCATGATCCAATCGACCAAGCGCGCATACTTGGACAACCCAATGACGTTGGTGTGCTCATTGGGCATGATGCCGATCCAGATTTTGCCCATGACTGGGCAAAAGTGGTGGCTGCAAGCGCTGCGCACCGTGAGCGGCCCAACAATCATCAACTCATTGAGGTGCTCGGCATTGGGAAACTCGGTAACGCTGGGCGGCTGCACGTAGCGGCCATTGAACACCTCCAGCAAGTACATCTTGGCCACACGCCGGGCCGTGTTGTTGGTGTTGTGGTCACTGTTAGTGTCAATCACCAAGCTGTCGAGTACGCCCTGCATTTTGGCTTCCACCTCGTCGAGCAGCAACTCTAGCTCACCGGGTTGAATAAACTGGGCGATGTTGTCGTTGGCGTGGGCGCGCTTGCGCGCCGCAATGATGCGCTCACGGATTTTGACGGAGACCGGAATGCCTTCGTCTGGAGTATCAGGTGTCATATCGGCGGCCAGTGGTCGGTAAATGGTGCCATCGTACCAGTGCTCAATATTTTTTTCCGGTTAGCCACAGCGCTGCCCGTACCAAGGCAAAGGCTATGCGGTCGAGCAAGCGCACGCGCCAAGGGCGTTGGGCATAACTTTCTGCATCGAGCACTCGGCCAGCGTGCTCCATAGCGTGGACAAGGCGCTGGCGCAACATCAGGGCAAAGTGGCTGTCTTCTACCACCACATTGGCCTCACGGGCCAGCAGCAGGCTTAAAGGGTCAAGGTTGGACGAGCCGACCGTGGCCCACGGATGGGCGCTGGCAGCGTCAATCACCGCCACCTTGGCGTGTAAGAAGCTAGGTTCGTATTCGTGGATTTCGACACCAGCGGCCAGCAGAGCTCCATACACAGGGCGAGCAGCGTGGTACTGCAAAAAATACTCATAGCGCCCTTGCAATAGCAACTGCACCCGTACCCCGCGCCGCGCGGCCAGCACCAGCGCCCGGCGCAGCTTGCGCCCCGGCAAAAAGTAGGCATTGGCAATGATGATTTCTTCCCGCGCCGCAGCGATGGCGCGCAGGTAGGCTTTTTCGATGCGAGCGCGGTGGCGCACGTTGTCACGCAGCAGCAGGCTGGCGCGTGGGCGCTGTTCGGCGGCTAGCATAGCGCTGCGCCGGGCCGCTTGGGCAGCACGCAGGGCGCGTACCGCCTCAGGCAACTGATAGTGGCGTATCTGGCGCACCGCCACCATACGTTGCCACAGTTGCTCCATCGTGTCGCTGGCCTGTAATGCCAAATCCCCTGTCATTTGCACGGCAAAATCAAACCGGGGGGCCTGTAGCGCACCGTGGTTTGGGTCGTGAAAATCGTCCAGCACATTGATGCCACCGCAAAACAGCGTTTCTCCATCCACCACGCACAGCTTGCGGTGCAGCCGCCGCCAGCGCTTAGGCCAGAGCAGGCCCAGTGGCCCCAGCGGCGCAAAAATCAGGCAGCGCACCCCAGCCTGATGAAAACGCAAGCGCCATTGCGGCGGCAGCCGCCCAGTGCCCACACCATCTACCACCACGCGCACATGCACCCCACGCTGGGCGGCGCGCTCGAGCGCCTGGGCCACCGTGGCACCAGTGTCGGTAAAGTCGAACAGATAGGTCTCAAACTGCACATCGGTATGGGCTGCATCCAGCGCGGCAATCAGCGCCGGAAAAAGCTCTGTCGCCCCCTGTAGCAGCGCTATCTGCGGGCTATCGCCCCAATCTGTATCAGACACCTGCACCCGCCTTTAAACGCGAAACTCGGCCACCAGTGGCAAATGGTCGGACATGCGCCACCAACTGCGCCCGCGCGGCACCTGCAAGCCTAAGGGCTGCAAGCCGCGCACATACACATGGTCTAACTGCACGATGGGCAGGCGGGCTGGGTAGGTAAAGGCCCGATGGGGGGTAGCCTCTTCGTATTCATGCAGCCCTTGGCCTGCCAGCATCCGCTTGATTTGTTGCCCCCAGTCGTTAAAGTCTCCGGCCACCACCAGCGGGCTACCGCCCGGCACCTCACGCTCGATAAAGGCATGCAGCCGGTGGATTTGCCGCACGCGGCTGCCAGGAATCAGCCCCAGATGCACCACAATGACGTGTACGGGCAGCCCTTGTATCTCCAGCTCCACATGCAGCAACCCGCGTTGTTCAAAGCGGTGGTCAGAAATGTCCTCATGCTGGTGCCCTATCACCGGCCAGCGCGTGAGCAGCGCATTGCCGTGCTCGCCGTGGCGGGTAACGGCATTGGTGCGGTACACAGCGGCATAGCCTTGCGGGGCCAAAAAATCTGCTTGGGGCTGATCGGGCCAGTGCGCAAAGTATTGCGCCTCGCGCCGGTGCAGCTTGCGCACCTCTTGCAGGCAAATGATGTCGGCATCGAGTTGCGCCACCGCTGCACCCAAGTTGTGGATTTCTAGCCGCCGCACCGGGCCTAGGCCCTGCACGCCTTTGTGGATGTTGTAGGTAGCGATGCGCAGGGTGTCGCTGGCGCGTGGGCCCAAGGCCGTGGTGAAACTGTGCATGGCTGCTTCCTACTTGCTACTATCGAACATCTCAACCGGGCGCACGCACGCTAGCGGCGCGTGTTGGTACGGCGGGCGGCAACTGCTTGGCCTGCAAGGCCCGCGCCTGCACCACCAGTTGATTGTGCGCGTCCAAAAAAGCAGCGGCAATTACCTTGCCCTCGTTAGTATTGCTCCACCCCATTCCGGCACCGCCGCCGATGCGGCCCAGCACCAAGCCGCCCACGCCCAAATCGGTGGTGCGGGCCGCGCCGGTGGCCGCCGCCACTTGCTCGGTGGTTTCGTTATCTGAGAGCAGCAAAGCCGTTTGCGCCTCTTTAAACTTGACTTGCTCGGCCAACCCAATCAGCCCAGCCATGTCGCGCAGCACCGGAATCAAGGCCAAAATACCCGCCAGCCCGCGCCCGGCGTTTTCTTCGCTGAAAGTCAGGCTGGGGGTGAGGGTGTATTGGGCCTCGTAGCCGCGCCCTTTAGCCACGGTAGAGCCTTCTTTGCGCAGCACCCCGGCTTCTTTCAGCTCTTGCTCTTGCACCGTGCCCCGCAGTCCGGCGGCCCGATCAACGATACGAAAGCAGCCGCTTTGCTGCGCCAACAATTTGACCAGCGGCACCGGCGAGGCAGGCAAATGCCCACCCGACCCCATGACATAGCCATGCGGATTCTCGGCCAGCGCTACCGTAGCCACAGGTGCCTCACAACGCACCAACTCCGGCGCAGCTCCTTGGGCACCCTGCGGCCCTGCTGATCCCGTAACCACCGAGCCGCCTTGGCCCAGTTCGGTTTTTTTCTCGCCGCAACCCGTCAGCCCGATGGCAGCCCACAGCAGCACCAGAGCGCCCCACGTCATCTTGTGCATGGTGTTATTCCTCACTGAAAAAATCGGAGTCAATGCGTTTGAGTTCGTAAGACTTCCAAATAGAAACGCCCACGCCATGCTCAATCATCAACTGTGCCAAGCGTTCCCCATCCATCAAAATCACCCGTACCTGCAAGGCTTTGACATATTCACGCGCCTCTTGGCTAAATTTTGACGTGGTGATGAACACACCGCGATTGGCTTGGCGGCCCGCCAAGGCCCCAACAAACTGCTGGATGTCGGGCCGACCCACGGTTTGATTTGTCCAGCGTTTGGCTTGCAGGTAAATGATGTCCAAACCCAGTTTGTCTTGGTGGATAAAACCATCCACGCCCCCATCACTGCCCTGTTGCAACGCCAGCCCTTGCCCCCCAGTGCCGCCATAGCCCATTGCCAACAACAGTTCCACCACCAGCCGCTCAAAAAATTGCCAAGAATTGGTCTTGATGCGCTCCAAAATCTCTGCCACCAAGGTGGAGTTGACATCTTTGCGCAAGCGCTCAAACTGCTCTTCTGGCGGTTCTTGTACGACGTTGCCATCGTCTGACTTTTCTTTGCCTGAAGATTTGGAGGTGTTGATTTGCTCTTTTTTCCAAATGCGGTAGCCCTCACGGGCTTTGGAGAAAAACCCATTGGCTCCCAAAGCCAAGGCCTCCTCGCCAGTGAGCGTCAATGACCAAACGCCTTTGGATTTGAGCAGATAGCCCGATTTGACGGCATCGACCGAAAAGAACTGAACATACATCCGCCAGCGTGGTGAGCCGTTGCTCTCAATCTCCTCCAGCGCCCAGGCATCCAGCGGCACATGGGCCGGAATGGCCTCCAAGATGTCTGCCGCCTTCATGGTTTTGCCACCATCGCGCAAAATACTCATGGCCGCATACATGACCTTGCTAGCCAACAAATGGGATTTAGACAGCGGCTTGGTCACAACATACTTCTCCTGAGCATCAAAAAGGGCACCCGTAGGTGCCCTTCGATTTTGCCTGTCAGTGTACAGGCACCAGACGGTTTAACCCGCCTTGACTGCGTCCAGATTGCGCAAACGGATGTGCAGTTCACGCAGTTGCTTCTCGTCCACTGGGCTGGGGGCTTGGGTCAGCAAGTCTTGGGCGCGCTGGGTCTTGGGGAAGGCAATCACGTCGCGGATGGATTCAGCGCCGGTCATCAGCGTAATCAGACGATCTAGACCGAAGGCCAAGCCACCGTGCGGAGGTGCGCCGTATTGCAGCGCATCGAGCAGGTAGCCAAACTTGGCGCGGGCATCTTCGGGGCTGATGTTGAGCGCGGCAAACACCTTGCTCTGCACATCAGCACGGTGGATACGCACCGAACCACCGCCCAGTTCCCAGCCGTTGAGCACCATGTCGTAGGCTTTGGCAATGCAAGCGCCGGGATCGGTGTCCATCAGGTTCTCGTGGCCATCTTTGGGGCTGGTAAAGGGGTGGTGTACGGCTGTCCAGCGGTTTTCTTCCTCGTCGTGCTCAAACATCGGGAAGTCCACCACCCACAGCGGTGCCCAGCGGTTTTCAAACAGGCCGTTCTTCTTGCCAAACTCGCTATGGCCCACCTTCAGGCGCAGCGCGCCGATGGAGTCGTTGACCACCTTTTCTTTGTCGGCACCAAAGAACAGCAAATCGCCGTCTTGTGCGCCCGTGCGCTGCATAATTTCAGCCAAGGCGGCATCGTGCAGGTTTTTGACGATGGGCGATTGCAGGCCCTCGCGACCCTTAGCCACTTCATTGACCTTGATCCAAGCCAAGCCCTTGGCACCGTAGATTTTGACGAATTCGGTGTATTGGTCGATCTCGCCACGCGAGATTTGCGCGCCACCGGGCACGCGCAGCGCCACGACACGGCCACCCTTGGTGGTGGCGGGGGTGGAGAACACCTTAAAGTCCACATCCTTCATCACTTCGGTCAGCTCGGTAAATTCGAGCTTGACGCGCAGGTCGGGCTTGTCCGAGCCAAAGCGGCGCGCCGCTTCTTGGTAGCTCATGATCGGGAACTCGCCCAAATCGACGTTCAGTTGCTGCTTGAACACTTCGGTAATCATGCGCTGGAAGATGGCGCGGATTTCTTCCTCGTCCAAGAACGAGGTTTCGCAGTCAATCTGCGTGAACTCAGGCTGGCGGTCAGCGCGCAGGTCTTCGTCGCGGAAGCACTTGGTAATTTGGTAGTAGCGGTCGTAACCCGCCACCATCAACATTTGCTTGTACAACTGGGGCGATTGTGGCAAGGCAAAGAATTGGCCGTCGTGTACGCGGCTGGGCACCAAATAATCGCGCGCACCTTCGGGGGTGCTTTTGCCCAACATCGGGGTTTCGATGTCGATAAAACCTTCTTTGTCCAAGAAGTTGCGCACTTGGATGGCCGTCTTGTAGCGCAGCATCATGTTGCGCTGCATATAGGGGCGGCGCAAATCGAGCACGCGGTGCGTCAGGCGGGTGGTTTCCGACAGGTTTTCTTCGTCGATTTGGAAGGGTGGCGTGACGGATGGGTTGAGCACGTTCAGCTCATGGCACAGCACTTCGATTTTGCCGCTAGACAGGTTGTCATTGGTGGTGCCTTCGGGGCGTGCGCGCACCAAACCCTTGATCTGCACGCAAAACTCATTGCGGATGCTCTCGGCGGTTTGGAACATCTCAGGGCGGTCTGGGTCGCACACCACCTGGACATAGCCTTCGCGGTCGCGCAGGTCGATAAAGATCACGCCACCGTGGTCGCGGCGGCGGTTCACCCAGCCCGACAAGGTAACGGTTTGGCCCAACAGGGCTTCGGTCACAAGACCACAATAATGGGAGCGCATAGCCATAGCAAAACTTCCGACGCCGTTGTCGGCGCGTTAAGGGTTAGGGGGGATCTGGGCAGCAGCCAGCGTCAAAGGATCGACGGGGACAACCACCCCCATGGAGACGATATAGCGCAGCGCGGCATCGACGCTCATTTCTAGCTCGACGCACTCGCTTTTGCGCACCATCACAAAATAACCACCGGTGGGATTGGGCGTAGTCGGCACATAGACGCTGACAAATTCGTCGCGCAAATAGCTAGCTACCTCACCACTGGGCGAACCGGTGATAAAACCGAGCGTCCAGACGCCTTCGCGGGGCCACTGCACCAGCACCGCTGTACGAAAGGCGTTGCCGCTTTCAGAAAACAGCGTGTCTGATACCTGCTTGACGCTGGAGTAAATGGAGCGCACCACCGGGATACGGTGTACCACAGCATCGCCCCACTGCACCAGCTTGCGGCCAGCAAAATTGCTGGCCAAGGCACCCACGGTCAGCAAAATCATCAGCGTCAACACCACGCCAAAGCCGGGCAGGTGAAAACCCAACAGCCGGTCTGGGTGCCAAGCCTGCGGTAGGATGAGCAGCGTCTGATCGAGCAGACCCACAATCCAGTTGAGCACCGACAGAGTGATCGCTCCAGGAACAATCACCAGCAGGCCGGTGAACAGCCATTTGCGCAGGGCAGACATGGGTATGAACTCAGGCTTTGGGGGTAGCGCTGCTGCTGTCTGCGGCTGGTGCTGGCTTGGCGGCATCGGAGCTGGAGCTGGCCGTACTGGGCGCAGCAGCATCTGTGCCACTGGCGGTTTTATCCGAGGTGGCTGGCGCTGCGGTACCACCGCTACCGCCACGGAAATCGGTCACATACCAGCCCGATCCCTTGAGCTGAAAGCCCGCTGCCGTGACCTGTTTGGTAAAGGCCTCAGCACCGCAGGCAGGGCACTGCGTTAGGGGCGGATCGGACATTTTTTGCAGCACATCCTTGGCATGGCCACAGGAGCCGCATTTGTAGGCGTAAATAGGCATATTTTGGGGCCTGGACTGAAAGTGCAAAGCCTTCAATTATAGGCTTCCCCCTTGACGGCCAGATGTCTGAGCATTACTAACGGCCTTCAAGCCACCGGACTACCTTCGTAATGGGGCGCATGGCCCTTGTGGTTGGCGATGAACTGAGGCAGCAAGGAGCCAGCCAGCATCCCAACCAGCGCTGCCAACAAACCAGCCAATTGCTGCGGAAACGCCTGCGACAGCACCGGGCTGGCCACAAACAGCAGCCAAACCCCTAGCCCCAGTACTACCGCCAGCAGTGCCCCTTGGGTAGTAGCGCGCTGCCAGTACAGGCCGAACACCAAAGGCACAAAAGCCCCCACCAGCGGCACTTGGTAGGCACCAGACACCATCTCATAAATCGAAGTGCCCTGCATGGTGATGGCATAAGTCAGTACACAGCCAGTAAACACCAGCACCGAGACTCGCATTGCCTTGAGCGTCAGGGCATCGCTCATGCCGGGGCGCAGGTTGCGCAAAATGTTTTCGACAAAAGCAGTGGAAGGAGCCAACAGCGTGGCCGAGGCGGTGGACATGATGGCCGACAACAAGGCTCCAAAGAAGGCAATTTGTAGCGCCAGCGGCATATGCTCCATCACCAGTGTGGGCAGTACCTTTTGCGGATCATCTTGCAACAGGGCGCGAGCAGTATCGGGCATGATGAGCACAGCGGCTGTTACGACAAACATCGGGATAAAGGCAAACAGCAGGTACAGCAGCCCGCCAATCACCGGGCCGATGCGGGCGGTGCGGGCGCTGTCCGACGACATGACGCGCTGAAACACGTCTTGCTGCGGGATCGAACCGAGCATCATGGTGATGGCTGACGCAATAAAAAAGCTCCACTCTTTAAAGCCGCCGTCTTGCGGAAAGAACTGGAACTTGCCTTCGCGCGCAGCAAAATCAACCACCTTGCCTGCACCACCAGCCAAATCGGCGGCAAACCACGCAATGGCGATCAGCCCCAAGCCAATCACGATCATCTGCACAAAATCGGTCAGGGCCACCGACCACATGCCACCATAGAGCGTATAGACCAGCACCACCAAGGTGCCCACCACCATGCCAACCGTCATCGACATCGCGCCTTGGGTCAGTAAGTTAAACACCAGCCCCAGCGCAGCAATCTGCGCCCCCACCCAACCCAAATAGCTAAAAATGATGATGATGGAACACACCACTTCTACCGTACGCCCATAACGCTGGCGGTAGTAATCGCCCAAGGTAATCAGGTTTTTCTGGTAGAGCTTATAGGCAAAAAACAACCCCACCAGCACCAAACACATGGAGGCACCAAAGGGGTCTTCTACCACCGCCCCCAGCCCCTGGTCGACAAACCGGGCCGATACGCCCAGCACCGTTTCGGAGCCAAACCAAGTGGCAAAGGTGGTGGCAATAACCACCGCCAGTGGCAGGCTGCGGCCCGCCACCGCGTAATCAGCCGTGTTGTGTACCTTGGTGGCGGCCCACAGGCCCACGGCAATCGAGACCAGCAGGTACAAGACGATAAAAGTGATCAGCATGTGTGGCTCCGCCAACCGGGAAGTGAAAAATGCCGCGCATTATCCGGGCAAGTGGGTTAGAACAACCGCACGCGCACCACCAACTGCATCGCCAGCAGGCCGAGCACAAAACCACCGCCACCATAGAGCAGCGCTTGCAGCAGCCGATTGGTGCGGCGCTGCTCTTGCAGCAGTTGTTGCAGCTCGCTGGGGGCGGCGCTCTTGGCGCTGCGCTGGTGCAATTGCTCATACAACAGGCGCGGCAGCGCGGGCAGCAGCTTGGCGTAATGCGGCGCTTGGGCGCGCAGTTCTTGCCACAGGCGCTGCGGCCCCATCTGGTCGAGCATCCACTTTTCTAAAAACGGCTTGGCAGTACTCCACAGGTCGAGGTCGGGGTCCAGCTGGCGGCCCAACCCCTCAATATTGAGCAGGGTTTTTTGCAGCAGCACCAGTTGCGGCTGGATTTCGACATTAAAGCGCCGCGAGGTCTGGAACAGCCGCATCAGCACCATGCCCAGCGATATCTCACGCAGGGGCCGGTCAAAGTAGGGTTCACAGACGGTGCGGATGGCCGCTTCTAGGTCATTGACGCGCGTATCGGGGGGCACCCAGCCGCTCTCAATGTGCAACTCGGCCACGCGCTTGTAATCACGCCGGAAAAACGCGGTAAAGTTTTGCGCCAGATATTCTTTGTCGATCTCGGTCAACGAGCCAACAATGCCAAAGTCTAGCGAGATGTAGCGCCCCAGCGTCTCAGGGGCCAAACTGACTTGGATGTTGCCGGGGTGCATATCGGCATGGAAAAAACCATCGCGAAACACCTGCGTGAAGAAAATCGTCACGCCATCGCGCGCCAATTTGGGGATATCGACCCCAGCCTCGCGCAGCTTGTCCACATGGCTGATGGGGACGCCATGCATACGCTCCATCACCATCACTTCGGGGTGGCAAAAATCCCAGTAAATTTCTGGAATCAGCACCAAGTCTAGCCCGTCCATGTTGCGCCGCAGTTGCGCGGCGTTGGCCGCTTCGCGCACCAAGTCCAACTCGTCGTGCAGGTAGTTGTCAAACTCGGCCACCACCTCACGCGGTTTGAGGCGTTTGCCATCGCTGGACAAGCTTTCTAACCAACCAGCCATCATGCGCATCAACGCCAAGTCTTTGTCAATCACCGGCAACATACCGGGGCGCAACACCTTGACGGCCACATCGTGCAACTGACCGTGGCGGTCGCGCAGCGTGGCAAAGTGAACTTGAGCAATGGAGGCGCTGGCCACCGGCACCTGCTCAAACGAGACAAATACTTCTGCCAATGGTTTGCCAAAGGCGCGCTCAATGGTAGCGACGGCCACGGCTGATGGAAACGGCGGCACCCGATCTTGCAGCAGGGCTAGTTCATCGGCAAGGTCGGGCGGCAACAAATCGCGCCGGGTGGAGAGCACTTGGCCAAACTTCACGAAGATCGGCCCCAGCCGCTCCAGCGCCTCGCGCAGGCGCTGGCCACGCGGTGCGCGCAGATCGCGCCCGACCGAGATAATGCGCGCCAACAAGTGCAGCCAACGGTGCTGAAAGCTGTTGAGCACCAACTCGTCTAGGCCATAGCGCAACGCCACCCAGACGATGGTGGCACCACGAAGCAGTCGGTTCATGGAATTGTGCGGTCGTCAGACCACACCGGGGCTGCACCAGGGGCATGGGCAGATGCCTCCATGCCTTGGGCGGCTGCCATGCGGCTACCCACAAACTGGCGCAGCGCCTGAGCCAGCCAGCGCCCTGCCTCAGACAGGGTACGCGCGGGCACGTCACCAATCACGCGGGCCAAGTCTTCCTCAATGTCCCAACGCAGGTTATCAGACAGCCATTGGATATCCCCCGCAAATTGCACATCGCCATCAATGCGCACTGCGGGACGCTCGCCGCGCAGGGCCAATTGGGCCAAGCCTAACGGGGAGTCCTGCATCACTTCTAAGCGCAAATCGGGGGTGAGGTCTTCATCGGCGGTATCAAACAAGCCCGCTGGCGTGACTTGCAAGGCGATAAAAAAGTGCCGCCATTGCACCTGCACGATGCGCCCTTGCTGGCGTTCTAGGCGCTCCATGGCCGCAGGCTCTTGCTGTAGCACATGGTTGAGTAGCAGGACGGCGCGATGCTGCACCTCGTGTACCAGCCAAGGTGGTGGGACAAGCCCGGGGGCAAGACGCTCGAACACGCTGCCAAGAATAGAAAAAGGGGACTGTGGTGTTGCCATATCCCCGATTATTCCTGAAGCGCGCCCAGTATTGGGCCGGTATTGTTATTGCAGGGCTTGAACGCCTGCTACCAACCAGCCACTGCCGCCGGTTTTGGGCTTGGTCATGTTCCAGACTTCGCGGAACGGGTTGGGGCCTGCCGAGGCTTCTTCGCGGATCATGCCGGAGAACTCGACGCTGGCCATGTAGGCTTCGCCCAAGTCTTCAATGCCCAGCAGTTGCGCCTCTAGCATCACCACATCGGTCTGGTTGGGTTGCTGCTCACCCCGGTGGGTTTCACGCTCGGCCAATTGACTGCGGATTTCAGCCAACATGGTGTCGGTCATCATTGAGCGCAGGGTGGAAACGTCAGAACGATCCCAAGCCGCTTGCAGCGTAATGAAGTTGCGCTTAGCGGCTTCGACAAAAGCGGCGCTGTCAAAACCCTCAGGAATGGCCCAGTTTTGCGATCCGGCCAGCGCCGAGCCAATCATCGAACCGCCAGAGGCCGGGCGGCTGTTGTCAAAAGACATGCTGTTGCGTTCCCAAGGGCGGGCCGAGGCGTCGTTGCCCACCTTGTCGGGGTTGTAGTCGTGCAGCACCGGGGCATTGACCGGTGCTCCTGCGCCTTGGAAGGCAAAGGGTGAGGCAGCGGCATTTTGGCTGGCTTGGCGTTTGCGCAACACCATAGCCACCACCGCCAAAACAGCTACCCCCAAGAGTGCAAACATCAGAAACTGTGCCAACCCTTCCCCAAAGCCCAGCGAGTGCGCCAGCCAAGCCAATCCCAGCCCAGCTGCCAAACCACCCAGCATGGCCCCCCAAGGCTTTTTAGGTGCTGCAGCAGGGGCTGCCTGCGGCGCGGTGGCCGGACGCGGTGCCGCTTGGTTGAAATTTTGTCCCGGTGCGCCGGGGGTA
The DNA here is from genome assembly GCF_900111115.1 of Giesbergeria anulus. Taxonomy (GTDB): domain Bacteria; phylum Pseudomonadota; class Gammaproteobacteria; order Burkholderiales; family Burkholderiaceae_C; genus Simplicispira; species Simplicispira anulus. The sequence goes on from NZ_FOGD01000008.1 coordinate 67,630, forward strand.
GCGTCGCGCTGGGTGACGTTGCCAGACTGCTGACCCAGCGATTTGCCACCGCCCAAACGTTTGGCCTCGGCCTCAGGATGTGCCACGATCACCATAATTGCCAACAACAGGGCGGGCCAGAGTTTCTTCATCGCTTATTTCTCCTTGGGTTCAACACTTGATGCCCACATGCAGCGCTACGACGCCACCGGTGAGGTTGTGGTAATCGACATGGCCAAAACCGGCCTCGTGCATCAGTGCTTTGAGTTCTTGCTGGCCGGGGTGCATACGGATGGATTCGGCCAAATAGCGGTAGCTGTCGGCATCGCCCGCAATCAGTTGCCCCAGCTTGGGCAATACATTGAACGAATACCAGTCGTAAGCCTTGGTCAGTGGCTGCGCCACCTTAGAAAACTCCAGCACCAGCAGCTTGCCCCCGGGTTTGAGCACCCGGCACATCTCGGCCAGAGCATCGTCTTTGTGCGTCATGTTGCGCAGACCAAAAGCAACGCTCACCACATCAAAATGCTCATCGGGAAAGGGCAGTTGCTCGGCATCACACACCAGCGTGGGCAGGGCCACGCCCGCATCGAGCAAGCGATTGCGCCCCACGCGCAGCATGGCTTCGTTGATATCGGTGTGTACCACGCGGCCACTGCGACCTACCTTTTTGGCAAAGGCCAAGGCCAAATCGCCGGTGCCGCCCGCAATGTCGAGCACCTGACTGCCTTCACGCAGGTTGGCTACCATGACGGTATAGGCTTTCCAAAGGCGGTGCAGACCCGCCGACATCAGGTCGTTCATCAGGTCGTATTTGGGCGCGACCGAGTCAAAAACACTGCGCACGCGCTGTGCTTTTTCGTGCTCGTCAACCGACTGGAATCCGAAGTGGGTGGTACTCATAATGCTGATGCTATCTGCTATGGCGACAACCCTGCAAGCCTTCCGGGTATCGCGCTGGGGAGTGAGAAAAAGAAGAACTTTAATGACTAGCGCAGCCGGAACCCTCTGGGCGTGGGCCTCCCCGGACGGGCATGGGGGTGTCGCGGTCTAGTCCGGCAGCGGCCAAGCGTTGCAGGTAGTTTTGCCAGAGGGCCTCTTGATCGCGGCCCAGCTGGTACAAAAAGTCCCAAGTGAAGATGCCGCTGCTATGACCATCTGAAAAGGTGGGCTGCACGGCGTAGTGGCCTACTGGCTCTAAGGCCAGCAGCGTGACATCGCGCTTGCCCGTTTGCAACGTTTCTTGGCCGGGGCCGTGCCCTTGCACCTCAGCCGACGGCGAGGCCACGCGCATCAGCTCAAAAGGGATGCGAAACACAGCGCCATCCGAAAAAGCCACTTCAAGAACGCGCGAGGTTTCGTGCGCAGTGATGGCTTGGGGCGTAGGGGAGTGGGCAGTCAGACCGGCCATAGTGTGGCTCCTCAGAGAAAAACAAAAAAAGCGGACATAAAAAAGCCGGCAATCAAGCCGGCCTTGGGGGACAGTGAGCGCTTTAGGGCGTCGCAGTCGCTTCGGCAGCGGCCGCAGCACCGGCTGCTGGGCCAGGGGCGGTGAACTTAGCACCACCGGCATTGGCCATATAGGCTACAGCACGGCCAATTTCGATGTCGTTGAACTCGCCGCCACCTTGGGCACCCATCGCATTTTTACCCTTGAGTGCCGATTGCAGCAGCGCATCAAAGCCAGCGCCAATGCGCGGGCCCCAAGCAGCAGCATCACCAAACTTGGGCGCACCCACGGTGCCGTTGGCGTGGCAAGCGGAGCATTGGGCGGTATAGACTTCCTCGCCAGTGCGCAAGGCCTTTTTAGCCTCGCGGATGGCCACGGTGCCTACTTTTTGAATACGACTGGCAACTGCTTGACCGCCGTCATCCAAGCGCCCTGCGGGCGTAGTGGGGTTGGTCTTGACGTAGGCCGTGGCGACCAGTCCGACCACCACGGCAATCGGCAGCACAAGGGTCAGCATCACGGAGGACAGCGACCCTCGGGAGCGGTTGGGGTGTTTTTTGTGGGGATTGGCGCGCATGACGTCCTCGCAAAGATCGGGGGTGAGTGGACTGAAAAATAACCCCGGATTATATGGGTGCATCTTCAAGGCCAGCGCAGAACCAGCTTGGAGGGGCCGCTATCTTGTGTGGGGGCTTGCCCAGCCATGCCATAATTGCGAAGTCGGCCCTGTGCCGCACCAGCGGCTGTAGCTCAGTGGATAGAGTATTGGCCTCCGAAGCCAAGGGTCGTGGGTTCGATCCCCGCCAGCCGCACCAGCATTTTGACTGGGCTTGAGCCATTCAAGCCCCATTCCCACCCAAACGCCAACCACAACGGTTGGCGTTTTTGCTTTTCCCCAACGCAAGCTAGGTTAAAAACGCGCTCTCAAACAGATATTTTTACTATTTTGGAGGGTTTACTATGCACCATGTTGTTGTTCGTCACTGGCACGCCACGGTTTTGTCTAGCTGTTTGGCAGCGTTATCGTTGCCGGTGTGGGCTGAACGGCCAATGGCAGTGGAAGATGCCAGCACGATGGAGCGCGGCAGCGCCAAGGTAGAGCTGGGCTGGAGCAAAGATGCTAACCTGCGTGGTTGGGATACCTCCATCGGTTATAGCCCGCTGCACCATGTAGAAACCGAGGTAAATTTTGGTCACGCCCGTGATCACTCCTTCACACCCAGCGACACCCAGCGTGCGGTAGGAGCTGCCGTTAAGTGGGTGCCGTTGCAAGCCGACCAGGGGTTGTCAGCGGGCCTGAAATATGCGTATAGCCGTGATCGTCTCGATAGTGAGCAGGCCAAATACCACACACATAGACTGTTGGCTCTGGCCAGCTGGACATTTACAGCCGGGCCAAGCCTGCATCTGAACCTTGGAAAAACTTGGACACGGGGGCAAGGCCATGTTGGCACTTGGGGACTAGGGGGCGATATGCCAGTGCTAGGGGCTTTGGTATTGACGCTAGAAACTTTTGGTGAGCAAGAGCGCAAACCAGCCTACCAAGCTGGGCTACGCTACCAAATAGCAGAGGGACTGAAACTATCGATGGCTGGTGGCCGGGGCAATCGGCACAATATGGGTAATCTGGGAATAGCTTGGGAGTTCTAAGCTCCTATTGGCCTGATACACAAAGCGTGGTGGGCAACTTGCAACCGGGCTGCGAGGGCGATTTTGTGCTGATCAACCCGCAAGCCACACCGCTGCTGGCCCAACACACGCCAGTAGCTTAGGCAAGTTGCTGTTTGCCGTGATTTCTCAAGCAAAATAGCGCTCTTAAGCTGTCTTGAGCAGAGCCAGCAGCTATCAAAACCGTAGTTTTCACAGGAGCCGAGCTACCATGAGCATCAAAAGTGACAAATGGATCCGCCGCATGGCAGCCGAGCACGGCATGATCTCCCCCTTCGAGCCAGGCCAGGTGCGCCAAGCGGCAGATGGTCACAAAGTCATCAGTTATGGCACCAGCAGCTATGGCTACGATATCCGCTGTGCGCCCGAATTCAAGGTGTTTACCAACATCCACAGCACCGTGGTAGACCCCAAAAACTTTGACGAAAAAAGTTTTGTCGATTTTTATGGTGACTCCTGCATCATCCCGCCCAACAGCTTTGCGCTGGCGCGCACGGTAGAGTACTTTCGCATTCCGCGCAATGTGCTCACCGTTTGCTTGGGTAAAAGCACTTACGCCCGCTGCGGCATCATCGTCAACGTCACGCCTTTTGAGCCCGAATGGGAAGGCTACGTCACACTCGAATTTAGCAACACCACCCCCCTGCCCGCCAAAATTTATGCTGGAGAGGGCTGCGCGCAGGTCTTGTTCTTTGAGAGCGACAAAGACGACGTGTGCGAGACCAGCTACAAAGACCGTGGCGGCAAATACCAAGGCCAGCACGGCGTCACCCTGCCACGCGCCTAATCAGGCCCCATAGCTCCCACCGGAGACAGCGCATGAAATGGGAAGGCAACCGCCAATCCGACAACGTCGAAGACCGCCGCGACAGCCCTAGCGGTGGCGGCCAGCCCGTGCTCGGTGGGCGCAACATCGGCTTAGGCACCATCGCTGTGGCCCTGCTGGCAGGTTGGCTGCTGGGCATCAACCCGCTCACCGTACTGGGCGTGCTCAGTGGCGGTGGCCACCCCCCGGCGCCAGTGCAGCAGCACACCCCAGCGCACCGCCCTCCAGCGGACGACCGCATGGCCAAGTTTGTCTCTACCGTGCTGGCCGACACCGAAGACGTCTGGACGGAACTGTTTCGCCAAGGCGGCAGCCACTACCAACAACCCAAGCTGGTATTGTTTCGGGGGGCCACGCCCACCGCCTGCGGCACCGGCCAAGCAGCGATGGGGCCGTTTTACTGCCCCGGAGACCAAAAGGTCTATATCGACTTGGCTTTTTACGAAACCCTGAAGCACGACTTAGGCGCACCCGGCGAGTTTGCCCAAGCCTACGTCATTGCCCACGAAGTGGGCCACCACGTCCAGCACCTGCTGGGCATCAGTGACGAAGTAGACCGCCAGCGTGGGCGCGTGAGCCAAGTGCAATACAACCAACTTTCGGTGCGGTTAGAACTGCAAGCCGACTGCTTGGCCGGTGCTTGGGCGCACCATGCGCAAGCCTCGCGGCAAATTTTGGAGCAAGGCGACATCGAAGCCGCCATGAACGCCGCCGCCAAAATTGGCGACGATGCCCTGCAACAACGCAGCCAAGGCCGCGTGGTGCCCGATAGCTTTACCCACGGCAGCAGCGCCCAGCGCGTGCGCTGGTTTCAGCAGGGGCTACAAAAGGGCAATGTGCAAGCTTGCGACACTTTTTCAGCGCGTAACCTCTAGCCCATAGCGTTTTCGATACCGTTTTGGCGGCGCTGGTGCGACAATTGCACACCAATGACAAGCTCCTTCTCCAATTTATCGCTGGCCGAGCCGCTAGCGCGTGCCGTAGCCGAAATGGGCTACGAGTCCATGACTCCCATTCAGGCACAAGCCATCCCCGTCGTGCTCACCGGGCAGGACGTCATGGGCGCTGCCCAAACTGGCACTGGCAAAACCGCTGCCTTCTCACTGCCGCTGCTACAACGCCTGCTCCAGCACGAAAACGCCTCCACCTCCCCAGCGCGCCACCCCGTGCGCGCCTTGGTGTTGCTGCCCACCCGCGAACTGGCCGACCAAGTGGCACAGCAAATCGCCCTCTACGCCAAATACACCAAACTGCGCAGCGCCGTGGTCTTTGGTGGCATGGACATGAAGCCCCAAACCCTAGAGCTGAAAAAAGGCGTTGAGGTACTGGTAGCCACCCCAGGGCGTCTGCTCGACCACATTGAAGCCAAAAACACCGTACTCAACCAAGTCGAATACGTCGTTCTCGACGAGGCCGACCGCATGCTCGACATCGGCTTCTTGCCTGACCTGCAACGCATCCTCAGCCACCTACCCAAGCAGCGCACCACGCTGCTGTTTAGCGCCACCTTCTCGCCCGAGATCAAACGACTGGCGAGCAGCTACCTGCAAGACCCCATCACCATTGAAGTAGCCCGGCCTAATCAGACCGCCTCCACCGTAGAGCAGCGCTTTTATGCCGCCACCGACGAAGACAAGCGCCGCGTGATCCATCAGGTGCTCAAAACCCGTGGCATCAAGCAAGCCTTTATCTTCGTCAACAGCAAACTCGGCTGTGGCCGCTTGGCGCGCAGCCTAGAGCGCGAGGGCCTCAAAACCACCGCCCTGCACGGCGACAAGAGCCAAGACGAGCGCATCAAGGCTTTGGATGCCTTCAAGCAAGGCGAGGTCGATTTGCTGGTCTGCACTGATGTGGCCGCGCGCGGCCTCGACATCAAAGACGTGCCCGCCGTGTTCAACTTTGACGTGCCGTTCAACGCCGAAGATTACGTCCACCGCATTGGCCGCACGGGCCGCGCCGGGGCCTCCGGGCTGGCCGTCACACTGGTGTCGGGCAGCGACACCCGTCTCGTGGCAGACATCGAAAAACTGCTCAAAACCAAGCTCAACATCGAAACGCTGGCCCTAGACGAGCCGCCTCGCACCGAGCGCCCTGCCAGCCGCTACGCTGAGGCACGCCCCGAAGGCCGCAGCGAGCGCTACGAGCGCCCAGAGCGCTTTGACCGTGCAGCCAGGTCGCCGGTGCAGCGCGGCGGCTTTCGGCCCGCTATGCCCTCGCGCGACCCGTTTTTTGACAGGCCCTACGAGGCTCCAGCCGCTGGCGCAATAGCACAATGGGACTCGGCTCCCCCCAACCCGGCAGCGCGTGGCACCCCATCGGGCAACATCAAACCACGGCGCAAGCTAGCGGCCTTGTTCAAGCCGACAGAGCCAACAGTAGCACCCGCCTGAACGCAGCCCCATCGGCAAAAAGTTGACGAGATGCCTTGTGATTTAAAAAATCTATGTGATTACACTGATCGATCACATTGATATTTTTGAAGAAGGCATTGCCTGCACTTTGCCATGCCGATTGCACGACGCAAAATACTCAAACAGTTGTTGGTCGGCAGTAGCGGCCTAGGGTGGGCACTGGCCCGCGCCCAGCCCTGGCCCAGCAAGCCCGTCAAGATCGTGGTGCCTTTTCCCGCAGGAGGCTATGCGGATGCCTATGCCCGCATTCTGGCCGAACACATGACGCTGGCATGGGGGCAGTCCGTCACGGTACACAACCGCACTGGCAATGGTGGGATGTTAGCCGCCTCAGAGGTAGCCCAAGCCGCTGGCAATGGCTACACCCTGCTGATGGGCACGGTAGGCACCCATGCTATCAATGCCTCTTTGTTAGCCCGTCTGCCCTATCACCCTGTGAATGACTTTTCTGCGATCAGTTTTGTCGTAGAAGCTGAAGGCGTGTTGGTAGTACCGGCATCGTCACCCGCCAAGACAGTACAGGAACTGCTGGAGTGGGCACGAACGCAAAAAAATCTCAGTTTTGCCTCAGCAGGGCTAGGAAGCACCAGCCATCTGGCAGGAGAGCTGTTCAGACAAAAAAACCGGCTCGACCTCACCCACATTCCATACAAAGGCAACAGCCCGGCACTGGTCGATCTGATCGGTGGGCAAACGACCATGATGTTTGCCACCCTGCAAACGGTGATACCGTATTTGCAGTCTAGGCGATTGCGGGCCTTGGCGGTGCTGGGAGCGCTGGGGGCGACTCCATCCCCTTGGGTACAAGGGCTACCCTCACTGGCGCAGTCACCTTGGATGGGTAAAACACTAGCAAACTGGGCTGGTCTTTTTGGTGCCGCCGGTATGCCTGCCGTGGTGGTACAAAAAATTCATGCCCAAGTGCAACGCATTTTGCAATTGCCCACCGTGCAAGCACGGATGACCGCCGAGGGGATGCGCTTTGTGCCCATGGGCAGCGACACATTCGCCCAGTTTGTTCGGGCCGAGATTGCCTCTTGGCATGACATCGTTCGCGCCTCAGGGGCTACAGTCAATGAGGGTCGGTTTAGCCCTCGTCAGACAAATCTCTGGCTGGGCTAGAAATAGCCTTCAAACCAATGTCGTCTCGGTCATTCTCAATCAGCTCTTGCACTAGAACTTTGATGCAGTGGGCAACGTGGCGCGTAGCTTCGGTGTAGGGACGCTGGCTGGCTGAGGCCAACAGCAAGCGGGTATGGATTTCTGGATTAGTCAACGGCAAGGCCACTAGATGCCCAGCCTGCAACTCGGCTTTCACGGCAGATGGCCCTAGCACCGTATGCGCCAAACCAGTGGCCGTAATGTGCTTGCTCATGCTCAGACAATCAACTTCATAGACCACGTTGAGCCGTATTCCTAACTGCTGCGCCGTCTGCTCCAAGGTTCGGCGCAAGCCATGTTGCCGACTCGAGAGAATCAGCGGCACTCGGCCCAGTTGTTCAAACTCAATGTCGGCTCGATCTCCTTGGCCCAAAGGCAGATATTTTGGGGCGCAGATCAAAGCCAGCCGAGTATCTGCCAGCGGCTCTAGCAGCACATGGTGCGAGCGGCGGGCATGGTGCAGCACGGCCAAGTCTAGCCGGGCATCTTGCAACCATTCGTGGATGTGGCCGCTATAGCCTTCGACCACGTTCAGGCGTATACCCGGAAACTGCTGGCGTACCCTCTGAAACAGCCGCAAGCCCAAAAAGCTAACGGTGGTGGGCGGCATTCCTACCGCCACCTCACCCGTTACCTGCTCACGGCTGGCACGCATATCGACAGACACCTGTAGCAACTGTGCCAACAAGGGCCGTACGCGGGCTACAAACTGCTCGCCATCAAGCGTCAAGGAGACTCCCCGACCGTGGCGGTACAGCAGCCGCACAGCGCATTCTTCTTCTAATTTTTGCACCTGCCGCCCAAGGGAAGGCTGGGTAATACCCAACACGGCAGCCGCCCGTGAAAAACTACCCAGCTCGGCCACTTGCAATAGGTATTCGATGCGTTTGAGGTTCATGGTGGTAATTGAGCAGTGTAGTGCGACCTCTGGCGCGGTTACCCTAGCACATGCCTATGCCTATAACGCATAACTGATAAAGCAATCTAGGCCGCCCCAAAAACGGTATAGCCCCGTAATCTTATTGTCTGTTTGCCTTTCGATAGTTTGCTCCTATGACCGCTCTTGCTTCTCCTATTTTCGATAGCCCCACAGCCCGCCAAGACATCGTTTTCATTGAAGACAACCTTGTGGATTGGCAAGTGCTGGCCCAAGCGGTGGCAGCAAAGGCCAAGGTCGTGATATTGGATAGTCAGAACGACGGGCTGCAACAGATGGCCGAGTACCTTGCTGGGCTACCCCAAGGCAGTGTGGATGCTATTCACCTGTTGAGCCACGGCAGCACTGGCCAAGTGCAACTGGGCCGTGCCACATTGACTGCTGACAATTTACACAGGTACGCCACAGAGCTGGACACCATCCACCGCTCTCTGAGCGCAGAGGGCGACTGGCTACTGTACGGTTGTGATGTGGCAGCCGGAGAGGCTGGTGCCCGCTTGCTTGATCAGCTTGGCCGCATAACCCAAGCTGACATGGCAGCATCTACCAACCTCACAGGCTATGCAGCACGGGGGGGCAATTGGGTGCTGGAAGCACGTACTGGGATACTTAACACTGCCGCGCTCGCGGTGGATGACTACACTGGAACACTGGCAGTAGTGTCATTTACTGGCGATGCCGGCAACACTAGCGCCCCCAATGCCACGGTGTCCACAAGCACGCCGGTGGCATCCGTCGCCATCACCAACACCGCCACCAGCGATACGCTAGATATTGCGATCAATGGTGGAACTGGCATTTATCAAGACACCACGAGTGTGTTCACCGGTTTGGGCATGAGCGTGCCCACAGGCAGTAGCGGCATGGTGGTGGTCACGGCGGACAATACCGACATCAACAGCATCACCCTGACCGTACAAGGCGGCAAGGTGTTTGATTTTGTGTCCATGCTGATGATGGAGGCGGGAGGGCTGAGTGAAGTCATGACCTTCACGCCCAATGGCAATGCTGCCAACAAAGTGACGCATAACTTCTCCGGGGGGCAGACGCAAACTGTCGATTTGAGCGCCAATACAAATTTTGACAATCTGACCTCATTGACCATTTCCAGCAATGATGGCGTATTCCAAGTTAACTTTGACGACATCCAACTGGAAAACATCGGCGGCGGCAACGTTGCCCCAGTCTTCTCTAGCGGTGCCACCGGCTCAGTCAACGAAAACGCCAGCACCTCCACCGTGGTCTACACGGCGATGGCCGTTGATGCAGACAGCGACACTCTGTCCTATGCGCTGTCTGGCACCGATGCCGGGTCTTTTACCATCAACGCCACCACTGGCGTGGTGCGATTGACCACTGCCGCCAACTACGAAGTCAAGAGCAGCTACAGCATTAATGTACTGGCCAAGGACGCCACCCACACCACCACCAAGGCGGTGACCGTCAACGTCAACAACATCAATGAGACACCGGTGTATTCCAGCGGCACCACCGGCACCGTCGCCGAAAACGCCGCCACCAGCACCGTGGTCTACACCGCTGCCGCCACCGACCCGGAAGGCGGGGCTGTCACCTATGCCCTAGCGGGCACCGACGCCGCGTCGTTTACCATCAACAGCAGCACGGGCGCGCTGACGCTGAATGCCTCGGCCAACTATGAAACCAAGACCAGCTACAGCCTGAACGTGCTGGCCAAAGATGGGGTCAATACTGGGCTGAAATCAGTGACCATCAGCGTCACCAATGTCAACGAAGCCCCCGTCCTGACCGCGCCCGCCTCGCAAAGCGTCAACCAGAACACCGCCACCGCGCTCACCGGCATCAGCGTGGCCGATCCAGACGCAGGCTCCAATTCGATCACCGTGACCCTGTCGGCAGCGGCAGGCACGTTTGCCGCTACCACCGGCAGCGGTGTGAATGTGGCGGGTAGCGGCACTAGCCTAGTGTCACTGAGCGGCACACAAACCAATATCAACTCTTTTATTGCCGCCAGCAAGGTGACCTACACCACGGCGGCAGGTGCCACTGGCACCGTCACGCTCAATATTGGCAGTAACGACGGTGGCAACTCGGGTTCGGGCGGCGCGCAAACTGACAGCAAAACCGAAACGCTGAATATTGCCGTCTCCAACGCCGCGCCTACTATTACCAGCGGTGCCAGCGCCAGCGTAGCCGAAAACGCCGCCACCAGCACCGTGGTCTATACCGCTACCGCTACCGATGCCGAAAGCGACGCGATCACCTACTCGCTGACCGGCACCGACGCAGCATCGTTCTCCATCGATGCCAGCACCGGCCAGATGCGCCTGCTCACTGCGGCGGACTATGAAACCAAGTCCAGCTACAGCATCACCGTCAACGCCAAGGATGCCAACAACACCACCACCAAGGCAGTGACCATCAACGTTACCGATGTGAACGAAGCGCCCAGCTTCACTAGCGGCGCTGCGGGCACAGTGGCGGAGAATGCAGCCACCAGCACCGTGGTGTACACCGCCACAGCCACTGACCCAGAAAGCGAAGCCATCACCTACGCCCTGTCTGGCACCGACGCCAGTGCGTTTACCATCAATAGCAGCACAGGCGAGCTCACGCTCAATGCTACTGCTGACTATGAAACCAAGTCCAGCTACAGCTTAGAGGTGATTGCTTCTGACGCCAGCAGCCATACTGCGGCCAATGCACTGACCATCAGCGTCAGTAACGTGAACGAACCACCAGTGCTCACTGCGTCGGCTTCGCAAAATATAGCCGAAGCTACTGCCACCCCGATCACTGGCATCAGTATCAGCGATCCAGACGCCGATACCAACCCGATCACACTCGCACTGTCGGCGGCGGCAGGCAGCTTGACAGGCACCTCCGGCGGAGGTGTCACGGTAAGCGGCAGCGGTACCAATTCCATCACATTAACGGGATCGCAGACTAGCCTCAATGCATTTATCTCTGGCAACCACATCAGCTACACCAGTGTGGCTGGGGCCACTGGCTCTATCACACTCAATATTACTAGCAACGATGCTGGCAACAGCGGCTCAGGTGGCACACAAACTGATAGTAAAACAAAAACCCTCAACGTCTCTTCTGGCCCCAGTACCACCGTAAGCAGTGTGGCATTCTCTGCGGACACTGGGGTGAGCAGCACCGATTTAATTACCAAAACAGCCGCGCAAACAATTACAGGAACGCTAAGTGCAGCGAGCATTACCGGAGAAACAGTAGAGATTTCTTTGGACAATGGCGCAACGTGGGCTGTTGCAGCCAACACCATCGGCCAAGACACCTGGAGTTTAGGCAGCCAAACCTTAACAGCCAATAACACTTTGCAGGCACGAGTCACCAATGCGTCTGGAAGCAGTACACCCCTAACCCAGAATTATTTTCTGGATCAAACCTCCCCTACCACCACTATCGCCACGCAGGAATTTTCATCTGATACTGGGGCCAGCAGCACAGATTTTATTACCAGCACTGATGCACAAACCATCAGCGGCACCCTGAGCACAGTGACTGCGGCCGGGGAAATCATACAAGTTTCTTTGGATAATGGCACTACTTGGGTAACAGCTACCAATACTATTGGCTCTAGCAACTGGACACTGACAGGCCAGACGCTTATTGCAAATGATACGCTAAAAATACGTGTGGCTGACACAGCGGGAAACAACGGCCCCGAAGTAAGTAAATCTTATGTACTGGATATTATAGCCCCCACCCCCAATTTTGGAACGAGCTCTCCGGCTGACAACTCTATCAATGCTGGTATTGATAGCGATATCATTGTTCGATTTACAGAGCCATTGGATTCAGGATCAGATACTAGCAAAGTCTATCTAAAGGATATAACTAACAACAGTGTAGTGGCAGCCACCATCAGCATCAATGGTAATGGTGAGTTGGTTATAAATCCAACCGCCTCTCTAGGCTACAGTACAGCCTATTATGTTAACTGGGATACTGGTGCACTCCAAGATGCCGCTGGCAATGCCGCGACAGCAGTCAGCAATACCAGTACCTACAATTTCACCACAGCCAGTGCGCCTGCGCCTGCCCCTGCGCCTGCGCCTGATCCGGGGCCTGATCCTGCACCTGCACCTGCACCTGCGCCAGCGCCAGCGCCAGCACCAGCACCAGCACCAGCGCCAGCACCAGCACCAGCACCAGCGCCAGCACCAGCACCAGCACCAGCACCAGCACCAGCACCAGCACCTGCACCCGCACCTGCACCTGCACCTGCACCTGCACCAGCGCCAGCACCCAGCACTGAAACTGTTGATGGCACCACGGTACAAACACAGACCAACACCCAAATCGGCAGCAATGGCCAAACCATCACCACCACCACCCAAACCATTGCCCCGGTGAGCAAAACCCGCCCCGAAGACACCAATACCCCCAATGGTGCTCTGGCTGATATTCCGCTGGCCAAAACCAGCAGTGGCGAACCGCTGCTACAAGTGAGCCTGCCCGTCGGAGTCGGTCTGACCTCTGAAAGCAGCGAAAGCAGCAGCCTGACCCTGCGCGAGAAACTCATTCAAGCCAGTGAGCCGCGCATTGATCTGCCTGCCAACTTTGCAGAAGTCCTTGGCCAAGGCATTGACCAATATGTGCCCGGCGTGGTTAACCAAGACCAAGTCATGGTGCGCACCATCACCCTGACCACAGCAGCAGGTGGCACCGCACCCACGCAACCCATCGTCATTAGGGGCACCACCGGCACCGGCGAGGATGACAGCACCAATCCCCAGCGGGCTGAGGCCTTGGTGATTGATGCCCGCCAGCTACCACCCGGCTCCGTACTCGATTTGAGTTTGGTTGAGTTTGCCATCGTCATTGGCCCCAGCACCGCTATTGGCGGCAGCGGGCGTAACTTTGTCATTGGCGATGGCAGTGCGCAATTTTTAGTGCTGGGCGCTGACGACGATGTGCTGCGCGGTGGTGATGGTAATGACACCATTGGCTCCAAAGGTGGAGACGATCAACTGTTTGGCGATGGCGGCAACGACTGGGTAGTCGGCGGCATTGGCAATGACACCTTGCAAGGTGGTGATGGCAACGACCTGCTCCAAGGTGGCCCCAGCGACGCCGGGCGCTGGCGTTTTGCCCTCACGCCTGAGGGGCGCTTGCAAGTGGACTTTACCCCCAGCAGCACCGAGCTGGCCGACAGCACCGGCCTGCACCTGACCAATACTTGGAGCAACAACCACGGCAGTGGCTTGGTCACTGATGCGCGCTTGGCGTGGGTCTATGACAACTACCAACTGGCCCAAGACACGGCCTTGTTGGTGCATGCGCTGGGTGGGCGCTTGCCCACCTTGAGCGAGATGGGGGTATTTGCGGCAGGAAACTACAGCAGTGCCCAGTTAGGCGAGATGGCCCATAGCTATTGGATGCGAACCCATTCCACATGGGCAAACCAATCCTTACCAGAACAGGTGGCTGCCGTGATGAACCAAGTCTGGGGCACAGGCAGTGCAACTGCCGCATTAACCAATTTAGGGGTAAGTCATCTGAACGCGGGTGGTAGTTGGTCGGCGATTTGGTTGGCCTTGGCACGCGATGCCCACCATACGCGAGCGCTCACTGATGCCCAAGGCCATCTACAGCTCATCGATCAACAGCTCAGTGAAACGGGCTGGTCAGCGAATGCGGGCAACAACACCCTGCTCGGTGGTGCAGGCAATGATATGTTGGTGGGTGGCAGTGGCACAGATGTGCTCGATGGTGGCGAGGGCACAGACATGGCAGTGTACTTTGGCAGGCCGTCAGATTACGAGGTCGCCCTCACGCCCAATACTGCGGCTGGGGTGCATGATGCACTGATCCGGCACAAAGCCAGTGGCACAGTAGATGTGGTGCGCCATATAGAGCTGCTGCAAATTGGCGGGGTGTTATACCAAGTGCCAGCCGGTCAGAATCAGCCCGCAGATAATGTCTATGTCGAGCTGCAAGACTATGTGCAACCCGTCACCACAGCTACCTTAACGGGGATGAGTTGGTACATAGATTCGCTCTCTTAACCCAACACCTTGGTTTGGCATCGTGCTGTGCCTTGTGTAGCACGATGCATAAACAGCTACCAGCATCCATAGCACCTGTATCGGGCCGCCCAACGAGGCCACACTCTCTTAAGACTTTCTTGCTATCTGGTAGTTCTTTCTTGAGACTATCTTGATGCCATCTTTCCTAACATGGAGCCATCTCCATAGGAGGATGAGATGGATGCTTTGTATTTGGGTCTGGCCGGTATGTTCTGGCTGCTGGCCTATGGTTTGTTCAGGGGTTGCTTCGGCCTAGCAACGCAGGAGCAGCGCACATGACCGGCTGGGATCTGTGGGCGTTGCTGCTCTCTGGTGGCGTGTTTTTCTATCTGATCGTGGCGTTGCTGCGTCCGGAGGACTTTTCATGACCTCTGGGGCATGGATTCAACTGGCCGCTTTCCTAGCCGTGCTGCTGGCGCTGTCTTGGCCCCTAGCGCGCTACATAGATGCCATTCTGTCTGGCCGTGTGGGCTGGATGCAGCGGCTGGAAGCGCCACTGTGGCAACTGCTAGGCGTGCAAGCAAACCGCGAAAGCAACGCTTACCGTTATGCCCTAGGGCTTTTGGTGTTCAATGGCTTGGGGGTGTTGGCCGTCTATGGGCTACAACGGTGGCAGGCCTACCTGCCTTTCAACCCTCAGGCAATGGCGGCCATCAGCCCAGATTCAGCCTTCAATACCGCGATCAGCTTTGTTACCAACACCAATTGGCAGGGGTATGGTGGCGAGTCCTCCATGGGCTACCTCACGCAGATGCTGGGGCTGACGGTACAGAACTTTCTGTCTGCCGCCACCGGCATCGTGGTGGTGCTGGCCTTGATACGCGGTTTTGCCCGCCATTCGGTGCAGACCATAGGCAATGTGTGGGTAGACCTGAGCCGGGTGACGCTCTGGATTTTGTTGCCACTGTCACTGGTGTTCTCTTTGATGTTTGTCAGTCAGGGGGTTCTACAAAACCTGTCGCCCTATCAAGAGGTGACTACGTTAGAGCCTGTGACTTGGCAAATACCACAACTGGGCCCCGAAGAGCAGCCGATAACAGATGCACAAGGCCAGCCGCTGCTGCAAGAGCAGCACAGCGCGGTACAGACCATAGCCATGGGGCCTGTGGCCTCCCAACTTGCTATCAAGATGCTGGGTACCAATGGTGGTGGTTTCTTTAACGCCAACTCTGCCCACCCCTTTGAAAATCCGACGCCACTGAGCAATTTCTTGCAAATACTGGCTATCTTTCTGATTCCAGCATCCTTGTGTTTTGTTTTTGGCCAGATGGTGTCTGACCAGCGCCAAGGCTGGGCTGTGTTGGCAGCTATGGTGATACTTTTTGTCGCCTTCGTCATTCCTGCCACAGTGGCCGAGCAACAGGGCAACCCAGTTCTAGCGGGGTTGGGCATTGACCAAAGCCCCAGCAGCATCCAGTCTGGCGGCAATATGGAGGGCAAAGAGGTGCGTTTTGGCATCAATGCCTCTACCCTGTTTGCCATCGTTACCACCGCCGCCAGTTGCGGGGCCGTCAATGCCATGCATGACAGTTTTACCCCTTTGGGGGGTGCCATGCCGTTGATCCTGATGCAACTGGGTGAAGTGGTGTTTGGCGGCGTGGGCTCTGGCCTGTACGGGATGCTGCTGTTTGCCATTTTGGCCGTATTCATCGCCGGCCTGATGATTGGTCGCACGCCAGAGTATCTTGGCAAGAAGATCGAGGTGGTAGAGATGAAGCTGGTGGCTATAGCCATCCTCGTGACGCCCTTGGTGGTGCTGCTCGGAACAGCCTTGTCGGTGATGACCGAGGCAGGCCGTGCGGGTATTGCCAATCCTGGCCCGCATGGTTTCAGTGAAATTTTGTATGCCCTGAGTTCAGCCGCCAACAACAACGGCAGTGCTTTTGCGGGCCTGTCTGCCAATACCCCCTTCTACAACGTATTGCTGGCTACAGCCATGTGGCTGGGGCGGTTTGGCATCATTGTTCCGGTGCTAGCCATTGCCGGATCACTGGCCGCAAAAAAACGCCTCACAGCCACCGAAGGCACGCTGCCAACCCACGGGCCGCTGTTTGTGGCACTGCTGATCGGCATGGTGTTGTTGGTCGGATTGCTGAACTATGTGCCTGCCTTGGCACTGGGGCCTGTTGTTGAGCACCTGATGCTGTGGAGCCAAGCTGTATGACCCGCAAAAAGCTTACCCTGTTAGACCCGGCTCTCATGCGCCCCGCGTTGTGGGATGCCGTCAAGAAGCTCGATCCCCGAATCCAGTGGCGCAACCCTGTGATGTTTGTTGTGTATGTGGGCAGCGCCTTCACCACCGCCTTGGCGTTAGGTGATCCTACGCTCTTCACGGTGGCTGTAGCCTTGTGGCTGTGGTTTACCGTCTTGTTTGCCAATTTTGCCGAGGCTTTGGCCGAAGGCCGCAGCAAGGCGCAGGCAGCATCCTTGCGGGGCCTCAAGAAGAAAACATGGGCCAAGAAGCTCGATGCTGATTCTCGCCCCGACATGGCGCGCGAACAAATGCAATGGCTGCCGCTAGAGGCCGACATGCTGCGCCGTGGTGATCTGGTGCTGATAGAGGCTGGAGACACCATCCCCGCCGATGGGGAGGTCATTGCTGGGGTGGCTTCGGTGGACGAAAGCGCCATTACTGGCGAATCGGCCCCAGTGATACGCGAGTCCGGGGGCGACTTCAGTGCCATCACCGGTGGCACCCAAGTGCTTTCTGACTGGATTGTGGCCCGTATCACCGTCAATCCAGGAGAAACCTTTGTCGATCGGATGATCGCTATGGTGGAGAACGCCAAACGGCAGAAAACCCCCAACGAAATCGCGCTCACCATTTTGCTGGTGGCACTGACCATCGTGTTCTTGGGTGTCGTCGTCACCTTGCTGCCTTTTTCGCAGTTTTCTGTCAATGCCAGTGGTGCTGGGGAGCCAGTCAATCTGGTGGTGCTGGTGGCTTTGCTGGTCTGCCTGATCCCCACCACGATTGCCGGATTGCTCAGTGCCATTGGTGTAGCAGGCATGAGCCGCATGATGCAGGCCAACGTGATTGCCACCTCTGGGCGGGCGGTAGAAGCAGCGGGCGATGTCGATGTGCTGCTGCTGGACAAAACCGGCACCATCACCTTGGGCAACCGCCAAGCCAGCGCATTTTTGCCAGCACCGGGCATCAAAGAGGTCGATCTGGCCGATGCTGCCCAGTTGGCCTCCTTGGCGGATGAAACCCCGGAGGGGCGCAGCATCGTGGTACTAGCCAAGCAGAAGTTTCAATTGCGCGAGCGCGATATCAGCGCGTTAGAGGCACAGTTTGTTCACTTTACGGCCCAAACCCGGATGAGTGGCGTCGATATGGCCGGTGGACGCAGCTTGCGCAAGGGAGCTGCCTTAGCCATCCGCAACTATGTGGAGGCTCTAGGCGGACACTTTCCAGCCGCACTGCAAGCGCTGGTGGATGATGTCTCACGCCGGGGCAGTACCCCGTTGGTGGTGGCCGATGGCAGTCAGGTGCTGGGCATCGTAGAGCTAAAGGACATTGTCAAGGGGGGCATCAAAGAACGGTTTGCCCAATTGCGCCGCATGGGCATCAAAACCGTGATGGTGACGGGGGACAACCGCCTGACGGCAGCGGCCATTGCCGCAGAAGCCGGGGTGGACGACTTTCTGGCCGAGGCCACGCCCGAGGCCAAACTCAAGCTGATCCGTGACTACCAAAGTGCTGGTCGGTTAGTAGCCATGACGGGCGATGGCACCAACGACGCCCCCGCACTGGCCCAAGCCGATGTGGCGGTGGCCATGAACACCGGCACCCAAGCGGCCAAAGAGGCGGGCAATATGGTTGATCTGGACAGCAATCCGACCAAACTGATCGAGATTGTCGAGACAGGCAAACAAATGCTCATGACGCGAGGCTCCCTGACCACGTTCAGCATTGCCAACGATGTAGCCAAATACTTTGCCATCGTGCCCGCCGCCTTTGTGGGCACCTACCCCCAGTTGTCTGCGCTGAACGTCATGCAACTGACCAGTCCGAACTCGGCCATTTTGGCGGCGGTGATTTTCAATGCCCTCATCATCATTTTTCTGATTCCCTTGGCGCTTCAGGGCGTGCCGTACCGTGCTGTGGGCGCGGCAGTGCTGTTGCGGCGCAATCTGGCGATCTACGGTCTGGGCGGCGTCATCGTCCCCTTTGTCGGCATCAAGTTGATTGATATGGCATTGACCATCGTTGGTCTGGCCTAAAACAAACCCTCTCGGATTTCTCCCATGAAAAAAATCGTATCTTGTTTGTTCGTGGCTGTGGCTGCACTGACACAACCCATGATGGCCCATGCTGACCTCACTTTCAATGCCAGTGTTATAAGTGAGTACCGTTATCGTGGTGTGTCCCAGACCCATTGGCAACCGGCTGTTCAGGCGGGCGCTGATTTCAGCAATGGTGGCCTTTATCTAGGAGCTTGGGCATCCACTATCCGCTGGATCAAGGATTCTGGTGGTGACGCTCCCTTAGAGTTTGACTTTTACGGAGGCTACAAGGGTGAACTTTCGTCCGGACTTGGCTACGACCTTGGCGTGCTACGTTACCAATATCCCTCTGCAGGCCTATCGATTAGCCCCAACAGCACTGAAGTCTATGGTGGAGTCAGCATGGGCGTGTTCAGCGCTAAGTATTTCCGCAGCACCACCAATCTGTTTGGTTTTGATAACAGCCGTGGGAGCGGCTATCTTGATCTGAGTGCCACGCTCGACTTGGGTGACGGCATGACACTCATGCCCCACATTGGCCGACAGATCGTGCGCAACAACGGCACATACTCCTACACTGACTATGCACTGACTTTGACCAAGGATGTTCACGGCGTATTGCTCAGTGCCACATGGCTGGGCACCGATAGCCATGCCTACACGGCACCCGATGGTAGGAACTTGGGCAAAGGCCGCCTTGTGGTGGGTACCAAGATCAATTTCTGATCGAAGAGGCATTCATGACATCCCAATCCATGGCTCCAACAAGCACCGATGCAGCCCCTGGCATCCTGCGGCCTGCACTCACCCTCTTTGCCATACTGTCGCTGGTGACAGGGTTGATCTACCCATTGGCCGTGACCGGCTTTGCGCAACTGCTGCTGCCACATGCGGCCAACGGCAGCCTGATCCAAGTGCGTGACCAAGTGGTTGGCTCTGCACTAATCGGGCAAAACTTCAGCGCCGCCCACTACTTTTGGGGGCGACCATCGGCCACTGCTCCTATGGCTTACAACGCAGCAGCGTCGGGCGGGTCTAATCTGGGGCCATCCAATCCCAACCTGACCGAGGTAGTCAAAGGCCGCATAGCCGCCTTGCGCGCTGCTGATCCGGGCAATAACCAGCCAGTTCCTGTTGATCTGGTCACGGCGTCGGCCAGTGGACTCGATCCAGATATCAGTGTGGCGGCTGCCGATTTTCAGGTAGCGCGGGTAGCGCGAGCGCGAGGCCTGCCACCAGCCCAAGTGCAAGCACTGGTGGCGCAGCACACGCAAGGCCCTTGGCTAGGGTTGCTGGGCGAATCCCGTGTCCGTGTGCTGCCCCTGAATCTGGCACTGGATGCTCAGGGCGCGCATTAAACAGCAATCATGGACAACTTTTGGGGTCTGCTATTGGGTTTGGGTACAGTCCTTTTGCCTGCGTTGTGGGCCGCATGGCTAGTACGACGCCAAGCACCGCCCAAGCATCTACAAGGGCATCATAAAAAGCCCTAATCCACAGGAGACCTCATGCTGATCAACTGCGTAGCCTACCACCAAGGAAAAAAACTGGCGGACATCTCTATCGAAGACATTTCCATCTGGGTGCAGAAACCCGAATGTTTTGTCTGGGTAGCCTTGCGTGACGCCACCCATGCCGAATTGCAACAGATGCAAGAAGAATTTGGACTGCATGAGCTAGCGGTGGAAGATGCACGCAATGGACACCAACGCCCCAAGATGGAAGAGTATGGTGGTATCGTTTTTATTGTGATGCAGTTGCTGGAAATCCAGCAAGAGCAAGAGCAGGTGCAAGTGGGAGAAGTCGCTATTTTTGTGGGTACCAACTTTGTCCTGTCCGTACGCAATAACAGCCAGCAGAATTTTCTGGGGGTGCGTGGACGCTGTGAACGGGAACCCCATTTATTACAACATGGCTCCAGCTTTGTCTGTTATGCACTGATGGATGCTGTAGTAGACCGCTATTTTCCGCTGCTCGACGCCATTGAGACCGAGTTGGACGATATTGAATCGCGAATTTTTGAGCGCAATGCGGGGCGCGGCAATATTGAGCGCTTGTACGCACTTAAACACCGTGCCACCACTATGCGTCATGCAGTTTCTCCGCTGCTCGAAGTTACCGGAAAACTGCATGGAGGTCGGGTGCCCGTGGTTTTCTCTGGAACACAAGAATATTTTCGCGATGTCCACGATCATCTGATGCGGATCAACTCAACTATTGACTCCATTCGTGAAACTATCGCTACGGCCATTCAGGTGAACCTATCTATGGTAACGATTGAAGAGTCTGAAACCACCAAAAAACTGGCAGCTTGGGCCGCTATCTTTGCCGTGTCTACAGCCTTGGCTGGTATTTGGGGTATGAATTTTGAGAATATGCCTGAATTAAAGTGGGAGTATGGCTACCCGGCGGCCTTGTTCATTATTTTCAGTGCTGCCAGTGTGCTGTATTGGCGCTTTCGGCGTATTGGTTGGTTATAACCGTGCCCGTCATGGAGAAACCGCGCCCAAACCCCGATGCCCTGCTGGCCCAGATGCAGCAGGAAGAGGGGCAAGCCCATCGGGGGCGTCTCAAAATCTTCTTTGGTGCCAATGCTGGAGTGGGCAAGACCTATGCCATGTTGGCAGCGGCCCATGCCGCCAGAGCCGAGGGGATACCCGTCATCATCGGTGTGGTGGAAACCCACGGTCGTTTAGACACCGAAGTCATGGCCGAGCATCTGCCCCGCCTGCCATTGCAACAGGTACCATACCGGGATCGGGTGCTGCAAGAATTTGATCTGGACGCTGCCCTAGCCTTTGGCGTTGGGCAGCCCCAAGCGCTGGTGCTGCTCGATGAGCTGGCCCACAGTAATGTGGCCGGTTCCCGGCACCCTAAACGTTGGCAGGACGCAGAGGAGCTGCTAGAAGCAGGCATTGACGTCTGGTCAACGATGAACGTGCAGCACCTAGAGAGCCTGAACGATATTGTCAGTGGTATCACCGGCATCAGGGTGTGGGAGACCGTGCCTGACCGTCTTTTTGACGCTGCCAATGAAGTGGTGGTGGTAGATCTGCCCCCTGATGAATTGCTGCAACGCCTCAAGGCGGGTAAAGTGTATTTACCGCAGCAGGCAGAGCAAGCAGCGGCTAACTTCTTTCGCAAAGGCAATTTGTTGGCCCTGCGTGAACTGGCATTGCGGCGCACTGCTGACAGGGTCGATGATGAGATGCGCACCTATCGCCGTGCCAGCTCAGTCAAGCCCGTGTGGCCCAACCGTGAGGCGCTGTTGGCCTGTGTCGGGCTAGGGCTTGAAGACGAAAAAGTGGTACGCACCTGCGCACGCATGGCCGCACAGTTAAACGTGCCTTGGCATGCCTTGCATGTCGAGTCGCTCGGACAGCACAAGGGCCTCGACAAAGAGCACGAGCAAGCACTGCGGGTGCTCAAATTGGCCCAAGAGTTGGGGGCCACTACAGCCACGGTCTCTCATGCCGATACTGCCACTGCTTTGGTGCGTTATGCCCGAGAACAAAACTTGGTGCGCTTGGTGTTGGGCCGCCGCAGCCACCGACGCTGGCCTTGGCATCGGCCCTTAGTAGATGCTGTGACACAACGGGCCGACGATCTGGATGTTTTGCAAGTCGCATTGCCACAGAGTACAGGCCGCGCCCAGCCTCCAGAGCAAAAACAGCGGATGCTAGAGGCCCCGATTACATGGTCAGGTTATGCGGCAGCCACTATGGCTTGTGTCATGGTGGCGTTGCTCATCAGCCCACTGCGCAATGTGCTCGAACTGAGCAATATTGTGATGCTGTTCCTGCTGGCCGTGGTGGGCGTTGGTTTGCGTTTTGGCCGGGGGCCTGCGGTACTGGCTGCCTTTCTGGGGGTATTGCTGTTTGATTTTTTCTTTGTGGCCCCGCGCTTCTCGTTTGCCGTCAGTGATGTGCAGTATCTCGTCACTTTTGGCGTGATGCTGGTAGTGGCGCTGGTGATAGGCCAACTCACGGCGGGCCTGAAAGTTCAGGCCGAGGCTGCCACCCAGCGTGAGCACCGAGTACGAAGTTTGTATGAGATGTCCCGCGACCTATCAGCGGCTCTCCTGTCAGAACAGGTGGCCGAGATTGGCGCTCGTTTTCTAGCCTCTGAGTTTCAAGCCCGCTCCACGCTGTTGGCCGCAGACGAACAAGATCGCCTAGAAGCCCTTCCGGGCGGCAATGCCACCGTAGATATGGGCGTGGCCCAGTGGGCATTTGATCGTGCCGAGGCCGCCGGTTTAGGAACCGATACCCTGCCTTCTACCAGTTGTTTGGTATTGCCGCTCAAAGCCCCGATGCGGGTGCGGGGGGTGTTGGCACTGGAGCCGGGCGACCCCCGGTTGCTGGGGCCTGAACAGCGGCGGCTGCTCGACACCTGCGCATCTCTGTTGGCTATTTCACTGGAGCGTATTCACTATATCGACATGGCACAAAAAAGCACGGTACAGATCGAGTCCGAACGCTTGCGCAACTCCCTTTTGTCGGCTATTTCCCATGACCTCAGAACACCTTTGGCCTCATTGGTTGGTCTGTCAGAGGCATTGCTCATGATGCCGCCCGCCTTGGAGCGGGCGCAGCGTGACATTGTGGACTCGATCAAAAACGCAGCCTTGCGCATGAGTGCGCTGGTCAACAATCTGCTGGATATGGCCAGACTGCAAGGGGGCAGCGTTCAACTCCACCGTGCTTGGCAGCCCTTAGACGAAGTGATTGGCAGCGCCCTGACCGCCTGTGCCGCCATGATGGCAGGGCGGCCTATTGAAATTCATCTGGCAGAAGATTTACCATTGCTGCACTTAGACTCCGTGCTGATGGAGCGGGTATGGGTCAACCTGCTAGAGAACATTGCCAAATATACCCCTGAGGGCAGCCCAGTCACACTAGATGCCAAGCTCAAGAGTGGCGAGGTAGTGATTGATATTGACGATAGTGGCCCAGGGCTACCCCCAGGAAAAGAAGAGCTGTTGTTTGATAAATTTGAACGCGGTCAGCGCGAAGCAACTACCCCTGGTGTAGGGTTAGGATTGGCGATTTGCCGCGCAATTATTGATGCCCACGGAGGGCATATTACCGCCCACAATCGGCAAGAAAATACTAAAATAGTAGGGGCCCGATTTACAATCGGGCTACCCTGTGGTAATCCGCCGCAAGATGATGGTACAAATACGCTATGAACCTGATTACGACCCACGTTCTTATCATAGAAGATGAAGTGGAAATACGGCGTTTCCTTCGCCTGACGTTGCAGGCAGAAGGGTATACCGTCCACGAAGCCAGCACCTTAGCGCGTGGTCTGATCGAAGCGGCCACACGCTGTCCTGATTTGTTAGTGGTCGATCTGGGGTTGCCCGATGGCGACGGCATCGATCTCATTAAAGAACTGCGTCAATGGTCTGCGGCACCGGTGATTATTCTGTCTGCCCGAAGCCACGAGGATGAAAAAATTCGTGCCCTAGATTTTGGGGCCGATGATTATCTTGTCAAGCCATTCAGTACGGGTGAACTGATGGCCAGAGTCCGTGCCCAATTGCGACGCGGCCAAAAGAACGCGATTGACGGCAGTTCAATGATCAGGTTTGGCAATATCACCATTGATTTGGCACGGCGCATAGTAAGCTGTTATGAAAAACCATTGCACCTAACCCCCATTGAATACAAACTTCTCACCCATCTAGCTTCTCAGCCCGATCGGGTGGTAACACACGGGCAGTTACTCAAATCTGTCTGGGGGCCGGGGCATACAGAAGACACCCATTATGTCCGTGTACACATGGGTAACTTAAGAAAGAAAATTGAAATAAACCCCTCTATGCCCCAACATTTGCTCACTGAGACGGGTGTAGGGTACCGTTTTGTTCCATAGCACCAAGGATGAATGGCGATACCCGTGGGCCTTGGGGTAGCCACCATAATGCTCTTTTCTTGCTGCAAAACGGTTGCCGCTCCCTTTTAGCCCGGCTTTTGCGCTTGTGGGCAGCGCACTTGCAATAGTTCGCGCTCGGCCAGCGTCCGGCCAAAACGCACTGCACTGAGGCAACCACCCCATACGCAGCCGGTATCCAGCGCCAGCACATCGGGCCGGTTGAGCCAGCCCAGCGTAGACCAATGCCCAAACGCCACTAGCTGGCCCTGCGTGCGCCGCCCCGGCACCTCAAACCAAGGCAGCAGACCCGCTGGGGTGGTGGTGGCGCTTTCGGTGCTGGCAAAGTCCATCGCCCCGGCAGGCGAGCAAAAGCGCAACCGCGTGAGCGCATTGACCACCACCCGCAACCGATCCATGCCTTGGAGCTGATAGCTCCAGTGGTCGGGAGCATTGCCGTACATCTGGCGCAAAAACAGCGGTAAATCGCGGCTGCACAATACCGCTTGCACCTCTTGGGCCAAAATCAGTGTTTGTGCTGTATCCCACTGTGGCAACACCCCGGCGTGTACCATGAGCATCGACTCGCCGCCATGCTCGAGCGTACGCGCCAGCGGTTGCTGGCGCAGCCAATCGAGCAGCGCCATGCGGTCAGGCGCTTGCAGCACCTGGGCCAATGTGTCGCGTGCTGATGGCTTGCGCGCTCCGTGGGCCACGGCCAGCAAGTGCAGGTCGTGGTTGCCCAGCAAGCTCAAGATAGCCCCATCAGCGGCCAAGCAGCGGCGCAGCACCTGCACCGAGGCCGGCCCCCGATTGACCAAATCTCCCAGCAGATAGACCGTATCTCGGCTAGGAGAAAAATCGATCTGCTCTAGCAGCCGTTGCAGCGCCTCGTCACAGCCCTGCACATCACCAATACAGTAAATGGCCATGATGTTGGCAGGGCACTTAGACGTTGATGGCGCTTTGCGAACCAGCCTGCTGGCGCAGCGCAAATTTTTGGATTTTGCCGGTGCTGGTTTTGGGAACTTCACCAAAAATCACATGGCGCGGCACCTTAAAACCGGCCAGATGCAGCTTGCAATGCGCCACGATGTCTTCTACCGTGGTTTGCGCGCCCAATTTCAGTTCGATAAAGGCGCAGGGCGTTTCACCCCATTTTGGGTCGGGCTTGGCTACCACAGCAGCGGCCAACACATCGGGGTGGCGATAGAGCACATCTTCTACCTCAATAGAGGAGATGTTCTCGCCGCCAGAAATGATGATGTCTTTGCTGCGGTCTTTAATTTTGATATAGCCATCAGGATACTGCACGGCCAAATCACCACTGTGGAACCAGCCGCCCCGGAAGGCTTCTTCGGTGGCCGCTGGGTTTTTGAGGTAGCCCTTCATGGCGATATTGCCCCGGAACATGATCTCACCCATCGTTTCGCCATCGTGGGGCACTTCTTCGAGGGTTTCGGGGTTGCGCACACTGGCACCGCGTTGCAAGTGGTAACGCACCCCTTGGCGGGCATTGAGTTGAGCGCGTTCGCCAATATCGAGTTCGCTCCAAGCATCGTGTTTGGCGCAAACTGTAGCTGGGCCATAAACTTCGGTCAGGCCATAAACGTGGGTCAGGTCAAAACCCATCTTTTCCATGCCTTCGATCATCGAGGCTGGTGGCGCAGCACCCGCCACCATCGTCTTGACGCCCGCAGGAACGCCTTCTTTCATCGCCGCAGGCGCATTGACCAGCAGACTCTGCACAATCGGGGCACCGCAGTAGTGCGTGACGCCGTAGTTGCGGATGGCATCAAAAATCGACTGGGCATCAACGCGGCGCAGGCAGACATTCACGCCCGCACGGGCAGCCAGCGTCCAAGGGAAACACCAGCCATTGCAGTGGAACATCGGCAGCGTCCACAAATAAACCGCGTGCTTGGGCATGTCCCATTCCAGCACATTGGAGATAGCATTCAAGGCCGCACCCCGGTGGTGGTAGACCACGCCCTTAGGGTTGCCAGTGGTGCCGCTGGTGTAGTTCAGGGCAATGGCGTCCCACTCATCGGCGGGCAAATCCCAAGCAAAGTTGGCATCGCCACGGGCCACAAACTCTTCGTATGTGCTGCTGCCCAAGCGCTGGGCTGCTGTGCCATACAGGGCATCTTCTACATCAATCAACAGCAGCGGTGTTTGGCTCTGGCGCAAGGGCAGCGCTTTGGCCACCACGGTGGCAAATTCTGGATCGACAATCAAGGCTTTGGCCTCGCCGTGGTCGAGCATAAAAGCGATGGCTTCAGGGTCAAGGCGGGTATTAAGTGTATTCAACACAGCCCCAGCCATTGGGATGCCAAAGTGGGCTTCTACCATGGGTGGGGTGTTGGGCAGCATCACGGCCACAGTGTCATTTTTACCAATGCCAGCCTGTTGCAGGGCACTGGCCAACTGACGGCAGCGCGTGTAAGTTTGGCCCCAGGTCTGGCGCAACTGTCCATGCACAATCGCCAGCCGCTCTGGATACACCTCGGCGGTGCGTTCGATAAAACCCAACGGCGACAGCGGGGCAAAGTTGGCTTGGTTGCGTGGCAGATCTTGCTCGTAGATGGATGTCATAAGAAAACAGTTCAGACAAAAAACGCCTGGCAGTGCCACGGCGACGGAGAGCGAACCAGTTTACGCCCGAACACTGGCAGGAAACTGTCAGTCTGTATCAGCCTGTATCGGGGCCACCCCGGCTTTGCACGGACAATAGGCCGGTGTCTATTCCCCAGTCTTTTCTCCAAGAGCTTCTCTCACGCGTCGATATCGTCGATGTCGTTGGGCGCTATGTGCAACTCAAAAAGGGGGGGGCCAACCTCATGGGGCTGTGCCCCTTTCATGGTGAGAAATCCCCCTCGTTCAGCGTCAGTCCGGCCAAGCAGTTCTACCATTGCTTTGGTTGCGGTAAAAACGGTAATTCCATCAGTTTTCTGATGGAGCACACCGGCATGGGTTTTGTCGAGGCAGTGCATGATCTGGCCCAACAAACCGGGCTGCAAGTGCCCGAAGACGACCTCTCGCCGCAGCAAAAAGAGCAAGCTGCCGCACAGCGGCAAAAGCAAGCCACCCTGACCGACGTGCTAGAGCACGCCGCCCAAGCCTACCGCCGCCTGTTGCGTGGTGCCCAGAGCCCGATTGCTTATTTGCGCGAGCGCGGCGTCTCAGGCGAGGTGGCCCGCGCCTATGGCGTCGGTTACGCCCCAGAGGGCTGGCGCAACCTGGCCAGCGTGTTTGCGCAATACGACGACCCCCTGCTCGAAGAAAGCGGGCTGGTCATTACCCACGCCGACGATGGCGGCAAGCGCTACGACCGCTTCCGCGACCGGGTGATGTTTCCGATCCGTAACGTGAAAGGCGAGTGCATCGGCTTTGGAGGCCGCGTCTTGGGTGATGACAAGCCCAAATACCTCAACTCCCCTGAAACCCCGGTATTCCACAAAGGCCGCGAGTTGTACGGCCTGTTCGAAGCCCGCACTGCCATCCGCGAGCAAGGTTATGTGCTGGTCACAGAAGGCTATATGGATGTACTGGCGCTGGCGCAACGCGGCTTTGCCAACACTGTAGCCACGCTGGGCACCGCCTGTACGCCAGAGCATGTAGCCAAGCTGTTTCGCTTTACCGATACCGTAGTGTTTAGCTTTGATGGCGATACTGCCGGGCAGCGGGCAGCGCACAAGGCGCTAGAAGGTGCCCTGCCCTATGCCACCGACACCCGCAGCATCAAGTTTTTGTTCCTGCCACCTGAGCACGACCCAGACAGCTTTATCCGCAGCCACGGCAGCGATGCCTTTGCCCGCTTGGTGGCCGGGGCGCAGCCCCTGAGCCAATTTTTGTGTACCGCAGCGGCGCAGCAGTGCGACCTGACCACCCCCGAAGGCCGCGCACGCATGAGCAGCCATGCCGCGCCTTTGTGGGCAGCCCTGCCTGAGGGGGCCTTTAAGCGCCAAATGCTGGGCGATCTGGCGGCACAGGCACAGCTTACCCCCGCCGAGTTGCTAGAAGACTGGCAAAACGCTAGTCACCGCGCTGCCGGACACAAACCACCACCGCCTCCCGGCCATACCGATGCGCTAGTGCAACGGCGCAAAGGCCCGGCACGCACCAGCGCGGCGAGGCCCACACAGACCAGAAGGTCGGTGCCGGTCAGCCGTGCTGACCACGCCATCCGCCTATTGTTGGCGCACATGGCTTTTTTTGATGAACTCTCGCACGAGCACCTTGCCGCCCTGCACGCCTTGGGGCCACCGTACAGCCCCTTGCTGGCTTGGCTAGAAGAGCAGTTCCACGAACATGGCCCGCAAACTTGGGCCGTGCTGCACCAGCGGCTGCAAGACCACGAAGGCCAAGCCTTGGCCGAACAGTTAATGAGCGGCACCCACGCCCAAGCCGAAGGCGATGTGGGCGAATGGCGTCATGAGCTGCACGACCTGCTCAACCGGCTGTTGGTGGAGCAACTGGGCCAACAAGCCACCCAAGCCTTGGCTGCAGCCATGAGCGATCCGGCCCAATTGCAACACTACCGGACGCTAGATGCCCGACGCCGTGATTTATTGGAAAAATTAAACCGCGCTGGCACTTGAATCCAGCCCCGAAGGTACAATATAGGGTTTTCGGCAAGAGCGACAGCAGCACCTCCGGGTTGGGCCACCGTGACACACACGCACAACCGCCCCTGGCACCGCAAGGACTGCACACCAAATGTTCGCCCACACATCTTGCCTCCGGGGCTTTGCCCCTTCTGTAAAAACCCATCTGGGCCGCCTTGCCGTGTCGGTGTTTTGCGCACCCCACCGATGTATTTTGGCCAGCGCCCCCCGAGAAAGCCACCACCGTGACCAAGCCTGCCGCTCCCGCCTCCGCCCCGGAAGAAAACATCGTCACTACTAAAAAGACCATCCAGCTCAAGCCCCTGTCGGCAGCGCTGGAACCTGATGCCCCTGTGGTCATCATCAAAAAGAAAAAGACGATCCAGCTCAAGCCCTTGTCCGCTGCGCTAGAGCCTGCGCCAGTGGCGGTAGCACCCGCAGCCAAGCCAGCAGCACCCGTGGTGGTGGTCAAGCCTGTCACGGTCGTGGTCAAAACCGTCAAAACGGTGGCTACCAAAGTCGAGCCTAAAGCGGTGCTGATTGCCACCGCCGCCGAAGCGGAAGAGGCTGTGAAGAAGCGCCCCGGCCGCCCAGCCAAATCGGCCACCGCCGACCCCGCCAAACCCCCAGCCAAGCGCGGTCGCAAGCCCAAGGCCAACCCCGATGCCGACCCCGCCGATGATGCCGATCTGTCCGACATCGAAGCCGATTTGGAAGGTGAAGGCGAAGTAGAGGCCGAAGCAGGCACCGAGACCGAAGCCACCCCCAGCGCAGAAAAGGTCAAACCCCTGCGCATGAAAATCAGCAAGGCCAAAGAGCGCGCCTTGATGAAAGAATTTGGTCTGGACGAAACCGTTCTGTCCGAAGAAGACCTAGCCAAGCGCCGCTCGCGCCTCAAAACGCTGATCAAGCTGGGCAAAACCCGTGGCTACCTGACCCACGCCGAAATCTCCGACCACTTGCCCGACAAGCTGATCGACCAAGAAACGCTCGACGTCGTGATCTCCATGCTCAACGACTTGGGCGTGGCGGTGTACGAACAAACCCCCGATGCCGAAACCCTGCTGGTGACCAACACCGCGCAGACCGCCGCCACCGAAGAAGAAGCCGAAGAAGCCGCCGAAGCAGCGCTCTCCACTGTGGACAGCGAATTTGGCCGCACCACCGACCCCGTGCGTATGTACATGCGCGAAATGGGCACGGTAGAGCTGCTAACGCGCGAAGGCGAAATCGAAATTGCCAAGCGCATCGAAGGCGGCTTGCAAGCCATGATGGAAGCCATCAGCGCCTCGCCCGCCACCATTGCCGAAATTTTGAGCATGGGCGAAGAAATCCGCGAAGGCAAGGTGGTGATCTCTAGCATCGTCGATGGCTTTTCTAACCCCAACGAGGCCGACGACTATGTGGCCGAAGAAGACTTTGACGAGTTTGACGAAGCCGACGATGACGACGGCAAGGGCGGCTCCAAAGCCCTGACCAAAAAGCTCGAAGAGCTGAAAAAGCAAGCCCTAGAGCGCTTTGACAAGCTGCGCGAGCTGTTTGACCAAATCCACAGCATTTACAACAAAGAAGGCTACGGCACCCTAGCCTACATGAAGGTGCAGCAAGCCCTGTCTGCCGAGCTGATGAGCATCCGCTTTACCGCCAAAACCATCGAAAAGCTGTGCGACATGGTGCGCGCCCAAGTCGATGATGTGCGCAAAAAAGAGCGTGAACTGCGCCGCATCATTGTGGACAAATGCCGCATGCCACAAGAAACTTTTATCAAAGAGTTTCCGGCCAACTTGATTAATCTGCAATGGGTAGAAAAACAAGCCACGGCAGGCAAGCCTTGGAGCGCGACGATGGCGCGCAACATTCCACCCATCCAAGATTTGCAGCAAAAGCTGATGGACTTGCAAACCCGCGTTGTGGTGCCGCTGGCTGAACTCAAGGGCATCAACAAGCGCATGAACGAGGGTGAAGCCACCTCGCGCAATGCCAAAAAAGAAATGATCGAGGCCAATTTGCGCCTGGTGATTTCTATTGCCAAAAAATACACCAACCGGGGTTTGCAATTCTTGGATCTGATCCAAGAAGGCAATATCGGCCTGATGAAGGCGGTGGACAAGTTTGAATATCGCCGGGGCTATAAATTCTCCACCTACGCTACGTGGTGGATTCGCCAAGCGATTACGCGCTCGATTGCCGATCAGGCACGCACCATCCGGATTCCGGTGCATATGATCGAAACGATCAACAAGATGAACCGCATCTCGCGCCAACATTTGCAGGAATTTGGCTTTGAGCCAGATGCCAGCGTACTGGCCGAGAAAATGGAGATTCCGGAAGACAAAATCCGCAAGATCATGAAGATCGCCAAAGAGCCAATCTCGATGGAAACCCCGATTGGTGATGATGACGACAGCCACTTGGGCGACTTTATTGAAGACGGTGCCAATACCGCCCCGATTGATGCAGCCATGCAGGCCGGTTTGCGCGATGTGGTCAAAGATATTCTGGATGGCCTGACGCCCCGCGAAGCCAAAGTGCTACGGATGCGTTTTGGCATTGAAATGTCCACCGACCACACCTTGGAAGAAGTGGGCAAGCAATTTGACGTGACCCGCGAGCGCATCCGCCAAATAGAAGCCAAGGCGCTGCGCAAACTCAAGCACCCCAGCCGCTCGGATAAGCTGCGCAGCTTTATTGATTCGCTGTAAACACGACCCGGTATTTCAAGCAAAAGCCCGTCCCCATTTTGTGGGGGCGGGCTTTTTTATAACGTATCGAGTGGGCTTAAAATACCAGGCCCACCTTTGTTCAAGACATGGGTATAAATCATGGTCGTGCTCACATCGGCATGGCCGAGCAATTCTTGCACCGTGCGAATATCGTAGCCCGCCTGCAATAAATGCGTGGCAAACGAATGGCGCAATACATGGGGTGAGACTGGTTTATCAATGCACGCCAGCCGTGCCGCTTCACGCACTGCGCGCTGTACCGATTCGGGGTACGTGACGGCCAGCGCATGGGGCAAATAAACGCGGCCTAAACCTGCGGCCAAATCCTTTTCGTGCAGCACCCGCGCTTTTTCTAATTGCGCCCGCAGGGGTGCCAACAAATTTTAAGGCAGCACCGTGACCCGGTCTTTGTTGCCCTTGCCCTCGCGCACCACGATTTCGCGCTGGGAAAACTCTATATCCTTCACGCGCAGGCGCAGTTCGCGCACCTCAGAGGGCGTGAGCACCACTGGCAAACGCTGGGGGCGCTTGGCCTGCACCACCTCATCGAGCCAAGGCAGGTCGACACCGAGCACTTGCTTGTACAGATATAAAAGTGCCGCCTTAGCTTGGTTTTGCGTGGAGGCTGATACCTGCCGCTCCACGGCCAGATAGCTCAAGAAAGCCTCTACCTCGGAGGCTCCCATCTCCTGTGGATGCCGTTTTTTATGAAACAAGATGAAACGCCGCGCCCAATCTACGTAGGCTTGCTCGGTGCGGATGCTGTAATGCTGCGTGCGCAGGTGAATACGCATACGCTCCAGCAGTTTTGGCTGGCGCGGGGCATCGGTGTTGGGGATGTAGGGCGAGACTGGCATCCGCAAAAATTTAGGTTTGCCTAAACGCTTGGCTGTTGGCGTTTCCCTATGGATAGGATAGGATGATGCCATCATATCCGACTGCTGGCCAGCGTAGCTCAGTCGTCTAATCTTAGTTAGATATTTAAACGAGGATTTATGCCTCATAGCATGACACAAAAAGTTAATACTTATGCTCTAAGGGCTTTCAGAGATACTGCTGATAAAGATTACATACATGCTCGGATGGATTATAAAGCGGCTTTATATCCTCAATTTCTTTGGTCGTCACTTCATGCGTTGGAAAAATATGCAAAATGTATATTAATATTAACTCGTGTTCCAAAACCTCAAAAGCGCGCAGAGTATATAAACCATGAGGTTAATAAGGCAATAGCATTACTTCATGATCGAGTTGATATTATTCTGTCAGAACAGACTAGAAATTTTATTTGTCGCCTAGAAAATGGAGCCGAGGACAGATATTTAGGGGTTTCTTGGGTTGCGCAAGAGGTGGAATTAGCAGTTCTTGATAGAGCTGTTTGGGAACTACGCCGTTACTGCAACTCTAGTCTATACATATATTCAGATAATGATTTTTTAGAAGTAAAGCCAAATGCTTATGATGTTCTTAAATTAATTGATAAACCCATCCATCAAAACACCCATATTTCTGGGGGATTTATTGAGGAAACTTTAAAAAACAAAGAATCTTCTGCAAGACCAGAATTGGTTTGGTCTAATCTCTACTACACTAATTCTAATAGAAAATCAGTAAAAATGAAGAATTACCCATTAATGTTTGAAAATTCTCCTTTTTGTCTGTATCCAGAAATTATTGATGAAGTTGCAAAATATAGTTTTGTACCACCAAAGGTACGCAATACTTACAAAAATAAGTAAGCATGCGCAACCGTCGTGGAAGCATCTACACTGGAGAGGTACCCAAAAAAATTCCACATCAGTTCAGAGTGCTTACCTAGGTAGTTATCTAACTGGTCGCTCAAGCAGACAGCTTCCAGCTGCCGCTTACCTTATTTCGTTAGGCTCTCCTAGGAAAATATGGACTCCGTTGACACACTGAAAGAGAAAATCGACGTGCGCGCACTCGAATTGAAAGTTCCACCGCTCCTGCTTACAGCCGTATTCCTTGCGGCGATCGTAGCTGTCGTATTCGTTTTTCCAGCTTTAGTGTTTCCCATTCCCTATAGCAGATACATGTCTGCTGGTTTGATGCTCGCCGGAGTTTCCATGTTGCTTGGGGCCGCCCTGCAATTCCGACTTCATCACACGACGCTCGATCCAAGGAACCCAGCCAAAGCAAGCAAGTTTGTTGCGAGGGGTTTATTCCGAATCAGTCGAAATCCGATGTATTTTGGCATGGCGCTTGTACTAGCTTCGGTAACCACGTGGACATGCAATGCCTTGGGTTTCCTACTTGTCGCATTGTTCTGCTTGTACTTAACTGAATTTCAGATCAAACCCGAGGAAGCCACATTAGAGGCGTTGTTCGGAGTGGACTATCGTGCATACAAATCTTCGGTTCGTCGCTGGATTTGAAACTGGTTTTCTATGTGGGTGAGCTTTGTGCAACAGACACTTTTTTCCTATTGGCTTTTTGGAATTTCAGTCGCAGCTCTCTCTGGCTGTTCGACATTACCAAATGCTGCACAGCTACAGTATGAAGAATCGAAAGTCGCTATTGCACATAAGATCGGCAGCACCCCTATCGTCGTGTTTCAGTCTGGTCTTGGCGACGGGATGTCGGTATGGTCAGCGGTTCTTCAACGCCTTCCATCTGCCGTTGGCACCTTTGCCTATGATCGCCCGGGGTATGGTGGTAGCTCCAGCAAACACAATAGGCGCGATCCCTGCTCAGTTGCTCGCGAACTTCATGAAATGCTACGCATCGCAGACATACATCCGCCCTATGTCTTGGTTGGACATTCGTTGGGAGGTCTTTACCAATATGCCTACGCAAAACTTTATCCGAGTGAGGTGAGTGGAATACTACTTCTCGATGCAACACATCCAGAACATTGGGCCACCATGCAACGTCGAGTCCCCAACTCAGCAGCAATGGTGCGTGGATTGCGAGCGATCGCGTTCTCTGACACCGAAAGGCGAGAATTTGATGCCCAATCCGAATGCATCGCTGACCTACGGGGAAAAGACACGCCGCCAGTCACCGCTCGGCTGTTGTTGCGCGGCAATGCCGAACCTACGGAATCAGCAGAGTTCCAATCAATGTCAAGAGAGCTTGCTTCACGCTGGCCGGAGCTTTTGTCTGGCATGACCATTTCTACAGTGGATGGAACTGGCCACTATATCCAGAAGGGCAGGCCTGAAGTAGTTGCCAGAGAAATAGGCATACTGGTGTCAACCGTACAAGCTAAGCAGCCATGATGCCTAACTCGGTTCAACGCGGATGCCAACACTGACCATATCTTCGGAATTTTTATAGCCAGTATTGGTAATCACAAAATGAAACTCTGGAAGAAAATACTCATTGGTGCATTCGCACTAACTTCTATATTTATTGGCGGTTTATATCTATTTATTCAGTCACTACCTGACATGTGTAACAATGTAGTTTTGGCTCAATATTTATCTCCAAATAACAAATTAAAAGCTGTCACCTTTCAGCGTGACTGTGGAGCTACCACAAGCTTTTCAACCCAAGTGTCGATTCTTTCAAGTACTGATACACTTGAAAATGAAAGTGGCAACATATTCATTGCCGACACAAATCATGATGCTGCACCAATAGGTCAAGGTGGCGGCCCTGAAGTTCAGATTAATTGGCTATCAGATTCACACCTTCAAATTCAAAAACATAATCTTGCGCGCATTTTCCGAGCCGAAACAAAATATGAAGGCATCAAGATTGAATATATTCATTTCTAACTGCCATTTTACTAACCCATTGCTCAAGCGGACAGCTTCCAGTTGCCGCCTACCTTGTTTCGTTATGTTCTTGATCATATAAAAATCCAATGAAAATTTCTCGAATTGACTATATCGTACTCACCGTAAAAAGTATCGACGTGACGACGGAATTTTACGAACGTGCTTTAGGCATGGAGGTAGTTACCTTTGGCGAAGGGCGAAAAGCCCTGTCGTTCGGAGAGCAAAAGTTCAACCTACATGAAGCAGGTAAAGAATTTGAGCCAAAAGCAAACAAGCCGACACCGGGCTCAATTGATATATGCCTCATTACTGAAACCGCAATCAATGAAGTCATTGATGAGCTTCGCCTCGCAGGCGTTAGTTTGATTGAAGGCCCAGTAAGGCGAACAGGCGCTAGCGGTCCAATCATGTCCATCTACTTCCGTGATCCAGACCTCAATCTCATTGAAGTTTCGAACTACATCCAAGCAACGCAATAGAAATATTGTAAAAAATCGTCCGACATATTTTTGTTGTCGCTATCTGCTACCTACCATTCTCATATGGCATCTTGCTATCTCTGACACTGGTAGGTACATCAGGCATCCGGTCATTGAGTGGAGCACTCGTCGGCTTACTCATTCTTCTTGCATAAATTTACCAGATCGCCATAAACATAAATTGGGTGCTTTATCAACCCTCCAAAAAAATGGGCTCCGGCATATGGCACATTGGATATATTAGCTAAACCAGCATTGCACTAAATCTGCACAAGAAACAGCACATTCTGCTTAATTGATCCTTTGCAAAAATAAATTTGAAGCACTCAAGCCTTATCTTGAGTATAATTTTCTTGCTTGATAAATAGCTTACATCTGCTGCTTAGTTTTACACTTCAATACCACCATGATCCAACCACAAATAGTTGATGGCAATCTCTTAGATCAAGAGGTTGAGGTGATTGTGAATGCCTGGAATAGAAATATCATTCCTTGGTGGCTTTTACTGCCGCAGGGGGTTTCTGGTGCCATCAAACGCAAGGCCGGTTTGCAGCCATTTTTTGAGTTGGGTCGCATGGGAGCTATCCCTCTGGGTGGTGCGGTAAAAACATCGGCAGGCCGATTGCCTTTCAAAGCGATTATTCATGTGGCGGGCATCAGTATGTGGTGGCGCTCATCCAAACAATCCATTCAAGGCTCTGTCATCTCTGCCATGTCTTTGGTAAACCAGCATTCATTTCAATCGGTCGCCTTTCCTATTATTGGGGCTGGCACGGGCGGTTTTGGTGAAGAAGGGGCGCTTGATCTCATGGTAGAGGCACTGGCATCGCTGGATTCACCTGCCACAGTCACGCTTGTGCGCTTCAGGCCAAGGGCATTCTCCGGGTAAAAATAAAGGGGCTGATCTCGTATCATCCACCGTTCTGCAATACCTATGCAAATCTAATCATTTTTAATTAAATCTACCGATTACTTCCTGCTTCACAGAGGCAGGTTTCGCTTGGGTCTTACAACCCAAGCCAGCGCCTTCCTCTCCACAGGCTGTCACCGAACATACAGCCATAGACTGCATGCGCTGGCAGTCGCCAGCCGAACTCTCGGCCACTTGTTTCAAATTGATTGCCGCGTTCACATCCCGATCATGGTTGGCACCACATTCGGGGCACTTCCACTGGCGTACCGATAGCGGCAAGCTCTCTAACTTGTGCCCACAGGCTGAACAGGTCTTGCTGCTGGCAAACCAGCGATCAGCCACCACCACTTGCCCGCCACGCATGGCTGCCTTGTAGTGCAGTTGCCGCCGAAACTCAAAGAACCCCATATCGGATATCGAGCGTGCCAAACAGCGGTTTTTCACCATGCCACGCACGTTCAAGTCTTCAATGCCAATAATGTGAAACCGGCGCGTCAGGCTGGTAGTGAGCTGGTGCAAGGCATCCGAGCGGATATTGGCAATGCGTGCGTGCAGCTTGGCCAGTTTCGCCCTCGCCTTGTTGCGGTTGCTGGAGCCTTTTTGCTTGCGGCTTAAACTGCGTGACAAGCGCTGCAAACGCCCCAGCAGGGCTTTATGTGGCTTGGGGCCAGCGATGCTTTCTCCGGTTGAGAGCGTTGCCAACGCCGAGATACCCAAATCCACACCGACCGCGCCTTGGTTTTCAGCTTTGGGCAGGTGTGCATTGTCTGGGGTATCTACGGCAATACTGACAAACCAACGATCCGCCACACGTGAAACGGTGGCCGATAGGATTTTGCCGCTAAAGCGCAACGCCTCGCGCATCCGCACCCAGCCCAAATGGGGGATACGTATGCGACAGCCGTCGATGCTGAATTGATCGTTGCTCAGGCTGAAACGCTCATACCTGCCTTTTTTACGAAACTGCGGATACTTGGCACGCCCAGCAAAGAAGTTTTTGAAGGCATCACCCAGCTGAATAATGGCCATCTGAGGGGCATTCTTGGTCACTTCCAACATCCACGGGAACTGCTCGCGCTTGATAGCATTGAGCTGCCGACGCAAGGCTGCCTGGGATGGCTTGGGCAGGCTGGCATCAAGCTTGCAGGCTTCGTACTGCTGCGTCCACTGTGCCAGCGCCCAGTTGTAAGCAAAACGCGCCACACCTGCTGCACGGGCCAAGTAGGTGGCCTGTGCGTTATTGGGTTCGAGTGCGATACGATGGGCCATCAGCATAAGTGTTGCAATTTTGAGCGCTGTAGCCAACGATGTCCAGTGACAGAGAAGCGGATTGCCCAATTTTTGGATTGGATAGCTATTTGGATAGATATGAGAAGATTTGTATACATTTTATGAAACTGCTCGAACCCCTTCAAAGCCCTCCCCATCGGTGGGCTACGATGGGCCAAGCCACCCGTTCTCGCGGTGTCTTACCAGCCTCTATCGGGCAGCAACAGCCTGCTCACCACTCCGTTCAGAAAGCGCCAACATCTCCACCAAACCCTTACCACAGCCACAGCAAAACCATCTGCTGGCCGCCTTGTCGCCTGACGTACAAAACCGTTTGTTCCCATATCTCGAGCTAGTGCCACTGCCATTGCGCGCGCTCCTGTACGAGTCGCGGCGCCCCATGCGCCATGTATATTTCCCTACCGACTCCATCGTCTCGCTACAGTATTTAATGGAGAACGGGGCCTCCACCGCGCTCTCGGTAGTGGGCAACGAGGGCTTGCTGGGCATCACGTTGTTTCTGGGTGGCGAGAGCACACCAAGCCGCTCGCTGGTGCAAAGCGCCGGTTACGCCTACCGGCTCCCCAGACTGCGGGTGAAAGAGGAGTTCAACCGCCACGGCCAGTTGCTGCTGCTGATGCTGCGCTACACACAGTCCCTGATCACGCAAGTCTCGCAAACCGCCGTTTGCAATCGGCACCATTCCATCGACCAGCAGCTTTGCCGCTGGCTGCTGCTTTCTATGGATCGCCTGTCGCATAACCACCTGACGATGACGCAAGAATTTATCGGCAACATGCTCGGTGTTCGGCGCGAAGGCGTCACCCAAGCCGCTTTGAAATTGCAGCACTTGGGCGTGATTTCTTATTCACGCGGCCTGATCAAGGTGCTCGATCGGCCCAAGCTTGAAACGCTCAGTTGCGAGTGCTACAGCGTCGTGAAGAAAGAAACCGATCTGCTGCTGCATTACCTGCCGCAGCGCAACGTGATGGCAAATACCGACACCATCCCCACGGCGAAGCTTCCAACGGTATAGCGTTTGCGCAGAAAATGGTCTCGAACCGCACAATTGCACTTGGGTGATGCGAACAACGCGCTGTTGCTGCGCAAGCCAAAGGCAAGAGCACCAACATGCTGACTCCATAAACCCTGTATCCGTTTGATTTCATAAGCAGCCACGCGCTGAGCTACTTTATCGTATGAACATTGTCATTCTGGACGACTACCAAGACGCCGTGCGCAAACTGCACTGCACCTCCCGCCTTGATGCCTACAACATCAAGGTGTATACCAACACCGTCAAGGGGCTGGGGCAGCTGTCGGTGCGCCTCAAGGAGGCTGACATTCTGGTGCTGCTGCACGACCGCACGCCCATCAGCCGCCAATTGGTAGAAAAGCTGCCGCGTCTGCGCCTGATTGCCCAAGCGGGCCGGGTGGGCCGCCATATTGATGTGCAGGCGTGTACCGAGCGCGGCGTGGCGGTGGCAGATGGGGTCAATTTTCCGGTGGTCACGGCAGAGCTGACTTGGGCTTTGCTCATGGCGGCCATGCGCCGCTTGCCACAGTACGTGGCAAACCTCAAACATGGGGCGTGGCAGCAATCGGGCCTCAAGTCAGGTTCTATGCCGGTCAATTTTGGCCTAGGGGCGGTGCTCACCGGCAAAACCTTGGGTATTTGGGGCTATGGCCAAGTGGGGCAAATCGTGGCCGGTTATGGCCGTGCCTTTGGCATGAAGGTGTGCATCTGGGGGCGCGAGGCATCATTGGCACGGGCGCGCAAAGATGGTTTTGCCGTGGCTGCCAGCCGCGAAGCATTTTTTGCTGAATGTGATGTGGTCTCGCTGCATTTGCAACTGTGCCCCGAAACCCAAGGCACCATCACCTTAGATGATTTGTCCAGCATGAAGCCCACCGCGCTGCTGGTCAACACCTCACGCGCCGAGCTAATTGCTCCCGACACCCTGATTGCAGCGCTCAACCGGGGGCGGCCCGGCATGGCGGCGATTGATGTGTTTGAGAGCGAGCCGATTTTGCAAGGCCATGCGCTGTTGCGGTTAGAAAACTGCGTGTGTACGCCGCACATTGGTTATGTCGAGCAAGACAGCTACGAGCAATCGTTTGCTACCGCCTTTGACAACATCGTGCGCTACCTGCAAGGCACTCCCACCAATATCGTCAATCCAGGGGCCTTGCAAATGCACCGCTAAGGGACGGCGGCGGCTCTTGACGCCCCGGTGTGCGGACGTTAATCCATTCTTGGGCTACGGCCTCGCCCACGGTTTGCCGCACCAGCGTGCGCACTTCGGTGCGCAGCTTGGGAAAAATCAGCGCCGCCTGCTCTTGCACGATATGGTCGATGGCCTCGCGCAAGCGGTGCTCTAGCGAGGCTTCTACCCGTTGCAGCAGGCGCTGCACCAAACGGGCTTCTTGCTCGGCAGACAGGCTACCGGGCAACGCTGTGGCCTGCTGAAATGGCTCGGCTGCGCTGTGTGGCTGCGTGGGCGCTGTTTGTGCAGCAAAGCTGGCCTCTATGCTGTCAGCCAGGGTTGGAATGTCCAGCAGCCACGGCGGCGGGCCAGCGGGCGCGGGGCTTGCCACAGCGGCAGGCCGCTCTCGCGATGTAGGCGGCGGTGGCACTACCGGCTCACGCGGCAGCGGCACCACTTCGGTCAGGGTAGGAATAAAACGGGGTGGGGCCTTGGGGGGGCGGCTCATCGATCAGGCTCCTTGGGTGGCCAGGTCGTGGCGCACGATGT
Source organism: Giesbergeria anulus (assembly GCF_900111115.1). Taxonomy (GTDB): domain Bacteria; phylum Pseudomonadota; class Gammaproteobacteria; order Burkholderiales; family Burkholderiaceae_C; genus Simplicispira; species Simplicispira anulus. The sequence goes on from NZ_FOGD01000008.1 coordinate 108,703, forward strand.
CGTAGCCGCTGACGCGGTAGCTACGCCAGCGGGCGCGGGCCTGTTGGATGTCGTGCTCGTCACTGGCGCTGACCACTTCAATTAGGCGCTCAAAGGTGTCAAAACCCAGCGGCACGGTGTCGCCCAAGTTGAGCAACACTTGGTGGTGCCGCGCTTGGCGCGGGTCGGGCAGCAGCAGCACCGGCGAGGCGGCCAGCAGCTCCTCGCTGGCATCGGCACGGCAATGGGCCACAAAGTCTTGCGGCGCAAGTTGCCAGAGCATATCGTCGAGCAGCGCCAGCGTGTCGGCAGGGCCGGTTATTACCAGCCGCTGTTCATGGCGCAGCACCTTGCGCGCCACCCGGCAAGCATAGGCCAGTTTGTCGGGGGCATGAAAATGAAAGGCGATCTGCGTCATGATGGTGCTGGGCAGGCTCAAGCGGCGCGTGGCGTGCTGGCCTTGGCGCGGGGGGCGCGGGCGGGTTTAGCAGGTTTGGCGGGTGCAGGGGCCGCAGCTTGGGGCGCAGCAGCTTGCAGCAGGTATTGCACCAGCAAGCCCACCGGACGGCCCGTAGAGCCTTTGGCGGCACCGCTTTTCCAAGCCGTGCCCGCAATGTCTAGATGCGCCCAAGGGGTGCCATCGACAAACTTTTGCAAAAACTTGGCTGCCGTGATGGAGCCAGCGGGACGCCCACCCACATTGGCCATATCGGCAAAGTTGGACTTCAGCCCTTCGGCGTAATCGTCGTCCAGCGGCAAACGCCAGCAGGGGTCTTGCGCGGCCTCACCGGCGGTTTGCAAGGCACTGGCCAACGCATCGTCAGTAGCAAACAGGCCGCTGCGCACGCCACCCAAGGCAATCACGCAGGCGCCCGTGAGCGTGGCAATGTCGATGATGGCGCTGGGCTTGAAGCGGGCCGCGTAGGTCAGGGCATCGCACAGCACCAAACGGCCTTCGGCATCGGTGTTGAGGATTTCAATGGTCTGGCCGCTCATGCTGGTCACTACATCGCCGGGTTTGACGGCACGACCACTGGGCATGTTTTCGCAGGCGGCAATCAAACCGACCACGTTGATCTCTGGTTGCAGTTCGGCCAGCGCTTGGAACACCCCCAGCACGCTGGCAGCGCCGCACATATCAAACTTCATCTCGTCCATCTCAGCGCCGGGCTTGAGCGAGATGCCGCCGCTGTCAAAGGTGATGCCCTTGCCCACCAGCACGATGGGCGCTTGGGATTTGGCCGCGCCGTGGTAGCGCAACTCAATAAAGCGCAGCTCCTCGTGGGTGCCTTGGGCCACGGCCATAAAAGCGCCCATGCCCAGTTTGCTCACTTCGGCAGGCCCCATTACCTTGCAGTCGATGTTGGGCTGCTTAGCCAAGTCTTTGGCGACATGGGCCAACAGCGTGGGCGTGGCATGGTTGCCGGGGCGGTTGCCCCATTCACGCGCCAGCTCGACGCCGGTGGCAATAGCCACGCTCTGGTGGAAAGCATCGGCCACAGTGGCGGTGTCGGCCACACCCACCAACACTCGTTGCAGGCTGCGGGCTTCGGCCTTGGACTTGGTGGCGGTATAAACGTAGCTGGCTTGCGACAGGGCCGCCACGGCTGCGGCCACCGCAGCAGCCTGCACCGGGCCAGCAAAGCAAAGCACGGCACGCTTGGGCGCTCCAGCGCTTAAGGCACCGGCCAGCGCTTGCACGCCTTGGCGCACGCCCGCTGGCTGGCCGTTGCCCACGCCTGCCAGCACCACGCGGCGGGCAGCTACGGTGGGCACTTGGTAGCACGGCAGCACCTTGCCCGCCTTGGTTTGCAAATCACCGGCCTTGATGGCTCCAGCTACTAAGGTAGAAAGGGCATCGCTGCCGGGGGTAAAGCCGTCGGCCACCAGCACGATCAGCAGATCGCATTTTTCGGTGGCGGCTGTAGACAGCGTAAGGGTTTTTAAGTCGAAGTTCATAATGCGCCTTTTGTTTTCAAGCAATGTTATTCGATTCATCCATCCGCAAAGAGCTGGCACGCAGCTTCGGTGCCTCCTTGGTGGTGCTGGTCACGGTGGTGATGACCATGATGCTGATTCGCACCTTGGGTCAAGCCGCACGCGGCAATGTCAGTCCTTCGGATGTGATGCTGGTCATGGGCTTTACCGTATTGGGCCAGTTGCCCACGTTACTGAGTCTGTGCCTGTTTGTGGCCATTGTCAGTACCTTGTCGCGGATGTACCGCGACAGCGAAATGGTCATCTGGTTTGCCAGTGGCCGGGGCCTGTTTAATTTTTTGGGGCCGCTGCTGCGCTTTGCGTGGCCGGTGCTGCTGGCTATTGCCCTGCTGGCCTTGCTAGTCTGGCCTTGGGCCAATCAGCAAATTGAGACCCTCAAGCTGCAATACGAGCAACGCAGCGACATCGACCGCATTGCACCGGGTGAGTTTCAAGAGTCGGCCAACGGCAGCCGCGTCTTTTTTATTGACCGCGACAGCACCGCAGGCGATGTAGCTAGCAATGTGTTTATTGCTGCCACCGACCCCAAAGGCGAAGCCATCACCTCAGCACGTGGTGCCCGGATAGAAGTGCGCGATGGCGAGCGTTTAGTCATTTTGAGCGATGGCCGCCGCCTAGAAACCGCAACAGCAAACGACAAACCCGGTATCAAAATCAGCCAATTTGTCGAATACGGCACGCGCATTGGCACTGCCGCGACCCACAACACCGAAGCGGGGCCAGTCAAAACCATCAGCACGATGCAATTGCTGGCCCAAGGCCAGCCGGTGGAGCTGGCCGAGGTGGGCTGGCGCGTTGGGCTGGCCTTGGCAGGCTTGAACTTTGTACTGCTGGCACTGGCACTGGCCAGCGTCAACCCACGTGCCAGCCGCAGCGGCAACCTGCTGCTGGCCCTGTTTACTTTTATTGTCTATTACAACCTACTGAGCTTGGGCCAAAGCTGGGTGGGTGCGGGCCGCATCACACTGCTGCCTTTTCTGCTGCTGCTGCATGGCAGCACGCTGGTGCTGGCTGGGGTCTGGCTTACCGCACGCCACTACCATTGGCATCCGCGCTACTGGTGGCACCGTCGGAGCGCTGCATGAAAACCATCCGTCGTCTCATCCACCGCGAAGTACTGGCGGCGGTGGGCTTTGTCACGCTGGGGTTTCTGGCGTTGTTTTTCTTTTTTGATCTGGTCGATGAGTTGCGCTGGGTGGGACGCAGCCCTGCTGGTGGCTACCAGTTGCCCCAAGCGCTGCTGTTTGTAACGCTGGCACTGCCTAACCACCTGTATGAGTTGTTGCCCATCACGGTGCTAATTGGCACCATCTTTGTCATGGCCCGGCTGGCGCAAAGCTCCGAGTTCACCATCATGCGCACCAGTGGACTGGGGCCTTGGCGCGCCTTGCGTACCTTGCTCACGCTGGGGGGGCTTTTTGTGCTGCTCACCTTTGCTATCGGTGATTATCTGGCCCCACTGGCCGACCGGGCCGCACAGTTGGTCAAGGCGCGCTACCAAGGGGTGCTCACCACCGGGGCCACGGGGGCTTGGCTGCGCGAGACCCAGGGCGAGAATTCTTTTGTGGTTAATGTGCGCGCTATTGGCCCAGACGGGCACATGCAGGGGTTGCGGGTTTTTGGCTTTGATACCCAAGGGCGCATGGTGTCACGCACCGATGCGGCTGGGGCGCAGTTTGCACCCGAAGGCGGCTGGCTGTTGCAGCAGATTCGCCACACCAGCTACGAACTGGCTCAAGGTGATACACCAGCCCACGTGGGGGTGCTAGAACTGGCGCAATGGCACTGGCCGACCCAGATCAGCGCCGACATGGTGGCTGCGGCGGTGCTCAAGCCTGACCGCATGGCCACGATTGATCTGTTCCAGTACATACGCCACCTAGAGGCCAACGGCCAAGCGGCGCAGCGCTACGAGATTGAGTTTTGGCGCAAGGTGTTTTACCCCATCAGTTGCTTGGTGATGGTGGTGCTGGCGCTGCCCTTTGCCTATCTGCATTTCCGCTCGGGTGGCATTGCCAGCTATGTTTTTGGCGGCGTGATGGCAGGTATCAGCTTCTTTTTACTCAACAACGTGTTTGGCTTTGTGGGCAATTTGCAGCATTGGGCACCTTGGGTAGCGGCGGCAGTGCCGGGGCTGCTGTATTCCTTGTTGTCACTGGCAGCTTTTGGCTGGTTGGTGCTGCGCCGTTAAGCCGGTGGTTTTTTTATCCTTTGATGTTGCCCATGCCTAACTCTGTTCACGGCGTTATTTTGTTTGCCCATGGCTCGCGCGATCCTTTGTGGCGTACGCCAATGGAGGCTGTGCGCGACCGCATTGCCGCTACCCAGCCGCAGGTGCTGGCCTGTTGTGCCTATTTGGAGTGTTGCCAGCCGGATCTGGCGCAGGCCGTGCAGCAATTGCACGCACAGGGGCTGCGCTCCATCACCGTAGTGCCGATGTTCTTGGGCACCGGCAAACACGCCCGCGAAGACCTGCCGCAACTGGTAGAGGCCTTGCGCCTTGCCCACCCCGACATCCTGTTGACGGTGCAACCCGCCATTGGCGAAGACCCCCGCATGACGGCCCTGATGGCCGACATTGCCAGCACGCCACCACCATTGGCAGGCATCTTATAGATCAATAGTACATAATGATGCAATTCTTTATAAGAACAGAATATGAATCTGCATCAATTTCGCTTTGTACAAGAGGCGGCGCGTCGCAATCTCAACCTGACCGAGGCGGCCAAGGCTCTGCACACCTCGCAGCCGGGGGTATCTAAGGCCATCATCGAGTTAGAAGATGAATTGGGCGTAGAAATTTTTGCCCGCCACGGCAAGCGGCTCAAACGCATTACCGAGCCGGGCCAGCATGTACTGCGCAGCATTGAGCTCATCATGGGCGAGGTCAGTAACCTCAAGCGCATTGGCGAGCAGTTCAGCGCCCAAGACAGCGGCACCCTGAGCATTGCCACCACCCACACCCAAGCGCGCTATGTGCTGCCGCTGCCAGTGGCGCGCCTGCGCGAGGCCTATCCCAAGGTGAATGTCAGCCTGCACCAAACCACGCCCGACCAAGTGGCGCGCATGGTGATTGACGAGGTGGCTGAGATTGGCATGGCCACCGAATCGCTGGCCGACTACCCCGAACTGGTCACGCTGCCCTGCTACGAGTGGCAGCACGTACTGGTGCTACCCCCCGGCCATCCACTGGCGCAAAAAGAGCGCATTGCTGTAGAAGACATTGCCCACGAGCCGCTGATTACCTACCACCCCTCGTTTACCGGGCGCGGTAAGATCGACGCCGCTTTTGCTGCACGCCGCCTGCAACCGCGTGTCGCCCTCGAGGCGATTGATTCGGACGTGATTAAAACCTATGTGCGCCTAGGCTTGGGCATTGGCATCGTGGCCGAAATGGCCATGCGCGATGACCCGGTGGGTGATCTGGTGGTGCGCCCGGTAGGGCATCTGTTTGGGCAAAGCGTAGCGCGGGTGGCCTTTAAGCGCGGGGCCTATCTGCGCAACTTTGTCTATAAGTTTGCCGAACTCATCAGCGACCGCCTGACCCGCGACTTGGTAGCCCGCGCCATGACCGGCCATGTCAACGACTACGAACTTTGAGCCGTGATAGATGCCCACTCCAGCCCTTAGGCCAAAGTGGGCAGCGCAGGCTTAGTGGCGGAAGTGGCGCACGCCCGTAAAGACCATTGCCACGCCGTGCTCGTTGGCGGCATCGATCACTTCTTGGTCGCGCATAGAGCCACCGGGCTGGGCGATGCAGGTGGCACCAGCGTTCACCACCACATCCAGACCATCGCGGAACGGGAAGAACGCATCACTGGCGACTACAGTGCCTTCCAGCGACAAATCAGCCGCTTGGGATTTGATGTCGGCAATACGGGCCGAATCAAGGCGGCTCATCTGGCCTGCGCCCACGCCCATCGTCATGCCGTTTTTGCAGAAGACGATGGCGTTGCTCTTAACGTACTGGGCCACCTTCCACGCAAACAGCAGGTCTTGCAGTTCACTGGGGGTCGGTTGCTTGACGGTCACCACCTTCAGGTCAGCCAACGTGAGCACATGGTTGTCTGCCGTTTGCATCAGGATACCGGAGCCAATGCGCTTGGTTTCGAGAGCATTGCGCACGTTGCCGTAGTTATTGGGCAAGGCAATTTGCATCAAGCGCACATTGACTTTGCCCTTGAACACTTCCAAGGCTTCGTCAGTGAAGTTGGGGGCCATCAGCACTTCAACAAACTGCTTAGATACCGCCTGAGCGGCTGCGCCATCCACCGGGCGGTTAAAGGCAATGATGCCGCCAAAGGCGCTGGTGGGGTCAGTTTGGAAGGCTTTGGTGTAGCACTCCAATGGGTTTTGGCCCACGGCCACACCGCAGGGGTTGGCGTGCTTGACGATCACGCAGGCAGGCTCTTCAAAGCTCTTGACACATTCCCATGCAGCATCGGCGTCGGCAATGTTGTTGTAGCTCAGTTCTTTGCCCTGCAATTGCACACCAGTAGCCAACGAACCGACCTGCGGCTGCATATCGCGGTACCAAGCGGCTTGCTGGTGGCTGTTCTCACCATAGCGCAGGTCTTGCATCTTGGCGGTGTACATATTGGCTTGGCCGGGGAACACGGCCATTTGCGGCACATAGTCTTCGCTGAGTTTGTCTTCTTCAAACTGCACGCTCGACAGGTAGTTGCTGATGGCACCGTCATATTGGCTGATGCGGTTAAACGCGGCCACCGACAGGCTAAAGCGCAAGGCGTTGGACAGCTTGCCCAGCGTTTGCAGTTCGTCGATCACGGCGGGGTATTGGCTGGCGTCGGTGATAACACCCACGTCTTGCCAGTTTTTGGCTGCCGAGCGCACCATGGCGGGGCCACCGATGTCGATGTTCTCGATGGCGTCGGCCAGCGTGCAGCCCATTTTGGCTACCGTGGCTTCAAACGGGTACAAATTGACCACCAGCAGGTCGATGGTGTCAATGCCATGCTCTTGCAACGCGGCCATGTGGGCGGGCAAGTCGCGGCGGGCCAGCAGGCCGCCATGCACCTTGGGGTGCAGGGTTTTGACGCGGCCATCGAGCATTTCTGGAAACTGGGTCACTTCGGCCACTTCGGTCACGGGCAGGCCCGCATCCGCCAACAGCTTGGCAGTGCCACCAGTGGACAGCAATTGCACATTCAAGGCGTGCAGCGCTTGGGCAAATTCGACAATGCCAGTTTTGTCGGAGACGGAAAGGAGTGCTCTCATCATGTGGGTGTGGGGGGGTTGGTAAAGGGAAAAAAAGAAAGCGGGGCTGAACTGCTCAGAGCATCTGGTGTTCTACCAGCTTTTTGCGCAAGGTGTTACGGTTCAAACCCAACCATTGCGCAGCCCGCGACTGGTTGTGCTCGGCTTGCGCCATCACCACTTCGAGCATGGGCTTTTCGACCAAGCGCAACACCATGTCGTACACATCGACCGGGGTTTCGCCGTCCAGATCGCAAAAGTAGTCTTGCAGACTATCGCGCACGGATTCTTCAAGGGTAGGTTTGCTCATGCAGCCAGTGTTTCGGGTTCGGTCAAGGAGGCACAGGCCACGGGCAGACGCTCCATCTGTTGGCCTAGGGCGGCAAAATAGTCATCCACAGCCTGCGCTTGCGTGGCGCAGTCGTCCACCGTGTTGATGTGCTGGCGCAGCGCCTCGCCACCGGGCAAGCCGCACACATACCAAGCGATGTGCTTGCGCGCACTGCGCACACCGGTCAGCTCACCATACAGGTGGTAGTGGTCTTGCAGGTGCTCTAGCAGCAGGTGGCGCACCTCGGCCACGGTGGGCGGGAGCAAATGCTGGCCGGTAGCTAAAAAGTGGCCGATCTCGCGGAAAATCCAAGGCCGCCCTTGGGCCGCACGGCCTACCATCAGCGCATCAGCACCGGTGGCGGCCAGTACGGCACGGGCTTTTTCGGGGCTGTCAATATCACCATTGGCTACCACGGGCACTTGCACCGCCTGCTTGACGGCGGCGATGGTGTCGTATTCGGCTTGGCCTTTGTAGCCCTGTTCGCGGGTGCGGCCATGCACGGTGAGCATTTGGATACCCACGGCTTCAAACTGGCGTGCCAGCGCCACCGCATTTTTGTGCTGCTGGCACCAGCCGGTACGCATTTTGAGCGTGACGGGCACGCCATGTGGCGCACAAGCGGCTACCACAGCGGCAGCAATTTCTACCGCCAAGGCTTCGTTTTGCATCAATGCCGAACCGGCCCATTTGTTGCACACCTTTTTGGCTGGGCAGCCCATGTTGATGTCGATGATTTGTGCACCCCGGTCGATGTTGTACACGGCGGCTTCGGCCATCATGGCCGCATCGGTGCCCGCAATTTGCACGGCAATTGGGCCTGGTTCGCCGTCGTGGTTGGCGCGGCGCGAGGTTTTAAGGCTGTTCCACAGGTCTTTGCGCGAAGTCACCATCTCACTGACCGCATAGCCTGCACCCAAGGCGCGGCAAAGCTGGCGGAAGGGCCGGTCGGTCACGCCCGCCATCGGGGCAGCAAACAAACGGTTTTCCAAAGGGATGGGGCCAATGTGCATGGGGCAAGGCAAGAGAAATCGGGCAGCAACTGCTGAAAAAGGAGGCAGGATTGTAGCTGCTTAAATTTTCAGCAAAGCAACGTTGTTGGCCCCACTACACTGCTGTCCATGATCGAAATTTGGCTGCAACACCTGCTAGAACTGTTGGCGCTGCCGCAGTTGGGCCTGAGCACGGTTTTTGTGGTCTCGTTTATCTCGGCCACGCTGCTGCCACTGGGTTCGGAGCCGGTGGTGTTTGGCCTGGTTAAGCTCAACCCAACGCTGTTTTGGCCGACGATTGCCGTAGCCACCGTGGGCAATACGCTTGGAGGGGCCGTGAGTTGGTGGATGGGACTGGGTGCGCACCGTGCGTGGCAACTGGCACGCCAGCAAGCCCCCGTGCCAGAAAAACGCCAGCCCCGCTCGCGCCACGAGCGTATCGCCCGCGTCTGGCTGCGCCGCTTTGGTGCCAAAGCCTGCCTGCTCAGTTGGCTGCCCGGTGTGGGCGACCCACTGTGCGCTGTGGCAGGCTGGCTGCAATTGCCCTTTTGGCCTTGCGTGGGCTATATGGCGGTGGGCAAGCTGCTGCGCTACATCGTCATGACCAGCAGCTTGCTCTACCTGTTTCCGACGCTGGGCGCGGGCTAAAACAGCACTTAAGCTGCAGGAGGCAACAGGGTGTTCCAGTCGAGGGTTTGGGTGGTATCGGCCAGCACGGCCAGCGCCTGCTCTGTAGCATCGAAAGGCTCGCGGGCTGCCAGTTGGGCTTCTAGTACCTCTACGGTGGCCTCGGAGGCATTGCGGCCCTTGGCCAAACGGCGCTGCACGCGCTCGCGCAATACGTCTGCCGGTGCATCAAAGGCCAAAATGCGGCAGGGCACCTGCTGTTGTACTGCCACAGCGATCAATTGCGCCCGCTGGCGCTGGGCCAAAAAGGTGGCATCCACTAGCACCGGAAAACCCGCTTGCAGCACCTGTGCCGCCAGTAACGCCAACTGCTCGTAGGTGCGCTGGGTGGCGTCAGCGGTGTAGATGCCACCGGGCACCACGTCGGCACTAGAGGCCGTGGGAGCCAGACCAAACAAACGCTTGCGCTCAGCATCGGCGCGCAAGCGCACCATGCCGCGCTGGGCTACCAGTTGGGCGCTGTGGCGGCTCTTGCCCGAACCCGAAACACCGTTAGCCAGCCACAGCCAGCGCCCACGCGGCTGGCGCAGTTGCTCGGCCAGCGCCATGTAGCGGCGCACTTCTTGCCAGACTTCGGCTTGCGCGGCTTCGCCTTGCACCTGCCCCAAACGGAAACCGGCCACCATCGCCCGCACCAAGGCCCGGTAGACCAAATACCACGGCAGCAGTTGCAAGCCAGCGTAATCGCCCGACTGCTCTAGCCATGCATTGAGAAAATGCCAAGCCAAATCAGGGCGGCCTTGGGCGTGCAAGTCCATCACCAAAAAAGCGCCATCGGCCATGGTGTCAATCCAGCGCAGCGCCTCGCTGAACTCGATGGCATCAAACAATTGCGGCGTACCGCCAAGCAGTACCAGATTGCCCAAATGCAAATCACCGTGGCCTTCGCGCACATGGCCTTCTTGTTGGCGCTGGGCCAACAGCGGCATCAGGCGCTCGCCTTCTTGCTGCGTCCAAGCACTCAGGGCGGCCAGCGTGGCCCGGTCGGCATCGTTGAGTGGCAAGCGGGCCAAGGCATCTAAGTTGGCTTGAGACTGCTGGCGCACCACCATCGGATTGCCCCAATCGCTGCCCGCCGGGGCCACCGCCGCTTGGGCGTGCAATTGCGCAACCTGCTCGGCCAAGGCGTTGAGATGACTGGTTTCTAACCGACCAGCAGCCAGTTGTTGCGCCAGCAGTTGGTCGGCACCAAAGCGCTGCATCTGCACGCCGTATTCGATCACATCAGCCTGCTCTGATGCCGTCAACTGGGCCAGCGGCACCAAGCGGGGCGATTCCTGCGGCCCCAGCACCGCCACCACAGATTGGTACAACTGGGGTGCCGTGCGGGCATTAATGCGCAGCTCTTCTAGGCAGGCATGGTGGCGCAACGCCAAAGTGCTGAAATTCAAAAAGCCCATATCCAGCGGTTTTTTGAACTTGACGGCTTGCCCACCGGCCAGCACCACCCAAGAGATATGGGTTTCGGTACAAGTGGCCTCCGGGGCCAAGGCGTGGGGGCCTTGCAATAGTTGCTGTAGCCAAAGGGGGCGTTGGTTGGTGTCAGACATGATGGGCAAGGTACAACGCTGGGTTGCATTCAAAAATGAAAAGAAGTTGCCATTTTCGCCTTCTCGCCCGCTTTTTTATCAGCGGGCCAGCTCCCTCTGCCAAGGCTTGTGCAACAACACATAGGCCAAGCCCCCAATCACCACGCCCCAAAAGGCCGAACCCAAGCCCCACAGAGTCATGCCCGAAGCCGTGGCAAGAAAGGTGATGATCGACGCCTCACGGTGATCGACCTCATTGACAGCATTGACCAAGCTGCCCGCAATCGCCCCAATCAATGCCAGCCCAGCCAGCACGGCAATCAAGGCTTTGGGCAAGGCTGCAAACAGCAAAATGATGGTGCTGGCAAAGGTGCCGCCCACCAGATAAAACAGGCCATTGGCCATACCAGCTATGTAGCGCTTATCGGCCTGCTCATGGGCATCTTTGCCGGTACACAAGGCCGCCGTGATCGCGGCAATCACAATGCTGATGCCACCAAAACAAGCCACCGCCAAAGAGGCCACGCTGGTCGCCACAATGATGGGCCGGGCCGGGGTGCCATAGCCCGCACCGCGCAAAATCGCCATGCCGGGCAAATACTGCCCGGTCACGCTCACCAGCACCAAGGGCACGGCCAAGCTCAGGGTGGCCCCCCAAGTCCATTCTGGAGTGATCAGGGTGGGGCGGGCCAACGTCCATTGCACCCCCGACAGGCTCACGCCCTCCAGCACCACCGCCAGCCCTAAACCGGCCAGCAGCAAAATAATCAAACAATAGCGCGGCAGCAGGCGGCGGAACAACAGGTAAATGCCCATCATCGCCAGCGTGAGCACCGGGGTTGTTTTGACTGCCTGAAAAGCCCCGACACCAAACTGGAACAAAATCCCAGCCATCATCGCGCTGGCAATGCCCTTGGGGATCAGCCCAATCAGCTTGTCAAAATAGCCCGACAGCCCAATCAGCAAAATGACCACCCCGGCCACCAAATAGGCCCCCACGGCCTGCTCTAACGTGATGGCCGGAAACAACGTGACCAACAGCGCAGTGCCTGGTGCCGACCACGCCGTGACCACCGGCACCTTGAGCCACCAACTGAGCAGCAGCCCTGACAACCCCGCACCGAATGAAATCGCCCAGACCCACGACGACATCATCTCTGGCGAGACCTGCGCGCTTTGCCCAGCCTGAAAAAAGATGACCAACGGCCCCGCATAAGAAATAATCACCGCCAGCAAACCAGCGGTGAAGGCAGAGATAGAAAAATCCTGATGTAAGCTCACTTGTTCCGTCCTGTCGCCAGACATACCTACCGGCAAGAACCAAAGACAAAACCCCCAGCCGCAGCACGGATGGGGGTAAGGATGGGCTAGGCCGATCAGCTGGCGGTGGCGGGCACAGCAGTCAACGTACCGTGGGGCTGGCGGTTTTCTCGCACACTAAACACCACCATCGCCACCATCGCAATCGCTCCAGGGATCGCAAAAGCAATAAAGTTCAGTTGCAGTGGCAATTGCGCTGTCATCAATGCGCCGCCCAGCAGCGGGCCGACAATCGCGCCATTGCGGCCAATGCCCGAAGCCCAGCCCAGCCCGGTAGAACGGATAGATAGGCCATAGTATTGGGCTGTGCCTGCGTACAACAGGATTTGCGTACCGATGGTGGTAGCACCCGCGATAAAAATCAGGAAGTACAGCAGCGGGGTTGGGCTTTTAAAGCCCAACAAGCTGATAGATACCGCAGCGGCCAAGAAGAAGCCCACCATCACCTTGCTCAGGTTAAAGCGGTCGCCCAGCCAGCCACCCAAAATAGCACCGGCCATGCCGCCAAAGTTGAGTGCCAGCATAAAGCTCAAGCTAGAACCCAAGCTGTAACCGGCATTGGCCATCAGCTTAGGCAGCCAAGAGCCCAGCGCATAGACCATCAACAGGCAGCAAAAGAACGCCAGCCACAGGCACAGCGTGCCCAGCAAACGGCCCTCGCGAAACAACTCCAGCACCGAAGCCGCTTTGTCGCCCTTGTTGCCGCTACCAGCCAGCACCAATTCATCTTGCGCCGTAAAGGTGCGGCTAGGCTCCATACGGCCCAGCAGCTTGCGCGCGTCATCGTGGCGGCCTTGGCGCACCAAAAAGCCCAGCGACTCCGGCAGAAAATACAAGATGAAGGGCAACGCCACCAGCGGCACCGCAGCGACAAAAAACATCCAGCGCCAGCCCAACTCAGGCAACATATAAATGCCCACCCCAGCGGCCAACATACCGCCCAAAGAATAGCCGCTGAACATCACTGCGACCAGCGTGCTACGCAGGCGCTTGGGCGCATATTCGTTCATCAAGGCCACGGCATTGGGCATCAGGCCACCACAACCCAGACCGGCGATGAAGCGAAAGATGCCAAACTCGGTGGGCGTGCGGGCAAAGCCATTGACGATGGTGGCACAGGAAAACAGCGCAAAGCAAATGGCAATGCCTTTTTTGCGGCCAATTTTGTCGGCCAGCGGGCCAAAAAACATGGCCCCGGCCATCATGCCAAACAAGGCATAACTGCCTAAGGCACCGGCTTGCAAGGGGCTAAGGCTCCACTCCTTCATGATGGCAGGCAACACCACGCCAAAAATGAACAGGTCGTAACCGTCAAAAATCAGCACCAAAGCACACAGGCACATCACCATCCAGTGAAAGCGGTTGAACTTGGCATGATCGACGACGCCGTGAACATCGACTTTTTGCATGTTTGTCTCTCTTTATAAAGTTTTATGCACATGAAAAATCCGGGGCCTTAGCGCACCACCCCGGTATAGAACGAACCCCGTGGCCTGCCTTAGCCCAAGTCGCCGCCGCCCACCGGCAGCGTCACGCCGGTGATGTAAGAAGCCTCGTCCGAGGCCAAAAACACAATCGCGCCCACCTGCTCATCAATGGTTCCGTAGCGCTTCATCAGGCTCGATTGCACGGTTTGGTCGATGATTTGCTGGTACCAAACCTTTTCTTGCTCGGTTTGCTCGGCAGCATTGCGTGGAATGCGCCGGGGTGGGGCCTCGGTGCCGCCGGTGGCAATGGCATTGACGCGCACACCGCGCTGGGCGGTTTCAAAGGCCAAACAAGCGGTCAAGGCATTGACGCCGCCCTTGGCCGCGCCATAGGGCACGCGGTTAATGGCACGGGTAGCAATCGACGACACATTGACAATAGAACCACTGCCCTGTGCCAGCATTTGCGGCAGCGCGGCATGGCAGCACCACAAAGTAGGAAACAATGAGCGGCGCACCTCGGCCTCAATCTCATCGACTTGGTAGTGCTCAAACGGTTTGGCCCAAATGGTGCCGCCCACGTTGTTGATGAGCACATCTATGCGGCCAAAATGCGCTACCGCCGCCTGCATGGTGCGCTGGCAATCGGTGGCCTGTTCCATATCGGCGGTGAGTACCAGCACCGGGGTTTGTGGGTGGCTGCTAGCGAGTTCGTCGCGCAGCTCATAGACCAGCTCAGAGCGATCTACCAGCACCAGCTTGGCCCCCTCATCGGCCAAGCGCAGGGCGACGCCTCGGCCTATGCCTTGGGCTGCGCCCGTGACCACTGCTACTTTGTCCTGAAAACGTGGTTTCATCGTAAACACCATCACAAAAAGGCCCGTACAGCGGGCCTCAAGAAGAACAAATGCGCAGGCGCGTCAAACGCTGGCGGAGAATTTTTCGTAATAGAAGTTGGCCGGTTTCACGCCCTGCTCGCGCATAAACTGGTTCACGGCATCGACCATCGGCGGCGGGCCGCACAGATAGACGTCCACATTGCCGTCGTGCAGTTGCTCTGGGGTGATGTACTGCGTGACATAACCTTTGTGCGGGTGCGCGCTCTCGGCACTGGCGACGCAGGTGGCAAAGCTAAAGTTGGGGATGCGCGCCGCAAAGGCTTGCAGCTTGTCCACTTCCACCAAATCGGCATCGTGGGTAACGCCGTAAATCAGGTGCAAAGGATGGGGGCTGCCCTGCTCGGCAATTTTTTCTAGCATGGCGGTAAACGGTGCCAACCCCGTGCCACCAGCCAGCAGCAACAAGGGGCGCTGAATGTCGCGCAGATAAAAACTGCCCAGCGGCCCGGTCAGGCCGATGGCATCGCCGGGCTGTGCGCTGCCGCTGAGGTAGCTGCTCATCAAACCGCCGGGCACATTGCGGATCAAAAACGATACTGCACCATCCTGCACCAGCGAACTGAAAGAGTAGGCGCGCGCTTGCTCAGTGCCGGGCACTTGCAAATTGACATACTGGCCGGGCAAAAAGCCTAGCTTCTTTAAGCTATCGCCTTCAATGCTCAAGGCAATGGTGCTGGGCGAGAGCGCACGCACCTCGCGGATGCGGGCATCGTAGTGGGCGGGCTGCGTGCGGCAGGCAGCCGACGAGGCGGGCACGCGCACCACGCAATCGCTGCTGGCGCGCATTTGGCAAGTGAGAACATAGCCTTGAGCGGCTTCTTCTTGCGTCAGGGCCTCGTCGATGTACTCGCCTTGGGTGTATTGGCCCGACTCGGCAAAGCACTTACAGGTGCCACAGGCACCATCACGGCAATCCAAAGGAATATTAACCCCTTGGCGGTAGGCGGCATCGGCCACGGTTTCAGTGGGCGAAGCGTCGATGAAGCGGGTAACACCGTCTTCAAATTGAAACGCAATGTGGTGGCTCATGGTATTGGATGTGACCGGGGGCCTAGCCCCGGCCCAAGGCTCAAATGTGATAGACGTCAATGACGTGGCTGATGTAGTCGTTTTTCAGTACGACGTACTTGCGCACGATCACCGGCTGCGCGCCCGACACATCCAATGTGTACTCGGAGGTGCCAAAGTAGCTGTCGGTGGTGTGGTTGCGAAAGCTCAGGGTGTGCCAGTTAAAGCGCACCTTGAGTTGGCTGCCCTCTTGCGAGAGGATTTCGACGTTGCTGGTTTGGTGCAGCGTGCGTGGCAGCGGCACACTGGCCGAAGAGCGCTCGGTGCGGATGCGGAAGATGCGGTCTTCCAAGCCCGTACGGTTGGGGTAGTAGATCAGCGAGATTTCGGTTTGCGGGTCGCGGGTCAGGGCACCGTCATCGTCCCACGAGGGCATCCAAAACTCGGCGTCGGGGCTGTAGCAGGCCAGCCAGTCGTCCCATTGCTGGTCATCCAGAGTGCGCGCTTCACGGTACAAGAAAGCGTGGACTTGTTCCATTGTCAAGGTCATGGTGGTGCCTCTTATTTGTCGGTGTTGTTGGCAGCCACGGCGCGCTGCATGGTCTCAAACCAGTAACGGTGTTGCTCGGTGTACAAACCTTCGTCTTCGGTTTTGACACCGCTCAAGTTAGGGCGCAGGTCGATGGCCTTGGCGGCCTCGTCGGCCCCTTGCACCCAATGCGTAGCACCACGGGACATATCGTTCCAAGGCAGGGCGGCACCAGCAAAGCCTTCTTGGCAGGCACGGAACTCGTCCAAATCGTCGGGCGTCGCCATGCCCGAGGCGTTAAAGAAGTCTTCGTACTGGCGAATGCGGTGCGCACGCGCTTCTGCTGATTCGCCCTTGGGCGCAATGCAATAAATAGTGACTTCGGTCTTGTCCACCGAAATGGGGCGCAGCACGCGAATTTGCGAGCTGAACTGGTCCATCAGATACACGTTGGGGTACAGGCACAGGTTGCGCGAGTTGCTAATCATCCAATCGGCACGGGCCTGGCCGCAGCGCTCAATCAGATCATCGCGGTATTGGTAGGCGGGGCGGTCTTGCGGATTGGCCCAGCGCGTCCACAGCAGCATGTGGCCGTGGTCAAAAGAATAGAAACCGCCACCATTTCTGGCCCAGTTGCCCGCATCCATCGCCTTGATTTGGTCATCGACCACGGCTTGCTTGCGGTGGTTGGTGGTGGCAGCGTAGTTCCAATGCACGGCGGTCACGTGGTAGCCGTCAGCACCATTTTCAGCCTGCACCTTCCAATTGCCATTGAAGGTATAGGTGGAGGAGCCGCGCAACACTTCCAAGCCATCGACAGACTGGTCAACAATCATGTCGATGATTTTGGTGGATTCGCCCAAAAATTCGGTCAAGGGTTTGACATCTTCATTCAGGCTGCCAAACAGAAACCCCCGGTAGCTTTCAAATCTGGCTATTTTCTTCAGGTCATGGCTGCCTTCTTTATTGAAATGCTCTGGATAACCCGCATCAGTGGCATCTTTCACTTTGAGCAGCTTGCCACTATTATTGAACGTCCAGCCGTGAAAGGTGCAGGTAAAGTTAGCCTTGTTGCCTTTTTTGTGCCGGGCCAGTGTGGCACCCCGATGCGAACAAGCATTGACAACTGCATTCAACTCGCCCTGCTTATTGCGGGTGATGATGATTGGCTGGCGGCCAATATAGGTGGTGTAGTAATCGTTGGGGTTAGGAATCTGGCTCTCGTGGGCCAAATAGATCCAGTTGCCCTCAAAGATATGCTGCATTTCCAACTCGAACAGTTCCGGGTCGGTAAAGGCAGCACGGTTGATTTTATAAATGTGCTGGCTTTTATCTTCTACCAGCATCTGATCGAGTCGTGCTTGTACGCTGATGCTGGGCGCAGGAATACTCATAATGTCTCCTTGTGGTTTTTTCGATGTTGTCAGGGTTTACCCTGAATTTGCCATCACTTCGCTTTAACAATCAAAGTTAATGCGCACAATGAATATCTTATGAATAAAGTTATAAACAGCGCAAAGACTGTTTTCAACCGACTTGATACCCAAAAGGTATAGACATGGACTTAAGACACCTCAAATACTTTGTGGCTGTAGCTGAAGAGCGCAGCTTTACCCGTGCCGCCGAGCGCTTGCACATTTCACAACCGCCACTGAGCCGCCAGATTCAGCAGCTAGAAGAGGAGGTGGGCCAGCCCCTGATTGACCGCGAGGCCCGCCCCCTGCACCTGACCGAGGCCGGGCGTTTTTTTTATGCCCGTGCCGTGCGGCTGCTAGAGCAGTTTCACGAAACCATTGCCATGACACGGCGCATTGCCCAGACCGACAAGCGCTTGGTATTGGGCTTTGCTGCCTCTACCATGTATGGGGCGTTGCCGCACATCGTGCGCATGTTCCGCGCCACCCAGCCGCACACCGAACTGGTGTTGCTAGAGCGCACCTCGGTGCAGCAGATTGAAGACCTCAATGCCGGGCGCATTGATGTTGGTTTTGGGCGCATTCGCCTCGATAACCCCAACGTCAAACGCGAGGTGTTGCGCCAAGAGCCTCTGGTGCTGGCCATGCCCTGCGAGCACCCGCTGGCCAGCGACAGCAGCCCGCTCAGTTTGACGGCCATCAAGCCCTATCCGTTGCTGATTTACCCACGCCAGCCCCGGCCCAGCTATGCCGATCAGGTGCTGTCCATTTGCCACGATTTGGGCATTGAGCCGGGCGCAGTGCATGAAGTCAATGAGATGCAAACTGCCTTAGGGCTGGTGGCCTCTGGCATGGGGCTGTGCGTGGTGCCTGCGGGGGTACAAAAATTGCGCCGCGAAGATGTGGTCTATCGCCCCCTAACCGAAGCCAGTGCGGTCTCGCCCATCATCATGAGCACGCGGCTGCACGACCGCTCGCCCGACTTGCTGCTGCTGCGCACCTTGATTGATGAGGTTTACCTCGAAGGCGTCTATCCGGGCAAGGTGGCAGCCCCACTGCCAGCGCCAGCCCCCAGCACGGGCGCATAACCAGCCCCCGGCTTGGGCCGGTATTACGGCACTGGCGTGGCCAGCCGTTTGAGTTGGTACAAGGCTTCCAAAGCCTCGCGGGGGCTGAGGGCATCAGGATCAATCCGCTCCAGTGCCGCTTCTACTGGGCTGGTCTGGGGCGGCTCTGCTGCCGGGGGCGCAGCAAACAAATCCACTTGGGCTTGGTGCTGGCTGGCACGCTCCTCCAAGGTGGCGAGGGTGTGGCGGGCATGGTGCAACACGGCAGCCGGAATGCCCGCCAACTTAGCCACCTGAATACCATAGCTGCGGCTGGCCGGGCCGCTTTGCAACTCGTGCAAAAACACAATGTCGTGGCCGGACTCAGCAGCACTGACATGCCAATTGACCGCATGGCGCGCCTGCGCGGGCAGCTCGGTCAGTTCAAAGTAGTGGGTGGCAAACAGGGTAAAGGCTTTGGTTTTGTCGTGCAGGTGGCTGGCAATGCCACTGGCCAGCGCCAAGCCGTCAAAGGTGCTGGTGCCCCGGCCAATTTCGTCCATCAGCACCAAGCTGTGCGGTGTAGCGGCATGCAAAATTTGCGCGGCCTCCACCATCTCCAACATAAAGGTGGATTGGGCATTGGCCAAATCATCGGCAGCACCAATGCGAGTGTGGATAGCATCTATCGGCCCCAAGCGGCAGGCGCTGGCTGGTACATGGCTGCCCATGCTTGCCAGCAGCACAATCAACGCCACTTGGCGCATATAGGTCGACTTGCCGCCCATGTTCGGGCCAGTGATGATGTGCAGCCGCGTGTTCGGGTTCAGCCGCGTGTGGTTGGCGATAAAAGCACCGCTAGACGTTTGCGCCAACCGTGCTTCAACCACTGGGTGGCGGCCTGCCTCAATCTCAATGCAAGGCTCGGCAGTGAACTGGGGCACACACCAGTTGAGCGTGAGTGCGCGCTCGGCCAAGCAGCACAGCACATCCAGCGCCGCCAAAGCGCGTGCCATGCGCGTCAGGGCTGGCACATACACCTGCAACTGGTCTAGCACCTGCTCATACAGCCATTTTTCGCGTGCCAATGCCCGCTCTTGCGCCGATAGGGCTTTGTCTTCAAACGTTTTCAGTTCGGGGGTGATAAAGCGCTCGGCGTTTTTGAGCGTTTGGCGGCGACGGTAGTCGTCAGGCACTTTGCTGCTTTGGCCCTGCGTGACTTCGATATAAAAACCATGCACTTTGTTGAACTGCACGCGCAGATTGGCAATGCCGGTGCGGGCGCGTTCGCGGCTTTCTAGATCGAGCAAAAAGGCATCGCAATTGCTCTGGATGGCGCGCAGCTCATCCAAATCGGTATCAAAGCCATTGGCAATGACACCGCCATCGCGCACCAAAGCGGCTGGTTCTTCGGCAATGGCCGTCTGTAACAGGGCAGTGCAGGCCGGTGGCACTTGCAAATCAACGGCAATTTGGGCCAGATACGGATCGGCCTCAGGTGCTAACAAGGTGAGCAGCTCCTGCTTTTGCAGGGTTTTGCACAGCGCCACCAGTTCGCGTGGGCGCACTTGGCGCAGGGCGATACGGGCGCTGATGCGCTCGACATCACTCACACCTTTCAGGGCGCTGCGCAGGGTTTGCCAAAGATTACCGTTGCCGTGCAATGCTGTGGTGGCAGCCAACCGGGCGCGGGCCTGTGTGCGCTCACGCTGCGGCTCTAGCAGCCAGTTTTTGAGCAAACGGCTGCCCATGCCGGTCATGCAGGTATCGAGCAAAGACAGCAGCGTGGGTGCGTCTTCGCCGCGCAGGGTTTTGACCAGCTCCAGATTGCGCCGCGTGCTGGCGGGCAGATCAATCACATCGCCGGTGCGCTGCACCTGTATTTGGTGGACATGGCTGAGCGCCCGGCCTTGGGTGTGTTCGGCATATTGCAGCAAGGCACCGGCGGCGGCATGGGCTTGGGCCAAGTCTTGCGCCCCCCAAGCGTGCAGGCTGGCCGCCCCCAGTTGTGCCAACAATTGGCGTGCGCCCAAAGCTGGGTCAAACTGCCAGTCGGGCCGGGGGCTGATCGGGCACTGAAAAGCACTGCTCTGGCGCAGCAACAGCAATTGCTGCTCAAAGCGCTCACTGCTGCCCGCGCTGTAAATCACTTCGCTGGGGGCAATGCGGGCCAGCCATGCCGCCAGCTCGTCGGGGCTGCATTCAGCCAGTTGCACAATGCCTTGCGTCACGCTCATCCACGCCAAGCCATAGCGGGCGCGTGGCCCTTGGTGGATAGCCAACAGCAGAGCCTCGGTTTTGTCTGAGAGCAATTCTGCATCGGTGAGCGTGCCGGGCGTCACTACGCGCACCACTTTGCGCTCCACCGGGCCTTTGCTGGTGGCAACATCCCCCACCTGCTCGCAAATGGCCACCGATTCACCCAGCTTGATGAGGCGCGCTAAGTAGTTTTCTAGCGCATGGAACGGCACCCCGGCCATCATCACCGGCTGGCCTGCCGACTGGCCGCGCTGGGTCAGGGTGATGTCTAACAGCCGTGCTGCTTTTTCAGCGTCGGCATAAAAGACCTCGTAAAAATCGCCCATGCGGTAGAACAAGAGCGTGTCAGGGTACCCGGCCTTGAGGCTCAGGTACTGTTGCATCATGGGGGTGTGGTGTTCGCCTGTCTTGGCTTTGGTGGGTTTTTCGTTGTTGTCCATGACTGATCCATGCCGCAGATAAAAAATTTCTGAGCAACGCTGTTTGCTACATAAAGCCCAATTTTGCCGCCACCAAGCTACGCCAAGAGGATGATGTCAAAGTTAGGGTATAAAATTAGTTTCGATATCGAAAACAAAACAATACCAATATGGATTTTCCAGATTTAGTCTCCGTCAAAGACGCTGCCGAACGGCTGAACGTCTCACAGCAATATGTTCGCTCCTTGCTTCGCTCTGGCCAAGTCGAAGGGTGTCAGATGGGAAAACAATGGTTCATTGCTCCCAGTTCCTTGGCATCCTACGTCAGCAGCAGTGGTGCAGCACCGAAGGATCATGCCGCGCGCCGCACCGGCCCCCTGCCGCAGTTGAAGGCGCTGTCCTTCTTCTCCGGTGCGATGGGTCTGGATCTCGGTTTGGAGAAAGCCGGAATCCACGTCTTGCTCGCCTGTGAGGTGGATAAACATTGCCGAAGAACCATCGAAACCAATCGACCAGATCTCGCGCTACTTGGCGATATTTGGCAATATTCGGCGCAAGATATTCGACAGGCTGCTGGCCTCTCTGAGGATGACGAGATCGACGTCATCGTCGGCGGGCCTCCATGCCAAGCCTTCTCAACCGCCGGAGCGCGGCGGGGCTTCCAAGACGTGCGCGGCAATGTCTTCTTGAAATTTATCGACCTGCTCCTTGAACTCCAGCCGAAGTACGCGGTGATTGAGAACGTCCGTGGCCTACTTTCCGCCCCGTTGGCCCATCGACCCCACGCGGAGCGTGGTGAAGCATGGGCTCCCGGCTTTGAGGAAAAGCCCGGCGGGGCGCTGCTGCACATCATCGAGACGCTTCGGGCCGCAGGCTATGGAGTGTCTTTCAACCTCTACAACGCCGCTAATTTTGGCGTTCCGCAAATTCGCGAGCGCGTCATCTTGATCTGCTCCCGCGACGGAGCCAAGCTCCCGCATTTGAACCCCACGCATAGCTCAGATGGTTCCTTCGGGTTGCCAAAGTGGAAAACCTTCCGCGAGGCCGTGGAGGGTGTTGAGGCACTTGGTTGCGACCATGTCCATTTTCCGGAAGATCGGCTGCGTTACTACCGGCTGCTCAGTTCGGGCCAGTATTGGAAGCATTTGCCCGAGGCACTGCAAAAACAAGCGCTCGGCAACAGCTACTACTCTGGAGGCGGCAAGACTGGCTTTCTGCGCCGCATGGCTTGGGACAAGCCTTGCTGCACTTTGCTGACCTCGCCAACGATGCCAGCGACGGATATTTGCCACCCCGTTGAAAACCGGCCACTGTCTATCCAAGAATACAAGCGGCTGCAAATGTTTCCAGACGACTGGCAACTCGGTGGCAAGCTGGCCGATCAATACCGACAAGTGGGCAATGCTGTCCCCGGTGGCCTTGGCGAGGCGGTGGGTCGCGCCATTTTGGCGCACATGGCGGGCCAAGACATCCAGCCACCCGCAGGCTTTTCATTCTCCCGCTACAAAGGCACGGATGAGGTGAGTTGGGAGGCTCAAACGCGCAAGACCCTCGGGCTTGACCCGGGGGACTCAAAGCCAACCAAAAAGCCTGCCAAGAGTGAGGCCGCAGCTTCACAAATGCGATTCTTCGAGGAGGAAATCGCATGACGCTTTGTCCCGAAGGCACCCAAGGGATCGTCTGCGAACGACTACTTTAAAGCTGCGAGATACGCTTTGACATATTGCCGGAAATCGACCTCAGACACCAACGGGCGAATTTCCGCATCGGGAAATGCCTCCCAGTTCGAGCCTGTTTTTTTCGAGAACGTTCGGAACCATTTTTCAATACTTGTCCCGTGGCGAATAGCCGCACTGGACGAGTTTTCGGAGTTGTCGCGGTTCTTAACTTGCAGCAGCGTCCAAGCCTCTCCGGGAGCCGTCGGGGGCTTAATCAGATCGACCGCCTTGACGGTTGAACCTGAGCACCAAATCCAGCCTCGTGGTTCCATGATGCTGGCCAAATAGCGTTCTAAAAGTTCACCCACCAGATTCTCGGCACCCATGGATAAAAGGTGTTCTTGTTTTGCTCTTTCGAGGTTGGCTCTAGGAACATTGAAATAGTTCTCCAAGATCACCGAGACCATTTCGTCCGGGATGGTGGCCGGTGGCTCCGGGGCGCGTGGCGCTCTGGCTGAGGCAAAGTTGGTGGCTTGCGCACGAATGTAGGCTTCCGTTCCTACGGCAGGCGAGTTCTTGCCACGCATCAGGGATGCAGCCTCTGGATTCATCACCAGCAGCTTGATAAGGTTCGCGTACTTGTCAGCTAACGCCGGGTTGATGGCGGCCATGGCGGATAGCGCTATCGCCTCCGCATTTGCGATAAATGCCATTTTTCTCATTCCTCTTTTTTCGAGGGGAAAGACTGTAGCCTGATCTCAGGGTGGTTTGGATTGGGTAGGAACCGTATTTTCGCCATCGCGTAAGCAGCGGCCTGTTTGCGTGTGCTGTGTTTTCTGTTACTTTTGTGTTGTCGTTGCCCCTTACTATGTCTTCCCTTCAGCCCTTGCTGCACCGCTGCCGTGAATTCGTTTACCTCCAGAGCCTTTTTTCCCTCCACTCCCCAGGGTGATGGGCCTTCGTTGCAGTCCCACGATAGGCCAGAGCAAGACCCGGCGGCAGAAATTGCCGCCCTGCGTGCAGCGCTGGCGCAAACGCAAGAGCAGTTGCACGAAGCCCAACACCTGCTGCTAGAGCAGGCACGGGTTTTTCAGGCGATGGAGGAGTTGACTCACGCCGGTTACTGGTGGCGCGTCCACGGCGACAGGGCCGGAGGTGCGCACTGGTCGGCTGGGTTGTGCCGTCTGGCAGGCTTTGCCGAGCAGGCTTGGGTCAGTAATGCCCAAGGATGCAGCGGTGTACTACCCGAAGACCGGCCCGCACTAGAGCAAGCGCTGGCCCAGATGGATGGCAAAGATGTGGAATACCGTTGGTGTCGCCCCGATGGTCAAGTACGCCGCTTACGCACCTGTATGCGCTTGCACCAAACCCAAGACGGTGCCACGATGGAGCTAGGCGTGGTGCTGGATGTGACCCAAGGGCACCAAGTCGCAGCGCAATTGAGCGAGCAACTCAACTTCATCCAACGCATTGCCAGCAGTATTCCGGGCTTTATCTACCAATACCGCGTGCGTCCAGATGGCTCGGCCAGCATTCCGTACATCAGCGATGCTGTGCAAGATTTGCTGGGCGTATCGCCGCAAGTCGCTATGCATGATTTGGCCCAGCTTGCAACACAGATAGACGCCAGCGATTTACAGCGCATGCGCCTGCTGCTAGAGCGCTCCATCCAAGATTTGTTGCCTTGGCAATGCGAATACCGGGTACACGACGACGATGGTAACGTGCGTTGGCACATGACCAGTGCCGTACCGCAAAAAGAGTCAAACGGCTGCGTGTTGCTGCACGGCTACACGCTGGACATGACTGAGCGCAAACGCGCCGAAGAAGAAATCGAACGGCTGGCCTTTTACGACCCTCTGACCGGGCTGCCCAACCGTCGTCTGCTGCTTAACAGGCTAGAGGATGCGATTGCCATGTGCCTGCGCAAGCGCAAGCGTGGGGCCTTGCTGTTTATTGATCTGGACAACTTCAAAGACCTCAACGACACCCAAGGCCACGATATTGGCGACCGGCTGCTCACCCAAGTAGCGCAGCGCTTGGTAGCCGTGGTGCGCAATGCTGATACTGTGGCCCGCTTTGGCGGCGATGAGTTTATCGTCATACTCGATGGCCTCTCGTCCGAGCTAAGCACAGCTACCATGCAGGCCGAAACCGTAGCAGAAAAACTGCTGTGCGCCCTCAATACCCCTTACGCGCTGGGCGCTACGCCGCACTACAGCACCTCCAGCATTGGCATTACGCTGTTTGGTGATGAGCGCCACAGCGTCGATGAATTGCTCAAGCGGGCCGATTTGGCTATGTACCAAGCCAAGGCAGCCGGGCGCAACACACAGCGGCTGTTTGATCCCTCTATGCAAACAGCGCTGCTGGCACGCTCGAGCCTAGAGACAGATTTGCGCCTAGGGCTGGAGCGTGGCGAGTTGTTTGCACTGTACCAGCCGGTGGTCAACCACCGTGGGCAGGTGTTGGGCGTTGAGGCGCTGGCGCGCTGGCGTCACCCAGAGCGCGGCATGATTAGCCCCGCCGACTTCATCCCGCTGGCCGAACAGACGGGGCTGATTTTGCCCCTAGGACGCCATATTTTGCGCACCGCCTGCACGCAACTGGTGGCATGGGCAGATGACGTACAAACGGCCCACCTGAGTGTGGCTGTCAATGTTAGTGCGCGCCAGTTTCGCCAGCATGGCTTTGTGGCCGAGGTACTAGAAATTTTGGCTGAGACAGGGGCCAACCCCCAGCGGCTCAAAATCGAGCTAACCGAGAGCATGTTGCTGAGCGATCTGGAATACACCATTGCACGCATGGAGCAGCTCCAGCAGCAGGGCGTGAGCTTTGCGCTCGACGATTTTGGCACCGGCTACTCCAGCCTAAGCTACCTCAAACGTCTGCCACTAGACCAAGTCAAAATCGACCAAAGTTTTGTGCGCGACGTGCTCACCGACCCTAACGATGCGGCCATCGTGCGCACCATCTTGGCACTGGCGCAAAGCCTAGACTTGGTGGCCGTAGCCGAAGGTGTAGAAACCACCGGGCAGATGGGATTTTTGCGCCTGCATGGTTGTGAGCAGTTCCAAGGCTACCTGTTTGGTCGCCCAGATTCGCCACAGGCACTGCAAGCCCTGCTCCACAGCCAGCACTGATTGATCCACTAGCGCCATGCTCCAGCACCAAATACCACTGCGCCCCCGCTATGGCTGGCGCGGCGTAGCTGTAGTGTTGTTGCTGGCGCTGTTGGGGGCCTTGGTGGCCATGTATTGGGGACGTGAGCAACACCTGCATGAGCGCCACAACATCCGAGCGCAACTACTGGCGCTTATGGCCCAAGCCCTTGATGGTCAAGCGGCCCAAGCTGGACTGCGCGAGCAGCTTAAAAACTGGGGCCAGCCCATCTGCACACTGCTAGAGCAAGTGCAGCCCGCGCCCAACGCGGCGCACAATGGGGCACTGAGCGCCCCGCTCACCAAGGTGCGTGAAGCTTTGTCTGCCGAAGCCGTGTACGTGCTCAATGCCCAAGGGCAGGTACTACTACAACAGGCCCAAGGCACCCGCACCCGTTTATCTACCGCCCGCCAAGCATTACGCCAGCGCCTACTGCCCAGCAACAACCCAGAGATACGGGTGCAAGCTGCTGTCAGCTCTATCACCCATGAGCGCCAGTTGTATGTGCTGGCTCCTTTGTCTGCCTATTGCAGCCAGCCAGCGCTAGCCCATGCGGTGCTGGTGGTACAACTGGGCTTTGCGCCGCTGGACGCCTTGTTGGCCCGCGCTGGTAGCCCCGTGCTACTGCTCTCGCCCCAAGGGGTGGTGTTTGCCGCCACGCGCCCTGAGTGGGTCTATGCTGTAGCGCCGCCCCTGACCCAACAGCGCATTGATGCCATTGCCGCCTTGGGCCAGTTTGGGCACCATTTTGACAACGGCGTGGCCTCGGCCTTGCCGTTTTCTCCTACAGCCCACAAGGTGATGGTGGATGGCAGACCCCATGCCGTACAACAGCACGCGATGGACTGGCGAGACCCTGATGGCCTATGGCAATTAGTGATGCTCGATGACATCAGCCCGTTGATGCCGCTGTCTAACCACGTAGGCTACGGCTTGGCCGCAGGGGTACTGCTGGCCCTGCTGGGGCTGTTGGCTTTGGCCCTGCTGCGCAGCCGCGCCCAGATGGCGGCCACGCTAGAGCGGGTACAGGTGTTAGGCACCGCCCTAGAGCACAGCCCGCTGACCGTGGTAGTCACCGATGCCAGCGGCGTGATCGAATGGGTCAACGCGCAGTTTGAGCGCAATAGCGGCTACGCACTGCACGAAGTGCGGGGCCGCAAACCCTCCATCCTAGCCAGTGGTTGCACCCCAGCCCAAACTTACCATGACATGTGGAGCGCCGTCGTGGCAGGGCGCGTCTGGACGGGACAGTTTATCAACCACCGCCGCGATGGAAGCCCATACCAAGAAGAGATCACTATTTTCCCCGTGCTCAATGCGCAGGGCCAATGTATCGCGCTGGTCGGTTTGCAACAAAATGTAAATTGTTGCATCCATACTGCCACGCCGCAGGCCGATGCCACAGTGCAGCACGCGCCAGCGCAGCCATGAAACCGTATCAGCTTAAAACGGCGCGTCGGGTGTTGCGCTAGGGGTAACTGCAGCTTCCGTAGTGGTTGCAGGGGCTTGTTCTGGCGCATCCGTAGCCTGTGCTTGGCGCAAACCGGCTTTTTCGCCCGCGCTGGCAAACTTGCTGTATTTGCCCAAAATACTAACCAACTGGCCGTAGATACGCGGGTTACCCGCCAAGCATTCGCCTTGATCCAAGAAGTCGGCCTCGCCAGTAAAGTTACCAATCAGGCCACCAGCTTCGGTCACCAGCAACGAGCCTGCGGCCACATCCCAAATGCTCAAACCGGTCTCAAAAAAGCCATCGCAATAACCAGCAGCGATATAGGCCAAGTCTAAGGCGGCAGCACCGGGGCGGCGCAGCCCAGCAGTGCGTGGCATAACATCGGCCATCATGCGCATGTAGTTTTGGAAGTTGTCTCCGGGGCGGAACGGAAAACCCGTGGAAACCAAGCTGTCTTTGAGCTGGGTGCGCTTGCTCACGCGGATGCGGCGCTCGTTCAGGTAAGCACCCCGGCCCTTGGTGGCCGTAAACAGGTCGTTGCGCGAGGGGTCATACACCACCGCTTGCTCAATTTTGCCGCGCACCGACAGCGCAATGCTCACGGCATACACCGGAAAACCGTGGATAAAGTTGGTGGTGCCGTCCAGCGGATCAATGATCCAAACAAACTCCGAATCTTTGGCACCATACTGGCTGCCCGATTCTTCGGCCAAAATGCCGTGGCCGGGGTAGGCGGTGAGCAGGGTTTCAATAATGGCCTGTTCGCTGGCGTGGTCTACTTCCGTGACAAAGTCGTTGATCTGCTTTTGCGAAATACGCACTGCCTCCACGTCCAAGGCCGCGCGGTTGATGATAGCGCCGGCGGCGCGGGCAGCCTTAATGGCCACGTTGAGCATGGGGTGCAGATTAGACGACATAAATTGTAGGAGTTGGTGCGCTGGGAAGCAAAACCACAGCACACAGGCCAAGAACAGAGAAGACGCAGCCCGGCGATGCGCGCTGCGACAATAAGGCCCCCGATTTTAGCCCTGCTGCCTGCCTTCTGTGCAGCGCTGCCCTGTCACTACCCATGAAAACCCGCTTCATCCTGATCCAAACCAGCCATGCTGGCAATGTAGGTGCCGCTGCCCGCGCCCTGAAAACGATGGGCTTTGATGACTTGGTGCTGGTGGCACCGCGCTGGCCCAACGTACTGCGCCGAGAAGAAACCATCCAGCGCGCTAGCGGGGCCTTGGACGTGCTCAAAAACGCCCGCATCGTCGAGACTCTGGATGAAGCCTTAGACGGCCTGAGCCACCTGTGCGCCACTGCCATGACGCCACGCGATTTTGGCCCCCCCACGCGCGCCCCACGCCAGCATTTTGAGTTGCTGTTGCAAGGTGCCCTGTCTGCCCACACCGCAGCCGACACGTGCGATACCGCAGCCACAGCAATGCCAGCAGCCTGCACTGAAACCGGCGTCGGCTTTTTGTTTGGCTGCGAGCGCTTTGGCATGGCCAATGAAGATGTTTATCGTTGCGATGTGGCCTTGCAGATTCCTACCGATCCGCAGTTTGGCTCGCTCAATCTGGCCGCTGCCATTCAGGTCATTGCCTACGAATGGCGACAAGCCTTGGGCGGTTTTGCCGCACCAGCCACAACGCCCACCACTTCCACAGTGCCGACCCGTGCCGATGCCGCCCAAGTAGCCGGGATGCTGGCACATTGGGAGCAAGCACTGGTGGCGGTAGATTTTCTCGATCCGGCAGCACCCAAAAAACTCATGCCCAGGCTCAACCAACTTTTTAACCGCGCACAGTTGCAGACTGAAGAAATCCACATCTTGCGTGGTGTTGCCAAGGCCATGATCGAAGCGGCACAAGCCAAGCGCTGAGATGCCATGAGCCTCTTTATGCTGTCTTAAGGCAAGCGAAACACTAAAGCATTGCGCTTTAGTGACAGAGCTTGATCGGCCAAACGCTCGGAAGACACCGCCGCTTGCTCTGCGAGAGGGACGTTTTGCTGCGTCGCTTGATCGATCTGTACCACCAATTGCGCTACCCGCTGCACAGCGACACCTTGCTCGTGAGAGGCGTTGACAATTTCTTCCATGATGGAGGCCATGCGCGCCACCGAGTCAATGGTGGCATGGATGGTTTGGCGCGCCCCGCCCACTTGCGTCAATCCACCCTCAACCTGCGTGACCGACTCTTCAATCAACGTTTTGATTTCCTTGGCAGCTTTGGCGCTGCGGTGGGCCAAGCTACGCACTTCACTGGCTACTACCGCAAATCCACGCCCTTGCTCGCCTGCGCGGGCAGCCTCTACCGCAGCGTTCAAGGCCAAAATGTTGGTCTGGAACGCAATGCCGTCAATCACACCGATGATGTCGGTAATGGTTTTTGAGCTACGCGCAATCGCATCCATCGTGCCCACTACCTGACCCATCGCCACGCCAGCTTGGTTGGCAATGCCACCGGCCTCTCGTGCCAAGGTGTTGGCAGATTGAGCCCGATCAGCATTGTGCTGTACCGTGATGCTCACCTCCTCCATATTGGATGAAGCTTCTTGCAACGCCACCGCCTGCTCTTCGGTACGTGAAGCCAACGAATTATTACCCTGCGAAATCTCAGTGGCCTCTTGTTGGATGCGCTCTGCACCACCTAGCACACCACCGGCCAGCGATGCCAAGCTGCGCTGCATCGCAAACAAAGCGGCCATCAATTGGCCTGCTTCATCACCCCCTTTGAGTTCAATCTTATTGTTGAGCGCACCGGCTGCAATTTGTTTGGCAACCGCCACTGCCGCATTGATGGGATCGACGGTCTTGAGGCGTACACGCCACGCCAAGAGTGCCGTAAACACCATTCCGAACAACAAGGTCAGCAAACTGGTCACGAGGACTTGATGGTATTGGGCATCGGCCTCTTGCATCGCCAATTTAGAGTTAATTTGTTGTTGCTCTATTTGCTTATCAAGGTTACGACTGACCTCGGCATACTGAGGCAATACCTTGTGAATGTAGAGCTGTTGGGCTTGTGTAAAGTCTCCTGCCCGCAAGGCTGTCATTGTTGGGTTGGTAGCCTCTTTTTGATATTTTGCACGCAACGCCTCAAATTCATTTTGAATAGCTTTCTCGTTCTCCTCGTGACCAATCTCTAGGTAATCTTTCCAAGTTTGACTAATGATTTTTCGGTTTGCCTCCGACTCTTGCAGCAGAGCTTCTACCTTTGCAGGCACAGGGTCTAACAAGGCAGTGGCCATATTGACTTGATTACGGTATTGCAAACGTCCAATCTTGTCTAAATAAATTGTTGCCAACCCGGCTTCGCGGTACATATTGTGCACCTCCTCATTGGAAATTTGTGTTCCACGGAGGCCTACTAAACCCACCAACATCATCATAGCCAAGGCGCACATAACCAAGGCCAGCAAACGAGCAGCAATCGACAGGTTAAGCAACTTATCCCATTTTCCTAAGAGACCAGTACGCACAATACGCCCACGTTCAATGCGAATGCCAGCGCCGCCAGAATTACTGCGCAACTTGGCGTAAGCAGCTTCGGCTTGAGTTACTTGTTCTGGCAATGGCTTCATTCGCACTGATGCATAGCCGACCACTTTGCCATTTTCCCACATGGGCGATGCATTCGCCAACACCCAATAATACCCCCCGTCCTTGCGGCGATTCTTTACCATTCCTGTCCATGAACGACCCTGTTTAAGGTAGTGCCACATATCAGCAAAGGACTCAGGGGGCATATCGGGGTGGCGCACCATATTGTGCGGCTGACCAATTAACTCTTCTTCACTAAACCCGCTGACCTCAATAAAGTCAGAATTTACAAAAGTAATAATGCTGTTGGTATCGGTACGTGAGATAGGCGATTGATTTTCACGTAAAACATATTCTTGATTATTGACGGGCTGATTATTACGCATGGATAATTTTTAAGAGATTTTTCAGAATTCTACTTCAATTTTGTTACAAAACTGCTACCATTTACAATATCCGTACCACCAATATCTCTGATCTCATCCTATCGTTTTTTGCCGATTGAAGAAACCGCACCAACTCCCCCAAACGGTGCTCCACCCCCAAGCGTCAGAACCGCAGAAAGACTTTCTTGGCCTTCTGGCACCGAACCGACACGGTTTGATGCGCAAGTTAAATTTGCACAAGACGGCAGAAGTGACAAATTTTGCGATCTGTTGTGGGCTGCTCTGCAACGACTGAAGGGTTCTAGTCGATTAGACCATCACTCTACAGTGCTACAAAAAAAGTAAGATCGGGTTCGTTTGAGGTAATGCCCACCAACCTTGCCATGGCCGGGGTGTACGCTTTCCTTTCTTTTATTTGAAGATCATCATGACGCGCCGCATCCTCTGGTTTCTTGCTGTAATTTGGCTATGGCCCGTATGGAGCATGGCTGCGCCTTCAGAGCAGCTACCGTTTCGCATTGGGGTCGCACCGCACTCGAGCGCCCGCGTCATCATTGAGATGTACCAACCCTTGCGTCACCGGCTAGAGCAGACCCTGCAACGGCCAGTAGAAATCGTCACTGCACCAGATTTCACAGAGTTTGCTCGGCGCGGTGTAGCGCAGCAATACGACATGGTCATCACCACCGGACATCAGGCGCGGCTGATGCAAACCGATGCAGGCTACCTGCCACTGCTGACCTACCAAGCAGATTTCAAGGCCGTGGCTTTGGTGGCATTCGATAGTCGTTTTCGTACTCCTCAAGACTTGGCCCACAGCAAAGTAATCGGGCTTTCTGCCTCATCGCTGGTGACTCTGTGGGGCCAACACTGGCTGCACCGCAACGCTGTACCCAACACCACGATGCGCTACGTCAGCGCATCTGACAGCGTGGGCCAACTGTTACTCAAGGGCGAGGGCAGTGCAGGGTTTGTATCGCTGGCAAACTTCCAGAGCCTGCCCGCGTCAGTACGCGATCAACTGCGGGTTTTGGCAGAAAGTCTACCCATGGCGGGCCGTGTGTATGTACTCAACCAGCGCCATGCCAAACAACAAGAAGCCATGCTGGCGGCGCTGTGGGCCTTTGCCGAAACGGCAGAAGGCAAACAGTATTTTTCCAAATATAAACTGGGGGGCTACCGTGCCCTAGAGCCGCGTGAACTGGTAGCCATGGATCCCTACGCCAATGAAGTTCGCACAACCTTGAAACAAGGAAAATAATGACCTTCGCCCCGTGGCGTACCGTGCGTGGGCAGCTCTTGCTGGCTGCATTGGTGGTCGAGGTGTTGATGCTGGCAATTCTGGTGAGCAACAGCCTGCGCCTGTTACACGACGCCATGGGTGAGCAAGCCCGTGAGCAGGCTGCACAAATTGGGCCGGTGCTTTCTGCGGCTTTAGTCGCCCCGCTGGTTCAGTACGACATTGCCACGGTACAAGCCGTGCTTGATGAAAGCCATGCCATCCGGGGCATTGACTATCTGGCCGTGACCGATGTGTCAGGTACTGTGATTGCCACCAGCGGCTGGTCGGTAGACCAGCCTTTGCCAGTGGTGGACAAAGAATTTCGCCTAGACAATGCGCCCCCCCGCTACGACGTGGCGCTTGCCGTCAAACTGGCGGGGCAACCACTGGGCACCTTGCAGTTTGGACTCGACCTGAGCCGCATTCAAGTGGCACGCAAAAACTTGCTGTTTCAGGGCATCTTGATCGCTTCGGGTGAGTTGCTGTTGTCGGCAGCACTGCTAACGCTGCTGGGCTTGCTCATCACGCGCGAGCTGTCATTGCTCACCGCCGCCAGTCTCAAGGTGGCACAGGGCCAATTAACGTTAGAGCCTGTTCCAGAAGGCCAAGACGATGTCGGGCGCTTGGGGGCTGCCTTTAACGTGATGTCGCAAGCCATCGCTGAACGTGTCGAGCAATTGACGTGTGCCAACCAAGAGGGGGCACGCATCGCCCAGTCTTTGCAGGAGAAAAATGCCCAGTTAGCCCAAAACCATGTGCAGCTAACCACCGAAAACAGGATGCGCCTAAAGGCGCAAAAAGAACTCGAACTGGCCCTAGAACGTATCCAAGACCGCACTGAGCAACTCAATGCTATTTTTGACCTGAGCCCCGATGGTTTTGTCTCTTTTGATGCCCAAGGCTGCGTCAAGTATGTCAGTCCTGCCTTTTCACGCATGACCGGCATGGCGCTGGACGAAACTGTGGGACTGAACGAAACAGAATTTTCTGCCCGTCTGGCACAAACTTGCCTAGACTCAGCACGTTTTCCTGGCATAGCATTCTTAAAAACTAGGCTGAACGCACCCAACACCCAAAGCCTTGAGTCATTTTCTACGGCTCCATCAGAACGCCAGCTCATCGAGCTAAACCACCCAGAAAAGCACGTACTGGAAGTGGGCCTGCGCATCTCTAAAACCAACATCATTTCACAGATTTTGTACTTTCGGGATGTGACGCATGAGACTGAAATAGACCGAATGAAGAGCGAATTTCTGTCGCATGCAGCCCACGAACTGCGCACGCCGATGGTCAGTATCTTTGGCTATACCGAGCTGATGTTGAGCAGAGAGTTCACCAAAGACAAACATCAAGACATTCTGGGGATCATCCACCGCCAGTCCGAATTGATGATTGCCATCATCAATGAGCTACTCGATTTGGTGCGTATTGAAGAGCGACGCGGTAAAGATTTTTTCTTTAACCATCTTGATGTGGGTCAGCTTGTACATCAAGTAGTGTCCGATTTTGGTGTGCCAGCCGGGCAAATACCGCCCATACTGAACCTACCCCAGAATATCTGCTGGGTACGCGCTGACCAGAAAAAACTGATGCAGGCGGTGCGCAATATCGTCTCCAATGCACACAAATACTCGCCTGCCGGTGGGCAAGTCGTTGTTAGCCTATTTCAACAAAACCGCCCACTGCCTGAGACCACGCAAGCGCCATGGGTGGGCATTCGTGTACAAGACCACGGCATGGGAATGACACCAGAACAGACCGCACGGATATTTGAGCGTTTTTACCGTGCCGACACCACGGGCAATATTCCTGGCACTGGGCTGGGCATGAGCTTGGTCAAAGAGATCATCGAGCTGCACCACGGCAGCGTGGACATCCACAGTGCTGTGGGGGTTGGCACCACAGTGACTTTGTGGCTTCCTGCCGCAGAGACACCATGACATCTGGATACCCCCTAAACTGCCACGCTCTTTTGTTGCACTGACACCTACCCATGTTTTCTCGTTTACGCTCTGACATCCAGTGTATTCTTGAGCGCGACCCGGCTGCGCGCAGCCGCTGGGAGGTGCTGACCTGCTACCCCGGCCTGCACGCGCTCGTGCTGCACCGACGCGCACACTGGTGCTGGACACATGGCCTCAAATGGCTGGGGCGTTTTATTTCGCACACAGCCCGCTGGCTGACCGGCATTGAGATTCACCCCGGTGCGCGCATCGCCCCCTGCGTCTTTATCGACCACGGCATGGGCGTGGTGATTGGCGAGACCGCCGAAATTGGCCCCGGCTGCACGATTTACCACGGCGTCACGCTGGGGGGCACTTCGCTCTACAAAGGCACCAAACGCCACCCCACCTTGGGGGCTAATGTGGTGGTAGGGGCTGGTGCCAAGGTGTTGGGCGGCTTTACGGTGGGCGATGGTGCCAAAATTGGCAGCAATGCCGTAGTGACTAAGCCAGTGCCAGCCGGTGCTACGGCAGTAGGTAACCCGGCCCGCATC
Source organism: Giesbergeria anulus (assembly GCF_900111115.1). Taxonomy (GTDB): domain Bacteria; phylum Pseudomonadota; class Gammaproteobacteria; order Burkholderiales; family Burkholderiaceae_C; genus Simplicispira; species Simplicispira anulus. The sequence continues at coordinate 143,731 of NZ_FOGD01000008.1, forward strand.
ATTGAGGCCCAAGCCGACGTACGCCGCGAGGAAGCTGCCTCTAAAATGGGGTTTTCTGCCTACGGCGTCACGCAAAGCGATGACCCGCTCTCGCAAGCCATGCGTGGCCTGATCGACAGTGCCAGCACCCAAGAGCACCAAATCGCCTTGCTGTGGCAAGCCATAGAAAAACTGGCCGCTGCGCCGCAAAGCGGCAATTGCGTGCCTGCCGACGCCGCACGCCAAGAACATTTTGAGGCCGACAAACTCAATGCGCTGGTCGGTAAGTAACCCGACGCACTATTTTTATCTCAGGAGACCTGACTGATGGATATATCCCAAGCCTTGCAACAACGCCGCTCGGTGCGCGCTTTTCTGCCCCAAGCCCCCAGCGCTGTCTTAGTGCATGAAATACTAGAAAGCGCCGCCTGCGCGGCTTCGGGGGGTAACCTGCAACCTTGGCGCGTTATTGCCCTGACGGGCGATTCTTTGGCCCAAGTCCTGCAAGCGGCCAGCGAATCCAATCCACAAGAATATGCCCACAGCATGTCTTACCCGGCCAACCTGTGGGAACCCTACCGCAGCCGCCGTTTTGCCAATGGCGAAGCGCTGTACCGCACCTTGGACATCCCGCGCGAGGACAAGGCAGCGCGCCTGCAACAACTGGCCAAAAATGCCCAGTTTTTTGGTGCTCCCGTGGGTATTTTTGTCTGCATTGACGAGCGCATGGGCGATCCGCAGTGGATGGATGTGGGCCTCTATCTGCAATCTCTGATGCTGCAAGCCACGGCAAACGGGCTGGCTACCTGTGCCCAAGGCTTTTGGCGCAAATACACCGAAACCCTGCGCGAGCCGCTAGCGCTGCCCCAACCCTACACCATCGCTTGCGGTGTAGCACTAGGCTACGAAGACACTACGGCCCCCATCAATACTCTGGTGTCAGGCCGCGCCCCCTTTGAAGAGTGGGCCACGATGCGCGGCTTTTGAGCGGCCACGCATTTGCTTTGCGCTCAGGGCCGCACCGCCTGCTGGGCGGCGGCCTGTCCGGCAGGGGTCAAGAATGGGGCCATTTGTTTCCAAGACAAGATAATCTCATCATTACAGGCGCGCAACGCATGAAAAAAGTGGGTATTGAACACCAAGCCCTTGGCCGTAGGATAGGGATCAAAAATCGACATCTGTGGGGCAGCCTCACCACACACTCCATCGGTGCGGGGATTGTGCTTTTCTAACAACGCCCGCAACCGCGATAGGGTGGGCTGGTAGTCCTTGTCCACCGCCACTTCTGCCGCTTTTTGCCCCCCCTTGATCCAGCCCCAAGTGTTGACTTTGGCACCGTTGTCTAAATCAAAGGTGGAAATGCCCAGAGAAGCATTGCCATGCGCGCCACCGCAAAAGACTTCGCTCAGTGAATCTTCTAGCACCAGAAACTTGTCATTCCAACCCTTGGGGGCCAAGGCGGCGCTCCAATCCTCGCCGGTTCCACCATTGATACGGCAGCTATATAACGCCACCGCCTGCTCCTTCAGCCATGCCTGCGCCATCGGGTTGATCTTGCGGGCAGCAGGCATCTCGGCAGGCAATTGCAGGGCGTCGGCAAACGGGGTGCTCATCATCTGGTAAGACTTGCCTGCAAAAGCGGCAGGCTTGGTCGTCCAGTGGACAGCATCCTTTAAAGGCTGAAAATAGGCACTCGGGCAGTCTTCAGCCCACTGCTCTTGTGCCTGTGGGCCTGAGGGGTTGAGCCGTTGCAGCCGGATAGGCCATGTCTTTTGGCCCGCCGAATCGCTCCAAGTGCCCACCAGCTCGCCAACGGCTCCCGGTTGCATCTGCCAACGCCCGGTCACGGTATCTGGCTGCCCAGGCACCGGCGATTTTTGTTCTAGCAGATGCAGGTGTCCACTGCGCAGTCCTGCTTCCAACGCTTTGAAGGGGTCTGTGGCATCAGCCCCATTGAGCACCAGGCCCTTACGCATTTTGCGGTAGTAATACTGGGATGTATTAGAAGACAGGCAAACCATCACGGCACTTTTACCAATGGTTCCAGACCATACACCCGCATAGGCCGGAGGTGGCTCTGCTGCGTGGGCCATAGCAAGAGGGGCTATCAGTAAAGACAGCCTAGCCAGCAGGGAGGAGACAGAAAATGGCATCACAAATGCACTCCAACAAAACAGTAAACCAAAGCCACCTCAGGGGCGAAGCTGCTTTTTTAGAGCATGTTACACACTCGTTGACATCCTCTCCGGGCTAAACCCCGGAGATTCCTACTGCTAGACGGCGATGCCCCGCCGCGAGAATGTTGCGTGCTGCATTCACGTCGCGGTCGTGT
>NZ_FOGD01000030.1 GCF_900111115.1 Giesbergeria anulus
AAAGCGAAACCCCCTCTGACCGATAGGATCAGAGGGGGATGCTTTAATATTAGCCTGACGATGACCTACTTTCACACGGGAACCCGCACTATCATCGGCGCAAAGTCGTTTCACTGTCCTGTTCGAGATGGGAAGGAGTGGTACCAACTTGCTATGGTCATCAGGCTTAAACTGTGCGCTGTATCGCTTTATAGGCAATACAGCTAAATTCATAGAGTCTTATCAGCTTTTTTGTTTTGATTGCGCTTTTTTTGGCATAACAGACCTTGATGGTTCTTTTGAAGGAACATCAAAGTTATAGGGTCAAGCCGCACGAGCAATTAGTACTGGTTAGCTCAACGCATTACTGCGCTTGCACACCCAGCCTATCAACGTCCTGGTCTTGAACGACTCTTTAGGGGGCTCAAGGCCCCGGCAGATCTCATCTTGAAACGAGTTTCCCGCTTAGATGCTTTCAGCGGTTATCTCTTCCACACATAGCTACCCGGCGATGCCACTGGCGTGACAACCGGTACACCAGAGGTGTGTCCACTCCGGTCCTCTCGTACTAGGAGCAGGCTTCCTCAAATCTGCAGCGCCCACGGAAGATAGGGACCAAACTGTCTCACGACGTTTTAAACCCAGCTCACGTACCTCTTTAAATGGCGAACAGCCATACCCTTGGGACCGGCTACAGCCCCAGGATGAGATGAGCCGACATCGAGGTGCCAAACACCGCCGTCGATATGAACTCTTGGGCGGTATCAGCCTGTTATCCCCAGAGTACCTTTTATCCGTTGAGCGATGGCCCTTCCATACAGAACCACCGGATCACTATGTCCTGCTTTCGCATCTGCTCGACTTGTCAGTCTCGCAGTTAAGCACGCTTATGCCATTGCACTATCGTCACGATGTCCGACCGTAACTAGCGTACCTTCGAACTCCTCCGTTACACTTTGGGAGGAGACCGCCCCAGTCAAACTGCCTACCATGCACTGTTCCCGATCCCGATAAGGGACCTGGGTTAGAACCTCAAACGCACCAGGGTGGTATTTCAACGTTGGCTCCATAAGATCTAGCGACCTTACTTCAAAGCCTCCCACCTATCCTACACAGATCCGTTCAAAGTCCAATACAAAGCTACAGTAAAGGTTCATGGGGTCTTTCCGTCTTTCCGCGGGGAGATTGCATCATCACAAACATTTCAACTTCGCTGAGTCTGCGGAGGAGACAGTGTGGCCATCGTTACGCCATTCGTGCAGGTCGGAACTTACCCGACAAGGAATTTCGCTACCTTAGGACCGTTATAGTTACGGCCGCCGTTTACTGGGACTTCAGTCAAGAGCTTGCACCCCATCATTTAATCTTCCAGCACCGGGCAGGCGTCACACCCTATACGTCCACTTTCGTGTTTGCAGAGTGCTGTGTTTTTATTAAACAGTCGCAGCCACCGATTTTTTGCAACCCCGTTTAGCTCCCTTTGTTCAAGTTCACTTACTAGGGGCATACCTTCTCCCGAAGTTACGGTATCAATTTGCCGAGTTCCTTCTCCGCAGTTCTCTCAAGCGCCTTAGAATACTCATCTCGCGCACCAGTGTCGGTTTGCGGTACGGTCGTGTGTAGCTGAAGCTTAGTGGCTTTTCCTGGAAGCAGGGTATCACTCACTTCGTCTGCAAGCAGACTCGTTATC
>NZ_FOGD01000006.1 GCF_900111115.1 Giesbergeria anulus
ACTTCACTTCTTCATGAGCGTTTGTAGTGCAAGCACTAGTTCCAAAGAACTTGGCAATCGCATATTCAAACGCCCACGCTTATCGGCTGTATATTTTTAAAGTTCCAACAGATTAAACCGAAGTCTTTTTCTGTCTAGCTCGCTACGATCAGCGAAGCCTTGAATTATAACAGGACTTTTTATCTCCTGTCAAACTGTAGGGGATTTAACATCAACCAACAATCTGAAATTCTTACCGCTACCCAACAACACAACTTCTATTTAGAAGCAACATCACCGAGCAGCGAAGCCTTGAATTATACACCGGTTTTTGCAGCACTTGCAAGAAATTTTGAAAATCTTTGCAGGCACTACTTAAACTACGTAAAACCAAGTTACTACTGACAGTGATCTATCTTTAAAAAGAAGGAGCAACATCAGCAGCAAGGGGCGCATTGTAGCACCGTTTCTTGGCACTATCGGGTCGTTAGCACTGGATTCGATCTTTTTTGCAGTCATCAGGGATGCAACAGCTGGAACGTGACAGTACCGGAGGTGCTTTGGCTACCGGGGGCACGGATAATGGGCCGCACCATGGCACTGATTACATTACTCAACGCGCAGCTGGCCTTCGGGCATGTGGCTCTACTAGATCACACTAACTTTTCCTTGGAGACGGGGGAACGGGTGGGCTTGATTGGGCGCAACGGCGCTGGCAAGTCCTCTCTACTGAAAATTTTGGGCGGGCTGGCACAGCCCGACGATGGCAACAAACATGTGCAACAGGGGATTCGGATTGCCTATGTAGCCCAAGAACCGGTGCTGGATGCAGATACCTCGGTGTTTCAGGCAACATCGGAAGGTTTGGCCACGGTGATCGCCCTGCGTGAGGAGTACCTAGAGGGCAAAGAGGGGGTTGATCTGGATGCACTGCAAACCCAGATTGAAGCCTTTGATGCTTGGAACTGGGAACAACGGGTTGAAGAAACCCTGCAACGGCTGCACCTAGACCCACAGGCACGCATTGGTAATTTATCAGGCGGAACCAAGAAACGGGTGGCCTTGGCGCAGGCGCTGGTGACACGGCCCGATGTGCTGCTGCTCGATGAACCAACCAACCACTTGGACTTAGATTCCATTGAGTGGCTGGAAGGTTTGCTGCTGGACTTTCCGGGCAGCGTTGTCACCATCACCCATGACCGCAGCTTTCTGGACAATGTGGCGACCCGTATTGTGGAGTTGGATCGGGGCGCGTTGCGTTCCTACCCCGGTAATTTTGCCCAGTACCAATTGCACAAGCAAGATCAACTGGCCCAAGAAGAAACGATCTCAGCCAAAGCAGACAAGTTGCTGGCACAAGAGGAGGTCTGGATACGTAAGGGGGTAGAAGCACGACGCACGCGCAGTCAAAGCCGCATCGCCCGCCTAGAGGCCCTGCGTGCGCGCCGCACTGCACGCCGCGAGACCTTGGGCAGCGTGAAAATGGATTTGGCTTCTGGTGCGCCCAGCGGCAAGATCGTGGCCGAACTGGAAGAGGTATCCAAGACCTTTGGCGACAAAACGGTGGTGCGCAATTTCAGTGGCACTATTTTGCGCGGCGACAAAGTAGGCCTGATCGGCCCCAATGGCGCAGGTAAAACCACCTTGCTCAAAATGATTTTGGGTGAGCTGGCAGCAGACAGCGGACGGGTTCGACAAGGCGCAAACCTGCAAGTGGCCTATTTTGACCAGATGCGCCATGCGATTGATCTGGATGCTACGTTAGAAGATTTCATCAGCCCCGGCAGCGAGTGGATTGAAATTGGCAACCAGCGCAAGCATGTGAAGAGCTATTTGGGCGACTTTCTCTTTTCACCGGCCCGCGCCCATTCGCCGGTGCGCTCGCTGTCCGGGGGTGAACGCAACCGGCTATTGCTGGCCCGGCTGTTTGCCCGTCCGGCTAATGTGCTGGTACTTGATGAGCCAACCAACGATTTGGACATTGAAACGCTGGACTTGCTCGAAGACCTGCTGCAAAGCTATGAGGGCACAGTGTTTTTAGTCAGCCATGACCGGACATTTTTGGACAATGTAGTCACCAGCACTATTGCCTTTGAGGGTGATGGCTTGTGGCGTGAGTACGAGGGCAGCGTGCAAGACTGGCTGATTCAGTCGCGTCGCAGCCGAGAAATTGCTGCGGCTGCTCAGGCAGCTGTGTCGCCAGCGGCACCTGCTACGTCAGCTAGCAAGGATAAAGAGCAGCCTAAAGAGGCGGTCGCAGCGCCACGCGAACCAGCAAGCAAACGCAAGTTGAGCTATAAGGAACAGCGCGATTTAGAACAGTTGCCCCAACAGATCGAAGCGCTAGAAGCGGAACAAAGCCGCATTCAGGCGGAGCTGGCTGATGGCACGCTCTACAGTACCGATGCCGCCCGCGCTGTAGCTTTGCACACGCGCGAAGGGGAAATAGAACAGGCTTTAATGGCAGCCTTAGAGCGCTGGACCGCGCTGTCTGCCTAAAGTTGCCTTACGCACCACCTGTTAAGTTAAATACGGTGGTGCGCTTTGTCTGAGGTGCCACGCAAACGTGTGACTAAAGCAGAGGCAATTTGATTTAATGGCAAGACTTCATCGGCTGCACCCTTAGCAATGGCTTCGCGGGGCATGCCAAAGACAATGCAACTGGCCTCATCTTGCACATAGTTGTAACTGCCAGCATCGCGCATCTCGCGCATGGCACTAGCACCATCCGCCCCCATCCCGGTGAGCATGATGCCAAAAGCATTGCGCCCGACTACGGCGGCGGCGGACTTGAACAGTACTTCAACCGAAGGCTTGTGCCGATTGACTGGCGGGCTGTCATCGACGACAGCCACATAATTGGCCCCACTACGACTGACGGAAAACTGCTTGCCTCCCGGTGCAATATAAGCATGGCCAGGCAAAATACGCTCGCCATGCGTAGCCTCTTTGACAGTAATTTGGCACAGGCTGTTGAGGCGGGCTGCAAAGCTGGTAGTAAAGCCAGGCGGCATGTGCTGGGTAATGACAATAGCCGGACAGTCGGCCGGTAGCTGCACCAAAATTTCTTTGATAGCCTCGGTGCCGCCGGTAGAAGCACCGATAAAGATCAACTTTTCGGTCGAAACACGGCCCAACAAACTGCTGCTGGCAGATGCTGGTGTGGGTGCGGTGCTGCCTGCACCTGTAGGTTTGCTGGATGTCACAGGGGGGCGCTGCATACGATGAACATGGGCCACGGCGGCGACGCGGATTTTATCGACAATTTGCCCTGCCAAATCCTGTAGCCCCCCGGCCAAACCGACACGCGGCTTGGCGACAAAATCTACAGCCCCCAATTCAAGCGCTTTCATGGTGACTTCTGCCCCGCGTTCGGTCAGTGTGGAGACCATGACCACCGGCATCGGGCGCAAACGCATCAGACGGCCCAAGAAATCGATGCCATCCATACGCGGCATTTCAACATCCAGCGTGATGACGTCAGGATTCATCTCGCGGATCATTTCGCGAGCAATCAAGGGATCATGGGCGGTACCAATACATTCCATGTCATGCTGGCGATTGATGATTTCTGCAAGTAAGCTGCGCACCAATGCTGAATCATCGACCACAATTACACGGATTTTCTTGCTCATCGACCAGCCTTCTTTTATTTAAAACAAATCCACTGAGCCACCTGCTGTGGTTTTAACCACCGTGGCTACGTTACCCCGTTTTTCCTGCGCTAGGATGTCAGGATGCGCATGGGCAAGACGTTTGACCATTGCTTTTCCGGTGACAGGAAAAAATACTACTTTGCGCGGATAAATATCTAATACATCTTCTGAAATAATAGGAATACGCTCAGTACGCAAATAATTTATAACGAATTTTGTGTTGCGCTCTCCCACATTCATTGTGGTGAAGTTATGCATCACTTGGGCACCCCCAAAAATTTTGGCTTGCATGGTTTCACGCCGCGCACCCATTTTTTGCATCTCATTGATGAGTAATTCCATCGCATAAGAATCATAACGTCCGGAAAGATCGGCAGAATCACCTTCTGGCAACATAAAATGGTTCATGCCCCCGATCTGCATTCGACTGTCCCATAAGCAAGCCGCAATACATGACCCCAACACCGTCATTATAATAATTTGCTTATCTGAAACAAAATACTCACCAGGAAGAATTTTGACAGCATTTTGCTGAAAATGAGGATCAAAGAAAAAGAAACTAGCCTGTCCGGGACGACGTGGCTGTGCCTTCAAGTCTACCAAAGAAAATTCTTTGGACGATGCGGATGGCGCCATAGCTGCTGCACGCCCAGCCTGCAAATAATCACCCTGTGTACCATTCAATTTGGTGACAGCAACAGGGAGAGGGGGCTTAGCATGGTAAGTCATGATAATAACGTGCGAAACAAAAAATATAGCGATTAGCGTCGTTCGTAAACCGTTTTACCCCGCAGGGTAAACAAATCACGCGATTCACTGAAATTTTCTGCATGCCCTACAAACAGCAATCCACCGGGCTTAAGTACCCGATGGATACGCTCCAGAACACTGCGCTGCGTTTTAGCATCAAAATAAATCATGACATTGCGACAAAAAACGGCATCAAAAGGCTCACGGAAAGGCCAATCGTCCCGGATCAAGTTCACAATCATGAATTCGATAAAGTTACGCAACTCTGGCTTGGCACGCAACAAACCGACATTGCTACCTTTACCACGAAGAAAGAAACGCTGTAAACGCTCTTGACTAAGCCCTTTCGTGGCCTCCATCCGATAGATGCCTTGTGCTGCCGTAGCTAGTACCCGTGAATCAATATCACTAGCCATAAGCTTGAAATGGGCTTGAGCACCCAAAGCCTCTAGGGCAGTCATGACGATAGAATAAGGCTCTTCTCCGGTTGAAGCGGCATTACACCAAACACGCCAAGAGTTTCCTGCAGGCTTAGAGCGCAGATGCTCGGCCAGTATCTCAAAATGGTGCTGCTCGCGGAAAAACGCTGTTAAATTGGTGGTAAGTGCGTTAATAAACTCTTGCCACTCTGGCCCATCATGTTTTTCTAACCAATCAAGATATTCCCTAAAACTGGTGTATCCCGTTTCACGCAGCCGCCGAGATAATCGGCTATATACCATTGCATGTTTACCATCATGCAAACTGATACCTGCACGTTGATAAATTAAAGATTGAACACGCGAAAAATCTGCATCAGACCATGTAAACTCACGCCCCTGCTCCAAGGGGCCTCCAGCATCCAAGCCTGCGGGCAAAGAAACATCTACAGACCGAATAAGACTGGGGGATTTGGTGTGACGCATAGGGAATAAATTATTTAAACTACTTTTTATTTGTCGATAGCCACACCCTTCACCTCAGCAAGCTAACTTTAACTTGCCAACCGAAGATTAAAATGATATCAATCACCCATTGAGACCAGCCCCATATCTACACTAGACATCAATTTCTCAATATCCAGCAGAATGAGCATCCGCTCCCCAACTGAGCCTAGACCTAGAATACAGCCATTATCAATAACACTGTCAATATCTGGAGCTGCACGGATGCTATCGGGCGCTAACTCCATGACATCACTCACGGAATCGACCACAATACCAACCACGCGATGACGAAGGTTGAGAATAATGACGACCGTGAAGCTATTGTATTCAACGTGCGAGCAGTTGAATTTTAAGCGCATATCAACAATTGGCACAATGGTGCCACGCAAATTGACTACCCCCTTAATAAAATCAGGGGCATTGGCAATGCGCGTGGGAGCTTCGTATCCACGTATTTCCTGAACTTTCAGGATGTCAATACCATACTCTTCCTGGTCCAACCGAAATGTGAGATATTCACGAGCTCCGGAAGGAGTAGTTCCTGCTGTTTTTCCCACTACGCTCATGGTGAGTTTCCTTCTACTACATGACAGGATACCCCGGCCACTTTTGGCGGAGCATCCCAGCGATCAATAACGTGCCCGTCGAACCAGGCCACCAATATCCAAAATCAAAGCTACCTTGCCATCTCCAAGAATAGTGGCACCAGAGACATTGGGCACTTTGCGATAATTGGCTTCTAGATTTTTTACCACCACTTGGTGTTGACCCAATAGCTCATCGACCAATAGCGCAACGCGCGAACCATCAGCTTCGACCACCACCATAATGGTGCTAGATTTTTCTTGGTTGTTCCGAGGAACTTGGAAAGTACGCTCTAGAGCAATAACGGGCATATACTCATCGCGCACCTTAACCAGCTGGGCCCCTTGGGCTACAGTACTGACATCGTCAGAGTTAACTTGGAAGGACTCGACCACCGATGACAGGGGCAGAATATAAACTTCATCGCCCACACCAACGGACATACCATCCATGATAGCCAGCGTGAGAGGCAAGCGCACCGCCACCTTCATGCCTTGGCCTTCAAACGATTCAATTTCGACCGTACCATTCAGAGCGGCGATATTGCGTTTGACCACATCTAAACCCACGCCGCGCCCAGAGATGTCAGTAATGACTTCTGCGGTGGAAAAGCCGGGCGCAAAAATAAGCATCCAAACTTCTTCATCGGGCATTTGATCGGTGACATCCAAGCCACGCTCGCGGGCTTTGCTTAGGATTTTTTCGCGCGATAAGCCCTTGCCATCATCACGCACCTCAATGACGATAGAGCCGCCTTGGTGCGATGCAGACAAGATGATAGTGCCGTTTTCGGGCTTGCCCTTAGCCAGACGCTCGGCGGGCATTTCGATGCCGTGGTCACAGCTATTGCGCACCAAGTGGGTGAGCGGATCGGTGATCTTTTCTACCAGCCCTTTGTCAAGCTCAGTGGCCTCGCCGTGGGTGACAAAATCAACCTTCTTGCCCAGTTTATTGGCCAAGTCGCGCAGCATACGCGGGAAGCGGCTAAACACCACCGACATCGGGATCATACGGATCGACATCACCGACTCTTGCAAGTCACGGGTGTTGCGATCGAGATCAGCCAACCCAGCCAGCAATTGCTGGTAAACCGCAGCATCCAGCCCTCGGCTGTTTTGCGCCAGCATGGCTTGGGTAATGACCAACTCGCCCACCAGATTGATGAGCTGATCGACCTTGTTGACCGCCACCCGGATGGTGGTGGACTCCATTTGTGCAGCCTGATTGCTGATCTTGGGTGCAGCGTTGGCAGCGGGGGCGGGGGCGGGAGCAGGAGCAGGAGCTACCACTGCAGGCACTGGGGCCGGTGCTGGAGCGACTGGAGCAGGAGCAGGAGCAGGAGCAGGAGCAGGAGCCTCAGCACCACCAAACAACTCGTAAGGATTGGCTCCGGCTGTAGATGCTGGGGCCTCACCCATTGGTCGAATCTGCACCTGGTCTTTGGAGACATGGAAGGCGAACAGATCGAGTAAATCGTCGTTGGTGGAAGAGGTTTCAACCAAGAACAGACGGGTATCGGCCTGCGCAGAGGGCAAATCACTGATTGTGCCCAAGCCCGGAATGTCGCGGAACAATTCTTTGACGGCATCGGCTTGCTCTACCAAGGGCAGCGGGCCAATACGGATTTCGAGGCGACGCACACCAGGTGGCAATGGATGGGCCGCAACTGGCGCTGCAACAACTGGCGCTGGCGCAGGTGCAGGAGGCGGCGGAGGCGGTGGGGGGGCCTGTACTGGTGTGGGCACCACACCAGAGACCAATTGACGGATACGGGCCACCAGATCGGTGGTGGACAAGGCTTCACCTTGACCACCCGCTTGGTGCCGGGCTAGCAAACTGCGCGAAGCATCCGCTGACTCCAGCAACACATCGATCATTTCGGGAATAAGCTGCAACTCGTGCCGGCGCAAGCGATCGAGCAGCGACTCCATCTGGTGAGTCAACTCAGCAACATCGGCAAAGCCGAAGGTGGCAGCCCCCCCTTTGATGGAATGGGCGCAGCGGAAGATGCCATTCAGATCTTCATCGCTGACTGCCGCAAGATCGAGCGCCAGCAGGATACGTTCCATCTGATCGAGGTTTTCACCGGCCTCCTCGAAAAAGATTTGGTAGAACTGGGTGAGGTCAAAATCTGCCCCTGACCCTGTGCCTTCTTGATAGCTTTCACCCATGCGGGGCTCCTGTGTACGTGCGGTAGCTGTGCATCACAATTAACGAATGACTTTCCGGATCACTTCAATGAGCCGGTTGGGATCGAAGGGCTTGACCAGCCACCCTGTGGCCCCTGCACTGCGCCCGGCCTGTTTCATTTGGTCGCTCGATTCGGTGGTCAAGATTAAGATGGGAGTAGTTTTGAATTGGGGCAGTTCGCGCAACTTGCGTGTCAGGCCCAAACCATCGAGCCGGGGCATATTTTGATCGGCTAAGACCAAGGCGATGTCCTGATCTTGTGCTTTTTCGTAGGCATCTTGGCCGTCTACCGCCTCGACAACATGATAGCCGGCCCCAGTCAGGGTAAAGGCCACCATTTTCCGCATAGATGGCGAGTCGTCAACGGCAAGAATCGATTGCATGTAAGGCTCCGGCAGAATTTTGAAAATTTTCGTGATAGGTTCGATTGTGCCGCTCAAAACAGCTCAATAGAGCCTGCATCCATTTCGCTTTGCGTAACGGGGTTGGGGCGTTCAGGCTCAATACCCATAAATGGTGCAGCTTCCTCTCCATCATCATCACCCATGGTTTCGGCAGCCAGTCGGAAAGCACAAGCCTGCAAAACTTTGGTGGTGTGCCCAATGAGCTGGGATGCCATATCTTGGAACTGTAGCTCAGTCACGGACTGGCGCAAGGCTGCACGCACACGCGCAACCTCCTCGGACTCGCCCAGCAGGGGATCATTGAGGGCATCATTGGCCCGACTGAAATTTTCTAGCAATTTGTCTGCCGCATGGTCTAGTAGGCCCTCTAGCCGATGCAAATCGTGCATCACCACCATCAAGGAGTCTTGCAAGTCGGCAGCCACCGCCACAGGCACGTGCACGCCAGGAACTCCGGTTTTTGTGAGGGTTGATTGCATTGTTTCTCCAAGGCGGCGTGTTGCTGTTGTGTAGCGCACTGGCTGCACTATCCTATCGTGGTATTACACCTACAAGCTCAGCGCCTTTCTTGCTGGGCTTGCATGGCCTGCTTTTCATCATTCCAGCACACTTTCTGCTGTTTGCATTTCTTGCCCTATGATAGCGTCACCTATGGTCTGCCACGACCCGGAGCGGCACCTTTCGATTTTGCATCTGGAAGATTCGCTGGCCGACCACCGCCTCACGGTTCTCACCCTACGCCGTGCACAGCTGGCATTTGACATGCAGCACGCTGACTCTTTGGAGGCTTTTCAGGCCGCCATCGCCAGCCAAAGCATAGATGTGATTTTGGCCGATTACCAGCTTCCCGGTTTTACGGCCATGGATGCTTGGCAACTGGTGGCCCAGCATTCAGACCATCCCCCATTCATTTTGCTCTCTGGTGCCATCGGAGAAACAGCTGCTGTAGACGCCATGCGCCTAGGCATTGCAGACTACGTGCTCAAAGACGATATGGCCCGCCTGCCCCATGTGATACAGCGCGCCTGCGAGGTACACGAGTCGCGGCGGCTGCGCGAGCACGCTGTGCAAGAGTTGGCAGCATCACAAAAACGGCTGGCCGAGCTGGCCGAGCATCTGCAAAGCTCTATCGAACAAGAACGTGCCGCCATTGCCAGAGAAATCCATGATGACATTGGAGGTGCCCTGACCGCTATCCGCTTTGATCTGGCCTGGATTGGACGCCACAGCACGCAAGAAGGGGTGCGCGAACATGCCCAAGCGGCCACTAGCATGCTGCAACATGCCATTGGGGCCAGCCAGCGCATCATGATGAATCTGCGACCGCCTATTTTGGATCAAGGGCTGGTGGCTGCCGTGCAGTGGCTAGCCGAAGATTTTGAACGGCGCACGAGCGTGCCCATCAAAATGGTGACCAGCAGCGCCAACATGCCCTTGAGCGATGCTGTGCAACTGGTAGCCTACCGCACTGCCCAAGAGGCCCTGACCAACATCTCTAAATATGCCGCGCCCACACTGGTACGGATTGATCTGTCAGACTCTGAGGGCATGCTGACGCTGGAAGTAAACGATAACGGTAAAGGGCTCGACACACGGGCGCTAGAAAAACCCAAGGCTTTTGGCCTCAAGGGATTGCAGGAGCGGGCCAAAATGGTCGATGGTTGGCTAGACATCAGCAGCCGACCAGGACAAGGCACCTCGCTGATCCTATCCGTGCCTCTGGCCTCTATACCACCCCCGACAGGAGATGACACGCGATGATCCATGTGATGCTTTGTGACGACCATGCCGTGGTGCGCCGTGGCATCCGCGATACCTTGGCTGAGGCCCCAGACATCCAAATCACTGGCGAGGCTGGCAGCTACCCAGAGTTGCGCGAAGTGTTGCGCAGTGCCCCCTGCGATGTGCTGCTGCTGGATTTGAACATGCCAGGGCGCAGCGGGCTGGACGTACTGACCAGTCTGAAAGAAACGGATTCGGCCATCAAGGTGCTGGTGGTGTCAATGTACCCCGAAGACCAATATGCGGTGCGCTGCCTGCGCGCTGGCGCACAGGGCTATGCCAACAAGGCAGCAGACCCGATGGCCCTGATTGACGCTGTGCGCACCATTTTTCAGGGGCGTAAATACCTGACACCCGAAGTGGCGCAGATGCTGGCAGAGAGCGTGTCTGAACGCACGCCAGAAGCGCCACACACCACGCTATCAGAGCGCGAATTGCAAACTTTGCTCAAAATTGCCACCGGCAAGCGCCTATCCGAAATTGCTGAAGAATTAACCCTCAGCCCCAAAACCGTGAGCGTCTACCGCTCACGGGTGCTAGAAAAGCTGGGACTCTCGAACAACGCGGAACTGACGGTGTATGCTATCCGCAACCAACTGGTCTGAACAGAAAACGTACCTGCACCCCCCTGTGGGGTGTTTTAATGCGCGCCCCCAGCATCTGCAGCTGTAGCAGCGCCCAGACGGGGTGGTCGCTGGGTGAGCCAAATCAGGCTAATCAGCAGCAGAAACACAAAAGATGAACCCAGAAAGACATCATTGGCCGCCCGGGTGTAGGCTTGCTGATCGATGAGGCGGTTGATCTGGGCCAATGCCTGAGCGCTACTCAAGCCCGAGTTGATCAGCCCATCAAGCGTGCTAGCAAATACGCCTTGGCCTTGCACCAGCCCTTCAGTCAGATGAGCATGGTGCATGGCAGCGCGGCTATCCCACAAGGTAGTAGCAATCGAGGTACCCATCGCCCCAGCAGTGATACGCACAAAATTGCTCAAGCCCGCTGCTGCCGGAATGCGGTCTGGCGTCAGTCCGGCCAATGTCAGCGTGGTGAGTGGAATGAAAAAGAAAGCCATAGCTCCCCCCTGAATCAGGGTAGGGATCAGGATGTGGTGCATATCCGTCTCTACCGTGAACTGCGAGCGCATCCATAACACCAAGGCAAACACGATGAAAGCTGCCGTAGCCATGCGCCGTGGATCCCACACCGCCACTTTACGACCGACCAAAGGGGTGAGCAAGATAGCAAACACCCCCACCGGGGCCAGTGCCATCCCTGCTGAGGTGGCGGTATAGCCCATCCACTGTTGCAGCCACAGCGGCAACAACACCACATTGCCAAAAAACAGTGCATAGGCCACCGACAGCGCCAGCGCCCCAAAAGCAAAATTGCGCCGTGCAAACAATCGCAAGTCCACTACGGGGTGTTCATCGGTCAGTTCCCAGACCAAAAACACGGCAAAGGCCACCAATGCGACCACACCCAACAGCACGATTTCGCCAGAAGCAAACCAGTCTAGCTCTTTGCCCTTGTCGAGCATCAGTTGCAAGGCCCCCACCCACACCACCAACAGCGATAAGCCCAGCGTATCAATGGGCAGCTTGCGCCGAGGTGTCTCGCGGTGGCGGTAAATGCCCCAGGTGATCGCGGCGGCCAGCAGACCGATGGGCACGTTGATATAGAAAATCCAAGGCCAAGAGATGTTGTCGGTGATCCACCCCCCCAGCAATGGCCCCACCACCGGTGCTACCAGCGTGGTCACTCCCCACAGCGCCAGTGCCGTACCGGCCTTGGCGCGGGGGTAACTAGCCAGCAGCAAGGTTTGCGACAGCGGAATCATCGGCCCCGCCACCAGCCCCTGTAGCACGCGAAACACAATCAGCATTTCCAGCGAAGAGGCAAAGCCGCACAACCACGAGGTGAGTACGAACAGCAGCACACTCCACGTGAACAGGCGCACGGCACCAAAACGCTGTGTCAGCCAACCTGTGAGTGGTACCGATATCGCATTGGCCACGCCAAAACTGGTAATGACCCAAGTGCCTTGACCGGGGCTAACGCCCAGATCCCCGGCAATGGCCGGAATCGACACATTGGCAATCGAAGAGTCGAGCACGTTCATGAACGTGGCCAACGACAGGGCCAAAGTACCCAGCAGCAGGGTACTGCCCTGCAAGGGGGGGTGGGCCGGGGGCGGTGCCGCTACAGGAGGGGCTGCCGCTGGGGCGGTGGGCGGTGCAGTCACGCTCATAACGGCCTGAACTTATGGCTGCGCACGGGTGGTGCTGCTGGCAACCGCCACCGGCGGGTGGCCCAAATGGGTAGCAATGATGGCTTGCACCTCAGCATCCGCAGTGTGCTGGGGGGTGTTAAACACTTGGGTGATCTGTGCAGGATCGGTGCGCGGTGTGTCTGCCAGCGATTTACCCTCCTGCTGGTGTACATCCACCACGGCCTCCATCGACAGGCCTACGCGCAGCGGATGGACGGCTACCTCTTTAGCATCCAACGCAATACGTACCGGCACCCGCTGTACCACTTTGATCCAGTTGCCAGTGGCATTTTGCGCAGGTAGCAACGCAAAGGCCGCGCCCGTGCCAGCCCCCAGACCGGCCACCGTGCCGTGGTAAACAGTCTTGCTACCGTAAACATCGGCGGTCAATTCAGCAGGCTGGCCTATGCGCAGGCTCTGCAACTGGCTTTCTTTGAAGTTGGCATCAACCCAGAGCTTGTCGAGGGCTACCACGGTCATCAAGGGGGCACCGGCAGCGACGCGCTGGCCCAATTGCACACCACGCTTGGCAATATGCCCATCGACCGGGGCACGCAATTGTGTACGTTCCAAGGCCAAATGGGCTTCGCGCACATGGGCCGCAGCCTGCTGCACACTGGGGTGCTCTTGCGGTGTGGTGCCATCGGTCTGTGTCTGGCTGGCCAGCAGTTGCTCTTTGGCCGTGAGCAAAGCAGATTGGGCCGCAGCCACCGCACTTTGGGCCGAGGTCAACTGGGCCTTGGCGTGTTGGAGTTCTTCCTGTGCCACCGCGCCGGTAGCCAGCAGGGGGGCACGGCGGTTGACATCGTCTTGCAACCGCACCGCCTCGGCTTGGGCACGGGCCAAATCAGCCTCACGCAGACGGATCTGCGCCTTGAGTGCGCCATGGTTGGCAAACAGCGTGCGCACTTCCCGTACGGTCTGGGCCAACTGTGCTTGGGCTTGCTCCAGCGCGATGCGGGCATCTGCGGCATCAAGTTGCACCAGCACCTGCCCAGCCCGGACAAATTCGGTGTCTTCTACCCCGATGGACACCACGGTGCCCGCCACCTGTGGCGTGATTTGTACGACATGGCCCGCCACATAGGCGTTGTCTGTGCTTTGAAAATTCCCGGCGTGCAACCATTGCCAGCCCGCCCAGCCTAGCCCCCCGACCACGGTGGCAGCAGCGATCAGGGCCAGACCACGGCGGCGCGCGGTTTTCATCTCGTTAGGGGTCAGGGTGCTCATCGGCGTACTACTTTCAGATGCAGGGCAATCGGAAATCCAAGGGTGAGAGAATCAGCGGGTAGCTGTGGTCAAGGGGGCAGTGTCGTCATGCCAGCCACCACCGAGCGCCTGCATCAACACGATCTGGGTGTCGAGTTGGCGCGCACGCACATCCACAGCCAGACGCCGCTGTGCCAGCACTTGGCTTTCGCTGTGCAACAAGGCTAGGGTATTGGACAGGCCCGCTTGGTGGCGCTGTGCTGCCAAGCGGTAGCTGGTCTGGGCCTGCGCGCTGGCTTGGGCTTGCAAGCTGTGTTGGCGGGCCAGCGATTGCGCTGAGGCGATAGCATCGCCCGCTTGCTTGACCGACTCGAGCACCGCACCGTTGTACTGGGCAATAGCGGCGTCTAGTTCGGCCTGACGGCTACCCAGTTGGGCACGCAGGCGCTCACCGTCAAACAGCGGCAAGCGCAAAGCGGGTGTGACACCCATTTGGCGCGCTCCGGTAGAGAGCAGGTGGTTCAGGCCCAGTGCATTCAGACCGATGAAGGCACCTAAATGGATGTCGGGGTAAAAATCAGTGCGCGCCAGCGCTACCCCTTGCGTAGCCGCTTCGACGCGCCAACGGGCAGCGACCACGTCAGCACGGCGGCCCAGCAGGTCAGCACCCAAGGTGTCGGGGACAGGCTCCAGCGTCAAGTGCTCCAGCCGGGGAGTCAAGGCAGATTGGGCATCCGGGGCTTGGGCGCACAGCACCGCAATTTGACGCCGCGCCAAGGTGATTTGCTCTTGCAACACCTCTTGTTGGGATTGTGCTTCGGTCAAGGCCGCTTGGGCTTGCGTGGCATCCACCTGACTGTCCAAACCGGCAGCCACACGTTGCCGCGTCAGATCCCACAGGGCTTGGCGCTGTACCAGCGTTTGCTCTGCCACGGCCTGCTGGGCCAACCACCGAGCCAAGGCAATGTAGCTGCGCCCCACTTGCGCCGCCAGCACTTGGGTGGCTGCGGCGGCATCGGCCTGAGCAGCCCGTGCCTGACCCAAAGCCGCCGCCAGCTCTGTGGCATTGCGATCAAAGAAGTCGGGCGACCAGCCCACAGTGGCTTGCAGATTAGCACTGTTCCAAGTGTTTCCGGCGATGGGGGCAGGCACCAAACCGTGGGCGCTGTAGTGCTGGCGCGTGGCATCAGCGCCTAAGCTGGCATGGGGGCCGTCTGTGCTGCGGCTAACATCGGCCAGCGCCTGCGCACGGGCCAGCCGGGCGCGGGCCGCTGCCAAACTGGGATGCCCTTGCAGGGCCTGAGCCATCAACTGATTGAGCTGCGCATCACCCAGCCCCTGCCACCATTGCGTTGGCACCACCGTGGTGTCGGCAGCTCCAAGGCCCAGCATAGCCGCCGTGGTGGTGACTAACGGTGGGTGCTCAGGGCCAGGGGCAGCACAACCGGCAGTGACCAAAGCGGCCAACACCCAAGCCATGCGACCAGTGCGGGAAGAAAAAATGGAAATCGGCATGGGCTACCTGCAACAAAGGGTCAAAGATCTGGGGCTTCTGCATCAAGGGTTTGACACCAAGCGCGGCCATTGACCAACATGCGCTGCAACAAATGCTGTAATTGCTGCCACTCCTCCACGCTGAAATCACACAGATGTCCATTGAGCACCTCGGCCAGCACGGCGGGCACCTGTTCTGCTACTGCGCGCCCCGCCTCGGTCAAGATCACATACACCACGCGGCGGTCATCGCTACAGCGCTGGCGCTGCACTAGCCCTTTGGCTTCCAGTCGATCCAGCGCCCGGGTAATGGCCCCCGGATCGACCTCAATCTCACGCGACAAAGTAGCCACAGTGGCACGCCCCGATTTGAGCAACAGAAACAGCGGCACCCATTGCACCGCTGTGACTCCATGCACCGCCAACCGAGCATCGGCCTGCACACGGATGGATTCGACCACCTTGCGCATCAAGTAGCCCACGCTCTGGCAGGGTTCGTACTGCTCTGGAGAATAAAAATGGCTTTGCGAGAGAGGTGGTGTGGACATACCCGGAATTTAATTGACCAGGCAATTATTGTCTGGTCAATTAAATAATTCCGACTTTAACTATCGGAAATAACGGAAAAACTATTTCTGGGCAGAAAACAGGTCAATCGCCTGCTGCATCAGGGTCAGGACAGGGTGCTCTAGCATGGGCAAAGTAGCCATGATGCCGAGCAAGCCCACCGTGAGCGTGACCGGAAAGCCCACGGCATAGATGTTCATTTGGGGTGCAACCCGCGAGATGACACCCATCGTCAGATTGACAAACAGCAGCAGCGCCATCAGGGGCAAAGCAATCCACAACGCACTAGAGAACAACGAAGAGCCTAATTGGTGCAACTTCATTTGGCCCAGCGACTGCAAAAAATTGCCATTGACTGGAAAGTGGCTAAAGCTATCGACCACTGCCATGATCAGCAGCAGGTGCCCATTGATAACGACAAACAGCAGCAGCGCCATCTGGCCATAAAAGCGGCCCACGGCGCTGATCTGGGCGTTGCTGGTGGGGTCGAAAAAAGAGGCAAAGTTCAGGCCCATCTGCAAGCCAATCACTTCACCAGCCAGCTCCACCGAGGCAAACACCAAGCGCACGGCAAAGCCCAAGGCCAAGCCCACCCCCAATTGCTGCAACACGGTCTCTAGCGCGGCTGGGCCGTTGAACATGACCATCGGCTGCTCGGCCAGCATAGGTTGGGCACACACCGCGACAAAAAAAGCCAGCCCGACCTTGGTGCGGGCTGGAATGGCACGGATGGAAAACAATGGTGCGGCGGTAAACAGCGCCAGCACGCGCAAAAAAGGCCAGAGGATGGGCGACAACCACCCGACCAACTGGGCCTCTGAGAAGGTAATCAAGCCGGGGGCAGCCATTTAGCCCACGATGCCGGGAATGGCTTCCAAGGTGCGGCGGATATAGTCCACCAGCGTGCTCAACATCCAAGGGCCTGCGATGGCAAACACCAGCATGGCAGCGACCAGCTTGGGCACAAAAGCCAGCGTAGCCTCGTGAATTTGCGTGACAGCCTGAAAGATACTCACCAGCAAACCAACGGCCAGCACCACACCCAGCACGGGCATGGAAATCATGAGCAGCAGGGTGAGCGCCTCACCGCCGATGGTCAGCACCATTTGGGGTGTCATGGGGTTCCTTCGTCAGGTGACAAAACTGGCCGCCAGCGAGCCTACCAGCAGGTTCCAGCCATCGGCCAATACAAACAGCATCAGCTTGAACGGCAAGGCCACCAACACCGGCGACAGCATCATCATGCCCAAAGACATCAAGATGCTGGAAACCACCATGTCAATGACCAAAAACGGGATAAAGATCATGAAGCCGATCTGGAACGCCGATTTGAGCTCGCTGGTGACAAATGCCGGAATCAACACCCGCAAGGGGGCGGTTTCTGCCGTGGTGGCGGGGTCAAGCTTGGCTAACTTGGCAAACAGTGAAAAATCTGCTTGGCGCGTTTGCTTGAGCATAAAACTGCGCATAGGCACCTCGGCCTTAGCCACGGCCTGCTCAAAAGTCATGGCATTGGTGGTGTAGGGCACATAAGCCTCTTTGTACACCTTGTCCAACGTGGGGCCCATGACAAAAAACGTGAGAAACAGCGACAAGCCAATGATGACCTGATTGGGCGGTGCCGCTTGGGTGCCCAACGCTTGGCGAATCAAAGACAACACGATGACGATGCGCGTGAACCCCGTCATCATGAGCAAAATGCTGGGCAAAAAAGACAACGCCGTAAAAAACAGCAACGTCTGAATGGGCACAGAAAAACTGGTGCCACCTCCACCCGAACCAACCAAAATAGGCAAACTGCCCGCCGCTTGAGCCAGCACGGGGGCAGGCAAGGCCAGCGCAAACAGGCCCACACCCAGTGCTGCGGCGGCACCCATCGCCTTGCGTCCCGTGTCACACATGGCCTGCATCCTTCGCACTGACGGCTTGGGCGGCCTGTGCCACCGCCACCACTTGGGCAAACGGCAGCGGCGCACCTGCTGAGACAGCAGCCACCACTGGCAGCACATGCAAGCAACTGATATGTTGTGCCGTCACGCCCAAAACTAACCGGGTTTTTTCTTGGTCGGTGGCAATTTCTACCGTTACGACGCGCTGCTGTGGCCCTACAGCCACTACCGACAACACCTTGGCTGCCACCCCAGCTTGTGCTTGGGCGGTGGCATGGCGCTGCTGCCATTGGCGCAGCAACCACGGCGCCATAGCCATAGCACCAATAAACAAGACCACGACCACTAAGGTCTGGGTCATGCTGCCACTATCCGCCACGGCTGACGCGGCGCAGCCGCTCCGAGGGCGTGACCACATCGGTCAGGCGGATACCAAATTTGTCGTTCACCACCACGACTTCGCCTTGGGCGATCAAGTAGCCGTTAACCAACACATCCATCGGCTCACCGGCCAGCGCATCGAGCTCAACGACCGAGCCTTGGGCCAGTTGCAAAATGTATTTGATCGGCACCTTGGTGCGCCCCAGCTCCACCGACAACTGCACCGGAATGTCCAGCACCATATTGATGTCGTTGATGGGGGGTGCATCTGCGCCAGGGCCAAAAGGCCGCAACGGCTCCCCCGCCAATGGCCCACCCTGTTCGGCGTCGATATCTGGGTGATCGTCGGATTTTTTCTGCTCTTCTAGCGCCTCGGCCCAACCTGCAAAAGCATCATCTCCTGCGGGCCTGCTTGCTTCTTCATTTGCCATTCTTATCTCCCATCCAGCTCAGATCTGTAGTACGCAGACATTCTTCGATACGAATTGCGTATTTAGCGTTGTGTGTGCCATATTGGCAATTGAATACCGGCACCCCTCCAATGGAGGCCCGAATGCGCGGCTCGCGGTCAAGCTCAATAAAATCGCCCGGCTTCATAGCCAGCAACTGCTCCACCGTGGCATCAGCCCGGGCCAGCTCGGCCACTAATGTGACCTCTGCCGACTGGATTTCACGCGTGAGCACCTGCACCCAACGGCGATCGACCTCAATCGAATCGCCTTGTGTAGAGGAGTACAGCACATCGCGGATTGGCTCCATCGTGGCGTAGGGCATACAGATGTGGATGGCCCCGGCCAAATCGCCAATTTCTAACTGAAATGCCGTGGAAACCACAATTTCGCTCGGTGTAGCAATGTTGGCAAACTGCGGCTGCATTTCAGAGCGCTGGTACTCTAGCTCTAGCGGATAGATACCATGCCACGCTTTTTTGTATTCGGCGCAGATCACATCGACCAAGCGGTTGATGATGCGCTGCTCGGTGGGCGAGAAATCGCGCCCTTCAATCCGGGTCTGAAATTTGCCCACGCCGCCAAACAGGGTGTCGATGATGCCAAACACCAAGGAGGGCTCGCAAACGATCAAGCCACTACCGCGCAGGGGCCGGATGGCGACGATATTGAAGTTGGTGGGTACCGCCAGCTCGCGCAAAAAGGCGCTGTAGCGCTGCACCGCCACCGTACCGACTGAGATTTCAGGGCTGCGGCGAATAAAGTTGAACAGGCCGATACGAAAGTTGCGGGCAAAGCGCTCGTTGACGATTTCCATCGTCGGCATACGCCCGCGCACAATGCGCTCTTGACTAGAGATGTCGTAGCGGCGCACTTCGCCATCTTCATGCACCTCTTCGGCATGTTTTTGGCTTTCACCCGTAACGCCCTCTAAGAGGGCATCGACCTCTTCTTGGGATAAAAACGATTCGCTCATGGCAGCGACCCCATCGGCATCATTGGATGATAAAGCTGGAGAACAGCACCCGGCGCACTGGGTTTTGACGCCGCCGTGGTGCTGCGTCTTCTTCTTCGGCAGCATCGGCAGCACGCGCCGCTGGAGGTTTAAAGCCTAGGGCCTTGCCCGCCTCGCGTTGGATGTCGGCAGCCAACTTTTCTTTACCCTCTAGGCGCAACAGTTCTTCGGTGGTGCGCTGCGACAGCAGCATCAGCACACTACTGCGCACACTGGGCATGAGCTTTTTAAGCTGATCGGCCATTTTCTCGTCGGCCACTTCGAGGGTGATACCCAACTGGACAAAGCGGTCGCCACCCGGATCGGCCAGATTGACCACCATGTTTTCGAGTGGCAAAAAGGTAGGCACCGTGGCTTTGGACTCGGTATGGGCGGCATCGCCGCCTTCCTCTCCCGCAGCTTTTTGGGACATCATCCAGAAAGCGGCGCCCCCCCCGACAAGGAGCAGCACGAACACGACAGCGCCAATAATGATCAACTTTTTCTTGCCCTTGGCAGGCTGGGGGGCAGAGTCGTCAGCCGGGGTTTTAGATGACACGATGGAATTTCCTTGCAACAAGCAGGAGACGGGTACCCGCAGCGGGTACGGACATCTCTGGGGAGACTGTGTGCATTATGGGCACGATGAATCCCCGATAATAGCCAGAATAAAATACCAAAGCCTTGGTATTCCAACGCCTTTTAGCCGCATTAGACAAAGATATCTACCGCTTTGTCTGTGACGGTGCCCACGCTGCGCTGACCGTTTGTAGCTACACTGGCCTGCACCGTGGCACTCTGGCGTGTGCCCTTGGCACCGTTACGCGGGTCAGAACTATTGTTGCCATCGCCTTGCATGGCCGAATCACCCACTGTCATGCCTGACAAGCTCAGGCCTTGGCTCTCCAGTAAATCACGCAACTGGGCCTCACTGGCATCGAGCAAGGCACGGGTCTCGTTTTGGTCACTACGGAAGCTGACATGGGCCTCGTTGCCACTGAGACTCACCGTGACTTCTACTGGGTGGCCAGCGTGCTCGACCGTCAACTCGGCATTTTGGATATTTTGGTTGACCCAGTACGACACCTGTTCGGCCACCGCATCTTCTGCGGGCAAAGCGCTGGCCGCATCAAAAACCGGCGCTTCGCCCACGCTGGCAGGTTCTGCCATCAAACCATCGATACCAAAGAGCGCACCGGCATCAGAGTTTTGACCTGAGGCACCGCGACCACCTTCGCCGCCACGGCCCGCATTTTGCCCTTGGCTGCTCAAGCCCACATCCTGCCCTGAAAAGGCGACCGGGGGTTCAAAAGAGTAGGAGGGCGCGCCCGATACGTTTTGCTGTTGCCCTGCACCAGCGGCTAGTGGATCACGCGGTGCATCGGCCCCGCCAACGGCGGCCTGCAAAGCCGAGACCAAAGCGGCCTGAGAGGCGGCGCGCTCTGTGGGCTCTTGGCGCAGACTCAGGGTACTGCGGGCCGTCAGGGCCTCAGTGGCCGGGCTGGCCCACCGCGAGGCCGTGGGCTTTTTAGCCACTGCGCCCAACCCTTGCTCGGCTTGGGCCTCGGTGGCTCCGTCCAGAGCGGCAGTTTGTGCCACCAGCCCCAGCTCACCACCACTGCTGGCTACCGCAACACCACGGGAACCAGCCGCTAAGGCGTTAGTGACAGTTGGTGCTGCCAGCAAGGCGTTATGCCCCCCTAACGATAAGGTATCAGTCGGGGTGATGGTGGCAGACTGGGTAGAACTCAAGGGGGCCTGGGTAGCCCCAGCAAATCCAGCCTGCAAGGCCAGCAAAGAGGCTGTAGCAGCAGAAGAGTCTGTAGCCGTGGCCTCTAAGCTGGGCCATTTTTTTAACGGTGCGCTCTTGTCTCCGGCAACATCCAAGGCGAGTGCCCCATCGGCATCTAAGACAGGTACGCCAGAAAGCAGGTTATCGCCCAATGCCGTGAGCAGCCCCAGAAAATCACCTGCTCCAGCCGTACCTTGGGCGAGAGCAGGGCGGTTTTTGGCTGGTGTGGTGCCGTGGGCTGCCTGCGTTGGCTGCGAAGGACTGGGGGGGCGCATTTTTTCCATCATCTCGGCTCCTGGCCCTTACAGGCCCTTGCGTTGCTGGAGGTACTGCAATGCAGCACGTTCATCGGTTTGTTTTTGCTCGCGGCGAGCTTGGGCCTTCTCAATCTCTTGGTGGCGCTTATCGGTCAGTTTTTGCAGGCTAGTGAGGCGCAACTCGGTTTGTAGTAAGGCCTGCTGGGCTTGGGCCACCCGGCATTCATGGTCTTGCACCACAGTGGTTTGCAAGCCCATAGCATGGCCGAGCCGATCCATAAATTGGTAATGGTGAAACATGACCTCAGGGGCCATCGTGACATTGGCACGCATACCCCAGCGACCTTCGGTTTCATGGGCGTAGGCCTGCAACTGCTCCATCTGACCTTGCGCTGCCATTTGGGCTTGGCGGGCACTTTGCAGCCGCCGCCGGGCCTCATCGCGCTGGCGCTGTGCGGCCTCGACCGCCACCATCAAGCCTCGCAATGCCGAAGGGACAGCCATGGTGCTCGCCCTACTTTAGTATCTGTGCCATCACAGCACAACTGTCTTCCAGCGACGCGGCCTCGTGCATCCCTTGTTGCAAAAAGGCCACCATCGCCGGATGACGCAGGATGGCATCGTCCAACTGCGGATCAGAACCGCTCATATAAGCGCCTACCTGAATCAAATCACGGCTTTTTTGGTAACGCGAATAGGTTGCGCGAAACTTGCGTGCCAATTCAAAATGCTCGCGGCTGACCACGTTGTTCATGACCCGCGAGGCCGATTGTTCAATGTCAATGGCCGGAAAATGCCCCATCTCGGCCAAAGAGCGCGACAAGACAAAGTGCCCATCCAAAATAGCCCGTGCCGAATCGGCAATCGGGTCTTGTTGGTCATCGCCCTCTGACAACACGGTATAAAAGGCGGTGATAGAGCCCACACCATGCAGGCCATTGCCGCTGCGCTCGACCAAGCCGGGCAACTTGGCAAAACACGAGGGCGGATAACCCTTGGTGGCCGGTGGCTCGCCAATAGCCAAGGCGATCTCGCGCTGGGCCATCGCATAGCGGGTGAGTGAGTCCATGAGCAGCAGCACATGCTTGCCCTTGTCGCGGAAATGCTCGGCCACGGCAGTGGCGTAGGCAGCGCCCTGCATACGCAGCAGGGGTGGTGCATCGGCAGGGGCGGCCACCACGACGGCCCGGCCCCGGTCTTCGGCGCCCAAAATGTCTTCTACAAACTCTTTGACTTCGCGGCCACGCTCGCCAATCAAGCCGACAACAATGACGTCTGCCTCGGTGTAGCGGGCCATCATGCCCAAGAGCACGCTCTTGCCCACGCCAGAGCCAGCAAACAGCCCCAGCCGCTGGCCTCGGCCCACAGTGAGCAGCGCATTGATAGCGCGCACCCCGGTATCAAGTGC
Organism: Giesbergeria anulus; assembly: GCF_900111115.1. Lineage (GTDB taxonomy): Bacteria > Pseudomonadota > Gammaproteobacteria > Burkholderiales > Burkholderiaceae_C > Simplicispira > Simplicispira anulus. The sequence goes on from NZ_FOGD01000006.1 coordinate 22,979, forward strand.
TGTGCGCACCGGGTCGCGATCCATGGCGTTAATTTGCTGCCGATTCATAGGCTCGGCACTGACATTTTGCAGCGGGCCACCATGATCGAGCGGTAAACCTTGGGAATCGACTACCCGGCCCAGCAAGCCATCGCCCATTGGTAGGCGCAACATGCCCACCGCCGTGATCGGGCGCACTTCTTCACCCAGCCGTGGCGTAGGCACATAGGGCGGTGCGGGCACCACACTAGCTCCGCTGGAGATACCATGGATGTCACCGGCGGGCATCAAAAAGGCCCGTTCGCCATCAAAACCGACCACCTCGGCCAGTACCGGCTCCTTGCCGGGCATCTCTAAAAAGCATTGTGAACCTACCGGCACGCGGATGCCCTTGGCTTCTAGCACCAGCCCGGTCAGGCGGGTCAGGGTGCCGCGCGTTTCTAGCGTTACACCACTGGCCACACGGGTCTTAGCTCCCTCTATGAACTGCGCCCAAGCGGCGGTGCTATCTTCAGTGGTCATGGCTGGCACCCTCATTCTGGGGCAACGCTTCAGGCTTCCAAGGCAAATCCAGCCCCAACGGAGCAATGGCACGCTGCCAGCGCTTTTCTAAGTGGCCGTCAATGACCGCCCCTGCCAACTCGACCATACAACCGCCCGGAGCCACCGCTGCATCAGACACCCACTGCACGGCGCCATCAGCAAATTCTGTGCGCAGGGCTTCAGCCACGATGGCATGGTCTTGTGGATTGAGGCGCACGGTGGCCGGACGGCCATCAGTGACCAGCATATCCAGCGCTTCACGCACCACCGGCTCTAGGGCCTTGGGGTTGATGTGCAATTCTTGGCGCACCACTTGGCGGGCAATATCGCAGGCCAGCTCCAGCACATGCTGGGCCAAATAGGCTTGCATGGCTTGCAGATCGGCCCCTAGTTCGCGCACCACTGCATCGAGCCGGGTGGCTGCTTCTTTGGCTTGGCCTTGGGCGTAATCGTCCATACGCTGCTGCCACTCTTGTGTGGCTTGGGCGTGGCCTTGCTGATGGCCTTGCTCTAAGCCCTCTGCCAAGCCTTGCTCCACGCCCAAAGCGTAAGCCTGTTGGCGGGCCTGCTCTAGCTTTTGCTGCTGCGCTTGCTGGGCTTGCTGCTCACGCTCATACTCTTGCTGGCGCTGGGCTTCTTCTTTGGCTTTTTGCTCAGCCACTGAGGTATTAGGCCCAAAGGTCAGGGCAGAAAAACCGCCGTTGCCCATGGCCGAAAACTGCACTGGCACCACATGCCCCACCTCTTCGCGGGGGATGAAGCGGGCATAGACGTTGCGGGGTTTAGACGAAGCTGTCATCGGCACCACCACCAATCACCACTTGGCCTTCATCGGCCAGACGGCGCACAATTTTGATGATTTCTTTTTGCTGCTCTTCCACCTCGGACAAGCGCATGGGGCCACGGGCCTCCAAGTCTTCTTTGAGGGCCGCCGAGGCGCGTTTGGACATATTGTTGAGAAACTTGTTCATCAACTCGGCAGATGCCCCCTTCAGGGCGACGATCAGGGTTTCGGAAGCCACTTCGCGCAGCACCACTTGGATAGAGCGGTCGTCGAGCTTTGTCATGTGCTCGAACACGAACATCTTGTCCATGATCTTTTGCGCCAACTCTGGGTCGTGGCTGCCAATCGATTCAAGCACCGAAGATTCGATGTTGGAGCCGAGCAAGTTGATAATTTCTGCCGCTGTTTTGACACCACCCAGGGACGTCTTGCGAATTTTGTCGCCCCCGGCCAGCACCTTGAACAGCACCTCGTTCAAATCTTTCAGCGCCACCGGCTGGATACCTTCGAGGGTCGCCACACGCAGCATGACTTCACTGCGCTGGCGGTCAGTAAACTGCTTGAGTACTGCTGCGGCCTGCTCATAATCCAAATGCACCAAAATGGCGGCAATGATTTGTGGATGCTCGTTGCGCAACAGTTCGGCTACCGACAGCGGGTCCATCCACTTCAAACTCTCAATGCCTGAGACGTCGCCGCCCTGCAAAATGCGGTCAATCAGCAAAGAGGCTTTGTCGTCGCCCAAAGCACGGCGCAGCACCGAGCGCACATAGTCGCTGGTATCAGACACCAGCAAACTTTGCGCCGCAGCGGCATTGGTAAATTTCAGCACCACCTCGTTGACCTTGTCGTGCGAGACCGAACGCATACGCGCAATGGCCTCACCGAGCTTTTGCACTTCTTTGGGCGAGAAGTGCTTGAACACCTCTGAAGCCTCTTCTTCGCCCAGAGACATCAGAAACACGGCAGCGTCGTTAAGCCCTTGGTCATCCATGGTGAAAATCCATTCTGGTTAAAGCGGGTTGGACATTGGCGTTACTCGCCATTAACCCAAGTTTTCACAATGTTAGCAACCGCAATCGGATTTTGTCGCGCCAAGGCACGAGCCTCTTCTAGGCGCAACTGCTCAGGCGCTGGGTCACCGGGCTTAGGTGGAGCCAAGGCTGGGCGATCCAAGACATCGGCTTCTAGTGCATTGAGCTGCGCAGTCTCTTCTGGGGTAGGTGGTGCCAGCGCCTTGATGGCTGGGCGCACCAAGCCGAGCAAGACCAAGGCTGCAAAGAGAGCAATACCGACTGGCCACGCAAAGCTGCGTGCCAGCTCCAAAGTTTCTGGCTGTTTCCAAAACGGCAAGGCTTCGATCTTGCCGGCATCGGCTTGGAAGGGAGTGTTCATCAGGTTGACCGAATCACCACGCTCAGGATTAAAGCCGATGGTCTCGCGCACCAAAGCCGTCATCTGCGCTAGCTGCTCTGGAGTCATGCCCTTAGTGACAGGGTTGCCCTTTTCATCGACCGCGTTCTGGTAGTTCACCACCACCGCCGCTGTCAGGCGTTTGATGGTGCCACTGTTGCCACGGGTGACGCGCACGGTCTTATCGACTTCGTAATTGGTGATGGACTCGCGCTTGCTATTGGCAGTGGCCAGTTTACTGCTACCAGCAGCCGTCGGGGCAGGGTTAGGCCCATTGATAGGAGCCGTAGCAGGTTGGGGTGGCTGGGGCTGATTAGTGGCTGCACCAGGGATGCCGGTGGGTGGCGTCGGCTCTGCCTGATTGCTGGTGCTTTCTAGCACCTGTTGGCTGCGGATAGCACTGGCATCGGCATTTTGGTTAGGCCGGTGCTGCTCTTGCGTCGATTCGGTACGGCTGAAATCGACCTCTGCGGTCACTTGGGCCTTGATATTGCTGCGCCCCACTACGGGCTCCAAAATGTCCATGACCCGCTTGGTGTACATCTGCTCCATTTGCTGCACGTACAGCAGTTGCTGGGCATCAAAGCCCTTATCGTCGGCCCCATCGGGGGATTTGGACAGCAGCTTGCCGGTATCGTCGAGCACACTCACAGCAGAAGGGGCCAGCTCAGGCACGCTAGAGGCCACCAAGTGCACAATGCCCGCCAGCTGTGCTTTATCCAACATACGGCCGGGGTGCAAGCTCACCAAGATCGAGGCCGAAGGCTTTTGCTGCTCCCGAAAAAATCCGTTTTGATTGGGTAAGGCCAAATGCACACGCGCTGTTTGCACCGACGACAGCGATTGGATAGAGCGCGTCAGCTCTCCCTCCAAACCCCGCTGAAAATTGAGCCGCTCTTGGAACTGTGTCGTGCCAAAACGGTTGGAATCGGTCAGTTCAAACCCCGACACTGAGCCTTTGGGCAACCCCTGTGAGGCCAAGCGCAAACGTACGTCATGCACACGCTCAGTGGGCACCAAAATCGCGCCCCCGCCCTCGGTGTACTTGTAAGGCACGTTCATTTGCGACAACTGGGCCACAATGGCGCCGCCATCTTTGTCGCTCAGGTTAGAAAACAGCACCTTGTAGTCCGGCTGGCGGTTGAGCATCAGTGCCACCAGCACGGCAGCCACTAACAGGGCTACACCGCCTCCTAGGCGTAGACGCTGTCCGCTGTCTAGCGCAGACAGACGCTGCAGCCAGACAGGCCGGGCTGACGGAGTGGCGGTGGCAGGTAGTTCAGCAATGGCAGACATTTTTTATTCCAGTAATACAGCGTCCGAATACACGGACTTTGCGTGCATCCGATTATGGGAATTCAGCCCCCGATCACTCGGCAGATAAGCCCCACCTTTGTCCATCTATTTGTCCTGCTGCAAAGTAGGCGCTGCGCCTACGATTGACGCCATCGCCAGCCTTGAGAGAGCAAGACCATCATGGACATCCGCACCACCTCATCCCCTATCTCCCCCTCCTCCAGTGCCGACCAGCTGCGCCGTGCGGCGGCGGCCGTCCAACGCAACAACGTTGAGGACGAGGGCTTTTACACCGCCTTCAAAAGCGCTCTGCAATCGGTCAGCACGGCGCAAAACCAGGCCACTCACTTGCAACGCGAAGTGCAGCTAGAAAACCCCAAGGTGAGTTTGGAAGAGACTATGGTGGCCATGCAAAAATCGCAAGTGGCCTTCCAAGCGTCGTTGCATGTGCGCAACCGCATGGTACAAGCCTATACCGATATCATGAACATGCAGGTGTAACCACCTGATGGTGTGCCACGTTTTACTGCATTTTTTCAGGGGGTATAACATCGATTGAACCCACACCACCTACCCCACCCCGGTTTGCACCACAAAAAGCCCGTCCTGTCGATCCACAGGTCGGGCTTTTTGCTTTTTGTCAGTGCCTGCAAGCACCAAGCACAGAAGCCGGAAAAAACAAAGCCGCCCACCCCTGCACAGGGGAAGGCGGCCTAGGCTCCAACGGGAACAGAAGAGCTCAGTGGATCAGTTGCGGCTGGCCTTGAAACATATGCTCAAACTGCGCCAGCCAAGGCTCTGCCAAGCAACGAATCTGGGCATCATTGTGCAAAATGCGCTGCATGATGCGCGTCTTTTCACGCCGATGTTCGGGCAGCAGCTCCATCTTATTGGCTTTGGTGCGCAACTGCTCAATCAGCACGGCACAGGCCGTCTCGTAGCGCACCACGCCATCCCAGTCTTTGTGCTGGGCAGCTTCCAGCATCTTGACGCTGCTGGCCTCGATGGCCTTGTAATAGTCGATCAACATTTCTGGCATGGCTCAACCCTCTGTGGTTACGGCGTGCCCGGCCTGCGGGGCACCGTCCGGGGCGGGGGTGGCCGCACCGGGGTTTTTCATTTCGCTCCAACCTTGGGCAATAGGCCCAATGATATGGGCCACTTCTTCAAGCATGGCATCGTCGTTGTGCATATTGGCCTGCACCAGACGACCCAAACAATACTCATACAAATCGCTCAAATTTCGGGCAATTTCGCCGCCGTTTTCACGGTCTAGCGCGGTAGCCAGCCCTTCTTCAATGATACGCATCGCCTTAGCAATGCTGTTGCATTTGAGTGCCACGTCATTGCGGGCGATGGCACCCCGTGCCGCAGTCACCGCATCAAGCACGCCCTGATACAACAGATGCACCAGCTGGTGCTGGTCCATCGTGTGCATACTGGTTTCGACATTGATGCGCTGGTAGGCAGAGGCGGCACGGCTGCGATTGGGGCTAAACATGCTGTCAATCCTTAGGGGAGAATAATGGGGGATATCGGCTATTCAGCCAAAGACTAAAGAGGCCACCCCTAGCCCGTCGATTTATTCCAGGTGGTAATTTGCTGGCTAACGTAAGAATTCAAGGCAGTGAGCTTAGACATCTGGCTGTCTAGCGCGCTGTAGCGGGCATTGAGCCTCGTCTCCAGATTGGTGGCTGCTGCCTCCACCCCCTTCTGGGCCTTGCTATTGCTCTTGAGACTCAATTGCAACGAGTTATCTTTGGTCTTAAAGAAACCATCGGTACTGAGCATGTTGGTAGTCATGGACTTCACCGTGGCAGCGATACCACTGGGGCTAGACTCTGAACCCCGAAACATCTTTTTCACTTCATCGACATTGTTAAGGGCCTTAGACAATTTGCCCGAGTCAATAGCCAAATTTCCTCCACGCTGAAAGCCAACGCCAATATCGCTCAAGGTCTTGAACACCGACGAGCCCTTAGACACCGACTGCACCGCTGCGCGCAGCGAGTTTTGCAAGCCGATGGCGGTCGAGTCGCCCTGAAACAAGCCGGACTCTTTGGTGCCAGCATCGTATTTGGTGGCGTCAGACAGGTAAGAGTTGACGGCATTGTAGGCCTCAACAAAGGCATTGATGTTGGCCTGAATGGCGCTGTTGTCTTTGGTCACACTGACCTGCACAGACTTGGTGCCAGTGTCGGGCATTTTTTCTGCCTTGAAGGTCACGCCAGCTACAGTGTTTGCAAAGGTGTTAGTGCTAGAAGTAACGCTGATGCCATTGACCTTGGCCGCAGCATTAGCGGCTTTTTCGGTGGCTGCAGGATCAATCGCGGTGGAGGCCAAACGATCTAATCCACCCGGCGTACCCCCAGTAGCAGTGAGGCTAAAACCAAAATCCTCGCCAGTGTCTTTGCTGCGTAAGAGCAAACGCTGGCCGCTAGCATCGGTCAGGATAGTGGCTGTGACCCCAGCATTGGCACCGTTGATCTTGCTGGCAATGTCTGCGACAGTATCAGAAGCGGAGACGGTAATATCTACGGAAGAAGCAGGGGTTTTTCCTGTGAACACCCCGGTTGCACCAGGGCCAGTGGCATCCCACTTACCCAGCGCAATTTTTAGCGTACCGGAACCGACCGCACCACTGATGGAATTAGAGGCCGTAGACTGAGCCTTCGCCAATGCTGTCACTTCTACATTGAAGTTGGTAGGCAAGGTGCCCCCAACGGCAGTTGCACTCACAAAGGCACTATCAGACGAAGTGGTCGTTACCCCGTTCCAGCCGGTAACGCTGCTCAGTTTGCTGGCTGCATCCGACAGGGTGGACACCAGCGACTTGATCTGCCCGAATGCAGAAATTTTGGCGTCAACTGTAGATTTTTCTAACTTCAGCTTTGCCAGTGGCGCCTTCTCCAGTTCCACCAACTTTGAAACGATGGACTTGATGTCCAAGCCGCTACCTACACCGACTGATGAAATGGATGCCATGCCAAACTCCTGAAAATTTCAAGGGCAATTATGGCGCTGCCCCAACACCGTGAACCTTCGTAAACGTACGCCTAAACCCGCCAATTCGCAAGCTATCGGCAACACTAAGAGCCGTTCTAGTACAAAAAAAAGCGGTGGCACCACGGCCACCGCTAACAAAACCATGCGTGCAAAGAAGTCCATCAATACAACAAAACCAACACTTTAGGAGACAACCGACGGGCCTGAGCGACCAAGGCGGCGTCGGCACCCCGCACCATTTGCGTGCGCGACAGCTGGGCTGTGTGCTGCGCTTGGCTGGCGTCGATGGTGCCTGCCTCTGGAGAAGAATCCTGCTCCAACGAAAAACCCGCACTTTTGCGGGTTTTGGCGTTGGGGGAGAAGGCATCGGCAGACTTGGATTTTTTTTTCTCTTTTGCCTTCGCCTCGGAGCGGGCTTTTTCTGCCTCGGTTTGCTTTTTCTTCTCTGCTTTCTCTTTTTCAGGTGTTTCTTTCAAAGCACCTTCATCAGAGGAAGCAGAGGGAGCAGCCGAGAAAGTCCCCTCCAGCCCCTGCGGCTTATCGCAAAAGTGACATCACGCCTTGCGGCAGCTGGTTGGCCTGAGCCACCATGGCGGTACCGGCCTGTTGCAGGATCTGCGCACGCGACAGGTTAGCCGTTTCCACCGCAAAGTCAGCGTCTTGAATGCGCGACTTGGCAGAAGACATGTTCTCCGACGAAGTGCTCAGGTTGGTGATGGCGGTTTCAAAGCGCGATTGCACGGCACCGAGCTTGGCGCGTTCGCTGCTGATGAAGGAGATGGCCGAATCCACCGTCTTGAGGGCCTTGGTAGCACCATCAAAGCTGGTGATATCCAGACCAGAAACGGCATTCAGATTCGAAGCACCGGTTGCCACCTTGGTACCAGTGCCATCATCAACGCTGCCAGACAACGTGTTGGAGGCATCGACCACGGTAAAGCCCTTGCTCGAATCCAGAGTCACGACGCCACCCACAGTAGCACCACCAGCAGCACCAGCAGCATTGGCTGCAACCACTGCCGTGGCATCCACCGCGCCGTACTGGTCAATCTTGGCCAAAGAAGCATCACCGCCATTGGCAGCGCCTGTATCAGACACCACGACGTCATTGCCAGCCGCATTGGTCAGTTCAATGCCTGTACCAGCCTTGTTGACAGCGGCAGTGATACCAGTCTTGGACGAGACGTCGTTAATAGCCGTCACAGCAGCAGCCAGACCGTCAGCGGTACCTGTGGCCGACACACTGAAGTTGACCGACGATGCTGTAGCGTTGTCAGACTTGAGGTTCAGAGAGTAAGTACCTGTAGCACTGAAAGTCAACTCAGCCTTAGTGATGGCCGTGGCAGTCACGCCAGTCTTGTCGCTCTGGGCATTGACCAAGCCAGCGATGTCTTTGGCAGTAGCACCAGCGGCAACCACGATGGCACCACTGCCTGCGGTGCCATAGACGTTGGCGGTACCGCCAGCAACACCATTACCACCAACACCAGAACCGGCAAGAGCGACAGAGCCGCTGGCGGTCATTTGGTTGTTACCGTAGCTGTTGGTACGCATATTAGACGTAGCAGCAGTGATGGTTTGGTTGGCATTGGCACCCACTTGGAACTGTTGCGAACCAAAGCTGCCATCGAGCAGTTTCTTGCCGTTGAATTCGGTGGTTTGTGCGATGCGATCCAACTCGGAACCCAACTGGTTCACTTCTTCTTGCAGCGCCTTGCGGTCACTGGCGCTGTTGGTGGCATTGGACGATTGCACGGCCAGTTCACGCACACGTTGCAAGATTTCGCCGGAGGACTTGAGTGCGCCTTCAGCGGTTTGCGCCATGGAGATGCCATCGCCAGCATTGCGAATGGCTTGGTTGGTACCACGGATTTGGCTGCTAAAACGCTCAGAAATGGCCAAACCAGCAGCATCATCCTTAGCGCTGTTGATACGCATACCGGAAGACAGACGGCCGATAGCTGTGTTCAAAGAAGCCTGATTGGCGCTGAGGTTGCGCTGTGCGGTCAGGGAAGCGACATTGGTATTGATGGTGGATGCCATAACAAAGCTCCTAAAAAAGAAACGACTGAAAGATGGCGTTGCCGCCAACAAAGAAACCACAGTATGCACCCGCTGAAGCGGTGTCTTACCCGTTGCCCGCAGGGATAAGGGGAAGAACTACCGGCTACTGCCTAGCGCCACAGTGTCTTAGCACCACTATTTTCGGGTAGTGCGCAGAAAACTTAAGGGCAAATTGCAAGATTGGCGCACTTTTGTGCGTCTTATCGGGCAAACGCCAAACGCAGCGGTCTCCACAATCACCTCCATCGTTCCACCCAAGTCCGCCGGGCAGATCCCTTGAACCGGCAGATGTATTTGTTTACACCTCTGTAGGAGTTATGCGATGGCATCCACTATCAACACCAACGTCGCTTCCTTGACCGCACAGCGCAACCTGAGCACCAGCCAAGCGTCGCTGAATACGTCGATCAACCGGCTGTCATCGGGCCTGCGGATCAATACCGCTAAAGACGACGCTGCTGGCTTGGCGATTTCGGAACGCTTTACCAGCCAAATCCGTGGCACCAATCAAGCAGCACGCAACGCCAATGACGGTATCTCGTTGTCTCAAGTGGCCGAAGGGGCCCTGAAGGCCTCGGGCGATATTTTGCAACGTGTGCGTGAACTGGCCGTGCAATCGGCCAACGCAACCAACAGCAGCTCTGACCGCAAAGCCTTGCAACAAGAAGTAAGCCAACTGGTAGCTGAGTTAGATCGCATTTCGCAAACTACCGAATTTAACGGCAAGAAATTGCTCGACGGCACTTTTGGTACCGCGCAGTTCCAAGTAGGTGCCAACGCCAACCAAACTATTGTCGCCAATACCGCCAATATGCGCGCTACCACCTACGGCAATAACCAGAATGCTGCTTCGAGTGGTTTTGGCGTCCAAGCCCAAGCGCCCGGCGCTTTGGCTGACCCCCAACCCAATGGTATCAATGCTGGCCAATTGGATCTGAATGGTTCACCCACCAGCGGCTCTATTACTATCACTCCACCTGAAACTGCAGCCAGCATTGCCAACAAAGTCAATGGTATCTCGGATAAAACAGGTGTGATGGCCACGGCCCGTACCCAAGTGGCACTGGTGTTTGGTGATCCGACAGGTGCCACACCACCCGCCAGCGGTTCGTTCTCACTGACGCTCAAGTCCGACAACGCACCCAACACGCTCAATATTGCCTTTAGCCTAGAAGCGAGCACCGGCTCCGACCGCTTGGCCCCGGCAGTGGCAGCGGTGAATGAACAATCGGCCAAAACTGGCATCACCGCCAGCCTGTCCTCTGACGGCAAACAACTGCTTTTGACCAATGCTGCCGGCAACGATATTTCGGTGGGCAGCGTGACCGGCATCAATAACGCCGAAACTATCGATGTCTACAAGCTGGCTGCTGATGGCCAAGCGTATACGACTGCCGGCGCTGCCACGCTGCCTTTCAATGCTGCCAGCGGTACACAAATCGACAACGCCGGCTCTGGCAACGTTGTCACCAGCAGTGGTTACCTCACTCTGGACTCGAACCAATCGTTTACCGTCGTGGCCGATACCAGCGGTGCTGTAACAGCAGGCGCATCGGAACTGCAAAAGGTCTCTGACTTGGATGTGACCTCGTTCGAAAAGGCCACCCAAGCGCTGAAAACGGTGGATTCGGCTTTGGCCTTTGTCAGTGGTGAACGTGCCAAGCTCGGTGCCATGCAATCGCGCTTTGAGACAGCCATCAACAACCTGAACATCACCTCCGAGAATCTGTCAGCCTCGCGTTCACGCATTATGGATGCCGACTTTGCGGTGGAAACAGCCAACTTGTCGCGGGTACAGATTTTGCAGCAGGCCGGCACCGCCATGGTGGCCCAAGCCAACCAGATTCCGCAGGGCGTGCTGTCGCTGCTGAAGTAAAAGCCAGCGCTAGCGCCTGCGCCAGCCAGCCGCCCGCCAGGCGCGCTGGCTTTTTTATTGGCCATCTCCACTTACGGCTTCTCGCCACGCCAACATGAAAGCCATTATCCTTGCCGGGGGCTTGGGCACCCGTATTTCTGAAGAATCACACCTGCGCCCCAAACCGATGATCGAGATTGGTGGTCGGCCTATCCTGTGGCACATCATGAAAATGTACGCGGCCCACGGGGTGAATGATTTCATCATCTGCTTGGGCTACAAGGGCTATGTGATTAAGGAGTATTTTGCCAATTACTTTCTGCACATGTCGGATGTGACTTTTGACATGGCCCAAAACCGTATGGAAGTACACCGCCGCCATGCCGAGCCTTGGCGCGTGACCTTGGTGGATACCGGAGAAAACACTCTGACGGGCGGTCGCTTGCGCCGGGTACGTGATTATTTAACGGCTGGAGAGCCTTTTGCTTTTACCTATGGCGATGGCGTGGCCGATATTGATTTGACGGCAGAATTTGCCTTCCATCAAGCCCATGGCAAACTGGCCACAGTGGCTGCCGTACAACCGCCAGGGCGCTATGGCGCACTACAACTAGACGGCCACCGGGTCAGCGCCTTTACCGAAAAGCCCCGAGGTGATGGTGGCCTTATCAACGGCGGTTTTTTTGTCATGCAACCCGAAGTGATTGACCTCATTGAGGGGGACCAAACCAGTTGGGAGGCTGCGCCGATGAATACCTTGGCGGCCCAAGGCCAACTCTGTGCATTTGAGCACAGCGGCTTTTGGCAACCGATGGACACACTGCGCGAAAAGAACCTGCTGGAAGAACTGTGGCAATCGGGTCAAGCACCGTGGAAACAATGGTGAACGGTATGACACCAAACATCCATTTCTGGCACGGTAAGCGCGTACTGCTCACCGGCCACACGGGCTTTAAAGGCGCTTGGTTGGCACTGTGGCTGCAACGCTTGGGGGCCAAAGTTACTGGCATCGCATTGCCTGCTGCTACGACCCCAGCGCTGTTCACGCTGGCCGATGTGGCACAAGGCATGAACAACCACTTCATCGACATTCGCGATGCCGCCGCCGTGGCCTCCGTGGTGCGGACGACACAACCAGAAATAGTGCTGCATCTGGCAGCCCAAGCGCTGGTGCGCCCGGGTTATGCGGCACCACTGGAAACCTACGCAACCAATGTCATGGGCACGGCCCACGTATTGGATGCCCTGCGCGGATTGGGCAGCGTGCGCGTCGCGCTGGTTATTACCACTGACAAGGTTTATCGCAACCGTGAGTGGGCCTACCCCTACCGCGAGAGCGACCCCCTAGGCGGCCATGATCCTTACAGCGCCAGCAAAGCCGCTGCCGAATTAGTAACGGCCAGCTACCGCGAGGCATTTTTGCAAGCACAAGGGGTGGCTGTAGCCACGGCGCGGGCAGGCAATGTGATGGGCGGTGGCGATTGGTCTGCGGATCGGCTGTTGCCTGATGCCGTGCGTGCTTGGGAGCAGGGCGCTACCTTACACATCCGCCAGCCCCAGTCTACCCGCCCTTGGCAGCATGTGCTAGAGCCACTGGCTGCTTACTTGCAATTGGCTCAAGCTCTGTGGCAACAGCCCCCCTTGGCAGGAGCCTACAACTTTGGCCCATTACCCCACGAAGCCGCCACCGTACAACAGGTGATTGAACTGGCAGCCCGCGCTTATCCCAGTGCCGGTGTTCGCTATGACGACCAGCATCAAGGCCCACACGAAGCGCGCTGGCTGGCGCTAGAGACCGCACAGGCTCGCAGCAAGTTGGGCGTGCAGCCACGTTGGCCCTTGGCCACCGCCGTGGAGCACACGATGGCGTGGTACCGTGCCCAACAACAAGGGGCCGATGCCTGCGCTTTGTGCCATGCAGATATCGACCGCTATTTAAAAGCCACCCCATGAGCCGCTTTGTCGTCACCGCCACGCCGCTGCCCGGCTTGATGCAAATACAGCGCCAGCCCTTGGCCGATGCACGCGGTGCGCTCACCCGGCTGTTTTGCGCCCAAGAGCTGGCTGATGCGGGCTGGCATGGGCCTATCGCCCAAATTAACCACACCCACACCGTGCAGCGCAGCACCGTGCGTGGCCTGCACTACCAGCGCCCACCTGCCGCCGAGGCCAAACTGGTCAGCTGTCTGCACGGGGCCGTTTGGGATGTCGTGGTGGATTTGCGGGCCGGGTCGCCCACCTTTCTGCGCTGGTATGCCACAGAACTGTCTGCTGAGAACCACACGGCGCTGCTGATCCCACCCGGCTGCGCCCACGGCTTTCAGACCTTGCAAGACCACACCGAACTGCTCTACCTGCACTCAGCCCCCCACACCCCCAGTTGCGAAGCTGCCGTTCATGTCAGTGAGCCGCAGTTGGCGATTGCTTGGCCCCTGCCGATAGCCAATTTGTCAGCCCGCGATGCAGCCCATACGCTGCTGCCCCCTGAATTTGAAGGCATTGCCCTATAAGGTTCTTAGCCATGAAGTGCCGTCACTGCGCCGCCCCTGTCACCCTACCCTTGGTCGATCTGGGCACCGCCCCACCGTCTAATGCCTACTTAGATGCTCCAGCCCTGCATGGCTCAGAGCGCTGGTACCCACTGCGGGTGCTGGTATGTGAGCAATGCTGGCTGGCCCAGACCGAAGACTTTGCCCAAGCCAACGAACTTTTTTCTGCCAATTACGCCTATTTCAGCTCCTTCTCCAGCACTTGGCTGGCCCATGCCCAAGCCTATGTCGATGCGATGGTGCAGCGCTGGGGCTTGAATGAGCACAGCAAGGTAGTAGAGATTGCTGCCAACGATGGCTACCTGCTGCAATATGTGGCCCAACGCGGCATCCCCTGCCTAGGGGTAGAACCTACAGCCAGCACGGCTGCCGCCGCACGGGCCAAGGGCCTTGCCGTAGTAGAGCAATTTTTTGGCACCGCACTAGCCCAAGAGCTGGCATCCCAAGGCCATAGCGCAGACCTGATGGCAGCCAACAACGTGCTGGCCCATGTGCCCGATATCAATGATTTTGTGGCTGGTTTTGCCAGCTTACTCAAGCCCAGCGGCGTAGCCACATTTGAGTTTCCGCACCTGCTGCAATTGGTAGAGCAGTGCCAGTTTGACACCATCTACCACGAGCACTTTTCTTACCTATCGCTCACGGCGGTGCAGCGTATTTTTGCCGCTAACGGCCTGACGGTGTTTGATGTGCAAGAACTGCCCACCCACGGCGGCAGCCTGCGCGTTTTTGCTCGGCGCACGGATGGCCTAGAGCGCCCAACCACACCGGCCGTAGCAGCCCTGCTCGAGCATGAAGCCACCGCTGGCATGGGCCATGCTGCGTTTTACCAAAGCTTGCAACCACAGGCGCTGCGCATCAAACGCGAACTGCTGACCTTCTTGCTCCAAGCACAAGCCCAAGGCCTTAAGGTAGCAGCCTACGGCGCTGCCGCCAAGGGCAATACCCTGCTCAACTTTGCCGGGGTACGCTCCGATCTGCTGCCCTATGTGGTGGATCGTAACCCAGCCAAGCAGGGCCAATTTTTGCCCGGCAGCCGCATCCCGATTGTGGATGAAGACCACCTACGTGCCCATCGCCCCGACATCGTGTTGATTTTGCCTTGGAATTTGAAGGATGAGGTAGTGGCACAACTGGCGTATGTACAAGAGTGGGGCGGACAATTGGCTGTGGCCATGCCCACATTGGAGTTTTTATGAAGCCACGCATTTTTTATACCAAACCCTCCATCACTGAGTTGGAGGTACGCTATGCCGCTGATGCTGCCGCCAATGGCTGGGGTGATCAGTGCTATGCCTACATCCATCGTTTTGAGGATATGTTTAGACAACACCTAGGTGTTCAGTACGCAATTGCTACTTCCAGTTGTACGGGTGCACTGCATCTTGGCATGGCCGCCCTAGGTATTGGCCCTGGCGATGAAGTCATTATGGCCGATACCAATTGGATTGCCACCGCTGCACCAATTATTCATTTGGGAGCAAAACCAATTTTTGTGGATATTCTGGCAAACTCATGGTGTATTGATCCAGAGAAAATCGAAGCAGCCATTACTCCAAAAACAAAAGCTATTATTGCAGTGCATCTTTATGGCAATTTGTGCAATATGGATCGTTTGCTTGCTATTGGTGAAAAGCATGGTATCCCAGTCATTGAAGATGCTGCAGAAGCGATTGGGTCTATCTGGCATGGTCAGCGTGCTGGCTCTATGGGTAAGTTTGGGACTTTTTCTTTCCACGGCACTAAAACAGTCACAACTGGAGAGGGTGGCATGTTTGTGACCAACGATAGCGCACTCTACGAAAAGGTGCTGACTCTGAACAACCACGGTCGGGCACAAGGACAGAAAAAACAATTCTGGTCAGACATGGTGGGCTTCAAGTACAAAATGTCTAACATCGAGGCTGCTATCGGCTGTGGTCAATTAGAGCGCATTGAAGAACTGATTTCACGCAAGCAAGATATCTTCCGGCTGTATCGCAAGTTTCTCGGTGGCATTGATGGAATTGCGCTAAACCCAGAACCTCTGGGCGTCACTATTGGTGCCTGGATGCCTACAGCTGTTCTCGATCCCCAACTCAAAGTCAATCGAGAAATGATGCTTGCAGCCTTCACCGCCGAAAACATTGACGCACGCGTATTTTTCTGGCCCTTGTCTTCACTACCCCCCTTCGAGGCTAAACCGAGCAATTACCATGCTTGGTCTATTCCCGACCGAGCCATCAACCTACCTAGTTATCACGACATCTCGGATCAAGATATTGTTCGTGTGTCCAATGTGCTCAAGAGGCTAATCAATGTTGGCGCTTGATTGCGTGCTCTGGGGAGCATCTGGTCATGCCAAGGTACTAACCAGCCTCATACACCTGTTGGGCGGCAGGGTGTCAGCAACCCTAGACATCAACCCAGATACACCTCCAATTCTTGGGGCGCGTGCGTACTACGGATCGGATGCACTGAGTCTTTGGTTAGACGAAACTGCCGACCCCCATCGCTACACAGGAGTGATTTGCATCGGCGGGGGGCGTGGTGCTGATCGTCAGTATGCCGTAGAAAAATTCCGCGCCGCAGGGCTATGCCTCAATTCCTTGATACATCCACAGGCATTTGTTGATAAGACCGCCTCTATTGGTGAAGGTAGTCACGTACTAGCTGGTGCGGTGGTTGGTGCCCAAGCATGTATCGGATCTGGCTGTATCGTCAATCATAATGCGTCAATCGACCACGAATCCACAGTAGCGGACGGCGTACACATAGCCCCTGGAGCCACTGTATGTGGACTGGTACAAATCGACACTAGCGCCTTTATTGGTGCAGGTGCTGTCATCCTGCCTCGGCTACGCATTGGCGCTCATGCCGTTGTCGGGGCTGGAGCCGTCGTCACCCGTTCTGTAGCTGCGCATGCCGTGGTTGCAGGGAATCCGGCAAAACCCATCAGCAAATAAAAAATCTATGACACCCTATCAACAATTTAAGCAAGAATGCGCTAGCGAAATTACCCAACAAGGGAAAGACCCAGAGCTGGCAGGACTCACACAACAGTGGATCAACAAGGCAAATTCCTTAAAATACTCTTATCATTTTGAGTGGATGGGCCGACCGATCATTCAATACCCACAGGACATCGCAGCGGTGCAAGAGATCATATGGTCGGTGCGACCAGATCTCATTATTGAAACCGGGATTGCTCACGGAGGATCACTCATACTGAGCGCATCTTTGTTAGCGCTACTGGATATGACAGATGCAATTGAGAAAGGCGCTAGCAGCATTGACCCAAAACACTCAGAACGTTTGGTCTTGGGTATAGATATTGACATCCGCGAACACAACCGACAAGCCATTGAAGCACACCCTATGGCATCACGGATTCGAATGATAGAAGGCTCTAGCATCTCCGATGAGGTTGCAGAACAAGTGCGTGCAATTGCCAAAGATTATAAGCGTGTGCTGGTATTTTTGGACAGCAATCACACCCATGAGCACGTCCTAGCAGAACTCGAGATTTATGCACCTCTAGTATCTTATGGTAGCTACTGCGTTGTCTTTGACACCATTATTGAAGATATGCCAAAATCTCTTTTCAAAGACCGCCCTTGGGGCCCTGGAGACAACCCAAAAACCGCTGTTTTTGAATATCAAAAAACACATAGTAATTTTGAAATAGACAACAACCTGCAAAACAAGCTTTGCATCACTGTTGCACCAGATGGGTATCTACGGCGCACTCGGTAATTTTCGCGCTTTAAATAACAAAAAATGCGTTTTTATCATTATATATACGCCTAATAAATTTGAATTATGCACTCCATTTTTTGCATCACCCACCAGCCCAAAATCACTATTGATCTTGACCCTTCCGCCTCTATAGTCTGGCTGGGGACAGCGGGGCAAGCACCGCAAACGGAGCAGCAGGTGCTTGATGTACATCAAGCCTATCCAGACTTGATGGCTTGGCATCCCTTTCTTGCTGGAACCTCTGGCACTTTTGCCGTTCGCCGCTTTTTAAGTGACCAAAACCGGGATTTTTCTGATTTTGATCTCATCACTTTAGTGCAATATCGTAAATTCATCTCCCGATGCTCATTTGGCAGCACCACGGCTAGCTTTCCCAGCATGCGCTTCATCAACCAAGCTGCCCAGGTTCCCAGCTATAGTGCATGGTTTGCCGAACCCACTCAATACTTTTGCGTTTCCAGCCCACGTAACATTGGCAATACTTTTCAGCAATATGCCCACGTACACCAAGCGCCAGATTTTCTACGTTATTTAGCTATAGCAGTGGAATTGGAATTTATTACCGCACAAGAATGCTTTGAACTACTCAACCATTCCACTATTATTCCCGGCGGCATTGAGTTTGGCACTTTCCCTATCAACATTTTCTTATCGCTCACAGAACAACTCGAAGCGGTATGTCTGCATTTTCTGGAGCGGCACCGACCGGTCAAACTCGATGCCTACCACCGCCGCGCGCTGTCTTTTTGCAACGAACGGTTAGGTAGTTACCTGCTGCAAAAGGTGCTGCATGAGATTTTTGACAACACGATTCCGCAAGAAATTATCGGTTACATGCACACGGTAGATATTGGTGCCACAGAGTACCGCGCCGGAACCTAAATCACCTCTGAGCACTTTCAGCATGAACACATCCGCCAGCGGCAGCCGCTCCAAGTTGTCCCAGATCACGCAAAAACTCAAAGAGCACCTTGGCCCCATCGTGGCACAGGCCAAAGTGGACGAAAGAAACCAAGTTTACGCCGACTGGCTGGAGTCTTTCCGCACCAGCACGGCACGCTGCACCCCAGTGCCAGAGCAAGAGCGCCTGCACCTGAGCGTGTTGGTCTGCTGCCCAGCGCAAGACAACAAGGCGCTACTGGAACGCACCCACGCAAGCCTAGCGCGCCAAACACGCCCGGCAAACCATGTCCAAGAGATCCATAACGAGCAAACACCTCTGTGGAACGAGGCCCTTGCGCAAGGCTGGACACTGCTGCTGCACGCTGGTGACACGTTAGAGCCGCAAGCCTTGTTCATGCTAGAGCGCACCTTGGTCGATCAAGCCACGGCCGATACCGTGCTGGTCTATTGCGACCACGATGAATGGGGGCCAGACGGCCAGCCACAGCAACCGAGCCTCAAGCCTGGGCTCAACATTGACCTGCTGCGCAGCCTGCCCTATATGGGCCGGGCACTGCTGCTCAAAAACGGCTGGGCGCAACAAGTATTGGGCAGCCATGGCCTACCAGACTTGGCCGATGCCTACCACTGCGCCTTAGAGGCCAGCGTGCTGCCGGGCAAGGCGGTATTGCACCTACCGCTGGTACTGCTGCATTTTTCCACCACGGCAGACAGTTTATTCACCACCTCTTCAGAGATGTGGCAACGCCTAGCGCAAGTGCTCGAAAGCCATTTGCAAACCCAAGCGCCCGGTGCCCAAGTCATTGAAGGGCCGGGGCCGGGCACTTTTCATGTCATTTATCCGCTAGAGCAAACGCCGCTGGTCAGCATCATCATCCCGACCAAGGATTTGCTGCCACAACTGAGCCGCTGCATTGACTCCCTGCTGTCACACACCGATTACCCGGCGTTTGAGATTTTGCTGCTCAACAACGACAGCCAAACCCCAGAGGCACGTCAATTTTTGCAGGGTTTGTCTGCCTTGGGCAGCGAACAAATCCGAGTGCTATCGGCACCGGGGCCATTCAACCTATCGCGGCTCAACAATCTGGGTGTGGCCCAAGCACGCGGCGAATTTGTCCTGCTGCTCAACAACGACACCGCCGTGCTGCAAGCCGATTGGCTGACGCAGATGGTACGCCACGGCCTGCGCGAAGGCGTGGGCGCTGTGGGCGCACGACTGCTCTACCCTGATGGCACCTTGCAACATGCCGGGGTCGTCATGGGCTTGGGTGGCCCCGCAGACCACCCACTGCTCGGATTGGACAACAACGCGCCGGGCTACCTGTTTCGTGCCCAAGTGGCACAAAACTTCTCTGCGGTGGCGGGCGCTTGTCTGCTGGTGCGCAAATCGGTGTGTCAGGCTGTGGGTGGCATGGACGAGGCCAGCTTTGGCGTCTCTTACAGCAATATGGACTTTTGCCTACGCATCGGCCAAAGCGGCCAGCGCATTGTCTGGACGCCCTTGGCCACGCTGCTGCACGAAAGCGCAGCCAGCCAAAAGGCCGATATCGAAACCATCAGCCAAGAGCAAAAATTGCAGCGCTTTAACCGCGAGCAGGCGGCCATGTACCTGCGCTGGCCCCAGATCATTGCCAACGATCCGGCCTACAACCCCAATCTATCGCTGATTGGTGGCGGCTACGAAACCGAATCCAACGCCCTGCTACGCTTTGACCAGTTTGCGCAACCGGTGCAACACAAAATTGCTGCCTTCCCTGCTGACCACCAAGGCTGCGGCCACTACCGCATCATCCAACCGATGCAGGCTATGCTGGACGCCGGTTTGTGCCGGGGGGGCGTATCGCCCGAAATTTTCTCGCCCAATCTGGCTTTGCGTAGCGGTGCCGACACCTTGGTTTTTCAGCGGCCCAACACCGAGATCATGCTCAACCACCTCAAGGCGCTCACACCGCTCAAGGGCATCAAAAAGATTTACGAAGTCGATGACCAGTTGAGCAAAGTGCCGCTCAAAAGCGCCCACTACGACCATATGCCCAAAGACTTGCGCGGCAAGATGCTCAAGGCTATTGGTCTGTGCGACCGGCTGGTGGTCTCTACCGAAGCGCTGGCCCATGAGTTGGGCGGCTACAACGACGATGTGCGCGTGGTACTCAACCGCTTGGCACCGGCCATGTGGGGTGCTACGCCCCCCAAGCGCCAAGCACGCCCTGAGGGCAGAAAACCCCGTGTGGGCTGGGCCGGTGGCATCAGCCACCAAGGCGACTTGGAGATGGTAGCCAGCGTCATCAAAGACTTAGCCGACCAAGTAGACTGGGTTTTTATGGGCATGTGCCCAGACAACATCCGCCCCTACATCCAAGAGTTTGTGCCCGGTGTGCCCACGCTAGACTACCCCGCCAAACTGATGGCCCTGACCCAAGACTGGGATTTGGCTATTGCCCCTGTAGAGAGTAATGCCTTTAACGACTGTAAATCCAACCTCAAGCTGCTCGAATATGGCTGGTGCGGGGTACCAGTGGTATGCTCGGACGTTACGCCCTACCAAGGCGATTTGCCCGCCACCAAGGTCAAAAACCGCTACAAAGATTGGCACGATGCCATCCTAGAGCGGGTCTCTAACTTGAGCGCCTGCCACCGCGACGGCCTGGCGCTACAGGCCCAAGTGGCCCGAGACTGGACATTGACCGGCACCAACGTCCAAACTTGGTATCGTGCTTGGACCGAGTAATAAGGCCGGGTTAAGCCCGTTTTTTGCCACTACTGCGGGCGTCAAAACGAAGAGGCTTCCGGTACATTACCATCCATCAGCCGCGCGTTTGTACATTGTGCAAACCGTTTTTGTTCTGATAGCACCTGTCACAGCCACCATTCATCCAGCATGCCCATCATCATTGGTTACCTTGTCAGCTTGGTCTGCGTCTTTGGCGTGTTCATCTTGCACGGCGGCAATATTGGCGTGGTGCTCAAGGCCTTGCCCTTTGAAATGGCTACCATTGGCGGCGCAGCCTTGGGTGCCTTTGTCATCAACAACCAGCCCAAGGTGCTCAAGTCCACCATGAAGGAGCTGGCCAACATCCTCAAAGGCTCCAAATACACCAAGGCGCGCTACCTAGAGCTGATGGCCATGCTCTATGAAATTTTGCAAAAAGCGCGCAAAGAAGGCTTGATGGCCATTGAAGGCGATGTCGAAGCGCCCCACGAATCTGAGCTGTTCAAGAAATTTCCCACCGTTGGCTCGGACCACCATGTGGTCGAATTCACCACCGACTACCTGCGTATGATGGTCTCAGGCAACCTCAACGCCCACGAAATCGAGTCCCTGATGGACAACGAAATCGAAACCCACCACCAAGAGGCCCATGCCCCCGTGGCGGCTATGGCCCGGCTAGCTGGTGGCTTGCCCGCCTTTGGTATCGTGGCAGCCGTGCTGGGCGTGGTCAACACCATGGGCTCGGTGGGCCAGCCTCCAGCGGTGCTCGGTGGCATGGTCGGATCGGCACTGGTAGGTACCTTTTTGGGCATTTTGCTGGCCTACGCCTTTGTGGAGCCACTGGGTGGCCTGATGGAACAAAAAGCCGACGATGCAGCCAAGGAGCTGCTGTGCATCAAATGCACGTTGCTAGCCAGTATGCAAGGTTACAACCCTGCCACAGCCATCGAATTTGGCCGCAAGGTGCTGTTCTCCACCGACCGCCCCACCTTCTCGGAGCTGGAAGAATACGTACGTAAAAAGTAAGCCACGCCATGGCCACCGAAAAAAAACTTCAGCCAATCATCGTCAAGCGCATCAAAAAGGGCGGCCATGCCGTGCATGGCGGTGCGTGGAAGATTGCCTACGCCGACTTCATGACGGCCATGATGGCCTTCTTTTTGCTGATGTGGTTGCTCGGTTCTACCGCACAGGGACAGTTGCAAGGCATTGCTGATTATTTCAATTCACCCATGAAGGTAGCACTAGCTGGAGGCGATGGCTCTGGCAACAGCAACAGCGTGCTACCAGGCGGGGGCAACGATCTGACCAAGGCGAATGGACAAGTCAAACGTGCTGATGCCGAAAACAAAGACAAATCGGATCAGGCCAAAAGCAAGGCACAGCAACAAGCACAGCAAGATGCGCAGCGCATCAAGTCATTGCGTGCCAAAATTGATGCCATCATCACGCAAAACCCACGCCTGAACGAATACAAATCACAAATTCGCATTGACGTCACTCCTGATGGCCTGCAAATCCAAATTGTTGATGACCAAAATCGCCCCATGTTTGATAGCGGCAGCGCCTTGGTCAAGCCCTATATGCGCGATATTTTGCAAGCCATTGGTGCCTCGCTGTCAGATGTAGAAAGCCGCATCAGCTTGGCTGGTCACACCGACGCCGTGCCCTATGGCGCTGGGCAACGTGGCTATAGCAACTGGGAGCTTTCCGCCGACCGGGCCAATGCCTCACGCCGTGAGCTGGTGGCCGCAGGTATGCCCGATAGCAAGCTGGCGCGCGTGGTCGGTTTAGCCAACAGCGACCTGCTACAACCAGACGAGCCACGGGCACCAGGCAACCGACGTATTACCATCACGGTTTTAACGCGCGAAGCTGAAGAAAGATTGCTCAGTAAAAGTGCCCTGATTCTCCCCGCAGCACCATCACCCAATGAAAAGCAGGAAAATCCCCCCGCTGGCAGTGCCAAACCTTAGGCTGGCACCATCTATTATTCGCCCCATGACAACACATACTGCAATCCCGACCGAAAGGGTCCCACGTGTCTGACCTTCGCTTTCTGATCGTTGACGACTTCTCTACGATGCGCCGCATCGTCCGCAATCTACTGAAAGAAAGCGGATTTTCTGACGCTGACGAAGCCGAAGATGGTGTGGCAGCACTGCACAAACTGCGCTCGAGCAAGTTTGACTTTGTCGTCACCGATATCAACATGCCCAACATGAATGGCTTTCAGCTATTGGCTGAAGTCAAGGCCGATGAAAAACTCAAGCACCTACCGGTGCTGATGGTGACGGCTGAAGCCCGCAAAGAAGACATCGTAGCTGCCGCCCAAGCTGGTGCTGCTGGCTACATTGTCAAACCCTTTACCAAGGCCACGCTGGAAGAAAAGGTCAATCTGATCATCAAAAAGCAGGGGCTGTAGGCCATCATCGCTATGGATACCAGCAACACCCCTCCTGCAGCCAGCGCTCCGGTTGGTGATGTACACCAGCGGATTGGCACGCTAACGCGTCAGTTACACGACTCGCTCAATGAGCTGGGCTATGCCAAAAAGCTACGTGCCAGCATGAGCGAATTGCCCGATGCGCAAAGCCGTCTGTCGTACATCGCCCGGCTGACGGGCGAAGCTGCAGAGAAAGTGCTGGGGCGCGTAGAACAGGCCAAGACACAAAATGATCTGTTGGCCGAAGAAACACGCCGCGTCACCGCTTCACTGATCAAAGACCCCGTCGCTGCTGTGGCCAAGGGTGAGATCATGAATTTTCTCAACGACGTTGAGAAAATTTCTCGCACCTCCGACGAACACCTGACCGAAATCATGATGGCGCAAGACTTTCATGACCTTACCGGTCAGGTCATTGCCCGCGTGGTGTCTTTGGCAGCTACCATTGAAGAGCAGCTGCTGCAATTGGTGCTGGATACTGCCCCGCCTGGGGTAGCCCCACCCATGCCAGTGGAGCCTCCCCACGAGCATTTGGCAGGGCCGGTGGTCGATCCAGAAAATACCCCCGATGTCGTTACCGACCAATCTGAGGTAGACGACTTGCTAGCCAGCTTGGGTTTTTAATCCGCCTCAGCCCCCCAAACAGCCCGAATAAGCGGGGCCACTGGCCCTCTTTTCGGGCTTTAGATTTCGTCGTTGCTTACGACAATGGCATGACTACCCCGTCATGCCATCATGGAATCGAGCCAAGACCGCACCCTCCCCGCGACCGAGCGCAAGCTCCAGCAGGCCCGCACCGACGGGCAAGCTGCACGTTCGCGCGATTTGTCCCATTTGGCCATTTTGGGTGTTGGGGCAGTGAGCTTGATGGTACTGGCACCACAGTTGTTGGACCGCCTCCAGCTAGAACTGAGCCACCAACTGGTATTTGATGCCACCACTGTGCGCACCCCCGCCCACATGCTAGAGCGCCTGCAACAGATGGTGATTGTGGGTTTGGTTGCCAGCGGCACGTTTGCCCTGCTGACCAGCGCAGCAGCACTGCTCAGTGCCGTGGCGTCGGGCGGTTGGGTATGGAGCTTCAAGCCCATCACCCCACAATTTAGCCGCCTCAACCCGATCTCTGGCATTGGCAATCTGCTGTCAAAGCAACAGATGACCAACGTTGCCAAGATGGTGCTGATGACGGCCATTTTGGGCTTTGTGGCTTGGAAATACATGGGCAACAGCATTGATGAAATGGCCGGTTTGATCGTGCAACCCTCGCCAGACGCGCTGCGCTTTGTTGCCAACTGGATCACGGGCGGTATGGCCATGCTGTTGCTGGTGGTGTTTCTCACTGCCATGATCGACGTGCCACTGCAAGCCTTCTTCTTTAAAGACCGGCTGAAGATGTCGCACCAAGAAGTCAAGCAAGAACACAAAGAATCGGACGGCAGCCCCGAAACCAAGGCACGCCAACGCCAGCGCCAGCGCGAAATTGCTGATGGTGCCAGCGTGGGGGCAGTGCCCCAAGCTGACTTTGTGGTGATGAACCCGACCCACTATGCCGTGGCACTCAAATATGACAACACCATGAGCGCACCGCAGGTGATCTCTAAGGGCACCGACCTGATCGCCATGACGATTCGCGATCTGGCCAAATCACACAGCATCCCAGTGTTGCAATCGCCCATGCTGGCGCGTGCCTTGTATGCGCACGCCGAGTTGGATCAGCCGATTCCGCACACCCTGTATACCGCCGTGGCCCAAGTACTGGCCTACGTGTATCGCCTCAAAGCTGCCCTGCGCGGTGAAGGCCCGATGCCCGAGGAAGTGCCCCAGCCCGATATCCCCCCCGAACTTGACCCGCTGAACCGCAAAGCCCAGCAAGGAGCAACCCCATGAGCCTTTCTGTGAACTCGGCCCGCCAATGGATGGGCAACAGCGCCACTGCTGCCCAAGGCATGTCGGCCCCCCTGTTAGTTGTCGCCATTTTGGCCCTGATGGTGCTACCCATTCCGGCTTGGATGCTGGATGTGTTTTTTACCATCAACATTGCTGTGGCGCTGATGGTGATGATGGTGGCAGCCTACATGCTCAAGCCGTTGGACTTTGCGGCCTTTCCGTCGGTGCTGCTGCTGTCTACCCTGATGCGCTTGTCGCTCAACGTGGCCTCCACCCGCGTGGTGCTGCTGGAGGGTCACACCGGCCCCGGTGCTGCGGGCGCAGTGATTGAAGCCTTTGGCCACTTTTTGATTGGCGGCAATTTTGCGGTCGGTTTGATCGTGTTTGCCATTTTGGTGGTTATCAACTTTATTGTGATTACCAAAGGTGCCGAGCGTATTGCCGAAGTGTCAGCACGCTTTACCTTGGATGCCATGCCCGGCAAACAGATGGCGGTAGATGCTGACCTGAATGCAGGCCTGATTGACGAGAAAGAAGCCAAGCGCCGCCGCGCTGAAGTAGGTGAAGAAGCCAACTTTTTTGGCTCCATGGACGGTGCCTCTAAGTTTGTGCGCGGCGATGCCGTGGCTGGTATTTTGATTTTGTTCATCAACATCATTGGCGGCTTTGCTGTGGGCGTACTGCAACACGGCCTGAGCGCTGGCAAAGCGGCTGACACCTACATTCTGATGGCGGTGGGCGATGCGCTGGTGGCGCAGATTCCGGGTTTGCTGATCTCGGTGGCCGCTGCAATGGTGATCTCGCGCGTGGGCAAAGACTCGGACATGGGCCAGCAGATCGTGCACCAACTGTTTACCTCGCCGCGCGTGCTGGGTGTCACAGCGGGTATTCTGATTTTGCTGGGCGTAATTCCCGGTATGCCCCATATGGTGTTTTTGGGTATCGGCTCGTTGCTGGGCTATTGGGCATGGACGCTGCTGCAACGGGCCAAGGCCCCACCCCCCTCTGAGGCCCCCGCAGCCGTGCCGACCCCGGCTGAAACCGATGCCACTTGGGACGATCTGCAACCCGTGGATCTGCTGGGCCTAGAGCTGGGCTATCGCCTGATTGCGCTGGTAGATAAATCGCGCCAAGGCGATCTGCTCACGCGCATCAAGGGCGTGCGGCGCAAATTTGCACAAGAGGTGGGCTTTCTGCCACCACCAGTGCATGTGCGTGACAACCTCGAACTCAAACCCAGTGCCTACCGCCTGACCCTGCGCGGCGTGGTGGTGGGCGAGGGTGAAGCCTTCCCCGGTATGTTCTTAGCCATCAACCCCGGCGGCATCACCACCCCCTTGATTGGCACCCCCACTACCGACCCCGCCTTTGGTTTGCCCGCGCACTGGATCGACGAACAGCAAAAGGAAGCGGCGCAAATGGCAGGCTTTACCGTGGTTGATTCGGAAACCGTGATGGCGACACATTTGTCACACTTGATGCAAGTTCAAGCCGCCAAATTGCTCAGCCGCACAGAGACGCAGCAGTTGGTGGAACATGTTGCCAAGCTGGCCCCCAAATTGATAGAAGAGGTGATCCCGAAAATGGTTTCGATCACGACGTTCCAGAAGGTGCTGCAATTGCTCCTCGAAGAGTCGGTGCATATCCGCGATATTCGCACCATCATCGAGACGCTGGCCGAGCACGCCGGTGCTATTACCGACCCACAAGAGCTGGCCCGCCGGGTGCGCGTTGCGCTGTCTCCCGCTATCGTGCAACAAATTTATGGCCCCACCCGCGAGTTGAGTGTGATTGCCATTGAGCCCGGCCTAGAGCGCCTGCTGGTGCAAGCCTTGGCCAATGCCAACGGCCCCTCGCTAGACCCCGGTGTAGCTGACATCCTGACGCAGCGCGCCGCAGAAATTGCCCTCAAGCAAGAAGAAATCGGTCTACCAGCCTGTCTGTTGGTACCCGACACCATCCGCAGTGCCATCTCCCGCCTGGTACGCCGCGTCGCGCCCCGCCTACAGGTGCTGGGGCACAGTGAAATCCCTGAAACCCATACCATCCGTATTGGGCCCATTCTCAAAGGAGCATCGGCATGAACATCAAACGCTTTTACGCAGCCACGGCACGCGAAGCACTGGCCAAGGCCCGCATGACCTTTGGGGACGGCACCGTCATTTTGTCCAACCGCACCACCCCCGACGGGGTAGAGGTGGTGGCTACAGCGGAAGAATCTCTGACCTCACTGGAGCAGCAAGCCAGCGACCCCACAGAACACAGTAGATCCCCAGCCACTGGCTTAGCAGGCTTTAACAAGCCCGCTGCCGCTGCTCCAGCGCGCCCTGCTGCGGCGACTGCCATGCAAGAGCGTGAGTCGGACTTGGAGCGCAACCCGGTTCACGAAGACACCGAGCAACTGGCGATGAGCACGCTGTCATTCCAAGACTATGTGCGCGAACGCATGTTGCGCCGTCGCCATGAGGCTATCCACGGCGAAGACGATAGCGCCTTGGATGCTGGCCCGGCAGCAGAAGAGCCGCCCCCAGCGCGCCGCCCTGAACCACCGCGCGCCGCCCCTGTGGCCCGCGAGCGTGCAGCAGCAGCCCCCAAAGCAGCCATTCCCGGTTTGTATCCCCCCGGTTTTGATATTGAGCCTGAGCCAGCCGCCCCGATGCGCGCCGCAGCGCACCCAATTACCACCCGGCGTAGCCCTGAGCGTGCCATTGCTCCAGCCAAAGCGGCAACCCCAGCCCCCGTGCGCCAAGAGGGTGTGATGGCCGAGCTGCAATCGATGAAAGATTTAATCGAGGATCGCTTTAACACCCTGTCGTGGTTGGGCCAAGCCAAGCAAAACCCGATCCAATCGAACCTGATGCTCAAGCTGATCGGGGCGGGTTATTCGCCCACCTTGGCCCGTGCTGTGCTAGAGCGCTTGCCCGAAAACTTTAACGCTGGCGATGCCGTGCGCTGGCTGATGGAAGTGCTCGAGCGCAACCTCAAAACCGATGCCGAAAGCGAAAACCTGCCCCAAGAGGGCGGTATCTATGCCTTGGTAGGTACCACCGGCGTTGGCAAAACTACCACCAGCGCCAAGCTGGCCGCACAATGCGCTCGCCTGTACGGTGCTGCCAGCGTAGGCCTGATTACGTTGGACACCTACCGCATTGGTGCCCACGAGCAACTGCGCTCGTATGGCCGTATGCTGGGCGTGGTGGCGCACTTGGCGCACGACCAAGCAGCACTGCAAGACCTGCTGGGCCTGCTCAGTGGCAAAAAGATGGTGCTCATTGACACCACTGGCATAGCCGCCCGCGACCCACGCAAGCGCGACATGCTCGACGTGCTCGACTTGCCTGAAATCAAGCGCCTGCTGGTAGTCAACGCCAGCAGCCACGGCGATACCTTAGACGATGTGTTTGCCTCATTCAAGAGCCGGGGGCCACAGCAAGCCATCTTGTCCAAGGTGGATGAGGCCGTCAAACTCGGCCCCCCACTGGATGCACTGATCCGCAACCGCATGGTGCTGCGTGGCATTACCAACGGCCAGCGCGTGCCTGAAGATTGGGAAACCGCTGATGCCAAAAAGCTGGTCAGTCTGTCGATGCGCGCCACCGCCCGCTCGGCCTTTGAGCCGAAGGTTACTGATCTAAACTTTTTCTTCACCCGACCCACTGCCTCGTTTGCACAAGAAGGGATGGCCGGCCATGCTTGACGCCCATTTCCATCAAGGTATGGGCCTGCAATGCCAGCAACCCCAAGATGAGCTGCGGTTGCTGGTGGTCACTAGCCAAGAAGATAGCGGTAAAACGCTCTCTACCTTGTGGCAGTTGTGCGGCCACCTGCAACGCCTGGGCTACCCCGTAGTGGTGCTAGACGCCACGGCAGTAGAAACCGAGCGCGCCCCCGGCCTGTTGCAACTGCTTACCCATGCCCCGTGGGCCGATGCCAGTGCCCACGGCGTCCACGCCGACACCTCCGCCTTGGCCGTAGTGCCTGCGGCTTTGGGCATGCTCACGCTGGCCAACACCGCACAACGCAAAGGGCAGGCCGCCCAAACCCTCGAACAGCTAGAGCCGATTTTCCGGCGCTACGCTGTGATGGTGCTGTACGCCCCCATCGAGCTAATGACCACCCCTTTGCTGGCGGGCAGCAACATCATGCCACTGCTGGTAACTAAGCCCGGTAAAAACGCCCTGATGGAGTGCTACCGCCAAGTCAAGCACCTCAGCTTACACGCGGGCATGAGCAGCATGGTGGCCTACCTGAGCCCCCATGCCAGCGGCAAAAAAGCCGAGCAAGCGCGCAGCAGTATGCAAGCACTGGAGCGCTGCGTGGCCCACCACTTACGCCAGCGCCTACATGTCACCTTGTTGCCAGACAACAGCGGGGCCGACTTGCAGCGCTTGGCGCTGCTGCTGCTAGACAACGCAGGCACCATTACCACCCCCAGCACCTTGGCGTGGCACGCGGGACAATGGGCCACCAATGCAGCGGCATCGCACCTCTTTCACAGCCACTGACCTTAATGTGTGATGTACACCGCCAAAGGCCAGCTTGACCGCGATGCCCTGATCCGCCAACACCTGCCGCTGGTGCGACGCTTAGCCACCCACATGATGGCCAAGCTACCGCCCAACGTAGAGTTGGATGATTTGGTGCAAGTGGGAATGATCGGTTTGACCGAGGCGCTCTCGCGCTACGAAGCCAGCCAAGGCGTGCAGTTTGAGACCTTTGCCACCCAACGCATTCGGGGCGCCATGCTCGATGAGCTGCGCAACGGCGATTGGATGTCACGCAGCTCACGCAAAGGGCAAAAAGACATTGAACGGGCCATCCACCGGCTGGAACAAACCTTGGGCCGCAGCCCACTTGAATCAGAAATTGCGCAGGAGATGGGCATGGAACTGCAAGAATACCAACAGCTGCTGGGCAAGGTGCGTGGCACCCAATTGCTGTACTTAGAAGACTTGGGCCGGGGTTCTAGCAACGACGGCGATGATTTTCTTGACCGCCACTTGGCTGACCAGCAGCTAGACCCCGCCAGCCTGCTGCGCAGCCAGCGCTTGCGCAGTGCCTTGGTGCAGGCCATTACGCAATTGCCCGAACGTGAGCAATATGTGATGGGCATGTACTACGAGCAAGACATGAACCTGAAAGAAATTGCCGCTGTACTGGGCGTGACCGAGTCGCGGGTGTGCCAGTTGCACAGCCAAGCTATTGCCCGCCTGCGCGCCAAAATGCGCGCTCACTGAATACAGCAGCCTACCCAAACCCACCCCACACACGCCCGGCACCTGCCGGGCGTTGTGCTTTGGCGCTGCTTTTTAGCCCGCAGCGCTGTAAATACGCGCCGCGCCAGTGCTGGCCGCTTGCACACCCAGCGCCACACCATAGGTGGGGGTGGGATGGGCCGGAGGCAACAGCACTGCGGCCTGCCGGTCAGCCAAGGCCGCCAAGCGCGCCAAGCTGTCACGCTGCACCGACAAAGTGGTGTGGATTTGCTGGATGCGCTGCTGCAAGCCTTGGGTCACAGCAGCCACTGGCAGCCCCTCTAGCGCAGCAATGAAATCGACCGATACTTGGCGCATACGCTCGCTGCACGCCTGCAACACCAACGGGTCGGTGCCCAGCAAGGCAGCAGACAACTCTTGCAGTTGCCGCTCTACAGCGTGCAGTGCGTTGTCAAGAAAAGCGGGGGATGAAAAAGAAGCAGTCATGGGCGTGCAGCAATGAAAGGGGTGGAAAACAACACCAGGCCAAAGCGGCCCGGCACTCAGCCATCACGCGCCGGGGCCAGCGCCAGCGCTTCTTGGGCGTCTGAGAGCAGGCGGTCGGCAATCGCCTCGGCATTGACGCGAAAGGTGCCAGACTCGATAGCGGCACGCATCGCCTTCACGCGCTCGGCATCAAAATCGGCCGCAGGACGCCCGCTGGGCTCTTCTAACCCACGGGCACCACGCGAAAAACTTACTGTGACGGGCACACCAGCGGCCAGCGCTGCCGATGCACCTTTGGCAACCCCTTCAGCCACGGGCGCTGCCACTGGCCGGGTCTGCGCCAGGGCACTGGGCAACTCCGGTTGATGTCCTATCTTCATGTTTTTTCTCCACACACCCCCTGCCGCTGCCGGGGCTTCAGTGCAGGTGTTATCGGCGCTTGGGGCGCAGACTTTAGCCATCAACGCCAAGCAGACTCAAAACTGGGTCTCGACCAAGCCCTCTTGGGTGACGACACCGCTGATAATTTTGCCATTAGGCATACGCACGCGCACCGTATCGCCAGCACCGGCCGGCCCCATCGCTTGGCCGCTGCCGCTAATGGTAAAACCGCCGCCCTTAGAGAGTACGCGCACCTGTGACCCCGCCTGAAACAAAGGTGGAGCCCGTAGCATAGACTGGCGCAGCGCCTGACCGGCAGACAAAGCGCGAACTGTGGTTTTACCCACCCATTGGGCCGGATCGACCAGTACTGTATCGTTTTCGGCGGCCCAATCGACTTGCGCCTGCATGGCATGGGCCTCGGTCAGTACCGCCCCAGAAGCTACCGGGCCGGTCAGCACCCAAGCTGGGCCAGTGGCTTTGATAGTGATGGGTAAAAAAACATTCCAGCGGCTAGGGCCGATCGCGCAGCGCAGCGCCAAACGGGTGCGCCCCCACAACCGGGTACCCACCGGCAAATAAGGCTCAATGCGCTCGCACGGTGCTAGGCGCAGCCGGGGGTCGAGTTGGCCCACAGTCACCTCCATGCGCAAAGGCACGGCCACACCACTGCTGGCCTGTGCAGTTTTGAGCGCCTGCTCTACCCACTGGCGGGTGCTCTCTTCAATACCATTTTGCGGCACCTGCGCACCAGCCAAGCTGGCACAGCACAGCCAAGCCACGAGGCACAACAGCCACCGGCGGCACACCGGCACAAAAAAAAGCGAAACAAACATGGGTACCTATCTGCTGTGCGCCAAGGCAGGCACTCAACGTGCAACGTAACAACATCCCACTATCGCGGTTTTAGCAGCATGCAATGGCACAAACTGCACGGGCAAACCCGGCTTCTTTCGGGGTTCAGCAGCGAGGGGCTTTCCCATAATTGCTGCACGCCCAAGCCTCTTATGCATGGCAGTGGCGCACCACGCAAACCACGGCACACCGGCAAAGGGCACCGCCATGATCAACAAAATGACTGGGCAACTCGACTTTCAGGGCAACGCATTGCTTCTGCGCGCTGAGCGCCAGCGTGCCATTGCCAGCAACATTGCCAATGCTGACACTCCCGGCTATACCGCCCGCGATTTTGACTTTGCCAGCGCCTTGCGCGAGACCATGCGCACCGGTGCCGTGCTAGGCCAACAAGACATCCCCAAAGCTCCGGTATCGCACACCGGCCATGTGGCCTTGCCCACAGTGCAGATAGGCCAAGCCCGCATCGGCAACGACCCTGCCGCATTGGGCTACACCGTACAAACCCAGCCCACGGTAGACAACAACAGCGTCGATCTAGACCGCGAACGCGCCAATTTTGTCGATAACTCGGTGCGCTACGAGGCCACGCTGCGCTTTATCAATGGCAGCGCCAAAACCATGCTCAGTGCCATTCAGGGCCAGTAAACCGGATAAAGGATTTTTACCATGTCCATGTTTTCTATCTTCAGCGTCTCGGGCAGCGCCATCAGCGCCCAGTCCCAGCGTCTCAATGTGGTGGCCAGCAACTTGGCCAACGTCGATGCAGTGGCTGGCCCAGATGGTCAAGCCTACAAAGCGCGCCAAGTGGTGTTTCAAACCGCCCCGATGGGTGCGGACAGCTCGGCAGGCGTGCGCATCAAAGCCATCCAAGAAGACAACAGCCCCGGCAAGCGCGTACACGACCCCAGCCACCCACTGGCCGATGCCCAAGGCTACGTCAACCACTCTAATGTCAATGCGGTGGAAGAGATGGTCAACATGATCTCGGCCTCGCGCTCGTACCAAAACAACGTTGAAGTCATGAACACGGCCAAGTCGCTGCTGCTCAAAACCCTGCAAATGGGCCAATAAGCCCGGCCCCCTTCTTTCAGAAAGCGCACCGCCATGAGCACCGCCATCAGTTCCACCACGGCCAACACCGCAGCCAACACAGCTACCAATAGCACTAGCAGCGTCAATGCTAACAACAGCACTGGCGAGCAGGATCGCTTTCTCAAGCTGCTGGTAGCGCAAATGAACAACCAAGACCCGATGAACCCACTGGACAACGCACAGATGACCTCGCAGATTGCGCAGATCAACACCGTGACCGGCATCGAAAAGCTCAACACCACCGTGCAAAGTTTGGCCAGCCAGTTTGCCTCCCAACAACTGATGCAAGGCACCTCGATGGTGGGCCGCCAAGTGCTGGTAGAGGGCAACCAGCTTACGATCAACAGCGAATCGAAACAAGGCTTTGGTGCGGTGGAGCTGGCTGACTCGGCCAGCAGCGTCAAGGTGCAAGTGCTCGATGCCAGCAACAAGGAAGTGGGCACGATGGAGCTGGGCGCACTCCCCGCCGGACAGCACAACTTTGCTTGGGATGCCTCCGGCTACGAAGGCAAAGGAGCGCTGCACTTCAAGGTGCTGGCGGCCAATGACAAGACGGCGGTGGCCAGTAAGGCCCTAAATATCGACCAAGTCTCTGCGGTCAGTCTGAGCAATGGTGCCTTGCAGTTAGAGCTGGCCCGGGGCGGCAGCACCACCCAGTCGGCCCTGAAGGCCGTTCTTTAATTTCACTTGTTTTGCTACAGGGCTACAGGAGCACACCATGGGTTTTCAACAAGGTCTTTCGGGGCTCAATGCCGCCAGCCGCAATCTGGACGTCATTGGTCACAACATTGCCAACTCCAACACCACCGGCTTTAAAAGCTCGCGTGCTGAATTTGCCGACATGGTCGCCTCATCGATGGGCGTAGCCAGCGGCCAAAACAACGGCATGGGGGTCGAAGTGGCCTCCGTGGCGCAGCAATTTAGCCAAGGCAATATCACCGCCACAGGCAACAGCATGGATTTGGCTATCAACGGCAATGGCTTTTTCAAGGTCAAATTGCCCAGCGGCCAAGATGCTTACACCCGTGCTGGTAACTTCCGGCTCGACAAGAATGGCGATGTACGCACCAATGGCGGTGCGCAGGTGATGGGCTTTCAGGTCGATCCAGCCACCGGCGTGGCGGGCGTGAACACGGTGCCCCTGAGCTTTCCGCTGGGCAGCCCTATTGCCGCCAAGCAGAGCACCAGCATTACTGCCGCGTTGAACTTGGATGCACGGGCACGCCATGCCACTGGGGTGGCTGCTGTTCCAGCCGATCCTGCGGCAACGCCACCGACCGCCGCCATTCCTGCGGTACCGGCCACCCCGGCCTCAACCTATGGCACCTCAATTGATGTCTTTGATAGCCTAGGCAACCCCCACCAAGTGCAGTTGTATTTTCTGCGCAACGCAGAATTGGATCCTCCGGGCTGGGAGGTCTTTAACGACCTACCAACAGCCCAAGCTGCTATAGACGGTGGCGACCCCGCAGAAGGCTCGCTGGGACAGCTATTTTTCAATACCGATGGCACTCTGAACACCGAAAGTTCTACCATCAACGGCACCAACAGCCCCAACTTCACCCTGCCCGATATTGAACTGACCAACGGAGCGGCCAGCCCCTTAAAGCTCAAACTCGATCTCGCCAAGGTAACCCAGTTTGGCAATGCCTTTGCTGTCTCTAACCTCAAGCAAGACGGCTACACCGCAGGCAACCTGAGCAGCATCAACATCAGCAATGATGGCTCCATCATGGCCAGCTACTCTAACGGCGTCACCCGCAAGGAAGCCCAAGTGGCCTTGGCTAGCTTTCGTAACCCGCAGGGCCTGACACCGATTGGTGGCAACAACTGGCAAGAAACCCCTGAATCGGGAGCCTCCATGCTAGGCAAGCCCGGTAACGGCACCTTTGGCACCCTGCGCTCGAGTGCGCTCGAAGACTCTAACGTCGATCTGACCGCCGAGCTGGTGGGCATGATGACCGCCCAGCGCGCCTACCAAGCCAACGCCCAAACCATCAAAACGCAAGACCAGGTGCTGTCCACCATCGTCAACCTGCGTTAATCGCCTGAGCCCGTCTGCCCTGATTACTGAGAAACGCCATGGATCGCATCATCTACACCTCCATGACCGGCGCAAACGCTGCCGCCCACCGGCAGGCGGTGCTGTCGCACAACCTGGCCAACGTCTCTACCCAGGGCTTTCGGGCCGAGATGTCTACCTTTCGCTCGGTGCCCATCCAAGGCGAGGGTTCGGGCACGCGCGTGTTTGCGCTGGAGGCCACCTCAGGCCATGTCAATACCCCCGGCCCAGTACAGCGCACAGGCCGCAACTTAGATGCGATGGCTGTGGGCAACTCGTGGTTTGCTGTGCAGGGCTTGGATGGCACCGAAGCCTACACCCGCAACGGCAGCTTTGAAGTCACCCCTACTGGGCAACTGGTCACTAGCACCGGCCTGACGGTACTGTCAGACGGCGGTGGCCCCATCGATGTGCCCCAAGGGGCAGAAGTATCGCTAGGCTCAGACGGCACCATCACTGCCAAGACCGGCAACCAGCCCCCTGCCGCCATTGGCCGCGTGAAATTGGCCAGCCCAACTGCCGAAGACCCACTCAAGCGCGGTGACGACGGGCTGTTTCGCCCCGCCTCAGGCAACCCGCTGCCCAATGATGCCAACGCCCGCCTGTTGGCCGGTGCCACAGAAGGCTCTAACGTCAATGCAGTGGAAAGCATGGTGGGCTTGATTGCCGCCTCGCGCCAGTTTGAACAACAAATGCGCCTGCTGCAAACCGCCGAAACCAACGACAAAACCGCCAGCCAGTTGCTGAGCATGAACGGTTAAAAGGAAAAAGCCATGATTAACTCCCTGTGGATTGCCAAGACCGGCATGGAAGCCCAGCAGACCCAGCTGGACGTCATCTCGCACAATCTGGCCAACGTCTCGACTACTGGCTTTAAACGCAACAATGCGGTTTTTGAAGACCTGATTTACCAAAACCTGCGCCAAGTGGGTGCCAACACCACCGAGCAAAACCAGTTGCCTACCGGCCTGCACTTGGGCCTAGGGGTGCGCACAGTAGCCACCAGCCGCAACTTTAGCCAAGGCAACCTGCAACAATCGAACAACAGCCTCGATGTAGCCATCAACGGCAACGGCTTTTTTAGCGTCACCATGCCCGATGGCACCTTGGGCTATACCCGCGATGGCTCGTTCCAGTTAGACGCCCAAGGGCGATTGGTCACTTCCAGCGGCCTGCCAGTAGCCAATGGCATCACCATTCCGCCGGGCACGACCAGCATCACCATTGATGCCAGCGGTGCGGTATCGGCTTTGGTGCCGGGCAATACCGCCCCCCAACCTATGGGGCAACTGGCTATGTCGAGCTTTATCAACCCGGCTGGGCTAGAGCCATTGGGACAAAACCTGTTTCGCGAGTCTGCGGCCTCAGGCCAGCCGCAAGAAGGCACCCCCGGCACCAATGGCTTGGGCATGATGAAGCAAGGCTACTTGGAAACCTCCAATGTGAACGTGGTGCAAGAGCTGGTGACCATGATCCAAACCCAGCGCGCCTACGAAATGAACTCCAAGGCCATCTCCACTTCGGATCAGATGCTGGCCAAGCTCAACCAGCTGTAAGCATCCGTTTGCCACCCCCCTGTTCTGGAGAAGCCGCAATGCCCCGCACCGCCACCCCTTTGGTTTTTTGCTCCAGTGCCGCCTTGGCACTGCTGCTGACAGGCTGCGCCAGCCTGTCGCCCCCGCCGCCGGTCGATGTGCTGCCCACGGCCATGCCTGCCATTCCGGCCACGGTACACCGGGCCAGCGCTCCGGTGACGGGTGGGTTGTTCCACAGTGCGAGCTACCGTCCAGCATTTGAAGACCGCCGTGCCCGCATGGTGGGCGATAGCGTGACGGTGCAGATCGTAGAAAACATCACTGCCAAGCAAACCTCGTCCTCTACCGTAGACCGCGAAGGCGGGATTACCGGTGGTATTACGGCGCTGCCGTTCATGAACAGCACCACGCTGACCAACCAAACCAAGGTTGCGGCCAAATCAACCAACAACTTCTCTGGCAAAGGCGGCACCGAAAGCGCCAATACCTTTACTGGCTCCATCACCACCAACGTGATCGAGGTGCTGCCCAACGGCCATTTGGTGATTGCTGGTGAAAAACAAATTGGCGTCAACCAGAACGTGGATGTGTTGCGCTTTTCGGGCACGGTAGACCCACGCTCCTTGCAGCCGGGCAGCTTGGTGGCCTCCACCCAAGTAGCCAATGTACGCATTGAATCGCGTGGCCGTGGCGCTCAAGCTGAAGTACAGGCCATTGGCTGGCTTGGGCGGTTTTTTAACAGTATTTCGCCGTTTTGATCGGTTGAAATAAACCGCCACTTCAAACCATCCGAAATTCCCAAGGATTGATAATGGGGACGCCAGATGCTTGAAAATCGGCGACGTTTCTCGTCACGATAGTCAGGCCATGCACCAACGCGGTGGCGGCAATCAAACTGTCCATAGCCGGGCAGGGGTTGGGCACATGCAGACGTGCACTGCACCGCGCCACCGCCATATCCACAGGAAGAATGCGGCCAGAGAAGCTGGGTAAAACATGACTCTCCAGCCAAGTTCGCAAGATAGTGCCTTGAAGCGGATCACGCCGCTCTGCCTGTAGCACCCCCATTTCCAACTCTTGCACCGTGATAGCGGACAAGTACAAGTCCACGGCATCCACACTGTCTGCCCATTGGGCCACGTTGGCATCAGCACGGCCTGCACGGATTTTGCGCAGCTCCGAAACCACGTTAGTGTCCAGTAGAAACATTAGGAAAAATCCGCAGCTTGGGCCAACTCTGAGGAACGCTGCACATCTAGCTCAATGTCTGCCACGCCGGGCATGGCCAGCAGGTCGGCAATCTTTTGTCGGCCTCTGGTCAACCGTTGATAGAGCTCGATGCTCATCAGCACATGGGCAGGTTTTCCTCGGTCGGTGATGAAGACAGGCCCCTCATTGGCCGCCCGCTTGGCCTCGCTCACGCCTTGGTTGAAGTCGCGGCTAGATAAAGTCATGACAGCCATGATGCACCCCTTTCCCGAAATGTAGCAATGTTACTACATTTATGAATCAATGGTTAGACGAATCAGCTTCATAAGGTACCCCGCACCCCCGTATCCACCGCCTTGCACGCCAACTGCACCACTTTGGGAATCAGGCGCGTGGCGGTGCGATAGTTGATGATGTTGCGCCTACTCATACCCAGCACCTGTGCCGCTTTGTTGGCAGAAGACCCATGTTGCATCCTCCATGCATCAGAACCACGTACCAAATCGCCAGATTGCTCGCAAGCCAGCCGGTCAAAGGGTTGAGGCTTTTGAAGCCTGCCACAAATTGGGCAAGGGCAAGCTCTGCGTTCCATCCATCTTCAAAACTGACGACGATACGCATGCACGGGCGCTGGTGATTCGGGGCAATTTTTCGCGTATTCTCAGTCTCTGTTAAGTTGGTTCCACTCAGCTGGAATCAATGGTCTGTTGGCCAGTAGCTTGCGGTTTACACAGCCAACAAGCTCCGTCATGGTCGCGAGATCCACCACTGAATCAGCCTCTGGGGTGCGCACATGAACGTGACTCGGCATACACCGAAATCTTCATTTCGCCGTCGCGGTAAATCGTTTTCATCACTTAATGATGGTGCAAATTTTGCATCACCCAACACCACCTAGGCCCGATTCAAGATGCTGATCTGTCTAGGGCAGCGCTGTAGCCCATCCTGCCGCTCTGCGCCGCCAATCCATAGTTTTTAGCTATAGGAAAAGCAAAACTCACGCTAGTTTTCAATTGAAGAACCGGTCATTTCAGCCCGATAACAGCATCAGTGGGGGGCTTCTTGGTCTTTTCCACCGACGGATTGCCTTGACTTGCTTTCACAATGGGTTTGTGGCAATCTGTGAGCGTCACGATAAATTTTTTTGCTCTTCTTTAAGGAGTTTTTATGGCCCGCTTTTTTAAACCCCTGCTCGGCGCCGTGGCGCTGGCTGCTGCCACCCTGACTTCCACTGGTGCATTTGCCGCTTACGCTTACAACGCACAGATCACCATCACTGCTCCTAAGGGTTCCACTGCTGAAGCCGCGGCCAAGAATAAGGCTTTGCCCATTGGCATTAAGTACTCTACTTGCGCGCCCAAAATCACTGCCGTAACACCCAATGTCCAGAACATTGACATGCTCAATTTCGCTGTTAAGTACGATGCAGGTAAAGATGCCTCGGAAATCGGCGATGTGTTTGTGATTCTTCAAAATCTGACCGATGCGGCTGCAGCCCGTTACTATGCCGTGTCGCGAACCACTGGTGTCGCTGGTGGCGTTTCCTTGGTAGCCGGTGGTGGTACTATCACTGCTCTGGACACAGCTACAGTGGGCTTTGCAACCGTTAAGCCTTTCCTTGCAGCTAGCGACAACTTGGGCTCCGGTGCTCAAACTGAAGTTCTTTTTGGTGGGAATTTAAATCTGACTGGCTTGCCTATGGGTCTTTGGTCCCTCAGCGTAATTATTGCCCCACCCGGTGCTAGCTACCTAGCTGCTGGTGCCGAAACAGGCACGGGTAATTTCTCTTTTGGCCACCCTGAAAGCTGGGCAGCTCAAGACACAGTTGTTTTTGCGCTTGGAACACCTATGGGCGGTGTTCAGGCAGTAGCTCCTAATGCACTGGCTACAGACCTGACTGACTATGCCACTGTTGGCGTTAACTGCCGCTAAAACTGATATCGATAGCTTCATAGTCATAGCGTGGGTTAGCATACAACCCAACAAAGAGCAAAGGAACCAAGAAAAGAAACTAAGCTCAATTGATTTGGCTGCTCCCACTTTTCTAGGTCCTTGACCGCTATCAAACGCCCTTCCGGTTTTACCGGGGGCGTTTTTTATGGCGGCTTTTGTGGTAGTGGGCGCCATTCAACAGAGAGCCGCCTACTCTAGCCCATACTACAGCTTCGTATTTACTTGGCGACACCAACCACTTCACTTTTTTGGGGTGCGGCGGTTTTTTATAGCCTACTGTTCTGGCTATCCCATTTCCGTTTTTGCCGGCTTCGTAGTAATTTCGCGTAACTTTACTTAGCAAGCTTCCAGAAGCCAAAACATGGAATCAAATTTCAACTGTTCGGGTGGTTTTAAATATGTAATTTCATTATGAATTATTAAATCCACACTGGCTAAAATCACAGGCATTTCAGCATCAAATAGATGCAAAATTCACAATCCATCAGGCAGCTTACGAAATAAATCTACCCGGCGGCGCTCAATATCTACCAATGAATATTCAGCCAAACTGGGTATCTTGCGGTAACGCTGGGACTTCGCACCCCGGTCATAGGCTTCCGTGCCAGGTGATAGAAATGGGGTCAGATTCCAATTTCCAGCGCACTTAGATCTCCGCATGGAGGGCTTTGGCATTCACAAGACACCCCCAATCTAGGGGCTGTGCTCCCCCTTGAATTTTTTCAATCTTTCAGTTTTTAAATCTCCGCATACAGCGTTTCAGCATCGATTGTTAAATCCACACTGGCTAAAATCACAGGCATTTCAGCATCAAACGGATGCAAAACCCACAATCCATCGGGCAGCTTACGAAATACATCTACCCGGCGGCGCTCAATATCT
The DNA here is from genome assembly GCF_900111115.1 of Giesbergeria anulus. Lineage (GTDB taxonomy): Bacteria > Pseudomonadota > Gammaproteobacteria > Burkholderiales > Burkholderiaceae_C > Simplicispira > Simplicispira anulus. The sequence goes on from NZ_FOGD01000006.1 coordinate 63,829, forward strand.
ACCAATGCATATTCAGCCAAACTAGATATCTGGCGGTAACGCTGGAATTTTGCACCCCGGTCATAGGCTTCCGTGCCAGGTGAGAGCACCTCGATAATCAGCAACGGCTCGCGCTTGATCTGGCGGCTATCGGCATCGGCAGCGCTACACGTCACCACCACGTCGGGGTAAAAATAGCTGCTGGCGGCATCGGCCTGCACTTTCATATCGGACATAAAGGTGCGGCAAGGCGTGCCACGCAAATGCTGGCGCAAAGCCATATACAGGTTTCCAGTCACTGTGACATAGCGATCTTCGGCACCCGCCATCGCAAACACTTCGCCATCCACAAACTCATAGCGCTCAGGTTGGGTGGCCTCCCACGCCAAATAGTCATCGGCACAGAAGGTTGCTTGAACTTGGGGCAAAGCAGACATGGTGGCACTCCGGCAGAAAAGAACAGACAAACATCCGCATCGTAGGCGATACAGCCAGAGGGAGCTACGGCCATCTTCAAAATCCTAGCGCTATGATGCAGCCCCTCCCTCTCCTCTAGCACCACGCCCCATGATCGGACGCCTCCAAGGCACCCTCGCCCAAAAAAATCCCCCCCAAGTGTTGGTTGACTGCCACGGCGTGGGCTATGAGGTGGATGTGCCCATGAGCACGTTTTATCAGTTGCCCCACTTGGGCGAAGCCGTCACGCTGCTCACCCATCTGGTGGTGCGCGAAGATGCGCAATTGCTTTATGGCTTTGCCACAGCAGCAGAGCGTGATGCCTTTCGCCAGCTCATCAAAGTGTCGGGCATTGGGCCACGCATGGCGCTGGGTGTGTTGAGCGGCATGGGGGTAGCCGATCTGGCCCAAGCCATCACCTTGCAAGAGAGCGGGCGGCTGGTCAAGGTACCGGGCATTGGTAAAAAAACCGCCGAACGCCTGCTGCTGGAACTCAAAGGCAAACTGGGCGCAGACATAGGCACACCGGCGCAGGTCTCTAGCCCCGCACAGGCCGACATTTTGCAAGCCTTGCTGGCGCTGGGCTACAACGACAAAGACGCCGCCGCCGCCCTCAAAGCCTTGCCCGCCGAGGTGGGCGTGAGCGAAGGCATCAAACTGGCATTGCGCGCACTGGCGCGCTAACGTGGCACCAGCTCACCCACCGGCCCCGGCCCTGAAGCCCCCAGACGGCGCGACAAAGCCTGTGCCGTTTCACGCAGCTGCTGTGCTGCCGCACCCTCCACACGCACATCCAACGTCGCTACCGGGCCAATAGCGGTCAGGCACAGCACCAAACGGCCAAAGCCATCAAACACAGGCGCGGCCACGGCACCTATGCCGCGCACCAGCCCCTCGCGCACGGTACTGATGCCCTGCTGGCGAATGGCCATCAACTCTTGCGCAAACAACGGGTCTTGCAGCGCTTGAAGGTCGCCATCGTGGGCCAGCGCCTGCTCCACTTGAGCGCGGGGCATAAAGGCGGCAAACAACTTGCCATTGGCGGTGTAGCGCACCGAGGCCGTGGTGCCGTGGCGCATGGTCACATGCACATCGGCGGGCCCTTGCTCCACTTGGATGATGGTCGGGCCGTGGTTACCCCAAACCGAAATAGCCACCGTGGCCCCGACGCGCAGCGCCAGCCCCGGTAACTCGGCAATCGCCATGCGTACCGGGTCTTTCTGTTGCAAGCTAATCAGGCCCAATTGCATCGCCAGCGAGCCTAAACCGTAATGGCCGGTGCCGGGGTCTTGCTCAATCAGGCCCAACTTGCCAAAGCTCACCAAATAGGGGTGCGCCTTGGCCGCCGTCATGCCCGCCTCACGCGCCAAGTCTTTCAGCGCCATCGGGCGTCCGGTATGCACCAGCGCCTTGAGCAACTGGCCGCCCACCTCCACGCTTTGAATACCGCGTGACGTGCGCGGGGTCACTTCTTCTGGGAGGAGTTCTGAAAAGGGATGTTCGCTGTGCATTGCCATACCCCCGATTGTGTCTGGAGTCTGGGGGCGCGGGTTTTTACCTAAACAAATGAATTCAACTAAAACAAATAATCCACTACCATTGTTCCATCCTGTCAAATTCATTTGTTGATTACAAATCCATGAACACCAAAACCTTTGCCTCTGCCGCCGATCTGGACATCAAGAAGGTCAGCTTTGACAAGCTCTCCGACCACGCCTACGCCTACACCGCCGAGGGCGACCCCAACACCGGCATCATCATTGGCGACGATGCGGTGATGGTGATTGACACCCAAGCCACGCCCGTGATGGCGCAAGACGTGATCCGCCGGATTCGCGAAGTGACCGACAAGCCCATCAAGTACGTCACCCTGAGCCACTACCACGCCGTGCGCGTGCTGGGGGCCAGCGCCTACCAGCCCGAACAGATCATTGCCAGCCAAGACACCTACGACCTGATCGTGGAACGTGGCGAGTTTGACAAGGCCAGCGAGATTGGCCGCTTTCCGCGCCTGTTCCAAAATGTGGAGAGCGTGCCCGAAGGCCTGACTTGGCCCACCATCACCTTTACCGGCAAGATGACGCTGTGGCTGGGCAAGCTCGAAGTACAAATTTTGCAACTGGGCCGGGGCCACACCAAGGGCGACACTGTGGTCTGGCTGCCGCAAGAAAAAATCTTGTTCAGTGGCGACTTGGTCGAGTTTGATGCCACTCCCTACGCCGGTGATGCCTACTTTAAAGACTGGCCGCAAACGCTGGATGCCATTGCCGCCCTGCAACCCGAAAAACTGGTGCCGGGCCGGGGCGCAGCACTGCAAACGCCTGAACAAGTGCAAGCCGGTTTGGCCGGCACCCGTGCCTTTATCAGCGATCTGTACGAGAGTGTGCAAGCCGGGGCTGCCGCCGGTCAAGACCTGCGTACGGTGTACGAAGCCACCTTTGCCAAGCTGCAACCCAAATACGGCCAGTGGGTGATTTTTAACCACTGTATGCCCTTTGACGTTACCCGCGCCTACGACGAGGCCACGCAATACCCCGACCCGCGCATCTGGACAGCCGAGCGCGATGTGGCGATGTGGCAGTCGCTGGAGGGCTGATCTAGCCCAGCGCTGCACCCTGCGCTTTTACTGATTTTTACCCCCCACCACCCAACGGGCGCGCACTGGCTGCGCCGCCTGCTGGGCGGAGCTTTGCCCCACCCTTGATGCCCACCAGCACACCATGACCTCTGCCACCACTCCTTCTTATCCTTTCCACGGCACCGGTGCCGAAGTACAGGCGATTGCGTTCCCGTACACCCGCTCCCCCGATCAGGATGCCGCCCAGCCGGTGCAGCACCCCATTGTGGTGATTGGTGCTGGGCCGGTGGGCCTGAGCATGGCCATTGATATGGCCCAACGCGGCCACCGGGTGGTGGTGCTGGACAACGATCACCGCTTGTCGATTGGCTCGCGGGCGCTGTGCTTTTCTAAGCGTGCGCTGGAGGTCTGGGATCGCCTGGGCGTGGGCCAACCGATGGTGGACAAAGGCGTGTCGTGGAACTTGGGCAAAGTGTTCTTCCATGACGAGCTGGTGTACCAATTTGACATGCTGCCCGAAGAGGGCCACGAGCGCCCGGCCTTTATCAATTTGCAGCAGTATTACTGCGAAGCCTATTTGGTCGAGCGCTGCCTGCAACTGCCGCAGATTGAAATCCGCTGGGATAACAAAGTCACGGCCATTGACCCACGCGGCGATGGTGCCTTGCTGACCATCGACACCCCCGACGGCCCCTACCAGATTAATGCCGACTGGGTGATTGCCTGCGATGGTGCCCGCTCTACCATGCGCGGCCTGATGGGCCTAGAGAGCAAGGGCCGCATCTTCCAAGACCGCTTTTTGATTGCCGATGTGAAGATGAAGGCGGACTTTCCAGCAGAGCGCTGGTTCTGGTTTGACCCACCGTTTCACCCCGGCCAAAGCGTGCTGCTGCACATGCAGCCCGATGGTATGTGGCGCATCGACTTCCAATTGGGCTGGGATGCTGACCCGGAAGAAGAAAAGAAGCCCGAAAACATCATCCCACGCGTACAAGCGCTGCTGGGTAAAGACACCGAGTTCACCCTCGAATGGGCCAGCGTGTATACCTTTGCCTGCCTGCGCATGGACAGCTTTGTGCATGGCCGGGTGTTATTTGCTGGTGACTGCGCGCATGGAGTCTCGCCCTTTGGCGCACGGGGGGCCAACAGCGGTGTGCAAGATACCGACAACCTGTCTTGGAAGCTCGATTGGGTGCTCAAGGGCCGCGCTGGCGTGGAACTGCTGGCCACCTATGGCCCAGAGCGCGAATATGCCGCCGACGAGAACCTGCTCAACTCGACCCGCGCCACCGACTTCATCACGCCCAAGAGCGAAATCAGCCGCCTGTTCCGCGACGCCACGCTGGACTTGGCCCGCGACCACGCTTTTGCACGGCGCATTGTCAACAGCGGGCGCTTGTCGGTTCCGGCCACGCTGCACCACTCTACCTTGAACACCCCAGACGTGGATAGTTTTGCCGGTACCCAAGTGCCCGGCACAGTGCTGCTAGACGCCCCGGTGCGCCGCAACGGCCAGCCCAGTTGGCTGCTGCGCCAGTTGGGTATGGATTTCACGCTGCTGGTGTTTGGCGAGGTGCCCACTTGGGCGCACGGCCTGCCCCATGTGCAGGCGCTGTCTATCGGCCAAGACATTGAGGATGTGCAATGGCTGGCCGCCCAGCGCTTGGATGCCCGCCCCGGCACCGCTTATCTGATCCGCCCAGACCAGCATGTTTGCGCCCGCTGGCGCAACCCCACCGAAGCCGTCGTGCGTGCTGCTTTGGCAAAAGCCACAGCTACCGCCATCCCTTGCCAATCTTGAATCCGGAGTCTGCCGCCATGCTCAATACCCAGCCTACCCTGTCGTCGTACGACGATTTTTATGAAGCCCTGCTCACCGCCCACCAAGGCCTGACCACAGCGCAAAGCCATGCCATGAATGCCCGACTGGTGCTGCTGCTGGCCAACCACATTGGCGACAACGCCGTGCTGGCCCAAGCGCTGCAACTGGCCCGTGGTCAGAGTGCATCGGCCGAATCGGCCTCGATGGCAGGCCGCGCTGCCATTACCCCGGTGGCCCCGGTGCATACTGACGGCTAAAGCGTAAGCACGCACTAATCTATACCAATAAATAAATAGGAGACAAATTTCATGCAACGCAAACACTTCATCGGCTCTTTGCTCGGCTTGGCCATCGCTGCAGGTTCTTTCACGGCCAGCGCCCAGCAAAAAACGATTGAATGGGTGGTGGGCTATGCCGCTGGCGGTGGTTCGGATGTGGTGGCCCGCACCATTGCCGACGAAATGGGCAAAAGCCTGAACCGCAGCATCATCGTGACCAACAAGCCCGGTGCCGGTACCAACATTGCCGCCGAATATGTGGCCCGCTCTAAAGATTACGGCAACACCCTGTTTACCGCCGACTTTGCCACGTTGGCGGCTAACCCCACGTTGTTTAGCAAACTGGCCTACAACGCCGAGAAGGACTTTCAGCCGGTAGGGCTGCTGGTGCGCTTTCCACTGTTTTTGGTGGTGTCCAACAATGTGCCCGCCAACAACCTGAAAGAATTTATGGCTTGGGCCAAAAGCCAGCCCGAAGGGGTGAACTGGGCCTCGGTGGGGCTGGGCAGCCCGCACCATCTGGTGGGCGAGTTGTTCCGTGAGCAAAGCGGCCTCAAACTGACCCATGTGCCCTACAAGGGGGCGGCCCCAGCCATCCAAGATGTGATTGGCGGCCAAGTGTCGGCCATGTGGGTAGAAAGCTCTACGGCCTATTCTTTCATCAATGGCAAGAAGGTCAAGGCGATTGGCGTCGCCAGCCCACAGCGCGTGCCCACCATGCCAGATGTGCCGACCATGCAAGAGCAAGGCGTTAAGGGTTTTGAAGGCTATGCGTGGCAAGGGCTGGTAGTACCCACCGGCACCTCCAAAGAAGCCACGGCACAGTTCTCACAAGCCCTGCAAAGAGCCTTGGGATCTACCCCGGTTAAGGCCAAGCTGCAAGCACTGGGTGTAGAGCCTATGCCCGGTACTGCCAAGCAAATGGCCACCTTCGCGCACAATGAACGTGAGAAGTGGGGCAAGCTCATCACCAAAATTGGTGTCAAGCTCGACTGAACCTGAGAACGTGTTTATGGCCCCACCAGCACTGGGCGGCCATACAGGGGCTGGGGTGGCCGGGCATGGGGCGGCAGCAGGGCCATGAGGCGCTGGAGCTGCTCAGGTGCCACCGTGCCGGGAGTTTTGAGCACCAGCCGCAACACGCCCTCGGTGCAGGGGGGCGTGGTCAGAGAGCCTAAGTATTGGTAATAGTGCCGCTGGGCGGGCAGCAAGTCATAAAGCTGCAACTCGCCCGGCGACAAGGGCACACGCTCGCCCGCGTGCAACGGCAAATGCGTCCACAACTGGGCCAAAAACGGGTTAGCGGCCCCCAGCCGCAATGGCACCGACACCACTGCCCACTGGCTGGTGGGGGCACGGTAGAGCAAATCTACCGCCATCACCACGCCCTCGGTGGGGCCAATGCGCTCTTCTGCCGGGTAGCGCGTTTGCACGCGCTGCAACTCCCACTCCATGCCGCGCAAGCTCAAGGTGCTTAAACCTTGCACGTCCAATTCTAAAAAGTGGCCTGTGTGCTCTAGCACCCCGGTAAACACCTGATTGCCCAGTGGCAACGAGGCTGTAGGCCCCGATTTTTCTGGTGGTTTGACCAAGGCAATGGGCGATTGGCGCTGGCCGCTGGCACAGGTGGCAAACGAGGGATGCAACTGCCCCCACGCCTGCGGGCCAGTGGCACCGGCGTAGCTCCAAGGTACCGTAGTGACCACATTACCCGCATTGCCCCATAAAGACGAAGTAACCGGCGCTGGCGGGGCCACCGCCTGTACGGCAGCCAGCTCGGCGGCGCGCTCTGCAATATAGCGGCGGCTGGCACTGGCGGCTTCTGGCTCTTGCAAGGGTGTTGGCGGGGGCTGGACTGGCGGCGGTGGGGGAACCACAACCTCCACCGGCATCACGGGCACCACGGGCATCACCTGTGTTGGTGTTGGTGTTGGTGTTGGTGTTGGTGTTGGTGTTGGTGTTGGTGCCGGGGTAGGCGTAGGGGAGGCCACAGAGGCTGGAGCCAAGGGCAATAATTCGGGCACGGCAGCCTCTGCGGTTGGAGCCGCCAATACCGCAGCGCCTGCCGCAGCGCCAGCAGCAGCGGCCAGAGGTCGTTTGGCCGAGCGCTTGCGTGGGGGCCGCGCCGGCGCCGGTGGTGCCCCCAACTCCACGGCCAGCGTCGGGATGGTGTAGCGCGGCTCGTCATTGGCCTTGCCACGACGAGCAGAAGCGCGCCGGGGCTGGGCGTATTTTTGGTTGGTACGCTCTAAGGCAGCGTTGATGCGGTCAATCAACAAGGCACGCTCTTGCGGGTTGTTTAGGCGCAAGGGGGCAGGAGTTGCTGGCGCGGGGGCGGGGGCGGGCTTAGTTGGTGGCTCCGCAGCCCAGGCCGGGGAGCACAAAACCAGCCCTGCCAGCACCGCCCAAGCCGGACGGGTGTAGCGCAAGGCAGGAAAAAAAGAATCAGGGGCGGTTTTCATGGCAAGAAGGCAGGGGCAAGCAGAAACGCACTTTAACTTGGCTGCGCTGCCATCGGGGCAAAATGGCCATCAGCAGGACGGCTATAGTTTGCCCCTGCTCTGCCTGCTGGAACTGCTGTGACCATCCATACCGATAATTTTGCCCCTGCACCGCCCAAGCGCGTGGTCTCTGCCGCCCCGGCCTCGCCGCAAGAGGAAGCCATTGAGCGCGCACTGCGCCCCAAGCTGCTGCAAGAGTATGTCGGCCAAGCCAAGGCGCGTGAACAGTTAGAAATTTTTATTGGTGCCGCACGCAAACGCCAAGAAGCGCTAGACCATGTACTGCTGTTTGGCCCCCCCGGCTTGGGCAAAACCACCCTCAGCCACATCATTGCCACCGAGCTGGGGGTGCAACTGCGCCAAACCAGCGGCCCAGTGCTAGAAAAACCCAAAGACCTCGCAGCCTTGCTGACCAGCCTAGAGGCCAACGATGTGCTGTTTATTGATGAAATCCACCGCCTATCCCCCGTGGTGGAAGAAATCCTCTACCCCGCGCTGGAAGATTATCAAATCGACATCATGATTGGCGAGGGGCCAGCGGCACGCTCCATCAAGCTGGACTTACAACCGTTTACGTTGATCGGGGCCACAACCCGCGCCGGAATGCTCACCAACCCGCTGCGCGACCGCTTTGGCATTGTGGCCCGGCTGGAGTTTTACACCCCCGAAGAGCTGGCGCTGATCGTCACGCGCAGTGCGCGTTTGCTAGGCACGCCGATGGACGAGGCCGGTGGTTTTGAACTGGCGCAGCGCTCACGCGGCACGCCGCGCATTGCCAACCGGCTGCTGCGCCGTGTGCGCGACTATGCCCAAGTCAAAGGCGACGGCAGCATCACCCAAGACATCGCGCAGCGGGCGCTGGCGATGCTCGATGTCGATCCGCAGGGCTTTGACGTGATGGATCGCAAGTTTCTGGAGGCGCTGATCCATCGCTTTGATGGAGGCCCGGTGGGGCTGGACAACATTGCCGCCAGCATTGGCGAGGAGTCTGGCACCATCGAAGATGTGATTGAACCGTACCTCATCCAACAAGGCTATGTGCAACGCACGCCGCGTGGCCGCGTGGCTACGTTGGCCGCCTACCGCCATTTGGGCGTGGCCCCGCCGCCGCAAACTGTCGGCACACTCCCATGAAGCGGCGCACTATGGGCGTGCTGGCCGCAGCACTGCTGCTGGGGGCCGGACTCGTTACCGCCTTCGTGCTGCGTGCGCCCCAAGTCGATGCCGTGCAGGTGCAAGCTGCGCCGCTGGTGCGTACCCTGCAATTTTCAGCACGGGTAGCCACGCTGTCGCGGGTGGACATTGGCAGCACCATCACCGGGCGCGTACAACAGGTGCGGGTGCAAGAAGGCCAAACCGTGCGCCAAGGCGACGTACTCATCCAGCTAGAAAGCGATGAACTGCGCAGCGCCCTAGCCCAAGCCGTGGCAGCTGAACGCCAAGCCCAAGCCCGCTTGGCCGGGCTGCGCAGCACAGGCCGCAGCAGCACCCAAGCCGCCCTAGCGCAAACCGACGCCACCTTGCGCACCGCCCAAGCGGCGCTTGCTCGTGCAGAGCAACTGGTGGCCCAAGGCTTCTACAGCCAAGCCCAACGCGACGAGGCGCGCCGCGCTGTAGACGTCGCCCAAGCCCAACAAGCCAGCGCCCACGCCCAACTACAAGCCAACGCAGAAGCAGGCAGCGACATCGTGCAAGCCCAAGCACAATGGGAAGCCACCCGCGCCGCCACCGCCAGCGCCCACGCCCGGCTAGAACAAACGCAACTGCGCGCCCCACTGGCCGCCCAAGTGTTGCAGCGCAGCGTCGAGCCGGGCCAAATCGTGCAGGCGGGCAAAGCCCTGCTGCGGCTGGCGCTGGCTGGCCCAACACAACTGGTGGCACAGGTGGATGAACGCTTTTTAGACCAGCTCCAGCCCGGCCAGCCCGCTAGCGTGGTGGCCGATGCCTTTCCGGCACAGCCCTTTGCGGCGCAGGTGCTGTCGATAGCCCCAGCGGTCGATGCGCAGCGCGGTGCCATTGAGGTCAAACTGGCGCTAACGCAACAGGCCCCGGCCTATCTGCGCGAAGACATGACGCTCTCGGTGGAGGTAGAAACCGCCCGGCGTGAGCGCGCCTTAGCGCTGCCGCTGTCGGCCCTGCGCCCCGGCAGCACACCCACGGGCCACGAAGCCACGGTGCTGGTGCTGCACGAAGGCCAAGCCCAAGTGCGCAAGCTGCGCCTAGGCCTGCGCACGCTCGATGCCGTAGAAGTGCTCGACGGCTTGCGCGATGGCGACACCGTACTACACAGCGCCAGCCTACAGGCGGGGCAACGGGTACAGGCCCGGCCTATGGCTTGGACACCCGGCACAGCCCTATCGAGCAGCCCAGCAGCAGGCAAAACCGGCGGCGAGGCTGGCTCGGCCATGACCAACGCCATGGGCCGTTGAGGCCGCACCGTGATGTGGCTTGGCTTTGAACTGCGCGTCGCTCTGCGCTTTTTGCGCGAGGGCCGAATGCAAACCCTGCTCATCATGGTGGGCGTGGCGGCTGGAGTGGCGGTGATTGCCTATATCTCAGCCCTTATCAATGGCTTGCAAAGCAACACCTTGGCCAAAACGCTGGGAGCGCAAGCCCACATCAGCGTGCGTGCCCCCGATGACGTCGTGATCCGTTCTGCTGTCCGCCAAAGCGGCACCACCACCCTGAGCGATGTGCAGCCCCGCGCCCAGCGCCTGCGCTCGGTGGCCAACTGGCAAGCGCTGATGCCACTGCTAGAGCAATGGCCGGGCGTAGCCGGGGTCTCGCCCATGGTGTCTGGCTCTGGACTGGCGCTGCGCGGCGAGGCCGTGCAGTCGATTGCGCTGATGGGCGTCGAGCTAGAACGCTACGACCGCATGATTGGCTTGCGCGGCAAGGTGGTGAGCGGTACGGCACGGCTGGCACCGGGCGAGGCCATCATTGGCCGTGAACTAGCGCAAGACTTGGGCGTGCGCGTGGGCGACCGCCTGACAGTGCAAACGGGCAGCCTGAGCGAGGCCGTGCGCGTCACGGCGCTGGTGGATTTGGGCATCAAAGACCTGAACCGACGCACCGTGATCGTGCCGCTGCGCGCTGCACAAAACCTGCTGGCCCTGCGCGGTGGTGCCACGGGCCTCGATATAACACTGCACGACGTTTGGGTGGCCCAAGCCATCACCGATACGCTACGCCGCCAGTTTCCGTACAAAATTGAGAGCTGGCAAGAGAACAACGCCCAACTGGTGTCAGCCCTGAACGCGCAATCGATCAGCACCAGCATCATCCGGGGTGTGGTGCTGGCCGTGGTGGTGCTGGGCATTGCCAGCGTACTGGTGGTGTCGGTGGTGCAAAAAGGCCGTGAAATCGGCATTTTGCGGGCCATGGGTGCTACCCGTGGGCAGATTTTGCGCGTATTTTTGCTGCAAGGGGCGGTGCTGGGTGCCATTGGCTCGGCACTGGGGCTGGCCTTGGCCGTAGCGCTGATTTGGGTGTTTACGCATTTTGTGCGTGGCTCAGATGGCCTGCCACTGTTTGTCATTAGCCTGCCGCCCCGCACCGGCTTGCAGGTGGCGTTGATTGCTACCGTCTGTGGCGTGCTGGCCGCCATTGCCCCAGCGCGCCGCGCCGCCGCACTTGACCCAGCACAGGCTATCCGCCTATGACAACGCTTGTGCCCCTGCCACCATCGCCCGGCTCTGGTGCAGCCCAAAACCTCATCACCCTGCAAGGCGTGACCAAGCGCTACCACGTCGGCCAGCCCAGCGAATCCGAGGTGCTGCACGGCCTTGACCTGCAAGTGCAGCGCGGCGAGTTTATCGCCCTGATTGGCCCCTCTGGCTCTGGCAAAAGCACCCTGCTCAATATTTTGGGGCTGCTCGAACCCCTGACCAGCGGCAGCTACCAACTGGCCGGAGAGGCCGTGCAGGGCCTCAGTGATGCCCAACTCACCCTGCGCCGACGCCGCCTGCTGGGCTTTGTCTTTCAGTTTCACCACCTGCTACCCGCGTTTTCAGCGCTAGAGAACGTCACCCTACCTGCCTTGATGGCCGAAGGCCACATTAGCGCCCGCGAAGAGGAGCGCGCCCGCAGCCTCTTGGATGCCGTGGGCTTGGGCCACGCGCTGCACAAGCGCCCCAATGAGCTCTCTGGCGGCATGCAGCAGCGCGTAGCTATTGCCCGCGCCCTTATCATGGAGCCGCCGCTAGTGCTGGCCGATGAGCCCACCGGCAACCTCGACACCGCCTCCTCCAGCGAGGTGTTTGCCCTGCTGCGGCGCATCCATGCCGAGCGCGGCACCACCTTTATCGTAGTCACCCACGACCCCCGGCTGGCGGCGCGCTGTGACCGTCAGGTGGAGCTGGTTGATGGCCGCATCGCCAGCGATGGCAATCCACCACAGGAAGCCTGAAAGCACTACGATGCACCCCCACCAGGCCTAGGAGAGCGCACCGTGACCGAAACAGCCCCCCGCACCAAAGCCACCATCCTTGTCGTCGATGACATGCCCGACAATCTAACCCTGATTGCCGGATTGCTGCGCGGCCTGTACCGCGTGGTAGCCGCCAACAATGGCGAAAAAGCCATCGCCATTGCCAGCGGCGAGCACCCCCCCGATCTGATCTTGCTCGACATCATGATGCCCGGCCTGTCGGGCTACGACGTCTGCCAGCGGCTCAAGGCGCAGCCCGCCACGCGCGACATCCCGATCATCTTTTTAACCGCCATGACCGGCACCGAAGACGAGACAAAGGGGCTGGAGATGGGCGCGGTGGACTTCATCACCAAGCCAGTCAACCCGCCCGTAGTGCTAGCCCGCGTAGCCACGCAGTTGCAAGTCAAGGCAGCGGCTGATTTTTTAAAAGACCAAAACGTCTACCTAGAGGCCGAAGTCAAGCGCCGGGGCCAAGCGCTGGCAGCCATTCAAGATGTGACCATTTTGGCGATGGCCTCGCTAGCAGAAACCCGCGACAACGACACCGGCAACCACATCCGGCGCACCCAGCACTATGTGCGGCTGTTGGCGCGGCATCTGCAAAGCCACCCACGCTTTCGGGATTTCCTCAATGACGAGACCATCGATCTGCTGTTCAAATCGGCACCACTGCACGACATAGGCAAAGTGGGCATCCCCGACCGCATCTTGCTCAAACCGGGACGCCTAACGCCTGAGGAGTTTGAGATCATGAAAACCCACTGCCAGCTTGGGCGTGATGCCATCCAGCACGCTGAAGACCAGTTGGGCATCCAAGTCGATTTTTTGCACTACGCCAAAGAGATTGCCTACAGCCACCAAGAAAAATGGGATGGCAGCGGCTACCCGCAAGGCTTGGCCGGTGATGCCATCCCGATCTCGGCGCGGCTGATGGCGGTAGCCGATGTGTATGACGCCTTGATTAGCCGCCGTGTGTACAAAGAAGGCATGCCCCACGCCCAAGCCATCGCCATCATCTGCCAAGGGCGAGGCCAGCACTTTGACCCCGATATGGTCGATGCCTTTGTCACCTTGAGCGACCAATTCCAAGCCATTGCCCAGCGCTACACCGACAGCGACGCCGAGCTGGCGCGCAAAGTGCAGCAGCAACCCCCTGCCCCCACCTGAGGGGGTTAGCACCACGAAAGCCCCCCGCCATGTCTCAGCTGCTGCATCTTTTTGAGCGCCAATCTTTGCGCACTAAACTGGCAGCGGGCTTTGCCGTCTGGCTGGCATTGTTGGTGGTGCTGATTGCATCCAATATCTACACCCAGCAGCAGCTCAACGCACAAATACAGCAAAGCTACGAAACTGACCTGATTGGACTGTCGCGCACCAAAGAGGTACAAGCCCAGTCCATTTTGCTGGGGCGTGTGGTGCGCCAAGCCCTGCTAGCCAGCAGCCCGCAGCAGCGGGCAGACATGCTGCAACAGATCACCCAAGTACGCAGAAAAATAGAGCAGCAAATCAACACCTTGCAGAAATTGCCGCTGCCCGCCGCCACACAGGCATCACTGCAACGGTTCCAAAGCGGCTATGAGCAGTATTTGCGCCAATTAGAAACACAGGTGATACCCCTGCTGCAACAGGGCCAAACCGAGCAGGCCATTGCCGAGTTCAACTCCAGCGCCATGCAGGGCTTTGGTGCCGATGCCATCACCACCATCAATGAAGTGGCCCAGCAAATAGAGGATCAAGCCCACCAGACCATGCAGCACATGCAGGCACAGGGCCGCAATGGCCTGCACTTGAGCTACCTGCTGCTGGCGCTGGGCACCGTGGTGGGAGCCGCGTGGGGCTGGGTGATGGTGGTGTCCATCCGCCGCCCCACGGAGCAGGTACGCCAAGCGGTAGAGCAATTGGCCCAAGGGCAACTGCAAGTGACCATACCGCACACCGATCTCGACAACGAAGTGGGGGCGATGGCCCGCTCGGTGCAAGTGCTGCAACAAGGCGCACAGCAGCGCGAGGTGCAAAGCTGGGTCAAGACCCATTTGTCCGATCTGGCGCAAAACCTGCAATCGGCCTGCGACCTACAAGCCTTGTCGCACACCCTGTTTCAGGAGCTGGCACCACTGGTGCAATTGGGCTATGGCGTGCTGTACCTGCACGAAGAAGACCGCCCACAACTGCGCCTGCTTGGCTCCTACGCCCACCGCCAGCCACTGGAGTTGCCCGCCACGGTGGCACTGGGCCAGAACCTGCTGGGCCAATGTGCGCTCAACCGCAGCCCCATCCTGCTGCAACCACCACCAGCGCACTATGTGCATGCAGGCTCGGCTTTGGGCGATGCCCTGCCCTATGCCGTACTCATCTTGCCGGTGCTGCGCAACCAGCACCTGCTAGGGGTGCTAGAGCTGGCCGTACTTGATCGAATCACTGCGCAAGAGCAAACCCTGCTCGATGACCTGCTGCCGCTGCTAGCCATGAATCTGGAAATTTTGCAGCGCAGCCTGAGCACCAGCCAACTGCTGGATGAAACCCGGCGTCAAGCCCAAGCCCTGCAAGAACAAGCCGCCACGCTCGAAGAACAAGCCGTAGAGCTAGAAGCCCAGCAAAACAGCCTGCGCGACACCGAAGCATGGTACCGCAGCATTATTGAATCAGCCCCTGATGGCATGTTGGTCACTAACGACCACGGCACCATTGTGCTGGCTAACCCACCACTGGAAACCATGTTTGGCTATGCCTGTGGCGCTTTGGTGGGCCAGTCGGTAGAGCGGCTGCTGCCCACCGCGTTGCGTGCCAATAGCGAACCCGACCACCCCACGCCCAACACACAGACCAGCGGCACGCAAGAATGGAGCGGCTTGCGCCAAAACGGCAAGCCCTTTCCGGTAGAGGTGGGGCTATCGGCGCTGCCTGCCGTGGGTGGGCACAGCGGCAGCCTGTGCATGGCTGTGCGCGACATCAGTGAACGCAAGGCCGCCGAAGACCGCCTCGCGGCGCTGGAAGAGCACAGCCGCCTGATTTTGGCCTCAGTCAATGATGGGATTGTGGGGCTGGACTTGCAAGGGCGACTCACATTTGCCAATGCCGCCACCACCACCATTTTGGGCTACACCGAGGCCCAACTGCTGGGCCAGCTCATGCACGGTTTGCTACACCACAGCCGCCCAGACGGCAGCGCCTACCCACAAGAACAATGCCCGATGTACCAGAGCAGTCAAGATGGCCTGTCGCGCAGCACCGACGATGAGGTGCTCTGGCACCAAAACGGCACCCCGATTGCCGTGGAATACACCACCCAGCCCACCTACAAAAACGGGGAGCTGGTGGGCACCGTGGTGGTGTTTCGTGACATCACGCAGCGCAAGGCCGCCGAGCAAGCCCTGCTAGACGAGCGCGCCCGGCTACAAAGCATTCTGGATCGCAGCCCGATTGGCATTGCCTTTAGCACCCAAGGGCGCTTTCGCTTTACAAATCCGCAATTTACGGCCATGTTTGGCAGCCGCGTGGGCGATGCAGCCAAAGACATTTATGTGGATATTCAAGACCGCACCCGCATCAGCGCCGCCTTGGAGCGTGGCGAGGTGGTACATGGTCAAGAAATCCGCATGTATGACAAGGATCACCAAGCGCGCGACATGCTGACGAGCTTTATGCCGATTGTGTACGACGGCGAAGAGGGCATTTTGGGCTGGCTACTCGACATCACCGAGCGCAAGGTGGCCGAAACTGCCATTGTGCGCGCCAAAGAAATTGCCGAAGAAGCCACGCGCACCAAGAGCGATTTTTTGGCCAACATGAGCCACGAAATCCGCACCCCCATGAACGCCATCATTGGCATGTCGCATCTCGCTTTGCAAACGGCACTGGACAAACAGCAGCGCAATTACATCGACAAAGTGCATCGCGCTGGTGAAAGCCTGCTGGGCATCATCAACGACATTTTGGATTTTTCCAAAATCGAAGCGGGCAAGATGAGCATGGAGGTGATTGACTTCCGCCTCGAAGACGTGATGGACAATCTGGCCCACCTGATCGGCATGAAAACCGAAGAAAAAGGGCTGGAGTTGCTATTCAACGCCGCCGCCGACGTACCCACCGCCCTGCGCGGCGACCCGCTGCGGCTGGGGCAGATACTCATCAACTTGGGCAACAACGCCGTTAAATTTACCCAAAGCGGCGAGATCGTGCTGGGCATAGCCAAACTGGCCCAAGATGCTGACGCCGTAGAGTTGCACTTCTGGATCAAAGACTCCGGCATTGGCATGACGCCTGAGCAATGCGACAAGCTGTTTAAGCCCTTTACGCAGGCTGATGCCTCTACCACGCGCCGCTACGGTGGCACCGGGCTGGGGTTAGCCATCTCACGCACACTGGTAGAGATGATGCAGGGCCGCATCTGGGTTGAAAGCGTGGCAGGCCAAGGCTCTACCTTTCACTTTAACGCCCGCTTTGGCCTACAGGCCGAACCCATGCCCCGGCGCATGTGCAGTGCCCAAGAGCTGCACGGTATGCGCTTGCTGGTAGCAGACGACAACGCCGTGGCACGCGAAATTCTCTCCACGATGGCCCACAGCTTTGGCATTGACGTGGATACGGCCTCCAGCGGCCACGAGGCTGGGACGCTGGTGCAGCAGGCCGATACCCAAGGCCAACCCTACAACTTGGTGCTAATGGACTGGAAAATGCCAGCCCAAGATGGCGTAGAAACCGTGTTGCAAATTCAACATGCCCCCCTGCAACACCAGCCCACCATCATCATGGTGACGGCCTATGGCCGCGAAGATGCCCTCAGCGCCGCCCAAGCCCGTGGAGCCAAACTCAAAACGGTGCTGACCAAGCCCGTCACCTCCTCCTCGCTGCTAGAGGCCATCGGCCATGCTCTGAACCGCTGCAAAATGCCAGAGACCCGCGCCGCTGTGCGCGCTGACAGCTACCGCGACGCCATGAGCCAACTGCAAGGCACCCGCGTGCTGCTGGTAGAAGACAACGAGATGAACCAAGAACTGGCGATGGAGCTGCTACGCAACGCGGGTATGGAAGTGGTGCTGGCCAACGACGGCCAAGAAGCGCTGGACACCTTGGCCCACGACAGCCGTTTTGATGGCATCTTGATGGACTGCCAAATGCCAGTGATGGATGGCTACACCGCCACCCGTGAGATCCGCCAAAACCCGGCATGGAATGCCATTCCGATCTTGGCCATGACCGCCAACGCGATGGCCGGTGACCGCGAGAAAGTGCTGGCCGTAGGCATGAACGACCACATTGCCAAACCACTCAATGTGGGCGAGATGTTTACCACCCTTGCCAAGTGGATACACCCACAGCATCCGGCCCACATCGCCCCCCCTAGCCAGCCCGCAGTACGGGCAAACACCTTACCCTCCCTACCCGGCATTGATGTGCAAGCCGGGCTGGCCACCACGATGGGCAACCACGCCCTCTACACCCGACTGTTGGGAAAATTTCGCGACAGTCAGGGAGATTTTGCAGCCCAGTTTGCCACCGCCCAACAAAGCACCGACCCAGAGGCTGCCACCCGTGTCGCCCACACCCTCAAGGGTACGGCGGGCAATATTGGTGCCAAAGGGGTGCAGGCTGCCGCAGCAGCGCTAGAGCAAGCCTGCCGCGAAGGGGCTGCCGCAGCCCACATTCACGCTTTGCTGGCACCAGTGCAAGAGCAACTGACTCCGGTGCTGGCAGGCTTGCAGGCGCTGGCCCCACCAGCCCCGGTACCGGCACCAGCGCTGGTACCAGACTTATCCCACCTAGAGGCGGATCTGGGGCGGCTGGCCCAATTGCTGCAAGACAACGATGTGGATGCCGATTTGGCACTGCAAGCGCTGCAACAACAAGCCAGCGGTACAGCCTTGGCCCCCGTACTAGACAAGGTAGCCAGCGCCTTGGGAGCGTTTGATTTTGATACCGCTCTGGCCGCACTGCGAGCTACGACAGCTCCATGAGCACCAAAACCTGCCACCAAAAGAGTAAGCATTGTGAATTTGTGAACAAGTGATTACGATTGTGCTATCTACACCATCAAAAAAACCCAACAGTTCAGCGATTGGCTTGATGGCATCAAAGACAACTTGACACCATTTATCGGGTGTGCAATGCGCTGAGCGTGCGTTTGGTGGCACAGACCGGCAGCAGGCAAACTCGATAACTGGGCCGTGCTTGAAGCACGATGAACGAATGGAGTCCTGCTGAGCGGTTCGTATCTGGGGCCTCGGCCCAATAGGCCGACACAAGCCCGCCTGTAGATGTGCAGTCTGTCCTTTTGCGGTGGCTTCTGAATCCATCGTGCGTCTGTGATCAATGAATATGAATATGAATACTGTTCATCAGAAGGAAAACCTATGAACCACGGTTGACAAAGTGGGAAGTCCCTGTAGCCGAGTTAAAACCCACGCCCACACAGCAGCCACCCAAAGCCAGCAGCATAGCCGGAAAAGCGAACCTAGACCAGTGCTACCACGAAACCAAGAACACCAAGCCAAAAAACCAAAGATAAAACTTACTTTGGAAACACTGGCAAAAGTAAAAATTGGTTTTTAACGAGCATGGAATAAAACTACCGTGGGCGAATGCTAACGCTTTGCTCACCGGTAAATTAGGAGCGCAGCGAGTAATTTATCCGAGTGCAGCAACTTGTTAAATTATTATTTAGTTGTCTTTTCGGAATTAATGGAAAGAAGGTAATCGCATAATATCTACATAATCACACTTAATTTCTTTTCCATTAGCTACACCAATAATATAACTATATTTATCTCTATCTGTAGAAATGTCTGAGGCGGCGATAACAGAATTCAAAGATACTCCCCATACATGTGAAAAAGCCTCTACAAGCAACCCCTGAAGGGTACAGTCATCAAATCTTTCCGATTGTCTATTAGTAGGCCACTCTACCCAACTATCTTCGATACGAGTCTGAAGAATTCCAGTGATCCCTGGATCTGCTACAAATACATTATCCTTAAGGACTATTTTCCCATGCTCTCTTTCCAGAAGATGAAATCCTGAGTCACCAACTATCACTATTTCATTTAGCTGTTCTCGCACAATATCTTCAAATTGAATTAATGATATTATTCCCGACTTATGCCGACAAATAGACAACCCCTGTGTATTGCCGCCCAAGGATCTTACAAATGAAGCACATTCAAGCTGCTTTTCGGTATCTGTGTTTTCTATAAGAAGAGAAGACTGCTCACTAGCCCAGCCAGCTAACTCTTTACCGTTTGCTAAGGGAACTCCAATATCCCTTGAGGCCCGAACGGTTTCCCCAACAAATAGACCTACTAAGTTTGTTAAGCTACTAGTTCTAAAGCCACCAACCGTAACTGTGCCTTTGATCGCTGCTCGATCACGCCTGTGATCAAATTGACCTATATTCGATAAGAAACCTCTCCCAACAACCTCTCCATTACTCTCAATATTTCTTATATTCTTAGAAAGCTTAGTGAGCATACATGAATCGTCGTCACTTAGACTCTGGAAACATCGGTTCCCTAACGCACGCTTTAAGAAAGCATTAGCTTCAAGTGATTTCCAATCATTAGCTCTGACTACAACTCCAGATTCCCCCGTATTCAGATCTTCTGTGGCGATACTTACGTCAAGACATGAACAAAGGTCTTCAACTATTTGGTCTATTCTAAGGTTATCGTGATAATTTTCTGAAAAAATCTTCCTATATGTTTGAGAGCTAGAGAAATATACTCTAATGCGCGTTCCACCATCTTTAACATATTCATTTTCCAGAGCGTCTCTTAATAAGGGCCTATCTGATAGTCCCTTTTGAAAAACTAGAACCTTAGTACTTTGCCTAGAATCTTCAAATCTCCTCGTTGTAACGCTAACCTTCTCACCCCACATAAAAGTAGAGAAAAAACCAACCCCATATTTTCCGGTAGATGAAAACCCTTTACTTTCAAGACCTGGAAATTCATCATGCATTAAATTGGTGCCCCAAAAAGAAGTGCCAAAATCTAAGAATGGGCCTGAAAGCACAGTTGTAGACATTCCAACGCCATTGTCTTCTACTTCTATAAAGGTACCAGATTTGTCAGAACCTATTCTGACTGTAACTCGACCCCAGCTAGGATCCTCGCCTTCAAGGGTTCTTCTCGCTCTTACGGCATCACAAGAATTTTGTATTAACTCTCGTAAGGGAACCATAATATTCTTACCATATAGCTGTTCTCCCCCCAAATTTTTCACTAACTTAGCTACATTACCAACATGTATTTTGGTATCGACGGGTAACCAACTGCTTGTACCTATCAACCGAGATAAGAGGATAATATTATTTACGGCTGCAACGCCCTTTGCTTTAAGCCTAGGGCGTTGGCTATCACCAAGTATTGAATCGACATCTCTTAATTCCTTGTCAATCATTTTTAACGTATCAAAACAAAGCCACCAGCTATTAAATTCATCCGGGGAAAATGATGACTTTGATGTATATACTAAACGCTCTGATTCAAGCCTTGGTTGATAAAGACGCTGTTGAAATAGCCAATGCTGCTGAGCATATTCGTTCGGCTGGCGAAACGCTTTTAATAATAATGGCGCTCTTCTAGTATCAATATGTGCTGCATCTGACACTCTCAAAATGCAAGTAAGCTTTATAGGGTCTACCCCCCAATCATTAGGCATTCGCTCAAAAGCACCTAAAGAATCCGGAAGCTTTTTTATTAACTCATCAGAACTCCACCAATGACTATGAGCAATCAACCCTATAACTGGCCCGTAAGCCTCTCTAAGTTCAGGGTCATTTATCAAATAAAGATTCTTATCGTCTCCCCAAGATATCAGTGCCAATTTCTCAGCATGTTTGGCATGAAGCGAACGAAGTACGATTCCCGTAGCTTCCTTTTCAATTGACTCGTTCGAACTTTCAGGATTCCGTTTTGCTAAATAAGATACGGTATCTTCCCAAATTACAGATCGCTTTAATTCATTCAGGCCTTCTGGATACGCGGCTAACCCCATACCGAGATCATGAATTAGGAATGCGCCACCCAACACAAAAGCCTCTGCTGGGGTTAGCTTGTAATCATTCCCGCAGATAATTGAAGCCATCTCCCATAAAGCGTCTAAATGGGTCAAATCATGGACAGTATAGTCTGGCAGGTCTCTGGATATTTCCGCTGCTAGTAACCCAGCGTTAGCTCTAAAACTTTCATAGCTTACTCTAAGAAAATCCCGATCTTTCTCACGATGGTCATCTGAAAGTTGCTTAGCTAAAGTACTTTGCCACAAGGTAGTATTTTCAAATCCGGCCATCTCTTTTCCTTTTAAACTATTGCTGGCTATTTAACCATAGGGAATTTAACTAGGATTAGACGACTGCCCCACGCTAGCCAGCAGTCGCATAAGATAGCACCATCCTACCCCATCCATAGAGAAACGCCAATAGTCAGCCATTTAGGCAAACCTCAATTTTTGCGGATGCATGTCTCGTCTTACACGCCCAACACCGATGCCCTGCACCAGCCAAAACAGCTGGAGTGAATGCGTATTCCAGTAAAAATGGGGCCAGAGTAATATTTTTCTGGATGATGCTGTGTATGAAATATATAATATCTAGTTACACGGCGCTAATCCCACCGACAAAACTACCTTTCAAACGGTAGATTCATCGCGGGTACTGTTGGCATCTAAATGCTGGACATCCGCCCAGCCCACCAGCGTCAGGCCCTCTGGCGTCCAGAGCAGACGGTTGATGGCGGCATTGGTCAGCGGCCAAGTGCGCGGCGCTTGCAGGTCTTGACCGGTGGCAAGGCGATACAAAATATCCATCACACCACCGTGGGCCACCAGCACCACCAATCCGCCCAGATGCTGCTGTGCCAAACGGTTGGTGGTGGCAGCAATGCGCTCGCGCAATTGCAACAAGCTCTCACCGCCATCGGCAGCAAAATGCGGATCGCGCTGACGCCAGCGGCGCGCTTGCTCAGGGTGGCTAACCTCTACCTCGGCAAAAGTGCTGCCTTCCATATCGCCAAAGCAACGTTCGCGCAGGCCCGGCTCTGGCGTCAGTGGCGCGCCCGTCACGTCGGCCAGCGCTTGCGCCGTGGCTTGGGCACGTTGCAAATCACTGGCATAAATAGCCGTAATCGGCTCGGCGGCCAGCGCACGCGCCACCTGCTGGGCCTGCCAATGGCCGACGTCATTGAGCGGAATATCCAAATGGCCTTGGATGCGCGAATCTATGTTCCAAGCCGTCTCGCCGTGGCGGATGGCAATCAATCGGGTCGCTTGCATAGCGTTAAACCTATTTAACCTATCTGCACCACCTGCACGCCGGGCAGGCTGGAGGGGGTGGGAAACTCTTCGGTGTCAAAAGCCTTATCGCCGTTGTCATCGGCCACGCCGGTGGCTTTGGCGTTGGCAAAATCAAACAACTGACCATCGAGCAGGTGGCTGGGCACGACATGCTGCAAGGCATTGAACATGTTCTCCACCCGGCCCGGAAAGCGCTTCTCCCAATCGCGCAGCATCTCTCCCACCTGCTTGCGTTGCAGGTTTTCTTGGCTGCCGCACAGATTGCACGGAATAATCGGAAAGTTGCGGTGCGCGGCCCAGCGTGTGGTGTCTTTTTCTGCCACAAAGGCCAAGGGCCGAATGACGACATGCTTGCCATCGTCACTGACCAGCTTGGGCGGCATAGATTTGAGCTTGCCGCCAAAAAACATATTCAGCAGCAGCGTTTGCAAAATGTCGTCGCGGTGGTGGCCCAAGGCAATTTTGGTGGCCCCCAGCTCATCGGCCACCCGGTACAAAATGCCCCGGCGCAGGCGACTGCACAGGCTGCACGTCGTTTTTCCCTCTGGAATAACGCGCTTGACAATGCTGTAGGTGTCTTCGTTCTCAATATGGAACGGCACGCCGGTGCTGCGCAAATAATCGGGCAGCACATGCTCCGGAAAGCCGGGCTGCTTTTGGTCTAAATTGACGGCCACCAAGTCAAAGTGGATGGGCGCGCGCGCCTTGAGTTTGAGCAGAATGTCGAGCAGCGTAAAGCTGTCTTTGCCACCCGACATACACACCATGACCTTGTCGCCCTCTTCGATCATGTTGTATTGCACGATGGCTTTGCCCGTTTCGCGGCACAGGCGCTTTTCGAGCTTGTGCGTTTCGCGTTCAATTTTGAGTGCCTTGTCGGCGCTGGGGGCAGCAGGCAGTTCAGCCGTCCAAGCGGCAGTGTCCAAAGAATGGTTCATTTTTTCCGGTAATCCCCGATAAAGGTGACGTTCAATCCGCCGCAGCCAGACTCATCCTGTACCACCAAGCCAGTGGCAGTGAGTGCGATGGTGGCAGTGCAGCCGTCCAAGTCGAATAGGGCTTTGCCTGCCTTGATCTGCCCCACACCCTCGATCTCACCCGTGTGCACCTGCCCTTGGGCGGCGTTCGGCCCCAGCCAAACAGCACTGCCAGTGGCAAACACTTTGTTGCCATGCAAGCCGATCAATGTGATGTCTGCCGAGTGGCTATCGCGCACCCCGTTGGCAAAGCGCACATAGCTGCCATGCCAGCGGGCCGCAGGGGTGGCACTGCTAGCCACGGTGTCGAGCATTTGGATGCGGGTGTTCATGGCCTGTGTCAGGCAGGCGGCGGCAGTGCAGCGAGAGACCTCGCCGTTTTTGAGCCAATCGCGCTGCCACTGGCGGATGGTGGGTTTGGCCCCTGAGCGCGCTAACGCATCTTTGTACGAGGCATCGAGTTGTTCATCCAGGGCTGACAACTGGGGGTCGGCGCAAATCATCTTCTCTTTGGCCGAACGCGCTACAGCGCAATCAAAGCTGGCTGCTTGGGCCAGCCCACCGATACAGAACAGCGCAGTCCACAAGACGGCTGGGCGCAGGTATTTTTTCATGGTGGGGGCTGGTGGGTTTACCACTGTCCGGTTTCAACGCGAATGGCGACTTCGCAGTCGTCAAAGATTTCGAGTTTGGCAATTTTGACGCGCACACCCAACACGCCGGGCAGCAGCATCAAGCGGTGCGCCAGCTTGCCAATCAGGCTTTCAAGCAGGTTGACGTGCTCGGCGGTGCATTCATCAATGATGATCTGGCGCACCTTGCGGTAGTCCAATACATGGGCAATATCGTCATCGCGTGGGCGCAGTGGCTGGGTGCCTAGGTTGAGTTCTGCATCCACTTGGATCGGCTGGGGGGCAGATTTTTCGTGGTCGAGGATGCCCAAATTGGCGTCAAAACGCAAGCCAATGAGCGTCAGGATATGGGTGCCTGCGGCGTTGTACATGGTCAGAAAAAATAGGGCGTGCGCCGCCGGGTTACATAAGTGAAAAATCGCGCTCAAATTTCATCAGGTGCTGGCCGCCATCCACCAGCAGCGTGGTGCCGGTGATGGAGCGGTTTTCTAGCGCAAACTGCACTGTGGCCGCCACATCTTCTGGGGTGGACGAGCGCCCCAACGGGCTTAAACGGTGCAATTGCTGAAATTTTTCTTCCGTCAAAAAGGGGCTGGTCAGCGTCAGGCCCGGTGCCACCCCCACCACGCGCAAGCGCGGAGCCAAGGCCAGCGCCAGCATGGTGTTGGCTGCCTCTAGCGCTGCTTTAGACAGGGTGTAGCTGAAAAAATCGGGGTTTTGGTTCCAAAGTTTTTGGTCTAACAAGTTGACCACCGCCCCCTGCACTTGTGCCTCGCCCGCTGCGGCCCGCGCCTCTAGGTGCTGGTGCAGGGCTTGGGCCAACAGGATGGGGGTAGCGGTGTTGCTGCGCAAGTGCTTTTCTAGCGCAGTAAAGCCAAAGCTGGCGGCGTCATCGTGCTCAAACAGCGAGGCACTGTTGACCACCGCATCCACCGCACCAAAATGCGCCACCACTTGCGGCAGCAGGGCGCGCACAGCGGCTTCGTCGTCAAAGTCGGCGGCAAAGCAGGCGCTGGCTGTGCCCAAGGCTTGGCAGGCTGCCACGGTGCCCTGCGCTTGTGGGGCCGAACTGCGGTAATGCACGGCCACCTGCCAGCCCGCAGCAGCCAGCGTCAGGGCAATCTGGCGGCCCAAACGCCGGGCAGCGCCAGTGACCAGCACCGTACGGGCTGGGGGGCAAGAGAAGGATGAGTCAGACATTCAGAGACAATCCAGGCCGTGAACACAGAATACCCAAGTTTAACGACCGCCCTGCATCAGCATATTGTGCAGGCTATTGCCTCGGCTGACGGCTGGATTGGCTTTGACCGCTTTATGGCGCTGGCGCTGTACACGCCCGGCTTAGGCTATTACGCCAACGACAGCACCAAGTTTGGCCTATTGCCGCAATCGGGCAGCGATTTTGTCACGGCCCCGGAGCTATCGCCGCTGTTCGGCCAAACACTGGCCGTGCAGGTGGCCGAGGCGCTAGAACGCACCGGCACCCACGAAGTCTGGGAGTTTGGCGCAGGTTCGGGCGCGCTGGCGCTGCAATTGCTCGATACGCTGGGCGCAGCCGTGCAGCGCTACACCATTGTCGATCTGTCGGGCAGCCTGCGCGCACGCCAACAAACACTGCTGGCAGCCCACGAAGACAAGGTGCGCTGGATCGATGCCCTGCCTGAACAGTTTGAAGGCGTGATTGTGGGCAACGAAGTGCTAGACGCCATGCCGGTGCAACTGCTGGCGCGCCACG
Organism: Giesbergeria anulus; assembly: GCF_900111115.1. Lineage (GTDB taxonomy): Bacteria > Pseudomonadota > Gammaproteobacteria > Burkholderiales > Burkholderiaceae_C > Simplicispira > Simplicispira anulus. The sequence continues at coordinate 89,506 of NZ_FOGD01000006.1, forward strand.
GCGGCGCGCAAGAGGGCGTTTGGCATGAACGCGGCGTGGCGCTAGGCGATGATGGCAGCTTCATTTGGGCCGATCAGCCCACCGCGCTGCGTCCGCCACTAGAGATTGAAGGCCCGCACGACTACCTGAGCGAAATCCACCCCCAAGCCGAGGCTTTTATCCACACCTTGGGGGATAGGCTCACGCGCGGCGCGGCCTTCTTCATTGACTACGGCTTTGGCGAGAGTGAGTACTACCACCCGCAGCGCTACATGGGCACAGTGATGTGCCACCGCGCACACCGCTCTGACGACAACCCGCTGGTGGATGTGGGCCTGAAAGACATCACCGCCCACGTCAACTTTACGGCGATGGCGCTGGCTGCCCAAGACCAAGCCCTGCCCGAAGGCATGGGCTGGAACGTGCTGGGCTACACCACGCAGGCGCATTTCCTCATTAACTGTGGTTTGGCGGCCCGCCTTGATCAGCAGCCACTGGCGCAACGCGCACAGGCGGCCAAACTCATCATGGAGCACGAAATGGGCGAGTTGTTCAAGGTGCTGGCGCTGTGCAAGGGCCAGCCTTGGGATGCTATCGGCTTTACCCGTGGCGACCGCACCCACCGGCTCTAGGCCAAGCCATGATCCGCTGGCTGATCGTTACTTTTTTGGCGCTGGTGCTCATCAACGGACTGGCCCCGTGGTTGCGCAAACTGGGGCTGGGGCGGCTGCCGGGGGATTTTTCGTTTAGGCTGTTGGGGCGGGATTGGTTTATTCCGCTGGCCAGCACCGTGCTGCTCAGTGTGTTGCTCAGTTTGGCCGTGAAGTGGTGGTGAAGACGCCTTGAATTTGGCAGCGCACGGCCTGATCTAAAAAGGCATTCGCTCCTGCCTGAAAGCTCCGCCATGACGCAAGCCCTGCATATCGTCTGCCCGCACTGCCACACCACCAACCGCGTGCAGGCTGCCCATCTGGGCAGCGCCCCCGACTGTGGCAGTTGCCATCGGCCCTTGTTTATGGGCGAGCCGCTGGCGCTGGACGAGCACAGCTTTGCCCGCCATGTGCAACGCAGCCATCTGCCGGTGCTGGTGGATTTTTGGGCCCCTTGGTGCGGCCCCTGCCGCCAGATGGCCCCGGCCTTTGCCCAAGCGGCGCGCCAATTGGAACCCCATTTTCGGCTAGCCAAACTCGATACCGAGGCGCACCCTGAGGTGGCCGCCCCCTATGGCATCCGCAGCATCCCAACAATGGTGCTGTTTCAGGGCGGGAAGCAGTTGGCGCGCATCTCCGGCGCACTGAGCGCGCCAGACATTGTTCGCTGGGTGCAATCGGTGCGCGGCTAAACAGCGCTGCTGCCCAGCCACTGCGCCAGCGCCTGCACCCGCGCCGCCTGGATGGCATTGCCCACCGCCTTGCCCTGTTGGCCTCGGGCCGCCGCCAGCGCCGCCACGTCGGCGGTCACTACCGACAAAGCAGCGTGCAAAGCTGCGTTCAGGCGTGCACGCTGGGGATAAGCGCTCTCCTCAAAGCCCAGCCGCCCACGGGCATCACACTCGCAGGCTTGCAAAATCTCATCGAGCCGCGCCGGTTTGCGGATGGCATCGCAGCGCTCCAACAAACGCAGCAGGGCAACGGCCCCCAATTCACCACTGCGGTGGATATTGCCGTGCTCGCGGGCCACGACGTCGGCCAGCTCTTTGCAGTCGGTGGGCACGCGCAGGCGCTCACACAACCCTTTGAGCAATTTGGCACTGCGCTGCTCGTGGCCGATATGGCGCGGCAGCATATCGGCAGGCGTTGTGCCCTTGCCCAAATCGTGCATGAGGCAAGCCAAGCGCACCGTGAGCGGCGCTTGCAGGCGCGCCGCCATGTCCAGCACCATCATCAGATGCACGCCGGTATCTACCTCCGGGTGGTACTCAGCGCGCTGGGGCACACCCCACAGACGATCCACCTCAGGCAGCACTACGCACAGCGCGCCGCACTGGCGCAGCACCTCGAACATGCGCGAGGGTAGCGGCTCCATCAGCCCCCGGCTGATTTCTTGCCAGACACGCTCAGGCACCAAATGGTCAGCCTCGCCATGCTCCACCATCGAGCGCATCAGCACCAGCGTCTCTGGGGCCACCGAAAAATCGGTAAAGCGGGCGGCAAACCGCGCCACGCGCAAAATACGCACCGGGTCATCGTGGAAAGCATCCGTCACATGGCGCAGCACCTTGTCGCGCAAGTCCTGCACGCCGCCATACGGGTCTACCAGACTCTCTGGCGTGACCGAGTCAGTGAGCGAGGCAATGGCGTTGATGGTTAAATCGCGCCGCGACAGGTCTTCTTCCAGCGTCACATCGGGCGAGGTTTGCACCACAAAGCCCCGGTAGCCACGCCCACTCTTGCGCTCAGTGCGCGCTAAGGCGTATTCCTCGCGGGTTTGCGGGTGCAAAAACACCGGAAAATCGCGCCCCACCGCCAAAAAACCTTGGGCCACCATGTGTTCGGGCGTGGCCCCTACCACCACCCAGTCGTGGTCATTGACCGGGCGGCCCAACAGGCGGTCGCGCACCGCGCCGCCGACCATATAAATTTTCATCAGCGCGAGTGTAGAGCGTGCCACGCCGCCCTGCGCTACGGTGCTGGCTTTATACCGGCCACACCACCCCGTTGTCATTGAGGATGGCGTCCAGCGGCTGGTCGTGCGGCTCCGGCTCAAAGTCATCGACATAGGCATTGGTATAGCCTAGGCCCACAGTGGTTGGGCGCGGCTGCAAGGCGGCCAGCGTGCGGTCATAAAAGCCACCGCCATAGCCTAGCCGGTAGCCGCCGGGGCCATAACCCACACAGGGCACAAACAGCAGCGTGGGCACAATCAGCTCGGTGTCTTTGGGTTTAGGGATGCCGTAGGCATCTTCTTCCATCGGGCAGCCGGGGTACCAAACGTGGAAGGTTAGCGTTTTGTGCTGCTTGTTAATCACCGGCAGGCCAATGCGGCGGCGCTGGGGCTCGTCCAGCAGCTCACCATCTTCCTTCCAGCGGTGCAAGGCGGGCAACGGGTCAAACTCGCCCTTGATGGGCCAATAGGCTCCAATCACCGCATCAGTGCGCTCGAGCAACCAGATACGCATCACTTGCTGAAGGTAGTCGGCACGTTGCAGGCGATTGGGCAGATTCAGGCGCTCGGCAATGAGAGCGCGACGCAAGGCTACTTTGTCCATCAGCGGATAATTCCTCCATGCAATTGCCCAAGATTCTGACACCGTTCGCCGCCACCGCCCTGTTGGCCTGCACCGCGCCTTTGGCGAGCACACCTACCCAGGTGGCGAGTGCCTTGCCTACTAGCGTGCCAGTACAAGCCCCCGCCAGCGCCAGCGGTGACGAGGTACTGCGCGAGATGCAACAAGCCTTTCGCAAAAATGACCGCAAAAAACTCACGCTGCTGTTGCCCGCCGCCCGTGGCCATGTGCTGGAGCCTTGGGCTGCCTATTGGGAGTTGCGCGCCCGCCTAGACGAGGCCAGTGCCGACGACATTAGCGCCTTTTTGCAGCGCTGGGCAGGCACCTACCAAGAAGACCGCTTGCGCAATGATTGGCTGTTGTTGCTAGGCCAGCGCCGCAACTGGACGCGCTTTGCCCAAGAGCACCCTCACTACCGCATGTCGGATGACCGCGAAGTGCGCTGCTACGCCCTGACGGTCGATTTACTGCGCAACAACAAGCCCGCCGCTGCGATTGCCGACGAAGTGCGCCGCCACTGGCACAACGCCCGCGATGCTGACGACGGCTGCACCTACGCCGCCAGTGAGTTGTTTGCCATGCGCCAACTGCCCGCGCTAGACGTCTGGCGCGAGGCGCGCCTGAGCATGGAAGCCAACCGCCCCCGTGCCGTGCGCAATGCCGTCATCATCGTGGCCCCAGAGGTGGCAGGCCAAATCAATGCCCTGCACGAAAAACCAGCCCAGTTTCTGCACAGCCGCGCCACCGCCGCAGGCCGCCCACGCCAAGAGCTGGTGGTGCTGGCGCTGATCCGGCTAGCCACCACCAACCCCGACAGCGCCGCCGAAATCCTAGAAAACAAATGGAGCGTCCACCTTAGCCCTGAAGAACGCCATTGGGTGTGGGGGGTGATTGGCAAACAAGCGGCCTTCAAGCTATCACCACTGGCACAAGGATATTTTGATAAGGTAGAGCGCGACGCCCACCTGCACGACGATCTGCTGGGCTGGAAAGCCCGCACCGCCTTGCGCACCGGCCAGTGGAAAACCGTACGCCAAGCCATTGACGCCATGAGCGATGAGGCCCGCCAAGACAGCACTTGGGTCTATTGGAAAGCCCGCGCCCTGCTGGCGAGCAAGCCCTCCGAGGCCGAGCGCACCCAAGCGCGCACTTTGCTCGAAAGCATTGCCAGCCCACGCGGCTTTTATGAGCAATTAGCCACCGAAGAACTGGGCCGCAGCATTACCCTGCCCCCTGCGCCGCAGCCGCTCACCCCCGAAGAAAAAGCCGCCGCCCGCGCCAACCCTGGGCTACAGCGGGCGCTGTATGCCATCCAAATCGGCCTGCGCCCCGAAGGCACCCGCGAGTGGAACTACAGCACCAACCTGCACACCCCCGGCGGCATGAGCGACCGCGAGCTGCTGGCCGCTGCCGACTTGGCCTGCCAGCGCCAAGTCTGGGACCGCTGCATTAACACCAGCGAGCGCACGCGCAGCCTGATGGACTATACCCAGCGCTACCCCATGCCGTTCCAAAGCGCGGTGGTGGCGCGCAGCCAAGGCATTGGCCTTGACCCAGCCTATGTGTATGGCCTGATCCGCCAAGAAAGCCGCTTTATCATGGATGCGCGCTCCGGCGTTGGGGCCTCTGGGCTAATGCAGGTCATGCCCGCCACAGCGCGTTGGACAGCCAAAAAAATCGGCCTACAGGGCTTTACCCCTGAGCAAATCAACGACCGCGACACCAACATCACCATTGGCACCGCCTACCTCAAATTGGCGCTGGACGATTTTGCTGGCTCCATGCCAATGGCCGCTGCCGCCTACAACGCCGGGCCGGGCCGCCCACGCAACTGGCGCAACGGCCCAGTGCTCGACGCTGCCATCTGGGCCGAAAACGTGCCCTTTACCGAAACCCGCGACTATGTGAAAAAGGTGCTAGCCAACACCACCAACTACGCAGCGCTGCTCACGGGCCAGCCGCAATCGCTCAAGAGCCGCCTTGGCACCGTGGGGCCAAGAGATAGCGCCCAAGCGCTGCCCAACAAAGACCTGCCCTGAGCCACCCCACGCCCCTGCTGCCCCGAAAGCCCCCATGAGCCAACACCTGATCCACGACTACCTGCGCCAGCTTGACCTGATTAAAAAAGTCAGTGGCAGCCAGCGCGAAACCATCGTGCGCGAAGCATTTAAAGACCTGCTCAAGGCTTGGGGGCGGCAGCAAGGCTTGGTGTTTTTAGCCGAATACCCGCTCAAAACAGCGCACAAAACCAACATCAGTGTCGATGGGGCCTTGCTGCACGAATTGCGCATGCCTTTGGGCTACTGGGAGGCCAAAGACGCCGACGACAAGCTAGACGCAGAGGTAAGCAAAAAATTTGCCAAAGGCTACCCGCAAGACAACATTCTGTTTAGCGACGACATCACCGCCGTACTCTGGCAAAACCGGCAAGAGGTGTTGCGCTGCGACATGAGCGCCCCCGCCGCACTAGAAAAACTGCTCAAGCTGTTTTTTGGCTACGAGCGCCCCGAAATTGCCGGGTTTCGCAGCGCCGTAGCGCAGTTTAAAAACGACCTGCCCGCCGTGCTGCAAGCCCTGCGCAGCATGATTGACACCGCGCAGAGCAGCCACGCCCGGTTTCAGCAGGCGGCAGAAAAGTTTTTGCTCCACGCCCAAGAGGCGATTAACCCCAGCCTGAGCGCTGCCGATGTGCGCGAAATGCTGATTCAGCACATTTTGACGGAAGAAATTTTTGCCAAAGTGTTTGATGACAGCGATTTTCACCAGCACAACAATGTGGCGCGTGAACTTTATGCGCTGGAATCGGTATTTTTTACCGGCGCACTAAAAAAGCAAACCCTCAAGGGATTAGAGCCGTATTATGCTGCCATCCGCGCTGCTGCTGCGCAAATTGGCAGCCATAGCGAGAAGCAAACCTTTCTGAAAGTGATTTACGAAAACTTTTATAAGGTTTATAACACTAAGGCGGCTGACCGACTGGGCGTAGTATATACCCCCAATGAAATTGTGCGCTTTATGATTGAGGGGGCCGACTGGCTGTGTGAAAAATACTTTAGCAAGCACCTGATTGACGCTGGCGTAGATATTTTAGACCCGGCCACTGGCACCGGCACCTATATTTGTGAATTGCTAGAGCATTTTAGGGGCCAACCCAAAAAACTGGCACACAAATACGCCCACGAGCTGCATGCCAATGAAGTGGCTATTTTGCCTTATTATGTAGCCAATTTGAATATTGAGGCCACCTATGCTGCCATTACGGGTGATTATGCCGAGTTTCCTAGCCTGTGCTTTGTCGATACGCTAGACAATGTGGGCCAGCATACCGCAGCCAAGGGCAGCACGGTAGAAATGTTTGGCAGCGTGAGTGAAGAAAACGTGGCGCGCATCCAACGCCAAAACAGCAAGCATATTAGCGTGGTGATTGGCAACCCGCCTTACAATGCCAACCAAGCCAACGAAAACGACAACAACAAAAACCGCGAATACCAAGAAATTGACCGGCGCATTAAAGAAACCTACATTGCTGAAAGCACAGCCCAAAAAACCAAGCTATATGATATGTATGCCCGGTTTTTCCGCTGGGCCAGCGACCGGCTGGATGATAATGGTATTTTGGCCTTTGTGACCAACCGCAGTTTTATAGATGCGCGCACCTTTGATGGTTTTAGAAAAACCGTAGCGCAGGAGTTTAGCGAGCTCTATGTGGTTGATTTGGGCGGCGATGTACGCGCCAACCCCAAACTGAGCGGCACCAAGCATAATGTGTTTGGCATCCAAACGGGTGTGGCGATTAGCTTTTTTGTCAAGCGCCAGCGCCCAGCCCATGAGCAGCGCCCGGCCCGTGTGTTTTACAGCCGCCGCCCAGAAATGGAAACCGCCGACGACAAACTGGCTTGGCTGGCCCGCCAGCCGCTGCGGGCGCTGGAACTGGAAGAAATTACGCCCGATAAAAATGCCAACTGGGTTAATTTAACCGATAACGATTTTGAGATGCTGCTACCGCTGGCTAGCAAAGAAACCAAGGCAGCAAAAACGGCAGCGGGGGAACGGGCTATTTTTTCTTTGCACTCACTTGGTGCATCGACTAACCGGGATGATTGGGTTACAGACTTTTCATCTTCAAACTTGGAAAATAAGATGAAATTCTTCATCCAACACTATGAAAAACGAGTTGGATACAATTCAGCAGATGAAATAATTAAATGGTCAGAAACCCTACTACGAAGATGCAAAACAAACAAATCTGAAGTATTCAATTCGACACAAATTGGAAAAACTTTATACAGACCATTTGTTTCATTGGATTATTACAACTCAAATATTTATATTGACCGCCCTGGCCAAAGCAATGTATTTTTCCCTATCAACGGCAAAAATCCAACAATTTGTTTCATGATCGGCGATAGGCAGCCTTTTTCGATTATTAGCACCGGCATACTACCAAACCTAAATATGTTTTCAGCAGATGCTATTCAGTACGCTGGATTTTATCAATTTGATGGCATAGGCAACCGCATCGACAACATCACCGACTGGGCGCTAGAACAATTCAACCAGCATTACGCCCCTATCCTTGCCCAAGACTCCGCAGCACGCAGCATCAGCAAACAAGACATCTTCCACTACTGCTATGCCGTACTGCACAACCCTGCGTACCGCGAAAAATACGCACAAAACCTGAAACGCGAATTTCCGCGCATCCCCTTCTATACCGATTTTTGGCGCTGGGCCGACTGGGGCGCACAACTCGTGGCCTTGCACATCGGCTACGAAGCCGTGCCACCCTTTGCCCTCACCCGCACCGACCAGCCCGACACCAAAGCCCGCGCCGCTGGGCTGGCCCCCAAAGCCCAGCTCAAGGCCGACCCCACCGCAGGCACCATCACCCTCGATACCGAAACCACCTTGCACGGCATTCCACCCACCGCTTGGAGCTACAAACTGGGCAACCGCAGCGCCCTAGACTGGGTGCTAGACCAATACAAAGAACGCAAGCCCAAAGACCCGACCATCCGCGAAAAGTTTGATACCTACCGCTTTGCCGATTACAAAGACAAAGTGATTGATCTGCTGGCGCGTGTGACCAGCGTGAGCGTGCAAACCGTAGCCATCACCGAGGCCATGCGCGCCAGCACACGCTAGGCTACTAACCAGCATGCACGGGAAGTCCTGTCGTTCATAGGCATCAAGAGTATCTATCGGTTTGCTCGGTTTGATTGCTTTGATCGTGACCAAGTTACAATTGGTCACTGCAATGTACAGGCCAAGTGGCGTTCTGTCACCACCTGAACGACAAAAAAATATCCATGACATCTATATTCAAAAAACACCACACCCTTGGTTTAGGTCAGAAATTAGCCGTTGCTAACTTTGTATTGGTCTCTATCGTCTTGGCGGTGTTAATTGGATTGATCGGATTTTTTGTTTCAAAAAACATTGAGCACAGAGCCGAGGACGAACTAAACCAGCATATCCACATGATGGTTAGTTTCTTGGAAGCTACTGATGCCGATTTGTACCGGCGCGCAGAATTTCTGGGGAAAAGTTTTGCCCAGAATTTCTCTGGGAAATTTGAAATTTCTGGAGAAAAAATGCTGATCAAAGATCGGCAGGTGCCCATTTTTAGTGCCAATGGCAATATTATCAATCTCAATTATCAGGTGGTTGATAAATTCACACAAAGCACAGGTGCTATTGCCACGGTTTTTGTGAAAGATGGCAATGATTTTGTACGTGTGACCACCTCACTCAAAAACGAAAATGGCGAGCGTGCTGTAGGCACCGTGCTCGACACCACCCACCCAGGCTACCAAAAGGTGCAAAGTGGCAACTCGTACATGGGCATTGCCACCTTGTTTGGGCGGCGCTACATGACGCGCTACGACCCGATTAAAGATGCCAATGGTAATGTGCTAGGCATTTCTTTTATCGGGCTGGATTTTTCTGAATTCTTTGCCAACATGAAAGAGTCGATTAAGAAACTCAAGGTGGGCGCTTCAGGCTACTATTATATTTTGGACTCTAAGCCCGGCAAGAATATGGGCACACTGGTAGTGCATCCGGTGCTAGAAGGCAAAAACCTTCTGGACACCCAAGATGCAGACGGGCAATTTTTTATCCGCGAAATGCTGGAAAAGAAGAATGGAGTCCAATATTACAATTGGATGAATCCAGGCTCCGATGAAACCCATCCCCGCCGGAAGCTGATTGCCTATGCCCACCATGCCAACTGGGACTGGGTGATTGCCGCCAGCACCTATGTAGAAGAATACACCGCGCAGGCACACCAACTGATTTTCAGGTTTGCCATGTTGGGCTTGCTGGCAGTGGCTTTGCTGGCTGGGGCTTGGTTTGTATTTATCCGCCGCATGATTGTGCAACCCATCCAACAAGCCTGTGGCGTGGCCCAAACCTTGGCTGCAGGCGATTTATCGGGGCATCTGACCGCATCACGCCACGATGAAATTGGAGACTTGCTGCACGCCATGAACAGCATTGGCGAGGGCCTGACCCGTGTGGTGACTACGGTGCGCACCGGCTCGGAGAGCGTGGCCTTGGCCAGCGCCGAAATCGCCCAAGGCAACCAAGATTTAAGCACCCGCACCGCCAGCCAAGCCAGTGCCTTGGAGCAAACGGCGGCCTCTATGGAAGAGCTGGGAAGCACCGTGAAAGTCAATGCCGACCATTCGGCCACCGCCAACCATTTGGCACAAGGTGCCAGCCAAGTGGTGGTTGACAGCGGCCAAGTGGTGCAGCAGGTGGTGCAAACCATGAAAGGCATTGAGGCCAGCAGCCACCGCATTGCAGAAATCATCTCGGTGATTGATGGTATTGCCTTCCAGACCAATATCTTGGCCTTGAACGCTGCGGTAGAGGCTGCCCGCGCCGGAGAACAAGGCCGAGGTTTTGCCGTGGTAGCCAGTGAAGTGCGGGCGCTGGCCGGGCGCTCTGCACATGCAGCCCAAGAAATCAAAGACTTGATTAGCCACAGCGTAGGCGAAATTCAGCAAGGGGGCGTGCTGGTAGAAAAGGCCGGCCACACCATGCAATTGGCGATTGAAGAAATCCAGAAAGTGGCCTCGCTGATGCAGGAAATCAGCAACGCCAGCCATGAGCAAAACGCTGGCGTGCAGCAGGTGGGCGAGGCCATTATTCACATGGATCAGAGCACGCAACAAAATGCCGCACTGGTTGAAGAGATGGCCTCGGCGGCCAACAGCCTGCGCCAACAAGCCTCTGATCTGGTCAAAACGGTATCGGTGTTCAAGCTGGCGGCCCACCACAGCAACCCGTAGGCCAAGTCAGCGCCGCTTAGGTTTTGCGCTATGGTGTCGCCTCTGGAGGACACCCCTTGAGCAGCACCCACATTCAGCCCGGCCTGATCGCCCTGCACGGCAACCGTGCCGAAACCTTGGCTTCTACCGTTTTTGCTTGGCTGCGCCAGCACCCTCTGGCACCGCTAGAAGAAGAAGTAGTGCTGGTGCAAAGCAATGGCATGGCCGAATGGTTCAAGATGCTGCAAGCCAGTGGCGATGGCATTTGCGCCGCCGCGCGTGTCGAGCTGCCGTCGCGCTTTTTGTGGCGCACCTACCGGCAGGTGCTGGGCTGGGCACAGGTGCCGCCCGAATCGCCGGTGGACAAAACGCCTTTAACGTGGCGTTTGATGCGCCACCTACCTGAATTGCTAGAAGTGCCCGACTTTGCGCCGGTGGCGCGCTTTCTGCATTCGGGCGAGCCAGATCGTTTGCTGTCTTTGTCTAGCCGCTTGGCCGATTTGTTTGACCAGTACCAAGTTTATCGCCCCGATTGGCTGGCCGACTGGAGCGCGGGCCACGATAGGCTGGGTGCGCCGGGGCGGCCCGATGTGGCTTTGCCGCCAGACCAACTCTGGCAGCCCCTGTTGTGGCGGGCCGTATTAGCAACGCTCACCGAGCGCGAGCGCAGTGCTATCCGGCCCCATATCCACCAGCGGGCGCTGCGCGTGCTGCACCAACCCCCAGGCCAAGGCCCAGCACTGGCGCACCCAGTGGCGCGGCGTGTGGTGCTGTTTGGCATGACCCATGTGCCGCTGCCGGTGTTGCAAGTGTTGGCCGCTTTGGCAGGGCACAGCCAAGTGCTGCTGGCTATTCCCAACCCCTGCCGCTTCCATTGGGCCGATACCATTGACGGGCGCGAGTTGCTGCGCATGGAGCGCCGACGCCAGCCCTTGCGTGACGGACGCGATTTGGCCGCCCTGCCGCTAGAGCAAATGCACGCCCACGCCCACCCCTTGCTGGCAGCATGGGGCCGCCAAGGGCGCGATTTTGTGCGCCAATTGGATGAGTTTGATGACGCCCAGCAGGCGCAGCAACGCTTTTCTTTGCCACGTGTCGATCTGTTTGACGAGGACGAAGACACGCCCGATACCCCCTTGCTCACCCAAGTGCAGCACCGCATCCGCGATTTGCTGCCACTGGCCGAGCACCCAGCCAGCACGCTACAGCCCACGGATCGCTCTATCGTCTTTCATGTCGCGCACAGTGCGCTGCGCGAAGTGCAAATTTTGCACGACCAACTGCTGCATCTGCTGGCGCAGCCGCCGGGGCAAAACGCCGCCTTGCAGCCACGCGATGTGGTGGTGATGGTGCCCGATATTGACCTGATGGCCCCCGCCATTCGGGCGGTGTTTGGTCAATATGGCCGCCACGATGCACGTTACATCCCGTTTGATATTACCGATTTGAGCGCACGGGCTAAAAGCCCGCTGGTCACGGCGCTGGAGTGGCTGCTGCGCCTGCCCCAACAGCGCTGCCGCCTGAGTGAGCTGCGCGATTTGCTCGATGTGCCAGCGGTAGCGGCGCGTTTTGACATTGCCGAAGACGCCCTAGGCCGCCTGACGCAGTGGATGGCGGGGGCGGGTATTCGCTGGGGCTTGAATGCGGCCCAACGGGCTGATTTGGGCCTAGACGCCTGTGGCGCACAAAACTCGGCCTTGTTTGGCTTGCAGCGTATGTTGTTGGGCTATGCCAGCGGCAGCACCAGCTTTGCGGGCCTAGAGCCTTATGCCGAAGTGGGCGGGCTAGAGGCGGAATTGGCCGGTGCCTTGGCCAGCCTGTTGCACCACCTAGAGCTGTGGCGCGTGCAGGCCCTAGAGCCTGCGGCCCCAGCGCAGTGGGCGGCGCGTTTCCGTGCCCTGTTGGCCGATATGGTGCAAGCGGTGGATGACACTGACCGCGAGATGCTGGCTGCACTAGAACAAGCCTTGGTGCGCTGGCAAGACGCCTGCACGCAAGCGCAGTTTGCGCAAGCCATCCCCTTGTCGGTGGCGCGCAAAGGCTGGCTCGATACCCTGCACGAACCGGCACTGGATGCGCGCTTTCGCGCCGGGGGCGTCACCTTTTGCACCCTGATGCCCATGCGCGCCGTGCCGTTTGAGGTGGTGTGCTTGCTGGGCATGAACGATGGCGACTATCCGCGCCGCGTGCCGCGCAGCGATTTCGATTTGATGGCCTTGCCCGGCCAGCACCGTCCGGGGGATCGCTCCCGCCAAAGCGACGACCGCCAGCTCATGCTAGAGGCCCTGCTGTCAGCGCGGCGCGTGCTGTATATCAGTTGGAGTGGCCGCAGCGTGCGCGACCACAGCGAGCAGCCGCCCTCGGTGCTGGTGTCGCAGTTGCGCGACTATCTGGCTTCTGGTTGGGGGGCCGCCGCACTGGCCGAGCGCACCACCGAGCACCCGCTACAACCCTTTAGCCGCCGTTATTTTGAAGGCCAGCCCGCGTTGTGGACTTTTGCCCGCGAATGGCGCGCCGCCCATGCCACGGCAGAGTCCACAGAAGCCACCCCGGCCCCAGTGGCGTGGGTGCCCGATGTGCAAGTGCCACTCACAGTAGCCAAGCTGGCAGCGTTTTTGCGCCACCCGGTCAAGACCTTTTTCCGCGAGCGTTTGGGCGTGGTGTGGGACAACTGGGATGAAGAACTGGCCGATGAGGAATCTTTTGGCCTCGCGGGTCTGCAAGAGTATGGCGTGGTACACACGGTGATGCAGCAAGTGCTGCTGGCCTTGGCTCCCCCCACTGGGGCGGCGCTGGCACCCGATACCTCGCCGGACGGTGTGGCCCGCTTGGTGGCCGTGCAGGTCGAGCGCCTGCGTGCTGCCGGGCAGTTGCCGCTGGGCGGCTTTGCTGCGCGCACGCAAAAGCAACTCACCCAAGCCCTGCTGCCGCTGTTGCAGGCATGGCAAGCAGCACAGGCGCAACACCCGGACACCACCGAGCGCCTGCCCTTGCGGTGGGTCAGTGCCGAGGCCCACAGCGCCACCATCGTGCTCGAAGACTGGCTCGATGGCCTGCGCCAAGGCGGCGAGGCTGGGCCAGTCTGGCTAGAACTGACCCCTTCGCGGCTATTACAAGGCGGAGCCAAACCGGTGGCGCGTGCCGATAGGCTGCTGCAACCTTGGGTGCGCAGCTTGGCCGCTGCCGCCAGTGGCGTGCCAGTGCGGGCCGTGCTGGTGGGGCGCGATGCCACCTTGCATCTGCCCACCTTGACGGTGGAACAGGCACAAGACACCTTGCACCGCTTGCTGCAACTGTGGCACGCCGGGATGCAAGAACCCCTACCGCTGGCCTTGCAGACAGCGCTGGCGCTGGTTCAAGGCAAAGAGGGCGAAGCGCTGAAGTGCTACGAGGGCGACTATCAGCGCGAGGGCGATGTGGCCGAGCCTTGTTTGGCCCGCGTCTATGCCGATTTTGAGGCACTGGGAGCCGATGGGCGTTTTCCGCGACTGGCGCAGCAGTTGTGCGCGCCCCTACTGGCTTGGGTGCAAACGGTAGACATCGTCCAGCATCCAGCGCACGATGATGAACTGGCAGGAGCAAGCGCATGAGCATGGCTTTGGATTCTTTAGAGTTTCCCCTGTGGGGCAGCCGCTTGATTGAGGCCAGTGCGGGCACGGGCAAAACGTGGACGATTGCCGCCCTCTACTTGCGCTTGGTGCTGGGCCACGGCGGCCCCAATGGCTTTACCCAGCCCTTGCGCCCCGCCGATATTTTGGTCATGACCTTTACCCGCGCCGCGACGCGTGAGCTGTCCGACCGCATCCGCTCACGCCTCTTAGAGGCGGCCCGGTGTTTTCGGGGCGAAACGCTGGTGCCCGAGGGTGATGATTTCCTGGCCGATCTGCTGGCTGCCTATCCGGATGGCCCGGCGCGCAGCAGCGCCGCTTGGCGCTTAGCCAGTGCTGCCGAGGGCATGGACGATGCCGCCATCCACACCATTGATGCGTGGTGCCAGCGTATGCTGCGCGAACACGCCTTTGACAGCGGCTGCCCCTTCGACGAAGAACTGGACGCCGACGAAAGCGCCCTGCAAACCGCCGCCGTGCAAGACTACTGGCGGCAAAACTGCTATCGCTTGCCCAGTGATCTGTTGGATGCAGTGTTGCAAGTCTGGCCCAGCGTCAATGCCTTGCTGCAAGATATGCGCAGCCTCAGCGCGCAAGAACTGCCCACAGAGGCTGGCGCTGGCAGCTTGGCCGAGAACCTCCAGCGCCAGCTAGACCAACGCCATGAGGCCATCGCACACCTCAAATCGGGTTGGGTAGAGCGCGCCCAAGCCCTGCAAGATTGGCTGGACAACCAAACCGCGCCCAAGGTCTGCCCTTGGGATCGGCGCAAGTTGGCCCCCGGCAACTACACCAAATGGCTGGCCGGTTTGAGCGCTTGGGCGCAAAGCCCCGACAGTGACGCCCTCGATTGGACGGATGCTGCCCGGCACCGCCTCAGCCCCGCTGGCGTATTAGAAGCACGCAAAGCCGATGCGCCCAGCATCACCTTGCCGCAAGATTTTCAGGCACTGGCTGACTTGTGGGCCGCGTTAGACGCCCTGCCGTCGGTAGCCGTGGCCTTGCGCCTGCACGCGGGTGCCCAAGTGCAGACACGCATGGCGCAGCTCAAACGCCAAGTAGCCAGCTTTGGCTTTGCCGATATGTTGCAGCGCCTGAACCAAGCCTTGGCGGGCGCAAACGGTGTGCGCCTGCGCGAGCGCATCATCACGCAATACCCAGTGGCGCTGGTCGATGAGTTTCAAGACACCTCGCCACAGCAATACCAGTTGTTTGCCCAGCTTTACCACCCCGCAAACAACGACCCCCACACCGCCCTGCTGCTGATTGGCGACCCCAAGCAATCCATCTACGGCTTTCGCGGGGCCGATATTTACAGCTATTTGGCCGCACGCCAAGCCACCGCCGGACGCCACTACGTTTTGGGCACCAATTACCGCTCCACGCAGGCGGTGGTAGAGGCCGTGAACCACCTTTTTGCCCAAGCCGAACAGCGCCCCGGTGCTGGGGCCTTTTTGTTCCGCCATGCCACCACACCCAACAACCCGCTGCCGTTTGTAGCCGTACAAGCCCAAGGCCGCGCCGAGCAGTTCCAAGACACCCACGGCAGCGTGCCTGCCTTGGCTTTGCACCACGACTTGGAGCTGCGCAACGCGCACGAGCACCGCCGCCTGTTTGCCGTGCTCTGTGCCGAGCGCATTGTCGGCTGGCTCAATGATGCACAAGCCGGATTTGTCACGCTGGGGCAGCCCCTGCAACGGCTGCGCCCTGCCGATATTGCCGTGCTGGTGCGCAACCGCATCGAGGCCGAAGCCGTGCGCCGCGAGCTGCGTCGGCGCGGCGTGGCCTCGGTGTATCTGTCGGATAAAAACTCGGTCTTCGATAGCGACGAGGCCGGTGATTTGCTGCACTGGTTGCAGGCCGTGGCCGCGCCGCTGGATGTGCGCCGCCTGCGCGCTGGGCTGGCTACCGGCACCATCGGTTTGTCGCTGCACGCACTGGCGCAACTGGCCAGCGATGAGGAAGCGCTAGACCAGCGCACCGAGCAGTTGCGCGGCTTGCACCACGTTTGGCAAACCCAAGGCGTGCTCACCATGCTGCACCAAACCCTGCACGAGCTGGATTTGCCCGCCCGTTGGCTGGCGCAGACCGGCGGCGAGCGGCGCTTGACCAATTTTTTGCATCTGGCCGAGTTGTTGCAAGACGCCAGCGCCGAGCTGAAAGGCGAGCAAGCACTGATCCGCTGGCTGGCCGAACAACTGGACTCCCAGCGCAGCGGCTCCGAAGAGCAAATCGTGCGCCTAGAAAGTGATGCCGATCTGGTCAAGGTGGTCACCATCCACAAAAGCAAGGGCTTGGAATACCCAGTGGTATGCCTGCCCTTTGCCAATAGCTTCAAGGCGGTGGAGCGCAAGGGCACCTCCTTTGTGCCACTGACCGATGAGGCCACCGGCCAGCGCCACCTGCATTTAGACCTGACCGATGCCGTGTTGGCCCAAGCCGACCACGAGCGCCTGCGCGAAGATATGCGCCTGCTCTACGTCGCCCTGACCCGTGCGCGCCATGCGCTGTGGCTGGGCTTTGCTGCCAGCAAAGACCCCCACAGCAGCCAAAAATGCATGGCCCATCGCAGTGCGCTGGGGGTGCTGCTGGGTGGCGATCAAGCCCGCGAGGCCGCCGACTGGGCCGGGCCGCTGCAAGCACTGGCCCAAGGGCAGACCGCACTGGCACTGCACGCAGTGGTGTGCCACGATGTGCGCGCCCTGCCCTGCACACGGCTGCACGCCCACAGCAACCCCGCTCCCCTGCTGCCCGCACAAACGTACCGGGCTGATTTTGACCGGCGCTGGAATGTGGGTAGCTTCTCGCAGTTGGTGCGCGGGGCCTCAGCGGTAGCCTCCTTGGGCGCGGTGCTGCCCCTGCCACGTCCTGCCGACGATGAGCGCCTAGAGGTAGTGGCCCCCACGCCGCGCCTGCCAGCACCCGCCAGCACCACGGATGAGGTCGCCGTCTGGCACCAATTTACCCGTGGCCCGGTGGTGGGCAATTTTTTGCATGACCAACTCGAATGGCTGGCGCGTGAGCAATTTGCTTTAGCCACCCAGCCCACCTTGGCCGAGCGCCTGCGCCAGCGCTGTGAGCGCGCCGGTTATACCGACGAGGCCGACGCAGTGGTGCAGTGGCTCAGTGCTGCCGTACAAACCGTGCTGCCGGGGGTGGGGGTAGCCTTGGACGCACTAGAACACACCCTGCCAGAAATGGAATTTTGGCTGCCCACCCAGCAGTTGCCCGCTGTGCAAGTCGATGCCCTGTGCCAGCACTATCTATGGCCGGGGCAAGAGCGGGCGCTGCTGCCGGAGCGCACCTTGCACGGTATGTTGATGGGCTTTGCCGATCTGGTGTTTGAGCAAGACGGGCGCTATTGGGTGCTCGACTACAAATCCAACTACTTGGGGCCAGACGCCAGCGCCTACCATGCAGAAGCGCTACAGCGCGCCATGCTTACCCACCGCTACGACGTGCAGGCCGCTTTGTACCTGCTGGCATTGCACCGCCTGCTGCGCCAGCGCCTCGGCAGCCAGTATGAACCCGCGCAGCATCTGGGTGGCGCGCTGTACCTGTTTTTGCGCGGCATTGATGGGCCGCAAGCGGGTGTGGTCACGGTGGCGGCTGATCCGGCCTTGGTGGCGGCATTTGATGCCCTGCTCGGCGATGCTGGCCCCTCGCTTTAAAGAACCCGTTTCCGGAGTTGCCTGTGATGTCTGAGTCTGTTGCATTGACCGTGGATACGGCCCCCCTCCCTGTAGCGGCCACCCCGGCAGAAACGCTCCAAACCCTGCGCCAGTGGAGCGAATGGGGCTGGCTGCGCCGCCTAGACAGCGCCTTGGCCGCTTGGGTGGCAGACCTCGATGCCCACGCCGAACCAGCCTTGCTAGTAGCCACTGCACTGCTCACGCACTTAGAAGGGCGCGGGCATACCTGTTTGCCACTGGCCCCACTGCTGACCCGACCAGAGGCCGTATTGGGCTGGCCGGGCGAAGCACTTGATGCCCTGCAAGCCCTCTGGGCCAGCTTGCCACCCACCTTGGCGGAGTGGCGCGCTGCCCTGTGCAGCAGTCCGGTGATCTATGACGCCAGCGGGCTGGGCCAAGATGGCGGCCAACCCTTGGTGCTGGGCGGCACCGCGCAAGCTCCCCGGCTCTATCTGCGCCGCTATTGGACATACGAGCAGGCGGTGGTGCAGCAGGTAATCGAGCGTACAGCCGCCCCGCTGGCGGTGGATATGCCAGCAGTCAAGCGCTGGCTAGATGCTCTGTTTGATGCGCCTGCCCATCCTAGCCACCGCCCCAACTGGCAAAAGCTGGCCTGTGCCATCGCCTTGCGCGGGCGGCTCTCGGTCATCACCGGGGGGCCGGGCACAGGAAAAACCTACACCGCCGCCCGTCTGCTGGCGCTGCTGTTTGCCATCGATCCGCAGCCCCAGCGTCTGCGCGTGGCCTTGGCGGCCCCTACGGGCAAGGCCGCAGCACGGCTCAAGCAGTCGATTGATGCGGCGCTGGCCGGTTTGCATGAGCGTGTGGGCGATACGCTCGACTTGACCGCACTCACCCAGCGCATGGGGCCAGCCCGCACCCTGCACGCCCTGCTAGGGGCGCGGCCCGATACGCGCCAGTTTCAGTACCACGCGGGCCGTCCGCTGGATGTGGATGTGCTCATCGTCGATGAAGCCTCGATGGTGCATCTGGAAATGATGGCCTCCTTGCTGGCAGCGTTGCCCACTACAGCACGGCTGATTTTGCTCGGAGACAAAGACCAACTGGCCTCGGTCGAAGCCGGGGCCGTGCTGGGCGATCTGTGCCGCGATGCCCAAGCAGGCCGCTACAGTGTGGATACCGCACAGTACGCCCTAAACGCCACTGGGCAGCCCTTGCCAGCGGCCTATCTGGCCGCCACTGGCAGCGCCGCGCCCGCTTTGGCGCAACACACCGTGATGCTGCGCCAAAGCCATCGGTTTGAAGGCGCAATCGGCGCTTTGGCGGTGGCCGTCAATGGCGGTGATGTGGCTGCGGCGCGGCAATTGTTGGCCCACGACGCCCAACGCGCCTTGGCCCGCATCAACGCCGACCATGCCGCGCAAGTTTTACCCTTGGCCGTGCGGGGCCGCGACGGCACCGGGGCCAGCTATCGCTGCTACCTCGAAGCCTTGGCCCAACGCCCCCCTGCTAGCGATACGCAGGCGCAAGAAGACTGGGTGCGCCGCATCTTGCGCGAGTTTGAGCGCTTTCGCATCTTATGTACGGTGCGCGAGGGCGACTGGGGTGTCAGCGGCCTCAACCGAGCCATAGAGCAGCAATTGCACAAAGACAAGCTGTTGCAAGCACGCGGCGAGTGGTATCCAGGCCGCCCAGTGATGGTCACGCGCAACGACCCGGTGCTGGGCGTGTTCAATGGCGATATTGGCATCACCTTGCCATCCATCCAACACAGTGGCCGTGTGGGCAGTTTGCGCGTCTATTTTGCTGATGGGCCGCAACTGCGCTCGGTGGGGGTAGGCCGCTTGGCCCATGTCGAAACAGCCTTTGCCATGACGGTACACAAAAGCCAAGGCTCAGAGTTTGAGCACACTGTGCTGGTGCTGCCACCCCACGCCGGGCCAGTGCTAAGCCGCGAACTGGTCTATACCGGCATTACCCGTGCGCGCCAAGCCTTCACGCTGGTATCGGCACAGCAGGGGCTGCTCAGTGCCGCTTTGCGCCAGCCCACGCAACGGGCCAGTGGCTTGCAGGAACTGTTGCAGCAAGGGCTAATCTAATGGGTTGTGGGCGCTTTCAAGCCACTTCCTAAAATAGAGGTGGGTTTTCATTTTTTCTGCTGCCGCCACGTGCGGCGGCCTCTTTCTTGGGTTCTTCCTATGTTGTTGCAACGCATCGCCTCCCCCCTGTTTCTCAGCGCTGCCCTGTGGGCCAGTGCGGCCCATGCCCAAACGGCTGCCGCCCCCGTGGTGGCAGACAACGCTTGGGCGCGCGCCAGCGTCACCGGACAAAAGGCCACCGGAGCCTTTATGCGCCTCACGGCCAGCAGCGCCACCCGTCTGGTGCGCGCAGAGTCTGCCGCAGCAGGCGTGACCGAAATCCATGAAATGAAAATGGATGGCGATGTCATGAAAATGCGCGCCATCGCCGGGCTAGACCTGCCTGCGGGCCAAGCCGTAGAACTCAAGCCCGGTGGCTACCACGTCATGCTCATGGACTTGAAAGCCCCTCTGGCCCAAGGCACGCAAGTGCCCCTCACGCTGGTGTTCCAAGATGCGCAAGGCGCGCAATCGCAACTGTCTTTGCAAGTGCCGGTGCAAGCCAAAATGCCTAGCCACGCCCCCATGCATGGAGCAGCGCACCAGCACTGAGGCAGGAAATGGAGCGCTCTGGCGGGGCTGCCTTGGGTTAAGCTGTAGCTACCTTTTGACAATCCCCCGGAGCGGCCATGAGCGATACATCTTCTTTCGGTTTCGGCAATTTCTTGCCCGGCTTTGACTTTTTGCAAAACCTCACCCAAGGGGCCAACAACAGCACGCCGCAAATACCCAATATGTCGAGCTGGATAGCACCCACCATCAGCGTCGAAGAGATAGAAAAACGCATCAGCGAGCTGAAATCGGTACAGTTCTGGCTAGAGCAAAACTCACGGGCGCTCAGTGCCACCATCCAAGCGCTAGAAGTGCAAAAGATGACCTTGTCCACCCTCAAGGGCATGAACTTCAGCATGGCCGACATGGCCAACGCCTTCACCATCAAAACACCAGATACCAGTGCCAAGCCCAAGGCTGCCCCAGCAGCGGCACCAGCGCCAGCACCGGCCCCAGCCGCCGATACAGCAGACGCCAGTGCCGCCTCCGCCGGTGTCATCGACCCGATGCAGTGGTGGGGTGCCCTGACCCAGCAGTTCCAACAAATTGCCGCCACCGCCATGACCGAGGCCACCAAAGCTGGTGCCACCGACTTGGCTGCACAAGCCTTCAAGCAGGCCACCGATATAGCGGCCCACAGCGTGCAAACGGTACAAGAAGCCACCCTGCAAGCAGCCACTGCGGCCAGCGCAGCCGCGCAGCAGGCCAGCCAAGTAGCAACCCCAGCTAAAAAGACCCCAACCCCCCGCAAACCAGCCGCCGCCAGCAGCACACCAGCCGGGCCAGAGCAAGGCGCTGAGGCAGAAGCCGAATCTGATGCCGAACCACGCAAAACTAGCGCCCGGCGCACCAAGGCGGCCCGTTGATCGTCTGGGCTGCTTATCCTAGCCTGTGGAGGAGCCACCCATGAAACTCTGCCCCACAGGCCACGCCACGCACCCACAGTGGCGCATGGCTGCTTCTTTGGCGCTAGCGCAACTGCGCGGCTACATGGCTTTGCCCGGCTATGCCGACATGCCCAATTTGGGCCTGCTCTACATCACCGACCATTACGCCAGTGAGGCGCAGGCCATTTTGGATTTTTTCAGTGCCGAGCTACCTACCGTGACCGACTGGAGCGGCACCGTGGGCGTGGGCGTTTGTGCCAGTGGGGCCGAGTATTTTGACGAGCCTGCGCTGGCGCTGATGTTGCTAGAGCTGCCGGTAGACCAATACCGCGTGTTCTCTGGCGTGGCACCACTGCCGCGCACAGGCAGCAGCAGTGGCTTTACGGCGCACACCGCATTGGTACATGCCGATGGTCACACCCCCGATTTGCCCGGTTTGATTGCCGAGATGGCCGAACGCACCAGCAGCGGCAGTGTTTTTGGTGGCTTGGCTGCCAGCCGGGGGCCACGGGTGCAGTTTGCCGTCAGTGGTGCGGGCACCGTGGCCGGGCAAGGCGCGGCCAGTGGCGTGTTTCATGGCGGCCTGTCTGGGGTAGCGTGGGGCGCTGGGCTGGGGCTGATCACGCAAGTCACCCAAGGTTGCCAACCGGTGGGGCCACGCCACCACATCACTGCTGCCCAAGACAACGTCGTGCTGGCCCTTGATGGCGAGCCGGCCTTGGATGTGTTGTTGCGCACGCTAGGAGTATCGCTACAAGCCGATCCGCACCAAGCAGTAGAGCGCGTGCGGGGCCTGTTGGCGGGCCTGACTGATCCCACCAAGAGCTACCCGCTGCCCACCGTGCAACACCCCGGCCATTTAGGGGCTGACGTGCGCGTGCGCCATATCGTCGGGCTAGATGGCATCCGCCGAGGCATCGCCTTGGCCGACCAAGTGCAGCCGGGCATGGGCTTGCAATTTTGCCAACGCCATGCCGCCGCCGCTCGCGCCGACTTGGTGCGTATCTGCACTGAGGTGCGCGAAGAGCTAGCCCCCGATCTGGCCCCGCTACCCCAGCGGCATATCACCGGGGCCATTTATGTCAGTTGTTCTGGCCGTGGGGGCAACCACTTTGGCGCGCCGGGGGCAGAGCTGCAATTGCTGCGCCATGCGCTGGGCGATGTGCCGCTGGTAGGCTTTTTTGCCGGTGGCGAGATCGCAGGCCAGCACCTGTATGGCTACACCGCCGTACTCACGGTATTTACCGCACCCGAAGCGCCAGACATCAGCGATTAAGCCAGCACAAAAAAAGGCACCACAAGGGTGCCCTGGCTATAGCGTGAAACCGGTGCTGCTGGTGGACAGACCCGGCTTCTCACAACAGTTAAGCCGTTTCAGCCGCCTTCTTTTGCAAGATCACATAGAGCTGATCCTTCAGGTGCAGCTTTTCCTTCTTCAGGTTTTCGATTTCGACATCGGTGCCGGGAATGGTGCGCGCTTCCATGCCCTTGATCTTGTGATCGAGGTCGTTGTGCTCATCAAACAGACGGGTAAAGTGGTGGTCAACGTGTTTGAGTTGGGTAATCAGTTCGCGGTACTCAGGAAACATGGGCAATCCTTGTAAAGGGTAGTTCGGGGCACCGGACATCGGCGCGCCACTGTTTGTAACTATACCTAGCCTTCGAATCGTACTCCAAGAGTCCGAGTGCCACACAGGCTTTGCCACAGCACCCAACTCAGCGGCGCATGGCTGCAAGAGCAGCAAATTCCCAGCGGCGCGCAGCCAGCAGCAGGGTGTAACCCTCGCGCTGGCTTTCGGGCAGTTTTTGGTCGGCCAGATGTTGCTGGGCAAAGTCTTGCGCCACCCGTTGCAAGCGCTCCACAAAGGCCGGTGCCAAGGCCCGGCTGATGCTGCCATGCACCAGCAACAATCCCTCGCCGGAGCCATCAAAGCCACCGCCAAAATAGTCCAACAGCGCATGTTCCCGAAAATACTGCATCACTGGGCCGTGGGGCCGCCAGCGGAAAGTCTTAGCCAGTTTGAGGCGGTAGCGGTTCAGAGGCCGCAGCTCAATAATGCCAATACGGTCAAGCTGGGCTAAAGCGGCAATGGCCTGCGCCTGCGTCACGCGATAGCTGCTGGTGATTTGCTCCAGCGTCCATTGGCTGAGCACACAAATCGCCACCACTAGCAATATGCGGTCGGCCACCACCGCCTGCTCTTGGGCGTGGCTCAGTTGGGCCAGCAACGGCTGGGCCTCCAGCACACGCCGGGCCAAATCGGCAAAATCCATCTTGAGCACACGGCAGATGGCATCCATGCGCGACAGCGGCATATCGCCCTTAGCCAACATCCGCTTGACGCTGGACTCGGCCATGCCCAGCGCTTGGGCCAGATCGGCATAGGTCAACCCAGCAGCTTTGAGTTCTTGCTTAAGGGCGATAACGAGGTCGGCAGTCGTAGTCATGGGGCCATGATAAAGACCACCCTGATCTGCAATAGTGCTTCGTGTCAGTCCTATAGGTTCTGCGGTACAGGCCATACGGCCTCACCGAGGTTTAGCATCAGCCGATTGGCCCAAGCAAAAAGGGCACAGGCATGGATGGTGTCCAGAATCTCTAGGTCGGAAAGTCCAGCAGCACGCAATGGCAAGAGGTGCTGCACACCCAGATTGCCAGGGGAGCGGGTCAGGGTGGCACTGGCCTGAACCATTGCACGTTCGCGGGCGTTAGTGCCTGCGCTGTCTGGGTCAGCAAAGATTTGTGCGATCACGTTATTGCGCTTGGCCAATTGCTCAAAACGCTGGGCATGTACCGAGGCACAGTAGACGCAACCATTAATGCGTGAAACTACCGTAGTGACCAGTTCGCGTTCGGCGCGGGGCAAGCCACCCGGTGCATACATGATGGCATTGAAAGCTTCCGAGCGTGCTGCCAGCACCTGCGGTTGGTGTGCCAGTAGCAGGTAAAAGTCAGAGGTGCGAGCCTTGGGATGGCTGGCATCCAATACGGCATTCTGCTCTGCCGTGGCGCTGGCAGGGTCTAGCACTGGCAGCCAAGCTTCCCACCCCAGCGTCTCGCTGGTGTAGCCGTTCAAGCGCAGAGGCTCGCCCGGCGCTGGCAGGTGGGCAGGATGGATGAAAGAGGCATCGGCGGCTGCAATCAGAGTAGGCGTGGTCGGTGCTGGATGCAGCGCGGCCAGTGCTGCCACCCCTGCAAATACGCGTGCATGGTAGGTCGCAAAACCGATAAGCTGTGCCAGCAACACCACGTCGCTGGTGGACAGCCCTGCATCGCGCAAGGCCAGCAAAGCACTGCGGTTCGCGGCTGCGGGTTGTGTGGCTAAAAGCTGGGTGAAATGGCAGATAACCTGCCACCGTGCATCGTCTCTTGGCGGCGTACTGGGCAATGTGGCGCTGTAGTGTGCAGCCAACGCAGGCAAGCCACTGGAAATAGCCACCATCTGGGCCACAGCCAAACGCTCCGACAGGTCCAGTCCACTGCCTGAGAGTTCGGGGGCCAACAGGAGATTTTCACAAGTCTGGGTAGCTGTGATGGCCTTAGCGCGTTGTGCGCGTGCCGCCTGCACATGGGAGGCGGATGGAATAAGTTGCTCGATGGAGTCTAAGAGAGTCATGGGCTGGTATTCAGTACAGAAGCGCAAGATTGTGTGTACGCGGTGCCGGGTAACACCCGGCTGGCTGTGTGGGCCGGGCTCCATTCATCTCCATGCAATTCGGGGTCGGCATAGGCTTGTAAGTTGGCAAAGTAATACTCCACATCTTCGCGGTAAAACAGGCTGGCCAATCCAGTGGCTAAGCGTCGCGCCCCATCACTGATGGCCGGAATGTCGCCCGAGACGGTGCCGTGTGACAGTGCCGCTGGATAACAAAAGCAGTGGATGCGCTCCAGCCCTGGGCAATGGCCGGGCGTAGCCTCGCGAAACTCAAAGACCGGCCCCAAATCTGGCGAGTCGGTCAGTTCCTGATCTTCGTCACCCGCAGGGGGTTGGTATCGCATTCCCCAAGTACGGACATGGGGTGCAAAGGCGCTAAATTCTGGCTTTTGTGCCCAATCAATCGCAAACCCGGTGGCCAATACCAAAAAGTCGAACGCAAACACCCCTTGCGAGGTGGTCACATGCAGGCCGTTTCCTACGTTGCTGACATGCTGCACAGCACAGCCAAAGTGAAAATATGCATTCGGATGGCGTGACACGCGCAACGTGCTGCCATGCGGCGGAGGCACCTGCTGTGCATTGATGTAGTGGCGGATACGCCATTTCCAAGCATCAGGCAAGTGGTGGTGGCCATGTGTGAGACCCGGTAGACCCGACCCCTTAGACTTATTGATGCGCGGCATTTCGGTGCGGCGGGCGATCAAATCGACGCTGGCGGCCCCACATTCGAGCGCAGTGCCTGCGCTGTCCATAGCCGAGGACCCCATGCCGATCACACCAACGCGCTGGCCCTGTAGGGCCTCGTAGTCCAGCACATCCGAGGAGTGCGCCCAACGACTGCGCTCCACGCCCTGCATAAAAGCAGGAATCTGTGGCCCCCCCAGTCCATCCCGCCCGGTGGCTAACACCACCCGGCGTGCAAACCAGACAGTGGTCTGGCCGCAGGCTTGCACATCCACTTCCACCAGCCCGTCGCTGCGTGGTCGTATGGCTGTCACCGTGTGTTCGTTGCGTACATCGGCTTGTGTCACCCGGCGGTACCAGCGCAAGTAGTCCATCCATTGCAAGCGTGGTATTTTGTCAAGCGCCTCCCAAGCTTGCAGGCCCCACTGAGCTTCAAACCAAGCGCGAAAAGTCAGTGCAGGCACGCCCAGCGCGGGGCCGGTCAGCTCTTTAGGCGAGCGCAGCGTTTCCATGCGGGCAGTAGTCGCCCATGGGCCTTCATAGTCCAACGGAGCGCGGTCTAACAACACAGAACGGATACCTTGTTGGGCCAAGGCCATGTGGGCGGCCAATCCTGCTTGGCCTGCACCAATAATGAGCACATCGGTCACTGAGGCATCCGCATATCTGCGGGGGTTAATCCAAGGCTGTGCGTACCAGTTGAGCAGCAGCAAGTCGTGCTGTAAACGTTGTTCAAGTGCCACTAAACCAGCAGCATCAAAAAAGGGGGTGAAAGAGGTCATACGAGAGCGGGCTAGTAGGTCAATCGATGCTGATTTTGGCGTCCTTAACAACCTGCGCCCATTTTGTCCGATCCTTATGGACGGTCTGGCGGAACTGTTCGGGGGTTTCGAGACGCACCGTATTGCCCTGTGATTCGAAACGCTGGCGAATATCGGGCTGCTCGAGCACTTCACGCAGTGCCGTATTGAGCTTGTGGACGATAGCGTTATCCGTGCCCTTGGGCGCGAAGATACCAAACCAAATGGAGCTGTCAAAGCCCTGCGTGCCCGGCAAATGGCTGGCCGCAATCGGCGCTACCTCTTTAACTGCAGCCACGGATTTGGCGGTGGTCACGCCCAGCAGGCGTACCTTGCCTGCCTTGTAGTGCGGCAGCACAGTTTGTACTTGGTTCATGATGCAGCAGGTTTCACCACGCACCACAGAAGTGATGGCCTCAGGGCCACCTTTGTAGGGCACATGCACCATGTTGAGTCCCAGACGGGCATTGAACTCGGCAAACGCCATATGCGTGCCTGCACCATTGCCGGTGGAGGCATAGTTGTATTTGCCCGGATTGGCCTTGACCAACTCAACAAACTCCTGAAGCGTTTTCACGTTCACAACATTCGGGTTGATGGTCAGAACATTAGAGACATCGATCAGCGGCGCTACGGGCACAAAGTCAGTCTCCACATCAAAGGGAAGCTTCTTATAGATTGCAGCATTGCTGCCATGCGTGGCAGCGGTGCCCAGCGCCAGCGTGTAACCATCGGGTTTGGCACGGGCCACATATTCACTGGCAATGTTGCCAGCGGCACCCGCTTTGTAGTCAATCACCACCGGCTGGCCCAATTTCTGACTCAGTGGTTCCTGCACGGCACGGGCTACTACATCAACGCCAGAGCCAGCAGGAAACCCCAAGATCAGCGTCACGGGTTGTCTAGGCCAATCAGTGGTGTGGCCAGTCTGGGCCAAAGCAGTGGTAGTGACGAGGGCCACAGTGGCAGCAGCGATCACGCGCAGAAGGTGGTGCATGGCAGTTTCCTTGAAATCGGGCAGGTATGGCATGGCAGTAGAAGCCGTGCCTTTGGGTGCCGATTGTGGAGAATGACTCATGCTGATGGCCCCATATGCATATGCGCTGGGGAGCAATCAGCGATACCACCCGTATCACTGGGTGCGTCTGGCACAGGGCCTAGTGGTTGGTGTATGAACAGGTGGGCACAATCTGGGATGCCATCCTCTTGCGAGTCTTCTGCCATGCCCCACCCTGACCATCCCAACCAGTTTGCCCTGCTGCGCCAGCGCCGGTTTGCGCCATTTTTTTGGACGCAGTTTGCTGGTGCGGCCAATGACAATCTGTTCAAATTTGCCTTTACCGTGCTGGTCACTTACCAGCTTCAGGTGGCTTGGCTGCCCGCATCGCTGGCTGGGCTGGTGATTGGGGCGTTATTTATCCTGCCGTTTTTGCTGCTCTCAGCCACCGCAGGCCAGCTCACCGACAAGTTGGAAAAAACGCGCATCATCCGCTTTGTCAAAAACCTAGAAATTGCCATCATGGCGCTGGCGGGCTGGGGCTTTATGACGGGCAGTGTGGCCGTGCTGCTAGGGTGTACTTTTTTAATGGGCGTGCATTCCACCCTATTTGGCCCAGTCAAGTTTGCTTATTTGCCCCAAGCCTTGAGCGAGCGCGAACTGACCGGCGGCAACGGCATGATTGAGATGGGCACGTTTGTCGCCATTTTGCTGGGCAATGTGGCAGGCGGCCTGTTGGTAGCTT
Source organism: Giesbergeria anulus (assembly GCF_900111115.1). Classification (GTDB taxonomy): domain Bacteria; phylum Pseudomonadota; class Gammaproteobacteria; order Burkholderiales; family Burkholderiaceae_C; genus Simplicispira; species Simplicispira anulus. The sequence continues at coordinate 117,711 of NZ_FOGD01000006.1, forward strand.
TGCCCAACATTGGCCCGACCACAGTGGCGTTGGCCTGCTTGGGGCTGGCACTGGTGGGGCGCGGGCTGGCACAGTTCATTCCAGCCGCCCCTGCCACCGACCCGCATTTGCACATCAACTGGAACCCCATTAGCGAGACTTGGCGCAACCTCAAGCTGGCGCACGGCAACATCGTGGTGTTTCGCTCCTTGCTGGGCATCAGTTGGATGTGGTTCTTTGGCGCGGTGTTTTTGGCACAGTTTCCTAGCTTTGCCCGCGATGTACTGCATGGTGATGCCCATGTCGCCTCGCTGCTGCTGGTGGTGTTTTCGGTAGGTATTGGCACCGGCTCACTGCTGTGCGAGGTGCTGTCGCGCCGCCATGTCGAGATCGGGCTGGTACCGCTGGGGGCCATTGGCATGAGCGTCTTTGCAGTGGATTTGTATAGCGCCGCGCACAGCTTGCCGCCCGCAGCACAAATGGGCGTAGCTGCTTTTATCGCCCAACCTGCCCATTGGCGGGTCGTGCTTGACCTGCTGCTGCTCAGTCTGTTTGCTGGCTTATACAGCGTGCCCATGTACGCGCTGATCCAAATACGCAGCCAACCCACACACCGCGCCCGCATCATTGCCGCCAACAACATCCTCAATGCCCTGTTCATGATTGCCAGCTCGGTGCTAGCCGGGGCCTTGTTGGGCGCAGGCTGGACAGTGCCCGAAGTCTTTTTAGCCACCGGCTTGGCCAATGCGGTGGTGGCCGGTTATATCTTTTTGTTGGTGCCAGAATACCTGCTGCGCTTTATGGCGTGGGTGCTATCGCGCTTGGTTTATCACTTCAAGGTCACAGGCGATGAACACCTGCCCACCACCGGTGCTGCTGTACTGGTGTGCAACCATGCCAGTTTTGCTGATCGCTTGTTGCTGATGGCAGCCAGCCCCCGGCCCATCTGCTTTGTCGTCGAGCCTGCGCTGTTGCGTCACCCTATCAGGGGCTGGTTGCTGCGGCTATCCAAGGCCATTGCCCTCGTGCCTGAATCACACAACCCGCTGGCACACCAACAGGCACAAGTCGCTGCCTTACAGGTGCTGCGGGGCGGCGATCTGCTGGCTGTGGCCTGCGAACAAGACGGCCTAGACTTGCTGGCGCAAGCCCGTGCTGCGGGTTTGGACGTGCCCTGTGTGCCTTTGGCCCTGCACCAACCGGCCCATACTGCTTGGGGGCGGGTGCAGTTGCAGGTAGGTGCGGCGTTGGCAGGAGCAGATTGCAACCCGCAAAGGCTGCGCCAAGCCTTGGCCGCGCTGCGGCCCTGATCCACTGCGGCCACTGCGGCCACTGCTTGTGGTGTTACGCCAAGTCCGTCGGGCCTGCACAACAGCAGTTGCGCCCCTGAGCCTTAGCCCAACAGAGGGCAGCATCAGCAACACGCAACAGGTGTTCAGGATGGGGCATGTCCGCAGCCACGCCAGCACCCACTATGACCATCGGCCACAGGTCACTCACCGCCGTGACCCCAATGCGTATCTTGCTCTATGCGAGCATCTGACCTGTCCAGATGGTACGTGTTGATCCTGTAGTAAAGCCTGAAGGGGTTGAAACAGGTTCTCGATTTTAGGAACGTAAGGCCCGTAAAGCGTGGAAACGCTTCTCTCTAAATCAAATAAAGCAAATGCAATTTGCTACCTTATAGATTATTACTATTAAGCCGATAAGGGTTCTTCCTGCATCGCCTCAATCTGTTCGTGCAACATATCCACTTGGCCGCGCCAATAGTCGCTGCTGCCAAACCACGGAAAATTGATCGGAAAAATCGGATCTTGCCAGCGCCGCGCCAGCCAAGCACTGTAGTGGATCAAGCGCAGCGTGCGCAGCGGCTCGATCAGCGCCAGCTCACGCCGGTCAAAGGGGCGCATTTGTTCATAGCCATCGAGCAGCGCGCTCAATTGCCCGGTGCGCTGGCGTCGATCCCCCGACAGCAGCATCCACAAATCTTGCACCGCTGGCCCCATGCGCGCATCGTCTAAATCAACAAAATGCGGGCCACCACGCCCATATTCATCCAATGGCGTCCACAAAATGTTGCCGGGGTGGCAATCGCCATGCAGACGCAAAACGCTGGCATCTTGCAACCGGTAGCCTTGCGGGCCACCGCTGGCTATCAGGGCCAGCGCCTGTGCGCAGGCATCGCGCCAGCTTGACTGCATATCCAACGGAATCACCTCTTGTGCCAACAACCAATGTTGTGGCTCAGTGCCAAAGGTGCTCACATCCAAGGAGGGCCGAGCCACAAAAGGCCGCACGGCCCCGACGTTGTGGATACGTGCCATAAAACGCCCCAGCCACTCCAGCACCTCCCAATCGTCTAGCTCAGGCTGGCGGCCACCCCGCCAAGGGCTGACAGAGAAGGCAAAACCGCCATATTGGTGCAAAGTTTGGCCCTCTAAACACAGCGGCCCGACGGCGGGCACCTCAGCCTGCATCAACTCGGCAGCAAAGGCGTGTTCTTCCAAAATTTGTGCATGGCTCCAACGCTCAGGGCGATAAAACTTGGCCACCACACGGCTACCGTCTTCTAGGGTGACTTGGTAGACGCGGTTTTCGTAGGAAGACAGCGCCATCAAGCGGCCATCACCATACAGGCCCACGCTAGCCAGCGCATCGAGCACCACATCGGGCGTCAAGGAGAAAAAAGGGTGTGTGGCCAAAGGAGCGGTGGAGGCATTCATACGGCCATTGTGCAACCAATGTGCCGCTCCTTGGGCCATAAAAAAGCCGGAATATACACACGTATATTCCGGCAGGAGCCAACAGGGTGTAGCCCTATTGGCAAGCGCAAGCGGGCGCTCAGTACTTGTACACGCCTTGGCCCGTCTTGCGGCCCAAACGGCCTGCAGCCACCATTTCCTTGAGCAGCGGAGCGGGGCGGTATTTGCTGTCGCCAAAGCCTTCGAGGAAGACTTCCATGATCGCCAAGCAAACATCCAGACCGATCAGGTCAGCCAGCGCCAATGGCCCCATCGGCTGGCCGCAGCCCAGCTTCATACCAGCGTCGATGTCTTCCGCCGTAGCCAAGCCCTCGGCCAGCACAAAGAAGGCTTCGTTGATCATTGGAATCAACACGCGGTTCACGACAAAACCGGGGTTGTTTTTCACGGTAATCGGTGTCTTGCCCAGCACCTTGGCCAGCTCTTGCACCGCAGCGTGGGTAGCATCGCTAGTTTGCAAGCCACGGATCACTTCCACCAGCGCCATCATCGGCACGGGATTAAAGAAGTGCATACCGACAAATTTCTCAGCACGGCTGGTAGTGGCAGCCAGCTCAGTGATGGAAATAGAAGAGGTGTTGGTGGCAATGATGACTTCAGGCCCCACCAGCGCATCGACCTGCTTGAGAATCTTGACCTTGATGTCGTGGTTTTCGGTGGCGGCTTCAATCACCAGTTGTGCAGCGTTCAGGTCATCGTAGCTGGTGCTGGTTTTGATACGGGCCAAGATAGCGTCTTTGTCAGCGGCGCTAATCTTTTCCTTTTTCACCAAACGATCCAAGCTGCCCGCCACGGTGGCCAAGCCCTTTTGCACAGCAGCCTCAGAGATGTCTACCAGAATGGTATGGATGCCAGCAACAGCGCAAACTTGTGCAATACCGTTGCCCATAGTTCCGGCACCGATGATGCCGACAGTGGTGATACTCATATACAAAATCCTCTTCAAAGTAGAACAAAGGCGATGCCCGTAGCGAGTGTGTGTCTCTCACCCATGCTGCGGGTAATACAGCATAACCAAGTTCTATGACGGACTGCCATCATTTTGCGCTCTGCATTAAAGTTGCAGCCAGTTGCTGTGCGTTGAAGTCTCTACGAGCTCGCGGCCCACTGCGTTTTATTGGATCCATTCTTCTGGAAAGTCTCTCTCATGACCACCCTTGGCACCCCCCTGTCTCCCCACGCCACCAAAGTGATGCTGCTCGGCTCTGGCGAACTGGGCAAAGAGGTGCTCATCGCCTTGCAACGGCTGGGCGTAGAAACCATTGCCGTAGACCGCTACGACCATGCCCCCGGCCAGCAGGTAGCGCACCACACCCGCACTATCGCCATGAGCGACCCGGCACAATTACAAGCCCTGATTGAGGCCGAAAAACCCCATCTGGTGGTACCCGAAATCGAGGCCATTGCCACCCCCATGCTGGAGCAGTTGGAAGCCGCAGGCGTCGTGCGCGTCATCCCCACCGCCCGCGCTGCCCGCCTGACCATGGATCGCGAAGGCATCCGCCGCTTGGCAGCAGAAACGCTGGGGCTACCCACCAGCCCCTACCAGTTTTGTGATTCCTTGGCCGAGTTGCAGGCTGCCATTGATGGCGGTATTGGCTACCCCTGCGTCGTCAAGCCGGTCATGAGCAGCTCTGGCAAGGGCCAAAGCAAAATCGACGGCCCACAAGATGTGCAAAAAGCTTGGGACTACGCCATGGCCGGTGGCCGTGTCAGCCACGGCCGCGTGATTGTCGAAGGGTTTATCGATTTTGATTACGAAATCACCCAACTCACCGTACGTGCCTTGGGTGCCGAAGGCCAGGTAGAAACCCATTTTTGCGACCCTATCGGCCATGTGCAGGTCAGTGGCGACTATGTCGAAAGCTGGCAGCCACACCCCATGCACCCCGCTGCGCTAGAAAAAGCGCGCCACATTGCCAAAACCGTCACCGACAATTTGGGCGGTCAGGGTCTGTTTGGCGTTGAATTGTTTGTGCAAGGCGAGCAGGTCTGGTTCAGCGAAGTTAGCCCGCGCCCGCACGACACAGGCCTCGTCACCCTCTGCACCCAACACCAGAGCGAATTTGAATTGCACGCCCGAGCCATTCTGGGCCTGCCAGTAGATGCCAGCCTGCGCAATCCCGGTGCCAGCGCCGTGATTTACGGTGGTATGGAAGCCAGCGGCATCGTATTTGACGGAGTAGATGAGGCACTGCGCGTACCAGGCACCGACTTGCGCCTGTTTGGCAAACCCGAAAGCTTTGCCAAGCGCCGCATGGGCGTGGCGCTGGCCCGTGCTACCGATATCGATACCGCCCGTCACAACGCCAAGTTAGCCGCAAGCAAAGTGCAGCCGCGCCGGGTGTAAACAGCAGCACTTGCGTTAAAAATATCGCTGCATCTCAGCGCCTGCTTCACAGCGGTGCTGCGCGCAATGACTGTGCGCAATACCGTTGCCTGCTGACTTTGGTTCAGCGCGCTACGCTTTCGGTATTTTTTGGACAAAAAAAAGCCCACACAAGATGGACTTTTAAATATTTGGTTGCGCGAGAAGGATTTGAACCTTCGACCTTTGGGTTATGAGCCCAACGAGCTACCAGACTGCTCCATCGCGCGCTTTAATTATAACCCGATTTATTAGCGCTTTTACGCAGCTTCGGAAGAATTATTTTCGGCAGCGGCCACATCAGTGCGTTCCACCAGTTCCACCAAGGCCATAGGCGCATTGTCACCAACGCGGAAACCCATCTTCAAGATGCGGGTGTAACCACCGGGACGGGTGTTGAAACGGGGGCCCAGCACGTTGAACAGCTTGGTCACGCTGTCACGGTCACGCAGGCGGTCAAAAGCCAAACGGCGGTTGGCCACGGTGTCTACCTTGGCCAGAGTAATCATGGGTTCGACCACGCGGCGCAGTTCTTTGGCCTTGGGCACGGTGGTCTTGATGGCCTCATGCTCGATGAGCGAGTTCATCATGTTGCGCAGCATCGCGAGGCGGTGCGAAGAAGTGCGGTTGAGTTTGCGAAGGCCGTTTCCGTGGCGCATGGTGCTTTTCCTTATTGATACAAATTAAATCGGGCAGCCGTATCAGGTACTGCCCGAGGCACTGCCCCTTGCTGGGGCCCGAAATTATAGCGGCAGCTTAACGCTTGTCCAAACCAGCCGGTGGCCAGTTTTCCAGCTTCATGCCCAAGGTCAGGCCGCGCGAAGCCAGCACTTCCTTGATTTCGTTGAGCGATTTGCGACCCAGATTGGGGGTCTTGAGCAATTCGTTCTCGGTACGCTGGATCAGGTCGCCGATGTAGTAAATGTTTTCTGCTTTGAGGCAGTTGGCCGAACGCACAGTGAGTTCAAGCTCATCGACCGGACGCAACAGAATCGGATCGAAGCTCGCACTGCTGCGACCACCACCAGAGACTTCACCCAAACCAGGCAGCTCGCCGCCGTCAAGTTGGGCAAACACCGCCAGTTGTTCCACCAAGATACGTGCCGACTTGCGCACTGCATCTTCGGCGGTGATAGCACCGTTGGTTTCGATTTCGACCACCAGCTTATCCAGATCGGTGCGCTGCTCAACGCGGGCGCTCTCGACGGTGTAGCTGACACGCTTGACCGGAGAGAAAGAGGCATCCAGCACAATACGGCCAATGCTCTTGGTAGGCTCATCGGCATAGCGGCGCATGGTGCCGGGCACATAGCCACGGCCTTTTTCTACCTTGATCTGCATGTCCAACTTGCCGCCTTGCGACAGATGGGCAATCACATGGTCAGGGTTGATGATTTCTACGTCATGCGGCGTTTGGATGTCGCGCGCCGTCACTACGCCTTCACCGTCTTTGCGCAGGCTCAGGGTCACTTCATCGCGGTTGTGCAACATGAAGACAACGCCCTTGAGGTTCAGAAGGATGTTGACCACATCTTCTTGCACGCCATCAATGGACGAGTACTCGTGCAGCACCCCAGCAATGGTCACTTCTGTCGCTGCATAACCCACCATCGACGAGAGTAGAACGCGCCGCAGGGCGTTGCCCAGCGTGTGGCCATAGCCACGTTCGAACGGTTCGAGCACTACCTTGGCACGGTTGTGCCCGAGTTGCTCGACATTAATCGCCTTGGGTTTCAGCAAATTGGTTTGCATGCAGACTTCCTCTCAATACCCCCAGCTCGTTACACCGGTAAGGCTGGTGAAGCGCCTAAACCGCGATGCCTCGCGGTTCAGGTACGGTTTTCAACTATATCGCAGAGCGATTAGCGCGAATACAATTCAACGATCAGAGATTCGTTGATGTCAGCACCGAACTCATCGCGGTCCGGAGTCTTCTTGAACACGCCCTCGGCCTTGTCCAAACTCACTTCTACCCAAGCGGGGAAACCCACTTGTTGGGCCAGTTGCAGGGCTTCAACAATGCGATTTTGCTTCTTCGACTTTTCACGCACTGCCACCACATCACCGGCCTTGACCAAGTAAGAGGGGATGTTCACCGACTGACCGTTCACCGTGATCGCCTTGTGCGACACCAACTGGCGTGCTTCAGCGCGGGTAGAACCGAAACCCATGCGATAGACCACATTGTCCAAACGCGATTCGAGCAAGCTCAGCAGGTTAGCGCCGGTGTTGCCCTTACGGCCATCAGCAGCAGCAAAATAGCGGCGGAATTGCTTTTCCATCACGCCATACATGCGCTTGACCTTCTGCTTTTCGCGCAGTTGCAGGCCGAAGTCGGAGGTACGGGCACCGGAGGTGCGGCCGTGCTGACCGGGCTTGGAATCAAACTTGGCCTTGTCCGCAATGGAGCGACGTGCGCTCTTGAGGAACAGGTCGGTGCCTTCACGGCGGGAGAGTTTGGCCTTGGGGCCGAGGTAACGTGCCACGAGAACTTCCTTTTATGTCATCTGCCGCAAGTACATTGCGGGAGCCGCCTGAAACGCTGCAAGGCAGCGCAGGCGGCGGTGGGCTTTTAATAAATTAGATGCGACGGCGTTTTTGCGGACGGCAGCCATTGTGCGGCACCGGTGTCACGTCCGAGATGGAAGTGATACGGATACCCAAAGCGCCCAAGGCGCGCACCGAAGACTCACGACCGGGGCCGGGGCCCTTGATCTCGACGTCCAGGTTCTTGATACCTTGTTCAATGGCGGCACGGCCAGCCATTTCCGAAGCGACCTGAGCAGCAAAGGGAGTCGATTTGCGTGAACCCTTGAAGCCTTGGCCACCAGAGGATGCCCAAGACAGAGCATTACCTTGGCGATCGGTGATCGTGATGATGGTGTTGTTGAACGACGCGTGCACGTGGGCAATGCCGTCCGAAACGTTCTTACGAACTTTTTTACGAACACGCTGAGATGCGTTGTTGGCAGGAGATTTAGCCATATTGATCTTTCAATCTCTTTATTTCTTCAGTGCCGCTGCGCCCTTGCGCGGACCCTTACGGGTGCGGGCGTTGGTGCGCGTGCGCTGACCACGCATCGGCAGACCGCGACGATGGCGGAATCCCCGATAGCAACCGATGTCCATCAGACGCTTGATGTTCATCGTCGTTTCACGGCGCAGATCACCTTCAATGGTGAACTGTGCGATCTGGTCGCGAATCTTTTCAAGGTCGCCGTCCGTCAGATCTTTGATCTTTTTGGAGTAAGCGATGTCACAAGCTTCGCAAATCTTGCGTGCGCGTGTGCGACCGATGCCATAAATGGCGGTCAAGCCAATTTCAGCATGCTGATGTGGCGGAATATTGATACCAGCGATACGTGCCATATGCGTCCTCTATACTTTTCTCATCAACCCTGACGCTGCTTGTGGCGCATGTCAGTGCAAATCACACGCACCACACCCTTGCGGCGGATGATTTTGCAATTACGGCAGATTTTTTTGACCGAAGCAGAAACTCTCATTTCATTCTCCTAAAACTTTTCGCGCTTCCAAACCAGCTTGGTATGAAACACAAGACTCAAATACCTGAACCTGCTTTGAAGTTGGCTTTTTTCAGCAGAGACTCATACTGCTGCGACATGAGGTAGTTTTGCACTTGGGCCATAAAGTCCATAGTGACCACCACAATAATCAGCAACGATGTGCCACCGAAGTAAAAAGGAACGTTGTATTTCAGAATCAGAAATTCCGGCAGCAAGCAAACAAAGGTGATATAGACAGCACCGATCAGTGTCAGGCGCAGCAAAATCTTGTCGATGTAACGTGCTGTTTGTTCACCAGGTCGAATACCAGGAATAAATGCGCCGCTTTTCTTGAGGTTGTCTGCTGTTTCGCGGCTGTTAAATACCAATGCCGTATAGAAGAAGCAGAAAAACACAATGGCTGTGGCATAGAACATCACATAGATGGGCTGACCAGGGGTCAGCGTACCTGCGATGTCCTTGAGCCAGCGCATGGACTCACCCGCACTGAACCAGTTCACAATGGTTGCCGGCAGCAAAATGATGGAAGAAGCAAAGATGGGTGGAATAACACCAGCCATGTTCAACTTCAGTGGCAAGTGCGAAGACTGACCACCATACACCTTGTTGCCCACCTGACGCCGGGCATAGTTGACTAGAATTTTGCGCTGCCCACGCTCCACAAACACCACGAAGTAGGTGACCAACGCCACCAGCAACACAATGATGATCGCAGCAATGATGCTCATGGCACCGGTGCGCACTAACTCCAGCAAACCACCGATTGAACCGGGCAAACCGGCTGCAATACCAGCAAAGATCAGGATGGAAATACCATTGCCCAAACCGCGCTCAGTGATTTGCTCACCCAGCCACATCAGGAACATGGTACCAGCAGTCAAACTGACCACCGCCGTCATGCGGAAACCAAAACCAGGGGACAACACCAAGCCAGCCGAACTTTCCAAAGCTACAGCAATGCCGAGCGACTGGAAAATGGCCAAGCCTAGGGTGCCATACCGGGTATATTGCGTGATCTTGCGGCGACCTGCTTCGCCCTCTTTTTTCATCTGTTCGAAGGCAGGTACCGCGTAGCCCATCAGCTGCATGATGATCGACGCCGAGATGTACGGCATGATCCCCAGTGCAAACACCGTGAAGCGGGACAAGGCACCACCCGAGAACATGTTAAACAGGTTCAGGATGCCGCCCTGCTGGCTATTGAACAGCTGCTGTAGCTGGGTTGGATCAATACCAGGAACAGGAATATGCGCTCCGATCCGGTACACCACCAACGCCAACAAGAGAAAAACCAGCCGACGACGCAAATCGCCGAACTTACCAGTTTTTGCCACGGAAGCAGTGTTAGTAGCCACAGCTTTTTCCTTCAGGCAAGCGTTAGGCTACGCTGCCACCAGCAGCTTCAATAGCTGCTTTGGCACCAGCCGTAGCCAGCACACCGCTGAGCTTGACTGCCGTAGTAATAGCGCCGCTTTGGATCACTTTGACCGTGCGGGTCAGATCATTGATCAGACCAGCTTGCTTGAGGACCAATTGATCCACTTCGGCCAGACCCAGACGGGCCAGATCGCTCAGTGTGATTTCGGCGTTGAAGCGCAAAGTCAGGGACTTGAAGCCACGCTTGGGCAGACGACGTTGCAAAGGCATTTGACCGCCTTCAAAACCGACCTTGTGGTAACCACCCGAACGCGATTTTTGACCCTTGTGACCACGGCCTGCCGTCTTGCCCAGACCGGAGCCAATGCCCCGACCGACGCGACGCTTGGCGTGCTTGGATCCGTCTGCGGGCTTGATGCTATTGAGTTCCATCATCAACCTTTCAGACGATTTTGACCAGATAACTGATCTTGTTAATCATGCCGCGCACTTCTGGAGTGTCTTGCAATTCGCTGACACTGTTGAGCTTGCGCAGGCCCAGACCACGCACGGTGGCGCGGTGGGATTCTTTCGTGCCAATCGGGCTGCGAACCAGCTGGATTTTCACGGTTTGTTGTGTAGACATCGTCAAAGCTCCTGTCAGACGAAGAGGTCTTCGACCGACTTGCCGCGCTTGGCTGCCACTGCACCGGGAGTGGTGGAGTTGGTGAGCGCATCAAAAGTGGCACGAACCATGTTGTAAGGATTGGACGAACCGTGGCTCTTAGCCACAATGTCGGTCATACCCATCACTTCGAACACAGCACGCATTGGGCCGCCAGCAATGATACCGGTACCCTTGGGGGCCGGTGCCATCATCACAGAAGCTGCGCCGTGCTGGCCTGTCACTTGATGGTGGATGGTGCCGTTTTTCAACGACACTTTGACCATGTTGCGACGGGCTTCTTCCATAGCCTTCTGCACTGCAGCGGGCACTTCTTTGGATTTACCCTTGCCCATGCCGACGCGACCATCGCCATCACCGACCACGGTCAGTGCAGCAAAGCCGAGGATACGACCGCCCTTGACCACTTTGGTGACGCGGTTGACCGCGATCATCTTCTCGCGCAGTCCGTCGTCGCGGCCTTCGTCTTGCACTCGGGGTTGAAATTTAGCCATTTTGTATTCCGTTCCGCTTAGAACTGCAGACCTGCTTCACGGGCTGCGTCGGCCAGGGCCTTGACGCGACCGTGGTAGGCGAACCCTGCGCGATCAAATGCAACTTTTTCGACGCCTGCGGCCTTGGCCTTTTCAGCAATGCGCTTGCCGATGACTTGGGCTGCAGTGACATTGCCACCCTTGCCAGAACCACCCAGTGCAGTGCGCACTTCGGCTTCGGCAGTGGAAGCGCTGGCCAGCACTGTGGTACCGTCGCCGGAAACCACGGTAGCGTAAATATGGAGGTTCGTACGGTTTACCGACAGACGGGCAATGCCTTGCTGTGCAATGCGGATGCGGGTCTGGCGGGCACGACGAAGACGCTGCTCTTTCTTGGTCAACATATTGCAGCTCCTTATTTCTTCTTGGTCTCTTTGATCGCGACGGTTTCGTCCGCATAGCGGATACCTTTGCCCTTGTAGGGCTCAGGTGGACGAACGGCACGGATCTCAGCAGCAATTTGACCTACGCGCTGACGGTCGGCACCCTTGATCACGATTTCAGTCGCAGTAGGAGTAGCCACGGTAATACCGGCAGGCATGTCAAAATTGACGGGGTGGGAGTAACCCACAGCCAGGTTCAGCTTGTTGCCAGTGGCTTGGGCTTTGTAACCCACACCAATCAGAGTCAGCTTCTTTTCGAAGCCTTTGCTGACACCAACCACCATGTTGTTAACCAACTGGCGGAAAGTGCCGCTCATGGCGTCGGCTTCACGGGAGGCGTTGGCAGGCTCAAAGGTGAGCTTGCCGTCGGCGCTGACAATCTTGACCAGAGCATTCTGGGTCAGGGCCAAGCTACCACCAGCGCCTTTAACGTTGATTTGGTCGTCTTTGATCGATACATCCACACCTGCGGGGATGACGACCGGCGATTTTGCTACACGGGACATTTCAGTTTCTCCTCAATGTCACGGCTTAAGCCACGTAGCAAAGCACTTCGCCACCGACACCGGTAGCACGCGCCTTGCGGTCGGTCATCACGCCCTTGGGTGTGGTGACAATGGCCACGCCGAGGCCATTCATGACCTGGGGGATGGCATCGCGGCCTTTGTACACGCGCAGGCCGGGACGGCTGACGCGTTCGATACGCTCAATGACCGGACGGCCAGCGTAGTACTTGAGGGCGATTTGGAGTTCGGATTTGCCGGCTTCGGTCTTGACCTCGAAACCGTCAATGTAACCCTCGTCCTTCAGCACTTGGGTGATGGCGATCTTCACTTTGGAAGAAGGCACGTTCACCGTGGCTTTGGAAACCATTTGGGCATTGCGGATGCGGGTCAGCAAGTCAGCGATGGGATCACTCATGCTCATGTTGTATCTCTCCTGCCTGCTTACCAGCTGGCCTTGGTGACACCGGGGATGTCGCCTGCAAAAGCCAGTTCGCGGATCTTGGCGCGAGCCAAGCCGAATTGACGGAAAGTACCACGGGGGCGACCGGTGATTTCGCAACGGTTGCGCTGGCGCGTGGGGTTGGCGTTGCGTGGGAGCTTTTGCAGACCCAGACGGGCTGCATCACGCTCTTCATCGCTGCGCTTGACGTCAGAGGCGATGGCCTTGAGTTCGGCGTGCTTGGCGGCGTATTTGGCCACCAGTTTATCGCGCTTGAGTTCGCGCTGGATCAAAGCTTGTTTTGCCATACGCCGCCTCAGTTCTTGAAGGGGAAACGGAAACCGGTCAGCAGTGCCTTGCACTCTTCGTCGGATTTGGCCGTTGTGGTGATGCTGATATTGAGACCGCGCAGGGCATCGACCTTGTCGTACTCAATTTCAGGGAAGATGATCTGTTCTTTGACGCCGATGTTGTAGTTGCCACGGCCATCGAACGCACGACCGGAGATACCCCGGAAGTCACGCACGCGGGGCAGGGCCACGGTGACAAAGCGATCCAAGAATTCGTACATCTGCACGCCGCGCAGAGTGACCATGCAACCAATGGCTTGGCCTTCGCGGATCTTGAAACCGGCGATAGCCTTCTTGGCCTTGGTGACCACAGGCTTTTGGCCAGCGATCTTGGTCAGGTCGGCCACGGCGTTATCCATGACCTTCTTGTCGGCGACGGCCTCGCTCACACCCATGTTGAGTGTGATCTTGGTCAGACGCGGCACCTGCATAGGCGAGGTGTAGCCGAACTGCTTCATCAGTTCGGGAGCGAGCTTTTCGCGGTAGATTTTTTGGAGTCGTGCCATGTTTTACCCCTTAGGCCGTCTTGATTTCAGCGCCGCTGGACTTGAACACGCGAACGTGCTTGCCGTCTGCTTGCAGCTTGATGCCAACGCGATCAGCCTTACCAGTGGCGGCATTGAAAATGGCCACATTGGACTGGTGAATAGGCATGGCCTTGTCAACGATGCCGCCAGTCGAACCCTTCATGGGGTTGGGCTTGACGTGCTTTTTGACCAGGTTGATGCCTTCGACCACCAGGTGGGAGTCATCAGCGCGCAGCGTTACGGTGCCGCGCTTGCCTTTGTCGCGCCCGGTGAGTACGACGACTTCGTCGCCCTTGCGAATCTTGTTCATCGCGCCGTCCTTAGAGAACTTCAGGAGCCAGAGACACGATCTTCATGAACTTCTCGGTACGCAGTTCACGCGTCACGGGCCCGAAGATGCGGGTGCCGATGGGCTCCAGCTTGGAATTGAGCAACACTGCTGCGTTGCCATCGAATTTGACGAGCGAGCCATCGCCACGGCGGATGCCCTTGGCGGTACGGACGACCACGGCACTGTAAACCTCGCCTTTTTTGACGCGGCCACGTGGAGCGGCTTCCTTGATGCTCACCTTGATGATATCGCCAACACTGGCATAGCGACGCTTGGATCCGCCCAGCACCTTAATGCACAGGACGGACTTGGCGCCGGTATTGTCGGCAACGTCTAACCGGGTTTCTGTTTGGATCATTTCAATATTCCCAACTTGCACCAACAAGATCAACAGCCCCAGAGAAACTCTCAAGCGCTGCCAACCAGCCAGTCAGTCTTGGGCCCGTCGTCAGCGGCGCAAACCATTTGCAGCGCTTCTTGTGGGGCAGAAACTTCGCTTTTTGACAGCGAAGCCCGCGATTGTTTCAAAAAAAATCCGGGGTGTCAATGCCTACGCAGCATTTGTTGCACCAAAAAGACTGCTAACTGCGCTGAGCAAGCAGCTACCATGCGATTCTTTACCTGTAACGATGGAGACTTCCTTCATGTCCGCACCCGCTGCTACTCGTTTTCCAGAAATCGCCTTCATTGGTGGAGGCAACATGGCCAGTGCCATTTTGGGGGGGCTGATCCACCAAGGCTTGCCCATCAGCCAGATTGAGGTAGTCGAGCCTTGGGAGCAGGCCCGTGCCGCACTGCAACAGCAATTTGGTGTGGTAGCCCAAGCCAGTGCAGGCCCCAAGCTAGAACGTGCCGAGGTGGTGGTGTGGGCCATCAAGCCACAAAATTTTAAAGAGGCCGCCTTGGCTACCGAAGGCCATACACGCCACGCCTTGCATCTGAGTGTGGCCGCTGGCATCCGTAGCAGCAGCATTGCACGCTGGCTGGGCAGTGAGCAGGTAGTGCGCGCCATGCCCAACACTCCAGCATTGATTGGTCAGGGCATCAGTGGTTTGTATGCTCGCCCAGCAGTGACAGCAGCACAGCGGCAGTTGGTCGAGCTGGTGATGGCCTCGACGGGCGAGCATTTGTGGGTGCAAGAAGAAGCACAGTTGGATGCTGTCACCGCCCTGTCTGGCTCTGGCCCGGCGTATGTGTTTTATTTTTTAGAAGCGATGGTACAGGCCGGTGTAGACATGGGCCTGAGCGCAGAACAGTCGGAACAACTGGCGATTTCAACCTTTGCTGGAGCCTCAGAATTGGCACGGCGCTCGCACGAGTCGCCTGCTGTGCTGCGCGAACGGGTGACATCCAAGGGAGGAACGACCTATGCAGCGTTGGAATCCATGCGCGGTGCCGAGTTGGATCGGCACTTTATCGCTGCCCTGCGCGCAGCACAGGCACGCGCCCACGAACTGGGCGATGCCTGTGGGGATTGATGATGCCCCTCAGGGCCGCATCAGGTTGCTGGCGACAATACCGACAAAGAGGGTGAACCCCAGCCAATGGTTGACCCGAAAGGCGTGAAAGCAACCCTCACGCGTACGGGTATGGATCAACTGCCAATGCCAAAGCACTTGGGCCAACGCAACGGCCAACGCGACGTCAAAGGCTGTGCCCAAAGCCTGTGGTGGCAATGCCAACCACCACAGGCCCAAAAAGAGCAGATAAAACAACACAATGGCCGCCACATCCCAACGGCCTAGGGTGATGGCGGAGGTTTGGATGCCAATTTTCAGATCGTCGTCCCGGTCTACCATCGCGTATTCAGTATCGTAAGCCAGCACCCAAAACAGATTGCCCAACCACAATAGCCAAGCCCACTCCGGCACGCTGCTTTGCACTGCCGCAAAGGCAATCACAATGCCAAAATTGAAAGCAATGCCAAGAACCGCTTGGGGCATAGCCAAAAAACGCTTGGTGAACGGGTAAAGCACCGTCACCAACAAAGCGGGCACCGACCAAGCAACGGCGGCTACGTTGGTGGTCAGCACCAACGCCAGCGCCAGCACACTGAGCACCACGCCCACGGCAATGGCCTCGCGCACTGATACTTGGCCTGAGGTAATGGGGCGCTGCGCTGTGCGCTTGACATGGCGATCAAAGTGCCGGTCAGCCACATCATTGATGCAACAACCAGCGCTGCGCATCAGGATGGTGCCCAGCACAAACACCGCCAACAAATGCCAGCCCGGAAAACCGCCAGCGGCCAGCCACAGGGCACTGAGGGTGGGCCAGATCAACACCAGCCAGCCAGCAGGGCGATTCCAGCGGATGAGGTCAAGATACAGGGACAGGCGGCTGCGACTGGCGGTGGACATGGGCAACGGAGAACAACAGATAAAAAGAAACAGAAATGCCCACCATTCCCAAGGCCTAGCCTCTGGGTGGGCAAAAACATGAACGATACCAATCAGGGCGGTGGCAAATCGTCCAGCGCCCGCGCTGCGGCCACACCCTGCAAAAAGGCCCGCCATAAGGGGCTACCGCCCCAACGGGCCACCAAATGGCATGCTTGGAGCAAATCGCGGGCTGCACCCAAGCGCTCTTGCAATTGCTGGGCGGTGCGATGATGCTGTTGTAAGCGCTTGGGCAGCACTGGTGCCAACGCTTGCACGCTGTAGCGCAAACACTTGGCCAGAATACGCACTTGGTGCTGACGCTCTGTGCCCTCAGGGGAGTGGTCGTGCTGGCACTGGTGCAGGGTGCAATCCAACCGTTTGGCCAAGCGCAGGGCACGGCGGCGCAAGCTTTGAATATTACGCCCTTGCGCTTTAGCCGACAAGGGGGACACCGTGGCAGCCAATGGCCCATCTAACATTTCGAGCCAATGCGACAGCGCCAGCAAAGCAGCGCCTACGGCAGGCTGTGTTAAAGCAGCACGCACAGCAGCGCGCTCTTGGCTGGCAGCTTGGCTCAGGGCGGTATGCAACTGCTGCCACTGCTGGGCGATGTCGGCAGCAATCCCTGCCTCGTGCTGGCTATAGCGGATATAGGCTTGCGCCAAGGGCGGCAGAGTATCGGTGCGGGCCACATCCAAATCGCGCAAGGCCCCTAGGCCGTCTAACAGGGGCCGTAGAGCTTGCAGCGGTGGCAATTCCACCCGCGGCAGCAAAGGACGCAACATACGCCATACACTGCGAAAACGCCGCCAGCCGACCCGCGCTTGGTGGATCAGCTCAGGGGCATCGCTGGTTTGCAAGCGGTAGAGGTTGGCCGTGAACTGCAAAAATGCCTCGCCCAGCACACGCCGGGCGATAGTGCGCAGCGGATCGGTATCACTGATTTTGGGTGGCTGAGCCAGCACGGGGGCCACGGTGGCCGATTGCTGCAAGGCAAAGCCTCGCTCGGCCTTGCTGGCGGCCAGCGGCAACACGGCTACCGTGCGCGCAATCCGGCCCGCCAAAGCCAACAGGGCTACCGGTGGCCCGGCCAGCAATTCCAACTCTAGCTCACACAGCGGCCAACTGCGGCCAGCAGCTGTGATGGTGCCAATGTCGAGCGCCACCTCGATCTGGCTACCATCGCGCTGGCGCACCAGCCATGTGGTGCGCTCAAATTCAGTGACAAAACAAGGCTGCAAAGCCGCCGACAGGGCGCCATTGGCATCCATGTGCGGCCACGGCGAATCTTGCAGCAGCGCCAGCGCCAGCGCTGGGCCAGGCACGGGCATTTCCCACTCGCCGCGCACGCTCAAGGCGGAATCGCCTTGGCCTGCCGTTTTGAGGGTTTGGAGCCACTGCGGCTGCTCTACGCTGCCCAAGCGGCGCAGACGCAAAGCGACGCGCTGACGGCGCAACGCTTGGTCAGGGGTATCAAAATACTGGCTGAACACCGTCTGGTGCTGCGCCTTGCGCCGCGCCAGCACCGGACTGGCAGCCAATGCCGCCGCCACCGCCTGCGGATCGGCACCGGGCAGGGCCAGCTTGATCTCGATTTCGGTGGGTGCTGCGCTGGCAGACACAGTACTGGAGCGGCGGGCCATCGCTCAGTCTTCCAGCAGCGAGCGCAACATCCAAGCGGTTTGCTCATGCACGGTCAGGCGCTGGGTGAGCAAATCTGCCGTAGGCTCATCGCTGGCTTTATCCACCACTGCAAACAGAGCCCGTGCGGTGCGGGCCACGGCCTCATGGCCCTCAACCAAAATGCGCACCATCTCTAGCGCCTTGGGCGGCTTGGTGGGGGCATCAGGCACACTAGCCAGCTTGCCAAACTCAGCGTAAGAGCCGGGGGCTGGATGGCCCAGGGCGCGGATACGCTCGGCAATGGGATCGACGGCATTCCACAGTTCGGTGTACTGCACCATGAACATGGTGTGCAGGGTATTGAACATGGGGCCAGTCACGTTCCAATGGAAGTTGTGCGTGGTCAGGTAAAGCGTATAGGTATCAGCCAATAAATGCGACAGTCCTTGGGCAATGGCAGCGCGGTCTTTGTCGCTGATGCCAATGTGGATGGCCGGGGCAGTGGTTTTGGGATTTTTAGCCATGATGCTTCTCCTGAAAAAGGACAGGCTTCCAATGTAGCGTAGCCAGCGTGTGAATGGGGGTTTTTACTAAATAGCCATTAGGACAGCCGCTGCACGCCGGGCAACTCGCACGCGTAGATGGCATTGCGCAAGGCGGCAATGGCTTCGTAGCGGGTAAAACTGCGCCGCCACACCAATACGACGCGGCGCATCGGCGGCGCGCTGCCGTCGCTCTCTTGCACAGGCAGATAGCGAATGTAGGTTTCATCGCTTTTGCGTCGGCGCACGGTGTTAATCAGTGCATCGCGCGGCACCGACATGCGAGGCACCAGCGTCACGCCCATGCCAGCGGCCACCATGTGCTTGATGGTTTCGAGCGAGGAGCCTTCAAACGACTTGCGAATGCCTTCGGCATTGCTAGAAAAGCGTGCAAATTCTGGACACACTTCCAGCACATGGTCACGAAAGCAGTGGCCTGCGCCCAATAGCAGCATGGTTTCGTTGCGCAAGTCTTCGGCAGTGACGCTTTTGACACTGGCCAGTGGGTGGGTGCTGGGCACGGCGGCCATAAAAGGCTCGTCGTACAGGGGGGCCATGGCCAGCCCGGTGTCTGGAAACGGTTCGGCCAAAATAGCACAGTCGATCTCACCGGTGCGCAGCATTTCCAGCAGGCGCACAGTAAAGTTCTCTTGCAGTAGCAAGGGCATTTGGGACGTGCGCTCAATAGAGCGGCGCACCAATTCCGGCAGTAGGTAGGGGCCAATGGTGTAGATCACACCCAGCGTGAGAGCACCGGCCAGTGGGTCTTTGCCGCGCTTTGCAATCTCTTTGATGGCGGCGGCCTGCTCTAGCACGCTTTGGGCTTGACGCACAATTTCCTCGCCCAGCTGCGTGACGGCCACTTCGCCCACGCTGCGCTCGAACAGTTTGACGTCCAGCTCCTCCTCTAGTTTTTTCACAGCTACCGACAGCGTGGGCTGGGAAACGTAACAGGCATCTGCTGCCTTGCCGAAGTGCTTTTCGCGCGCAACAGCAACGATGTATTTGAGTTCAGTCAGGGTCATAGCATCTATTGTGCGGTGGATATGCCATATTTTGCGCCCCTGAGGCTTGAAACCCCAGTCAGCGCCCACAACTGCACCGCTGCTGGCGCACCCCACCGGCCTATCAGGCGGGGGCGTATGTTTCTGCAAGTTGTATTTTGGTCTTTGAGAGAAAAACCCTATGAGCAAACAAACCCTGCACTTTCAGGCCGAAGTGGCCCAACTGTTGCATTTGGTCACACACTCGCTGTATTCGAACCAAGAAATTTTTCTGCGCGAGCTGGTCTCTAACGCCTCGGATGCCTGCGACAAACTGCGCTTTGAAGCCCTGAACAACAACGCCCTGTACGAAGACGCGCCCAATCTGGAAGTGCGCGTGGCTTTTGACAAAGACGCCAAAACGCTGACCATCACCGACAACGGTATCGGCATGAGCGCGCAAGAGGCCATTGACCACCTGGGCACCATTGCCAAGAGCGGCACCAAAGACTTTATGAGCCGCCTAGAGGCCGACAAAAAGGCCGACGCCAAAGAGCAAGGCCAACTGATCGGCCAATTTGGCGTAGGCTTTTACTCCGGCTTTATCGTGGCCGACAAAATCACCGTGGAATCGCGCCGGGCTGGTGTGCCCGCTGAAGAGGGCGTGCGCTGGATCAGCGGTGGCACCGGCGATTTTGAGGTGGAGGCCATCACCCGCGCCCAACGCGGCACCAGCGTGATTTTGCATCTGCGCGCCGAAGCGGAAGAGTACCTGAACGCTTGGAAACTCAAATCCATCATCAACAAATACTCTGACCACATCAGCCTGCCCATCGTGATGGAAAAGGAAGAGTGGAAAGAGGGCGAGAACGACCAACCCGGCGGCATGGTTAAAACCGGCGACTGGGAAACCGTGAACAAGGCCAGCGCCCTATGGACACGCCCGAAAAAGGAAGTCACCGACGAGCAATACGCCGAGTTCTACAAGGCCATCAGCCACGATTTTGAAGCGCCGCTGACGTGGAGCCACAACCGCGTGGAAGGCAACACCGAATACACGCAACTGCTCTACATCCCGGCCAAGGCCCCATTTGACCTGTGGAACCGCGACAAAAAGGCAGGCGTCAAGCTCTACGTCAAGCGCGTCTTTATCATGGACGAAGCCGAGGCCCTGCTGCCCACTTACCTGCGCTTTGTGAAAGGTGTGATCGACTCGGCTGATCTGCCACTGAACGTGAGCCGCGAACTGCTGCAAGAAAGCCGCGATGTGCGCGCCATCCGCGAAGGCAGCACCAAGCGCGTGCTGTCCATGCTCGAAGACTTGGCCAAGCACGATAAGCACACCGCCGCCGAAGGTGCCGATGGCGTGACCGACGTGGTCGATGCCGATGACAAGGCCAAAGAGGGCAAGTACAGCAAGTTCTACGCCGAATTTGGTGCCGTGCTCAAAGAAGGTCTGGGCGAAGACTTTGGCAACAAAGAACGCATTGCCAAGCTGCTGCGCTTTGCCAGCACCAGCAGCGACACCGCCAGCGTCAGCTTGGCCGACTACAAGGCGCGCATGAAAGAGGGCCAAGACGCCATCTACTACATCACCGCTGACAACTTGGCTGCCGCCAAAAACAGCCCACAACTCGAAGTGTTCAAGAAAAAGGGCATTGAAGTTTTGTTGATGGTGGATCGTGTGGACGAATGGGCGCTGAACTACCTGCAAGAGTTTGATGGCACACCGCTGCAAAGCGTGGCCAAGGGCGCGGTCGATCTGGGCAAGTTGCAAGACGAAACCGAGAAAAAAGCTGCTGAAGAAGCCGCCGAAGCCTTCAAGCCCGTGCTAGCCAAGCTCAAAGAAGCCCTGAAAGACAAGGCCGAAGACGTGCGCGTGACCATGCGCTTGGTGGATTCGCCCGCCTGCTTGGTGGTGCAAGACGATGGTATGAGCACGCAACTGGCGCGCATGCTGAAACAGGCTGGCCAGCAAGCGCCTGATTCCAAGCCAGTGCTGGAAGTCAACCCTGAGCACCCACTGGTGAAGAAGCTCGACGGTAGCGTGCATTTCCACGACTTGGCGCACATTCTGTTTGACCAAGCCCTGCTGGCCGAAGGTGGTCTGCCCGAAGACCCCGCCGCCTACGTCAAGCGGGTCAACGCCCTGCTGGTGTAAATACCTTGCCGCCCGGTGAACCTACCGGGCTTGCAAAAAAACCGGCTTTAAGCCGGTTTTTTGATGGGCGCTTGGTTTTTTTAACCGCAGGTGCCTAGGTGGCCACACTGGGTACAGTAGTCACAGCCATCTTTACGGATGACGGCATGGGCACCGCATTCACCGCATTTTTTGCCTGCCATCACCGGCGGTGCTGCTGGTGCCAAAGCCGCCGGTTCGGCTTGGGGCAAAGTCGCGGCCCCTTGCTGGCGCAGCTTAGCGCGGCGGGCCAGAATGTTCTGGATAGCGTAGGCCACGGCGGCCACTTCGGAGTCGTGCCACATCGGCACTTGCGTGCCATCGGCCTTTTGGTGTGTACCCAAGCGCACCGGGCCACGATCCCACACCACCTTGCGCATATCGCTCAGGGCGCGCTCCAAAAAGCCCCCACGGGCTGCCAACGAGAGCAGGCGCATACTGGAAGTCATCCACTGTTGCGATTCGCTGCTCTGGCCTACGGGCATAAAAAACTCAATGGCCCGGTCTACCGTGCCGGTGCCTTCGGCATTGGGCACAGGCAGGAACGACACCACCAGATAGAGGCGCTTTTTGCCTTCTTGCGTCCAGTATTCGACCTTTTCTGCCACAGCAGACAGGGCACCCTTAGGGCGGCTTTCGATCACCGTGCGCATCGGATCAATCGAAGCGGTGTTGGTCTCAGTGGCAGCACTGGCCGCGCCGCTGCTGGTGGGGGCTGTGGTGCTGTGTACCTCTAGCACCGAACCCAGGATGTTGTTCGGACGATAGGTAGCCAACCCTTTCAGGCGGGCACGCCATGCTTGCAGGTACAGGCCCTTGAAGTCATCGTAAGGATAGTCAGCGGGAATGTTGACCGTTTTGGAAATGGCCGTATCCACAAAGGGCTGCACTGCCTCCATCATGGCGATGTGGTCGCCCGCCGACATCTCTAGCGCCGAGACAAAATACTCTGGCAGCTTGTTCACGTCACCGCCCAACTCGCGGTACAAGCGCCAAGCGTGGTCTTCTACCGCATATTCCAAGGTGCTGCCGTCGGCTTCGCGCTTTTTGCGCTTGTACATCCAAGAAAACGGCGGTTCGATCCCGTTAGAGGCGTTGTCGGCAAAAGCCAAGCTGACGGTGCCGGTGGGCGCAATCGACAGCAAGTGGCTGTTGCGGATGCCGTGTTTGCGGATGTCTTTTTGCAGCGCGGCGGGCAGGCGGCTGGCAAAGGTGCCGGGGGCCAAATAACCCTCGGCATTGAACTGGGGAAACACGCCTTTTTCGCGTGCCAGCGCCACCGAGGCAGCATAGGCGGCATTGCGCATGCGTTCGGCAATTTGCGCTGCCATCGCCCGGCCCTCTGGAGCGTCGTAGCGCAGGCACAGCATGGCCAACGTGTTACCCATGCCGGTAAAGCCGACACCAATGCGCCGCTTGGCGTGGGCTTCGTCCCGCTGCTGGGGCAGGGGCCAGAAAGTCACGTCCAGCACATTGTCCAGCGCCCGCACTTGCAGAGCCACCGACTTCTCAAAGGCATCAAAATCAAAGCTCGGAGCGCCATCAAAGCCAAACGGGCTGCGCACAAAATGGGTCAGGATGATGGGGCCGAGATCGCAGCAGCCATAAGACGGCAAGGGCTGCTCACCGCACGGGTTGGTGGCGGCAATGGTTTCGCAATAGTGCAGGTTGTTGTCGGTATTGATGTGGTCTAAGAACAAGATGCCCGGCTCGGCAAAGTCATAGGCCGACTTCATGATGGTGTCCCACAAATCGCGGGCCTGCACGGTTTGGTAAACCCACAAGCTATCGTCGCGCTGGTAAGCACCTTCGGCCAGCGCCGTGACACCGGGGGAGGCCTTGTGTACCAGCTCCCAAGGCTGGTCGTTCTGCACCGCCTCAATAAAGGCATCACTGACGCCGACCGAGACATTAAAGTTGTTCCAGCGCCCCGGCGTGCGCTTGGCGGTAATAAAATCGAACACATCGGGGTGGTCGATACGCAACACACCCATTTGCGCGCCTCGGCGCGCACCAGCGCTCTCTACCGTGGAGCAGGACTGGTCAAAAACATTGATGTAGCTGCACGGGCCAGACGCCATAGAGTGCGTGCCCTTGACTTCTGCACCACGCGGGCGGATGCGCGAGAAATCGTAGCCGACACCACCGCCCCGGCGCATGGTTTCGGCGGCTTCGCGCAGGGCTTCGTAAATACCGGGAAAGCCTTCATCGTCCATGCCTTGGATGCAGTCGCCCACTGGCTGGACAAAGCAATTGATAAGGGTGGCTTGGATGTCGGTGCCCGCTGCACTCATGATGCGCCCGGCCCCAATGGCACCAGCGTGCAGGTTCGCCAAAAACAGGGCTTCGTATTGTTCGCGCAGCTCCGGCTTTTCGACGCTGGCCAAAGAACGGGCCACGCGGCGAAACAGGTCTTCGGCGCTGGTCTCCCCGGCCTTGAGGTATTTTTCCTTGAGCACGTCCAGACTAATGGGCTGGGTAGCCGTAACGTCCTGCGCGCGGCCGAGGTTTTCGCGTTTCATGGGGAATCCTGAAAAGTTGTGGCCTCCATTTGAGAAGGCAGAAGGCTAGAAGGGCGTGTTTTTTTCGTGGCGCGAGCCACGTCCGTCCGACATGGGCAGCAAGACCCACGGACAAATAAAGAGACTTGGATTATCCCATTGCAACAAAACCCACGTCGGCAGTGGTTGGCGCTGCCGCAGCGGCCAAAGCCTGCTTTTGCAGCAGCAGGGCAAAGTCTGCCGCTGGTAGCGGACGACTGAGCAAATAGCCTTGGTAACTGTCGCAGCCGCGCTCCACCAGAAAAGCCAGTTGTTCCTGCGTCTCGACGCCTTCGGCCAGCACTTTGAGCGCCATGCTGTGCCCCATCGCAATGATGGCAGCACTGATAGCCATGTCATCACAATGGTGGGGAATGTCACGGATAAAGCTCTGGTCGATTTTGAGCACGTCAATCGGAAAGCGCTTGAGATGGGCCAAGGAAGAGTAGCCAGTGCCAAAATCATCGACTGCCAAGTGCAAACCCAAACCCTGCAAGCCCTCCAGCACCTTGAGCACTTCTTCAAAGCGTTCAGCCAAGGCACTTTCGGTAATTTCCAGCTCCAATTGGCTGGCCGGAAAACCCGTCTCGGCCAGCGCTGTGCGGGTAGATGCCACCAAATCGGTGAGCTGAAACTGCCGGGGTGAAACATTCACCGCCAAGGTGATGGCGGGCAAACCGGCATCTAACCAGCGCTGCCCTTGCTGGCAAACTTGGCGCAACACCCACTCGCCCAATGGCCCGATCAGCCCAGAAGACTCAGCCACCGGAATAAAGCGGGCTGGAGAGATGGCACCTTCTTGCGGATCGTTCCAGCGCAGCAAGGCTTCGGCACCAATGATGCGGCCCGTGGCAATGTCTGCTTGTGGCTGGTAGTGCAGTTGCAATTGCTCTTGGGCCAGCGCTTGGCGCAAGCGCGACTCTAGCTCTAAGCGCTCGCGGGCGGCAGTAGTCATCTCTTCGGCAAAAAAGCACAAAGCACCCCTGCCCCGTGCTTTGGCACCGTAAACGGCGGCATGGGCACCTTGCAACAATAACTCGGCACTGTTGGCATGTTGCGGGAACAAACAGATACCGACACTGGCCCCCACCACCACCTCTAACCCCTGTGGGGAGTACCAAGGCTGGCTCACGGCTGCGAGCAGGTGCCGGGCCACGGCTGCGGCACCATCGGCATGGCGCATATTACGTGCTACCACGGCCAACTCATCACCAGCCAACCGCCCCAGCAAATCGCCGGGGCGCAGGGCGGCACGCACTTGCTGCGCCAAATGTTGCAGCACTTTGTCGCCCACGCCGTGACCATAGCTGTCGTTGACATCCTTGAAGCGGTCGAGGTTGATGAGCAAGACGGCCAGGTGCTCGCCGCTGGCTTGGGCTTGCGTGACGGCACCTTCGAGTTGCTGACCAAACCAGACACGGTTGGACAGGCCGGTCAGGGCGTCGCGGTGGGCAAGGTATTCAAGGCGCTCTTGCTGCGCCTTGGCTTCGGAGATGTCAGAAAAAATACAGACGTAATGGCTGATTTTTCCGGTCTCATCGCGCACGGCACTTAAAGACATGTGCTCTGGAAAGATCTCACCATTTTTGCGTCGATTCCAGATTTCCCCTTGCCAGTGGCCCGTGCGGTGCATGGTGTTCCACATGGTCTGGTAAAAATCTTGGTCGTGGCGATCTGATTTGAATTCGCGTGGGGTTTTGCCCAGCAGCTCGTCTTCGGTATAACCCAGCACCCGTGTAAAAGCTGCATTGACAGACAAAATCCGGTTTTGTGCATCTGTGACCACCACCCCCTCTTGGGTGTTGTCCACCACAGTAGAGGCCAGACGCTGGCGCTCTTGGGCGGCATGGACAGTACTCAGATCAGTGAGGATGCCGGAAAAGCGCTCAGGCTGACCTGCGGCGTCAAGGTGGCGTTGACCACGCACCATAAAATGGTGTTCGACGCCATCAAAACAACGCAAACGCAGGTTTTGCTGAAACGGCTGGCCCGTGGCAATGGCCAAGCGCACAGCGGCCAGCACCTGCTTGCGCTCTTGCCGGTGCAGGCGGGTGCGCAAGTGAAAATCTTGCACAAAATGGCTGCCTTGGTAGCGCAACAGGCGCTCTAAACTGAGGGAGACCGTACCCTGACCGGCACGCAAATCCCAGTCCCACAGACCACTGCCACTCCCCTCCAAAGCCAAGTGCAGGCGGGCTTCACTGCGCTCTAGGGCAGCCCGTGCTGCATGGGCATCACTGATGTCTTGCACCACACAAATTAGGTGGGCAGGCTCTGCGGCAGCGCGTGGCACCAAGGTGACCGTACATACCACCGGAATGATGGCCCCAGTGTCAAACCGACGGCACTGGCGCTCGCCCCGGTAGTGGTCAATCTCGCCAGCCAGCAGGCGCTCGCGCTGGCGCTCGCTCCAGTGGGTATCGGGCGGTTGCACTACGGCGCGAAACTGGTGCTGACACAACCCTTCTAAAGACATGCCGGTCAACTCGGACATGCGCTCGTTGGCCCACAAGATTTGGCCATTGCTATCGGCGCGCACAATGCCCACCGGGGCATGGTCCAAAATCAGCGCCGTGCGCCGAAAAGCGCGTGTGCGGGCACGGTCGCTGCGCCGCAACAACCACCAAGTAACGCCCCCAGTCACCAAAACGTACACACTGTCGGCCAAGATATTGTAGAGGGCACTTTGTTCAGGATCAGTGGCCCAGCTGACCAAAAAATGGTTGATGCCCAGCACCCAGCCAGCGCCCACAGCAAAGTACAGCAGCAGACCATGCACTGCTCTTTTGCCTCCAGATTCACGGCTTTTGTTCATCAATCATCCCATTGCGCCCTTGTTTACCGGGCCATGCTGCGACAATCGTGTCGCTATGACCCAAGCCTACGTTCTCACTCTTTCATGCCCCGACCGATTGGGGCTAGTACATGCTGTTTCGGGCTTTTTGCTCGAGCACGGTGGCAACATCGAAGAAGCGGCCCAGTACAACGACTCTGCCACTGGCCTGTTTTTTATGCGGGTGCAGTTTGCCTGTGCCCAGCATGACCATGCCACCTTGTCCGAGCACATGGCCAGCTTTGCCCAAGCGCACCAAATGCACTGGGGCCTGCACGCCACAGCGCAACCCATGCCCACGGCACTTTTGGTCAGCCGCGAAGGCCACTGCCTTAACGATTTGCTGTTTCGCTGGAAATCGGGGCTGTTGCCCATTGATATCCGCGCCATCATCAGCAACCACCGCGACTTCTACCAACTTGCCGCCAGCTACAACGTTCCTTTCCACCATATTCCAGTTACTGCTGCTACCAAAGCCCAGGCCGAGGCTCGGCAGTACGAAATCATCCAGGCCGAGGGGGCCGAGCTGGTGGTGCTCGCACGCTACATGCAGGTGCTGTCGGATGATTTTTGTACCAAGCTGGCAGGCCGTGCCATCAACATTCACCACAGCTTTTTGCCCAGCTTCAAAGGAGCCAAACCCTACTATCAGGCCCACGACCGGGGTGTCAAGCTGATTGGTGCGACGGCCCATTATGTGACGGCTGATCTGGACGAAGGCCCGATTATCGAACAAGATGTTACACGTGCTGACCATACGGACACCGTGGAAACACTGACAGCACGTGGCCGCGACACCGAAAGCCAGGTGCTGGCACGGGCAGTGAAGTGGCACAGCGAGCACCGCGTGCTGCTCAATGGTCACAAAACAGTGATTTTTCGCTAAGGGCGGGCAGGCATCTATGGCGCTGCCAGCGCCAGCCAAATAGCCGGGGCATGGGACAGGCCAAACAAGACCAGCCCAATCAGGCCGCCAACGATGGTGCCATTGATACGGATGTATTGCAGGTCTTTGCCGATGTTCAGCTCAATCAGGTGTGCCATATCTTGGGCATCCCAGCGCTGCACGGTGTCTTGGATGTGCTGCGCCACAAACTGCGACACCTCCGGCGCTAGGGCCTGCGCCCATTGCTGTAGCCGCTCGTTCAGGGCTTGGCGCAGGGCAGCGTCTTGCGCCAGCGCTTGGCCCAGCCACAAACCCATGCTGCGCACATGGCGCGCTAGGGCCGATTGTTCATTGGCTAAATCACGTTGCAGGCTGGTGCGCAAGCCCTGCCAGAGTTCTTGTACATAGTGGCCCAAGGTAGGATTGGTTTGCAAGTAGCGGCGCACCTGCTCGCCTTTTTGTGCCCACACCGGATCATTTTGCAGCCGGGTAATAAACAGTTGCACGGCGGCATCAAACTTATCGCGCAGTTGGTGCTGTGGGTTGTGTGCTACTTCGGCCAGCAACCCTTCCAACGCATTGGCTACCATCACTGCACCTTGGTCACTGAGCCAGTCGGTGGGCAACATTTTTTCTTTGAGCGGGTGCTCTTTTTTCAGCCAGTGGACGATGGTGCGGGCTATCAGGCTGCGGGTATCCGCGTTTTGTAGCACGCTCATCAATTGCGCCAGTGCCTCATTAAGCAAGGCTTGGTGGCGGCCTTGGTAGGTCAGGGCCTCTAGCACCTTGGCCAAAGATTGGCTCAAATCCATGCGCCCCAACAAGGCCCGCGCCGCTTTGCGGATCAAGTGCTCTACCTGCCGATCTTGCACCACCTCCAGCGCTGCGGCCACCATACGCACCACCTGCTGGCTCAAATGGCGGGCGTTGTCTGGCAACAACAGCCACTGCGCCATACGCTCAACCAGATCATGGCGGCGCAGCAGGCCCACCAGCGAGGCCGGATCAAGAAAACGGTCGCGCACAAAAGTCGCCAGGTTCTCGCCAATGCGGTCTTTGTTGCGCGGAATGATGGCCGTGTGCCGCCCGATGAGTGGAATGGGCACCCGGTGAAACAGTGCCCGCACCGCAAACCAATCGGCCAACGCCCCAACCATGGCCGCCTCTGCTGTAGCTTGTAGTGCATCCATCCACAGGCCACGCGGCAGCACACTGCTCACAATAAACACTGCCGTCACCAGCAACAACAAACCCAGCGCTTGGCGCTTCGCGCGCTGCAAAGCCGCAGCTTGTGCGCTCATGCCAACAACGACGGCATCAATGCACGATCACCGGGTTTTGTGCAAGGCCTGTGTAACGGTCTAGGGCTTCTTCTACTTCTTCTTGGGTGGGGGTATTGCGCTGCCAAGCCAAAATTTGCTGCTGAAACATCTCAGCCCAAGAGCCGTCTAGATAGACCTCTTTGCCTGAGCGTTTGTCTACAATCTCAAAACCATGCCGCGCCAGCCGGGGCACAGGGGCAGCACCGCTATCCACAGCAGTGCCGGGCAGGACGGCAGGCTCCACAGCGTCGGCCAGCATATGAACCACCACAAAGGATTCTGAGTCGTAGAGCATCTGCATGGCGTTCTCCGGGTCGGTAGGGGGCATATTCTTACTATCTCAGATTAGTGCAGCGGCGTACAGTTCAAGGGTTTTTTGACGCAAGCTCGGCAGCTTGTGCTGGATAGCGGCCACTCAGGCGCAAGTCCACAAAATCGCCGTTGTTTTGCGTGAGTTGGATGCGTGCTGGCAAGTAGCCTAGGCTGGGTGCCAGCCATAACTCAGAGCGCTGCTCATTGTCATTTGCGTCTTGGGGCAGGCGTTGCAGTTTAAGGGCAGGCAAGCTGCCTACAGGCAAATCTAACGTTTCAGAGCCTTCAATACGAAAAGCCCAAGGGCTAGCGCTGCGCCCGCCTGCCGTGGCAATCTGAATACGGGTGCCGGTGGTGTAGCGCTCTGGGTTTGCAGCCAGCAAGGCCCCCAACTGGATAAAAATACTCAGCCGGTCTTGTGTGCCGGGCAGCAGCGGGGCCTGCGGGTTATCACCATTAAAGTGGATCAAGCCCTGAGCGTAGTCAAACTGGGCCGTTTGTTCACCGCGCGACCGGTCACTAAAGTGCAGTGGGCGCAAGCCGTGAGCGGCAATGTCACCCCGGCTGGTTTGCGTGCGTGAACCCAAAAACAAAACTTTGATTTCTTGCCGTGCTTGGTAATGCGCGCCATCATGCAGCCAGAGCAGTTCAGCGTTGGCACGGTAATGGAACTTTTTTGCTTGCCCCACCACCTCAAACTCCAACCGCTGCGGCGGCGGAATATGCACAGGGGGCGCACTGGCTGAGTGGCTGCCCGCAGTCTCACGGCTGCTGTGCTGGCGTGGACGGGTAGCCACATCCGCGAGCACGATGCCCTGCCCCGACAGGACAGCCACAGCCCGTACAGGTTCAGGCTGTGCCACAGGGCTAACCACCACCCCGGCAGCAGCATCCGATCCCGGTGTAGAAAGAGGAAAATCCAACGGGATAGCCGGTTCTGCGGCCAAAGAAAGCCCAATCTCGGTTTTAGGCGTATCCACTACAGTGGTGGCAGGAAAAGCGCGACCTTCAGATGCTGACGGCGCGGGGGCATCAGGGGGGCGTGGTGGGGCCAAATGCCCCTTGCGCTGCGGTGGTGCCGCCACTGGCACCGCAGCAGCAACTGGTGCAGGGGCTTTTGCTGCGGGCGCAGGGGCCGCCACAGTACGGGTGTTAAACACCAACACCGGCGCTGCCGCCTTGGTATCGGCAGCCAAGGGCATGGCCTGCAACACCAAGGCGTGGGCGAGCAGCACAGCCACCGTGATCCACAACACCGGGTGGCGCAGCACAGAGGGGCGCAACATGCTCCAAACAGTCATAGTTTGCCGCGATAACCTAAATCATAGGACAAGCGCACCGCTGCCGCACGCAAGGGAGCCTCAATAGCACCACCCCAAGCCGGATCAAAAGTGGCAATGGAGCCAAGCGTGGTCATGCCCAGCACCAAATGGCCGCTGGCATCCAACACCGGCGCACAAAAGGCCCCAATGCTGGGCAGCAGGGTATCGACCACGCGGGCGCTACCACGTTCACGCACTTCCTGCCACAACGCCTGCACGGCCTGCACACTGGTGGGAACATCGGGGTGGCGTGTTTTGCTTGCTTGGGCCAGTTCGGCATGGAGCAAAGGGGCTACCACTTCAGCGGGCATATAGGCAGCAAAGCAACGCCCGGTGGCCGAAGACAGCAGCGGCATCACATCGCCCAAGCGCAAATTGGCCACCACTGCCTGTGGCGATGGCTCCCAATGCACAATGGTGGGGCCGTGGTTGCCCCAAACTGCCAGCGCCAGCGTATGCTGTAACTCTTGCATCAGCGCGGGCAGGCGCTCGCGGGCCAAACGCACGGCATCCAACCGTGACAACGCAGCCAGCCCCAAGCGCAGCGCAGCGGGGCCAAGGTCGTAATGGGCCGAGCGGCTATCTTGCACCACCAACCCCAACCGCTGAAAACTCACCAAATAACGGTGTGCTTTGGCGGCACTCATCTTGGCAGCTGCGGCCAGTTCTTTGAGCATCAAGGGGCCAAGAGAATGGGTCAGTGCCTCTAGCAGGGCAAAACCCACCTCAACCGATTGGATGCCAGCGCGTTCCTTGTCCATGTGGAATAGAATTTTGATGTTTTGTTTAGTTAGATCAATTTACCCAAGCGTAATTTACGCTCGTTTGCCCGTGATCCTGCGCACCAGAAAGCACCTGTCATGAAGCTCGCCACCTACCGGGACGGCTCCCGCGACGGGCAATTGCTGGTGGTCTCCCGCGACTTGGGCTTAGCCCATTATGCGACGGGTATCGCCAGCCGTTTGCAGCAGGTGCTAGACGACTGGGATTTTCTCGCCCCCCAATTACACGCGCTGTATGTGCAGCTCAATACCGGCAAAGCACCCCATGCTTTTGCGTTTGATCCACGCCAGTGCATGGCACCACTGCCAAGGGCATACCAGTGCGTACAGGCTACGGCCTATCTGGCGGCACCAGAGCGTCAATACCAGCTGCGCCAGCAACCGCTACCAGCCTCTTTTTATACAGAGCCACAGCTTCATGATGGTAGCGGCGGCGCGGCTTTTTTGGGCCCTTGTGACGAGGTAGTGGTGCCCAGCGAGGCTATGGGCATTGACCTAGCAGCCGGGCTGGCCGCCATCACCGGTGATATACCCCGTGGCAGCACCCCAGCACAGGCCTTGGGCGCGATTCGTTTATTGATGCTCACGGGCGATGTGGTCTTGCGCCAGCTAGAGCAGGCCAATACAGCCGCAGGCCACCTGCACAGCCACCCGGCCACCGCATGCAGCCCGGTGGCCATCACCCCCGATGAACTAGGCCCAGCTTGGCAAGAGGGCCGGGTACACCTGACGCTGCAACTGGCCTGCAATGGCCGCAAGCTGGGCCTGTGCGATACCGGCCCCAGCATGCACTTTCACTTTGGCCAATTGCTGGCGCAGGGCTGCAAAACGCGTCCGTGGCAAGCTGGGGCCATACTGGGCAGTGGTGCTGTCAGCCATCCGGGAGCCAGCAACCCCCAAGGCCAAACCGATGATTGGCCCCAAGGCGCTTGCAGCATTGCCGATAAGCGGGCCATCGAAACCCTGCACCAAGGCCGCACACGCACGCCGTTTTTGCGTTACGGTGACACCGTACGCGCCGACATGAAGGGCAAAGACGGCCACAGCCTATTTGGCGCGTTAGAACTCACGATTGCCGCCCCACAAGAGACTTAGGGCAAAACCTGTGGCGCGGTGGGCTTTGCACACACCAGCAGCCATTCTTGGATCATTACAGGAGACAAAAAATGCAACGTAGAACCTTATTGAGCGCTTTGGCCGCCACCGCAGCCAGCACCGCCACTCCTTGGGCGCAAGCCCAAGCTGATTTCCCTAACCAGCTCATCCGCTGGGTAGTGCCCTATCCTGCCGGTGGTGGCACTGATGTGCTGGCGCGCACCGTGGCCGAGGCCATGCGCCAAACCTTAGGCCAGCAAATCGTGGTGGACAACCGCCCCGGAGCCTCTACCAACATCGGTGCCCAAGCCGTCGCCACGGCCAAGGCCGATGGCTACACCATCATGTCGGCAGACAACGCTGTGCTGGCCTTTAACGAGCACCTGTTTAGCAAGCTGCCATTCAGCCCAGAAAAAGATTTCACCTATGTCGGCGGCATCAGCCGTTTTCCGCTGGCCTTGGTGGTACACCCCTCGTTCGAAGCCAAAACCATGAAGGAGTTTTTGGACTACGTGCGCGCCAATCCGGGCAAAATCAACTACGCCTCGCCGGGCAACGGTTCGCCCCACCATCTGGCGATGGAGATGTTCAAAAACCGCACCAAGACCTTCCTCACGCATATCCCCTACCGGGGCGCTGCACCAGCACTGCAAGACGTGATGGCCGGGCAAGTGCCGTGCATGTTCCTTGATCTGGCTGCGGGGCTGCCGGTAATCCAATCGGGCAAAGTGCGTGCCTTGGCCATTGGCACCGCCAAACGGGTGCCTGCCCTGCCCGATTTGCCCACTTTGGCTGAGGTGGGGGTGCCCAATACTGAGGTGTTTGCCTTCCAAGGCATTCTTGGCCCTAAGGGGCTGCCTGCCAACGTCACGCAGCGCCTCAATGCCGATCTGAACAAGGCACTGGGCCATCCCGCTGTGGTCAAGCGGATGCAAGACTTTGGCATGGAGGCCTTGCCCGGCACGCCTGAGCAGTTCCGTACGCTGGCACGCGCCGAAGCCAAGCGCTGGGGCGAGATCATCAAGGCCGCTGGCGTCAAGCTCGATTGAGCCGCTAGGCTGGCTGAGGCAGTAGCGCTGTCTCGGCCTTGTATCGGTAATACCGCAGAAAAGTATCGTTTAAAGATACTTTCTGCGCAGCAGATCAATACCACTCCACAAATTGATCGACGCTGGCCGCACAAAGCGGCACTATCACGCCATGTTCAACCCCTTCGCGGAGACCAGCATGGCCCCCTCTCCCCTCCCTTCTGTGCAACGTGATTCCCGTGCCTGGCAATTGCAGGTCTGGATTTCGTTCGGCATTGCCGTTTTTCTGTGTGCCGTGGGCTTGGCTTGGCTGCCGGGCGAGCCGCTGGAGCAAGCTTTTATGGTGATGGGCTATGTGTTTTGCCTCACCGCCGTGTTTGGCCTGTCTAAATTTGTCCGCGACAACGAAGGCAGCCGCCAAGGCAGTGCCGGAGACACACCCTTGTGGCGCTTTGTCGTCTGGGGCGGCTTTGCCGTAGCTATGCTGCTCACTGGCTGGGGCTTACTGGGCATGAACATCAACGATACCTACAAAGCCTTTTTGGGTGTGAGCTGGCTCTACCTCATCACCACCGCCTTCACGCTGGCCAAGATGCTACGCGACCAACACGAGGCCAATCTGCGTGAAGCCCGCCTGCAAGGCCGCCGCGATGCCGCCGCCATCAACATCACGCCGCTCGATTGAGTGCCCTGCATCCCTTTTCATCCCCTACAGGAGTTGTTCATGATGCCCACAGCCTCTCTTTTGCGTCCTCTGTTGGCCCGCTGCCTGCTGGCCGCCAGCTTCTGCGGCCTACTGTGGACGGCCAGCCCGGCCCAAGCACAGAGTGAAGCCTCGGTGGCCCTGTCGCTGTTGCCACTGGCCTCGGTGGTTGGCACCGCCTCTGCGGGTGTCGCACTGGCCGAAGCCTCGGTGGTGCTGCCAGCAGCGCTCTCAATCGCTGGTGCCATTCTCACCATCCAAGCGGTGCAAGCCTCCGCCGTGGGCACGGTATACATCCTAGAACGTGCATCCGACGGCGCACGGGTCAGTATTGAAGTCAGCGCGCGGGCAGGAACGGCCTCCGCCCATACCGTAGGAGAGGCGGTGGCCTGTAGCGTAATTGGCACCGGGGTCATCCTCTCGGTGGCGGGCGAGGTGTTGGCCTTTATACCGAACGCCATCGGCAAGGCCCTGCTCTACAACGAGCCGTTATAAGGATTGATGCTGCCATGCCTCTATATCGGAGCAGCCTCCTCGCCATGCTGGTACTGGCCGCCACCTCCCAAGCCTATGCGGGGCACCCCTGCAAACCCGCCCAGCCCCCCAGCGCACAAACCATTACGCGCAGCATGGCGTTGGCACAACGCACTGCACTGGCGCTGGAGGCAGAACATACGCGCAATGGCACCCAAGTGGTGCTGCTAGGGCGGGCCGGGCAAGATCTAACCGCCTATGGCCTGCGCTATTCCCATCTGGGCTGGGCCTACCGCAGCCCTGTGGGGGCTTGGCGGGTGGTTCACAAACTCAACCGTTGCGGCACCGCCGTGGGCACCCTGTACCGCCAAGGGATAGGTGAGTTTTTCTTGGATGATCTTTGGCGCTATGAGGCCGTTTGGGCCATACCCACACCGGCGGTACAGCAAGCCCTGCACACCCTGCTGCAAGACAATGGCCGTGCCACGCTGATGCAACACCAGCCCTATAGCCTCGTCAGCTACGTCTGGGGGCAGCGTTACCAGCAATCTAACCAATGGGCTATCGAGACACTGGCTGCCGCGATGGAACCACACAGCATCCGCACCCGCGATCAGGCCCAAGCATGGTTACAGTTCAAAGGCTACACCCCCAGCACCTTGCACATTGGAGCTTGGCGGCGCATGGGCGCACGCGCCGCCTCAGCCCATATCGCCTTTGACGACCACCCCTCGCGCCAGCGGCTGGCCGGACGCATCGAGACCGTCACTGCCGACTCCGTGCTCGCTTGGCTACAGCGGGCCCAGCTGGCCCAAGCCCCAGTGGCATTGGCCGAAAAATAAACCGACAAAGGAAACACACCATGCTCAAAGCACTGCGCCTTTCTGAAAAATGGTTCCGCAGGGGCCTGTGGCTGGTCTCACTGGTGTTTGCCAGCTTCCTGATTGGGCTGGGGGGCACCGTGGTGGGCGATTTGCCCAAGGTAGAAACCCCGCTGCAACTCGATGATTTCTTAGACAAAGAGGCCGCCAAGGCCCTGCGCGGCCAAGTAGAGGCAGCACAACAAGCCGAGCAAGAGGCGCAAAGCGCCTTGGAGCAGGCACAGTTACAACACCATAAGGCCCGTGGCGAGGTACAAACCACCCGCGAGAGCTTGCAACACTGGCTAGCCACACGCAGCGTGACACAGCAAGCCGCGCACGACCCCGAAGTGCTGATACGCACCCAAGCCCTTGACCTGCTCAAACAAACCGAACGCCAAGCGCAACGGGCCGTAGAAGCGCAACAACAGGCCGCGCTGGATGCTCGCCAAGCCGCCGCCGCAGCGCGGCAACAATTGCACACCCTAGAAACCGAAGGCTACACACAACTCAACGCCCAGCGGCGCAAGGTGGAATTGCGCGTCTTTCTCTACCGACTGGCCCTCACCCTGCCCCTGTTGGCGCTAGCGGGCTGGCTGTTTGTACGCAAACGCCAAAGCACCTACTGGCCGTTTGTCTGGGGCTTTATCTTCTTTGCCCTGTTTGCCTTTTTTGTCGAACTGGTGCCCTACATGCCCAGCTACGGTGGTTACGTGCGTTATGTGGTCGGCATTGCCATCACCGTGCTGGTGGGGCGCTGTGCCATCGTGGCTCTCAACCGCTATCTGGAGCAACAAAAGCTGGCCGAAGCCCAGCCCGAAGCCCAACGCCGCGAAGAACTCAGTTACGACGTTGCCCTAACCCGGCTGGCCAAAGGCATCTGCCCCGGCTGCGAACGTGCGGTTGACCTCAAAGACGGTCAGATCGACTTTTGCCCCCACTGCGGCATTGGCTTATTTGACCACTGCGGGCAGTGCAGCACCCGCAAGAGTGCCTTTGCCCGGTTTTGCCACGCCTGTGGCACCGCTGCCCGACCCTAAGCCGGGCAGCAGTGCGCAAGGCTTAAAACTGCTCCCAATCGTCGTCGTTGGATTTACTGGTACTGCGGCCCAAGGCGGGGGCCACTGGACGGGCTAAGGGAGCCACCTTGGGGGCTGCCGGACGGGGCGCCACCTTGGCGGGTGCAGCAGTGGCTGTGCTACTGCGAGGCAAAGTGGGTTGGCGCGGCGCGGGCGTGGGCGCGGGGCGCGGGGCACCCGGCATTTGCGTGGCACGCTCATGCTGGCCCAGCTTAAACACCGCCACGGCCTGCACCAACTGCTGCGCTTGGTGATTCAAACTCTCGGCGGCAGCAGCAGACTCCTCTACCAGTGCCGCATTTTGCTGCGTGACCTGATCGAGCTGGGCTACCGCCGCAGTAATCTGACCAATGCCCGACGTCTGCTCACCTGTAGAAGCACTGATCTCAGAGATCAGATCCGTGACGCGCTGCACCTCGCGCACAATGTCTTGCATCGTCTGGCCCGCCGCATCCACCAGCTTGCCACCCACCTCCACCTTGTTAACACTGTTACCAATCAGAGCCTTGATTTCTTTAGCGGCTTCGGCACTGCGGCCAGCCAAACTTCGCACCTCAGAAGCAACCACAGCAAAACCCCGGCCCTGCTCGCCCGCACGGGCAGCTTCTACTGCCGCATTGAGCGCCAAGATGTTGGTCTGAAAGGCAATGCCATCAATCACGCTGATGATGTCAGAAATTTTGCGCGATGCCTCGTTGATATCGGCCATGGTGGTCACTACCTGCCCCATGACTTCACCGCCACGGTGGGCGGTTTGGCTGGCATTGCTAGCAAGTTGCGTAGCTTGTCGGGCCGTGTCGGCGTTGGTTTGCACCGTGCTGGCAATCTGCTCCATCGATGCGGCGGTCTGCTCTAGGTTGCTGGCTTGCTGCTCGGTGCGTTGGGATAAATCAGCAGTACCACTAGAAATTTGACCAGCTCCAGTGGCAATACTGTCGCTGCTGGCGCGCACGGTACCCACAATCGTGCATAAAGATTCTTGCATATCGTGCATGGCGCGCACCACACTGCCGGGTGCAGCATGGCGGTCGTCAATGGTGGTGCTCAAATCACCCGCAGCAATGGCACGGGCCGCCGCAGCTACATCAGCAGGCTCACCGCCCAGCTGACGCTGTAAGTTACGCGCCATCCACACCCCAATCACCACACCCACCAGCACGCCAGCCACCGTCAGCACCAGCATCAACAGGCGCGTACTGGCATATAGCACATCGCCTTCGCTATCGAGTTGCTCGGCGTTTTTAATTTTGCGCTGCATCAGCCCTGTCAACAAGTCATCGGCCTTGTTGGCCAGTGGTACCGTCACCTTAAGCAGATGCTCAACCGAGCCACGCGGTTCGGCCAAGGGCTCTTCCTGCAATAAGGTTAACGCAACCCTCGCATCTGCCTTATACGCTTGCAACGCTGCCCGCGTTTCAGCTACTGCTGCTTTACCTTGACTGGTAAAAAATGTGTTTTCAGAAAGCTTCAGTTCTGCTTCAATTTTTTCAAAATACTGAAAAGTAGCATCTGTGAATGCTTTACGCTCCTCTTGGGTAGTAGCCAACATGGCACTGCGAGTGGCACGGGCTGCCGCCATGAGTTGGATATTGGCCTCTGCGGCATGGCGCAAACCAATCAGGTCTCGCTCATACATCAGATTGCCCAAATCATTGACTTTTCCCGTACCCACAATACCCAGCACACCGATGATGGCACCAATAATTGCCACCACCATAAACCCCACCACCAGCTTGGTACCTACCGTCAATTGATTAAGCCAATTCATTTTGTTCCTTACATTGATTTGTAAAACATGCCAAAGACTCCCCCACTGCCTGCGTTTCCATCAAGATAAGTCTTGCTTGTCCCCACCGATAGGTGCAAACCCGCAGATGCTACACAAAGGCATACAGTGCCTCTATCATCGCGAGACCGTATTTTGGAGTTCTCCATGCCTTCTTTGTTCAAACTCACCCTCGTAGCTACGGCTGTGGTCTTGACTAGCGGTGCCCAAGCCGCCGATTTTCCGGCAAAAGACAAAAATGTGACGCTGGTAGTGCCATTCTCCGCCGGAGGCCCCACTGATCGTGTGGCCCGTGATTTGGCCGAAGCGCTGCGCAAGTCGCTGGGAGCCACGGTCGTGGTAGATAACGCCGCCGGTGCTGGTAGCTCGATTGGCACCGCCAAGGTAGCCCGCGCCACCCCCGATGGCTACACGCTGCTACTCAACCACATCGGCATGGCTACCATGCCCTCCCTGTACCGCAAGCTGACATTTAACGTACCCAATGATTTTGAATACTTGGGCATCGTCAATGATGTACCCATGACCTTGATTGGCCGCCCCAACCTGCCCGCCAACAACTACAAAGAGCTGAGTAGCTGGATTGCACAAAACAAGAGCAAGATCAACCTCGGCAATGCAGGTTTGGGCTCTGCATCCCACCTATGTGGCCTAATGTACCAAAGCGCACTCAAAGTAGACATGACGGTGGTGCCCTATAAAGGCACCGCGCCCGCCATCACTGACTTGGTCGGTGGTCAGATTGACCTGCTGTGCGACCAAACCACCAACACCACTAGCCAGATTGAGGCTCAGAAGGTCAAGGCCTACGCCGTCACCACCGCCCAGCGCCTACAAACAGCTTCGCTTAAGGCGCTGCCCACGCTGGCTGAATCGGGGCTGAAAGACTTTCAAGTCACTATCTGGCATGGCCTTTATGCGCCCAAAGGCACGCCCGCCGATGTGCTAGCCAAGATCAACGCCGCCCTGAAAACAGCCCTCAAAGACCCTGACTTCATCAAGAAACAAGAAGGTCTGGGCGCAGTTGTCACGACCGACAAGCGAGTCGAACCAGCCGAGCACAAAAAATTTGTGCAGGCTGAAATCGACAAATGGGGTGCCGTCATCAAGGCCGCTGACATCTACGCCGACTAAACCGCCACAAGCACCATCAATCTGGGGCTGCTGCTTGGGTTAGCGGCCCCAAATCACCTCATGCTCTTCGGCCAAAGAGCGGCGCAGCATATCCAAAAAAGGCGTGCCACGCTGGTGCAGGTGAACCGTGTTTTTTTCTAGCAGCTCCACCTCAGCTTCGTCCAGTCCAGTGGCATGGTGGGTGGCGCGGGCACGGGCACACTGTTGCTCATCCAAGGCGATAGCTGCTTGCAGCGCCTCAATGGCAGCAGGCATTTGTTCCAGCGTAACCACACCTTGGGGCTCAGGGTCTTTGCCGATGATGTGCAAAATCCGGTGGGCATCAGGCTCGAGCAAAATCAGATCGGCAGTAGCACGGGATTTGAACTTGTACAGCATAAAAAATCCTTTTCAAAAACAACAACGCTCAAGCACAGCATAGACCGATTGTGTTGCTTGTGCCAGCTGCGCCGTACACTCGCGCTCCTTATGTCTGCTATTCATATCCACCGCCATCACCAGCTTGGCCTGCCCCAAGCCCGCAACATTGCCCGCCAATGGGCAACCAAAGCCGAGCGCAAGTTCGATCTGCGCTGCCACTACATCAGCGGCGATGCGCAAGACACCGTGCGCTTTGAGCGCTCTGGCATCCAAGGCACGCTACAAGTGCGCGCTGACCAGTTTGAACTGTCCGCCCAATTGGGTTTCTTGTTCAGCGCCTTTGCCCCCAGCATTGAAGCCCAAATTGCGGCACAAATCGACAGCCTGCTGCACGCCCACAGCACACAGCCTGCCT
Source organism: Giesbergeria anulus (assembly GCF_900111115.1). Lineage (GTDB taxonomy): Bacteria > Pseudomonadota > Gammaproteobacteria > Burkholderiales > Burkholderiaceae_C > Simplicispira > Simplicispira anulus. The sequence goes on from NZ_FOGD01000006.1 coordinate 158,096, forward strand.
AATCAACGCCCCTTCAGCGCGACTGTGCCAACCACTGCTGCGCCAACCGCACCCAATAAGTCGCCCCCAGCGGAATCAAGCCGTCATTAAAATCGTAGCTGGGGTTGTGCAGGGTGCAAGGGCCACCGCCGTGGTCTATATCTCGGTGCTGACCATCACCATTGGCAATAAAGCAATACGCCCCCGGTTTGGCTTGCAACATAAAGGCAAAGTCCTCCGCACCCATCGTTGGCTCCTGCACCAACACCTTGTCTTCACCCACAATGGCAGCCATCACAGTACGGGCAAAAGCAGCTTCAGCGGCAGCATTGATGGTGGGCGGATAGTTGCGCTCAAACTCAAAAGTGCAACTCGCCTCATGGGCGGCACAGGTGTGCTCGGCCACTTGGCGCATACGGCGCTCAATCATGTCCAGCACCTCTACGCTAAAGGTGCGCACCGTCCCCTGCAATTCACACACATCAGGCACCACATTGGTCGCCTCACCAGTATGAATCATGGTGACGGAAATGACGCCCGCGTCCACCGGCTTTTTATTCCGGCTAATGATGGTTTGGAATGCCTGCACCATTTGGCAAGCCACCGGCACCGGGTCAATGCCTGTATGTGGCATGGCCGCATGCCCCCCCTTGCCCCGAATAGTAATCTTGAACTCATTCGATGAGGCCATCACCGGCCCTGGACTGATAGCCATCGTTCCTGCGGGCATTCCCGGCCAGTTATGCATACCAAACACCGCTTCCATCGGAAACAGCGTAAACAGGCCCTCACGCACCATTTCACGGGCACCACCGCCCCCCTCCTCGGCAGGCTGAAAAATCAGATACACCGTACCATCAAAATCTCGGTGTTGGGCCAAATGCTGGGCCGCAGCCAGCAGCATGGCCGTATGGCCATCATGGCCACAGGCATGCATCTTGCCGGGATAGCGGCTGGCATGGGCAAAGTGGTTGTGCTCTTGCATAGGCAGGGCATCCATATCGGCGCGCAAGCCTATGGCCCTGCCACAGGCACCACCATCACGCCCATGCACCACGCCCACCAAACCTGTCTTGCCCAACCCTCGGTGAATAGGGATGCCCCATTGCATCAGTTTTTGCGCCACCACCTCCGCAGTGCGCAACTCCTCAAAACACAATTCAGGATGTGCATGGATGTCGCGGCGCAAGGCGGCCATCTCCTCGGCTTGGGCCACGATGGAATCAATCAGTTGCATACAGAAACTCCTCGGTTGCCCACAGTCTAGCCGGGCAGCATGCAAACTGCACGCTGCCCCAGCATATGCTTACAGTGCGGCCTGCAAGATGCGCCGACTCACCTCTGGGGTAACAGCACGCCGTTCACCGAGCTTGACCATACCGTGCGCTTGCAACTGCGCCACCAAGCCATCAATAGCCTCCTCACCAACACCATAGGCAGACAGGCGCGTAGCAATGCCCAAACCCTCAAAGAAGTCGCGCGTGCAGGCAATGGCAGCGTCGATGCGCTGCTCTTCTGTACCAGTGCTGGCCCCCAGACCCCAAATGCGTTCGGCATACTGCAATAGCTTTTCGCGCTTGGCTTGGCGGCATTCCTGCAATAAGGCAGGCAACACAATCGCCAAAGTGCGGGCATGGTCAATCTGGAATTTAGCCGTCAGCTCATGACCAATCATGTGCGTGGCCCAATCCTGGGGCACCCCCGCACCAATCAAGCCATTGAGGGCCATCGTGGCAGCCCAGACCAAATTGGCACGGTCATCATAAACTGGCTCAGGTGCAGACAACAGACGTGGCCCCACTTCGATCAAGGTGTGCAGCACCCCTTCAGCCCAGCGGTCTTGCACGCGAGCCTCCACAGGGTAGGTCAGATACTGTTCCACAGTATGGACAAAGGCATCCACAACCCCATTGGCCAACTGTTGCGCAGGTAGGGTATAGGTCTTAGTGGGATCAAGCACCGAAAACAGCGGGTAGCAATGCACGCTGCCAAAAACCAGCTTCGCTCCCAAGGCTTTGCGGGTAATCACGGCACCGTTGTTCATTTCCGAGCCGGTGGCGGGCAAAGTCAATACCGTGCCAAACGCTAATGCACGGCTAATGTTGCGCCCACGCTGCTCCAAAATAGCCCAAGGGTCGCCATCAGCAAACGGTACTGCTGCTGCAATGAACTTGACCGCATCAATCACCGAGCCACCGCCCACGGCCAAGAGAAAATCAAAACCACCGGCCCGGATTTGCTCCACGGCCTGCATCGCCGTTTCATAGGTGGGATTAGGCTCAATGCCGCTAAAGGTAGCGTGTTCGCGCTGACCCAAGGCAGCGCGCACCTCGGCTAAAGTACCCGTTTTTTCAGCACTGCTACCACCAACCAAGATCAGTACCTTGGCTGATGCTGGCACCAAGGTCGCCAAATCGGCAATGCGGCCCTGACCAAAGGCAATACGGGTAGGGTTATGAAAATCAAAATTCAGCATAAGTGCTCCAGCCATTCAAAGAATAGCCCACACTGTAGCCCTAAAAGCGAAACCCCCTCTGACCGATAGGATCAGAGGGGGATGCTTTAATATTAGCCTGACGATGACCTACTTTCACACGGGAACCCGCACTATCATCGGCGCAAAGTCGTTTCACTGTCCTGTTCGAGATGGGAAGGAGTGGTACCAACTTGCTATGGTCATCAGGCTTAAACTGTGCGCTGTATCGCTTTATAGGCAATACAGCTAAATTCATAGAGTCTTATCAGCTTTTTTGTTTTGATTGCGCTTTTTTTGGCATAACAGACCTTGATGGTTCTTTTGAAGGAACATCAAAGTTATAGGG
>NZ_FOGD01000007.1 GCF_900111115.1 Giesbergeria anulus
ACCTTGACGCGCCACGGCTACCGCATCAAGGACTTGGTGGAGCAGTTCAACGCCAAGCCGGCTGAAATCAAAGCCCTGTTCGCCAACCAGCTCGATCCCACACGCACAGCCGAGCTGCGTGCAGAGCTTCAGATGGCTGGACTGCCGATTTAAAGGAGGCGTTCAAGGCGGGTTGGTGAAGGCTCGGTAGTTGCACTTAATGTTGGCCGGCGGCCATGCAATGCAGGCCTGCGCCGTCAAACGCAAGTTCAGTTGCACTTAATGCTGGCCTGAGGGCGCTGATAGACGCAGTTAATGTTGGCCCAGAAATGCGCTGAATGCAGGCCTGACGCTTTTCAAATGCAAGTCCCTACAGGTAACGGTCGTGCTTTGCGTTGTATCTACCGCTAACGCAGCCGCAACAACAGGATTGCTGGCAGATTGAACGGACAGGGCGAGGTCTGCAACCGCTTGAAGTTCTTCCATATCAGTGGCAGCCTGATTCAGTTCTGAGGTAGCAGTAGGGTCATTCATATCTCTTGGCCAAAAAATGTTGAGGTAAATTCATTTTGTGGGGAAAATCTTTTCATTGCCAACCGAAAAAATAGGAAAAAGCGGAAACATTTGGAAAAATCAAGAAATGATTATTGAGTAGCTCACTGCACGCCCATTTAATTATTCGCAAATCTGCCGTAGCTTTCGGACTACTGGCGGGTGTCACCTCGCAGCATCGCTCCGCCTGTGTAAGCGCTCAGGACTTTTTTGTAGCGGCTCTGGCTTGCTGCTGGTCGGCGAGGAAGGCCCCAAATAAGGGCTTTGGCAGCGAGGGTAGGGCTTGGCCTCAATTGCCAATGTGTCGCCCGTTTTAGGGCCGTTCTAGCCCTTCTTTTGGGGGGCTGCCCCAGTTTCTTTTCCAGTGCTTCTATGCGTGCGTTGAGCTTAATGCCTTGGGTTTCCAAATCGGATGTGCAATCCCCGCGCAGAGGATTGCAGCCGCCGCAAACTCGCAGAAAAAATCTGCGGAACTGGCGTTGCACCAGCATTTTTTGTGGTAGATTCCCGCCCCAATGGTGCCATGTTGCTTTGGGCGCATGAACTGAAAAGTCGCGTAGCGGCTGCTAGGTTCCCCGGAGCAAGATAAACGCTAGTTAGTTGCCAGAGGCTTAGGCCCACAACAGCAACAGACGGCGGCGCGGTTTTGCTTATGCGTCATAGAGTGGAAAGCCGCTCTATCCCGATTCGGCAAGGCTAGTACCAGCAGTGCGAGAATGGGAACCCTTGGTAGCACTGGCCCAATCCTAAGTCGAGACGGGCAGGGGGCGGCGATGGAGCCGTGAACTCGATAACAGTTGCCATCCATCTGTGCGACTGGGCCTTGAAGCGACTTCCGTAGTCCAAAAAAGCAAGGTTGAAAGGCTGTAAACCTGCGTTCAAGCGGGTAGGGTCTCCTTTCGGCCTTTCGCTCCTAGCCGAATCCAAACCTGCTGACTAGCCTTAAATTCAACCCTTTTATAAGAAATTCTTATGTATTAAGACGCGCCCGTGTGAGCGCGTTTTTTTTGGAATTTTTTTAAGAATACGGAATTTTTTTCGGACAAGGTAAACCTTGGCCTCAAAAAATTGGCTCAGTTTTAGAGATTTTGAATCTTTAAAAAAGCGGTTAATTTTTTAAGATTTTTTGGCTTTTCCGCTGAGGATGATCTAAGAAGACCGTTTTTTATTCAAAGAGCGTGCGCGTCTCAAAGGTTTTTCGCGTGCGCGAGCGTGTGCGCGCGTAGGCGCGAGCATCGTAGCCCGCGATCAACTCTAGCTTCCGACCGGCCAAATTTGGCCGGTGGTTCTTAGAGGCACGATCTCCAAACCTTCACCTACGGAAAAGCCAAAAATCTTTAATAAGTAAAGAGTCGTTAATAAATAAAGAGGCTTAAAAAAAGAAAAAGAAAATTCGTTTTTAATTGAAAATTAAAAACAACTTTTTATAAAATAAAGCATCAAAAATTTTTAAGAAACAAAAAATTTTTAGAATTTTTGTTCTTTTAATTTTAATGAGTTTGTAAAATCAGTCCATAAAAAAGAATTTCTTATAAAACAAAGTCTTTTTCGAAAATTTCTTTTCGGTGATTAGATTTTTTTAGATTGCGATCTAAAAAATCATCTATCTCCGATTCGATTTTTTCTAATTCCGAGATTGGCATATCCGGGCTGCGCGTGAATGGGTAGGGCTGGCGCACTGCTCCACGACCGGCCAAATTTGGCCGGTGGCTTATCCGGGATCGCGTGAGCTAGATACGCGCCCGACACCAACCCTCTGCTATCGACCGACTTGCGACCGGCCAAATTTGGCCGGTGTTTTTGGAGGAGAGATCGCATGAGCGCGCATTGCCCGCCAAGGCCCATCCCAAAGTTCTGTCTGTTCGCCACCGCTCCACGACCGGCCAAATTTGGCCGGTACTGCCACTAGGATCGGTATGGAAACTCTCTGTTGGAGCATGGCAGGCCGCTAGGATTGAGCAATTTCTAGTGGGCTAGAAGGCCACAAATCGATCAAGGCAAGGGCTATATAGCCCGAACCCCTTAAAACGGCTCTAAAGCCCGCTAATCGCGTCCAACGCAAAAAATGAGGGTTCTTGGCGACCCAGCCTTGCCGATCCAGCGACCGGCCAAATTTGGCCGGTGTTTTCCAAGGATCGAAAAGACTCGGAAAGCACAAAAACGACACTATCGTGAGACAGTGCCGCAATGTAGAGAAGCTATGCAAACGCAAAAAGCCTCAAAGCATCAAAGAGCCAGACCAGCAGCGCGGATAAAGCCAACGCAACTTTTATTATCGCGCAATAAAGCCCCTAACGCGGATTTAGCAGATTCTTACGAATTGCGCTTCCAGCAGTGAGCGGTGCGATGACGTACCAACCCTTCCTCATCCTCTCCATCATTGTCAGATCAGATGGTGCAATCCTAACACAGCAAAAACGCAATTTTTCGGAAAAAGTGAATTTTTCTGATTTTTTAGCAATTTCCGCGAACAAACCCCGTGCAGCCGCCGCACGAACTCGAAAACTCAGTTCTTAACGCGAGCTTTCGACATCGAAGCACCGAAGCTACAAATTCTAATCGGAGCAAGCAGTCTCTTACCAAAATTTGATTTGTTCGCTTTGAGTGCGACCATTTTTGCATGGAAGACCTCATCGAGCAACTCAAACAAACAGTCCCTCCTATCGAGGGCAAGTGCTGTGGCACTCAGCTAGAGCTTTCACGGGCAATCGGCTTTTTGGGCCGTGCAATCAAAGAAGCTGCAATAGAAGAATGCCGCAGCCACGAAGCATTGCGCCGAGAACTCAGTGCCATGTGCGAATCACTGGAGCTGTGGCGGCAGTTTATCGCTATCGAAAGAATTCACTAAAGGAAAAAATGCAAAATCCGGTCATCTTTCTCATTGGCCTGCATGGCGTAGGAAAGTCCACCATCGGCAAGATTTTGGCTGCCAAGCAAGGCTTCAAACACATCAGCATTGGTGATCTTGGCCGACTGCTGCGCAAGAATAAAATTCCCAAAGGGTATAGCTTGCGCTTTTTACGCCTGTTGGCCAAGCACGAGCGCGGCGAGCGCATGGCCCCTGAGCTGGTCAATGCGCTAATGGAAGAAATCCGGGCTGTGGTGCATCTGCGCGGCGTAGTAGTCGATGGCTTCCCAGCCGAGCCTATGCACGTTCTATCGCTGCCCACGGGTAGCACAGTGGTGCATCTGACCTGCCCGGAACAAGAGCGCGTGCAGCGACTGGCACACCGGAGCGAATGCACAGCACGCAAGTGGCACTGTGGCATCGAAAGCCGCCGCGACGAGCAAGTTGAGGCCGTCTTCAGTGTGGCCCAAGAAAGCCGCATTTTGCGTACACAAGTGATTGCCAGCGAGGGTGATCCGCAAGCCATCGCTGGACAAGTGTTGGCAGCCAGCTTCCCCATCTAAACCACAGATATTCACCCCCCCAACCAGGGAGCATCCTATGTCCACCACCCTCGAAACAACATCAATCAGCAGCTTGGAGCTAATCCGCTTAGTCAACCAATGCCGCGAGCGCCAAGCCCATGCCAGTGGCGTTTCTTTCCCGTCCCAGACCTTCCAGCGCATTGAGCATACGGACATCGAGAAGAAGGTGAAGGAATTGCTGGAAGGCTTTTCCGATAGCAGTATCTACATCTTCTCGCAACGCCAAGCGCACATGGTGTCCGCTGGCTATGGCCCGTTTGTTCAGGATGCTTTATTCGACTTTTTCGAGCAGCGTGCAACCATGCCCACGGTTGTTGAAAGTAGCGCTAATGGTCTTGTAGGCAAAGCCAAAATCCAGCTACCTGTTGGGGGCGGTGATAGCGTGAGCATGAGTAGCTTGGAAATTTCTGAGTTGACTGAATCACGCCACGACAACGTGAAAGTGACGATTGATCGACTGGCTAAGAAGGGCGTAATTGTCCAACCTGCAATGCAGGATGAACAAACTACAGACAAAATGGGCCGCCCTCGCACCACCTCGGCCTATGTGTTCAGCGGTGACAAAGGCCGCCGCGACAGCATCATTGTGGTTGCCCAGCTTTGCCCCGAGTTCACTGCCACTATCGTTGATCGCTGGCAAGAACTGGAGACGCTGTACCAGCAGCAGGCACAGGCCACTACACCCTACGGCCAGATGCCTGTGCCCATGTCCCAGATGTTCGCCATGTTCTCTGAGCAATATGGGAAGCTGGAGCAAGAGTTGCAGCGCCAAGCTCAAAAAATTGATTCCCTCAGCGCCGCAATGCAGCTACTGCAACGCCCGACACCGAAGCAGCGCACGAAAGACCCTCACCGCATTCCTGGCCCTCAAGACTGGCAGACTGCAAGAATAATCGATTCGATTCGCTTTACTTTCTCTATTGGCCCGCACGAGATCGGCCTTGAGCGCTTCTACCTGTACTTGCACAGCCTTGATTCGGACGTTGCGCGACGCGAAGCACTACGCCAAGCACTGCACTTCGGCATCGCGCTAGACGCATCAATGCCAGCGAATTTTCCAACCGATGCAAAGACAATCACGTTCAAGTTCACGATTAGCGAGAAAGATTCGGGTCTAAAAGACGCACTGGACATGCTGCTGGTATTGCCTGACGACAAACAGCGCCGCACTGCCATCAAACGTCACTTGGTAGCCAAATCGCAGGCAGTGAACGTGTCGGTTTCGCTTGTGCAGCAGCCAGCACTGTTCTAGCGGAGTCCAAGGCGGCACAGAAAGCCTCAGCATCGCTGGGGCTTTTTGTTGGGCCAGCCATTTTGGAGCGGCCAAATTTGGCCGGTCGTCCAAAAGTCCGCTCCAGCCAGCGCACTTGTACTGTAGCAAGCAAGATGGAAGCCGGGCTGTTTTCCAGTGGCAATTAATGTGCCAGTGACTATGAGTGGACGGGGAGCTTTACGAAAATTTTGTAGAGGCCCCCAAGACAGCCACGACAGGCCACATCCCAGCTTTTGCCTTCGCGGTTTCGGCAACATCAGCCGCCGCCAGCACCAGCCGCCACCCCGGTCAGCCCTATCTGTTCTGAACCAAACCCCTGCTCTACGCGAACCGCCTTCGGGCGGTTTTTTTTGCCGCCGCTACCGGCCAAATTTGGCCGGTCGTACTCAGCAGCGCGAACGCACAAAAAAAGCCCCCCAACCGAAAGGCTGGAGGGCTTGTGCTTCTTGGTTTTTTAGGCGGCAGCAAAAAGATCGAGAGTTTCCTGCACAGGGATAGGTGCTGGTGCAGCCACCCGCTCAGAAAGGATGGTCAAATCCTTCAATCCCTCTCTTGGCAGTCGAAACAGCTTGTCTGTCTCGACATTCCGAATAACCCATTGCCTGTTCTGCTTTCCAACCAGTCGGAATTTTGCTCCCCAAAGGGAGATCAACACATCTGGCCGAAGGTTCTTCTTTAGCTCCTTTTTGCGCGCATCGAATTGAAGCACTTTTTCACGCCACTCCCGCGCACACTCAGTCTGCGGCGGGTCACACTGTTCGATAAATGCAATTGGGCAGTCAAATTCGCCGGGGTAATAATCCTCATCTACGCCTTTGTACCCCCAGCCCTCGTCACTTCTTCCTCCTGGCTGTAGCAAATACAGCCCAATGGATTTGCTTCCATCTGGACGGGAAAAAGTATGCCAAAGGTGGTTGCCAACGACTTTATGTTCGAGAAACTTATAGCCGCTCGACAACTCGCTACCGATTAGCCGTTCGACTAGCTGCTTTTTATCTTCATTCCAACTAAAACTCCATCCCATTTTTTTACTCCTTAAATTTGCCAAAACAATGGCGTTAAAAACCAAGGAGACAGGTTTTCTTATGCCTTTAGTGTGTGGCATAAGAAAACCCGCCGAAGCGGGCCTTGTTTCATGAAATTGTGAAATTATGGAATTTCATTTTTCATTACCGAAATGGCAGAGTCTGCGCCTTGTTCAAGCAGTTCATCCAGATGATTCAGTATCTGGTGCAAGGTTTCACCAGTACCAAACCCACCGAATTTATGCTTGATGTAGGGCAGGGCCACATCTTGATAGGGAATGCCTTTGTCCTGTACCAGAATCTGCAAATCAAGGAACTGTGCAGTATTGACACTGAACTTGGCCTCGATTGCAAAGAAGTTCTCACAGACCAAATTCACCTTGTCAGAAGCATTCCAGCCTTCACCGTAGCGCATGGTGGCCCATTCCTCCACCTTGCGGCGGATTCCGTACACATCAGCGCGTTCATTCAGGCGGTCAAGATCACTAAGCGGCTTCTTGGGTGGAGCAATCTCTGGGGCATTTTCCAGCATGAACGCCGGGGCTGCACCATAGACCTGCCCACCCGCATCATCGTAGTCCTCATCATCGCTTTGCAGCCACGACGAAGGAAGCACGACTTTTTGCGGAGCCTTTGGAGCAGCCAATAGCCGCCGCTCTTGTTGTTGTCGCACCTTGGTCAGATCGATCTCAGTTTCCAGCACCACCACCCACTGGTCGCCTTGCTTTTTTACCCCATTTTCATCGTAATGCACGCGAGGCTTTTTGGCCTTGGTGATGTAGAAAACGGGGCTACCATCAGGCGTGAAGTTGGGCAGTCTGCCGCATTCTTGCAAGATGGACGTGAGGCGCAGGTAGATTTCCGATGCAGCTTGGGTACTTCCTGTTTCCAGAGAGAACACGCCAGCACCAGACATACCGGGGATGTAGAAACGCAGGGTTCCCGCAAAGCGGCAAGCTCCCGTAGCGTATTCCACACACTTTTCAGTGTCGCAAACGCTACGAATGACGAATTGACGACGAACGAATTGCTTGCGCTTGGTGTCTGCATTGGGCACTACAGGCGGGAGGTAAACGCAGCTACGAACACCATCATCACTGTATTGACTGCGATAGCCAATCATGCCGGGGCCACGCACTGCAAGACCCGATCCGAGGATCGTATCAATGCCATTGCGACCCACATCAGGAAACACTACTGGGAAGCGGTAGAGACGCGGCTCTTGATCGTTATCCCGCTTTTCGCCATACAGTTTCATCAGCTTATCTGAGGCAATTTTTCCACTTTCCATATCCCACGGATGGGCATGAAAATGCGGGGTATTGCGCGGATAAAAAGGGTTACTGATCCCAGTTTTCTGTTTGATTTCATTAGCAGCTTGCTGAAAAGACATTTTGCCTTCTTGCACTTTGCGAAAAATCTCTACAGCTTGGGCGTTTTCCAATGTTGCCTTCGTTGGTGCCTTGAATCCAGCGCGAATTTTCCCAGAAACAGAAAAACCAGCGGCCACGTTATTTTGCGCGACCACTTCAGCCAAAAAGGATGCCATTTTTTCTCCTTGAGCAGTTACCCGCTCAACAAAGTTATCCCAGCCAGAAGTTGGCTGTGATCTTCTCTTGCCACATGCGCGGCGTTGAAGTCAGTAAGTGAGGAACGGAGATGATTCCTCTCTACAGGTGTGCCCTTTTTCCCTTGCACCCCTATAGCGCCACGAACCAAACCAAGGGAGAAGGGCACACCTGTAGCTACTGACCAGCCGTAACGATACAGCGAAATGTTGTCTCCTAGGTGATCGAAAGATTGCGATTTTTGCCAATCTTTTGAGTCAGTGGATAATCGGTTAAATTGCTTTAATCTTGGGCATGATTCAAAAAACTAATGAAATCTTTGCGAGTCTTGCTTCACTGGGTTGTGATAGTGCAGCGACAGCACTGTTAGCGCTTCCGAGAGGGTTCGTTGATAAATCTAGGTTCATCAGCGCCATAGCATCCGCACCCACCGAAGAAGTTGTGCTTTTCCGTACAACCTTGAGTTCGTTCAAAATGATTGATCGCTCAGGTAACGAAACCAAAAATCCGAAATCAGACATTGCAAGTTTGAGCATCAATTTTGCCGATGTGAAGGGCTTGCAGATACGACTATTCGGAGTCAACTTGGATGAGATGCAAAAGCTTCGTGGGGGCGAAATTTTCATCCAAGGTCTTTTGCGGATGACAGGCAAAGGCCCGTTGATTTTCAACTCAGCACTTTCTGATTTCACGGGGAGAGTAGAGCCGCAGTATTCGGGAGTGCCCGGACAGGTTGCCGGAGAAAAAATCCAGCGCGCCATCCAAGCGGCATTAGACGAACCGGATGCGATAGAAGAAGCGGCAAAGATCGTGGCGAGCACCCAGCCCATTGCGGAGCTGCTGCAAGCCCACGGCATCACCCCCAGCCAGCTCATCCGAGATTTGCACGCGCCCAGCACACTGGCGGCTGGCAATACGGCTTTGGCAATCGCCCGAAAATCCGTGGTGGCCGAGGTACGCCATGCGGCAAAGAACGGCACCGAACAAGGCCCAGACGAGCCAGCGCGCTACAACGTAGACACGCACCTGATCGCAGCAGTGAAGGCGCAAAAGGAAACACTCAGCCCGGATCAGCGAAAAGCCCTCAATGCCATCAGACTCGAATTGAACCGCAAGTCCGGGGTACGGATTCTGCTCAATGGAGATGTTGGCACTGGCAAGACGCTGGTGTTCTTGCTGGCAATCGCTGCCGTGGCCCGCACCAGCCGCAATCCTGTGGCTGTGGTTGTCCCCAGCGACTTGGTGGCAAGGCAAATCCACGATCAAGCCCAAGCGCGCTTTCCCGACCTCAAGCCCGGCCTCATTGTCTCAGGGGCGGCAGCGCCTGACACGCACTCCAAAATGCTCATCGGCACACAGGCCATGTTCAGTTCGCCAGCCATAAAAAAACTGGAAGCACTGGTGATTGATGAGCAGCACAAATTTTCTGTGGAGCAGCGGCAGATGCTGGCGCACGCGCAGACCCACGTTATTGAGGCCAGCGCCACGCCCATCCCGCGCTCACTGGCGTTGGCCATCTTTGATGGCTGGAAGCAAATCAAGCTCATCAATGGCCCGGTGCCCAAGCAAATTCGCTCTTGCATTGCTACACCAGCCAATCGGAGCGGCGTGGTGGGACTGGTTCGCCAGCACCTCAAGGCAGGCAAAAAAATAATCTTCCTCTACCACCGGGTCACAGGCGCGGGTGCGTCTGTGAAAGATGCTGGCCAGCGTTTGTCAGAGCATTTTCCGGGCCTTGTCAGCATCCTGCACGGCAAACTCAAGCCAACAGACAAGCAAAAGGCGCTGACCGCTTTTGCCACAGGCGAGCAGCCCATCATCGTAGCCAGCACAGCGGTAGAAGTGGGGGTGGACGTGCCCGATATTGGCCTGATGGTGGTGTCCAACGCCGACAGGTTTGGGGTGGCCCAGTTGCACCAGTTGCGTGGGCGCTTGGCCCGAAATGGCGGGGCGGCAGACTTTGTGATGATGGTGGATAAAGAGCTTAAAGGCGACACCCGCGAACGCTTGCAGGCTTTGTGCTGCCATGCTGATGGTTTCTCCCTAGCCGAGCGGGATATGGAGATTCGAGGCTTTGGTGATGTTCTTGGCGAATTCCAAAGTGGGAAATTTATCGGGACATTTAAGCTATCTAGGCTGGACGTTGCAGATTTTATTCCCGAAAAATAAAAAAGGGTGGCTGCCGCAGCAACCACCCTTTCTATCCGAAGCTCAGGTACTAAATTTCTCAGCCTTGCTAGAGTTTAGTAAGATATCCAAGACTTCATTGCAGTTTTTGGAAGTCACATTTTTTTCCAAGAACTCAAGCCAGTTTTTTTCCAAATCATTTGTGTTTGTAAAAAAGCCTAAATCTTTAGCCACCGACACCATGCCTGACTGCCGGTATCCAACGGATCGGCAGTTCATCATTGCAGCCAATTTGATTCGGCAGATTATTATTGCGGTATTGCTCATCGCTTGTTGCCTCAGTTATTTTCTACCAAGCCCAACTCTGCCAAGGCTTCCTGATCCCAATTTTCCAGCACGTTTTTAGCATCGCCTTCAATTTTGGAAATCCAGTCGTAAATAGCCTTTGCCTGTGTCCATTCGTGAATACAGGCAACCACTTCATAGTAGCGGCCAAAGTCATGGCTGAATCGCTTGGGTTTTAGAGTGCCAAACTTACTGGGGGCAGGGTAGTGGCGCAGGATTTGGTTAATGAAGGCACGGCACTCAGCAAGGGCACGAGCGCTGTAGTTTTCTTCGCCAACTTGCGCGCATTCCTCACCCCAAGGGCTGGGGCCAATTTCATAGTATTCCATCGGTATTTCCTTCTTAAATTCCCGCAAGCGCGGTGTTGAAAAAAGGAAAGGCGCTTTCAAAAGGCAGGCGCTGGCCTTTTGAAAAATCTATCCGCTTGTCAATTTCCCGCAAAAATTTGGCGCATTCTTTCCAGAATTTGGTAGGTTTCCGCCAAAATTTGGCGGATTTTTGATAAGTCTGGCGGGTTTCTGCCAAAATTTGGCAGGTTTTGGAAAGATTCGCACACCCACCCCTTTCGGGGCAGGCGTTGCGTTTTTAGTCCTCAGTCATCGTGACCAAAGACATATCTTGCGAGTCGATTTCCAGACTTGCATCAATTTCCTCTTGACGGGCCAGTGCTGCATTCAAGGCATTTTCATGCTCGAACTCCACAGCGCATTGCACCGTCAGCGTTTGGATAGTGCTCTTTCCATCTTCGATAGCCACCAGATTTTTTTCTGCAATTTCTTGCAGTTGTTTTTCTAGTGTTTTATCGGTCAGGTAGTAAGCAATACTTTCTGCACCGTAAGGGAGCTTAACTTCGTAGCGTCGATTGTTGATGCGAACTTGCGTGCGCTTGAACCCAAAATTAACAATTTCCAGTGCGGCATTGCCAATTTTGCAGATACCCATAGACGCATTTTTTTCCTCCTTCATGATTTCTGAAATAACAGCGAGGCGCTGCATAATCAGCTTTCCAGCTTGGACTGCATCTTGTGGATCGACACCATTAACGATCACTTTCGTGGTATCGCCAAGAGTATCAATATCAGCAACCAAGTTACGACCGAGATTTTCCCGGTAATCGAGAGTTTTCTTTTCATAGTGCAGATCACTCGAATACTTCCGCTGCGCGTTCTTATGCACACTTTTCAGTGCCAACAAGCGCGTAACTTCGGCATCGATACCAGCTTTCTCAATCACCAATGGGTTCCCGGAAGCCAAGGCTTTCACCTCTGCAAACGAAAGTGCCTGACTGGTGACATCCTCGACCGACCGTGCATCGCCGGAGTGCTCCATCACTTGCGAGATGAAGCCCGCCTTGCGCTCTAGGGTCTGCCACATATAGGCATCGAAGGTCTGCTCAGTAACGTAGCGGTAAATCCAAACTACTTCGTTTTTGTTGCCTTGACGAATGATCCGGCCATCACGTTGCTCCACATCACGGGGCCGCCAAGGAGCGTCCAAGTCATGCTTTGCGATCAGGCGGTCTTGCACATTGGTGCCAAAGCCCATCAGTTCCGTAGAACCAATCAGCACACGCACCATCCCTTGTCGCACCTTGCGGTGTAGCTCGGCCTTGGCTTTGTCAGTAGAGTAGTCTTGCGCGAACGCAATTTCCGCCGCTGGCACGCCACGCTCCATCAGCTTTTGCCGAATGTCGGTATAGACCGAAAACCCGGTATTGCTTGGCACGCTCAGATCAGAGAACACCAGTTGCGTCAGACGCTCCTGTTGCCCTTCTTTCCAATGCTCAAACACTTTTTCGACACAGGCATTCACCTTGCCGAACGGGTTATCAAAGGCCATCGGGTTCATGCAGCGCATATCCAAGGCAGCCTTGCGGCCATCGTTGGTTATACAGAGCATGTTGTCCTCGTTGGGCTTGACTTGGCCGGAGCGGATCAACTCTGCACGTTCGACCAGACTTTGCACAAACTGCTTTTGCGCGTCCGAAGCCGCAACAGAAACCAGCGTATGCTTGCCACCAGCCAGAATGGGATCAGGCAGGGCCAGGTCTTTCTTGGTACGAATCTCGGCAATTTCGCGGAACAACAGCATCAGCTCAGGCACGTTCACAAACCGGGCGAACCGGGTGTGCATACGGAAACCCGAACCTTCAGGCTTGACCTCGATGGAAGTGATCTCCCGTGCGAAGTTGGCAGCCCAAGCATCGAAGCTATCGATCCCTTTTTTCTCCAGAGTGAATGGTTGCAGATAGGTTTGCATAATGAACATCTCAGCGATGGTGTTAGCAATAGGCGTAGCCGTTGCGAACATCAAGCCGAAGCCGTCAAAATTACGCCGTTGAAAAATCATGCGCGACTTCAAATACAAGTCCAAGGCACGCCCAGAACAAGTATTCGACAGGCCAGCAACACGAGTTTTTTTAGTGTGGAACCACAGGTTCTTAAACAGGTCAGCCTCATCCACGCACAGCAGGTCAACGCCCAACTGCTCGAAGGTCAGCATCCCAGCATCTTTTTCGCCTTCACTCATTTTCTTGAGCTTTTCCTCAATGAGTTTTTTCTGGCGCATGGCGTCACGAACTGCGTTGTCGTCAGTCGCTCCCATGATGGATTCTTCCACTTTGCCTGCCATTTCTTTGCAGAACTGATCCAGTGCCTTCGTCCCTACCGACAAGCGCCCGAAGGAGCTATGGGTAATGATGATGCAGTCCCAGTCGTGCGTTGCCGCACGCATCAGCAAAGTTTTGCGACGATCTCCTTGTAAGTCTTCCTTGCTTGCGGCAAGGATTTTTGCTCGCGGAAAGGCCCGCAGATATTCACCGGCAAAAGCCTCTAGCATGTGATTTGGCACCACTAGCATCGGCTTGTTGGCAATACCTAGACGTTTTGATTCGTGCGCGACACAAATTTGGATAAGTGTCTTGCCACCACCAACCGCCAAGGCATAGAGCGTGTTACCGCTCACCAGACCACGCCAGATGGAGTCTTTTTGCGCTGCACGTAGCTTGATCGCCGGATTTAACCCCGGAATGACCAAGTGGCTACCGTCATAGCTGCGATTGACCCGACCGTTGTAGGTTCGGTTGTAGATGTCTTCCAGTTCGCCAACTCGTTTTTCGTCCTCGAAAACCCATTCGGCAAAAGCCGTTTGGATTTTTTCAGCCTTTTCTCTGGCAGCCAGAGTTTCATCAGCGTTCAGAACCATCTTGACCTTGCCATCTTCCAAAATCAACTTGTCGTGAACTTCTGTTGTCTTCTGATTCAATAAATCCTCAAGAAGCGCAACAAAACTTCTACGGGTGGTTCCCCACTTCGTATTAACGTCCAAGTCTTTTTTGGCATAGCCACTCACCGTCCAGCTTGCAGCGCTAGGCAAGTGCGTAATAGAAATGCGCGATTTTCCAACGCCGATCACCTCAAGGACAAATTCCTCAAGCATCTCAGCACGAATCCACGACACCCCCAAGCGCACAGCGATAGCACGCAACGGAATCCGGGTGGGCACTACAGCCTGCAATGCGGTTACATTGCGCTCAAAACGGGAGTCCCCCATCTGAGCAGCCTTGGCCACATCCAGTTTTTCGTACACGTCACCACTCAAGTAGCTTTCTTTGTCTTCCCATTGCAGCGTCAGCGGATTTAGGTAAACCCGATCTTCAGCAATCAATTCCTCCAAAATGCTTTCAATGCTACGACCCAATGCTTTCGCAATGAATTTCACATCAAATCTAGCGAACTTGTTGTAGGACAGGGCAATTGCTTCCCCCATCGTTTCAGCGCGTTCTGCCAAGATGGCGTGAGAGACAGTAGATTTAGAAAAAATATCTGCCTTGACAGCAGTTTCTTTTTCTTCGTCATACATTTCCAACGACCACAGCAAAGGCGAGTGCGTATCAGCAGAAAACAGACGACGATTGTGTGATGTCATCAAGAAGCCGTGGCGCTTCACAAACGAGTCGTAGTACCGATTGAGTTTTTCCCGCTTCGCAGCAGCACTTTCGCACTGCATAGAATCGGCCTCCAATACCTCCAACACCGCATTGCGAATATGCGTCATACCTTCCAAGCGCAGCAGCGTACCAGTAGGCAAATAGCTCAAGGTTTTCACCTCGGAGCATTCATCCAACTGCATGAGCTGACCGTCATCATCGAAGAAGTAACCATAGGCCACCCCGGTTTTGATCCCGGTTTTGTCCCTAGCTACATTTCTTTGCTTCTCAATACGAACATTCAAGGCTGGGTCAAAGCGTCCAGCAAGCTCCTGCTGGTGGGCAAGAACATCGCTAAGTTGCTGTTGCCAGTCCTGATGAGGCACCACGCCCACAGTTTGACCGTACCGGGCTACCAAGTGTTGCAGCTTGCCCAAGACGTTCTGCGGGTGATTCACGAAATAGCTATTGACCGGAATTCTTGCGTATGCGGTCTGTAGTATTGCGGGCGTTGCCTGTGTCAGGTGTTGAAAATTGGATTTTTTAACAGTGGGGTCATACTCTTTCTTTTGGAAAACAAGAATGTCTGCGACAACATCTGTCGAACCAAGGCGCTTAAAGGAACCAGTGGGTAAACGGATAGCTGTGAGCAGGTTTGCACGTTGCGCCAGATATTCACGAAATTTTGCTTCGTCTTTATCCAGCGTTCCGGTAGATGTGATCAAACACATGATGCCACCCACCCGCAAGGCACTCAGACACTTCGCAAAGAAGTAGTCGTGAATTACCAAACGCAAGTGGTCAAAATTCCGATCTGTTACTCGGTAGTTGCCAAACGGCACATTCCCAACGACCAAATCGAAACTATCAGGCTGGATAGGCGCATTTTGCAGGCCGGTGTGGTACACCAGTGTCTGTTCATCGGCATAAACGGTACGCGCAATGGCAGCCGTTGTGTCATCAATTTCCACCATCGAGATATGCGATTCTTGGCGCAGGTCTTGGGGCATGGCACCAACGAAGTGGCCTACACCGCAAGATGGTTCCAGAACGCGACCGCCTGTGAACCCCATGTGCCGAATCATTTTCCAGATGGCCCGCACCACAGCAGGCTCGGTGTAATAAGCCGATAGAACCGACTCCATTGCACTGGCATAAGCATCTTCACCCAAAAGCGCACGCAAGCGTTGCTGCTCCACAGGGAAGTCGGTGTTTTTGGCAAACACATTGGATAAGCCACCCCAGCCGCTATACGCAACCAGTGCCGCTTTTTCTTCCACGCTTTTTGCCGAAGTACCAGACTGCAAGATTTCGATGGCCCGGATGTTGGCACGCACCTTGGTGCGATCAGAACCCAAGCACATCAGATGCGAATCCAGCAACTCGAACAGTTCGCGCTTGCTTTTCACTTCCTCCTCAAATGCCTGCTCAATGCGCTCTACCACCTCCTTCTTTTCGGAGATGATTTTGGGCACTACCACAGGGGCATCGATCACTGCAAAGTCGCCGCCGAATAAATCCAGTTGCAAGGCGCTCAGGCTAGTTTTCTTTTTCATGATAAACCTTTCCAAAAAATGGTTAAAAAGGCTTTTGTTTTTGCACCAAGGAACAAAAGCAAAAGCCGCCATCAGGCCCACTTGCATCGATTTGGCTTCAGAACGGATCAATCTACGTCTGGCAGGTTCTGTCCAAAATTTGGCTGGTTTCGGCCAAAATTTGGCTACTTCTTGAAAGGTTTGGCAACTTCCTACCAAAAATTGGAAGGTTTCTCCAAAATTTAGGAAACTTCCCGCCAAAGTTTGCCCAGCATCACGCTGGGCTACCCCCTTACATGGAAAAACCCACCGAAGTGGGTTTTTGTTTTGCAGTTAGCGGTTAGCGGTTAGATAATCATTTCGCACAGCAATTGTTCGGTGGTCTCTTTCAGCAATGCGCCTTTACCGAACCATTGATTATGGAGTCGGTTTTCAGAATTGTGAGCGCGGGCATGATGATCAACATACTCGGTCATTGCATTGAGAAGACCCCAAGCCGTTCCTTGAATACCGGGCAAGGTTGAACCTTTACCAGTGCCATTGAACAGGCTCATGATCTGAACAAAGCCTTTGGATTGCGTGATTTCTTTCTCGCCAGCAGGCTTCGGAAGAAGCGAGCCAACAATGCTGATGGCATCGCTTTGCGTGATTTTCACTTTCGTCAAATCGCGCATTTTTCCGAGGAAGTTCTCAAAGGCTTTCGCACCGATCAGTCCCATTTGGCCTTTCACCGCATCAGGGTCAAATACAGTGTTGTGCCGTACCTTGACTTCTTTACCGCCTTCACCCAGAGCAATAGCCTGCGTATTCCAGCAGACGACGCGAACGCTGGTAAATTTGGCTGTAGTAGCCAAAGAACCATCGCAGGAGGTAATCAGAAGGACATAAGCCTTGAGACGATCACTTCCAACGACATCGTTTTGGATATTGGTATTAGCCAATGCCCAGATACGACGGCCTTCTTTCAGGGTGCCAATCGTTTCGATGTTGAACCCTTCGTTTTCCACAAGGGAGCGGAAGAAATCAATCATGTCCTTGGGCTGGACAACCTTGTAGCGATCAGAGACAACCGATAAGGCTTTCCCGTTGTCGCTGCGATAGAGAACGTGACTATCAGGATACTCGCACATCAAATCAGAATTTGCATTCTTGAATTGAACGGGTGCGCGATTGATACTCCAGTTCATGCGTGCTGCATCCATCCATTCCTCCAAACTTGCGTTCGGATTCACTTCCTGACCAAAGCCGTGCCAAGGCTTTGCACCAATGTAGGCCATTTCAGCTTCACCAGCACCATTAAAAGACAGTTCGTGTGCCATAAAAAACTCCTAAAAAATCCCCAAAATAGGGTGTTAAAAAAGGAGTGGCCGATAGGCTTTCTAATGCCGTGAAGCATTAGAAAACTCACCGAAGTGAGTTTTTAATTCATCGTTTATTTTCGATTGAAGTCGATCCTTTCAATAAGTGAGTTTTCAAATTGCTGATCACTTGCGATTGAAGTCGATGCCTTCAATGCCTGTTTCGGTGCCTACATAGTTGCGACCAACCATGCGAGCGGTGCCCATGTTGCTAGTGCGGGTAGCATCAGCAACATAAACAGCATGAACGATGTTCTTTTTAACAGCGTTTTTTTCTTGAATAGCAACAGCTTTACTGATACCGGGTTGAACAATGATGCCATTATTTTTTTGAGCAACTTGTGCGTTAGCAACAGAAGCGAAAGCAATAGCGGCAACGATAGCGATAGTCTTGAACATGATGAAACTCCTAAAAAATCCCGCATTCGCGGTGTTGAAAAAGGAGTAGGCCGATAGGCTTTCTAATGTGCAGCGACATTAGAAAACCCACCGAAGTGGATTTTCAATTTTTATTTAACTCAGTTCATGAATCGAGTCGAAATAAGACCCAAGATGAACATTACAACAACCCAAGCTGGTGCAGACCAACGAAGGATGCTGTAACGAGAAAAGGAAGACTTTTTCTGTTGATACGACGAGTAAGAGCGCATGGTTTAAGCCTTAAAAATTGCCAGATTCCCGGCGTAGAAAAGGCTTTGAGCAATTTGCTCTGCAAATTCTCATTTGCACAGCAAACATATCCGTGGCTCGTCCTCAAACAGCAAGCGTAAGGCGCAAGGCTGCTCGCTTTGTGTGTCAGTTCCGCAGTTGCGGTGTGGTAGAGGTATTTCAGCATAAAAAATGCTGTATTTGCACATCGAATGAATGCCTGTTTGGGGCAGCTTTCGCAATCCAGCCCCATCAGGGCCACCAGCCGCCAAAAAAAGACCGGCCAAATTTGGCCGGTCGCAGTTTGCCGCCGAATCGCCGTCAGCCACGCCAAAACCGCAATCGCCCGTCATCAATGTGAATGAAGCCCCGCCCCTTGTAGAGTCCCACGCCGCCACCTTGCAGGTACAGGGCTATCTGAGCCATAACATCGCCGGAAACCCCCGGCATCCGCCCATCCCAAGCCCTACCGTGCATGTGCATACTGTTCCGAGAGGCCCCTTCCGTGGCAGCGTTTGTAGCGGGGCTTCTGTAGCCCGATGTTGTGACCAGTGGGATGCTGTAGCCATGCGCCCCAAGAAAGCCCTGTATGCCGCAGAGAATGTCCAGCAGGACTGGCGACATTTGCACGGCCTGACCAGCTCGCACATCCCGCAGCAACCGACAGGCTTGCACATACCCATCAGGGATGATGCGCCCATCAGCAAAGTAGATGTTCCTTACTTCCTCCTTTCCATTGCTGGTTTGCCTCTGAAGCCAAATTCCACGGGGTTGTGACCAGTAATCGGATTGCGCCCAAGCACTGGAGATGCCTGAGAAAAATGCGGGTGCAATGGTGGCTGCTGATTGAAGAAATTTGCGTCGATCCATCCCTAAATTGTTGAGACTGGCAAGGCAATATAGATGGCAAAAACTACTAGAAAATTGCAATCTTTTGTCTGGAATTCTGATTGCACCAAATTATCATAGTGCAATGGATGTAAATTCTTCAACAATCAAGTTGCTTACCAAAAATAAACAAAAGCTCATAGTACGCCTGCACAAAAATGAATCCATAAATTCATTGCTCACTGCTACAGCAAAGCACTGGCGACTACCTGTAAAACGAGAAATCACTTTCAAAAATAAAAAAACTGAGAAATAAATGCTTTTGCTAAATTCTTATCCCCATCAGGATTTTTTATTAACTATCAATAAGCCTCTAACTTTGTGGATTGGAACCCACGAAGCCATTGTTAAAGTGAGAGGAAAAAACCTCAACTACGTTATTTTTTCACCAATCACTGCCGATCCAAACTCTGAAATTCTGGTTGACAAGGCCAAGCAAATTTTCTGGAGAAATCAGTTTAGTGCGCTGGGGTGGTTTCCTGCTCGGATTTACAACATTGCTTTGAATCCTAGCCGTTATACAACGGTTGCCCCTGAAAGCGACGAATCGACGCTATGGCGGGTGATGCCGTTTGAGTATTGCTTGTCTAATGGGTTGATTTTGCAGAAAAAACGACCAGCATACCATCAGGTGGTTTATGCCAAGAGAACCATGATGGCACCGGATCAGTGTGAGCGTTTGATGGAATCTGCTGATTTACTCACCACGCCCAATGCGCCACAGGAATTGCAGTGGCTTAAGCAATCGGAATTCGATTGAAGCACAATCTCCGCCAATAAAAAACCGCCTTAGCTGGCGGTTTTTTATTGGGCCGAAGGCTTATTTTTTCGGTCTGAAGGAGCCGTAGTAAGCGCCTGTTACTTCGGGCCGATGGTGCCCCATGTTTTGGGAAACGATGGCCTGAATTGCCAACCGTGCCTCTTTCTCCATCTGGTTCGGCCTCCCGCCCAAGACAGGCGGCACCAAACCATTCATCAGTGAGATGTTCTCGGCATACTCAGCACGCAGGCCATGCCCAACGCAGCCACTCTCACGCGCAGATATGCCAACTTTCCGCATCAGGTAGTTGTAGTGGTCAACATTCTGCTCATAAGTTCGACCGGGCCAACCCAGATGCTCCCCGCCTTTCACAATGCGCTTGGCATGTTCCAAGCACACGCGCTGGAAAGGATGCTCTACGGGGATCATGCGATCCTTGCCCGATTTTGCCATGTTGCTGTTGATGAGCAGCACGCTACCCCCATCCATAGCGTAGGGCTTTGACCGAAGCTGCTCTTTACGCCGCAGCCCGAAGGCCAAGCCCAGCCGTAGCATGGCCCCAAATCGGGCATCGATCTTGTCCGCTTGGAGTATTTTCTCCAATACGTTGACGCCATTCTCAGTCCAGCTTTTCGAGTTTTCAGCCACCGTCTTCACCCGTAGCTCCCCAGCATCAGCGTCAGGGAACATCTGATCCAATAGGCCATGTGGAATCATGCCGGGCTTGCCAATCCACTCTGCGACCCGTCGCAAGCGACTGACATGGTTTTGTATTGTTTTGATAGCGTAGTTATTTGCGCGCCAATCTTTAATCAAGCCCTCCACATGGCGCAGCTTCAAATCGTGAATGTCCCGAATTTGAAAACCCAATGTCCAAAGGCGCTCACAGCAACTCATGAGGACTTCATGCGTGAGCTTCTTTGTGCGATCAGAGGCAATAGCTCCGTTGATGCGGAACCCGCCATGCTTTTCCACTAAGGCACTGGCTGATTTTTTCAAAATGGCCAAATGCCTGCGGCCAACATCTTGTTCTCTCAATTTTTCTCCTTCGGCAAAACCAGCTTTGACCAACGGCCATCAGCTTTTACTTCCAAATTGCGGAAGCCAGCCCGCACCAGTAGGTAAGAACCGTGTGCAGACCACGGCACAAGCTGGCTGCCATTACTGCGGATGCCCTCAATGAGATAGCCCCGCTTAGGCACCAGCCACACTTGCCCCTGTGCATCGCGCCATGCCACGGAAATGCTTTCCGGCATTTCCTCTACGAATTCCAAGTTGTGATTGCTTGAGAAGCTAGGAAGCCAGTTTGCAATCACCCCGCACCCAGAAAGCCCAGATACAGCCAGCAAGGCCGCAGCAAGTTTCAAGATCAGTTTGCTAGGCACGGATTACCTCCCGGTATAGGGTTCCATCTCCACGTCGCGGGAAATGGTGAGTGTGAAGGGGGTTCCAATTTCAACCGTGCCTGTAGGCGGGATGCGTGCGTTGCGCTGCAAAATGGTTGTGATGGTGTCGTGCAACGCCGTGCCCAGAATTGACCCGCCCTTTTCCTGCGAACCGTTGGATGAAGAAACGGTGATGCGCTGATCTTTGTCGGGCAACAACAGCGATGCAGCCCCCAGCATGAGGGATGTGCCAAACATCTTGAAAAAGTGGTTATTCACGTCCGCTGGGAGACCCGAAGCGCCCTGCATATCGCTGGCAGGAGTGGACATGAGGGAAAAGCTCTTTCCGTTGGGCAGACGCAGGCGCTCGCAGGCCGCCAATACAACCTCTTGGCCCACCAGCAGCTCGGACTGATAACGGCACGTTACTTCGGAGCCGCGAGGGATGAGCATGGTTTGCATCGTCACGCTGTCATAAACATCGCTCATGACCTTGGCTGTCACCACACCCGGTAGATCGGTTTGCACCTTGCGGGTCAGCACGGTACGAATCAGGGTGCCCTCATAGATCGTGTTGGGTTTACGCGCATCCACCATGCCTATGGGAGCCTCAATGCCCTTCGACTCTTTCAAGAAGGCAGCATGTAGGCTATCGGGCTTCTTCTTTGCGCCATCAGACTCGGCTGCGGCTATCGCTGCCATCATTCGCTCTTGCTGTCGCATTGCGTCTTCCGCAATTTTGCTGCTATCAAAATTGGGCAGCGCATCAGCAGGGGGTGCCTTTTCCTTGCTGGTTTTGCTGCTACTGGACAACTGCACATCCGTTCCCATAGGAGAAGCAAGGATGAGGGCCATCTTCTCGTCATCCCTGTTGGTTGCAGGCTCAGTCGCCATCTTCACTATCGGCGGTGGCGAGGGTGGTTGAGGGACTACGGTTTCTTCTAGCACCGTCACCACTGGCTTGGATCGCTCCAATTCGTCGGCGATGCTGGCCTCTGACTGCTGCTTGGTCGTCACCGCCTTATCTTTGCTGCCCTGAGACTGGGGCCACAGCATGGAACCAGCTACAGCTAAACCCAAAATTCCAATGGCCCAGTTTTTGAGATTACGCCCCGGCATACCTCTCTGAACAGAATTATCATGTTCATCGTGGGGCAAATCTTCCTCTGGGGGGCGAGCCGTCTTCTGCTTCGATTTTTTATATTGAGCAGGAGACTTAGGCAATTCGTCCAAATCATCCAGCGGATTCATGGACGGATGTGGCATGTTATTTTCTTGCATGGCACACCCTTCTTTAATCGCGCACTAGGCGAACTTCCACGGATTTTCCAATACGCAAAATCCAATAAGGAGCAAAGCGATCAATAATGATGACATCGCGGTCGCGGAGATTGGCGCGATCCGCCACCGTGTAGTTCACCGGCATGAGATTTTCCTTATCGCGCTCATCACGTTCAACCATAAAAACGGCAGGGAGGTCTTGAATACCGGGTGGCAGGCGAATCCATGTTTTCAAACCATCAGAGTAAGCATGGACTCGCTTGTAATCTTCATTTTTCGTGTGAATAGAATAAAAAGACAGCAGCGAAGAATCAATCGGCTTGGGCGCAAGATTCTGTGCATTCAGATGCTGTTCATGTGCTTTTTGTTCGTTCTGTGTTTCTTCAATTCGGTTACGCCAAGCCATTTTGATGCCCGCTTCTTCATCAGGGTAGGTGAACTGCGCTTTCTGGATGCGCTCACTCGACTTGGTAGTGGAAACCAGCTCGAATTGATAGACCCGCTTGTTGGTCACTAGCGACAACGATGTACGCACATCCGGTTGTAGGGCCTTGATGTAGAGGTTTTTTTCGTTGCCCTCAATGCGCCAGCGCACCTTTTCACCAATGCGCGGGGTTTCAATCAATTCCTCACCCGGCCCCATAGGAATGTGGGTGTGCATACCCACCGTCACTGGCAAGCGGAAAACCACATCAGGCGTGTAGGCGAAAGTGACAATGCGCGAATCCAGATTGCCCGGAATGGGTACAGAGATTTCCGGCGTGGCCTGCGCCGCACCCAAACTGCACATCATCAGCAGTGAAGCTAAAATTTTCTTGCTCATCTTAATTGCCTTTATCTTCGGAAATACTAAAGTTCAATGCTGCCAGCCCTTCCGGGTTTTTGAAAACATCGTCCCGTGTTTTATGACCAATGTTGGTCAGCGAAATCGACATGGAGTACGATTTCTTTTCTGGCTGTGCATTCGGAACGATTCGAGAAATTAACTCGTAGCGAATCAAGTAAGTGTTATTCGCAATCTTGTTGATCGACTTGCGCTTGAACTCACGAACATATAATTCGTTTTTGCTCAATAGCCCCGCAGGATTGCTGGTGGGCTGCTGTAAATACGCACGAACCTGATCTTGCGAAATCCCAACGGACAAGCTCATGGTGCGATCTACGTTGCGCCGCCAGATAGCAGGTGTAATTTCTGTGAGCGTTTGTGCGTAGTTCAAGGCCCAAGCCATCTGGGCTTCCTCGTCAGCCTCAAACTTGCTTGCCACTCCACCCACCTGAAGCTGGCCAGAGGCATCTTTGCTCACCTGCATCACATAGATGTCCTGCCTAGATGCCATGACGACGATCCCAGCCGAAAGCATCATGACCGTGAGTAGCGCACCAATAGCCGTGACGCGCCATCGGTTTCCATCCACTGCCTGCTTCGAGCCGCGCTCATAGTAGGCGCGGACAGCAGCTTCTTCCATTGGGCCAGGTACATGATCGGATGGTGGGGTCTTCTTGGGCGATGATTTCATGCCCTCATTTTTGCCAACTCTATCCAGACATTTTTATCAAATGCTGCATCAAATCATGCACATTTCCCGCTCAGATTGCTTTCACGGAATGCGATATTTAGCTTCTCTATTTATTCGAAGCTATCGCACATGCACTTCCTCCGTACCCCCAAGCCTGCCAGCCTGTATTTGGCCTTCTCCTTCGTTGCGTGTTTCGCAGGGCCAGTAGTCGCCCAAGCAGCAACACCGGCAACTGCCCCCACACCAGAAGCGGTATCCAAGCAGTTACCCAATAATCCGAAAATTGAGGAGGTTCGTGCCTTGCCGAATTCCAATCTGCTAGAGCTTCGTATGGGCAAAAGCGAGCTTTATTATGCGGACGCCAGCTTGAAATATCTGATCAAAGGCGAAGTGATGGAATTGCCCAATGGCAAAAATCTCACGCAAGAGCGGATTGCTGCGCTGGAGGCTATTCCATTCAAAAGCCTCCCGCTGGCAGATTCATTCACTATCGTGAAAGGCAAGGGCGAGCGTGAATTCGCAACCTTTGAAGACCCTAATTGCGGTTTCTGCAAGAAGCTGACCAAATCGCTGCTTGACCTCGATAACGTCAAGATTCACGTTTTCCTCTACCCGATCCTTGGCCCTGATTCGGTGAAAAAGAGCCAGAACGTCTGGTGCGCCAAGGACAAGGCCGCAACTTACGAGGCGTGGATGCTCAAGGGCGTGATCCCGCCTGACGCCACCTGCGACACATCAGCCCTTGATCGCAACAAGCAGTTCGGCTTGCAGTCCTCTATCCGGGGCACGCCCGCCATCGTGTTCAAGAGCGGCAAGCGCATCAACGGCTTCATGGAAGCGCCCCAGATTGATGCGGTCTTAGCCAAGCCCTGATCAGCCCCCTCCCCGCGCACAACGACCGGCCAAATTTGGCCGGTCTTTTTTTGGCAATTGCCGGTCAGGGCCGTGCTAGGGCCGAACGCTGGAGAGATGCCAAAGCTCCTACTTTCTTGGCACAATGCGCGCGTACTCTTGTACGAGACATCGTTATGTGTTAAAAGCGGCAGCAGTTGTGAGT
This sequence comes from Giesbergeria anulus, assembly GCF_900111115.1. GTDB lineage: Bacteria > Pseudomonadota > Gammaproteobacteria > Burkholderiales > Burkholderiaceae_C > Simplicispira > Simplicispira anulus. Next base: position 24,659 of record NZ_FOGD01000007.1, read on the forward strand.
GGCAATCAACTGTTGGCATGTCCACACACATCTGCGATGTGTACCCAGTGCTCTAACCGATGCGTAGAGAAAAAGGTAACACCAAAAGGAAAAAAAGTGGCCTATCCAGAAACCCTATTGGACTCTGTTCGATCAGAGGCAGCTAAAGATTTTGAGACGCAGGCTTCTGCCGTGAGTCAGTCTGTGATTACATTTACTCACGAATTATTGCTGCGAATAAAACAAAATACATCCAAAAAAAATGGCAGCACTTTAATTAAAAACGGCTCCCATTTAATTCTAACGCTGAATAGTGTTCTAATTAAACTGAAATCAATTAGCGTTAATGAAAAAATTTCAATTTCTTCAAATCTTACTCCGATTGGGAAAATAATAATCAGTTCGTTGAATGAGCTAGATAGTGTTTTTTCTGAATTAGAAATTCTATATGAATCTAGTTCAAGAGAAGAACGTCGAGCAAGAAGCAAAGACCATAAAGAAATAAAGACTGTTATGTTGTATGTCGATAAAATTAGAGACATCACGTTAGATATTTTAGATGAGCTGGCAATAAAAGATAGCCATGACAATTTAATATTTTTTAAGGGTGTAGCTGATCGCCACGGACTTAATGCTGAAAGCGTTGTTCATTGTCTTCAAGAAATATCTTTATCGAATAATTTTTCGTTAGAAAATTTCAAGAGCCGTCATAACTTGCAATGACGGGGATTATTTTGATGAACTTAATTTTCAGTGATTCACTAAAAAATCAGCTATCAGATAATACAAAAAAATATAATAAAAGAAGAATTTTTATGGTGGAAGTCGGATAAAAGAAACGAATTCATCAGTGAAATTTTTGGTAAAGATTCTGCACTTATAACACCAAAAATTAATGGTAAACCGTATGTTTTGCGGCATTGTCATTTGCCTCCATTAAACGATAAAAAAGCCCTTGCGAAGTGGAAACAGTGCCACAGACTTGGCTCAAGAAAAGTGAGCGACAGGGTTTTGATCTATGCCGAAAATAATAGTGACTACTATTTAATCGATATTCTTGATGATCCTGGAGCTCATGAAATTATGAAGATGAAGGATGTAAAAGGTCGTTCATTCATGCTCAAATGTGCTGAAGAAGCAGATATTTTTCTCAACAAATGATCAGAAATCCTGTGCAAACCTCGCCGTTCACAGAATATATAGACCTAGCGAAATCGCTGAGAAGCACAAAAAACAATCGGATTTTCCGTACAAGCATCTTAGAAACCGCCTCCGGGCGGTTTTTCTTGGCGTAACTTTTTGTTCGCACATTTGACCGGGGAGAGGCACCTGCTACGATCAAGCAAAGGAAACCAAAAATAGGAACTTTCCAATGCTTACCACCTTCGCTCCCCGCTCACTTTCTATTCTCGCCCTTGCTTGCTACGCCAGCATTGCGTCTGCCCAGTCCACGCCTGTCGTGCCTACAGACCTAGTGTTGTCCAAGCCCAGTTGGACGACTGAGACCGAAGACCCCAAGTTCTTTCTGCACCAAGGCTATGCGGGCGCTATTGAAGCTATCGACATGGCTGGTTGCGTATTCAGCCAGCCCAAGGTGCTCAAGTTTTCCACTGCCACGCCGCCAGTGACTAACTACGGCTTGGTGCTGATCGACCCCAGCGAGGCCCGCAAGCTGCCTCGTGGCGAGAATAGCATCACAATTGATTGTGCTGGAAAAAAAACTAGCTTTGTCGTGAATAACAGCTATCCAGATTTAACAAAAACCGTAGCCCGTTTTGATGATAGTGATCGGCAGGCCATGAAACTCATAGTCACGCGCCCCCCAGCAGAGGTATCGGCCAGCCTTCGTGGCGTTACTTTCTGGGTTGCAGCATCCGTCCCCGGTAGTGTTTTTGGTGTCCCCGATCAGCAACTGTTTTTTTTGGTGCCAAAGGCTGGCGGCGGCACTGAGTGGCGGCAGTTGACCAGCGATGTGCTGTCCGTGGCCTTCGCAAAAAACCAAAGTGCGGCAAATCCTTCGCACGAATTCCCAGTGAATTTCGGCTTCACCAAAGAAGAAATGGCCGCGATCAATGCCAAGGTGCTTTTTGCCTACCAGATCGACGGTAGTGATATTAAAGTTCTCGACTATTCTTACGACCCAAAGATCGAAACCATGATTGCTGGGAAATATGCAGAACCGGGGCGACTCCACGCTTACGAAACACTGAACAGAGTTCGGGCTATTACTGGACTTGGTTATTTTGAGCAAGATGTAGCTCTTGATAAAGCGGCGCAGGCTCATGCAGATTACGTTAAGATTAATGGTGGCGGTCAGTATTATAGCCATGATGAAGTCCCCGGTCTTCCGGGTTTCAGTGGAATTAGTCCAAGCGATAGAGCCTTGAGCGCTGGATATTCCAGCACATTTGCAGTTGGCGAAGTTATGAGTGGAAGCAATGGCGGTAGTAATTCGTCGGTTTGGGAATTGCTCGGTGGCCCATACCACGCCTTTATTATTTTGGATAAATTTCGGTATTATGGCATTGGTTTTAATGACAATGTTTACGTTACCGATTTTGCAAACAAACCCAATAACCCTCAAAAAGTTATCGACAAAAGCACTGTTGCTATTTACCCATGTAACGACATCGTTGTCAACGTGCAATCGCAAGGATACGAAATTCCAAGTCCATCAGTATTGAATGAAAAACAAGATTTTGGTTATAGCAGTACGGCGATTGTGTCCATCGGGCAAAAGATCACAGTTGATTCTTGGGAGTTGCGTGACGCCAGTAAAAAAATTATTCCTACTGTTGTCATGACAAAAGATAACGACACAAGAAATCTAACGAGAGAATACTTTGCCTCGCTAATTCCACTTAATCCACTTCCTCGCGTCGAGACAAGTTATACCAGCGTGCTGAAAGGTAAAAATAACGGCATTCCATTTGAGAAAACCTGCACTTGGCGCACAACGGCGTTCAGGAATTTTTGGGCGAACTAAGCACTTTTGAAATAGAAAAACCGCCCGAAGGCGGTTTTTCTATTGGACATTGAGGCTGGAAATAATGCTAACCGCCGACGCATGCGCCCAAAGAAATATACGACGATTCATAGCACGTTGGCCCAGAATCCTCTGGGTATTGGATGCAATATCCCGGTACCAACTGATAACCGCTGGTGGCGGTGATGCTGTAACAAGTCGCGCCAGCGGCGGCGGCGGCAGCTTCTGCACCAGATACTGTAATGCTGCCACAGCCTATAGTGATCGGCACGCACGTTGCCGCGATAGGCGTAGGCGTCGAACAAGTAGCACTGGCAGGAATCACCGAGCCATCAAGACAAGTTTTGGTTGCTGCTGCTGGAGGCGGTGTCCAGCAGGCAGCGCTGGCGGGAATCACCGAGCCATCTGGGCAGATCTGGGTAGGTGGTGGCAGCGTTGGGCAAGTATCAGTAGCCAGAACGACCGAGCCGTCAGCACAAATCTTAGTTGGTGGTGGCAGCGCTGGGCAGGGCTGGGAAAGTGGCACTACCGAGCTGTCAGGGCAAGTTTTTGTAGGCTGCGGGCAAATTCCGCTTAGGGGCATCTCGGTTATACCGTCTGGGCAAATCTGGGTAGGATTTGGCACAATCGGGCAGGCTTGTCCAGCAGGTACCACCTTGCCATCGGGGCAAACCGTGGGCGGAGGTGCTGCGGGCGTGCAGGAAGCAACGACATTGACCCACGCCCCGTCATTACACGTTGCAGACAGCGTACCCGACACGCCGTTGTTCGATGCAACCGAAGCTGTGCCATTGTGGGCGACACTGCCCCAGACGAAATTGCACGACTGATAGGGAGTGCTACCAGCGGGGCAACTCAATTTGGGCGGTGTTGGCGTCGTCGGTGGCGTTGGTGTTGTCGGCAGCGTCGGCGGCGCTGGTGGCGTTGGTAATGTGGGTGGCGTGGGCAGCGTCGGTGGTTTTGGCGGCGTCGGCAGCGATGGGGGCGCTGGCGTCTGCGGGGGAGCCGTGGGTGGACTATCGGCTACACACACCGTGTTCCCAAGCGAATCAGTGCTGCACTGCGGCGGGCAGGCTTGGCTAAAGAGAATGCGCGAGCCGTCCCAACAAGTTTTCAAACATAACCCGCCCTCGGGGTGGGCACCGCTGCTAACGCAAATCAAATCTTCTGGATCGCGGCAGCCGTTGCCGCCCGAAATGCCGCTGGGGTCGCCGCGTGGTTCGCGGCGGCAGTACGGGACGAAGATGCAAGCATCGACGCCGTTCGTGCCCTCCGCAAGGCAATGAGGGGGTGGGCCGCACCAAAATGGCGCTGAATCGCCTTCGTCGCGGTCGGTAATACGGGTGAGGCCCCCCGGCGCGTTGCAGCCTTCAATTGGCTTCATCTCACGCAGATCACGCATCCCTTGAGTGGAGGGATCATATGACCAACCACCATTCGGCTGTGAAGTTGGATTGAAAATGGTAGCGGGCATCGCTTGAGCGACAGCGTTGCCCGCTGTGACAAGCTGCGCGACGAGCGCAACGCTTGCAGCGAGTTTTCGTAGAAAACGCATGATTTTATCCTCCAGAATTAGATTTCTAATCATGCCTTTTTTTTCTGGGAAATTGGAATCGAAAGATTCACTAAAAATGTTAGGAATCGAAAAGAAAAAACCGCCCGGAGGCGGTTTCTCTTTCTAAGCTGCCTACACGGCAGGTAACACGGGGGCGCTGGCGTTTGCGGTGGCGCTGTCTTTCTAAGCTGCCTACACGGCAGAGAAGTGCGCGACTTACGCGAACTGAAGCCAATCGAATTTCTAAGCTGCCTACACGGCAGGTAACTCGGTGGCGTTGGCAACGCTGGCGGCGAGGGTTTTCTAAGCTGCCTACACGGCAGGTAACTAGACTTTTTCGAGTCTAAGCCTATGTTTTTGAAGTAATTTTTTGCTATTCCGTGTTTTTACCCTTTTGTTTGAGCCACAGCTACCTGAGCGGCGGTGACTCCGGTTGATGAAATTTCCGCAGTTGCGGTGAAGATGGGTAGATTAGAGCACACGGGGGTTTTAGTTATCAATCGAAAGATGCACGAAAAAAGCGAGGAATCGAAAAGAAAAACCGCCCGAAGGCGGTTTGGTTTCTACTCAAAAATTGTTGATACTTTTGCCAGTACCTCGTCCATTATGGAATCTGGTAGCGACTCAATCTTTCTTCCATTACGCGCAGCTAAATCAAGCACTCGTGGTTGATCGCAGCGAATAATTCCTGTAGTCTTTGTTCCTTCTAACGAAACAAAAAATCCTAACCGACGAGCAAAATCGCCACCATTGGTAATTGGCAAAACCACAGGCAATTTTGTGGCTTGGTTAAATGCTCCGGGTGATACAACTAATACGGGGCGACTACCACTTTGCTCATGCCCAGCAGTCGGATCAAGCGACACTAAATATATGTCGCCGCGCTTCATAATAACTCGCCCCCGGCAGCGGGAGCATCGACCCATTCACGCTGATCTTCTGGTTGCGGCTGTGTATAGTCCGATCCAGCCAGCAGTTGTGCCATTGTGTAGCGCGGACGGGGTTTGGGCTTGACCAAAAGGCAGCCATGATCGACGGTCAAGCCCACCGTTGTACCGACTTGCAGATGAAGCTGCTCAAGGAGCAAAGGCGGTACGGCCAGCATGATTGAGCCGCCAACTTTGCGCAAACTGGTTGTATGCATAGGGCACCCCCATTGAATTTGTTATATTTAAGTATAACAGATACAATCGAGCCATGTCCAAAGACAACGATGCCTCATACAAGCTACTTTTCTCATCGCCCGAACTGGTGCGCGACTTGGTTCTGGGTTTTATCCCCGACGACTGGCTGCACAGCCTAGACTACAGCACGTTGGAAAAAATGCCCGGCAGCTACGTCACCGACGACCTGCGCCACCGCGCCGACGATGTGGTTTGGCGCGTCAAGGTCGGACAGGAATGGGTCTATCTCTACATCTTGATCGAGTTTCAGAGCAAAGTCGATCCGTGGATGGCCGTGCGCATGATGAGCTATGTGGGCCTGCTGTACCAAGACCTCATCAAGGCCAAGCAGGTGCTGCCCCATCGCAAACTGCCGCCCGTGCTACCCATCGTGCTCTACAACGGCGACGCGCCGTGGACAGCGGCCACCAACATTGCCGATTTGATTCCGAAGGTGCCGGGCTTAGTAGCGCAGTTCTTGCCCAGCATGGAGTACCTGCTGATCGCAGAAAACCACTACACTCAGGCGCACTTGGCCAAGATGCACAATCTGGTGGCGGCAGTGATGCGCTTGCAACGCCCAGACAACCAAGCGGCGGTGCTGGAACTGATCGATCATCTGAACGATTGGCTGGCCGACAACCCCGAACTGATGCGAATTTTTGCCATCTGGATACGCGCGGTACTGTTGCGACAAAGCAAAAACGAATTGGTCTTGCCAAAGATACAAGATTTGAAGGAGTTGAAAATGACACTGGCTGCACGCTTTGAAGAATGGGCACTTGAGTCTGAGCAAAAAGGCCGCAAAGAGGGCGAAGCTCGCATCCTGCAACGCCTGCTAGTCGCCCGCTTTGGCCCGCTCTCGCAGGAAACCATTGCCACCATCGAAGGTGCCAGCACGGTGCAATTAGAGGCTTGGACGGATCGTTTTCTTGCCGCCAAAACTTTGGCGGAGGTGTTTGCTGTTCCAGCGGACTAAGCCTTCCCAGCACCACGGCAAAAAGCAAAAAGCGGCCCAATTGGGCCGCTCGTCGTTTCGGGCACAGCTTGCTCAAGGATTGCAAAAAGCCAGCACCAGAGCCATTGCACTGCTGCCCGCAGGTTGCCCGCTAGAGCCAGTGATCGTCACGCGCCAAGAGGAATCGATGGATGCTTGGAAGCTGCCCGAATTGTTGCCGGGGTTATTCGATCCAATGATGCTGCTTGCCGATACGGCGGCAACCACGGCTGATGGCGTAAGTCCCGGCGTACAGGCTGGAGTAGGCACAACACTACCGTTCTGATAATAAGATGCCGTGCGCAAGCCGCTGCGTGCCTGCGAGACCCACTTGTTGTTGGAGCAGACCAAGGCCACGTTGGTAGTAGTGATCGCAAAATCCCGATCCTGCGAACAAGCTGCGCCTTCGGTGGCGTAGGTCAGGCCATTGCCCGGTTCCCATTTACCTGCCTTGCATTGCAGCCATACAGGGTTGCCTTCAAAGTTCCCCCACATGGCCATGCCATCAGTTGGGCAGGCAGCGCCATAGGTTGCCGTCGATTTCACATGCAAGCCACCCTTGAGGGTGACGTTGTTCATAAAATTGGGATCGCGGCTATCGCGCACGCGCAGAAAATTCCAGTATTCAGCGACACCGAAACCGAAGCGGGCGCAAACAACCCCCGCTGGAGTACCGGGAATCGGGTTCGGCGCTTTCCAGCTTGCGCCCGTGCTGACGATTTCCCCGGTGCCCCCCAGCATACTAGCCCCAGCATTGCCGCCGATACGCGAGAGCATCTTGCCAATGCCGAAGCCATCAACCTCCCCCGCAGGAGCACCAAAATCCTGCACGGGCCTGTCGGTGCAGACTAGCCCAGTGATATTGCAATCGACCCCAGAGGGAGAGGTTTCGCAGCCAGCGGGGGTTCGATTGACGGTGATGCTGTAGCCGCCTTGGGTGAGAGATTTGTAACTGCCCACATCAGATGCGCCTTCAATGCCCAAGTTCATTTGCCTCAGTTGCGCTACCGTTGGCCGCAACGCCTGCCCCGGCGAATTACCAAATGACAACGTGGTTCCGCCACGGGTGATAGGCACGCCCTCTTGGTAGTCAACGTAGTGCTCAAAGACAAGAATTTCTGCGGCGGTACGAATAGCTGAGAGTGCATCCGCTTGGGCCACGGCGCGCTCACCCATGTCTTTCTGGGCCTGTTCGCGGAAGGCATACAGAGACATGATAGAGGCGATGACCAGTGCCATTGAGGCCGACAACATCAGCCAGCCGCCTTGTTTTTTCTTGGGCGTTGCATTTTGGCGCAGCAGCATGATTTTCTCCAAAAAAAGCGCCTTGGCTTGGATGGCCAAGGCGCGGTTGTTACACCAAGCAGGGCAAAATTAGTTGCTACCGACAGGGTTGACCCGCAATGGGACGAAAGAAGTTTTGCTTTCGGTGTAGGTGCCGGATTTCACCGTGGCCTTGACCGAGAAAAGCAAATCGCCGGGGGCGTCGGCGGTCACGAAAACAGAGCTGCTGTTGGGATTGATGATGAGAGCAGTCGGGCCAAGCAGTTGTGTCCATTCGTACTGAATGCTATCGACTTGCCCCTTGGGCACCACGGCGGTAGCGGTCAGCTTGGCGGGAGCACCGGCAAACACGCTGGGTTGCTCAGTTTCAGTATTCAGCGTAAACCCGATAGGGCTGACCACAGAGGATTCGTCGGCGTTGAGCGTGACGTATGCAGTCTTGGTGACGCTATCAGCACCGTCAGTAAACTTGACCGTGACAACAAAGACATACTTACCCGGTGTCGTGAGCAGCACCCCAGCTTCGGAATTGGTGCCCAAGGAAGTTCCAGCCTGCAAGGTGCTGGCGTTGCTGGGGGCATACAACACCTTCCAGTCGTACTCAAATTTGTAGCCATTGGACACGGGCTGAGTCGTAAGCATTGGACTGGCCCGCAGACGAATCGGTGCGGTCAACACGGCAGGATCGAGAGCAGATGCAGCAAGCTGGAAGTCACGAACCACCGATTTTGGAATCACAGTGACAGTGAATTTTTGGACACTCTGCGAGCCGTCATCAGCGGTAGCAACACTGGAGACGTTGAAATCACCTTTGGCCGTGGGAGGAATGATGGCATTGGTTTCACAATGGGCGGTGGCAACAAAAACGCCGGTACTGCCTGGGACGGCGCGCGACGACATGGCGGCATTGGCGCAATGGGCATCAGCAATGTTCAAACTGCCCTGAGTAGCCGCCGTAGCCGCTTCGCTGGCCCACGCAACGGAGGTGATTTTGGGGCCGAAAGTTTCAACGCTGGCCGCCAAAGGGAGCGTTTGTCCAGCCATAACGGAGACAGTTGGTGTGCTAGGCGTGAGTTCATGCTTGACGATGGTGTTTTTCGCGCCTTCCTCGCCACCACCGCCACAGGCAGCGAGAGAAGACAGCAGCAGGGCGGCGGCAGAGAGGCGGAACAGGTTGTGAGTTTTCATGGAGAAGGGGTGTTTGCGTTGGAAAAAATGGCGCTCGTAGGTGCCCCGCCACAATGGCTAGAGCGCCTATAAGCAACCGATCAAGAACGACCGATCCAAAACTTCAGGGACTGAGCAGGAGCAGATTCGCAGGCGGTTTCCAGAGCAGCCAAATCGAGCGTGCCGTTGTTACTCTTGACGCTGGTGGAACCCACAGAAATTTGGCGCATTTCGCGCTGTACGTTGGTCACGAGGTCAGAGCATTGATCGGCAGGAACATTGGGCCATTCGATTTCCAATGCGTCATTCGCGCCAGTGAGGGTGGCAGGCGCTACAGTGATGGAACCACCAAAGCTGTTGCTGGCCGTGGCCGCCGTGCCATCACGCAACGCAGAGGGAATCGACTGCGAACGCACAGCCAAAGCAGTTGTTACGCTGCCATAGAGGTTGGCTTGCCCGTACTTTGCCCGTAGATTCGCAGCAGTACCAGAGATTTGCTGGGTGTTGTTGTTGATGGAAGTTTTGCGCAAGTTGTCACGGTACGAAAGCACTGCTGCAACAATAGCGACGGCCACAACCAAAAGCACGAGGCCCAGTTCCAAGCTCAAAAAGCCTTTGTAGCAGCTTTTGAGCACAGCGCGATTACCGCGCTTGCCAGTACGACGAGAAACGGAAAACAGTTTCATCAGTTTTAGCGTGAAACCTCGGCATTCATGCCGGGGAGGTAGAGCGCGGAACGCATAGCATTCCTTGCCTTGGGCCGTTACCTGCTCACGTCCATTTAATAGCCCGGTTAAAAAATAATCAGTGCAAGGCTTTTCACCTCCGCTGGGCCTTTCGGCTCTGCCTGTAAGGGCCTAGTGACGCACGCCTTGCGGCGTGTCTCCCTTCGGGAATGTGCATAACCGGCTCCAGCCTTTGCAAGCTGCGATCTAAACCTTCGGGCCTTTACCTTTGCCCAGCATGATCTAAACCTTGCAGAGCAGCAAACTGAGGAAGCATTTGCTGGTGCGTCTGAACGACCTATTACTCACGTAGCGGATTGGCTACCGCTTTCCCTGGTCAACCCGGCTTGGCGCTTTTCAGCTCCAAGCCCCATTCTTTAGGGTGGGGTGATTGACTAAAAACTCCTTGGGTATATCAGACTGGTGATTAAAAACTCCTTGGGTATATCAGACTGGTGATTTATCAGGGCCTAGTGCCCTGTGGTGGTTGCGCCGATAGGTCAGGATTAACCTGATCGATGCGCAATTGCTTCTGCCGTTGCCGCTCAACTTCACGGCGTGTTACTGCCGATGGACTATTGGCTTCTTCGATAGATTTGATAATGGTGGCTTGTCCACCGTAGAAAAAAACAATCACGCCCAATGTGCTTGCAAGCAAGATTGAACTAAATCTGGTAGCACTGCGACCCAATGCCTCTTGTGCTTCTGCTTGACCTTTGCTGCCAATATCGACAAGCACGTTAGAGAACTGACCGGAATCACGACGCACAGCACTGTGCAAGCGGCCAGCAATGAATTGAGAGAGCACACCTTGGCTGAATGCGCCAATATGATCTCCGGGGGTGGCTTGGAGATGACCCAGAATCATCACTAGATGCTTACGCATCCAAGGTGTCGCATCTTCTAGCATGATAAATAATGCGTCTTGAAGCAACATTCCTGACTTGAGCAAGAAGGACAAATCAGACAAGAATCGGGTGCCCTGAATATCACGGTACATTTGGAAGACCGGACGAAATGGAAAAACCAAATTCCAAATGATTCGATCCATGCCTGTAGCACCCTCAGCTTTGTAACGCCAATCAGCCGTCATATTGGGAAGCGCCCAGATCAGAATCCATGCGGTAAGAGCACTGATCCCGGCAAAAACGCCCAATCCAAAACGATCAAATGCTTCCGCAACAACCCGGACAAATAGGTTGAAGCCCGTCCAAACTTCAGGTGGTGCAGTTTTGACAAATTCTGGTATGGCTACAGTTGCTAGGACGTAAGAGAAAACAAAGCCCACAGGAATCAAAACCAGTGGTGACAGCAGCGATTTCATAATCAACTTGGTCATGGCCTTTTGTTCGTCCACGTTTTTTGCCAAGTTGAGCAATGCTTCCACTTGATTTTGGCTTTTACGCAAGATGCTTAGGGCCATGTGGTCTTTTTTGGGCATAGTCCCAATGAGTACATCAGCCAATGAAACCCCGCCAGCATCGAGAAGCCCACGCATGTGCAAGAGTCCTTTAGCACGAACCTTGTTCATGGTCTGCTTAGACATAGCGATAGCCAACTCACCTTCGATAAAATCACGCAAAAGTTCCTTGCCCTCAATGGAGCGAGAAATATCGCGGTACATTTCAGCTCGCTGGCCCCAGAAGCCGTTAGCTCCTAAGTGAAGCCATCGCTCAATGTCTTTTACAAAGCTCACGTTAAAATCTCCAGAGTTTCCAATTGACCGAAACGCTCTACGTTGCGCGGATCAATCAATCCGACATGGGCCTTATAAAGTGCGTGTTCAATCACAAGTTTTCCACTCATATTTTCAGAGGTTGGCTGGCGGTCAGAGTATTTGTGCCTCCAGCGACGCATGGCTTCTCGGTCTTTTCCTTCTGCACTGCAATTGAGCCAGTCGTCGTCGGGCATCAAAACCTCAGCACAAATGGTCAATCCTTTTGTGCCCCGCTTTCTGCAATGATCGCAGCCATTTGGATTCCGCCAGCGCAGAATGTTTGGCTCTAAATTGAATCTTTTGCTCATTACATCGGTCAAGTAGCTGATGTAACGCACTTCGCGCAGTGAGTTGGCGTCCCCAATGCGTTTCAAATCGGCAACCAGTTCATGTTGCGTCAGGCTGCAATGCGAGCACAGCAACGGCACCAAGGCTTGATAATCGAGTAGGCCAATCATTCCACCCCCAGCCAACTCCTCTCTGGTCAACCCTACCTTGGGGTCGGTGAGACGGTTAATTGCACCAGCAATAGAATCGACGTGCAGGGTAAACATGGACAAGTGACCAGATTTAGCAATGTTGGCCATTGCACGGGCACTGAGCACATCGCGCACTTCGCCCACATCAACCAAGTCTGGGTCATTACGAAGCAGCGCCTCTACCACTTCGCTGTACGGGTCTTTCTTTCCCGCTTCATTGAGCGTCATCAGATTGCGCTGCACATAAATTTGGTGCATCTGGGCAATCGGGTACTCAATCGGATCGGCCACCTGATAGAAGGCTGCGCTGCCGTATTTCGGGTGGGTTTCAACAAATGTTTTTGCCGCTGTTGTTTTGCCCGATCCCGTGACACCCATCTGACCAATGGCACCAGCATCAAGGCGCTGGGCACGCTCAAATAGCTCAACATGACTGGGTGCAAACCCCATTTCTGCGAACGACATAACCCTGCCGTTGATATTGGAAGGCAACAAACGCACCACCGCTTTTGGCCCATACAGCCCGCGCAGAGAGGCAAAACGCAGGCGGATGTTGGCAATACCTAGCGCAGAATCGATCATGGATGACAGCGTGCTCGTCTCGCTGAAGGTGCCCATGTTGTTGCTGTGTCGGTCGGACAGCACCTCATAAGCACTTTTCATCGCATCAAGCGCATCGCGGGCCGTGAACAATCCCCGATCAGAGCCTGTAATAGGTTCGAGTTCACCATCCACGCGCATCAGCACCTCGGCTTGACCACCATCGAGAATTCGGATGTGAACGTCAGTCGCCTTTTCTTCTTTCGCCCCGCGAATCCACTCCTGAAACAAGACAACGCCACCAGATTTAGAGCCAATAGACGATGACTTTGCTTCTGAATTCTGCTCGGCATTAAGGCGAACGGAGCGAATCACGCTAGAGTCCGCGAACAACGGCTGACCACCAGTAGAGAAACTAGCCTCGCTTAGTGCGGACTGAATCGTGGTCACATAAGGCATCACCTGCTCAGAAAATGCAGGGTCATAGACGATACGCGCACGAGTAGCTTCCAACTTGATAGCAATAATTTGGTCTTGCAGTTCTGTTGGAATGCGCAAACCGATATTCGTTGAGTTCGGATGCGTCAAGACGCTACGGTGCGGTGGAAAATCAGCAATTTGCTGCACCACATTGACAGAAATATCGTTATCACCATCGACTGTAGCTACAGCCTCAGACGGGAATGCCGCATCAACGCGAAACCTGCTTGTTTCACTTCTTGGTTTAGCCAAATTTGTTTTGGATTTGGCTGGCTTTTCTTTTTTCTTAAATATATTTAGTAAGCCCATAAGATCACCTCAGCGTGTCCATTCAACTGACTCACCCGCCAGCAGATGGAAATTTGGCAGTACCGCTGGCTTGCAGGTTTTTTTCTTAGAGGACTTGCATTTTTTTACAGGCAATTTTTCTGCATAGGCCACCAAATTTCCTTCGACATTTTTTTTAATAGACACGACTAAGCGGTCACTTTTCAAGATGCTTCCATCATTTACCGTAGCGACTACCCCATCAAAAACCACATCAGCAGAAGGCGCACGCTTCACTCCGTACACGGCCCGCACTTGTAAGTTGTGTGGCGGCGGTGGCAACGGCTTGGGCTTGGCAGCATTACTCAAGACCGCTTTGGGCTGCTCTTGAGTGGTAAAGCCATTTTGGGCAAGAAAGTCTTCAGCCATTTTCTTTCGATGGATTTCAGACATATCTCCGACCGTCAGTGGCTTGCTTGCGTCCCAATACTGGAGCTTTTTTTCTTCTTTTAGTGATACAGGGGCACCTTGAACCACTTGAGCACTTTGGCCTTGATTCATCAGGTTAGTTTGAGCTTGTGCCAAAAAAGAAATGGAAGCTGATGCAGCAATCGTAAGAGGCAGCAAAAAGCGCTTCAGATCATTTTTCATAAATAAACCCTTTAATCACAATAGTCATTCCTTGAGCGGCAGAAAGCGAAAAGGTTTCTGGCACAAAGTTTTTTGGAAAAGAATTGATTGCTTCCGAAACGTGCGGCAACTTGTAACTCAAATCTACGCGAGTGCGTTTAACCACAACGTCAGGCTTGACGCCATCCATTGGCATCACGGGCCATGTCATGCTTTCGCCAATTTGACCCGTGGCCCCGGCATTTTCCAGAACATTCAAGGGGGGTTTCAATACCATGTGCAACGGTGTGCCGGATGGAGTCAGCATTTCATTGGTTAGGCGCATGGGTTCCCCTTTATTGGGGGTGTGCAGCACTGCTGTCTTGTCCGATTTTGAATCTTCTGGCTGATAGCTACTTTCTGGCCGCATTTGCACTAACTCGGTAATCAATCCCCCTTGACGCTCCCAAGTTTCGGTGCAGGCAACGGCGTTGCATTCCATCGTCTTGAGTGCCCAGCCTTTATAAAAATAGGGCATCGACTTGATGTTCTGTGTAAAAGATACCAGCGATGGAATTGACCACCCAACCTGCTCCATTGCCTGACTCAGAGCCTTCAAATAAATTGGCGTTCTATCCAACTCAGCTTGCCGTCGCGCTTCGGCTTCAGCCTTATTTGGAATAACCACAAGAACATGGTATGCGCCATAGAGACTGACGCTCAGAAAACCAAGGCCAATTAGCAAAAGGCGAGCAGGGTTTCGCGGTATTTTGTTACAGATATTGGATTTATCTGCGTAATCAATTAGCTCATCCCATTCAATAGTCGTGGAGTTTTCGTACTCATCCGTGTCGCAAAAGACACGAAACTGAATTTGGCGTGCCCGATATTCATGGACGATTTCAACCGCCCTAGTCCGGTTTTCAATACCGTCATGCACAACCCGGCCTGCATCAATGACGATCACTGCGCGAGTTTCACCTTGGTGGTCATTGGGTGGTGTCGCAACCAGAATCGCATAGAGCAGCGAACGATCCACGTCTGAAGACTGCTGCATCGCATTGATAAAAACCAACGCCAGCGAGTGAATCTTGTGTTTTTTGCTGCTATTCTGAATGTCACTGGCACTGATGCCTTCAGTGTAAAGACCGAGATAACTCGTGTCGTCGCATTGGTCAATCGCAAACCGAGAGGCATCGACGGTTTGCGACGCTTTGCGGATGGCCGCATTGACCTTGCTGGTTTTTCCGGTTTCCGCCAGCACAGACCAGCGCAAGCCACAGGCCAGCGCCGTATTTTTCCCATGAAAAACAATGGTGCTCATTTGGCTGTCCCTTACAAGGGGGTTGCCCGAACGAGAATGAGGAAATGCTCACGCTGGAGATCAAGCTTGCGCGAGCCGCCCATTGCGATGGGCACGTCCTGACCGAGGCGGGCGTCATCACGCTTGGCAATGGTGCGTGACAGGCCCGTGATGACAGCGGTTTGACCTGGCATCAAGGAGATGGTGGACGAAGCATTCAGAGCTTCAATGCGAGGTGTCTGCACCTTCTGCAAAGTTTGGCCACTACCCGTAGTGACATCAAACATACCCAGCAAGTCAGACAGGGTGATCGAATACTTGATGACAACACTGTTGTCCTGCTGGACGTAAGGCACCACAGCGAACTGATCGCCAGTGGTGATCGAATCGGTCTTCAAACCGGGGGCACCAGCCGCGCCAGAGGCTCCAGCCGCACCGGGGGTTGTTTCCTTCAAGTAGCCATCAGTGGACAGATGGGACTTGGTATCCCACATGCCATTGAGCGTGGTGATGGAGACAGGCCGATGTTGAGAGGTTTCGCCGTACTGACTGAGCAAGGCCAACATCGCCGAGGTCGTGGTCGTGCCGCCACCCCAAATCATGTTGCCGCCAAGCACCCCAGTCGAAGCGCCAGTCAGCAAGCCCGGAGAACTGAAATTGATACCATACTTGGCGTTCAGCGATTGGAAAACGCTAGTCCAATTGACACCCTTTTCATCCGACTCCTTCGTCTTGACCGAGTAGAGATCGAAGGTGACATTCACCATCGTGCGCAGCATCTTGTTTTCTTTGCGCAGGAATTCGCGCACGGACGATTGGGCCTCTTTCGATGACACCACGATCATTCGGCCCGAACCGTCCGCCCAAGTGGCGCTGCTACCGGGAACCTTGGAGATGAGTTCCTGCACCGTCTTGAGCAGGCTTTGGCGCATGTCCATGCTGCCTTGCTGAGACACCGTGGTGGAGTTTTGGCTAGTCATGCCAGCATCACTACCACCCCCCTTACCGCTGCCACCGCCACCTGCGGACATACTGAAGTTCTGCACACCGGGGAATGTCGCAACTTCATAGGTTTCCGTGACCAGACGCATAATGACCACCGCACCATCCTTGTATTCCCAAGACAGCGATAAAGTGTTGGTCAGGTGATCCAAGAAATCACGCAGGCGGCCATTCCACTTCATATTCACTGCATCGACATTGATTTCAGTCTCTGCGGATACCGCACTTGCAGGAATAGCCGCTGACAAGGGAGGAAGCATCGGAGGCTTGCTATCAAGCACCTTGGGCAAAGCCGCCCCCGTTTGCAAAATAGGGGATGGAATTGAGGAAGCGCGCGCAACAGGCGAACCAGCCCCTTCTTCTTTCTTGTCCATGCGCAGGCGCACCGGGATATTGGTCAGTTTCGTCAACCGCGCAACAACAACTGGCAAGGAAACTTTGCTGGTTCCAAAATCGAGCACGAAGTTTTCGTGGAAGATGGCTGGCAGCTTGTCTTCCGTGCGGGCCACTGTTTGGATGCCGCCAATCCACGGCGATGAGGCATGGCGAACCAGTTGGGTACGCTGAAGCTCACCCGCACGGGCTGCAACATGACCCGTAGCACCATAGCTATTTGCATGAGAACCAAGTGGCGCAGAAGCCGCTCCATCAGGAACGCCTTGAGCGTAAGTAATGCGCTGATCTAAGTTGCTTGCGCAACCAGAAGACGCCAGCACAACGACAGCGCAACTCATCGCAGACAGTTTCAAACGGTGTGAATTCATTTTTTTACTCCTTGGTGGACTGATCACCCAAGCGGGTAATGCGAATGACTGGTGGTGTGTTGGAATAGAAAACCGCTTCAAGCGGGTAATCGCTATCACGAATAGCAGGGGAGTTGAGTACCCGGTTAATAGCGTCAGGCAAGGTGCCCACAAATTGATCCGTAGCAGAAATCAAAACGTGGCGGTCAGCATCCCAAATCAGGCGGTATCCAGCATCTTTGGCCCAGCGTTCCAGCGTAGTTTCCAAGCGAATATCGGAGGTAAGAACCGCCCATTGCTGACTGGGTGGAGCACCTGGAACATAGCCATAGCCATAGCCATAGCCATAACTAGCTTGTTGGTACTGAGGCGGCTGGTACTGAGTTTGACCATAACTGCCAACAGGATCGCTACCTACCTGCAAAGGTGCTGGAGAGGAAATAGCCCCACCTGTGCCTGAGTGCAAATAGAATTTGCGAGTGTTCCAGTCAAGGCGAGCAGACAATTTCTCTTGTGCCAACCAACGATCTAAAGCGCCAAGCCAAGGTTCACCGGGCTGAATACGCACTGCGCTGGCACGGCGCACGTCAAGCCCCTTCTGCGCAAAGCCATTCCACGCTTGCGGGAAAATGGTTCGTGCGGCAGTCAGCAGATCAGTCCTCATTTCCACGGGTGACGATGCAAATTCGCCACCAGCGACAGGGCCAACATGCTCAATGCGCTGTGCATGGGCCTGAGCAACAGAAAGAAAAAGGACGGCAGCGCCGACCAGTGGTTTCAGCATATTCTTTTCTCCGGGGTTTCAAGGTTTTTTTTCTGCAATTCGCCCATCTTCTGTAATACGTCAGCAAGATAAGGTTGATTACGTGATGGGGTTTTCGAGTGATAACGGGCAATTGCATCCCGCCACGAACCCGTAGCATTGAATTGCTCAACAAGTATCTGTTCAGCAATCCGAATGTTAGTGACCGGATCAAATGCAGCATCTATATTGGCAAAACGATGACCATGCCACCGCCAATTCACCTGCATGACCGAGGTATCGAAGTTTGTATAGCCTGCTTTAATGAGCTGCTTCGCAGCCTCAATAGCGTGTTCACGGCTTTCAAGGTAGTAGCTTTTTCCAGCCCAGTTGATTGACCAAGGCCAGAATCTTTCTTTTCGTCCTGTCTCTTTAAGCGCAATCGCAGTGAGTATTTCTGGTGCGACTTGAGTACCTGCCACTTGCATGAGTGTTGGCAGTGGGGCGGCAAACCAAATGCCACGGCCCTCCGCCATTGCATCAATCGTGTATTTATCAATCGTTCCGCGACTCCAAACAGCCTGCCCAGAGCGCAACAGCGTAGCTACTGATTCAGAAGTGGACTTTTGTGTGGAGAACTCTTGCTGGATGAGACTACCGTTTTCACACGAATAGACCGTCAAAGATTCAGCACTACACAGCCCTGAAAATAGGAAAAACGTGATGGTAGAGAGTGTTCGGATGCCTGAGTGCATGGTCACATTAAAAAATAACCCACGCACTTTTTTTTATCGAATGAACTGGGTTATTTGCAATCTTTCACGCCAGAACTTCAAGACGGCATCTTCGGGCGAAAAAAAGACCGGCCAAATTTGGCCGGTCGTAGAACTTCGAGCAATCGGGTGACAGGGGGTGGGGGGGCGGCCCTTGCGGTATCGAGCCGCCTTTTTGCCTTTGGTATGGGCGACTCGCTTTTTCCTGACCGGCCAAATTTGGCCGGTCGTAGCTGAACAGGGATCAGGCTAGAACATCGGCACGAACTCAGGACTAGAGGGCTGGATGCCCGCCACGCCGCGCACCTGCATCGGCTCATAGTCCGCTGGATTGAAGGATGCAGTCGCACCGCTCCCGAACATCGCGGCGGGCGGCTGGTGTTGAACGGGTGCTGCTGCCATCGGGGGCTGGTAGCGCTGCTGGGCGGCCACCGCTGGATAAGCCGGAGCAACCACCGGCTTACTGGCCACTTGCACCCCAGCGTACTGATACTGCACAGATTGAGAGGCAACGGGTGCCACTGGAGGCGGGTTCTGGGGCGCGGCAGCCTGATAGGCAGGCATTGCCCCGACTGCCGCAGTGGGTTGCACTGGGTACAGATACTGCGCAGACTGCTGATGCACGCTGGCAACGATGGCGGGGCGCTGGGTTTGCTGCTGCGCCACAGGGACGGGGGCTGTGCGGCACAAGGCGTCAGCGCGTTCAGTGCCCAGCGTGTTGCGCCACACTAGAGCAGCCTCAAGCTGTCCATTCGGGCCTAACGTGCATTGCACACTGGATTGAGCGTGCGCCGCGCCAGTGCCCACAATGGCAATGGCTGAAATCACAACCGCTTTAGAGATAGATCGAGTGATCATCAGATTTCCTTTCGACAAAATTCGATAGTTATTAGGGGGCTGAACTTTGCCGCCCAGCTTTGCGCGCCAGAGCCGCCCCGGTTTGTTTCCCAGCGTTCTGCATTCCTGCGGCAGCCCGGTAAGCGCCATTAGCAGCATTCGACGCGCCCTTGACGGCACCTTGCGCTGCATTGGCAATCATGTTGCCCGGAGCACTCGACATGGCGGAGCCAGCACCTGTACGTCCGGGGAATAGCGCATCAGCAAACGATGGAATCGCTTGGAAGACCTTGGATAGTGATGCTGCAATCAGTGCCAGAGCAAGCAATTTACCAACCGTGCCTGTCTGACCCACCATGAAACCCTTCATCGTGTTCAGAATGGCATTCTGAATCAAGACCATGACAATGACCGCCAGCGCAGTGAGCATGGCCGCATTTATCAGGAAATTGATCCACTGGTCAAACCAGCGACGAGTAGCAGGCATAGGCAGTGTTGCAATAAAAAGTGGGCCTACCGCAACGCCGATACCCAATGCCACTGGCCCGGTCAGAAATACTGCAACAATGTCCTTCATCGCAATCAAAATCAGAACGCCCGCACCAGCCAAAATCACCAAAGCAATAATAGCTTCCAAAACGATACTGAAAATTCCCCAACTAAATTCAAACCTATTCAGTACCGAAATGAAGATGTTGATAAAAGACCCCACGAACGTATTGATAAAATTCGTAAAGGCTGCACCTACCGATGTACCACTAGCTGCAATTGCTTTTTGCCCAAGATCGACCACATCGCCAACTATCATTCCATAGTTTGTTAAGAGCATGGCTGTCAATGCAGAAAATATGACAGGCTCCATCATTGCACTGAATGCTGACTTCTTAGAAATCATCGCAATAAGTAGTGCCCAAAGCAAAGCTATCAACGCTAAAGCACCAGCAATACTCATAGCTAATCCGTTCAGGTTAGAAGCTATAGGCATACCAGCACCGACAAACATATCTATAGCGCTTCGCCCCAAAACGTCATCAATAACTTTAGCAATCAGCCGCAGTGATTCAACTTCATTTCCAGTTCCGTTTCCTGCCCCCGCTCCATTTTGCGGAGGGGCGGAACCAAAAGTTTCACGGAAAAAATCACCGAAGGCACCAGCAAAAGCGTTTGTAGAAAACAAAGAAGGGAGTAGAAATAAAAATATCCTCCCAATTTTTTTGTGAGAAAAGTGACTCATTGATTTATTCCGCTGCACCTCCAGTTGGAGGATGCTATAAATTATTATGCAATTTCTCGCCCAATACTAGCGAGAGCCAGTCGCCCCTATTTGCGCCCGATCAGCCTCTAATGCGCGATATGATTCCACGAAATAGTCAGCGAGAGACTGCTCATGCTGTTGTTCTTTTTTGGCCTCTTCTGCCATTTTTTGAGCTTGATTTTTATTTTGCGTACTCATTGCATAAAGCATCGCAGAATTCTGATCGATGATGATGCTGCTGGCATTAACGCTGGCTTGCAAGGCTTCTGTTGGGCCACTAACGTAAGGCATTTTTTGCAGCAACGCTCGATTGGCCTCATAAGCATTTTTAATTTGCCTATCAGCATGGGCTGCTGCATCAAATAAAGCAAGGGCCTGTTTATCACCCGCATCTTTTCTACGTCCAATATCAGCGGCAAACTCATTCCAATTATGAAATCGGCTGGCACCAAATACATTTTGCAAATCATTCAAAGCCTGCTGACCCTGCCGTATCGACCCCTGAAGTCGCTGTGACTCCCGCATCACATCACCAACCAACGCACGGATTTCAGATGTATCCGCTATCGAATCGGCCAATTCAAATAATTTTTTGTTTGATAATTGAGTTTCAATGAAGATTTTTGCTTGGGTAATAGTTTGCGCTGTTGCTTCAACTGCTGACTTCAAATTTTGCACATGGTTCGTTGGATCATAAACAATCCGCCCACCACCACCAAACAAGGCGTAAGCGGGTGCAGCGGTTGTGCTAATGGCCGCAGCCACGAAAAGGCCCATGATTTTTCTGCGTGTACTTTTCATTTATTTTTCCTCAAAAGTGCTTGTTGAATGTACCAATCGCGCCAGTCTTCGCCACCCCGCGCTTGGGCCTCGTCAAACAAGTCCTGAAAAATTGGTTCTGACCGTAGGTGAGCAAGAATATGATCGTCGAAGCCGGTTCGCATCGTTCGGCAAGTGCCGTTGAAAACACGTAAGTAATCGCGTTTTGGGGTCAATTCACCGATCATCGACACCTGCTCATTGCTCATGCCGAACATGGTGCGATAAAGTTCGCGGTGATTTTCCAAGCGGGGGTTGTAGCCAAGGATCAGATTGGGTACGTTATCCGCCAAGGTGGCCCGGATGCGCTCGTTATCCACGCCAGAAACGGATTCTGGGGATTGGACGGTCATCCAGACCATCGCGTTGAGCTTACGGAAGGTTTTGAGCCAGCCATCGATGGCATCAAGGAATGCTTCGTTGTTGAGTAAAAAGCTGGCTTCTTCCAAGTAGATGAGGGTGGGCCGCCCCGTCAGGCTACGCATGATCGAGGTCAGCATGTGATCCAAAAATGCCCGCGACAGGCGCTCCACGGCCATGATTTCGCGCATCTCAATGCACGTCCAAGAAGACATTTGAAAATCGTCTTCCACGGAGTCGAAGTAGCCGTATGGCCCACCCTTGACCCATTCGGACAGCAGTGTTTGCAGCTTGCGTGGCATCAACGTCCACACGGTTGAGAGGCACAGCTTTTGAGAAGATTGGGCCACGTTGTCCAGAATGCGATAAATTTCCTGCCGATCTTCAGCAGTTACAGTATCCCCAGCCTCTGCAATGCGGCGCAGCAAGAATTCGCGCGCCTGCACCTTACCCAAATCGCCCTCGCGCAGATGGGCCATCGGATTCAGGCGAATAGTGTTTCCGCGCAAGTCCATGTGGGTGCCACCCGCCAGCCCGGTGATGATCCGGCACGACCTATCTCGGTCAAAGATGACGACCTGTGCATCTTTGTAGCGGGTGAACTGGGCCAAGCAGTAGTTCACGAAAGTAGTTTTACCGCCACCCGATGGCATCACCATCAGCGTGTGCCCCAGTTGGCCTACAAATGGATCGAAATGAACCTCAGTGCCTAGCACAGACTGGAAGGTGGCCAGTGAGCGGACAGGCTTGCCATAGACCGTCTTGGAAAGATGATCGCAGTCCTTGGAGCCAGTATCCGCAGTAATCAATGGCAGGCACTGGGCTACCAGCTCAGAGTTGGCCAACATCAGGCGCTTGTTGGTAGCCCACTGACCTGGCAACATCGACAGGAACGCAGCTTTCAAGCCTACGCGCTCCCGAATCATGGGTACTTGGCTCAGTGTGCGCGATACCTCATCAATGGTTTGCTCAAGCTGTTTGGTATTGTCGGCCAACAGTATCAGCGTCATGGAGTGGTGTACGAACCCCAGACCATCAGAAAGCTGGCGGCCCATTGCTTCAAGGCATTGGGCGTAGAGTTCTGCCTTACCCGGATCGACTTCGGGTTCACTGCTACCGCTGGCATAGGCGGCAAACCGCTGCGCCACTGTGCTTTGCGTCATGCGATAGAAGCGGGTGGCCTCATCGAGCGTAGCGCGCGTGGTGGCCTCACTCATGCACTTGACGATATGCACCAAGCGATACTCCACTTGCAAGCCCAAGATACTAGACAACGCAGTTGGCAAGGGATAATTTCTCAGCGAGAGTACGCCGCCGAAAGTAGTTCTGTCAGGCCCGTAAGAAATAAACGTATCACGGCCAAATTTCAAGTCAGACAAAGCAGCCGCGCTATCAAGAACCGATTGTGGGCGAATTTGGTAGCTTGTCTTTTCGCGCAAAGAGATGTTTGCCATGCGAATCAGCGCATTGTCCAAATCCCACCCAGACAAGCGGCGCATGGTAAGCGTATGGCTACTGGCAACTACCTTTTTGATACCAGCGGTCGCTTGACGGATGTTTTCATCTAGTTGACGTGCATCGTGTAACACCGCATTTTTTCCGCTCTTGGTGGGATTGAGGCTTTCAATGATAGCGACAGGCAAAGATTTTCCTTCGTCTGCCATGAGTCGCTGCACCTTATCCATGAAAGCGAAAACGCCTGTTTCGCCCAAGTAGGCAATAAATAGATGGAAACTGATTGTGAAAACAGTCCCAGATTCATAGCGTGATTTTTCTCGCGCTGCAAAAATTTCTTGTAGCGTATTTTTTTCGTCGCCTTGGCTCAGGTCTGGCTGTGTTTTTTTTCTTTTATCAATAACCCACCAAGTATAAAACCTTTCATCCATTGATTGGAAGGCATTTTGCACTTCATTAACCGCATTTTCTATCTCATGCGGTTTGTCTTCATCAATATCTACGCCACTGTATTCAAACCCAGCCAATAGCGAACCGTCTTTGCACAGCACTAGATCAGGTGTTGTATGTATCAACCAAGGCAAATGCTCAGAAAGCGATTGTCGATTGATCGCAGACTCTGGATTTCTAGCGGGGATTTTTTTGTTCAAATCGCAACTCCCTTGCCCCAACCTTTAGGGCGTGATTCTGATGGCTCACCGTGCGAAGGCTCTCCCGATTTTAAATCGTTCGGCACATACTCATGAATCATGTAGAGATTCACAATCTCTGGATCAATACGAAAAAACCACGAAGCAGCCTTGTGGATAATCGCTGCAATGGGGAATGTGGATAATCCCCAAGGCAGCCCAATTGTCATAGCAATCAGTGCTGCTATTGACCAAATCATTGACGCCGTTTTTGCCCCCACCCCGGCAGTTAAGCGAGGGCGGCGAAAAACCGGATAATCTGGTGCTGGCGTCACGACGACAGGCTACAGCTTGAGGTCAGACCTGTTTGCTGCACAATATAAACAGCGGCAGTAGCTATCGCGCAACCAATCATGACGTACATAACCAGATCACCGACGATGGAGGACTTAACGAAAAAGCTATTCGCCACAAAAATGAGAACAGCAATAATTGCCGCGCCTGTCACAATGGTTTTCATAAACGAGGCAACATTACACAAGCCTGTCGCAGCAGACCCAGAATTTTGTGCCATTGCATCCGTCCCAAGAAAAAGCGTCAAAAAAATCAACGCCAAGAACTTCATTGCTGGTGAAATTTTCGGAAATTCTAGCGAAAAGCTATTTTGTGAGAAGGTAGTCAATTTTATATTCTCCATTTTCAACACCATGAACTAAGGCAATTTCTGCCACTCGACGAACGCTCTTATGAACGTCGCCATCTTTCACATAGCGACGTTCACAAAAAACGATGAGATTGATACAGCTAGTGATGTATCGTTGTGCAGCGGCTGGAGACATTTGTACTCCAGAAGGAAGGGACATTTGGAATAGCATTTCCAGCGTACTCAATGCCCCCAAAGCGGAAGATGCGTGAAGGGTGGTTACGCTTCCATTGTGTCCAGAAGAAAGGGCACGCAGCAAATCGTAAGTGTCATCGCCGCGAGTTTCAGACAAAATCAGTCGATCAAACCGCGACCGCATGGCGTGCTGGATCAATACCTTGGCCGTCAACCCCGTTTGAGGTGTAGCCAACATGCACTCTTTATTTTCTACACGCAAAGCCATTTCTCGCGCATCTTCAATTAGGCCAATGCGCTCATTTTTCGGCAGCCCCATGAGAATGGCATTTGCCAACGTGGTTTTGCCGCCAGACGTTGGGCCAGCAAATACGCAATTCTTTTTCTGGTTAATAATCAGATCGGTCAGCAGTTCACCTTGCTCGACCGTCAGCATGTCCCACTGGACAAGCTGATCCAGTGTGGGCCGCATCTCCGGCTCCAAGTGCTTCCGAATGGTGATCGTCGTACCACGCGAATCAACGCCCTTCAGGGCACCAGCAAAGCGCAGGCCACCGACTGAGGTACTGACAACGGCTTGTTCAGTACCTGGCGTCATGTCAACGCCCGCACCTCCGTTAGCTTTCCCCACGGTAGTCAAAGCAACGCTTCGATCAGCCTCAGAAATGCAGATGTCGGTAAGGGCAATGGCACCTTTGCGCTCAACCCAAACGCAACCATCTGCCGTGACCATGATCTCGGTTACGGTGTCATCTTCCAAGATGGAGGCAATAGGCCGCAGAGAATCACTGATGATTTGGTTGATTGTTTGAATATCGATCATGTGGTCAATGATGGCAACCAATTGACCTTTTATCGAAGCGAAAAACATCGAATTTTCGATAGATTTCGCATCTCTGAGACGGGTGAAGCTGGCGAAGGTTATATGGTATCTACAGACTGATTTGATTCTTGAACTTACTGCCTGATAATAGTGTCAACAGGAGATTCTCATGAAACAAGAACGCCCCACATTTTTCTCAGCAGCGATGGTAAAGCGAATCCTCGATAAAAACTCATCGACCGCAGATACAACCGAAACAACCATTCAAAATTTTTCTGCCGAAGATATTGGTTTTGAAAACATCCAAAAATCGTTCAAGAAAATTTTTCCAGAGGCACGGCTCCTGAAAAACGTCATCCTGCCAATGGAAGATGATGGCCTTGTAAAAACGGCAGAATACGATGTGATGGTTGTTTGTGCAGCGGGCATCCACATCTTTGAAATCAAAGGCTATCCAAAGGGCAAGGTTTGGTACGAAAAAGGTGAGAATGGGTTGCGCCTTTGGAAAATAGATAACGGCACTACCGTTAGTGAAATCCACGACCCGATCAGTCAAGGTCTAGGCAAGCTGTATTACATCCGAAAATCGGTGCAATGCTTCTCCAAATATTATGTTTACTTCACTGGGGATGAAATCGATCTTGAGCCAACCATGCCAGCTACTGTCCTGACTACGGATGAATTGCCTTATGTTTCTCGACTGGCTTACAGCGATGCAAAATTCCGAAAATCAATGATCAAAAAAGAAGAAGTCGATGTAATTGCTGATGCCATCCTTGAGATTTCGAGCCAATACACAATAGTCGAGCATATCTCCAATTGCCGCGAGTTCCACAAGCACAAGCACGCCGCTTGAGTCGTGATCGACGGACAAAAAAAGCCCTCCCCCGAAGGGAAGGGCCTTGCTGGAGTAGCAGCGAGATTCAGACCGGCCAAATTTGGCCGGTAGCTCTCACGTAGGTGTCAAAAGAGAATCCTCAATATCACTCTGTTTGAGCAGAAATTTAATTTTCTCGACATCAGTACCTGTCAGGAAAGCTAGGAGCATTTCTGCTCCCGTTCCGTCTGGGCCGTTCTTTTTGATCCACTCAATGCCGCGAGATAGAAGGAGGTCGTTCTTTTTTTCAAAGTCGTCTTCCTGCATCGGCAATTTTTCTTGGGCCTTTTTCTCTTTCTTTTCTTTTTTATCTTTCAGGTGCTTTTCAGTCACTTTGGCCTTGCCAACGGATTCAGCATTCGCCAAACCGTCTTTGAGAACTTCGATAGCTTTACTACCGTGGGTTTTTAGAGTTGCGACAGCCAGTGATGCGCTCACCTTACCTTCTTGGACAAGGTTGCCAATTTCACGAGGCGCAGACACCAACAGAAGCAAATTTGCTACATGCTGCTTGGACAAGCCAATACGCCGAGCAACTTCAGCCTCATCCATGCCGTAGTGAACCAAGCGTTTGCAAACCAGCGCAGTTTCGTAGGAAGTCAATTGCCGCCCGTTGTTAGAAACAACCAAAGCAACCGTCAAATCTTCCATCGACGTTCCCTTTGGCTTAATCACCATCGGGATACCTTGCAGTTCTGCGCCTTCACTCATCGCCAGATCGTAAGCATCCAGCCGAGTGTGGCCATCGATCACATAGACGACATTGTTGCCATCAACTTCTGCCACGAAGCCCGCAATGGGCTTGTCTGGGAAAAATCCATTGGCTTTCATCGAATCAGCAATCACACGAACTTGCGCCAAGTAATCATCGTTCTTGATGCGGACGTTAAAGCCCTCAAGCACTTTGATTTTCTCGCGCTGGACTTTCCACAAGTCGGTGCGCTTGGCATCCTTCAGACCTGCGGTAGTGCTTCCTGGAAAAAGCATGGTATCAAATTGGATTTGCATTTCAGTATTTTCCATTTCAATCTCCTTTCCGCATATAGCGGGGTTAATAGGATGCCAGCGCAGAGGCTGTCTTCAGAGCTGCCGCTGAAGACAACCCCCGAAAGGGCTGCCGGTATCTGTGAACCGGCCAAATTTGGCCGGTCGTCATTGTTTCATCTTATCACCCAGCCCATCAAGCCAGCAGCAAATTCTATTGATCTGTCTTTAGCTATCACCAAAGCCGACAGACTCAATGTGCAGCAGGTAGGAATTGGCGGGCGTGAGCTTCACACCATAGAGGGCTTCGTAGAGATCGGGATGCCAGTCGCGTAACGTATCAATCGCATCCAAAAAGCGATCTCTCGTTTTTGCTATGAATGGAAAGGCGATAACGGGAATGCAAAAATTCTGATCTCTCTCAAACCAGAAATACTCGCCATCCTGCAATGCCCAGTCACTTTCCAGCAGCCGCTGGAATGCCTGTGGAAATTTTTTCCGCAGCGAAAATGGAACACCTATTCCGCCATGAACGAGTGTTTGTATTTCCAGAATTCCGAGGCCAAGCTGATATATTTTTTGAGAAATACCCCAAGGAGTGGATATTAGCAAACGGAACTCCTTTCTGGAAATGCAGCGATCATCAGAGGCTGTCTGTAGAGGTATCCCTACAGACAACTCCCGAACGAGTTGCATTTTTCGATCAGGGCTTTCTCATTTTCTTTGCCAGCGCAAGGCACACCAGTTGGCGTACCTTGCGCGGCTTTTTGAAACCGGCCAAATTTGGCCGGTCAATCATCAAGCGGTCAGTGCCCAGATGCCACGCTGGCAAGAGGCAAAGTATTCGCTGTTCTGGTTAAGAACTTGCCTCACCTTGGCCTTCCAGTTCGGGTTATTCGCCAAACGCTCTGGAGCGTTTTCAGCAACCTTCGTGTAGATGGTTGCCAGATCGGCTTTACCACCAAGGGCCATCAGCACCATTCGCACCAGTGCTTTCCACGTCGATGCAAGGCGGGCGCTTTGTTGGCGGGCCATGATGGACAGGTCAGACAGGAACGATGCAATCACCTTGGGCTTTTCCCATAGCAGGATGTATTCGTGCAGGATTCGAGGCATCTTCATGCCTGTGTACCCACGCGAATTCGATACCGTGTTGTGCTGCTGTTTGATGAGAACGGCAGCCAGCTCATCGGCAGGCATCCGAGCAATGCACTCAGCTTGGTAGCTGGTGTAGCGCCCATTGCGCCGCCAATCGCCAATGATGGTGCCGTAATAGCCACCGCCTTTGGTTGCTTCGCGTTGGTTCATCAGCGCTATGTGCAGCTTTTCGTGGAAATCTTGATCATCAATGCAGCGCGAAAGATCGTCTGCATGGGGCGATCCCCACACATTGCCGGAGTAGAGAATCATCCCGCCGTAAGGTGGATGCGACACCACCAAATCAGCAGGCTGACCTACAACCGACAAGATGCTCTCGCGCAGCACGTTAAACCCGCTGTGCAAATCAAGACCAAAAGCCTTAATGCCCATCTCGCGCGCTACTTCGACCGAAGTGCCTGAACCGACCATAGGATCGACAAAGACGCTAGGCCGCAGTTGCTCGAAAAGTGACTTATAAACATGGCCTGAGCAATTGCCCCGCCACGATGATTGACCCCAAGGGCCGCGATCAGGGAAGGAAAGAATACTCATTTTTACCTGAAAATTTTTTCAAACTAGCAAAATGACGCTTTATGGTTAAAGGCAACTCCCGAAGGAATTGCCTTTGTTGATAAAGTTCGTGAAAAATACCTTAAATTTCTAGTGCAATGTTTTTAGCAACCTGAAAATCAAAGTTTTTACCACACTCATGCGGATGCAGAAGTTCAAGCATTGGGCTTGTCCTCAAGCATTCACCTGATTTTTCACATTTATCAGCGTTGGAACACCCGGCAAGACCCGTGCGCTTTCCATTCACCATAGCGGTATAGCTATCAATAATCTGGTTATCACCACGGTTCATTTGACGTTCCGCATCATAAGAACAGCGTCGTCTACACCTTCCGGCATCTTCACTTCTTCTGGGCCGTATATTGTGGCTAAATCCTTATCTGTCCAACCGTATTCCTCAGACCAATAACCATTGCTGCGAATCTGGTTTTTCGTTGGTGAAAAAATTACCCAGCCGGACTCGAAATCACCAGCCTGATAAGTTCCATTTGTGACTAAATCGTCAATGACAGTATTAGTCTTAGAGATTCGTTCACTTGAAAAGTCTATAACAGACGCGCCAACAAATGGTTCCACTAATCCTAGGAATGTGGAGTACGCATCGAGTTCATTAGCTTCATCAATCAAAAGTGTTGCTGTAACAATGTAAGCCATAAAAAATCCTTTCCTGCATTAGCAGTTAAAAAAATGGCTCAACAAAAAGTTGTCCCAATTACTTGATTAAAAGCAATTGGGACAACCCTTTCAGGCGGCTGTCTCTTTTTTATGCAGAAACCTTGCAGTTGTGATTGTTGATTTTCTCAGCAACTTCTGCGGCGCTCATGCTGGCACGGCCTTTGAAAACAAAGCACCCCTTTCCTGTTTTGCAGTAAATACTGGTGACATTGCCCCAGTAATACTCCATAAACTTGAAAGATTCCACACCATTAACGCGCTTCCAGTCTTCTGGAGGCAGCGCTTCCAGTGCGTCTTGCCACTGTTCTTCGGTAATGGCTGACGGCTCTGTGCAATGGCTTTCCTCAATCATAGCGGAGACTACACTCCACTTTCCGATGAGAATTTTTTGCTTGCGTTCAGCCTCCAAACTTTGATGGGTTTGGTTGCTGTGAAAGCCAAAGACTTCCCCAGATTCAGTACGGCGAACCGCATCGATCATTCGGGCTTTAGAATTTTCGGTTGCAGGGGTGTAAAAAACGTCGAAATCGTGTTCCATGAGAAATTTCCTAAGAAAGGTTAAAAAACCAGTCAGAAACTTATCCAAACCCTGTTGAGCTTGGATAAATCCCCGGAGAGATTTATCTTATGAAGATTTAGCGATTGCTAACAAAGTCATCCAAACTGATAACTTTGGCATCTTCCTCAATGACACCAATTTTCTTGAGGAATTTCTCAAGACCATCAATGTCATTCTTGTGTTTCATGCCGTACCCTTTGAAAAAGAATACACCCTCTCGTTCCCAAGGAGCAACATCAAAAACAGGATCATCTCCGAGATTTTCACTGTCCAGCACTTCGGCATAGAAAGTGGCGTTCTCATCGAAGTTGATTCGGTAAACGTAAGTTTTCATAGATCATTCAACCCCAATGATTTCACAGTCAATCAAGGTGTCATCATGATTTACCTCGCCATCCGTGGATTCTGCTAATTTCTTCGCTTGCGTAGAATTATCAGCTTCCACCTCAACTTCTTCGGTATATTGGAAGATTTTTCTTACCGTGAACTTCATGGTTTTCCTAAAAAAGGTGTTAAAAAACCACTCAGAAACTGACTCAAATCCTCATCCATAAAGATTTAAGTCAATCCCCGAAGGGATTGGTCAGTGTGCTTTCTTACTCTTGGCTCAAGGCCAATTCAGTTAACTCACCTTTTTCATTAACATAACCTTTATCCTGAAAAAATTTCAGAAGACCGGGTGATGCTCCTTTATGTAGTTTCTTGCGGAACTGCATAACTTTTGCAAACTCTTTTTTCTTTTTTTGTTTCGGGGTCATATTGGCCCTTCCTTCTTATTAAAATTAAATGAGGCCAGCGTGAGCAGCAGCTCGTGCAAGCTGCCCGTATTTGCGCTGTGGCAAATCACCTGCGATGCACTGATTGCGATTCAGGGTCATTGCTATACGCACTCCCAGATCGAACCGAGTGGGTCGGTTCAATCCGCAGTCCATCAAGTCTTCCTTGCTGGCGATGACAACTTCGCCCTTGAGGGGGAAGGCAGCATCAACTTTTTGAGAAGACCCGTAGGCGAGCAGGAAACGATTGTCACCCAAGTCCTCAAGGACTAGGGCTGGTCGCACCTTGTTTTCAGCAGCACCTTCAGCGAGGAAGGGAACGAAAACGATGTTGCCAATTGCAGCCATGATTAGCTCCTTGAGAAAAAGGAGCCAGCCCCAAGGGACAGATAGCCCCTAGGGTGGTTAAATTCCGCAGTTGCGGTGGTGAATGACGCTATTTCAGCACAAAAAGCACTACTTTTGGGTGATGAATAAATGCTGTTTTAGCTTGCGTTTTGCTTATCAATCTGACCGCGTGATAGACAGATCGTAGTAGAGCACCAGCCTATCGTCGAGGTTCAGCACACCTTCTGGTAGCTTCTCGGCCACAGTGATGATAGTTGCGTAGTCTTTGACAATCCAAGCATTCTTAAAGCCTTCTAACAAAGCCTGAACCTCTATCTGGCCTTCCTTCAGGCGGCGACGAGTGCGGTAGCCCTCGAATTCCTTCAGTAGTGCCTTTTGCGTTGCGTCTGGATCAAATAGGTCTTGTGTTACAAACATGGATTTCTCCAAATCAAATAATACCTTCTTGGGTCATTGACAGGCAACTTCTTCCGGAGGTGATAACATGATCTAGCAGCATCACATCCACTAGACTCAGCGCCTCTTTCATTTTTTTGGTAGTAGCAATGTCTTCTGAAGACGGTATCGTATTTCCATTTGGGTGGTTGTGTGTAATAATTACAGCCTCGGCATTTTTTTGCAGTGCTGCGCGAACTATCTCTCTTATATATATAGACACCCCAGCTATTGTCCCAAAAAACAGATATTGAAAATCAATAACTCTGTATTCCTTATCAATAAACATTACTCCGAATACTTCACGGCCATCGTGTTTCGCAGCTTGGATAGTAAGATATTTTTTTACTGCATCTGGGCTAGACATAACCGTATCACGACGAATACGACCATCGAGAATAGTCAAAGCCTTTTCGATAATTTCATCATCAGTCATAAATCACTCCATTCCAAAAAGTT
Source organism: Giesbergeria anulus (assembly GCF_900111115.1). Taxonomy (GTDB): domain Bacteria; phylum Pseudomonadota; class Gammaproteobacteria; order Burkholderiales; family Burkholderiaceae_C; genus Simplicispira; species Simplicispira anulus. Next base: position 57,009 of record NZ_FOGD01000007.1, read on the forward strand.
TGGTTAAAAAGGAGTGGGCCATAGCAGGCTTTCCGATGGCATCGATATGGCAGCCATTGGGAAGCCTGCATACCTAGCCCTGTGGGGGCAGGGCGGCAAGGCTTGGTGAAAGGTTAGACCGGCCAAATTTGGTCGGTCAGTATCGAAGGTAGCAATCTACGAGCAAGCAAAGCTGCCCGTGGATGGTCTTTTCTGCTGTAACCTGGAGGGCAGGCCCTAGTCAATTACAGAGAACTCAACATGCTTTCCTGTCCGAGCAATCATATCGATCAGGGCATCGATGCTGAATTTCACAGATTTTTTGTTAATCACATCAGAAACTCTTGGGCGCGTTACACCTAAGATTTCCGCCGCATCCGACTGCCTTAAATTTTTCGCTTCGATCCATTCCGCCAATTCCGCCATCAATGAATTCTTAATGGCTAATTTTTCAGATATGATTCGCTGCGACTCTGCTTTTAAGGATGCTGCTTCTTCCGGCTCAAAACCCAAATCTGCAAAAATGTTTCCATCAGCAGGGGTGATGTGTGCTGATTTAGTATCAATGTTCATCATTTGCTCCTTTCTTGAATGACAGCTTTATAACGGACGGCTGCAATATCCTTGTCATGCTTACTGGTCGCTGTTGTTTTCTTCTTAAAGCAGTGCAACACATACACTGCCTCTGGAAACTTCGCCAGATACATTACACGAAACCAACCATCGCCAATGTTGATCCGAATTTCCTTTGTTCCAGCACCCACCACATCAAATGGCTTCCAATCATCAGGTTCCAAGCCAGCCTGAATCCGATTAAGCTGAAACCCAGCCTCCTTCCGCGCATTAGGCGTGAAGATGCTATCGTCCTTGATGTCTCGGAACGAAGAACCTCGCCAGTCGATAGGCTTTTCTTTCCTCACTTTTATCTCCACATGATTGTATCAAATCTTATACAGACAGCGTACCTTTTCCTTCGGAACGCAGTCTTGTAGCTCACTGCTGCGTGCTGCCGCACACCCCAAGATCGTCCACGCGGGCGACGATGACGCGCCCGTCAGCCACAGCGAGTACGCCGTGGTTGGGAAACCGGGCCATAAACGCGTTCGCATCGCTAGTGCCGTCCTTCGTATCGGGAAACTCTGCGACGATGGCAAAGTCCAGACCGAGGTGGCGATAGTAGTGCGGCTCCAGATGAGTACCTGGCAGTCCGTAGGTTTTAGAAAGTTCCAGCGGATTGCCCTGCGGATCAGGTCTGCCGAACATCGTCCGTTTTGCGATCCAATCAGCACACTTGCGACACAGACCAAAGCCCGTGTCTTGGTTATGCCATTGTTCCCATTGACCTGCACTTTCACCACAGCAGGCGCATGTCAGTTCACGTTTTGCCATTTCTTTACCCTTTTTTATTTCGACATTAATGCCAATGGTGGCTTTCAGTAGAGCTTTCATGATCATTTATTTCTTGCCACCAAGGATCAGGATTCCATCCCGAATCAGATTCAACCTCAATACAAAGCCCGAACTTTTCTGAGGTTCTTACAGCATATCGGATGATCTCTCCAGCTTTAACAGCATCCTCTGCCATTTTTTTAGCCACATCAAAACTTACCATAAATCACTCCATTCCAAAAAGTTTGGTTAAAAAAGGAGTGGCCTAAATACAGGCTTTCCAATAGATTAAATCCATTGGAAAACCCGCAAATTGGGTTTTCTTCTAATCAAACCCACATTCTCATGTGTGTTGAATAGAATTGTCGATAATAATTTTCCTGCAATTCATCGTACAACTCTGGGTTTTGATGTCCATCAATGACGAATGCCTTTTTGGGGTCGCGTGTCATCGTGCCATCCAAATCCATCAAGTAGCGATCATCAAGGTCTTCTTGCTTGCCTTGCAGGAACAAAGCCCAGCCCGGTATGTAAAAGCGCTGATTTTTCTCAGTTAGCTGAGTCATTGCAAACACTCTTTTTTTGTGAATTCAAAAACATTGCATCTTCACTTCCGTCTCGATATGCCTTTATCAAAAAAGGATCACAGCGAAATGTCGAGGGAAGCGGTTCGTTATAAAATCCAGAAGAATGAGCGTACTCGTATGCCAACTCACGATCTCTGTCAGCAGCTTCCAGTTCATTTATCGCTTCAAGTGCCTTTGAGACTTGCAAATGACAGCGTGCGTTCATTTGATTTCCTGTATGGATCATGATGTTTAACTCCATTCCAAAAAATTGGTTAAAAAGGAGTGGGCCGTAGTAGGCTTTCCAATAGAGCAATCCATTGGAAAGCCCGCAGAGCGGACTTACCTAGCAATCAATTAAATGCCACAATACAGATCGTAAGCAGCACCAAGCTCCTCACTGGACACCCCGGAAGCGTAACTCACCTTCCAGATTGCATCTGGGTATTCTTGCCCTTCATCAATGAGTTTCAAAAGACGCTTCAGTGCAGCGCAAATTTTCTCATCAAGAGTAGAGAGAAAGCTTTCTTCATTAAGATTGAATTGGTTCATTAAATTTACTCCATTCCAAAAAGTTGGTTAAAAAGGAGTAGGCCATGCTAGGCTTTCCAATAGACTGCAATCCATTGGGAAGCCCGCAAGCGGGCTTTGTCTAAGAGGTGCTGATGCTTCGATGGCTGACCGGCCAAATTTGGTCGGTCGCTACCGGGGCACCCGCAGGAGGGATGCTTTCCGTTCTAGCAATTCGGCCAAAAGTTGATCGAGGGTTCCACCGGGCAGAGACTTCAGCAGCCCGTCCGCTAATTCCTTAGCTTGGGCTGCATAAATCTCTTTGGCGGCTTCAATCGAAAGATTGTCCGGCATTTGCGACTCCCCTACGATAATCTTCAGATTGGGTGGTGAGCTATTTCCCCCCAACGAAGCGGCACGCAAAAGGTGAATTTCCTTAGCAACGACTGCATTCATTTTTATCCCCTATTCGATTAAGACAAAAAACTTTCCAATTTACCAACGGTGAAATCCCAACGAATGGACTTTCACCGTAGCAGTTACGCCATCACTTTGTCACATCAACCCGGACGGGCATCATAAAACCAATCCAGTCCTTCATTACCTTATCGGTATCGAGCGGATCGGAATGCAATACCACCTTACCTTTCAGCACATCAGCATCATCGATATAAATATCAACCTTGCCTGTTTCGACACAAGAAACTGCGTTGATCAGCATCTTCCCGTTGAAGGGAAAAGTAACCTCACTAGCAACCAGTGTTGATTCAACGCTGAATTTTTCGCGCTGCTCACCATCGACAGATTGCACCGTAACCCCATCTTTGGAAAAGACAAGGGCGGCGTATGCAGAATCTGAAGCGGCAGTGACTCTATTCACCGCACGAACCAGCTCATCCCGATCTAGGACAGCTTGTGCATAGCGATTTTTACCGGGCATGGCTTTGCGCCAAGTTGGGTAAGTACCACCAATCAGCGTCACCAGCCATTTGGTTCTGTCAGTGCTAAACAGAAGGCGCATTTTGTCACCCTGACCAATCATTTCCACCGAGAATTCACTCTCACCGAAGACGGTGTGAATGGCCTCAGCGGTAGAGATAGGCAGAATGAAGTTTGCGGATGGATGCGCTGCAATGTCAGTTTTGACAGTGCAGAGCCTAATCCCGTCTGTACCAACGAGCCGCAAAACACCCTCGTCTGACTCGAAACGCACGCCCATCAAGAAGACACGCACATCGTTTTTCGCAGCGTAGTTCAAAGGGCCATCCAGCAACTTCGACAGTTTGCTTCCTTGAGTAGAAAACAATTTCTGTTTAAGAAGCGGAACAGTGCCAAAGAGCGAATCTGCTTCGCCATCGTAGGGATGAAGAAGCCTGATTCTTGCACCAGCAAAGCTGATAACAATTCCACTATCCACTTTCTTAAAGGTGCAGTCCGTGCTATCGGACACACCATTGAAAATAGCGAGAATCTGTTTCTGAGACAAAGATGCACTGCAATTTTCGACAGAACCCTTCGTGGGTACGTCAATTATTACAGCACCCTCCATTGAGGATGCCTTCACATAGACCGAGTTGTGCTTGATTTCAATGGCACAGATTCCTTTGTTGACAGCCTTCATCGCCTGCTTCATAGCGGCGCGCAAATTACCAATAGTTGTTTTCATAAAAGCCTTTCAAGAATTCCCTACAAAGGGTGTTAAGAAAGGATTGGCATTCGCCTTTTCTGTAGCCTCGACTGAAAATACAGAAAAATGAATGCGGTGTTGAAAGCAAGGTTTTTACACCTTGCTTTCTTCGATAAATCAAGTCGCCAGCCGTTTTAACTGGATGGACGACTCTTTCACTGGCATCCAGTGCGAACTCCACTTGAGCATGTAGCGGTAGCCACTTGCATAAAGGGCAGTCATTGGATTGGGCAGATAAAGCCCCGTGACCAAGAACGTCCTCTCCATGTCAGCAGCTTCGTCACCGTCACAGCCCAAATAGATCACTTCGTCACCGACATTGAAGGCCAGTTCTTTTCCGTTTTCAGGAGCGAATGGCTTTTTTTTATCATGCTCTTTTATGACTTCTAGTATCCAGTCGTGGTGGCTACTCATAAGGCACACTAGAGCAGATTCGGAAGGATCAGATCAGATTCAGCACAGCGAGCAATTGATGTTTGCAGTGCCATCTTGCTTTTTGCACGGTGAATCTTATTGATAGGTAGGCGGGAGCCAGATCGCATAAAAGTCGCATCCGAGTGAAATTTCGCGTTCACCCGAATCTCGTGCATTTTTTCAGAAGAAACCCCACCGTTGTAATTCCGAGGCGAACGCACAACTGCTTGTCCACCCGAATGCTTGCTGCGAAAAGTGATTTCCCCTTCGATCATTTCAAACCCATAGCCAAAGAAAACTACCTTGAGCCACTTTTCATTTTTCCGACGAATTGTTCGAGACATATTTTCCTTTCAAAATTTCCCTAAAAAGGGTGTTGAGAAAGGATTGGCATTCGCCTTTTCTGTAGCCTCCAGTGAAAGATACAGAAAAATGAATGCTAAAAAGGCAAGGCATAAAAGCCTTGCCCTTTCAAATCAAAGAGTCGTCAGTTTTATTCCGACGATACTTTGCTCGACATGAGATTGGATTCCCAAGTCAACATGAGGTCTTGTCCACCAGCGAACAAAGTGGTCAGCGCCCCCGGACTTTGCAATCCTGACAGCAAAAGTGCCATCCCAAGATCATTACGGGTTGTTCCGACTTCAGCATTATTTTCTTCACTCTGACTCATTATTTTCTCCTTCGACTTTCAAAAGTACCTCATATGCAAACACAGAGGCATCGGATGTTGAGTCACCCAGTTCGTTCAGCAGCTTTTCGACTACCTCAACGAGTTTCGGAGACTACGCGATCAGACGAGCGTTAGCTTGTCCTAGCCCCATAGTCTCAGCAGTGTGGATGCAATGTCCATTTGCAGTGGTGATCTGTGCAACAGCCACACCACCAACGACAGGCCCAACGGCAACATCAATAGCTGATTCGCCGTAATTCCAGACAGCCCAAGGGTCAGCCGTGAATTTCTTTTTAACCATAAGTGGCATTCCTTTCGGTGCCCCAGCGAAGGGGGGTTGAGAAGGGATGGGCGCAAACGCCTTTCCTGTAGGCTCACAAACAAGCGAACACACAGGAAAGACAGATTGACTTGGGAGTAGCAGTGGACGCGCAGCACACCCCAAGCGGGATGGCTTGCTTCTATTGACATTCCGCAATTGCGGATAGCTGTATTGAACCAGAAAAAGTAGCAATTCCGCCGGTCGAAAGATGCTTCATTCATAGCACTTTTCGCGTCGTTTGAGTGCTTTACTGCACAGAAGATACGGGGCATCGCAACCGGAAAAAATTTCAATGGCATCACATCACCGCATCTTGGCAGCCGCCACAGTGGCCTTTACCGCGCTATCAGCAAGCGCGCTTGCACAAGCTGGCTGTATCACGACAGGGTTCACTCCAACACTGCCCGCCCCGCCCGCAGACGACTGGGCGGATGCACAGCGATTGAAGTTGATGCAGGAATTGCGAACGCCAGAGCGGGTTGCCGCGATCAGAGCAGAAGAATACGACCCGACACCCAAGTTTTGGGCTGCTGCCGGGTTGCAAGCGAAAGATCACCCTGAGCTTGAACGCCAGATCACGGTGGCGCAAAAAGAAGCGGAAAAAATCACTTTGATTTTGAAAGATTTCTATGCCCGCAAACGTCCCAACACCGCTGATAGCAGCTTGAGCACCGTGGTATCCGTGCCCTGGCACGCATCGTACCCCAGCGGCCATGCAACGCAGTCCATGCTCACGGCGTTCGTACTAGGGGCCGCCGTACCCAGTGCAGCCCCAGCGCTCAAGCACCTAGCCATTGATGTGGCCCACGGACGCGAAATTGCTGGCCTGCACTACGCCAGCGACACGCAAGCTGGCTTTGAGCTGGCACGGCAAATCTGGGATGCCTTAGATGCAGCTTGCAAACCCAAAGCATTACCGAAATACCACATTGCAGAGTTTGAGCGCGACGCCTTGCCTCAAATTTTTCAACCTTGAATGCTTGCGTGAAGAGCATTTGACTTCACTCCATCGTCAAGTAATCTTGATTTGTAGCCACTTTATTCACTGAAAGGAAACCTCATGGCCGACAAAATTTTTCATCTGATTGAACAAGATGGCACCCGCCGCCTGATTCAGGCCCAAAACGAAGGTGCGGCGTTGTTGCACGCGCTTGGTGCGAAACTGAAAATCGAGGCAGCTAGTGCTGTAGATACCGTCAAACTGATCGGCGAAGGTATCTCGCTGGAAGTTGTCCCCAGCGAAACAGTTGCGCGCAAAATTTTTCAACTGACTGAAGAAAACGGCACCCTCCGCCTGATTCAGGCCAAAAATGAAAGCGTGGCGCTGCTGCACGCGATTGGCGCGAAACTGAAAATCGAGGAGGCCAGTGCTGTAGATACCGTGAAACTGATGGGCGAAGGTCTTTCGCTGGAAGTTGTCCCCAGCGAATCCGTCACGCCCCGCAAACGCCGTGGCAGCAAAACCGACGAGCAGGCATCTGCACAGGATCAAGGCCAAACACCCGCACCGGCACAGGACAACTTGCTCAACCCCGTGCCCGAAGAAGTTTCTCAGGCTTCTGGTGATTCGGAAAATCAACAATAAACACCACGACAACCCGCTTAGTAAATAAGCAAGGCCCGCAGCTAGGCGGGCTTTTTTTTGAAAAAATATGGAAAACCCCACAGCAAACTTCAAACCCTGCATTGATTGGGAGATGGCGGAAGAACCCTTTGGCGAGGCCCACCAGCCCGAAGAATCTTCTCAGTCCGCTGACACCCAGCCTTTTGCGCCCCCTCTATTTACCAGTGTTGCCACGCGCAAGCTGCAAGAGCTTCTAGCCGAAGGCTACAAGATCACTGGCTACTCCGTAGAGCGGCAATCCGACGATCCCACAGCCGTGGAGCCTAAGCGCGGTTTCTGCACCGCTGGCGGCTTTGTCGGCTGGTGGCACCGGAATGCTGACACCGGCCAAATTTGGCCGGTCGTTGCTGAAGGTGATGGCACCGAAGATAAGCCCTCAGCTTATTCGGTAGGCAATTCGGCTGAAGACTACTTTTCTCCATCCACCGAACCCACCGCCGAACAAGCTGCTGCCAAGCGTCTACAGGCAAATCCTGAACTGGATCATGTTTTTGTTGGCGAAAATTTTTATCCAACGGCACATAAATTTGTGGATGGATCAGGAATCCTTGAAGATGCCAATGTGAACGCCTACGACAATATTGGCGAGGAAGGTCACGATTGGCTTTCCGAATTGATGCGCAACGAAGAAAAATGTAGTGAACTGGAAAAATTAGTAGGTGATTGGATTCAAACCCAAGAACCACCATTATTTTGCGAGTTGAAAAACATCAAAAAATTCACCCGCGCAGAATTGCTGAAATCTGGTCATTTCAAAAATGAACAAAGCAGCTAATAAGCCTGCTCTGTGTGCAGGTATTGATCCCAGAAATGGCGATCAATACCCCATACCAGAATGCAGAGATTGCCTGCGGCACACATTGCCAATCAAATTTAGCAACGAGTGGATTGCGCCACCAGAATTCGACACAGATTGCCCGGAAAAATTACCCAACAAAGCCAAGGAAGTCCAAAAATGCACAAGTACATGACCATTGCAATGCCCGACAAATCTATCTGGGCAGTGCCTGTGGAAATGATCGCGCGCCACCGCGCCGAACACTACGCCAACGAATTCGGTGGTGACGTAGAAAAAAGCCTGAAAGAAGACACCGTTCCTATTTTCGAGTCGGATACAGACGAAATCAAAGATTGGGCCGTCAATAACATGAATTGGGCCGATTTCAACGGGCACCAGATAAAGATTAGTAGCCCTTCCCCAGTGGACTTTCAATCCGGGTGGGTTGATGGTGAAAAAACCTTCATTGATGGAATCATCAATATTTCGGCAGAAAATCAAAATAAATTTGCGGAAGCAATTCTCGGAGAAGAAGGCAATTTTACTGGACTTGCTTTGGCAGCAAGCCGCCACAAAGAGCGGAAACTTCAAAAAGAATCCGACTCTTAACTTCAAGAAATTGGGGCCAAGAATGCAAACTGCTGATTATTTTTCACGGATGATTCGCATCAATGAGCTTGGCCCCAATATGCCAAGTTCAGCAGGTGGCGATGCCATGTCCGTTTGGTTCTGCTCATCCTGCAAAAAAGACTACGAGGCCCAGCGCGGAGCGGACGAGTGTTGCGGTTCTTTTAATTCGAGTCTCGAATACTTTTGCGTTGAATGCAATAAACAGCACGCATCAGAATCGGAAGCGAAAGAATGCTGCGCACGGGCCACTGCCCCCGCCGTCTGCCCCGTGTGCATGAGTCGTGCCGAATCACACGAAGATGCCATCGAATGCTGTCTGCACACACACCCCGCATTAACGAAGGCAGGAATGAATCGAATTTTGGCTGGAGTTAAAAGTGGGAAATCTTGGTCGGAAGCGTTTTTCGCAATCGTGAACAACTGAAACTTGAATTTGCCTTTTTCCAAGGTAAATTTGTAGAGCCAAGAGCATTTTTCACAAGGAGATTTCATGACCGAGCAATCTAATAAAGTCGAATCCACCGATAGCGCACCAGAAGCCGCTCCAGCAAACAGCTTTTCTGCGCCTACCGCCAAAATTGTCAAAATCCTGAAAAAAAACATTTGGATCGAAGGCGACTTCTTAGGCGACAAGCACGTTGTTGTTCAGTACGAAGGGATGGAGCCGTTCACCTATGCGTCGTTCTACTATGACTACGCATACACCAGCAATGCGGGCATCCGTGATCAAGCAAATGCACTAGCGGTTTCGCTGGGGGCCACAGAGCCAGTCCAACAGCGCAATCGTGAGTTTGGTTTCCCTGAAAAAGAAGAAGTTGATCTGGCCTTGAGACTTCTGAAATCTGAATTGCAAAAAGACAAATTAGTCTCCATGCTGAAATTGGCTAAGAGCCACATTGAAGGCGGGCAAGGCCAGTCTGATTTTTCCATTGAAAAACTCGACGATCTCTTGAAAGAAGTCGAAGAAGCCATGCGTAAATAAATCAGCAAAGCCACAAGGAAATCAGATGTGTCATTGGGCTGATGTTCTTCGGAGTGGCAAAAAGGTTCGCTGTAAGTCGGTGGGTGAATTAGCAGATGCGCTGAATATCCAGTCAGAACAATTAAGCAGCGACCCGCCAAACACCCTGTTGGCAGATAAACACAATGCGCGTCTGCGCGAGCTTGGGGCCAGAATCGCAACGATTAACGAGGGCTGGCCGTTCCCTTATTACATCATCACACCTCCAACCTACCAGTAAGCGTACAGTGTCATGACCGCCATTAAAACCACCGTCGAAGCTGGAACAAGCCTTATCACACTCGACGGGCAGCAGAGGAATTTTGTTGTCGTAGGTATCCCGAACACAAAGAAGATTTTGTGCTTTACCGGGATTTGTGAAAGTCCGTATTTAACGGAAAGCAATGAAGATGCCGAGCGCCTCGCCACCCTTTGGAATTTCGGCAAAGGCATTCTGACCCAAGAACTAAAGGGCCGCTCTCTGGCAGCAGAACGCATCAGCAGCGAAATCTATCGCACCGAACTTCAGCAAGAACTTGCCAATTTGCGAACTGCTTTAGCCAAGGAAAAAGAAGCCCACACAAAAACAAAACAAACACTGGCCTCCTTCCAATCCAAAGCCAAAGCCTAAACCTATTTCTTCACCAAAACTTTCCACAGGAATAACACTATGTTCAAGAATCTTATTATTTACCGTATCGCTGGACTGACTGTTGATGATTTCCAACGCGCAGAACAATCCTTGAATGAAAGCGCCTTCACACCATGCAAGCCAACCGAAGAATCCTCTCACGGCTGGATTCCCCCGCGACGCGAAGAAAACGGGCCATTGATCGAATCCGTGGGTGGGCAATGGCTACTCCGGTTTAAGACCGAAACCAAGCTGCTACCCGCCAGCGTCATCGCGGAAAAGGTGAAGGAGAAGGCGGCCCTGATCGAGCAGGAAACAGGCCGCAAACCGGGCAAGCGCCTACGGGACGAAATCAAGGCCGAGGTCAAGTTGGACTTGCTACCCAAGGCATTCACAAAGCAGAGCGAAGTGATGGCTTGGATCAACCCCAAAACGGATTTCTTGGTGATTGACACGAGCAGCCAAGGCAAGGCGGATGCGGTCACAACGGGGCTGGTTAAGGCCATCTCTGGGATTGCTCTATCGCTGCTGGACACCCAGACCAGCCCTGCGACTGCGATGGCGCAGTGGCTGTCCACGCAGGAGCCACCTGCCGACTTCAGCATTGACCGCGAGTGCGAACTCAAGAGCGCCGACGCAGACAAGGCCGTGGTGCGCTACGCCCGTCACCCGTTGGACATTGCTGAAATCAGCGCTCACATCGAGGAAGGAAAGATGCCCACCAAGCTGGCGATGACCTGGCGGGATCGTGTTTCCTTTGTCCTGACCGACACGCACCAGCTCAAAAAGATCGACGTGCTTGATGTAGTCACCAACGACAAATCAGACACTGGATTCGATGCGGATGCCGCAATTATTACCGGAGAACTGGAAAGCCTAATTCCTTGCTTGATTGCCGCATTGGGTGGTGAACGCGCCGAGTAATTCCAGAAAGAGTTTTTCACGCCTTCGCGCCAAGTCTTTGCTAATTGAACCTCTCCACACTTCCGAAAATGCAAAATTCACCAGACAACACATCGCCCGCCACCCACACCGCTGGCCGCCTGAGCCTTCAAGATCGGACGGTTTATATGTGGGAACCTGTCGCAGAAGGGCGCAAAGGAGAACATGAAAATATGTGGATCGCAACCGTTCATGGCCGCCCTAGCGCCAGCGAAGCCGAACTGAATGCTAACGCTCATCGTCTTCAGGTGTGCTGGAATGCTTGCGAAGGTATCCCCACGGAGAAGATAGAAAATCATTCTATCGCTGAATATGTGGCTGGAGAAGCGTACATTAACGGCTTGAACCTTGATGAAACTGGATTGAATTTTCACATAAAAGGTATTGCGTGCCAGATGCTGGCAGCATCTTTTGCCGGTCAGTTCAAGGAAACTGGTGCTGTCAATTACCTTGAAATGCAAATGCACCATCCAGAAATGGGGCCGTTCTCTGTTATTCTCCAACGCAAAGAAGGCCAGACCCCTGCTGAAAAAGCCAATCAGTTAGCCAAAGAAATTGATCTACTCAAAAACAAGGTTCTTGGACTGAAGAATTTTCAGAAGGCTGTGAACGAGCTAAAGCAATACTTCACCAGTCACAACGGTGTTCCCGTGGACAAGGCCACCATTAAGGCGGAAGATTTTTGGCGCATTGCAGACAATGCACAAGCCGTCCTTTGAAACACCGAAAAATGAAGTGAAATTTCAAAATGAAAAAACGATACTTGGAACCGGGCGAAAGCATCCATCTACACTTCTATGGTCGCGTTGGTAAAAGCGGAACATTGGTAGATGTGCAGGCCGATTTGACGGAGATGGTGCAAGCCTGCGGAAATGACCACACTCAAAATAAACCTGACATGGGAATAGGCACTATCGTTCGTGGCAAATGGACGTCAGATGTTTTTGTGGAAGTCGAAACAGGCAAGTTGTGGCACAACGAAGATGATGGATGGTATTGATGGCAAACAACGAAATCTTAACTGACGAAGAAATCGCCATTCTTGCCTATCGCAAGGCTTTTCCGTACAAGCAGCAGTCGGCGCAGGCTTGCATCAGGCCAGAGATCGAAAAGTCGATCCTAAAGTAGATTTTTCGCTCCCGGTTGACAAATTTCCGCCGGTGACAATTCACCGAAGCGCGCTAAACATACCGGAAGCGGCGAAAAATCTTCACTGAAATGTCCACCACTGATGCTGAATTTTTCTCAGAAATCAAAAAGTGCCTTACCCTACGCGACAAGCCCGATCCGCAGGAAGCGGCAGTCGCAATGGGACGGGCACAAAAACTTACCTGCAAGCACGATGCCTGCACGCAGGAAATTGGCGAATCAATCATCGATAGCCAAACCATTACAAGCGATCAAGTAGCCAATTGGGAGCTTTCGCTTGTCTCGATGGTGAGCAAAGCATTTGGCTGCCAGATGCTTGTCAGAAAAGTTTTTTACTCAACCGAAGGCAGTAGCCAAACAACCGCAGGCCAGTTCATTTTTATCGGGCAACAGGCACAGCCCGAAATCGCAGCCTACACGGCAGAAGTGCTTGCGAAGAAGTGCAAGTTTACACAAGAAAATTGGATAGAGAAGAATTCAGAGTTTATCCGTTTGGCGGGAGGAAACCAGTCAACTATCAGCAGCATGAGCAATGCCTTTTCCGAGGGCTGGGTACGGGCAGTTGGGCGGCTTGTACGAGATTTATCGAATACGCCTGACACTGAAAAGGCGATTGCAGCTACTGCCAGAAAGAGAATAGTAAAAGGAGCCACGGAATACATCGCACGACAAGTTACGAATGCTGATGACCTCAGAAAAAGAAAACTTGAAATTGGCTTGAGCTAATCTAAGATCAAGTAAAAGTTTTAGATCGAATGTCAGAATTAACAAAAAACCAATCAGCGGAAGGGCCAGTAAATTGCACCGCCTCAGAACTCTCCACTTATTTGCAGGCGCTGGCGGAGGGGTATTTGCCGACCTTCTACTCGGACACCAGCCAATCTGCGCCGTCGAAATCAATGAGTATTGCCAGCAGGTCTTATCAGCGCGTCAGGCGGATGGTGTCCTTCCGTGGTTTCCCATCTTTGCAGATGTCACGAAATTCGATGGGCGACCTTGGAATGGAATCGCAGACATTGTGTGCGGCGGATTCCCGTGCCAAGACATTTCCAGCGGTGGAAATTCCAGTGGTGGAAAAGGGGCTGGGCTGGACGGGGAAAGAAGCGGACTTTGGCGAGAAATGGCACGGATTATCTCTGAAGTTCAACCCCGCTACGTCCTGGTGGAAAACTCACCACTGCTTGTTTCCAGAGGACTTGCCACAGTCCTCGCTGACCTTGCCTCAATGGGGTTTGATGCTCGGTGGGGAGTTGTGGGAGCCAGTGATGTTGGAGCGCCCCACGAACGCAAACGCATTTGGATTGTTGGATACAACACCCACAAAGGTTATGCCAGTGGAGCGGGAATTACCACCCGAACGAGTCACTGTCCAAGCCAACGGAAAGCCTCGCAAAATAAGCAAAAAGGGCAAGTCTGGCAGCATGAACTGGGCGCAGTCGATGTTGCACAAAGGGCTGATTCCTACGCCGGAGCTTTGCGAGTATTACATGGGATGGCCGATAGGCACAACCGCCTTGAGGCCCTTGGAAATGGGCAAGTTCCAAGAGTGGTTGCAGAGGCATGGTGGCGCATGACCACCCCCTGACCAGCAGCAGCGACGACCGGCCAAATTTGGCCGGTCTAAAAATCCCGACCGCCCCCACCAACCACCAGTATCAGGATAGAAAAAATGCACGCAGCCACTATCGCCCAAAGCCTCAAGGATCGCGGCTTTGCCATCAAGAGCGCCCAAGAAGGCACCGCCGAGGCGGATGGCATGGTTGCGCTATCAGAGCTTGTCCACGTCCAAGTTTCAACCTACGGGAGCAGTGTCAGCGTTGTAGCCCAAACTGCCAGCGACGAATCCCTCCAATTCTACCCAGCACGCGATGCCAGCGACATTGATGGCCTAGCCAGCGATATTGGCAAAGCAATGGCTGGCACAACAGAAAAAGCACCCGCCGCCAGCAAATACGAAGAACTGGACGAGGCTATCAAAAACTATATCAAAAAAACCCCTGAAAAACATCCGGTTCATTCCCAAAACTTGCTAAACATAGCGGCATCCAATCTTGGACGCGATATGTACCGTGGCGATGACAAAGAATGGCGCTTGATTGACCGTCGATTACAGGTGCTAAAAAAAGCAGGGCAAATCAAATACTCGCGCAAACTTTCTCGCTGGACATTGGTTCCTGCATGAGCGCGAAATCTCTGCCACTAACCTGAGTTACTGAAATGCCTGATTTTGAGAGAGTCTTAGACAACTTGCGCGAGCAATGTAGCCCCACGCCGGAATCCCGTTCTTATGCGAAGGGATACACGGAAGGAAAAACCAAGGCCCGCATTCAGATACTGCTTGTTTTGATTGCCGTCACGCTCATAGTAGCTATTTCTGAAATCGGTTTTTTAATGTCGTCGTAGGCTCAAGAAATTGACCATCTTAAAACTTGCGCTATTATCACGCCAAGTTTCGGCAGGTAATAATTGTTCTGCCTTTTTGAAATTTTCGCCTTGGAGAGAATATGACGATTGATGTTATCGCGGTCAATATGTGTACGAACAAGGTTCGCTTGCTTGCTGAAAACAAGAGCGAGCGGAATGCGGAAAGTATTATTTTGATGGCTGTGCAGCGCCTTGGCTGTGATACAGAGTTTTTTGCAGATGCTCCAGCAGGAGCCTACAAGGACGGTGACACTTGGCGTGAGCTAGATAAGGAAACGTCTGAAAGCACTGACAGTCCAGATGACAGTCTTACCAATAAAAACTCCAATCTGAGTGTCGAATAAAGAATGTTTACTGTTGGTCAAAGACTCTGGCTGGTGCCGAATAAGTATGTGGGCTATATGGGTGAGCCACGCGAGGTAGAAATCGAGAAAGTGGGGCGTGTGTGGCTCACAACCAAAAATGGGCAGTATCGCATTTCAGCCGAAACCCTCACGGTTGATGGTGGCCAATACTCATCACCGGGCCAGTGCTACTTGAGCAAAGAAGCATGGGAGGCGGAAGTACAGCTTCGGCGTGCGTGGGAGGCGTTGCGCGGTGAAATCAGCTCAGAGGGTAGTCCACCCAACAAACTGACCGTGGAGCGAATCAAAGAGGCGCGTGAACTGCTGTTCGGTGGGTGCGGTGCGTGCGGGGATGCGTGCAAGTCTCGCGGGTCGTGCCGCTTAGGCGATGAATCACCGCCGCCGCCTAACTGGGAGAGAGCATGGCGAAATTGAAGGTATTTGGAGGGCTGGTGCAGATGGGTGCGCGCGGGCAGTGCCGTACCGTTGTTGCGGCCACCAGCCAAGCCAAGGCCGCAGGGGCGCTTGGTTGTAGCCTGCACGAGTTACGCGCGTGGTGGAGCGTAAGCGGGAACAAAGACGATCTTGCCGCCGCGCTGCCGAACCCTGGGCAGGTATTCATGGCGAGCAGCAGCATGGGCCGAGACTTTCGACCCGTGGTGCAAGTAGGTGGCGCGTGGGTTGATGCCTAGCGCCCGAATCACCAGCGACCGGCCAAATTTGGCCGGTCTAATAAAAATCCCGATCAACCCCAGACCACCAGCACCTGATTGAGCGGCCAGCCAAGCCACGCAAGTCCGCCTAGTGCGGGCCTTTATTTGGAGAGAACATGAGTTACACACCAACACCGGGGCCACTGCCGGGAGAACAGTGGCAGCCAAGCAATGGCGATGTCGGCTATAGCTTTCTATCAGACTGGTGCGGCAACTGTGCGCGCGATTCTGCAATGCGTGACGACTGCGCTGTCGAAGACTGCGACGACAACGAAAAATGCGAAATCATCGGTGCCTCCTTCCGTGGCGAGGCTGTGGAGTGGCGGCGTATGCCTGAAGGCGAAGTGAAGTGCATCGCCTTCGTACCAGCAGGGCAGCCAATTCCTGCCGCGCGCTGCACCAGCACCAGCGAACTTTTCAATATCGATGGATGCGCTGCGTGCGGGGATACGTGCAAGTCACGCACTTGAAACCACTGCCCAGAGAGGCTACCGAAGGATTCTGCAAAATGACTGAACAAAGCCCCCAATATCTAGCCCCTGCCTCTGCCAGCACCTACAGGCATCGACTCCCCATTCAATAGGAATGAGGCGGTGCGCCAGCCACTGACGGATGGGCGCAAGGAGCAGGCCACCATCGCCCCGCGTGAAACCAACAACAACTGAATAGAAGTTCAGGCTCAGATAAATAATAGCCAAACTTTAAGATTATGAAAGTCAAAGAAACATTAATTCAAGTTATCGCAAGAGTAGCAATCATTATAAGCGGCTTATTCTCTCCTGCCATTATAGCTTTCTCAATAGTGACTGGAAATGAATGGCTGCGAAACACAACTGCAATTGTTGCTGCCACATTGATGTTTTTTTATTTTGTCTCGCTTACGCTTCAGTCTTCCACTCAAGGCACGGTGACAAACCAACCGAAAGAATCTATGGACACATCCACCATCAGTCAATGCCAATGCAGGCGGTGCCTACGGGACAGGAATGAAGGAACTACGCTGGGGCCACTATTTTTGCCAGCAGAAGCCACGCAGATGATTGTTTGCCCGGTGTGCGGAGACAAGCGCTGCATTCATGCCCACGACCACGAAGCGCCCTGCGCCAAGGCCGATTTGCATGGGCATAACTTATGGGTAGCGCACCATTTATCAAGACCCGACACCAGCAATTAAATTACCAAGGAAATTTATAATGGAAATTGTGCCAATAACTATGGGTGAAGGCGATATGCACTGCGCCCCGAATTGCCCATACCTATTGACCGACCCTGATCGGATGTGCTTTGGCACTTGCAAACTCGATGGACGCGCCTTGGGATACTACGACTGGTATCTGGCCCATTGCAAAGGACAACTTGAAGAAGAACATGGGCAGGATTAAATCCTAAAGTGCTAAAGAATTCCGTTATTAAATTTCACGGAATTGAACCTCGTGAAATCAATGACAATATAATGTAAATGCCAGACAGGCGCTAAATACCATGCTTTTTTGTTCAGAATTAAAAGTTAATGAAATTTATGCCTACTGAAATCAAAATCAACAAATACAAAGAACTCGACGATGCTATCAAAGAGCACATTCGGCAAAACCTAGGAATTCACCCAATTTGGGTAACGAAATTACTCAATATCGCGGCAATTGAGCTTGGGTTCGATTTTTACCGTGGAGGCAATAAGGAATGTAAGTTGATTGAGCAGCGAATTCAGGCGCTGCGGGAAGCGGGGCAGGTGATGTATTCACGACAATTTTTTCGATGGGAATTAGTATCCGAACAAAACAAGAACGCATAAGGGAAAGCAAATGGTAAAGAATGGATTTGTTCTGGCCGTGAAAAGGGGAAATGGCTGGTTTTTTAAGAGCTTCCATGAGCGGAAAGAGTTTGCTGAAAATGCACTACACCGGACAATTGACACAGATGCACTCCGCGTCTTTCCAGCGTTGGTGAGGTTTTCATTCAATGGCATGGTACAGAAATGGATTGAAGCCGCTAACCCCAGCTAGGTGAGGTGACAGTCCACCAACGACCGGCCAAATTTGGCCGGTCATAAAAAAACCCGCCACGATGGGCGGGTTTGGTTTTGGAGGGTTTGCATTTCAGGCAACAGCTACAGCAGCATGGCTTTGGCGCTCAGGGATGACAAAGAACTCGTGCTTTCCGTCAATCCAGAGATCGTCAAAATCTACCCCGGCAACCGGAGGCATCCGCAGATCAACTGTCAAACCGTCCTTCTCGGCCCGCTCTTTCAGTATCAAAGCATAGTACAGACCCGGACGAAGCCCGGACTTCGGATTGGGATGGTCATTATCCCCAGCAATAATGAGATGCTTAGTATCTTTTGGCCAAATGAATTTGGCCAAATTGTAGCAATTCAGTGCTGCATGGGTGGAATATTGATTTTCTGTAGCAGCAACCCATGCAAGACCATTTTCAATCCCCTCTGCCACTATCGCGGTGCTGGACTTGCAGCGGTTCAACTTGACGGATTCACCTGCAATTTTATTCACCGTAGCAGTCATCATTTTTTTGACTTGCTTAGGTGAAACAGGTGCTTTTTGCCCCGGCATCTTGGCAGACAAGTAGGTTCTGTGAATCGATACAGCTTTACTCGGATCGCCCCAATTCACTACATATCCAAGCATTGCTGGGTGTCGAGATGTTGCGCCCGTATCTTCATCCTTGTGGAATAAAGAAGGGTGAAATCTCAAAAACCGCGATACCCATTCCGAATTTAACCCCGGTATTCTGGTTTCCAAATATGCTTGTGCCAAACTCCCTTGCAAATTTTTGCTGCCACGAGACACCGAAATCAAGTAGCTTCTTGCCTTCTCGATTTCTTCCGGTGTTTTTTCTGTTTCAGTAATAATTGGTGTTTTTCTTGTGTAGGAATTTGCAGGTGCGCCGTAAAGATGATCTCGAATCATCCGCACAGCATCCGCATCCGAGATACCATGCACCAGTGCAAGCAATCTCACCCCATCACCAGCACCACAGTTACAAATCCAGTCACCTCTCCCTTTTTTATTGATAAATCGAAAACGCGAATGACCAGCCCGCTCTATTGGGCAAGGGCCACGCTTTTTTGGATTAGCTATCAAAGCAGCATCTACTCCCAAGTGGGGCAAAAGATGAAGCCATTCTAAATTTCCGAAATCGATCTCCGGATATGCTTGTTCTTCCATAATTTCCTTTCCCCAAAATAGGGTGTTGTAATAATTACAACGCTTATCTATGGATTTCAGAAAATCCATAGACAAGCCCTGTTGGGCCTGTCTCCTTTATTAAAACCTATGGTTCAGAACGGAATATCATCATCACCAAAATCTCGTTCAGTAAAGTGTTCATCTTGGTTTTGCGATGGTGCCGAGGAATGACGAGGTGCCGGAGCAGAATTGCCACTACCATATCCATCATTGCCACCATCAGTGCTGTCACTATTACCCCGGTTTCCCAGCATTTGCATAACGTCAGCGCGAATTTCAGTCACGTACTGTCTAACCCCATCTTTCTCCCAGCTTCGTGTGCGCAAAGAGCCTTCCACATAGATTTGAGAACCTTTGTGGAGGTACTTTCCTACAATGCCCGCCAAGCCACCACTGAACACAATACGGTGCCATTCAGTTTGTTCTCTGGCATCGCCAGTTTGCTTATCCCTCCATTTGTCAGTGGTGGCAATGGTCACGTTAGCCACCTGACCACCACCTTGGAAAGTACGAATCTCAGGGTCTTTTCCCAAATTGCCGACGATAATAACTTTGTTGATGGACGCCATAAAAATTTCCTTTCAGTAAAATGATTTTGCACCAGCGACAAGGGCTACTTATCACTGAATGCTTGCTAGTTTTTAGATGATTTCAACTTCGTAGCTGTTACGCACGCCGTTTTTCGTCACACCACCTAATTCTTTGGAAAAGGTTTCAACCCCTTTCTTCAGAACCACGTTATCCCCAACCGAGAACTTCCCAGCCAAGAACAATTTTTCAAGTTCAACACCACTGTATTGCACATCTGACCCATCAGCAGTTTTCAAAACAACCGTAAAGGTGGTGTAAGCACCACGACCTTGCGGCCTGATAACTGCTTTATCAGCAAAAACAACTTTTCCTTTTGTGATTTTCACCACGCCCGGATCGTTATTCACTTGCTGGTTTTTGCTATTGATTTCCCATTTCTGGGGCGGTGTTACGCTAGAAAGAAAATCAGCTTCAGATGCCGAATTTCCTTCTTTCATAACAGGCCCGGCATCAGTGGCGATACCGAGTTCACGCTTGGTAAACTCGATTGCACCTGCCATTGAGAAGTCCATTTTTTCTTTGTGTGCAATATCTGGTGTGTAGTCCCGAAGGGCAACACGCTCAAATAACTGCTCCGTGGTAGTTTCCCAAGAGTAGTTTGGGCGTGGTTTTGTCATGACACGCTCGACTCTATTGTTATAGATGCGAAGGTACACATGGCAATCACCAACGCGAATCATTTTGGTTAAACGAGCAATTTTAAACTCATGATCTACACCATGAGCTACTGCTTCGCCAGCATTCAGTGCGTCCTTAGAAATCTTTTCCTTCAGTTCGCTCAGGGTCATTTTTTCCTCAACAATCACCGAGGATTTTTCAGAGGAGAATTGAGCCATCACTTCAGTGAAAAAACTTTTGGTGATAATTCTTGCAACCGAAATTGCATTTTGTAAGCGTTCCATACTTTTCCTCAAAAGAGAGTTGATAAAACCGCTTCCTCAATGCAGACGTAATCTGCACTCAGGAGGCAGCTTTTGCTACCTCTTTTTTTTACGCCTCAATAGAATCTGAATTCTCCGCAGCCTTTTTTCCTTGGAGGAAGCCAATGGCAATTCCAATAAAGAACACTGGAATGCCAAGAATCAGAATCATCAAGAATGCACCGAACATTTCCCCGAAGCTCTTTTTGGGAGCAGCTTGGACGTTAATGTGGCTTTGTTTTTGGAATTTATTCATTTTCTTCTCCTAAGAGTTATTTAAGTTTGATGTAGCGACCGAGTTTGCGTGAAAATTCTTCCTCGCATTCCGGCATCCGGGTAGTTAGAACTTCGCACATAACGCGAATTTCATCGGAAAATTCCCTACTAATCATGCAGCGGATGTTTTCTGCGTCAGCATTGGATGCTTCACATGCCTTATCAAAAGACAAAGCTGCTGGCATTCCCAAGTCGTAAATCCACAGAAAATCCTCCCATGCAACCTTGCGGGCTGGGCTGATTTTTTCAGTGGATTTTTGAGTTTTCAATTTTTGAAGATTAACGCCTACCTGTGTGATAAGCTCACCTTCAAAAAAGATGTTTTCAACGAGATTGTCCAGCTCCGCATCAGAAAGAACTGGCCTTTCTTCTTCGACTTCTGTTCCAAAAAGGTCTTGCATTACGTCCCTTCCGTATTAACGGCAAAAAAAGACGACCTTTCCCTGTACCACTTTTGAATGGCACTGGGAAAGGCATTGCTGCCTTCCATTTTTCTAGAGTATCGAAACGTCGATCACCGCATCACACAAATTCAAAAGCTCAGGAGTTTGGGTAATGATGTATTCTCTCGAATAGCCACCACGTTCCACTACTGCTCTTTGCATTTCCATGTATTGCCGCTTGCGTTCCGGGTCTAATGCACCATCGCTTTCGTCCGAGAACAAGGTTTCATACTGAACATCAGCCGCTTGGGCGATATACAGTGCAATTCCACGCACCAGACATTCATTGATCCAGACTTTCTCACCACCAGACATATCATCCAGCAGCTTGATTTCACCTCGATGCGTGTCTTCGACCTGAATCAAAAGCGCTTCTTTGGTGATGCCTGTCGCTGTTTGGGCTTGCGTTACCAGAGTGATCTGGAACCGCCCGCCGTAGCAGTCTTGCAGCAGCGTGTTGGTGATACCGGCAATTGCTGGGCCTGCATCATCAATCTGCATTGCCACAATGCCGTCAGTGCCAAGTGCCTTGGTCAGCAAAAGCCATTTTGAGATTTCTTCGCTGATCTGATTGACCCGCTCCTGTGCTTGCGCCAGTTGAAAATCAATGTCCTGCGCCCTACTCATTTTGGTTTGCGTATCCAACATGGCCTTGTTCAAACCTTGTAGCTGCGCCGCGATGGATTGCTCCAAACGGTTAGCGTCATCAAGTGCTTGCTGCGCGGCCTGTGCATCGTTGCTGTTGCTGATCGCGGGCAAACTTGCTTTCGCAGCTTGCAAGCGGGCAACTTCACGTTGGCACTCTTGGTTCAGTTCTTCGCGTTCGGCAGTTTGACGTTGCTCTAGCTGGCTCAACTGTGCTGCGACTTGGGCTTGGGCTTGTTGGGCACCATCCAATTCACTTTGCGCCTGTTGGGCTTGCTGTTGCAATAGCGGTAGCTGCTCCACGGCGGCATCGACAAACGGCTGGCGGGCCAACGCGCTGTTGCAGGTGCTGATGGCTGCATCAATTTCCACCAAGGCTTGCTTGGCTTGTTTGATCTGGCCTTCGGCCTCTACCATTGTGGCGATTTCCTGCTCTCGACTGGCTGTTTTCAAGAAGATGTCTTTGTACTGCGAGCGAGCGCGGGTGTACTTGACTTCATCAGCAGGTATTTTCTGGGCCGCATGATTGGATTCAGCGAGCAGCTTGCAGCATCCCGCCATTGCTGTACCGTGACATGGAACTTCACCGAGCAGCGAGGCCGTTGCTTTAGCTTTGTTCAACACATCAGCAATATGGCGACCGTCAGTTTCAGCTTTGGCCAGCGCTTGCTTCAGACCCATCAGCTCCTCACGGATGCTGTTGAGCTTGAATACCGCAGGTTCATTCCGCTCAATGATGGCTACCTGTGCTTTGCGCTTATCGTCAAGCAGAACCAATTTTTCACGTTCGGCATTCAGTGCTGGGGCTTGGGCCACCAATGCGCCTTGGGTATCAATCTGCTTACGCAAATCGCTTGCCCGCTGGCGCGCAACATTGACCGCCGAAGCAGTCTGATGCACTTGGCTATCGAGCATCGCCTTTTCTTGCGAATGCCTGTGGGCCAATGCCTGCTGTTTGCTTTGCGCTGCCTCAGTCGCACCATCGAGCTGCTGCTGAACTTGCTGATGCTGTGCCAGGATGCCTTCTTGCTGCGCTACTTGCTGCTTGACCACCGAGAGATGTTCAAGTGCTTTGTCGCGTTGCTTGCTGGCCTTGTCCTGTTGATCGTACAGACGCTCTAGCTGGGCCTGCTGCTGCTGGTATTCCTGCTGTAGCTGCTCCAGATTGGGGCGATCTCGCAACAACCGAGCGATCACCTCTTGGGCGGCGTTCAGGTGCGGCTTGAGTTCTTTGGTCACGGAGTTGGCCTTAGCTCCAAGAGCCACGGTTTGTTCCATGCCCAGCATTTGCCCCAGCAAGGTTTTTACCTCACCAGCGGTCATGCGGCCAATCGGTTGCTTTCCCTGTGCAGAAAACTGCGCTGTAAAAAACACTTCCGGCTTGCCCAAGATGGCCTCTACGCACTGGTCATAGTTTTCAGCTTTGCCATCGCTGGTCAGTCCGGTAGCTGGATCACTCCAAGGCTTGGCCTGACCATCGGCACCGACTACAAACAGGAAGCAATCCTGCTTGAAAGTTTTTGGTGTCTGGCGAAATGAGAACACGGTTCGATAGTCGATACCATCGTGCGACCACTCAAATTCCTTTCCAGAATCGCCCATGATGACCTGATCTTTGTAAGAAAAGGCAGACGGGACAGCCCTAGACGAACGCGAGGGCATGACACGGAACGGGTGCATGTTATCGATGATGGTGGACTTGCCAACACCATTGGGGCCAGCCAGCGCAACAATCTTGGCTTCCGGGTTAATCCCTGTGAAGTCAATTTCAACTTCAGATTTACCACGCCCAGATGCAATGCCCTTGAAGCCTTTTAATTTCAGTTTCTTAGGTTTCATGAAAACTCCTTTCCCCATAAAGGGTGTTAAAAAGGAGTAGCCGACAGGCTTTCGTGTGACACATTCTCGAATGTGAAATCACAGGGAAGCCCGCCGAAGCGGGTTTCGTTATTGAGGATTAGAAAAGTTCTACGATCAGTTCTTCGCCTGTTTCTGCATTTTCAGCAGAGACAGGTTCGGCTTCTGGAGGCTTACTTTGTTTTTCCAATTGATCCAATACAGTTTTTGTAATGGCAGCAGGATCGTTGTTCAACAAAATGCTCAAACGCTGCTGTAATTCATGCACGTTCAGCGTATTGGTAGCGGCACACCACAGCGCCATCTTTTCTTCCAAGCTGGCAGTGGAAATGCCCGCTGCCCGCTGACGCTGCACGATCAAGGTTTTGCCCTCAATCTGCACGTCTTTGACACCAGCTTCTTCCAAGACAGCGCGCAGAGCAGCACGATCTACCTTTTGCCGACTTTCCTCATCGACCTCATAGCGCAGGCGCACATCAGCACCTTTGAGGCCCGCCGATAGCTCACGCAATTTTTCAAGGTCAGGCACACCATCGAACACCAAGTCCACCGTGCGGCGGGCGGGTGTTGGGCATTTTTCGATTTCAGCGCCTTCGGCATCCAGCGACCAGAGCAGCCAGTGCTTTTCCCCAAGCTCACCGTGGTGGAAGCGCCCAATGGAACCCGGATAGGCCACCACTTGACGATGACCACTGCCGGTATCCACCCAGTCTTGTTGCTTGTGGATATGCCCAAGGGCAACACCAGAGGCATCAGAGGCGAATAGCGCCCCAAGATCGAGTTCGTGATCCGTTCCAGACATGGGGACACCATGCTCGGAGACGCTGTTGAACACCGTGCCGTGACTCAGCACCATCGAAGGGATGCCTTTGCTGCGCAGCGCTACGTTCACTGGTGCCCAAGACTCCAGCAATCGGGCAATGATGGCCCGCGCTTGAGTATGAACCGCACCATCAGCAACCTGACCGGACAAGGCAGCCAAGGCCGCTTTGTTCAAGGTAGGCAGCGCATGGAAAACCAGTTTGTAGTCACCACCGCTTCGCATTTTTTCAATCGCGGAACCGTCCGACAGCAAGCCAAAGGAGGCCACGCCATCAGCAACCGTGATCGGGTATTTCGATCCGACCATTGCCAGCATCCGCAAGAAGCCCGGAGGCTCATGGCTGAAAGTGCCTTGCAACATCAACACCGGGCAGTGATCCGCCAAGCGCTGAACTTGCTGGGCCAGCGCACGAACGACAGGCTGGTGTGCATCTAGTGCATGGTCAGTGCTATCGCCAGTGATGACCGCGCATTGAACGCCACTGGCAATCGCATCGGAGACTGCGGCATCAAAGCACCGATCTGCTTCTTCTAGGTTTTTAGGCCCATAGTGCAAATCTGAAAAATGTGCAACTTTAATCATGATTCCTTTCCTTCCCAAATTTTGGGCATTAATGAAAGGTATTACGCATAAAAACCAATGCGAAATATCTTTCGCGGAATCTGGGATTCGCAAATTCTTGATTTTTCCGTAGATAACGGCTTGGATTGAAATGATGCCACCAATTTCCGACCTTTTTGGTATCGAATGTTTAGCGAATTCGCTCATCTTTCACGCTGCGCCAGATCGAATTGCGGGAAACAATGTTTCGGTGCATACACCTCCGATACAAACCATTTCCATCGACGACAGTTTGCTGACCGCCACCAGCGATGACGGTGACAGCGACTTGGTTGCCCTCAAAAACGATCATCGAATCGAAAACTTACGAGCAAGGCAACGTGCATACGTTGACGCGACGTTTGAAGCCTCACCCATTGCGCGGGTGATACGCAGAGACTGGAACATCCTCAGTGTCAAGCTCTACATCAACGCTTTGTCGCACTCTTACAGGCAGCAGATTGAGGCCGACATGACGGAGTTCGCAACGCAGGTGCATGAGACTGCTACGGACATTCGCCTGATGCCCTTCGGTCACTTGGAACGCTCTTGGCTACGCCCGCGCAGTATGAAGATTCAGGTTGTACACCCGATCACCGGCATGTGGCTGCGCTCCATGCGGACGCTGGACGAGATTTATGCCATCCTCATTTGTGCAGAGAAGACAGGACTTATATCTGCCCGCAAGCGCCAAGCTATTATGTTGCCGTGCCACCTGTCTTATCTGGCATTCAAATGCACAGCAATGAAAATTCAACTCAAAACGAGTGACGAATTACTCACGGCAGAAAACTTGTGAAGAATCCCCTTGGCTCAATCGAAATCAGCAACTTGCTGGAGGGAAAATGGCAGCCGCAGACTTCATCTTGGTCTAACCGGGCCTCAGCGTTCTGCAAACGACCGGCCAAATTTGGCCGGTCTTTTTTTGACTTTCGTGCGCCAATGGTTAGCCTGAACGCAGACTCCAAAAAAATGAACGCTACTACCCCACCCCACCGCGCCAACCAGATAGAGTGGCAAATCTGGGCCGACGAACTGCGTCACGCCCCTCAGCAAGCTGTGAGCGACTTGCTACGAGGTGCGGCCTGCATCAGCCCTTTTGAGCGCGCTGCTCCGCACGAGTTTTTGTTGGCTATCCTGCCCCGCAGCAGCCGCTCAGTATCACGCGCCCTGCTGGGAGAACCTACTCCCACGCCACCAGAACCCGATCCGACTGCGGATTTACCATCCTGCTTGGATGCAGGCTTGCACGCTTGGTTGCTGGCCCAACGCCAAGCGCCCTTGCCCCCCGCACACAAATTGGGAGCCTATGCCGCCCAAGTGTGCGAAGCCTTGCAATGGCCGCTTTATTTCACATTGCCCCAAACCCGAACAGCGCTCAACGCCGACCAAGAACGCTGGCTGCCGTGGCTGCAATCACTGGTGATCACCCCCTGCCGCGCCCCAGAGCGTGACTACTTGCAGCTACTCACTTTTATATAACTTAGGTACTGTTGAATAATGAAATTGACCGACACAATGCGCACCGATCCCATAAGCCTTGCTGCTGCCAAGAAACTCGGCGGCGTGCCTGATGGATTTTCCTTTTTCAGGCTTGAATGGCTGGGAGCCAAACCTGAAGACTGGAAGGTGATGAAATGCTCAGGCGCAGTTTTCAGAGAAGCGAAGTCTGGGCCACGCAAAGGCCAGCAGTGCATCTTGGTCAAAGGAACCGAGCGCACCGCTTTTGTGACCAGTGCAGAAATAAATGCCGAAGCCGCCGCGATTGCACCGCCGATTACTACGACTTAACCAAGAATCACAGAGAAAATATTCTCTCGCAAACAAATGAAGCGCGAAAAAAATAATCCGCGAAGATGGATTAACTATCAAGACCACCCCAATGTCCACCGCATTGTTTTGACGCGACTCCAGAATGGCGTTACGCTTGACCAAGCGCACGAGATTTTTATGCGGTTTTTTGTAAGAAACCAGTCCGCTCCCGCTGTAGCCACTGAAATGAGAATCGACTATAAAACCACCTGCGATATTTTATACGGAGTAGTTTGGCCCCAAGCCTACAAACAATGGTCTAGCGACCCATTCAATTAGATTTTCAGCGCGCAGAAAGACTCAGAAACAATGGCGAAATTTCTAACCGGAATAGCATTTGGCTTTTTGCTGTCATCTTTATTTGCACCGTTTGATACTATGAAAAGCCCCAGCCATAAAACCGCTAATTGCGAAACAGCAGGCTTTTTTACCGGGAAGAAATGGCAATGCACGCCAGAAGAAAAGGCCGAGCTTACACTAAAGCAAGACGAAAATAATATGGCAATTTTGAAATGTCAGGGGAATTAAATGACACAGCAAGAAGCAGACGAAGCACAAAATTGGCGAGGGATGGATGGATCAACAGCATATCAGTTGATTGAGCGTCACGCGAATAATTGGGATGAAATCGGCTTGATGATGAACGCATGGCTGCGTGCAAACCGTACCGTAAACCCAGATTGCGCCACCCAACCCACCCCAAACTAATCTCAGGAGCGAAATCATGATTCGATTTGAAGGCCACAAAGCAGCGAACGGCACCGAAATCGTGCTTCGTTTGTTCAATACACGAAAGGCGGCAAGCATTGCTGGTGGCCCCAAATGCGCGGTCATTGGTATCGGCCCCGGATTCGCATATCTTGGTGAATACGGTGCCTATTTCGACGAAGATGGCGAAATTCCATACTGGTGGGCGCTGGACGATTCTTTGCGAACGCACGACGAGGAACCTGATGCCACGCACTTTCGACCTGGTGATTGGTGGACTGCGCCACGGGGTACCCGCTATCGCGTCACCAAAGATGTGCGGCACGTCCACTCCGAAAGGCAGGTGGCCTTGCAGCCAGCGGGCAAAGGCCCAAAAAAGTGGGTGCAGTGGAGCGCCATCAAGCGCGGGTGGCATCGGGAAGCATGGGGCGGGCAGCCGTAAGCGCCCATTTCCAGCTCAAGGCGCGACCGGCCAAATTTGGCCGGTCTTGATTTCCATGCAACGCCCAATTTTTACGGGCTGATTTTTAAGGAAAAAGAATGGCAGATATTCTTGAGCAATTGCAGCAACGGATTCTTGTGGAGCATGGCGGCCCGAAAGGTATGCAGTTCGGCTGGAATCTAACGGAGGGCGACAGCCTCATACACCGCGAGGCTGCACTTGAAATTGAACGGCTTCGCAAAATGGTTGACCGACTGCTTACGCATTGCGAGGACGGCGAATGCGCGACATGCGGCGCAATCGTGTGTAAACACGGGGACGTAATGCACTTTCATCACGACGGGTGCCCATCGTGCTCAACTGACCAGACTGAGCCGATTTTTCAATCAGCTTGACTACTAGGTTGCACCACAAGGAGAAAATCCCATGCCCTGCTACACCATGTACGACAAAGATCGAAACCGGGTAGGCCACATTTGTGGCAACTTGGGGCCGCATTGTTCCGACTGCGGAGACACGGGCGACAACCTATGCGATTACCCAGTTGGTGACGGCAAGACCTGTGACCGCTCAATTTGCGAATACCACTCCAACGAGGTTGCTTCAAACATGCACTACTGCGACCAGCACTATGCTGAGTGGCGACCATTCCGCGACTCTGGTGGTGTGAGGGCAGCGCTTGAGAAAGTAGTGCTGCTTCGTGGGGAATAGAACCTGAAAGAGGATAATAATGGAACAGCAGCCATAGACACTGAGAATGAAAAACCAAAAAAGGTTAAATAAAACACAAGCGGACTGGGTAGATATGTGCAAGCAAACAATTGGTGATCCTATTGGTCTTGACAAATTTATCAGCGGCGAATCAACTGATTTTTATAATGATGTTATTTTGAAAACTTGTCGGTGGTGGGAAATGCACTCAAGCGACATACTACACAAACTGCAAGATTTTCCATCTAACTAGCTAACACCCGAATTCACGGGCGACGTGCCATCCCTGTAACAACGGGTTGGGCGACTGGTGAACAAAGGTGCGACCAGAGGACAGATATGGAGCAAAAACCACAACTGATGAACGTGAGCAGCATGATCGGAGCCACCGAGCGCGCCCAGCAGCGCGTGCAGGCGTGGATTGACCATGCCACCAAGGTGCAAGCTGATGCAGGGAAGTCCGAACGGCTCGCGCGGCTGGAATGCAAAGCGTGCTTCTACGCCAGCCGCATAGGCGGTGCAGCGATGACATATCGCCCGTGCATGTGCTGCGGCAGTCGTGAGCTTTACAGCAGTACGGCGACGGACGTACTGTGTGCGCCGTGCGCCACCGCTGGCGACCTGTGCAAACGATGCGGCGGCGACCGCGAAATCCGCGCCCAGCGTAAGGGATGGCCTGCGGCGTACAGCGAGACGCCCAACGCCTGAATTCAGGGGCGGCTGGAGGCTATCCCATTCGACCGGCCAAATTTGGCCGGTCTGTCTGGATCGAAGCAAACGGAGCCTAGCTTCCGGTCTGGAGGTTTGCCGCCGTCACCCAGAGGGCCATTGCGATAACCCCTACCGCCCCGTACAGCACCGGCATACTGATGGTGTAGGGCAGCAGCGGCAGCAGGACGAACACGCCAACCACCATCACCAAAGAATGCCCTGCGCCCCAAAAAAACACTGGGTTATGCGATTCAAAAACATCGACCTTCTTTGCGCGTACTACCAAGCCATCGACCAAGGCAGGCGCGGCGACAGCAAGGGCCAGTGCAAGAAATGTGGGCCACAGCCCCGCCAATCGCCAGACCGCACGATAAACCATGTGCCACAGGTTTTCATGGTATTTGACCGTAGCAGCAGCAGTGCGCTTGATGCCGCTTGGGTCATCCAGATGAGCCGATGATGTGAAAAGTTTTTTTGAAAATTTCACTGCATCAGAAAACACCACAGTAAAAACATGATCCGCCCTTTCATTTATCTTTTGAATATCTTGCCCTAACTCTTTCATGAGCGCTATTTCTGCTGATGGAATCCGCATTTCCTCTCGACTCACAAATGCAGGCACCAATAAAAATATGGCAAATGGGAGTACCCAAATCCAGAATAATCCGTGGCGGACAAATTGATTTTTTACTTCGATCATGGCGCTTCCCGTTTCGCTTCAATAAATTCCAAGGCTCCTTTATAAATTCCCCGACCAGCAAGGAAAGCAAAGAAGTGCAGTGGTGGCAAACGCATTAAAAGTGCAGCCGATACCAAGGCTGTTTTTTCCGCTTTCAGTGAACGTGACGTGTTGCTTCTAAATTCGGTAAATGCTTCGCTGGAGCCAGCGCCAGAGCTATAAGAAACTTCAAGCTGTCTTGTTTGCACTTCACCAAAAAGATCAGAAACATATTTGGCAGTTTCTGCGCTGCGAATCCGCAGACTCAAAATGTTGTTCAGGTTCGCTAAAACTTGCTCACACTTATCTTTGCTACCTAAGCGCACCGTCAAATCTGCAATCGACTGCATAGCCAAAAACGCTTTGATGCCAGCACCACCACCCTTATTCAAAATCTGGATAAGCTGGTCATTTGCGACTTCAGCCACCTCATCGACAAACAAATAAGCATCTGTCGGTTCCGAGAAGTTATAAATTGCACCCAAGGTACTACTCAAATCCGCCAGCAAAATAGAACCAATGGCTGAGGCAATAATCTTGTTTGATAGCGAATCCAAGCCGATGTAGAGAACCGCTTTTTCATCGACCACGCGACGCATATCGTAAATGGGGCGGGTATCACTCAAATCCTGTGGATCAGGCGAAAGCAGATCGCCAATTTCATCTGAACCCAGCATTTCCAAGATAGGCTCCAACACCTGCACCATCTTGCTGTAATGCTCCTTGGAATGCTTCACCATCGAAATAATTCCTTCGATAGTATCGTCCGTGTCACCTTCTTGCAGGTATTTGGCAATACACCAATCAAGGCGCGTCAGCGGGGCATTGTTTTTTCCACCACCGCCACCAGAAGACCCAGAAGGCATATTTTTCAAATCCCGATCCCACTCAGGCCCATGCTTTGCAGCAAAGTGGATAGTGAGAATTTTTTCTGCCAAGCCTTCGACGCCCATTTGGACATAGCGCTTGGTGTTGCGAATGGTGGGCCTTTCGCCCGCAGCGATCAGCGCACGATGGACGCGAAATAGCGTTTTCCATGCGAACGCAGCAAAGCTCCCATCCGCATCAACCAATTGCCCAATCCGAGTGGCAGGCTCGCTTTTCCCGTTCCAGTTTTGCAGTGGTTGCAAACGGATAGATTTTTCTGGCTGTGCCGGATCAAAGTAGAGAAATTTGCGACCCGTCAGGCGACATTGCAGCTTGAGCATCGACACCCAATCAATGTCTTTCTTCGGGTCAATCACAATCAGCGCCGAACCCATGTCAACAATTTGCGCGGTAATCAGCTCGTACAGCCGTGTGTTGTGGGTCACGACATAGCCGTCTGTGATGTAGAGATGCTGCGGGTGGTCAATCAAAATGCACTGCGCTTCTTTCAGACCGCATTCCTCAATGCGCTCGATGGCAACAGCTAATTCTTTGCCACCTGGCCTGTATTCGGCGGGCGCTATTGCTTGCTTTTCTTCGCTGTAGAAAAGTTTTTTGGGATTGGGAAATCTGATCGATAGCGTGTAATAGGCTTTGCTTTGCCCACCATCCTGATCTTGCGCGGGGATCACTCGCTCTTTCATGATTGAGAAACCACCCAAGGAGCAGATGATTTCAGCAACATCCATCGCCAAGATTTTGTTGGTAGTGCTGTAATAAACAGCGCCTGTTTCAACAACCTTGCCATCGTTATCGAACAAGCCCCGCAGAATTTCAAAGCGATCTTCTATTGACGAATCCTTGTATTCTTGAGGAATGCACTTTTCCCAACTTTCAACTTCAGCGCTATTAAAGCCATCACTTAGCATACAACCGAAGATGTAGGGGTCGATAGGGGTAGTGACTTTCTTCTTGTAAACAGGTTTGGGCAGCCGAATGTGAAAGCTGCTCAAGCCGTCTTTCATCGACTCGATAATCTTCTCAGTCGTCAGCACTTGGAGCTTGTCAGACTCTTTTTTCAGCAAGCCGACCTGATATTGCAAAGGTACTTTTCGCTCAATAACTTCCCACAGATGGTTCCCGCAGGCTTCAACTTGCCGCCCGTCTTCTAGCGTGATGCGGTAAATTTTCAATTTACCTTGGGGGAAAATTCTTAGCACTTTGGAACGCCCACCATCCGGGGTGCTCACCAGCATTCCCGCTCTAACATTCCCCATCCGCATCCAGCCAGTAGGCGTATGTACTTTCGAGTCGAGCGGCTGGGCCTTGCCAGCGCGCGTGGTTCCGGTAATCAGGGTGTGACCGGGAAGTGAGGTGAAAGGGATGCCTATATCTTTTTCCTCGGCAATTCCAACACCATGAATCCACGGCGCACCAATATCTGAATCACGCACCGGCTTGCTGTTTTTAGGCAAGATTCCATCCAGCACCGCTGCTTTGATGTTGTCAGATCGCGTACGTTTATTTTTTGGGACTTGCTCCAGCCGCTCTATTTCATCGCGAACAAACTCAGGTAAATCTGGCAACTCATCCACATTCCGATTCAAAATTTGCGTGGAAATTTCAGCGTGCTTTTGTGACCAGATAAAGCCACGGCCCAGCGATAACAGACCTCGCTTTCGCTGCAAACGTGAACGACTCATCAACAGCGGCAGAGTAATCGTCCTCATGCGCGACAGTGACAGCGCCAATCGGAACTCCCACAGCTTTTTGAGTTGTTGCGCGCGAAAAGCCGCCATCACCAAGGTGCCCAGCATCATTAGCCACCACCACGGCGGCTGCATGACCACCAGCACTACCGAGCCAACAAGCCAGCCGATAGACGCATAGCCCTCGTAGCCGCGACGAAATAAATCCTCGTATGACCTAGTACCCACAAGACTCTCCCAAAAACAGACCGGCCAAATTTGGCCGGTCGAACAAACAACACCAGCCCAGCCTCAACCCTAGTTCTTGGAGGCTTTCGCGTGCTGATAGATGGCCCCCAACTTGGCATTGCAGATGGCACCGCCATCGGCCTGCCTTTCCAGCACACACTTGGCTTCATAAAGCGCCATGTAGTTAGCCGCTGGAAGCGAAGCGAACCCCAACGCCTTGCGTCCAATGTGCAAATTGCCGTTCTCCAGCACCTTGACATCGAGATTCGGAGCAAACGCCAAGGCCCGAACCCACTCCACCACCTTGATCGGGATGCCCTCAATGTCTGGGGCCGCAACCGCAGGCTGCTGTGGTGCCTGTGGCTGGACAGGCGCGGCAGGGGGCGGCGGCGAAGCATTGGCGCTGGCCTGACTAGCAAGCGGAGGGGATACGGGGGCAGCCGCCTTCGGAAGCGTTGCCGGTGCGGCTGCTGTAGTTGGCGCGGCACTGGAACCAGCCGCAGCAGTGGCTTGAGAACTAGGTGCCGGTGTCGAAGCTGCTGGGGCTGGCGGCACAGGCGCGGTAGCGTGCGCTGTATATAGCTCAGGGCGCAGTGGATCGTGAACAGGCCCATTGTCTGAAGCGACCGGAATATCCGCCATCACACTGGTGGCCTTGTCCCCAATCACTTTGGATTCTTGATCACGCAAGAATTCCAAAACCCGTGATAGCGACATACGCACCACTTTAGCGAGTGGACTTTCCGTGCCGCTCATAACCATTGCGGGGTTGATGGCCGCACCCAACTGATTCAAAAGGGCAGGCGACAGATGGCTGAATTGACCGGGGTAAAAAAATGTCTGCACATAAATCAATCCCGATTGCTGTGGCAATGCCGGTTCATTGCACCATTTAGCACTGAACTTGGTATCTAACTCCCCCAGCGGAAAACGCCCAGCAAAACTGTGGCGCTGTCCATCGCCCAGAGTAACTTCCACGGCCCCCGCGCACATCAGGTAAGCGCTGGCCAGTGTGGCGCAATAAGCGCACCAGCGATAAAGCGGATCATCGCGTTGCCGTTCTTGGGCGGTGGCCTTGGGAGCAAAGATCACCGCATCGCACGAGCGCACCGCCAATAGCCCCGCTTGCAATCCAAATTGCAGCGCACCACCGGGGTGGCTGCAAACAGTCGGCGCAAGCGGTAAATCTTGGACACACATTGCCAAGCGATCCGCCATCGGAACGTACTGTTTTAGGAAAAAATCACGCGGGATTGCACAGGCGGTCAGTAGGTCAGAGAAATGGCCTCGACCAATCAGCTCTGCGAACAAAATTTGTGGAGTTTTCGTTTTTGAGTGCATCCGCACAGGTTGCACTTCCTAGAGGCGGCTTCCTGAGCGAAAGATTGCTGCAATCGTGAATTTTTCAAAACTTGACTGGGGTGCTTCTTCGGTCATGCTTGAAAAGTTCGTCTATTTCTGTTTTTTTTGTCACTTCAACGCTGTCAATCACCCCACCCTGAGGGATGGGGCTTGAAGCCGAAAGGATTCAAGCCGGGTTGACCAGGGAAAGCGGTAGCCAACCCGCTACGTGAGTAACAGGTCGTTCAGACGCACCAGCAAATGCTTCCTCAGTTTGCTGCTCTGCAAGGTTTAGATCATGTTGGGCAAAGGTAAAGGCCCGAAGGTTTAGACCGCAGCCTGCAAAGGCTGGAGCCGGTTATGCACATTCCCGAAGGGAGACACGCCGCAAGGCGTGCGTCACTAGGCCCTTACAGGCAGAGCCGAAAGGCCCAGCGGAGGTGAAAAGCCTCGCACTGATTATTTTTTAACCGGGCTATTAAATGGACGTGAGCAGGTAACGGCCCAAGGCAAGGAATGCTATGCGTTCCGCGCTCTACCTCCCCGGCATGAATGCCGAGGTTTCACGCGCAAATCTGATGAACTACTCCCCTGCCATTTTGCAAGCATTCCAAAAGCCCGCCATGATTGATATGTTCGCTGTCTTGGAAGACGAGGGGCAGGATCGCCAGCAGCTCATCATGCAGCACGCGATGGCGGTGATTCAGCATTACCAGACCCTGAACATCTCTGCGATGCAAATGTGCGTCCATCTTTACCTTTGCCGCGAGGAATTCAAGGCCAGTGGTGAAACAGGATGGGAACAGTTTTGCACTACGAATTTCGAGTCGTATGGTTTGAGCCAAAGCAACATTCGACATTCAATCCGTGCGGGACGCTCTTTGCTTTCAATGATTCAGCGAATCGAAAGCACAGGCGAAAAGATGCCGGATTTGCGCCTACTCAGCCGCAGTGCCTTGCTCGTTTTGGCAGATGCGCCGCCAGATCTTCAAGACCGCATGGTCGTCGAGATGGCATCAACCAAAGCCAAAGCGGCAGAGGATGAAACTCAAAACAAAGGCCCGACAGCGGAAGAACTGCGCCGCAGGCTGGGAGAACTGGAAACTGAAGTCAAAGAGCAAAAGCAGCAAATTGATTCCAAAGACAATGCCCTGCGCCGCATGAATCAGGCCATCGATGCGCGTGAAACCGAACTCTCAGCAGAAAAAGAGAAGTTCAAGCGGCTTATGCAAAAGCAGACCACGCCTGCAGAGCATGTGGTTTACAAACTCCCTGATGGCATCAAAAATCAGATGGACACGAAAGAACGCTTAGAGGATGAGATCGCTTATCGCCTACGCGAAATCGCTAGATTGGAAGAAGATGCCCAGCGCCTGAAAACCGAAAAGGCTCAGTACGAAGCCGAGATGGCGGCTAAACGACAAGTCAAGGATGTATTAGAGTCACTGAATGAAGACATTCAAGCCATGATGACCAAATACACTGACGCCTTAATGCAAAAACTATCTAGCACAGACCCTGAATATGCTACCCCACTCCTAGTTTCAGCCGCCCAGCGCCTGCGGATTTTGGCAAATCAACTCTCCCCCTCTCTGGTTTAAGCAAGAACGTAGTTTTTATTTGAAACAAAATGTCAAAAAGTAACGATACGGAAAAGAAAAATCTGGCTGAAACTGCGGTGCGTCCGCCCGACATTAACCGGGTTTGCGGCCCCGCGATGCAAGAGGCCATCGAAGAAGTCAATAAAGCATTTATGAAACTATGTTTGACTGCTGCACGCTTGGGGGATTCGGAGCCTCTGGCACCGGCACTGCTGGGGGTGAACCGCGAAGTGCTTGACGAACTAGCCAACACCGGGCGGGCGGGGATGCTGATGGCACAAGCCTATGGCCTTCCGCTGGTCGAATGCCGTTTCAAAGATGCCTCGGTCTTGCGACAAGTGATCGATTCAGGACTGGGTTCAGCGGAAGCGGTTGCTGCCATCACCAAAGCTATGCCACTCGATGTTATTACAAAAGGGAGCAGGCGTTGACGATCAATACACCTTCAGCCGATGGAATCCAGTCTTGGGTTCTACTGATGGTCAAAATGCAAGCAAGGGCCTGTGTGATCAGCCGTATCACGGGCATCTCACTGGCTGATGCGCGCAAGATATGGCACGCCCAGAACAAGCGCAGTTCTCCATCGGGTCAACAGCCCAACGACTTGAGCTGGTTTCTCAAAACAACAGTGCGGCGCTACCACTCGGCGCTTCTCTTGAGTCTGTACGCGCAGGCCAAATTGAAGCTACCCGACTACGCTGCGTTTGCACACGCTTACTACCACTACGCTCGAATCACATCAGGCGACCCTCAGCGGCACTATGATGAAGCTACTGATCCAGCATTCCGACCCACAGAGAATGACTACGCGATTCCGTTCAGTCGGGCGCACTACCTCATCACGTCCTACACGGACGAAGTGGGTCTGATCGGGAATCGGAAATGCCCGTTGCAACTGCGCCGCTGCAAGTGCTGCGATGGCGTTTACCTCGCTGACGAGTCGGAAGTGGAACGCGCCTGCACACTCTGCGCCAACAAAAAAACGCGATAGCCTATCAGGCTAGCGCAGACAAACTTGCACCAAACGAAGCCACCTTAGTTGCACGGTGGCTTTTTTGCTAATTTGCATCCTCGCTTCTTTGCAGTAGGATAGTAAACACGAATTAACATTGAGAGGAATTTCTAA
Source organism: Giesbergeria anulus (assembly GCF_900111115.1). GTDB lineage: Bacteria > Pseudomonadota > Gammaproteobacteria > Burkholderiales > Burkholderiaceae_C > Simplicispira > Simplicispira anulus. The sequence goes on from NZ_FOGD01000007.1 coordinate 94,116, forward strand.
TGCAAACCCCTAAGCTAAACGAAGCCATCAGTCACTTGGAAAAGGCATCCGCAGCGCTTTTAGAAGTTGCCATGACATGCAAGGCCGATGAGCCGATGCTGACTCTTTTGCTAACCCCCATTATCGAGGTTATCGGGCCACTGGCAGCACGCATCCAACTCATCGAAGAAGCAGCAGAGTCCACAGAAAAACCCACGCCAATCGTTAGTCACTAACACCAATCCCCCCGACAGACCGGCCAAATTTGGCCGGTTTTTTTTCGCCCATTTGCAGCGAAAAAACTCACTATCACACTATCAATCGAAATTGACTATCCGATAAAGAATGATGAAATAGTCTCATCACAAGGAGATTTCGATGCCTCATAAAACCATCACAGCACCCATCCTGCGACCGCGACTCGCATACCCTGCGCTTATGCCTATGGGATTGGAAATTGCGATTCCGCGCGCGAACACTTTTTTCGCCACAAGCGCCGATGTGGAATTAAGCGAATCCGGCAACTTCCTTTTGGCGGGTAAATGGCCTACGCATCTGGATGCAATTGGTAATTTATGTCCGAGTGAGTTTTCAATTGTTGCGAATAGTGACGGCGTTATTGCCGGTATCGAAGTAAAAGGCGCAGGCAAATCAGACTGGATTGACGTTGATTTGCTGGACAGGCGCACCCTCTCTGTCCTTTTGAACGCATGGACTGACGAGCAGATCGCTAAATCTTCTCCGGGTTTATTTGAAGGGCAATCGGAAAATTCTTGAAGAAACGAAGGATTTTTATGCACGCAGAATCAGCCATTCCAAAGCGCCCGCAACTCCACTGCGCTAATTCAGGCACTACCCTATTCGCCGATTTAGAAATTGCAATTCACCGCGCCAATGCCTTTTTTCAAAATGGCGCTAATGTTGGATTGAACAATGCAGGGGGTTTCTTTTTAACCGGCAAATGGCCCAGCAGCCTCGACAAGTTAAGCAAGCACGGTGCAACTGAATTTGCAATTGTTGTCAATCAAAACGGGGCCATCGGGGAGATTCAAGAAAAAGACACGGATCATTTTTCTCGAATTCATATTCACCCTTTGAATCAACGCAGTCTTACCACTTTGCTGATGGCTTGGGTAAACGAGCAAATCAAACAGTCTTCACGCAGTTCACTGGAATTGCCTTGCCCAATGCCTTGGGACTTTGATCCTACCTTTGCTATTACTGTTCAAAATGGACACTGTATCGGCCTTTCTATTTTGGAAAACATCAAGAATTTGCCAAATGGGGTTCACGTTCTTTACGTGGCTAAAAACCACAATAACCCAAAAACCGAAAAATCTTCTCTCACTACTCTGGAGGAATTACCACACCCCACAAAAACCACCCAGTAAAAAAACTGGCCTTATCACCCACTAATTGAAACGAAAAAAAACATCATGAGCACCAAAGCTGAAACCCTCATTCAATCCATCCAAGACTTTTTTGGCAATCCCAACCAAACCCGCGAAGAAACCATCAGCGGTCTTGAGCGGGCCAAGAACCACATCGATCTGCTCTTGGACACACTGGTGGAGGATGAAGATGGCGAAGGCGCTGCTACACCCAAAAACGGAGGCGCAGACACCAGCCAGTAGCCGTAAGGCCATCCCCAGCCGCTAGGACGGCAACACCAAAAGCCCAAGTACAGCAGTAAGCTGGCTTGGGCTTTTCACCCTCAATCCACCCAATCAGAAGCTCTATTCGGCACGAATAATTTTTTAAATCAATGAGTTAGGAACTTTGATCCGGCTATAGGATTCAAGATTGATGTTCCACAAGAATGCGTTTACCGAAGGTGAAAATTCTAATTTTTCTTTTTCCTGCTATATTTTCCACAAAACTGATAGAATTCCGCAACCAAATACAAGGGGAAGAAATGCGCGGAACAATTCGTCAGAAGCAGGCTGTCGATTTTTGCAGATGGTCTGGATCACTCGTCACATTCAAAGCACTTTTTTCACCGGGCGAACTGTCTGTCAGTGGCGAGGGCCAGCATCGGGTCTATAGGGCAGCCGACATTCGTAAGGCTAGACTCGCACTCATGGATGTCCATGTTGAGCCTCGACGGGCTAACACATTGCCACCCATCATCTACGTCAGAATGGCTAAAGGGGGCGTGGGAAAAACCACCGTTGCTGGGAATGTGTCGGCCTGCCTAGCAATGCAGGGCTACAAAGTGCTGATGATCGATACAGACCCTCAAGCATCTTTGACTAGCCTTTTCGGTATTGACTGGGCTACCGAAGAAATTCTCCACATAGGAAAACTTCTACAGGCCCACTATGAGAACAAAAATCCTCTGGATAACGAAACCTTAGAGAAGGCAATCCGCCCTATTTATCCAGACGGGATGCTTGATCTAATCGCGTCTGACATTACGCTCACCAACCTAGATAGCTGGCTTATCAGTGCGGTTAGGCAGCGGGAAAAGCTGGTGCAGAGATTCTTTGATGCCCATGTGAATCTCTTGAGCAGATACGATGTTATTGTGATCGATGGCGCTCCTAGCACCAGCCAGCTTTCTTTCTCGCTGATGTATGCAGCACGAAACTTACTGGCTGTTGTCGGTTTGGATGGACAGTCCGTAAAAGCAATGGAAGTTATGGCCTCCAACATCCAAGAGATGAGCGAGGAATTTCCAGAGGTAGAGTTTGATTTCAGGATCATCGCAAACAATTTCGTTTCCAATATATCTACCTGCACGGATTCTTTAGAAGCCCTACGCAAGGCTTATCCAGATAAAGTCGATCCAAATATCATCCCACGCGCGGCCAGCTTCATGCGACAAGTTTCGCTTGAAGATGACGACATGAGTGCTCCTGTTATTGAAAAGGAACCCAACAGTGTCGCTGCGCGGGCGATGGTTGATTTATCACAATCACTTATTGGAGCTTATGGAATCCAGTTGGCTGGACTTTTGCCACTTGTTTTGCCGCGCTCCAGAGGCCCGAAAAAGAAAACCTAAGTTTTTGGAGTTTTTGCAATGAACATAGCCAATAATCGACAAATCATCAAAAGATCGGGTCTAGTCACAAGACAGGATTCTGATGTAGCAGCGGCAAATTTACCCAGAATAGGTGATGGAAATACAGGGGGGAAACCTTTCTTGGTGCCTATTGCACTGATTCACGAAAGCCCTTATCAGTCCTACCCGATAAATCCAAAAAAGGTTGAAGATTTAGCTGAAAACTTAAAAAAGAATCCGCTGTCTTCTCCTATCGTTTTAAGAAGAAAAAGCGATGGGGAACTAGAGATTATTGCTGGTCGGCACAGGCTAGCTGCATATCGTCTACTGAATCGTCTTGAGATCGAAGCCACGCTGCGGAGTTTAGATGATGATGAAGCCGAACGTCTGGTTTTTTATGACAATTTACTTGGCCCAGAACTCACCGACTTTCAGAAATACTTGGGGTTCGCCCAGCGAAAAAAATCAAAAGGGTTAAGTCAAGAAAAGCTGGCAGAAGAAGCAGGCGTTAGTCAGGGAACGGTGTCCCGCATTATGTCATTTGACGGACTGCCAGAATCGGTGATGGCTGAGTTAGCCCGTGTGCCTAGTGCAATCGGTATGAACAGCGCGTCAGAATTTGTTGCGCTGGCTAAGACTAACGAGGCACTAGCCATCCAGGCCATTCAAGCTATCGCAGCAGGTAGCATGAATCAAAAATCGGCTATCGAGTGGATGAAGAATGGAGGCAAGGAAAAAGAAAAAGCTGCGCGAAATGGCATCAATTCCGTAATCAAAAGCGGAAAGAGAAATTACGCGAAGATGGCTCTTTCCCTCAACAGAATGACAATCGTTTTTTCAGACGACAAAAGTGCGATGGACAACTGGACGAAGATAGAAGAAATGCTGAAAGAAACTTCCGAACAGGCGAAGAAGCAACACACCGACTGAAGTTCGGCGGCGCGGCATGGCTGCGGAGGCTCCACGCGCACATCTCACGATGCAACAGACCCATCCAATTTTCGGCAGCCGCTTTTACCACAAATTTCCACCAATTCTGAAGCAAATGCTTCACCTTGACCCTGCTGCATTTGCGCTGCGAATTGCATCGCAGCCCAGCACAATCCTCCCCAGATCAGCAAGGAGACATCGCCACACCACCTGAAGCCAGCGTCACCGCACCCCGCCAACGAAAAAAGCCACTTCCGGGAAGAAGTGGCTTTCATCGGGTTGCCCATGCTGCCCCTCAAGAACAAGTCCTAGAAGAAAAACAGCGCTAATAAGATTGCGCCGATTTTAGGGCTTTTTTGGGGCAGTTGGCAACACGGGGATTTTTTCGCCCTAAAAAAATGACTGCCACTCTCGCATCCAATGAATTTGCGCTGCCCGCACCCTACCCGCCGAGCATTGCCCGTGCGGCAGACCGTGCCACCGATTGCCGCATACCACCCATCAACGCCTTAAAGCCCTACGCACGCCTGCTGCTACAAGCCTTGGTTCGCAGCATCCAAACGAAGGACATTACCAATTCCGTTCGCATCAGCAACGAATGCTTCGCGCAGACGCTGCATGTGAGCGTGAACAAAATTTGCAAAATCAAGAAAGAACTCGAAAGCAAAGAATGGATTGTTCGCACCCAAGTGCAGTCGCGCAGACTGGGAATGCAAGTCAGCGACATTTGCTTGACCCCTTGGGCCTTGCGGACACTCGGACTTGTCAGTGGCCGTGTTAAAGACCATCCGGCAATGCCCATTCCCAGCGAAGATCAAATCGCTATTCGCGCTGCCGTGGTGCAGGAGCCAGCACCGCCCCAGCACATCGAGATCAAAACAGGCGGCGACCAGCCCGCTCCCGCCACCAGCGATGCCACCGTGGCGGCAACCAAGTCCGATCCACAGGCGGCTTACTACGCCAACAACCAAGTGCCTGATGACCTCATGCCACTGCGACATTTGGGGTTGCGAGCATCTGCGATCCGCAAGCTCATGGGCATGGCAAGCAAAGCGGGGTTGATGCTGGGCCACATCGTTGAATTGGCAGAGGATTCGATTGCCAAGGCCAAAAATCCTTACGCTTACACCGTCAAGTTACTCAGCAGCAATATCGACTGGCAAGGCCGACTAGCAGCCAAACGCAAGAGGGAAGCGCAGCAGCAAGAGGATACGGCACAGGAGCAGCAAACCGAAGACGATGCCAGCACAGTGCGCCAAGCCTTAGCCAAGACGGGCCTGTTGTCCAGCGAAAAGCGCCTCTATGTTTGGCAATGGGACAGTAGCAGCGCCGTACTGAAGCGTACCAATATCGAAAATTTCGTGTGCGATCCGCTACTGGCGAAATGGGCTGTGGCACTGGACACTCACGCTATCGCACAGGCCATCCGCGATGGATCGATTTTCGCGGTAACGAAGGAGCAATTGGAGCAATGGCAAACGGCACCATCGGATGATGCAAGCGCAGAACCCTTGGTGTTCACAACACCGCCAACCCCGCCCGCCTCACCAACACCGGCAAGCAAAGCAGGTGTGCAACCTCCAATGCAGCCAGCAAAGCGTACCCACCCTTGGCATGGCACACCCGTAGCGGCAGACATGGACGCGCTGTTTGCAGCAGCGAGCGCATCGCCAGAGCGATGGCTGTGCAACCCAGCGAAGAAAGTTTGGCTTTTCCGGGCGGACAACGACTTGATACGCATGGCGAAGTTGCAAGAAGTGCAGAGCAAAGAAGCACACAAAGTTGAATGGCGGGCAGTGCCCACTGCCGACATTACCAAGGTAGCCCAGCTCCTGCAAGAAGGCCAGCTTATCCCTGTCGATAAGGTCACTGTGCAAAGCTGGGAACCATCCCAGCCGCAGCGAGAAACGGCAGCGCCAGAGATAGCGGGGGCACTGCCTCCCCCTACCCGGCAATCGGGCTGGCAGGGATTGGGATTGGACAACGGGCTAGGGTGCTTCTTCCCGACATAGCACCGAGAAAACTACGACCGGCCAAATTTGGCCGGTCAGCAAAAAAACGGACTGACCCGCACCAAGGGTAAAAACAGGATCGGACGAAACAGCCGAGGTTTTTCTGTGCCCGCCTGTTGCGTTCACCAGTCCAAATTTGGGCCGCCAAAAGGTTACTCAGCCTAAAAGTACGACCGGCCAAATTTGGCCGGTCAAAGAAAAGCGAACCGAGCCGCATCAAGGATAAAAACGGCGTCAGCGAGAGTAGATGCCTCAACTTTGGGGCATCCCAAATTTTCTCAATCCCAAAGTACGACCGGCCAAATTTGGCCGGTCGGGGGAAAACCGGCGTTCCCAAGACCCAGTACCAGTGCTAGCCGTGTTTTGCGGAGTGCAAAGCCCGATTCCGCGCTCCATAAGCCCGGTTGTAGCGCGTACAGGCTCCATAAGACCCCGGCTCAGACCGCCCATGCCCACGGCACCAGCCCCTCAAAAAACTTCATATAGCGTTCACACAAAACAATGAACGCTGCGTTCACACAAAGAAAAAACGCCCTAATAACTATCTCAGTCTTTCAGAGAACAGTCCCCAAGGGGAAGAACAGGCTTCGCGGTTTGCTTCAATGAAGCATGGAATCCAATCCAGAACACCCGTCCTGCAAACCACGAACAGCCCGACAAGCTGCTGTGGCACAGCCACTAGCTAAACGCCTTGCCCAACTCATCCATGCGACGCTGGATGGGCGCACGACCGTAGATGTTGATGGTTGTTTGGATACTGGAATGACCCATCTGCGCCTGAATCACGTCCAGCGGCACGCCCTTGGCAATGGCCCGCGTACCAAAGGTGTGGCGTAGCCAATGCGTAGATGCTTGGGCCAGCTTCAGGCGTTCCTTTTCTGGCAGGGCTGTTGCGGCTATGGCCTTGGATAACCAGCCACGCACATGCTCATACAGGGCTTGGTAGCCAACGCTACTCATTGGATCAAGGGTGCTGGCCAACACGGGGGCTTGCGCCGGTGCCGAGGCTATATCGTCGCCCAGCCCCCGTGCGTGCAGGTAGTCGTGCAGGGCCAGCAGGGCAGAGGGCGGAATGGCCGCAATGCGGTTCTTAGCCCCCTTGCCATGCACTTGCAGCATCCAGCCTTCCTGCTCATGGTGCAAATCTCCCAGCTTGGCTGCCAGCAGTTCGGCGCTGCGCAGGCCCACCGTGCTGGTGAACAGCAAGATGAAACGGATACGGGCGCGTGAGGCCGAGGGTACTTGCTGCTCGATGTAGGCCAGAATCTGCTCCATTGCCGCTGCGCTCAAGGCTTTGCTATCCAGCAGGTGTTGCTCCTTATCGTCACCCAGCTTTTGATTGACCAACACCCAAGGATTAGCGCTCAGGTAACAGGCCGATTGCAGCCACGCGAATAGGCTGGCAACGATGGTGATGGCTTGCTGGCGGCTGCGCAAACTCAAGGGGCCGCGAAACGGTGCCCAACCCACGCCCCCAGGTTGCGCCCGAACTCTGGAAATCCAATCGGCAGGAATGTTGGCCAAGAAGGCCATGTAGGCGTTGCAGTCCTCCACATTGACCGATGAAAGTACCTTACGAGATTTTTCTGCTTGCAGCCACAGCAGCAAGCGTTGTGCTTCACGCCGGTAGAGTTTGGCAGTGGCATCCGAGCCGCAGCGGGCAGCGATCCAGCTTTCTATGGCTTGCAGGTCATTGTCGGAGTTGAGCAGGCCCACGGCAGCGGGGTCGTTGATGGCTAAGGCCGTCACTGTGCTGGCAGCTTGCAGCCGAAACAGCCTTTGGGCCTGAACCGGCAAATCGGGCAGCAGGTTGCGCAGGTGGGCGGCGATGCGCTGTGCCTTGGTCTGGCCGATACCGGGCATGGTAGAGAACCAGCGGCCCCCACGCCCAATGAGTTGGTGCAACTCCCCAAGGGTGTTAAGTCCAGCCCCCAGCAGGCGCTGTGCCGTGATTTCATCGAACCAGCCTGTGACCAGATCATGGTGCAGGGGTTTCTCTGCGGCCAGCCCTTCTAGGCTGCGCAGCAGGGCTAATTGTCGCTGCCGCAGACGGGCACGGCGTTGCTGGCGTGGATCAGCAGGATAGGCGTCCTCGTACATCTGGAGGACTTCGGTCTCACTCCAGCCGTCCAAGCCTTGCTCCAACATGAAATCTTCCAGAGTTGGAGCGGCACCAGCGGGGGTCAAAGTAATGCGCAGGCCGATCAAACGCCAGTCGCCCATACCGGCATGGCGGCGGGCCACGGTGCGGACGGCATCCACGGTCTGCTGATGCGCGGTGGTGGCTTGGTGGCCGTGGTCAATGCCAAGGTAGCGGCGAGCGCTATCGAGCACCGGCAGACCTTCGGCCACGGCCCGTAGGTGAGCGAAGTGGTGCAGGCCAAGGCGGCGAACGAAGCGCGTGGGCTGGGTGCTGGCAAGTAGAGGCATAGCACATCCTTTTCAGCAGTGGGGTGCAAATGATTGATCGAAAAAGCAATCTTTCGATTCTCCACGGGGCACCCACTTTTGACCAGCCTTTTTTGCCATAAGATTATGTGATTTATCTTAGGGCTATGATTGAAAAAAAGATGGCCTAGACCACCAATCCCGCTCACACAACTAAATTTGATACTACTTTTCAACTAAATTTGATGCTATCGCCCAGCTCTCATGAGCGCAAATGAGCAGACCGGTACATCAAACTCCTCACACTACTCCGGCCCGCCAGCCAATGGAACTATCGAGCAAGTCGAGGTCTTTATAGACTTGCCCAATGCTCAGGCTTTGTTCTCGAACCATGACACACCAGTACCGTGCTTGCCAATGCAACTACCGCAGCAGGGGGCTCACCCCGCCTTCGTCGAATACGGCTGTAGTACTAAACAAACATAGCACCATTTGCTAGTGTTTCGCCGAACTCGTCAAAGCCCCGGCTACGGTGCAGCGTGCGCAGCGACCCTTTTTCAGAGCCAGCTCCCTCGCGGTAGGCAGTGCCTCGAGAGGTGAGTGCCGTCCCACAACTGTCATGGTCAATATCGTATAATTTTTTCGGCACCTTATCGGTGGTGAGATCAGCAAAGGCAGAGGTTCTATCGCGGGCACAGTCTTGATTTGAGGCACATGGGGAGGGATTGAAGAATGGGTGAGAGCAAGCGACGAAAAGAATCAGATCCGAGTTATGGAACTCGGCCTAAAGGTGGGCGAGGCATAATGCTTCTTCCGGATCTTGTTGAAGAGAAGAATTCCAGTCCAAAGGTAACTGCAAAGGGGATAGAAGGCCCAGTAATAGCCATTCCCTCGATGTGGCGCCCAGAGCAATTGAGATTTGGATTGTGCTTTTGGGATCGCATTGCTTGGCCATCCATAAGCGTCTTGCCTAGCCATGGCAGCACTGACATGGATTTTCTGGAAAGTGAAGGAGTGCTGGTTCGGCCAGAAGCTAGTTTGGTGCCAAACCTAACATCGCCAGGAAGAGGTTTTGCCGATACTTATTTCAGGGCATATCAAGACTTGGAGAACAAGGAACCTGGTCGGTGGTGTTTGTCTGCATCCGCCGAGCACGACCTTAGGTCATTTCTAGGAGACCATATAGCGCCTGATAGAGGCATTACTGTATCCTTGCACCATGCCGTACCTATCCCAACACGCAATGTGGCGCTGCAGGATCTACTGGAATTCAAGCAAAAAAGGAATTCAGAACTGGAAGCACTGCGAAAGGAGCTTGACAGCTACAAACAACTGATTACCAGCGCCACAGATCGCGCAGAGGTCTTTGCGACACAGCGAGATCGTATTGATGCCGCATGCGTGGACTTACTACGTGTGAGCCGTGAGCAGAGAATGCCTATCCATATCTCTGATATGTCATTGGAAATTGATTTCAAAGGATCTGCCGCTTTAGCTGTAGCCGCCGCCGCCAGTGTCTTTTCCGACCACCTCAATCTTCCTGGGGTGGAGAAGTTTTTAGCCTCCGCGGGCATGATCGCTTTTTCGAGCATAAAGTTTAAAGCCGGATTTGGGATAGGAGACAACAAAGCGAAACTACGGCAATCTCCCTTCCGCTATGTCCACTATCTGCATAAAGAGCTAGATTGGCTCTGAAGCGATCAGAAGCACAATCACTTGACGAGAGATTAGCCGCCTGCCTCACTATCGTTGATAGGTATGTTTCGCTTTAGAGCGGCTAACCCAACCAAAAAAAAAGTAGGTTTTCGGCAGGGACTAGGCATAAAAATCAGACAGCACACCTAGTACGGCAAAGCAAAAAAAACGAACTATCAATGGTCATGTTAGCCCATGGAATGGACGCCCCTCCTTTACTAGGGCACAGTGAGCGCTCTGTCACAGCTGTGGCGCAGCCCTCATTCACCACTGCTTGTTCAGCGTGCAGCGCCATATCCGGGGCAAGTGGGTCTGTCGCGCCTGCGAAACCATAGAACAAGCCCCCATCCCGGCGCACATCATTGACAAGGGCCTAGCCAGCACCGGGCTGCTGGCACAGGTGTTGGTGGCCAAGTACGCTGACCATGTGCCGCTGCATCGCCAACAGAGCATCTTTGCGCGCAGTGGAGTCGAACTGGCCCGCTCAACCTTAGCCCAATGGGTGGGCAGCTGCGGCGTGCAGTTGCAGCCCTTGGTCGATGCGCTTAAACAAGAACTGCTGCAAACTTCAGTGCTGCACGCCGATGAAACACCGGTGCAAATGCTCAACCCCGGTCAGGGCAAGACGCAACGCGCCTACCTGTGGGCCTACAGCAGCAATGTGCTGGGCGAGCTGCGCGCCGTGGTCTATGACTTCTGCCACTCACGTGCTGGACAGCATTCGTGTAACTTTCTGCAGGGCTGGTCGGGTGCGCTAGTATGCGACGACTATGTGGGCTACAAACAAATCTTTACGGGCTCCAAGGTGACAGAGCTGGGCTGCATGGCCTATGCACGGCGCAAATTTTTTGGCCTGCATGCAGCCAACAAAAGCCTGATTGCTGGCTTTGCACTGGAGCAAATCGGCAAACTCTACGATATTGAACGCCAAGCCCAAGGGCTCAATGCCAAGCAACGCCTGGCACTGCGGCAACAATACTCACGCCCTATCTTGGAAGCGCTGCAGCAATGGATACAGCGCCAACGTCAACAGATACCCGACAGCTCGGCCACTGCCAAGGCCTTGGATTACAGCCTGCGCCGCTGGGCGGCATTGACGTGCTTTGCCGACAACGGCCACTGGCCTATCGACAACAACTGGGCGGAGAACCAGATGCGCCCGATTGCGCTGGGGCGTAAGAACTGGCTGTTTGCCGGTTCGCTGCGGGCATGCCAGCGGGCTGCAACCATCATGAGCTTAATTCAATCGGCCCGGCTCAACGGCCATGACCCTTACGCGTACTTGCGTGATGTCATGACACGCCTGCCCACGACCAAGCAGAGGGATATCGCCAGCCTATTACCCCACCACTGACAGCCCAGTGAATTTGCTACTAACCCCTGAATTCGGACTCGGTCAAGGTTGGGGTTAGCTGGACACTTACCCTGTAAGTCTGCGTCAATGCTTTCTTCGAGCTCGCGTTGTTCTTCGCCACTGCGGTGGTGGCGCTCACTTTGCAGGGCAAACTTCAACCGCTTGAGCAGCGCCATCTCATGCGTGAGACGCTCGATGAGTTGCTGCATCTGGCCCATCTGCTGCGACATCGTCACTACCAGCTCACGCAGCTGTGGTGCATCGAGCAACTCCAGATGGGCAGGCGTGTGCAGTCTCACGGTCATATTGGCGGGCAGTATAGCCACGGCCAGCGTCTATTTACACCAGCCGTATGGCACCACCCGGCTCCACACGCTGCCAAGGCAAACCCAATACCAGGGCCTCCAATTGTGGATGGCTAAGTGGTACCTGTGACCCTGCCTGCACATCTGCACAGACAAAGCGGCCTCGGTGCAAACGCCGCGCCGCCAACCACAGACCGATACCGTCATGCACCAGCACTTTGAGTCGTGTGTGGCTGCGGTTGGTAAAGACGTACGCATGGTGGGGCTGCGCCGCGCCAAAGACCGCCACCACCCGCGCCAGAGGGCTGTCGATACCTGAGCGCATATCCAAAGGCTGTGTCGCCAGCCATATTGCCTGCACCGGTATCATGCTAGCAGCGCACGCAGCCAAGTCGCACACTCGGATGCCGCAGCCACCGGCCAGCGCAACTTGAGCACCGTCTTGCCCTGGTGCAGTTCGACCTCAATGTGTGACGAGGCCGCTGTGGTGGGGTCAGGGCTCTGTGCTGGCAGTGGCAGTGGTAAGGCGACAAAGTCCGTGCTACTGATGCGCTGTGCCGCCAGCGTGAGAGGGCTTTCTCGACGCCACTTGTGCACCAAGTTGGCATTCACTCCGCAGGCATGGGCAATGGCAGCCACCGATGCACCGGGCCGCTGGCATTCGGCCACGACCTGGGCCTTGAAGGTAGTGCTGTGACGTCGGCGTTGGATGGCCGGCGTGACAGGTGAGGTGAGAGAGTAAGTTTGCATAGGTGTCCACTTGAAAATAGGTGGACACCATCGTCTCTTACCTCACACCAAAACGACAGATGACTTGGATGGACGCTTACAGTTCAGCAGCGATGACCGAGACCAGACGCGGGTTGAGCGCTCGAGCGCTAGCCAGAAAGAGAGCAACAGCGCTAGGTTGTCGACAGGCCTCCTTGACCCACCTCTGGAACTCACGGCTATCACGCTCCTCCGCCATCAGCTGTTCGACGCAGATAAGTACTACGACCGATCCGAAGACCTGCGCGACTGACTTGATTGAAGTCTCGTCGTGAAGACCTAGAACGGCAGCTACGAGCTGGGCCTCGGTCTGCAATTCAAGGCCAGCCTGCTGGATGTCGGTGGCTCTTGCTTGCGTTCGGCGCCAGAACTCTGGTCTCTCTGTAAGATCTGGCCGAATGGCCAAAATTGGACGAAACCAATTTGTCTCCGCTTTCAGATTCTGGGCGAGAAGGTTAGCGTCTGTGTACTGAGAGGTCGTCTAGCCATGGTGGCTGAAGCATAACGCTTGGTGACCCACCAGAACAAGTTGTGTTAGCCACTCTTAGTGTGGTGCGCCAGTGTTACAGTGCGTTAGCATTAAAGATTGCAAAGAAAAAAGTCAAGAAAGATTGTCGATGTTGCAAGAATTTTTGATGAGGTTCCTCGAGATCGGGGCAATTAACCTCAACGGCGATGACTCCAAACTGGAGAAGTTGCGCTCCACCGCCAAGGATCTGTCTGCTGAGCTAAGAACAGTGCCATCTAAGACGCTCAGCTTCACGATGGTGGCCGCTGATCCATCGGTTCCGGCGGCTGATCCTGTCATAGAGGAAGCCATGGCGGCGCTTCGCCAGCGCTGGGAGACCGTAGCCAATGCGTTCTCGGGACGCCCGGTGAACGTTTTACGAGCCGTGCTGCTGGATGCAATTGTCCAGGCGGCACGCGAGGACGACGCTATCGCGGTCGCCTTCGTGAGCACGGCGCGCAATGCGTTGGCTCACGCTGAGACGGCCGACGAAGCTCCAATTTGGCACGATGCTGTATGCGAAATCGAGACCAAGGTCGATGCGCGTGCAGAGGCCGAGTGGGCAACCCCGGATATGATCTCTGTTAAGCCACTGCAGTACAAGGCACCGGACTTCACGATTGAAGAACAAGCAATTCCTGTTGTCGACCGAGTCGCACTGAAGACCAAGCTCCAAATACCATACCCCTCCCACCACCAAAACAACCCGCAAGGGTGGGTTCAAGAGTTCTCTGATCGGGTCAGTGCTGCCATAGGCGATGTAATCGACGAGTTCGCGAAGGGAATAGTTCCAGCGCCAATCGATTTCTCCACACCTTCATCCAATCTAGCAAAGGCTGTAAGCGCACACGTGGATAAGGCTCTGGCTAGTTTTAGCGGTGCTACAGCTGGCCTGCAGCGCCGCACCAATCTGCTGTGGTGGAAAGAAGCACTATATTCACCAAGCGCCCATCAGAGCTATCTTGAGATGCCCGTTTTTCAAGCTTCCGCGTTGATGGCGCTTGATCTTCATGAGCAAGTGCCAACGTTTTCGCCTGCAAGCGTTTCGGCGTTTCTGAAGGAAGCAATTCGCTGCTTGCCCACAGAGTCAGGGGGCGAAGGCAATGGTCGGCGCAACATCGCTGCGCTGGTTCGTGAGGCCAAAACGGCTGTATTCATGCAACCGTTCCGCGCCTTGGCTGGGCAGTACACGCCTGTGCCGGTTGGGCGCGGTCCTCTAATCTCCCTGATTGGGCATGGTCACGATTTCGTGGCTACTGAACCTACATCCCTGCGAGCCCTAAGTGGGGTAGATGAATCGGCGATGATGACCCCTGATGAATGGGGAACCTTTTTGTTCCGTGAGCTTCAGGCTGCACGCGCTACGAGCGCCAACTCTGGTGCGCGAGCCAAGAAGAGGTAGATTGGCTATGGACAAATGTCCTCACCCTGATTGTTTCGCTGATGACAACACCACCTGCACCCTTGGCCACCTTGAGCGGCGCCTGTGTCCAGAATGGAAGTGCATCGCTAATCCAACGAGTGACTCCAATTTTTCCTCCGACAAAATGCTCCTGCCGTGGAGTGGCCTGGCGATGGGAGAGTCAGACCTTAATTTCGTCAGCGGACGAGTCAAACCCATAACCGTCGGCATCGTAGGGCCGGAAAGTGCTGGCAAGACGACCATTCTTGGCTCGTTCTATCTCCTGCTTGGGCGAGGCACCCTGACGACCGAAGACCACGCGTTCAGCAATTCATACACGCTGACAGGCTGGGAAGCGGTAGCGGCTTCCATGCGATGGAAGCCGGGCCCACTGCCACCTTGCTTTCCGCCACACACACCAAGCGGCAAAGCTCGCGCGCCAGGCATGTTGCACCTCGCATTTCGCCGCAAGGACGGGACACTGCGCGATCTGTTGTTTGCCGATGCGCCGGGCGAATGGTTCAGGAAATGGGCCATCAACCAAGAAGCACCGGACGCAGAAGGCGCCCGCTGGATCGCTCGGTACGCTGACGTGACGCTTCTGATCGCTGACCGACAAGCGCTTTCTGGCTCAAAGATGGGAACGGCTCGGAACGACTTCCAGATCTTAGCGCAGCGTGCCATCGCCGAAGCCAGCGGTCGCCCTTTGGCATTGGTTTGGACAAAGGGCGACGTCGAAGTAGCTTCAGCCATGGAAACACAAATTCGAAGAGCTGTCGCGTCCATGTCGCCCCCCATCCCGGAGTTCACCGTAAGTGTGGCTTCGCGTAAAGAGGCGGATACCACAGATGGCTTTCGAAGACTGTTCGATTGGATCGTCACAACCAAGCGCCATGGCGTGGAATTGCCCACGATGCAGACGGCTGGACAAGATCCCCTTTTCCGTTTCGGCAGAAGATAGCCCATGACTGAGCAACACACCATCCTGCTGATCGGCGAGTCCAACGTTGGCAAAACCCACTATGGAGCCCAGTTCCTCAAGCGGCTCATGGCTAAGGCATGTGCTCTGAAGATGCACGGCGCACCAACCAACCTGGAAGCATTTACCACTGCACTCGGCTGTCTGACCGAAGGCATGTCGACTGACCACACACCGGCCAGCAGCTACGTGGAGAGCGTCTGGCCGATTCAAGACGACTCGGGTCGCTTGGCTGAGTTGGTCTGGCCGGACTACGGCGGCGAACAGGTTCGAAATCTGGTGACTGACCGCCGTATTCCCGCAGCTTGGCGCGAACGCGTTTTGAATGCCACGGATTGGGTTGTCCTCATCCGACTGCACTCGCTGCGATCTGAGGAAGATCTGTTCTCGCGACCGCTGCAATCCTTCGCTACCTCTAAAACCCAGAGCGAGCCCGCAGCATTCGAGCCATCAGACCAAGCTCGGATGATTGAACTCTTCCAGATGCTGCTCTATCTGGCACAGACCTCCCTGGAAAGCCCGCTTAGCAAGCCGCGTTTGACTATCCTGCTCAGCTGCTGGGATGAGATTCAAACAACCGAATTGCCCCCGGATCTGCTGGCGGCTCGGTTGCCAATGTTGTGGTCGTTCGTGCGTAGCAACTGGATTTCGCCAAGCGTCATCGGTCTTTCTGCTTTGGAAAAGGCTCTGAGTAAGACCGTGCCTGATGTGGACTACGCGATGCGAGGCCCAGAAGACTTCGGCTACGTGATCCTGCCCAACGGAGAACGAAGCAACGACATCACGCTGCCCATTCAGCAGTTGATGACTGGGGCCGCTTGAGATGCGTGTCGAACAAGCGGTGTATGGTGAGGTCGAGGGCCGAGGACACGGCCTAAGAAGTTCGAGCACTACGTCGTCGTTCGCCGCAAGTATTGCTCCCCAGCTGGATCTTCCGGACGGAGTGCCACTAGGTGTCCAGACATGGTCGCCTTTCGTTCGTGGCTTCCCTTGTGACGGTTACTACGTTTTGGCTCGAACGTTCCTAGACTCGGGCTCATCGCGTGGGGGTATGGTGCTGACTCACGCCCTGATCGTCAATTTGGAAGGGATCTGTCAAGTCGAAGACCTGACCGTATTGTTTACACAATTGGCAGCTTCAGCAAAGGCCATTCCCGCCAGGCTATCCACCCTAGAAATCGAAACTTCTCCAGGGACTGCCGAGCTACCGATTGACCTGATTGGTGCGGCCAATGCCCTAGCTGACCAGCAGGGGCCAGCGATTCGGCTGAGCGTGGCTGGGTTTGAAAGCTTGGTGACTGCGCTTTGGCGCAACCTGTGGCCTTCCATGCGAAAAGCATTCGCTTTCCGACTGAGCTTTGGTCCCCAAGACCTTGAGGCCCAGCCTGGGTTGGCGATTGTTTGCACCCCCGAACAGCTTCGGGCGCGCTGGGCCAAGTATCGCGTTGTTAATCAAGACGATCAAGGTGCACAGTCCCCGTCTGCTGCAGTGCTGTGTGGTCAGCAGAGTGCAAAGCCCTTTCTGGACTTGGCTAGGGAGCTTGGCCTCGAGGCCACTATCATCAAGGATCTGAAAAAACTCGAAAGACTGCATCGCCTCGTCACAAGTGTTGATGACTTTGACGATCTACTCAAAGCCATACGCTTGGTGGACGGCTTTTCCAATCGGGCCGAGCTTGGCGCAGAGTTAAAGGATCGACTCATTCAGCGCATCGCAGCTCAGGTTCCGGCGGCCAGTTGCAGGCAGCTCATGCCGATGCGAAATCTGGATCTTCCGAGCTTTGCAAGCACGAAACCACTTTGGTCAGCTGTTGAGCATCGAGTCAGCAAACTCGACTTCGCCCAGGCAGAGGATACAGACCTCGTTGCGCTATTGGAAGCGTCTGCCGATAGTAACCTTGCTCTCCCTGCGTGGCGCACTGCGGTCATGGGTGGGTTGTCCACGGCTGGGCATCAAAAAGAATCTGGTCTCTGGAGGGCCATCTGGCGATGGTCCGAGCTAAGTCGTGCTGCTTTCTCCGCCATCGTGGCAGTTCTGCCACCTGGCGTAGGAACTGAACAACTCTTGGTACAAGCCGCCCCCAGAAAACTCGATACTGCAAAGGTAGTTGCAGTTCCTTCGCTTTTGTTAAAAAAGGGATGGCTGACGGCTCACGGTGCAGCCCTGGCTGCAATGATGTTTCCCCGCGAAGCAGTAGAGCAACAGCTTAAAATGGACAGGCAACTGAACCACACCGCTGGGCTGTGGGCAGCACTTCGGCACGCTACCCCGGACGACATGTTGACGGTGACGCTGGATCTGAAGGATCAACGTCTGGTGGAGATGTGCGGTGATCTGGCGGTTACTCATCCACAGATGCTGTCTGGCATCCGCTGTACAGACCTCACTGAACAAAAAGTGTGGGCCTACGCCATCGGAAAGAACAACTCGTTGTGGAATGCGCCTAGCAACCCGATGGAAACTCGAAACAGCGTACTCGCTCATCTCGGAAAAGGATCAGGCGCTTTTGCTGGCCTTGTTGAAGCACTTGCTCGGACGCCACTCGCCGATTTGACTGAAATTCCAGATCGAGCGCGACTTTGGTCGCATCTGCCTGCTTCGCACTGCGACTCGTACTTGCGCGCAACTGCCAGTGGATGGCTGACTGCCGCAGTCAACAGCAGCGCTGTGAACACACCAGAGCCAGAGCTTGAACACGCAGTGCTGGAGAGCTCCGCTCTCCAGTCAGCACTTCAAGAGTCGTCAACTCCGCTGAGGACGCGTCTAGCCATCGTGAGCAGCCTACCATTATTCGATGAGGCGGTGTTTGTCGGCTTTTTGATGCACCTACTGCGGCAGAGTCGATCGTTGTCTGACGCTGATGCCGTTCAACTAGGAACGCTTGTGGCGAGTCGGCGCTGGGAATCCGCGATCCAGTGCCTCTGCGACCAACTCGCTAACCGCCGCTACGACCTAGTGCCCGCCCTGCAGCAATGCGCAAGTTTTCTGAGTATCTACCAACGATGGAAGCTTGAAATCTCAAAGCCAAGCACTGAGGAGAAATGGCGAGCTTTCGAAGAAACTGCATGTGAGCTATACCCTAACGGCCCGGACTACGATCAGCTCTGGTCTCGAGCCGGGGGTAAAAACTCTGATCTTCCCGGAGCGTTGCAGAACGGCGCGACTCGTTGGCACTCCGCGATGAGGTTGCTTCGCTATGGCAGCCGTCCGCCTGTGCGTGACCTACTGCGTGTGATGTGTAACGACTACAGCGGTAACGAGAAGCTACGCCTTTTTTCGAGAGACACCGACATCGTCGGATGGCGCTGATGACCAATCGATAACCTATTGACCCATGAATCCCCCTCGCTATCCACAAGGCCACGCACTGCTCATCGGTGTGGCGAACTATCAGCAAGTCACGAACTTGCCAGCAGCCATCTTGAACGATGCTCAAGATGTTGCTGCCACCCTGACATCGCCTAGCTACTGCGGCTATGAATCCAAGAACGTGGTTACGCTGCTGGACAGTGAAGCCACGCGCGCCGCAGTTCTGAATAGCCTCGCTGAGTTGGCTACTCGCGCTGGCACTGATGACACCGCCTGCGTTTTCTTCTCTGGCCACGGCGCAGTCGTCGGCCCGCATGGCGCTGAAGACAGCGTTTTGGTAACGGTAGATACCAACCTAGCCGACATAGAGAAAACGTCCATCAGCTCTGATGAGTTCGCCCAAGCACTCTCTCAGATCAAAGCCAAGCGCGTTCTGGTTTTCATCGATGCTTGCCACGCTGGCGGTGCGGCGATCTCGAAGACATTGACGGATGGCAAAGGCCACGAGTTTAAGTCGGGCTATTCGTCGAATACTTTTGCCAAACTGGCTACTGGCAGCGGCCGTGCACTGATGGCGTCATGCCGTGCCAGCGAGGTTTCTACAGTTTTTTCACGAGCACGAAACAGCGTATTCACCACGGCACTACTTGCCGGTCTTAAAGGTGCTGCAGACAAGTCTAATAGCGGCTTCATAAAGCTTTTCGACTTGTTCAACTACGTCGCTGAAGAAGTCCCGAAACAGATCCCCGACGGCCAACATCCAATCTTCAAAGCAGACAATCTTGAAGGGAATTTCGCAATCGCCTTGAGCCAAGGTGGCAAGAAGTCCGCTGCTAGCAGTTTGATCGAGTCATCAGCATCACCGGAAGATCTATGGGTAACTCTTGAGTTGGCGCTCATTGAGCTGTACCCGTTTGGTCCGCGAGACCAGGAGATTTGGAGCCGGGCCGGCGGCGATTTGTCTCGCCTCGAGTTTCATTCAACTGGTCGGGCAGCCTGGCATTCTGCACTTCGGAAACTCAAGCAGGGTGGCGGTGGACGCTCCATTAATTTCCTAACCCTTCTCAGAATAGCACTTGAGGACTTTTCTAATCATCCAACGTTGGCAGCAATGAACAGCCCCGGGAATTGAAGAGGCACCAACGTCTGAGAAGATGGAGCCATGTCAAAGTCAAAAAAGTTCTCACAAAAAGTGCGCGAACATACAGTTCGCATGGTGCAGGAGCACCGAGCAGATTACCCATCCCTGTGGGCCACCATTCAATCGATTGCACTCAAGATTGGCTGTGTGCCGAACACCCTGCACGAGTGGGTCAAGAAGGCAGATGTCAATAGCGGACAGCGCTCCGGTATCATCACGTCTGATACCCATCACATTAATGACCACCATTTGACGTATGCGTGAAAAACACGCTGTACAAGAAAGTACACCATGAAAGTCACGCGCCTAGAGTTATGGAACTTCCGAGGCATTAAGCACCTTACCGTGGACTTCACCCAGCGCACCACCGTTTTTGTGGGCGTGAACGGTGTGGGTAAATCCACCGTGCTGGATGCGTTAGCGATTGCACTTTCGCAGCTGACCTGCCGATTGCATGAAAGATCCCAAGCACCACGCATGATTGACCTCGACGATATTCGCTTGGGCGCTGAGTCTGCACAGATTGCAATTACCGTAGCAATCAACAGTGAATCGGTCAGATGGGTGGTTGCCCGCAGCATCAAAGACCCTAAGGAGCAGCCTGGATCACAGAGAGATCTGACACAACTGGAGGCGTTCTGCGCGCCCCTGCTTGCCGCCTATGAAGACGAAAAACTAGACGGCCTGCCACTAGCGGTTTATTACGACGTTCACCGTGCTGTTTTGGATGTGCCCTTGCGAGTGCGCGAAAAACTTGAGCACTCCGCTAGCGAGGTTTACCAAGATGCACTGGATCATGGCGGTGCAGATTTCAAGCGATTTTTCATCTGGTTTCGCGATTTTGAAGATATAGAAAACGAGCTACGGCTTGACGAACCAGATTTCAGGTATCAAGGGCTAGAAGCGACACGCCAAGCGGTTCAAACCTTTGCAGGGTTTGAAAACTTGCGCATTCGCCGCAAACCCACCATGCGAATGACTGTCACTAAAGCTGAAAAAGAACTCAACGTTTTGCAGCTGTCAGACGGTGAACGCAACATGCTGGCGTTGGTAGGTGACATTGCCCGCCGCTTGAGCGTGCTGAATTTCTACAGCCTTAATAAATTAAATGAAGGTGCTGGCGTGGTGCTGATCGACGAAATCGACTTGCACCTCCACCCCCGCTGGCAGCGGGAAGTGGTAGCCAAGCTAGAAGCCACATTCCCGCATTGCCAGTTCATTGTGTCCACGCACTCGCCGCAGGTGGTGGGGGAATTGCGCCCAGAGTCCGTGATGATTCTGCGCGATGGTGTGCTGACCCAAGCACCCCGCTCACTCGGCCTGAGCAGCAGTGAAGTGCTGGAAGAGTTGATGGAAGGTACCTCACGCAATCATATTTTCCAGAAGAAAATCCGCGAAGTGGAACGTGCATTGGAAGATGAACAATATGCCCAAGCCCGTGAAATGCTCGAGACTCTCCGTGCTAATTTTGGAGAATTACCCGAAGTTTTAAGACTCGGTGAATCACTGGAATGGTTTGATCCAGTGAATAGCATTCAAAAATTTCCTGCTGATCCTGGAGAGCGTACGTGAAAACTATCACCAAAAGCGCAGAATGCCCTGCCTTGCGTGAATGGAAACGCGAGAATTCTAATTCTCCACAAAATATCCACTATAACTATTTGGGTGCGCCACAGCGTGGCCCCATGCTGGATGCGATGGTGCGCGAGCAAGGCGGCATTTGTGCCTACACGATGCAATCGATTCGCTGCGTCGATACTGTTTGGCAAGCGCATATTGAACATATTTTTCCCAGGTCACTCCACCCTGCTCAATCCGTGGACTGGGGCAACATGGTGGCCTGCATTCCCAAGCCTAACGAACATGCCGACTACGGCGCCAAACTGAAGGATGCATACGACCCCGCCACCAGCCCTTTTGTCAACCCGACCCGCAACGTTGCCAGCCATTTCCGTTTCCATGAAAACGGGGAATTGCAAGGGCTGACCTCGGAGGGCGAAGCAACAGTGAGCCCTCAGGTCTTACACCTGAACCACCCTCATCTCTTGAACGATAGGAAAGGCAAGATCAAAGGGGCCTTGGATCGAAAACCATCGGCTGTGCAAGCCCGCCAGCGCGCCCAACAACTGCGCGAGCGAGACACCCGTGGCATGTTTGAGCCGTACTGCGAAGCCCTAGCTCAGGTGCTGGAAGCCTATGCCACCCGGCTTGAAAACAAAGCCCAGCGCATGGCAGGAGTCCGACGCCCCTGAGGGTACCCAAGAGGAGTATGACTCATGGCCACCACGAGCTGGAGGTTGATCTTTTCGCCTGTGGTGGCGGCGCCAGCACTGGCATCGAGCAGGGGGCGTCTCAGAAAACGTACATGAACACCCGCTGCTTGCCACGGTCTCAATTCATGACAGCAACTTGAAGGTAAAGATTGCACCCGTACATTCGGACTTCTAGTGTGGCGATGCCACTGTCCCTGATGGGATTTGCTGGCTGGCACCTTAATCGGAAAAAAGCACTCGGGGTGCATCGTTTCCTGCGGGCTTTGCCAACTGGCCTTTTACAACATCCCAACCCAAGGCGGAGTAACACGCGAAGAAGCGTTGCGCGAGTTCGCCCGCCGCAATACCCCATCAGGCAGCAATCGCGTCAAGTTCAACGAAGCCGAGTTTGAGCGCATGAAAAATCGTGTCGAAGGCGTGTGCTACCAAGGCGAATATTGTGCCGAACCAGCCGACAAAAGTCGAGCTACCAAGTAAGACAACCGCCCTCCGGGGCGCTTGCGACATCCCAGTCACCAGTAGCGACGACCGGCCAAATTTGGCCGGTGCCCACAAGGCTCAAGCGGTGGCCCAGCGAGGCCCAGAATCTTTGCCACCAGCCTTCTTGCGCGTCGAAATTTCTGCCTGCACATCCCGCCAGCGACCCGCCTTCGATTCCCAATCGCGCCGAGCGCGCAGGTACTCCAGCGCAGCAGGGACGTTTTTTAGCACATAGCCCGCGAGTTCTTCGCTGGGTTCGCCTACCTGCGGTGGGAGTGCCTCATCCCACCCATCGAAGACAGGCCACGGCACTAGCAAATGTCCACCACTGTTGTGCTGCACCCGTACCCAGCCAGAACCATCTTGGAGTAGGATGTACCAGTTGGAAGACAATGGTTTTTGCCAAGGCCAAGGAGATTCCGCTACAGTCACTGTCGATGGCGACCGCTGCACGGCCAACGGCACCGCTGGAGGTGGTGGCAGTACGCGACTTTGCTCATCCTGTTGCTGTTGAACTTTCTGCTCTTGTGCAAATCGAGCAATTAGGGCCGCCGTGTTCTGCAAAAGCAATTCCCGTTCGTCAGCGGTGAGCATCTTTCCGTCACCACCGTGACCAAAATTAGCAGTCCCAAGCGGTTCTTTGCCTTGATATTTCTTAGCAAAACAAGTTGATCCAAGAATTGATATTTTTCCGCCATCTTCAACGACGTGAATTCTCCGATAAACGTAATGTTTGCATCCGGGATAACCACATTTGACCTGTTCTTTCTTCGATTCAAAACAAACCACGGCCAGTAATTTTGCCGAATTTTCTTGAGTCATAAAAATCCTTTCTCCAAATGTCAACCACAAACCCTAAAATTACTACACCACTAAGCCACTTCGAGAAGCGATTGTCGCTGATTGCGCGATTCATTTCGAGAGAAGGCCATGCCAACATCCCGCTGGAGCAAAAAGAAGATGGTCAGCCCATAGGCTACTGGTGCAGCAACTGGCGCTTTCGCATTGAGACCGATTTCGACACTATTCCCACTGAGCAGATTGCAGCGCTGCGCCGGGCTGGCGTGTTTAATGATGGCGTTCCTTGCCAGAAAGTCGTGCCACCAGCACCCGCGTTGCAGCCGCCATTGGCACCCACACCAAAACCCGCCCTGACGCCTGCGCCAAAATCTGCACCACGAGCAGTCAGCGTGCAAGTGCCTCAAGCAAGGCCCAAGCTACTACAGGTGCCACGCGCAAAGCAAGCCGCAGAAGATCATGCCTTTCGCATTCCGACCGAATGGATGCAGCCTTCCCAGCCGCAGACGACGCAGCCAGAAGTTTGGCTTCTCCCAGTGGGCAGCTTGCGCCAAACCAACCACAGCTCTAGCGCATCACCAGCCAAGATAGCGAAGAAGCGCCGCTGGCACGAATCGTCTGTCCGATAGCGACCGGCCCAACTGGGCCGCTCCGCCAAAAGCCTTGGTGCTGGCTGACGAGGCTACCGTGCAAAAAAATCAAAAATAAGTACAACATTCATAGCCAAACCAGATGCATCAGCGTGGTGAAATAAATGACTGGAATACGCAAGCAGCCAACCATTTGCCGAAACCCAAGGACTACAAGCTAGGTTGTTAGCCACGTTGTTGGCCAAGTAATTGTGCAAAAAATTCCCAAAATTGGTAACATTTGGTAAGAAATTGACGAGATTTCTGTGCTGCAATAGTTCATTCTCACGCCCATAGGCACTTTGATGCAGCCCAATCCCCCGCAAACTGTCCCCCTCCCTTCAGCCGAAGATATTTTGAAGTCCGGCGAAACATCGCGCTGGCTCAAAAATGCACTCAGCAAGGCGCTGGATCGTGACCCACTGGACGCCCTAACGGACGCAGAGTTTCTACTCGGAGTGCTGGACAAAACCCCCGAAGCCCTCCCGCTTCCATGTGCAAAAGATGTTCTGGCAGCCCCAGCAGGCTACTCGTACTGGCTGGTGGACAGGCTCAAGGAAGGCAGCAGGCGCGACCATCTTGATCTGGTCATGGATGTTCAGATACTGATTGGTGTGTTGCAACACCGAATCGAAAAAGTTTTGCATCCGCAAATTCACTAAATTGGTTTGCGTGAAATATATCAAAAACGCACGACCTTTCAAATTTGAAAATCTGGAAAAATAAGTCATCCTTGGGGTATGTCGTACCTCCAAGAACTTTCTTTCTCATCGCAGCCGCAAAACACAGCTCGTCGAGGTGTGCGCTCCAAGGTTTTTCAACCTGATTTTTCAACACCAGAGCCACAGCAAAATCTTACTGCGCAGCAAATCGCGTTGGCCTATACGCCTATCAGTGGGCTTGTTCGTGCTAATGCCTATGCAGGTGCTGGAAAAACAGCCACCCTGACTGTGCTGGCGGCCAACAACCCAAACAAGCGTTGCGTTTATCTGGCCTACAACAAATCGGCCCAGCAAGATGCAGCAGCCCGGTTTGGGCGCAATACACGCTGCACCACAGTGCATGGCCTAGCGTTTGCATCTTGTGGCCGAAAATACGATCACAAATTGGGCAAAATCCGCGCCATCGACATTATTCGTCAAATGGGATTGTCGTGGGATTGGGGGTTTGCTAGTGCAATCATCGACACCATCGCCGCTTGGTGTGTGAGCGACTGGGACGATTTCCCAACAATGGCTTGCACGATCAATGGCCCGATGTACGGCAATCCCCGCGATCTGATCGAAGTTGCTGATGTAGCCAAGCTCGTGTGGGCGCGCATGTGTAACGAAAACGATCCCATGCCCATGTCGCACGATGGCTACCTAAAGCTCCACCAACTGAGCAAACCGCGAATCAATTGCGATCTACTCATGCTGGACGAAGCCCAAGACACAAACCCAGTAACTTGGGCCATTGTGCGCAGCCAAACTTGCCCGATTGTGATTGTGGGCGACCGCTATCAGTCCATCTACAAGTTCCGGGGGGCCATTAACGCAATGGATGCCGTCACCCCCGACCAAGAGTTTCCCTTGACGCAGAGCTTTCGGTTTGGCGAGCGTGTTGCCCGGATTGCATCCGAGTTACTTTGCGCCTATTACGATGAGACGGTTCCAGTCGAAGGCTTGGGGCCAGATACCTTGATTGCACCGCCGCCACCGGGGGCATCACACGCCGTTCTGGCCCGCACCAACGCCATCATTTTCCACCATGCAGCGCAATGCTTGCGCAGCGGTAGCAAGCTGGGGTTTGTTGGTGGCGTCAACGCCTATGGGTTCGAGAAGCTGTTAGACGCGTACAACCTGTCTGTTAATCGGCACGATATGGTTCGTGACAGCTTCATCCGCGATTTCGACAAGTTTAGCGACTTTGAGAAATACGCTACTGACAGCGGCGATATGGAAGCCAAGCGACAAGTCGAAATCGTTAAAACTTATGGAGCAAGCCTACAGACCATTATTCCGGAAATTCAACTATCCGCACAAACTGACCTTTCCAAAGCAGAAGTTGTTTTGGCAACGGCCCACCGTTCCAAAGGCATGACGGTGGATCATGTTGTTTTGGCAGAAGATTTTCCGGCGATTGTTTGCGACGAGGGAATGCTGTTTGATGAAGAAAATTTAGATAGGCAAGAAGTGAATCTACTCTATGTTGCCCTAACGAGAGCAAGAAAAACAATAAAAATCAATCAGACAACGCAGGATTTTGTTTTTGCGTGTGGGGCGTCTAGTGTGCTAAAGAAGTAGAGAAGAAAAATTGCAGTCGAATACAGAAGTATCCAAGCTGCTCCAACTTGCAGACCGCTACTGCATCGCCACCGGGGGCAGTGAGCAGGCCCGTGCCCAGTGGCGCATTGACATCGAGCAGACACCTCCCCATCTCTACCAAGGCTTGCGTGCCCATTTCCAGAAAGAGATGCCTGCGCCCGCGCCAGCCAAGCTATCAGCACCACCAAAGCAGGTGCCAGCCACTGCTGCGCTTGCTTGGCCTAAAGCTGATAAAGCCGATCAGGCTCATTTTTGGGGTTGTACCGAATGTCGCACCGGCAACAAGTGCGCCGAAGGTCAGCGCCTCAACGACTTATACATGGAAGTAGCCTTGCGCGAAGGCCGCCTCGTTGCCACCCGTTGCGCACCCAAAAAAACGACTGTCCATTGGTCTGTTCATGCAGCTTGGCGACAGGCAGATCGGGACTATGAAGCCCACCGCGCACAATGCCCAACATGCAAGGCCACCGCCCGTGGTCACAGCGCTCGTTGCGACGAAGGGACGCGCTTGTATGCTATTTATGAGCAAGGGTCGGAAAAGAAAAGGTTAATGTCGCAAAATTTTTTATCTAAGCAAAATTCAATTTCGGAAAATAATTATAAACATGGAGTTTTTCATGAAAAAGAAAACAATCATTGCACTTTTATCACTATGTGCATTAATAACGCAAGTGGCAGCGGAGCAAAAAAGTGATTATTCTCCTCTAATTAAGCAAGGCTACTCTAATTATAGGGAGGCATATAATCCAAATGCCAAGGTTGTTTACGAAAGTGGCGATGCGCTGCTAACGACATCCCATGCCGATCTTTCACTAGAAAGAGTGAAATTTTTTGTTCCTCCCGGAACTAAGCGTTTCACGGTAAGTTTCTTAACCTACTTGAGTTCGCAAGAGTCTAAAGCCACTGGTCGATTTCGGGATGTACCTACTAAAACAGCATCTGATGTTCAATCCGCGACGATGATTCGGAATACATCAAACACATTAGAAAGATTGGTGGCTGGAGAAGAATTGCCGTTTTACTCTCCGGGTGGAAGTGGTAATCTGGGAATTTCAGAACCTTACCAATTTGACACTTTTCAGGTAAATTCAGGAGGGTATATTTATTTGCATATACTTTCCGTTCCGGGGGGAATGGTGAAGACACTGCAAACCAGAATGGTTGTAGATGAAGTCTGCTATCGTAGTTGGTATGCGAATGCTAAATGGGATGCCCAAGGTAATCCAGACGAAAATGCCACCCACACCTGTGCAGGCAGCACAGGTGGTGGCAGCAGTGGTGGTGGAAACCAAGTCACCACGGCAGAGATTTCAGGGAAATCGGAAACTGTAGATGCCAATGGGAATTTGGTTATGAATTTCACGCTCAAGCGCCCTGCAAGCGAAACCAAAAGTACAAATCGAACCAGCTTCTGGATCGCAGCTTATGTGCCCGCAGGATTTCTACCCGAAGAAGCGTGGTTTTTCTTAACCCAAAGTGGGTGGTCGCAGTTGCTTTCGACAAATCCTTATGCGGTGGCTTATCGGAAATCGGAAACGCCCGTTGCGGAAAAAGTCTTCACTGTCTCTACGGGCCTGCCTGTAGCCGAGATGCGAAACTTTAATGCCAAATTGCACTTCGGGTACATGGGTAGCGATGGCGGATTCAAAGATATGGGGATGATTTGGTCTAGCAATTGATGGTGCGTCTACCGTGAGGCTTTGGATGCACTAGCCGCACTCGCATAGTCCACCATGCCCCAACCAAGGCAGGTGCGCTCCTCCAGAACAACCGGCCAAATTTGGCCGGTCTTTTTTTTGCCGCGATGATCCCAAGGCCACAGCCCCTTGCAGGCAATGGCCTCCTGGTCACAATGACGTGAGCCTTCAAACTTGCATTGGGCATTTTGGAGCTTAGGATTGGGCTGTAGCTATCGCATTGCATTGCCAGACAACACAGGCAGAACCCCAAGGACACCCATCCATGCCAAATTCCAAAGCGCGTATCACCGAAATCCGGCCAGCAGGCCCCGATCATCAAGTTCTGACCGTCGAAGGCAGCAAAAGCTCCAGCTATCGGCGCGAACCATGCCCTGATTGCCCTTGGTGCAAAGATTCGACTGGCATTTTTCCCGCAGAAGCATTCCGGCATTCGGCCTGCACGGCCTTTGATCTGAGCCGCAACATTTTTTCCTGCCACCAGTCTGGATCGAAGAAACCAGCCATTTGCGCGGGATTTTTGCTCAACGGTGCTGCAAACAATTTGAGCGTGCGGCTGAAACTGCATAAAGGAGAGATCGCTGACGATGTGGTCGATGGTGGCCGCGAGTTGCACGAAAGTTATCGGGCAATGGCGATTGCCAACGGTGTGCCCGAGAATGATCCAGCACTGGCTCGTTGCCGGGATGCGTAAATGCTAGACCACCAGAAATTGGCCGATTGGCTGACCCCGCTCGATCAGCTTGCTTTGGAATGCGACGGGTTGACGCGAGTAGTGTCTGCCTTGCTCACACGCGAAGGAATCGGGCATCAGGCGCACCAAGGGATGTTGCAGACCTCGCAAGGCCGTATTCTGCATTGCTGGGTTGAGCTGCCTGACGGGGCCATCTGCGACCTTCGTGCGAGGATGTGGCTTGGCGATGATGCGCCGCACGGCATCTTTCATCCAGACGAGAGCACTCACTACGAGAGTTGGGGGCAGCTAAAAAAAATTGAAATCAAAAACTCAAGAATTTTTCAATTTATTTTCGGTATCGACCTGAAATCTTATCCATTACTTGTTTGTTCAAAAAGGTAAAATTATGAAAATCAAAGAAGCACTAATAAAAAATCTCGCAAAATCGGTGTCTATTGTCGGATTTTTTGCATTTTCCTTTCTTTTTACCCCTTTTCTTTCTCAAAATAAACAATTGCTGTGACAGATTGGATTCTGGACTTTTGCGGCAACCGGATTTGCAACATCGATAATGAATTCTTCTTCAAATTGCATATCTTTTTTAAGTTATTCTGACTTTCCTAATAATTACTCACGAATTCCATAAGATGAAAGAAATCAAGCGAAATCTCGTTGCTGGAGTGGAGATCGAAAAATAATACTTTTGTGGTAATATATTAGAGAGTGTTAAATGAGAAAACTGGAGGTTTTATGAGTGCAAAAAAAGCAGCAATGGCGTTGCTGAATAATGATGTAGAATTGGCCGCTTTTGCCAAAAGTCTTGAGGCTCCTTCATGGGAAAACAGCAAAGAAGTTATCGAATATCTACAAGAGAACGTCATGAATACTTGGACGCTTACCCTAGTTGCTGACGCCACAGGATTTACTGAAGAACAAATCATTGCTGCACTATTGCATACTGATCAACTCAAGGTCGGCTCCACTTGCATATGCAAAGGAATCGCTAAAGAAATGTTTAATGCCTAAAAATTAAAAATTAAAAAGTAATCAAGGAAGATCATGTTAAACAAGCAAAATCCATTTCAAATTCTGGCAAAAGCAGTGATAATCGTAGGGGTAGTTGCACTTGTTTTTCTTTTACCTCCATTTTTTATCGAGAACAGCGATTGGTTGAAAAAAATTGGATTCTGGAGTTCTGTGGCAATTGGTGTTGGTACATCCATCCTTTTTCCTTGGGTTTGGCTCACAAGAAAGCAAATCACACTTGCGGAAGCCGAAAAAAGCAAAAAACTCGCAAGACTGCGTAAATCCATGTATTTCACAGCCGTCCTTGTTTTTGTTCTTCACTGCAATATCTTGACATCCATTTGTTCCAACTTTGGGCAGCTTGGCTCTCTTGGTCGCTACGAAAATTTTGCGGCCTATGGAATGATTGTGTCCGCCGCTATGCAATTTGCTTCTTTGGCTATGGATGCTCTTAAATCTTGGTTCTTTAATGGTGATGAGATTTGACTTTGCAGATGATTTGCTAAAATAAAGCAACCTCCCGAAGGAAAATTATGCCCCGATTCCGCAAACCACCGAAGTACGATATTGCCAATTCGATCCAAGTCTGGGTCGAAGATCGGAAACTGTACGCTTTTCCCGATAGCCAATTGGTCGTCCAAGAAGTTTGCGGACGTGCGGGAAAAACAGTTTGTCGGCCTGTAACCATCAAGCAAATTGAGGCGCAGGCACTTTCTCGTGCAGCAGAAAAAGTAGGGGTAGAACAAAATTCTCATCCCTGAAATGTTATTCATCAGCGAAGCAATCCAAGTCGATGCAGCCCAAGCTACAGTCTGGGTACACGCGCCAGACGGCAGCACCGTAGGCCGGTTTTCCAAGCGCTTTGGCATGGACGTTCACACCACCGTGACGGCCCAAATGGCGGGTGCGTCCCAGTGCCTCAATTGCACTCACGAGCCAGCGGGTGCGCGGGAATGGCACCTGTTCTGCGATCTCATCTGGCAGCACTACCAGATCGATGTGCCAAGAAGCTTACTTCAGTTCTGAGCCAGCGGAAACGGCTTAGATAAAGTTGCGGATAAAAAAACGATTGATCCGCACACTAAACCTCCAACTTTTACCAAAATGATCGAAGACTACCTCAATACCAACAATGCAAAATCACTGATTTTTCCAGAAATAGGTTTTCTAGGAACAATTGCATTGGGAAGCATCCGTATTGGTATAGATGCAACTCTATTCATAATATACGGCTCCATGAAAGTTGCAGTCGTATTTTTTGTTACAGCCCTATTCGTGGAGAAGATACTGAAATTCGCAGAAATCAGAGGTAACAAAAAAACTAACTATTGGCTGGAAAAAGCAGTGGATACTAAGGATAAGGTCGGGTGCATTGTCTTGTGGCTTTTGGCCCATTGTTTGATTATTGCGATGTTGCGCACAGTGAGCCAGTAAAGATGTTGCCGCAAGAATTACCCGACAAGCCAAAAGTTATGAACTGGAAAACTTGGACAGAGGAACTGTGCTGCACTTCGCAACAGGCCGTGGCTGATTTACTGCGGGGAGCGGCCCGCATTCACCTCTACGAGCGACTACCGCCGCACGGAATTCCTGTTGGCCGTGCAGCCTCTTGATGGCCGCCTAGTGGCCCGCCGCATCTTGTTGAGTGAACAATTGAAGTACCCCGCGATTTGATCCAATTTGACGGAGTTTTGGAAAATGGATAAAGCGATACCCTCATCGACAACGGCATCTCAACTGGTAGACGCCTTGCGAATAGTTGCATCAGCGGCATTCACTGTTTTGAAGTGGGTCGCATGGCTAGTTTCTATTGCCGCTTTCGCATTTCTAGTGTTTCATATCGCCCGCAGTCTTGGGGACTACCTTGTGGCGCTAGATAAAATTACCGTGATAGCAATAATTCCAGGCTTCTGCTTTTTCTCATGGACGATGACGTTATCCTGCATAAAGATGCCTCCAGAAAATAAGTTCTTGTTTTTTCTGAAGTTTTTCTCGATTGCATTTCCATCGCTCATATTTTTAGCTGGACTATTTATTACTCTCCCCGTACCCAATGGCAAAGATTACATCGTTCTTCTGCCATTGATCAGTGTGATGAATTTATCGATTCAGTTGGTTGTATTGTATTTATTGAGGGTGTACGGTAACAAATACTTTGAAAGTTCGACAAAGGATTGAAGCTATAATAAAATTTATACAGATCAAGTCCTCAATAATCTTGAGGGCTATCACATCAGCGGCGGCGTTGCAAGGAAACGCGAAGGTAAGAGTGGAACGAGTGGGAAAGCAAAAATAACCGGCGTGGCAACCGGAAGCCGCAACTTCCTGCCGACAGAAGCCCTTTGGCTTTTGAGCCTAGCTGGTATCAAGCCCAGTCCGCTGATGTGATAGTGAAGCGCAGGCTGATGCGCTATGAGAAAGAGCAGTTAATCACCCCACCATGAGAGCTAAAAACAGATGAACATGAATTATTCAGCAGTGATCGAACCCAATGTCGAAAGCGTGCCCCAGCATCCAGATGACGCTGCGGTTGATCGCTTCGCGGCGGCAATGAAAGAAAAACTCGCTCAAGCCCGCGCGAAGGGTCGTGGAGGTTGGGATAATCCAGCCCAGTGCAGCGTCGAAACGCTGGCGCGAATGCTTGTTGAGCATGTGGCCAAGGGTGATCCGCGAGATATAGCGAATTTTGCAATGATGCTTTATGAGCGCGGCGCAGACCCGCAGGTACTCGCACAAGCCAGTATGAACTTTTCAAGTTCATACTAAACCTGATCATGCACCGCACAAGATTGCAATCCACCGCACCCACCGCCCACGCCAGCAATCAGGCCACTATGCTGCTGCGCCTGAACAAGGAATTTGGCGTGGATACGGCCTCAGCCCAAGCCCTGACTGGGGCCGCATTGGACGATTGGATCGAGGCAGCTACCGAAGCCTTATTCGAGCGCGAGCATGCCGAGTTCAAGGCACAGTTGGCAGCACGCTAGACACAATGCAAGACCTCCCCAGCAAGCCCAAATTCGGTGATCCATGCAACGGCTGTGGCTATTGCTGCACACAGGAGCCATGCCAGTTGGCCCAAGAATTTTTGCACTGCACCGCAGGCCCATGCGTTGCCCTAGAAACCCGCGATGGCCGCACTGTCTGCGGCTTGGTACGCAACCCGCTGGGCTATCTGTACCACGCTGTACATCCACAAGCCAACGTCCCACTGGACGAGCTGCCCCTCGCAGAGGCCGCCACTATCGACCTTTCGCGGCAGATAGCCACCACGCTGGCCAACAGGCTCAAAGGCCCGCCTTGGCAGCCGCTATCACTTCCAGCGCCTTCGCTTCAGCCGCTTTCGTTTTTAGCCGATG
The DNA here is from genome assembly GCF_900111115.1 of Giesbergeria anulus. Lineage (GTDB taxonomy): Bacteria > Pseudomonadota > Gammaproteobacteria > Burkholderiales > Burkholderiaceae_C > Simplicispira > Simplicispira anulus. Next base: position 127,135 of record NZ_FOGD01000007.1, read on the forward strand.
ATCCAGTACGGCTGATAGCACCCCAGCATCCGCCGCCGCTTCCACCGGATCGCGCTCCAATGCCGACAGCAGTGCATCCCGCAGCCAGACGCTGATACCTTGCTTTTCCGCAATTTCTCGCATTTCTTGATCGCTTGGCATCGCTTTCCTTCGGGCAATAAAAAAAGGCATATTCTAAGAACACGCCTTCCTGCTTTCCGGGGTGCGCTTGCACGCCATGTCCGGTTGTGACTGCCCGCCTTCTAAAAATCAATCGCCAATGTGGGTTCAGAAATCGCCCTCACAGTGGCTAATTGGAGGGTTAGAAACCTGCAAAAGAAAAAGGGCACCTCTAATAAAAGAGGTGTCCTTTTTCATTCCACCGCCGCAGCGGCACCGGAGTTACTCCGCTTTTTCGATCAAGAAATTTTCGCGGTTCTGACCATCGAGCCAGCGGGGAGCCTTACCACGACCAGTCCAAGTTTCACCAGTCGCATCATTGCGATACTTGGGCGCAACTTTGGCTTTAGCAGGCTTTTCTACACCGCCACGGCCTTCACCACGGCGAGTAGCGAAAAGGTCTTGTTCTGTCAGTTGGTACTCAGCAATCAGCTCACGAATGCTTTGAACGGCACCACTAATTTCTTTCGCACGAGCATCAGCAATCTGACGGTCGAGTTCTTTTTGCTGTTCCAGCAGTTCTTTGTAAGTAGCCATGAAGTTTTCCTCTGTTGGTTTGATGAATTATTATAAGCACAAGATTTACGCTTCGTGCAAAATTTCCGAAATTTCCTAAAAATTCAGCAACTTCTTTGGGTTGGAATGCACACCAAGATCAGGCTACAACAACTCAAATGCACGGAAACTTATCAGATCGAGCTATTGACCACACTGCAAATGATGGCATCATGGGGATTAGATTTGGAAAAACAAGGGGCAGCAATGGCAGTCAAGACAACTGGCGCAGAGTTCAGCGCCTTCTACTTCGATAAAGAATTTTGGCCCGGTAACACTTGGCACGAAGATGCAGAGATCACCATCAAAGTTAATGGTGAAGTCCTTGGCAACGACTTCGATTACGACGCAAATGAAGTGCCAGCCCATGCCGAAGTGGTGCTGTCTGGAGGTGTTGTCACGAGCGTCCGCATGGACAACCTAGGAACAATCGAATCGTACTTTCTGAAATGGAGAGATGCTATTAGGAGAAAAAATTGAACTGTGGCACCTGCAAACACTTTAGACCCACAAAAAATCCAGAAACCGGCAAAGCGCTACCTAGCCAGCTTGGCAAGTGCGCCTATCCCGTTCGGTGGCCCGACCTACCGCAAGCCTACGTTTTATCAAACAAGACCCTGATGTGGCCCAGCCCGCTGCCTGTCTCCAGAGGCAGTGGCAGCGAATGCAAGATGTGGGAACTGAAGCTAAAAACCAAGGCTCCCGTACAGCAGCAGAAAGATTTGTTTTCAGACTCAAAAAAAGGAAAAGGCAATGCCAATTAAACTTCTCACTGAAAAAGAAGGTTGGGCCTGCGTCACCTGCGATGGCGGTTGCGGTCGTAAAGTTGAGCTTCGTGCCAAGAAAATTCAGCCAGCGACCTTCTATATTTGCGACAGCAGAGAAGATGGCCGCAAGTGCTTTGAGGCAACGCCAAAACCGCCACTTGGGTTTTGCCGGGCCATCATATACGGTGCTGCCGCTCATTTTACGGGTCTGCGACACGAACCAATGTCTGCAACAGAGGCGGCAGCGGCGCTGCGAGCACAGGAAATTTTGGCTTCTGGATTAGCCAGACTGGCTATTGAAAAGGCGGCGGGGGTGCAAATTGAACCGAAGTGATGCCCTCATAAAAATCAAGAAGTGCCTCGCCCTGGCTGCCAGCAACAATCCGCACGAAGCCGCAGCAGCCATGCGCCAAGCGCAGAAACTGATGCAGCAGTTCCAAATATCGGAAACCGATGTTTCCCTCGCAGAGGTTTCCGAGGCCATTGCCAAGGCAAGAAATGTGCAACTGGTCGATTGGGAAATGTACCTTGCCCAGACGGTAGCCGAGGCGTTCGCTTGCAAAGCCTATGGCTCAGTTGTTAGCTCCTTCAGCGCGAATGCCCGCTTGGTGCGCGAGCGCCGCTACATTTTTGCCGGTCTTGGCCCAGCCAGCGAAGTCGCCGCCTATGCCTTTTCGGTACTCAGCCGCCAGTGCGCCAAAGACCGGAGGCTGCACATGGCGGCCCAGCCCAAGAACTGCAAGAAATCCACCGAATAGCGCGAGGGGCTCCATCCATTTGGGTTGGCCGCTTGCGGCCTAGAGGCAAAGCCGCCCCAATTGGCTGGAGGGGTAAGCGCCGCCAGCCGCAGGCTGGCTTCAGTCGTCCGGCCTGTCCTGCTGCTGGATGTACTGCTTGATGATTTCTAGCGGAGCACCGCCGCACGAGAGCACGCAATAGCTGCGCGACCAGAGCACCGGCTTGGAATACACGCCCGCAAGCTCCTGAGCAAACATCGTGCGCAACCTCCTGCTGGTGCCCGTCTTGAGTGCATTGACGAACTCAGCCAGTGCCGCCGTAGGAGGCAACTCAATGAGCAGATGCACATGATCAGGCTCTCCATTGGCTTCGATAAGCCTGCCGCCCCAAGCCGCACAGCGCTCTTTGGCTTGTACTTCAAACTCAGTCAGCATGGGGGCCGTTAGGCACTTGCGCCGGTACTTTGTTACAAGAACCAAGTGGTAGTTAAGTGCATAAACACAATGGTGTAGCTTGCTTAATTGCATGATGAAGGTATAGTAACCAATTATGAGCGAAGCCCGCAACCTGCGCAAAACAACCTATCGGCTGTACCCGACGCCGAAGCAGGCTGCTGCGCTCGGTGCCCTGCTGCGCTCACACCAACAGCTTTACAACGCAGCCTTGGAAGAGCGCATCAGCGCCTGGAGCAAGGCTGGTAAATCGATTTCCTACGCCGACCAATGCAAGAGCCTGACGCTGCTGCGCCGTGACCTGCCCGAGTGGGCCGATGCTGCCAACTGCTCCAGCCAGCAGATGACGCTGCGCCGCTTAGACAAAGCATTTGCTGCTTTTTTCAGGCGTATCAAGGCGGGCCAAACACCGGGCTTTCCGCGCTTTAAGTCACTGGGGCGTTTTCCCGGCTTCAGCTTCAAAAGTCATGGTGATGGTTGGCGCTTCACACCCGAAGAAGGCTGGAGGCATGGCAGTCTGCGCCTATCGGGCGTGGGACAAATCCGTGCCCGTGGTCAAGCCCGTCAGGGCGGCGATATTCGTGCCAGTGACATCCTGCACCGCGATGGCCGCTGGTATTTATCGCTGACCGTGGCCGTCGCCAGCCCAGAACGTACTAGGCATGCCGATGGCGCAATGGCTTACGACTGGGGCGTGGAAACATTTCTCAGTGGTGTCACGCACGCCGACGAAACCATCCAGATCAACAACCCGCGCTGGTGGCAACAGGAGAAGGATCAGATCATTCGGTTGCAGCAAGCCGTTTCGCGCAAGAGCAACAAGCGCTCTAACCGTAGAAAGAAGGCCGTGCGCCGCTTGGCCGCTGCTCGGGCCAAGGTAGCGCGCAAGCGGTTGGACTGGGCGCATCAGAAAACGGCAGCGCTGGCAGGCAAGTATGCCTTGGTAGCAACGGAAGAACTCACGCTCAAGAACATGACCCGCAGTGCCTCGGGCACTGTGGACGAACCCGGCGCGATGGTTGCCCAAAAGGCAGGCTTGAACCGGGAAATACTGGACACCGCTCCGGGGCTGTTCACTTCACTATTTCGCTACAAAGTGCTGGAAACTGGTGGCGAATGGGTAGATGCTCCAACCCGCAAGCTCAAACCAAGTCAGCGCTGCCCCCAGTGCTGGCATGTGACAAAAAAGCAGCTCTCACAAAGAATGCACTGCTGCGAACAATGCGGGCATCAGGAAAATAGAGATACGGCTTCAGCGCGTGTGGTATTGCGCTGGGCTTTGGAATCAATATCCGGTCAGGAACTGGCCGAGACGGGGGTTTATAGCTCCCGTGAAACTCCATCCTTTGCAAAGCATAGGGTGGAGTAGTTCATTGTTACTGCCAGAGGCGACACCTACGCCCAAGGCTGGGTGTGGGGCGTGAGGGATGCACTCATGGCATTTTCTGGCAGCAGCGATAACCAAGAGATCGTTGCGCGCTATATGGATTCCAAGTACGGTGTGGCAGAAACCGCCGAAGTAGCCAACCGCGCCAAAGGAAAAAATATCAAACGCACGGATTGGATCAACGGGAATGATGCGGGCCGCCAAGTGAAACTGGATCGTGGTATCACCGCATCCGGTGCGAAGGAAACGCCAACCTTGGCATATAGGTAAACATCGTGATCCAGATTAGCGAAATCATCAAGCAAGCAAAGCTGGGGCGCGCCCGAAAAGAAGCTCAAACAGATACCTGCACTGTATTTGCCGCCGCGCTTTACGACTTATTGCAGGCCCAGCAAATCCCTTGCAGCATGGCTTGCGTGCAAAGTGTCCACGGCGCACCTTGGGCGCATTTGTTGGTGGAGGTCGATGGGAAATTCTACGACTCGATGGGCGAGTTCTCTACCGAAATTTATCGCGTCAGAGCCAAGATTCATCCAACCGTGACAGTCCAACTCAAGTTCACGAAGGATTTTCGTGAAGAATGCTATGACCCTGAATTTGACGATCTTTATTTGTTTTATCTCAAAAAAATAGAGCAGGCACTGACTGCGTATGTAGACTGCAACAAAAAATCTGACCCTGTTGCGGCCTGTTGATTTTATTAACGTAATTAGGATAACCCGGTGCAATCAAAATCCACAACCAAAGAAACCATCCTGCAAGAAATCGGTTTCTGGAACTTGGATATTGATTCCGGGTGGCGCGCAGGAATGCTTGGGAAGGAACGATTCCTTGGTAAGTTGCGCGAGCGCCAAGCACCAGATCATCTCTACGAGCCACAAAACCAAGCAAGGCTTGCAGATTGGCTGATCGGCAGAAACAAAGCCAAGCAATTCCGAGAAGCAAAACTATGCCGCGAAGTTCGCTTTTCCGCGCAAGGCGATCAAGGCCCGGTATCTGGAAAATATAAAAGCTGGAGCATCAATCGGGGGAAAATTACCGAGCGTTTAATGGCGCAGCATGGGTGCTACGGGGACGTGATTTTCGATTATTATGAGGGTGGCCTGATCGTTCGATCTATCAGGTGCGGAATCTAGCCAGAATAGTTTCAGTTGCAACTAATTTTCGACCGGATAAATTTGGCCGATTAAGCATTTAGTTTGATTTTCAATGAAGAATAGTTTATGCAAATAACAAACAATGCCCGCCACCCTACCGTTACTGCGCACGGTATTTATGGATTTTTCCAAGAATACAGGTTCTTGTCTAACTTCGAGCCGTCCCCATTGCGCTTGGAAGGAACGTATGCTGATGGTCTAACTTATCCGACAGCAGAGCACGCTTACATGGCGCTCAAGTCGTTGGACATAGCGATGCGCGAAGATGTTGCTGAACTATCCACTCCCCAACAAGCTAGGGAGAAAGGGCAGATTATCGCACTGAGACCAGACTGGGAAAAATTCAAACCCCACGCCATGCTGGCTGTATTGCGAGCTAAATTTAGGCAGAACCCCGAACTCGCTTTAAGGCTCAAGCATACAAAAATGCTCTACTTAGAAGAAACGAACAATTGGGGCGATGTTTACTGGGGTGTAGATCAAAAAATTGGCCTGAACATGCTAGGCAAAACCTTGATGCAAGTTCGGGCCGAGTTGATTGACGGCAATGTAAAGTAAGAGAGAAATATGCCAGCACTAGACCAAGAACCGTTCTTAGAGCCGTGCCCATTTTGCGGCAAAAACCTAGAGGCAAATTGGACAAGAAAAAATCCATCGGCTCGTTGTAGAACACCAGACTGCTTTGGCACATCCATGCCCGTGGTGATTTTGGATTATGCCGAGTCGATCAATCGCTGGAACACCCGCGCGGCACGCCAGTCGCAACCGGAGCTTGCAGGCCAAGCCGTACAGGAACTTCGGCAGCAAAGAAGCCAGTTGCTAGATGCACTAAAAGATTGCGCGGCAGTTTGTGCTGGGGAGAGTTTGAGCAAATCCGCTCTGGTGAATGCTTTGGAAAAAGCCAAGTTCGCCATCACGGATGTTGCTCAAAGCATGGAAAAAGAGAATTTGCATCAGAGTTAAACCCCGGCACCTAGAGTGACATGGGATTGCAAGTCCGATTGGGCGGATGAAGTCTTTGGGTAGCGATATTCCTGGAGTTCTTCTAGTGATTTCAATTCACGATCAAAAGGCAAGGTGATTGTGTTATCAGGATTTTGCACACCTATCCAGTTTTCTGCTGGAGTGCCATCAAAAACTACTGGCATAGTGTGCGAAAAAATCTCACCATTCTTTTCCCCTCCTTTTACCCGCACCGTCTCAATTTGCCAAGCAATAACTGGCTCCCCCTTGATAACTTCTTTTGAGTCTTTATCGTCATAAATGATAAAGAAGCCCGGTTGCGCCGGAATGATGGTTACAGATAGAAATTTTTCATCAAAATTCATGTTTCGCTCCTAAAAGGAAATTCAAGCAGCACCTGCCGCACAACACTATTAGCATAGCCGTAGCCAAAGCCGCAAAATTATCGAAAGACGGCGCAGAAAAAGCAGCAATCATCGCGCCAAGAATTCGCCTTTGCGCTACCAGCAGACCGGCCAAATTTGGCCGATAGTTTTCTTAGGAAGGCCGACCGCAGATAAAATCCGGCCCAACCCAACCCGCAGGATGGCTGTCATGCCCCATATCGAAATTCGCCGTGTTGCCTCCATCGACGGCGAAATCTATCCTGTCGCCAAATTCGTCCAACGCACAGTATCTGGATGGCAAGTCCGAGTCAGAAGTCTAAAAACCTCCCTGCACTTTGCTGATGCCAATTACGGTGGGCCAGCCCAGTCGCTCATCCAAGCAAATTTAGAAGCGCAGTCTCACATCCCACCACCCCAGCCGCCAAATTCCTGACCGGCCAAATTTGGCCGGTGCGACAAACCCAGACCCGAAACTCACCAGCCAAATTTTTCAGGCCAAAGCCCCCCAGCCGCGATTCAGCACCCATCGCAGCCCTCGCTTTTCTACGACCAGCCAAATTGGGCTGGTTCAATTCTCAGAAAAACCTCTCTTTCCACGAAAGATTGCCTCAGCAGCAGTTCTTTCGCCCCCGGTAGCAAACCAGTCAGGCCGCACAATTCTCAAATTAAAAATTTAATTTGTGAGGATAACTTGCTTGATCTAATCGTTTCTGGGTGCATCGCCCGAAAAGCCGTGGCGCGTGTCGATAAAAATAACAAGCCTTTTGTTTTGGCAAAAATCCGCATCCCCTTGCCCGACAAATCGTTTATCGCCACCATCATCGCCTTTCGGCAAGATTTGATCGAAAAGCTGAACAAGTTAAACGAAGGCGATTTCATTAACGTATCCGGCGCGGCCAATCTCTATATGTGCCAATTTAATAACAAAGATTTTGTCAAAATAGATATTACAGTCTCTCAAATCTACTAATCATGATGAAAGCTATCGTATCTGGTCATGTGCATGGCCTACCAGAAATTCGCCACGACAAAAACAACCAGCCCTTTGCACTGGTGAAAGTATGGCTGCCACTTACACCGCAATCCAAATGCCAGCTTTTCGTCAGCGCTATCGCCTTTGCTGATGGCCCCTACCACGAAATCCTTGCCCTTAAAACCGATGATGCCGTTTCCATCGTGGGCGAGATGAAAATTTCCATTTGGAAAGCAGCCGATAAAAAAGCCTATCCATCGCTGGAAATGGTGGCGTACAAGGTCTTATCCATGCCTTCGGTTTTCATGACCAAAAATTTCTAATCCACGGAGAAAATGATGAAAGCTCACTATCTCGAAATTTCAGCAGAAGTCAGCTATTGGGAAGATGCCAACGTGAACGGCGTGGACGATATTCATGGGACACTGATTCCATTGCGTGAAGGTAACTTGTGGGCACCAATCATTCGCTTGTCCGATGGCGTAATACTCAACTGGCCCCACGGAATCAGCGCCGAAATCGACTTCAAGGTTCGTGATGCTGGCGAATACTGGCTTCTCGATGAAGACAAAAAGCGCATCGCAAAATGGTCAGGCTCTTATGTGCCGGATGTGCTTCTCGATCACAGCAACAGTGCCTTCGACGATTACATCACCCTTTCCATCGACACCACTGGCACCATCGAAAATTGGTGCGAGCCTGTTATTCCCATCCGCGATCCGGGCGCTCCAGACCCCAAAATCCGCTGGGTGTCGATCTAGCACCTAGACTTGATTCCCACCACCATAATTCACCAGCAAGGCCATCATGAGCACCGACACAAGCACCCCATCCGATTCAGCCGTCCAAGATGAGCTTTATGCCGAAATAGGGCGTTTGCCCGACTTGGTAGCCCACCTGGCTATTCCACTTGGATACAGACTCGTTCCAGTGCGACCATCACCCGCCATGATTGAGGCCGCCAAGACCGTCGATTATTCCGATTCCCCGGAAGAAACCGCCCTCAATATCTATCGCGCCATGCTGTCAGCCGCACCAGCGCACCAGCCAGACCCCATGCCCTACTAATCCCGCAATCCACACCGGCCAAATTTGGCCGGTATTCCATGCGGCGGCCACCACCCCCCCGACACGGCACTTAAAGAAAATGAAAGCAGTACGCAAGTAGTGTCAGACTTGCGTACCCACGCCCTCACGGTAACGTGGCCCCCGACACCGCCGCCTTACGGCTCAGACGCATCGGAACAGCGCTCTACGCGAGCAGCGAGCGTTTATTGAGCCACCCTTGGGTGACTACGGAACGCAAAACCCGTATTTATCTATCCCCCTACGCTAGGCCATCGAGCGCCAATCCACCCGCACCCACCGCACTGGCCGCCACGCCAGCAGATTCCCCTCCTTTCTTTGGCAGTTGTTGTCTACATGCGCCCATAGCACCCGCTGCACCGTCCCTAGTAGCTGCATCCCACGTTAGCGCAGCACCTAAGCCGCAACCTCCCGTATCGATCAGCACCAGTACCACGGCAAAAGCTCACGCCATGCACTCACCTGTTGTCCCATCGCTACCCAGCTCACGCTACGCAGCTATCCATTGCTTTGCCCCTGTTGCCTACAAAAGCCACCCAAATTTGCCCAAAATTTAAGCAAATTTCCTTCAAAAAATTTCCAGTTCCCGTTCTGTGTGAGCTTCTGTATTGATTGATGCCAGCTAAGTTGTTGAATCAAATGGATTTTCTACATGTTTTTTTGACACTCTGTGTTGATCTGTCGGGAATCTAATTTGGCCGAAAAACCCCACGTTGCATGGAGAGATGAAAAAAAACGGTCAGGCTTACGCCTACCGTCGATAGATGGTTTCTTGAAAAAGACCTTGATGCTCTATTCCTGCAAGCGCAGTTGCTGAGTGCTTGAATCATAACCCGCCCCCCGCCCAAGTCGCAAACTTGAAAGATTCGATTTCTAGCGTATCTTTTGATTAAGAAAAGCGCACGCCAACCCGCAGAATTCAGCACAAGGGCGCTGGGAAAATTTTTCCAAAAAGTTGGAAATTTTTTTCAGAATGCCGCAGCTTTTGCTGGCTTTCGTCGAAATTTTTCTCGAAGGCCGAAGAAGTACGCGATGGTTTGGGTTTTTTTTGAGTGCTTGGGTAGAGTTTTTTTGAAATCTGGAAATTTTTGAGAGAAATTATGAAAAAGATGCGCCAGAGGCCAATCCCAAGGGATGAGCTATCAACCATAAGAGTTCGGCTGCTGCTGAAGGAGGAAGACGTTGGCTTGGAGCCTTTGTTTTTCCACCTCCAAAGTTTGGAAAGCCCGATTGCACGCTCCAATTTCGTGCGGGCTTTGCTGGTTCCACCAGTGGCAGTTGACCGTGAACTATTGGAGGTACTGCGCCAAACGCCTTTAGACAAGGATGCAGAAGAAAGCATCACGGTTGACATCAACATTAGCGCTCGCGATGCTGGATTGACCAAGACACTGCAAGAGCTAAACGCTATTGTTGGTACGACAAAGATGCGTGTCTATATCAAGCGTCGATTGATCTTTTTATTTGCAATACATAGTGTTGGCCCTAGCGCCGCCCTGATATTGCAATATGCAGAGCAAGTGAAGCGTCAAATCTCTACCTCAGGTGCGGCAGCAGAGGCTATTGCCTTACCCGGTCAGCCATCCCTATTGGCAGCCACCACTACCAATACACCGATTTTTCATTCGCAAAACATTGTTAATCCATCAGGAATCACACCGCCACAAAACCAATACTCAGAGACGCCGCCCGCATTTAATGCAGACGACCCGGTTATGAGTTTCACACCAATCAAAACTGAAAGCGAGGATCAAGTCAATAAACCGGAAGAAGGAATCAAGTCTAAGAAGTTCAAGGCAAACGCCGAGCTTTTTGGAACCATCAAGAAGTAAGTGCCAGTAGTTCGTTTAATCAATGTGTAAAAAGGAAAATATCATGCAAAAGAAAGTTATCGCTATCGACGTGGGTTATGGCAACACCAAAGTGGTCTGGGGCCACGGCAAGGACAAAATGAGCAAAGAGCGCTGGGGTGAAATGTCTTTCACATCTATTGCCCCTCGCGTGGTTGCCGACGAACACAAATCCAGCTTGAAGGCCAACCCCGACAAGATTCTGATTGAACTCGATGGCAACCGCTACTACGCTGGCCCCGCTGCATCCAAGGGCATCGAATCACGGATGCTGGAAGCCGATTACATCAAATCCGATCTGCACGAAATCATGCTGCGTGCCAGCATTCACATTGCAATGCGCGAAATCGGAGAAGTTTTCACTGAGATCGATGTGCTGGTTTTGGGCCTGCCTGTTTCTGGCTTCCTGAACCGTCTGGAAGACTTGCGTGAAATCGGCATGAAGCCCCGCGAAATTCCTGTGCCTGAAAAACTGCGCGGCCCCAATGTCCCCGATTTTGTGACTGTCACTGCGAAAAATGTGATGATCACAGCCCAGCCTTATGGCGGCTTGCGCTATGCCGCCCAGAACCTGCCTGAAAGCGATCCGCTGTTCGATGAAGGCGGTTTGGCTATGGTGATTGATCCCGGTTATCGCACCTTCGACTGGTTTATTGCCAACGGCTTCAAACCTGAAATGAAGTTGAGCGGTTCTTTCGATGGCGGGTCTATCAATATCCTGCGTCAAGTGAGCCAGCAAATCGGCTACGACACAGGTGTGGGCAGTCTCGAATTCGATCTGGTCGAAGAAGGTCTGCAAACTGGCTCTATCAACCTTCCCTATAAGAAGATTGATATGCAGCCCTACGGTAAAACCGTTTTGGAAGCTGCACGCAGCGAAGTGATGACCTTCTTGACCCGCAACGATGTCAATAAATGGCGCTTGAACCGGGTCTTCCTGACAGGCGGTGCAGCATCGTATTACGAAGGTGCGCTCAAGCAGTTGATGCCCAACTACGAAATTACCCGCCTTGATAACAGTTTGATGGCAAATGCCCGTGGCTACTGGCTGCTGGGTTGTGATGCAATCGAAGACTAATCTGTAAGCGGTTAGTAGTGAGATTTACCCGGCCTGCAATGGGCCGGGTTTCGCGGCCTAGCGCGAATTTGAGTTTTTTAAGGATGGCGGTATCGTGGGATCAACAGATCAAACAAACCCAGGAACTCATGAAAATGACCAAGAAAAATCATTGCCTGATTGCTCGAATTCGTCGGGCAGCCAAAATCAGTTTGGAAAATTTGAACCAGAATCTACCAGAGGATCAGCAAATCAACTCCAATGGGTTGCTGCTGATTGCGATGGTATGGGCACTGTTCGGGGTAATGCTCGTGAACTCCAATTCCACAACAATTCCTTGGCTTCAGCCACTGGGGTGGGTGACGATGATCATGGGAGCATTGTCAATGGTGGCATCACTGCTGCTATCGATGGACGAGAAATAGACCCAGACCTCTTGCCCGTGCAGGCTGGGGGAAATTTGAGTTTTGAAGATGTCGGTATCGTGAAATCAACAAATCAAACAAACCCAATGGCTCATCAAAATGACCAAGAAAAACCATTGCCCGATTGCCCAAATTTGCGAGGCGGCAAAAGTAAGTCTGGACAATTTGAACCAGAATTTGCCGCCCAACCAGCAGATAACTCCGAAAGCGCTGCTTTCCATCGCAATGATATGGGCGATGTTCGGAGCGGGCATGGTATTGGTGGCAATCGGGATGGTTTGGGCCAACGCGGAAATCCCAGCGTTTCTGTGGATTCAGCATCTAGGATGGCTGATAGTAGTCGCGGGAACGGTGTCGATGATCGTATCACTGCTGCTATTGAAGAAGGAGAACGAGGAATAGACCCAGCCATCCTGCCCATGCTGATCTTTTACTTGGCCTTTCACGCGAAGTCGGGGAAAAGAGAGCTATCAAATTATTGGATCAGCACCGGGAAGACCCAAGAGCAGGTGCGCCAATGGTTTCACGAAATTCATGTCAAGTGGCGAACTTTCGTTGTTTGCAGCTATGGGTTCGCAGCCGCTGTTTTCTTCATAGTCAGAAGAATTTTGGACGATTCTTCTTTGGCTTCCATCGTTTCCCTCTTTGGTGCAGTCATGCTCATGATGGCGATTGCATCTGCTATCTATTACTACCGTCCATTTAACCCAGTGCCTGACCATGCCGATGAATGACAAATTCCAATTTACCAACGGCCTCAAAAGAGGAAGTGAAGAAGCAATGCTGGTGGCAATGGTTGTTGCATCGTTCTTTAACATCTATGCAATGAACAAAATGGAGCCTAAGACCATCGTTATCAACCAGACCGTTCCTGCTCCTGTAGCGGTCAAATCCGGCGATGTTGAAACCGCCGCACCAAAGGTATCAACCAAAGAAGAACAGGTCAAATTGGAAGTGCCATCGACCGGAGAAAAGTCACCCAATGGCCTAGTGGAGGTGCCCAAAATTTCCCTACTTCCAACACCGCTTAACGTGGGAGGGAAAGGGGATTACGAAAATCTGATGGCCGAAACTAGGAAATCCTCAGCGCGGCACAACAGAAATCCAGTGGTCATTCAGAGAATTGATGAAGGCAAACAGGATGACGATGGCTCAGGCGTTCATGTGGTTCTCAGAAGCAGAGATTCCGAGGCTACAACGACAGTGCAGCGAGAGGAAGAATCTGAAGCGATAAATGTCACTCTTGGATCGAAAGAAAAGGCCGTGCCAGTAAAAACGGAAGCGCCCGAATATAAGCCCAAGGATAGCCCTAAGCCAGAAAAACCCAAATTGGAAGAAGGTAAAAAGCCAGATTCAGTGCCAGTAAAGCTGCAAGAAGAATCGTCGGTGAGCAAAGAAACAGTCAAAACCATTGCCCCTATTGCAGCGGACGGGCAATCGGGCGGCGAAGGCAAAGATTTGGAGATTGGTAGCGGGCAGTAGCTGCCACATCCCGGAAAAGCGCCTACCGCATCCCTCATGCGGAATCTAAAACCTGCCTCTAGGTGCTTTTCTTTCAAACTTGATTCCTCATTTTTTTGGGTGATGATTTATAGGCCACTAACCCTAATAGGAAAATCATGGAAAATATCCAACAAAATAAGTTGGTAGCCTCTGCCTATCAGGCCCTTCCAATAATAATGAATGGATTTCTGCCGCGCCATCAGCAGAAATCGATGATTACCCGTGCTTTTTCTTTAATAAAACAGAGCAAAGTCGGAGTAATTGAAGCTGGTACAGGAACTGGCAAGTCTATGGGTTATTTGATGCCCGGAATTACAATGGCAGTTACAGAGGACAAGGTTTTAGTTGTTTCGACTGCCACAGCATCATTGCAGGATCAGCTTGCAAGCAAAGATATTCCTATTGCTTTGCGCGCTTATTTGATGGCTGGCGTTGAAGGTATAAAGGTGGTGGTTGCAAAGGGGCGAGAGCGGTATATTTGCCCTATGAAAGTTGATGCCATCGAGCAGTCTACATCGTCATTGTTCGCCAGCGAGCAAGAAGTGGAGAATGAAAAAATCCTACATCAAGCCGCTCAATTGTGGAGGGATGATTTCTGGGATGGATCGCGTGATACGCTGCCTTTCCAGATGCCCCCTAAGCAATGGATGAAGATTGCAAACACTGCTTCGGGCTGCACCGGATCGCGCTGTCCTCTGGTAGGAGAATGCCCGTATTACAAGATGCAGGCAGAAATGAAAAATGCGCGCGTCATTATTACGAATCATGATTACCTGCTGTCCAATTTATCCAATGTCCCGAACAGCATTTTCGCCCGTGACTGCAACATATTTATTTTTGACGAAGCACATCATCTAAGCGACAAACTGCTCAGTGCTTTTGCCCGCAAGCTAGACCTATCAGGTTTCTGGCAGGAAGAAATCAAGGGCATCATGCGGTTAAGCCCCAACGCAATGAAACTGGAAATTTCCGCAGAGCGTGTGCTTGGTGCATGGAAATTGTGTGAGCAGGCCGCAGCCATCATGCTGGGGGATGCGCGCCAACACCGTTTTACGCTGGGTGAAGTGCCCCCGCAGTTCAAGTCTTACCTGTTGGATTTGAAGGGCTTGCTCACGGGTTTTCACGACCTCATTCGTGAGGAAAAAGAAGAAAAGGGCAAAGGACAAAAGAACAACCCACTTGTTATGCTGGTGCAAGGCAAAATGGGTGAGTTGCAGGGATTGGTCAGCGATGCCATTTTGTGCATTGCTGAATTCACCAGCGATGAGAAGATTGCACGCTGGATCGAGCGCAATCGCACAGGAGTCGAGATTCGCTGCTCACCCTTTGATGGCGCAAGCAAAGCGCGAAAGCACCTGTGGCCCGTGGTGAAGACGGCTGTATTGACCTCAGCCACCTTTACTTCGCTGGGCAGTTTTGACGCGCAATGCCATGCACTAGGGCTATCGAGCGACACCATCACACTCAAACTGGAAAGCCCGTTCGATTACAGCCGCGCAAAGTTGGTGGTGCCAAAAATAGCGGTGGAGGCCACCGATGGACGGCACACAGATACTGTGATTAGCTATGTCAAAAACACCGTGGTTAAGTCCAAGGCCAAGGGGATTTTGGTTCACTTCACCAGCAGAATGCTGATGGAAAAGTGCTACGAGGCGCTATCCCAGCGGGAGCGGGAAAGCATCATCATGCAGGGGCAGTGGCCTGCATGGGCGATGGTTGAAGAACACAAGCGCCGCATCGACGCCGGTCAGCAGAGCATCATGTTTGGCTTGGACAGTTTGGGCGAAGGTGTGGATTTACCGGGCGAGTATTGCACGATGGTAGTCATGACCCGCCTGCCATTCCCAACCCCGGATGACCCAGTATTGGCTACCCATGCCGAGCATCTTGAGGACGCTGGCAAAAATCCCTTCCAAATCCTGACCCTGCCCAAAATGGCGCTGAAATTTGCTCAGATCGTGGGGCGCTTGATGCGGCGAGAGACGGATTACGGGCTTGTCATTGTGCTGGATCGGCGCTTGGTGACTAAGCGCTATGGAAGCCAGATTTTGAAAAGCTCCTCATTCAAGCAAATTGCGCGGGATTGACCGGATAGAGAAAGGCACCGACTGTTCACGGCGCATCGCCAGCAGTCGTTGCCATTCGCACAGATTCGACAAATGGGGTAGCGGTGGATTTTGTTTCCGGCTTATCGAATGCGCCTAGCCAGTGCCCTGATTGTGGCAATCTCTGGGCGGCGAGTGAGCGAGTGCAGACCAACGATCCATCTGCAATAGCTGGGCTTGAGGATTGGCGGTACTGCGCCACTTGCAAATCTGATTTATTTTTTTCGGTAACAATAATTGAAAAGGAAAATCAATGAGCGCATCAATGGCACTGGAATTGCAAGCGCAAGCGCAAGAGCTATCCGAATTGATCAAGCATATTGAATTAGATCACTCAGTTTTTATATGGATTTTTCTTTGTTGCTCTCTTATTCTTCATGAATTAATTCTTGAATTAAAACCAATTTTCGCAGAAATTTCCCCGCATCTTGCAGGGGCTGCGCCTCCAGCTACAATGCCAATTCAAAATAAAGAACGAGAAAAAACCATGCAAAAATCTCACCATGAAAGCCCAATCTGGAAAGATGTAACCTCTTATCAGCGAGGCAAAGAGCGCAAACCAACGACATTCGAGGCTAAAGTCGGTGCGCTACGGGTGGTTATCACTTGCGGCCATGTTCATTACCAGAATCAATGGGTGATGCACTGTAAGACGTTGAGTGTTGACACCTACCGCCTTGAGGAAGGGATCGATTTCGAGCGGGCCAAAGCTGAAGCCATCTTGATTATCGAAGAACGCATTGCAGATTTAGAAAAATGCCTAGCAAAAATGAAAAATGAAAATCAATAAACAGGAACTGCTGGCTTTGGTGGAAAAGGCCAGAAACGACAACGGCACGGCATTCAAAATTGCCGTTTTGCTCAAAATCGACTTTCTAACGGAGGACGATGCTTCGCACGCTGGTTTCCACACCGAAGGCATTTACCGCCAGCAATTTCTGGTGGAGCCGCACGGAAGCGATCCAGAGGCCGCAACGCGCCGCGCTATCGCAAATGCGGCGATGAAAATTGCCAACCTCATGCCAGACCCAGAGATTGGCTGCGAGCCGATCATGCCGGAGCAGCTCAAGCTACTCATTGTGGGGCGGTAAGCCAGGCCAAGCCTGTAGCAGGGCCGCGCCCTCCCAGTGGGGCACAAAAAAAGCCAGCACATTGCCTGCTGGCTTTTTTCTCGACCGGCCAAATTTGGCCGGTCAGGAGGCTCCCATCAGCAACCCCGGAACTTCGGGTGCCCGCTCTATATCGGCCTCGCTCACAAAGGGCGACATGGGGGGCTTGCCAGCCGCGCTGATAAGCAGCACCTTGCGCGCGCGAGTCATGGCGACATAGAACAAGCGGCGTTCTTCCTGCATACTGCTACCCTCATCAGGCCAAGACCCGTCCTCAGCGCCAAGAATCCAGACCACATCGTATTCCAGCCCCTTCGACCCGTGGGCTGTCATCAGGGCCACTGGATTGCCCTCAATTTTCTTCTCCTTCTCTGGCCCAGCAATCATGGCTTGGATGCGCTTGACGCGCGCCAGCATTTGATTCATTCCTTCCAGCCCGGCATCCTCGACAGCCGCGCTGGTGGCGACAGACTTGGAAAAGACTTGGGCCACCAGTTCCAAGGTGCTTTTGCTGCGCTTATCGGTAGTGTGTTCCGACAGCAGTTGGTGCAGTTTCTCGACCACATAAGTGACCGCACCGGAGGACAACATCAGCCCCCATTCCTCAAACCTTCTTTGAATGGCGCGCAGGTTTTTTTTGCTTTGATCGGACACCGTTGTGATGTTGGCCAGTATCTTGTTGTTCTCTGTTTTTTTGGAAATCAAATCCTTACCAATGCTGCTGTGCAAGTCGATCAATTCCTGTTCACTTACACCGCACCATGCCAACAGCGAGTCTGCATCTTGGTTATTGAGACGAAGCATGGCCGACAAGCTGGACAGGAAAACTGCCATTTCATGCGATTGCAAAAGCGAACCGCCCTCATTGCGCGTGTAGGGAAGGCGGTGCTTGATGCACTCCGCTTCGATGGCATCGAGCCGCTTATTGGTACGCGCCAGCACCCCGAATGACTGGCCTGCTGCCAGCGCTCTTTTGGCCCGCTCACAGCAGTGTTCGGCCTCAATGATGCGATCCCCGTACCGATCCCACAGGGCAAGACCACCACGACCCTTGTGTGACACCAGCGCCTTATCCATGCGATTTTCATTGACGGCGATGAGCTTGGCGGCAGGCGTTAAAACTTCCGCATGGGAGCGGTAGTTGGTGCCCAGCACGATTTTTTCTGCGCTCAGTGCATTTGCAAAATCCATCATGCCCTTGAAGCCCAAGGCACGGCGAAAGCCATAAATGCTTTGATCATCGTCCCCCACCGCCGTCAAGATGCTACTTGTATTCGCATGGTGCATGGCCCACTGGAATTGCGGTAAGTCGGTGTCCTGGTACTCGTCAAGGAGCAGGTAGTCACAGTGCAGTGGGCTAATCTTTTCGGCGGCGATCAGCTCATTGGTTTTGAGCAGAATGTCCTGAAAGTCAATGACGCCATTGCGATCCAGAATGTTTTTATACATGGAGGCAAGGGCTTCGTGCTGCTCAGATTCCGGTGCAACCTGACCAGATTTAATGCCTTCAATGATGGCGGTGGCTTCTTCAATCGTCAGATCGAGATTGCTATGCTCAATGGCACGCATGACAAAGCCACGGCGATTACCCTCGCGCACAATCTCCCAAGGCCGAGAAAGTTTCGAGAAGCCACGGCGCAAGATTTCAGCCCCCATGCCGGTTTTTTTGGCCTTGCTGGGGAAGGCCATCAGCAAATCAATGGAGTGGAAAGTCCCAACGACGAGGTACGGCAAGCATTGCTGGCCTGCAATGTGCAAAATGCGCTCACGCAGTTCCAGTGCCGCATCGCGGGTAAAGGTCACAGCCCCAACGGTGGCCCCTTGCGAGAGAAGATAAGCGGCCTTGATTGCCAGTGTTTTGGTTTTCCCCGAACCCGGCGCTGCAATTGCCAAACAGTGCCCCTTGTGCAAAGCGACAGCGTTTTGCTGCGAATTTAACTCGGAGAGGTATTGTTCAATACTTGCCATGCTGGATTCTCAAAAAAAAGCCCGCACGAGGCGGGCTAAACTCGTCCCGTAGGTCGAGAGGGCACGATGAAACTAAAAAGAACTTTTTTACGCCACGGCAGGGGCGGCAGGGGCGGCAGCGGTTGCCGGTTGTGGCGCAGACTTACGCATCAGGCCCATGACGACTTGATAGCAGAAGTAGCTGATGTCGGAGAATAGGCGGCGTTCTTTGGAGCGCACTTCGTCCACTTGCTTGAAAGAGGCTTTGCCGTTGAATTCCAGCTCATTGATGACGGCAATGGTCGAGTCCCAAGCATTGATCGCTTCGATTAACGGGAACAAGTGGCGATCTTTGGCTTGGAAGGTCTCATTCAGTGCGGGCGCACAATACACCGGGATGATCCAGTGGAAATCGGCTTGGCGGTTGTCACCGAGCAAGGCATTGGCCGCGCTCAAAGCCTTTTTGCTTTCTTCGCAGTATTCTTGGATTTTGGCAGCCAGCGTGTCGCGCAATGTTTCGCACTGATCTTCGCTCATCATGCGTACACCCATCGTTTTGAGCAGGTACAAGGTGCGGTCGGTCAGGGCCAAGAAGCGCAGGGCGGAAGAAGCCACGTTGGGGTCATTGATGGTGAGGTGTTGCTCCACCGTCATGGTACCGACATATTCGCGTTTGAGTTCCTTGCTACCGACTTCGCGTTGGCGGCGTGCCCGTTCGCGCTGGCGTTGCGCGCGGCCTTCGGGTGAAGTGTCACCAGCGGCAGCGGCGGCAGCAGGTGCGGGCGAGGGCGCGGCTTTGCCGTCAGCAAGGGCAGGGGCGGTAGCAGCGGGGGTAACTGTAGGGACTTGCATTTGAAAAGCGTCAGGCCTGCATTCAGCGCATTTTTGGGCCAACATTAACTGCGTCTATCAGCGCCCTCAGGCCAGCATTAAGTGCAACTGAACTTGCGTTTGACGGTGCAGGCCTGCATTGCATGGCCGCCGGCCAACATTAAGTGCAACTGACCGGGCTTGGGCACCATCCAGCAAACCTTCGATTTCTGGACGGTTGACCCTGATCAGGCTGATGCTGCGAAATCAGCCTCTAGATCGTCCAAAAACCCTTTCCATTTATCAACATCCGTCTACAATAAATTTCAACGCACCAGTTGGAC
>NZ_FOGD01000005.1 GCF_900111115.1 Giesbergeria anulus
ATGAGCGTTTGTAGTGCAAGCACTAGTTCCAAAGAACTTGGCAATCGCATATTCAAACGCCCACGCTTATCGGCTGTATATTTTTAAAGTTCCAACAGATTAAACCGAAGTCTTTTTCTGTCTAGCTCGCTACGATCAGCGAAGCCTTGAATTATAACAGGACTTTTTATCTCCTGTCAAACTGTAGGGGATTTAACATCAACCAACAATCTGAAATTCTTACCGCTACCCAACAACACAACTTCTATTTAGAAGCAACATCACCGAGCAGCGAAGCCTTGAATTATACACCGGTTTTTGCAGCACTTGCAAGAAAATTTTGAAAATCTTTGCAAACACTACTCAAACTACATAAAACCAAGTTACTACTGACAGTGATCTATCTTTAAAAAGAAGGAGCAACATCAACAGCAAGGGGCGAATTCTAGCGCCGAATTAATTCCAACATAAATAGTATGTTTTATAGCAGTTACGAGGTTTCGGGCAACAGCGCTTGTTCTAGTGCATCAACAAAGAGTGCAGGTACATCACAGCCTGTTTGCTGCTGAATTTCTTGGAAGCAGGTGGGGCTGGTGACGTTGATCTCAGTCACGCAGTCACCAATGACGTCAATGCCCGCCAGCAACAAGCCCCGGCTGTACAAAATGGGGGCCAAGGTGTTGGCGATCTCCCAATCCCGCGCAGACAGGGGCTGGGCTACGCCCTTGCCCCCAGCGGCCAGATTGCCGCGCACCTCGCCACCTTGTGGAATACGCGCCAGGCAGAAAGGTACGGGCTTGCCACCAATCACCAGCACCCGCTTATCGCCTTGGGCAATGGCGGGCAAGAACTTTTGCACCATCACAGTTTGCGCACCATCCTGGTTGAGGGTTTCGATGATGCTGCCCAGATTCATGCCGTCTGGCCCAACACGGAAGATACCCATACCACCCATGCCATCGAGGGGTTTGAGGATGATGTCTTGGTGTTCGGTGTGGAACTGGCGCACGTCATCGGCGTTACGTGTGACCAGCGTGGGGCCGATGAATTGCGGAAACTCTAGGATGGCCAGCTTTTCTGGGTGGTTACGCAGCGCTTGGGGCTTATTGAAGACACGGGCACCTTCGCGCTCGGCCTGTTCTAGCAGGTGGGTGGCGTAGAAATACTCGCTATCGAAGGGCGGGTCTTTGCGCATCAGCACGGCGTCGAAATCTGCCAAGGCAGCAGTGCGATCTTGCTGCACGCTGAACCAATCTTGTGCTTGACCGGTGAGGGTGATGTCACGCACTGGGGCTTGCACTGACTGACCACGCAACCAGCGGATGTGCCGAGGCTCGCAGGCTGCAATGTAGTGACCACGGCGCTGGGCTTCGCGCATCATGGCAAAGGTGGTGTCTTTGTAGGTGACAAAGGACTCCAGCGGATCGGCAACAAAGAGGATTTTCATCGGATGAACCTAAATAGCAATCTTGGAACCTAATTCGACCACGGCATTGCTGGGCAGGTGTAGGAAGTCGGCGGCACCACTGGCGTTGTGGTGCATCTGGGCAAACAGCTTCTCGCGCCAAGCCACCATGCCACTACCAGAGGTAGAAATGACGGTATCACGTGAGAGGAAGTAGCTGGTGGTCATGGGCTCAAGGGTGCAACCCAAGGCACCGAGTTGCTCCAAGGCCAGCGGCACGTTCGGGTTGTCCATAAACCCATAGTGGATGACCACTTGCCAACAGTTGTTGCCCAAAGCGGACATCTCGACCCGCTCTTGCGTGGCGACCCAAGGCACTTCATGGTGGCGCACGGTGACAAACAAGTTTTGCGCGTGTAGCACCTTGTTGTGTTTGAGGTTGTGCAGTAAGGCGTTGGGCACGGTGTTGGGGTCTGCGGTGAGGAAGACGGCGGTACCTGCCACCCGCACGGGAGGATTGACAAACACCGCCCCCAGAAAATCGGGCAGGGCGATGGCATCGCTTTGCATTGCTTCGTGCAACAGACGACGGCCATCTTTCCAAGTTTGCATAACGATAAAAATAGCACCGGCAATAACCAACGGGAACCAGCCACCATCGAACAGTTTGAGCAGGTTAGAAGCCCAGAAGGCAAAATCTACCGTAAAAAAGAAGGCCGTAGCTCCCACGCACAACCACAAAGGCAGGTGCCAAGCATTGCGAATGACAAAGAAGGTCAGCACGGTAGTGATGAGCATGTCGGTGGTGACAGCAATGCCATAGGCCGATGCGAGCGCGCTGGAGGATTTGAACATGCCTACGGCCAGCACAATCAGTACAAACAGGCCCCAGTTGACGAAGGGCAGGTAAATTTGCCCAGACTCCTGGACACTGGTATGCAACACGCGCAAACGGGGCAGGTAGCCCAGTTGAATCACCTGCTTGGTGACGCTAAAAGCGCCAGAGATCAAGGCCTGTGAGGCAATGACAGCAGCCATCGTGGCCAGCAGCACCAGCGGTAGCAATGCCCATTCGGGAGCCATCATGAAGAACGGATTTTTGACGGCTTCAGGCT
This sequence comes from Giesbergeria anulus, assembly GCF_900111115.1. Lineage (GTDB taxonomy): Bacteria > Pseudomonadota > Gammaproteobacteria > Burkholderiales > Burkholderiaceae_C > Simplicispira > Simplicispira anulus. The sequence continues at coordinate 2,500 of NZ_FOGD01000005.1, forward strand.
CTTTGAGCAACAAGGCACCTTGACCAAAGTAATTGAGGGTGAGCGCAGGCATGACGATGGTGAACCAAGTCATGCGGATAGGGCGACGACCAAAGTGGCCCATATCGGCGTACAGGGCTTCGCCCCCAGTGACGCACAGCACCACAGCACCCAAGATGATGAAGGTGACACCGGGCTGCGCCCACATGAACGCAACTGCGTAGTGCGGACTGATGGCCCACAAAATACCTGGATTGCCCACGATATGGTAAATGCCCAAGGCAGAAATGACGACAAACCATGCCACCATCACGGGGCCAAAGAAGCGCCCGATGCTCGCACTGCCGCGCTTTTGCACACTGAACAGCAGCAGCAGGATGACCAAGGTCAGTGGCACAACCGCTTTTTTGAAGGTGGGAGAGATGACTTCTAGCCCTTCCATCGCCCCTAGCACGGTGATGGCCGGGGTGATGACACCATCACCATAGAACAGGCAGGTGCCAAAAATGCCTACAAGCAAGAGCACTTGGCGCAAGCGGGGCTGGTCTTTAACGGTTTGTGAGGCCAGCGCCAGCATAGCCACGAGGCCGCCCTCACCGTGGTTGTCGGCGCGCAGCACCAAACTGACGTACTTCAAGGAGACAATGACCGTGAGTGTCCAGAAGAAGATGGACAAGATGCCATGCACGTTATCGGGGGTGAAGGGGACATGGCCGGAGCCAAAAACCTCTTTGACCGAATACAGCACGCTGGTACCGATGTCGCCATAAACGACACCGATGGCACCCAGCATCAGCGCACCAAGGGAAGATTTGGAGTTTTGCACAGGAAATGGTCTCAGAGTTGCACCCATGTCGGGCATGGCTTACCCGTTGAATAAGAGTCTGCAATTGTGCGCTGGGCGGTGTGATTTGCCAGCAGAAAACCGGGCGGCGTTGTCTGCACGCCACGGCGTACTTTAGTCGTAGATTTCGGCGTTGGGGTCAGTGGCTTCTAACTCGTAGCTGGCGGCTAACATCGCCAACCGGGCCACGACACCATACATATAGAAACGATTGGGCGCACTGGCTCCGGGGCGAGCGCCGGGCTGAGGCAGTTGCGTGCTGTGATGAAACGCCAAGGGCACAAAATCAGCGCCGGGGGCATTGAGGTTTTCATCGCTGGCACGATCGGCATGGATGCGGTAGAAGCCCCCGACAACATAACGGTCGACCATATAGACCACCGGCTCGGCCACCGCCTCATGGACGCGCTCTTGGGTGAGCACGCCTTCCTGAATCAGTGCGTTATGCACCGTTTGACCATCTTTGCTGATCGTCATGGAAGCCAGCGTTTTTGGCTCTAGGGCGACTAGCTCTTTGGCATCGCGCACAGTGATGACGCCTAGGCCGTGGCTGCCGTTGTCGGCCTTGACCACGACAAAAGGCTTTTCGTGGATGCCGTACTCTTTGTACTTGCGCCGGATTTTGCCCAGCAGGGTATCAACTTGGGTTTGTAGAGACTCCATGCCAGCGCTGGTGGCAAAGTTGACATCACCGCATTGACCAAACAACGGATTGATAAGCCAATGATCGATTCCGAGCAACTTGCCAAAGCGTTTGGTGACTTCTTCGTAGCTGCGAAAGTATTTACTTTTGCGCCGCGTACACCAGCCAGCGTGCAGGGGGGGCAACAAATGTTGGCCGTACAGGTCTTCAAGGATACCCGGTACACCAGCAGAAAGATCGTTGTTAAGCAAGATGGTGCACGGATCGAAATTTTTCAGCCCAATGCGGCCACGATCACGCAATACCGGCTCTAGGGTGATGGACTCGCCGTGGGGCAAATCGAGCACCAAAGGCTGGTTGACGTCGGGGCTGATAGAGCCGATACGCACATTGAGCCCAGCCATATTGAAGATGCGCCGCAATTGGGCCAGACTGCTGAGGTAACCACTGTGGCGCGTGTGGTTCTCAGGAATGATGAGCAGGTTGCGTGCTTCGGGGCAGATTTTTTCAATCGCGGCCATGGCCGCCTGCACGGCCAACGGCAGCATTTCGGGGGTGAGGTGGTTCCACCCAGCCGGAAACAAGTTGGTATCGACGGGTGCCAGCTTGAACCCGGCATTACGGATATCGACCGAGGTGTAAAAGGGTGGAGTGTGCTCCATCCACTCTAGGCGGAACCAGCGCTCAGTGGCAGGCATCGAATCAATGATGCGCTGTTCGAGTTCGTTGATAGGCCCGGTGAGGGCAGTAATGAGGTGCGGAACCATAGGTTGCCCTTGTAAGACAGTTGCGCACCATTGTAGGGAGTTGGCTGCCGCTTTAGCTGCGCACTTCGCCCTCGCCCAGCACAATGTACTTGAGCGAGGTCAGGCCCTCGATGCCCACCGGGCCACGGGCGTGGAATTTGTCGGTGCTGATGCCAATTTCAGCGCCCAGCCCATATTCAAAACCATCGGCAAAGCGGGTGCTGGCGTTGACCATGACACTGCTGGAATCGACCTCGCGCAGGAAGCGCTGGGCGTGGACATGGTTAGTGGTGAGGATGGCCTCGGTGTGGTGGCTGGAATACTGGTTGATATGGGCAATGGCCTCATCGACGCCTGCCACCACCTTGATGCTGATGATAGGGCCTAAGTATTCTTCGCTCCAGTCTTGCTCGGTGGCGGGGAGCAACTGGGCACCCTCTACGCCGCGCAACAGCGCCAAAGATTCGGGGCAGCCCCGCATTTCCACCCCTTTGGAAGCAAACACGACACCAATCTGCGGCAGAAACTGCGCTGCCACACTGCGCGCCACCAACAGACTCTCCGTGGCATTGCAGGGGCTGTATTTTTGCGTTTTGGCGTTCTCAACCACGCGCAGGGCCATCGCCAAGTCGGCGCTGTCATCGACATAGGTGTGGCAATTGCCATCCAAGTGCTTAATTACGGGCACCTTGGCATCGCGGCTGATGCGTTCAATCAAGCCTTTGCCGCCGCGTGGGATGATGACATCGACATACTGCGGCATGGTGATGAGTTGGCCTACGGCCTCGCGATCCGTGGTGTGCACCAATTGCACGGCATATTCGGGCAAACCGGCCTCTTGCAGGGCCTGCACCACCAAACGGGCCAACGCCTTGTTGGAGTCAATGGCCTCGGAGCCACCGCGCAAGATGCAGGCGTTGCCGCTCTTGATGCTCAGGCTGGCAGCCTCAATGGTGACGTTGGGGCGGCTCTCGTAAATCATGCCGAACACGCCAATCGGCACGCGCATTTGGCCGACACGGATGCCGCTGGGCTGCTGTTTCATGCCCAGAATTTCACCAATCACGTCGGGCATAGCGGCCAATTGCTCGCAGCCTTGGGCACAGGTTTCTAGCACCTTGGGCGTCAGCTTGAGGCGATCGACCATCGGCTCGGCCAACCCGGCAGCGCGGGCACGCTCCAGATCGCGGGCGTTGTCGGTCTGCAAGGCGTCGGTCTGCTCGCGCAGCAGGCGTGCCAGCACCAACAATGCCTTATTTTTAACGGCGGCAGGGGCCTTAGCCATCAGTGCCGAGGCGGTTTTGGCTTGCAGACCGAGGGTCTGCATGATTTCAGTGACAGAAAGGGCGTTCATGGACACAGATTCTGGCAGAACCACGCCCACCGTGGGCGTCAACGTGCTGCCAGCGCCAACTTGCCCAACTGCAAGGCCAGCCGCTGCAAAGCCTGCCAAGGCGCTTGCGGCCAATCGGGTACCGGCAGGCCCTTGACGATGCCATCGACCTTGTGCGCCGACTGCAACAGCCGCGCCAGTGCAGCATCGGTGGCACGGGGCAAAATGCGTTCAAACAGGCGCTCTTTCGCGCCCCAAATACGGTTTTCGCGCAGGGCCACGGGCAAGGGTTTGCCCGCTTGGGTGGCATCTTTGATGCGCTTGAGCGCACGAATATCCTCGGCCAGCGCCCAATGCACCAGCACCGCCGCCTCGCCCTCGGCTTCTAGGCCATCGAGCATGCGCTGCACGCGCAGCAATTGGCCCGACAGCACTGCCTCTGACAGCTTGAAGACATCGTAGCGGGCCACATTGAGCACCGCTGCCTCCACCTGCTCCCAATGCAGCTCTCCTAGGGGATAAAGGAGGGCAAGTTTTTGGATTTCTTGGTGCGCGGCCAGCAAATTGCCCTCCACCCGATCCGCAAAGAAAGATAAGGTGCGCTGGCCTTCCTCACCAGCCACTACCTGCTGGCCTTGGGCAGCCAAGCGCTGGGCAATCCATTGCGGCAGGGCGGCACGCTCTACCGGGTCAATCTGCACCGTAACGCCGTGGCTCTCTAGCGCGGCAAACCAAGCGCCGGTTTTGGTGGCTTTGTCTAGCCGGGGTAGCAAAACGAGCGTGAGGGTGCTCTCGTTGCCAGAGGCGACCTCGGCCAACTGTTGCAGAGCCACACTGCCTTCTTTGCCGGGTTTGCCCGAAGGGATGCGAATTTCGATGATTTGCTTGTCGGCAAACAGACTCAGGCTACCACCTGCCGCCAGCACCGCGCTCCAATCAAAATGGGCACCGGCGACAGTAAAGGTGCTGCGCTCGGTATAGCCCTGCACCCGCGCCGCTGCCCGGATGGCATCGGCGGCTTCTTGCTGGAGCAAAGGCTCGTCGCCATGCAGGGTGTAAAGCGAGCGCAAGCCTTTGTGCAGCTGGGCGGCCAGTTGGTTCGGGGCAAGGTGCATGACGCTGTGGCGTGTTACGGCAAGCGCACTGCGGCCAAGCGGCGCAGCAATTGCTGCACCAGATCGGTCTGCATATTGCGGTACAGCAGGGCCTCTTCGGCCTCTTTGGCCAAAGCGATGGTTTCGCTGTAGCTGATGTCGCGCGTTTGTAGCAGCTCGGTCGGCTCTAGCAGCTCCTCGCCTTTTTGCGTGCGCAGGCGGAACTTGATGCGCAAGCGCAATTGCAGCTCGCGCACTTGGCCCGAAGCATTCAGGCCGACCACACTGCGCTCGTTTTGCTCCTGCAACAGCTCAAAGACCACTTGGGCTTGGGGCAGTTGGGCTGGTTCGCGCCAGACTTGCAAAGCGGTGGTAGAACCCTCTAGGGTGCGCTGCAACTCCCGCGCCAGCGGCGACGTGGTGGGCGCAGCGATATACATGGACTGAAAAGCAAACTGCGGCACGCCCCGCAGCCGAAAGCCACAGGCCGATAGCGCCAGCGAAGCGGGCAGCAGGGCCAGCCAAGCCCGCCGAGACCAGTGGCCCGCAACGGCAGGAGCAGGGTGCGCCATGCTTTAAACCACCACGTTGACCAAACGGCCCGGCACCACAATCACCTTCTTGGCGGCAGCACCATTGGCCTGCTTGAGAAAGGCTTCGTGGGCCAGTGCCGCCGCTTCAATCTGTGCCTTGTCGGCCTGGGCAGGCACCAGAATAGAGCCGCGCAGCTTGCCATTGATTTGCAGCATCAGCTCAATTTCGTCTTGCACCAGCGCCTGCGCATCCACCTGCGGCCAAGGCGCATCAAGCAAATCGCCCAAGTGGGCGGCATAACCCAGTTGCGACCACAGCGCATGACTGATGTGCGGTGTGGCTGGATACAGGCAGCGCAGCAAGATACCAAAGCCTTCGATCAGCGCGACTTGGGCACCGGGGCAATCCATTGCCTTGAAGTCTTCCAGCGCGTTAATCATCTTCATGGTGCCAGAGACCACGGTGTTGTACTGCATGCGCTGGTAGTCGTAATCTACCTGCTTGAGCACGGTGTGGATTTCTAAGCGCAGCGCCTTGGCTTCTTTGCCAAACTCCACATCTTTCAGGCTGGTAGCCCCCACCACGCTGGCATCGGCTGCAACCTTGTCTAAGGTGGACAGCTTGACGCCAAAGTTCCAGACACGGCGCAAGAAGCGGTAGCTGCCTTCGACGGCGGCGTCGTTCCACTCTAGCGTAGCCTCGGGCGGTGCCGTGAACATGGTGTACAGGCGTGCGGTGTCAGCGCCGTATTTTTCGATCAGCTCTTGCGGATCAATGCCGTTGTTTTTGGACTTGGACATGGTGCCCACGCCCTCGTAGTCAATCGGCGTGCCCACGGGCAAATCACCCACAGCGTTTTTGAGCTTGGCCCCTACCACCTTGCCCGCATCATCAAGGATATGCTCTACATCGTGCGGCCAGAAATACTCTTTGGCGCCCTTGTCAGTGCGGCGGCTGTAGATGTGGTTGAGCACCATGCCTTGGGTGAGCAGCTTAGTGAAAGGCTCATCGACCTTGACCAGACCCAAATCACGCATTACCTTCGTCCAGAAACGGGCGTACAACAGGTGCAGGATGGCGTGTTCAATACCACCGATGTACTGGTCCATCGGCATCCAGTAGTCTGCGCCTTCAGCGACCATTTTTTCGCTGTTTTTGGGATCGCAATAGCGCATGAAGTACCACGAGCTATCGACAAAGGTGTCCATGGTGTCGGTTTCGCGGCGGGCAGGTTGGCCGCACACCGGGCAGGTCACACCGGCATGGAAACCTTCGTGCTTGTGCAGCGGATTGCCCGAGCCATCGGGGATGCAATCTTGCGGCAACACCACTGGCAGGTCTTTTTCTGGCACCGGCACGGCACCATGCTCGGCACAGTGGATGATGGGGATAGGTGTACCCCAGTAACGCTGGCGGCTCACGCCCCAGTCGCGCAGACGCCAAGTGGTTTTTTTCTCGCCCAAGCCCAGTTTGTCGAGTGCATGGGCTACTGCGTTCACTGCTTCTTTGTAAGACAGGCCGCTGAAGCTATCGGAGTTGACGGTAACGCCATGCTCCTTATCGCCATACCAATCTTGCCAACGTTCAAAATCGAAATCGGCTTCGCCATCCACCTGCACTACTTGCAAAATTTCTAGCTGGTACTTCAGGGCAAAGGCAAAGTCGCGCTCGTCGTGGGCTGGGACGCCCATCACGGCACCATCGCCATAACCCATCAGCACATAGTTGCCTACCCACACGGGCACAGGCTCTTCGGTCAGGGGGTGGATCACGGTCAACCCGGTAGCCATGCCCTTTTTTTCTTGCGTGGCCAGTTCGGCCTCGGTGGTACCGCCGTGCTTGCATTCTTCGATAAAGGCAGCCAACGCGGGGTTGCCTTGGGCTGCGTGGGCAGCCAGCGGGTGCTCAGGGGCCACGGCGCAGAAAGTGACGCCCATGATGGTGTCGGCGCGGGTGGTAAACACATAGAGTTTGCCATCGCCAATCAACGCGCCATCGTTGCCTCGGATGTCGTGCGGGAAAGCAAAGCGCACGCCTTCGGACTTGCCGATCCAGTTTTCTTGCATCAGCTTGACGCGCTCAGGCCAGCCGGGGAGCTTGTCGCCGGTGACGAAATCGAGCAATTCTGGGGCGTAGTCGGTGATCTTGAGGTAGTAGCCCGGAATCTCGCGCTTTTCTACCAGTGCGCCGGTGCGCCAACCCCGGCCATCAATCACTTGCTCATTGGCCAGCACGGTTTGATCGACTGGATCCCAGTTGACCACCTGGGTCTTGCGGTAGGCAATGCCTTTTTCGAGCATCTTCAGGAACAGCCATTGGTTCCAGCGGTAATAGTCGGGATCGCAGGTGGCTACTTCACGGCTCCAGTCGATAGCCAGCCCCATCGCCTGCATCTGCTTTTTCATGTAAGCAATGTTGTCGTACGTCCATTGCGCTGGGGGCACGCCGTTTTTCAGGGCTGCATTCTCGGCAGGCAGGCCAAAGGCATCCCAGCCCATCGGCATGAGTACGTTGTAGCCGCTCATGCGCAACTGGCGCGTGAGCATGTCGTTAATGGTGTAGTTGCGCACATGGCCCATGTGCAGCTTGCCGCTGGGGTAGGGCAGCATGGAGCAAGCGTAGAACTTCTTTTTGTTCTGATCTTCGGTGACGCGATAAGCATCGTGGGCCGTCCAATGGGCCTGCGCAGCGCTTTCGACCTCAGTGTGTTGGTATTTGTCTTGCATGGGGAGGAGAAATCAGGGAAAACCGTTGGATGCAGCGGCTGGGCGCTGCGCTGGCAGGGATTTTAGGCGCTGGCATGGCAGCGCCCAAGATTTCAGGGCTGTGCAGACTGCGCGGCAGGCTCGGCCACAAAACCAATGCGCCGCAGGCCCGCTTGGTGGGCCTGCCCCATGACCTCCACCACGCGGCCATAGGGCACGGCGGTATCAGCACGCAATTGCACTTCGGTATCGGGCTGCGTTGCCGCGATGGTGCGCAACTTTTCAGCCAAGGCGGCCGCTGCCAAGGGCTGCTCGTCCACAAACACTTGGCCGGCCTTGTTCAGCACGACCGTCACCGACTGGGGGGTAGCTGCTGGAGTAGCCCCCTCAGTGCGGGGCAAATCGAGCCGGATACTGCTAGCCAACAAGGGCGCAGTGAGAATGAAAATAACCACCAGCACCAGCATGACATCGATCAGCGGCGTCATGTTGATGTCGCTGATCGGCTGGGGTGCGCTATGGCGATCAATGCGACCAAAGGCCATGATGGGATGCTCCTAGGGGCAAGCTCACTGGGACGCTGGGGTAGGCGCAGGTGCAACAGGCACTGGTGCCGGTGCCGACCTGGGCATGAATGCTGGTTTCGTGGTGGGTTTGACTGGGGTGGTTGGAGAGGCATCGACCACCAACTCGCGCAGGTCGCGGGCAAAGCCTTCTAAGTCGGCTTCGATGCGCCCCAGCAGACGGCCGAAGATGTTGTAGGCCAATACAGCTGGAATGGCCACTGCCAGCCCGGCAGCCGTCATGACCAGCGCTTCACCCACGGGGCCAGCCACCCGGTCAATGCTGATTTGGCCTGCACTGGCAATGGCCGTGAGTGCATGGTAAATGCCCCAGACCGTGCCTAATAAACCAACAAACGGCGCTGTAGAACCAATAGTGGCCAGCAATACTTGGCCCCATTGCAATTTGCCCAACACCCGGTGCAGGGCATCGCGCAGCACACGGGTGAGCTGCTGACTGGCACTGCCTGCTTGGGCCAAGGTAATACTGCCATCGGGCGGCTGGGCCAAGGCATCAGCAGCTTCTACCAAAGGCAATACCAAGGCTTCACGGTCTAGGGTGGCAATCTGCTGGCGGGCCACTGGCCAACTAGGGGCCTGCCAGAAGGCGGCCACACCGCGTGCCACATCCCGCTGCGCACGCTGCATCAGCCAACTTTTCCAAACAATCACCACCCAACTGGCCACCGACATGGCCAGAAGCACCACTGCCGTCGCTTGGGTAACGGCATCGCCTTGGTGTAACCAGTACAGCGCATCCATGGGCAACAGGCGCTTAGTTCAGGCCAAGCACGTCGAACATATCGAACAAGCCACGCTGCTGGTCTTGCAAGAAACGTACGGCGCGCAAGCTGCCTTGGGCATAGGTGGTACGGCTAGACGACTTGTGCGTGATCTCAATGCGCTCGCCGGTACCGGCAAACAGCACCGTGTGGTCGCCCACAATGTCGCCGCCACGGATAGTGGCAAAACCAATGCTGGAGGGATCGCGCTCGCCAGTCACGCCTTCGCGGGCATAAACGGCGCAGTCTTTGAGGTCACGACCTATGGCTTTAGCCACCACCTCGCCCATTTTGAGGGCTGTGCCCGACGGGGCATCCACCTTGTGACGGTGATGGGCCTCAATGATTTCGATGTCGTAACCGGTGGCTAGCGCCTTGGCGGCCATTTCTAGCAGCTTGAGCGTGACATTGACACCCACGCTCATGTTGGGTGCCAACATGATGGCGGTCTGCTCAGACAGAGCAGCGATTTCGGCCTTTTGCTCTTCAGTAAAGCCAGTGGTGCCCACTACGGCTTTCACGCCCAACTCAGCACAAACGCGCAAATGGGCCAAAGTGCCCTCAGGACGGGTAAAGTCGATCAGAGCATCAGCATTTTGCAGCCCGGCGCGGATATCGGCAGTGATCGGCACACCACTGGCATGGCCGAGAAAGGCCGTGGCATCTGAGCCGACGCTGGGGCTGGCGGCAATATCGAGTGCGCCAGTGAGCACACAGTCATCGCTGGCGCTGATAGCTTCAATCAGCATACGGCCCATGCGGCCACTGGCACCAGCAACGGCCACGCGAAAAGTAGCGGAACGAGGGGAAAGAGAGGTAGTCATTGTTCTGGATTACGGGAAAAACACAGCAGGCAATAGCACAACGGGCAATGGTGCCGAAACAAAGCCAACGCTTTAGCGCTCAGGCGACTCCAACGGCGGATAGCTGGTGCTTACAGGTGCAGGAGAAGGCGGCGACATTGACGCAGTGTCTTTGGTGTGGGCGGGGTAGCGTGCCAACTGCGCTGGCGTAGCCTCTAGCACTGGCACCTCACGGGCTTTTTTACGACTGCCCAAAGTAGCCACAAATTCGCTCTCGGAGGGCATCTCATCGCCCTCAAAACGCAGCAGGCTATCGTCTTTAAAAAATACCGTGAGCTTGCGTGTTTGCGCCTCCACACCGGGGCGGCGCAGGGTAAAAACGTAATCCCAGCGGTCGGCATGGAACAAGCTGGTCACCAGCGGTGTGCCCAGAATATCACGCACCTGCTGGCGGCCCATACCCGCTTGCAATGCCTGCACCTGCTCACGCGAGACAAAGTTGCCCTGCACCACATCGATTCGATAGGGCGTCACCACGCCAGAAAGGCGCTCTTTGGTGCCATCAAAGCTGCCACAGGCGGCCAAGCTGGCCCCGCACAACAGGATAAGCCCCAAACGGGCACTGCAATGGACTTGGGTGGGCATGGACAAAAGCATAGGGCTATGATGGATCAAGATTCATTGTAGCGGTGGCCCATAGGCTTCTAGCATTCTTAGCCGCCGAAAAACCTCTCCCCACTCTGCCTTGTGATGACAAATATCGACGAACTCAAAAGCACCGGACTCAAAGCCACTTTGCCCCGCCTGAAAATTTTAGAAATTTTCCAAAAGGGTACGCAGCGCCACATGACCGCAGAAGACGTGTTTCGGGTGCTGTTAGAAGAGCGCTCGGACGTAGGGCTGGCTACCGTGTACCGCGTGCTGACGCAGTTTGAACAGGCTGGGCTGCTGATGCGCAGCAACTTTGAAAGTGGCAAGGCGGTGTATGAGCTAGACCAAGGCCAACACCACGACCATTTTGTTTGCACCCAATGCGGCAAAGTAGAAGAGTTTTATGACGCCGAAATTGAAAGGCGCCAACACGCCGTAGCCAAAAGCAAAGGCTGGGTGGTGCATGACCACGCAATGGCCTTGTATGGTGAATGCGCCCAATGCGGGGCGCAGCGGGCCGCCTGTGAGCAATGCGAGCAGTGCTAGAGCACAGCACGCGCTGTTATGAGCCTTGGTCCATTGCCCGGCGGTGGCGCTCAACAAACTCTTGGTAAGTGTCAATGCCGCGCAGGTTGAGGATGGTGTTGCGCACTGCGGCCTCTACCAGCACGGCAATATTGCGCCCCGCCACCACTTGGATGATGACCTTAAGCACAGGCACGCCCAACACGTCTTGCGTGAGTGGTTCGTAGGGCATGCGCTCGTAATCGCGCTCCATCGTCTCTTTGCGCACCAAATGCACAATCAGACGCAAACGCATTTTGCGGCGCACAGCCGTCTCGCCAAAAATAGCACGGATATCGAGCAGGCCAATACCGCGCACCTCTAAGAGGTTTTGCAGCAACTCTGGGCAACGCCCCTCAATGGTGGTTTGGTTGATGCGGTACAGATCGACGGCATCATCGGCCACCAAGCCGTTGCCGCGCGAGATCAACTCTAGCCCCAGCTCGCTTTTGCCCAAGCCCGACTCGCCAGTGATGAGCACGCCCAAGCCCAAAATGTCCATGAACACGCCATGCACCGTAGTGCGGTCGGCAAAGTATTTGGACAGGTAAGCCCGCAGCACATCAATGACGAAGGCCGACGACTCGTGCGTGGCAAACATCGGAATTTGCGCACGCTCGCACATTTGCAACAAGCCCTCAGGCGGGCCTTGACCATCGGCCAAAATAAGCACCGGCGGCTCTAACGTGACAATGCGGGCAATGCGGCGCTTGCAATCTTCAGCAGTAGCGTTGGTTAAGTAGGCTACTTCGCGCTCGCCCAGCAGCTGCACCCGGTAGGGGTGAATATAGTTGAGGTAACCGACTAAATCAGCCCCTGAGCGCGCCGAGCGCACGGCCAGCTCATCAAAATGGCGCTCTGAAGCGCCCAGCCCGGCCACCCACTCCCACTTGAGCAGCGTGCGAAACTCCTCAAACAGGGCATCGGCGCTGACGACGTTGTGTTTCACAGCGCAGCCTCCGAGCAAATCAGGCCACCTGGGTCGATTGCCAACGGGCAATCAGGCTGTGCAACTGGACAGCATCGGTACAGGCCTTGATGGTCTCGCGCAAACCGCCGTCACTGAGTAACTCGGCAATTTCTGACAAGATTTCAAGGTGCTTTTGCGTAGCGGCCTCAGGCACAAGCAGAAAAATGAGCAAGCCCACGGGCTGCTCATCGGGGGCATCAAAGCCAATCGGGTGTGCCAACTGAAACACCGCCGCCATGGGCGATTTGAGTCCCTTGATGCGGCCATGCGGAATAGCCACACCATGGCCCAGGCCAGTGGAACCCAAACGCTCGCGGGCAAACAGGCTGTCGGTGATGAGCGCACGCGAGAGGCCGTGCAGGCTTTCAAACAACAACCCAGCTTCTTCAAAGGCGCGCTTTTTGCTGGTGGCGTCAACGCCCACAAGGACTTGCGCGGCAGGCAGGATGGAGGAAAGTCGGTTCATGGTTTGGCGCAGATTATGCACCCGGTTATACAACCTTTGACCGCCACCCTACCGACAAACACATTCTTGCGCACTAGCATCAGGCCCCAGGACGGGAACGCGGGTCAGAATGGTGGTTTTGCAAGCGGTTTTTGTACCGTACCACTTGGCGATCGAGCTTGTCTATCAAATCATCCACGGCAGCGTACAGGTCTTGGTGTGAAGATTCAGCAAACAAATCGCTGCCCTTGACGTGGATGTTGCACTCGGCACGCTGGCGCTTTTCTTTTTCCTTTTGCTTTTCTACCGACAAGAGCACCTTAAATCCCACCACCTGATCGAAATGGCGCGTGATGCGCTCGAGCTTGGACTGCACATAAGCACGCAAAGAGGGCGTTACATCCAGATGGTGACCGCTGATCGTCAAATTCATACCGTCTCCTGCCGTTCGTCATAGAAAAAGTGGCTCAGGCACTGCACAAGCCACCGCTGCAACCGAGAAATTTATCTGTCAACGCAGACCGACTATGCCCGTGCGCTGCCAGAAAAGCAACGCATCTGCTGCATAACAACGGGGAGTGAAAACCCCTTGTCGCCATCGACACAAAAACCTGCACAATGTTCGGTTTTGTTACAAACACCCATGCCAGCGCCAGCGGCCTAAAATCGCTCTTGCAGCTGGCCACGTTGTGCCGGGCTGCATTGCGCCCTCCGAGGCCCCCTGTTTTTCACTCCCCCAACACCATGACCCAGTCCAGCCCCTCTGCCCTGCACACCTCCGCATTGACCTCGCTGCCCTTGCTGGCACGCGGCAAGGTGCGCGACAACTACGCCGTGGGCGACGACCGCATCCTGATGGTGGCCTCCGACCGTCTTTCCGCCTTTGACGTCATCATGGGCGAGCCCATTCCCGGCAAAGGCGAGCTGCTGACGCAGATGGCGCTGTTTTGGTTTGAGCAACTGGGCCATGTCTGCCCGAACCACCTGACCGGCCAAGCACCCGAGTCCGTAGTCACACCCGAAGAAGTGCCGCAAGTGCAAGGGCGCTCCATGCTGGTGCAGCGCCTGCAACCCGTGCTGATTGAGGCCGTAGTGCGTGGCTACTTGGCGGGCAGCGGCTGGAAGGAATACCAAGAATCGCAATCGGTGTGCGGCGTGCCACTGCCAGCGGGCTTGAGCAATGCCGCCAAGTTGCCCGCCCCGATCTACACCCCAGCGGCCAAAGCCGAGATGGGTGACCATGACGAGAACATCACCTACGAGCGCACGGTAGAGATGGTGGGCGAGAAGCTGGCGGCACAAATCCGCGACACGGCCATCCGCCTGTACCAAGAGGCTGCCGAGATTGCCCTGACCAAGGGCATGATCATTGCCGACACCAAGTTTGAGTTTGGCCTGACCCCCGATGGCACCTTGGTACTGATGGACGAGGTACTGACCCCCGACAGCTCACGCTACTGGCCGGTGGAAGGCTATGAGGCCGCCTTGGCCGCAGGCCAAAACCCACCCAGCTACGACAAACAATTTGTGCGTGACTGGCTAGAGCAAGCCCAAGTGGATGGCCAACCTTGGAACAAAACAGCGCCCGCCCCACGCCTGCCGCAAGAGGTGATTGAAAAAACAGCGGCCAAGTACCGCGAGGCGCTGGAGCGCCTGCGCGCCTAAAGCAAGCCACCCGGCGTGGCCGGGTGCTACGCTTTAGTTCAGGGCCATGCTGAGTTTGCGCCGGTAGGCCGACACCAAGGCGGCCTGTGGGTCTTCTGGCTGGGCAGTTTTGCCCGCCAACGCAATACCGGGGGCCGCTTTGCCCGAAGCGTCCGTGCTGGGCTTGGGGCGCGGTGGCGTCATCAGCTCTAGCAGGGCCACATAGGTTTTGCGCGGTGCTTCGTCGTCCCATTTTTTATCGCGCTGGATGATTTCGAGCAGCTCCTCCAGTGCCAGCGGCCATTCTCCTTGGGCAATCAGCAGGCGGCTTTTGGCAAAGCGGGTAGCAAAATCGCGCCGGTTGTCGGCCAGCAGCTCATCAAACTGTGCCAGCGGCCAGCGGCCACGCGGGTCATTGGCCACAAACTCCAGTGCATTGAGCCACTGGTTCAGGGCGTCAAAACGCAGTTCTACCGGAATCTGGGCCATCGCTGGGGCCAAGGCAGCAGCAGCCTCATTGAGTTGGCCAGAGCCGATCAGCCCCTTGACGTAATCAAAGCGCAGATCGTCGTTGCCGGGGTCGGCAGCCAAGGCATCGGCCAAACGATGCTGGGCATCTTGCACATCCTCCTCGGGTAGCTGCGGCTCTAGGGCTGGTGCGGCATCGGCCTGCACCGGTTTGGCAGCAGCCAAGTGACGATCCAGAAACTCGCGCACCTCGGCTGCGGCTAGGGCACCTACAAAACCATCGACCGGCTGGCCTTCGTGGAACAGCACACAAAATGGAATACTGCGCACACCAAACATTTGCGATAGCTGTCCGGCAATTTGCGGCACCTTGTCGGCATCGAGTTTGGCGAGGATAAAACGCCCGGCATAGTCCGTCTCTAGCTGCTCTAGCACGGGCCCCAGCTGCTTACACGGGCCGCACCAAGGTGCCCAGATGTCCAGCAGCACCGGTGCCTGCATAGAGGGCAGGAGAACTTCGGCTTCAAAATTTTCTAGGGTAATGTCGATCATGGTGCTGTGGTTCCCACAAGGGGGTGGCAAAAAGTAAAATCACGGGTTCACATTCTGCGGCAGCCGCCATCATGGTGCACCGCCTCCACACACTATGACCACCATTCAGATCGGCGTCGTCATGGGCTCCAGCAGCGACTGGGACACCATGCAGCACGCAGTCGAGATTCTCCAGCAGTTTGGCATCGCCCACGAGGCGCGTGTGGTTTCGGCCCATCGTATGCCCGACGATATGTTTGCCTATGCCGAGGCCGCCACCAACCGGGGCCTCAAAGCCATCATTGCCGGTGCCGGGGGTGCCGCCCACCTGCCGGGCATGATTGCCGCCAAAACCACGGTGCCGGTGCTGGGCGTGCCGGTAGCCAGCAAGCATCTGCAAGGGGTCGATTCTTTGCACAGCATTGTGCAAATGCCCAAGGGTATTCCGGTAGCTACCTTTGCCATTGGCGTGGCTGGTGCTGCCAATGCGGCGCTGTTTGCGGTGGCGCTGCTGGCCAATGAAAACCCAGAGTTGCGTGCCAAACTGGAGGCGTTCCGTGCTGCCCAAACCGAAGTAGCCCGCAACATGGCCTTACCGCCCGTAGCATCATGAAGCAGCTTGCAGCTCCTCTTTTGCCCGGCGCAACGCTGGGGGTTCTGGGTGGTGGTCAGCTGGGGCGTATGTTTGTGCATGCGGCGCAGGCGATGGGTTACTTTACGACAGTGCTCGATGAAGACCCGACCAGCCCGGCGGGCTTGGTGAGCCACCAGCATATCCAAACCGGCTACCAAGACCCCGAAGGCTTGGCGCAACTGGCCGAAGTCAGTGATGCCATCACCACCGAGTTTGAAAACGTGCCCGCTGTCTCATTGGCAGCACTGGCCGGGCAGTGCTTTGTGGCCCCTGCCGCCCGTGCTGTGGCGGTAGCGCAAGACCGCGCTCAAGAGAAGTCGCATTTTGTGGGCTGTGGTGTGCCTTGCGCACCCTATGCCGTGATCGAAACTGCCGAGCAACTGGCTGGCGTCGATGCGGGCTTGCTGCCGGGCATCCTCAAAACCGCCCGCTTGGGTTATGACGGCAAGGGCCAGCAACGCGTACAAACCGCCGCTGAACTAGCCACGGCTTGGCAAACTTTAGAGCAAGTGCCTTGCGTACTCGAAAAAATGCTGCCGCTGGCGCTGGAATGCTCAGTGATTGTGGCGCGTGGGGCTGATGGCACGGTGGTGAATCTGCCAGTGCAGCGCAACCTGCACCGCAACGGCATTTTGGCTGTGACCGAAGTCTATGAAGGCAATGTGCCTGTGGCCTTGGCAGCGCAGGCCGTGGCGGCAGCGCAATCGGTTGCCCAAGGGCTGGACTATGTAGGCGTGCTGTGCGTAGAGTTTTTTGTGCTCGATGATGGCAGCTTGGTGGTCAACGAGATCGCGCCACGCCCACACAACAGCGGTCACTACAGCCAAAATGCCTGCGATGTCTCGCAATTTGAGTTGCAAGTGCGCACTTTAGCGGGCTTGCCACTGGTACAGCCACGCCAGCACAGCGCCGCCGTGATGCTCAATTTGCTGGGTGATTTATGGTTTGCCCACGGTGATACCGCACAAACCCCACCGTGGGATGCCGTATTGGCCTTGCCCGGCACGCACCTGCACCTGTATGGCAAAACCGTAGCCAAGCATGGGCGCAAGATGGGCCACCTCAACATCACGGCCCCCACCGCTGATGCCGCCCGCGCTACGGCCCTGCAAGCCGCAGCGCTGCTGGGCATTGCCGCGTTCTGAGTGCCAGCGCCATGATTTTGGACGGCGCACTGCCCGACTCCATCGCCACCGCTGCACAGGCCCTGCGCAGCGGCGCGCTGCTGGGCCTGCCCACCGAAACCGTTTATGGCTTGGCTGCCGATGCCAGCAACGACGCCGCCGTGGCGAAAATTTTTGCCGCCAAGGGCCGCCCAGCAGACCACCCACTGATCGTCCATGTGGCCGATGCGGCGGGCATTGCCCATTTTGCCCGCGAGGTTCCCGCCTTTGCGCAAGCGCTGGTCGATGCCTTTTGGCCCGGCCCCCTCACCTTGATTTTGCCGCGCCTGCCCGGTGTGGCTGCTGCGGCCACGGGCGGCCAAGACAGTGTCGGCATGCGTTGCCCAGCGCACCCAGTCGCCCAAGCCGTGTTACGCGCTGCCGCAACTTTGGGTGTTTGGGGCGTAGCGGCACCCAGCGCCAACCGCTTTGGCCGCGTCAGCCCGACCACGGCGCAGCATGTGCAAGAGGAGCTGGGCGCAGAACTGCTGGTTTTGGATGGTGGCCCCTGTGCCGTGGGCATCGAGTCCACCATCATCGACTGCACCCGTGGCGTGCCGGTGTTGCTGCGCCCCGGTGCCATCAGCCGTGCGCAAATTGCCGCCGCCTGTGGCGTGCCACCGCTGTCCAAAGAAGATTTGCCCGAACACACGCCACGTGCCTCAGGCACGCTGGTCAGCCATTACGCACCCCAGGCCAAGGTACGCTTGATGGATGCCCAAGCCTTGCAAGCGGGGTTGGAGGTGCTGGGTGCCGATGCTACGCACCTCGCGGTGTATGCACGCGCCCCCATGCGCAGCGCCTCCAGCGCCGTGCTGCTGCGCCACATGCCCCACGATCCCGCCGCTGCCGCACAAGAACTGTTTGCCACCTTGCGCAGCCTAGACGATGCCGGTGTCCGCCTGATCTGGATTGAGACCCCCCCCGACACCCCAGACTGGGAAGGCGTGCGCGACCGCCTGCAACGCGCTGCCGCCTAAACCCGCTATCGCTACACTGACCGACTATCTACACTGAAGAGAACACACCATGACAGCACACTGGATGCGCCGCACCACCTTGGCCGTCGCCTGCGCGGCCGCCGCACTGTTGAGCGCCTGCGGCTCCAGCAGCATCGAGTCGGCACTGACCCCTGAGCGGCTGGTCGCTTTTGGCGATGGCTACAGCGCTGCGGGCGAGCGCCGCTACACCGTGAACAACGGCAGCATCAACAACTGGACGCTGCAACTGCTGGACTATTACCAACGCGCTGGTCACACCCCCAGCGGGCTGGTCAATATGGCCGAAGGTAACGCCCGCCTCAGCGCCCACCCAGACGCCGCTGGGCAAGCCAGCACACGCACGGTAACCGAGCAAATCGACCAGTTTCTAGCCAAGCAAACGCTGGGCACAAACGATATCGTGCTCATTAACGCAGGCATCAGCGACTTGATCGTCGATATGGCCGCCGTGCAGGCAGGCACGTTGAGCCGCGAGCAATTTACCGCCCAAGCACGCCAGCACGGCCAAGCCTTGGCCGCGCAGGTGCGCCGGGTGGTGGCAGCAGGGGGCAACCATGTGGCCGTGTCTGGCACCTACGACTTGGGGCGCACCCCTTGGGCCGCAGCGATTGGCCAGCAAGACCTGCTAAGCCAAGCCAGCAGCCAATTCAATCAGGGCCTATTGGTGGCAGTGAACGATTTGAGCGCGCATGTGCTGTATTTGGATGTGGCCTACTACGTCAACCTCTACACCTCGACGCCAGCCTCGTTCTCATTTAGCAACGCCACCACGCCCGTGTGTACCTCGGTGGATACAGGCAACGGCATTGGCATTGGTACTGGGCAGATCAACTCTAGCCTGTGCAGCACCGCCACCTTGGTATCGGGAGCCGATGCAGACCGCTACGTATTTGCCGATGCGGTGTACCTAACCCCCTCGGCCCAGCGCCAACTGGGCCTGTACGCCTACGACAAGCTGCGCGCACGCTGGTAAGCAGCCTGCCCCTTGAGCCCATTAAAGCCAACCAGCCACCTCCAAACGCTCAATGATGTAGTCGGACATCAAACGGTAGCCACGCGGCGAGAGGTGTACATCGTCGGCATACAGGTAGCCGTCGGTGTTGGCCGCCACGGTGCTGTAGGCTGTACAAACCAAGGCGGTGCCATTGAGCGGATTGAGGGCTGGATTGGTGCTGCAAGCTGGCGCGGTGATGTTGGTCAAACCAAAACGGACAGGATCAGCCACCTGCGCCCGGCTCTGGGCAAAAAGATCGGCTTGCACGACTGGGGTACCGGTCAGGCCTGCCTGCAACTGGGCATTAAAAGCCATCGCCATCGTAGTGATGAGCTGGCGGGTGGCAGCGTCGTAAGACAAGGCCAGCGGCGTCGTGGCTACATCGGGCACATTGGCTACCAACACATATTGCGCGCCCTTGGCCAGCACCTGCTCGCGCACCAGCGTTGCCAAGGCTGCACCTGCTTGGGTCATGCCCTGCACCGCCGCCGCAGTGGCAGCACTGACGGCGCTGGCCCCGCCAGTGGCTACCGCCGTCTGGGCAGACTGATCCCACCCTGCCGCCAAAGCAGCACCCACAGCCGTCGTCCCACCTTGGGAGGCTGCGGCCACTGCCTTCAGGTGCATGAACAGATCGTTGGCCCCCGCCATCACCGTGACCAGTTCAGTGCCTGCAAAGCTACCGCCGGTGCGCGACAGGTGGTTGGCCATCTGGGTTTGCACCGGCACCGCCGTCACGCCCAATGTACTGGCATAAAACGGTGCTGCTTGCAACGCCACACTGTGCGGCCCCAAGGGGCTGCTCACGCGGGCGCTGCCTTGGGCATAGTTGTAGCAGCCCGGTACGTTGGTCACAGCGGCTCCCACCAAACCGGGGATATTGGGCAACAGCCCCGTCTGGGCAGCACAGGGTGCAGCCACAGACAAACGCTGGGCGAGATGCTCCGTCCAGTTCAGCCCCGTAGCCCCATTGATGGTGTATTTGCCACCGCCCAACGCTGCCACAGTGCCAACACGGTACGAACCGACATCACTGAGGCTGTCACCAAAGTTGACCACGCCGCTCCAACGCATGGTGTTGTCGTCACTACCGCCGCAGGCGGCCAATACCGCAGCCGTGAGCACCGGAACAGCCCAACGGGCCAAAGAAAACTGTCGTGCCATGAAAAGACTCCTGAATAGATTAAGTACCGATACGGTACCCCATTGAGCAAAATGCTCATGCGGCGGCCTGCTCAAGGGCTACTCGAATCTAGGCACTATTGGCCCTGAGCGGCCCACTCCACCAAGGCATCCAGCACCGGACGCGCTGCTGCCGCTTGGGCATGGTTGACCACTGCCACCAAGACATAGCGGCGGCCATCGGTGGCATGGACGTAACCTGCCACCGCCATCACATCACGCAGGCTGCCGGTTTTCAGATGGGCGCGGGCGCTAGCACGGCTGCGGCGCAGCGTACCGTCTACCCCAGTCACGGGCAAGGAGGCCAGCAGTTCGGGCATCACCGGCGAGGCCCAAGCCGCCTGCAACATGCGCGCCAAGGCTTGGGCGGTGATGCGGGTCTGGCGGCTCAAACCAGCGCCGTTGTCCATCGCCGGGAGGTCGGCCTCATCCCAGCGGGTACGCCACCACTGGCGCACCGCTGCGCGGGCGTTCTCTGGTGTCCCCACACCGTGCTGCTGCCAGCCCAAGGTCAGCCACAACTGCTGGGCCATCACGTTGTTGCTGTATTTGTTGATGTCACGCACCACCTCGGCCAAGGAGGGAGAGGTGGCTACCCAAGCAGGCTCCAGATGGCGTGGCACTGTGCCGCTGCGCACGGTGCCAGTGAGCTGGCCGCCCAACTCGCGCCACATGCCTTCCACCGCCCGCTGGGCGTAACGGGCCGGATCGGCATAGGCCATGGCCCAACTGCGCTCGCCACAAGCGGCAGCATAGGCCCCGCGCAGCACCACACGGGTGGCATCACTCCAGTCGGCGCGCAGACTGGCGCGCCAGTCACCACAGGCCGTACCGGCAGGGGCTAGCGGTACTGTGGCGGGCGCTTGCACCCCTGCCAAGGGCGGCTCCATTTGCACCCTCGCTACCCCAGCAGCGGGGTCTGGTACCAGATTGAACACCACCGCCTTAAAGTTGAGCAGCAGTGCATCAGGCGCGGCGTTGTAGGGGCGCAGCGGTTCGCCATCAAACGCGGCGGGGTCGTGGGCGGGCAACACAAAGGCAGAGTGATCGAGCACGATATCGCCCGCAATCTGGCGTATGCCTTGCCCCTGCAAGCGCCGCAGCAGCAGCCACAGGCGCTCCATGACCATTTTGGGATCACCTTGGCCGCGCAAATAGACATTGCCTTGCAAGGTGCCAGAGCGCACCGGGCCGTCGATATACACCGGGGTTTGCCAAACATAGGCCGGCCCCAGTAACTCCAGCCCGGCATAGGTAGTGACCAGCTTCATCACCGAAGCGGGGTTCATCGGCACTTGGGCACGGTGAGCCAAGCGGGGCGTGCCTCCGGCAGCATCCACCACCAGTACAGACACAGCATCGGGCGGCAACTGGGCGCGCTCCAGTGCGGTTTGGACAGGGACAGGCAGCGGCCCTTGCGCTGCCAGAGCAGCCTGCGCACCCATCAACGCCCAAGCCCAAGCCCAAGCCAAGACAAATCCTAGCCTACGACCACCGCCGTTACACCAACAAGTAGAAAACAACATGGCAGCCAGTTTATGCCCCATCGGGCCAGCGCCCTCATCCCCCTGCGCCACCACAGGTACAGACTGCCACCGATAATCTGGTGATGCGTTTTTCTCCCCGCTCTGTGGGCCTACTGGCCGCGTTCGTCACCGTAGCGATTTGGACGGCCTTTATCCTGATTGCCCGCGCCTCATCACAGCGTAGTTTGGCACCACTAGATATTGCTTGGCTGCGCGTGCTGGGGGCCAGTACGGTGCTGATGCCTTGGGGCTGGTGGCTGGTGCGCCGCCGGGGACGCAACCCCACTCTGCGTGCGGCCATGCCGTCGAGCCTATTGGGGTTTTCGCCGCTGCCACTGCACCTGACGGTACAGTTAGGCATGTTTGGTGGCGTGATTTATTGCCTGCTGGTTTATTCTGGATTTTTCTACGCCCCAGCCACCCATGCCTCAGTGCTGCTACCAGGCAGCCTACCCTTGTGGACGACGCTGCTGGCCGCCATACTGCTGCGTGAGCACATTACCCCCATGCGGGCCACCGGCTTGGCCTTGATTGTGGTGGGCGATCTACTGGTGGGAGGCAGCAGCCTGCTGGCAGCATTCAACGGCGGCGATGTCTGGCGGGGCGATATGCTGTTTATGGCCGCATCCATGTGCTGGGCCTGCTACAGCGTACTGGCCCGGCGCTGTGGTGCCGATGCCGTGCAAGCCACCATTGCCATTACTGCGTTTGCGCTCATCACTTATGTGCCCATTTATGCGCTGTTAGTAGGCTTAGGCTTACTGAGCAGCCAACTGGTGCAAGCACCGTGGAGCGAGATTGCTTTTCAGATGCTGTTCCAAGGCGTAGGCTCGGTAGCCATCTCCGGCATCACCTTCACGCACATGGTGCAGCACTTTGGGCCAGTGCGCTCCACCATGATTACGGCCTTGGTGCCAGGCCTGTCTGCCATTGGTGCGGTGTTATTGCTGGAGGAGCCACTGCACTGGAATCTGGTGGCCGGGCTGCTGTTGGTCACGGTGGGTATCTTCTTTGGCGTGCTGGGTGTACGGGCGGTGCGTAACAATGCAGCCCCATGAACCTGCTTGCCTTTGATACCAGCACCGATACCCTTTCTATTGCTGTGGCGCGTGGCCCAGCCCTGTGGCAGCACAGCGGCCCCGGCGCAGCGCAATCCTCGGCCACGCTTATCCCGGCCATCGAGCAATTGCTCCACGACGCCGGATTGACCCTCGGCCAGCTCGATGCCATTGTGTTTGGGCGCGGCCCCGGCTCTTTTACCGGCCTGCGCACCGCCTGCGCCATTGCCCAAGGCTTGGCTTTTGGGGCCAACGGCGGGCGTGGCCTGCCTGTTCTGCCCATAGATACCCTGATGGCGGTGGCCGAAGCGGCCCGCCAGCAGCACGGCTGCACCCAGATCGTAGCCACGCTCGATGCACGCATGAACGAGGTCTACCACGGCCAGTACCAATGGCAAGATGGCGCTTGGCTGGCCCCGGAAGACTTTGGCCTGTGCGCCCCCGAAGCCGTGGCTGTGCCCTTGGGTTGGACGGTGGCGGGCAACGCCCATGCCGCCTATGGGCCACGCCTTGCCCCCCATGCTTTGCACGTAGCCGCCTTGCCCAGCGCCAGCGCACTGTTGCAACTGGCCCCGGCGCTGCTCCAAGCTGGGGCAGCCGTACCTGCCGACCAAGCCCTGCCCCGCTACGTGCGCGACAAGGTAGCCAAAACCACCGCCGAACGCGAAGCCGAACGGGCCACCACCCAGCCAGCAGCACAACCATGAGCGCCCAACCCAACGCCCACCACCCTGCCCCTGAAGTGTGCCTGCAAGCCCTGAGCATCAATGATTTGGATACGCTGCTGGCCGTAGAGCAGCGCGCCTACAGCCACCCTTGGACACGCGGCAACTTTACCGATGCGCTGGCCAGCGGTTACCAAATTCAACTGCTCAAAGGCGGGCCTGAACTGCTGGGCTATTTTGTGGCTATGCCGGGAGTCGATGAGGCCCATTTGCTCAACATCACCGTGGCCCCAGAGTTTCAGGGGCAAGGCTGGGCGCGGCTGCTATTGGATGCGCTGGCGCTGTGGGCGCGCGGCCAGCGGGCGCAATGGCTTTGGTTAGAGGTGCGGATCGGCAACTTGCGCGCACGCCATATCTATGAACAATATGGTTTTCGGGAGGTGGGGGTACGCAAGAACTACTACCCCGCAGCCCACGGCCAGCGCGAAGATGCTGTGGTGATGAGCGTACCCTTATGAGCCTGCACCTTGATGCCCGCCAGCGCGCCATGCTGCAAGAAATGGGCGTGCATGTCTGGTCGCCAGCCCCTGTGGTCAGTGCCCCACTAGGGCAGCCGCTGGCCGCCGACACCACAGCCGGAGCCATGCTGCCGCCCACACCCACCATACAGCAGCCCACCAGAACACCCCCACCATCTAGGGCAGCATACCAAGCCACTGGTGCAATCTCCACGCCTGTAGCCAGCACCACACCTTCGGCAACCACCAGCGCAGCACTGGTACTACATCCGCCCCGGCGGCTCTACCCCGCCACAGCAGAAACCACCACGGTGGCCCCCCATCTTGGCAATGCTTGGCTGATTGTGGCCGAGGGCCGCGCCGATACCGATCCACTGGCGGGCGATGCCGGTACGCTGCTGCACAACATGCTGCGCGCCCTGCAATTGCACCAACACCCACAAGTGTTTTTTTGTGGCGTAGAGCTGGCCCCCCCCCATCAACCCCATGCCACGCCTCACCCCGATGCCGTACTCACCCCAGCCTTGGCCCAAATCCAGCCCGCGATGGTGCTGCTGATGGGGCGGCTGGCCGCCCGTGCGGCGCTGGGGCGCACCGAACCGCTAGGGCAACTGCGCGCCCAACCGCACAGTGTGGCAGGCTACCCGGCCATCGTCACCTACGATGCCCCCTATTTGCTGCGCCAAGGCAAATACAAGGCCGCCGCGTGGGCCGACCTGTGCCACGCCCGCCACATGGTTCAGGCCCTGCCGCCTCACAGACGGTAATGCTCAGGCTGGCTTGTCCAGCACAAACGCACTGGCCAACTGTGCCAGATTGATGCATTGGTCTTGCAAGCTGGCAGCAGCGGGGGTGGCTTTACTGCGGGCTAGACTGCTCGCAGCGCAGCGTGGAAGACTGTGCCTGGGTGGCTACGGCGGCAAAATCGCTCAATGTGCCTAAACGCCCCACCTCACCATTGAGCAGGTAGTAAATACTGGCCGGGGCAAAGGTGGGCACAGCCACATCAGCGCCCACACACAGGGCACCACCTTGGTAGCAGCGGGCCACATAGGGGCTAACCACTTGGGTGGGCGTGGGCTGCAAAAATAAGGTGGGGTAAGTACGCTCGGCCCAATCGAGCACACATTCCAGCGGCTGTGATACGCCCGTGCCCACCACGATGCGCTCTACCTGCGTGCCCCCTTGCACCGGAAACACCAGCCGCGCAGCCCGCGCCCCCGGTGCCGTAGGCACAAAACCGACCAAGGTAGAGCAACCCAGCCCCGGCTGCAAAGTCCGACCACTGCAACCGTCAGACCCCTGCACGGCAAAGTCTGCCGGGGCTATGCTGGGGCAACCCAGCGCCATGCACACGGCCATGTCACTATCCACGCGCACCTGCCCCAGCGTCACAGGAGTGCTACCTTGGTTAAATACAGAAAAATACTGGGCCGCATAAGTGGCACCCACCGGAATCTTGCCAAAGTGGTGCTCCAGTGGCGGATCGGTAATAGCCACTTGGGCCAGTGCAGGCACTGCCAATGCACACAGCCCGGCAGCAGAGAGGGTCTGGCGAACAAAAAGAGGAAAGCGCATGGCAAACAGCTCCTGCAAACGGGGGATGGAAAAGCCATCAGCTTGCCCCTATTGCCGTAGGGCGTCAAGCACCCCCTAAGACCACCATAAAAAAAGCCAGTCAGCTTTTACACCGACTGGCTGGCCCCCAAAGGGAGAGGTGATGAACGATCAGTGTGCCGCAGCGCTGGCAGCGCCTACGCCAGTTTGGGCGCGCACATACTGGTCGTCAAAGGCAGCGCGTTCGGCTTGGGCTTGTGCGCTGTTGTCCAGTTTGGAGAACACATAAATACCCAAGAAAGCCAGTGGCATGGCAAACAGAGCAGGCTGTGTGTACGGGAAGATGGGAGACGCATTGCCCAGCACATCTACCCACACCGACTTGGAGAGCACCACAAACATCACCGAGCTAATCAAGCCCGTATAGCCACCGACCAGCGCACCGCGTGTGGTCAGGCCACGCCAGTACATCGACATCAGCAGCACCGGGAAGTTAGCGCACGATGCTACGCCAAAGGCCAACGCCACCATAAATGCCACGTTCATTTTCTCAAAGGCCACGCCCAACAGCACCGCCACCACGCCCAAACCCAGCGTAGCAATTTTGGAGACACGGATTTCTTTTTCTTCCGAGACATTGCCCTTCATGATGACGCGGGCGTACAGGTCGTGCGAGATAGCCGAAGCACCGGCCAATGCCAAGCCTGCCACCACCGCCAAAATCGTGGCAAAGGCCACAGCCGACAAAAAGCCCAGCAGCAAATTGCCACCAGCAGCCTTAGCCAAGTGCAAGGCCACCATGTTGCCACCACCAATGAGCTTGCCCTTGATATCACCGCCCTCAAAGAATTGCGGATCGGTGCCCACCAGCACAATGGAGCACAGGCCCATGATGGCAATCACGTTGAAGAAGAAGGCAATGATGCCCGACGCGTAAAACACCGACTTGCGCGCTTCCTTGGCATTGGTCACGGTAAAAAAGCGCATCAAAATGTGTGGCAGCCCGGCAATGCCGAACATCAAACCCAAGCCCATCGAAATGGCGGTGATTGGATCGGCCAGCAAGCTGCCGGGGGTCATCAGTTTAGAGCCGAGCTTATGGACTTCCATGGCACGGGTGGTCAAGGTATCAAAGCTGAAACCAAAATTGCTAAACGCCAGCAGCATGATGGCCGTGCCACCCACCAGCAACATGCACGCCTTAATGATCTGCACCCAAGTGGTAGCCACCATGCCACCAAAAATCACATACACCATCATCAGAATGCCCACCACCACCAGCGCAACGTGGTAATCCAAACCAAACAACAGTTTGATGAGCTGGCCCGCGCCCACCATTTGGGCCACCAAATAGAAGCACACCACCACCAGCGAGCTAATCGCCGCCATCGTACGCACCTTGCCTTGGTTAAGGCGGTAGGCGGTGATGTCAGCAAAAGTAAATTTGCCCAGATTGCGCAGGCGCTCGGCCATCAAAAACAAGATGATGGGCCAGCCCACAAAAAAGGCCACCATGTAGATATAGCCATCTACCCCTTGGCCGTAGATCATGGCAGTCAGGCCCAGCAGCGTGGCGGCGGACATAAAGTCCCCGGCAATAGCCAAGCCATTTTGCTTGCCCGTGATACCACCACCCGCTGTGTAAAAGTCGGATGCCGACTTAGAGCGGCCCGCCGCCCAGTAGGTGATGCCCAGCGTCATGAGCACGAACACAAAGAACATGCCGATGGCGTGCAAATTGAGCGGTTGTTTTTGGGCCGCGCCCAAATCGGGGCCAGCCAAGGCTAATGTGGGCAACAGCCACAGCAGAGCCGCCAGCGGACGGCCCACAGAAGAAAGCAGAGAAGGTGTACGGTTCATGATTTTTTCAGGGCGTCTTGGACGATTTGTTCATTCAGGCTGTCAAATTCGCCATTGGCGCGGCGCACATACACCCACGTCAGCAAACAGAAAAACACGAACTGGAAAAAACCCAGTGCAAAACCTACCGTCAAATTGCTGCCTTCAAAAATGCGCGCAGCGATAAAACTGGGCACAAAGGCCACTAGCAGCACAAAGCTAAAAAACACAATAATCACCAACAGTGCCAGCGTGGCGGCAAAGCGCCCACGCTGGCGCACCAGCTGGGCATAGCGCGGGTCGCGCTTGATGTTCTCGTACAGTGGATTGGACATGGGTCTCCCTAAATAATCATTGAATGCGCAACGCATAAACCGGCGGCATTCTAGGAAGTCAATCCTGTTTAATCCTTACAGAACATCATTCGCTTATCCTGTATAATCATCTCCCCATCGGCGCTAGGGTACAGCCTGCAATCGGCGGGCCTCTGGAGTTGTCTACCCACGAGGCCCCAAAGCACACCCTGCAGGCGCTGCGGAACATCATGGCGCGTCGCGTACCAAGCGCACAAAATTGGCGATGCGCACCACGTCGCCCTGTGGGCCAAGGCCGTACGCTGACTGACCGCGAGCATCTTTACCGAGCAGGTAATTACTGACGTTGCCACTCTTGGGATCACTGCGCTGGGCACCAGCGCCATGCACGTCCAGCAGGCTGTAGCTGCTGCTGCCCGGCAAGCGCATCCAGCCCAGCGCCCGGCCAAAAGCGACATAGACCGCGCCGTTGCTATCGAGGTGGGTGGTGCTGGCCCAATACCAAGGGTAATCGGTGGTGCCGCCTTCGTTAGTGATAGCAGTTGCCGTGAACAGGGGGCTGAGTGCTGCCGATTGGGTGGTGGCTGGCGAGCGGCTGTAATCGACAATGCTCTGCAACTCTTTGGCGTTGGGCATACGCCAGTCGTTGTGGCCGAAAGCGTTGGCGCTGTTTTGCGCCTGCACCCAAGCCAAGGCGTCCTGCCAGTTTTTGGCAACGCCGCTGTCGGTCTGCGCCCACATCAGGCCGGTAGCGTGGTCAGTGATGGTGCCATCACCATTGGCCGATAGTTGATTAACACCATAGTTGCTGTTGCCGCGCACATAGCGGACATACAAGGTGCTGCCGGTTCTGCTGCCCGGCGTGTACTGGGGGTAGCCCTTGATGCGGCCATCAATGAAGTTGACGCCAAACACCGTTACATCGCCATTCATGGTGGTGCTCACGTACTTGGTGGCCGACCAGTCTTGGCCGTCAATCACTCGGCCCCCCGTGGCATCACCAAAGACGATCTCGAAATAGCGGGTGTCAATGTAGGGCACAGAACTGGCAGCCGTGGCCGCCGACTTGCCGTTAAAGTCGATCAGCGAATACAGCTCCTTGATGGTGGGCATACGCCAGTCGCTGTAGCCACCTACCCGGCTGCTGCTGGCCCCGGCGACGGCGGCGTCCCAAGTGACTTTGCTGCCGCGTGCTGCCACCCACATCAGCCCGGTATGCAGATCGGTGATGGTGCCATCGCCATTGTTTTGGTAAGACAGTTGCCGACCAGCAAACTGCGCGTCCTCGCCATAGAAAGCAGCCGTGGCGGTGGCGGGCGCACTGCCCAGCTCAGCGGTGTTGCCATAAAACTTGCGCTGGCCGGTATCGACCAGCGGATAAGTGGCACTGCTGCTCGCCGGGCACTGGGCTTGCCCCACCCAAAATGCCAAGCTGCCGATATCTTGCACCGCCCCATTGGAGGCGGGGCCAAGGTAGTAAACGTGGCTGTCCGCCGAAGAGACGGCCAGATAGGTGCTCAGGCTAGGGTAGTGGCGGTAGTAGTAGCTGCCGCTCTGGCCGCTAACGGCACCCGCCGGTGCGAACAGTTCAGGCGCATGGCTTTCGGCCCAAGCAAACAGGCAATCGGTTTGGGTGTTGGCCGCAGCGGCATGGCCTTGGGTAGCCAAAGCGAGCGACAGCGCGGCCATGCCGCAAAGGTGTTGAGACAGTCTCATGGGGTGTCCTTTCGAGGGAATAGGGTGGGCACAGCGGAACAACCTATAGATCGTATCAATTGCGCCTAGCCCCCTTCGTTCCACACTTGCATCATACGGACAACAGCCGTATGATTAAAATCTTGTTGTACGGAGGCTATATGGGAACACTCGCCATCAAAGACGCACGCATGGAGTTAAAAACCACACGCGAAACCAAAGAGCTTCTGAGCAAGGCAGCCATTTTGGATGGCATGGATCTGTCGGCTTTTATGCTGGCCTCGGCGATAGAAAAAGCACGGGCTGTTTTGCGTGACCATGCGGCCATTAACCTTTCTGCGGAGGGGCAACTCCAGCTGGTGAGGCTATTGCAAGCGCCCGCTGAACCCACTGAAGCGATGCAGAATTTTCGCCAGCAAGCGCGTTTGAAGGTGCGCGGCGAATGAGCTTCGTTATTGCTCGCTTTGATCCTACTATTAAATACACTGGACTGAATCAGTTTGATTGCCACTTGCATCCAGTGAATAAATTTGTCAAAGATTCGCTGAAAAAGCAAGTTAAACAAGGATTGAGTGTTGCCTACGTTCTTTTAGAGGAAGGGCAAAACGGAAACCCTGATCGGTTTGTCGGCTTCTACACCATTGCCAATCATGCGATTGCTGTGTCCGCCATTTCTACGCTGCAGCTAGGATCACTGCCAAAAACAATCCCTTGTATCCGTCTGATCATGTTGGGAATTCATGCTGGCGATGCAAAAAAAGGCTATGGTAGTCAACTCATGAACCATGCCTTTGATGTGATTAAGAGAAGTGCGCAGAGTGTAGGGTGCTATGGTCTTTACTTGGATGCAGATGCCGGAGCAGTAGCGTTTTATCAGAAATTAGGGTTTGTGCTCTTGGAAGGTGACAAAACACCCAATCCATCACCAATGTTTATTCCATTGTCTGCTATTCCATAAAGCCGGTAGGCTGTAGGTCAGGTTAGCGCAGCGTAACCGGACGCCGGTTTGCCCCAGCATGGCTTTGTTGGATGCGTAAAACCGACGTAAAAATAATTTGACCCTGGCCCCTTTATTCCTACAGCGTAACCCAATACCCTTTTTGGGTGACGCGGGTACACCAAAGGGGGGTTGGTGCAGTAGCAGAGAATTATGAACTATCTGCGTTGCAGGAAATTTGCCATGACCACAAATGCTAAGCCCCAAAGCCTTATTTTTTAGGCAGTACATGAAACTGCCACAGATTTGCATCATCTGGGGTTGATTGACAAGCGCAAGATGTTGAAATACGACACACTGTGTCTTGCACCAGTGCCAACGTACCACAGTGAAAAATCCGGGCCTTGCACGAAAGTTTCAAGCTCAGCCAATCGGTGCTGGCCGCATTTCTTAATATCAGCCTATCGACCGTGTGCAAATGGGAAATAGGCGATAAAACACCCCAGCGGCCCCTCTTTTAAACTACTCCACTTGCTGGAGCGCAAGGGTTTGGAGAGTTTACTGTGAATGAACTAAAGTAAGCGGCAGTTGGAAGCTGTCCGCTTAAGTACTGTGATTAGCGCCAATGCCAAAAATAATTCGAGCCTTGCACATTTATTCCTCACATACCGTAATATTTTGAGCTAAATGCAACACACAGTGGGGCTTCGTCGTACTGACACGAAACGCTAACCTTTAACTTTCTCCGATGATCGTAGTAAGTGTGATAATGCGTTTGCTTGCGAGCCAATTCAAGCTCAGAAATGCTTATACTCAAGGCACCCAAAGCCGCTTCGGAATCAAATTCTTGATTTTTATAATGAGGAGCCGTTTGTTTTAGCTCAACTTCGACATAGCTGATAAAGTTACCCTCTGCCTCAAGCAACAGGCGGCATTCTTTATTCTCTACAACAATATTCCCTACTTCATTCGCTTTTCCATCAACCTCCCTCTCGGCCCTCTCAATGCTCATTCCCATATATTGAAATGGCCTATGAAAAGGCTTTGACATCATTGATAGATTTCTAGAAAAAGCTTTGTCTGCGGCCGTTCCAAGGTTGTTGTGATATTTTATAGCCTGCATTGCACTTTTATTAAATACAACTCCAATACTATTTATCAAAGCCTTAAATGATTCTTCGTATAAGTTCTCGGCTTTAAAATCAGCGTAGAGCTTTCCGATCAAAAATCCTGGGGGATCGCATTCCTTTAACATGATTGGCAATACCTTTATTGATCGGCCATTTATTTGATTATTCATTGCCACATCGAGTTCGTTAACTACCCACGGAGCCTCTACCGAGTTCGGGGACAAAATTACGGCAAAATAATCAACACTTTCTATTCCCTGCCTAATTTTCTGAATCAGTGAATCTCCAATTTTCATCTCTGCTTCATCAAGCCAGTATTTGACACCATGCGCATCCAAATCCGCTGCCAGCTTACGAACAAATTCTTTATCTCTATGGTTATGGCTCAAGAAAACACTGATAGTCATTTTATTCAGCTTCTTATGTATAAGGTTGGAATTCAGCCGCCACTTGAAACGATCGGCTGGAGCGAGAGGTTAGGTCTCGCTGTGCTACTGCTTAGTATTTGCCGCTGGTATGTCGCCATGGCGCTGCCTATAAAGAAACTGTAGATATTCCTCAGCACACGAGATCAAATAAGGCTCTGCATGATTCATAAATCCGGGCACAACGTAAATACCTTCCGGGTCAAATTTTATTTTTTCGCGGTACTCCTTAAACCTCTTTCCCGGGTTTGTCTTTGGATTGCCATTGGCAGCCTTTCTATCAGTAATAGTGTAAAGATGCTTTTGGCATCTTGAAAATATCGTTTCTCCAATTGCTTTTCCGATGTACTTGACTTTGATGCTAAGCGGGTCAAAGTCATTTTCGGAACACTGACCATCATGCAAGAAGTATATTCCAGGAAAATTCAGATCGTCGATTAGGCGCTCGAATTGCGTTAGCGCAATCGGCTTACCAAAAGTGACTTCAAGGTGAAAATTGGCGACAAATGGATTTGGCATGATTGTGAGGCCTAACTATGATTAGACGACAGTCCCACGTTGACCGTCAGTCGGAAAAAACTGCACAATCCTACAGCACCCAAAGGAAAATTTGGGCAGATCGTATGGAGACAAAACTCATTTTTTGCGGATGGCAACTCGTAGATCAAAGTAGCACAGCAGGGCTTGCGCCTACCCGCCATCCACCGTTAGACTCGGCCCTATCGTGCGAAAAAGGCGCGATACGGGTTTGGACGCCCGGTTTTAGAAGGCGCAGCAGCCGCACCCTCCTTGGGGGACAGCGGCTTTTCTTTGGCTAGATGCTGCGCGCACGGCTTTTGCTTTAGGGCGGGCTGTGTGGGGACACCCGCGAGGGTGTGCCGGTTCCTTCTGCCGGTCGTCCAACCCTACACGGTCTGCCACCCTCTTTTGGACGGGAGGGGGGCAGGTTGACCACCTGTTCAGAAGGAGCCAATCATGGCTGACACCTTTCCCCACACTGCGGCCCCGCCGCAGGGCATTTCTCCGCCCCTGATGACCGCACAGGTCTTGCAACAGACTTTGCACGCGCTGCACCTTTTGCTGGCCGAGCCACCGCACAGCCACGCGGGCACTTGGAGCCAGCAGCGCCAACGCGCCCTGCTGTGGCGCAACCGCCAGCATTTGCCATTGTTGGCTGGTTTTCGGGCCGATGGCAGCGTCGATGTGTTGTTCGATGCCATGCGCTTGACTGCGCCCTAAGCGCCCGCGCCTTTCTTCCCTCTGTGGCCTCCCGGTGTCTAGCGGCTGCGCTGTGCAGCGGCCAGCGGGTGTGCGCCTGTGTGTTTGTGTTTTCTCTGTTGCGAGAGGTCTTGCCATGACCGACATTTTTTCTATTTGCCGCGCCAGCCTGCGTATGGGCCGTGCCGCTTGGCAGGTGACTTTGCCCAGTGGGGCCAAATTGGTGCTGTTGTGCATCATTAGCCATTACAACGATGCGCGGGGCTGTGCCTTTCCGTCGCTGGTGCGGCTGGCCCGGATGTGTGGGCTGCACAAACGCACGGTGCAAACGCATATCACGCTGCTGGTACAAAAAGGCGTGCTGCACGTAGGCAAAGCCCCCGGCCTCAGCACCAACGTGTACCGCATCAACGAGGCCGCTTTGGCCCCACAACCCAGCGCTACACACGGCAGCAGCCATGCAGAAAATTTACCCACCGGGGTGGCGTTTTCTGCATCCAGCAGTGGTGATTTTTCTGGCCCATATGCAGAAATCACCACCCAGAACGGAAGCAACGGAGTTCAACAGAAAAAGACAACGGAGCCACCCGCCACGCCTTGCCCAACACCAGCACCTCCAGCACCTGCACCCAAAGCCGAATCGTCATCTTCTTTATTTTTGCAATCCTTGCAAAATCCAGAGGATCAGGCCGCCTTGCAGGCTTGGCAACAGGTGCGCCGCGCCAAAGGCAGGCCCGCCTTGCCCAACGCGCTGCAATGCCAGCAATTGCTCCACCACGCCGCCAGCCTGAATCAACCTTTGGGCTGGGTGGTGCAGGTGATGGCCCTGAACGATTGGGCTTCGTTTGATCCGGCATGGCTCCACAACCAACGCCCACCGCCACGCTTACCCACCGTGGTCACACCGCCCAGCGCTGGCGTACAGCAGCCGCCCGAATCTCCGCCACCCCAACCACCAGCACCACCCCCAGTCACCCCAGAAGAGGCCGCCCAAGCCAAGGCCCGCATGGCGGCTTGGTTAGCGCAGTGGCGTGACCCAGAGCCTAGCCGCTTTGCGCCCATCACCCCCTGTGGCCTACCGTGGGCCGACACCATCATTGCCAACGCGGTGCGTGGCGAGCCCGTCAGCCATGCGGCGCTGCATTGCGCCTGTGCTGCGGCCAAGGTATCGGTGCAGGCGGTGCGCGCAGCAGCCAAAACAGCCAAAACAGCTAAAACAGCTAAAACAGCTAAAACAGAAAAATGTGAATCTGACCCCCATTTTTCTGCTCCGGGGTAATCGAATGGAAGTACAACAAAAAACGCGCCCGAAGGCGCGTTGTTGCAGGCTACAGCGGCAAGCGGTTTACTTAGAAACCACGCGCACCATTTCCAAGCACTTGTTCGAATAACCCCATTCGTTGTCGTACCAGCTCACGAGCTTGACGAAGGTGCCGTCCAGCGCGATACCGGCGTCGGCATCAAAGATCGAAGTGCGGGTGTCGCCACGGAAGTCGGTAGCCACCACCTTGTCTTCGGTGTAGCCGAGCACGCCCTTGAGTGCGCCTTCAGACTGAGCCTTCATTTCGGCCTTGATTTCTTCATAGGAAGCTGCGTTTTCCAGCTCCACGGTCAAATCGACCACGGACACGTCCGACGTGGGCACGCGGAACGACATACCCGTCAGCTTCTTGTTCAGCGATGGAATCACCACGCCCACGGCCTTGGCAGCGCCAGTGCTGGAGGGGATGATGTTTTCCAAGATGCCACGACCACCGCGCCAGTCTTTGTTAGAGGGGCCATCGACGGTTTTTTGCGTCGCGGTGGCAGCGTGCACGGTGGTCATCAGGCCGCGCTTGATGCCCCACTTGTCGTTGAGCACCTTAGCCACAGGGGCCAAGCAGTTGGTGGTGCAAGAAGCGTTAGAGATGATGGCTTCGCCCTTGTAGGTGTCGTGGTTCACGCCAAACACAAACATCGGGGTGTCGTCCTTGGAAGGAGCCGACAAAATCACCTTCTTAGCACCTGCATCAATGTGCTTTTGTGCCGTGACCTTGTCCAAGAACAGGCCGGTCGATTCGATGACGACATCGGCACCGACTTCGTTCCACTTCAGGTTGGCCGGGTCGCGCTCTTGCGTCAGGCGGATTTTTTTGCCGTTGACGATCAGGTTGGAGCCTTCCACCGACACTTCACCCTTGAAGCGGCCATGCACGCTGTCGTATTGCAGCATATAGGCCAGATATTCGGGCTCCAACAGGTCATTGATGCCGACGACTTCGATGTCGCTGAAGTTTTGCAGCGCCGAGCGCAGTACGTTGCGGCCAATGCGGCCAAAGCCGTTGATGCCAATCTTGATGGTCATGGGGTTTTCTCCAGAGTTGCTTGCCAAAATCGAAAAAAATTATTTGCGCTTGAGGGCCGCTTGCACGGTGGCGGCAACGTTCTCAGCGGTAAAGCCAAAATGCTCAAACAGTACCGGCGCAGGTGCCGATTCGCCGTAGGTGTCGATGCCAATCACGGCGGCGCAGCCGTACTTCCACCAGAAGTCGGTCACGCCCATCTCGACGGCAATGCGTGGCAAACCGGCGGGCAGCAGGGCCTTTTTGTACTTCACGTCTTGTTGGTCAAAGGTGGTGGTGCTGGGCATAGACACCACGCGCACGGCAATCTTTTTCTCGGCCAGCAGGCGCTGGGCCTTGAGTGCCAATTGCACTTCAGAGCCGGTGGCGATGATGACGGCTTGGGCCTTGTCTTTCAGGCCGACATCGCGTGGCTCGGACAGCACATAAGCGCCCCGGCTGATGTCGCCCAAATCGCGCTTGGGGGCGTAGGGCAGGTTTTGGCGGCTGAGTAGCAGCGCGGTAGGCTTGTTGCGGTTGGAGATGGCTACGCTCCACGCCACGGCGGTTTCTGCCGTGTCGGCGGGACGCCACACATCCAAATTGGGAATCAGGCGCAGGCTGGCAGCGTGCTCGATGGATTGGTGCGTGGGGCCGTCTTCGCCCAAACCGATAGAGTCGTGGGTAAAGACGTGTACCACGCGCAGCTTCATCAGCGCGGCCATACGGATGGCATTGCGGCTGTAATCGCTAAAGGTCAGGAAGGTGCCACCGTAGGGGATAAAGCCACCGTGCAGCGCCACACCGTTCATGATGGCGGCCATGCCAAACTCGCGCACACCGTAGTTGATGTGGCGGCCACCGACCAGTTGGCCGTTGATTTCGGTTTGCACCACGTCACCGGCAGCGTCAAAGCGCAGATTGGGCGTGCTCTTGGTATTGGTCAGGTTGGAGCCTGTCAGGTCGGCGCTGCCGCCCAGCAGTTCGGGCAAGGCGGCGGTAAAGGCTTCCAAGGCCAGTTGGCTGGCCTTGCGGCTGGCAACGGTCTCACCGTTGCGGTGGGCGTGGACGACGGTATCCACGGCCACTTGGGCAAAGCTGGCGGGCAGATCGCCATTCATGCGGCGGGTAAATTCTGCGGCCAGCTCTGGGAAGGCTTTGCTGTAGGCGGCAAAACGCTTGTTCCAATCGGCTTCCAATTTGGCACCGGCTTTGGTGGCGTTCCAGTCGGCAGCCACGTCTTTGGGGATGACAAACGGTGCGTGCTCCCAGCCCAGCTCTTTGCGGGTCAGGGCGATTTCTTCGGCACCCAATGGCTCGCCGTGGGCCTTGGCGGTGTTGGCACGGTTGGGGCTGCCTTTGCCGATGTGGGTCTTGCAGACGATCAGCGTGGGCTTGTCGGTGTTCTTTTTGGCTTGGGCAATGGCAGCATCCACGGCATCGGCATCGTGACCATCCACGGGGCCAATCACGTTCCAGCCACAGGCGGTAAAGCGCTGGGGGGTGTTGTCAATAAACCAAGGAGCCACTTGGCCGTCAATGCTGATGCCGTTGTCGTCGTACAGTGCGATGAGCTTGTTCAGCTTCCAAGCACCGGCCAAGGCCACGGCTTCGTGGCTGACGCCTTCCATCAGGCAGCCATCGCCCAAGAAGACATAGGTGTGGTGGTCAACAATGGTGTGGTTGACCTTGCCAGCCTTACGGTTGAATTCTTTAGCCAACAGCTTTTCTGCCAAGGCAAAGCCTACGGCATTGGTGATGCCTTGGCCCAGAGGGCCGGTGGTGGTTTCTACGCCGGGGGTCACGCCCACTTCGGGGTGTCCAGCAGTTTTGCTGTGCAACTTGCGAAAATCTTTCAGCTCTTGCATCGGCAGGTCGTAGCCAGTCAGGTGCAAGAGGGCGTACAACAGCATTGAGCCGTGGCCGTTGGAGAGGATGAAGCGGTCGCGGTCAGCCCACTTGGGGTTGGCGGGGTTGTGCTGGAGGTGGCGGCCCCACAGTGCCACGGCCATATCGGCCATGCCCATTGGGGCACCAGGGTGACCGGAGTTGGCTTGTTGAACGGCATCCATTGCGAGTGCGCGGATTGCATTCGCCATTTTTTGAGAGTTGGCCATGGGGCAGGTCCGGAGGGAGGGGTCGGTGGAAAGTTGCGGATTTTACTGTTGCTGACTTTCTAGCCCGCTACAGTGCAGGCCATGCCCGATTTATCTGCCACCACCAAGCCCCCCACCATCCCCGCACTGATCTTGGCCGCAGGCCGGGGCGAACGTATGCGCCCCCTGACCGATAGCACCCCCAAACCACTCTTGGCGGTGCAAGGCCAGCCCCTGCTGCAATGGCATTTGCAGGCGCTGGCCCAAGCGGGCGTGCGCCGGGCAGTGATCAACACCGCTTGGCTGGGTGAGCAGATCAGCAGTTACTTTGGGGCGACGTTTCAGGCTCCGTCTGAGGTGGGGGATACCCCAGCGCTGGCGCTGGTCTATTCACGCGAGCAACAAGATTTTGGCACAGCGCTAGAAACGGCTGGTGGCATTGCCCGCGCCCTGCCACAACTGGGCGATATGTTCTGGCTGGTGGCAGGCGATGTGTTTGCGCCAGAGTTTCGCTTTGCCCCCGAAGCCGCACAAGCCTTTGCCGCCAGCAACGATTTGGCGCATCTGTGGCTGGTGCCCAACCCGACCCATCACCCCAAGGGTGATTTTGGCCTCTCGGCCCAAGGGCGAGCGCTCAACCTGCCCGAAGGCGACCCCACACCGCGCTACACCTACAGCACCATCGCCCTGTTGCGGGCTGAGTTGTTTGCGCCACCGTGGTGTAACATTCCCACGGGCAATCCACAAGGCGTTGCAGCACCGCTAGCACCGCTACTACGCCTAGCGATGGATGCTGGACGGGTGGGTGCGTCGCTGTACCACGGGGCTTGGACTGATGTAGGCACGCCAGAGCGGCTGGCACAGCTAAATGCCAGATACCGCAGCGTCCAAAGCCGATAACCGACAGATGTTTGCTAGCCCTACCGACTAAGAACACCGCAACACTTGCACCAAGCCCCTACCATGCACCGCCTGCGCACCGCCTCCATCCTCGCCCGCCTCGTGCTGGCTTGGTTCGTTGCCGTGGTTGGACTGACGGGTGCGGTGCCCCTTATCCTGCCGCAGTCGCT
Organism: Giesbergeria anulus; assembly: GCF_900111115.1. Taxonomy (GTDB): domain Bacteria; phylum Pseudomonadota; class Gammaproteobacteria; order Burkholderiales; family Burkholderiaceae_C; genus Simplicispira; species Simplicispira anulus. The sequence continues at coordinate 41,142 of NZ_FOGD01000005.1, forward strand.
GGAGCTGGTCTGCGGCGCTTCGGGTGCAGTCAAACTGGTAGTGGTCAGCGCAGTAAGCGATGGTGAATCCCCTTCCCGCCAGCAAGCGCTAGGCCCACACGGGCTTGATTGCTCGCTGTGCCTACAGCTACAGGCACCACCACCCAACCTGCTGCCAATAGCGTCACCCCGCGCCGCACAACAGCCCGTACCTATGCCCAACCAGGCATTGGTGTACGCGGCATCTTGGCAAGGGGCCGCGCTGCCTGCGCGGGGGCCACCTGCATTCACACCAGTCTGATTTTCAGGCGCTGCCTGTTGCCTTCCGGTTCACTTCGTTTATCACGCCCACCGACCGCTCCTGTCCATGTGGAGCGCCACGGGGGTTTACGGAACGCTAGGCGCGCCATTCCTAATCCGATTATCTTTTTGCGCTGCTCCTAAGCACCACACGCCTGTGGCTGTGGGTCGTGATGCTGTCGTGGGCTTACAGTCGCTCTGATGGGACTGTGGGTTGACCAGAGTGTTGCCCCTGCACTGTGCGGGGGGCTTGGAGTGCGGTGTGAACACCTTGCCAACCATGACTTCCAATTTGACTCTGTCTGTGCGCCATACGCGCTCTCTCACTGCCGCCGCTGTGGCTGCTGCCCTAGCTTCGCTTGCACCTTCTGTCTGGGCTGAATCTACACCCCAACCTGTACAGCCAACTGTCACTCCTGCCGTTGCAGAACCAACCAACGACGCAGCCCTGACGCTGGGTACCATCACCGTCCAGTCCGCACCCTCTGGCGCACTCAATGTGCGCAGCGTGTTTAGCTCGGTGGATATTCTGCGCGCCAGCGTACTGCAAGACCAGCATCTGGACTACAGTTGGGAGCTGCTGACCCGCGCGCCCGGTGTGCAAGTTACGCAGTTCAAGCAGGGCACGGACGCGGGGCGGTTTTCGATGCGCGGCTTCAACGGTGAAGGCCGCATCAATGCCGTTAAGCTGCTGATCGACGGCATCCCCAGCAACGACAACGCGGGCGGTATGCCATTTTTTGATGCCGTGTTTCCGCTCGACATCGAAGCCATCGAGATCGTGCGTGGCACCAACGACCCACGCTACGGCCTCAACAACATCGCGGGCAATGCCAATGTGATTACCCGCCAAGGCGGCAATGATGGCCAAGCCAGCGTGACACTGGGCAGTTTTGGCACGCACGAACTACAACTGAAAAAGGGGATTGAAAGCGGCAACTGGAGCCAAAACTACTTTGTAGCCACGCGAGAATCTGACGGCTACCGCGACCATACCGATGCCAACAAAAAGGCGCTCGCAGGCAAGTGGTTTTACACCAGCGACAGCGGCCACTGGCGCGCAGGCGTCATTGCCCGTTACTACAAAAACAAGGCGCTGGAGTCTGGCTACCTCACTGCCGAACAGGCCACCAGCGCACCGCGCAGCTCGCCCGCCTATGCGGCATGGGATCGCAGCGAGCGCGAAACGACACAGCTCAGTGCACACCTCGATGGGCAGTGGAACAACAACCTCTCTTGGGCCGCCAAGGCTTACACCCAACACTACGAAAATCAACGCTTTGTGCGCTTCTCAGCCGCAGGCGTGCAACAAGAGCGCGACAACGACGAAACCCATAAAGGACTCATCACCACACTGACTTGGCGTCCTGAGGTCAGCTGGGTACACGCCTTCACACTTGAAGGGGGGTTTGATGCACAGTGGCAAGACAACACCGCCCAACGCTACCGCACAGTGCAGCAGGCACGTACCTCGCAAATTCGCGACTGGAACTTTGACCTGAACACCAAGGGGGCCTATGTGCAGGCAGTGGTGCAGCCCGTGCAGGCACTCAAGATCATTTCCGCGCTGCGGGTAGACCGAGTAAGCGGCAACTTTACCGATGGTCTCAGCAAAACTACTTCACCCGTACATGACTACGGCACCATCACCCAGCCCAAAATCAGCATGGTCTATGCCCTGCGGCCTGATACCAGCGTGTATGCCAACTGGGGCCGCAGCTTCCAGATCGGCACAGGCATCGACAGTTACCGTACGGCATCGCAAAGTCGCAACCTCGCCCCATCGCTCAACGACGGCTGGGAAGCGGGCGTCAAGTGGCAACCTACTACAGGCATCGAGACCCGTGTGGCCTATTGGGAGCAGCGCGCCAGCGGCGAAGTAGCCCGCGTGCTGGGTGTAAATGGCCTGCCCGACCAAGGCGGCCAAGGCAACGTGGGCCGCACCCTGCGCAAAGGCCTAGACCTACAAGCAAACGCCCGATTGGACGCGCAATGGAGCGGCTGGGTGGCCTACTCATCGCAAATCTCGCGCATCACTGCACCCGACCCCAGCGCTCCCGCCACCACAGGCAAAGAAATCGAAAATGTGCCGCACTACCTAGCCATGCTGGGTGTGGACTACCAAGCCAGCCAACAACTCAAGCTCAGTGCCTGGGCCAACGCGCAGGGCAACTACTACCTAGAGCGTACCAACACCCTGGGCCGCACAGGCGGCTACGCACTGCTCAATTTAGGGGCCACTTGGCGCGTATCACCCACGGTAGATATGAGCGTGCAGCTCAAGAACGTGACCAACCGCAAATACGTTTATGCGTGGTATGACAGCGGCTCATCTGGCTACTCCCCAGGTGACGGCCCCAGCGCCTACGCCAGCGTGAGCTGGAAGTTCTGACCATGGCACGCACCCTGATTCCCTCCACAAAAGCTTCTGTTCAAAGCCACAACAGCGGAGAATTCGACGCCACCAGCCAAGCACTCACCACCACCAGCCTATACCGGGCTATATGGCGCTGGCACTTTTACGCTGGGCTACTGGTACTGCCATTGCTCATCTGGCTGGCCGTCACGGGTGCGCTCTACATCTACCACGATGGCATCGACCAAAACGTACACGCCAACCTACTCACCGTGCCCACACCCACCAATGGCACCGCCCAACACCCTCACAGCGCCGTGCTGGCCGCAGCACTTACCGCCCAACCAGGCGAATGGTTTAAATACACGCCCCCAGCAGCGCTGGGCCGCTCTACCGAAGTGGGGGTACGCACCAGCGATGGCACTAAAGTGGCCGTGTATGTAGACCCATACCAGGCCCGTGTGCTTGGTACCCTGAGCGACCGGGGAACCCTAGGCTGGACAATACGCAAGCTGCACAGCCTCAAATACTTCGGTCCAGTGCAACGCGGCTTTATCGAAATGGCTGCAGGCTGGTCTATCTTGCTGGTGGTTACGGGCTTATACCTGTGGTGGCCACGCGGGCGCAAGGCAGGCATTGTCAGCATGCGTGGCATTCCCAGCCAGCGCATGTACTGGCGTGATCTGCACGCCGTGACTGGCCTCTTAGTAGGCGTGGGGCTGCTATTTTTGGCTATTACCGGTATGCCCTGGTCGGTGCTGTGGGGCGCTAAAGCCAACCAATGGGCCAACGGCCACAACTTTGGCTACCCTGCAGGAGTGCGTGTGCAACTGCCTCTGTCGGGCCAGCCCCTAGCAGCAGATGCCCTCCTGCCTTGGACACTGCAACAGACCCAACAGCCCGGCAGCAGCGCACCCCCCGTAGTCGCGAAGGTGGCCGACAACCCCCATGCAGCGCACGATGGCGACGCACCTACTACAACAACGCTAGGCCACTCTGCCCATACCGTCCACCCACCTGCACCGTTGGGCCTAGACGCACTAATGACCCAAGTGCAGCGCCTACAACTGGCCCCCGGCTACACCATCAACCCACCCAAGGATGCGCAAGGCGTATTTACCGCCTCCGTCTACCCACACGACCTAGCCCGCCAGCGCGTGGTACATCTTGATCAATACACTGGTCAGCCGTTGCTAGATGTGTCTTACGCCGACTACGGCCCGTTGGGCCGCTGGCTAGAGTGGGGCATCAACATCCACTTAGGCCAAGAGTTTGGCGTGACCAACCAGCTGCTGCTAGTTGCGGTGTGTGTAGGCATTGTGTTGCTGTGCGTGTCGGGCGCAGTGATGTGGTTTAAGCGCCGGCCCGCCGGTGGCGCAAGGATACCGCCGTTGCCTGCGCAGCAGCGCGCTCTTGTCGGCGTAACAGCCGTACTGGCTGTAGGCGGTATGGTGTTTCCGTTGGTGGGAATGTCGATGGTGATAATCGGAGTGGTAGATGCGGTCGTGCTGAAATGGAGGTACAGGAGTTGAAGTGTTGATCGTGGAGATGTATTCAAACATTCACTCAGAACGTGTTCACGATCTAAAAGCTTACCCAGTAGTTTGGATGGCCGGGTACACCTACCTGCGATGTGTATCGCCACCTAACCCACACGCCTGCACGTTGCATCCACCTAGCAGAAAATACCCCCTATGGATGCACCTCTGAGCCACGCCCCCTCCTCCTTGTATGCCCAACGCCGTGCGGCGTTGGCGGCCCAACTGGGTGCTGATGGCATTGCCATCATCCCCACTGCGCCCGAGCACTCGCGCAACCGCGACAGCGAATTTCTGTTTCGCTTTGACAGCTATTTTCACTACCTGTGCGGCTTTACCGAGCCCCAAGCGTGGTTGGTGATAGACGCCAGCGGCCACACCACCCTGTTTTGCCAGCCCAAAGACCTTGAGCGTGAAATCTGGGACGGCTACCGCCTTGGCCCCGAAGCCGCCCCTGCCGCCCTAGGGGTAGATGCCGCATTTTCTGTGGCCGAGCTAGACCAACGCCTGCCGCGTTTGCTGGAAAACCGCGCCACCGTGTGGTATCCCTTTGCCATCCATACCGGGCTAGAAAACCGCGTGGCGGGCTGGCTGGGCAGCGTGCGAGGCCGCGCCCGCCAAGGGGCGCTGTGCCCGGATGGGCAGCGTGACCTGTGCGCCCTGCTGGATGAAATGCGCCTCATCAAAGATGGCTACGAGCAAGCGGTGATGCGCCGCGCTGCACAAATCAGCGCGCAAGCCCATATCCGCGCCATGCAGCGCAGTGCGGCCATGCTGCGCACTGGGCAAGATCTGCGCGAATACCACCTCGACGCCGAACTGCTGCACGAATTTCGCCAACACGGTTCGCAATACCCGGCCTACAGCTCAATCGTCGCTGGGGGGGCCAATGCCTGCGTGCTGCACTACCGGGCCGACACTGCCCGCATCCACGATGGCGATTTGGTGCTGATAGATGCGGGCTGCGAACTCGACGGTTACGCCAGCGACATCACCCGCACCTTTCCTGCCAATGGGCGCTTTAGCGGGCCACAGCGGGCGCTTTACGATCTGGTGCTGGCCAGCCAAGAAGCGGCGGTGGCCGCGACACGCGCTGATGCCCGTTTTAATGACCCGCACAACGCCACCGTGGCCGTACTGGCCCAAGGGCTGCTCGATTTGGGCTTGCTCAACGCTAACCAAGTAGGCAACGTGCAAGACGTGATTGAAAAGCGCGCCTACTTTCCGTTCTACATGCACCGCACCAGCCACTGGCTGGGCATGGATGTACACGATTGCGGCAGCTATGTGGAGCCATCCGAAAGCCACCAAACCACCGAGCGCCAAGACCCGCTCACCGGCCAAACGGTACAAGAGCGCCCCAGTCGCATCCTGCGCCCGGGCATGGTGCTCACCATAGAGCCGGGCCTGTATGTGCGCCCCGCCCCCGGCGTGCCTGAGCAGTTCCACGGCATTGGCATCCGCATTGAAGACGACGCCATCGTGACCGATACCGGCTGCGAACTCATCACCCGTGGCGTGCCGGTAGCTGCTAACGAGATTGAGGCGCTGATGCGCCACACCAGCACCTGCGGCTGATTCTCCACCCATAGCCATCCATGCCCGCGCTGCAAGTGTTTACCTCGTGGCGTCAGCAGGGGGCATGGTGGATGCAATGGCTGCTGGCGTTGGCACTGCTCTGGCCCGCACTGGCCCCAGCCCGCGATCACATCACCGAACGCGCTTGGCTAGAAGACGCCTCAGGCCAGTGGCAGCTAGAGGATGTGCGCACCAAGGAGTTCACGCCCTATGAGGGCCTGCTCAGTCGGGGTTACGGCCTGTCTGCGATTTGGATACGCCTGCGCATTGATCCAGCCACCAATCCACCCTCCGCCCTGAGCGAGCAACTGGTGCTGCGCATGCGCCTGTCCTATATGGACAAGGTGGAGCTTTTTGACCCACTGGCCGCCGCCGCGACCACCCCCTTCAACTACCGCTCACTCAACTTTAACTTTTTGCTGCCCAGAGGTGATGCCCCCAGAGACATCTATTTGCGCCTGCAATCGCAGGGCACCCGCACCAAAGCCATTGAGGTATTCACCCTAGAAGAAACGCTAGAGAGAGACCGCCAGCAAGAGGTGATCTATGCCATTTACCTGTCGGGGCTGCTGGTGTCGTTGTTGTGGGCTTTGTTGCACTGGCTCACCCTGCGCGAGCGGGTGATTGGCACCTTTGCCTTAAAACAGGCACTGGCCTTTTTTTGGTCACTGTCACTGCTGGGCTATGTGCGCTGGATACTGGGCGAAGACGCCCCCAAGTTTGTGGCTCTGATGGTGGTCAGCTTTACCGCCGCTTCGGCCTACTTTGACTACAGCCTGTTTCGTGAATACCAGCCGCCGCGCTGGGCCTTGCGCGTACTGCTGGGCCTGATAGCGCTGTGGCCGCTAGAGGCGGGGCTGATCCTAAGCGACCAAATTTCTAGCGCTTTGCACATCAATATGGTGGGCGCCCTGCTGATTGTGAGCTGGAGTTTTGTGATTGCCCTGTTGGCCCGGCCCCGCACCGGGCACCCAGCACCGGCTATCCCGCAATGGGGGTTGGTGGTGTTTTACGGCGTTATTGGCCTATCCATTGTGGTGACGGCACTCATGTTGCTAGGGGTGTTCCATAGTGTGCTGTTGGCGCTGCACGCCCTGCAAATTCATGGGCTAGTAACCGGGGTCATTATGGTGATTTTTTTGCAGGTGCGAGCGCAGCGCATAGCCCGACGCCAAGCCCAAGCCGTGACCGATCTGGCCGTGGCGCAAGAAAATGCCCGGCAGGAACAAATCCATCGCCAAGAGCAAGAAAAATTACTGGAAGAAATCCGCCAACTGGCCTTCCACGACAGCCTAACCCACCTGCCCAACCGACGCTTGCTGCTCGAATGCCTGCAACTGGCGGTGGCGCACAACCAGCGCACCGGCCACCACAGCACACTGCTATTTATGGACTTGGACAACTTCAAACCGCTCAATGATGCCCACGGGCACCATGTGGGCGATTTGCTCTTGATAGAAGTGGCGCAACGGCTGCGGCAATGTGTGCGCGCTGGCGATACGGTATCGCGCTTTGGCGGTGATGAGTTTGTTGTGTTGCTCAATGACTTTAGCACCGAGGCCAGCACAGCACGCCCACAAACCCAAGCGGTGGCTGAGAAGATTCTGACCTGCTTGGGGCAGCCCTACCAGCTCCAAGCAGACGACAGCGATGCCGCCAGCACCGTCGAGCACCATTGCAGCGCCAGCATTGGCATCCGGCTGTTTACCACGGCCCCAGACAAAATCGAAGATTTGCTCGATCAGGCCGACGCCGCCATGTATGCCGCCAAAGCCGCAGGCCGCAGCACCATCCGTTTTTACACTAGCCCAGAAGTGCCCGCGTGAGCAGCATTAACGCTGCACCTCTTGCAGCCACTGCGCTAACTCTTGCGCAGCCTGTGCCGCCGCTTCGGCCAGGGCACGGGTGCCCCCCACTGCGTCGGCACTGGTAGCGGGCTGCCGCACCGTAAATAGGCGCTGGCCGAGCAATTGGTCTCCCGTGGCCCCCGGCACCACCACTGTGGCACGCACGCGAACCAACCCCACGCTGTCGCTGGGGCTGGTAAAGACTTGGCTGAACTCTTCCAGTTGCACACGCAGCACCGCTGGGCGCGCTCCGGTGGCCCCCGGTGCAGCGGCGCGGGCATCGGTGGCGCGCAGCACGGCGCGGCGCTGGCCCAGCGCCGTGCGCAGCTCTTGCTCCAGCAATTGCGCGGGTGGCTGGCTCCAGCGGGCCAACTGGTAGGGGCGCAACTGCCGGGCATCGGCATAGGCCAGCCGGTACAGCACGGCGGTGCTGGCATCGGCATAACTGGCCCCTTGCACATCGGCCAACACCACCGCAGACAAGGGCGTGCGCGGGTCAGCAGGCTGGGGCATGAGCAAGCCGGGGCCAAAATCGTACAGTACTGGGCGCGCTGGTGACTGTGGCACGGCGGCACAACCGCCCAGCAAGAGCAGCCCCGCGAGGCTGCACAGCCCAAGCCAAGGTTTTGTTCGGGCAGCAATGTTGGCGTACATAGTCTGCATTGTCCTCATGGTTGGGCCAAGGGCACCGCTGGCTCGGCAAAGCCAGGCTCGCCGGGGCCGGGCACAGCCCGGCCAGAGCCATACAGCAGGGCTTGGGGGTTGTCGTTCAGGTTGGCAGCCACCCGACCCAACTGGCGGGCGGCATAAGAGGCATCGTCACTGACGCCTTCGATGTGGGCCAAGGTGCTGTGGTTAAAGCGGTCAATGGCATGGCTGAGGGCTTGGGCACCCACCGTGACTTGCTCTAGCGCGCCGCCTTGGGCGTTGAGCTGCCCCGCCGTACGCCCCCAAGCGCGGGCCACACCAGCCACCTCAGTGCTGGTACTTTGCAGCGATTGCAGGGTGCGGCTGGTCTCTTGCGCCAGCGGCGGCAAAGCCGCCAAGGCGGGGTCAAGCCGCTGGCTGACGGTGGCGTCTAAGCGCCGTCCCAGTGCCCCGACACTACCAGCGGCTTGGCCGATCTCGGTCAAAGCGGTGCCAATGCGCTGCTGGTTGTCATCGCTGAGTAATTGGTTGATGCGCTGCACGGCCTCATCCACCCGCCCCAAAATGGCTTGGCCTTGGTCAGCCAATTGGCTAAACGGCGAGTTGCGCAGCGGCAGCCGGGGCAAGCCACTGGGGCCTGCGGGCAACCGGGCCTGTGGCTCTCCGGCATCATCGAGCAGCACATAGGCCAAACCCGTCACGCCTTGGTAGCCCAACACGGCAAAGGTGCTGGGCGTGAGGGGGGTGTTTTCATGCACGGCAATGCGGATCAACACATTGCCATTGATTTGGGGGTCAAAACCGATGTGCGTCACCTTGCCCACCGCTACGCCTTTGTAGCGCACCGCCGCTTGCGGCTGCAAACCGCTCACACCAGCGCGGCTCGAAAGCTCATAGGCATGGTAGTTGCCAGCATCGCGCGTGAGCCACATACCTAGGCCCGCCACCAAAGCCGAGACAATGAGCACAAACAGCCCGGCGGCTAAAGCATGGGCTTTGTTTTCCATCAGACCTCCTGTAGGGCCAAGGGGGGTGCCATTGCACGGCGGCCCCGCTCGCCCCGGAAAAATTGTTCCACAAAGGGATGATCGAACCGGGCTACCTCGGCGGGCGGCCCAGTGGTAATGACTTTTTTATCGGCCAGCACTGCCACGCGGGTAGCCAAGGCAAACAGGGTATCGAGATCGTGCGTCACCATCACCATCGTCGTGCCCAGCAGCGCTTGCAACTCACGCACCAAGGTGCAAAACTCATCCGAGCCATGCGGGTCTAGCCCAGCGGTAGGCTCGTCAAGCAGTAGCAGGGGCGGGTCCATGATGAGGGCGCGGGCCAGCGCCACACGCTTGATCATGCCACCCGACAAATCAGCAGGCATCCGTGTGGCGTGTTCGGGTTTAAGGCCCACCATCTGCAACTTGACCATGGCCGCATCACGCACTACGGCAGCGGGCAGTGTGCCTTGCTCGTTCAGGGCAAAAGCGATGTTCTCCAACACATTAAACGCCGAAAACAGCGCCCCATGCTGAAACAGCATCCCCACCCGGCTGGCCGCACCGCTGCCGCCCATCTCGTGGGCTGGGCGGCCCAACACCGTGACCGTGCCACGGGCGGGCTGGGCCAGCCCCAACATTTGGCGCAGCAGCACGGTTTTGCCCGTGCCTGAACCGCCCACCAGTGCCAGCATCTCACCGCGCTGCACCGTCAAATCCAAATCTTGGTGGACGCTAAAAGCGGCAGCACCCTTGCCAAAAACGCTCCAGAGGCGGTCAATACGTACCACCGGGGTGGGTGCAGGCATGGTCAACATCAAGAAAAGCCTACGGTTTTGAACAGCACCGCAAACAGCGCATCCACCATGATGACCATAGTGATGGCCGTGACCACCGACGCCGTGGTGCCCTCGCCTAGGCTTTGGGTGTTGGGTTTCACGCGCAGCCCCCAATGGCAACCAATCAGGGCGATCAAGACACCAAACACCATCGATTTAGACAAGGCCAACCACAGGTTGCCCAGCCCCACTGCCGCTGGCAAGGCTTGGTAAAAATAGGCCGGAGAGATACCCAAGGCCAGCTCGGCGGCCAACATGCCACCGGCCAGTGCCGCCAGCGTCGTCCACACCGCAATCAGCGGCATGGCCACAGCCAGCGCCAGCGCGCGCGGCCACACCAGCCGCAGCCCCAAAGGAATGCCCATGACGCGCATGGCGTCCAACTCTTCGGTCACGCGCATCACGCCAATTTGTGCCGTGATGGCCGAGCCGGAGCGCCCCGCCACCAAAATGGCTGCCAGCATAGGCCCCAACTCGCGAATCAGCGAAATCCCCAAAATATTGACGATAAAAGCTTCCGCGCCAAACTGGCGCAATTGCAGGCTCATCAGATAGGCCAACACTACGCCAATCAAAAAGCCCACCAAGGCCGTAATCGGCAGGGCCATCGCCCCCATGCGGTACAAATGCCCCGACACATCACGCCACGGCGCACGGTAGGGCCGGCGCAGCAGGTACAGGCTATCGATCAGCAATTGCCCCACCAGTTGTAGCAAATGCCGGGCATGATCTAAGCCATGCAGCACCAGCACCCCCAGCCGGTCGATTTGCTCGGCCAAGCGCCAAGGCGGCGCGGGCGGTGGCGAGGTGCTGTACTTCGCTGCCCTCTCTAACAGGCTGCGGTGCTGCTCTTGCACCTGCAAGCGCTGCGGCCAAGCGCGGCCCCAATGCAGCCACAGCAGTTGCGCCCCCACATGGTCAAGCCACTCCAGCCCACGCAAATCCCAGCCTAGGCTGGGGCTGGCGGGCAGAGAGGCCAATTGGGCCGACAAAGCCCGCCATTGCCTGCGATCTCCCAAAGCCGCAGCGCCCCAACGGCCAGACAACTGCACCCACGGCCCTTCGGGGCTGTCGGTGCGTAGCAGGCGGGGCGAAGCGTCGGACATGGGCAGGCGTGCAAAAGGGCAGAAAAACGGACGGTGCAGCCACCATCAAGTGGTACATGGTAGCGCGCCTGCCCAAGCTGCCCCTACAGCCCCCTGCCTGCGGGCGCTCAAAACGAACGTTTGTACGCACTAACGAATGCCGCCCACATAGCGCGGGGCCAATGGTGGCGGCGCAGCCAAAGCCGCTTCGGGGCTGTGCGGCAATGGCGTGCCCAGATGCAACAACGGCGCACTGACCACCGGAGCGTTGGCAGCTTGCTGCACCGCCTGCTCTAGGCGCTGCGCCCATTCGGCCAGCTCAGTCAGTTGGTCGGCCTGCGCCCGTTGCCGGGCAAAGCGCACAATTTCTTTGGCATAGTCGGCATTGCAGGCCATCCATTCGGTATCAGTCACCCGACCCGTTTTGCGCCGCAGCAGCACATGCATATGGGCAGCAATCGCCATGATGTCGGTATCGTTCATGCAAGACTCCTTACCTTACTTAATTACCCAAACGCTCGCGGTGCAGAGAAATGTCTAGCCCGGTCAGTTCATCCTGCACATCCACGCGCAAATCAACCACCACCAGCTGGGTCAGCCACAGCAGCAGCGCGGTGGCCACGAGGCTGTAAGCCATCACGGCCAGCACACTGAGCATCTGCGTGAGTAGGCTGCCTTCGACACCCCCAATAGACTTATCGGCCAGCACGCCAGTGAGCAAGGCCCCGACAATGCCGCCAATGCCATGCACGCCAAACACGTCTAAAGAATCATCGGTGCGCAGCAGGCGTTTGAGTCCGGTGGCTCCCCAATAACAGGCCAGCCCGGCCACGCCGCCAATCAGCAACGCAGCTGCTGGAGTGACAAACCCCGCCGCTGGGGTGATGGCTACCAACCCCGCCACCAGCCCCGAACACAGGCCGAGCAACGAGCCACGCCCGCGCACAATGGCCTCTGCCAACATCCAAGCGGCGGCACCAGCAGCAGCTGCAATGTGCGTCACCGCCAGTGCCAAACCGGCCCGCCCTCCTGCCGACAGTGCCGAACCTGCATTAAAGCCAAACCAACCCACCCAAAGCAAGCTGGCCCCGACCATCGTCAGGCCCAAGTTGTACGGCTCAAACGCCTCACGGCCATAACCCTTGCGCGGGCCTAAAAACCAAGCGCACACCAGCCCAGCCACACCAGCGTTGATATGCACCACCGCCCCCCCGGCAAAATCGAGCGCTCCCATCCGGGCCAACCACCCCCCCGGCTCCCACACCCAATGGGCCACGGGCGCATAGACCAACAGCGTCCACAGCGACATAAACAGCAGCAGCGCCGAAAACCGCATCCGCTCCACCAATGCCCCCACCACCAGCGCCGCCGTAATAATGGCAAACGCGAGTTGAAACATCGCGTACACCGATTCTGGGATGTGCGGTGCCATGTGGCTCACGGCCACTTGGCCCCTGCCGATTTGGTAGTCCAGCCCGGTAAACCACAAACGGGCATTGCCACCCAGCCAAGAGGAGCCGGGCGTAAAGGCCCAAGAGTAGCCCACAGCAAACCACAGCAAACTGACCAAGCAAGTAATGCCCAGCACACTGGCCATGGTGTTGAGCACGTTTTTGCGCCGCACCATACCGGCATAAAACAGCGCAATGCCCGGCAGCGTCATCAGCAACACCAGCGCCGTTGACACCAGTATCCAGACCGTATCTGCATCGTGCAAAGTGTCTTGCGCGACCAAAGTCGGGCGTATTGGGGCAGAGGCGACTTGGGCGCTGGCTGGCCCCCAAGCCAGCAGCATCCCTAGCGCCCACACCATCATCAGCCCGGCCTTGTATCGTTTTGTTTGCATGAGCATGGTTCTCCCTGCGTGGATGTAGTGCCCTAGCTACTGCACAAGCCATGCCAAGCCCGAAACGGCTGTTCTGCCGGAATAAAGCGGCCACTGCGCCCCAGAACAGGGGCAGGGAAACTCCCTATGCACCTGACCGGTGCATCCGGCTACATTAACAGCACTCGATGGCGCATCGCAATGTGCCGGACGAGGGGCTGAGGAGACAAACCACAAAGCCACAACCATATTTTTAAGCATCCGTTATGAGATGCGACCCCCTTCCCAGGCGCTGACTTTATGTCAGCGCCTTTTTTTTCCCTATCACCCTGATGGGACAATCCGGGCATGGAATGGTTTGTAATAACGCTCGCTTCTGGGCTGGCCGGGTTTGTCGATGCCATCGTGGGCGGCGGTGGGCTGGTGCTGTTGCCCGCTCTGTTTGCCACCTTTGCCACGGCAGCACCTGCTACGCTGATGGGCACGAACAAAGGCGCGGCTATTTGGGGAACGGCTATTGCCAGTTGGCAATACAGCCAGCGGGTGCAACTGCGCTGGCCCACCCTGTTACCGGCAGCATTGGCTGGGTTTGTGGGTGCTTTTGCGGGGGCTTGGGCCGTCACGGTGCTGTCGCCCGATTTTTTGCGCAAACTGCTGCCGTTGGTACTGCTGGCCGTACTGGCCTACACCTTGGTCAAAAAAGACTTGGGCCAGCACCATGCTCCTCGGTTAGCCCCACGCGCCGAGTGGCTGACCGCCAGCCTGATCGGTGCCAGCCTAGGGTTTTACGATGGCTTTTTTGGGCCGGGCACCGGCAGCTTTTTGGTCTTTTTGTTGGTGCGCGTGCTTGGCTACGACTTTTTGAACGCTTCGGCCTCAGCCAAGGTGCTCAATGTCGCCACCAATATCGCGGCGCTGATTTTGTTTGCACTCAAAGGCCATGTCTGGTGGCATCTGGCCCTGCCACTGGCAGTAGCCAATGTGCTGGGCAGCCTGCTGGGCACTTGGATGGCCTTGCGCCACGGTGCGGGCTTTGTGCGCGGTATTTTTCTGGCCGTGGTCAGCGCGCTCATCCTCAAGACGGGCTATGACGCCTTTTTGCGCTAACGCGGGCCTTGGGGCAAGCTGATGTCAGCCACGGCACGGGGGGGGCCTACGGGGGCCATCGCTTGGCCTTTGCGCACTGCAATGATGTCTTCCTCGCTGGGGTATTCGCCCAGCAGCCAGTAATCAAACACGCGCCGGGCAATCGGCGCAGCTTGGGCACCACCAAAACCAGCGTTTTCTACAATCACGGCCAAGGCAATCTGCGGGTCATCGGCGGGGGCAAAAGCAATATACAGGGCGTGGTCGCGCTGGCGCTCTTGCAAACGGGCAGCGTTGTACTTGTCTTTTTGGCCAATGGTCACGGCTTGGGCGGTGCCAGTTTTCCCCCCCGACACATAACGTGCCCCCGCAAACACTCTGGTGGAGGTGCCGCCCTGCGTCACGCCCACCATCGCCCGCCGAATGGCATCAATATGGGCAGGCTTGTAGCCCAGTCGAACGGGCGACGGCTGCTCAATCGGGCGGCGCTCGCGCGTCACAGCATCAATGGTGGCCAGACCCAAGTGCGGGCGGTACTGGGTGCCACCATTAGACAGGGTGGCCGTGGCGTGGGCCAATTGCAGCATGGTGAAGTTGTTATAGCCTTGGCCAATCCCTAAAGAGATGGTTTCGCCCGCATACCATTTTTTGTGTTCTGGGCGGCGGTAGGTCTTGCGCTTCCACTCTTGGCTGGGCAGCACGCCGCGCAACTCGCCATTGAGGTCAATGCCCGTGATTTGGCCAAAGCCCAGCGGCTTCATGAAGTCGTGCATGGCATCGACGCCCATGTCGTTGGCCAGTTGGTAGTAATAGACGTTGCTCGATTGCACAATGCTGCGGTACAAATCTACCGCACCCAGCCCGTGATCGCCGTGGCTACGAAAGGTGTGACCGCCAAAAGTCCAAGAGCCACCATCATTGATGATGGTGCCCGGTGTGCGCTTGCCTGTCTCCAGCGCTGCCAGCCCCATAAAGGGTTTGTAGGTGGAGCCGGGCGGATAGGTGCCGCGCAAGGCTCGGTTGAGCAGCGGTTTGTCCAACGATTCGTTCAACGTAGCCCAATTTTCTTGGTCAATGCCCTCAACAAACAAGTTCGGGTCAAAGGTAGGCTTGCTCACTAGCGCCAACACTTCCCCATTACGCGGGTCGATGGCTACCAAGGCGCCCCGGCGATCGCCAAACAGCTCCTCAACCATCAGCTGCAACTTGATATCTAGCGTCAGCGCCACGGTGTGGCCCGGCGTAGCCGGAAAGCTATTGAGCCTGCGTACGGCCCGACCTCCAGCAGAAGTTTCCATTTGGTCTACGCCGGTGATGCCGTGCAATTGGCGCTCAAAGCTTTGCTCGATACCGAGCTTGCCGATGTATTCGGTGCCCCGGTAATTGGACTGCTCTTCCGACTCTTCGATGCGCTCTTTTTCTTTCTGGTTGATGCGGCCAATGTAGCCAATGGCATGGCTGGCCACATCGCCCAAGGGGTAGTTGCGAAACAGCCGCGCCTTCACATCCACGCCCGGAAAGCGGTAGCGCTGGGCAACAAAACGGGCCACCTCCTCATCGCTCAGGCGTGTGCGAATGGGCAGGGAGTCAAAGCTGCGCGACTCCTCGCGCAGGCGCTTAAAGCGGCGCTTGTCACGGGGGTGGATTTCCACCACCTCTGACAGGGCCTCGATGGTTTTTTCTAAATTTCCTGCATTAGACGGGGTAATCTCTAGCGTGTAAGCGGCATAGTTGGTAGCCAACACCACGCCATTGCGATCCAAAATTAAGCCCCGGTTGGGCACCACTGGCAACACGGCAGTGCGGTTGCTTTCGGCCTGCTCGGCCAGATCGGCATGGCGCACCACTTGCAAAAACACCAAGCGCCCCACCACCAACGAAAAAGCCAACAGCACCGCCAGCCCAACCACCACAATGCGCGCACGAAAACGTGCGCTGTCCATCTCAACGTTGCGCAGTTCAGTCATAGGGGACGGTTTGCATCCCGGTCGGGGGGCCGGCGCTGTGGTGCCAATAAAACCCAGCTGGCTACGGGCCAAAGCACAGCCTCTAATAAGGGGGCCACAGCCACCTCTAACCCCGGAAAGCCACCACCAGAGACAAAACGCACCAGCAGTTGCAACGCATGCACCGCTGCAAACAAGCCCAGCAACTGTGGGGCCTGTACCCAAGGCTTAAACCACAACAAACGCCGATGCCCCAAGCTGGTACCAAAAATCAGCGCAGCATAAGCCAAAGCATGTTGGCCTAACAAGGACGATTGCTGTACATCCATACACAAGCCCAACACAAAGGCTACACCCATGCCAATACGGTCGGGCTGATGGATACCCCAAAAAGCCAACAAAATCAGCAACACATCGGGCAGCCAGAGCAACTGCCCCAGTGGCAACATGTTCAGCACCAGCCCCACCAACAAGGTAATGGCAATGAACACCGGATTGGCTGGCAGCAACAACTGCTGCCCACGGGGCATGATCATCGCCGTACTCCCAACTTGGGGGACGCTGCCGGTTCTGGCGGCTGGCGTGTGGGCATATTGTCTACTGGGGTAATCAGGATGACATGACGCGCCCCCTCGACCTTGGCCAAGGGCTTGCAGTAAATGCGGGCAAAGGCCGAGTCGGCACGGCGCTCAACGCGTATCACCTTAGCCACTGGCAGCCCAGGCGGATAGACACCATCCAAACCGCTGGTAGAGAGCAAGTCGTCCTCTTGTACATCGGCATTAGCAGCCACAAAACGCAACTCCATACCCCCGCCGTGGCTGGCTACCGGGTCGCCATAGGCTACGCCACGCGCCCCGGTTCGAGTATTGAGCACTGGAATGGCCTGTTCACGGTCTACCAGCAGCGTGACCTCGCTCAGGAAAGGATAAACACGGGTGACTTGACCAAAGACGCCCGCCTCATCGAGCACTGGCGAGCCTTGCACCACCCCCTGGACTTGCCCTCGATCCACCACCACACGGCGGGTATAGGGGTCAGGGGTATCGTACAAAATCTGCGCCGCATGGGCGGGAGGGTCAAGCCGTACTTGCAAATCAAGCAATTTGCGCAGGCGCTCATTTTCTTGCAGCAGTTCTTGCGCTTGGTTGGCCCGCACCGACAAGCGCACTAACTGTTGGTGCGCCGCATCAGCCGCCGCTTGGGCCTGCTCCAGATTGTCAAAATAGCCTTCGCTGCGGCCAGCCCACTGCTTGGGCTGCAACAGCAACCACTGTATGGGATACAGCACCACCGCCACCGACTGGCGCAGAGGATCGGTGACGCGCCAGCGCGCATCAGCCACCATCAAAAACAACGCCAAAGCGCCGTAGAGAATGAGTTGAGACAAGGCCGAGGGGCCCTGCCGCATCAAGGAGGGCGCGCGGCGATCCAGAGTGCCAAGGGGCATGGGGACATCCGTTCAGGTGCAGCGCCTGCCAGTACAGGCTGGCGCACACACCAAAGAGGCCAAAACAACGGCCATCATGCTAATGCAAAGGGCTTGGCCCGCAACGCAGACCGGGCTTTCACTCGCTGGTAAAAATGCTGCCCGTGCGGCCCATGCGCTCCAGCGCAATGCCGCAGCCACGCACCACACAGGTCAAGGGGTCTTCGGCCACCAGCACCGGCAGGCCGGTTTCTTCGGCCAGCAGGCGATCCAAATCGCGCAGCAGTGCGCCACCGCCGGTCAGCATCATGCCGCGTTCGGCAATGTCAGCGCCCAATTCGGGCGGTGTTTGCTCCAGCGCGTTTTTGACGGCAGAAACAATTTGGTTGAGCGGCTCGGTCAGGGCTTCGAGCACCTCATTGGAAGAAATGGTAAAGCTGCGCGGCACGCCTTCTGACAGGTTGCGCCCACGCACTTCCATCTCTTTGACCTCGGAGCCAGGAAAGGCAGAACCGATGGTCTTTTTGATGGATTCAGCGGTAGGCTCACCAATCAACATGCCGTAGTTGCGGCGGATATAGCTGATGATGGCCTCATCAAACTTGTCACCGCCCACACGTACGCTGCCCTTGTAGACCATGCCGCCCAAGCTAATGACGCCCACTTCGGTGGTGCCGCCACCGATATCGACCACCATCGAGCCGGAGGCTTCTGACACCGGCAAACCGGCACCAATGCCAGCAGCCATAGGCTCTTCAATCAGATAAACAGCAGTGGCCCCAGCGGCTTCGGCGGCATCTTTGATGGCGCGGCGCTCTACTTGGGTGGAGCCACAGGGCACGCAAATGATGATGCGCGGGCTGGGTGTGAGCAGCGTGCGCGGATGCACCATCTTGATGAACTGCTTGATCATCTGCTCAGTGATAACAAAGTCGGCAATGACGCCGTCTTTCATTGGGCGGATGGCTTCAATGTTGCCGGGCACTTTGCCCAGCATGGCCTTGGCCTCGCGGCCTACGGCTTGAATCACTTTTTTGCCATGCGGGCCACCTTCGTGGCGGATAGCCACGACGGAGGGTTCATCCAGTACGATGCCTTTGTCGCGGGCAAAAATCAGGGTATTAGCGGTGCCAAGGTCAATGGCCAAGTCGGTGGAAAAATACCGACGGAAAGCTCCGAACATTCAAAAATCCTCTCGGGCACGGCAGGCGCTTCGGCCTACAGTCGCCGGCTGTTTGCGGGGTGTATATGGGGTCTAGAGTGGCTCTTTTTTGCACAATGACCGATGATGGGCAGGGTATCGCGGCAAAGGCGGGATAATACCGCATCCCCTGTAAATAGCTTGTTAAGCCCTTAAAAGCAAGTACAGGTTTACCTCTGGTTTCTGATTACGTTCTCGCTATGGCACTGACCCCCCAGGACATCAGCCGCATCGCCCATCTGGCCCGGCTTGAACTTAGCCCGCAAGAAGGCGAGCGTATGCTCACCCGACTCAACGGCTTTTTTGACATTGTGGAGCAAATGCGCGCCGTCGACACCACTGGCATCGAGCCGCTGGCCCATCCGGTAGCCGTCGTGCAAGACATCGCCCTGCGCCTGCGCGAGGATGTAGTGTCTGAAAGCAACCAGCGCGAGGCCAACCAGCGCAGCGCTCCGGCGGTAGAAAACGGCCTGTTTTTGGTGCCCAAAGTGATTGAGTAAGCCCACATGACCCTCTCCCACTCCCCCCTGCACGACCTGAGCGTCACGGCATTGGCTGCCGAACTGCGCCAGCAGCGCGTCAGCGCCACCGAAGTAGCCCAGCATTTTCTGGCCCGCAGCCACGCACACCAGCATCTGGGCGCTTATGTGGCCCTGAATGAAGAAGCCACGCTAGCCCAAGCCCGCGCTGCCGATGCCCGCTTGGCTGCTGGCACCGCTGGCCCGCTAGAGGGCGTGCCCATCGCCCACAAAGACATCTTTGTGACCCGCGATTTCCCGACCACCGCTGGCTCCAAAATGCTGGTGGGCTACCAGTCGCCATTTGATGCCACTGTGGTCAGCCGTTTGGCCCAAGCCGGTGCTGTCACCTTGGGCAAGCTCAATTGCGACGAGTTTGCAATGGGCTCGGCTAACGAGAACTCTGCCGTGGCCCCGGTGGGCTTTAACGCCCCCGCCCCGGTGCGCAACCCTTGGGACACCACGCGCGTGCCCGGCGGCTCCTCCGGTGGCAGCGCTGTGGCCGTGGCCGCACGACTGGCCCCCGCCGTGACCGGCACTGACACTGGTGGCTCCATCCGCCAACCGGCCTCGTTTTGCGGCATCACTGGCATCAAGCCTACCTATGGCCGCGCCAGCCGTTACGGCATGATCGCCTACGCCTCTAGTCTCGACCAAGCTGGCCCCATGGCCCGCAGCGCCGAAGACTGCGCCCTGTTGCTCTCGGCCATGTGCGGCCCCGACCTTGATCGCGACTCCACCAGCATCGACTTGCCCGCTGAAAACTTCAGCGCCCGCCTGAACGATAGCTTGGAGGGCCTGCGCATTGGTATCCCGGCTGAGTTCTTTGGCGAGGGCTTGGCCGCCGATGTGCGTGCTGCGGTGGATGCTGCGCTGAAAGAATACGAAAAGCTTGGTGCCAAGCTGGTGCCCATCAGCTTGCCACGCACTGAGCTGTCCATTCCGGTCTACTACATCATTGCCCCGGCCGAGGCCAGCTCCAATTTAAGCCGCTTTGATGGCGTGAAGTTTGGCCACCGCGCGCAAAACTTTACCGACCTCGAAGATATGTACAAAAAGACCCGCGCCGAAGGCTTTGGCGATGAGGTCAAGCGCCGCATCATGACCGGGGCCTATGTGCTATCGCACGGCTACTACGACGCCTACTATTTGCAGGCGCAAAAAATCCGCCGCATGATTGCCGACGACTTTCAGCAAGCCTTCCAGCAGTGTGATGTGATTGCTGGGCCAGTGGCCCCCAGCGTGGCTTGGAAGCTGGGTGAGCACAGCAGCGACCCGCTGGCCGACTATCTGGCCGACATCTTTACCCTGCCTGCCTCGCTGGCCGGTTTGCCCGGCATGAGCGTGCCCGTGGGCTTTGGCGAAGGCCAAATGCCAGTGGGTATGCAACTGATTGGCAACTATTTCCAAGAGGCGCGCCTGCTCAATGCAGCGCACTGCCTGCAACAAGCCACTGATTTTCACCTGCGCCAGCCAGAGGGTTTCTGACCGTGACTGCCAAACTCATCCAGGGCTACGAAGTCGTGATCGGCTTTGAAACCCACGCCCAACTTGCCACGAACAGCAAGATTTTTAGCCGCGCCAGCACCGCCTTTGGCGCTGAGCCCAACACCCAAGCCTGCGCCGTCGATTTGGCCTTGCCCGGCACACTGCCGGTGATGAACCGCAAAGCGGTGGAATGCGCTATTCAGCTTGGCTTGGCGCTAGGCTCGCAGATTGCACCGCGCAGCATCTTTGCGCGCAAAAACTACTTCTACCCCGACCTGCCCAAGGGCTACCAAATCAGCCAGTTTGAAATTCCGGTGGTGCAGGGTGGCGAGGTTTCATTCTTCCTCGGTGAAGAAAAGAAAACCGTGCGTTTGGTACGCGCCCACTTGGAAGAAGACGCGGGCAAATCGCTGCATGAAGACTTTATCGGCCAATCGGGCATTGACCTCAACCGCGCCGGTACGCCACTGCTGGAGATCGTGACCGAACCCGATATCCGCAGTACCGAAGAGGCCGTGGCTTACGCCAAAGAACTGCACAAGATCGTCACGTGGATTGGCATTTGTGATGGCAATATGCAAGAAGGCTCGTTCCGCTGCGATGCCAACGTCTCGGTGCGCAAACCCGGCCAGCCGCTGGGCACGCGCCGCGAGATCAAGAACCTGAACTCGTTCAAGTTCATGCAGCAGGCCATCGACTACGAAATCCGCTGGCAAATCGACCAGATCGAGGATGGCCACGCCATCCAACAAGCCACCGTGTTGTTCAACCCCGACACCGGCGAAACCCGTGCCATGCGCACCAAGGAAGACGCCGCAGACTATCGCTACTTCCCTGACCCCGATCTGCCGCCGCTGGTGGTAGCGCCAGAATGGGTGGAGCAGGTGCGCGCCGAGATGGTGGAGTTGCCGCGCGTTATGGCAGCCCGCTTTGTCGCCGACTACGGCCTGCCAGAGTACGACGCCACCACGTTGACGCAAAGCCAAGGCATGGCCGCTTATTTTGAAGAGACGGCCAAAGCCTGCGGCCAGCCCAAGTTGGCCTCTAACTGGGTGATGGGTGAGTTCTCCCGCAGAATGAATGCGGAGGAGCTTTCAATCGATCAAGCAATTAAAAAGGTTCGAGCTTCCGACCTAGGAGTAGTCATCAAACAAATTGTAGATGGTCAACTCTCCACTAGCGGCGCTAAGACCTTGTTCAATCACGTCTGGGAACGTGGGCTGCAATTTATTGCACCTGAAGGTATTAGCTCAATGATTGACCAGTTGGGCCTTCGTCAAATGAACGACTCTGGCGCACTAGAAAAAATCATCGACGAAGTCATTACCGCCAACCCCGCCAACGTCGAGCAATACCGCGCTGGTAAAGACAAAGCCTTTAACGCCTTGGTCGGTCAGGTGATGAAAGCAAGCAAGGGCAAAGCCAACCCGCAGCAGGTCAACGATCTACTCAAGGCCAAACTAGCCTGAGAATGGCTACTCCTGTCCCCCACGCTATGGCAAAGTAGCAAGGGGGCGAGGGGTCATGTAAACAGCGCCTGCGGGCACTGTGGGGGCCAGTGGTAGTACGCCTGCTTGGGTAGATGGGGGTAGCAGTGGCGCACGTTGGGTGGCCCACAGTTGGCGCAACTGGGCCAGTTCCAGATCAAAGCGTTGGTGGACGCGGCGTTTTTCTCGGTCTTGGTTGGCAATAAAGCGCTGCTGCTCTAGCATGCTGGCCTCGTTTTCTGCCAGCATCCTGCGCAGCGACATCGGTGCCTTAATGGGATCGCGGCGATAAAACTCCATCTCTAGGTCTAAGGCCTTACGCTGCTCTTGCAGATCTTGAATACGCTTACTCGCCGCCACACTGACCAGATCAAGCTGCACAATGGCTTCGGTGCGTTCAGCATCGTGGGTGGCTTGGCTTGGATAGCGGGCCAACAGGGCGCGCTCGCGGCGGCGTTCTTCGGCCTGTTGGGCACGCTCTTCTTGTTCCTTGCGCCGTTGTGCCTCTAAGGCCGTACGCTCATACTCGGTCAGGGTCGGGCCAATCACCCGGCGCACGGTGCCTAACGGACTTAACTCCCGCTGCTCGCGGTCTATGCATTGGGGAATGGGCCGGTCGGCGGTAAGACGCCGCCCTTGGGCGTCAATACAGCTGTAAATACCGGCCACATTGGGGGCCAGGGCTTGCGCCCAAGCCCACGGAGCACAGCCACTTGCCAACATGGCCCATAGCACTGCACGCAGCACAGGGGTGCCTCTGGGCAAGTGTGTGCGCAAGTTCAATCGGACGCTCCTTCAGTAACACCATAGCGCTGGCGGTAAGCTAAGACTCGCTCGTGGTGGCTGGCCATATCGGAGCCACCACCGGCTTGCAGATATTGCAACAAGTCGGCCAACTGGGCAATGGTGCAGACTTGTAAACCGAGCTGGTCACGCACATACTGCACGGCACTGTGATCTACATCATGCCCATTCTCTGTGGCTTTTTCTTGGCGATCTAAAGCGATGGCTACTGCGTAGGGCGTAGCACCGGCGGACTGGATCAGGGCAATGGATTCGCGCACTGCAGTGCCAGCAGACATCACATCATCGACAATCAACACCCGCCCACGCAAGGGGGCACCTACCAGCGTGCCGCCTTCGCCGTGGTTTTTGGCTTCTTTGCGGTTGTAAGCAAAGGGCACGTTGCGGCCTTCGCGGGCCAGCTCCACTGCCACAGTGGCGGCCAGCGGAATGCCCTTGTAAGCCGGGCCAAACACCATATCAAACTCGATGCCGCTGGCCAAAATGGCCTTTGCATAAAATTGCGCCAGACGGCTCATTTTGGCGCCATCGTCAAACAACCCAGCATTGAAGAAGTACGGGCTGAGGCGTCCGGCCTTGGTCTTGAACTCGCCAAAGCGCAACACGCCCGCCTCCACTGCAAAGCCCACAAACTCTTGTGCCAGAAGGCCCTTGTCTTGCGCCTGGGCGCTACCAACCACCATGGGAAATTCCTTGTTCAAGTTAACCAGCCTCAATCTCAATGGCCTGCGTTCGGCCACCCGCAAGGGCCTAGAAGCATGGATAGCCGCCCTGCGTGCTGATTGTATTTGCGTGCAGGAAATCAAAGCGCAAGCCGCTGATGTGCAAGGCCAGCTCGACCACTTGGCCGGATTGCAGGGGTATTTTCACTATGCTGAGAAAAAAGGCTACTCTGGCGTAGGCATTTACACCCGGCACGAACCCAGCGAGGTACGCATCGGCTATGGCGACCCAGAATTTGACGCAGAAGGCCGTTGCATTGAGTTGCGCTTTGACACACCTGCACACAAATTTTCCATTTTGAGCGTGTACTTTCCTAGCGGCTCCAGCAGCGAGGAGCGCCAACAAGCCAAGTTCCGCTTTTTGGCGAGCTTTCATCCGCACCTGATGCGCTTGCGTGCTGAGCGCGAGTTCATTTTGTGCGGTGATGTCAACATCGCCCACCAGCCCATCGACCTGAAAAACTGGAAAGGCAACCTGAAAAACAGCGGTTTTCTGCCCGAAGAGCGCGCTTGGATGACAGATTTGCTAGAGCGCGATGGGCTGGTGGATGTGTACCGCCACCTGCACCCCGACACTACGGGCGAAGCCTATACGTGGTGGAGCAACCGGGGGCAGGCTTGGGCTAACAATGTGGGGTGGCGCATTGATTACCAGTTGGCAACTGCCGCGCTGGCGGCGCAGGCACACGCCGCCAGCGTTTACAAAGAGCAACGCTTTAGCGACCATGCGCCGCTGACGGTGGAGTATGGCTTCTCGCTGTAAGTCAGAGGTACGAAATCACCGCTTGCGCTGGCAATCGAGACTTGGGCAGTGTCGCGTTAAAGTCTTCGCTGCTGTGGTATCCCAAGCTGGCGATGATGACACTGCGCAAACCTTTGGCACTTAAGCCCAGTTCTTCATCAAGCACTTGGGCGTCAAAGCCTTCCATGGGGCAGGCATCAATCTCCAGCGTGGCAGCGCCCAGCAGCAAGGTGCCGAAAGCCAAATAAAGTTGCTTGTCCATCCAGACTTGTACATCCTTGGCCTGCTCCACATGCTGCTGGACATAGAAGCTGCGCGCCTTGTGCTGCCCCGCCTTGGCCTCTGGGGTGGCAAATCGCCCATCTTGCCCTTCCTGCTCCAAGACTGCCGAGAGATGCTGCTCATCCAAGGCGTGGCGGGTACAAAAAACAATGACATGCGAGGCATTCGTGATCTTTGGCGCGTTGTAGGCAAACCCACCTTGCGTGGCGTTGGCGATGCGCGCCTTGCCTTCTTCTGTACTGGCGATCAAAAAATGCCACGGCTGTGAGTTGACCGACGAGGGCGCATAACGCAACAGGGTTTCAAGCTCTGCAAAGGTATCGGCAGGAATCTTGCGGGCTGGGTCAAAGGCTTTGCTGGTGTAGCGGGTCTTGGCAATATCGGAGAGGCGCATGGTGTTGTTTCCTTAAAGAGGGAGCAAAATGATTTGAGACGTATCTTGCCGCTGGTTTTATCTAAGAGGTTGCATCAGCCTTGGGCAACGCCACGTAACGCGGCCAGTAATTCCAGCGCTACCAGATGCGAAGACTGGGGATTCTGGCCGGTAATTAACTGGCCGTCGCGGATAGCGAAGGGCTGCCAGTTGGCCGCGCCCTCAAACTTTCCACCCAGTTGACGCAAACGGGTTTCCAACAAGAAAGGCACCACTGTCTCCAAACCCACGGCAACTTCTTCGGCGTCGGTGAACGCGTTGACACGCAAGCCCTTCACGATGGACTGACCATCCGGGCGCAGGGCCGTGACCAAACCGGCAGCTCCGTGGCAAACCGAGGCAATCAGCTTGCGTGCAGCAAAGGCGCGCTCGACCGCGCGGGTGACGCCAGCATCATGGGGCAAATCCCACATCGTGCCGTGACCACCAGGAAAAAATACAGCGTCAAACTGCGCGCCATCCCAATCGGCGGCCTTGGATGTGGCCGCGATGCGTGCTTGCAATGCGGCATCGGCCAAAAAGCGTTCGACCACTGGGTCGTTCTCGCCCATGGGCTTGAGGCTGCCCGGATCGATGGGTGTCGGGCCACCAGCGGGCGAAGCCAAGGTTACTTCAACGCCAGCGTCCACCAGCGCGTAGTACGGGACAGCCAACTCCTCAGCCCACAAGCCAGTGGGTTTGCCGGTGTCGCCTAGGCGGGCATTGGAGGTAACGATCATCAGAATGCGGGGAGTCATGTAGTGTTCTTTCAGTCGGTCGAACGTCAACGTAGTGCGATACAAGGACTATATTGACTCCCTTGCTGTTGACAAATAGGTCTGATGGAACAACTTTGATTACTCTAATGAACAAATGAGCCGAACTTTTGATCCTGTGCAGCTAGGCAGCATCGAGCTGTTTTGCAAAGCTGCCGAACTGGGCAGCTTTACGGCGGCAGCCGAGTTATTGGGCGTGACACCGGCATCGGTGAGCCGCTCCATCAGCCGACTAGAGACGCGCTTGGGCGTGCGGCTGTTCACCCGCACCACGCGCAGCGTACGGCTTACCAGCGACGGCGCGCTCTATCACACTCAATGCCAACAGGCGCTGGAGCAGATTGCCGAGGCCGAGCGTGCCATCACCGGCCAGCAAAGTGAGCCTAAGGGGCTATTGCGCATCAGTGTGGGCACGGTCTACGGACACCACCGGCTGGTACCACTGTTGCCTGCCTTTATGGCGGCTTACCCCGGCGTGGAGGTGGAGCTGAACGTTTCTAACCGCAATATCGACTTCGTCGCCGATGGCTACGACTTGGCCATCCGCTTAGGCGAGCCACGCGATTCGCGGTTGGTAGCCCGCAAACTGGAAGACGCCAGCGTGGGCGTTTTTGGCGCGCCAGAATACCTCAAACGCCACGGTAAGCCCCAAACACTCGAAGAGCTGCATCAACACGATCTGATCCAGTTTCTGCGTCCCAGCACAGGGCGGCCTGTACCTTGGATCTTTCGTGGGGCCAACGGTGAGGATATTGATTTCACGTTCAAGAGCCGCCGACGTGTGCACGAGGACGTGTTAGCGGGATTGGGCTGGGCCATCGCGGGCGGGGGCCTGTTTCAGCTTTACCACTTTGTGGCAGACGAGGCGTTGCGGTCTGGGCAACTTGTGGAGGTTATGCAAGCAGCAGGTGGTAGATGCAGGCCGTTTTATGTTTTGTATCCGCAGAACCGGCACTTGTCTGCACGGGTACGTGCCTTTGTTGATTACCTTGCCAAAGCTGCGGTTCGGCCATCAAACCGGTGCGTAGGCAGTAGCTGAGCTACTGGGCCAAACAGTCAGCACTTCACATCCCTCAGGTGTGACAGCCACCATGTGTTCCCACTGGGCGGACAAAGACCGGTCTTTGGTCACGACTGTCCATCCGTCGGCCAATTCTTTCGTTTCGCATCGGCCTGCGTTAAGCATTGGCTCAATGGTGAAAACCATTCCTACCTCCAGCTGAAGCCCTTCTCCGCGCCGCCCATAGTGCAGCACTTGCGGCTTATCGTGGTAAACCTGACCAATACCATGCCCAGAGTATTCCCGCACTACGCTGAAATGCTCGCGTTGAGCAACCGCTTGGATGGCATGGCCAATATCACCCAACGTCGCTCCGGGCCTAACCTGCCCAATGGCAGCCAGCAAGGCTTCGTATGTTGTATTTACCAAGCGCCGAGCCAAGGTGCTCGGTGCTCCAACAAAGTACATACGGCTGGTGTCGCCAAACCAACCATCCTTCATCACAGCCACATCAATGTTGAGGATGTCACCCTTTTTTAAAATTTTGGCGGGTGAAGGGATGCCATGACAAACCACCTGATTGACCGAGGTAAGGATGGTCTTGGGATATCCAAGATACCCCACATTGGCAGGAATGGCCCCTTGGACATTCACGATGTGATCGTGGCAGATTCGGTCAAGCGTCTCGGTGCTTACCCCCGGCACCACATGTGCCTCTATCATGCTCAAAACCTCTGCGGCCAACTGACCAGCCCGCCGCGCCATTTGGATGTTTTGGGCGGAGTGAATGGGAATACCGCGAGCCATTAGTGCTTTTCTGTGGAGGGTGCGCTGGGCGTGCCAAGCTGGCCCGTAACCGCCATCGTGATGTCTAGGCCCCCGGCAAGCTCAGCCCGTATCAACCATTGGCAGATTTCCCGGTGGTTTAACTCCGGGTGCATCTCGGTCAGCATACCAACCCGCATCCAGTGCTCTGCCTGCGCATTGATAGACCGGCTCAGGGCGTTGCCCGCCACGCGTAAGTTCTCGTGCATCAGATCTGAAATTTTGACGATCCCCATCAGCAACCTTTATATGAAACGTATATATATTATATACAAATCATATAAATTTATGCGATCCCGATAGCTGCGCGTGCCGCTGAGTTGGGGGCAACTCTCCAGCGCTTGGGCAGCGCTACGGCACCAGACAAACTGGTAAGGTTGCGCTCCATGACATTGACACCTACTTTTCAACCTTCTGCTGGCCTGTTGCAGGCCGCTTATGCCCATTGCGTGGGCCTTGCCAATGCCCTGCTGGCCCGTGATGGCCGACTCGATCCTGCGCTGTTTCTGGTCGGACAACCCACCCAAGGGCAGGATTTCCAGAGTTGCCGCATGGCCGGGGCTGGTGTGCAGGCCATGCGCAATTTTCATGCGTCTGACGAGGCGCTGGGCAAGTTGCCCGCGTTTATACGGGCCAGCTTGACGCCATCGAGCCGCGAGTACGCTACGTTGCTGCCGCAGATTGGCCCGGTGGTGCTGGCCCTGCATCTGTTTCCGGCAGCTCTGGCGTTGCAAGAGCAAGCCGCTCCGGTAGAGGGCAGCACCCCCTTGGTGCATCCAGATGGCCGCCAAGAGTATTTGGTGGCTGCCTTCCACACCAGCCACGGCATTGATATGGCCCTGTGCCCGCTGCTACGCGATGGTAACGGCCAAATCGCGGCGCAAACCGTGCCGCTAGAGCTGCTGCACAGCCTGCCCCAGTCCGCCTAAAGCTTCACGAACGGCTGGCCCACAACCCGGCATGGTGCCCGCGCGTAAAGGCTTCTTCTAGCACCGAGTAGCCTGACCAGTCGCTGTGGGCAAAGGCCAAGCGGGCGGTGGCGGGCATGGGTAGCAGCACCGTGCGTTCTCCGTTCACACGGGCGCTGCTTTGGCCCGCTGGCAGGGGCTGGCTGCACTGGCGCAGCAACTGCTGCGTACCGGGCACCGGAATACTCATAGCGTGGCCGTAACGGGTGATGTCCATGCGCAGGGCGCGCTGGCGCAAGTCGGGGTGTGGCACATCTAAGGTGTGCAAGATGGCATCACGCCAGTGCGTCCATGGGCGTTGCGCCAGTTGGGCACGGCCATCGGGCAGATCACCCAAGGCTTGATAGTAACTAAGCACGGTGGGAGCCGGGCGCGGGTCTAGGCGCTGGTGGCCCGCATCCACATAGCCCAGCCCGCCAGCGTTGGCATCGCCATAAAGCACGTTGTCCCAAGCCGGGGCAGCGCCGGGGCGGTCTTGCAGTGGTGACTCTAGGTGGATATTGGCGACCAGCCACGGTGCCCAGCGCAAGCCTTGGGCAGCGTGGCGTAAAAAATTGGGTGGCTGCTGCACCACCTTAGCGGCCATAAACACCGGCAGCGCGACAATGCAGCGCTGCGCCTGCCAACGCTCCACGGCTTGCGTGGCATGGTTCCACGCATCGACCTGCACGGCGTGACGCCCTTCTTCGATGCGCAGTACTGAAGTGGCGGTGTGCAATAAGCCACTGGTGTGCAACGGTGCCGCCAGCCGCTGGGTGATCCAGCCATTGCCTTCGGGCCAAGTGAGCACACCTTCGCGCTCGGCCCCGGCACTATCATCCGGCGCATGAAAGCCATGCCGACTGGCAAAGTAGTGGATGCCCGCCCAAGCCGAGACCCGTGCCGTGCCCCCGCCATAGTCGTCGCGGCAACAATAATCGAGGTACCAGCGTAAATGCGGGTCGTTAAGCCCCTGCTGCGCTAGCCATTGGGCAAAGGGTAGAGCATCGAGTTGCTGGTGGATGGGGTGCAAAGGCTGGTGCGCCCGCCATGTCTTGAGGGCAGGCATGGCAAAGCGTGCTTGTTGGCTGATGCTCTCTACCGCTTGGGCAAACTGGCGGTATTGGGCCAGCGTGCTGGCCGCTACGTCTTGCACCGGCAGCAGGCCCTCTTGCCAGCCTCCCTGAAAAAACAGCCGTTCTTGTGGGCTGTGGCACAAGTGGCGCTCGTCGTATTGCCAACGCCCGGCCACACGCTGGCGCAGGCCCAGCGCTTCCAGCAGGTCTTGCACTTCTTGGGCATCGTCGCCGGGCAGCGGCAGGTAGTGAGCACCCAACGGACAGGCGATACCGCCCACGGTGCCGCCCCGGCTGTTGCCGCCGGGCTGGTCTTCTAGTTCAAGCATCGCAAAATCTGTGATGCCAGCCAGCCGCAGCGCACGCGCTGCCGCTAACCCAGCCATGCCGCCCCCAGCAATCAACACTTGGGTGCGGCGCACGGTGCTGGGTGTGGGCAGGGGAGCACTCAAACGCTCGCGCAGCGCATGGCCACGCTGCATGTCCACGCCGGTAAAACCACCGGGCAACTGCACGGGTGTGGGCTGGCAACCTGCCAGCCCGGTGCCCGCCAAGGCGGTACTGGCGATAAAGTGACGCCGCTGCATGGCGGTGCTCAGTCGGCCCAGCGCTGTTGGATTTCCAGCAATTGGGGCACCAGCGCTACAAACAAGGGCACTAGTACCGGGTCAAAGTGTTGGCCCGCTTGGGCTTGGATATGGGCCAGCGTATCTTGAAGGCTCCAAGGCTCTTTATAGGGGCGTCGGGCAGTGAGGGCATCAAACACATCGGCCAGCGCGACGATGCGCGCCTCTATCGGAATCGCCTCGCCGGCCAAGCCACGCGGATAGCCACTGCCATCCCACTTTTCATGGTGGCTAAGGGCAATGGAATGGGCCAGTTGCAGCAGCCCACCGGGGTGCTCACCAATAATCTTAGCGCCGATATCGGGGTGGCTGCGCATCACGTCCCACTCTTGGGCATCGAGCTTGCCGGGCTTGCGCAAGATGGCGTCGGGGATGCCAATTTTGCCCACATCGTGCATGGGGGCGGCATTGAGCAAGTCTTCGGCCCAAGCCGGGCTGTAGCCAGCGGCCAGCGCCAGTTGCTGGGCAAAGTGGCTCATTCGGATGACGTGCATCCCGGTCTCGTTGTCTTTGTACTCCGCCGCGCGGCCTAGGCGTTGCACAATTTGCAAGCGCGTTTCGCGCAGCTCGTCTATGTGTACCAGCGACAGATGCGTGCGCACGCGGGCGCGTACCACCGGGCCACTGATGGGTTTGATGATGTAGTCCACTGCGCCCATCTCTAGCCCACGCGCTTCGTCGTCGTGGTCGGTCAGGGCAGTGATAAAAATGATCGGAATAGTGGCGGTGCAAGGGTCTTGCTTGAGGGCCCGGCAGACACCGTGGCCATCCAGCTGGGGCATCATCACGTCCAGCAAGATCAGGTCGGGGTGCTGCTGGCGGGCAATCTCTAGGGCGCGGGTGCCATCGGTGGCAAACAGCAAACGGTAGTCGGTCTGCAATAGGTGTCGCAGCACTTGCAGATTGGTCGGTTCATCATCGACCAGCAACAGGCGCGGACGGTGGTCTGGAGCGGGGTTCATGGGGTTACTTCCTCGGTGGCATGCGCTAGTTGTACCCGCAGAGTGTCCAAGCAGCGCTGAGCTTGGTCAAAATCAAAATGGTCAATGGCCCGTTGCAGCGGCTCTAGCATCAGGGCGGGCAGCAATTGGACTAAGGTTTGTAGCGGTGCTTCAGACAGCTCGGCTTGGGCTAGAGCGGTACGCAACTGCTCTAGTGCCTGCAATACCTGTGCCTGTTGCTGCACATCCAGCGGGCTGGCCGTAGCCGAGAGATCGGGAGTGGGCGCTGCAGCCTGCTGGAGCGCTTGGGCCGCTGCCATCAGCGTTTCAGGCAAGGCCAGCGCCAGCGCTTGGGCGCGCGGGGCATCGGCCTGCTGCGCAGCCTGCTCTAGTTGCTGGGCCAGACGGTGCAAGGGCAGCAAGGCCAAATTGCCAGCAGCCCCGCCAAAACGATGGGCCGTAGCCAGCAGGCCCGCCCAGTCTTGCTGGGCCAGCAGCGCCAATACGGTGGCTGGGGTATTTTGCTGCTCTTGCAAGAAGCGCTCTAGCGCGTGGCGCAGCACATCCATGCGCGTCCACAGGCGCAGTCCCCTCTCCCAATCGATGGCCGGTTCGGTGCCCACAGCGGCCAGCAGCAGAGGCGACGGTGCCACCACCACCGGGTTAGACACTGGACGAATACCAAGCACACGGGCCATTTCTGTTTGCAGGCGCACGGGTTCTAACGGCTTGTCGGCAAAGCCATCCATGCCAGCGGCCAGAGCGTTACGCCGGTCTTGCTCTAGCACGCTGGCCGACAGGGCAATGATGGGCACTGGGCGGCGCTGCTGCGCCTGCTCAAAGGCACGGATACGCCGCGTGGCTTGCAGCCCATCTACGCCGGGCATTTGCAAATCCATCAGCACCAAATCAAACTGGCCTTGCATGAACTGCGCCACAGCCTCTTCACCGCCATGAGCTAAAGTGACTTGGTGGTTACTGCGCGCCAAAGTCAGTTGCAGCAGCTCCAAGTTGTGCGCTATATCGTCTGCGGCCAAGATGTGCAGCGGGCGCAAGCTGCTGCCTTGTGCCACCGGGGCTGGGGCGCTGGTTTTGCCCAGCGGCAGCGGCAGGTGCACCTTGAAGGTGCTACCTTGGCCCAAGGTACTGACCACGCTGATGCTGCCCTGCATCAGCTCGCTAAGTTGGCGCGAAATCGTGGTGCCCAACCCGGTGCCACCAAAGCGGCGCGTGGTGGAGGCATCGGCTTGCGCAAAGGGAGCAAAAATGCGCTCTAGCTTATCGGGGGCAATACCAATGCCGGTATCTTGCACCTCTAGGCCCAGCACACCATCGTGGTAAACCACATGCAGCGTCACGTGGCCCTGCTCGGTAAACTTGATGGCATTGCCCAGCAGGTTGACCAAAATTTGCTGCACGCGCAGTGCATCGCCATGCAACATATCGGGAACGCTGTTGGGATAGTCCAGCACCAGCGCCAACCCTTTGCTCTGGGCGTTGATGCGCAACGAAGCCAAAATTTGCGCGCACAGCTCGCGCAATGAAAAATCGGTCAACTCCAGCTCTACTGCGCCCTTTTCGAGCTTGGCGGTATCCAAAATATCATTGAGCAAGCGCAACATAGAGCGCGCCGCATGGTGTACCGTGCCCAAGTGCCGCCGCTGCTCTGCATCCAGTGGCGAGTCTTGCAACGCCTGCGTAAAGCCAATGATGGCATTCATGGGAGTGCGGATTTCGTGGCTCATATTGGCCAAAAACATACTGCGTGCCGCCGCTGCCTGTTCAGCCCGCTCCTTGGCTTGGCGCAATTCCTGCTCCATCGCCCGGCGCAGGCTCAGGTCGGTAACAAACTTCACGATCTTGAACGGCTGGCCTTCGGCGTCAAAAATCGGGTTGTAAGTAGCATAAATCCAAACTTGGCGACCATTCTTGCCCAAGCGCGAAAACTCGCCTGTGGCAATATCGCCACCCGCCAAGCGCGCCCACAAAGCCCCATAGGAGGGGTCTTGCACATAGTCTGGAGTGCAAAACATGCGGTGGTGCTGGCCCACGATCTCCGCCAGAGAGTAGCCGGTCAAGTTCAAGAAATTGGGGTTGGCTGTCAGTACCCGGCCTTGCAAGTCAAACTCCACCACCGCTTGCGAGCGCGACATGGCCCGCACGGTGCTTTCAAACTCGGCATTACGGGCATGTTGGGTGGTGGTATCGAGCAGCACGCCATCCACCCATTGGACTTTGCCACAGCTATCGCTCACGCCCCGACCTGTGCCCGAGACCCAACGCAACGAGCCGTCGCGGTGGCGCAGTCGGTATTCCACCTGGAAAGCCTGCCCTTGCAAGATAGCTTGGCGTGCCGTAGCTTGTACGGTGGGCAGATCTTGCGCAACGATCAGTGCGGCAAGGCGGATGCGTCCGGCCAAAAAGTCAGCGGCAGGCCAGCCCGTCAATACTTGGATGGCATCGCTGATAAACAGCAGGCTCCAATCGACGTCCAACCGGGCACGAAACGTCACACCAGGAATGTTGCGGAGAAGCGAGCGAAACTTCTCCTCACTCTCACGCAGCGAGGCTTCTACGGCACGGCGCTGGCGGATATCGCTTAAAAAGCCCACAAACAACGGTGGCCCCGGCAACTGCACCCGGCCCACTCCCAAACGGATCGGCACCAAAGTGCCATCCTTGTGCAGCGCTTCTACCTCGCGCCCAAAACCAATGATGTGCTCTTCGCCAGTGCGTAGATGGTGGCGCAGGTAGCCATCATGGGCGCTGTGGTACGGCTCAGGCATCAGCATGTGGATATTGCGCCCCAGCACCTCAGCAGCCATCCAGCCCAAAATACGCTCGGCGGCACTGTTGTAGGACTGCACGATGCCCTGCCCATCCATCATGATGACGCCATCGATGGCAGTGTCCATCACCGCGCGCAGGCGCGAGCTGCTGCGCTGCGCCTCTAAAAATAGCTGCCGAAAACGTAGCCCCACATTGATAGCCACCACCAGCGCCCCAGCAAACACCGTAACCACCGCTACGGCCAACGCCAACAACAACTGGCTGCTCTGGTTGCCAGAGACAGGCATATCCATCGCACTACTGGTAAAGCGCAAGGCATTCATGCCGGTGTAGTGCATGGCCGAGATCGCTAACCCCATCACCGCACCAGCGAGCAAATTACTTTGCCAAAGCGGCCAGCACAACTGGCGTTGCAGCCCAAAGTGGGCCCATAGCGCCACCACCGCCAGCAGCACAGCCAGCACAATCGACAGGGCAAAGCCCCAAGGGTCATAGCGCATCAGCGGGGCTATCTCTGAAGCGGCCATGCCCAAATAGTGCATGGTGCCAATGCCTGCCCCCACCACCACACCGCCCCCCACCAACATCCGCCCACTCAGCTGTGGGCGTGTCAGCAGTGCCAGTGCAGCCCAAGAGGCCAGCAGACCGGGCAACATAGACAGCAGGGTTTGTAGGGCATCAAACTGCCCGCGTGCGCACACTGCAAAAGCCAGCATACCCACAAAGTGCATCCCCCAGATGCCGCCCCCCAACGCCAGCGCACCGGTCAGCAGGGCAATGTGCCGTACAGCGCCACTTTGGGCGTGTTGCGCGAGCACGGCCATGTGCAGCGCCATCACCGATGCCAAAACAGCCAGCAGGATAGACAGAGCCACCAAACGCGGATCATGCTGCTGCCACAGCAACACCGGGCTGTCTGCACCGCTCAAGAAAAACGCATCAAACATGACAATCGCCCTCAATGTCCTACCTGCCCCCATTCCTGCTCGTAGGTATGCACCAGCACTTGGTTAGACAAGCGGTTGACCTCGACCGGCACACGCGCCATATCCAGCGGAAAATCGCGCAATAGCTCCAGCGTGGGCAAGCTCAGAAATTGCAGGCCCGGCGGCAGCGCTTCGGGCTGATGCCAAGGCCGGCGGCTGGCAATCACAAACCCCCATTCGCCAAAGCTGGGCACGTGGGCATGGTAGGGCATGGTTTGCAATCCCACCGATTCAATGGTTTGCACCACCGTCCAGAAGCTGCGCCGCGCTACCAACGGCGAGGTGGTTTGCACCACGGCATAGCCGCTGGCCGATAGGCGCTGCTCTAGCAGGGCATAAAAACTATTTGTGTAGAGTTTGCCAATCGCAAAGTTAGTAGGGTCAGGAAAGTCCACCACGATCACATCAAACATCTCTGCCGTGTCTTGGAGCCACTGAAAGGCATCGGTGTTGATGACCTTGACTTTGGGGTCGCTCAAGGCGTGGCTGTTGAGCTGCGCTAGGGTTTCGTGCTCGGTAAACAGCCGCGTCATGGCCGGGTCTAGCTCCACCAACGTGACCGATTGCACCGAAGGGTATTTAAGGATCTCGCGCACTGCCATGCCATCGCCACCGCCCAGCACCGCCACATTGCGCGGGCCGCCGTGGGCCGCCATGGCAGGATGCACCAGCGCCTCGTGGTAGCGGTACTCATCGCGCTGGGCAAATTGCAGATTGCCATTGAGGAACAGCCGGTGCCCGGCTTTGCCATGCGTGACCACAATGCGCTGGTAGGGCGAGGCGGCGCTAAAAACAATCCGGTCTTGGTAAAACTTGTCTTCGGCAAAGGTGGTGATGTGATCGGCTCCTAACAGGGCGGCCAGCAAGGCCAACAGCACCAGCGCACAGGCCAAGGCATGGGCCGCCAAATGGCGCAGTTCATGGCGAAACAGCCACAAGGCCCACAGCCCCACAGCAGCGTTAAGCAAGCCAAACAGCAGCCCAGTGCGAATCAGGCCCAAGTGCGGCACCAACAACAGCGGAAAGGCCAGCGACACCGCCAGCGCCCCCAAATAATCAAAGGTGAGCACCTGCGAGACCAAATCCTTCAGGGCCACGTTGCGCTTGAGAATGCGCATGACCAGCGGAATCTCCAGCCCCACCAGCGTGCCCACCAACAGCACCAAACCGTACAGTAGCAAACGAAACGCCCCCGGCACATAGGCATTGGCCAGAAACAGCACGGCAGGCAAGCTGCCCCCCACCAGCGCCACCAGCAGCTCAATGCGCAAAAAGTGGGCAGGCAATTGGCGCTCCAAGTAGCGCGACAGCCAAGAACCTACCCCCATCGCAAACAGATAGGTGCCAATGATGGTGGAAAACTGCAACACCGAATCGCCCAGCAGATACGACGCCAGCGCCCCGGCGGCCAGCTCGTACAGCAGCCCGCAAGCGGCCACCACAAACACGCTGGCCAGCAGGGCAATGTCAATGGGGCGGGGGGCGGTATGGGGGGGGGTGTTGGAGGTCATCCGGTTTTTTGCGCTAGATTATGGCCAACTAATACCAACATGGGGCCCCGTGCAGATCCACATTGCAGACCTTGAGGCAGCCATCAACCATTGGCGCACCTTGCAACCCACCATGCAGGGCGGGCCATTGCCAGCAGCCGTGCAGGCGCTGGCACAGGTGTATGGCACGCTGGCACTCACACGCCAGCAGGGCATCGAAGAAACGGCACTGCCTCCAGCAGCCCACAGCGCATGGCTGGCTTGGTACGCCACCACCCCCGATACCCCGTGCATCGCCATTTGCTCTACCAGCCAAGGAGATGAAGAATGCAAGGGTTGTGGCCGCAGCTTTGCCGAAGTGCAGCACTGGCTGGCCTTTAGCCCCGCACAAAAGCGCGCAGTGTGGCGACGCATTGTGGCCCAAGGCACGGCATGGCGCTTTAACCGCTATGCCGAGCGAGCCGTCAGTGCGGGGTGATTCACTTCCAGCGCAACGGCTCCAGAGGCACACTGCCCAAGTTGCTGCTCAAGGTAATCGAGCCTTCTTGGATCGTGGCTTGCAACTGCATACTGCGCTCGGCCAGCCGAGCCAGCTCTTGCGCAGCCTCAAAATCAATGCGCCAGACCTGCAACTTTTCTAGCCGCGACAGTTTGGTCTCAATGCCCTTCCACCAGACATCGGCGGCATGGTGAAAGGCATACACCACCACCGCATCGGCCTTGCTGCACGCTTTGGTCAGGGGTTTGTCTTCGGGTTGGCCCACTTCGATCCACAGGCGTTTGCGGCCCGTAAAGTCGGTGAGGGAGGCGTCTGGGTCGTCGGGGTCAGACAGACCCGCGCCAAAGGCCAAGGTGCCGTCGCCGTTGCAGGTGTCTTGCAATTCGTGGGCGTGCAGGGCCAGCGCCACCAAGCGCACCATCATGCGCTCGTCGGTCTCGCTGGGGTGACGCGCCAACGTCAGGGCATGGTCGGCGTAGTAGCCGTGGTCAATATCGGCGATTTGCAAATTCGCCTTAAAAATGGTGGACTTGAGGGCCATATCCGCTTTAGATGCGCCGCGCCAGTTCAGCCGCCTTGCCCACATAGCTGGCAGGCGTCATGGCGAGCAGGCGGTCTTTGTCCGCTTGCGGAATCTCTAGCCCTTGGATCAGGCCATGCAGGGCCTCTGCGGTCACGGTTTTGCCGCGCGTCACTTCTTTGAGCTTTTCGTAAGCGCCTTGCACACCATAGCGGCGCATCACCGTTTGGATGGGTTCGGCCAGCACTTCCCAAGCACCATCCAGGTCTTGCTGCAAGCGCTCTTCGTTGAGTTCGAGCTTGTTCAGGCCCGTGAGCAGCGAGGTATAGGCCAAAGCGGCATAACCCAACGCTACGCCAATATTGCGCAGCACGGTGCTATCGGTCAGATCGCGCTGCCAGCGGCTAATAGGCAACTTTTCTGACAAGTGGCGCAACAGCGCATTGGCCAAGCCGAAGTTGCCTTCAGCGTTTTCAAAGTCAATCGGGTTGACCTTGTGCGGCATGGTGGAGGAGCCAATCTCACCCGCTTTGAGGCGCTGCTTAAAGTAGCCCAAGCTCACGTAGCCCCAAATGTCGCGCGACAGGTCGATGAGGATGGTGTTGGCACGTGCCACGGCATCAAACAGCTCGGCCATGTAGTCGTGCGGCTCAATTTGGATGCTATAGGGCTGGAAGGTCAGGCCCAAGCCCAGTGGCTCAGGGGTTTCAATGACCTTCTTGCTAAAGGCTTCCCAGTCAAAATCGGGCCAAGCCGACAAGTGGGCGTTGTAGTTGCCCACCGCACCGTTCATCTTGCCCAAAATTTTGACGTTGGCAATACGATCGACGGCAATTTGCAGGCGTGCCACCACGTTGGCCAGCTCTTTGCCCACGGTGGTGGGGCTGGCCGTTTGGCCGTGGGTGCGACTGAGCATAGGCACATCAGCGTAAAGCAGCGCCATTTCGCGCAGCTTGAGCACAATGCGATCTAGCCCCGGCTGCACTACTTGGTCGCGGCCAGAGCGGATTTGCAGGGCATGGCTGGTGTTGTTGATGTCTTCGCTGGTGCAGGCAAAGTGGACAAATTCTGCCGCTTTTTCTAGCTCTGGGCGGGCTTCAAACTTGGACTTGATCCAGTATTCCACCGCCTTGACGTCGTGGTTGGTAGTTTTTTCAAAGTCTTTGATGGCGGCGCAATCGGCTTCCGAGAAGTTTTTGACTAGATTGATCAGGTACGAGCGCGCACCGGGCGTGAGGGGCTTGAACTCATCAAAGCCCGCATCAGACAGCGCGATAAACCAAGCCACTTCCACTTGCACACGGCGGTGCATGTAGCCGTATTCGCTCATGATGGGGCGCAGGGTGGAGAGTTTGGCGGCGTAACGGCCATCCAATGGCGACAGGGCGGTAAGGGTCGAGAGGCTCATGGAACCAGATTGTAGGGCGCTGTGGCCACACGATGGGCACAGCGTCGATAGAATGGACAATCTTGCTTTTGCTATGCCAGCGCGTTCTGCCCCAATACCCATGAAGATGAAACTGATCGGATCGACCACCAGCCCCTACGTGCGCAAAGTGCGCGTGGTGATGGCCGAAAAAAGGCTCGACTACACCTTCGTACCGGAGAACGTCTGGGCATCCGATAGCAATATCGCTGCCATCAACCCACTGGGCAAGGTGCCTTGCTTGGTAATGGAGGGTGGCGACACCATTTTTGATTCGCGCGTGATTGTGGAGTATTTGGATGCGCTCTCGCCGGTGGGCAAGCTCATCCCCAGCACCGGGCGCGAACGCGCTGAAATCAAAACCTGGGAGGCCTTGGCTGATGGCATGCTCGATGCAGCCATTTTGGTACGCCTAGAAAACACCTTTGTGGGCCGAAGCCAGTCCCAGCGCAGCCCAGCATGGATTGAGCGCCAAATGGGCAAGGTCAATGCCAGTCTGTATACCCTGGCCAAGGGGCTAGGCGAGAAGCCATATTACGGCGGCATCCACTCTGGTTTGGCCGACATCGCCGTGGGCTGTGCGCTGGGTTGGCTGGCGTTTCGCTTTCCAGAACTCGATTGGCGTGGGCAATACCCCCACTTGGCGCGTTTGCATGACAAGTTGATGCAGCGCCCCAGTTTTGCTGAGACGCAGCCGATAGACTGACAATTGCCAACCAATGGCGTATAAAGAGAGGCGCTGGTCACGCCAGTGATCCACGCATCAAGGGGAGTGACGCCATGGCAGATTTCGACCCGCGCAATGCGGACTATCCAACCGTTCGGTATACAGCATCAGCCGCTCTAATGCTCGATACGCGCCCTCCGGCTCTATCCCAATTTGCGCCATCGTTAGGCACGCCCAATCTTGCCGCCACCAACACCGGCTTCACCATCACCTTTAATGAAGCCATCACCAAGGGCCAAGGGCTGGTGACCCTGAAAGGTTGGGGCGGTATCACCATTGAAACCTTCAATGTAGCCAGCAGTGGGCAAGTGACGGTCAACGGTAACACCCTGAGCGTTGCGCCCACCCGAGACCTGTTGCCCAACAGCTACTATTACCTGAGTATCAATCCGGGGGTAGTGCAAGATTTGTCGGGCAACAGTTCGATGGGCAGTTACCAATACGGCATCAAAACGGGTGCTGGCCCTGCAACCTCTACAGGGGCAGGGGCAGCAGGCAACAGCACCACGGTAAGCGGCGTGCCCGTCTCATTGGCAAGCCTGCTTGCAGGGTTGTCTGGTGGCAGCGCCGTTGACACCAAGGCACCCACCATTACAAAATTCGGCCCTGCCCCCAGCGCCGCGGGAGCTGCGCTAGAGAGCAACATCACCCTGAACTTCAGTGAGCCAGTGCTGCGTGGCACCGGAACCCTGACCCTCAAAACGGCGGCCGGGGTGGTGGTAGAGACCTTCGACGTTGCTGGCAGCGACCGCATTACTGTAGCGGGCAGCACTGTGACCATTGATCCAAGCGTAGCGCTGCTCCACGGCACGTCGTATTACTTTGCGCTGGAGTCGGGCAGCTTTCAAGACCTAGCCTTCAACCGGTATGCCAGTAGTGGGCCGTATTTGTTCAAGACTGTCCTAGAAAATGTGCCACCCACCGTGGTCACATGGAGCCCTGCCGATGGTGCAGCCAACGCGGCCCCTGATGCCAACATCACCCTGACGTTCAGCGAGGCCATTGCGCGCGGCACAGGCACCGTCATCCTCAAAACGGCTGCTGGTACGGTGATAGAGACCTTTAATGCGGCAACCAGCCCCCGCCTGCGCCTGAGCGGCGACACCCTGACCGTTGATCCGACGCTGCCTTTGCCCTACGACACCTCGTACTACTTGGTGTTTGGGGCGGGCAACGTCAAAGACTTGGCGGGCAACAGTTATGCGGGCACCAGCCAATATGACTTCAAAACCCTGCCCGACACCACCGGGCCAGTAGTCACCAAGTTTAGCCCTACCGATGCAGCGATCAATGTGGCGCGCAATGCCAATATCGTCCTTACTTTTGATGAACCCATTGTTCGGGGGAGCGGCAAACTCACCCTCAAAACTGCCGCTGGGGCTGTGGTCGAAACCTTTGATGCCGCTACCAGCAAGCTGCTGTCTTTAGTGGGCAACACCTTAACAGTCAACCCCACCGCCGATTTGGCCTACGGCACCAACTACTTTTTGGCGCTCGATGTCGGCTCGCTCAAGGATAAGGTGGGCAACAGCCACTTGGGTACCAGCGAGTACGACTTCACTACGCTGCGCGACACAGTAGCCCCTCTGGTCACACAATGGAGCCCGACCGATGGCGCTGGCAATGTAGCCCCCAGTGCCAATGTCGTACTGACCTTCAACGAGGCTATGGGCCGAGGCACTGGCACCATCACGCTCAAAACGGCTGCCGGAGTAGTAATAGAAACCTTTGATGCCACCAGCAGCGAGCGCATCACCATCGCGGGCAATACCGTCACCATCAACCCAACGGCTGATTTGGGCTACAACACGCAGTACTATCTGGTACTTCCCACCACGGTGTTGCAAGACACAGCAGGCAATGCCTATAAGGGCAATAGCTTGTACGATTTCCGCACTGCCAGCGATACCGTAGCTCCAGTGGTCACAAAATTTGGCACCCCCGATGGTGTAGCCACTATTGCCCGTGATGCCAATATCAGTGTTGCCTTTAGCGAGGCCATTGCACGAGGCGCGGGCACCTTGAGCCTCAAGACGGCAGCGGGTGCGGTGGTAGAAACCTTCAATGTTGCCACCAGCCCCCGGTTGACGATAGCAGGCAACACCCTGACCATCAACCCCAGCGCAGACTTAGCCAGCGCTACTTCCTATTCTTTAGGCCTGCCTACAGGCACGTTCAAAGACTTGGCGGGCAATTCCTTACTTGCCAAATCCTTGCTCATCGGCACCTTGGCGGCAGAAGTGACCTTGGTGGGAACCGACGGCAGCGGCGCAGGCGGCACAGCATAGCGGCGCTGGCCTGCGGGCGCTCTTGCTGTTATTGGCTGGTGTAGCGGGCCATACAGGCCTGCTACGCTTGCCGCCATGTTGCAAATTCTGGCCCTTACTACCCCCATCTACCTGATCATCACCTTGGGGTTTGGCTGTGTACGTGCAGGGTTATTTAACCGTGAGCAAATGGGGGTGTTGGGGCTGTTCTTGCTGCGCATCAGCCTGCCTTGCCTGATTTTTCGGGCCATTTCACAATACCGGCTCGACGAGGTGCTCAACCCCGGCTACTTGGCGGCGTATGTCTCAGGCTCTTTGCTGGCATGGCTGGGGGGCTTTGCCTATGCGCGCTGGTATTGCCGCCACGGGCGCAGCCGCAGTGCGCTCTATGGGCAGGCGATGGCGGCGTCTAACAGTGTGTTTGTCGGTTACCCAATTGCCCAGCCGCTGCTAGGGCCAGCGGCGGACATTGCCTTACCGTTGTGCCTGCTGACCGAGGTGGCTGTCATCATTCCCTTAACCATGGCGATGGCCGATGCCGGTGAGGAGCTGCGCTGGCAGCAATCTTTGGTGCAATCGCTACGCTCTTTATTCAAAAGCCCAGTATTTTTGGCGATTGCTGCCGGGCTGGCGTGGTCGGCCAGTGGTTGGGTTTTGGCGCTACCGGTGCAAAAAACCCTGACGCTGCTCAGTAGCGCGGCTGCGCCGGTAGCACTGTTCATGATTGGCGGTATGTTGGTCGGCCAGCCTTTGCGCGGTGCGGGGCGAGATTTGGGCGTGCTGGCCGCTGGCAAGTTGTTGCTGCACCCAGTGGCGGTGCTACTGATGATGGCCTTGTTGCCCGGTTTTGACCCACGCTTGCAGATGGCAGCCTTGGTTTTTGCCTGCATGCCGATTCCGGTGTTGTTG
Source organism: Giesbergeria anulus (assembly GCF_900111115.1). GTDB lineage: Bacteria > Pseudomonadota > Gammaproteobacteria > Burkholderiales > Burkholderiaceae_C > Simplicispira > Simplicispira anulus. Next base: position 84,048 of record NZ_FOGD01000005.1, read on the forward strand.
CCCGCCTTGGCACAACGCTATGGTTTGGCGGGGTTTTGTTCGGCGGCGCTGGTGGTGGCTACGGTGCTGTCGTTCATCAGCTTGAACAGTTGGCTAGCACTTGCACCGTGGTTGATGCAACAGATGTAAAACCAGTAAGAACGTGTTTACATGGCTTGCAGCAAGCCCCGCACGATATGGTCGGCATAGCGGCTGGCCACGGTGCGGATAAAGCGCGGAAAATCCACCACCGCTTGGTCATCGGCACGGTCAGAGATAGCGCGCACGGCAGCAAACGGCACCCCATAGTCGATACACACTTGGGCTACGGCAGCACCCTCCATCTCCACGGCCAGCACCTCGTGGCCCGCAGCCAGCAAGCTGGCCCGCAGGGCTGTGGACGCCTGCGCGCTGGTAACAAACTGGTCGCCACTGGCCATCAAACCGTAGTGCAGACGCGGCCCACCGGTGGGCGCAATCCATTCTGCCTCCAAAGAGGTGCCCACTTGGGCCACGCAAGATTGCGCCGCCGCAGACAACAACGCCGATAAGGCCGGATCGCAGGGCAAGCGCACGCCGCCATAGCCGGGCACCTGCCAGCGGGCAAACAGTGGCGTGGCATCCATATCGTGCTGCACATAGTCTTGCGCTATCACCACATCACCCACCTGCACCCCTAAGCCAAGGCCACCGGCTACACCAGTAAAAACGATACGCGTGGCGGCAAAGCGCTCAATCAGGGCGGTGGCGGTGGTGGCTGCCGCCACCTTGCCAATGCCCGATAACGCCAGCACCACCGGCTGCCCATGCAAACACCCCTGCCAAAACTGGCGGCCCGCATGGCGGATGCAAACCGGCTGCTCTAGGCTGTGGTGCAGGCCCGCCTGCTCTTGCGGCAAGGCACTCAAAATGGCGATGGTCATGCGGTAGGGGGTTAATCCGTGGTGATGGCTACGGGAAACATCGGAAACACCAGCCGCTGGTCTACTCTGGCGGCTGCTTGGCGCACAGCCGTGCGCAATTGATTAGCCCAAGCACGGCCCAGCTCACCAGAGCGCAAATAGTCGGCATTGTTGCCCCGGTTGGGCAACAGCAAGCGCTCATCCACCAAAGCCGTCACTTGCCAATAAGCGCCACCCGCCGTGGCATAGCGGTAGCTGATGTGGGCGTAGGGCTGGGGCAATCCGGGCTGCTGTGCCTGCAACCACTGTTGCAATGCTGGATGGTTTTGGGCCATCCAGTAGTCGCTGCGGTTGGCACCGCGTTTAAAACGCAGGCAGTCGATGCGTATCGGGCTGGCGTCGGCAGCGTCTTGCACCCACACATCGGGCTGGCGTGTGCAGGTGTCCGTCCAGAGTGTGGGGTCGAGCGCCGGAGCACTGCGGTGGTGGGTGCTTTGCAGCCACAACACCGCCTGCCAAGCATCCCCCCGGCGCAGGGCGAAGGTGCGGGTTTGCAGCGGCAGGGTGGCACCCAGTTCGGGCAGCAGGGGCCAGCTTTGCTCTGAGGCCCCCAAATCTTGCCAATCCCCCGCAGGCAGGGCCAGTTGCATATCGCCCACGGCATAACCGATTTGATCGGGTTGCAGGGGCGCGCAAGCGGCTAAAGCGAGGGGCAGCGCCAGCGCCACCACCACACGCCAGCCACCGGCGCGGCTGGCTGGGGCTGACATCAGTTAACCACCTGGGCCAGCTCGCCAGCAGCGTAGCGGGCAGCCATCACTTGCAGGTTGTGGCCCTTGACCTTGGCACCTTGGCCTTCGCAACCAAACTCGATGTAGCGTTGCTTGCAGATTTGCTTGGCGGCTTCACGGGCAGGCTTGAGCCACTCGCGGGCGTCAAACTTGTCGGGGTTTTCGGCCATAAACTTACGCACCGCGCCGGTCATGGCCAAGCGAATGTCGGTGTCGATGTTGATCTTGCGCACACCAAATTGGATGGCTTTTTGGATTTCTTCCACGGGCACGCCGTAGGTTTCTTTCATCTTGCCGCCGTACTGGTTGATGATCGCCAGCAGGTCTTGCGGCACGCTAGAAGAGCCGTGCATCACCAGATGGGTGTTGGGAATGCGGGCATTGATGGCTTGCACACGGCTGATGGCCAAAATATCGCCTGTGGGCTTGCGCGTGAACTTGTAAGCGCCATGGCTGGTGCCGATGGCAATAGCCAAAGCATCCAACTGCGTGGCCTTGACAAAGGCAGCGGCTTCTTCAGGGTCGGTCAGCATTTGGCTGTGGTCAAGCTTGCCCACTGCGCCCACGCCGTCTTCTTCACCGGCTTCGCCGGTTTCGAGCGAGCCTAGGCAGCCCAGTTCGCCCTCGACGGTAGCGCCAATTTTGTGCGCCATCTCAACGACTTTGCGTGTCACTTCCACGTTGTAGTCAAAATTGGCGGGCGTTTTGCCGTCTTCGCGCAAAGAGCCGTCCATCATCACCGAGCCAAAACCCAAATCCAGTGCGCCTTGGCAGATGGCAGGGGACGTGCCGTGGTCTTGGTGCATCACCAGCGGAATGTGCGGGTACATCTCAGCGGCGGCTTGGATCAGGTGCTTGATGAAGGCTTCACCAGCGTATTTGCGCGCACCAGCGCTGGCTTGCAAGATGACCGGAGCACCCACTTCGTCGGCGGCGGCCATCACCGCTTGTACCTGCTCCAGGTTGTTGACGTTGAAAGCGGGGATGCCATAGCAGTTTTCAGCAGCATGGTCGAGCAGTTCGCGCATCGAGACGAGGGGCATGGTCGTAGTCCGTTTGGAGGAGAAAAGAGGGGCCGTAGGGGCCGGGCGCAGCAGCGGGTGTCACTGCTGGGTAACTGTTGATTTTAGCGGGCCTAGGCTTTGGCCGATACCGGAAAATCCAGCCGGTAGCAGGTAGTGAAAGGTGCTGGCGCGGCAGCGATGCCAAAGCGGGCACCATGCACTTGGGCCACGCGGGCAATAATTTCTTGGCCTAGGTGCAGGCTGTCTGCGGGCTTGGCACCCATAGGCGCGGCCTTGGCCGCCAGCCCACGCGCGCCGTCATCACACACTTGTAACCATGGGCCAGCGTGTGCATCCATCGCTTGGCCGCATTGCACTTCGATCTGGGTGGTGGGGGGCGTGTGGCGCAGGGCATTTTCGATCAAGTTGCGCAGTGCCATCTCTAGCAGCACGGCATGGCCAGACACCAGCAGTTGCTCTGGCCCCTGCACAGCCAAGCTGTCTTGGCGCTGCCACGCAGCTTGGGCATAGTCGGCGGCCACCGTGCGTGCCAAGGCGGCCACATCCACCGGGCTGGCGCTGCCATGCCATTGGCCCCGGCTGGTGCGCGCCAACGCCAGCAACTGCTGCAAAACATGACCAGCGCGCAACGCATCGGTACGGATCAGCTCCAACGCTTGGGCTTGGGCCGGTACAGGCAAACCACCGCCCAAGGCTTGGGCCTGCAACACAATGGCCGCCAAGGGGGTGCGCAATTCGTGGGCAATGTCATTAGCCAACTGGCGCTCTCGCGCCAAGGCTACTTGCTGGCGAGCTAACAAGGTATTGATGGAGTCCACCACGGTATCAAACTCCTGCCAGTCGTGGTGTTGCTCTAGGCGCTTGGCCCCTTGTACATCCAATTGCGCCAACTCTTGTGATAACTGGTGCAGCGGGCGCAGGCCACGGCCAATAGCCAGCCCCAGCGCCAGCGCCACCACCGGCAGCAACCACAGCGCTGGTTCTACCATCTGCCCGGCAATATCGTGGGCCAGCCGGTCTCGGTCATCTAGCCGCACCATCACCATGATTTTGTGCGCTCGTGCCTCGTCCCAGTGGGAAAAACTGCGCCAATGTTGCGCCGCTGGCCCCAGTACCAGATTGGCATAGCCCTCCTCCAGCACAAAAGCGGGCACAGGGGCCTCGCCCACCTGCCAAAGCACTTGGCCAGCAGCATCCCACTGCACTGCGCTCAAGGACTGCTGGTAATCGTGGTTTTTGTGGGGTAATGCAGCCAAGGCACCGATCTGCGCCCGCGACCCAGGTATGGCCCCGGAGGGCACCTGCGCGCTTACGTCCAGCAGCAGCGCCGAGACGGTAGCCAACTGGCCATCGGTCAGCTCATCGGCCTCATGCACACCCGTGCGGTAGGCCAGTGCCACAAAGCAGCCCCACACCAGCACCAGCGCCCCTAAACTCCACAGCAGCAAGCGCTGGTTCAGGGAGCGCTGGCTGCTCACAGCGGCTCCTGTGGCATAAAGTAGCCCACGCCACGCATAGTCTGGATGCACTGGCTGCCCAGTTTGCGCCGCAGGTGGTGGATATAGACTTCAATGGCGTTGCTATCGACCACCGAATCCCAGTCATACAGGTGCTCTTCTAATTGACGCCGCGATAGCACCCGCCCCGGTGACTCCATCAGCAGGCGCAGCACCGCAAATTCGCGCGGCGAGAGTTCTACCTTTTGCCCATGCAGTTGCACAATGCGGGTGGCTGGGTTCAGTTCAATGGCACCGTGGCGCACCAAAGGCTGGGCGCGGCCAGCGGCCCGGCGCAGCAGGGCGCGCAGGCGTGCCTCTAGCTCATCCATGTCAAAGGGTTTGCTCAGGTAATCATCAGCGCCTTGGTCGAGGCCCGCAATACGCTCTTGCACGGCGTCACGCGCCGTCATGATGAGCACTGGGGTGCCTGCATCGGGCAGGGTGCTTTGGTTGGCACGCAAGCGTTGCAGCAGGATGCTGCCATCACCATCGCTCAGGCCCAAATCGAGCAGGACAGCATCAAAAGGCTCGGCGCGCAAAGCGGCCCAAGCCGCCGCAACGCCATCGCACACATCCACAGCATAGCCGCGCTGGCGCAGGTTACTGCGCAGGCCTTGGGCAATGCCCGTATCGTCTTCAACTACCAAAATTCGCATGGCCCGATTGTCGCTGTGCTGGCCTGAACCCGTCGACCACAGATTAAGAGCCGGTTAAGTGGCACCGCTTATTCTTCATCACCATGCAACCCTCTGCCTTAGCGCACGCACTGCCGCGCTCCGATACCCGCCCATTGGCCATGATGACCCTCACGGCGCTGCTGTGTCTGTTGCTCTGGGATGCAGCAGGCCAAGACCTCTGGCTGGCGCAAGCCTTTGGCAGCAGCAACGGCTTTGCCCTGCGCGACCACTGGTTGTTCCTGCAAGTGATGCACGAAGGTGCACGTCGCTTGGCTTGGTTGGTGCTGCTGGCGCTGACCATTGGCATCTGGTGGCCTTTTGGCGTATTGCGCAGTTTGCACAGCCGCCAGCGTGTGCAACTGGTCATCAGCGCACTGGCGGGGCTGGTGGTAATCAATGTGCTCAAGTACGGCAGCACCAGCAGTTGCCCTTGGGATTTGCAAGAGTTTGGCGGTGTGGCCCGCTATGTCTCGCACTGGGCCTTGGGAGTTTTGGATGGTGGCTCAGGACGCTGTTTTCCAGCAGGCCATGCCAGCGCCGGGTTTGCTTTTGTGGGGGGCTTTTTTGCCCTGCGCCACAGCCAGCCGCTAGCAGCCCGCTGGTGGCTGCTGGCAGCCATCAGCGCGGGGCTGGCGCTGGGCTTGGCACAGCAGGTGCGTGGTGCCCACTTTATGAGCCACACCCTTTGGACAGGCTGGCTGTGCTGGTGTGCCGCTTGGTTGTGCGATTTGGTGGCCCGCCAACTGCCGCAGCGGGCCACAGCCTGATCAGGCCACCCGGCAGATTTTGAGCATATTGGTGCCGCCCGGTGCGCCCATCGGCTCGCCACAGGTGATGGCATAAACGTCACCGCTTTGCACAATGCCGCGCTCTTTCAGGCTGCGCTCGGCCTGCACCAAAGCGGTGTCGCGGTCAGCGCTGGTGTCCATGAGCAAGGGGCTAACATTGCGAAACAGCGCCATGCGCCGCTGCGTAGCCACTTTGGGTGTGAGCGCATAAATCGGGATATGGATGCGGTGGCGGCTCATCCACAGCGCAGTGGAGCCGCTATCGGTCATGGCGACAATGGCTTTAGCGCCCAAGTGGTGCGCCGTGAACAAAGCCCCCATCGCGATGGATTGGTCAATGCTAGAGAAGGTACGCCGAGAAAAATCGGCGTCCAATTGCACATCTTCTGCCGCCTCGGCAGCAGTGCAGATGGTAGCCATTTCTTGCACCGTTTGCAGCGGAAATCGCCCGGCAGCAGTCTCGGCACTGAGCATCACGGCATCGGTGCCATCGAGCACCGCATTGGCCACGTCACTGACCTCGGCACGGGTAGGCACCGGGTTGGTAATCATGCTTTCCATCATTTGCGTGGCGGTAATCACCACCTTGTCCATGTCACGCGCCATGCGGATCATCTTCTTTTGCAGCGCAGGCACGACAGCATTGCCCACCTCCACGGCCAGATCACCCCGCGCCACCATAATGCCATCGCTGGCGCGCAAAATTTCTTCCAGCCGGGGGATGGCCTCGGCGCGCTCAATCTTGGCAATCAGGCTGGGGCGGTGGTTCAGCCCGGCAGCAGCCACATGGCACAGTTGGCGCGCCATTTCCATGTCGGTGGCATTTTTCGGAAAGCTCACGGCCACATAATCGGCTTGGAAAGACATCGCGGTTTTGATGTCATCCATGTCTTTGGCGGTCAGAGCGGGAGCCGTCAAGCCGCCGCCCTTTTTGTTGATGCCCTTGTTGTTTGACAACTCGCCACCCAAATGCACAGTGGTGTGGACTTGCTCACCACGCACAGCATCCACCGTGAGCACAATCAGGCCATCGTTGAGCAGCAACAGATCGCCGGGTTTAACATCGCGCGGCAGCTCTTTGTAATCGAGACCGACGCCGCCAATATCGCCCAATTCAGTGCGCGAGGCATCGAGCACAAAACTGGCCCCCGGCACCAGCTCTACCTTGCCTTCGGCAAACTTGCCAACACGGATTTTGGGGCCTTGCAGGTCGGCCATGATGGCTACCTCGCGCCCGGCACGGCGGGCCGCTTCGCGCACGGCGGCAGCGCGGTCAATGTGGTCTTGGGCCTTGCCGTGGCTGAAGTTCAGCCGCACAACATTCACCCCGGCAATGATCATGGCTTCTAGCATGTCAATATCGCTAGAGGCTGGGCCAAGGGTGGCTACGATTTTGGTGGCACGGCGCAACATAGTAAGAGCACTCTCTGAACAAAGGGATAAAAAAAAGGCCGTCTTCAGACGGCCTGCAAGAAAATCATGCCTGCCCCTGCTGATGCACAGGAGCGGTGCCGTGGCAGGTCAGCGCGGCACTTGCAGCAGGCGCTGCACATCGCGGTCATTGGGCAGGGCGTAATCGTGGCCCCGGATGATGCGGCTGTCTTCGGTACGCACCAGCTTGAGGCTGATATAGGTAAAGTTGGCCGCTGCCGAGTAGGTACCCACCAGCACCAGCGAGGCGTTGTGGCTGCGGGCAATGTCTTTGATCTCGCGTGAGAGCAGCAATTCGCCAGCGCCTTCACGCACAAACACGTCGCCGCGCAGCTTGATCTCTTTGACGTTAAAGCCCGTGGCCGCCATGTGCGAAGCGTACTGCTCCGACAGCGTACGCCCCAGCGGAGCCGAGCGGCTCAAATCATTAACGTTGACCACGGTAGCCACCAACACCGGCCCTTGGCCAAGGCTGCTGAGGTCAAAACCAGCCGTGAGTTTGGCCACGGCATCACGGTTGCTGTCCAAAAACTGGCTGGCAGCAGCCTCTTCGTAGGTTGGGCCTACGCGCACGGGCACCGTGCTGTTCCAACACCCGGTTAGCAGCACCGAGGCTGCGGCCAGCGCCACAAGGGAAGGAAGGCAAGAGAGCTTCATTGGGCCACCACCTTCATGTTGATGTTACGGTAAGACGGGCGCATAAACAGCGGGGTATCGACGTTTTCGAGGTAATAGACATCGGTTTTACGCACCAGAAACTGTCCGCCTTTGGCGACGGTAGTGGTCAGAATCATTTCGGTATGGGTGGGGCCACCTGAGTTGATACTGGCTGCATAGTCAGCCACCCCAGTCAAGCCCAAGCCCGCCAGCAATTGGGCATCAATGTGCTCATAGCGTAGACCGTAGGCGGCCATCAAGCCTCCAGCCAACATCGTAAACTGGCCCGGAATAAAGTGGGGCCGATCACTGTTGTGACGCACCACTTGGGTGTGGTAGCTCACCTCCAAGGCAGGCCCCGGCGCTTGCATCACGGCAGCACCACTTTGCACCAGCTCGGTAATCAAAAAGTCGCGAAATGCCAAATCAAAGGCACTGGCTTGGGCTGGGGCCGAAACATACAGTGGCGTAGCCGGTGGCATGCCCAAGCGCTCTAACGAGCCCAAGGTTTGCGCGACCACATCGCGCGACAATAAATCCCAATGCCCCGCAGAGCGCACCTTGGGCTGTACTGTGAGTTCAAAATTTTCTGCCAGAGGGATCGGCGATTTCGCGGCGCACCCCACCAACGCAGCCACAGCACCCGCTACCAAGGCCGCGCCGATTGCTCTTGCAAATACCATGATTCCCTCCTGCTGATAGGCGGGTGCGAGGCGTACAACGCCCGGCACCGACCTGATGAAAAAACGATTCTGGGTGTGTAGGCTGGGAAAAACAAGAAAAATGTTGTTTTTGCCACCACCGTGCTCCACCCAGATGGCTCAAGCCTGCACTGCGCGCTGCTGCAAGATGTCAAAAGCGGGCAGCAACTTGCCTTCGAGCACCTCTAAAAAGGCACCGCCGCCGGTAGAGATATAGCCCACTTGCTGCTCAATGCCGTACTTGGCAATGGCCGCCAAGGTGTCACCGCCACCGGCAATGCTAAAGGCAGGCGATTCGGCAATGGCTTGGGCAATGGTCTGGGTGCCGTTGGCAAAGGCATCAAACTCAAACACGCCCACCGGGCCATTCCAAACGATGGTGCCCGCTGCCTTGAGCTGCGCCGCCAGCTTGGCGGCTGTTTCGGGGCCAATGTCCAAAATCAGGTCGTCTTCGGCCACATCGGTGGCCGCCTTGACGGTGGCGGGCGCATCGGCAGCAAAGGTCTTGGCTACCACCACATCGGTGGGCACCGGCACGTCGGCACCACGGGCCTTCATGGCCTCCATCACGATACGGGCCTGCTCAACCAAATCTGGCTCGGCCAGACTTTTGCCAATCGGCAGGCCAGCGGCCAGCATAAAGGTGTTGGCAATGCCGCCACCGACGATCAACTGATCGACCTTGTCGGCCAAACTTTGCAAAATGGTGAGTTTGGTACTGACCTTGCTGCCCGCCACAATGGCGGCCAGCGGGCGTTGGGGTTGGGCCAAGGCTTTGGTCAGGGCGTCAATTTCTGCCGACAGCAGCGGGCCAGCACAGGCGATGGGGGCAAACTGGGCAATGCCGTAGGTGGTGCCTTCGGCGCGGTGGGCAGTGCCAAAAGCATCGTTCACAAAGATGTCGCACAGGGCGGCCATCTTGCGCGCCAGTGCTTCTTTGTTTTTCTTTTCGCCCACATTGAGGCGGCAGTTTTCGAGCAGCACCACTTGGCCGGGCTGCACCTGCACGCCATCGACCCAATCAGACACCAGCGGCACTTCGCGGCCCAACAATTCAGACAGGCGTGCGGCCACTGGAGCCAGCGAGTCTTCAGGCTTGAAGGCCCCTTCGGTAGGGCGGCCCAGATGGCTAGTGACCATCACCGCAGCACCGGCATCTAGCGCCTGCTGGATGCAGGGCACCGAGGCACGGATGCGGGTGTCTTCGGTGATGCGGCCCGTGTCGTCTTGTGGCACGTTCAGATCAGCACGGATAAACACACGTTGACCACGGACTTTGCCTTGGGCACACAGGTCGGAAAAGCGAAGAATGTTCATAACGGGACGGTAAGCGAGAAGAATCTGTTGCAAGCGGGCCACATTGTAGGGGTGGCCCTGCCAGTTCTTACGTTACCAACCCAGCAGAATATGCAACGGCAAGTACACCGCCATGCCCACGCTGATGGTGCCCAGAATGCCGCGCCGCCAAAAATAGTAGCAGGCAGCACACAAGATAGCCGGTAAGCGAGCATCTTGCCAAGTGGCAATCAGGCTGCCTTGGCTCATGACGATCTCAGGAGCCAGCACGGCACTCAAAGCGGCCAGCGGCGCATATTTCAACCCGCGCCGCAGCCAGTGCGGCAGCGGCAGCTCTTGCTGCGGGATCATAAAAAAAGAGCGCGACAGCATCGTGATCAGCCCTAGGCCGACAATCGCCAGCGCCCAATCGAGCCAAGTCCAGCCCATCAATCAGGCTCCTTGTGCTGCAACCAAGCCTCTGCTGCCAAGCCTGCGGCCACCGCCGCCACAATCGCCACCAAAATATTGAGCTTGAGCGGCAAAGCAAAAGCGGCCACCGCCGCCGTGGCCGCCACCCCGGTAGCAATCCAAGTAGCCCGATCATGGAGCATAGACAACAGCACGCCCAACAGCGCCAGCACGCCAGCAAAACCCAAGCCCCAAGATAACGGCACCTCATTGGCCAGCAAAATACCGGCAATCGACGGCAATTGCCACGCTAGCCAGTTGGTCGTAGCAGCACCCCAAAAATAGGGCTGTTGCTCTGGCTGCGGTTGTTGCGTTGGGTAGCGCTTCATGAATGCAACAAAAATCACATCGCCACTAAAGTAGCCAATGGTGAGGCGCTGGCGCAGCGGTAAATGGGCAAAGTAGCTGCGCCACAGGTTGCTAAAAATCACAAAGCGCAAATTGACGCAGATGGCCGTGAGCCAAATCACCCACAGCGGCGCACCCACGGCCAGCAAGGGCAGCACGGCCAATTGGGCGCTCCCGGCATAGACCAGCAAAGACACTGCCAACGCCAGCGGCACCGACAGCCCGCCTTTGACCATCGCCACCCCAGTGACCAAGCCCCAAGCGGCCATCCCCACGGCAGGGCTAATCATGTCGCGCACCGCGAGGCGATACGCCGGGTGGCGCACAGTGTCAGTGAGGGCCATTAAGGCCATCGGTGGCACCCAGCACCATGCCGGGTTGCAGGGCAAAGCCGCGCAAAAAATCAGCAGCAGGCAAGCGCTTGCCGCCTGCGCGCTGCAACACCGTCAGGCGCAAAGCGCCTTCACCACAGGCCACCACCACGCCTTGTGCGTCTGCTTGCACAATCTGCCCAGCCCGCACACCGGCAGGCACTGCACCATCGGCCAACGTAGCGGCCCAAAGTTTGATGGTCTCGCCCTGCGCCACGGTGCTGGCCCCCGGAAAGGGGTCAAAAGCGCGGATGCGCTGGCCGATCACGGTGGCTGGCAGTTGCCAGTCAATGCTGCTTTCGGCCTTTTCAATTTTGTGCGCATAGGTCACGCCCGCCGCAGGCTGGGGCGTAGGCTGCAAGCGCGCTGCGCTGGCTTGTTGCAGGGCTTGCACAATCAAATGCCCACCCAGCGTAGCCAGCTTATCGTGCAAGCTGGCGGTGGTGTCATGGGTGGCAATGGGCAAAGGCTCCATGAGCAACATATCGCCGGTGTCTAAGCCCGCATCCATCTGCATGATGGTGACGCCGGTTTGCGCATCTCCGGCCTCAATAGCACGGTGGATGGGCGCGGCACCACGCCAGCGCGGCAGCAGGCTGGCATGGATGTTCAGGCAGCCCAGACGTGGCAAATCCAACGTCCACTGCGGCAAAATCAGGCCATAAGCCGCTACCACCATGACGTCGGCTTGGGCAGCCTCTAGCGCGGCGCGTGCCTCGGCAGCTTCTGAGGCAAATTTGCCATCCAAGCGCAGGCTGTGCGGTTGCGCCACCGCAATGCCATGCTCTAGCGCACATTGCTTGACCGGGGAGGCTTGCAACTTCATGCCGCGCCCAGCGGGGCGGTCGGGCTGGCTTAGTACCAAGGGGACGGTATAGCCCGCTTGCAGCAATTGCTCTAGCGCCACACGGGCAAACTCTGGCGTGCCAGCAAAAACAACCCTCATTCGCGGGCCTCGCGCTGGCGCTTGACCATCTTAGATTTGATGCGGTTGCGCTTGAGCGGCGACAGGTACTCGACAAACACCTTGCCCAACAAATGATCCATTTCGTGTTGGATGCACACGGCCAGCAAGCCTTCGGCCTCGATCTCCCGCGAGACGCCATTGGCGTCCAAGGCGCGCACCCGCACGGCCACCGAGCGCGCCACGCCATCGTAAATGCCGGGCACCGACAAGCAGCCCTCGTCACCCACCACGGTATCGGGGCTGGCCCAGACCAGCTCTGGGTTAATGAGCACTTGGGGCTGGTTGCGCTCTTCGGAGGTGTCTATCACCAGCACGCGCTCATGCACGTTGATTTGCGTGGCTGCCAGCCCGATACCGTGGGCGTCGTACATAGTGTCTAGCATGTCAGCCACCAGCTGGCGCACGCGCTCATCTACCCCCGCCACCGGCTTGGCTACCGTGTGCAGTTGGGGATCGGGATAGCAAAGAATCGGGAGAATGGCCATGGTGTCGGAAGGAAATAGTGCCGTATTTTCGCTACTTTTGCTGCACCGCAGCGCCGAGCTCGCCAATAATCATTGCCCCATGCAGGGTTTGCCTACAGAATTCTTGGCCATTCATCAACCCCGATCCACCACAGCAGCGACGGAGCCTCTCGCCCATGCAGCACCCCAAACAAGACATGCCCCTCTCTACCCGCACACCTTCAGGGCTACCTTGGCACATGATCTTGGCACTGGGCGCAGCACTTACCGGGCCGTCGGCCCCGGCACAACCGCTCCCCGTAGCCGTCACAGCCAGTCAACCCACCACTGCGCAAGCCGTAGAGCAGCACGGAGTGGCCGTGGCCGAACTGGCCCCCAACGCCCCTGAGCGTTATGTGGTCAAGCGCGGAGACACCCTCTGGGGCATCTCAGGCATCTACTTACAAAAGCCTTGGCGCTGGCCACAGCTGTGGGGCATGAACCGGCAAGAGATTGCCAACCCGCACCTGATTTTTCCGGGCCAAACGCTGTATCTGGACACCGAGGGGGGCTACGCTCGGCTGCGCACCCGTGCCGCACAGGGCCGTGGGGAGCCCGAAACGCTGCGCATCTCACCGCGCACCCGCAGCGAGAGTTTGGCTGACTCTGCCTTGCCGACACTGCAACCACACCTGATTGAGCCCTTTTTGGTCGAACCCTTGGTGATGGATGAGCAAGAGCTGCTGCAAGCGCCGCGCCTGATTGCCACCACCGAAAGCCGCGTGCTCATGAGCACCGGCGACCGTGTGTACGCCCGCAGTGGAACCGGAGTCTCCTTGCGCACTGACAACAGCGAATCGCGCCAATACCGGATTTTTCGCAATGCACACCCCCTCAAACACCCCGTTACTGGCGAAGTGCTCGGCTACGAGGCCCAATACCTAGGCCAGGCAGAGTTGTTGCGCAGTGAGGGCAGCGAAACGGGCATCAACGAGCGTGGCGCACGCATTGAGGAGTACATTCCGGCCACACTGAGCATCACCGCCATCCGTGAAGAAATCCACGCTGGCGACCGTCTGCTGCCAATGCCCGAACGCTCTTTTGTCAACTACACCCCCCACGCACCGCAATATGAGATTGACGCCTATGTCGTCTCCATCTACAACAGTTCGGCATTAGCCAATGCGGCGCAAAACCAAGTCATTACCATCAGCGCAGGTGAGCACGACGGCCTGCAAACCGGCCATGTGCTCTACCTGATAACCCAAGGGGGCCATATTCAAGACAAAACCGATGAAGCACGCGCCACCGTCAAACTGCCCAACGAAAACAACGGCGTAGCAATGGTGTTTCGTACTTTCGAGCGGGTGTCCTATGCCCTTATCCTGAACGTGCAAAACACCGTGCGCATTGGCGACAGGCTGGTCAATCCGCAGTAATTGCTGCGCTGGTATTGATATGGAACACGACGAATTGGCCGCTTGGCTGCGCCTGACGCTCACCCCCGGCGTGGGCAACGCCACGGCGCGCAAGTTGCTGCACCACTTTGGCCTGCCCCAGCAGGTGTTTGCCCAGTCGGCAGCGGCGTTGCGCGTCTGCACCAGTGCCGCCCAAAGCCAAGCACTGCAAACGCTGCCCCCGGCATTACAACCACTGCTAGAAAAAACCTGGCAATGGCTGCAATCGTCCAACGCTGATCTGCGCAAAGAGATAGCGCCACTGGGGCATCCGCTGTACCCGGCAGCGCTGCTCAATAGCGATGACCCTCCCTTGCTGCTCTACCTGATGGGGGCCACTCGCTTTTTAGATGCACAGGCCCCCGCTTTGACGATGCGCAACTGTCTGGCTGTGGTGGGCAGCCGCAACCCCACCGCGCAGGGCCAAGACAATGCCCACGCCTTTGCACAAACCCTGCGTGCCAGCGGTTTGACTATTGTGTCGGGCTTGGCCTTAGGCATTGATGCTGCCGCCCACGAAGGGGCATTGCAAGCAGCCAGCCCCCAGGACACCACCCCTGCCACCATCGCCGTAGTAGGCACCGGATTAGACCGCGTCTACCCCAGCCGCCACCGCGAGCTGGCACACCGCATCGCCGCCCAAGGTTTACTGCTGAGTGAATACCCACTGGGCACAGCCCCTCTAGCCGCGCACTTTCCCAAGCGCAACCGCATTATTGCGGGCCTATGCCAAGGGTTGCTGGTAGTAGAGGCAGCACCAGCTTCGGGCTCGCTCATCACCGCCCGCTTGGCAGCAGACCAAGGGCGCGAAGTGTTTGCCATTCCGGGCTCCATCCATGCCCCCCAGTCGCGCGGCTGCCATGCGCTGATACGCCAAGGGGCCACACTGGTGGAGTCAGCCCAAGACGTGCTGGAAGACCTGCATTTTTCCCAGCCCTGTATCCCTGCTGCCACTACAGCCGACGCTGCCCCGACCCCAGATACTGCCATAGACACCGCAGAATCGCCCTTGCTGCAAGCGCTGGCTTTCGACCCCGTGGGCCTCGATACTTTGGTGGCCCGCACTGGGCTAGACACCGCCAGCCTGTGGGTGCAACTGCTAGAGTTGGAGCTGAGCGGCCAAGTAGCCCGCCTGCCCGGTGGCCTGTTTCAGCGCATGGCCTTGGCCTGAACCTGCCAGTGCAGCGCCGCGTTATTGCAACAAGCGCTCAGGGTTGGCATCGAGCTTGGCCAGCGCATCGCGAGCGGCGCGCACCGTCAAGCCTTCTTCGTCTTGTAGCGTGAGCAGGCCCGTTTGCAGATAGGCCGCCAAGCGGCGCAACTGCAATAGATAACTGCGTCCATCGGGGGCGGCAAACAGGTGCAACTGCTGGCGCTGGCTGTGCCAGACGTACTGCACCTGCGCTGCGCTGCCATTGTGGTCAATGGTGAACCAAGCGCCCACCTGCAACTGACGCGCCCACTCCACCACGGGATCCTCCACTGGGGCATCATTGTCGGCAATCACAGACAGGTTCGACATATCAATGCCCAGCATCATTTCGATGGCCTCGGCATCAAGCGGCATATCCCCCAACACAGCCTCAGTGATGCAGTCTTCCAGATTTTCTAGCCCCCGGGCCAATATCTCGATTTGCCCATGGGCAATTGGCTCGGTTTTGGACACAAAGGCTTGGGCCAGCACATCGGTAAGCACCTTAATCTGTGCTTCTTGGGCATTGTCTGCCATATTGACCAATGCCAGCCCTTGGCGCAAACGATCAAGTAAGCCAGGCAAGCTCTGGATCACCTTGCTGCGGTCACTGCGGTGTGGCTTGGCACCGGCGGCCCACACCAAATCAGCCGCCATGCGCTTCAAGGCCAAGGTATCAGGGTGTTGGGCACCCGCACGCACTGCCGATAGCGCCAGCACCTCAGCCCAAATTTTGAACAGAAAATCGCGGATTTCATCGCGCACCGGCATATCCTTGAGCAAGGTGCGCAGCTCAATCGTGTACTGAATGGTCAGGGTTTCGCGCTGCTCTACCTGCTGCGCTACCGTCACGACCCGTGCCGTAGATTTCTTTTGCGTCAGGAACTTGGCCAAAAAGGCTTCAAACTCCTCACGCACCAGTTGGAATACCTTACGGCCTGTTTCGGGGTACTGCTCAATCACCTGCACCACGCGGCGAATCTCACCCTCTAGGGCGCTGCCGTCAATGGCCGTAGCGTCAAAGCCCATCACGCAGGCACCCATGCGGTCAATCAATACCCGCGCCGGATGGTTCAAGTCGCTAAAAAAGTCGGGCTCGGCTAGCGCGACGCGCAACACCGGCACCTGCAACCGTGCAAACAACACGCGCACCGCTGGCGGAATGCGGTCTTCCGACAAAATGCTTTGAAACATCAGGGCCACCACCTCGATGATGGCTTTTTCGCTGTCGGTGCCAGCCTGCTTTTTGAGTTCTGCCGCACGCTCGCGCACCGCTCCGACCAACTGCACCACGGCCACCGGCCCTGCTTGCGGGGCCATGCCCGCCATACTGCTGTAGTAGGTTTGGGCTTGGATTTGCTGCTGCGCCAACGCCTGTGCCAGCGCTGCGGAGGCTGGCGGTGCCTGCTGCATCGCGGCGGCATCGGCCATTACGCTCCCTGGAGCACCCGTGATGGACTGCAAACCGCTCATAGGCGCACCCATCACCATGGACTGGGCAGCTGTTTGCGGCATCATGGGCACCCCTTGGGCCATACCGCCGGGCCACATCAAGCGGCGCAACTGCCCCATCACGCCATAAGCGCGCTCACGCGCACGGGCCAACGGTGTAGCACCCACCAAAGATGCTGCCCCAGCCATGACCGAGCGCAGCGCAGCGCCAGGGCCGCTGTCCATTGCGCCACTGGGCAATCCCGCCCTCTGAGAGGCTAGAGTACCTGCAGGCAGCGCCCCTGATGACCCCAACTCACCCATGCGCGAGCCTGCTCCGGCATTGCTTCCCCCCCCTACGGGCGGACGGCTGACGCGCAGTTGGGTCTCTGGTTGGGCTACCCCTTGGCTGCCGAGAAAATCATTACACAGTTGGTAGGCTACTTGGGCACGGGCCGCCAACTCGCGCTGCAAAGGATCGAGCACCGCCTGCAAATCAGTACGAGATAACCCAGCAGCGACCCATTGCTCTACCAGCAACAAACAGAAGGTTTCGGGGCGCAACAAATCGCTAGCCACCAGCTCTTGCCCCTCTAGCATCTGCACACGCCGACGCAAAGCATCAAAGCTACCACTGACAGCCTCTAACACCGTCAGGGCGATGCGTGAGGCCACAATTTTGTTCTCTACCACATCGTCGCTAATCAACTCTAGACTGAGGTCTAGTGGGGCAGGGGTGGTGGCGCGGGCTGACACAGGGGGCTGGTTTTGCGCCTGCTCCCAGACGCGCCGCGTGGCCTGCACCCAATCGGCACGGCGTTGCCCATACAGTTGCCAAGCATCTCGGCGGCCTTGCATTTCGCGCTGAGTGCCCGTTTGGTCCATCAGACTGGTGAGGAACGTGAAAACCGCCTGATCGACGTCCACCAGCCCTGCGGCCAAGGTCTTGACAAACTGTTGGCGCACTTGGCGGGCCAGATCGCGTTGTGAAGAAAGAGGCGCAGGCGCAAACATAGCGCTATCGTAATCGGGAAAACAGCACCGTGCTTAGACGGTAGCGCCAGCGTTGGGATCGTTGGGGTCTGTGTCTTGCTTGTTGGTAGTCTTGACCAAATCTTCGCGCTTAACCCCCAGCCACATGGCAATGGCGGCAGCCACAAACACTGATGAGTAAATACCAAACAGAATGCCAATGGTCAGCGCCAGCGCAAAGTAATGCAGGCTGGGGCCACCAAAGAAGAACATCGACAACACCATCGCCTCGGTAGAAGCGTGGGTAATGATGGTGCGGCTCATAGTGCTGGTGATGGCGTGGTCAATCACCTCATGCGTCGTCATCTTGCGGTACTTGCGAAAGGCTTCGCGAATCCGGTCAAAAATCACCACAGACTCATTAACCGAGTACCCCAGCACTGCCAACACACCGGCCAACACCGACAGCGAGAACTCCCACTGGAAAAAGGCAAAAAAGCCCAAGATGATGACCACATCGTGCAGATTGGCAATGATGGCGGCCACGCCAAACTTCCACTCAAAGCGGAAGGCCAGATAAATAACGATGCCCAGCACCACCATGCCCAGCGCCATCAGGCCACCGTGTACCAGCTCCTCGCCCACCTGCGGGCCGACAAACTCGGTGCGGCGCAGCGTGACACCGGCATCAGCCACTTTGAGGGCTGCCAACACTTGCTCACTTTGCTGGGCCGAAGTCACGCCTTTTTGCACCGGCAGGCGGATCATGACATCGCGCGAGGTGCCAAAGTTTTGCACCGTGACATCGGCATAACCCAACTGGGCCACCGTGTCGCGCACTTTGCCAATGTCTGCCGTTTGCTGGTAAGCCACCTCCATCACCGTGCCACCGGTAAACTCTACCGACAGGTGCAACCCGCGTGAGAACAAGAAGAACACGGCCAGCGCAAAGGTGAGGAAGGAGATCGCGTTGAACACCAACGCGTGCTTCATGAACGGGATGTCTTTTCTGATGCGGAAAAATTCCATGACCGGCAGTCCTTTAGTTGGTGGGGGCCACAGTGGTGCCGCTGGCTTCGGGCTTCCACACTTGCCCAATAGACACACTCTTGAGCTTTTTCTGGTTGCCGTACCAAAGGTTGACCAGCCCACGCGAGAAGAACACCGCCGAGAACATGCTGGTCAAAATACCAATGCAATGCACCACAGCAAAGCCGCGCACCGGGCCAGAGCCAAAGGCCAGCAGCGCCAAGCCTGCAATCAGGGTGGTGACGTTCGAATCCAAAATAGTGGCCCAAGCGCGTTCATAGCCGGTATGAATCGCCATTTGTGGTGATACGCCCTCGCGCAGCTCCTCGCGGATGCGCTCGTTAATCAGCACATTAGAGTCAATAGCCACACCCAGCGCCAGCGCCATAGCGGCAATGCCGGGCAAGGTTAGGGTGGCTTGCAACATGGACAAAATAGCCACCAACATCAGCACATTGACGGCCAGCGCCACAGTAGAAAACACGCCAAACAGCAGGTAGTACACGCACATAAAGGCGGCAATGGCTACCATGCCCCAGACCACCGAGTTGATACCGCGCTCGATGTTGTCAGCGCCCAAGCTCGGGCCAATGGTGTATTCCTCAATGATTTCCATGGGCGCGGCCAAAGAGCCTGCGCGCAGCAGCAATGCAGTGTCGGTGGCCTCTACCGTGCTCATGCTGCCAGAGATTTGCACCCGACCGCCGCCAATTTCAGCGCGGATCACAGGGGCAGTGACCACTTCGCCCTTGCCTTTTTCAAACAGCACAATCGCCATGCGCTTGCCCACGTTCTCGCGGGTGATGTCCTTGAAGATGCGCGAGCCTTTGGCATCTAGCGTCAGGTTCACGGTGGGGTCTTGGTTCTGACCGTCAAAACCGGGTTGAGCATCGGTCAGGTTCTCGCCAGTGAGCACCACCTGCTTTTTGACAATAACGGGGCGGGCATTGCGGTCGAGGTAGCGCTCGGCACCAAACGGCACAGGGCCGGTGCCCAGCTCGGCAGAACGGGCCTCAGCGCTTTCATCGACCATACGCACTTCCAGCGTGGCGGTGCGGCCCAAAATATCTTTGGCCTTAGCGGTGTCTTGCACGCCAGGCAATTGCACCACGACGCGGTCTAAGCCCTGCTGCTGAATGACCGGTTCGGCCACGCCCAACTCGTTGATGCGGTTGTGCAGCGTAATGATGTTTTGCTTGAGCGCCTGCTCTTGCACGCGGCGCAGGGCCTCGGGCTTGATGCTGGCTTGCAAGTTGAACTCGCCATTCTGGCGGCTCGGATTGACTTGCAGATCAGTAAACTGGTCGGCAATCAGGTTGCGGGCTGCCGTTTGTGTGGCCTCATCGCGCAGTTTGATATTGATGCTTTGGCCGTCGCGGCTGATACCACTGTGGCGAATGCTCTTGTCACGCAATGTGGTGCGAATATCACCTGCGTAGGATTCAGCCTTTTTCAGCAATGCGGCCTGCATATCCACTTGCAGCATGAAATGCACACCACCGCGCAAGTCCAACCCCAAGTACATGGGAGCAGCATGCAAAGAGGTAAGCCAAGCCGGGGAGCGTGATACCAAATTCAGCGCCACGATGTACATCGGGTCGGCAGGGTCAGGCACCAGTGCCTTTTGGATGGCATCTTTGGCCTTAAGCTGGGTGTCAGGGGTGTCAAAGCGCGCCCGCACCGAGGTGCCCTCTAGGCGCAGCAGGTCGGGCTTGACCTCAGCAGCATCTAAGGCGGCCTGTACCCGTGCCAGCACGGCGGCATCCACCTTGACCGTGGCCTTGGCCGATGAGACCTGCACCGCTGGGGCTTCACCAAAGAAATTGGGCAGGGTATAGAGCATCCCCACCAACAGTGCGACCACTAAGATCGCGTACTTCCAGACCGGGTAACGGTTCATCGCGCTTGCACCTCTAGGACAATAGACTCAGCCCGCGCATTCATGCCCAGACTGACAGCAGCCACAGCCAGCCAGGCTTTACTTCAGGGTACCCTTGGGCAGCACCTGTGCCACAGCTACGCGCTGCACTTGGATTTCGACACCGTTTGCCACTTCAATGTGCAAAATTTGCTCGGACAGGCGCGTGACCTTGCCCAGCAAGCCACCGCCCACCACCACCTCATCGCCCTTGGCCAAGGCATCGACCATAGCGCGGTGCTCTTTTTGGCGCTTCATTTGGGGGCGAATCATGACAAAGTAGAGCACCACAAACATCAGCACCAGAGGCAACATGCTTTGCAGCGTGGACATGATGTCGCCACCACCAGCAGCAGCGGCAGGAGCGGTTTGGGCAAAAGCAGAAGAGATGAACACGGAAACTCCCAGAGAAACCAGAAAATACAGAACTGCCCAGCCCAAGCGCAACCAGACGCCTATCGCGGGGACAAAGGCGCGATTGTATGCGGCAGGCCATCAGCCCCTACGCCCTGTAGGCTGTCAACCTGAACCAAACAGCCAGCTAAAAAAGCGCCGCACCCAGAACCAGTAAAACAGACAGGTCATCAACACCCAGTAGAACATCCAAACCCAGCGGCTGGGCACCAGCCGCGTGCCGTTGCCAGACCAGACCTCCCAGCCACCCCCACGCAGTAAGGGCTTGCCTGCAGCATCGAGCACATTGAATTTTTTGACTGAAGGCAGTGAGCGGGCATAGAGCTGATCGACATCACCATCCATCTTGACGATAAGCACCAAGCTCAGGCAATAGCCCGCCACACCAATGATGAGAAACTCCCAAAAACCAGTGCTGCCAATGGCCAACCACAGACCCATCATGGTGCAAAAAATAGCCACACAAACCCAAGCCAAGTACAACCGCGCATAGTTGAACTTCATCTCTTGGGCACATTTGACAATCAAGGTTCGCGACTCTTGGCCGTGGGGCGATTCGTAGGCTTCACTGCCCACGGTTTGCAAAACATCGAGGTTGTTGGCAATGCTCACAAAGCGCTGCACCACTTTTTGTGGCGTTTTGTAGTCGATCAGAAACAGTTGGTGAGCATCAATTTGATTGCCCACCTTGCGCAGTTCTTCAAAGTCAGACTCGACTAAGCTCTCGACAATGCCACCTTGGGTGAGCCATTTTCGCTCTTTGCCGTAGGCAATGGCTTTGTATTTTTTACCATTGCAGGCCAGCTCAATCGATTCAATATCAATATGCCCACCATAGACGATTTGCAGCATACGGTGGTTGTCTAGGCCACGCCAGCCCACATACTCTTGCTGCACTACTGAGGTGGCCAGATTGGCAATTTGGATCGGGTCTTTTTCTAGATCAAAAATCTTTCTGGCATGCTCAGAAGACTGGGCTCGCAACTTGGTCTGGTGGTGGATTTTGAGGTCAATGCAGGCTTCGTACATCAGCCCGGTTTCGTGTGACCCAGCACATTGAGGGCAACTGAGCTTGCCCGTTTTTTTGCATTTCTCGCAGGGGCAGGCCCCTTTGCCCGCACAGCGTTTGCAAGTGACAAAGGCATTGCCCCGGCAAGCCAAGCAAGGCACGGTGCCCTTGACGCATTCGGCATTGGGGCAGGGAATCATCTCCTTGACGATCTGGTATTTGACCGTTTGTGGCCCGCCCTCTTTACCGCCCCCGCTAAATTCGTAGGGCACATCTTTTTCTTGCACCACCTCGCCATTGCCTAGGCAAGTCATACACATGGTACGGCCTTGATCACAGCCAGAGGCGCGGCAGGGCAGTTTTTGGTTGCCGTGGCAATCGGGGCAGACATATTCGCGATTGCCTTTGCACATGTCGCACACCACCTCGCCTTCTTTGTTGCACGTTTGGCATTTTTGCAAACTCCAAAAGCGCGCGGCAGTGCCAAGGTATGTGCCCTCTTCCAAGTCCAGAGGCAATCCTGGATGGTTTTTGACCTTGTCGTCTAGCCTTTTTTCGGCGTCAGCCTCTAACTTTTCGATCAACGCCACCATGCCCGTCTGGGCTAGGTCATCAGAGGGGGTGCGGTGGTCTTTAGACTGGGCTTTGAAGTAGCCATTGATCGGCGTCACCTTGATGTTCTTGTATAAAACAAAGGAGGCGCTTAGGGTAAAGTCTTGGTCAAATACATTTTGCTGCACTGCCACGACATCGGTGGCCTTGAAGCTGGTCTTTTCTGCCACCATGCGCTGGATTTCTTGCAGTAAAGGCCCCGCTTGCCCTACAGTAGCAGATGGCGTTGGGGCAGTGGCAAGTTCAGGAGAGGCAGAATTTGCAGCAGGCTTGTTCATGGCGGGTGGGTTAAAAATGGACGGTTCAGGGGCACAGAGAATTCCATCCGTTGCCAGACGCCATTTTTAACCAGTTTCCATAGAACAGCACTATCGGGCGCAGCACAAGTGCGCCATCGTGGCTTAGTAGTAGCGGTTGGGCACTGCCAACACAGCCATCGTGACGCGCGAGATGCAGACCAACTTACCAGCCTCGCTGGTGATGCGTACTTCCCACACTTGGCTGCTGCGCCCAATGTGAACTGGTTTAGCAATGCCATACACCCAGCCCTCTGAGACAGCACGGATGTGATTGGCGTTGATTTCTTGGCCTACGCAGTGAAACTGGGCTGGATCGACCACATGCGCGGCGGCCCACGAGGCCAGCGTCTCGGCAAACAACACCGACGCACCGCCGTGCAGCACACCGGCAGGCTGGCGCGTGCGCTCGTCTACCGGCATCCGGCCTTTGAGGTAATCGTCACCTGTTTCGAGTAACTCAATGCCTAAAGTGCCGTTGGCGCATTGCGCGCCTCTTTCGTTGATGGTGTCCAGGGGTACGTCAGAAAACCAAATCGCCATCTATGTCTCCTTCAGGTAGTGGGGGATGCTCAGTGCTTGGCAGCACCGAGATAGGCTTCCACCACCTTGGGGTTTTTGGCCAAGTCTGCGGCCTTGCCCTCTAAGGTGATGTCGCCCACTTCCAGAACATAGCCGTAATCGGATACCTGTAGCGCGGCACGGGAATTTTGCTCAATCAGCAGCGTAGCCACGCCAGTGTCGCGCAAGCGCGCAATCACTTGGAACACTTCGGCCATGACACGCGGGGCCAAACCCAACGACGGCTCATCGAGCATCAGCACCTTGGGGTCGCTCATCAGGGCGCGGCCCAAAGCGATCATTTGGCGCTCACCCCCCGACATGGTGCCTGCCAGTTGCAAGCGACGCTCTTTCAGGCGCGGGAAGGTGGTGTAAATACCTTCGAGCCCATCGCGGTACGACCAGCCCGGTTTGCGCCGACGGTAGGCCCCCAGCACAAGGTTGTCTTCCACCGTCATAGTAGAAAAAAGCTCGCGCTTTTCTGGCACCAGTGCCAGCCCCAAGCCCAAGCGCTGCTCGACGGCATCGTGCGAGACATCGCGGCCTTGGTAGGTGATCTGGCCTTCGGTCTGGCCCGGTGCGGGCAATACGCCCATGATGGCATTGAGCAGCGTGGACTTGCCCGCACCATTGGGGCCAATCACGGTGACGATTTGCCCAGCACGCACTTGGATATTGGCGTTGCGCAGGGCCTCGACCTTGCCATAGCGGGCGCTCAAGCTGTGTGTGTTCAGCACAACGGGGTGCTTGTCCTTGCTCATTCGATGCCTCCCAAGTAGGCGGCCAGCACGGCCTCGTTGTTTTGGATTTCGGTGGGCAGGCCCTCGGCAATCTTGCTGCCAAACTCCATCACCACCAGCCGGTCGGTAATGCCCATCACAAAGTCCATATCGTGTTCCACCAGCAGCACCGACATCCCTTCGGCTTTGAGCTGTTGCAGCAGGGTGGACAAGGCTTGCTTTTCCTTCAGGCGCAAGCCTGCTGCGGGCTCATCCAACAGTAGCAGCACTGGGTCGGTACACAGGGCGCGGGCAATTTCCAGAATGCGTTGCTGGCCCAAAGCCAAGCTACCGGCGGGGGTGTGCATAAACTCTTCCAAGCCAACACGCTTGATTTGTTCGGCGGCCAAATAGAGCAGGCGCGCTTCCTCCACCCGGTCTAGGCGCAGGGCAGCGCGCACGGGGTCGGTATGGCCGCGCAGGTGTGTGCCCATCGCCACGTTCTCTAGCACCGACAGGTGCGGGATCAAATGGACGTGCTGGAAACTGCGGCCAATGCCACGTTGCACAATGCGGCGCGAATCGAGGGTGTCGATGCGCTGGCCGCAAAAGCGGATTTCGCCGCTCGTCACCGGCAGCACGCCCGTGACCAAATTGAACATGGTCGATTTACCGGCACCGTTGGGGCCGATCAGGCCAACGATCTCACCGGCGCGCAGGTCAAACTGCATATCTTTGACCGCCACCAAGCCGCCAAACTGCTTGCGTGCCTCGTTCACTTCCAAAATGATGCTGCCGGGCGTGGGCTTGGCGCGGCGGGGCATATCGCTGTAGCCTTCGGGGGCGATTTCGGGGGCCACCACTTCGGGTTCAGGGGGATGGACGTGTGCCCACAGCGCCGTGACGCGCGGCCAGATACCATCGCGGGCATGGTGCAACAGCAGCACCACCATCAGGCCAAAGAACAGCATTTCGTAGTTGCCATTGCTGCCCAGCAGCAGCGGCAGCCAGTCTTGCAACTGGCTTTTCAGGCCGGTGAGCAACCCAGCCCCCAAAATGGCTCCCCAAACGTGGCCGACACCGCCCACCACGGCCATAAACAGATATTCAATGCCCATGTTCAAGCCAAACGGCGTGGCGCTGACCGACCGTTGCAGGTGGGCATAGAGCCAGCCCGACAGACTCGCCATCAGCGCAGCCAGCACAAACACCAACACCTTGTACTGTGCAGTGTGAATGCCCATCGCCTCAGGCATGGTCTTGCCCTTGGCCAGCGCATGGATAGCACGGCCCGGACGCGAATTGAGCAAATTGAGCACCAGCCAAACACAGCCTCCCAAGCAGAACCAGATCAGGCCATACATGACACGCGGGCTGGATAAGTCCACACCCAGCACCGTCAGGGGTGGGATACCAGAGATACCGTCGTACTTGCCCAAAAACTCCAGCGTGCCAAACAAGTAGTACAGAGACAGGCTCCAAGCAATGGTGGCCAGTGGCAGGTAGTGACCCGACAGACGCACCGTCATGGCACCAATAGCCAAGGCAGCAGCCCCAGACACCAGCAAGCCCATCGGCAAGCCCAGCCAAGGCGACCAGCCCAGCGTGGTGGAGAGGTAAGCCGTGGTGTAGGCCCCCAGCCCCACAAAGGCCGCTTGACCAAACGAGGTCAGGCCGCCCACACCAGTGA
The DNA here is from genome assembly GCF_900111115.1 of Giesbergeria anulus. Lineage (GTDB taxonomy): Bacteria > Pseudomonadota > Gammaproteobacteria > Burkholderiales > Burkholderiaceae_C > Simplicispira > Simplicispira anulus. The sequence goes on from NZ_FOGD01000005.1 coordinate 109,673, forward strand.
GCAATACCAGCCCCAGCGCCGCAATGGCGTACAGGCCGATGTAGTTGCCCAGCGTGATCCAGAAGCTGGGCACGGGCAGAAACGGGAACAAGAAGAACCACGCAAACAAAAGCCATTGCAGCTTTTTGGTGGAAAGAGAAGCAAGCAGACGCATGGGAAGAAGGCTCAGGGTTGGAGGGGTAGCATCAATCAAGACAGTCCGCGTGACCATCACTCTTCATCGCTGTGCGGCGAGCGCCACGAGCGCCAAGCCAGCACCGGCAGAATCAAGGTGAACACAATCACCTCCTTGTAGTCACTGGCCCAGAATGAGGAGTAGCTCTCTAGCAGCCCGACCAGCACGGCACCAATGGCCGCCAGCGGGTAGCTGGCCAACCCACCAATGATGGCGGCGACAAAACCCTTGAGGGCGACGACAAAGCCGGTGTCGTACTGCACCGTGTTCATCGGCCCAATCAGGATGCCCGCCAACGAGCCTAGCCCTGCCGACAAGCCAAACGCCAAGCGGCCCGCTTGGGTGGTACCAATACCCACCAGCCGCGCACCGTTGCGGTTGACCGCTGTGGCGCGCAGCGCCTTGCCCATGAGCGTGCGATCAAAGAACAGGTAGAGCAGCGCAATCAGCGACAGCGACACCACCACGACCAGCGCACTCTGGCCCGAAATCAACAGCGCCCCGACCGAGGTACTCCACTCGGTAAACGGCAGGGTGCGCGAGCCTTCGGGGCCAAACACCAGCAGGCCCAAACTCAACAGCGCAAAATGCACCGCCACCGAGACGATCAGCAGCACCAGCACTGAGGCTTCGGCCACCGGCTGGTAGGCCAAGCGGTAGATCATCAATCCCAGTGGCACCGTAATGCCCAGTACCAACAAAATTTGCAACACCATCGGCAGTGTGTGCCAAGGCAGCACCGAAACCAGCGCCCACACCAACAATGGGTAGAGCAAATTTTCTGCGGCGCTCCAGCCCAGCAGTTTGGGCGACAGGGGTTTGTAGCGGCGGTGGTGCAAGGCCGTCACCAACTCCGTCAAGAAGGTGGCTACCCCCAGCGCCAGCAGCAAGCCGACCAGACGCGGAAACTGCTCCGTTTGCAAAGCGGCCAAGGTCAGGGCACCAAAGCCGACAAATTCGCCTTGGGGCAAAAAAATCACCCGCGTGACGGAAAACACCAACACCAGCGCCATCGCCAGCAAGGCGTACACCGCGCCGTTGGTGATGCCATCTTGGGCCAAGATGGCGGCAATACTTAAATCCATGTTGTCTCCTGGTTCAGCCCAGCGCTCGGTCTGGCTGATACGGTGGTTCGGCAGCGGGGGTTCAGGCCGTGTTGATGACAAAGGCGTCGCAGAAAAAATGCGCTGCGGGCAGCCCCGCCTGCGCGATAAAGGCATCACGGGCGGCATCGATCATCAGCGGGTTGCCACAGGCATAGACCTCGTGGCCCGACAGGTCGGGCAGGTCTTGCAGTACGGCGGCATGGACAAAGCCCGTGCGGCCTTGCCAGTCGGCTTCTGGCTGCGACAGCACCGGCACCAACTGCACGCCCGGAAATTGCGCCTGCCAAGCCGCCACCGATTCGACGACATACAAATCGCTCCAACGCCGGCCGCCCCAATAGAGCACAGCACCGCGCTGGGCGATGGCCGCACCGTGGCTGCGCAGCAGTGCAGCAATGGGGGCATAGCCAGTGCCCGAAGCCAGCAGCACGATGGGAGCTGTGCCCTTGTGCAGCACAAAGGTGCCATACGGCCCCTGAATGCGCAGCAAATCGCGGGGCTTGAGCTTGTCGTAGGCGTGGGGTGAGAAACGCCCGCCGTCCATGCGGCGCACGTGCAGCTCTAGCAAACCTTCGGTATTGGGCACATTGGCCAAGCTGTAACTGCGCCGTGCGCCATCTTTGAGCAGCACGTCAATGTACTGGCCCGCTTGGAAATGAAACCCCGATGCCGCTGGCACCTGCAATTGCACAATGGCGACATCAGCGCTAGGGCGTTGCACGTCCAGCACCCGTGCGCCCACCGTCACGACGCGCTGGCCCGGCTCCTTGGGCACATCGGGGGCTTGCAGCACCAAATCACCCAAAGGGAAAGCCTGACAAGTCCGGCACTGGCCTGCCGGTACCGGCTCGGCCCCAGCGGGGGCTGGCTCAGCATGGCGCACATCGCCCGCACTCAGCGCTAGATGGCAACTGTTGCAGGTGCCAGCACGGCAACTGTGTGGCAGCCAGTACCCGGCGGCAATGGCAGCATCCAGCACCGTTTGCGCTGGCGTGCAGGCAAAGCTGCCGCCGTGGGGTTCTAGCTGTATCTGAAAAGTGTCGGACATGGTGGTTCAGCCTGCTGCGCGCATCGGGCTGCTGCTCGGTCATCGGGGTTGCAAAAAGGGGCTTGTCGGCTTTAGCCGCAAACAACCACAGCTTCGGGGCGCGGCTTGCTGTGCAGCAGTTGCACCTTGTCGGCGCGGCGCTTGAGCACGGCGCGCTGGTTGATGTAGCCTTTGTCGGTGATCTCGCCGTCATCCATGCTGGGTGGCTCGTCCAGCATCAGCGCACGGCTGGCACTTTGCGAAGAGCCACCGCCTTCAGCGCGCAGCTTGCGCAGCCCTGCTTGCAGATGCACGGCCAGCTCTTCGGCGGTGAGGCCCTTGGCGGCAGCGCTGGGAAACACCAGCAGCCCCACTTCATCGGCATCATGGCCGGTCACGACCACATCCTGCGCCCAAGGTGCCAGCGCCGTGACGGCCTTGACACGCAGCGTACCCACCGAGACCCAAGTGCCGGTGGTGAGCTTGAAGTCTTCGGCCACGCGGCCATTGAATAACACGCCTTTTTCGGGGCGCTGCTCATCGACCAACAGCCCGGCATCGCCAATGATGTAGTAGCCTTCTTCGTCAAAGGCTTTGGCGGTTTGCTCTGGGTTGTGCAGGTATTGGTTAAACACCTGTGGCCCCTTGACGCGCATTTCCAGCTTGCCGTTGTTGGGCACAAATTTCAGGCTGGTGCCGGGCACTGGCAGACCAATGCAGCCGGGGCCATCGAGTTTCCAATGCACATTGGTGATGAGCGGCGAAGTTTCGGTGGCCCCCCAAGCGGCGGTAAACCACACGGATTCACCCAGCACGCTTTTGGCGCTGCGCTCTAGCCGATCCCACGTGGCTTGGGGCAGGGCCGCAGCGGCATAAAACACACCGCGCAAGCGGCCAAAAAAGTCGCGGGCAAAGCTCTCGTCTTCTTCCAAAAAGGCAATCAGCGCATCAAAGCCCTTGGGCACATTGAAGTACAAATTGGGCTGCACTTCGCGCAGGTTGCGCACCGACTTTTCCATCAGCCCCGGCACCGGGCGGCCTTCGTCAATATAGAAGCTGCCGCCGTTGCACAGCACCATGTTCAGGTTGTGGTTGGTGCCAAAGGTGTGGCTCCAAGGCAACCACGAGACGATGACCGGCTTTTCCTCGCGCAAAAATGTCCAAGTTTGGCGGATTTGCTCTTGGTTGGCGCACAGCATCCAGTGGGTATTGACGGCAATTTTGGGTTTGCCAGTCGAGCCAGACGTGAGCAGGTATTTGGCGTGCGTTTGCGGCGTGATGCGGGCAAAGGCCTCCATGACGGCTGGGGTTTCCTTGGCGCGGGTCAGCTCGGCAAACGAGCGCCCCACAGAGACGCTGTAGGCGTTGTGGCTGAGTACCACCGGGCAGTCCAGCCCCGCAGCGCGGATGGCTGGGCCATAGACTGCGCCATCAGAGGCATAGATCAGGCCGGGCTGCAATTCATGCAGGATGCCGGAAATCTTGCTGTGCTCTTTAGCCAAACGCGAATAAGCGCTGGTGATGGCGGCAAACGGGCGGCCAATGTGCATGGTGGCAAACATCAGCAGCGCTTGGTCGAGGCTGTTGTCCGAGAGGCACACCACGGGCGCGTTTTCTGCCAACCCACCATCTAACAAGGCTTGGGCAATGGCCCCAATCTTGTCGCGGGTCTGGGCATAGGTCAGTTTGACCCACTCGCCATCGGGGCCGCGCTCGGCCAAAAACAGGGCGTTGGGCGTGGTGCGCGCCCAGTGCTCTAGCCAGTCACCAATGCAGCGGGTGACGCTGCCCAGCGGCTCTGGCGATGTCAGGATGAACCCGCCCTCAGGCAGGTCTTGCTTGAGCACCGCAGGCGTAGCCAGCATGGCCGGGTTGGTAAAAAACGAACTACTCATGGTGTACGGCTCCTGCGCTGCGTTACTTCAAGAGCTTCCAAGCGTTCTTTTCAATCGTGACCAGCACCCGGCCATCCACGCCCAAGCCGGAGTGGTCGGTGGTGCTCATGGTGACTACGCCGTGGGAGACGGGCAGCTTGTTGGTTTTTTCGATGGCGTCGCGCAGGGCGCTGCGAAACTCCGGGGTGCCCGGCTTGGCTTGCTTGGCCACGGCAGCCACAGCCTTGTCCAGCACCAAATAGCTGTCATGGGCATAGGCACCAAAGGGGCTGCGCGAACCTGCGCCATACTTGCCTTCGTAGGCTTTCAAATAGTCCAAACCCGGCTTCTTGCTGGGGTGGTTGTCGGGCAGTTGCTCGGCCACCAGCACATTGCCGGTGGGCAGCACCACGCCTTCATCAGCGGCACCCGAGACGCGCAAGAAGTCGTTGTTGGCAACGCCGTGGGTTTGGTAGAACTGGCCTTTGTAGCCCCGGTCGCGCAAAGCACGCATGGGCAGCGCCGCTGGCGTGCCGCTGGCCGCAATAAACACCGCTTGCGGATTGGTTTGCATCAGCTTGAGCGTTTGTGCCGTCACGCTTTGGTCACTACGGGCATAGCGCTCCACAGCAGCCACCTTGATGCCGTGCAGGGCAGCACCCTTTTGCACGTCTTGCAACCAGCCTTCGCCGTAGGCGTCGCTAAAGCCGATAAAGGCAATCGTCTTGACGTTGTTGGCCTTCATGTGCTCAAACAGCGCCGAAGACATCACATTGACCGAGTGCGGCAGCGGAAACACCCACTGGATTTGCTTGGGCTCAAACGGGGCCAGCGCAATCTGCGGTGTTTTGCTGGCTGTGGCGGCTTCGGCAATAGCCAGGGAGGTGGGCACGGTGGTAGAACCGATGATGGCATCTACCTTGTCCGAATCAATAAAACGGCGTGCATTTTTGGCCGCTTGGCTGGGGTCAGAGGCATCATCCAAGACGATGTAGTTCACCGGCAAGCCACCCAGAGTTTTGGGCAACAGCTCAATGCTGTTTTTTTCGGCAATACCCAGCGAGGCCGCTGGGCCGGTGGTGCTCAGTGATACCCCCACGTTAATGGTTTGTGCCTGCGCCAAAGCGGGCAGGGCCAAGCTGGCGGCGATAGCCAGAGCAGTGAGTGCGTTACGACGTTGCATGGATTTGTCTCCTGTGGATTTAGTGTTGTGTTGTGTGAAAGAAAAAGCAGCGCCACTGGCCTGCACAGTGCTGGTGTTAGCGCATGGGTCGGATTTCCCAGCCGCAGTCGCTTTGCAGAATGGCGGCGGTAGTGGCGCGGCTGTTGGCCTTAGACGCCAGCAGCACGTAGTGGCCGGTGTGGTCTTCGGGCTGGGCAATAAACTTGAGCGGCATAGCGTTGGCTACGCTGTCTTCAAAGCCCGGAATTTCGGACAGGCGCTTTTCCTGCTTGCCCAAGCTGGCGGGGCCGCGCAGTGGCGTCACGGTGCCGCCGGGGGCTACGCCATTGACGCGCACATCGGGGGCAAACTCATAGGCCAACTGTTTGATAAGACCCACACCGGCGTGCTTGGAGGCCACATACAGCGGGCCGCCGCCTCCGGCATAAAACGCCGAGTTGGACAGGGTAAAAATCATGCTGCCGCCGCTGGCGCGCAGGTGCGCTGCCGCCGCGCTGGCCGCCAGCACATAGCCTTTGACGTTGACACCAAAAATCTCGTCAAAGCTCTCGGCCACCTGTTCGGTGGACATCCTTTCCAACTTGGCAAAGAAATCCCACACCCCGGCATTGCCCACCAGTGTGTCGAGCTTGCCAAAGCGCGCCACCGTGGCCTCCACGGCGGCTACGTTGTCGGCAGGCGAACGCACATCACCAACCGAGACCACCACCTTGTCGCCAAACTCGGCCACCAAGCCATCGGCTTGATCGGCGCTGCGCACCATCACGCCGACACCCGCACAGCCTTCGGCAATAAAGCGCTTCACTACTGCCCGGCCGATGCCCGAGGCTCCGCCTGTGACCAAGGCCACATAACCATTTAGCCAACCCATAACCGTTCCTTGTTTATGTACAGAAAACAACCCCGGCGCGTGGCCGGGGTATGAGCGCAGGGTGCTGTAGCACCCCGGCCTTAGAGGAACGTGTTGAGGTTCTTGGACATGAACACCGATTGGGTGATCAAGATCTTGCGCCGGGCAATCTGAAAGCTCTCACCTACGGCGCGAATCACGTCTTCACGGCGGCCCACCAGCAGGTCGTTGTCTTTTTCGACCCGGCTGCGGTAGTTGACAAAGCTCGAATGCACGACAAACTCGCCGGGCTGCTCGCCTTGGTAAACCTCAATGCCGCTAACCACATGGGCGTGGCGCGTAGCCGGGTCTTCAGCCCACGCGCTGGGCTGCTTGAAGCGGGTGATACGGCGGGTCAAATCCAGCAGGTTGTCGTTGTACAACGCGCCGCCGTCGATTTGGTAAGCGCCCTTCTTGTCGTAGCGGCGGCGGTTTTCCATCGTCGGCATCCAATAGTGGATGTCTTGCGCCAGCAGAGCCAGCCAGTCGTCCCAGCGTTCGTTGTCCAACAGGCGTGCTTCGCGGTACAAAAACTGCTCAATGCGGCGCTGGGTTTCAGCATCCACAGAAATCTCGGCTTGGGGTGTGGCGACGGCGTTCATGCGGTCTCCTTGGTGCTGGTGGTGGGCAGGGTGGGAACGTCACGTTGGGGCACGTCTTGCCATTCCTGCGCTTTCATCAGATCGAGCCAGCGCTGGTAAAACGCGCGCTGATTGGCTTCATTGACCTGACCCCGAAACACATTGCATGGCAGGTCGGTGTCGGTGATGCGGGTGTTTTGGCCCAAGCCCAAATACAGGTCTTGCTGACGCGTGACAAACCCGGCATTGGTCTTGGTGCTGTATTCCCAGTTCTCGCCGTCGTCCATCTCAAACACACCGGAGGGGCTGAAGGTCATCATCGTGCCCTTGCGCCACTTGTCTTTGATCTCTTGCGGAGCCTTCTTGTTGACGAATGTCCAAGTGTGCAACTCGATCTGGCCGGGGCCACGGGGGTGCCAAGTGCGGAAGGTGTTTTGACCGGGCAAGAACGAGGTGTTAGGAAACAAGGTGCAAGACGAGATGGCACCAATCATCTTGGAGCGCACTTCACCCAGACGCTCTTGCACCTTGGGTTGCAGCACGTACAAGTACTTCATCAGGTCTTTGTCGCCCAGCGTGGCACAGTTGCCCACGATGTCTTGGTTGAACTCCCAACCATGGCCGTTAAAGTTGACTTGGTACGACTCATGGGGCAGCTTGTGGACTTCGGCCACCGAGCCGCCGACCATCGCCTTGGCACCGGAATCGTGCGTCCAACCTGCGTGCAAGATGTCGCCGACGAAGTTTTCCGAGGCGTATTTCCAGTTGCACTGGATGACAGACTTGACGCAACCACCAACAAACTCGGTGCCGCCTTCGTCCATATCAAAGATGGCGTCGAGGTAGTAGCGGAAGTCGCCCAGATACTCGGCCAGCGGGGGCGCGTTGGGGTCGAGCGTGGCAAAAATCAGGCCCTTGTAGCTGTCAATCTGCGCCACCGGGTGCAGACTGTGCTCGTTCTTGTCCATGCCCGTGGCTTCGTAAGCCTCGGAGGCATGCATCCCTTTCAGGCCGCCATCAATACCAAAGGCCCAGCCGTGGTAGTTGCACACAAATTGGCGGGCGTTGCCCAGGTCGGCAAACGTCACCTTGTTGCCACGGTGCGGGCAGGTGTTCAAGAAGCCACGGATGCTGTTGTCCTTTTGGCGCACGATGATGACGTTGTCTTCACCCATGTAGGTCGAGACAAAATCGCCCGACTTGGGGATTTGCGACTCGTGGCCGACAAACAGCCAGCAACGGGCAAAGATCTTTTCCAATTCCTGCTCGTAAATGTCGCGATCCCAAAAGATGTCGCGCGACATGCGGCCCTTGTCCAGATCCATCATGCGATCCAGACGGGCAATGGCCTCGGCCACGGGCCGACGCTTGAGCCGCTCGGGCAGGGATGTATTGTGTTGACTCACGTTGTTTGCTCCTTAAATGCCGCCAGCCGCTTCGTCGGCTTCTTGGCTCAAATCCACCAGCACATCGTCACCTTGCGTTGTCACCTTGTAGGTGCGCAACGCCACTTCACAGGGCCAGCCCATAGGCTGGCCGCTGGGAATATGGAAAGTCCCGTCATGCACGGGGCAGGCAATCAGATCGCCATCAACGATCTCGCCTTCAGCCAGCGAGGCCGTAGCGTGGGTGCAGCCGTCTTGGGTGGCATAAAAGGTGCCATCAACGTTGTAGACCGCCAATTCACAGGCACCGACCAATTGCTTGCGCACCTGCCCAGCGGGCAGTTCGCCTTTTTTGAACAGGTAAATGGGTTGTTCAGTCATGGGCCAACTTTCAGGCGGCGTGCAACTGCACAAAGCCCAAGCCCGTCACCCATTCGGGCACGGCGGCGTAATCGATGATTTCGCCCTTGGCACCGGGCATCGCGCCCATCGCACAGGCCCACTGGCGGATTTCCATGCCACCGTTGCCGCCGTTGGCCAAGATGTAGTCGTCGCTCAGGGCTTCCATCGCGGCCAAGTCGCCGCGCACGGCGTAGTCCATGATTTCGCGGTCAAAGGCTTCATTGACCTTGCCCATCTCTGGCACGCCCACCCAGTGGCTGATGCCACCGCTGCCAATCACGACCACGCGCTCGTCGTCTGGGCTGGCTTCAATGGCGGCCTTGATGGCCGCGCCCAACTCAATCACGCGGCGCATCTTGATGAACGGATCAACCCCCGAAGCCAAGTACACCGGAATGGTGCCGATCTGCTGGCCCTTGGCACGCACCGGCTCAATGATGAGTTGGTTCGGAATCGCCACAGCATGGTCTACGGTGAAGGCGCGGCCCACCGCCCAGTCAAAGCCGTTGTCCTTGCCGTGCTCGGCAATGAAGCTGGCCAGTTTTTGGTTGTCAGGAATCACGCCCCTGCGCAGGCCGGGCAGCGGATCAATCGGGCCATCGACGTCGCCAGTCCCAATCAGGTACTGCGGCAGGCAGCCGGTGCCAAACAACATATAGTGGTCAGCACCAATCACCACGGCGCTGGTGGCGTTCAGACCGGCCAGACGCTCAGCACAGGTGGCAAAAGCCCCCCACATACGCTGGGCAACAGCCTCTTGCGGCGCATTGGGCGCAATGAACATCACCGGATCGTGCGGCACTAAAAAGCCGCCAACAATTTTTCCCACAGCCAGTCCTTGGTTTATTGCTTGAGGGCAGCAGAGAACACCGGCTCTGTTGCGCTGGATTCGGGGCGTAGGGCCTGCATGTAGGCCACTGGCGAACGGTTGGGGGCGTTTTCTTGCCAAAAGCCCATCGTCAGCATCGGATGTACGCCATGCTTTTGCATCGCGGCCACATCAAAGGTTTGCACCCAGTGGCGCTCCTCGTCGGTCAGGGCATAGCGTTCGAGCAGCTTGTCGCTCTCTTCTTTAAAACGCTGCTTGATGCTGCGGTCAATGCACAGTTGGTACAGCAGCTTTTCCACCACATTGCGGCTCATGGAGTGATTCCTCTTAAGCGCAAAAATCGCGCACCAGTTGCAAGAAGCGGGCGCGGTGCTCGGTTTGCACCCAGTGGCCGCACTGACCGAACAGATGGAATTCAGCCTTGGGAATGGCGTTGGCCAACATCCAGCCGCATTGCACCGGCACCACCTTGTCTTCGCGGCCATGCAGCACCAGCGTGGGCGCTTGCACCTTGGCTAGCACGGCTTCAGGGAAGCCTTTGAGGACGGTCGGGCCATCCGGGTTGGGCTTGGGGATGAGCTGGCTCAGGGCCTCTTGCGCGCCGGGGCGGGCGCTGGCCTCGTAGCGGGTGCGGATCATCTCTTCGGTGATGATGGATTGGTCGTACGGGAACAGGCGCATCGTGCGTTCCATGTTCTCCATCGACGGTTCGTACTCGGTGGCCGAACGCAGGCCGGGGGTTTGCTCAAACTCGCCCGCAGGGGTGCCCAGCAGCACCAGCTTCTCAACACGGTCGGGGGCAAAGGTAGCCAAACCAATGGCCAGCGCACCACCAAACGAGTTACCCACAAACGAGGCTTTGTCGATACCCAGCGCATCCAAGATACCCAGCAGATGGCGCACCCACAGCTTCATGTCGTACTTGCTGTCGGACTTGAACTCGGTAAAACCAAAACCGGCAATGTCGGGGGCAATCACGCGGAACTGGTCAGCCAAATCGGGCATGACCTTGCTCCAGTTCGTCCACGCCGAAACGCCGGGGCCGGAGCCGTGCAACAGAAACAGCGGCTTGCCCATGCCCGCCTCTAGGTAGTTGGTCTGGTGATCGGCGGCGACCACGGTCTTGCCGATGCCGGGGTGATGGCTCATGAAATTTCCTCCATACAGATGTGTATGTGTATGGAGCGCGATTTTGATTTATCTCAAACTCTGACTGGACAGGGTATTCCCTAGTGCAGCTTGATTTTTATACAATTTCTTTTTAAAAACAAATGGTTGCTTATCAATTTTGATAATTCCCAAGCGAAAAAGTACAGCTTTCTGCCCTACCACGGCAAAGGCCCTAGGGGTAGGCAGGGTGGGGGGCCGTCCCTAGAATGACGCCCCACCTTGTGTCTTCCCACGCCATGCCCCACCCACCTGCTTCTTCTGCCGATGCTGCACACGATGTTTCGGCGTCGGCCCCCGCCAAAGTCCAGCTCACTCCAGCAGACTGGATTGCCGCCGCCACCCATGTGCTGCGCGATAAAAGTATTGATGCGGTGCGTGTAGATGTGCTGGCAAAAGTGCTCAACGTCACGCGGGGTAGCTTTTACTGGCACTTTAAAGACCGCAACGACTTGTTAGAGCGCGTGCTGCAACGCTGGCGCGATGCAGCCACCGAGCAGATCATCGAGCGCTTTGAAAAAACGCCGCCCGAGCAGCGCATCCGTGAGTTCTTAACACTGCCCTTTCGTGGCCAAACCGCGCAAAACTCGGCCTCGATAGAGCTGGCTATCCGTGCTTGGGCGCGGCGCGACGCACTGGCCCGCCAAGCGGTAGAGACCATCGACAGTCACCGCCTAGCCTACATCGCCCAATGCTTTGGCGAACTGGGCTTTAGCCCTGAAGAGGCCAAAATGCGCGCGTTTTTGGTCTATGGCTACATGGTGAATGAATCGCTGCTGCGCACCCAAGGCAATGAGCAAGAGCGCTACGCCCGCCGCGCGTTTGTTGAGCGCACCGTGCTGGCACGTTGAGAATACTGACAGCCGCTAACGGGGCGATACTGGCGACTTGTGCCCCCACCTTTCTAGGCAACGCCAAAGCATCCACGCAAACGCTACAGCACACAGGGCCAAGGCCAATCCACTGCTGATCCAAAAAGTGGCTGCTGAAGGCTGCGCGGGCCACGGGCCCACACCGTGGTAGGCCAAGGCGTAGCCACCGCCCAGCCCCGCACACCACAGCAGCACGCTATAGACCAGCAGCGGTGCCACGGTGATGCCATAGCAGCGCAATGCAAACAGGCAAAAGCATTGCACTGCATCGAGCAGATGGTAAAGCGCCACCCAACCCAGCAACTGCGCCGCCAGTGCCACCACTGCCGGGTGTTCAGAATACAAACTAGCAATAGAGCCTTTAAAGCCCCACACTGCCACTGTGAGCACACAAGCCATCAGTGCGACCAGCCCAAAGCCGGTCAGGGCGGCATGGCGGGCATGGGCCTCTTGGCCCGCGCCACGCCAAAAGCTGATGCGGGCGCTGGCGGCAATCGCCAGCGACAGCGGCACCATGTAGAGCACGGCAGCCAAGTTGGCCGCAATCTGGTGGGCACCTGCTGCTGTGGTGCCTTGGCGGGCAATGAACAATGCCATCAGCGTGAACGAGGTCACCTCCACCAGCACCGTCAGCCCGGCAGGCACGCCCAAGCGCAAAAACCGCCACAATTGCAGCACATCGGGGCGCTCTAAGCGCTGCCACAGGTGCAAGGGCAAGTAAATTTCTTGCGTGCGCGACAGCCAAACGGCCAAGCTGAGCATGGCCGCATACACCACTAGCGTGGCCCAAGCACAGCCCACGGCGCCCAATGCTGGCACGCCCAAGCCGCCAAAAGTCCACCACACCGACAGCAGCACCTTGAGCGGCAGTGCCAACACCTGAATCCACGTAATCAGCCGGGGATGACCAATGGCTTGGTTCAGGGTACTAAACAGCCGAAACAGCAAGGTCAAAGGCAAGGCCAAAGCCAACACGCCCAAATACTGGCCCACCATAGGATGCAGTAGCGCGGGCACTTGGGCCGCTGCCAGCAAAGGCTCTGGGTGCTGGAGCACTGCCGCCCCCAGCGCTGCGGCCAGCAGCCCCAAATACAGGGACTGGCGAAACGAGACCCCCATGCGCGTATTTTGCTGCGCCCCACGCAACTGGGCCCAGACCGGCAACAAAGCTTGTAACACCCCGACCAGCCCTACTGAGATACTAAGAAAAATGGCCGAAGCTACCGACAGCGCCGCCAGCGACGCCTCGGCATGGCGTCCGGCCACGATGGTGTCGGTGATGCCAAAGGCCATTACTGCCAGTTGCCCCACCAGCACCGTGCCCGCATGGCGCGCAATGGTGGCAAGGTCAGACCAGCGCTGGGGCATGGGGGGCTGGGGTACAGCAGGGGAGGGGACATTCATGCGGGCGCGCTTCTCCATCTCAAGGATGCAGGCCCGCCACGGCGGCCAACAAGGGCGCTGGCGACACAGCCGTGGGCGACTGAAACGGATTGCCCTGCACCAGCACGATGGCCGCCGTGGGCGCGGCGGCCAGCGCAAACAACAACACCGCCACCAATGCGGCGCGCGGCTGCGTGACATGCACCACCGCAATCGACAGCAACGTGACCAAGCCTAAAAAGCCCATTGCTAGCCATTTGAGCGGATTGACATGCGTTTGGCTCAGGCCCGCACGCACATCGCGCTGATCGCGTGTGCTCATCACCTGATCGAGCATCAGCTTTTGCACCACGGCCCCAGCACTGGCTGCGGTAGTGGGGCTGGCCAGCAGCGTCAACAAAGCATCAGCGTGCTGCGCAACACTGGTACTGCTGCGCCGCTGGGCCAGCAAAGGCCACTCGCTGGCGCTGGCTTGGGCGTAGGCCACGGTGGCCGTTTGCACCTGTTGGCGCAACGGCGGAGCCAGCGTACCCGACAGAGCGGCCAAACTGCGCAGCGCATCGGCCTCTTTAAACACTGCATTGGCGGCACGGTCGCGGGCGCTCCAAGTGTCATTGGCTAAAAAAGCCAGCGTCAGGCCAAACAGCACACTGATGACATTGATAAAAGGCGGTGCCACACCGCTCAGTGTGCCCAGCCAAGGGCCGGTACGCGGATGGTGCAAGCCACGCTGGACCAACGCGGCAGCCAAGCAAGTGCCAGCCACCGCCAACCCGGCATAGCCATAGTGGTCATACATTGACCAATCAGCCGTCAAGTGCAACAGAATGTCAGATTGTTGTTCATCCATGGGCAATTAAGTAAGCAAATGTAAGTGAATCCAAAGAAAATTATTGATAATTTCCTTGGCCGTGCTCATGCGTACAAGCGTCTGCATGCTTCATACCTGTGTTGGTTAGGGAGAAAACTCATGCGATTTGATGATATGCGGGTATCGCATAAGTTGTGGGGCGCGATTTTTGGCTTAGTGCTGGTGATGATGGCAGCCCTCTTTTTTATGCAGCAACGGGCCAACACAGCCATGGTGCAAGTGCTGCGCGATATAGCCCACCATGAAGAGATGATTACCTTGGCAACGCGCTGGGAGGGCCTGACCGAAGTAGTAGTAGAGCGTATCGCTGCCACGATCACAATTGAAAACCCCGAAGTCACCAATGCCCTGAACCAACGTTCTGCCGCTAACTCGGCCAGAGTCAATGAAACACAGGCCCGCATCCGTGAGTTGGCGACTTCCGAGCAAGACAAGCAGGCACTAGAGAAAATAGGCCATGCCCGCACTGCTACCTTGGCACTGTTCAAAAAAATTCCGGAGATCAAAGCCAACGGCAACATGGAGACGGTCGTCAGATTTTCTAACGAGCAGTTTTTGCCCGCCGCAGCGCGCTATGTGGGTGCCCTGCGCGAGTTTGTACAACTGCAAGAAACGCAACGCGATACACGACTACAGCAGGCTGAAGAGGCCCGCCAGCACAGCACTTGGCTGGGGGTGGGTGTAGCGGCGCTGGTGTCGCTAGTAGCCGTGCTGCTGTCGTTGGCGCTAGTGCGCTCCATCACCGACCCTCTGCATCATGTGGTGAAAGTGGCCCAGACTATTGGAGCTGGCGACTTGGCACAAACAATACAAACGCAACGCCAAGACGAGTTTGGTGATTTGATACGCGCCTTTACCCAGATGTCCGAACGCCTGCGCAGCTTGGTGGCCGAAGTGCGCGCTGGTGTCGATTCGGTATCTGCAGCGGCAGGACAAATTGCCAATGGCAACCACGACCTCTCAGCACGCACCGAGCAAACCGCCGCCAATTTACAGGAAACAGCGGCTAGCATGGAGCAGCTCACGGCCACCGTCACCCAATCAGTGGATACGGCACGCCAAGCCAACCAGCTAGCCAGTACGGCAGCGCAATCGGCCCAGCGCGGTGGTGAGGTCGTCAATCAGGTGGTCAGCAGCATGCAGCAAATCACCGATAGTTCGCGCAAAATTGCCGACATCATCAGCGTCATTGATGGCATTGCCTTTCAAACCAATATTTTGGCGCTCAATGCAGCGGTAGAAGCGGCACGCGCGGGCGAGCAAGGCCGGGGTTTTGCCGTGGTGGCCTCTGAGGTACGCAGCCTGGCTGGGCGCAGTGCTGCAGCAGCCAAAGAGATCAAGGCACTGATTGATACCTCGGTGGCTAATGTCGAGGCTGGCTCGCAACAAGTAGCCCAAGCGGGCCAGAGCATGAGTGAAATTGTCAGCAGTGTGCAACGCGTCAGCGACCTGATCGGCGAGATCACTGCCTCATCTACAGAGCAGCGCGATGGCATTGCCCAAGTCAATGTAGCCGTGACCAAACTAGACCAAATGACGCAGCAAAACGCGGCGCTGGTCGAAGAGTCTGCCGCCGCCGCCAGCGCTATGCGCGATCAGGCACAACACCTGTCGAAGGTGGTGTCTGTGTTTAACGTTGGTGCATCTTTGGCCGCCAGTCCAGCCAGCACCAGCAGCGCACCACGTCGCCCCGCTGCCTCACCACCCGTACGGGCCAAAGCCGTGTCCGCGCCAGCAGCACGCACCACTGCGCGGCCAGCGGTGGCAGCACCAGCACAGCCTAGCGCACCGCCCAAGGCAGCGCCTGCGCGCATTGCTCCACCAGCGCCCGCACTAGCGCACCGCAGCACCACGAGTGCAGACGACGACTGGGAAAGTTTCTAAGCACGGGGCTTAGGCACCCCCAACGTAAGGGTTACTTTGGCGCTCACGGCCAAAGGTGCTCTCAGGGCCATGGCCTGGAACAAACACGGTTTGATTGCCCATCGGCCACAGGCGCTGGGTGATGCTGTGAATCAATTGTTCGTGGTTGCCTTGCGGAAAATCGGTGCGGCCAATGCTGCCCGCAAACAGCACATCGCCCACAAAAGCGCGGTCAATCTGCGGCGCATGGAACACGACATGGCCCGGCGTGTGGCCGGGGCAGTGGCGCACTTGCACCGTCTCGTTGCCCACAGTCACGGTATCGCCATCGGCCAGCCAGCGCGTAGGCGTAAAAGGCTGGGCGGGTGCAAAGCCAAAGCGCTGGCTTTGCATGGCCAAACCATCAATCCAAAACTGATCGCCAGGGTGCGGCCCCACGATGGGCAAATGCAGGCGCTCGGACAGCTCGCCTGTGCCACCAGCGTGGTCGATATGGGCGTGGGTGAGCCAAAGCTGGGTAAGCGTCAGGCCCAAGCGTTCAATTTCAGCCAACAAGCGATCAATCTCGCCACCGGGGTCAATGATGGCCGCTTGGTGCGTGGCATCGCACCAAACGATAGAGCAGTTTTGCTGAAACGGCGTGACAGGAACGGTCAGGTATTGAAGCATAAGAAGGCGCGGCCAAAGCATGGCGCAGTGTGCAAGGAAAGCAGAACGATAGCGCAAGCTTGCCACAAGCTCCACGGTGTGCGTTGGGCACATGCACATCTCAAGAGGCCCACTCCCCCTAAAGAGAGCAGGAGAGGAACAGACAATTTAGTTATTGCCAAGCAACATCAAGATGATTAAAAATTTCTGTTCAGAATAAATCGTTCTTATGTTCGCATCTGCCAACCCACACGGGGCTGGTTGGATATCTCCATTTCTTTTCTCTACAAAGGTTTTTCATGAGCGCAAACAGCTTGGATCAAGACGTCTCTTCTGTGGCCTATGCACGCCACATTGGTACTGCCGTTTTATACGTTGGCACAGATGGCACTTGGTCGGTAGGCCGTGTCGGACAAAAAGTCAGTGAGTACCAAAGCGTTAAGTTCAACGGCCAAGGTGGCGTCCACGACGACAGCTTCGAGGTCACGGCGCTGGCAGCAGAGTTGCGTAACGATGGTGGCTACGTTTTGTATCTGCAAAGCAACCAAAATCCGGCACAGTTCTTCGAAGCCACCACCGATGCCCAAGGCAACCTCACGGGAGCCAAAGCCCTCAGCAACGCCGAACTGTTTGCCGCCGAAGTGCGCTACGGCATCGACCTAAACTACAACGGCGGGCTGGGTGATGCAATGGTGCTGGTCGATGCTGGCAGCGTTAACCTGTATCTAGACGGCTTGGGAGGCTACCAGTTACAGCAGACCGATGGCAGCTTCCGTCCGTTGCAGTTTGCTGGCCAAGCTGTGACCCTGGACATGCTCGAAGGCTTTGAAATTGAAACCGTGGTACCCAAAACGGGTGGCGGCTACCAGATTTATGTCCGCGATGAGGACGACAATCTGTTTGAATTGGGCACCGATCAGGCTGGTGGCGTCGATGCCGGGACAATCCACACAGTAGGTTCTGCCCAAATAGCAGAACTAGAAAAAAGCTTGGGCGAAGACATCAACGCGGGCGGCGACACACCGGTGGCCGCAGGCTGGACTTCGCTGCTCAAAACAGCTGGAGTCAAAGCACAAGTAGAGGCCCTGACGGCCAACCACGCCAAAATCAACCACGCTGGGCTGGTCAAGATCGTGGATGCGGCCATTGATTCTGCCGGTGGTGCTAACAACCAGATCGGAGCCGATCTGTTCAACGACCTCAAGGCCATTGCAGCCCGTGGCAAAGAGTTGTTTACGGCACCTGATCTGGCAGGCACAGAAACCGGCTATTTGCTGGATGTGTTCAACCAACTGGTCAATGGCTCCAAAGCCAACAATTTCTATACCGGGGGCCAGACGCAAACCCAAACCTTGGGTAACCTCAGCCCCAGCGCCACAGCCAGCACCTTGCAAAAGCTAGAAGCCAAATGGCTGCTGGGCCAAGACCTGCCCAACCCCACCACAGAAGGCGATACCGCCAACCCCAATGCTGCTGCGGCCTCCGGTGTCTACAAAGCATTCAATGCCGAGTTGATCAGCGGCGCTTCTGCATTTGACGTCAATCAGGGCAGTGCTGGCACTTGCTACCTACTGGCGTCGATGGCCGCCGTGGCCCAAGTCAATCCCACCGCCCTCAACAGTGTGTTTGTCGCCAATGGCAGCAGCACTGACGGGTTGCAAACTTGGGGCGTGCGCTTTTTTGACACCAATGGCAAAGTCCATTGGGTCACCGCCAATAACCAGTTTGTCGTTAAAAACCCCGAAGACACCGAAACCGCTTATAGCAAGGTCAAAGGTGTGGACGCTCAGGGCAACCAGACAAAAGAACTGTGGGCACCGCTGCTAGAAAAAGCCTACGCCCAAGCCAATGAATTGCAGATTTTTGGCCGCACTACCCAAACCAACTCTATGCTGGCCATTGAGGGCGGTTTGGCCGAGGCTGTGGTCAATGTAGCCGGTGGCAAAGTGACCACCTTTACCGACGAAGTCACCACCTACAACGGCAACAGCATCCTCCAAACCAGTGTGGTGCCCACCGGCAGCACCGCCTTAGAGCAATACACCAAAGCCATGAATGAGGGCAAGGTGTTGTTTATAGTGTCTGGTGCCACCACCAACGATGCCAACGGTGCCAAGCTGTTTGTGCCCGGCCATGCCTACATGGCCTACGATGCAGATACCAGCAATCCATCTAACACCTCAGTCAAGGTGTACAACCCGTGGGGGGTCTCGGTCTCCACAGCCCAAGAGCCAACACCGACCTATCTGGCCCCGTTTGACATGGATGTGGCCACACTGGTGGGCACCGATGGCATCAGCGTTTGGATCAGCGTTTGATCTGCTAGCGCCTCTGGTGCAAGGCAAGTTGCCATCCTGCCCGCCCTGACCGTAGCGGCGGGCATTGGCTGTTTAGCCAAGCCAGATCAAACAAGGCCCAATGGTTCAGGGCCATCCACTGCACCACCCGACCCAAAAGCTGCCCCACGCTAGCAGCATGGGCTAGTAACTGCGGGGATTATTGGAGCACGTTGGGCAAGGCGGGGTGGCCTTTAGCCCGGCGTGCTTGTTGCCACCCCTGTAGCGCGCCAGCGAGCTGGCGCGACCAATAGAAAACATTTCGGGCATGGCCGTCCTCGTAGAAATGGGCTTGGTGAAGAAATTTCCTGATATCGAGCAACGTCTGGAAATATTTTGACGGAATCAATTGATCCTGCCTCCTGTGTTCTTCTATAACCGCCCCCAGTCGGGCACAATAAAACCCAGAAAATCTATCACTCTCGGGGGATCTCCTATGGTTAGCAGTTTGCGCACGCGCCTCACGCTTTTTAGCATTGCCATCACCACTATTTCTTTGTTGGTGCTCACGGGTGCAATGCTGTGGATGGTGCGCGATCATCTGCTCAAGGCCCAAGATCAACGCATGAGCGAACTGACAAACATTCACGCCGCCGACTTGGCTGCAATGGTCAAGGACAAGCGTAAAGCCACCAGCGCCATTAAAGCGGCAGTGAACACAGCGCAAGACCCTTCGGCACCGGCACCCGACCCGATTCCGATGCTCAAGGTTATCAAAGAGGCAGGCGGACTCGATGGTGCATTTTTTGTCTATTCTGACAAGCGCTTTGCTTTCATCCGCAAGATGCCTGCAGACTTCGATGGTACCCAACGCCCTTGGTACAAGCAGGCAGTGGCAACGGGCGGATCCATCCTGACCGCCCCCTACATCGATATGATTTATAAAAAGCTCACCTTCGCCTTTGCCGAGCCGGTAATGCACAACGGCCAAGTGATTGCGGTGGTGGGCTCGAACATGACCATCGACAGCATCAACCGCACCATCGCTAATATCCACCCTACCGATAAAAGCTTTGCCTTTTTGATCAATGACGATGGAAAAATTTTGGCCTACCCCAAGGCCGATCTGGTGCTCAAGCCGGTATCGGCCATTGCACCCAGCCTCAATACCGAACTGATCCAACAATTGACCCGCCAAGGCGGCTATACCAAGGTCGCTATTGATGGTGCCGACCACATGCTTTATGCAGCCAAGGTCGAGGGCACCCCTTGGCTGTTAGCCATTGGCGTGGACTACAACGAAGCCATGCACCCACTGCACCAGCAGTTGCAGGTGGCTGCCCTCATTGCCGTGCTGTGCGTACTGGCTGCTATCGTGGTGGTAAAAACGGTGGTCGGCAGCCAGTTGCAGCGCCTGACCCGCGTGCGCGACGCCCTGCAAGACATCGCCAGTGGCGAAGGTGACCTGACCCGTCGTATCTCGGAAAGTGGTAACGATGAACTGACACACATTGCCAAAGCGTTCAACCAGTTTGTGGACAAAATGGCCTTGGTGCTACAGCAGATTCGCTCCTCGTCTGACGCTGTGCGCATGGCTTCGCACGAAATTGCCAATGGCAACCAAGACCTGTCTATCCGCACCGAACAGCAAGCCAGCTCCCTGCAACAAACCGCTACCGTAATGGAGGACTTGACCACCACCGTGCAGCAAAACGCCGAAAATGCCCGCCAAGCCAATCAACTAGCTAGTGATGCCTCTCAAATCGCTGCCCACGGCGGACAAGTGGTTGGACAGGTAGTGCAGACCATGGGCGGCATTGACACAGCATCGCGCAAAATTGTGGACATCATTAGCGTGATTGACGGCATTGCCTTCCAGACCAATATCTTGGCGCTCAATGCAGCGGTAGAGGCGGCCCGTGCTGGCGAGCAAGGCCGGGGTTTTGCCGTCGTAGCCGCCGAAGTGCGCACGCTGGCACAGCGCAGTGCCAATGCTGCCAAGGAAATCAAGACCCTGATCGACGCTTCAGTGGCTCAAGTCAATGCCGGCAGTCAATTAGTGCATGATGCCGGGGAGACGATGGAGAAGGTGGTCGAGAGCATCCGCCGTGTCAGTGCCATCGTTGCTGAAATCAGCGCCGCTAGTCAAACGCAGAGCAATGGCATTGCTGGAGTGGGCCAGTCTGTGACGCTGATGGACCAAAGCACGCAGCAAAATGCGGCCTTGGTTGAACAGGCTGCTGCGGCAGCGCAGTCGCTGCAGCAACAAGCCAGCCAGTTGGCTAACGTGGTAGCAGGCTTTAAGTTGTCTGGCGAGCAGTCCCCTGCAATGCAGGTGCCACCAGCGCGGCGCTTACGCTGACAGGCCACTGGGGGTTGCAGTGATGCTGCTCCCAGTGTTTCAGGGCTTTATTGCTTTTGAGGAAATAAGATATGCAACACACCGAAGCCCTCAAATCCATTCGCAATAAAATTGTCCCCCTTTTGCTGTTAGTGCCGATAGCGTTCTTTGGCTTTCACAGCTTTACGCGCATCAAAACCGGCGAGGTGGGGGTGCGGGTAGACTTTTCAAAAGAAGTACAGCCCGGAGAATTATTGCCTGGAAGTTGGAATCAAAACCTGATTGGCACTATTTTGACATTTCCGGTGCGTGATATCACCATCTCACTCGACAACAAAACACCCCTCACCGCTGATAATAGTGCCTTGGCCGATTTTGATATTTCGGTGGTTTATGAGATCAACCCCGGATCGGTGGCCGAGCTATATTCTAAAAAAGCCAAATCGTTTCACCAGATTAGTGATGGTGATTGGTTGCTCATGTACAACTATGTTGGCACGCTGGTTAATAATGCAGCATATAAGGCAATACGCCAATACAAGGCATTGGAAGTAGCCGACAACCGTTCTAAGCTAGAGCAAGAAATCCGCCAGCACGTGGCGGAGCAATTGGCTTCTGAAAAACTAGAAAATGCCATTCATATCACGGTGGTGCAAATTCGCAACGTACAACCCAACGCTGAAATTTTGCGCTCGGCCACCGAGTATGTTCGGGCACAAAACGAATTGCGTGTCAAAGAAACCGAAGTAGAAATCGCCAAAAAAGAATCTGAGCGCATGGCAGCATTGGCAGTCAATAGCGCACAAAGCATTGCTTATATGCAGGCACAAGCACAATTAAAAATTGCCGAAGGTATTGCAGCAGGCAAGGTCAATACCATTGTGGTACCAATGGATTTTCGGGGAATGGTCAATATTGGGGCCAAGAATTAAGCAACGCGACACCACTGCTCAATCAGCCAGTGGATGAGGCAGCGGCTCTAGCGGTGGTGCAGCTTCGTCGTGAGCGCCGGGCAGCACCAAGCGGCCATCGCGCAGCGCTTGCAGCAGCAGGTGTGGCGTCGTGCAGATGTGCGCTTCCAGCGCCAGCGCAGCACGGGCTTCGTGTCCGGCCAAGGCCAGTTCGTAAATTTCGCGGTGCTCGGCATGGACATCGCGCAACAAGCCCGGCAGGCCCATCGCGTAGCGCCGGTAGCGCTCGCTGTGGCGCGACAGCAGGCGCAATACCTTTTGTGTCCACGCTGAGGGGCGGCCATTGAGCAGCGCTTCATGAAAGCGCACGTTTAGCGCTTCCCATTGCGGGCGTTGCGCGGCGCGGATGGGGTAATCGACGGCATTCAGGGCGGCATAACTGGCGTGCAGGGCTTGCCGCCAAGCCTCGCCGCCATAGCGCATGGACTGGCGCAGGCCCTCGGTTTCAATCAGTACGCGCAAGCGCGTGAGTTCTTCTAGGTCTTCGATGGCAATGGGCGTGACGCGAAAGCCGCGCTGGCTTTCGGCAGTCACCAGCGCATCACTGACCAAGCGGGTGACGGCTTCGCGCAGCGTCCCAGCGCCCACGCCGTATTGCTGACGCAAGTGCTCAATGCGCAGCTTACTGCCCGGTGCCAGTTGGCCCTCGATGATGGCATGGCGCAGCCGGTTGTAGGTTTGTTCGGTCAGGGTACGCGAAGGGTCGCTGCCATCATCGGGCATGTCGCTGATCGTATCGGGAAGAAAAAACGCGCGTTTGACCATCAGCACATCCAGAATATCAGGACGGCGCGCGCTCGTTCAGGCGCGACAGCCGGTAGCTCAGTTGGGGCCGCGTCAGGCCCAAGGTACGCGCTGCGGCAGACAAATTGCCACCGGCACGGGCCACGGCCTCGCGGATCAGGGTGTCTTCTAGCGCTTCCAAGGATAGACCGCTGTGCAACAGCGTATCGTATAGCTGTGCCGATTGTGCCGCCGGGGCGGCCACGGTGCGCTCGAGCGCGCCACGGGCGTTCACAGTAGCACCGGCCTGCACAGTGATGTGCGGAAACAGCATGTCGGCGTCCACACTTTCATCCGAGGGCGTGAGGATGACGCCGCGTTCAATCAGGTTTTCTAGTTCGCGCACATTGCCCGGCCAGCGGTGGGCGCGCATCGCCAGCAGCGCCCGGTCGGTAAAACCGGCCAGCCGTTTGCCGTGGCGCACGGCATACTTTTGCAGCAGGTACAGGGCGATGAGTTCGATATCGTCCACCCGTTCGCGCAGGGCCGGAATGCGGATCGGATAGACATTGAGCCGATACAGCAAATCGCGCCGAAAGCGCCCCTCTTCCACAGCTTTCTCTAAATCGACATTGGTAGCCGCTACCACGCGCACATCCACGCGCCGGGCTTCGTGCCCGCCCAAGCGTTCAATCTCACCCGTTTGCAACACGCGCAGCAGTTTGGCCTGTGCTGGCAGCGGCATTTCTCCCAGCTCATCCAGCAGCAAGGTGCCACCATGGGCGCGCTCAAAGCGGCCAATGCGCAGTGCCGAAGCCCCGGTGTAAGCCCCCTTTTCTGCGCCAAAGAGTTCGCTTTCGATCAACTCGGCGGGCAAGGCCGCGCAGTTGACGGCCACAAACGGTTTGTCGGCCCGTGCCCCCATCGCATGCAGAGCGCGAGCAAAACGCTCTTTGCCCACGCCGGTCTCACCAGTCAGCAGCACCGTGACCTCGGTGGCGGCAGCCTTGCGCAGCAGCGCCGCCGTTTGCTCAAAAGCACGCGAGCGGCCAATGATGCGGCCCAGATCATCAGCGGGCTGCTCCAGTTGCGTGCGCAGGCTTTGCACTTGCGATTGCAGTTCATCAAGCTGCACCAGTACCGAGTCGGGGTTGTAGTCGCGGGCCATCGCCTCGGCGTCGGGCCATTCTTCGGCAAAGCGGCCCTCAATGCGGCAGTGGGTGTGGCCGCAAGCGGCGCATTGCACCTCTTTAAACAGCACCGAGCGCTTAAAGAAGGCACTGGTGTAGCCGGAGGCATAACCCAACAACATCCAGCAGGTGGGTTCGTCTTGCGGGCCAAAGTCGCGCAACTGCGCTTCGACTTCCCAACTGTGATCCCAGCGAAAGCGCCCACAAAAGTGCCCGGCTGCCTCATCGACCTCAAAGGTTTCGGGCGTGACCTGCACCGCCCCTTCAAGCATGTGCAACTGTAGGCCCACCGCAAACATGTCAAACACCGTAGCACCGGGGCGCACTTGGCAAGCCAGCAGGGCATCGCGCTCGCCAGAGGCATAACCGGCGCGCAGCAACAGGCGGCGGGTTTGGGCAGGGCCTAGGGTGTTGATCAATTCACGCCGCAAGGCGTGCAGGGCTGCTGCATGTACCAACAACATGCGCTGGCCCGACAGCCAAATGCGGCCATCGCCCGCCGAAAAATGCACCAACCGACGCAGGTCGGCATCCGAGGGAAGAGCAAGGTTTTGGGGGGCAAGCATGGGCAAACTATCGATAAATTTGCAGGCAGTCCAAACAGGGTTAACCCTGAAGAAAAAGCAAATTCATCAAATCAACCATTGGAATAAGCTTATTTTCACCAAATCATCATATTGCGCCGCAACATTTTTTGGAAGATGAAATGGAGGTAGCGCCGGGTTCAGGTACCACCCTAAAAAATAGCCGATTTTGTAGGGACAAACCCTGATTTTATCGACATTTTTGCTTTTTTCGCCCTCAGTGGCACAGCTCCTGCAATGCTGAAGGCACCAGCCCAACCCGCAAGGAGCCCGCACATGACCCTACAGCCTGCCACTGCCGATGCCATCGCCTGCGATGTCTCGCGCCGGTTTGTTCGCGTGCTGCAAATGCGCGCCAACGGCTTGGTGGAGTTTGAGTTTTCTATCGGCTGGCCTGAGTTGGCCGTCGAGCTGATGCTGCCCCGTCCAGCCTTTGATGCCTTTTGCCAGGCCAACAACGTACAGCGCTTAGACGATGGCACAGCCACCCCGGTTTCCACCCCTGTTTGAGTTTGAGGAGACAAAGCAAGATGAATATCGATCTGCAAGCGCGTGAAATCAAGCCGCTGCGCAACACCTTTGCCCGCGTAACGCCCTACAGCGGCGACAAGCCCGCCTCGCGCTACCAAGAGGCTACTTTGGGCGTACAACCCACAGCCAACTTCCACTACCGCCCAACGTGGGAGCCAGAGTTTGAGCTGTTTGACAAAGGCCGCACGGCAGTGAAGATGGCCGATTGGGACGCCCTGCGCGACCCACGCCAGTACTACTACGCCAACTGGACGATGGCCCGTGCCCGCCAGCAAGAGGCCATGGAGTCCAACTACCAGTTTGTGGAGTCGCGCAACCTGATCGCCAAGACCAGCGATGCCCTGCGCGCCAAAGCGGTAGAAGTGCTGATGCCCCTGCGCCATGTGGCTTGGGGTGCCAACATGAACAACTGCACCATTTGCTCACGCGGCTATGGCACGGCGTTTACCGCCCCGGCCATGTTCCAAGCGATGGATCAGTTGGGTGTGGCCCAGTACCTGACGCGCTTGGGGCTGGCGCTGGGTGAGCCCGGTGCCTTGGAGGCTGGCAAAAACGCTTGGATGCAAGACCCCCGCTGGCAAGTACTGCGCCGCTTGGTAGAAGACACCTTGGTGGTGAACGACCCGTTTGAGCTGTTTGTGGCGCAAAACTTGGCGCTCGACGGCATGGTGTTTCCGCTGATCTACAACCACTTTATTGATGAGCAACTGGCCGTACAGGGCGGCACCGCCGTCGCCATGCTTACCGCCTTTATGCCCGAATGGCACACCGAAGCCAACCGCTGGGTCGATGCCGTCATCAAAGTGGCAGCAGCCGAAAACGCCGACAACCAATCGCTGATTAGCGGCTGGTTCCAACGCTATGCCGATCAAGCCCAAGCCGCCTTGGCTCCGGTGGCAGAGATGGCCTTGGGCGCTGCCGGTGCCGAAGCCCTGTTGGCCGTGCGCGAAACCCTCAACGCCCGCGCCCGCAAGGCCGGTCTAACCCTCTGAGAAAGTTTGTGATGACCGAACCCGTTTCTAAAGTTTTCATTGCCTTTCAGGACAACGAAGAATCGCGCCCGATTGTCGATGCCATCTTGGCCGACAACCCCGAAGCCACCGCCGTGCATTCGCCCGGTTTGGTCAAGATTGACGCCCCCGGCCGCTTGGTAGTGCGCCGCGAAACCATTGAAGAGCAAACCGGCCAGCGTTTTGACCTGCAACAGATTCACGTCAATCTAGTCACGCTGTCGGGCCATATCGATGAAGACGACGACGAACTGTCGCTCAGCTGGCTGCGCTAAAGCAGCCGCCACCCTCCCCCTATTGCCGCACCCCAAGGAGACAACACCGTGGACGCACCCGTTACCAAAAAGAAACTCGGCCTGAAAGAACGCTATATCGCCATGACACGCGATTTGGCTTGGGACACCACCTACCAGCCTATGGACAAGGTGTTCCCCTTCGACAAATACGAAGGCATCAAAATCCACGACTGGGACAAGTGGGAAGACCCCTTCCGCCTGACCATGGATGCCTACTGGAAGTACCAAGGCGAAAAAGAGAAAAAACTCTATGCCGTGATTGAGGCGTTTGCCCAAAACAACGGCCAGTTGAGCATCTCCGATGCGCGTTATGTCAATGCGCTCAAGC
Source organism: Giesbergeria anulus (assembly GCF_900111115.1). Classification (GTDB taxonomy): domain Bacteria; phylum Pseudomonadota; class Gammaproteobacteria; order Burkholderiales; family Burkholderiaceae_C; genus Simplicispira; species Simplicispira anulus. The sequence continues at coordinate 136,178 of NZ_FOGD01000005.1, forward strand.
TGTTCATTCAAGGCGTGGTGCCGCTAGAGTATTACGCCCACCGTGGTTTTGCCCATGTGGGCCGCCACTTTACTGGCGCTGGTGCCCGTGTCGCCTCGCAAATGCAGGCGGTGGACGAGTTGCGCCACTTCCAGACCGAAACCCATGCCCTGTCGCACTACAACAAGTACTTCAACGGCATGCACAAGTCCAACCACTGGTTTGACCGGGTGTGGTACCTGTCGGTGCCCAAGTCGTTCTTTGAAGATGCGCTGAGCGGTGGCCCGTTCGAGTTCCTCACTGCGGTGAGCTTCTCGTTTGAGTATGTGCTGACCAACCTGCTGTTTGTGCCCTTCATGAGCGGTGCGGCGCACAACGGCGATATGTCTACCGTGACTTTTGGCTTCTCGGCCCAGTCCGACGAATCACGCCACATGACCTTGGGCATTGAGTGCATCAAGTTCATGCTGGAGCAAGACCCCGACAACGTGCCGATTGTGCAGCGCTGGATTGATAAATGGTTCTGGCGCGGCTACCGCGTGCTGACGCTGGTGGCCATGATGCAAGACTACATGCTGCCCAAGCGCGTGATGAGCTGGAAAGAAGCGTGGGAGATGTACGCCGAGCAAAACGGCGGCGCGCTGTTCCGCGACTTGGCCCGTTATGGCATCCGCGAGCCTAAGGGCTGGAAGCAAGCCTGCGAAGGCAAAGACCACATCAGCCACCAAGCGTGGAACACCTTCTACAACTACTGCGCTGCAGCGCCCTTCCACACTTGGATTCCTAAAGAAGACGAGATGCAGTGGTTGTCTGAGAAGTACCCAGACACCTTCGACAAATACTACCGCCCCCGTCTGGAACACCTGCGCGAGCAGCAAGAGCAAGGCAACCGCTTCTATAACAAGACGCTGCCCATGCTGTGTACCACTTGCCAAATCCCGATGGTGTTTACCGAGCCGGGCGACCCGACCAAAATCTGCTACCGCGAGACCGACTACCAAGGCGACAAGTACCACTTCTGTAGCGACGGCTGCAAAGAGGTGTTCGAGCACGAGCCAGAAAAGTACATCCAGTCGTGGCTGCCAGTACACCAGATTTATCAGGGCAACTGCTTCCCAGAGGGCACTGACCCCACGGCTGAAGGCTTTGACCCGCTGATGGCTGTGTTGCAGTGGTACCAGCTCAACGTGGGGCAAGACAACTTCGATTTTGAAGGATCGGAAGACCAAAAGAACTTTGCAGCTTGGCGCGGTGAAGAACTGCCCAGCGCAGACCAAGGAGCCAAATAAATGAGCGTCGTTGCCCTCAAACCCTACGATTTCCCGGCCAAGGATGTGCGCGCCAACTTTCCTGCGCCCCTGCTCTATATCGGTTGGGAAGACCATCTGCTGTTTTGCGCCCCGGTGGCTTTGCCTTTGCCCCCAGATATGCCCTTTGGTGCCTTGAGCCAAGCGGTGCTGCCCGGTGTTTATGGCTACCACCCCGACTTTGCCAAGATTGACTGGGATGCGGTGCAGTGGTTCAAATCCGGCCAGCCTTGGACGCCCGACCCGGCCAAATCGTTGCAAGACAACGGTCTCACGCACAAGGATGTGATTCGTTTTCGCACCCCCGGCCTGACCGGCATTGCTGGCACTTGCAGCTGACCCTTGACCCCTGAGTGGCCGCTGGGTGCTGCACTGCGCTCAGCGGCGGAGAGACTTTTATGAGCTACCAACTCACCATCGAACCCCTAGGCACCACCATTGAGGTGGAAGAAGGCCAAACCTTGCTCGATGCCGCCTTGCGCCAAGGCATCTATATCCCCCATGCCTGCGGGCATGGCCTGTGCGGCACCTGCAAGGTGCAAGTGACCGATGGTGAGGTAGACCACGGCCCAGCCAACCCATTTGCCTTGATGGAAATGGAGCGCGACGACGGCAAAACACTGGCCTGCTGCGCCACCTTGCAGTCGGATGCCACCATTGAGGCCGACATCGAAGACGAACCCGATGCCCAAGTGATTCCGGTGCGCGACTTTAGCGCCACCGTAGCGCGCATTGAGCAGCTCACCCCGACCATCAAGGCGCTGCACTTGCGCCTGAACCAGCCCATTCGCTTTCAGGCCGGGCAGTATGTGCAGGTGCAAATTCCGGGCGTAGAGGGCGGGCGCGCGTTCTCGATTGCCAATGCCCCCGGTGGCGACGGCCAAAGCAGCGAGATTGAACTCAATGTGCGCTTGGTGCCCGGCGGTGCAGGCACCACTTGGCTGCACGAATCCCTGCATGAAGGCGACACGGTGCAAATCACCGGCCCCTATGGCCGTTTCTTTGTACGCCAATCGGCCAAGCTGCCGATGGTATTTATGGCCGGTGGCTCTGGCCTGTCCAGCCCACGCTCGATGATTTTGGAGCTGCTGGCCCAAGGCTGCACCGAGCCGATCACCTTGGTCTATGGTCAGCGCTCGCTCGACGAGTTGTATTACGACACCGAATTTCGCGCACTGGCGGCGCACCACACCAATTTCACCTATGTGCCGGTATTGTCTGAAGTGCCCGAAGGCGTGGAGTGGACGGGCGCGCGCGGCTATGTCCACGAGGCGGCCAAAGCGCACTTCAATGGCAACTTTTCTGGCAACAAGGCCTATTTGTGTGGCCCGCCGCCGATGATTGAAGCCTGCATTGGCACGCTGATGCAAGGGCGTTTGTTTGAGCGCGACATCTACACCGAGAAGTTTCTCTCGGCGGCCGATGCGCAAAAGACGCGCAGTCCATTGTTTCGCAGTATTTGAGGCGGGGGTGCCGATGAACCCGCCTGCTTCGTCTTGTCTGCGCATCACCGTAGCCCAAACCGGAGACTGTTTTGACTGCGCCCCCCATGAGAGCCTGTTGGCCGGTATGTTGCGCCTAGGGCGCAAAGGCATTCCGGTAGGGTGCGTCAATGGCGGCTGTGGCGTGTGCAAGGTACGCATTCTGGAAGGCCAAGTGCAGCCGCTGGGGCCGGTCAGCCGTGCCCACGTTAGCCAAGCCGAAGAGGCCCAAGGCTACACCTTGGCCTGCCGCGTCGCCCCTACAGCGCCGGTGCATCTGGAAGTGACGCCCCTGCTGCGCAAACCATTTTTGGGCCGCGCGCTGGGCGCGCCCACCCCGGCAGCAGCCTGAACCCTGCTGCCGTCTTTTCCCACGATTTCCACAAAAACGATTCACCAACCAAAGGAGACAAGCAATGGGTGTTTTAAGAATTGGCCATGTCAGCATTCGCGTCATGGACATTGACGCCGCCGTCAAGCATTACGAAGACGTGCTGGGCCTCAAGACCACGATGACAGACGATGCAGGCAATGTCTATCTAAAGTGCTGGGACGAGTGGGACAAGTATTGCCTGATCTTGACCCCCAGCGACCGCGCCGGTATCAACCATGTGGCCTACAAGGTGCAAGACGACGCCGATCTGGACGCCCTGCAAACCCGCATTGAGTCTTGGGGTGTCAAGACTGCTTGGTTGGAAGAAGGCCATCTTCCCTCTACAGGCCGCATGTTGCAGTTCAACCTGCCCAGCGGCCACGACATGCGCTTGTACGCCAAGAAAGAATATGTCGGCACCGATGTGGGCACACTCAATCCCGATCCGTGGCCCGATGGCATCCGGGGTGCTGGCGCACATTGGCTGGATCACCTGTTGCTGATGTGCGAGATGAACCCCGAGGCGGGCATCAACAAAGTGGAAGAAAACACCCGCTTCATGAAGGAGTGCTTGGACTTCTTCCTGACCGAGCAAATTTTGGTCGGCCCCAATGGCGATATGCAAGCCGCTACGTGGATGGCACGCACCAGCACACCGCATGACATCGCCTTTGTCGGTGGCCCCGTCAGTGGCCTGCACCACATTGCATTCTTCTTGGACTCTTGGCACGATGTGCTCAAGGCCGCCGACGTGATGGCCAAGAATCGCGTCAAGATTGACGTGGCCCCCACGCGCCACGGCATTACGCGCGGTGAGACCATTTACTTCTTTGACCCCAGCGGCAACCGCAACGAGACCTTTGCCGGTTTGGGCTATTTGGCCCAGCCCGACCGCCCCGTAACCACTTGGAGCGAAGACCGCTTGGGTAGCGGCATTTTCTACCATACCGGCGAAGTGGTGGCTTCGTTCACCGACGTCTACACCTAAGCCCTGAACCGCCCTTTGTACTCCTCTTGGTGGGGGGCGTTACCTGCATTGCAGGGCGTCCCCCGCATTACTGTCTGAAAGAAAGAAAAGCGATGAAGAAGAATGTGATTGCCAGCGCTGCACTGGCGCTGTTGGCTAGCCTCTCGCCCTTGACCGCACAGGCCGCAGGCCACTATGTGCCGGGCGTCGAAGGCGCACAGGCGGCCAGCGTGCCACCAGCGGGCTTTTATTACATTGGCTATTTGGTCAACTACAACATCAATAGCCTGCGCGCTCCGGGCACCAACAATGACATCCCCGGCCACAACACCGGCACCGTCACAGCGTTGGCTAACCGCTTTGTCTGGATGACCGGCCACAAAGTGCTGGGCGCGGACTATGGCGTCGAAGCCATCGTCCCGCTGATGCGCACCTCACTCACCTTCAATACCCCCGGCATCTCTGACAGCCGCTCCGGCGTGGGCGATATTTATGTCGGCCCGCTGGTGCTGGGCTGGCATGGTGAGCAGTGGGATGCCGTGGCCGCCGCTGGGGTTTGGCTCGATTCGGCCAGCACCAGCAACCCGGCCTCACCCGGCAATGGCTACAAGAGCACCATGCTCACCGGTGGCCTGACCTATTATTTTGACCCCGCCAAAACCATCTCCGGTGCCGCTTTGATGCGCTTTGAGCGCAATGGCCGCAACGACGCAGGGTTCCGCCACGGCAACCAAGTGACGGTAGAGTGGTCACTAGCCAAAGCCTTTGGCCCAGTGCAGGCCGGTGTAGTGGGTTACAGCCAGTGGCAAACCAGCAACGACAGCGGTGTGGGTGCCAGCCTGAACAAGTCTTCGCGCCATGCGCTGGGCGGCGAGCTGGTCTATCCAGTGGCCCCTGGGCTGGCGCTCAAGGGGGCCTTTTATAAAGAGCTGAGTGCCGAGGCAGGTTCCTCGCCTTTGGCTAAAGGCTCTTTGGTGCGCCTGAGCATTGTCAAGGCGTTCTAACCACGTAGCCACGGGGCGAGATGTGTGCACACAGTGCCCATCCCGCCCATTCTTTTGCTGGCTATGAATCCTTCGTGAATGACGGAGAACCTATGCGCCTGCCCGATCTGACTTCTTCCCTTCCCCGCAATGCCTTCAAAGATGCTTTGGCGGCAGGCCAGCCACAGATTGGCCTTTGGCTGGCTACGGCAGATGGCTATTTGGCCGAGATGCTGGCGGGCACGGGTTTTGACTGGCTGCTGATTGATGGCGAACACGCCCCCAATGATTTGCGCGCCGTGCTGGCGCAGTTGCAGGCCATTGCCAGCGCGGCCAGCACACTACCAGCAGGCGTAGCGTTGCCGCACCCTGTGGTGCGTTTGCCCTCAGGCGATCCGGTGCTGGTCAAGCAATTTATGGAGCTGGGGGCGCAAACCCTGCTGGTGCCGATGGTCGATACACCAGAGCAAGCGCTCACACTGGCGCGCGCCATGCGTTACCCCCCCAGCGGCACGCGCGGCATGGGCAGCGGCTTGGCCCGCTCCTCGCGCTGGAACCGTTACCGCGACTACATCCACGAGGCCAATGACCAAGCCTGCCTGCTGGTGCAGGTTGAAACCGTGGAGGGCCTCAGCCACATTGACGCCATCGCTGCCACACCCGGCGTGGACGGCGTGTTCATCGGCCCGGTCGATTTGTCTACCTCGATGGGCTACCCCGGCCAGGTCGATCACCCGGAGGTGGTGGCCGCTATTGCGCACGGCATTGCGCGCACTCGGCAAGCCGGTAAGGCCGCCGGTATTTTGTCTACCCAAGAAGACCAAGCCCAGCATTGGCTTGATGCTGGGGCCTTGTTTGTGGCGGTGGGCGTGGATATCAATTTGCTGGCACTGGCGGCACAATCTTTGGCGGCGCGCTTTCGCCACGGTATGGCAGCCCCCCAGCCCTCCAGCGGCGGTTACTGAGCTGGGGCAGGCTGGATGTGGCCGTTGCTGGGTTCATTCCGGGGCCATGCTGGCGCTATGGCACACATCGCTGATACCACTGGGCAGGGTGATGGCACCACTGCGCAGGGCTTGGGCCAGCAGGTCGGGGGTGGCGCGGATATGCGCTTCCAATGCCAGCGCGGCACGGGCTTCGTGCCCTGCCATCGCCGCCTCAAAAATGGCCGTGTGCTCACTATGCACATCGCGCATGGCACCGGGCAGGCCCATCGTGTAGCGGCGGTAACGCTCGCTGTGGCGCGAGAGCAGGCGCAGCACCTTTTGTGTCCACGGCGATTGCTGACCCGACAACAGTGCTTCATGAAACCGCATGTTCAGCGCCTCCCATTGCGGGCGGTTTTTGCGCTGAATCGGTTGCTCCAGCGCCGACAGGGCCTCATAACTTTGGCGCAGCGCTTCGCGCCATGCCGCGCCGCCGTGGCGGATGGATTGGCGCAGCGCCTCCAACTCGATATGCAAGCGCAGTTGGGTAATGTCTTCCAGCTCTTGCGGCGTGATGGGCGTGACGCGAAAGCCGCGCTGGCCTTCTGCCGTCACCAGCGCATCACTGACCAGCCGCGTGATGGCCTCGCGCAGCGTGCCCGCACCCACGCCATAGCGCTCTTTCAGGTGCTCGACACGCAATTTATCGCCGGGCAGCAACCTGCCTTCAATGATGTCGTTGCGCAACTGGGCATAGGCACGCTCAATCAGCGTGCGCGATGGGGCAGCGGGGTCGTCCAAGGCCAGGCTTGCATCCGTCTCTAAAGCTGATTTCATGGTTATTCTCGATATTATTGATGTGGTCATACCCCAAAAGGAGGGAAGTTATACCTTGCAAGATGGGGCCATGAGGCACGCACCCTGTAGCCGACGATGTTCCTGTGCATTCCTTGGTCTATTAAGGTCATATTATGAAAAGATGCATCCTTTCTACTGGCTCAGTCATCCTAGGTGTTTTCCCTTAAATATCGAGATTTTTTACCAGCGGCCCATCAGAATCTGGCATATTTCATAGGTCACCGCTGCACTTGCGTCAAAACCTGCCCCTGAAAGCCTGCGCTTATGGCCAGTTACACCATCACCATCGAAGAAACCGGGCAAACCTACCGCTGCTCCGACGAGTTGTCGCTGCTGGTGGGCATGGAAGCCTTGGGCAAGAAGGGAATTCCGGTGGGCTGTCGCAACGGGGGTTGTGGCGTTTGCAAAGTGCAGATCGTTCAGGGGCAGTATGTGTCGCGCGTCATGAGCCGCGACCATGTCAGCGCCGAAGACGAAGCCCAAGGCCGGGTGCTGTCATGCCGGGTACGCCCGGCCAGTGACATCACCTTGCGCGTGCTCGGAACCATGAAAAAGAACGTCTGCGGTCTGGTTGGGGCAGCAGACGCCTCTGTTGTCCACTCAACCTAAAAAATCTGGAGACACTCCATGGCAATCACTGGTGTTTTGCGCCCTGGACACGCGGTTTTGCGCGTGTTGGACTTGGACGAATCGGTACATTTTTATACCGAAGTGCTGGGCCTGAAAGAAACGGGCCGCGACAAGTCGGGCCGTGTCTACTTCAAGTGCTGGGATGAGCGCGACCACCACAGCTTTGTCATCCGCAAGGCCGACCGGGCTGGCATGGATTGCTTTGGCTTCAAGGTGCAAAACGCTGCGGTGCTCAACACCTTGGAAGGCCGCCTGCGCGAGTACGGCGTCGTCACTGAGCGCGTGCCTGCCGGTGAAATGCTAGAGACCGGCGAGCGTGTGCGCTTTCACTTGCCCACCGGCCACCTGATCGAGCTGTATGCCGAAAAAACCTCGGTGGGCAATGGCTTAGGCGATATGAACCCCGAAGCGTGGCTGGCCGACCAAAAGGGCATCTCGCCCATCCGTATGGATCACGCACTGATTTACGGTGGCGACATCGACGGCAACCGCAAGCTGTTTGAAGACGTGCTGGACTTCACCTTGGTCGAGCGCGTCAAGCTCGAAGACGGCGTGACCGATTTGGCTACTTGGCTGACCTGCTCGAACAAGGCCCACGACATCGCCATGGTGCGCCACTCCGAAGACAACAAGCTGCACCACGTTTCCTTCTTGCTGGAAACTTGGGAGCAGGTGCTGCGCGCCGCCGACATCATGTCGATGAACCGCGTCTCGATTGACATTGGCCCCACCCGCCACGGCATTACCCGTGGCACCACCATCTATTTCTTTGATCCCTCCGGTAACCGCTTGGAAACCTTCAGCGGTGGCTACCAGTGGTACCCCGACCACCACCCCATCACTTGGACATGGGATCAAGTGGGCCGTGGCATTTTCTACCACGACCGCAAGCTCAACGAGGCTTTCTTGAGCGTGTTGACCTGATATGAGCATGGCACCCGAACTTGTAAGCGTGGTGCAGCACAACCTGTCTTGGCAAGCAGCACACGCTGCCGCCGGGGCTGCCGCCGAGGCGGCGGCCCAAATGGGGGTGCTGGTGAACATCGCAGTAGTCGATTGCAGCGGCCTGCCCGCTGCTTTTGTGCGCCTGCCCGGCGCACCTTTGCATTCCATCGACATTGCCAAAGACAAAGCCTATACGGCAGTCGGTTTTGGCCTGCCTACCAGCCGCTGGCACAAGGTGCTACAGCAGCACTCTGCCGCCGTGCGCGAGGGCCTGCCACAGCGCCCGCGCTTTGTCGGTTTTGGCGGCGGTCTGCCCATCGTCATCCACGGCCAGCGCGTCGGTGGCATTGGCGTGTCGGGTGGCAGCGAGGAAGAAGACGAAATCATCGCCCAAGCGGGTTTGCGCGCGTTGGGCTTGGCGTAATCGGCCAGCAATCAACAAGGAATTTCCCATGAAACAGGTACTCAACTTTATCAACGGCCAACATGAGGCCAGTGAAAAAACTTTCCCTAAGCACTCGCCACTGAACAATGCAGTGATTGCCGATGTGCATGAAGCCAGCCGCGCCCAAGTGGACGCTGCCGTAGCGGCTGCCCGTGCCGCACTGGATGGCCCTTGGGGCAAGATGACCGTGGCCGAGCGCGTCGAGCGCCTGTACGCTGTGGCCGATGGCATCAACAAGCGTTTTGACGAGTTTTTGGCCGCCGAATGCGCCGACACCGGCAAGCCCCGCAGCTTGGCTAGCCATATCGATATCCCCCGTGGTGCGGCCAACTTCAAGGTGTTTGCCGATGTGGTGAAAAACGTCGCTACCGAATTTTTTGAAACCGCCACCCCCGATGGCAAGAGCGCTATCAACTACGGCTACCGCACCCCCGTGGGCGTGGTCGGCGTGATTTGCCCTTGGAACCTGCCCCTGCTGCTGATGACATGGAAAGTCGGCCCAGCGCTGGCTTGCGGCAACACCGTAGTCGTTAAGCCCTCAGAAGAAACCCCACAAACCGCCGCCCTGCTGGGCGAGGTGATGAACGAAGCGGGCATTCCCCCCGGCGTTTACAACGTGGTGCATGGCTTTGGCCCCGATTCGGCGGGCGAGTTTGTCACCACCCACCCCGGCGTGGATGCCATCACCTTCACCGGCGAAACCCGCACCGGCGAAATCATCATGCGTGCCGCCGCCAAGGGTTCGCGCCCGGTCAGTTTGGAAATGGGCGGCAAAAACGCTGCCATCATTTTTGAAGATGCCGACTTTGACGCCGCCATCGAAGGCACGCTGCGTTCGGCTTTTGTCAACAGCGGCCAAGTGTGCTTGGGCACCGAGCGCGTCTATGTGCAGCGCCCGATTTTTGATAAGTTTGTCGCCGAGCTGAAAAAGCAAGTCGAAGGCTGGAAAATTGGCCTGCCCGAAGATGCCGACACCAAGCTTGGCCCCGTCATCAGCAAAGAACACCAAGCCAAGGTGCTGTCGTACTACAAGCTGGCGGTGGAAGAAGGCGCAACGGTAGTGACTGGCGGCGGCGTGCCCAACATGGGCGCAGGCTTCTCTGAAGGTGCTTGGGTACAACCGACTATCTGGACGGGCCTGCCCGAAACCGCCCGCGTGATTAAAGAAGAAATCTTTGGCCCCTGCTGCCATATTGCCCCCTTCGATACCGAAGAGGAAGTGCTGGCCAAGGCCAACGATAACGTCTATGGTTTGGCCACTGCCATCTGGACACGCGACGTCTCGCGCGCCCACCGCGTGGCGCAAAAGATGAAGGTTGGCCTGTCGTGGGTCAATAGCTGGTTCTTGCGCGATTTGCGCACGCCATTTGGTGGTGCCAAGCAATCGGGCATTGGCCGCGAAGGCGGCGTGCATTCGCTGGAGTTCTATACCGAACTCAAAAACGTTTGTATCAAACTCTAAGGACTAGGCCATGAGCAACCCGGAAATTGCCGGTTCTGTCATGGCTGCTGGCATCCGCACCAATGTGCACGATGTCGGCAGCGGCCATCCTGTGTTGCTGATCCACGGCTCTGGCCCCGGCGTTTGCGCTTGGGCCAATTGGCGTTTGGTAATGCCTGAGCTGGCACAACAAGCCCGCGTCATTGCCCCCGACATGGTGGGCTTTGGTTTTACCGACCGCCCCGAAGGCCAGCCGTACAACATGGATGCGTGGGTAGCGCAGGCTGTGGGCGTATTGGACGCCTTGGGCATCGCCAAAACCGATTTGGTGGGCAACTCCTTTGGCGGTGCGCTGGCGCTGGCCCTGACCATTCGCCACCCAGAGCGCGTGCGCCGTTTGGTGCTGATGGGCAGCGTGGGCGTGCCCTTCCAGATCACCAAGGGCTTGGATGATGTCTGGGGCTATGAGCCTTCGTTTGAGAATATGCGCCGCATCATGGACGTGTTTGCCTACGACCGCAATTTGGTCAATGACGAACTGGCCCGCCTGCGCTACGAAGCCAGCATCCGCCCCGGCTTTCAAGAATCGTTCTCGGCCATGTTCCCAGCGCCACGCCAACGCTGGGTAGATGCCATGTGCAGCGCCGAGGCCGACATCCGCGCCCTGCCGCACCAAGTGCTGATCGTGCATGGGCGCGATGACCAAGTGATTCCGCTGTCCACCTCACTGACGCTGTCGCAGTGGATTGCGCGCTCGCAACTGCACGTTTTCGGCCAGTGCGGCCACTGGACGCAAATTGAACATTCGGCCCGTTTTGCCCGTTTGGTGCGCGACTTTTTGGCCGAGGCTGGCCCTGCCGAGCCAACCCCCTTGAACCCTTGAGGACTGTAATGACCCCTGAACTGATTGAGCAGCTTGGCGACGAGCTTTTTGACGCGCTGCAAGGCCGCAAAACCTTGGCCCCGCTGACCAGCCGCCACCCCGACATCACCATTGCCGACGCCTACGCCGTGCAGCAACGCATGATGGCGCGCCGTTTGGCCGCTGGCGAGCGTGTGATTGGCAAAAAAATCGGCGTTACCAGCAAAGCGGTGATGAATATGCTGGGCGTGTACCAGCCCGACTTTGGCTGGCTCACCGATGGCATGGTCTACAACGAAGGCGAAGCTATCCCCGCCGACACCCTGATCCAGCCCAAGGCCGAAGGCGAAATCGCCTTCATGCTGAAAAAGACACTCAAAGGCCCCGGCATCACGGCGGCTGATGTGTTGGCCGCCACCGAAGGCGTGATGGCCTGCTTTGAGATCGTCGATTCGCGCATCCAAGATTGGAAAATCAAAATCCAAGACACCGTGGCCGACAACGCCTCTTGCGGTGTGTTTGTGCTGGGCGACCGGTTGGTCGATCCGCGCGACGTCGATCTGGCCACCTGCGGCATGGTGCTCGAAAAGAACGGCGAGATCGTGGCTACTGGAGCAGGCGCGGCGGCACTGGGCCACCCAGCCAACGCTGTGGCTTGGCTGGCCAATACCTTAGGCGCGCACGGCATTGCACTGGAAGCCGGTGAGGTGGTGTTGTCAGGCTCGCTGGGCATCATGGTGCCCGTCGTTGCTGGCGACAACCTGCGTGTGACGATTGGCGGCATCGGCGGTTGCTCGGTGCGCTTTGTCTGATTTTTTGGAAAGAACTGCAATGGCAAAAATCAAATGTGCCCTGATCGGGCCTGGCAACATTGGTACCGACTTGCTGGCCAAGCTGCAACGCAGCCCCGTGCTGGAGCCGGTGTGGATGGTGGGTATCGACCCCGAATCTGACGGCCTCAAGCGTGCCAAAGAAATGGGCCTCAAAACCACCGCCGAAGGCGTCGATGGCTTGATCCCCCACATGAAGGCCGACGGCGTGCAAATCGTCTTTGACGCCACCAGCGCTTACGTCCACGCTGAAAACAGCCGCAAAGTGAACGAACAAGGCGCGCTGATGATCGACCTGACGCCAGCGGCCATTGGCCCCTACTGCGTGCCCCCAGTCAACCTGAAAGACCATGTGGGCAAGGGCGAGATGAACGTGAACATGGTCACTTGCGGCGGCCAAGCCACCATACCGATGGTGGCCGCAGTGAGCCGCGTGCAGCCCGTGGCTTATGGCGAGATCGTGGCGACCGTGTCGTCCAAATCGGTCGGCCCCGGCACACGCAAGAACATCGATGAATTTACCCGCACCACCGCTGGCGCAGTGGAAAAGGTGGGCGGCGCTAAAAAGGGCAAGGCGATCATCATCGTCAACCCCGCCGAGCCACCGCTCATCATGCGCGACACCGTGCATTGCCTGACCGAAAGCGAGCCAGACCAAGCGGCCATCACCCAGTCCATCCACGACATGATCAAGGAAGTGCAAAAGTACGTTCCTGGTTATCGCTTGGTCAATGGCCCGGTGTTTGATGGCAACCGCGTCTCCGTCTTCTTGGAAGTAGAAGGCTTGGGCGACTACCTGCCCAAATACGCGGGCAACCTCGACATCATGACCGCTGCGGCTGCCCGCACCGCCGAGATGTTTGCCGAAGAAATGATTGCTGGCCGCCTGACCCTCAACCCCGTGGCCGCCTAAGGAGAACCGCAACATGAGCAACACCCTCAAAGGCAAAAAAGTCCGTCTGCACGACATGACCCTGCGCGACGGCATGCACCCCAAGCGCCACCTGATGTCGCTGGAGCAAATGAAGTCCATCGCCACCGGCTTGGACGATGCTGGCATTCCGCTGATTGAAGTCACCCACGGCGACGGCTTGGGCGGCTCTTCCGTCAACTATGGCTTCCCCGCACACACCGACGAGGAATACCTCAGCACCGTGATCCCGCTGATGAAGCAGGCCAAAATCTCGGCGCTGCTGCTGCCCGGTATTGGTACTGTCGATCACCTGAAAATGGCGCACGACTTGGGCGTGAGCACCATCCGCGTGGCGACCCATTGCACCGAGGCCGATGTGTCTGAACAGCACATCAGCTTGGCGCGCAAGATGGGCATGGACACCGTGGGCTTCTTGATGATGGCGCACATGAACTCTGCCTCCGGCTTGGTCAAGCAGGCCAAGCTGATGGAAGGCTACGGCGCTAACTGCATCTACGTCACCGACTCAGCAGGCCACCTGCTGCCCGACGGCGTGAAAGAGCGCCTGAGCGCCGTGCGCGCCGCGCTGAACCCCGAAACCGAATTGGGCTTCCACGGCCACCACAATTTGGCGATGGGCGTAGCCAACAGCTTGGCAGCAATTGAAGTCGGTTGCAGCCGCATCGACGCCGCTGCCGCTGGTTTGGGCGCTGGCGCAGGCAACACGCCGATGGAAGTGCTGGTAGCCGTGTGCGACCTGATGGGCATTGAAACCGGTGTTGATGTGTTCAAGATCCAAGACGTGGCCGAAGATTTGGTCTTCCCGATCATGGACTTCCCAATTCGCATTGACCGCGACGCCCTGACGTTGGGTTATGCCGGTGTCTACGGTTCTTTCTTGCTGTTTGCCAAGCGCGCTGCCGTCAAGTACGGCATCTCGGCCCGTGAAATTCTGGTCGAAATGGGCCGCCGTGGCATGGTCGGTGGTCAAGAAGACATGATCGAAGACACCGCCCTGACGCTGGCCAAAGCCCGTGGTTTGAAAGTTTCCTGAGGAATTGCTATGGCACTGAACGCATCCACGCTAGACCAACTGGCCCAGCACCTAGAAAACTGCCAATTGCAGGCCCAAGACACCCTGAAGATCACCGAAGCCCACCCAGAGATGGATTGGGACGATGCCTACGCCATCCAAGACCGCATCCTTGCCAGCAAGCTGGCCAAGGGCGCGCGCGTGGTGGGCTACAAAGCTGGTTTGACCTCGCACGCCAAAATGAAGCAAATGGGCGTCACTGACCCCGTGTTTGGCTTTTTGGTCGATGAATACGTCGTGCCTGAAGGCGGCGAGGTCAAGGTCAGCGAGCTCATCCACCCCAAGGTGGAGCCAGAAATCTGCTTTATCACCCGCACCGAACTCAAAGGCCCCGGCTGCCACATTGGCGCGGTGCTGGCGGCCTGCGACGTGGTGCTGCCCGGCATTGAAGTGATTGACAGCCGCTACCGCGATTTCAAGTTTGACCTCAAGAGCGTGATTGCCGATAACACCTCGGCCTCGCGTTTTGTCGTGGGTGGCCGCATTGCCTCGGCGCGTGATGTCGATCTGCGCACGCTGGGCGTGGTGCTAGAAAAAAACGGTGAACCCGTGGCTTTGGGTGCTGGCGCTGCCGTGCTCGGCCACCCTGCCGCTGCCGTAGCGATGTTGGTAAACCACTTGGGCCGCCGGGGCCAATCCTTGCCTGCCGGTAGCCTGATTTTGTCGGGCGGCATCACCGAAGCCGTGCCCGTGCAAGCGGGTGACAACGTGACCTTGCGCATCCAAGACTTGGGTAGCGTCTCGGTGCGTTTCGTCTAAGCACCACGCGATTCCAACGGCTGCACCAGCCGTACCACGGGGCCGCGCACTGCGTCGGCCCCGTTTTCTTATGGCGATTTTGAGGAGACAAACCCCATGAGTTCTGAGTTTCAACCGCATCGGCGTGCTGCTTTGCGTTGGACGGCGGCCGCAGCGGCTGGCGTCGTAGCCCCGGTTTGGGCGCAAGCCAGCGACTGGCCGAGCAAGCAAGCCATCAAGCTGATCGTGCCGTTCCCAGCCGGTGGCCCCGCCGATGTGATGGGGCGCTTGGTAGCCCAAGTCTTGGGCACCGCCCTCAAGACCACTGTGGTGGTAGAAAACAAAGCGGGTGCTGGGGGCAACTTGGGCACAGACCAAATTGCCAAGGCCGCTCCTGATGGCTACACCTTGGGCCTATCGGCGATAAGCAGTTTGGCCATTGCGCCCACGCTACAACCCAAGCTGCCCTACAACGTAGAGCGCGACCTGCTACCAATCTCTTTGGTCGGTGTGGCCCGTGGTGCGCTGGTGGCACATCCGTCAGCGCCCTTCACTGATCTCAAAGGCCTGATTGCCTATGCCAAGGCCCATCCGGGCAAGCTGGCCTATGGCAGTTCTGGGGTAGGTACCTCCAACCATTTGCAGGGCGAGTATCTGGCGATGCGGGCTGGCATTGAACTGCTGCACATCCCGTACAAGGGCACGGCACCGTTGGCACAAGACCTGCTGGCAGGGGCCATTCCGATGGCCTTTGAAAGCTCTTTGGTCACGGCAGGCCCCAATGTGCAAACGGGCAAGCTCAAGGCGATTGCCATCACGGCCCACGGCAGGGCACCTTTGCTGCCCCAAGTGCCCACCCTAGAGGAGCAAGGCATCACCCCGTTTGATATGCCCACTTGGTTTGGTCTGGTCGGCCCAGCGGGTTTGCCCAAGGCAATGGTCACTCAGCTAGAGAAAGTGTTGGCCGAAGGCTTAAAAACCCCCACCATGCAAGAGCGCTTTGCAGCCATTGGTGCCGATACCCGCCCCGGCACTTCGGCGGCGTTTGCCCGCTATATCCGCGAAGAAACCCAGCGTTACGCCACCATCATCCAACAGGCCAAGGTCACTCTGGATTGATGAATAGATGGATGGATACATCCTGTGAATTTTTTAACCCCTGTTTGGAGATAACACCATGCCCTTTGCCCAAATCTACATGATTGAAGGCCGCACTGAAGAACAAAAGCGCGCCGTGATCGAAAAAGTCACCCAAGCCCTGCACGAAGCCGTAGGCGCTCCCAAAGAGAATGTGCGCGTCTGGATTCAGGATGTGCCCAAAGAGAACTGGGGCATTGCCGGAGTCAGTGCTAAAGACTTGGGGCGCTAACAGCGCAGCGCCTGAAAGGCTCAAACATTGGTGGCGGCCAACACTTCGCTCATGCTGGTCAGCCCTTGCAGCGCCTTTTCGATGCCATCTTGGCGCAGGGTGCGCATGCCCGCCAGCAGCGCCGACTGGCGAATCTCCATGGCTGGGGCGCGGTGGCGGATGTGTTCACGGATGGTGTCGTCACTGGCCATCAGTTCATGGATGCCAATGCGGCTCCGGTAGCCATGCTGGTCGCAATGGCTGCAGCCGTGCGCGCGCCACAGCCGGACTTCTCCTTGCGTTGAACCATAATTTTCGCGCCAGCGCTCAATCAATTGGGTTCGGGCCTCTGGTGTATTTTGCAGTGGCGAGCCGCTGCTGAGGTACTGCGAGGCCAAGCGCTCTAGCGGCTCTTGGCTCAGTACCAAAGGGGTAGCACATTGAGGGCACAGGCGGCGCACCAGCCGCTGCGCCAAAATAGCCAACAGCGAATCTGAAAAATTGAACGGATCAAGGCCGATTTCCAGTAGCCGCGCAACGCTCTCTGGGGCCGAGTTGGTGTGCAAGGTCGAGAGCACCAAGTGCCCAGTCAAGGAGGCTTCTACGGCGATGCGTGCAGTCTCTTCGTCGCGCATTTCACCAATCATGATGACATCGGGATCAGCGCGCAAAAAGGTGCGCATGGCTGCAGCAAAAGTCCAGCCAATGCGCGGGTTGATCTGCACTTGGCGCAGGCCCGACTGGCTTATTTCAATCGGGTCTTCTGCCGTCCAGATTTTGCGGCCCTCAGTATTGATGTCGCGGATGACTGAATGCAGCGTGGTGGTCTTGCCGCAGCCCGTGGGGCCACACACCAGCAGCAGTCCATAGGTCTTTTTTACCGCCTCGCGCAGTGCGGCCAGATGGGTCTTGTTCAGACCGATCTGCTCCAAGGGCAGCGGTTTTGCACCGGCCAGCAGCCGCAGCACCACATCTTCTAGCCCATGCGAGGTGGGTACCGTGACCACGCGCAACTCTACCGCCGAGCCACCAAAGCGGGCAAAATCAATCTTGCCGTCTTGCGGTTTGCGGTGCTCAGAAATATCCATGCTGGCCATGATTTTGATGCGGGCCACCATCGCATAACGAAAGCGCGCTGGCAATTCCAGATAGCTCATCAGCTCACCATCCACACGCAAACGGATACGCACGTTTTGGGGGTCGGGTTCGGTTTCGATGTGGATGTCGGATGCGCGGTGGGCAATGGCCTCCTCTATCACGGTGTTGATTAAGCGCACCAAGGTGTTGTCAGATTCACTGACGACATCGGTCTCGACGGCATCGTTGTCTGGCAGCGAGCTGCTCAGGTTGCTCACTAGCTCGCGTGAGCTGGCCCGTACTTCATTGCCATTGTGGTTGGCGATGGCTGGTGTTTTGGCGGTGGCGGCAGGGTAGGTACGGTAGGCATTGGCAATGGCTGGCATCAGCGTACCGGGGGCAGCCTCTAATGGAATGAGGCGGCGTTGGGTTAAAAAGCGCAACTCATCGAGCAAAGCACGATCTGCCGGGTCGGCCATGAGCACCACCAAGGCATCCTCGCGGGCCAGCAATGGCAACACCGATTCGCGCTCGGCCACAGCGCGCGGCACCAGCGCAAGCGCCACCGGGTCAGGCACC
The DNA here is from genome assembly GCF_900111115.1 of Giesbergeria anulus. Taxonomy (GTDB): domain Bacteria; phylum Pseudomonadota; class Gammaproteobacteria; order Burkholderiales; family Burkholderiaceae_C; genus Simplicispira; species Simplicispira anulus. The sequence goes on from NZ_FOGD01000005.1 coordinate 153,953, forward strand.
AACTGGCCCGGATGCACTAGATGCTTGCCCAGCCAAGAGCCAATCACGTCCTGCAATTGTGCCGGACTGACATGGCCGTATTCCACCAAAATTTGGCCGATAGAGCGCTGCTGCCCTTGCTCGCGCTCAGCCTGTTGGATTTTCAGGCTCTCGGTCAAGGCAACGGCATCCAACACCTTGGCCTGCACCAGTGCCTCACCCAAATGCCGCGCCTGTCCTAAGGTGGGGTGTGGGGTGGTAGCTAAAGCCCACAATTCGCCTGGATTGTGCGGCGTGAAATACGGTGCAACGACAGCGTCAGAAAAATCGGGCATGGTGGATGAGAGATGTAACCAGATGTTGACATCTGTATACGTATACCCTACCAGCGTTCGCGTTACCAACGCTCACAGCCCAAAACCTCATTGCCCAAGGTAGCCGATCAACCCACCCTTGGCCGGGTGCCATTGCAGGCCGGGTAATCCACACAGCCCCAAAAGCGCTGGCCCACTTGCGGGCCTTTGCGCACCAAGCGCAGCAGCATGGGCTGGGCGCACACCGGGCAGTTAGGCACGCCCCCGGCAGCACCCAACGGTGCCTGTGGGGGTGTGGCCGCCACAGGCGCAGGGGTTACTGAGGCTGCTGGGGGGGGGGGCCGCACTTTGGCCACAGGCACCGGGGGGGTAGCTACTGGGGCTGGGGTAGGCGCTGGAGCTGCCGGAGCTGCCCGCCGAGGCTGCGGCGATGCTGCTGGGCGCACGGGTGCTGCCACTGGCGGCGTTTGTGCCACCGGCACCGCCTGCGCTGGACGCTGGCGGAAAATCTCTTTGGCTTGGGTTTGGTGCAGCCATTGCAGCAGCGCCGGGCCATCAATCAAGGACAGGTTGCGCCCTTGGGCAAACTCGCGCGCGGGCTTGGTAAAGCGCCCCGACGTGACCACAAAGCCGCCATCGGCCCCTTTGGCTGTCATCAGGCCAAACATCTCGCGCACCACCTCAACACTGACGCGAAATGCCTTCCACTGCTTGCACTGCACCAAAAATTTCTCGCCATTGCGGCGCAAAATCAGATCGACGCCGCCATCGGCACCACCGCCGCCAGTCTCCTCAACATGGTAGCCCAAGCGCCGAAACACCTCGCCCACCAGCACCTCAAACTCTTGCCAAGTGATGTCGTCCAGCGCATCGGCTGCCGGGTTGGCCGTGACCTGTTGCAACAGTTGCGTGCGCTTGCGCTGCTCACCCAACGCCAGCCACGCCCCAGCCAAGCACAACGCTGGCAGCACATACTGGCCGATAGTAGCCAGCCCACGCAGCAGCAGCGTGCCACTGTGCTGGTACAAACCCGCCAAACTGTGGACTTCAGGCCGGGGCTGGCTGGCTACATAGTGCAAGCCGATAAAAAAGGCCACGGCCAGCAGCGCCCCCAGCCACCAAGGCAGCCAAGCGGCCACGCCAATGGCGCTGCGCGTCCAAGCCTGCAACTCACCAATCGCCGTTGGCTCCTCTGGTTTACGGCGTGCCATGCCTTAGCCTCCGCCGCCTTAACCTAGGTGCTTACCAATAATGCCTGCCAGCTCAAACATGGTGATCTGAGGCTTACCAAAGACGGCCAACAGTTTGGCATCGGCATTGATGGCGCGTTTGTTGGTGGCATCTTGCAAGTTGTGCGCGTGCACATACACCCAGATTTTTTTAATCACCTCGGTGTGCAGGACGGGGTCGGTGCCAATCACCTCTGCCAGCGCAGCACTGGGCCGCTTGCCAGGGGCCAGCGCACGCGGGGCCTTGGCTACTTTGGCGGTGGTTTTGGCCGCTTTCTTGGCGAGGGCTTTTTTGGCAGGAGCAGCTTTTCCGGTTTTTTTGGCGGCAGCGGCACCGGCCTTGGGTGGGTATTTGGACTGGCGCGGCTCAAACTCAAAATTGACCTTGCCTGCCGCCTTATCCCAAAACAAAAATGCTTTAAAAGTTCGGCGCTTACGCAAGCTGTAAAACTTGTCGAGCAGATCGGTTTTGCCCGTGCTCAACAGCTTTTGCATCTGCTCGCGCTCTACCGGCTGTTGCAAGATCACGGTGCTGCTCTTGAAATCGCAGGTGGCAGCCGGTTGCGCTGGCGTTGGCACGGTATGGCTGCATACGTAGTGGCTGCCGTGCTCGTACACCGGAGCACCGCACTGTGGGCAAGCCCCCAGAGATTGCTGGCCCGCAAAATCCACCAGCTCACTAGTATCGAGAGCGTTTTTGTCTTCGCCGAAATCAAATTCGAGTTTGTAATTGTGGGTCTCCTCGTCGTAGACAAGCACAATTTCGGCCACAAAGGGCCAACCTGTTTTTTTGGAGCGGAAACCCTCCAGTGGGCCAATGTGATGGCTGGCCAGCAATTGTTCGGCCTCTGGCGGCTCAAAGGTGCGCCCGGCGGGCGACTTGCCAAACGAGAAGCCACAAGAAGGCTCGCCCCCCAGCTTGCCCACGCAGGCATAGCGGCGGTAGTTCTCTTTCACCACGCCACCACAGTTGGGGCAGGGGGCGGCCAACTGGGCATAGTCGCCGGGGATGGTGTCGCGGTCGTACTCTTTGGCTTTTTGCACCATGCGCTCGGTCATGGCGGCAATCTCAGCCATAAAGCTATCGCGGCTCAGTAGGCCCTTTTCCATCTGCGCCAGCTTGTATTCCCATTCGCCGGTCAGGTCAGCGCGTGACAGCTCTTTGACGCCCAAGCCACGCAGCAGCGTCATCAACTGAAACGCTTTGGCGGTCGGGATGATTTCGCGCCCTTCGCGCAGCATGTATTTTTCAGTGAGCAAGCCCTCAATGATGGCGGCGCGTGTGGCGGGCGTGCCCAAGCCCTTGTCGCGCATCGCCTCGCGCATGGTTTCGTCTTCTACCTGCTTGCCCGCGCTTTCCATCGCCCCCAACAAGGTGGATTCCGAATAGCGTGCCGGGGGTCGGGTTTTGAGCGCTTTAGGCTCCACCTGCTGCGCCAGCGGCTGCTCGCCGGGCTGCACCGGCACCAAGTTTTGGCCCTTGTCGCCGTCTTTGGCTTCGGGCACTTCGCTGGCGGCATCTTTGCCATAAATCGCCAACCAACCGGGCTTGACCAGCACTTTGCCCTCGGTTTTGAAGTGGTAGCTTTGCCCAGCTTGCTCCACCTTGCTGATGCGGGTCGTGACCAAGTATTCGGCGCTAGGGAAAAACACCGCCATAAAGCGGCGCGCTACCAAATCGTAGAGCTTTTGTTCCAACTCACTCAAATCCCCCGGAGCCTGCAAAGTCGGGATGATGGCAAAGTGATCCGACACCTTGCTGTTGTCAAAAATACGCTTGCTGGGCCGGATATAGCCTTGGTTGAGCGCGGTTTGCGCGTGCGGTGCCAAATGCGCCATGCCGCTGCCTGCCAGCATGGCAAAGGTTTGCTGGGCCACCGGCACATAGTCTTCGGGCAGGGCGCGCGAATCGGTGCGCGGGTAAGTCAGGGCCTTGTGGCGCTCGTACAGGCTTTGCGCCAGCGCCAGCGTGGTTTTGGCCGAAAAGCCAAACTTGCTGTTGGCCTCGCGTTGCAGGCTGGTCAGGTCAAACAGCAGGCCACTGGCTTGGGTGGCTGGCTTGCTCTCTTCCGTGACTTGGGCAGGGCGGCCCCGCGTGGCATCGGCAATGGCTTGGGCTTGTTGTGCCGACCACACCCGGTCGGCGCGCTGCTCAGGATCGTCGGTTTTTTTCCACTGCGGATCAAACCAGCGCCCCGGATAGTCTCCGGCTTGGGCGGCAAAGCTGGCGTGAATTTCCCAATAATCGCGGCTGATAAATTTGCGGATTTTTTCTTCGCGCTCCACCACCAGCGACAAGGTGGGCGTTTGCACCCGGCCCACCGTGGTCAAGAAAAAACCACCATCGCGCGAGTTAAACGCCGTCATCGCCCGTGTGCCATTAATACCGACCAGCCAGTCGGACTCGGAGCGGCTGCGCGCCGCATCGGCCAGCCCCTGCATTTGCGCATCGCTGCGCAACTGGTTAAAGCCATCACGAATCGCCTGTGGCGTCATCGATTGCAACCACAGCCGCTGCACCGGCTTGCCCAGCGGCGCGGCCCCTCCGGCGTACTGCTCAATCAGACGAAAAATCAACTCACCCTCACGCCCAGCGTCACAGGCGTTGATGAGCTCGATCACATCATTGCGCTGGGCCTGCTTGACCACGGCGCTCAAGCGGCTTTTAGTTTTTTCTACCGGCTGCAATTCAAAGTAGGGCGGAATCACTGGCAGATGGGCAAAGCTCCACTTGCCGCGTTTCACGTCAAACTCTTCTGGGGCCTTGATTTCTAACAAATGGCCTACGGCGCTGGTAACCACATAGCGCTCATTCTCAAAATGGTCGTCGTGCTTGTCAAACTTGCCCACCACCGGGGTGAGGGCGCGCACAATGTCTTGGGCTACCGAAGGCTTCTCGGCAATGACCAGGGTCTTGCTCATGGGGCAATTTCTCTCTATCGGAAAATTTTTGCACCCGGCCTAGCGGGCCGGGCGCTTCTACAATCTGGGTTCTTCGCGCGTACACGCGCACGCGCATGTGTGCCCATTAAACTTAACAGAGTTTTGCTATGCCCCGCACCGCGCCTTCCATCAGCCCTTTTGGGGGCCGCCGCATCCAAACCCGCCGCTCAGGGGTTCATGGTAAGGGCGTCTTTGCCCTGCAAGACATCGCCGAGGGTGAAGCCATTATCGAATACACCGGCCAAGTTATCACGTGGGAGGAGGCACAAAACCGCCACCCGCACGACCCGCTGCAACCCAACCACACCTTTTACTTCCATGTCGATGAAGACCGCGTGATTGATGCCTTCTTTGGCGGCAACTCCTCGCGCTGGATCAACCACAGTTGCAACCCCAACTGCTACGCCGATGAGCGCGGGGGGCGCATCTTTATCACCGCCCTGCGCAACATTGCCGCAGGCGAAGAACTGAACTACGACTACGGCCTGATGCTCGACGAGCGCTACACAGCCAAACTCAAGGCTCAATACCCTTGCTGGTGTGGCACCAGCGCCTGCCGAGGCACCTTGCTCGCTCCCAAGCGCGGCTGGATGCCACCTATGCCCGGCAACAGTCCCAAGGGGGGCGTATGAGCGCCCCGCTGCGCTGGCCCGCTGAGGCCCTCTGGGAGGCCATCGCCCCACAATGGCCTGGCTTTACTGTCGAAGTGCTGCCAAGCATCGACTCCAGCAACACCGAGCTGATGCGCCGCGCCCGCAGCGGCCAATACGACCCGATTTTGCTGGTAGCTGAAGAGCAAACCGCAGGCCGGGGGCGGCTGGGCCGCCAATGGCAAGGCCAGCCGGGCGATACCTTGATGTTCTCGCTGGGCCTGCCGCTGGCACCGCGAGACTGGTCGGGCTTATCACTGGCGGTGGGCGTGAGCGTGGCCGAAAGCCTGCAACCCGTGCTGCCCCCTGCGGGCAGCAGCCAACCGCGCCTGAGCCTGAAATGGCCCAACGATCTGTGGCTGTGCAATAGCCACGGCGAGCGCAAGCTCGGCGGTATTTTGGTTGAGACGGCCAGCTTTGTGGCCCCACAAACGCAAGTGGTGCCCATGCACACCAGCCCGGCCACGCGCTATGTGGTGATTGGTATTGGGCTCAATCTGCGCCCACCAGACCACAGCGGGCTGTCTTTGCCTGCTGCGGGCCTGCAAGAGATAGATGCCCACATCGACGCCCCTGCTGCCCTGCTGCGGGTGGTGCCCCCCCTGCTGGCCATGCTGCAAGCCTTTGAGCACTATGGCTTTGGCCCGGTGCAAGCGCGCTTTGACCTGCGTGACGCCCTGCAAAACCGCAGCGTGGTGCTCAGTGATGGTCAAACCGGCACCGCGCATGGCGTGGGCGAAGACGGCGCGCTGCGCGTCATGACGGCGCAAGGGATGCAGTGCATCACCAGCGCTGAAATCAGCGTGCGCCCGGCCAGTGCCGCTGCCACCCTGCCCGCCTAACCTGTTGTTGCCATGTTACGTTTTACCGTTTTGATTTTGGCACTGGCCAACGCAGGCTACTACGCTTGGGCGCATGGGCTGATGCCCTTGGGCCAAAGCACCAGCAGTGCCGAGGCCGAGCCTCAGCGCCTAGCGCAGCAACTGCACCCCGACGCCCTGCGCATCGTGCCCAAGGCTGGCGCAGGCACCCCCGCCCCCGAAGAAGCTCCCAGCACCAGCACTGCCACCAAATCTGCGCCAGTAGCCGCTACGCCCCCGGCAGCATCCCCCGCACCGGCACAGGCACCGACACCGGCACCCACCGCCCCAACTGCCGTGCCAACGCCTACACTGACACCAGCAGCCATAGCAGTCACAGCCGCAGCTGTGCCAGCCCTGGCTCTCGCTGCTGCCCAGTCAGAGAGCAAACCTGAAGCTAAAACACCCGCCAAAGCCGAGCCTAGCGCCATCTGCTTGCAGGCTGGGGCCTTTAATGCGGCACAGGCCGATGTGCTGCGCAGAGCCTTGGGCAGCAGCCTGCCCGCAGACAGTTGGAGCCTGAGCAACGCCACCCTGCCGGGGCGCTGGATGGTCTATATGGGCCGCTTTCCTGACCTCAATACGTTGGATAAAAAACGTAAAGAGTTGCAAGCGCGCGATGTGCCTTATGACCGACCGCAGATTGCTGCACTGGAGCCGGGCCTGTCGCTGGGGCGCTACTCCACCGAAGAGGCTGCCGAGCGCGCGCTGGCCCAGTTGGGCACCAAAGGCGTGCGCAGCGCCCGTGTGGTGCCAGAACGCGCCGAAACTCCGGCCTTTGTGCTGCGCCTGCCTGCCGTTGCGCCAGACGCCCGCCAGCGCATCAACGCTACCCTGCGCCGGGCACTAGCGGGCAAAACTTTGCGCCCCTGCTAGCACCACTTTCTCACACGGCGTTCTCAGAGGCCCCCTGTGGCCTTGAGAGAAGCCAAGGTGCTTTGCTGACTTTTAAGCGTATTGGCGCGCTGGTTGAACGTGGAAAGCGACAGCCCCACATTGCCGTCTGCGGCCAGTTCTTTGGAGGCGGTTTTGTCCACTTGCTTGCCCATTTTGACCAGCGTGGCCCGGACACCCGTGGCGTCGGCTTTTTGGGCGGCATCGAACTTTTTGGTGTCTAAAGACAGCGTGCCATCGGTGCCCACGCTAAAGCCGATTTTTTTGAGTGCCTCTAGCGCGGGTCGGTCTGCGCTGATAGCATTTTGCAAGCCTTTATTGGTGCGGTTGGCGCTGGAAGTAAGCGCCATGTCACCGGGAGCCGCCGCCGTGGTTTTGGCGGTGGTGAGGGCACTGTTAAACGCAGTGACAAAATCAGCGGCAGCAGTTTTTTCTGCGGCACTGGTCGCGGTGGCAGACAACCCGCCCAGCGCGTGGGCTGCCAATTGCGCTCCGGATACCGATGATTTGAGTTTGCCCAAAGACGAAAGCTGCACGCTGGTGGCATCCACTTGCGCTTGAATGCGTTTTTCGGCTTTTTCCAGCCCAGCCGTGACGGCTGCACCCACCTTATCCGCCGCTGGGGAGCTGGTTTTTGCACCCACCCCCGTGTACTTGGCGGATGCACTGGTAATGACGAAATCGTTGATATTCATGATACGTCGCTCCTACAAAGGGCCAGTCTATACCTCGTGCGCAGATTTATCTAGCCAAACCTTTTTCACATTGAAGGAGTCTTTGGCAAACTGGTATGTCATGGGATGAGGTTAGTCCACATTCGTCCCCAATAGCAAGGCGCGGACTCGTTCATATTCTTGGATTCGGGAAAAATCCTTCTCAGTTGGGTGGGCGATTCGGCTGATATCCATGTTCTCGGCGTTATCTGCGAGTTTGACGGTGCGCGCCACCCGATTTTCTGTGGCCCGTGCGGCGGCCTCCATGCGGCTCTCACCGTGCCGCTTGGTGAGCGCCTCCACGGCGGCCACCACGGTTGGAGAGAACCCTTCTTCGGCCAGTTGCTCTAGCGTGATGCTCGTGTCCTCCACCACATCGTGCAGTATGGCGGCGATGCGCTCTTCTTCTGTACTAACGCGTAGCATCACGCGCAGCGGATGGAGGATGTAGGGTTGACCAGCCTTGTCCACCTGCCCAGCGTGGGCTTGAGCAGCTAGGGAGATGGCGCGTTCGAGTGTTGACATACCGACTCCGGCCCCTTTCTAGGGTGAGGACAGTTCATGCACAAACACCAAGTGCATGTTGCTTGAATTGTTTGGTTGAGTGCAAAGTTAGCAGCCCATAATTAATCAGAATCACCTTCAAAAACATCTGGAAACATCAATTTTACAGACTCTGGAACAACATTTAACCATGCTGCAATAACTGCTTCTTCGTCAAACTCTTCACCACCTTCATAATCGATGGCTTCCAAAAACCTATCGCCCACCGAATTCAGTGCGTAATACTCTCTGCAACCATACTCGTGAAATATACTCCCATAAATTTCAACATTATTTCCATTTTTAACAAGTAGTTGTATAGCATCCATCCATTCATCCCCGAATATCTGAATACGAATAAAACCTTCTTTCTGTTCAATTTCTTCAACGTAAAAATCTTCTCTATCTTTATATTCCAGCATAGGATTGCTGCCTGCCAACAAATCAACTCCAGCGAAAGAGAATAGTGCTGACATAGCATTCCAAGGCACAACATCAGAATCGATTTTTATATCCGAAATTATTTCTGACGGGGCTTTAATTAAAATACTACCGAATGCTTCTGGCATAATTAATCTCTCTTTCTGTTGATGGTAATCATTGTAGAACCAAACAAGGTAAGCAGCAACTGCAATCGATTGACTTAAGCTCCGGGTTATTCGGAATAGCGCGATAGAAAATTCAATCTAAAAAAGAGCCTGCCTATTTACTTTTGCGACTGGTTCGCAACCAGAACCAAATTTCAAGACCAAAACCAAGGACTAACAGAAAAACGCTGCCCATCGAAAAACCGAATCCCTGCGCAAAGAATGCACCAAGAATTATTAGGAATGTTATTAAATGTTGCATAGAATGGACTTCAATAAGAATATTTAAATTTGAGAATAACCAATACCTGAGTTCAGTCGCACAGCGAAGAGTCATCGGATTTGGCGAATCTTTAGGCCGTTTTCGGAACCTAGAAATATTTTCGACTTCCATAAGGTAATAATTCAAGATAAACACCCCGATAGACATATTTTAATATTTTGCAGTTAACGAGAATCTCATAATACACTGCTGCTCTGCACTTTGCGATTGATTGTTCGATTTACCGCATAAGTGGGCTAATTGCGGCTGGGCTGCTGAACCCTCTATCGCTTTTCCGAGAACTGAAGCCTTCTAGATCCAGCGCTCACCATGAACTGAACTGCCATCAAACACAGTTGCGTCTATGAAATTCGTTCCGCTTACTTCTGGGTAAATTGCAACATCCCCAACTGAGGCGAATACAGATTTCGAAGGATGAACGTTTCCGGTCAGATTCAGTTGAAGGGGTGACGTGCTCATAAGTAATTGGATCTGTGGTGATCTATGTTTTCGGCTTAACGAATTAAGGTAAGCGGCTACTGGAAACTGTCCGCTTGAGCGTCGAGTTAGCACCAGTGCCAACGCACCAGCTACGAAACTCCAGCAGCATAGTCGCAAAAATAAACCTGCAACGAAGCCCCATGCAATTCATTACAGAACTAGGATTCTATTTCTTTTATTTCATCCAAATGAAACGCCTTGATATCAGCATAACTCGAATGAAGCCAGATATAAACAAGCATTTTCTTGGGAAAATCTACATTTATCCTGGGGTCGTCATCGTTTTGGCTGTCATCATTTGCGAAATAAGATTTAATAAAAAGATCAGCATAATCATTATGCTCTCCAAAAAATTTATGAACGCGCTTTTCAAAATCTATTTTATTAATAATAATTTTGCCAGTTCTATCAAACTCGGATTGCTCTTCCTCAGTCTGCATCCAGAAATGAGATGCGAACGACATATTTACCGACCTATCACGAACATGATCTGAGAACAAATCATCACTGACTGCAATCTCTTCAATAAACTTACCGATAGCTTCTTCAGGGTTTGTAGCCACAACAATACAGAACTCTTTCTCTTCAAATTGACTTTCAACATAACCGATTAAATATTTATTTCGCATACATTCCTCTATTCTAAAAATAATCCGGCTTTATATAAACTACCTAACCTTGGAAATCAGCGGCACCGGTATGGCATCCACTGGATTGACTTATTAGTCACCATTCTACCTCTTAATTTCAAAAATTATTTTATTTGCGTCACTGCTAGTTTCGAAGCTAAAGCTAACTACGTCTGGATCATATTTTAAGCCCTCCTCGGCGAAATCTTGGCAGCTAAGGTTTCCCCATGTATCTTCGTAACATATGGAAAATACTTTAGCCTCCAAGCCCTTTCGATTGAGCAAATAATTACCAAAATTTCCTTTTGATAAAGTATTTGATATTCCGGATAAAAATGACAACTCCACATTATTGTCATGGCTTTCGATGCCGATCCATTTGTGAATTTTGAATTTGATGTCGGAATATTCGATTCCGTTTACGGTTAATTTGTGGTCATCAAAATTTCTCGTTAGATTTTTAACTTGAATTGATGCGCTAATTAATAGCGCAAATTGTGATCGATTAATTTTATTTAAGGCCTGGTTATCCTTCATCAGCTCCGATAATAAATTTACTGGATCTTCCACATTAAAACCGACAGCCTCATTTAATATCTTTATAAATTCTTTCACTGAACAATGATCCTTCAGATAGTGTTCTTCGGTCTCTTTATAGTAATAACTCTTATTTGAAGCACACAAAACAGTGATTGCTGGATTTGTAAAAAAATTAATGTCCTTCTTTTTATAGCGCGACAACTCACTTCCATGGATGTCGCTGGAAAATGAAAATAAAACAGTTGGTGATCGACCACCAATTAATTTGAAATTTTCAAACTTCGAAATTGTTGTCTTGAGTTCGGTGGCATTTAATTTGCTTTTAACTTCAAAAACATATTTAACCGCCTCTACAGGCACAAAGGCCAAGTCACTTTTTATGTATACTGGCAGTATCTCGTCATCATATATAAAAATATCTACTTCATTGGATTGCTCGCCTTTTGCATTTTCAATTATGCCCTTTGTAATCCTGTATCTTTGAGGGATCACCTCTCTTATTAATGAGGAAAGCTCGCTCTCATTCAAACCACCTTTAATCCCTTGATGCATAACGTCTTTATTTACTTCAAAGTCACTCTTTAAGGTTTTTATTTTGGAATTAAACTTTTCCGAAATTATGCTCATGACTAAAAATTCCTTATAGTATTTTTTACGCTATAAATGAGGTAACTAGAATTAGACGATAGCCCCACACTGGCGATCAGTCGCATAAAATGAAACCATCCTATCCCACCCATAGGAAAAATCCAATAGCCCACCATTTCAACGAACCCAAGATTTGGCAAAATCCAGTCTCACCCTACACGCCCAACACCGATGCCACACACCAACCCAAACTACTAGGGCCTATGCGCGTTTATTGGCTCAAACAACATTACAGCACCCCCACAGTGCAAACCATCTGTCGATGGGGTGCAATGTTTCATTTTGTTTCATAAAAAACGGTATTCATAAGAGGTAGGGGCGTTCTGAAGCCACTTGGCCGTTGGCATCCCTCCGTGTGGATGGATAAAAAACGGGGCTTGCAGCCACCCGCTCCTAGCCGTTAGACTCGCGCCGTCCCGCAAAAAAAGCGGGGCACGGGTTTGGAACCCCGGTTTTCACAGGCGCAGCAAGCCGTACCCCATCTGGAGCAGCGGCTTTTTTGATGGTTGTCATGCTGCGCGCACGGACACGCTTTTGGGCGGGCCGTGCAGGGGCACCCGCAAGGGTGCGCCGGTACCTGTGGCCGGTGTTCCAACCCTGCATGGCCTGCCACCCTCGATTGGAACCGAGGTTGTCAGGCTCCCTCAAGTCCCACAGGAGCCGATCATGGCTGACACCTTTCACACCACAGCGGCCCCGCCGCCGGGCATTGCTCCGCCCCCCATCACGACACAGGTCTTGCAACAGACTTTGCACGCGCTGCACACCTTGCTGGCCGAACCACCGCACAGCCGCGCCGGTTCTTGGAGCCAACAGCGCCAGCGCGCCCTGCTGTGGCGCAACCGCCAGCCTTTGCAACTGCTGGCCGGTTTCCGTGCCGATGGCAGTGCAGATTTGCTGTGTGCTGCCATGCGCTTAACCGCGTCCTAAGCGCCCCCCCGCGTCTTTCCTCCCCGGTGGCTCGCCACTGCCTGACCGCCACGCAGCGGCCAGCGGGTGCGCCTGTGCGTTTGTGTTTTTCTCTGTTGTTAGAGAGGTCTTGCCATGACCGAAGTGTTTTCTATTGCCCGCGCCAGCCTGCGCATGGGCCGCGCTGCTTGGCATATTGCTTTGCCCAGTGGGGCCAAGTTGGTATTGCTGTGCATCATTAGCCATTACAACGATGCGCGGGGTTGTGCCTTTCCATCACTGGCGCGCTTGGCGCGGATGTGTGGGCTGCACAAGCGCACGGTGCAAACACACATCGCGCTGCTGGTGCAAAAAAGCGTGCTGCAAGTGGATAAAGCCCCCGGCCTTTGCACCCATGTGTACCGCATCAACGAGGCCGCTTTGGCCCCACTGCCCAGCGCCGCAGAAGGTGCCGGTGCAGAAAATCTACCCACCGGGGTGGCGATTTTTGCAGCGGGGGGTGGTGATTCTTACGACCAGCGTGCAGAAATCACCACCCAGAACGGAAGCAACGAAACCCAACAGAAAAAGACAACGGAGCCACCAACCCCGACCAAGCCTTGCCCAGCACCACCACCGCCCAAGGCAGAACCATCCTCGTCGTCGTCATCGTCATCGTCATCGTCATCGTTGTTTTTGCAATCTTTGCCCAGCCCAGAGGATCAGGCTGCTTTGCAGGCTTGGCAACAGGTGCGCCGCGCCAAAGGCCGCCCCGCCTTGCCCAATGCGCTGCAATGCCAACAACTGCTCCACCATGCCGCCACTGTGGGGCAGTCTTTGGGCTGGGTGGTGCAAGTGATGGCCCTGAACGATTGGGCTTCGTTTGATCCGGCTTGGCTGCACAACCAACGCCCCGCGCCACGGCTGCCCACCGCAGCAGTACCGCCCAGCGCTGCCGCGCAGCAGCCACCTGAACCGCAACCGCCAGCCCCGCCCCCCGTCACGCCCGAAGAAGCCGCCCAAGCCAAGGCCCGCATGGCCGCTTGGTTAGCGCAGTGGCGCGGCCCAGAGCCTAGCCAGCAGTGTGTGCCCATCGTTCCCTGCGGTGTGCCGTGGGCCGACACCATCATTGCCGATGCCTTGCGTGGTGCGGTGGTTAGCCATGCTGCGCTGCAATGTGCCTGCACGGTGGCGAAGGTGCCAATGCGAGCGGTGCGCGCTGTGGCCAAAGCGGGCACTTACGCGCATGGGCCATCAAGGCAGCAAGTGGCGTAGCGTAGAAGTGGCGTAGTTCTGTTTGCAGGCTGCGCCGGTGGGCGTTATGCCTCGTCACACTCTACCGGCAGGGCAGGAAAGCGCACGGTAAACAAGGCCCCCGGCGGGGTTTGGCCGGGGTGGGCGTCGTCCAAACTGACCTCGGCACCATGTTGGCGGGCAATTTCCAGCACAATCGGCAGCCCCAGCCCAGAGCCATCGGCCTCCGTGCCCAAGGCGCGGTAAAAGGGTTGGAACACCAGCTCGCGTTCAGCCTCTGGCACCCCCGGCCCAGAGTCTTCTACCTGCAACACTAGGCTTTGCGTTTCTGGCTCGGTCAGCACGCGGGCGGTCACTACGCCCGGATGCTCGGCGGTCGAGGGCGTGTAATGGATGGCGTTGTCCACCAAATTGCGCACCAGCTCCATCAGCAAGGTCGGGTTGGCCTCTAACCGCACGCCTGCATCACCGGGTTCGGCACCGTCATAGCCCAAGTCAATGCGCTTGTCTAAGGCTCTGGGCACCGAGTCGCGCACCACCTCAATCACCAGCCGCGCCAAATCGCAAGGCTCGCGCGGCATCACGGCACCGCTGCCCTCGGCGCGAGCCAGCGCCAGCAACTGATTCACGGTATGGGTGGCGCGGATGCTAGAGCGCCCAATCTGCTGCAAAGACCGTTTGAGCTCCTCGGTGCTGGTGCCCTCGCGCTGGGCCAAGTCGGCCTGCATACGCAGCCCGGCCAAAGGCGTTTTAAGCTGGTGCGCCGCATCGGCCAAAAAGCGTTTTTGTGTTGCCAAAGAGTCGTGCAGGCGGTTGAGCAAATCGTTCACCGCATCCACCAAGGGCGCAACCTCCAGCGGCACCGCCTTGTGGTCTAGCGGGCTCAAATCATCGGGGCTGCGGGCGCGGATGCGCTCTTCCAGTTGGTGCAGGGGCCGAATACCACGCGCCAGCGCCAGCCACACCAGCAACACCGCCAGCGGCAAGATGACGAACTGCGGCAGCATCACGCCCTTGATGATTTCGGTAGCCAGCACGCTGCGTTTTTCTCGCGTCTCGGCCACTTGCACCAAAGCTAACCCTTTGCTGGTGATGGGCAAACGCACCCAAATATAGGCCACGCGGATATCAATGCCACGCAGTTCAGCATCGCGCAGCCGCACTTGCGACGTGTTGGGGATTTCATCTTCTGGCGGCATGGGCAAATCACGCTCGCCCGATAACAACTGGCCGCGTGGCCCCACCACTTGGTAGTACACGATGTCGGAGTCATCGGCGCGCAAAATCTCGCTGGCCGGTTGCGGCAGATTGAACTGCACCTTGCCCCGGTACACCGTGACCAATTGCGCCAGCGCTTGGGCGTTGTACTCCAGCGCCCGGTCAAACGGCTTGTTGGCGATGCCTTGGGCCACCAGCCACGTCAGCGCCAAACTGATAGGCCACAACAGCAGCAGCGGCGTGAGCATCCAGTCTAGGATTTCACCAAACAAGGAGCGCTGTTCGCGCTGGAAGATTTTCAAAGCAAAGACCACGAAAAAAGAGGGCCGCTGCTGCCGTCAGCTCGGAATTTTTTCTAGGCAGTAACCTAAGCCGCGTACGGTGGCAATGCGAATGGGGTCTTTTTCGATTTTTTTGCGCAGGCGGTGGATATATGTAGGGACTTGCATTTGAAAAGCGTCAGGCCTGCATTCAGCGCATTTCTGGGCCAACATTAACTGCGTCTATCAGCGCCCTCAGGCCAGCATTAAGTGCAACTGAACTTGCGTTTGACGGCGCAGGCCTGCATTGCATGGCCGCCGGCCAACATTAAGTGCAACTACCGAGCCTTCACCAACCCGCCTTGAACGCCTCCTTTAAATCGGCAGTCCAGCCATCTGAAGCTCTGCACGCAGCTCGGCTGTGCGTGTGGGATCGAGCTGGTTGGCGAACAGGGCTTTGATTTCAGCCGGCTTGGCGTTGAACTGCTCCACCAAGTCCTTGATGCGG
>NZ_FOGD01000001.1:0-301789 GCF_900111115.1 Giesbergeria anulus
GTGAAAGTAGGTCATCGTCAGGCTAATATTAAAGCATCCCCCTCTGATCCTATCGGTCAGAGGGGGTTTCGCTTTGGGGAAACCTTATAAAATGCATGCTTCATGCTGCCGTTCTACAATCACCATATCATCAGACTACCAATATTGGCGTGTTGGAAAGTCAATCTGCAACTGCAAGGGTGAGTATCAGGAGCGACTGCGCGCGTTAGCCCCACCAGAAGGGCGATGAACAGATCCAGCGTGCTGCCGAGTTCCAGTTCGGCGTTTGGCTGGGGCTGACACCTAAATAGAATTTGAATGGAGTCCTGCTGAGCGCGTTCGTATCTGGGGCCGCACCAAGTGCAATGAGCCCAACTGTAGATAAGCGGTCTGTTCCTCGTTTCGAACCATCCGGTTTGTATCAACTGCCACGAAAATAGACTCAAAAAACTAGCTGGGGCAGGGCAAGCCGATGTCAAAGATACTTTGTGCCGCCTTAAGCGTTCTCGTGCCGATGTATTGGTGCTGTGGCTACCGAGATTGAGCGGGCTTGTGGTTTAAACTCTAGCAGGGCAAGCCTCTACACTGCCGATCATCTGGGATTGGGGCATTAGCTCGGGCAATCTTTGGGCAATCAACCGTGATGCTTTGGCTAAAGTCAATATGCGTTTCTTTCAGACGTTTACTTTTTTTGGCAATTCGCACCTACAAAGCCAGCAGTTGGCTCAACAATGCCAGCAATGTTATGGACTGGCCTTGCTGTGCGAAGTGACTGCTCCACAGGTGTTGGCAAAAGCTTACGATTTAGTACATTGGTTTGCGCGGACTATTGCACGGGCTGGTAGCTCAGAAGGGGCAGCGTTGCGCCAAGCGCTGGCGCAGTTGCCACCCATAGAGGGTGCAGTGCGCTGTTATGCCCCTGCATTTACAGCTAAGCGCCATGATGCGCTGAGTGCAGAAGATTGCCATTTGGTGCGTTTTGCAGCAGATGGTGCCATTGTGGTGGTGTCACTTTGATCGGGCAACGTAGCGCCGGAGTAGACCAACTGTTGGGTGTGCGCTGCAGTCTCAAGCGGCGCGTGATTTTGCAGGTTTGTGCTTTGGTGTCGGCCACTATGCTGCTTCTGACCGTGGCCGTGGCGCTGATGATGGATGCACAGCTAGGCCGCCAGATGCAAAACAGCTTGCATGATATGGCTCGCTCATCGCTGGTGTTGTTGGAGGCACGTATCACGGCACTGGTAGAGAACTCTGAGCGGTTGGCTGACAATCCGTTGGTAGTCAATGGCTTGATGGATCAGCAAGGGCAAGATACCTATCTGCCGCAGTTGGTGCGTAATTTTGCCCAAGGCCGTGAGGTGATGGCGTTTTCGCTGGTTGATTTTGATGGCCAGCCTGTGTATCAATGGCACACTGAGCGCATTGAATACAACGCGTCATCAGAGCTGCGCAATACCCTGAGTATGGGACGTCGGGTATTGTTTGTACGCCCATCGAACAGGCGGCTAGTGGTGATAGTGCCGATCACTTTTTACAAGACGGTTCAAGGGGCGGTGGTGGTGGAGTTTGACCTACCTGCACTGACCATGAAACAGGTATCGGGCAACTCACAAGCCTACTATCACCTGCTGATGGGTACTGAGCTTGTGCTGGTGCATAACCACCTTTCCCACGAGACCTATATCCATCAAATGCTAGGGCCAGAGGCTGCAACCATGCCTTTGCTCAAGGGGCTTGATTTGCGTATGGAAATTGGCTTGCCTGAATCGGTACACCGCCAAGCGGTTTGGGCTGTGGTAGGGGGATTTTTACTTATCAGCCTGTTTTTGCTGTTTGCCGCTCTGCTGCTTGCAGCGTGGATGGGCAACTCTATTACGGCCCCGATACTCACTTTGTATCAGCGCATCACCGGCAAGGATGTGGGCACGCCGCTTGATGCCCCGTTGGGCACCGATGATGAGCTGGAAGAACTGGCCCGTGGTTTTGCCCAGCGCACCGCCGAATTGCACGCTATTCAGAGTGAGCTGGAAGTGCGTGTGCAACACCGCACCGCTGAATTGAGCAACACAGCCGCCCAGTTGGTGGAGAGCCGTATCATGCTAGAGAGCGCTCAAGAGATGGCGCATTTAGGTAGTTGGGTGTGGGATTTGTGCGATGGCAGTCAGCGCTGGTCAGATGAGCTTTATCGCATTTTGGGTTATGTACCCGGAGAAATTACCAGCGCCACAGAGCAGTTTCTCCAAGCCGTGCATCCTGAAGACCAGGCCATGGTGAAGGAGTCCCTGCATTGCGCACAGCGGGCACCAGAGACAGGCTGGCAGATGGAGTACCGCATTTTGCGTGCTACCACGGGGGAGGAGCGCTATGTGCAGCAGGTGGCCCAAGTGTTGTGTGATGCCGATGGCAAACCTTGGCGGATGCTGGGAGCCATGCTGGACATCACCTGTCGCAAACGCAGCGAGCAACAATTGCAGCAGGCACAAAGAGAGGCTGAGGCAGCCAACCGCGCTAAGTCCGATTTTCTCGCCAATATGAGCCACGAAATCCGTACGCCGCTCAATGTGATTACCGGCATGGTGCATTTGGCCTTAGAAACACCACTGTCTGAGCGCCAGCGCAATTATTTGGTCAAGGTGCATCGCTCGGCCCAATCGCTGCTGGGGCTTATCAACGATATTTTGGATTTTTCTAAGATTGAAGCGCGCAAACTTACGCTGGAGCAGGTGTGTTTTAACTTGCAAGACGTGCTAGAGGACTTTTCTGGGGTGGTGGGCCTGCGTGCCGAAGAAAAAGGTCTCGAATTGCTGTTCGATATTCCACCCAATCTGCCGCGTGAGTTGACGGGCGACCCTTTGCGCTTGGGCCAAGTGCTGACCAACATCGGCTACAACGCTGTGAAATTTACCGAGCATGGCGAGGTGGTGTTGGGGGTTCGGGTCACGCCTATAGCGCAGGAGTCAGAGGATGGCCATACTGTGCTGGAGCTGCATTTCACTATCCGCGATACTGGCATTGGTATCAGCCAAGAGCAGCAGGAGCGGCTGTTTCATAACTTTACCCAAGCCGACAGCTCTACCACTCGCCGCTATGGTGGCACCGGGTTGGGGCTGGCTATTTCTAAAAATCTGGTGGAGATGATGGGCGGGCGCGTTTGGGTGGAGAGCACCTTGGGCCACGGCAGCACTTTCCATTTCACTTGGCCGACGGTTGATTGCGCACAGGGTATGCCAGAGCGCTTGCCACTAGCATCACCATTGCAAGGCCAGCGGGTGCTGGTGGTAGATGATAACGAAAGTGCCCGCGAAGTTCTGGCCCGTATGGTCACGGCGCTGCATTTTGAGGCCAGTGTGGCTGACAGTGGTGCCAAGGCTTTGGCCGATATCATCCATGCCCAAGACACTGGGCGGCCCTACGCCGTGGTGTTGATGGACTGGATGATGCCGGAGATGGATGGCTTAGAGTGCACCCGTTTGCTGCGCGGCCAAATGTCACCAGAGCAGTGGCCTAAGATGGTGATTGTGACGGCCCGCGATCCAGAAGATTTGCCCGACCACACCGGTATTGAAGAGGTTTTGGCCAAGCCGGTAACGCCATCGACTCTGCTGGAAACTCTGCTGCGGGTACATGGTCATGCAGTGCCTGTACGCACCCACCGTACCTTGCGCAACGAGGAGTTGCGCGCGTTGATGGAAAGCCTGCGTGGCACCCATCTCTTGTTGGCAGAAGACAACGAACTCAATCAGGAGTTGGCAGTAGACCTGTTGGCCGAAGCGGACATTACGACACGCATTGCCAACAACGGGCAAGAGGCGCTAGATTGGTTGGGAAAAGAAGCGTTTGATGGCGTGCTGATGGATTTGCAAATGCCAGTGATGGATGGCTATGCCGCTACACAGGCTATTCGTACCTCCCAATGGGCCCATCTGCCTGTGATTGCTATGACGGCCAATGTGATGGCGGGTGACCGTGAAAAGGCCATTGCTGCCGGCTTGAATGACCAGATTGGCAAGCCACTGGATGTGGCACAGATGTTTGCCACGATTGCCAAGTGGATTCATCCCAAGGTGCGCAAGCAAGCGTCTTTGGTTGCGCTGGTGCCCGCATCTGCCCCACCTGCCACAGGCAGCGGTGTAGATGCTTTGCTTGTTAGCTTGCCGGGGATTGACCTAGAGGCCGGGTTGCGACTGTCTAATGGTAACCGGGCTACCTATAGCAAGCTGCTGCGGCTCTTTTATCAGGCTCAACAGGGTTTTAGCACCGATTTTTGCAGCGCCCTGCGGGTGCAAGACTGGCCCACTGCCACACGCTTGGCTCATACACTCAAAAGTGTCTCTGGCACGGTGGGCGCTGGCGCTTTGTCTGAAGCCGCCAAGGAGCTAGAAAAGGCCTGCCGTGAGCAACAACCAGTGGTGCAGGTGGAACAATTCTTGCGCGAAGTAGTGGCACGGTTAGAGCCTGTGCTGGAAGGGTTGGCTATCTTGGCAGCGCCGTTAGCCACAGTGGCTACGGCGCATATCGACTGCGAGCTGTTGCGCGCTATGTTGTTGCAATTGCGTGAATTGTTGTCCTCAGGCAATACCGAAGCACTCGATCTGATGGAAGAATTGCAAAAAAGCGTTGATGTATCTGACCAGCACCTGGGCACCCTAGAAAAAAAAGTCAGGGTCTTTGATTTTCAAGGGGCCTGTGATGTGCTGGATGAATGGGTGGCCGATCTTGAGCTCACTCGGAAGTTATAAAACAACAAGAGGGAGTGCGCTCATGCCAGAGAAAAGGCAAATCGTTCTGGTGGTGGATGACACCCCAGAAAACATTGAGGTTTTGCGTCAGCTATTGCGCGCGGACTACACCATTCATGCGGCCATCTCTGGAGAAAAGGGGCTAGAAATTGCCCGTAAGCTGCCCCAGCCAGATATCATTTTGCTCGACATCATGATGCCGGGCATTGATGGCTACGAAGTGTGTCGCCAACTTAAAAATGACCCCTTGACCGCACACATTCCTGTAGTGTTTATCAGCGCCCTCGATCAGGTGGGGCACGAAACCTTGGGGCTGGAATTGGGGGCTGTGGACTACATCCGCAAGCCGTTTGAGCCGGTGTTGGTCAAGGCCAGAGTGCGCAATCACTTGGTGTTGAAGCGCTACGAGCAAGAGCTGGAAGCGCTGGTGCGCGCCCGCACCGCCGAGTTGGCCCTGACGCAGCAAATCACCATTGAAGCCTTGGCCAATTTGGCCGAGTTTCGCGATAACGAAACGGGTGGGCACATCAAGCGCACGCAAAATTATGTGCGGGCGCTTACGCAGCACCTCAGCACTCAAGGCCCGTACCAGCATCTGCTCGATCCGGTCAGTGTCGAGATGCTCTACCGCTGTGCGCCATTGCACGATATTGGCAAGGTGGCTATTCGGGACATGGTCTTGCTCAAGCCGGGGCGACTAACGCCTGAAGAGTTTGAAGAAATGAAGCAACACGTCATTTATGGAGCCAAGGCACTGGAAGTGGCCGAAGGCAGCCAAGGCGAGAGCGTGTTTCTGCAATTTGCCCGCCAGATTATTTTGGGGCACCACGAACGCTGGGATGGCAAGGGTTACCCGCAAGGACTGAAAGGTACGGAGATTGCACTGCCGGGCCGCATCATGGCGGTGGCCGATGTCTATGACGCGCTGATTAGCCGCCGGGTGTACAAACCAGCCTACTCCCACGCACGGGCCACAGAGATCATTGTGGAAGGCAGTGGCAGCCATTTTGACCCCGTGGTGGTGGATGCCTTTATGGCGTTGGGTGATGAGTTTCGCACCATCGCACTCACCCATGCTGATGAGGGCATGGAAACTTGGATCTGATAGGCATGGAGTGCCTGTTGCTGGTGCAACAGCAAAGTAACAAAAAACATGTTAGTTTGCATTGGATGGGTGTTAGTTACCTATAAGTAAATGTGTTTTTGTTCATAAAAAAATAGAATATAGAATAAAAATTCTTATAAAACAAATAGTTAGGCGAAAGAAGAAAATCGCATAAGCATTGCTGTTTTCCTAGCAAACAACTCTTTGTTTCATCTCCAGAATACGGCCTGTAACGCAGCACCTTGCTGCTACTCATACAGGCCGTAAAGGTTGCGGCCTGCCCCTGCACTGGCTTCTGGAGAGAAAAAAGATGGGTCAGATTTACAAAGTGGTTGCCGTTTCGGGCAGTGTGCAAAGCCCCTCGCGCACCTCGGCATTGGTTGAGCAATTGGTCAACACTTTGGGCGATGCCGTGCCCATTGAAGTGCAACACATTGACCTGGGCACTTTGGCCCCGCTGATCGGCAGCGCCCTGTCACGCGCACAACTGCCCGCTGCCGCAGAGGCCAGCATCCAAGCGATTGAATCGGCCGATGTGCTGATCGTGGCCAGCCCGGTCTATCGCGGCTCTTATACCGGCCTGTTTAAGCACCTGTTTGACTTTGTCCACCACGAGGCACTGATCGATGTGCCTGTGCTGCTGGCCGCTACTGGCGGCAGCGAGCGCCACGCGCTGGTGATTGACCACCAGCTGCGTCCACTGTTTAGCTTTTTCCAAGCGCGCACGCTACCCATTGGCGTTTATGCCACTGAGCAGGATTTTAGCCACTACGAAGTGACCAGCGCTCCATTGCTGGCGCGTATCCGTTTGGCGATTGAGCGCGCTGTGCCCTTGCTGGATCGCGCTCCGGCGCTCGAAGTGCAAGCCGCCTCAATCCCTCTTGCCGCGTGATTCGCACTCATCCCTCGCACGGGCGATCAAGTTCTTGACTCCTCATCTTCCCCACAGGCTTTTCCCATGACTACTTCCAAGAAACGCATCATCCTCAACGCTTTTGACATGACCTGCGTCGGTCATCAGGCGGCTGGCACTTGGAGGCATCCTTCGAGTCAGGCCTCGCGCTACAACGATCTGGAGTATTGGACCAATCTGGCGATTGAGCTTGAGCGTGGTGCATTCGATGCGTTGTTCATCGCCGACGTGGTGGGTGTCTATGACGTGTACCGAGGCTCCGCAGAAGGTGCCTTGCAGGATGCCGCACAGGTTCCGGTCAATGACCCCTTTGGTGCTATCTCTGCCATGGCCGCTGTGACCCGCAACGTTGGCTTTGGCGTGACGGCTGCGGTCACGTTTGAGCATCCGTACTTGCTGGCCCGCCGGCTGTCCACGTTGGATCACCTGACCAAGGGCCGGGTGGCTTGGAACGTGGTGTCGTCCTATCTGGATTCGGCAGCACGCAACATCGGCTTGGACAAACAGCTTCCCCATGATGAGCGCTATGACTTGGCCGAGGAGTACATGGAGGTCATCTACAAGCTCTGGGAAGGCAGTTGGGAAGAGGGAGCGGTGTTGCGCGACAAGGAGCGTGGCATCTTTACCGATCCGACCAAGGTACATCCGATTCAGCATGAAGGAAAGTACTTCAAGGTTCCGGGCTTTCACTTGACCGAGCCGTCGCCTCAGCGCACGCCCGTGATTTTTCAGGCCGGGGCTTCTGCGGCTGGTCGGGCATTCGCTGCCCGCCATGCTGAGGCCATGTTCATCCTAGCCACCAGCCCAGAGTCGGCCAGAGTGCTGACCGACAAGATTCGGGCCGAGGTGGCAGCCGCCGGACGCGAGCCCGATGCTCTCAAGATTTTCACGCTACTCACGGTGATTACTGGGCCGACTGACGAGGCGGCGCAGCGCAAGCACGAAGAGTACCTCTCCTATGCCAGCCCTACCGGAATGATGGCGCTTTATGGCGGCTGGACAGGGCTGGACTTTGCCTCACTCGACCCCGATACGCCACTGAAGGCGGTGGAAAACGATAGCCTGCGCACGACCCTCGAATCCTTGGCTGCTGACGGTAAAGAATGGACGGTGCGTGAGGTGATCCGTCAGCGCTCTATTGGGGGCCTAGGCCCTGTGTTGGTGGGTGGCCCGGAAAAGGTCGCGGACGAGTTGGAGCGCTGGGTGGATGAAGGCGGTGTGGACGGCTTCAACCTAGCCTACGCAGTCACCCCTGCATCGACTACCGACTTTATTGATTTTGTCGTGCCGGAATTGCGCAAGCGAGGTCGTGCACAGACCAGCTATGCACCGGGCACGCTGCGCGAGAAGCTGTTGGGGGACAAAGACGGCAAGACGCGCGATTCCCACCCAGCCACGCATTGGCGCAATCACTACATCGGCAAAGAGAGTGTGGCTGACGCCAGCGGGCCTGCTGCGTCTTGGGCTTGAGTCAGTAAACAGAGGCACACCATGTCCAGCACTTCCCTTGAACTCACCATGCCGCCCACGGCCACGTCGGGGCAGTGGCAGGCTGCACCACCAGCGGCACCGGTGCTTTCCGCTGCGCGTGTGGTGGCTCCAACTACGCAGGCGGTGTTGAGCCTCGAAGGCATTGATTTGTCGTTTGGTGGCATCCATGCGCTCAGTGGTGTGGATTTGAACATCCAGCCCGGACAGATCTATTCCATCATCGGCCCCAATGGCGCGGGCAAAAGCTCGCTGGTCAATGTGATCAGTGGGTTGTACCAGCCGGATCGGGGCACGGTCTGGCTGAATGGGCAAGCGTTCCAAAAGGTGCCCACGGCCCAACTGGCCCGTTTGGGCGTGGCGCGTACCTTTCAGAACCTGGCGCTGTTCCGGGGGCTGACGGTGCGTGACAACATTGCGCTGGGGCGGGTAGAACACACCCGCTCCACTTTTGTTGAGCAGCTGCTGGGGCGTGGGCGGGCGCAACGTGAGTTGCTTGATGCCCGTGCGCGGGCCGCTGAAGTGATTGAGTTTTTGGGGCTGCGTGATGCACAAGACCGCTTGGCCGGTACGCTGCCCTATGGTCTGCAAAAGCGGGTCGAATTGGGCCGGGCGCTGATTGCCCAACCCCGTCTGCTGCTGCTCGATGAGCCGCTGGCCGGTATGACGATGACCGAAAAATCCCACATGGTGCAACTGGTGCGCGCTGCCCGTGACCAGTGGGGAGCCACGATTGTGCTGATTGAGCACGACATTGGCATTGTGCTCGGCCTATCCGACCGGGTAGCGGTGCTGGACTATGGCCGCAAGATTGCCGATGGCACTCCGGCAGAGGTGCGTGATGACCCGGTGGTGATTGATGCCTACCTCGGTGTGGCCCATGAGGAGGCCGCGTAATGGGTGGCTTTGATTTCGCCTTCTTTGCCGAAGTGCTGGTGGGTGGGTTGCTTTCGGGCGTGATGTATTCGCTGGTGGCGATTGGCTTTGTGCTGATCTACAAAACCTCTGGGGTACTCAATTTTGCCCAAGGCGCGCAACTGCTGTTGGCGGCGTTGACCTTTGTGAGTTTGGTTGAGCGTGGCGTGCCTTTTGTGCTGGCGCTGGCCATCACCTTTGCGCTGATGGTGCTGCTGGGGCTGCTGATTGAACGGGTGGTACTACGCCCACTGGTCAACCAGCCACCCATCACCTTGTTCATGGCGACGTTGGGGTTGTCGTATGTGATTGAGGGCGTGGCCCAGTTGGTTTGGGGTACGCAAGTGCATGAATTGGACTTGGGCATCTCGGACGCTCCGCTGGAGTTGGGCGGGGTCTTGATTTCTAGTTTTGATTTGTTTGCTGCGGGCATTGCTGCCGTGATGGTGGCGCTGCTGTCAGCATTTTTCCGCTACACCCATATTGGCCTGAGCTTTCGGGCGGCTGCCGACGATACCTTTGCCGCCTTGTCGGTAGGTTTGCGGCTGCCGCGCATTTGGGCCACGGTGTGGGCTACCGCTGGGATCATCGCTTTGGTAGCAGGGTTGCTTTGGGGAGCGCGTTTGGGCGTGCAGTTTTCGCTGTCGATGGTGGTGCTGAAAGCGCTGCCGGTGCTGGTGTTGGGCGGTTTTGATTCCATTTTGGGCGCGATTGTGGGCGGTCTCATCATTGGCGCGCTGGAGAAATTGGCCGAGGTTTATCTAGGCGATTTGGTCGGCGGTGGCATTGAGAGCTGGATTGCTTATGTGGCGGCATTGGGTTTCTTGCTGGTCAAGCCTGGTGGTTTGTTTGGGCAACGTTTGGTGGAAAGGGCCTGAGCCATGTCTGTTTCTACTAAACCATTCTGGTTGACCCCTGCCGTGGTGCTGTTGCTGGCTTATGGCCTCGTGCCGCTGATTGCTACTGATTACTGGTTGGATGCCATTTTGTTGCCCTTTTTGGCGCTGTCATTGGCTGGCGTCGGCTTGAACCTGCTCACTGGCTATGCGGGTCAGCTCTCACTGGGGTCTGCGGCTTTTATGGCGGTGGGTGCTTTTGCCGCCTACAACTTTCATCTGCGTGTGGAGGGCTTGCCGCTGCTGGGTAGCATGGTGCTGGCTGGGCTGGCGGCCACCGCCATTGGCGTGGTGTTTGGTCTTCCCAGTTTGCGCTTGCGGGGTTTTTATCTGGCGGTATCGACGCTGGCGGCACAGTTCTTTGTGCAATGGGCGCTGACCAAGTTTGGCTGGTTTAGCAACTACAACCCTTCCGGCGTCATTGATGCCCCGGCCATCCGTGTGGCGGGCCACACCTTTGACACCCCCACAGGCCGCTACCTGTTCGCTTTGAGCGTGGTCACGGTGTTGACTCTGCTTATCTGGCGTTTGGTGCATACCCCCACCGGCCACCACTTTATTGCCATCCGCGATAACGAACTGGCTGCCCGCGTCACTGGTGTGCCGGTGTTGCGTACCAAGCTGCTGGCCTTTGCGATTTCGTCCTTTGTGATTGGCGTGGCCGGGGTGCTGTGGGGCTTTGTTTATCTGCGCACGGTGGAGCCTGCGGGCTTCAACCTCGACCGTTCGTTCCAGATTCTGTTCATCATCATTATTGGCGGCCTAGCCACCATTCGTGGGGCTTTCTTGGGCGCGGCGCTGATCGTGGTGTTTCCGCTGCTGCTGTCACGTCTGGGCTCCTTTGTGTTGGGGGACTGGTTTGACTCAGGCGTGCTCGATTTGAGCCAACGCATTGTGCTGGGCGTTTTGATCGTTGCCTTTTTGATTGTGGAGCCGCAAGGGCTGGCCGCACTGTGGCCCCGGCTGTTGCAACGCCTGCGGCAGTACCGCCAGCTCCGTTCTTCTCCCGCAGCCCCGGCAGCTTCTGCCTCTGGTGCCTGATTCCTGTTTATCCACCACCTACCTACACCCTCAGAGGAGTCTTTTCGCCATGTCTTTGTCCCACAAATTTAAAACGCTGCTGCTGGCCGGTGCCATGGCCCTTACTGGGATGCAAGGCAGTGCCTACGCCCAACAGGCGCAGGAACAGTTCTTTCCGCTGCAAAGTTACCGTGTTGGCCCTTATGCCGCTGGTGGCACCGGCTTTTTTGGTGGTTTTATCGACTATCTGAACCTCGTCAATACCCGCGACGGCGGCGTCGGTGGCGTCAAGCTGACGTGGGAAGAGGGCGAGACACAATATGAAGTCGAGCGCGGCGTCGAGGTGTACGAGCGCTTGAAAAACAAGCCCGGCATTGCCACTTGGAACCCGCTGTCGGTGGGTATTGCCTATGCACTGCTCGATCGCGTGACGGCTGACAAGGTGCCCTTGCTGACCATCAACCACGGGCGCACCGATACCACCGATGGCCGCGTGTTCAAGTACATCTTCCCGTTGTTGGTCAACCCCTACAGCGAGACCTCGGGCATCGTCAATTACATCGGCACCAAGGTCGGTGGCAATGACAAGCTCAAGGGCAAAAAGATCGTGGTGCTGTACCACGGTTCGCCCTATGGCAAAGAAACCATTCCAATTTATGAGCTGCTGGCTAAGCAATACGGCTTTACCGTACAGCAAATCGAGGTACCCCACCCCGGTAACGAACAGCAATCGCAATGGCTGACCATCCGCCGCGCCAAGCCCGATTTTGTCGTGCTGCGGGGCTGGGGCGTGATGAACCCGGTAGCGCTGAAAACCGCGCAAAAAACGGGTTTCCCGGCTGACCGCATCATCGGCAATATCTGGTCTAACTCCGAAGAAGACGTGATCCCAGCGGGTGATGCCGCTAAGGGTTATGTCGCTATCACCTCGGTAGCCCCCGGTAGCCAGTTCCCGGTGCTGCAAGACATCACCAAAACCCTGTATGACGCCAACAAGGGCAACTTGCAGGACAAAAAGCGCATTGGTAGCGTTTACCACAACCTCGGTGTGCTCAACGGCATCTTGAATGTGGAGGCTATCCGCATCGCCCAAGCCAAGTTTGGCAAGCGCACCCTGACCGGCGATGAAATCCGCTGGGGCCTAGAAAACCTGAAGATTGACGAAGCCCGTGCCGCCGCACTGGGTGCCAAGGGCTTGTTCCACTCCATCAACGTGACATGGGACAACCACGAAGGCGATGGCCGCGTGGCCTTCCAGCAATGGGATGGCAAGAAGTGGAACGTGGTCTCGGACTGGATTGCCCCCGATTGGAAGCTGCTGCGTCCCATCATTGAAAAGTCTTCGCAGGCCTACGCCAAAGACAAGGGCGTGAAGGTACGCACCAGCATCAACGACTGATGGCCTTGTTCTCTCCTGTAACCCTGATTTGATACGGACACACCATGAGCGCAGTTACTTCGGATATTTCGATTCTCGGCCCGCAATACGAAACTATTGCCGCCAAATACCGCCCCATCTTCCAACGGATTGCCGATACGGCCTTAGAGCGTGAACGCGAACGCAAACTAGGCCGCGATGCTATCCAGTGGCTCAAAGAAGCCCGCTTTGGCGCGGTGCGCGTGCCGGTGGAGTATGGCGGCGATGGCGCTACCCTGCCCCAGTTGTTCCAACTGCTGATTGAATTGGCCGAGGCCGATTCCAACGTTGCGCAGGCGGTGCGCGGGCATTTTGCCTTTGTCGAAGACCGGCTCAACGCCCCACGTGATGAGCAAACCATTGTTTGGCTGCGCCGCTTTGCGGCAGGCGATTTGGTCGGCAATGCTTGGACAGAAGTGAATGTCGCTATTGGTGACGTGATTACCCGTGTCTCGCAAAAAGACGGGGGCTGGGTGGTCAATGGGCAGAAGTTTTACAGCACCGGCAGTATTTTTGCCGACTGGATTGACCTGTTTGCCCGCCGCGATAGCGATGGTGTGGATGTGATTGCCGCCGTGAGCACCCATCAGCCCGGTATCACCCACCAAGACGACTGGGACGGCTTTGGCCAGCGCACCACCGGCAGTGGCACATCAACCTACCAAGATGCAGTGGTGGAGGAAGTGAATATCTTCCCGTTTGCTGGCCGCTTTAAGTACCAAACAGCGTTTTACCAATTGTTCCATCTGGTGGCGCTGGCCGGTATTGCCCGTGCCGTCACCCGTGATGTAGCGCAGCAAGTGCGTGAGCGCAAACGCATTTTTAGCACCGGCAACGCCCCTGCCGTGGCGCAGGATGTGCAGATTCAGCAGGTAGTGGGCGAGATTTCTGCCCTGACCTATGCTGCTGAAGCCACCGCCATCCGCGCCAGCTTTGCTGCCCAGCGCGCCTACGATGCCCATTGGAGCGGCGATGCTGACCGCGAAAAACAGGCCAATATCGAGGCTGAACTGGAATCGGCGCAAGGCCAAGTGGTGGTCTCTGATCTGGTGCTGCGCGCCAGCTCGCAACTATTCAATGCGCTGGGGGCCTCGGCGGCCAGTTCTAGCAAGGCGCTGGATCGCCACTGGCGCAATGCGCGCACCGTGGCCTCGCACAATCCGTTGGTCTATAAGGCGCGGATTATTGGCGATTGGCACATCAATGGCACTGAGCCGCCCTACGTTTGGCAGATTGGTGCCGGTTCTGGGCAAGCTGCGCCGTCGGATAGCACCACGGCTGAAGCTGGGCAAGCCGCCTAAGGAGCGCATGATGGACGCTGCCAACGCCCTGCTGCACATCCAGTCGATTGAGGTCTGCTACCAGAATGCGGTGGTGGCCCTGCACGATGTCAACCTTACGGTTCGGCCCGGAGAAATCCACGCCGTGCTGGGGGCCAATGGCGCTGGCAAGTCCACTACGCTCAAGGCGGTGTCCAATCTGCTGCCCGCCGAGCGCGGGCAAGTGACGGGTGGGCGCATCACCTTTGATGGCCACGATGTCACCCGCACTAACCCCGCCACCTTGGTGCGCCACGGGCTGGTGCAGGTGCTGGAAGGGCGGCACTGCTTTCCTAACCTGACGGTGGAAGAAAACCTCATCACCGGGGCTTTGGGGCGCGATGCTTCACGCGCCGAGATCGCCACCGATCTGGAAAAGGTCTATGCGATTTTTCCGCGTCTGCAAGCGCGCCGCCACAGCCGGGCCGGTTTGACTTCGGGCGGCGAACAGCAAATGGCCGCCATTGGCCGCGCCTTGATGTCGCGCCCGCGTTTGCTGGTGCTGGATGAACCCTCGATGGGCCTTGCGCCGCTGGTGGTGCAGGACATTTTTAGCCAGCTCCAGCGCCTGAATCGGGAGGATGGACTGTCCATTGTGGTGGCAGAGCAGAACTCTACCGTGGCCCTGCAATACGCCGACACCGCCACCGTGCTGGAAGCGGGGGTGACGGTGCTTTCGGGTACGGCGCAAGAGCTGCGCCAGCGCGAAGACATCCAGCATTTTTATTTTGGTCAGGGGCTGGCAGAAGACGCCCACGCCCCGGTGGCCGCCTGAGCACAACACACCGCCCATCACCTCTTGTTGATACCACGACCCCATTGACGAAAGATTTCACCATGACGACGACTGCAACGCATATTTCCCGCTGGGCCGAGCAAGCCACCCCCACCACAGTCGAAGGGTGGTTGGCACGGGCCGCTGAAGTGGCCGCCATTTTGGCCCAAGACCAAGTGGCCCGAGACCGTGCCCAAGCTGTGCCTTATGCCGAGGTGCAATTGCTCAAAGATTCGGGCCTGACGACCTTGCTAGGCCCAGTGCAGCATGGCGGCGGTGGTCAGCGCTGGGAAACGGCCTACCAAATTATTCGCAAGGTATCGAGTGGCGATGGCTCTATCGGCCAGTTGCTGGCCTACCATTATTTGTGGGCTTGGGCGGTGCGGTTGGTGGGCACCCCAGCGCAAATTGAGGCCATAGAGGCACTGTACACCTCACAAAATCTGTTCTTTGGCGGGGCGGTGAACCCACGCGATGGCGATGTAACCATCACCGAAGAAGTGGACGGAAAACTGCACTACAACGGGCGCAAGAGCTTTTGCACTGGCTCCAAAATTTCTGACCTCACGGTGCTGGAAGGCATTTTGGCGGGCACAGACAAGCATATCTTTGCCATCGTGCCCTCCAAGCAGCCTGGCATCATTTACCACGACGACTGGAACCACCTAGGCCACCGCCTGAGTGAGTCGGGCAGTGTGACGATTGAAGACGTGGTGATTGATTGGAGTGGCGCAGCAGGCTACGTGGACAAGGTGTACCAAGATCGCCCCTATGCCACTCTGAATTTGCCTGCGATTCAGCAGATTTTTACCGAAATCTACCTCGGCACCGCCCAAGGTGCGCTGGAAACCGCAGCCACTTACACCAAGAGCAAAACCCGCGCTTGGCCCTATGGCGGCGACAACAAGCAAAGTGCCACCGAAGAGTGGTACATCCTAGAAGCCTATGGCACCCTGCAATCGCGCTTGTGGGCGGCGCAAGCCTTGGCCGATGCCACGGGCGCAGAAATCGCCCAACTGCTGCACGCCGAGCGCGACAGCGTGACTCCACAACAGCGGGGAGAGGTAGCGGTGCGTATTGCCGCCGCCAAGCAGGTGGCGGTGGATGTGGGGCTGGAAATTGGCACCCGCGTGTTTGAGGTCACGGGTGCCCGCGCCACTTCTAACGACGTCGGGCTGGATATTTACTGGCGCAATCTGCGCACCCACTCGCTGCACGACCCGATTGCCTACAAGCGCCGGGAGGTCGGAGCCTATGCCTTGCTGGGTGAAATCCCCGAAGCCACTTGGTACACCTGATCCGGGGTTTGTAGACCACCACGGCCCCTTATACCAACCAACGCCTCTAGCACCATGCCGGAAATCCCTCTCTTGCCTTACCAACAGATCACCGCCGCTTTGGCGCGTGAGTTTGCCGAAACCGCCGTGGAGCGCGACATTAGCGGCGGCACTCCCAAGGCCGAGCGCGATGCGCTGCGCCGCAGCGGGTTGCTGTCTTTGTCTATCCCGCAACAATATGGCGGCCAAGGGCTGAACTGGAGCCAAATTCTGGACACGGTGCGCACCTTTGCCAAAGTCGATAGCTCCATCGCCCATGTCTATGGCTTTCACCACCTGCTGTTGGCTACGGTGCGCCTGTTTTCGCGCCCAGACCAGTGGGAGCCTTGGTTAGAGCAGACGGCGCGCAAAAACTGGTTTTGGGGCAACGCCCTCAACCCGCTTGATACCCGCACCGTGGTGCGGAAACTCGACGGCTGGTATGAGTTTTCGGGCAAAAAAAGTTTTTGCTCTGGCTCGGCAGATTCTGAAATGCTGGTGGCCTCTGGTGTGGATGAGAGCAGTGGCAAATTATTGATTGCGGCGGTGCCTACCTCACGGGCTGGTATCACCCTCAACTACGATTGGAACAACATGGGCCAGCGCCAGACCGACAGCGGCAGCGCCCTGTTTGAAAAGGTGCGGGTGGAGGCCACTGAGCTGCTGCTCGACCCCGGCCCGCTGTCCACGCCGTTCTCGTCGCTGCGGCCCTTGCTGGCGCAGCTTATTTTTGTCCATCTGTTTCTGGGCTTGGGTGAAGGTGCTTTGGAGCAATCGCGCCACTACACCCTGAACGAGTCTCGCCCTTGGTTCCGTTCTGGGGCCGAACAGGCCAACCAAGACCCCTACACGCTGCTGCACTATGGTGAGTTTTTTGTCGGTTTGGAGAGCGTGCGCCTGCTGGCGCGCAACGCTGCCGAGCTGTTTGATGCTGCTTGGAGCCGGGGCGAAGCACTGGATGCGCAGCAGCGCGGCCAAGTAGCCGTGGCGATTGCAGCAGCCAAGGTGGCTTCCACCCGGGTCGGCTTGGATGTATCGAGCCGCTTTTTTGAGACCACCGGTGCCCGTGCCACCCATGGCGCATTGCGGCTGGATCGCTTCTGGCGCAATTTGCGCACCCAAACCCTGCACGATCCAGTCGATTACAAGCTCAAAGAGCTGGGTGACTGGGCGCTCAATGGTGAGATTCCTTCGCCCTCGTTCTACTCTTGAGCGATACCTTGATGGCCGCCACCCTTCCGATCTGGCCGCCACCGCCCGGCCAAGGCAGCAGCGCGTTGGACTGGATTTTTGAAGACCCGCGCTCCAAAACCCTGTTGGCCGAAGTCGAGCAGGTGGCCCCTAGCCATGCCAACATCCTCATTACGGGTGAGACTGGCACCGGCAAGGAGCTGATTGCCCGCCATTTGCATTACCGCAGTGCCCGGCGCAATGGCCCGTTTGTGGTGGTCAGTTGCGGGGCTTTTTCTGAATCGCTGGTGGATGCAGAACTGTTTGGGCACGAAAACGGCGCTTTTGCTGGTGCCTTTGGTACCCAGATCGGCTGGTTTGAGGCTGCACATGGCGGCACCATTTTTCTCGATGAAATCAATGATCTGCCGCTGACGGTGCAGAACAAACTGCTGCGCGTGCTGCAAGAGCACGAAATTGTGCGCTTGGGTGGGCGCAAGCCCATTCCCATCGACGTGCGTATTGTGGCCGCTGCCACCGCCGATTTGGATGAGATGGTGCAGCAAAAGCGTTTTCGCAAAGACCTGTACTACCGGCTCAATGTGGTCAGGCTGCATGTGCTGACCCTGCGCGAGCGCCCCGGCGACATTGTGCCGCTGGCGCGTTACTTTATGGAGTTGTACAGCCGCAAGCTGGGCTATGCCCGGCTGCGCTTGACGCCCCAAGCCGAGCAGTTGCTGATGCAGGCCCCGTGGCCGGGCAATGTGCGCGAGCTAGAAAACACCATCCATCGCAGCTTGTTGCTGTGTGATGGCGAGGTGCTTGATGCCAGTAGCCTGCGCCTGTTACACCCTGCCAGCGCTACCGCCGCAGCACCTGCCCCATCAGCAGCGCATTTGCTGGCCCCAGAGCCAGAGACCACTACACCAGCGCAGCCGCCCAAGCCGCAAACATCCCTTGTTCAAGGTGACAGTGCGGCCCACGCGGCACTGCGCCACGCCATTCGCCAATTGTGCGATGCCAACGCGGCCCATCTCTACCAGAGCGTAGAAGACACCTTGCTGCGCGAAGTCTTCCGCTATTGCCACTACAGCCAGAGCGAAACCGCCCGCCTGCTGGGCGTGAGCCGCAACATTGTGCGCGCCCGCCTGATTCGGCTGGGCGAAGTGAGCGGTTCGCGCAAGCACCCTGCGGACGCAGACGACACCGATCTCCCCTATCCCACCACCTCCAACAAGGAAACACCATGAGCCTCGATATTTTCTGGTTTCTCCCCACCTCTGGCGATACCCGCTATTTGGGCAAGTCTGATTTTGGCCGTGCGCCCAGCAATGCCTACCTGCGCCAAATTGCCGTCACGGCAGAACATTTGGGCTACGATGGTTTGCTGATTCCCACTGGCAGCTCCTGCCTTGACCCGTGGGTGACGGCGGCCAGCTTGGTGCCAGTGACGCAGCGTATCAAGCTGCTGGTGGCGCTGCGTACCTCCTTGGGCAACCCGACGGCATCGGCACGGCAGGCAGCCACGCTAGACCAAGCCCTTAATGGCCGCTTGCTGCTCAATGTGGTGCCCGGCGGCGATGCGGTAGAACTGGCGGGCGATGGCATTTTTTACGATCACGATGCCCGCTACGCTGCGGGCGATGAGTTTTTGACCATCTGGCGCAAACTGCTCCAAGGCGAACGGGTGGATTTTGAGGGCGAGCACCTGCACGTAGAAGGGGCGCAAAACTTCTTCCCGCCGGTGAGCAAACCCTATCCACCGCTGTATTTTGGTGGCTCCTCACCCGCCGCGCACGAGTTGGCCGCCAAACACGTTGATGCTTACCTGTCTTGGGGTGAACCACCCGAGGCCGTGGCGCAGAAGATTGCCGATGTGCGCGAGCGTGCCGCCAAGTATGGCCGCACTGTGCGTTTTGGCATCCGCATCCATGTGATTGTGCGCGAAACCAGTGCCGAGGCGTGGGCCGCTGCCGACCGCCTCATCAGCCACTTGAGTGACGAAGAGATTGAACGCGCACAACAAAACTATGCACGCATGGACTCCGAAGGCCAGCGCCGCATGGCCGCGCTGCACGGTGGCCGCCGCGACCAATTGGTGGTCGGCCCCAATTTGTGGGCGGGGGTGGGGCTGGTGCGTGGTGGAGCTGGCACCGCGTTGGTGGGCAACCCCGAAGAAGTGGCGGCCCGCTTGCAAGAGTACATCGACTTGGGCGTGGACAGCTTTGTGCTCTCCGGCTACCCGCACCTTGAAGAATCCATCCGGTTTGCTGAGTTGGTGTTTCCGCTGCTGCCGGGCAAAAAGCCGGTGAACCTGCGTGACCAAACCTTGACTGGCGGTGCTTTTGACGCCCGTGCCACCGAATCGCGCTAAATATCCAGCGCTGCCAACAATCTTACCTATGACTACTACTTTGCAAGCCCCCCGCACTGCCAGCGGCCACCGTGTGATTGACATGCGTTGCCGCCCGGCCTATCTGCATGATTTTTTTGGCGCTACGCCTGATTCTCCGGGCGAAGGCGTTGCCCGCTGGCTGAACCGGCGCGTCGGTGCCCGTGGTGATGATTTGCACTTTGCCCGCTCGCGTACCCCGGAAGGGTTTTTGGCCGAAGTGCGCGACGCGGGCTTGTCCCACGCCGTGGTGGTGGGCCGCCACACCCCCGGCCAGCACTTGCCCAACGATACCATCCACCAGATTGTGCAAGGGCACCCCGAACTGATTGGTATTGGTGCTGTGGATCCGGCCTTGCAGGGCACCGAGGCCGCACTGGCCGAGGTAGAACGTGCTGTGCGTACCTTGGGGCTGGCTGGCATTGACCTAGAGCCGGGCTTTGGTGTCCCAGCGCGCCATCCAGATGATCCGGTGTATTTTCCAATCTACGATTTGGCCCAAGACTTGGGCATTCCGATCTTTTTGATGAGTGGCCCAACCACCCCTGATCTGCGCTACAACGACCCAGCGCCCTTGGCACAGGTGGCGCAGGCTTTTCCGCGCTTGCGCTTGGTGGCTTACCACGGCTATTGGCCCAATGTGCAGCAAGCGATTGGCGTGGCGTTTCGCTATGAGAATATCTCTTTGGTGCCCGATATGTACTTGTTCCAACCCGGAACACAGGCTTATGTGGAGGCCGCCAACAGCTTTTTGGGTGAGCAGTTCTTGTTTGGCTCGTCGTACCCGTTTCGGCCTATTGGGCAAACGATAGAAGACTTTTTGGCTCTGGGCTTTCGCGACGACGTGGTCGAGCAACTGCTCTATGGCAATGCCGCGCGTTTGCTGGCGCTGCCAGCAGCGTAGTGTTGCCAAACCAGCGCGCTTACAGTGCGCTGTAGCCTTTCCAGAACATATAAGCGGCCAGCACCAGCAACAGGCTGGCAAATACGCGCCGTAGCTGGCGCACGGGCAAGCTGTGCGCGGCACGGGCACCCAGTGGGGCCGTGAGCACGCTGCAAGTGGCAATCACTGCCAAGGCAGGCAACCAGAGATAACCCAGCGAATAGGCGGGCAGGCCCAACACTGACGAGCCACCCAGTACATAGCCGGCGACGTTAAACACCGCAATCGGAAAGCCCAAGGCAGCGCTGGTAGCCACCGCATTGTGGATAGGCACATTGCACCACGTCATAAAGGGCACGCTGATAAAACCACCACCGGCCCCGACCAATCCGGCCAAAAAACCAATGCCACTGCCTGCGGCCAACTGCCCCGCAGTGCCCGGCATTTGTCGCGTCGGAGCTGGTTTGCGGTCGCGGAACATTTGCAGGGCCGAAAAGCCCACAAAGACGCCAAAAAACAGGGCCAAATAAGAGCCTTTGAGCAAGGCAAACACGCCCAAACTGGCAGCAATGCCGCCCAAGGCAATACCGGGGGCTAGGCGCTGCACCAAGTCCCAGCGCACCGCGCCACGGCGGTGGTGGGCGCGCACACTGGAGATGGAGGTGAACAAAATAGTGCCCATCGCCGTGGCAATAGCCATTTTGACGGCCAGATCAGGCGAGACGCCCCGCTGGGTTAGAAAATAGGTGAGAAAAGGCACCAGCATCATGCCACCACCAATGCCCAGCAGGCCAGCAAAAAAACCAGCACACAAGCCCAGCAGGGCCAGTTCAATGATGAGCAGGAGGTCGAGCATAAGAGAAGAAGGTGTCTGCCAGTGCCACCGAACCGGCATCCTGAACCGGGGGTTCAGGGGGGCGAGGGCAGCCAGGCGTTGGGTTCATCTGACGCGAGATGATCACGCTCACCGGGCAATGTACCAAGCCCAGGCTCAATGAGCATTGGTTCAAGGAAATATAAAGCCCAGCAGCACGGCAGACGGTGCTATTGTAGCCCGGACGGTGCGCCAAGCACCCACAAGAAATAAGCTCAAATTCGGGACGGATCGTCTTTTTCCAGCACTGAGTCGAGGCGCTCTAGCAGGGCTTGGCATTTGGTTTGTAGTTCTGGCCCAGAGACGCTGAGGGCCAAGGCGGTGGCTTCTTCGGCGTGGGCTTGGGCCTGGGCTGTGACGGCTTCGGCGTATTCGGCCCGCAGCAGGGCTTCTTTTTCTGCGGCAGTAGCTTTGACCATTTCAAAGGCCAAATTGATGGCCGCTTGCACGGCAATTTGTTCGCGCAGGCGCACTTTGCCATGATCGCGAATCTGCGTCATGGCCTTGTCTACCCGTGCGGCGGCTTCACGTAGATAGCCCTCACCACCTTCTGGGCAGCTCAATTGCAGGTTTTGCTGCATGATCTGCACCTCGATTTTTTTCATCATCATGCACCACCCTCTCTCTCGACAGGACTGGCGGGCAGGGTTTCCATCAGGGCATCCATGCGGGAGCGGGCTGTTTGTAGGCGCGACTTGAGTTGCTCATGCTCGTGGGTGAGAGTGGCAGCGCGCTCGGCTTGCTCGGTGCTGGTGTGCTGCAAGGCGTCGCGCTCTTGGGTCAGGGCCGTGATTTGTTCTAGCTGCGTTTGCGCCGTCTGTTGCAGGGCCTCGCACTCTTGGCGCAGGGTAGCTACCTGCGCCGCTTGCTCGGTGCTGGTGTGCTGCAAAGCGGTATGGGCTTGTTGCAAGCTGGCGTGTTCTTTGCACAGGACTGCCAGCTTTTCGGCTTGTGGCGCACTGTTGCGCAGCAACTCTTCATGCTGGCGCGTGAGGGTGACGAGCTGCTCGGTTTGGGCGGCATGCACTTTTTGCAGGGCGTCGCGTTCTTGCTCTAGGTGCAAGGCCTTGGCCTCTTGGCGTAGCCCTTCTTCTTGTAGGGCGGTGTGTGCTTGTACTAGCAGCTCGTGTTCTTGCAACTGCCGGGCTATTTGTTCGGCTTGCTGCTCGCGGATTTGCTCCAGAGTCTGTCGCTCTCGGGTCAAATCAGCCAACTGCTGCGCCTGCTGTTGCTGGGTTTGCTGCGACTGGGCCAAGCGTTGGAGCAGATGTTCCACACGCACGGTGATGAGATCGAGGGTTTGCAAGGGGGCCATGTCTGCAATTGTAGGGTTGCCTGTGGTCAAAGCGCCGTAGAATCGCCGCCGTTGGTGCTCGTGGTGTGGTTCACATGCCGCAGTTCAACGGGAAGCAGGGAGGAAAGCCGCCGTCAGGGTCGCTGCCGAGCCTGCGCTGCCCCCGCAACGGTCAGCGGACGAGTGTGCATACCACTCACTCTCTCTTTAGCCACCAGCCACTGGATGCCTTGAACAAGCACTGGGAAGGCGCTAGAGGGCGTTTCGCCAGCCCGGATACCGGCCAACACCGTGGTTGCGCACAGCCTGTAGGCGAGTGCGGCTGTATCACCCAACGCTGGCGGGGAGGCCGGCACGGGTTGCTCTCTTTTTTGTTTCCCATGAATTCTGTTTCTTTCCAAGCCCGTCCTAGTGCCTTGCTGGGTTTGCGTCCTGTGGTGGCAGCTTGCTGCTTGATGTTGTCCGCACTGTCGGCCCAAGCCGAAACCTCCACTCTAGAGCAGCCTTGGCTGTTGGCGCAAAATCTGCGCGCCCCTTCGCTGGACGACGTGGTGGTGACGGCCACGCGCACGCCGCAACCCTTGGCCGATTTGGTGGCCGATGTGTCGATTTTGGATCGCGAAACTCTAGAAGCCAGCGGTGCCACGGCCTTGCCCGATGTGCTGGCCCGGCTGCCGGGCGTAGAAATCTCGCGCAATGGTGGCCCCGGCAATGCCAGCAGCGTGTTTGTGCGCGGTGCTGAATCGCGCTTTACGGCAGTCTATATCGACGGCATCCGTGTGGATTCGCAATCGACCGGCGGCGCGCAATGGGAGCAAATTCCGCTGGCGCAAATCGAGCGCATTGAGGTGCTACGCGGCCCGGCTGCGGCGGTGTATGGCTCGGATGCCATTGCTGGGGTTATCCAACTGTTTACCCGCAAAGGCGAAGGCCCAGCCCAGCCGATGGTGGGTGTGGGCGTTGGCAGCCAAGGCATGCGCAAGATTGAGGCGGGCATCAGTGGCAGCGCTGGCACCGAGGGGGCGTTTGACTATGCTTTGGGCCTGAGCCGCACCATCAGCGATGGCTTTGATACCAAAACCAGCGGCAGCCACCACCTTGACCGCGATGGCTACCGCAGCACGTCGGGCAACGCTCGCTTGGGCTTGCGTATTAATGCACAACACCGTTTGGATGCCACGCTGCTGGCGCAGCGGCTGAACTCCGGTTACGACGATTTTAATTACGACGCCAAGGCCCCCGCTGATGACCGCAGTTTGCACCGCCTGCGCACAGCGGGCCTGACTTGGCAAGCGCAGTGGAACGATGCCTACCGCACGCGCTTGTCCATCACCGAGGCCGCCAGCCATTACGAAACCACGCCATCGCCTTACCTGACCGAAACCACGCTGCGCGGCTACCTGTGGCAGCACGATTATCAATGGGGCGCGCACCACTTTAGCGCGGCCTTAGAGCGCCGTGAAGACCAGCTCTACAACCCGGCTTTCGATGCCAAGAGGGCGACACTGGACAGCCAGCGTTCGCAAGATGCCTTAGCGCTGGGCTATGGCTACAGCGCGGGCGGTCATACGGTGCAAATCAATGCCCGCCATGACAACGACAGCGAATTTGGCGGCCACAACACCGGCAGCTTGGCCTATGGTTATGCCATCACGCCTTCACTGCGCGCCACGGCCTCGGTGGGCACGGCGTTTCGAGCACCCACGCTCTACCATCGCTTTAGTGAGTATGGTGTTGCCACGCTGCAACCAGAAAAAAGCCGCAATGCCGAAATCGGTCTGCGCTGGGCTGAAAAGAGCAGCACTTTCTCCATCGTGGCCTACCGCAACCGGGTGCGCAACCTGATCTCTTTTGCTGGCGTGGGCGCTTGTGTTTCTGACTATGGCTGCTATGCCAACACGGCCCGTGCGCAATACGAAGGCGTGACTGTCTCTGGCTCTTACCGCATGGCGGGGGTGCAATGGCGCGGTGCAATGGATTGGCAAAACCCGCGCGATTTGGACACTGGCAAACAACTGGCCCGCCGAGCCAAACGCCATGCCACACTCGGGGCAGAAACGGTGTTGGCAGGCTGGAATTGGGGCGCAGAAATGCAAGCCTCCGGCCAGCGTTTTGACACTGTTGCCAACACTACCCGGCTGGGCGGCTACGCGCTGTGGAATTTGTATGCTAGCACGCGCATGGCCCGTGACTTCACGCTGCTGGCGCGCATTGACAATCTGGCCGACAAAGACTACCAGTTG
Organism: Giesbergeria anulus; assembly: GCF_900111115.1. GTDB lineage: Bacteria > Pseudomonadota > Gammaproteobacteria > Burkholderiales > Burkholderiaceae_C > Simplicispira > Simplicispira anulus. The sequence continues at coordinate 24,739 of NZ_FOGD01000001.1, forward strand.
GCCCGCACCTATGCCACTGCCGGGCGCGCCCTGTATGTGGGCCTGAAATGGACACCCCAATGAGCGCCCGTTGTCCTGCACTGCTGATTGCTGCCCCGGCTTCGGGGCAGGGCAAAACCACCCTCACTGCCGCCTTGGCGCGCTTGCACAGCCGCCAAGGGCGCACAGTGCGCGTGTTCAAGTGTGGGCCAGATTTTCTCGATCCGCACTGGCATGAGCTGGCTAGTGGTGCCCCGGTGCATTCGCTCGATGGTTGGATGACTGGCCCCGAAGATGTGGCAGCCCGGCTCTACGCTGCCGCCCAAGAGGCTGATCTGATCCTGATTGAAGGCGTGATGGGCCTGTTTGATGGCAGCCCCAGCGCGGCGGAACTGGCGCAGCGGCTGGATATTCCGGTGCTGGCAGTGCTGGATGCCGGGGCCATGTCCACCACCTTTGGCGCGCTGGTCTATGGCTTGGTGCATTACCAGCCGGGCTTGCGTTGGGCAGGGGTGCTGGCGAACCGGGTTGCTACCGAACACCATGCCGATTTGCTGCAAGCGGGGCTGCGCGACCCTGCACTGTGGCAAGGGGCTTTGCAAAAAGTCATCCCTGCCGGAGAAACTTCGCTGTTGCCCGAACGTCATCTGGGCTTGGTGGCTGCCCATGAACTGGGCGATGCCCTGCAACGGCTGGATGCGGTGGCCGATGCACTGGCGCAGACGCCGCTGGGCCAGCGCAGTTGGGAGCAATGGCAAGAATGGGCGGTAGATTTTGCAGCGCCAGCGGCCAAGCCAGCGCAAGAAGCCATCCAACCTTGGTTGCAAGGCCGCACGGTGGCCGTGGCGCGGGATGCGGCATTCAGCTTTATCTATCCGGCCAATCTGGACTGTTTGCAGGCGATGGGGGCGCAACTGGTGTTTTTCTCGCCCTTGGCGGGGGATAGTTTGCCACCCTGCGATGCGGTGTGGCTGCCCGGTGGCTACCCCGAACTGCACGCCCCAGCCTTGATGGCCAATCAAGCCATACAAGAAGGCTTGCGCGCGCACTGGGCCGCAGGCAAGCCCATTTGGGCTGAATGCGGTGGCATGGTGGCCCTGTGTGAAGGCATTACCGGCCACGATGGGCAATTTGCGCCCCTGTGGGGCTTGCTGCCCGGTAAGGCGGTATTGCAAAAGCGTCTGGCGGGGTTGGGAATGCAGCAACTGGCCACCGACACCAGGGTGCTGCGTGGGCACACCTTCCACTATTCGCGGCTAGACAGCCCGGTACCAGTGCTCACGCGCAGCAGCCGCCCCGGCCAAGCCGTAGAGGAAGGCAAGGGCGAAGCCCTGTACCAGCACGGCAGCCTGCACGCCAGTTATTTTCATGCGTGGTTTGCCTCCAGCCCGCGCACGGTGGCCGGTTGGCTGGGCGGGGTGGGCGCATGAGCTTGTCCATCGCCCGCACTGAGCTGATTTTGGGGGGGCAAAAAAGCGGCAAATCGCGCCGAGCCGAGCTATTGGCCCGTGACTGGCTGGCGCAATCGCCCCAGCACCGTGCCCTGATGCTGGCTACCGCCCAAGCGTGGGATGGCGAGATGCAAGAGCGCATCCAGCGCCACCAGCAAGACCGGGCGGTGCGCGTGCCGGGCATGAGCACACTGGAAGAGCCGCGCTACTTGGCGCAAGCTCTGCAAGCACACAGCCGCCCCGATACGCTGATCGTGGTCGATTGCCTGACCTTGTGGCTCACCCACTGGCTGATGCCTGCCGATACAGCCCCAGAGGCTGCCCCGTTGGGGACTTGGCAAGAACAGGCCACGGCTTTTTGCACGGCACTAACCCAAGCCCCCGGCCCGGTGGTGTTGGTGGGCAATGAAATCGGTTTGGGTGTGATTCCGCTGGGCCGCGAGGTACGGGCTTTTGTGGATGCGCTGGGCCTGCTCAACCAGCAAGTGGCCCAAGCGTGCCAGCGCGTCACGCTGATGGCCGCAGGCTTGCCACTGACTTTAAAGGAGATGCCATGCCACGGCTCCAACGCAGTCTGACCCGGCTGTGCGCTGCGCTGGCTTGGGGCGCAGCCACGCTCACAGTGCAAGCCCAAACCATCCAACTCACCGATGACCGGGGCCATGCCATGACGTTGGCGCGGCCAGCGCAGCGCATTGTCAGTTTGCTGCCCTCACTGACCGAAACCGTTTGCGCCTTAGAACAATGCCACCGGCTGGTGGGCGTAGATCGCTATTCCGACTGGCCCGCCAGCGTGCAAAAGCTGCCCAAACTGGGCGGCGGCCTCGACCCCAACATCGAGGCCATTGTGGCGCTGCGCCCGGATGTGGTGCTGATGGCGACTTCTTCGCGGGGTGCGGCACGGCTAGAGTCGCTGGGTGTGCCAGTGCTGGCACTAGAGCCTAAAAGCCATGCCGATGTGCAGCGTGTGCTGGGCAAAATCGGCCAAGTGCTGGCCGTGCCCGATGCCCAGCGCGTGTGGCGCGTGATTGATGCTGGGGTGCAGGCAGCGGCGCAATCGGTGCCCGCTGCGGCCCGCAATACACGGGTTTATTTTGAAGTGAACCGGGGGCCGTATGGCGCCGGTATGCAATCCTTTATTGGCGAAACCCTGACCCGTTTGGGCGCACGCAATATCTTGCCTGCCGCGCTGGGGCCATTTCCCAAGCTCAACCCAGAATATGTGGTGCGTGCCAATCCCGACCTGATCATGGTGGGCGCACGCAGCGTCGAGGGGCTGGCGCAGCGCCCCGGCTGGCAAGCGATGCAGGCGCTGCAACAGCAACGCCTGTGCGTTTTTACGCCGCCTGAGTTTGATATGCTGATTCGCCCCGGCCCACGCATGGCCGAAGGCGCTCGTCTGATGGCCCGCTGCCTGACGGACAAGGCCGCCGCCCGATGAGCGCGCCTCCCGCGCGTGGGCGCTGGCTGGCGCTGGTGCTGCTCTGTTCTAGCCTGTTGTTGTTGCCCTTGGGTACTGCCGTGGGCAGTACCGGGTTAGAAAATCTCTGGCCCGCGCTCTGGGGTGATGAATCCGAGGCTGCCAGCCGGGCGATGGCTTGGCAGATCATCTGGGATATCCGCCTGCCGCGCACCCTTGGGGCGTGGTGTGCTGGGGCATTGCTGGGCTTGGCCGGTGCCGTAGCGCAGGGCTTGTTTCGTAACCCGTTGGCTGATCCTTACCTACTGGGCAGCGCCTCCGGGGCGTCGCTGGGGGTGGCTTTGGCGCTGGCCTTGATGGGCTCAGGCATCGGTTTGGCTGGGGGCGATAACGGCATGGGCAGCTATACCGTGTCGGTGTTTTCGGGGCACTGGCTGGTGCGTTTGGGCTTGACCGGGGCCGCCTTTGCGGGGGCTGTGCTGGCGGTGGTGCTCACATTGGTATTGGCACGCGGGGTGCAACATACCTTGCGCCTGTTGTTGGCTGGGGTGATTGTCGGTGTCGTGTTGGGGGCTTTGACCTCGCTGATTTTGCTGCTCTCGCCCGATTCGATGCAGGCCATGCAAGCCTTTCTGTTGGGTTCTACTGGCTTTGTCGGCTGGACGGCTTGCCTGCTCATGGCGGGCACTTGGTTGCTGTGTCTGTTGGCGGCTTGGGCCTTGTCGCGGGTGCTGGATGGTCTGGCCTTGGGCGAATCTACCGCCCACAGCTTGGGCTTGCCGCTGGCACCACTGCGGGCCGCCTTGGTTGGTGTGCTGGCGCTGGCGACTGGCACCGCCGTCGCCCAAACCGGATTGATTGCCTTTGTCGGGCTGGCGGCACCGCATTTGGTGCGGGCCGTGGCCCCAGTGCCGCACAGCCGGTTAATGGTGCTGGCCAGTGCGATGGGTGCGGTGTTGTTGGCCGGTGCTGATTTGCTGGCGCGGGGGCTGATGGCCCCGCAAGAGCTGCCGGTGGGCGTACTCACGGCGGTATTGGGCGGGGTTTATTTGCTGTGGCTGATGCACCGGCGCACTGGGGGGCTGGCATGAGCGCACTCCCTCCCGCCGCTTTGCAAGCCCAAGCTGTGGGCGTGCAGATAGGCCAGCGTGCCATCTTGCATGGGCTGAGTCTGTCTTTGGCCGCCGGGCGCTGGACGAGCATTGTCGGCCCCAACGGCGCTGGCAAATCTACCCTGTTGCGGGCTTTGGCCGGGCTGCTGCCCTGCACCGGCCAAGTGCAACTGCTGGGCCGCCCACTGCACGACTGGCCCCGGCGCGAGCGCGCCCGCACCTTGTCTTGGCTAGGCCAGAACGAAGCGGCAGCAGACGACCTGAGCGTTTATGACGTGGCGATGCTGGGCCGCTTGCCACACCAAGCATGGCTGGCCGCCCCCAGTGCTGTTGACCATGCCGCTGTCGAGCAAGCCCTGCGCGCCACCCAAGCGTGGGACTGGCGTTGGCGCGCCTTAGGCCAACTCTCCGGCGGCGAGCGCCAACGGGTGCTGCTGGCTCGCGCTTTGGCGGTGCAGGCCCCGGTGCTGCTGATGGATGAGCCACTAGCCAACCTTGATCCGCCACACCAAGCCGATTGGCTGTTGCTGGTGCGCGCACTGGTGGCCCAAGGCCATACCGTGGTCAGTGTGTTGCACGAGGTCTCGTTGGCGCTGCAAGCGGACAACATTGCCATTGTGGCCGATGGTCGCCTGCACCACCACGGCAGCGCCAGTGACAGCACCACCCACCGTGCTTTAGAGCAGGTCTTTGACCAGCGCATCCAGATTCAACAAGCAGCTGGTATGTGGTTGGCGTTGCCGTGCTTGGTGCCCAGCGTTTTGAAGGGCTCTGAAGCAGCCTCAAAGTGCGGCTAAAAATCGTAACGCAAAGACATGGCAATGAACTTATTGTTATACCGTGCATTGCCTGAATTTCTGGCTTCTATAGCCATTCGTGTGGACAGCTGTGGGGTAAATTTTGCTTTGTATATCAAGCTATTGATAGTTATGTCGCTGCCAGCAAGAATAGACTCGTCCAGATTGATGCGCGTATGACCAAAAATAAAATTTTTATCTTTAAATCCGTAAGGGCCAAGATCAAGGGATATTGTAAATTTTGTTAAATGGCTGCGGGCGATTCCTGAGATGCCTTGATTTTCTGGATACACATAGGGCATGCCAACAAATTCAGGATATCCGCCCCAGTTTCCATTGGTCGTGACGGTGTGCTGGTTGCCAGTAAATTGATTGTAAGCAAATGCAGCGCCCCACCCGCTGGGTGAATGGTTGAGTATGGTTTTGACGCCAGAAAGCCAATAATCAGCATTTAGGTTATGCTGTGCCAAGTACCGCTTTGTTTTGCCTACGGCAGATACGTGGTAGGCTTGAAAATCAAATCCTGCCAATAAATTCTGGTTGATTTTGTATTTGAATTTTCCGTCAAAATAGAATGTATTGAGCGTATTGATGCCGTAATAATTCCAAAATTGAAGAGCATGTTCTTTTTTGTACGAAAATCCAGCGAGGATCACCCCGTGGTTCCCGGCAATTTTTGATAAATCAGCGGTCTCGCCATTTTTTGCATCGACCGCTCCGCTGGGTGTTAGCATCAACGAGGTGTAAGCCTGTTGTGACATGCTGCGAAAGTCAGAAAATGAGACCAATCCATCCAAGCCGGACATTTTGCTGATATATGCTGTCGTTAGGGTAGTGTTGTCAAAATCCTTGTTTGTTAAAGTCAATCCTTGAAATAAATTTGGAATGATACGGTATTCGTAACTGTCGATGAGAGGAGAAGATATTTCTTGGCGTCCCAGTATCGCTGTGTTTTTTCCGAAATTCAACTGAATTTGAGATTCGCCAATAACAGAATAAGGCTTTTTATTCAAATTGAACATATAGGCATCGATTTTCTTTGGATTCGTGCTATTGCGTCCAAAATCTTGGGTGGTGTACCAAGCTCCCTTGAAGCTCAGGCCATAGTAACTCCCGGTTTCGATGCCTATTTTTCCACCAAATCCTAAGGTGCTTTGGTTTAAGCGGCCTCCTTTTTTGTCGTCACCCACATACATTGCTTTGGTATAACCAAAGATATGGCTAGATTCTAGTGCAGTAGAGATGTTATCATTTCTAATGATATTAGTGTCAGCATGGGCATCAATGGTTAATCCTATGAGCAGTGTGGATAGTAGTGCGATATTTTTATGCCGTATAGTCATTGAAATTCAACGCAGTTACGTCCTTTGTTTTTTGCCAAATAAAGTGCGGTATCAGCACGACCCACAATGTCCTTCGATTGATCTTCCTTCTGGTAGGTGGCAACGCCAAAACTTGCGGTTTGTGATTTTGTGATTGGAAATTCGTGTGCTTGTAAAAGTCTGCGTAAACTTTCAGCCAAAGATATAGCTTGTTTGGAGTTGGTGTTGGGGCAAATAATGATGAACTCTTCGCCTCCCCAGCGCCCTACAATATCTGTCTTGCGTGTGTTGTTTTGCAAAATATGGGCAACTTCAGTAAGAACTATATCGCCAGTTTGATGGCCGTAAGTGTCATTGACGCTTTTGAAGTGATCTATATCTAACAATATGACGCTAAAAAATTTCCTGGATCGCTGTGAGTGTGCTATTTGCTCTTGAAAGGTGGAGTCTATTTTTATTCTATTAAAAAGGCCCGTGAGCCTGTCTGTTATAGAGAGTAGTTCTAATTTTTTATTTAATGTGCTTAATTTTCGATTCCAATAAAATACAAGACCCAACAATAGAGAGCCGCCCATCAAGGCTTTGAGTGCCAATGAGTAATTAATTCCTTGTTGAATGTTGATGGAAACATTTTTGTTGGAAATTGCTTCGCGCTCTTGCGGTGTAATTGTCTTTACCCCTTTGTCAAGAATATTCCGCAATATCGTTTCCTCTTTGAGGATGCCTATGCGCAACTGATTGGTATATTCTGGAATTTGCCCAGAAATTTTCAGATTAAAAAGCCCCTCTTTTTTAATGGAGTAGGCTGCAATAATCAAAGAACGGATGGTCAGACTGGCTTTTTTCTCAGAAACAAGAGCAATCGCCTCAGACTCAGATTTTGTTAAAATGACCTTCAAGTTTGGGTAATCCCTGCGGATACGTTCTTCAACCATGGTTCCGCGTGGTAGAGCAACGCTTTCATTTTTAAGACCTTTGAGGTCTCCTATGAATGAGTGTTCTTCGCGTGTAATGATGATATTGGGATCAAAAAACACAGGGTCGGTAAAAATAAGCCATTGATCGCGTGCTGGAGTTTGATTCAAAAAACTCATGATTTGGCACTGCTTGCTTTTGGATGCAGATAAACTTTCTTCCCAAGTCTTGACGGGGTAGAGTTCTATTTTTAAACCCACCCGTTGGGCCACCAGTTGTATCAAATCTGCAGCAATGCCTTCGTGCTCACCTTTGTTGTTAATGATTTCAAAAGGAGTCCAATCTGGGTCAATACACATTTTGATGCTGCTGGTTTTCTCGATGTAGGAGCGCTCTTCTGGGGTAAAATCAATTGTTGATAACGCAGGGTTGTTGCCATATACTGGCGTGGTAAGTGTGGATTCTATGAAAAAAACCACAAAAAACCACAAAAAAACGATGATTGATTTCATTTGCAATTGCTTGAATTAACCCTGACGGTAGGGGGCCTTGAAAACCATCTTCTTACTTGCCCTCGAGTCAGCTTGGTAAAATAGCAGCATCCTGATGTTCATTTCAGTTCACGCCTATAAGACGGCCCCGTGCCATCATCGCCATGCAAATTGAAGCTCCTCCTACCGAAAAAGGCTACCACAAACCCACCGGCGAGCGCCGGGGCCTGACCATCGTCCACACCGGCGATGGCAAGGGTAAAAGCACGGCAGCCTTTGGCCTTGCGCTGCGCGCACATGGCCGGGGCAAGGCCGTCAAAATTTTTCAGTTTATGAAGGTGCCCAGCGCCCGTTTTGGCGAGCACCGCATGTTTGAACAAATCGGTTTGCCCATTGAGGGGCTGGGCGACGGTTTTAGCTGGAAAAGCCAAGACTTAGAGCATTCGGCCCAACTGGCCCGCGATGGCTGGGAAAAAGCCCGCGTTGCCATCCTTTCAGGTGACTATTTCATGGTGGTACTCGATGAAATCACCTATCCACTGATCTACGGCTGGCTGCCACTGGAAGGCGTGCTCGACACCCTGCGCCAACGCCCCCAACACGTCCATGTTGTACTCACGGGCCGCCGCTGCCCGCCAGAAATCATTGAGCTGGCTGACACCGTCACCGAAATGAAGCTCATCAAGCACGCCTTTCAGGCCGGTATTCCTGCCCAGCGCGGTATTGAGGACTAAAGCTATGCCGCAGCTCACCACGCAAGCCATCTCCAGCGCACAAGCCTTTACTCAAGCCGAACGGCTGGCGGTGTACCGTGCCATCCATGAGCGGCGCGATATGCGCCACTTTGGTGGCGGCAGCGTGGCCCCTGAGGTGTTGCGGCGTATGTTGCAAGCAGCACACCATGCCCCCAGCGTGGGCTTTATGCAGCCGTGGCGTTTTATCCGTATCACCCAACCTGCACTGCGCCAGCCATTGCACGCCTTGGTAGAGCAAGAGCGCATCTTGACCGCCCAAGCCCTAGGGCAGCGCCAAGAAGAATTTATGCGCCTGAAGGTGCAGGGCATTTTGGATGCTGCTGAGCTGCTGGTAGTGGCGCTGGCAGATGGCCGTGAGCAGCATGTTTTTGGCCGCCGCACCATGCCACAGATGGACTTGGCCTCGGCCAGTTGTGCCATCCAAAACCTGTGGCTGGCCGCACGAGCCGAAGGGCTGGGCATGGGCTGGGTCTCTATTTTTGACCCCGTGGCCTTGGGCCAGCTGCTGGGTTTCCCCGTCGGGGCCGAACCGATTGCCCTGCTGTGTCTGGGGCCAGTGCAGGAGTTTTACCACGAGCCCATGCTGCAACAAGAGCGCTGGGCGCAACGTGCGCCGCTGGCCTCACTGGTGTTTGATGACCAGTGGAATACGCCGTCTGCGCTGTTTTCCTCCGGCACAGAAGGCACCAATGCCTGAAGTGGATGGGCTGTGGGGGCCGTTATGGGCCAGCGGTAGCGGTGGCAGCCAAATCGCCTTACTGGCGCTGCTGGTGGCTTTGGCGGTAGATCATTGCTGGGGCGAGCCTCCAGTGCGTTGGCACCCAGTGGTTTGGATGGGGAACGCCTTAGGCTGGGCCAGCCGACGCTGGGCACCCACTGCCGCCACTGTGGGGCCAGACTGGCACTCCTTTTGGTGGTTTGCATTGGTATGGTGTGTGTTGGTTGCCATTGTGAGTGGCAGTTATGTCTTGTTGCAAGGGGCTACGCTGCATCTGCTGCGCGATAGCCCCGCCCCTACTTTGCTGGCAGGCGCGCTGCTGGGTTTGTGGCTCAAGCCCTTGCTGTCGTGGCGGATGCTGCGCCACGAAGTACAGGCCGTCGAAGCGGCTTTGGGCCAGTCGCTGGACGCAGGTCGTGCCCGATTGGCTTGGCTGGTCAGCCGCGATGTAACCACCTTAGACGCCGTACAGGTGCGTGAATCAGCCATCGAATCCTTGGCCGAAAACCTCAGCGACTCGGTGATCGCGCCGCTGTTTTGGTTTGCCGTAGCGGGCTTGCCGGGGGCGGCGCTATACCGGCTGGCCAACACCGCTGATGCCATGTGGGGCTACCCCGGCCTGCGCGGTAGTGGCCCCTCGGCCCGTTATTGGCAATGGGCAGGTAAATGGGCCGCCCGCGCCGATGATGTGCTCTCTTGGTTGCCCGCTCGCCTGACGGCAGCCCTGCTAGCTGTGGCCGCCGGTGGCTTGCCCTTGCGTATGTTGGCACGCGAAGCGCAGCAAACCCCCTCCCCCAACAGCGGCTGGCCTATGGCTGCGATGGCGCTGGCACTGCGCATCCGGCTGGGCAAACCTGGTGTTTATCAACTTCATGCCACAGGCCAAGCTTCCAGCATGACTGACACGGCTCGTGCCTGTGCGCTAGCTTCTAGGGCCGTCACCATTCCCTGCCTGCTGGCGCTGCTGGCTTGGGGTGTGTTGGCTCTTTAAATTTTGCATTTTTCCTGTGAACGTTTCTGTGCCTGCTTCTTTTCTAGCCGAGCCATCGCTACACGGCGGCCCCGATGCCCATGGCCCGGCGCGCTGGGATTTTTCTACCAACAGCAATGCCTGTGGCCCTTGCCCTGAAGTCTTGGCTGCGGTGCAACAGGCCGATGCCAGCCGCTACCCTGACCCCAGCTATGCCACCCTGCGCACGGCGCTGGCCGAGTTTCATGGTGTCGAGCCGCAGCGCATCGTGTTGGCGGCCAGTGCCAGTGAATTTATCTGGCGCATCACCACCTTGGCCGCCCGGTGCGGTGCTCAAACGGTCTCGCTACCCCCACACAGCTATGGCGATTACGCCCAAGCGGCACGGGTTTGGGGCTTCGCCATCCATCGCCGCCCGGCAGACGATGGCCCGTTGTGCCACGACATCCAAACCGACACGCCAGCATTAGCCGATTTGCACTGGGCCTGTGAGCCTTCTAGCCCGCAGGGGCTACCCGATCTGGCCTTGTCCACAGCGTCACCAGAAATGGCCCGCTGGCAGGTGCTCGACTGTGCCTATCGCCCGCTGCAATTGCACCAGCCAGCGCACCACCGTGCCATCCCGGCCCATTTTTGGCAACTGTGGACACCCAATAAAGCCTTGGGCCTGACCGGCGTGCGCGCCGCTTATGCCATCGCGCCAGCGCACAGCGCCCAAGAAGACGTGGCTGCGCTCATCGCGCTGGCCCCTTCTTGGCCGGTAGGGGCGCATGGTGTCGCGTTGCTACACAGTTGGGCGCAGCCCAGTACCCAAAGTTGGCTCACGCAGAGTCTGCATACCCTGCGCCACTGGAAGGCCGCGCAACAAGCCTTGTGCGTGCAGATGGGCTGGCAAGTGCAGCAAGGCAGCATGGCCAACTATTTCACAGCCCGCCCTCCCGTGGCCGATGTAGCCGCCCTGTTGGCACCACTGCGCGAGCAGGGCGTCCAGTTGCGCGACTGCACCTCGTTTGGGCTGCCGGGTTGGGTGCGTCTGGGCGTGCTGGCCCCAGACGCACAGCAAGCCCTGCAAGCGGCTTGGGTTATGGCGATTAGATACGACTAGAATCGCCAGCGGCAGCACCCAGCCTTCAAACCACGCTGCTCCAAGAGGCCCTTTGTGAACAAAACCGAACTGATCGCCCACATTGCCAAGCACGCCGACATCTCCAAAGCCGCTGCTGCCCGCGCTTTGGATGGCACCATAGATGCTGTAAAAACTACTTTGCGCAAGGGTGGCACGGTGTCACTGGTGGGTTTTGGTACGTTTGCCGTGGGGCAACGGGCTTCGCGCACAGGCCGCAATCCGCGCACCGGCACCCCTATCAAAATCCAAGCCACAAAAATTCCTAAGTTTCGTCCTGGCAAAGGGCTCAAAGATGCTGTAAACTAGCGACTTCGGTGGGGTGCTTAGCTCAGTTGGTAGAGCGGCGCCCTTACAAGGCGTAGGTCAGCGGTTCGACCCCGTTAGCACCCACCACCACCGACACAAAGGCGAACATTAGTTCGCTTTTTTTTTATCTGAAAGATCGACCATGTTTGAATCCATCCGCAAGCACTCCAAGCTTGCGATGATCTTGCTGTTCTTGCTGATCATTCCGTCCTTCATTTTGGTAGGCATTGATTCGACGTATTTTTCCGGCAGCAGTCCGGCGGTAGCGGTGGTTGATGGCCACGAAATCACCCAAACCGATTGGGACAATGCCCACCGCCAAGAGTCAGAGCGCTTGCGCGCCCAGCAGCCTAACATCAACGCTGCCTTGCTCGATACCCCTGAGGCCCGTTATGCCACCCTAGAGCGTTTGGTGCGTGAGCGGGTGTTGCAAGCGGCGACCCATAAATCCCATCTGGTGGCCAGTGATGCCCAATTGGCGCGCCACCTCAGTGACATCCCGCAAATTGCGGCCCTGCGTCAACCAGACGGCAAGCTCAATATCGAGGGTTACAAAGCCTTGGTGGCCACACAGGGCCTGACCCCTGAAGGTTTTGAAGCCGCCATGCGCCAAGAACTGGCGGTCAACCAAGTGTTGGGCGGGGTCAGTGATACCGTCTTTAGTACCCCAGCACAAACCAAAGTAACACTCGATGCCCTGCTGCAACGCCGCGAAGTGCAGCTGGTAGAGTTCAAGCCTGCCAGCTTTGCTGCCAAAGTCGAGCAAAGCCCAGAGTTGCTAGAAGCGTATTACAAAGCCAATGTTGCTCAATTTCAGCAACCTGAGCAGGCCAGCATGGAATACGTGGTGCTTGATCTGGCCAGTGTTGCTGCAGGCTTGACCCTCAATGAAGCCGATCTGCGCACTTACTACCAAGAAAATCTGGCCCGTCTGGCTGGCAAAGAAGAGCGTCGCGCTCGCCATATTCTGATCAACGCTGCCAAAGACACCCCAGCCCCAGAGCGCGACAAGGCCAAGGCCCGCGCTGAAGAACTGCTGGCGCAACTGCGCAAAGCCCCAGCCAGCTTTGCAGAACTGGCCAAAAAATCATCGCAAGACACTGGATCAGCCATCCAAGGCGGCGATTTGGGGTTTTTTGCCCGTGGCGCGATGGTCAAGCCGTTTGAAGATGCCGCCTTTGCGCTGAAAAAAGACGAAATCAGCGAACTGGTCGAGAGCGAATTTGGCTACCACATCATCCAGTTGACGGACATCAAAACGCCCCGTCAGCCGAGTTTTGACGAGTTGCGTCCACGCCTAGAAGCCGAAATGCGCCAGCAACAGGCACAACGCAAGTTTGCTGAGGTCGCTGAGACCTTCAGCAATACCGTCTATGAACAGGCCGAAAGCCTGCAACCAGTGGCCGATAAACTGGGTCTGAAGGTGCAAACGGCCAACAAGGTGCAACGTAAACCAGTACCCGGCGCTACCGGCGTACTGGCCAATGAGAAATTTTTGGCAGCGCTGTTCTCTGAAGACTCTATCAGCCACAAACGCAATACGGAGGCGTTGGAGCTGGGTAGCAACCAACTGGTAGCAGGTCGTATCACCGCCCACCAAGCCGCTTCTACCTTGGCCTTCGATGCGGTGCGCCCACAAGTGCAAAAACTCTATGTGGCTGAAAAATCGGCTGAATTGGCACGCAAAGAAGGTGAAGCTCGATTGGCTGCTTGGCAGGTGAAGCCCGAAACCGCTACCGGCCTCAGTGCTCCACTGGTGTTGTCGCGTGACCAGCGGCAAAATCAAGCGCCAGTGCTGCTTGATGCTGTGCTGTCTGCCAAAACCGATAAGCTACCCGCTTGGGTGGGTGTCGATGTGGGCAGCAGTGGCTACACGCTGGCACGCATCAACCGTGTGCTGCCACGTGAGGCTTCTGAGGCCACCATCGAAGCACAACGCCAACAACAATACATGCAATGGCTGACGATGGCAGAAACCCAAGCCTACTATGACTTCCTGAAAACCAGGTTTAAGGTGCAGATGAAGGCACCACGTCCGGCAGCAACGACAGAAAAAAATTGATTTCGGCTTTTTTCGCATTTTTTGCTGTTATAATTCAAATCTACGGTGGCTGTAGCTCAGTTGGTAGAGTCCAGGATTGTGATTCCTGTTGTCGTGGGTTCGAGCCCCATCAGCCACCCCAAGTAAATCAGCAAAAAGCCGCTCCTAACCGGGAGCGGCTTTTTTGTTGGGTGCAACCTATAGGCAAGTTGCAAAAATTTGGTTCTTTGTGGGTCTGCATTCGCCCTTCCGTTGCCAGTTGCCTGATGTTTTGTGTGCCTTTGCCTAGGTGATCGAATTCGCTGGCATCGGGGCTAAAGTCAGGCGCATTGGGGCAAGCTAAGATGCGATGGCCAAATGTGCAATTGGCGTTGCAGCAGACGTATTCTCTTGGAACTCGGAGCTCGGTGGTACTGAAACAGGGGGCCGCCGAGTGTGTTGCTACAGCTATTGGCCCCCTTGGGCCATTTTCTGGCGTAAGGCGGTGCTCGAAATACCCTGTGTATAGGGCAGCGCTTGGCAGGCGATGCCGCTGTTTGCTAGCAAGGGCGCTAGGCGCTGCCAGCGTGAGGTATCGATCCAGTCGCTGCTTACGAACACGGTGTTCACGCCCCAGTCGATCAGCCAACGGGCGGCAGCATCGGTTTGGTCTAGCCCCACATCAAAAATGCAGGCGTCGTCCACACAGCGCAGGCCCAGCACAATTTCCATGCGGTGTGTCTCGCTGCAAACGGGTACACGTCCTTTGCTCAGCGGCAGCAGTCGGTCAGAGCCTATGCCCACTTTCAGGTGGCTACAGTGTTGGCGTGCAGCCGTCAAAAAACGCAGGTGCCCCACATGGAACAAGTCGAATGCGCCAATCGTGCCACCCACCACTCTAGCGGTGTGTGAGCTGTAGTGTGGGTCGTTTCGCAGGTCGGTTTGGGCTAGTGGGCTCAGCATGGCAATGGGTGGGCGTGAGGGGATGCAAAGGCGTGTACCACGGGGTCGGTACCATCCAGCCGGGCCAAGGTGTGCAAGCGCCGAGCCACTAGGTTGGCTTGCCCCTGTATCCAGGCTTCGAACAGGCGTAATGCGCCCCAGGTGCGGGTGTAGTCGTTGTAGGCCAACAGGGCTGGGGTTTCTATGGTGCTGTCAAATTCGGCATTGGGCGTGCGCCAGTGGGGGCCGTAAAGCTCTGCCAGCAGACTTTCGGGGTGGTGTACGTCCCAATGCGTGCCCCAGGGGTGGTTGTTTAGCACCAGTTCAATGGGCTTGAATTTGAGCAGGCGGCCCTGTTCACGCGGCAGCCCAACGGGCCACCAGCCACCCCAGACACATGCGTTGACGGCGTCAAACTCGTAGCCAAACAGATCGAGCGTGATGGCATGTTCGCTATGCACAAAGCTGCGAAAGTTAACAGCCTTGACCACCGTCCATGCCGGTTTCCAACCCCAAGCGGGCATGGCATCGACAGCAGCTTGCAGCTGCTGCATGGGCACCACCACGTCCAGATCTTTGTCGTTGGGCAGCAGTTGATTATTGCGCACCAGACCCAGCAGTGCGCCTGCCGTGGCAAAGGCTGTTAAGCCCTGTGCTGCCAAGCCTGCCAGCGTCTGGCGCAACAGGGCCAGCCCGGCTTTGGTGTCGATGGTGATAGGGGGCTGATCCGATGGTCTAGGCATGGGCTGTTGGGCCGCCCGGTGCAACGCTGTGCGTAATACCGCCAAGCTGGCCGTTATCTGGCTACCTGAAAACAGTGCCAGGCCGTAACACAACTCCAGCCGGATGCGGTGCAGTGGCGAGTCGGTCAATTCTTCCTGAGGCAATAAGGCCAACGCCTTGGCAAAAATGGCTACGGCATTGGGCTGGGTGAGGATGGGATTGGCCGCCTGCCAAACGGCATCAGGGTTTGAAAGGTCGATGCGCATAGGTGTTTGGCTACGTTAGCAGCCAGCGTTTTGCGGTCATGCTCGTAGCACATACTGCCAATTAACGAACTTTGTTTGAACAGCCAAATTTTAGGAGTTACGCAAAACCAGCGATCTCAACTTTCCATCCCATGAGTTCAATGTGCGTAAATTAAAGATTCGAGGCGCTTTTGCGTCACTCCTAAGTCAAATGCAATTGCCCTGAGGGCCGATATAAGCCATTATTTAGCCCCCAAGGCCGGGGGCTAGCTGCACCACAGTTCCGGCCCGTGGGTAGCATCCAGCCACAACGCCCATAATGCCACACCACACAGTAACACGCCTGCCAGCCGTGTGCCACGGTCGCCATGCACCTTCAGGCGCTGGCGCAGCCGCAACCACAGCCACGGCCCGGCCAGCAGCCACAAGCCACTGCCCAAGGCAAACAGTGCCATCGTCACGGCCCCCGACAGAGCGCTACCGCTCAGTGATGCCACTAGCAAGGCTGAATAAAGCAAACCACAAGGCATCAGTGCCCACAGAAAGCCGGTGGCAAACACGCCGCCCGGTTTAGCCACTACTGGACGCACCCGTTGCCAAAGCCCGCGCCCGGCTTGCTCTACCCAAGCGGGCTGGCGTGCCAGCACCACCATCATCAGGCCCCAAGCCAAAATGCCCACATGCAGCATTGTCCATGCTGGGCGCAAGGCGGCGCTTTGCACCGTGACCCACGCCAGACTTTGCATGGCTACCGCTGCCAGCGCCCCCACGCTGGCATAGCCCAGCAGTCGGCCCACATGGTATGCCCAGAGTCGCAGCCGCTGCGGGCTACTGGTTGGCCCTTGCACCGGCTGCGTGGTAGTCGTCTCAGAGTTACCCGCCCCCACCACGGCACCGCAAGGGGCTGCGCACATGGCTAAACAATGCGGCCCCCCCACCAGCCCCATCACCAAGGCCGTCCAGGCCACTGAAAAAAGCATCATCCTCAAATGATGCGGGAAAATCGGGTTCGGTTCCGGTCGGCCTGTAAATACCGGTCAAACGTCATGGCAATGCCGCGCACAAAGTACCAGCCCATCTCCGTGACTTGCACGCCATCGGCGTTGAAGCTGACCAAGCCTTGGCCGGCCATTTCTTGCAGCACGTCCAACTCGGCAGCAAAATACTGTCGAAAATCAATCAGCCAAGCGGCTTCTAATGGCTCAAACAGCAGTTCGCCTTGGCACATCAAGGCCATGATGACGGCGCGGCGCACCAAATCGTCGCGCGTCAGGGCCAAACCGCGCACAATGGGCAGACGGTTTTGGTTCAGGTGGTCGTAGTATTCGTCCAGTGTTTTGGCATTTTGGCTGTAGGTGGCACCCACGCGTCCAATGGCCGATACCCCCAGCGCAATCAAATCGCAGTCGGGCTGGGTGCTGTAGCCCTGAAAATTGCGGTGCAGGCGTCCTTGGCGTTTAGCCACGGCCAGTGCATCGTCGGGCAGGGCAAAATGGTCCATCCCTACATAGACATAGCCCGCTGCATTAAAGGCCTCTAGCGAGCGCGCCAGCATCCCCACTTTGGCCGAGGCCATTGGCAAGTCGGCCCACACAATGCGCCGCTGTGGCTTAAAGCGCTCAGGCAGATGGGCGTAGGCATACAGGGCGATGCGGTCGGGGCGCAGCTGTGCCACTTGGGCCAACGTGCGCTCAAACGAGGCTGGTGTTTGGCGGGGCAGGCCGTAAATCAAGTCAATGTTGATTGAGGCAAAACCCAGCGTTCGTGCGGCCTCTACCAGTGCAAATACCTGCTCGGCAGGCTGGATGCGGTGGACAGCTTTTTGCACTTCGGGGTCAAAATCTTGCACGCCAAAGCTCAGGCGGTTAAAACCCAGTTCGGCCAGCACGGCCAGCCGCCCAGCATCTACCGTGCGTGGGTCGATCTCGATGGAGTACTCGCCATCGGGGGCCAGCGTAAAGTGGCTGCGCAGCATGGCCATCAACTCGCGCAAGCCCTCATCGGACAAAAACGTGGGCGAGCCGCCGCCCAGATGCAGCTGGCTGACTACTTGGCCTTTGCCGCAGTGGGCGGTGTGCAGTTCTACCTCGCGGCTGAGGTAGCGCAGATAAACCTCGGCCCGGTCTTGGTGCCGGGTGATAATTTTGTTGCAGGCGCAGTAGTAGCACAGCGATTCACAAAATGGAATATGCACATACAGCGACAACGGCAGCGCTTTGGCCGAGGTTCCCACGCTACGCTGTTGCAGGGCCAGCACATAATCGGCCTCGCCAAACGCCTCCACAAAGCGGTCTGCCGTTGGGTAGGAGGTGTAACGCGGCCCGGGCACGTCAAACTGGGTCAGCAATTCAGGGGAAACAACGGTCATCAGAAACTTCCTTAAGTGCCCATGTACTGTGCCGTAAATGGGCTGGGTGGGCGTTGACGTCTATCAAGGGCAGGCGGCAAAAGACAGCGCTGTGGGGCGCTGTGGGTGATGGGCGATAATTTGAACATGCCGACCGTCGGCTGCTTGCCGGAAATGCCTTACTTGCCATGAATCCACACACCATCAAAGTCGCCTGCTCCAACTGCAATCTGCGCGAGCTTTGTATGCCGCTGGGCCTGACCGAAGCACAAATCCAGCGCATTGACGACATGGTAGCCACCCGGCGCAAAATCAAGCGCGGTGGCACACTGTTTCACAACGGCGAGGCGTTTACCTCCTTGTATGCCATCCGAACCGGGTTTTTTAAGACCTGTGTGGCTACCGAGGACGGGCGCGATCAGGTCACAGGCTTTCAGATGGCGGGTGAGGTGATTGGCTTGGATGGCATTGTCAATGACCGGCACACCTGCGATGCCATCGCCTTGGAAGATGCCGAGGTTTGCGTGATGCCCTTTGATCGCATCGAAGAGCTGTCTCGCGAGGTGACGGCGCTGCAAAGCCATGTGCACAAGATCATGAGCCGCGAAATTGTGCGCGAACATGGCGTCATGCTGCTGCTGGGCAGCATGCGCGCCGAAGAGCGCTTGGCCGCCTTTTTACTCAATTTGGTACAACGGTTACACACGCGGGGTTTTTCGCAATCAGAATTGGTACTGCGCATGACCCGCGAGGAGATCGGCAGCTACTTGGGCCTCAAGCTAGAGACCGTCAGCCGCACCTTTTCTAAATTTGTCGATGATGGCATTGTCGAGGTGCGCCAGCGCCATGTGCGTATCCTCAATACCGATGCCCTCAAACGCATTGTCAACAACCAGCAGGCTTGTCACTGAGAGTGAAAGTCTGTGAAAGACCGGCTGTAAAGCGCCTATGGGCGCTATTTCTGTCATAGTTTGTGGCAAAAAAAGTACCCCACCTCTTGGAAAGCTCTTTTTTTCCCAGTAGCATCCCTCTAGCCAGTGGAGAAGCAGGTTTTCGCTGGTTCACACTGCTCGTTATTCATAAGGAAACCCAACATGGCAACTACCAAAAAAGCTCCGGCTAAGGCCGCCCCCGCTGCTGCCGCTGCCAAACCCGAAAAGGTTGCAAAGGTCAGCAAGGCTGCTGCTGCCCCCGCTGCTGAAGCTGCTGCCCCTGCTGCTAAAAAGCGCACCCCCAACGCGGCTTTCATGAAGCCCCTGACACCGAGTGATGAACTGGCCGCTGTGGTGGGCAAGGCTCCCCTGCCACGCACGGAAATCATCAGCAAGCTGTGGGCTTACATCAAAGAGCACAAGCTGCAAGACGAAGCCAACAAGCGCAACATCAATGCTGATGCCAAGCTGAAGAAGGTGTTTGGCAAGCCCCAAGTCTCGATGTTCGAGATGGCTGGCCTGATTGGTAAGCACGTGAAATAAGCGTTCGCGCCCTTCACACGAGGCCGGCTTTGCCGGCCTTTTTTTTTCTTCACTTTGCTTTTGAATGAGAATAGTTGTTATTTGATTTAAGATTGGCGTCTTTGCGATGCACAGCCAGTTTCCCAGCCACTGCTTCGTACCTGTGCCGGCACCGATGGTGGTGTCGGTGGCAATGTCATACCTACGGAGGCCCAATTGGCAAAGAAACCCGCACCGCATTTGCAAAACTCTACACCCGCGCCCCAGTGGCAGACCACCGCTGTATCCAGCCGCACTACAACAGGCCTAGATAAGCCCTTGTTGCCATTGGGCGCTTTGATGCTGGCTACCTCGATGGGGAGCTGGGCGCAGACCAGCGAGCCACCCAGTGCTACCTTGCCTGCCGTCACGGTGCGTGAGGCGGTGCAGATCCAAAGCAAAGACACTTTGCAGGTTAAAAAAACCACCATCGGCAAAGGCCAGCAAGAACTGCGCGACATTCCACAAAGCGTTACGGTGTTTACCGAGCGCCTGATGGACGACCGTAATCAAGACGACTTTCGTGAGGTACTGCGCACCACGTCAGGCGTGACTTTTCAGGCGGGCGAGACCGGCGAAGAAGATGTGCGCCTGCGCGGCTTTTCCTTGGGCCAAGCTGGAGATATCTACATTGATGGCATGAAAGATGCCCCGTTGTATGAGCGCGACACCTTTAACAACGACCGGGTAGAAGTGCTCAAAGGCTCGGCCTCGATGTTGTTTGGTAAAGGCTCGACCGGCGGCGTGGTCAACCAAGTGAACAAAGCGCCACTGTTGATGGATCAGCACGAAGCCACTTATACCTTTGGCACTGGCAACGAGCACCGCGTCACGGGTGACTTTAACTTTAAGACCGGCGAAGATGCGGCTTTGCGCGTCAATGCGATGGTACACAACGCCGATAACCACGGTGCCACGCAGAAAAAGCGCGGCATTGCACCCACCTTCAGTTGGGGCATTGGCACCCGTGATGAGTTCTCGGTGGGTTTGTACTATTTGGACATCCAAGGGCGACCCTCTTACAACCACCCTTGGTTTTTGGACAATGGCGTGATCGTGCCATCGTTGCCCGCTAAGAATTACTACGGCCTGAGCAGTGATTATTTGAACACTTCGGCCAAGTACGTCACGCTGTCGCATATCCACCGTTTTGACAATAATGGCGAGCTGACCACCCGCTTGCGCCACGGCACTTACGAGCGCGATTTGTGGGCCAGCGTGATCCGCTTTGGTACCGGCACCACGCTAGCAAACATCAATAACAGTACGGTAGTAACACGCTCCCCCAAGGGCCGTGTCGGTAGTAGCGATCTGACGCAACTGCAAAGCGATTACACCAACACTTTTGATTGGCTGGGCAAGAAGCACGCGCTGATTGCTGGACTGGACATCTACCATGATGATGCCGAGCGCAACCAAAATTTTGCAGGCCCCGCCAGCGGCTTAAACACCACGGTGGGCACCCCAAACGATGGTGCTTGGCGTGCAGACACCCGTGGCAATCCGGCTTACAACAGTTTCACGGCGCGCAATGTCAGCTTGTACGCACAGGACACTATGAGCCTGACACCAGAGTTCAAACTGGTGGCGGGGTTGCGTTATGACCGTTTTAAGGCGTCGTACCACACCAGTGCCGATCTGAGCCATGCGCGCTCGGATGATCTGTGGAGCCCCCGTATTGGGGCTTTGTACCAGCCTAGCGATCTGGCTTCGTACTATGTATCGTATGGCACTTCGTACAACACTTCGGGCGATACCTACCAGTTTGGTAACCCCAATGCCGCGACTGAAAAAACGGCCAATACTCCGGCAGAGAAGAGCCGAAACTTTGAAATTGGCGGCAAATTTGAACTGTTTGACAAGCGCGCTAGCCTTGGAGTGGCCGCCTTCTACAGCGAAAAATACAACGAGCGCAATACCGACCCTGACACCGCATCTACCCAGCAGTTGCTCTCGGGCAAGCGCCATGCCACCGGGATGGAGTTCAACTTGGCCGGGCGCGTCACGCCGCGTTGGGAAGTGTTTTATAACCACACTTGGATTCCCAGTGCCAAAATCGACAAAAGCAATGTGGCCTTGGCCGCTAATGGTGGTGGTGCCCAAGTCAAGGGCGACCGCCCCGGCCTGACGCCCAAGCACAGCGGCAGCTTTTGGACGACCTACGCTGTCACGCCGCAGTGGCGTGTGGGTGCCGGTTTGAACTACCGGGGTCAGCAAAACCCCGAAGGCGCTCGCAACGTGCTGGCCGACAGTTTTGTTACGGCAGATGCGATGGTGGAATACAGCTTGAACGAAAAAACCTCGGTCAAGCTCAACGTCACCAACCTGAGCGATGAGCTGTATGCCGATAGCCTGTACCGTGGTTTCTATGCCCCCGGTGCTGCCCGTGCGGTGCAACTGACGCTCAAGACCCGTTTCTAAGCGGCCCACCACCCTACTACCACGCACTGCTTGCCCCGTATGTTTTTGCATCTGAAAAATATCCTCACCGCGCAAGAGGTTGAAACTGCCCGTGTTTTGCTAGGTGATGATGCCCCTTGGATTGACGGGCGCAGCAGTGCCGGTGGGCAGGCGCTGGCACACAAGCGCAATGAGCAATTGGCCCAAGACAGCCCCCAAGCGCAGCAATTGCGTGCCTTGGTGCTGGCGGCCTTGCAGCGCGATGCCTTGTTCTTTTCAGCGGCCTTGCCCAAAAGGATTTTTAATCCGCTGTTTAACCGCTACAGCGGCGACAGCAACTTTTATGGCAACCATGTCGATGGTGCCGTGCTGCGCTCACGCTACCCAGAGCAGTGGGTGCGCAGCGATTTGTCTTGCACCATTTTTCTGGCCCAGCCAGAGGAGTACGACGGTGGCCAATTGCTGATCCGCGAAGCGCAAGGGGAGCGAGCCATCAAATTGCCTGCGGGCGATATGGTGCTCTATCCCAGCTCTACCGTGCACCAAGTGGCCCCGGTGACGCGGGGGGCGCGCATTGCCAGCTTCTTTTGGATAGAAAGCATGGTGCGCTCGCTAGAACAGCGCCAATTGCTGTTCGATATGGACATGGACTTGCTGCGCCTGCGCAGTGCCGTGGGCGAAACTGCCCCCGCCGTGGTGGGGCTGACGGGCACTTACCATAACCTGCTGCGTATGTGGGCCGATGTCTGAGCGGATGATGCACAGATTACAACGCCAGACGGTGCCCGCCAGCATCGTCAATTTGGCTGACCACGAGCAGCAGGCTAGGCAACACCTCGACGATAACGCTTGGGCCTACTTTGGCGGTGGTGCCGGTGATGAAATCACCTTGCGCGCCAACCGCACGGCTTGGGATGCCTTGCGCCTGCAACCGCGTGTGTTGCAGCGCTTGGCGGGCGGCCATACCCGCACTACCTTGCTGGGCCGTACCTTGGCGCACCCCATGATGTTGGCTCCGGTGGCGTTTCAAAGGCTAGCCCATATCGATGGTGAATTAGCCAGCGCCTATGCCGCCGCCGCTTTGGGCACGGGCATGGTGTTAAGCACCCAAGCCAGTACCCCGCTAGAGACGGTGGCGCAAGCCTTTTTGGCCGATGTAGGCAGTGGCCCGCTGTGGTTTCAGTTGTATTTACAGCATGACCGGGGTTTTACCCGCACTTTGGTGCAGCGCGCCGAGGCCGCTGGATATGAAGCCTTGGTGCTGACAGTGGATGCTCCAGTGAGCGGCATCCGCGACCGCGAGCGCCGAGTGGGGTTCCATTTGCCCCCTGGTATCCGTGCGGTTAATTTGGATGGCTTGTCACCGCGCCCGTCCCGGCCTTTGCAGGCGGGGCGCAGTGCCCTGTTCGATGATTTACTGCACGATGCGCCCACTTGGGACGATGTGCAATGGCTGCAATCGATTACCCACTTGCCAGTGCTGCTCAAGGGCGTGCTGCACCCCGACGACGCCCGACAGGCCGCTGCCATCGGTGTGGCCGGGTTGATTGTGTCTAACCACGGTGGGCGTACCTTAGATACCGCATTGACGACCGCCCAAGCGCTGCCTGCGATAGTACAGGCCGTACAGGGGCGCTTGCCGGTGCTAGTGGATGGCGGTATTCGCCGGGGCACCGATGTGTTCAAGGCGCTGGCGCTGGGGGCCAGTGCCGTATTACTGGGGCGGCCCGCCATTCATGGATTGGCTAACGCCGGGGCGGTGGGCGTAGCCCATGTGCTGCGTCTGTTGCGCGATGAGCTGGAGGCCACGATGGCCCTGATGGGTTGCGCCACACTGGCCGATGTGGCAGCGGCCAATCTGCTGGGCAACCCAGCCTAGCGTCGGGCGTAATCCCATCTTGGCAGCATAGATTTATTGAATGAGAAGAATTCTCATTTATAATTCAGACAGTTCTTCCAACGGTTTTATTTGCTGGAGTGTCTGTCATGATTGTGTGTGTTTGCCGCCGGGTCTCTGACCGTGACATTGCCCGCCATGCCCACGCTGGCATGGGGTTTGACGATATTCAGTTTGAGCTGGGTGTGGCCACCCAATGTGGCCGCTGCGAGGGCTGCGCCCGCGATGTGGTGGCCCAGTGCCATGCCAGTCGGCCTGTGGCGGCTTTGCACAATATGTTGGTAGCGCCCCATGCCCACGGGGCTGGGGTCTAGTTCGCCATGATGCTGTCCATCTTTGCAGGCAGTGCCTTGTTGGTAGTGGTTTCGGCTTGGTGGATTTTTCACCGTTGAGCAGGCCCCACCGGGTGTAAGTTTTATATTGGCTTGGGGTGCTGGCCGTTATTGATGGTTCTATGTCTTCTTTTGATCGTGTTGCTTTTCCTGTTGTTTCTACCCGCCATGCGCTGATTGCTTCTGGCGTGGTGCTGGCCCATGCCGTCGGGCTGTGGACTTTGCAGGCAGGGTTGTTGCGCAAGGCCGCTCCACAAGAAGTTGTGGTACCTGCCCAAGTGTTGGCCGAGTTCTTGGTGGCGGCTCCACCCCCAGCGCCCCCACCTCCGGCACCGCCTGCACCCAAGACGCCGCCCGTGCCGCGTCCGGCGGTGGTTAAAACCCCGATGCCACGGCCTGCCCCTGTGCCGCTGCCAGTTGCCCATGCACCGGCCACCCCCAATGCCCCCGTAGTGCAGGCCAGTGAGGCGGCTCCGGCCCCTGTGTCTGCACCAGTAGCGCCGCCCTCTCCCCCGGCACCACCTGCTCCTCCAGCACCCCCGGCCCCGCCACGGATTGAGTTGCCTTCCAGCCATGCCGCTTATCTGCAAAACCCAGCACCAGCGTACCCTGCTATCAGCAAGCGCATGGGCGAGCAAGGCAAGGTCGTGCTGCGCGTGCTGATTGGTGCTGATGGGTTGCCGCAGCAGGTGCAATTACAGCAATCGAGCGGCTATGACCGGTTAGACCGCCAAGCCCAAGAGGCCGTGATGCGTTGGCGCTTTGTGCCCGGCAAGCGCAACGGTGTACCTGAGACCATGTGGAATCTGGTGCCGATCAATTTTGTTCTCGAATAATTAAATCCATCGTCAGGAGTTTTCATGGAATCGCAATTTGGCTTGGCCCACGTCTGGATGCAGGGTGATTTTGTCACCCGTCTGGTAGCAGTGCTGCTGCTGGGCATGTCGCTGGCGTCGTGGATCGTCATCATCATCAAGGCGCTGGATATCATCAAATTCAAGCAACACGCACGGGCGGCCTTGGGGTTTTGGCACAGCGAAGATTTTGCGGCTGGCTTAGAAAAGCTCGGTGCTGATCCGGCCAATCCTTTTCGCCAGTTGGCTATTGAGGGGCGCGAAGCCACCGCCCACCACCGCCAAACCAAAAGCCAATTGCACGATAGCTTGGACGTGAGCGATTGGGTCACGGGTTGTCTGCGCAACAACATTGATGAGTTCACCGCCCGTTTGCAATCGGGGCTGGCTATTTTGGCCTCGGTGGGTTCTACAGCTCCTTTTATTGGCCTGTTTGGCACCGTTTGGGGCATCTACCATGCCTTGATTGCCATCGGTACGTCGGGCCAATCGACGATTGACAAAGTGGCTGGCCCCATTGGCGAGGCCCTCATCATGACGGCACTGGGGCTGGCCGTGGCTATTCCGGCGGTGCTGGGTTACAACGCGCTGGTGCGGGGCAACAAGTCCATCCTGAACCGTCTGAACAGTTTTGCCCATGACTTGCACGCTTATTGCGTGACTGGTGCCCGTGTCTCTGTTGGTGTCGAAGTAGGCAAGGTTCATCCCTTGAAGAAAGGGGTTTGAGCATGGCCTTTGGAACCCAAGACGATACCGATGAGGTGATGAACGAAATCAACATGACACCACTGGTGGATGTCATGCTGGTGCTACTCATCATCTTCATTATTACCGTGCCGGTAATGAAGCACTCGGTCAATGTGGATTTGCCCCGTGCCAGCAATCAGCCTGAACTGATTAAACCTGAGACGGTGCGCCTGAGCGTGGCTGCCGATGGGGCCTACTTTCTCAATGGCGCACCCATAGAGGAGGAGCAACTGGAGGCCCTGCTGAAAACTGAAGCTGCCAAAGAGCCACAACCCGATTTGCATATCCGGGGCGACAAGGCGGTGCGCTATGAGCGTGTGGCCCAAGCAATGGCTACCGCCCAGCGTGCCGGTGTACGCAAAATCGGTTTTGTCACCGACCCCCAATAATTTTTGCCTTGGAGTATGGACACCATGTACGCCAGTTTGACCGGTTCTTCGCTCTCTCTTGCTGCTGCGGCCTTGGGGGGCGCTGCCCCCCAAGAGCCGTCTGCCTCTGCCGCCTTAGAGGTGCATGGCAGCACACCAGCGCTAGACGCTTTAGACAGCCAAGATTTGTTGCAAGGCCGCAAGACGGTGGCCATTGCACACAATGGCAACGTGTACCGCTTGCAGGCCACCCGCTTGGGTAAATTGATTTTGACGAAATAGGTTTCATCGTGGGGCGACTCCCGGGTTTGTTGCGAGCCCGTTCGGGTCGTTTTTGCCAGCCAACGGTTTTTTGCCGCGTAGCCAGGCTTTTTTTGCGTCAGGAACTTTTTCGGATGGGGTAGCTCTAAACTGTTGATTCTTCCCATGATTTGTGGGGGTATTGATTCCTATAGGAAAGCCCCCATCTAAAATTCAGACGCCTGCGCTGTGCAGGTCACTCAGGAGCACATTTATGAACGACCGTCTAACGGCCCTCCACTCCTCTGCGGACTATGGCTACGGCATCTCGCAGGATCAGCGCCAAAAGGTGCTGCGCAATACTTACTGGCTGCTGGCCTTGAGCTTGGTGCCTACAGTGCTGGGCGCTTGGATTGGCGTAGCTACCGGCATCACTTCCATGCTCAGTGGTGGCGTGGGCATGATCGTGTTTATGGCCGGTGCCTTTGGCTTTATGTTTGCCATCGAGAAAACCAAGCATTCGGCCATGGGTGTGCCGGTGCTGTTGGCCTTTACCTTCTTTATGGGCTTGATGCTGTCGCGCATGATTGGCTCGGTGCTCGGCTTCAAAAACGGCTCTGAACTCATCATGACTGCCTTTGCCGGTACCGCTGGTGTGTTTGTCGTCATGGCTAGCTTGGCTAGCGTCATCAAGCGCGATTTGTCGGGCATGGGCAAGTGGCTGATGGTGGGCGCTTTGGTGCTGATGGTCGGTGCTGTCATCAATGTGTTTGTGGGCTCTAGCGCGGGCATGATGGCTATTTCGGTGGCTGCCATTGGTATTTTTAGCGCCTACATGCTGTATGACCTCAAGCAGATCATTGACGGCGGCGAGACCAACTACATCAGCGCCACTTTGGCCCTGTATATGGACATCTTTAACGTCTTCCAGAGCCTGTTGGCCCTGCTGGGCATTTTTGGTGGCGAGCGCGAATAAGCATCTACGCTTTTCTTGCCCCTTCAAGCCCCGCAAGGGGCTTTTTTCATGGCCGCTGCCCAGAGTAATCTGGGGTGGAGGGCTTCATTCTGCCCCGACCTGTGCCGATAATGGGAAACATGTTCCAGAAAGTGCCCCCCATGCTGCTACGCTTTACCCCCCTTTTTGCCTTGCTGCTCCTGACCGGCTGCGAGATTCCGGGCCTGATTCCTAACCCGGCAACAGTGCAAAAAGAGGCCGAGGCCAAGGCCATCGGCAGTGCTTGTCGCCATGCCCTGCGTGGCCTAGAAGATTGCTACATCCTTAACCCCAAGGCCCCTAAGGCGTCGGTGTTTGCGGGCTGGAAGGATATGGATGGCTACATGCGCGACAACAAAATTGACGGCACGCCCTCGGTGCTGGGCAAGGCCGAAAAAGCAGCCAAGCCCCCCACCGAAGAAATTATTCAGCCCTCGCGTGGGGCTACCAGCGAGCGGCGCAGTTAAGCAGGCGTTTGTTCACGCGTGCTCAAATACGCTCAAACACGGCCATGCTCTCGACGTGGGCGGTGTGCGGAAACATATTCACCATGCCCGCAGCCACGCAACGGTAACCGGCCCGGTGTACCAGCAGACCGGCATCACGCGCTAGCGTGGCTGGGTTGCAACTGACATACACAATGCGTTGTGGCGGCGTCCAGCCCGTTGCCTGTGGTGGCAATTCTGGAGCATCTTCGGCTCCCAAACGGGCCTGTTCGATATTCGCTAAGGCCGTCGCTAAGGCAAAAGCACCTTCGCGGGGTGGGTCGATCAGCCATTTTTCGGCTACGCCATCGGCCACCAGCATCTCCGGCGTCATCTCAAACAGGTTGCGCGCCACAAACTGCGTTGGGGCCAGCGGTTGCCCGGCTTGGGCTTGGTTCAACGCGTAGTTATCGCGCGAGCGCGCCACCAAGGCCTCGCTGCCTTCAATGCCTAGCACTTCGCGCCCTTGGGTGGCCAGCGGCAGGGTAAAGTTGCCCAAACCACAAAACCAGTCAATCACCCGCTCGTGCTTTTGCACATCCAGCAGGCGCAGCGCACGCGACACCAGTACCCGGTTGATATGCGGGTTCACTTGCGTGAAATCGGTGGGTTTGAACGGCATGGTGATGCCAAATTCGGGCAGCGCGTACGACAGTTGAGGGCTATCGGCATCGAGCAGGCGCACGGTGTCTGGGCCTTTTGATTGCAGCCACCATTGCACTTGGTGCTCGGTAGCAAAGGCGCGCAGTTTGTCGATATCGCCCGCCGAGAGCGGCTCCAAATGGCGCAGCACCAAGGCTGTTACTTCATCGCCACAGGCCAGTTCAATTTGTGGGCAGGTGTCGCGGGCCTCTAGCGATGCAATCAAAGCCCGCAGGGGCATCAGCATGGCACTGACATGGGGCGGCAAAATGGGGCAAACTTCCATATCGGCCACATAGCGGCTTTTGCGTTCATGAAAGCCCACCAGCACCGTCCCTTTTTTGATCACGTTGCGCACCGACAGGCGGGCGCGGTAGCGGTAGCCCCAAGCCGGGCCTTCAATTGGGCGCAGCAGGGTTTCGGGCTTGACCTTGCCCAAATGCCAAAGGTTGTCTTCTAGCACGCGCTGCTTGACGGCTACTTGGGCACCTGCGTGCAAATGCTGCATTTTGCAGCCGCCACAGGCCCCGGAGTGCAGGCCAAAATGGGGGCATCCGGGGCGTACGCGCTGCGCCGATTCTTTGTGAATGGCCGTCAGACTGGCCTGCTCCCAGTTGTTTTTCTTGCGGTGGGTGTTGGCCGTGACCCATTCAAAGGGCAAGGCACCATCAATAAAGACCACTTTGCCATCAGGCTTACGGGCGACGCCTTGGGCGTCTAAATCCATGGAATGCACCTCCAGCCAGTCGGCGGGGTACGCGGGTGGGGTTTCGTTCAAATCGCTCATGGCGGCGATTGTCTCAGGCCCGCCCGTGCAGACCAAGGCCAGAAGATGCAAAATCCTCTTCCTATGACCAGCCCTGTTCCTGTTATTGCGCCGACATTGGCGCAACCCTCTCCCCTTGCCACACGACCTGCGCCGCGCAACTTAGCGGAGGTATTTTGGTCTTTTACTTGGTTGGCTTTGCAGGGCTTTGGTGGTGTCGTTGTCGTGGTGCAGCGCGAGCTGGTGGAGAAAAAACGCTGGCTGACCCGAGAGGAATTTATTGAAGAGTGGGCGGTGGCCCAAGTCATGCCCGGCCCCAATGTGGTCAATTTGTCCATCATGATTGGGGATCGTTATTTTGGCCTGCGCGGTGCGCTGGCGGCCGTGGCCGGGATACTGGCGCTGCCCTTGGTGCTCGTGTTGTTGGCTGCTTTGGCCTATGCCCACTGGGCCACCCATCCCGCTGTGGCGGGTGCTTTGCGCGGTATGGGTGTGGTGGCAGCGGGCATGATTGGCGGCATGGGGCTCAAGCTGATGCCTGCCTTGCGCCAGCACCCTTTGGGGCCGGTGTGGAGTGGCCTGATGGCACTGGCTGCTTTTGTGGCGGTGGCGTGGTGGCGTATTCCCTTGCCTTGGGTGCTGCTGGTGTTGGGCTTGCTGGCCTGTGGCCTGACGTGGCGCAAGGTGGCCCCATGATCGCCTTGAGCTTGCAGGCCTCCGACTGGCTGGAGTTGCTGCTGTATTTTCTGTCTATGTCTTTGCTGGCGGTAGGTGGGGCTATTTCTTTGGCCCCAGATATGCACCGTTTTTTGGTCGATCAGCAAGGTTGGCTCACGGATTTGCAATTCAATGCCAGCGTTGCCATCGCACAGGCTGCGCCGGGGCCTAATTTACTGTTCATTGCCCTGTTGGGCTGGAATGTGGGCCTCAATGCGGCTGGCGCTGGTGCAGGTAGTGTTGGGTGGGCGCTGGGCTTGTTGGGAGCTGGATTGACCATGTTGGGTATTTTGTTGCCCAGTGCTACCCTGACTTGGCTGGCTAACCGTTGGGCGCAACGTAACCGCGAGCGGCGCAGCGTGCGTGCCTTCAAGCAGGGCATGGCACCTATCGTGATTGGTTTCATGATGGCCACGGCTTGGGTGCTGGGCCGGGGTCAGGGGCAAGTCCAAGCCGATCTGGGTTTGTGGCTGCTGGGCTTGGTTTGTGCTTTGCTGGTATGGCGCACCCGCCTGCATTTGCTGTGGTTGCTGGGGGCGGGTGCTGCGCTAGGTGCGCTGGGTTGGGTGTAGAGCAGTAGAGCCGTCAGAGCGCCAGCAGCGCGGGCAGTACTTGCGCTGCGCCACCGTGCAAAACGGCGTGGGCCACACCATCGAGCTCGCTGGCTGCGGTGTTGACCACCACCACCCGGGCACCAGCGGCGCGTGCGCTGTGCGCCAGCCCTGCCGCCGGGTACACCACCCCAGCCGTGCCCACCACCAGCATTAAATTGCAGGCGCGGGCAGCCTGCTGCGCGGCATCAAACACCGCCAGAGGCAGTGCTTCGCCAAACCAGACCACGCCCGGGCGCAGTAGGTTGCCGCAGCGCGGGCAATGCGGTGGGGTGCCCGCCTCGACGGTGTCGGGATGGCAGCAGGGACGCGGCAGATCCAAAAAGCGGTCTTCCATCAGATCGCCGTGCAGGCACAGCACCCCATGGCTGCCTGCGCGCTGGTGCAGGCCGTCGACGTTTTGGGTGATGAGCGTCAGGCGTCCGGGGTGGCGTTGTGCAAACTCGGCCAGCGCCGTATGCCCCGCATTGGGCTGCACCCCCACCATTAACTGGCGACGGTGCATATACCAGCCCCAGACGCGCTCAGGGTGGGCGCGAAAGCCTTCTTCGGTTGCCATATCTTCGGCCCGGAACTGCGCCCAGTAGCCGGTCTGGGCATCGCGGAAGGTAGGCACGCCCGATTCCGCGCTGATACCCGCCCCGGTGAGCACCGCGACCTGACTGGCTTCGCGCAGCCAGCCACGCACGGTTTGCAACAAGACGCTGTTCATCGCTCTACTCAGATGGTGCTGCGCTGGCGCAGGGCTTCGTACAGACAAATGCCGCTGGCTACCGAGACGTTCAGGCTCTCTACTGCGCCTTTCATGGGGATGCTGACCAGCGCGTCGCAGGTTTTGCGCGTCAGTTGGCGGATACCGTCGCCTTCTGCCCCCAGCACCAAGGCCACGGGGCCTTTTAAATCGGCTTGGTAGATGTTCTGCGGGGCGTCACCGCTGGTGCCGATGATCCAGATATTGCGCTCTTTGAGCTCGTTGAGAGTGCGCGCCAAATTGGTCACCATAAAGTAAGGCACAGTCTCAGCCGCGCCGCTGGCTACTTTAGCTACGGTGGCATTGATGCCCGAAGCGTGGTCTTTGGGCGCAATCACCGCATGGGCACCAGCGCCATCGGCCACGCGCAAGCAGGCTCCTAGGTTGTGTGGATCGGTCACGCCATCGAGCACCAGCAGCAAGGGCGAAGTGACGCCGCTTTCTTCCAGATTTTCGAGCAGCTCGTCCAGAGAGGTGATTTGCGCCACTGGCTCTACCCGTGCCGCTACGCCTTGGTGGCCGTGGCTACCCGCCAGTTTGGCTAGGCGCAGGCTATCGGCCTCGATCAGGCGGGCACCGGCCTCACGGGCGCGATCCAAAAACTGGCGCATCCGTGCGTCGCGCCGGGTGGCCTCGTAGTAAATTTCAATAATGGATTTTGGTGCGGTTTTGAGGCGCACGCCGACGGCATGAAAGCCGAACAGAACTTTGGGGGAAGACATAGGCGCAATTATCCGCGTTCGCTTATGTGGGCGATGCGGCCTGCTTCCATGGTGATGCAGCGTTCGCACCGGGCTGCTAACTCTCGGTCGTGGGTGACTAAGACCAATGTGGTGCCCTGCTCACGGTTCAAGTCCAACATCAACTGCATGATGGTCTCGCCGGTAGCAAAGTCTAGGCTGCCAGTGGGCTCGTCGGCCAGCAGTACGGCGGGCTGCACCACAAAGGCCCGTGCCAGCGCTACGCGCTGCTGCTCGCCACCACTGAGCACTTTGGGGTAGTGCTGTAAGCGTTGGCCTAAACCGACGTGGTGCAGCATCTGCGTAGCGCGTTGGCGGGCGTCGCGCTGCCCAGCCAGTTCTAGCGGCAGCATCACGTTTTCTAGCGCCGTCAGGTTGCCCATGAGCTGAAAGCTCTGAAAGACAAAGCCCATCTTTTGCGCCCGCAAGGCAGCGCGGGCATCCTCGTTCAAGGCAAAAATATCTTGGCCTTCCAATAACACCGTGCCGCTGCTGGGGGTATCCAAGCCCGCCAGAATCGACAGCAAGGTGCTTTTGCCGGAGCCAGAAGCACCGACAATGGCCACCGTTTCTTTGGCGCGTAGCTGAAAATCAATATCGCGCAAAATCTGCAAGCTGCCGCTGGCATCCGTGACGGATTTGCTCAGTTGCTTAACGGTCATCAGGGGGGCGGCAGAAGCGATGGCAGAGTCGGACATGAAAGGATGGATCCTAGGTGAAGCAAACAGTGTATCGACGCCACTTTATCTGGTGCAGCATGGCCGTGTTGTCGGGCGGGCTGTTGTGGGGGGGGCAGGCACAAGCCAAGCCATCGACCATTTTGGTCTTGGGTGATTCTTTGAGTGCCGAATATGGCTTGCCCCGTGGCACGGGCTGGGTGGCTTTGCTAGAGCAGCGCCTGCAAGCCGAAAAACTGGCGTTTACGGTGGTCAATGCCAGCGTCAGTGGCGACACGACCGCCGGGGGCCGCTCGCGCCTGCCTGCGTTGTTGGCGCAGCACCGGCCAGCGGTAGTGGTGATTGAACTGGGGGGCAATGATGCCCTGCGTGGCCTGCCTCTGCCAAGCACCCGAGACCATTTGCAAACCATGACACGCGCCGCCCGTGCTGCGGGCGCCAAGGTGTTGCTGGCCGGGATGCAGGTGCCGCCCAATTATGGCCGCGACTATGGGCAGCAATTTGCCGCGCTGTTTGCCACGGTGGCGCAAGAAAATCAGGCCGCATTGGTACCTTTTTTGCTCAAGGGCATTGCCGACGGCCCCGATCCTTTGGCTTTGTTCCAATCAGATCGGATTCACCCACGGGCCGAGGCCCATCCCCGCATCCTCGATAACGTCTGGCCCGCATTGCGCAAGCTACTGCGTTCGTAGGGGCGGGGTGGTGCTAGATTAACCCGCTTGCGTGCTGTTATCGGAAGAAGGGAGCGCAGCGCTGCCTGTGGGGGCTGCGGTGGCATCATCCGGGGCTACATAGCCGCCGCTGTGGTGCGCCACCGAACCACTGGCCTTGGAGCGCAGTTTTTCTTCTTTTTTCTTTTTCTTGGCCAGCTCGCGCTGGCGTTTTTCGTATCCGTAGTTGGGGGTTGCCAAGGTGCTGGTGCTTTCTATAAAGTGAAAATTTGAAAGCCCACTGTAACAGTTCCACCTTGAACGGGTAGCGTGTTGGGCGTTACAACGCTGGTAAAGCCTGCTCTAACGCCTGTTGCAGGTCTTGTTGCAAGTCTTGCGTTGCCTCCAGTCCGATAGAAAAACGCACTAGTCTGCCGGGGCGCAGGTGCGGTGTGGGCAGGCTGCGCATGGTCGATAGCTCGTAGGGCATGACCAAGCTGATTGGGCCGCCCCAGCTATAGCCAATTTTGAAATGGCGCAGGCCATCGCAGAAGGCATCCACTTGCTGCTGGCTATAGCGCTCATCCAAAATAACACTGAACAAGCCCGCTGCCGCGCCATCACCGCCGTGGGCTGAGCCGCACAAGGCTTGCCAATGGGCATGGCCCGGAGTATCGGGCAACGCCGGATGCAGCACCTGCACCACGGCAGCTTGCTGTTGCAGCCAGCGTGCCAGATGGCGCGCCGTTAAGTCGTGGGCGCGGTAGCGCAAGGCGATGCTGGGCAAGGAGCGCAACAGTAGCTCGGCATCATTGCCGCCAATACCCAAACCCAAGTGCATGTGCAGCAGTTTGATTTTGAGGTGCAATGCCGGGTTGCGGGTGATGATGCTGCCCATGAGCACATCGCCGCCGCCGCTGGGGTATTTGGTCAGGGCGTGGGCTGAAATATCTACCGCCAGCGTGCCGTCGCCTGTCAAATCAAATGGGGCAAAAGCTAACCCAGCGCCCCAAGTGTTGTCTAACGCTGTGGTTACGCCTTGGGCTTGGCACAGTCGTACCAGTGCGGGCAGGTCAGGAAACTCCATCGTTACCGAGCCGGGCGCTTCTAACCAGACCAGCCGGGTGGCGGGCGTGATTTTGGCTGCCAGATCTGCCGGGTTGAGCGGGTCGTACAGCGCATGGGCAATGCCAAACTGTGCCAACGTGGCCGCTGCCATCGAGGCATTGGGGCCGTAGGCGTTGTCTGGAATCAGTACCTGCTGGCCGCTGCGCAGCAAAGCCAGCGACACGGTGGCAATGGCGGCCAGCCCGCTGGGCACCAGTACGCATTGCAGGCCACCTTCGAGCGCGCACAGCCGCTCCTCTAGCGTGAAAGTGGTGGGTGTGCCATGCAGGCCATAGGTGTAGCTGCTCTTGTCTTTCCACTCGCGGCTGCGCATCGCAGCCACGTTGGGGAAAATCACCGTAGAGGCTTTATGTACCGCCGGTGCTGGGGCAAAAAACCCCTCAGGCGGTGTGTAGCCGTGGTGGATAAGGCGGGTGGACAGGTCGATGGCGGTGTCTTGCATGATGGGGCAATGGTATAGCGCGGTGGTGGCTCTGAAAATGGCCCAGCCCGCGTCCGCAGGCGTGAGGGGTTATTTTTCTGTATATAATGCGGGTCTTTCCTCAATAGCTCAGTTGGTAGAGCGCCGGACTGTTAATCCGTAGGTCCCTGGTTCGAGCCCAGGTTGAGGAGCCAGATTTTATCGCCCTGCCCTGTAGCAGGGTTTGTTGAGTACCCATTATTCCTCAATAGCTCAGTTGGTAGAGCGCCGGACTGTTAATCCGTAGGTCCCTGGTTCGAGCCCAGGTTGAGGAGCCAAAATCAAGTAAGGGAACCTGCTTAGCAGGTTCCCTTTTTCGTTTGGGGTTGATGCAATGGCGCTAACATCAAGGCCCGCCGCTCATTTTGCCGCTTGCCATGTTTGTTGCCCTTGCTCCTGCCACTCCTCCTACGGGCCGGATGCCCACTTGGTTCATCCCACACGGCGGTGGCCCCTGCTTCTTTATGGACTGGAACCCGCCCGGCGTTTGGGATCAGATGGAGCAGTACCTGCGCACGGCAGCTAGCACGTTGCCGCAACGCCCGAAAGCCATCGTCATGGTGTCGGCGCATTGGTTGGCACCAGCATTGAGCGTTACCAGCGGTGCGCAACCCGCGTTGATTTACGACTATTACGGTTTTCCGCCCCACACCTACAGCTTGCAATATCCGGCACGGGGTGAACCGGCGTTGGCTCATCGCATCGTCGATCTGTTGGGGCAGGCCCACTTGCCCGCACAAACCGACGCCCAACGCGGTTTTGACCACGGCATGTTTATCCCGCTGATGTTGTTGTTTCCTCAGGCGGATATTCCGGTGGTGCAACTCTCGCTGGGCCAGAGCCTCGACCCAGAGTTGCACCTGCAAGTGGGTGCAGCGCTGGCACCACTACGCGACGAGGGCGTGCTAATTATTGGCAGCGGTATGAGTTTTCATAATCTGCGCATCTGGGGCGACCCGCAGTATGAATCCGCCTCCGTGCAGTTTGACCACTGGCTGACCAACGCCCTCCAAGCGGATGTCCCTAGCCGCCGCCAAGCGCTGTTGGATTGGGAGCAGGCACCCTTTGCGCGGCTGTGCCACCCACCCCACGGCGAGGAGCACCTATTGCCGCTGATGGTGGCGGTGGGAGCCGCAGGCCAAGACCTTGGGCGGCGCGTTTACAGCGACCGGGTGATGAACCGGGCGCTGTCGGCGTTTAGCTTTGGTTGATCTGAGTCGCCAGCCGACCCAGACTCGTTGTTATTCGAGTTTGGCACCCGAAGCCTCGACAATGCCTTTCCACTGGGTGTATTCGCGCTGCAATTGCTCGGCCAACTGGGCTGGGGTCATGGCTTGGGGTTCGGCCCCTTGGGCTTGGATGGCGGCCTTGATGTCGGGCTTGGCCAGCAGTTTGTTCACTTCCGTGTTCAGGGTGGTGACTACGGTAGCCGGCGTGCCTGCTGGGGCAAACAGACCATACCAAGTGCTGACGTCAAAACCCTTGTAGCCCGATTCGGCAATCGTCGGCACTTCGGGCAGCGAGCTGCTGCGCTGGGCCGAGGTCACGGCCAGCGGGCGCAGTTTGCCCGCTTTGATTTGGCCCATGGCCGATGGCACCGAGGACACCAGAAGATCCACATTGCCTGCCAGTGCATCGAGCAGTGCAGGGTTGGAGCCTTTGTAGGGAATATGGCTTAATTGGATGCCAGCAGCCTTGGCAAATAGATCGGCAGCCAAATGGATAGAAGTGCCATTGCCCGGCGAGCCATAGCTGATGGTGTGCGGTGCCTTGCGCGCTGCTTGCACCACATCGGCCAAAGTCTTAAAACGAGAGCTGGCGCTGGTGGCTATGAGCACTGGGGTGTAGGCGATGTGGGCCACCGCTACCAAGTCTTTGGTGGGGTTCCAAGGTAGATTTTTGTACAACCAAGGGGCAATCACCAGATTGTCTTTTTGCCCTATGACGATGTCATAGCCGGTAGGCGCTGCCTTGATGGTTTCGGCAATGCCAATGGTGCCGCCCGCTCCGGCTTTGTTCTCGGCCACGAGGCTCCATTGGGTTTGCTCTGCCAGTTTGGTGGCTACGAGGCGGGCCAAAATATCAGTCCCGCCACCGGGTGGGAATGGCACCACCATACGGATGGGTTTGCTCGGATAGGGTGCTGCTGGAGCCGCAGTTTGGGCATGGGCGCTGGCACCCCACAGCAGAGCCAGAGTGGTGCAGAAAAAAGAACGGCGCAACATAAGAGATTTTTTGTTTTGGGTAAAAAAAAGAAGCTGGGCAGTGGGTGCGGCCCACGCTCAATCGAGCCGCACATCGGCCACCGGCAGGTGGCCAAAATCGGGGCGCTGCAACCAAGCTAGCAAGCGCGCTGCTGCTTCTTGCGGGGAGGTGAGCATTCCGGCCGCTTGCAGTGCGGCAAAACTGGCGGCATCTGGGAACGCATCGGGGTCTGTGCTGCGCAGTTGTACCTGCATATCGGTGTCAATCACGCCCGGTGCCAGCGAGCACAGCTTGGCACCGTGGGGCTTGAGGGCCTCGTCCAGTGCGGCGCAGCGGGTAAAGTGGTCCATGCCTGCTTTGGCAGCACAGTAGGCAGACTGCGATGCCATCGCCCGCCGCCCCAAGCCAGAAGAAATGTTCAATACCTTGCGCGGCACTTGCCAGTCTTCGGTGGCTCCCAGAAAAGCCGCCGTCAGCAGCATCGGAGCTTCTAGCCCGACGCGCAGGGCTTGCGTTAGCGCAGCCGGATTGCTGGCCGACAGCGGTGCAATCGGTGGTATCACCCCGGCATTGTTGATGAGAGTGGCCGTGGCAAAGGTCCCCGCTGGTTGCGTTTGTAGCCATTGGCGCAGCCGGGCCGCTGCGCTGGTGCCATCGGCCAAATCGTGTTGCCACTGCTCTAACGCTGTGCCTTGGGCCTGTGCTTGCTGGGTCAGCCCATCGTGGCAGTGGCGAGACAGGCAAATCAGTGTGCCGCCACGGTGGAGCAATTGCTGGGCCATTGCCAAGCCCATGCCCCGCGATGCGCCGGTCAGAATGGTTAAAGGTGCGCTCATGGCCTGTGTTCCTTGCTAGATGCTAAAAATCAGCGGCGCAAGTGTAGTGCAGCCACTGGCCGGTGCTGGGGTGGGCCAAGCCTAGCGCCGTGGCGTGCAGTAGCAGCCGGGGCGAACGGGCTATGGTGGCCGCATCGGCATAAAGGGCATCGCCCAAAATGGGGTGACCGCAAGCGGCCAGATGTACGCGCAATTGGTGCGTGCGGCCTGTGAGCGGCTCTAACTCTACGCGGGTGGTTTGTGCCACGGCATCGGTGGTGAGCACGCGCCAGCGCGTTTGGCTCGGCTTGCCTTGCACCGGGTCAATGATGCGCAAGGGGCGGCGCTCCCAATCGGCGGCAATGGGCAGGTCAATCAGTTGCCATGCGCTGCCAGAGTCGGGCGGCAGCCAAATCCCCTGCACCACAGCTTGGTAGGATTTGTGCATGCGGCGCTCTGCAAAGGCGGTGCTCAAGGCGCGTTGCGCTGCCAGATGGCGCGCCATCAGCACCAAACCCGAAGTGGCCTGATCCAAGCGATGCACGATCAAGGCCTCGGGCCAGCAGCGCTGCACACGGGCGCTCAGGCAGTCTTGTTTGTCTGGGCCACGGCCCGGCACGCACAACAAGCCAGAGGGCTTGACTAGCACGAGCAAATCCGCATCGGCATACAGGCAAGGCACGCCTTCTGGGCTGGGGCCTGTGTAGATAGTGGGCGTGGTCACAGTTCACCCAGCAGGAGCTTTTGCACGGTGGCGCACATCTCTTCGACATCGTTGGGTTTGTGGATGAGCGCACGCGCACCTTCGGCCCGCGCAGCTTGTTCGATCTCAGCGGTGATGTAGCCCGAAGCCAGTGCCACCGGTAGGTCGGCACGGATACTGAGTGCCTCGCGCACCAGATCCACACCGCAATAGCCGGGCATGTTGTAGTCAGTCACCAGCAGATCATAGGTTTGTGGGTTGGCGCGCAGTGCCGCAGCGGCCTCGCGGGGGTCGGTAAAACCGCTGATGATGTAACCCCGGCGCTTGAGCAGGCGCTGCACCAAAAACACCAGCGCTTTGTCATCATCCACATACATCACATGGTGCTGGCGGCTGGGCTGCGCTGGCGCTGCCACTGCTGTGGCCGTGGTTTCTGGCACCAGCTCTGGAGCCTCGCTGGCCGTGGTTGCGGATACGGCGGGAAAATACAGCGTAAAGCGGCTGCCTTGGCTGGGCGCACTTTGTACATCCACCGCGCCGCCGTGGGTACGCATCACGCCATGCACTACCGACAGCCCCAGCCCCGTGCCTTGCCCCACCGGCTTGGTGGTAAAAAAAGGCTCAAAAATGCGCTGCAAGATGCTGGCGTCAATACCGGGGCCGCTATCGGATACGCTCAGGCTCACATAGTCGCCCGGTATAAGCCCAAGGCGTTCACACTGGCGCTGGTCGGGGCGCACGGTGTGCAACTCTACCTGTACGCTGCCGCGCCCTTCACCAATGGCATGGATGGCATTGGTACACAAGTTGAGCACGGCTTGTTCGACTTGGGTCGGGTCGGCCAGCACTGGGGGCAGTGCGCTGGCCGCGTGCAAGCGCAGGTCAATGGCCGGGGGCAGCGTGACGCGTAGCAGGCGTTCGGTGTCGGCCAGCACTTCGGCCAAGGCCACGCTAGTGCGCCGGGGGGGCTCGTTGCGGCTAAAGGTCAAAATTTGGCGCACCAAATCGCGGGCGCGGCGACCGGCTTTGTCGATCTCGACCAAGCTTTCGTAGGCGGGCGAGCCGGGGCCACAATCGGCCTTGGCTAGCTCGGCATTGCCCAAAATGGCGCTCAAAATGTTATTAAAGTCGTGGGCGATGCCACCTGCCATCGTGCCCACGGCCTGCATTTTGTGCGATTCGCGCAGTTGTACTTCCAATTCGTTGCGATGGGCTTCGGCCTTTTTGCGCCCGGTCAGGTCGCGGGCAAACACGGTGGTGGTTTCGCCTTGGGCATGGCGTTCAAACGATACGCTTACCTCCACCGCCAGTTCTTTGCCGCTCACGGTGTGCGCCGTCATTTCACCCAACATGGCTTGGGTAGCCAATTGGGCAAAATCGAGCACTTGCTGCGCACCGGGCAAAAAGCGCTGCAAGGGGCTGCCCAAGGCATCGCTGGCGCTGCATTGAAACAGCGCCGCCGCCGTCGGGTTAAACACGGTGATGCGCTGGTGCTGATCTACACAAATGATGGCATCGAGCGAGGAGTTAATCACCGCCTCTAGCCGCCGCTCGCTGTCATGCAGTTGGGCATTGCGCTGCTGCAATTCTTGCGCGCTTTGCTGCAAGGCTTGGCGCTCGGCCAGCAGCGGCCCCTGGTCAATCACGGCGCACAAAAACTGCAACAGCGGTGGGTTGCCATCGTGCTGCGGGGCCTCAATGCGGGCAATGTGTAAATCGCCGGTGATATGGCCTTGCTCGCCAATGGTAAACACCACCTCGGTGGCTTCGCTGTGGCCCTCTTGCAGGGCTTGGGCAAAGGCTTGGCGCACCTGCGGGGCATCGGCCTCACACACAAAGGCTTGCAACTCGGTCAGGGGGCGGTCACGCTCCGTAGGCTGAAAAGAGCGGTGCGCCATCGAGTTGGCTTGCACCACCATGCCATGCTCATCGAGCACCATCAGCGCCAGCGGCACGCTAGAAAACAGGGTCTCAAACCGCTCCGAAGCACTCTCAGCCGCCGACTGGCTGTAGCGCAGCACCTTGTTTTGCGCTTCTAGCTCGGCTTGGTAGGCGCGCAATTCAGCAATCAAATCGGCCATGGGGCCGCTGGGGCGCTCGGCTAAGTTGCGCCGCTCCCTCTCCAGCTCTGTTTCTTCCGCTGGCGGGTAGGGGGGCAAGGGTAGTTCGGTGGTGCGCAGCAAAAAAGCAAGGTCGGGGCGGCTCATCGGGGCTGGCTACAGACCGTTAGGCGTTTTGCACCAAGGCGGCATAGGCGGCTTCATCCAGCAGGGTAGACAGTTGCGCTGGGTCAGTCACTTTGATTTTGAAGAACCAGCCTGCGCCCAAAGGGTCGCTGTTGGCCAGTGCTGGATCGGCGCGCAGGGCCTCATTGACCTCTACCACTTCGCCCGCTACAGGCATAAACACATCGGCAGCCGCCTTGACCGATTCCACCACACTGGCTACTGCCCCTTGGGCAAAGGAGGTACCCACGGCGGGCAGATCGACAAACACCACATCGCCCAGCGCTTCTTGGGCGTGTACCGTGATGCCGACGGTGGCAGCTTGCACATCAGCAGCGTTGATCCATTGGTGGTCGGGGGAGTAATGAAGACCCATAGTAAAAATCCTAGTGCAAAGTCAAAAAGCTGCACTGTACCCACTTCGGGCACAATCGGCGCAGCCTTCCTGCTCTTGCCTGACGTTTGTGCCACATTCTGTTTCTGCTGTTTCTACCCCTTGGGTGATTTGCCTGTGTGCGGCTTGGTGCCGAACTTGCGATGCCTACCGCGACATTTTTGATGCCGCAGCCAGCCAGCATCCACAGATGCGCTTTGTGTGGCTTGATGTCGAAGACGAGGCCGACCTGCTGGGCGACCTAGACATCGAGACCTTTCCTACCTTGTTGCTGGCAGCTGATGGCCGCCGGGCATCCTTCTTTGGGCCACTGCCGCCCCAGCCGGGGGTATTGGCGCGCATGTTGACCAGCATGGCGGCACCGGCCACCGCTGATCCACAAGCCCAAGCCCTGCTGGAGCGTGTCCGGGCTGCCCATGCCTAGCATTGCTTGATTTTTTTTGATGGTTGCAACGCGATGACCCGTTTTTCCCGGCGCTATAGCCCCCCTGATGCTTGGATCCCCTTCTCAGCGATTGAAAAAAGGGTGGGTCAGACTACTTGGGAGAGTGGTCAAGAATTGTTCGATGATGAGGCGGTGCTCTCTTTTAAAATTGAGCCACTGGATGACCATTGGCAAGTGTTTGGTGAAGTGCAGGGCTTTACCGATGAGCCTTACGGGTTGAGCATCGAAGTGTATGTGGACATGATGGGCCAGCCTGTCAGTTGGAACAGTGAGTGCAGTTGCCCGGTGGGCTTTCAGTGCAAACATGCGGTAGCCTTGCTGCTGTACACGTCACAGTATGGTTGCGAAGTTTTTCCTGACATGAATTTGCTGGGACGCGTGCGGCCCGGTCTGGAAGACTTAGAAGCGCAGCGCGCTGCCCTGATCCAGCGTCAAGAAGAACTACAGCGCCAACAACAGGCTGCTGCCCGTGCCATCCTCGATACGCAATGGCTGCAATGGCTAGAGACACTGGAGCAGATGGGGCCGCGTTCACCACTTCAGGCAGCAGCATCCGGCACCCCCAGCGCTGCCAGAGAAGAGCATTTTTTGTATCTGCTGGCCTTTGATACACCATCACGCAACTCCTCACGCGGCAGCGCTGCCTTGCCTGTGCTGTGTTTGCATCTGGTGCAGTCTTTTATTAAAAAAGCTGGTGGTTGGTCTAAGGTGCGCTATCTGAGCGACATCCCCTCGCCCAGCGATCCAGCTTATCGCCAAGTCAGCGATGCCGACCGTGCAATATTAGAACTATTGCGCGGCATGTACGCTCTGCCGCCCATGCCTTCACAAAGCAGTCAGTGGGGGCAAAGTCTATATTTGTCGCGCACGAGCAGACGTGACCTGCATTTAGGAATTGTGCTGCAAGGCCCTATGGTGGCAGCGATAGTGCAGCAAGCGGCCAGCATTGGGCGGCTTTTTTGGG
Organism: Giesbergeria anulus; assembly: GCF_900111115.1. GTDB lineage: Bacteria > Pseudomonadota > Gammaproteobacteria > Burkholderiales > Burkholderiaceae_C > Simplicispira > Simplicispira anulus. The sequence continues at coordinate 67,081 of NZ_FOGD01000001.1, forward strand.
CGCTACCTGACGGCCAACCCGGCTTCCCGCTGCAATGGGGCGAGCCGCAAACCGTGCAATGGCATTGGGCACAACAAAAAGCTTCTGGTAACGAGTCTGCCGCGCCGCAGTGGCAATTGCATGCCCAGTTGGCAGAAGAAAACCTTCAGCTTTGCACCAACCAGCCACCGTTGTATCTGGACATCATTAAGGGCCAGTGTGGCCCGGTGCAGGCCCCGGGCTGGACGCCCATGCAACTGGCGCTGCTGCTACAAGCGCCCCCAGCCTCTGAGGCGGTGCTCGAAAATCACCAGCGCAAAGTGGTTGAGTGCTTGGGCAGCTTGCCGCTGCCCGCTGTGGTGAAACAAATCACCACGCTAGAGCCTGGCCCACCGCTGCCACGCCTGTATTTAGCCCCTGTGCCGGTGGCGCAGCAGCGCCAGCAAGGGTTGCTCAATGCCCAGTTGCGTTTTGATTACCAAGGGTTCACGGGCTGGTGGCCCACGCCCCAACCCACCGTGCTCATGGATTCTCCCTCTAGCAGCGCAGACAGCGTGCTGTTACAGCGCGATCTGCCCGCCGAGCAGCAGGCGATGGAGCGTTTGCTGGCGCTGGGCTTGCGTGTGCTGGATGACGACGGCATTTTTGGCTTGCCCGGCCCGGCGGAGCACCAGCAGTGGCTGCAATGGCTAGATGAAGATTTTGCCGTGTTGCGCGCCGCAGGCTTTGAAGTCACGGTAGATGCGCCATTACAGCACTGGATTGCCCGCGCCGACCGCTTAGGGGTGCAGCTGCACCCCGAAGGCGCTACCGATGGCTTGGAGGATGCCAGCGGTGCTACCTCGCCGTGGTTTGAGCTGTCTTTGGGTATCGAGATTGACGGCCAGCGCCATAACATCTTGCCTTTGCTGCCCGAACTCATCGCCACGGTGGCCCAAAGCCCGCTAAACCCCAACACCGGGCAACCGCAACTGCCGCCGTTCCTGTTTTTGCCCGCCCCCGATGGCCCCGGTTTTTTGCGTCTGCCCATGCACGCCTTGCAGCCTTGGCTGCTGGCGCTGTTCGATTTGGTCGGTGATCGGCAATACGACTTCAACGCCGAAAGCCTGCGCTTATCGCGCCTTGATGCCCTGCGCACCAGCGCCGCGCTGGGCGAAGGTGCAGTCTGGGAGGGCGCGGCTGCCCTGCGCGAGCTGGCGCAGCAACTGAGCGGCCAAGCGCATTTGCCCGAAGTACCCATACCCCAGAGTGTGCAAGCCAGCCTGCGCCCCTACCAGCAGCAGGGCGTGAACTGGTTGCAGTTTTTGCATGCCCACGGCTTGGCCGGTATTTTGGCCGACGACATGGGGTTGGGCAAAACACTGCAAACCTTGGTGCATATCCAAATAGAAAAAGATGCCGGGCGCTTGTTGCAGCCTGCTCTCATCATTGCGCCCGTCAGTTTGATGGGAAATTGGCAGCGCGAGGCGAACCGTTTTTGCCCCCAATTGCGTTGCTTGGTACTGCACGGCAAAGAGCGTCATACCGCCGCCGATGCGCTTAAGCAGTACGATGTGGTGATTGCCCCGTATTCGCTGTTGCAACGCGACCGTGAACGCTGGCTGGCACAGTCTTGGCATCTGCTGGTGCTTGATGAAGCGCAAAACATCAAAAACGCCAGCACCTACGCTGCGAAGGTAGTCAGTGCTTTGCAGGCGCGCCACCGCCTGTGCCTGTCGGGCACACCGATGGAAAACCACTTGGGTGAAATCTGGAGTCTGTTCCACTTTCTCATGCCCGGCTTTTTGGGTAGCCAAAAGCGCTTTACCGAGGTTTTTCGCAACCCGATTGAAAAATCGGGCGACGGCACGCGGCTGGCGCAACTGCGCGCGCGTGTCACGCCGTTTATGCTGCGGCGCACCAAGGCGTTGGTGGCTAGTGATCTGCCGCCCAAGGTCGAAACCGTGATGCGCGTCGAGCTGGCAGGCACACAGGCCAATCTGTACGAAACCATCCGCTTGACGATGGAAGAAAGCGTGCGCGAAGCCCTCGATGCCCAAGGTTTGGGCAAATCGCAATTGGCTATTTTGGATGCCCTGCTCAAATTGCGCCAAGTGTGTTGCGACCCACAACTGGTGCCGTTAGAGGCGGCACGCAAAGTGCAGCAATCGGCCAAGCTAGAGTGCTTGATGGAGCTGCTGCCCGAAATGCTGGCCGAAGGGCGGCGCATTTTGTTGTTCTCGCAGTTCACCCGTATGCTGGAGCTGATCGAGGTCGAGCTGCAAAAACGCCAACTGCGCTGGGTCAAACTCACTGGGCAGAGCCAAAACCGCGATGCCCTGATTGATCAGTTCACCAGCGGCCAAGTGCCCCTGTTCCTCATTAGCCTCAAAGCCGGGGGCGTGGGCCTGAATTTGCCCCAAGCCGACACTGTAATCCACTACGACCCGTGGTGGAACCCGGCGGTAGAAAACCAAGCCACCGACCGCGCCCACCGTATCGGCCAAACGCAAAGCGTCTGGGTGGTCAAATTGGTGGCCCAAGGCACGATTGAAGAGCGCATTTTGGCCCTGCAAGAGCGCAAAGCACAACTGGCCGATAGCATGTATAGCGGTGCCTCAGCGCGGCGCGAACCGATGTTCACCGAAAACGACTTGGCCGAGTTGCTCAAGCCACTTTCCCGCTAAGTAGCTGGCACGCATCGCCTATTTTTCTATCGCTGCCATGCCACCAAAGTGCGGTTTGCAGGCTACAATAGGGGCCTCACGACCAAACGGGCGGGTACCAACCGCCCGTTTTTTTTGGTCGTTTGCTTTTGGAGCTCGAAGCCTCTGGGGGTTATCGGGTTTTTTGTATTTCCGGGAATAAATCAAAACACGTGGCATTGCAGCAAATCGTCGAACAAATCGTAGTGGGCCTGGGCTATGACCTGGTAGAGATTGAACGCTCTGCGGGCGGCCTGCTACGCATCACCATCGATTGGCCCTGGCAGCCCCCGGCAGCAGATGCGCCGGTGGCCCCTGAGCAGTTTGTTACTGTCGAAGATTGCGAAAAGGTCACGCGCCAATTGCAATTTGCCCTCGAAGTCGATGGCGTAGATTACAAGCGCCTTGAAGTATCCTCGCCGGGCATTGACCGGCCCTTGCGCCATGCGCAAGACTTTGAGCGCTTTTTGGGTGAAGTCATTGACATCACCCTCAAAGCCCCGATGGGCGCTGCCGCTGCCGGGCAGGTGCATGCCAATCGGAAAAAATTTCGCGGTACCCTTGAACGAGCGGATACCGGAGGCTGGCAAATTGTCTGGAGTGACGAGCCGCCGCCTAAACCGGGTCAAAAAATCAGCAAAAAGCGTGTGCCTGCACCGCTGCAAGCTCTGGGCTTTGCCCTCGATGAGCTGCGCGATGCGCGTCTAGCGCCGATTGTCGATTTCAAGGGGCGCAGCCAGCTGGCGGCTCCCGGTCAGACCGAATGAGCGCAAAAAACGTCTGGGCAGTGCAGGTCAAAATGGCCCAACTGCCCAATGCAGGTGAAGGAAACAGGAGAGTCGTCGCATGAATCGCGAATTGTTAATGTTGGTTGAAGCCATTTCGCGCGAGAAAAACGTCGAGCGTGATGTGGTGTTGGGTGCCGTCGAGCTGGCGCTGGCCCAGGCCACCAAAAAGCTTTATGAAGGCGAAGTGGACATTCGTGTGTCCATCGATCGCGATAGTGGCAACTACGAAACCTTCCGCCGCTGGCTGGTGGTGCCTGACGATGCCGGGCTGCAAAACCCTGAAGCTGAAGAGCTGCTCATGGACGCACAAGACCGTGTGTCAGGCGTCGAGGTGGGTCACTACATCGAAGAAGCGGTGGAGTCTTTGCCCATTGGGCGCATTGGTGCTATGGCAGCCAAGCAGGTCATTCTGCAAAAAATCCGCGATGCCGAGCGCGAAATGCTGCTCAACGACTTTATGTCGCGTGGCGAAAAGATTTTCACGGGCACCGTCAAGCGCATGGACAAGGGCGATTTGATTATTGAGGCGGGCCGCGTTGAAGGCCGTTTGCGCCGCAATGAGACCATCCCCAAAGAAAATCTGCGCAGCGGTGACCGGGTTCGCGCCATGATTATGGATGTCGATCTGACCTTGCGCGGCGCACCGATCATTCTGTCGCGTTCGGCCCCAGCATTCATGATCGAGTTGTTCCGCAACGAAGTGCCTGAGATCGAGCAGGGCCTGTTGGAAATCAAAAACTGCGCCCGCGATCCAGGCAGCCGTGCCAAAATTGCTGTGGTCTCGCACGACCGCCGTGTCGATCCTATCGGCACCTGTGTCGGTGTGCGTGGCACCCGTGTCAATGCCGTGACCAACGAACTGGCCGGCGAGCGTGTCGATATTGTGCTCTGGTCAGAAGACCCAGCGCAGTTCGTCATCGGTGCCTTGGCACCGGCCAACGTGCAGTCCATCGTCGTCGATGAAGAAAAACACGCTATGGACGTGGTGGTGGACGAGGAAAACCTCGCCATTGCTATTGGCCGTGGCGGCCAGAACGTGCGTCTGGCCTCTGACCTCACCGGTTGGAAAATCAATATCATGGATGCCGCTGAGTCGGCACAAAAACAAGCCACCGAGACCGATGCTGCTCGGCGCTTGTTCATGGAAAAACTCGATGTCGATCAAGAAATGGCCGACATCTTGATTGCTGAAGGTTTTGAAAGTCTCGAAGAAGTGGCCTATGTGCCCCTGCAAGAGATGCTCGAAATCGAGAGCTTTGATGAAGATACCGTCAACGAACTGCGGGCGCGGGCCAAAGATGCCCTGCTCACCCTGGAGATCGCACGGGAAGAGAGCGTGGACGATGTGTCCCAAGAGCTGCGTGATCTGGAAGGGCTAACGCCTGAGCTGATCGCCCAACTGGCGGTTGGCGGCATTCATACACGCGACGATCTGGCCGATCTGGCCATCGACGAGCTGACCGACCTGACCGGCCAGTCCGAAGAAGAAGCCAAAGCCTTGATTATGAAGGCGCGCGAACACTGGTTCGCAGGGCAAGAATAAAGGTCAGGGAGGTACAAATCACATATGTCCAGCACCACCGTTGCCGAGTTTGCTAACGAACTCAAAAAATCCCCCGAAACCCTGCTGGAGCAACTCAAGCAGGCCGGTGTTACCAAGAGCAGGGCGTCGGATGCCCTGACTGAGTCTGATAAGCAGAAGCTCTTGGCCCATCTGCAAGCCAGTCATGGCGTCAATGCTGCTGATCGTAAAAAGATCACCTTGGTCACCCGCTCCACCAGCGAGATCAAGCAGGCTGATGCTACGGGCAAGGCACGCACCATTCAGGTCGAAGTGCGCAAAAAACGCACCTTCGTCAAGCGCGAAGATGCCCCCGAATCTTCCGCATCCGAAGATGCAGCTGCTTTGACAACACCGCCACAGGCTGAAGAACCCGCCTTGACCGCAGACCAAAACTCTGAACTCGTTCGCCGCGAAGAGCAGGCCCGCCAGCAGGTGGAGTCCCTCAGCCGCGAAGAGCAAGAGCTGGCCGCCAAACGCAAAGAGCGCGAAGAGCGCGAGCGCCGCGACCGCGAAGCCGCCGAGCGCGCCGCTGCCTATGCCGCCCAAGAAGCGCGCAAAAAGGCCCAAGCATCGGCCATGAAACAAGAAGCCTCGCGGGAGGCTGCTGCCGAAGCTGCTGCCCGTGCTGCTGCCCAAGCTGCTGCCCGTGCCAAGGCCGAAGAAGAATCCAAGGCCCGCGCAGCGGAAGAATCTGCTCGTGCCACCGATTTGGACGAGCGCCGCCGCAAGGCGATGGCCGAAGCTGCGGCTATCCGCTCTATGCTGTCGTCTCCAGCCAAGGTGCTGGTGGCTAAGAAGCCCGAAGAGCCAAAACCTGCGCCCAAGCCGGCTGCGGATGCCAAAAAAGGCACCTTGCACAAGCCCGCTGCTGCTCCCGGCGCTGCTGCTGGGCGCGCTCCGGCTCCCGGTAGCGCTCCTGCTGGTGCAGGCAAAGAGGTCAAATCGGCCAAGCTGTCGTCTAGCTGGGCCGGTGATCCAGCCAAAAAGAAAGAAATCAAGACCCGTGGCGATACCGCCGGTGGTGCTGGTCGTGGCGGCAGTTCTTGGCGTGGCGCTGCCCCCAAGGGCCGCCGTGGCAATGACCGCAACGACCGTGGCGGCCATGACCAACACGCCCACGCTGCAGCGGTCGAGGCGCGCATCATTGAAGTGCATGTGCCCGAAACCATCACCGTGGCTGAACTGGCGCACAAGATGTCGATCAAGGCATCTGAAGTCATCAAGGCGCTGATGAAGATGGGCCAGATGGTCACCATCAACCAGCCGCTAGACCAAGATACCGCCATGATCGTGGTGGAAGAATTGGGCCACAAGGCTGTGGTGGCTGCACTGGACGATCCAGAAGCCTTCACCGACGATGCAGCACAGCAAGATGTGCCGTTGCTGCCGCGTGCCCCCGTTGTGACGGTGATGGGCCACGTTGACCACGGTAAAACCTCGCTGCTGGACTACATCCGCCGCACCAAGGTGGCTACCGGCGAAGCTGGTGGTATTACCCAGCACATTGGTGCCTACCACGTCGAAACCCCACGCGGCATGGTGTCGTTCTTGGATACCCCCGGCCACGAGGCGTTTACCGCCATGCGTGCCCGTGGTGCCCAAGCCACCGACATCGTGATTTTGGTGGTGGCAGCGGACGATGGCGTTATGCCCCAGACCAAGGAAGCTATCAAGCACGCCAAGGCGGCTGGTGTTCCTATCGTCGTCGCTATCACCAAGGCCGACAAGCCCGATGCCAACCCTGAGCGCGTCAAGCAAGAGCTGGTGGTTGAGCAGGTGGTGCCCGAAGAGTACGGTGGTGAATCGCCCTTCGTGGCGGTGTCCTCCAAGACCGGTATGGGCATTGACGAGTTGCTGGAGCAAGTGCTGTTGCAGGCCGAAGTGCTGGAACTCAAGGCCCCAGTGGAAAGCCAAGCTAAGGGCTTGGTGATTGAAGCCAAGCTGGATAAGGGCCGTGGCCCTGTGGCTACCGTGCTCGTGCAGTCCGGTACGCTCAAGGTGGGTGACATCGTGCTGGCAGGTCAAACTTTTGGCCGCGTGCGCGCCATGTTGGACGAAGCAGGCAAGGTTGCCAAGACGGCAGGCCCATCTATCCCGGTAGAAATCCAAGGTCTGACCGAAGTGCCGCAGGCGGGCGACGATTTTGTCGTACTGTCTGACGAGCGCCGGGCCCGTGAAGTGGCTACCTACCGTGCTGGTAAGTTCCGCCACACCAAGCTGGCCAAGCAACAAGCAGCCAAGCTGGAAAACATGTTTGCCGATATGACGGCGGGCGAGGTCAAAACCCTGCCCATCATCATCAAGGCCGACGTGCAAGGCTCGCAAGAAGCGCTGGGCGCCTCGCTGCTCAAACTGTCCACCGACGAGATCCGCGTGCAGTTGGTCTATGCGGGCGTGGGCGGCATCAGCGAGTCCGATATCAACTTGGCTATTGCCTCCAAGGCCATCGTCATCGGCTTTAATGTGCGTGCCGACTCCGGTGCTCGCAAGACGGCTGAAGGCAACGACGTCGATATCCACTACTACAACATCATTTACGATGCGGTAGATGAGGTCAAGGCGGCCATGTCTGGCATGTTGGCTCCTGAGCAGCGTGAAGAAGCACTGGGTACGGCAGAGATCCGCACCGTGTTCGTGGCGTCCAAGATTGGTACCGTGGCTGGTTCTTACATCACTTCGGGCCAAGTCATTCGCAATTGCCGCTTCCGCCTGCTGCGCGACAACATCGTCATTTACACCGGCGACGTCGAATCGCTGCGTCGCCTCAAGGACGACGTCAAGGAAGTCAAAGAAGGCTTCGAGTGCGGTATCAAGCTCAAGAACTACAACGACATCAAAGAAGGTGATCAGCTGGAGTTCTTCGAGATCAAGGAAATTGCGCGGACGCTGTAAACCATGGCTGCCAAAAAGTCTGCTACGCCCAACCGTGCCTTCAAGGTGGCCGATCAGATCCAACGCGATCTGACCGAACTCATTGCGCGCGAGTTGAAAGACCCGCGTGTGGGTATGGTGACGTTGCAGGGCGTAGAGGTCACCCCCGACTACGCCCATGCCAAGGTGTTCTTCAGTTTGCTGGTGGGCGACCCCCAGCAAACGCAAGAGGGCTTGAACCAGGCCGCAGGTTTCCTGCGCAATGGCCTGTTCAAGCGCCTGCACATCCACACCGTGCCGACGCTGCATTTCGTCTACGACCGCACCAGCGAGCGTGCCGCTGACATGAACGCCTTGATTGCCAAGGCAGTTTCTTCCCGCGCTAAAGAGGATTGAGCATGAACGCGCCACGCACGAGGGTGCAGCGCCGCCCTGTGCATGGGGTGTTGCTGCTGGACAAACCGCTGGGCTTTTCTAGCAACGACGCCTTGCAAAAGGCCAAATGGCTGCTGCGCGCCGAGAAGGCCGGTCATACCGGCACGCTCGACCCGTTAGCCACTGGTGTGCTGCCGCTGTGCTTTGGTGCGGCCACCAAGTTCAGCCAGTTGCAGCTTGATGCTGCCAAAACCTACGAAGCCATTGTCCGATTGGGCGCGACTACGACAACCGGCGATGCCGAAGGCGAGGTTCTGCGCGAATGTGCCATCACCCCTGAAATGCTCACCCCTGAGCGTTTGGCTGCGGTGCAGCAGCAGTTTACCGGGCCGATCCGTCAGGTGCCGCCCATGTACAGTGCGCTGAAAAAAGATGGCAAGGCCCTGTATGAATATGCACGGGCCGGTGTCGAGGTAGAGCGTGCCGCCCGCGAGGTCGAGATCCACGCTTTGGCCTTGACGCTGTCTTCGGATGACCAAGGCCAGCCCCTCCTCAACATGGTGGTGACATGCAGCAAAGGCACTTATATCCGCACGCTGGGCGAGGACATCGGCGCGGCACTCGGTTGTGGCGGCCACCTGAGCTTTTTGCGCCGCATTGACACGGGTGGCTTGGGTGTGGAGCGCTGTGTCACCTTGGCCGAGCTAGAGGCGATGGACGAGGCGCAGCGCTTGGCTTGCCTGTTGCCCCCTGAGGCCTTGTTGGTCGAGCATCTGCCTGTCACATTGGGCAGCGAAGATGCCGGGCGCTTTCTGTCTGGGCTGCGTCGCCGTGGCACTTGGCCCGACCATGCGGCGGTGGCCGTGTTTGGGCAAGAGCCACCCGCCTTGTTAGGCGTTGGGCATACCGTGGCGGGAGAATTGATTCCAGACCGCCTCCTTAGCCCGTTAGAAATTCAACAAATTCTGGAAAGTCGTACGCTGGCCGCCCCTGCTGCTAGCATTTTGGAAAAATCATGAGTAAACAAATCCGTAATATCGCCATCATCGCCCACGTTGACCACGGTAAAACCACCATGGTCGATCAGTTGCTGCGCCAGTCCGGCACCTTTGCCGAGCACGAAAAAGTCGTTGATACCGTGATGGACAACAATGCCATCGAAAAAGAGCGTGGCATTACCATCTTGGCTAAGAACTGCGCTGTAAGCTGGGAAGGCACGCACATCAACATCGTCGATACCCCCGGCCACGCGGACTTCGGTGGTGAAGTGGAACGTGCGCTGTCGATGGTCGATGGCGTGGTGCTGCTGATCGATGCCCAAGAAGGCCCGATGCCACAAACGCGCTTCGTGACCAAGAAAGCGCTGGCTTTGGGCCTCAAGCCCATCGTCGTCGTGAACAAGGTGGACAAGCCCGGTGCCAACCCCGACAAGGTGGTCAATGCCGCTTTTGACTTGTTCGACAAGCTTGGCGCTACCGATGAGCAGTTGGACTTCCCCGTGGTTTATGCTTCGGGTATCAACGGCTGGTCGTCGCTGGAAGAAGGCGCACCTGGCGAACAGTGGGGGCCAGATATGTCTGCCCTGTTCAACACCGTGCTCAAGCATGTGCCCGCACAAAAGGGTGACCCTGCTGCACCGCTGCAACTGCAAATTTCGGCACTGGACTTTTCGACCTTCGTCGGTCGTATTGGCGTGGGCCGTATCAGCCAAGGCACCATCAAGCCCAACATGGACGTGGTAGTGATGGAAGGCCCCGATGGCAAGTCCGTCAAGGGCCGTGTCAACCAAGTGCTGACTTTCCAAGGTTTGGATCGTGTGCAAGCCACCGAAGCTGGCCCCGGCGAAATCGTGCTGATTAACGGCATTGCCGACATCGGTATTGGCGTGACGGTGACTGACCCGCTCAACCCCGCACCGCTGCCCATGCTCAAGGTGGATGAGCCAACGCTGACCATGAACTTCTGCGTCAACACCAGCCCGCTGGCTGGCCGCGAAGGCAAGTATGTGACCAGCCGCCAAATCTGGGATCGTCTGCAAAAAGAGCTGCAACACAACGTGGCCCTGCGCGTCAATGAAACCGACGAAGAAGGCATTTTTGAAGTGATGGGCCGGGGCGAACTGCACTTGACCATCTTGCTGGAAAACATGCGCCGCGAAGGCTACGAAATGGCCGTGTCTAAGCCACGCGTGCTGTTCAAGGACGTTGATGGCGTCAAGCACGAGCCTATCGAGCTGGTCACTGCCGACATCGAAGAATCCCACCAAGGCGGCGTGATGCAAGCCTTGGGCGAGCGCAAGGGCGAACTGGTGAACATGGAACCCGATGGCCGTGGCCGCGTGCGCCTAGAGTACCGTATTCCGGCCCGTGGTCTGATTGGCTTTACCAACGAGTTCTTGAACTTGACCCGTGGTTCTGGCCTGATTGCCAACATTTTTGACTGCTACGAGCCGCACAAGGGCGACATTGGTGGCCGTAAGAATGGCGTGCTGATCTCGATGGACGAAGGCGAAATTTTCACCTACGCCTTGGGCAAGCTGGACGACCGTGGCCGTATGTTCGTCAAGGCCAATGATCCGGTATATGAAGGCATGATTGTGGGTATCCACAGCCGTGACAACGATCTGGTGGTCAATGCTACCCGTACCAAGCAACTGACCAACTTCCGCGTTTCTGGCAAGGAAGACGCCATCAAGATCACGCCCCCGATTGATCTGACGCTGGAATACGGCGTTGAGTTTATCGAAGACGACGAACTGGTCGAAATCACCCCCAAGAGCGTGCGCCTGCGCAAGCGCCACTTGAAGGAAAGCGACCGCAAGCGCGCTGGCCGTTCTTGATTTTTACCCGGCACCTGCTGCCGGTGTGAGCGAAAAAGCCACTGCGTTTGCGGTGGCTTTTTTTCTGTAGCAGTCGTTTTTTTGATAGCTTAATATGCTTGCAATTTATCAAAAATAAATACAATAGCTTGCATGAACAGCAAGCACCGAAAAACACTAGAAGCCATCTTTACCAGTCCCGTCAATGGCAACTTGGAGTGGTCGCGGATTGAAGGCTTGCTTATCAGTCTGGGCTGTCGGGTGATAGAGGGCAGCGGCTCCTCCGTCACGTTTGAGAAAGATGGCGAAAAAGTGTTTTTCCATCGCCCCCATCCGAGCAAAGAAGCGTTGCGGTATCGGGTGCAACAAACGCGCGAATTTTTGAACCATATTGGAGTCAAGCCATGATGAACACCATGACCTACAAGGGATACACGGCCCGGATTGAGTACGACGATGCCGACCGCATTTTTGTCGGGCGCTTGGCGGGCATCCGCGACATTGTGGGGTTCCATGCCAGCACGGTGGATGGGCTGGAACAAGCCTTCCATGAATCTGTCGATGATTATGTGCAAGCCTGCGAAAAACTGGGGCAAATGCCCCAAAAGCCTGCCAGTGGCAAACTGATGCTGCGGGTAGCCCCAGAAGTCCATAGCGCAGCACTGACTGCCGCCCAAGCCGCTGGCACCAGCCTCAACCAGTGGGCGGCGCGTGTGCTGGGCGAAGCCGCTGGCGTGGGCCAGCACCATCACGCCTGATTTTCGGGTTGGGCACGGGTGCGTAGCATCGCATCCAGTCACCCCAATGGCGCAATCGGTACCCTGCGATATCGCACAATGGGTACTTTGTGTCGCAATTGAACCAGAAGGAAAGAAAAATGGTGGAGACTGTCTCTGAGGTATTGAGCGAAGTGCGTGGCCAAGTGGGTTTGATTACGCTCAACCGCCCGCGCGCGCTCAATGCGCTCTCGCTGGGCATGGTGCGTGATTTGATGTCCATTTTGTTGGCTTGGAAAGACGACCCGGCTGTGTTGGCTGTGGCGGTGCGTGGCAGCAACAAAGAAGGCCCATTCGGCGCTTTTTGTGCTGGGGGCGATATCCGCTTTTTGCACCAAGCAGGCAGCGTGGGTGATCCACAAATCGAAGACTTCTTTACCGAAGAATACGCCCTCAACCACCTGATTCACCGCTATCCCAAGCCCTATATTGCCTTTATGGATGGCATTGTGATGGGCGGCGGTATGGGCATCAGTCAAGGCGCTGCACTGCGTATCGTTACCGAGCGTACCAAGATGGCCATGCCCGAAACGGCGATTGGCTTGTTTCCGGATGTCGGCGGCGGCTATTTTCTGAGCCGCTGCCCCGGTCGTGCAGGCGAGTGGCTGGGCTTGGTGGGTGAGACCATTGGTGCCGGTGATGCCATTGCCTTTAACTTGGCCGATGGCTTCTTGGCGGCGGATCAGCAAGCCCGCATGTGGGAAGCCTTGGGCAGCCAGACTTTTGCCGATGGTGCCGCCGTGCGCAGCTTTGTGGCTGCGGAACTAAAAACCGCTGTGCCCAAGCTCGAAGCCCACCATGCTGACATCAACCAGTATTTTGCGCTTGGCAGCGTCAGTGCCATCGTCTCAGCACTAGAGGCCGCTGATAGCGATTGGGCCAAGGCCACCGCCGCCTTGCTGCGCAAGCGCTCGCCGTTGATGCTGCATGTGGTGTTGGAGCAGGTGCGCCGCGCCCGCAGCATGGATTTGGCCCAAGACCTGCGCATGGAGCGCGATTTGGTGCGCCACTGCTTCTACCTGCGCCCCGGCCAAAGCGAAACTCTTGAAGGTATCCGCGCACTGGCCGTGGACAAAGACCAGTCACCCCGCTGGAACCCTGAGCGCATCGAAGACGTATCGCCTGAACTGGTGCAATCGTTCTTTGCCAGCCCTTGGCCCGCCCACGCCCACCCGCTGGCGTCACTCCAAGACTAAGGCGCGTCTGTAGCCGTCTGCCACTGCCGTTTTAGCGGTGGTGGACTTTCATGGCGCGCTCGACTTCGCGCTTGCCTTCGCGGTCTTTGATGGTGTCGCGCTTGTCGTGCTCGGCTTTGCCCTTGGCCAGCGCTACCTCGCATTTGACCTTGCCTTCTTTCCAGTGCAGGTTGAGGGCGATCAGGGTATAGCCTTTTTGCTCGACCTTGCCAATCAGGCGGCGGATCTCTTCCTTGTGCATCAGCAGCTTTTTGGTGCGTACGGCATCAGGGTTGACGTGGGTGGAGGCAGTCTTGAGTGGGTTGATTTGGCAGCCAAACAAGAACAGCTCACCATCACGGATCACCACATAGCCATCGGTCAGTTGCACCTTGCCTTCGCGCAGTGCTTTGACTTCCCAGCCTTGCAGCACCACGCCCGCCTCGTAGCGTTCTTCAAAAAAATAGTTGTATGCCGCTTTTTTATTGTCGGCAATGCGGGAGGAGGTTTGGGGTTTCTTGGCCATCGGAAATAGTTGCGGCGCCAACCGGGAGATCAAGGGCCTCCCTACAATTGCTGCCGTCGCGCATCTGCGATTCTAGTTTGCCTACCACCACTCCATGAAAACCGTCAGCAAGTCCGTATTGATCTGGTACAGCCCCGAAGAAATGTTTGCCCTTGTCACTGGGGTAGATAAGTACCCACAGTTTTTGCCGTGGTGCGATCAGGCGCGCGTGCTGGAGCAAGACGGCAGCAGTATGCTCGCTGAAGTGGGCATTGCCCTGAGCGGACTGCGCCAATCGTTTGTGACGCGCAACACCCATGAAGAGGGGCGGCGCGTGCAAATGAAATTGGTCAAAGGGCCATTTTCACGGTTGGATGGCGATTGGCATTTTCATGTGGTGGGCGATGGCTCGCAGCGGGCCTCGCGGGTAGAGCTCAAGCTGCATTACGGCTTTTCTAACAAGGTGCTGGCCGGGCTGGTGGGGCCGGTGTTTGACCGCATTGCAGCCACGATGGTCGATGCCTTTGTCAAACGTGCGCAGCAGGTGTATGGTTGAAGCGCTGGTGGCTGATACGCCGGGCTGGTTGCGGGTAGTGGTGGCGGCTTCTTTGCAGCCTAGGCAGGTGCTAGAGCGCACATTGCAGTTGCCGGTGGGGGCTACCTTGGCTGATGCCGTGCAGGCCAGTGCTTTGTTGGCCCCCGATTTACCGTTAGAACAATGGCCTACTTGCGGTATTTGGGGCAAGGTGATGGCCCCGACACAAGTGTTGCGCGATGGCGACCGGGTGGAGCTATACCGCCCCTTGACGGTCGATCCGAAGGTGGCCCGGCGTGAACGGTTCTCCCGCCAAGGTGCCCGCGCGGCGGGGTTGTTTGCCCGCCCTAAAGACCGGCGTTAGCGTTTGCAGTCGGTATCCATGATTTTTTGTAGGCGCTGCAACTCGGCCTTGCGTGTGGCCTCGTCCATGAACACGCTTTCGCCTTGGGCATTGGTATGGCGCAGCAACTGGCCGGAGTCAAAGCTGGTTTTGGCACTGCGGGCGCGGGTGCAGTTTTCTGCCTTGCCTTTGGCAGCTTGCTCTTCTTCGGCCTTCTTTTTTGCCGCTTCGGCGGCGTCGGCTTGGGCCTTGCGCGCTTGTAACTCTTTGTCTATCCCCGCAGCAGGGGCTTTGGCTGCGGGTTTGGGCGTGGCGGCGGCCCTTTCGGTGCTTGGTTCCGTGCTGCTGGCAGGCTTAGTTGGGGCTGGAGAGCGGCCACCGGGCTGCTTGAGGATACTGCTGTCTGGGATGTCAATGGGGGGCGCACGGTCGCTAAAAACCTTGCGGCCCTCTTTGTCCACCCATTGCCATTGCGCCCAAGCGCCCGAAGACAGGGTACAAAGCAAGGCAAGCAAAAGGGCATGGTGCTTTTTCATGCTTCGCAGTGTAGCGGCGCTGGCGGCTACAATCGGTTTTTTGGAGCTTTCACATGCGCCTTCTTGGAAAAGCACTCACCTTCGACGACGTGTTGCTGGTGCCAGCCTATTCCCAAGTCCTACCTAAGGACACATCCCTTGCCACCCGCTTCTCCCGCAACATCGAGTTAAACCTGCCTTTGGTGTCCGCCGCGATGGACACCGTGACTGAGGCGCGCTTGGCTATTGCCATCGCCCAAGAAGGCGGTATTGGCATCGTGCACAAAAACCTGACCGCCCAAGAACAGGCGGCACAGGTGGCACGCGTCAAGCGCTACGAGTCGGGCGTACTGCGCGATCCGGTGGTTATCACACCAGAGCACACCGTGTTGCAAGTATTGCAGTTGTCTGAGCAATTGGGCATTTCGGGTTTTCCGGTGTGCGATGGCGGCAAAGTGGTGGGTATTGTTACGGGGCGCGATTTGCGCTTTGAAACCCGCTACGACGTCAAGGTACACCAGATCATGACGCCACGCGAGCGCCTCATCACCGTCAATGAAAAAGATGGTACCTCCCCTGAGGCCGCCAAGGCGTTGCTGAACAAGTACAAGCTAGAGCGTATTTTGGTGGTCAATGACGCCTTTGAGCTCAAGGGCCTGATTACCGTCAAAGACATCACCAAGCAAACCAGCTTTCCCAATGCCGCACGCGATGCCGCAGGCCGCCTGCGCGTGGGCGCTGCCGTGGGTGTGGGCGCTGGCACCGAAGAGCGCGTGGAGGCGCTGGTGCGGGCTGGGGTCGATGCCATTGTGGTCGATACCGCCCACGGCCACAGCCAAGGCGTGATTGAGCGCGTGCGCTGGGTCAAGCAACATTACCCGCAAATTGATGTCGTGGGTGGCAACATTGCCACGGGCGCAGCAGCGCTGGCGCTGGTCGAGGCGGGTGCCGATGCCGTGAAGGTGGGTATTGGCCCCGGTTCTATCTGCACCACGCGCATTGTGGCTGGTGTGGGCGTGCCGCAAATCATGGCCATTGACAGCGTGGCTACGGCGCTCAAGGGCACCGGCGTACCGTTGATTGCCGACGGTGGTATCCGCTACTCCGGTGACATCGCCAAGGCGTTGGCCGCTGGTGCCAGCACCATCATGATGGGCGGTATGTTTGCCGGTACCGAAGAGGCCCCCGGCGAGGTTATTTTGTTCCAAGGCCGCTCTTACAAGAGCTACCGTGGCATGGGCAGCATTGGTGCTATGCAACAAGGCAGCGCGGATCGCTACTTTCAAGAGTCCAGCACCGGCAACCCCAATGCCGACAAGCTGGTGCCCGAGGGCATTGAAGGCCGCGTGCCCTACAAGGGTTCGATGGTTTCTATCGTTTACCAGATGGCTGGTGGCGTGCGCGCCGCGATGGGCTACTGTGGCTGTGCTTCGATTGCCGAGATGAACGAAAAAGCCGAGTTTGTCGAGATCACCACTGCCGGTATCCGTGAGAGCCACGTCCACGACGTGCAAATCACCAAAGAAGCGCCAAACTACCGCGCCGACTGATTTTCCTATGCCCACAGGCCCGAACCCAGCCAGCGGTGTTCGGGCCTTTTTCTTTTTACCGCCATGCAACATTCCAAAATCCTCATCCTCGACTTTGGCTCTCAGGTCACGCAACTGATTGCCCGCCGTGTGCGCGAAGCCCATGTATTCTGCGAAGTGCATCCCTGTGATGTCTCAGACGACTGGGTGCGCGCCTATGCCCAAGATGGCACGCTCAAGGGCGTGATTTTGTCGGGCAGCCATGCCAGCGTTTACGAAGACAGCACCGACCGTGCGCCGCAAGCGGTGTTTGAACTGGGTGTGCCAGTGCTTGGCATTTGCTACGGTATGCAAACCATGGCGCAGCAACTGGGCGGCAAGGTGGAGAGCGGCCACACCCGCGAGTTTGGTTATGCCGAGGTGCGCGCCCACGGCCACACGGCTTTGTTGCAAGATATTGCCGACTTCACCACGCCCGAAGGCCACGGGATGCTCAAGGTCTGGATGAGCCACGGCGATAAGGTGACGGAGCTGCCCCCCGGCTTTGAAGTGATGGCGAGCACGCCCAGTTGCCCGATTGCCGGTATGGCCGACGAGGCGCGCAAATACTACGCGGTGCAGTTTCACCCTGAAGTCACGCACACCGTGCAAGGCCAAGCGTTGCTCAACCGCTTTGTGTTGGACATCTGCCAAGCCAGCCCCGACTGGATTATGGGCGACTACATCGAAGAAGCGGTGCAAAAAATCCGTGAACAGGTGGGCGATGAAGAGGTGATTTTGGGCCTGTCGGGCGGCGTCGATTCTTCGGTGGCCGCAGCGCTGATCCACCGTGCCATTGGCGATCAACTCACTTGTGTGTTTGTCGATCATGGCCTGCTGCGCCTGAACGAGGGCGACATGGTGATGGAGATGTTTGAGGGCAAGTTGCACGCCAAGGTGATTCGGGTGGATGCTTCTGAGCTGTTCTTGGGCAAGCTGGCCGGTGTGAGCGAGCCAGAGCAAAAGCGCAAGATCATTGGCGGCCTGTTTGTGGATGTGTTCAAGGCTGAGGCGGCCAAGCTCAAGGCCGGTGATGGCGGCCACAAGGGGGCGACCTTCTTGGCCCAAGGCACCATTTATCCTGACGTCATTGAATCTGGTGGGGCCAAGAGCAAAAAGGCCGTCACCATCAAGAGCCACCACAATGTGGGCGGCTTGCCTGAGCAATTGGGCCTGAAGCTGCTAGAGCCGCTGCGTGAGCTGTTCAAAGACGAAGTGCGTGAACTGGGCGTGGCCTTGGGCCTGCCGCGCAACATGGTGTATCGCCATCCCTTCCCCGGCCCAGGTTTGGGCGTGCGTATTTTGGGCGAAGTCAAAAAAGAATACGCTGATCTGCTGCGCCGCGCTGATGCCATCTTTATCGAAGAGTTGGGCAACTTTGTGGATGAAGCCACCGGCAAGAGCTGGTATGACCTGACCAGCCAAGCCTTTACGGTATTTTTGCCGGTAAAAAGCGTGGGCGTGATGGGCGATGGCCGCACTTACGACTATGTGGTGGCACTGCGTGCGGTGCAAACTTCTGACTTTATGACGGCTGATTGGGCTGAACTGCCCTATGCGCTGCTGAAGAAGGTTTCTGGCCGCATCATCAACGAGGTGCGCGGTATCAACCGCGTGACCTACGATGTGTCGAGCAAGCCACCAGCCACGATTGAGTGGGAATAATCCTGCAACCGGAAACCACCGGAACTGGCCGTTCTCCCGGTTTTCTGTCTCGGTTCATCCCCACGCATGTGGGGAACACCACATAGTCAACCACGTCCATCGGCGTCACGTCCGGTTCATCCCCACGCATGTGGGGAACACCCCCAGGTTCTACTGGAAGCCCAACAAGACTGCGGTTCATCCCCACGCATGTGGGGAACACGCGGTGGGCGCAGTGGTGGTACAGTTTCCGGGCGGTTCATCCCCACGCATGTGGGGAACACCCCCA
Organism: Giesbergeria anulus; assembly: GCF_900111115.1. Classification (GTDB taxonomy): domain Bacteria; phylum Pseudomonadota; class Gammaproteobacteria; order Burkholderiales; family Burkholderiaceae_C; genus Simplicispira; species Simplicispira anulus. The sequence goes on from NZ_FOGD01000001.1 coordinate 85,510, forward strand.
ACAGCCTAAAACCAAAACCGGGGCCAGCGGTTCATCCCCACGCATGTGGGGAACACGGCACCTGCGCCGCAGCAATCTGATCCCACAGCGGTTCATCCCCACGCATGTGGGGAACACCAGCCGTTTGGCCGGGCAGGTCTAGTCAGGAGCGGTTCATCCCCACGCATGTGGGGAACACGCGTCGGCCACGATTTTCATGACCGCCTTTTTCGGTTCATCCCCACGCATGTGGGGAACACGGACTCCCCCTCCTTCCTCCCTTTTTTTAATACGGTTCATCCCCACGCATGTGGGGAACACTCACCGGGGCGCACCAGTAGCAGCGGGGACAACGGTTCATCCCCACGCATGTGGGGAACACTGCCCGCGCGCGAAGCCGTTACGGCGTGGCACCGGTTCATCCCCACGCATGTGGGGAACACGCCGTATGCCACCCAAGTTGCACGGCAAGCGGCGGTTCATCCCCACGCATGTGGGGAACACTGCGATTGCCAGCGCCCGCTCCGGGGCACCCACGGTTCATCCCCACGCATGTGGGGAACACGAGCTTATGGACAAAGCGGCATCAAGTCGTGGCGGTTCATCCCCACGCATGTGGGGAACACCTACCCAGCGACAACCGGGCCTCTTTGCCCTGCGGTTCATCCCCACGCATGTGGGGAACACAGGGGCGTCATCCAAGGTGGTGACGGTGGAATCGGTTCATCCCCACGCATGTGGGGAACACTTTACGCCCGGCCAGTGGCAGCGCCAAGCTCGTCGGTTCATCCCCACGCATGTGGGGAACACCAAAGCAGCATTGCAGGTAGCGCGAGCTGAGGGCGGTTCATCCCCACGCATGTGGGGAACACTTTCAGCAGCTTGCCCAGCTCAATGATGCAGGCGGTTCATCCCCACGCATGTGGGGAACACGAGTATTACGGTATCCCACGCGGCACACCCCACGGTTCATCCCCACGCATGTGGGGAACACCGGCACGCCATGCCCCGACCGGCGCGGCCAGAGCGGTTCATCCCCACGCATGTGGGGAACACAAGGCTCTCTTATGTCAATCAAAATCAACGCGCGGTTCATCCCCACGCATGTGGGGAACACGTGGTAACTGAACCGTAATCAGATAACAGCGCCGGTTCATCCCCACGCATGTGGGGAACACCCCAACAGCCGGGGGCAACTATCGTGCGCTGTGCGGTTCATCCCCACGCATGTGGGGAACACGCCGAACACAGCCCCGAAAAGGAGGCCCACCACGGTTCATCCCCACGCATGTGGGGAACACACCACCCCCAAGAACGCAAGCGAAGGACACAGCGGTTCATCCCCACGCATGTGGGGAACACACCGAACACAGCACCGAAACGGCCGCGGGGCACGGTTCATCCCCACGCATGTGGGGAACACGCGGCCACCGGCAGTGCAGGCCGCAATGTGGCCGGTTCATCCCCACGCATGTGGGGAACACCCGGTTTCGGTACCGGCGCTGGAGGCCCACCGCGGTTCATCCCCACGCATGTGGGGAACACACCACCCCCAAGCACGCCAGCGAGGGGGCCAGCGGTTCATCCCCACGCATGTGGGGAACACGTTGTGGTGCTCGCAAATGAGCTTGAGCAGGAGCGGTTCATCCCCACGCATGTGGGGAACACGCTCAATCCGCAACAAGGCAAATCTGTCATTGCGGTTCATCCCCACGCATGTGGGGAACACACCAATTCTAACTTATTGATTTTATTTGGAAAATCACACACTAAAAAAATTACCAAAAAAGAACATCTTCAAACGAGATTTTTAAAGAGCGTTGGTACCTATAGTGGGTAAAAATTGCACCAACTGTACCCCATCAAAATCTGCTGAGATGCGGCGGTTCTTTCCAAGTGTTAAAAATTCGAAGCCTGCCTCGGCAGTGCTGCGCCAGATCAGCACGGCGTTACCCTCTTCTATGCCTTCTTCCACTTGAGCCCAAATTTGCTCACGTACACGTCGGGAATAATTGCCTACGTACACTCCGGCACGAACCTCTAGTAGCCATACGGCCAAACGTCCGCGCAGGCGCGGTGGTGCATTTTCAAGAACGATGACCAGCATCACCTGTCCCCTGTGGATGAGGCAAAGCCGGGCCAACGGCATCTGCCGCCGGGGATGGGGGCGAAATCTCTCCAGCCGCCAAAATATCTTCGATGTCCGGAATGATGCGATCGAGTAACTTTGTCTGCCGAAACACATCGCGGCAGCCCAAGCGTACGGCTCGCTCAAAGTTGCCCCCCGTGTGGGCACCGGCTACCTTGAATGCAATCGGCACGACGGTCTCAAATTTATAGACGTCTGCGATGTCGTACACAAAAGACAAAGGTTTTCCTGTGTGGATGAATCCTACAGCGGGTGCGTATCCAGCTGCCAAAACGGCGGCCTCAGTCACACCGTACAGACAAGCAGTCGCTGCCGACAAGCAGCGGTTGGCGATGTCAGCAGAATCCCAATCTTCCGCGTCATAGTCACGTCCTTTCCATTCGACTTTGTATTGTCTGGCCAGTAACTGGTAGGTGCGCCGCACACGCGCACCTTCAATACCGCGCAATTGATCCACACTGCGGTGTGCTGGCGGTTCTTCGCCAAAACGGAGGGCATACATCTTGCGCACTACCTTCAGGCGCAAACCTTCGTCTAACGCAAGTTTGGCTTGGTACAACAGGCGATCAGATCTGGCCCCACCGGGCTGCCCTGATGCGTATAACCGTACTCCGGCTTCTCCCACCCACACCAGTAAGGTACCGACACGCGCAGCCAAAGCAGCCGCTCGGTGTGACACGCGGGTACCGGGTTCTAACATAATGCAAGCCACCCCACCCACTGGGATATGGGTTCGAACACCACCTGCATCAATCACGACAAAGGCACCATCCAGCACATCAATTTCACCATATTCGATGAAAATGACCGATATGCGCTCGCGAATGGGAATTGGTCTTAACGGAGGCAGCAAGGTGCTCATGGTGTCTCAGTTTCAAGGCTACTACTGCGGCGCACCAACAGCAAGCCGCAACCAAAAGCTTTGGCACTGCCAATGCCCGTCATTAGCGCTTGGTGAAAATCTTGCACATTGGTCACTGTCAACTCGCCCGTAAAATCTGCCGTGCTGAATTGAAGGTTTCGGTCTTTATGGTGCTGTCGTTCTTGGTGTGTGGCGTAAGCCTGCACCACCACAGTGTCAGGGTTCAGCGCAAATCCCAGCCGCTCGCTGCGCCGTTGTAGCCATTGGGTACACGCAGATTGAATCACATCTTGCAGTGTGGAATCGTCCGGGTCTGGCCTGTCTTGCCACCGTGCCAATCGGTGTGGCACAAGCAGTTTTTTCTTGGCATTCATTACCACATCGTGACGCTTAGATTGGCCGCTGTGACCGTGGCGCACAGTGGGGTTGGCACGCAATTCAAAATGTAGGCGTGTACCTTCTTTCAATTGCGGTGCGTAGTCGCGGGTTTGTACTTGCCATGCGTCTTGGCGTTGTGCCATGGGGGGTCTGTGTGACACCACGTAGTAGCGTAACTGGCCTTCGTGTTCGTACCTGCGAAACAAAAAATCGCGCGGGGTGCCACGGTCAGCAGGAAACCAGTTCCACAGCCACTGATGATCGGCATATGGGCCTTGCAGTCGCTGGTGGATGGCTTCGCGCACATGGTCTGGTATTGGAGTAATCAGGCTGAAATACATCATCAGACCTTGGAAGGGGTAGAGGGAGACGATGGCATGCTTGTTGATGGTGTTGGCAGGAATGCCAAGTATTCATCGCGGTCGCCAAACTGCCAGTTTTTTCTGCGGATCAATTGATCTTTGCGGCGGGTGCTCAGGTCGTGTGCGAGGCCCGCTTCGATGTGCTCGTCAAAGGCCAGGCATTGCAGCTCTGGCAGCGGTTCTAATGGCACCCCGCCATGGGATGTTTTGGCGGCTTGGCGGGCCGCTTCAAAGCGTAAGGCATAAGCAGTGAAAGCCTCATGTGCTGAGTTAGCCGTCATGCACTGGGGCCACAGTGGGGCTCCAAGCACACAGGTTTTACGCCCTAGGTAGAGCGTGAATTGGGGTTGCCGCAGTGCCGCCTCTAGCTCGGCCAGCCCATAGGGCTGGGCGGCACCTTGGCGTGGCTGTACTGCTACCAAACTGGCCGCATTTTGTCGGTAATCGCGTGTGGAGAGGATGGTGCCTAAGTCGGTTTTGGGCACACTCAGCTCTTGGCGACGTGTGGCATGGGGGCGGCCTTTGAGTGCTGTGCGCGATGGCACTTGGGCGGTGTGATAGTCACGCAATAGGCTGCCGGGGTTGAGCAAGCCTATGGCAAAACCGTAGCCATCGCGCAGGGCAACGTGTGCCGCTTCGTCATCGCGCAGCAAACCCAGTGCGGCCCCCAGCAAGCCAATCAGGGCCGATTGGCCGGGGCGTTCGGCGGTGCCACGAAACTCACCCACTGCTGGTTCTCCCCAAGACGACAAAGGAGCTTGGAGCTGAAAAACCAAGTATTCCATAGCACTTACGCCGTGGTAACAAATTGAACCAATTCGGCAAGATTGCCCACGGGGGTCTCGACGTTCAAAAGATACCGGGCATCGGCACAAGCGCCATAAACAGCATCTATGTTTTGGTTGCGCGTTTCCAGTGCTTTGACTGCCATGTCGAGCATTCCTTCTTCTCCCCAAGGCTTGATGGGTTTGAGAAATGCCTGTGCCAGCGAGCGTGGCTGCTGGTCGCCTTTCTCTGCCAAGACATAGCTGGCACGCGAGCGCGAGGCAAAACTGTTTTGCATACCCGTTGGTGACACTTGGGTCACGGCGCATACTAGCCCCTCTAGCGCGCGTGCAGTCAGTCCATCATCGTCACCCAGATTGCTTTTGAGCAAGGCGTGGTCGATGCACAGGTAAAGGTAAAACAAACCAGCGCCATAGCCATGCTCGCCAATGTGACCGGCTCCAGTGTTACTGCTTTGGTTTAAGTCATCTACGGCACTGAAAAAATCATCTTCGACTGCCGCACGGTGTACGGTAATGGCGTGGGCCACTTGCACAGCCGCTTCCATATTAAATTGCGGATTATCGGCCAGCATACGGCCAAACATAGCAATATCTACGGCTCTGCGTGGGTAGCTAAGAAGTTGCAAGGCCGTTTTGGTTTCTTCTTCCGTCAATGAACCTTTGCGTTCAATCAGGGTGGCAATCAGGGCTGCAATGGCTTCTTGTTCATCCGGGCTGAAATGGGCCAACTGTTCTATTTCTAAATCAGTATTGTTCTCGACTTTTTTATCTGATTTGAGTTTGCCAAACTGTTTGGCAATTTCTTTGGCCCAATCGCGGGCTACCTTTTCTGGAAGCCCCCCCGCGCAGAGTTTTTCGTATACCTGCTTACCCATTTGTTTGGTGCGGGTCCCTAGGTTATTACCCACAGCAGCCTCAAACACCTCTGAAGTGCGCCAAGCACGTTTGAGGCTTTGTGACGAAATACGCAACCGATTCGCATCACCCACTAAAGCAGTTTTAGGCCGACCTGTGTCATCCCGGTTCAGATTGGATGGTGGGTAGCTGGTGAGCAGGTGCAGTTGGATAAAACGGGACATGGCGATCTTTCAAATAATAATTAATAGGGGAAAGAAAAACAGAAGGAGGGATGCAGTGCCGGCACTCAATTTTTAGGGTTGTCGGGCCACTGGTAGTCGTAGGCCCAGCGGCGTTGCACGTGTTCATTCCAGCCAAAAACGTCATTGGTCAGAGAGAGCACACCCACCACACCTCCGATCAATGGCAGGGTACGCCGAAGGCTTATAAACAATGCATTGGTGTCGGGTGCATCCAGCAAGCGCCGAAAACGCAGTGGGCTGACCGGGTTGTCTTTTCCACCTTCGCAGCTCATGGCTTCGGGTAAAGATATTTTTTCTTTGTCCTCTTTGACATGGGCGAGTAGCCCCACCACAGCCGCCATCCGATCTTGCTGAAAGCTGTTCCAATGAACGCCATCGCTGGCAGCCACGATGCGGCGGTACAAGCGTTGGTAGGCCGGTGTACAGGCCACGGCATTAAGATCAGAAGCACGGCGCAATATCGCTCGATCAGCGCGTGCTTGCCCACTGGCCGTTTCACTGTGAATGGTGCCCCACCACTTGCACAATTCGGCCTTGGCCGCAGTGCTTAACTCATAAGGGTTGTGTGTGCTCATACGTTCTCCTCAAGTCGCTTTTTTGATGGTGGTTTTGCTCTGGGTGGCGGGTACAGGCAACGCCAGTACCGTGCGCAACTTGGGGCCGGCCAGATTTTTGACAAATTGACGGCGTGCTTTGGCGATACGGGCCGGGTTTTGCCGTTCAATAGCTGTGGAACCAACTAAGTCGAGGTCAAACAAACGCGAGGCCGTGGTGGTGAGCTGGTTCCGCCATTGTTCGGACATACCCAGAGTGCATACGGTGGTTTCGGTTTGGCGTACAGCGTGAATACGGTCACGCAGCAATTGGTAAAATGCAGCTTCGGTGGCAGACCAGAAGCTGGCATCCACAAAACTTAAATCGCCGCGCGCATCGTGGCTAAACCAAGCCTCTTTCACGGCACCACGCAAATAACTGGCAACCAGTTCTGCTGCATCCAACCATGCACCCACATCGTCGCGCAGTTGGGTTTGGGCTTGGGGTGTGCAGTCGCCAAGCTCGTACAGTGGCAAGGTAGATTCGTACCAACAGCGGGCTTTCATGTTGTCCATATCAAACCCGAACGCCCATAAGCGCAGGCGCAACCCGGTGCGTTGTTCGGTGGGGGTACCAAAATAGGTGCCCACCACTGCGGCAGGGGCTATCTTGCGCTTGTCGTTTTGCATACCCAGTACCCAGCCCAGCCAATGGCGATAGCCAAGGCCGCCGGGTTGTGGATGCAGGGGCAACATACCTTCTTTGGTTTGGTAGTAGGGCGATAGTGGATGTGACCAAGCGCCTTTGTAGTTCAAACCCTGGGGGCGGGTGAGGTAGCGTTGTATCCGTACCGCTGATTCCCGTCCGCACAGGTCGCACAAACCTGCACTGACGTCCTCCAAATCCAGCCGAATGCGGCGCGGCATGGCCCAGAAAACATGGGCTGCATGCACCTGCATGGCTGTAGTTTGGGCACCGTCGGCTTGAATGGCCTGCACGCTGGCCAACCAAGGAAATTTCAGGTACGCGGCGGTGTCATCACTGCCACCGCCATGTGCCTCAAATGTGCGCTGCGGCAACACGTTGAGCCATAAGCTGTGCCATAAAGAGGTGGTTTCTGCTGGCCTTGCTTCAGCGATGAGCAAAGTAGTCAGTGGCCCACCACCGCGCAGGCTGGTGCGGTGGCCTGCGCCGCCCGCAGGGGCGTTGAGTTGGAGCGTGAACAAGGCCAGCGCCGCACAATGGGGGCATAAATGGCCCACTTGCCCGCGCTTGACGAACAGGTCAGCATTGTTCTTGACCGTGTTGTCCCCCGGCGTTTCGATCAGCAGGCCCGCAATGCTTTGCGTCTCGCCTGTTCCGGTACGCAAGTCAAAGTCTTGCATAAAGCGCGCACCATCACCATCCCACTCAAACGCAGGCCTGTGTGGTGCAAACCAGTCATGCAGTGTGGCTTGGTCGGGCGGTGTTTTGAGCAGCCGCCCCCATGCTACGGAGGTTTCTGCGGGCGAGGTGGTTTGTAGCAGGCCAATCGCCAACTGCGCCAAGGCCCCATTGAAGTCGGGGCGCATGGCATCAAATGCCACGAGGTCACTGCGTGATAAATCTGCCGGAGAGACCCACGTTCGATGCCCGTCTCTGGTACGCACGGGCAACCAATTTTCTATCAACAGGTTCACGAAACCTCCTCGAAAAGTTTGTTCCGATGATCATTCTTACATGACTAAGTGAGAGGGCTGAAATGAAAATTTGTATCTGTTTGTGCGATACTGAAGACTTCTCCTCTTCCGAGGAGATGAACCGTGAGACGGCTGTTTTAACGCAGTGCTTTTGGAGATGTTCCCCACGTGCGTGGGGCTCAGGTGCCAGATGGTTGTCCGTCTGGCACCTCCTGACGCCGCAGGCCACGTTGGCTATCGTAAGTCCAGACCACTACAGGGTTTTGCCCTTGCGTCGCGTTTTCTGGCTGTGCCGTGCCTTCAAATTGATCGCCACGGCACTCCAATCCCAGCACGACCACCCACTGGCCGCTACCCGGCAGTTGCTCATTGAGCCGCTGGCGGGCTAACGCGCGTTCGGGGGTTTTCTCTTCTGTTGTTTGTGTAATCAAGCGCCGAGCCACACGCACGGTGCTGTAGGCCCAAGCGTGCTGCGGTGGCTTGTCGCTGCGCCAAGGTTGCAGGGTGTTATTGTCCCAACGGGCGAGTAAAACATCCACGCTCGCTTCGCCCAAACGGGATGGGGCTACGGTGTCTGCTGCCCATTCCAGACCACGTTGCGCACGGGAATAACCACTTTCGCGCTTGACACTGACCATATGGGCTTGAGCAGCATCGGCAAACGCCTCGCCTTCAGCCGCTAGGGCATTGCGTTGCAAGGCTTCCGGTATCTCTGCCTCTGGGTTAAATACGCCTTCTATCAATCTTCTGGCATCGGTGGGCATGGTGAACTCGCCCGATTGCAGCGCGCGCGCGGTCAGCCAGAGTTGTGCGTGGTTTGGGTATACCTTGGCCGATTTGGGAAATGCCTGCACAAACCATGATGCCGTGGGTGTTGGTGTCCATACCGGCCCGAACACCCAGAGGCAGGCTGGGCCACGTTGGTCTTTTGCATTATGGTCAGTCAGGCGGCGGCCTTGGGTATCGCGCACATGGCGGTGCAGGCGGCCCGCACGTTGAATCAGCCGATCTATCGGGGCCAAATCGGTCACTACCAGATCAAAGTCCACATCCAGCGATTGCTCTGCCACTTGGGTAGCGATCAGCAGCCGCCCAGCTCTTTCATTGGGGCCACTGTGGGGGCCAAAGGTGTGTAATACGGTATCTTCGATGTCCAGCCGATCTCCCAAGGCAAAACGGGCATGAAATAGCGTGATTTGATCCAAAGGGATGTGTGATGCCATGTCCGCGTAGGCGGCCAAGGCGTCACTGATGGTGTTGCACATCCAAGCGACACATTGGCCGGCAGCCAGTGTTGCGGCAATATGCTGTACCACAGCGTCACGGTCTGATGCGTAATGCACGGCCACTGTGCGGCACATTTCTGATCGGGTAGCCATATGTTTCTTAGTAGGGATCAAGGCTTTGGTGGGAGCCCAAGAGGTAACCAACGGGTAGTCATCTCTGGCATCCACAGCAGCAGGCCCGCGCACCCCTAGCCCTTTGCCATAAGCTTCCAGTAGTGAGGCTTTCATGTGCTGGGGCAGTGTGGCCGATAACAAAATTGCGCTGCCTCCAGCACGTGCATGAAACTCCAGCAAGTTCTTTAACGTGCTCTGCATGTAGGTGTCACAGGCGTGTACTTCGTCTACCACCAACACCTTGCGCCATAACCCAAGAAGGCGCAAAGATTGGTGTTTACTCTGCAAGGCACCCAGCAAGGCTTGGTCTATCGTGCCCACCCCCGCAGGAGCCAACAGTGCGCGTTTGTTGTGGTCAGCCAACCAGCGTGAGCAGCGCTGGGTAGCACTTTCGTCCGTTTGCTGCGCATCATGTTCATCGTGGCCGGGCTGAATCACAGAGGTGGCAAACGATGCCACCAAGTTTTTGCGACCATGGGCCAGCACCAAGCTAGGCAGGTCAAGAAGATTGGGGAACAACTGAGCATAGATTGGGGCAATACGCTCATACATCGCATTGGCGGTGGCCATTGTGGGCAAGCCGATGAAAAAGCCATTGCCACAGCCTTGGGCCATGAGCCGCTGTGTCAACATCACGGCTGCTTCGGTTTTTCCTGCTCCGGTCACGTCTTCTAGCAAATGAATTTGTGGGCCGTCTGCCAGTTCAACAGAGGCAGCCCAAACTTGTAAGGGAGATGGTTTTTGAATGCTGGAAAAGAGTTGCTGAAAAGAGCGTTCAGCCTGCCGCCCCGGAGATACCACTTCAGATTGGGTTAGGGCTTGTGCGGCCAAACCGAGCGCCTTGTGCCAATAGTCTGGCAACGTGAGTTGTGGCGTGTCACAGTAGGTAAAGATATCGGCATTGGAGCCGATCCAATCTGCTAATACGGCCAAGCCTGCCACCCACCACGACAGCTCACTGCTGATTTTCTCGAAAGTATCGGCATCTAAGCTATGGGCCACACGGGCTGCTTCTGGGGGCAGCAGCAAGGCGCGCATAGCCTCGACAAACCCCAGCGCGGCATCGACATCTATCGCACGAAAATGCCGGTGCAGATGCGGGACGGTTTCATTGGGCGGCTGGCCGTGGTGCCCCATAACGGCACGTGCCCAAAAGTTTAAGCTTTCATGGTCTTGCGGATCATCACCAAACCAAGCTTCGTCATCTGTTTTGGGTTGAACGTGGACTTGCCAAAATGCCATCCCCAAGCTGTCATGGCGTTCGCCAGCAATCCGTTGGGAGCAGCTTTCATTGGGTTGTAAGCGCTGAGCCAAATCAGCCCGCTGCCCCTGAAAGCTGAGTGAAAACTTGCCCAGATCGTGTAAAGACAACCAAAACACCACCCATGCGCGGGTCGCTTCAAGGTCTGTGTGTCCAAGCTCCTGTGCCAGCCAAGCAAGCAGCTCTGGTGAGCGCTGCAAATACACCTCGCCCACTGCGGCCACATCGAGTGCATGGTAGGCCAGCAGGTGCATCTCTGCCGCAGAATTTGAAGGCCGGGCCTTGCCCCAATAAGCAAAATAGCGCGGGGATGGTGTTGTGGTGGGTGTCATGGTCAAAAGATGTTGACGGTTTTGAGGGGCTCTGCACAAATTAAAACCGAGTATGTATATGCACTTCAGGGACAATCGCCCCCATGCATCCGAAAGCCCTGATCGAAGCCTGTACCGAACTGGTACGGCTCACCCTTACCTTTGAACACCCTGCCGATGCCGTGGTATCGCGGTTTTTCCGCGACAACCGTGGCTTGGGCCAGCGCGAACGTGCAGCGTTGGCAGAAACCGTCTACACGGTGCTGCGCAAAAAGCTGCTGTTTGACCACATGGCCCCGTCGGGTTCTGGCCCCAGAGAACGCCGTTTGGCCATTTTGGGCTTTGCCCATTGGCAGGATGAGGAGGCCCGCCGCTCCAACCCCCAAGCCGCGCATGGCCCGCGCGATTTTCTGCACGCCGCTTTGAGCGACCGCGAACAACAATGGCTAAACCAATGCGACGCCGTGCGCGATGACGATTTGTTAGAGCGCCACCGCCACAATCTGCCCGAATGGCTGGTGCAGCCGCTCAAAGTGCAGTTGGGCGATGGTTTTTGGCCCTTGGTGCAGGCCCTGTCGTGCAGTGCGCCGCTGGATTTGCGCATCAATGCCTTCAAAGACAAGCGCCCTGACGTACAGCGTGAGCTGGCGCAGGCTGGCATCGCGTCCGTCGTTACGCCGTATTCTCCTTGGGGCTTGCGTGTGGTGGGTAAGCCTGCGCTCACCAAGCTGCCCGCTTTTGTTCGTGGCGCTATCGAAGTGCAAGATGAAGGCTCGCAACTGCTGGCGCTGCTCTTGGATGCCAAGCGTGGCGAGATGGTTGTCGATTTTTGCGCGGGCGCTGGCGGCAAAACGCTGGCTATTGGTGCCACGATGCGCAGCACTGGCCGTTTGTATGCCTTTGATGTGTCAGCACACCGGTTGGATGCCCTCAAGCCCCGGCTGGCGCGCAGCGGGCTGTCTAACGTCCATCCGGCGGCCATTGCCCATGAGCGCGATGAGCGCGTCAAGCGTCTGGCGGGCAAGATTGATCGCGTGCTGGTGGATGCCCCCTGCTCTGGCCTCGGTACCCTGCGCCGCAACCCCGACTTGAAATGGCGTCAAACCCCCAAAGCCGTACAAGAGTTGGAGGTCAAACAGGCCGCCATCTTGGCCAGCGCGGCGCGTCTGGTCAAACCCGGTGGGCGCTTGGTGTATGCCACCTGTAGCGTGCTGCCCGAAGAAAATGAGCGCATTGCCGAAGCCTTTGCTGCCGCCCACCCCGATTTTGTGGCGCTCGATGCTGGCGAGGTGTTGGCGCAACTCAAAGTAGATCATGCTGCCAGCCTGTGCAGTGGTGGTGACACCGGCACACAGTATGTGCGTCTGTGGCCGCACTTGCACCAGACTGATGGCTTCTTTGCCGCCGTTTGGACACGCAAGCCCTAACTGGCCCTTGCCTGCCCCTGACCTGATGGGGGTAGGCGATAAAAAAACCGCCTAGCGCAAGCGCAAAGGCGGTTTTTTGTTGTCCAAAGACAGAAGGCTGAATTACTTCAGCTTCATTTCCTTGTATTCGACGTGCTTGCGAGCTTTAGGATCAAATTTCATGATCAGCATTTTCTCGGGCGTAGTCTTTTTGTTCTTGGTGGTGGTGTAGAAGTGGCCAGTACCCGCAGTGGATTCCAGCTTGATCTTGTCGCGTCCGCCTTTGCTTGCCATGGTGCTTCTCCTTAAGCCTGACCACGTGCGCGCAGGTCTGCGAGCACCGATTCAATACCGTTCTTGTCGATCAAACGCAGGGCTGCGCTGGAAACGCGCAGGCGCACCCAACGGTTTTCCGATTCGACCCAGAAACGGCGGTATTGCAGGTTCGGCAGGAACCGGCGCTTGGTTTTGTTGTTGGCATGGGAAACATTGTTCCCGACCATGGGCTTCTTGCCCGTGACGTCACATACGCGTGCCATTAGGACACTCCGATCATTTGGAACGGTTGGCCACTGCGGGGCGGCATCCTTGCGGTGCCAGCCTGGTGGCTCAACCTCACCTCGCCAGAAGGGTGGCGGTAACCCGATTGCCATAGCTATCAAAACTCTGGCCTTGTCTGCAAGAGACAGGGCCAGTTTTGGCAAAGCCTAGGATTATAACCCGTGCGCTTTAGGCCGGTGGGTTTTGTTCCAAGAAGCGCTGGGCATCGAGTGCGGCCATGCAGCCCGTACCAGCACTGGTGATGGCTTGGCGGTAGATATGGTCTTGCACATCACCGGCGGCAAAAATGCCGGGCACGCTGGTTTGGGTGGCAAAGCCGTTGCGCCCGCCTTGGGTGACAACGTAGCCATTGTCCAGTTCCAGTTGGCCTTGGAAGATGTCGGTGTTGGGGGCGTGGCCAATGGCAATAAAACAGCCTTGCAGGGCGATGTCTTCGGTGTGGCCGTCTTGGGTGCTTTGCAGCCGAATGCCCGTCACACCGCTTTGGTCGCCCAGCACCTGCTCTAGCGTGAAGAAGGTTTTTAGCTCAATCTTGCCTGCGGCCACTTTTTCCATCAGCTTGTCGATCAAAATCGGTTCGGCCTTGAACTTATCGCGCCGATGCACCAACGTGACTTTGCGGGCGATGTTCGACAGGTACAGGGCTTCTTCTACGGCGGTGTTGCCACCTCCCACCACGCAAACATCCTGCTCACGGTAGAAAAAGCCGTCGCAGGTGGCGCAGCCCGAAACCCCCCGGCCCATAAATTCTTGCTCCGAGGGCAGGCCCAAGTATTTGGCCGACGCTCCGGTGGCGATGATGAGGGCATCGCAGGTGTAGGTGCCGCTGTCGCCCGTCAAGGTGAAGGGGCGCTTGGAAAAGTTAACTTGGTTGATGTGGTCAAAAACAATTTTTGCTTTAAAGCGCTCGGCGTGCTCCAAAAAGCGCTGCATCAGCTCTGGGCCTTGCACACCCTGCACGTCGGCGGGCCAGTTGTCCACTTCAGTAGTGGTGGTGAGCTGGCCGCCTTGGGCCATGCCGGTGATGAGCACCGGGTTGAGGTTGGCGCGGGCGGCATAAATGGCGGCGGTATAACCGGCAGGGCCAGAACCGAGGATCAGGACTTGGGCGTGTGAGGTGCTAGACATAGGGCTTGAAATTTCAGATTCATGCGATTGCACGGAGACGCAAGTATCATGCAACTTCGCCATCTTGCCGCTGGCTTGCTTTATATGGCAGCCATTAAAAACGACAATAGCTGCAATGGCGCTGTGCCACACGTCCATGACCTATTCTTCTTCTTCCAATACCCTCAACGCTTCTCCACCCGGCAAGTCTGCATTGCGCGCCGGTCTTGCCCGGCTGGGCCATGAGATCTCTTTGCTCGCTGGCGCGTTGGCGCTGGCCCTGTGGTTGCTGGCGCTGCTGAGTTATTCGCCATTGGATATGGCTTGGTCCACTTCCGGTGCTGGCGATGGGCTGGTGCGCAATCGCCTAGGCCGGGTGGGGGCGTGGCTGGCCGACGTGAGTTATTTCTCGCTCGGATTTTCTATCTGGTGGTGCTTGGTGGCCGGGGCCTTTGTCTGGCTGACCTCGCTGGCGCGCCGGATGCGTGACGACGAAGCGCTGGCCGATGATCTTTCCCTCAAAGAGGTGCTGGTGCTGCGGGCGCGGTTTTGGGCTGGGCTGCTGCTGCTGCTGTGTGCCAGTGCGGGGCTAGAGTGGTCGCGCTTGTACGCGGTCGAGTCTTTACTGCCGGGCCATGCGGGGGGCGTTTTAGGCTATATAGTGGGTGTGACCAGTATGCGCTGGCTTGGTTTCGATGGCTCAGGTCTGTTGGGCTTTGCTTTGGCGGTGCTGGGGGCGTCTGGGGTGTTCCATTTTTCTTGGAGCCGATTGGCTGAGAGGTTGGGTGCTCGCCTAGATGCCATCGTGCAGTTTGGGCGTGTACGCCGCGAAGAAGCCAAAGACATTGCCGAAGGCAAGCGCGCTGCCCAACTGCGCGAGGAGGTGGTGCAAGAAGAGCGCATCGAGTTGCAAGAGCACCACCCGCAGCCGTTAAAAATTGTCGATCCAGACCAAGCAAAACCCGGATGGGCAGAGCCTGTCTTGGATACTGGGCCAGCACCTTTGCTGCGCGAAGCCCCTCCGATCAGACAGGTTCCTTCTGATAAGCCAGTGGGCCATCGACCCCGCGCTCATCTGCCACCACTGAACTTGCTGCACACGGGATCAGCTCGTCCAGAGCCTGCGTCTTCCGACACACTGGAAATGACCAGCCGCCTGATTGAAAAAAAACTGCGCGACTTTGGTGTCGAGGTGACGGTGGTAGCTGCCATGCCCGGCCCCGTCATTACCCGTTACAACATCAAGCTAGCCACCGATGCCACCCTCGTGCAGGTGATAGAGCTTGCCCGCGATCTGGCTCGTGCGCTCAGTTTGGTCTCGATTCGTGTGGTCGATCCTGGCTCTGGCCCAGAGCCTATTGCACTCGAATTGCCCAACGTCAAACGCCAACCGGTGCGTTTGGGTGAAATTGTGGGTTCGGCCCCCTTCCAAGACAGCAAGTCGGCATTGACGCTGGCGCTCGGCAAGGACATTGTGGGCCATGCCGTCGTAGCCGATCTGGCCCGAATGCCCCATGTGCTGATGGCAGGCACCGCAGATTCAGGCAAATCCGTGGCTTTGCACACCATGCTGCTAAGTTTGCTCTACAAGGCCGAGCCTTGCGACCTGCGGCTGTTGCTGATCGACACCAAAATGCTGGAGATGCCCTTGTATGCGGGTATCCCACACCTGCTGGCCCCCGTAGTCACTGATGTGCGCCAAGCTATTCGTGGCCTGAACTGGTGTGCTCTCGAAATGGAGCGTCGCTACCGGATTATGGGCACCTTGGGGGCACGTAAACTGGCCGCTTATAACGCCAAAATTGACGAGGCCGACGCCCGTGATGAGTGCATCCTCAACCCGCTCACCGTCCATTTGGCCGAACCAGAGCCACTGGAGCGTTGGCCGCAAATCGTGGTGGTGGTCGATGAGCTGGCCGATTTAATGGCTGCGGTCGGCAAAAAAACCGAAGAACTGCTGGCCCGTCTGGCACAAAAAGGCCGGGCTGCGGGCATCCATCTCATCGTCTCTACCCACCGCCCTGCGCCTGAAGTCATTACCGGCCTCATCAAGGCCAACATCCCGACGCGCATGGCCTTTCGCGTGAGCAGCCGTACTGATAGCCGCACCATCCTAGACCAAATCGGTGCCGAAACCATGCTGGGCATGGGGGATATGCTCTATAGGGCCGCTGGTGCCCAGATGCCAGCACGGGTGCATTCGCCCTCGGTGTCGGCGGAAGAAGTGCATCGGGTGGTTGATTTTCTCAAAGCGCAAGGGCGTCCAGTGTATATACCGGGCGTACTCGACGAGGCCCCCGCTCCAGCGGAAGAACAAAACTGATGAAAAGAACACTCACCTCGCTGCTGCTGTGGGCGGCTGCGCCTTGGGCGCTGGCCGATGGCCTGCAAAGCCTAGACCTGTTTTTGCAAAAAACCCGTACTGGGCAGGCTGATTTCACGCAGGTGGTCACGGCTCCGGGCAAAGACGGGCAGGCACCGCGCAGCAAAACCTCCAGCGGCACGTTTGAGTTCCAGAGGCCGGGCCGTTTTCGGTTTGTTTACCTCAAACCCTTTGCCCAAACCATTGTGGCCGATGGCCAGCGTTTGTGGCTCTACGATGCCGACCTGAACCAAGTCACGCAGCGTGCGCAGGCGCAAGCGCTGGGCAGCACGCCAGCGGCTTTGTTGGCCGCTGCACCCGATTTGCAAGCCCTGCGCGCCGAGTTCACCCTGCAAGCCAGTGTGGCCCCCCAAGATGGTGAAGGGCTGGACTGGGTATTAGCCCGCCCCAAGAGCAAAGACGGTCAGTTGCAAACGGTGCGTATTGGTTTTGCGGGCACACAATTGGCGGCGTTAGAGATTTTGGACAGCTTTGGTCAGCGCTCCATGATTCGCTTTAGCCAAGTGCAAACCAATCCCACGCTCCCAGCCGCCACTTTTGAGTTCAAGCCTCCGGCAGGCGCTGATGTGCTGCGCCAGTAGTCCATCTCTGCTGGCGATGTTTTCCTCTGCTGCACATATTCCGCTGGCTGAAGCCCTGCGTCCCACCCGCTTAGACGAGGTGATCGGCCAGTCCCATCTGCTGGGGCCGGGCAAGCCCCTGAGGTTGGCTTTTCAATCGGGCAAACCCCATTCGATGATTTTTTGGGGGCCACCCGGTGTCGGTAAAACCACCTTGGCGCGATTAACAGCCACCGCCTTTGATTGCCAATTTATTGCCTTGTCGGCGGTGTTTTCGGGTGTGAAAGACATCCGGGCGGCGATGGAGCAAGCCACCGCCAACTTGGCGCTGGGCCAGCACACGCTGTTGTTTGTGGACGAAATTCACCGCTTCAACAAATCGCAACAAGACGCGCTGCTGCCCTATGCCGAAAGTGGCTTGGTCACTTTTATTGGTGCCACGACAGAAAACCCCTCGTTTGAGGTCAATTCAGCGCTGTTGTCGCGCGCTCAAGTTTATGTGCTCCAGTCGCTGACCGATGATGAACTCAAGCAACTGTTCCAGCGTGCCCAAGCCACGGCACTGGGCCAGTTAGCGTTTGACGAGCAGGCCCAAGACACCATCATTGGCTACGCCGATGGCGATGCCAGACGGCTGTTGAACCTGTTAGAGCAGTGCCAAACCGCTGCTGCGGTGTCGGGCCTCCAAACCATTGACGCCGCATGGGTGCAAAACTCCTTGGCGTTGAATGCCAAACGCTTTGACAAGGGTGGCGATAACTTTTATGACCAGATCTCGGCGCTGCACAAGTCCGTGCGCGGCTCGCACCCCGATGCCGCGTTGTACTGGCTGACCAGAATGCTCGATGGCGGGGCCGATCCGCGTTATCTGTCACGGCGCATTGTGCGCATGGCTTGGGAAGACATCGGGCTGGCTGACCCAAGGGCGATGCAGATTGCCAACGATGCCGCGCTGACTTTTGAGCGGCTGGGCAGCCCGGAAGGCGAGTTGGCACTGGCCCAAGCAGTGATCTATCTGGCGGTGGCGGCCAAGAGCAACGCTGGTTACAACGCCTATAACCAAGCCAGAGCCTTTGTGCAGCGCGACAAAAGCCGCGAAGTGCCGGTGCATTTGCGCAATGCACCCACCAAGCTGATGAAAGAACAGGGCTACGGGCACACCTACCGCTATGCCCATGATGAACCCAACGCCTATGCTGCGGGTGAAACTTACCTGCCCGACGGCATGAAAGAGCCGGGGTGGTACCAGCCCACACCCAGAGGTTTGGAGAGCAAAATTTCCGAAAAATTGGCCCTGTTGCAACAGTGGGATCAGGCAGCGCGCAAGAAATAGCCGCGCCAAATGCTTTGGGGCAGAGCGCGATAGCAGCAGGTGCCACGGTTAAACTTCGCGCAGCACGCATTTGTCATATTTTTGACATGACAGCGTAACAATAAGTTCTGACTCCTAGGAAACGCAATGCTATTTAGCAAGCTACTGCCGCGCGAAGGCAATTTTTTCGAGATGTTCAACCACCACGCAGATCGCATCGTCGAGTCTGTGCAGGCCCTATCGCAATTGGTGGCCAACTACAACGATGAGGACTTGCGCCACAAATATGGCCAAGCGGTCGATAGCGCCGAAGCTGCCGCCGACCTCATCACTATCGAGGTCAATCGCTCGGTACACCAAACCTTTATTACCCCGATTGACCGCGAGCAGATCCATGCCCTCATCAACAGCATGGACGATGTGGCCGACTTGGTGCAAGACGCCGCCGAGACGATGGATTTGTACGACATCCGGCACATGACACCCGAAATCACCCGCCTGACCGATCTGGCCGTGAAATGCTGCGAGCGTGTGCGTGAGGCCGTGCGCTTGCTTGACAAGGTGGCCGATCAATCGGTTGCTGAGGCTGCCCTCAAAACCTGCGCTGAAATTGACCAGCTCGAAAACGATGCCGACCGCGTGCTGCGCGCCGCCATGAGCAAGTTGTTTCGCGAAGAGCCGGATGTGCGCGAACTCATCAAGCTTAAGGCGGTGTACGAGCAGTTGGAAACCATCACCGATAAGTGCGAAACCGTAGCCAACCACATCGAGGGCATCATCCTCGAAAACGCCTAAGCAGGACGGCACACGCTATGGAAACTGCACAAGCTGCCCTGTGGGTCGTGGTAATGCTGGTGGCGCTTGCCATCCTGTTCGATTTTATGAACGGATTTCACGATGCTGCCAACTCGATTGCCACCGTCGTCTCTACCGGGGTGCTCAAACCGGGGCAGGCGGTGGTGTTTGCCGCTTTTTTTAACTTTGTTGCCATCTTCATTTTTCACCTGAGTGTGGCGGCCACGGTGGGCAAGGGCATTGTCCAGCCGGGGGTGGTCGATACCCATATCGTTTTTGGCGCGCTGGTGGGGGCCATTACGTGGAATGTGGTGACTTGGTACTACGGCATTCCTAGCAGCTCTTCCCATGCTCTGATTGGTGGCATCGTGGGCGCAGTAATGGCCAAGTCGGGAGCGGGGGCGCTGGTGTCTGCGGGCATCCTTAAAACGGTGGCCTTTATTTTTGTTTCGCCGCTGCTGGGCTTTTTGCTCGGTTCGTTGATGATGGTGGCGGTGGCTTGGATTTTCCGGCGCACACGCCCCAACAAGGTGGATAAATGGTTTCGGCGTTTGCAACTGCTCTCGGCAGGAGCCTACAGCTTGGGCCATGGTGGCAATGATGCGCAAAAAACCATCGGTATCATCTGGCTGTTGTTGATTGCCACGGGTTACAGTTCGGCCAGCGATGCCTCGCCACCCACTTGGGCCATCGTCTCTTGCTATATGGCTATCGGTTTGGGCACGATGTTTGGTGGCTGGCGCATTGTGAAAACGATGGGTCAAAAAATCACCAAGCTCAAGCCTGTAGGCGGTTTTTGCGCCGAAACTGGCGGTGCCCTGACGCTGTTTATTGCCACTGGGCTGGGTATTCCAGTCTCAACCACCCACACCATCACTGGGGCCATTGTGGGCGTTGGTTCCACGCAGCGCGCCAGTGCCGTGCGCTGGGGCGTGGCGGGCAACATCATCTGGGCTTGGATTTTGACCATTCCGGCCAGTGCCTTTGTCGCCGCTATTGCCTATTGGATCAGCCTGTATCTGTTCTGAGTCGTTATAATGTTAGGCTTTGCAGCGTGTCGCTGGCCGGGTGGTCATGTCGCGTGTCTCAAGCGCTGCGAACACCGGGATCAGGCTTAGCGTCCTGACCCACCACCCCAAGGATCCATCATGGTCGTCATTCGACTCTCTCGCGGCGGCGCTAAGGCCCGTCCTTTCTTCAATATCGTCGTTGCTGACAAGCGCGTGCGTCGCGATGGCCGCTTTATCGAGCGTCTGGGCTTTTACAACCCCAGCGCCAAGGGTGGCGAAGAAGGTCTGCGCATTGCCCAAGACCGTCTGGCCTACTGGACAGGCGTGGGCGCACAAACTTCGCCTACCGTCGATCGCCTGATCAAGCAAGCTGCTAAACAAGCCGCCTAATCGCTCTGCGCGACACAAGGCGGGTTTCGTCGGTACCCACTGACGAAACCCGCCTTTTCTTTTTTCTCCCTTTTTTCCTGCATTGCTATGTCTGCTGTCCTAAATCTGGAATCCGTTGCCCTGCCTGAGGATGCCGTCGAGGTCGGGCGCATTGCCGATGCTTGGGGTGTGAAGGGCTGGTTCAAGGTGATCTCGCACAATGTCGCCCCAGACGCCCTGTTTGCGGCCAAGCAGTGGTACATCCTGCCCAGCGAGCGCGGTGCCCGTACCTTCAGCGGCACGGCGTCCTTGTCCATTCGCCAAGTGCGGCCCCATTCCGACACCATTGTGGCGTGGGCACAAGGCATTGATGACCGCAATGCGGCAGAGGCGTTGCGCGGCGCACGTATCTTTGTACCGCGTGCAGACTTTCCGGCCCCCGCAGAAGATGAGTATTACTGGGTTGATTTGATTGGCCTCAACGTATTCAATCGCGAGGGCGTAGCTTTGGGCCAAGTGCGTGAGTTGATGTCCACCGGGCCGCAAACCGTGCTGGTGCTGGAAGCTGACAATCCCGAAGGCAAGCCGATTGAGCGCATGATTCCATTTGTGTCGGCTTTCGTCGATAAGGTCGAGTTGGCCCAGCGCCGTATTTTGGTCGATTGGCAACCCGATTACTGATTGCGTATCACTGCCTGCCATGCGTTTTGACGTTATCACCCTGTTTCCGGAGCTGTTTGCCCCCTTTTTGGCTAGCGGTATCACGCGCCGCGCCTATGCCAGCGGCTTGGTGGATGTGCGGCTGTGGAACCCCCGCGACTACGCCGAGGGCAATTACCGCCGCGTCGATGACCGGCCCTTTGGTGGTGGCCCCGGTATGGTGATGATGGCTCCGCCATTGGAGCGCTGTTTGGCAGCCATCCGTGCCGATCGGGCCGAGGATGTTGCCGCCCCAGTGCCAGTGGTGTTGTTTTCGCCCATTGGCGCGCCGCTCAACCATACGGCAGTCGAGCACTGGTCGGGCAGCGCCGGGGCGGTGTTGCTTTGTGGCCGCTACGAAGGCATAGACCAGCGCTTTATTGACCGCTATGTCACGGTGCAAATTAGTTTGGGCGATTTTGTGCTGTCGGGTGGCGAGATTGCCGCGCTGGCGCTGCTCGACGCCGTGGCGCGTTTGCAGCCGGGGGTGCTCAATGATGCCGGTAGCCACCAGCTCGATAGTTTTAACCCCGCCTTAGATGGCCTGCTCGATTGCCCGCATTACACCCGCCCCGAAGAATGGCAGGGTGACGTTGTACCGGCACCGCTGTTGTCGGGCCACCATGCGCAGATTGAACGCTGGCGGCGTGACCAGTCTTTGCGCACCACGGCGCAGCACCGCCCAGACTTGCTGACTGCGGCCCGTGCCCACGGTAAGCTACAAACCGCTGACGAAGCCCTGCTGCGCAGCTTGCAGGGCAAGCTATAATCTTGGGTTTTTCGATCCTCTGGCCGGCCGCCTTGCTTGTGCAAGGCAAAACGTCAATCCCGACAATGCCAATGATGGCGCGGACATGATCGTTGGATGCAACCATGAACCTGATCCAGACCCTGGAAGCGGAAGAAATCGCCCGCCTCAACAAAGAAATCCCTGACTTTGGCCCCGGTGACACCGTCATCGTGAGCGTGAACGTCGTTGAAGGCAGCCGCAAGCGCGTGCAAGCCTACGAAGGCGTGGTGATTGCCAAGCGTAACCGTGGCCTCAACAGCGGCTTTACCGTGCGCAAGATCTCCAGCGGCGAAGGCGTGGAACGTACCTTCCAAACCTACAGCCCGCTGATCGCCAAGATCGAAGTCAAGCGCCGTGGTGACGTGCGCCGTGCCAAGCTGTACTACCTGCGTGAGCGCAGCGGTAAGTCGGCACGTATCAAAGAAAAGCTGCCACAGCGCAAGGTGCCCGTGGCTGCAGCAGTGGCCGCAGCATAAAGCCTGCCCCACCGCCGCCTTGAGCGCATCAGCCGCTACAGCATTGCCTGTAGCGGCTTTTTGTTTTTTTACTAACTGCTTTGCCGTGACTGCACTCTCCTCTCCACCATCGCGCTTCAAATTGCCCAGCTTTGACCCCCGCCAAGTGCCAGTGCTGGGGGTAGACAGCCATTTGCCGCCGGTACTGGCTGCAGCCCAAACCCCGCAGGCACTGCGCCAGCGCTTTGCCCAGCCACCACAGCATTGGCAGCCAGAGGTGGTGCGTGAACATTCTTTCTCGGATCGGCCCCAAGCTGCGGCGGCGGTGCTGGTGCCTATTGTGTTGCGTGAGCAGCCGATGGTGCTGCTGACCGAGCGCAGTATGCAGCTATCGAGCCACTCTGGGCAGGTGGCATTTCCGGGCGGGCGGGCCGATCCAGACGATGAATCTATGGCTGCCACTGCACTGCGCGAGGCCCAAGAGGAAATTGGTCTTGATCCGCGCTGGGTGGAGGTGCTGGGCACTCTGCCCAACTACATTACCGGGTCTTCTTATGTCG
Organism: Giesbergeria anulus; assembly: GCF_900111115.1. Taxonomy (GTDB): domain Bacteria; phylum Pseudomonadota; class Gammaproteobacteria; order Burkholderiales; family Burkholderiaceae_C; genus Simplicispira; species Simplicispira anulus. The sequence goes on from NZ_FOGD01000001.1 coordinate 108,320, forward strand.
TGGCACCGGTAGTGGCCTTGGTGCAGCCGCAATGCACGCTCCAGCCCAATCCGCACGAGGTAGCCGATATTTTTGAAGTGCCGCTGGCGTTTTTGCTCGATCCGGCCAACCACCGGCGTCATGCTTTCGAGTGGCAAGGTGTGCGCCGTGAGTGGTTTTCTATGCCCTACCAAAGCGGCGACAAGAACCACTACATCTGGGGAGCCACCGCCGGTATGTTGCGCAATTTTTACCGTTTCCTGCAAGCCTGACGTTCTGTCTGCACCCACACCCCAAAAAGGGCTGGGTATGATGGGAGGATGAGTTTTTTTGCCATCCTGTTCGCCTTGCTGATTGAGCAGGCACGCCCGTTGGCGGCGCACAACCCCATCCATGCTGGATTGCGCACTTGGGCGCTGTGGGTAGGCCGCAATTTTGATGCGGGCAGGCCGCACCATGCTTGGGTGGCTTGGTCTTTAGCTGTGGTGTTGCCCGCCCTGCTGGCACTGGCGGTGCATTGGTTGCTGCTGTGGGGGTTGGGTTGGCCTTTTGCTGTGCTTTGGAGTGTGGCTGTGCTTTATCTGACGCTGGGTTTTCGCCAGTTCAGCCACCACTTCACCCGTCTGCGTGATGCCTTAGAAGAAGACAACCAAGAGCGTGCGCGCCTGTTGTTGGCTGAGTGGCAGCAGGTGGATGCCAGCCATTTGCCGCGCAGCGAGATGGTGCGTCATGTGATTGAATATTCGGTGCTGGCAGCACACCGCCATGTGTTTGGCGTGCTGGCTTGGTTTTCTTTGCTGGCGGCCTTGGGGCTGGGGCCTGCTGGAGCAGTGTTTTATCGCATGGCCGAATTTGTGGCCCGGTTTTGGACGTCGCGCCGTGGCACGGTGGCGGCACCAGCCAGCCTGAGCTTGCAAGTGGTAGCGCTGCGTTCTTGGACGATGGCCGACTGGCTGCCCGCTCGCCTCACTGCACTGTGCTTTGCAGTGGTTGGGAGCTTTGAAGAAGCCATTGATGGCTGGCGTTTCCATGCCCAGCGCTTTCCCAATGACAACGATGGCGTCGTGCTGGCCGCCACTGCCGGGGCCATTAACGTGCGTTTGGGCGGCGAAGCACTGAAACTGCCGCAGGCGGCCCTGCCTGCGCCGCCGGGTTTGGCGGTGGATGCCGCCAATATGGATGACAGTGACCAGACGCCGGGCCGTGAGCCTGAAGTGGGCCACCTGCGCAGCGTGGTGGGCTTGGTTTGGCGCTCGGTGGTTGTGTGGCTGTTGTTGCTGGCGCTGCTGACCTTGGCTCGGCTATTGGGTTAAAAAATCACGCTGCAATCGTGCCAAAGCATTAAATCCCTTTAGCTATTGTGGAATAATGCAATCATGTACCGATCTCGCCACATGCCCATGTTGATTCGCTGGGTACTGGCGTGCTTTGTATTGTCCTTAAGTTCTGCGATTGCGGCCCCACTCACTGGGCAGCAATCGATGGAGTTGGTTTGCTCCATGAACGCCGGCATGAAGTTGCTGGTCAAGGACAGCAACGGCGAAGTGCAGTCAAACTACACCGTGTTGGACTGCCCCCTGTGCCAAAGCCCATTGGCACCTCCCCCTCCTTTTGTACAAGTACATTCACTGCTGGATGCATCGCTGGCTTACGCCATGCAGTCTATCCCGGCAGCCCGTATTGCTGCGCTGGTGGCTCCGCCCATGCCAGCGCGCGGGCCCCCTTCCCTCTTCTGATAAGCACTTGATTTCGCATCCCCACCCCCTGCGGGTGGGGTTGTTTTTGCGTCTTTTGCATCTGTGCATTGGCCCAATCGCTGGGTGGGTGCGGGTGTGTTCTTGTCATGGATAAGCGTGCGTTAGAGGGTTGCATGGCGGCACTACCTGCCTAGGTGGCGGGCGTGGTTGGCTGCACCCGTGTTGCTGCGCAAGGATGGGTCTCATGTTCAATGGGTGGATGGTTGCTGCACGTCGTCAGGCGGTGCAGGTGCTGCTGGCAGGGGCCGCAGTGGTGGTATCAGGGCCTGTGCAGTCGCATGGTGCTACTGTGGGGGCATTGCAGGTTGAGCACCCGTATGCTGTGCCGACGGTGGTGGGCCAAACCGAAGGGGCGGTGTATTTTCGTGCCATTCGTAATACCGGGCCAGCAGCAGATCGCTTGATCGCTGCCGAAACTCCCGTGGCTCAGACGGTACGGCTGCAAGGGGATGAGTCCCCATCCAAGGCCATTGCTTTGCCTGCCCGTTCTGTACGGGTTTTGCGCCATGAGCAGGGTGCGCCACTGCTCTTGCAGGGCTTGCAGCGTCCACTGCTAGAGGGCGAGCGCTTTGTTTTGACCCTGCATTTTGAACACGCCGGTACGCGCGAGGTAGTGGTTTGGGTGCAGCAGCCCCGCGAGCCAAAACCCTCAGGCCATGCCCATTGACGCGCTGGTCTATCTATCCATGACTGTTTTTAGTCTACCTATTGCCGGAATTCGTATGTTCAAAATTTCTTCTCTTTCTTTGTCCATTGGGATGTCTGCCATTGCTGCTGCAGCGCTAACAGCTTGTGGTGGTAGTGATGATGGTGCTGCTAGTACTCGTGAGGTGGCACTGGAGTTTGTGGCCGTGGCAGGCCATACGCCTGTGCAGTGCGGCACGTTGGTTTCTGGTTTGGGTACTGGCAGTGCGCCAGCGCAGGTCAAGGATTTGCGCTTTTACATCTCCAATGTGGCACTGTTGCAGGCCAATGGAACAGAAACACCTTTGACCTTGTCGGCCAATGACAATTGGAACCTTACAGCCGGTGCGAATCAGATCACTCTGATCGACCTAGAAAATGCCACTGGTGCTTGTAGCAATGGAACTCCAGCCACCAATGCCGTGATCCGTGGCACGGTGCCTGCCGGAAATTATGTGGGCATAAAGTTGACGATGGGCGTGCCCTTTGCACTGAACCACACACTGTATTCGGATGTGACCACCGCCAAGCCACCGCTGGACATTGGTGCAATGGCTTGGTCTTGGCAGTCAGGACGCAAATTTACTAAGATTGAGCTGACCGATCCTGAGGGCGCTACGGGCAGTTGGACGGCCAAGACCTTTGCGGTGCATTTGGGTTCGACCGGCTGTGTGGGCAATCCGGCCACTGGGGAGACCGTGCAGTGCAAGGCACCTAACCGAATGGAAGCACGCCTGACGTCGTTTAATCCTGATCAGCAAAAAATCGCGCTGGATGTGCAAGCCTTGGTGGCTGGCAATGACGTCACCAAAAATCTGGGTGGGGCCGCAGGCTGTATGTCGGGCGGCACCGACCCCGAATGCGCGGGCGTTTTCCGAGCCATGGCTATTGATTGGAAGGCCGATGGCACAGGCACCGGGTTGCCAATAGCCGCTGGTGCTTCGCAGACCATTTTCCGGCCCATCGCGCGATGAGTACCGCGCAGCGCACACACAAGGCGCTGCGCTGGCTGGCGGGTGGCCTCCTATCGGGGGCTGCTGTGCTGGCTGGGTGTGGCGGCGATGGCGTATCGGTAAACGATACGGTGCAGCCATCGGCAGAGGGCTGGCAGTGGGTGCTGCCAGCGCATTTTCCGGTACCCAAGGTGCCAGAGAGCAATCCGATGAGCGAGGCCAAGGTGGATTTGGGTCGCCATCTTTTTTATGACCGGCGTTTGTCGGGCAATGGCACCCAATCGTGTGCTAGTTGCCACCAGCAAGACAAGGCATTTACCGATGGGCGGGCGCAGGGGCTGGGTTCTACCGGCGTATTGCACCCGCGCAGTCCGCAGGGGCTGGCTAATGTGGCCTACAACGCCACCCTGACTTGGGCCAACCCCTCCTTGGTGACGCTGGAAAAGCAAATGGAGGTGCCGCTGTTTGGTGAAGACCCGGTAGAGATGGGCGTGAACGACCACAACCGGGTCGAGGTGCTCGAGCGTTTGCGTGCCGAGCCAGTGTATGCCCCTAAGTTTGCAGCAGCGTTTCCGGGGGTAGCTACACCCATTGACTGGGGGCATGTGATCCAAGCCATTGCCAGCTTTCAGCGTTCATTGTTGTCGGGCAATAGCCGCTATGACCAATACCTGCAAGGTAAGGTGCAACTGTCAGACCCAGAAACGCGTGGCATGAGGCTGTTTTTTGGCGAGAAAGCCGAGTGCTTTCATTGCCATGGCAGCTTCAACTTCAACGACCAAATCGTTCATGCCGCCAGCCGAGTGGTGGAGACGCCATTTCACAACACCGGCTTGTACAACTTGGGCGGCACCGGGGCTTTTCCGGAGCATAACCGGGGGGTGTTTGAGCTGACGGCGCTGGTCAAGGATATGGGGTTTTTCCGTGCCCCCAGCCTGCGCAATGTGGAAGTGACGGCTCCATATATGCACGACGGCACCATCACTTCGCTGGAAGCGGTGTTGGACTTCTATGCCGCCGGTGGCCGCAACATCACTACGGGCCCCTATGCCGGGGATGGCCGCCAAAACCCGCACAAAAGCGAGCTGGTGGGCCTGATTGACCTGAACGCCCAAGAAAAGTCCGACATCGTTGCCTTTCTCAAGACATTGACCGACCATGAATTTCTTACCCATTCCCGCTATTCCGACCCGTGGCCGCGCCCGTAAGGTCGCTGTAGCGGCGCTGTTGGTTTGCTGCCCACTTTGGGCGGCTGCACACGGCAGCGCCGATCTGGCAGCGCCAGAGCTAGAAGAGCAGCCTGGTTTGCGCTTCGGGGCGGCGGTGGCCGTTACCTACCTTCATGCTGATGCCGTTTTGCCCTCGGCGCGCATGGATGGCTTTTTGTTGCAGGGCGATGAGGGCATCGACCGACGACGCTGGGGGCTGGAGCACGGCGTGCTAGATGCTGCTTGGCGCTGGAGCCCGCAGTGGATGGCCTATGCTGCGGTGGGTAAGCACGGTAGCGACCGGGCGCACACCGAAGCCTTCTGGGTGCAAATGCGCCAGCCCCAAGGGGATGCTACTTGGCTGCTCACGGCGGGGCGGCAGCGGCCCGCGATGGGCGCGGTGCTGGAGCGTGCCGGCCATTTTGACCGTTTTGCCCTGATGCCCTTGGCCAAACAGGCCACCTTGGGTGGCGATTGGATGGATGATGGTGTGCAACTGGGTTGGCGCGGTGCGCTGGCCCAATGGCCTGTGACGTTAGATGTTGGGCTGTGGAAGGGCGAAGTTTTTCCGGGGGCTGCGCAGGGGCCGGTGGTGCCTACGCTGCATATCGGTACGGCAGCCACGGTAGCGCAAGGCGCGCTGGCGCTGGATGGCTTTGTGGCCCATTTAGAGCCAGAAGGGCGCGGCAGCCGCACCAGCAATGTCGGGGGAGGGCACAGCCATACAGCACCGTTGTGCAATGACAGCACGCTAGGCAAGGTAGCCTGTTTTGACGGGCGTACTGATCTGGCCGCCGCCAGCGCCCGTTGGCAGGGCCATGATGTGCCGTGGGTAGTGAGCGCTGCCGGTTGGGGGCGGCGCGATCAGGGCGGGCTGGCATCGGCCAATAGCGATTCGAGTTACCGAGGCACCTCGTATGGTGGCTGGCTAGAAGCACGCTGGCAATGGCGTCCGCGTTGGGAGTGGGGCGTGCGCGCCGAACATGTGCAAGCCAGTCACTCGCTACAGGGGCCGGGAGCCGCTTTGCTGGCTACAGAAACCCGGCTCGACCGCTACCACCGCGCCCGTCGCACCGCCACTACGCTGGGCTACCAGCTACCGCAAGGGGTGGAGTTGCAACTGGAGCTGGGCCGCGAATCCGTGGCTGGGCAGCGCCAGAACTATGCCCTGTTGCGCGGTATCTGGCGCTTGGAAAAGCAGGTGCTGCCCTAAGGCAGCCCTGATTTAGCTTTGTGGGTGCTTGTCTGCCTCGCTGGTAAAGGCGTCCGCATAGAACTCCTCGGTGGGCAGATTGCGCTCTTGGGTGTAACTTTGGCGCGCCGACTCCACCACAATGGGGGCACCACAGGCATAAACTTGGTGGCCTGCCAGATCGGCAAAGTCTTCTAGCACGGCTTGGTGCACAAAGCCGGTGCGGCCTGTCCAGCCGTCTTCGGGCAGGGCATTGGACAACACCGGCACATAGCGCAGTTGCGGCATCGCGGCGGCTTGCGCTTGCACCCAAGCGTCCATATATAGGTCAGCGGGGCGGCGGCCACCCCAATACAGGCTGACGGGGCGCGTACTGCCCTTGAATTGCAATTGCTCGATCAAGGCCTTGATGGGGGCAAAGCCGGTACCTGAGGCCAACAAGATGATGGGCTTGTCGCTGTCTTCGCGCAGGTAAAAGCTGCCAAAGGGGCCTTCAATGCGCAAAATGTCTTTTTCTTTCAGGGCGCTAAACACATGGTCGGTAAAGCGGCCACCGGGCATGTGGCGAATGTGCAGTTCTACGCTGGGTGCCTGCGCTTGGGTATGCGGTGCATTGGCCATGGAATAGGCCCGGCGCGCACCATCGCGCAAAATGAACTCGATGTACTGCCCGGCATGGTAGCGGAAGGGGTCGTTGGCCGGTAGTTGCAATTGCAGTTGTATCACGTCTGGCGAGAGCTGCGTGCGGGCGCTCACGCGCACCGGCATCCGCTTGATCGGAAAGGCGCTTTCGTCAGTGACTTGGCGCGATTGCAGTACCACGTCAGATTGGGCTTGGGCGCGGCAGGTCAGTACCCAACCGGCTGCCGCTTCTTCGGCGCTCAGAGCTTTGGCTTGGTAGTCGCCATGCACTACCTCGCCATTTAGCTTTTGGCATTTGCACGAGCCACAGGCTCCGTCTTTGCAGCCGTAGGGCAGGCCCACGCCACTGCGGATGGCGGCCTCTAGGATGGTTTCGCTGGCTTGGGCAGAAAAAGTGCGGCCACTGGGTTGCACGGTAATTTGTACGCTGGCGGGTGCGGTGCTCATGGCTTGGGTATCCTTGGAAGATAAAACAGCTTACTCAGGCGAGATTTTGCCAGCCATCACCATGTCCCTTTCTGCTTTTGCTGGCTCTTGCGGGGCCTTGCCCACCCGTTTTCGGCGGCCACGTTTGCTTATTATTGGTTGTGGCGATGTTGGCCTGCGCGTGCAGCGCTTGGCTTTAGCCAGCCCCGGCGCAGCGCAGCGTGGTCGGGTTTATGCCCTGACGTCTAGCCCAGAGCGGCTGGCACTGTTGCGCGCTGCCGGTATCACCCCTTTGCAGGGTAATTTGGATCAGCCGCGCACCTTGCGCCGCTTAGCCGGTTTGGCTACCCACCTGTTGCACCTTGCACCGCCACCGGGCCAAGGCCGTGATGGCGCAGCGTTGCTGCACGATCCGCGCACGCTGGCGCTGGTGCGCAGTTTGCGCCGTGGGCGGTTGCCGCAAGCGCTGGTCTATGCCTCTACCAGTGGGGTTTATGGCGATTGCGCAGGCGCTTGGGTGCCAGAGACCCGGCCTGTGGCACCGGCCACCGCACGGGCGCAGCGGCGTGTGGCTGCTGAGGCCGTATTGCGCCAGAGTTTAGGGCGCTCTGGGGTGCGGGTGAGTATTTTGCGCGTGCCCGGCATTTATGCCCCCGACCGCGAGGGCGGCACGCCGCGTGCGCGTCTGTTGCGCGGCACGGCGGTATTGCAAGCCAGCGATGATGTGTTTACCAACCATATCCATGCGGACGATTTAGCAAGGGCTTGCCAACTAGCCCTGTGGCGCGGCGCAGCCCAGCGCATCTACCATGCCAGCGACAACACGCAACTACGCATGGGCGATTATTTTGATGGGGCTGCCGATCTGTATGGCCTGCCGCGTCCACCGCGCCTGTCACGCCGCGAGGCGCAAGTGCAACTGCCGCCCCTGCTGCTCAGTTTTATGAGCGAGTCGCGCCGCCTAGAAAATCACCGCTTACGCCATGAGTTGCGCTTGCGCCTGCGTTACCCTACCGTAGCCGAAGGGTTGCGCAGCCCATCCGGAATGGGGCTGATGACCAAAAAATAACCGCTGCCCGTTGGATCGACACTGACCGAGGCCGACATGGTGTGTAAGGTGGTGCCATCTGGCCCCAGCACGGCCAAGGCACCGGACGGTCTGCTACCGTCTTGCTGGGCGTATGCAAGCAAGTCATGCAGCACCAAGTTGCTGGCGGGGGGCAAAAAACTGTCTAACCGCTGCCCGCACAAGGCTTCACGGGTACTGCCGAGCAGTTGGACAGCGGTGGCGTTTAATTCGAGGATGCGTGCTTGAAAGTCCAACCCCAAACAGGCCACAGGGGCGGCGTCGTAGCGCTGCATTTGGCGCGCTAAAGCTGCCTCCAGTTCGGCACGGGTGTTGCGTAGCTCTTCAGCTTGCAGGTCTAGCTCTACCTGATGCACTTGGAGTTCGTGTAACAAGGCCAAGGCATCTACCGATGTGGCTGAGGAGGATGCCAGTTCGTGCAGTACCCGCAGTGCTGCCATCGCACTACCATAGGTACCACCGGGGGCTGCGGGATACGCCAGGCTAGACTGGGCGCGCTCGCGTAAAGTGGTCAGGCAATCGGGCGGGGAGGTGCTACTGGACATAATAACTTTCAAGCAAATAAAGATTGCTTAGGGCTGACTGTAGCCCTCGCGCAAGCGGAACTCCAGTTCTTTGGCCTTGGTGATGTCCACAAACGTGAGTACAGCACCTTGGATCATGTTGGTCAGAGTGCGATAGGGCATGATGCGCACTGAGAACCAGCGCCCATCGGTGGTGGCAATTTGCTTGTCGCTGCTGGCTAGGGTGCGCAAAGTGTCTTGCACATCACTGTGCAGCGCTGGGTAGTTCAGTGCGCTGGCCAGATCGCTCAGGGGGCGGCCCACGTCGCCATCGCGCAAATGAAAGATGCTGGTGGCCTGTTCTGTAAAGCGGCGCACATTCAAGTCGTTGTCTAAAAACAGCGTGGCAATGTCGGTGCTGTTGAGCAGATTTTGCATATCGCTTTGTGCCAGCGCCAAATCGTCGAGCTTGGTTTGTAGCTCGGCATTGATGGTCTGCAATTCTTCGTTCATCGATTGCGCCTCCTCTTTCGAGGTGGTTAGCTCCTCATTGGCCGATTGCAGCTCTTCATTGGCCGATTGCAGCGATTCGTTGGCTGCTTGCAAAGCCTCTTGAGAGGCTTGCATTTCTTGGCGCAGCGCCCGTATTTCTTCGCGGGCGTGTCCTAGTTCTTGCACCAAGGCAGTATCTACAGGATTGGCGGCGTTGGCTTTTTTGGCTTGTCGTCTTTTTGGCAGGGCCACTTCACGAAACACCACCATCGCCATGCCCTCTAGAGCCTTGGGTTCTTGCACGGCTTGCACCGTCAGGTGCAGGGTGCGTGTCCGGTCGTCTTCGAGGGGCAGGTCGTGTAGCTCTACCGTGCGGTGTTCTTGCAAGGCGTGGCGCAGGGCTACTGCCAGTTGGGTACGGATACCCGGTCGGGCCATGACGTGTAGATTCCAATTGGCTTTGCCTGCTGCCGGTTCAAGGTAGCGGCCCGTGCGGCCACTGATATAGAGGATGTCGCCCGCCGCATTGACTAGCACTGCCGGGGGCGAGAAAGTTTGCAGCAGCACCTGATCGGCCAAGGCTTGCAGGCTGCCGGGGTGTGTGGAAGAGGTGGACACAAGGGTCTCCGGCGCTGTTTTGCGCAGCGCTGCATGGCGATTGACAGGAAAATCGACCGCACCAGCGCTCAGGGGTTGGTCGTTGCGGCGATAGAGTCGGGATTTCACGCCCAAGGGGCTAAACAGGCGCCGGGCTGGCCCGACGGTTTCGGATGCCCCTAGCAACAAAATACCACCGGGGCGCAGGCTAAAGTGAAACAGCGGAATCAAGCGCTGTTGCAATGCAGCCTTGAAATAAATCAATAGGTTGCGGCAAGATAAAAAATCAAGCTTGGTAAAGGGCGGGTCGATAATGACGTCGTGCTGTGCAAACAGCACCATGTCACGAATGCTTTTGATAATGCGCCCGCCGTCATCTTGCGCCACAAAAAAGCGTGCTCGGCGCGCGGGTGCCATCTCAGCCAGCCATTTGGCCGGATACCAGCCTTTGCGCGCTACGGCAATGGCCTCGGCACTGAGATCAGTCGCAAAAATCTGTAAGGTTTGTGCTGCCGTGTGGGGCAGGCTATCTTGCGCCTCTTGAAACGTCATGGCCAAAGAGTAAGCCTCTTCGCCACTGGAGCAACCTACCACCCAAGCGCGCAAGGGGCTATTGCTTGGGTGTTGGGCCAATAACGGGGGCCAAGCCAAATTTTGCACATCTGACCATACGGCGGCATCTCTAAAAAAGCTGGTCACGCCGATGAGCATCTCGGCAAACAGTACATCTAGCTCACGCGGGTTGTCTGGCAAAAATGCAGCGTAGTCTGCTATAGACGAAAGGCCGTACACCGCCACGCGGCGCTCAATGCGGCGCAGCAAGGTGCTGGGCTTATACAGAGACAAGTCGTGCTTGCTGTGCTCGCGCAGCAAACGCACGATGGTATCGAGTGCCGAGGCCGCATCGTCAGGCTGCGGTTGTGTGCTGGGTGCTGTTGCTGCTGCTTGCATGATGGCTGTGATGATGCGTTGCGGCAGCTCTTGGGCCAAGGCCACGATGTTGACACACCCTGCGGCGATGGCGCTGTGCGGCATAGAGTCAAATTGTGCCGAGCTTGGCTCTTGCGCCAAGGTGAGGCCATCTTGCCCTTGAATAGCTTGCAGGCCCAGCGTGCCATCTGCACCCATGCCCGATAGCACAACCCCAATGGCCCGCTGGCGCTGTTCTTGGGCCAGCGACTGGAACAAAACATTGATGGGCAAGCGCGGGCCTCTGGCTTGCCTTGTGGGGTTCAAGTGCAAGCAACCTTGCACCAGCGTCAGCTCGCAGCCGGGGGGAATGACGTACACCGCATTGGGTGCGGGCGCTAAGCCCTGTGTGGCTTCGTGTACCGGCAGCGTCGTAACGCGCTGCAACAGGGTGCCCAGCATGGCTTTGTAGCTGGGGGCCATGTGTTGCACCACGACGTAGGCCAGCCCACTGTCGGGTGCCACATGGGAGAAAAAAAGCTCCAATGCGGCCAAACCGCCTGCCGAGGCCCCCACCCCTACGATGCGTGTCGAATGCACGACAGCAGGTGTGTTGCTGCTACGGTGGGTGTTGCTCGATACCATACGCAAGTATGCGGCATGGCGCATGGGCCGTTTTTACTGCAGGATCAATGGTCTTTTTGGGCCGATTTTTTCATGTCTTCGCCTGCTTTTTCTAGGCGTGTGCCCATGTTGACCACGGCTTCATCGACTTTCTCGCCTGCTTTTTCCATCGATTGGTCGATTTTTCGTCCGGCATTTTCAACAGGCCCAACATCGTTTTTTTGGCAAGCAGTGAGCAGGCCAACGGCGAGCACTAAGATCAGCTTGGCTGGGAGGTGAGGGTTTAATCTAGACATTTTGGTAGCCAATCGATGTAATTATTTGCCGATTTCGTGGCCGATGACGCCACCGACGGCAGCACCCCCTAGCGTGCCTATGGCTCCGCCCCCAGTCAGAATCGAGCCGCCCACGGCCCCGACGCCTACTCCGATGGCGGTGTTTTTTTCCTGTGGTGTCATACCGGAGCAGCCCGGCAGCACCAAGGCTGCAAAGATGACGGCGGTGCAGAATGCAAGTTGTTGGGTTGTTTTCATGGCTATTCCCTTGTAATGCCTCTGGGTGTTGTTGCAGCGTGAAGATGGCGCGCAATCGAACACGGGCTTGTACAGGCTAAAGCCATTGCCCAGCCGCGTCTGTCTGCTAGCGCACACAAGGCGGGCTGGGTATGTGGGTCGCCCCAGTTCAGGGCATATCGTCTGCTTTGGGCAGGTATTGGCCGGTTTTGGGGTTGTAGCGATCCGATTTGTTGCGCGGCGGACGCTCTCTGGGCGGCTCCTCATGGGGCGTCACTTTGGGTACCACCCTAGGCTGGGGCTGGTTCTGTGCTGGTGGCTGCGGCTTGGGTGGGTGTCTATCGCGGGCATCGCGGTCATCTCTGTGGTCAGGGCGCGCCCGGTAGCGCTCATCTCGGTCATCGCGATCGCGCCAGTCGTTGCGCGGGGGGTAGTAGTAGTCACGCGGACGGGGGCGCTGGTCGTAATAGCCGGGGCTGCTGCCATAGTAAGGATCGGAGTAGCGCTCACGGTAGACCGGCGTGCCATCATCATCGTAATAGGCAGGCTCTACGACGGCACAACCGGTGAGCAACGTGGCAACAACGATACTGATGGCTGCCAAGTGGAGCCGGGGTGTTCTGGGCATAGCAATCTTTCTGGGTTGGTTTTGCAACCATTTTGGCCATTTTGGTGTGTTTTGTGTCTGCACAATTTGTTTTTTTCACGTACACGAAAAGCAGGAGACAAAACCATGAGCACCTCGGTGGCACCAGACTGGAATATCGCACCACAGCACGGCTTGTCACAGGTTAAGGGGCGCACTGACGCTACCTTGTCGCAGGCCACGATTGCCCAATTTTTGGCCGATACGGTGCAGCGCTTTGCGCAGCAGGAGGCGGTCGTGTTTCGCGAGCAGGGCCTGCGTTGGAGCTGGGCGCAGTTCCAAGCAGAGGTGGACGCGCTGGCAGCAGGTTTGCTGGCGCTGGGCCTGCGCGTGGGCGACCGCGTCGGTATTTGGTCACCCAATCGGGCTGAATGGCTGGTCACGCAGTTTGCTACGGCACGCGCCGGGCTGGTGCTGGTTAACATCAATCCGGCCTATCGTGTCGCTGAATTGGAATATGCGCTCAACCTGTCGGGTTGCCGCGCCATCATCACCGCCGAGCAGCTCAAAAGCTCTAAATACCTCGAGATGCTTCAGCGCCTAGCCCCAGAGCTGGCTACTTGCGCGCCCGGCGCATTAAAGTCCAACCGCCTGCCTTCCTTGCAGATGGTGATTCGTTTGGGTGATGAGCGTACCCCCGGTATGCTCAACTACGCCGATGTGCTGGAGCAGGGCCGCACCAACGTGGATGTGGCCGCGCTAGACGCCTTGGGTGCTGGCCTGTCGTGCCACGACGCCATCAACATCCAATTTACCAGTGGCACCACCGGCAACCCCAAGGGGGCCACGCTCACGCACCACAACGTGGTGAACAACGCGCGCTTTATCGCGCAAGCGATGAACTTTTCAGAAGCAGACAGCCTGTGCATTCCGGTGCCGCTGTACCACTGCTTTGGCATGGTGTTGGCGGTATTGGCCTGTGTTTCCACCGGGGCCACGATGGTGTTTCCGGGCGAATCCTTCGAGCCGGTGGCTACCTTGCAGGCGGTCAGCGAAGAGCGCTGCACGGCGCTGCATGGCGTGCCGACCATGTTTATTGCCGAACTCGATCACCCACGCTTTGCCGAGTTTGACCTGTCGCGCTTGCGCACCGGCATCATGGCCGGATCGCCCTGCCCGATTGAGACCATGAAGCGCGTGATTGCCGAGATGCATCTGTCCGAAATCACCATTGCTTATGGCATGACCGAGACTTCGCCGGTGTCGTTCCAAAGCTCCACCACCGACCCACTGGAGCGCCGCGTCTCTACCGTGGGCCGTATCCAGCCCATGCTCGAAGCCAAGGTGGTCAATGCCGAAGGCCAAGTGGTGCCCGTGGGCGATAAAGGCGAGTTGCTGGTGCGTGGCTACTCGGTGATGCAAGGCTACTGGGGCGATGAGGAGCGCACCCGTGAGACCGTGCAGGATGGTTGGATGCACACTGGCGATTTGGCGACGATTGACGCCGAAGGCTATTGCAACATTGTGGGCCGCGCCAAAGACATGCTGATCCGGGGCGGCGAGAACGTTTACCCGCGCGAGATTGAAGAGTTTTTGTTCCGCCACCCCAAGGTGCAATCTGTGCAGGTGTTTGGTGTGCCCGATGCCAAATATGGCGAAGAAATTTGTGCCTGGATTGTGCCCAAGCCCGGCCAAACTTGCACCGAGGACGAAATCCGTGATTTTTGCCGTGACCAAATCGCCCACTACAAGGTGCCGCGCTATATCCGCATGGTGCAGGATATGCCCATGACCATCACTGGCAAGGTGCAAAAATTCGTTATGCGCGAGCAGATGATGGCAGAACTGAAACTGGTACAGGCGCAAACGGCCTGAGCTGGCGGTGGCGCTGTGCTCGCATCACCACTGTGGTGCGGGTACGTGCAGCACCTTGATTTGTGCTTTGGTGCAATCGAGTAGCATTTGGCGGGCAAAAAAACCGCCCACATCGCGTGACAGCAGGGCAATTTGCTGCTGCTGGAGCACCTGCTCTGCGGCTTGGATATTTAACTGACCTACCGCCAAATGGGCCGGAACTATCGTTTGCCGATCTTGGCGGCGCATGGTGGCGCCACCGGCCACATGGGCTTCAATCTGCGCATGGTCGCGGTCTTTGGCTTTGAGCAGGTGTAGCATCGAGAGCACCGCTTGATCTACATAGCGGCCCCCCAGTTGCTCAGGACAGTGGGGCACGGGGGCATAAGGCAATAGGCAATGGGCTAGCGCGTAGGCAGACTTTTCGCGCCAGAGCAGCGCGATGCCAATGCACGAGCCTAAGGTGGCTTTTAACACCATTGGGCTGTGACCAATCACCAGTTGACCAATCCGTACATGGACAGGAGATATGTCCATGCTCATGTGGGTGCACGCCGATAGACTTGTGGCTGGACAAACTGAAATGGCACATCCTGTCCAGTCAACGATTCGGACTCGCCGATGATGAGCTGGCCGGTATGGCGCAGCGTCGGTGCTAGCTGTTGCACCATGCGTCTGGCGTCTTCGGGGCTGAAATAAATCAACACATTGCGCAAAAAAACCAAATCAAAATGCTCTTTCCAAGGATGCTGGGGTGTCATCAGGTTGCAATGCTCAAAGCGGATGCGTTTGCGCACCGCCTTGGGCAAGGCAAATTGCTCATGGGAGGTAGTGTCGTTGTAGCGTGCAAACAGCTCGGGGTGGCTGCTGCGAAATTGCGCAACGCTGGTTCCGGTGTATTCCCCCTGCTGTGCTTGGGCCAAGACTTCGGTGCTGATGTCAGTGGCTAAGATGTCGTAGTTGAAGCGGGGGTGTTGGCGTTTGAACTCTTCGCAGCACATGGCAATGCTACAAGCCTCTTCGCCGGTAGAGGCCGCTGCCGACCAGATGCGCAGCGTGTCATGCCCTTGTGTGCAGGCGCGGGCAGGCAAAAATTGCTCTTGCATATATTGCCAGACTTTTGGGGTGCGAAAAAAGTGTGTCTGGTGGGTCGTGACCACATCAATAAACGGCTGGCGTTCGGCGGGGTTATCCTCTAAGCGATCAAGGTAGTCACTGTAGGAGTGCAGGCCCAGTTGCCGCATGCGCTGGCGCATGCGCGATTGCAACATGCTTTTTTTGCTTTCCAGCATAGAAATGCCGGTGTGGTCGTATACCAGCTTGAGCGCCCGCTGTAGCGTGGGCGTATCCATGTGGCTGGTTTCAGGCAGGTTCAAGCGCCTCTCCTGTGGCAGCTACTTGAGCCAGCACCCGGCTGATATCGAGCACCAGCAGGTGGATCGGGCGCTCGCCACTGTCGGGCACCCGCACCACCTCGCGCACGTCGTTGCGGATAGCTGGAGCCAGGGCACCGCGCAGCACCTGTGGCATTGGAAACTTGTCTTCTGGGTAGAGGTGCAATATGCTTTCGACCGAATCTACGCGCAGCCCTATCAGGGCATCAACGTGGTCTACCACCAAAATTTTGTCCTCTTCGCAGGGCAGGGGCACTGTGCCTGCCAATTGGTAAAAGTAGCGCAAATCGACCACCGTGACTAGCTTGCCGCGCAGGTTAAACATGCCGCTGATGTGGCTGGGGGCACCTGGTATGGCCAGTAGATCATGCGGGCATTGGACGATTTCGCGTACTTCACGCATCGGCAGTGCGAAGGCGGTACCGGCCTTAAACCACAGAAATGACATGCGGCTGGCGGCGCGGTGCTGCCGAACCTGTGCCGTCTGCTGGTGCGTAAACAATGCGCTGTGCTGCCCGGTGATGCGGTTGATCTCATCGAGCTCGAATACGCCTTGGGTAGCAAGCAAAAACACATGGCCCCGCGTGCCAAAGTCGATGCAACCGGCAAACATGGCGGCCCGTTGGCGCGAGAGTACGGGTACAGCCATCACCTGATCGTCAGTGTAGGTGTCGATAGAGTCCACGGTATCGACCAGTAGTCCGATATAGTTTTGTTCGATTTCCAACACAATCACCCGCTGCTCTTGGGCCTCTGGGTTATTGTTTGCTGCCGTGGTAGCCAAACCTAAGAGCCTAGCAAACTGCACTACGGGCACGATGTGCTGGCGGATGTGCAATACGCCCTCGCACAAGGGGTCTTGCACCGGAGATGGCTCAATGCCTGTGGCACGCACGATTTCATGGATACCGCCGATAGGAAACGCCATGGGTATGCCACCAGCACTAAAAGTGATAGCTTTTTTGCGTGCCCGTCGGGCTTTGGCTGCTGCATGGGCCGAGAGGGTATCTTCTGGATGCGGGATGTTGTCGAGCCGGATCAGGCGCTCCAGAGCGAGCACCCGTACCAGTGCATCACCCAGTTTGAGCACGCCAGCCACTACCTGGTGGCTCGATTGGTCTTCATAGGCAAAAAGTGTCAATTCGTCGCCGCGTGGCCGAAGCACATGGCAGGTATCGTCGCAGGTCAAGCCTAGCCGGATACCCAGGTGGTGGATGATGACCACCTTGGCCTGTGGCCCCAGAGGCCGTGGCGTGCCCAACAGGCGGTCGGTGCTTAGCAGCGGGATGATGCTGCCGCGCAGGTTGAAAATACCCAGACAAAAATCGGGTGCCAAGGGCATGGCGACGATGGTGGCAGGCAGGTGAATCACCTCCTGCACATAGCGCACATCCAAGGCGAACTCTTCTTCGCCCAGCAGAAACGAGGCGTAAACTGCGTGCACCGGGGCTGCCCCTGGTGCCAAGGTGGGGGGAGTATCGGTGCTCACTTGGTGTCCTTGGTTGTTCAGCCCTTGGCCTGAAACGCTAGGAATGCCTTATGCAGGTTTTGTGCCTCGGCGTTCAGGTCTCGGCAGGCGCTGTCAATGTTTTCGGCTGCACCAGCGGCAGTTTCGGTCTCTTCGGCAATGTGTTGCACCGAGTCACTGATCATGGTGACGGCACTGAGCTGCTCTTCTGCTGCGCTAGACACTTCGGCAATCGACTGGCCGGTCTGCCGGATGCCAGTCACGATTTTGCCAAAGGCCTCGCCCGCTTGTTTGGAAACGTCGCTGCCCTGCACAATCAGTCTGACTGAGCTGTTGATGAGCTTGGATATTTCTTTGGTGGCTTGGGCCGAACGTTCAGCCAGCTTGCGCACCTCGTCAGCAACCACAGAAAAGCCCAAACCGTGTTCTCCAGCACGGGCCGCCTCGATGGCCGCATTAAAGGCCAGCAGGTTGGTTTGGCTGGCAATCTCGCTGATCACCTTGATAATCTCCGACATATCTTCGGACGATTGGCGCAGTACCTCCATCGTTTCAATCGACTTGCTGATAGCGATAGAGCCTGATTCGGCTTCGGTTTGGGTGCTACGCGCTACGCTGTCGGTATTTTTGGCGTTTTGGGCGATGGAGTGGATGGAGGCAGTCAACTCTTCGACTGAGGCGTTCATCTCTTCTGTGGTGGCACACAGGGCCTGGGCACCAGAAGCTACAGAACCTGATTTTTTCAGGATGGCTTCGGTTTGGCTGGTCAGTTGCTCGGTTAGGGCACCAATCGACCGATCCAGTTCTGCGGCGCGGTACTTTTCTTCGGTAATGTCTTTGAGGGAGCCGGCTACGCGCAATGGGTTGCCTTGGGTATCGCGCAGCGTGGTGCCACGGGCATGAAACCAACGGTATGCGCCCGATTTGGTCTTGAGCTGGTATTCAATGTCGTAAGGAATTTTGCCGCTCTTGTCCATCAAGTGGGCGGAGAAAGCGGCAAAGGTACGATCCTTGTCATTGGGGTGCAGCAGCGAACCCCAACTGTCGAGCACATTGGGGAAATCGGATTCGTTTTGGTAACCCAGTAGTTTGCGGAATTGGTCTGACCACCAGAACGGGGTTTGTGGGCCGATGACGCCATCGGCGGGGTAGAGCATGTCCCACAGGCCCTCACTGGCACTCTGGTTCACTAGATCAAAGCGTACCAAGGCGGTTTCAAGTTCAGCTGCTTTGCGCTTTTCTTCACTGATGTCGCGCAGCGAGCCGGCTACGCGCAGTGGATGGCCCTCAGCGTCGCGCAGGGTGGTGCCTCGGGCGCGGAACCAACGGTATGCACCCGATTGGGTCTTGAGCTGGTATTCACGGTCGTAGGGGGTCTTACCACTTTTGTCGAGTAGGTGGGCTGAAAAGGCCGCAAAGGTGATGTCTTTGTCGTCCGGATGTAAGAGTGAACCCCAACTGTCGAGCACATTGGGGAAATCGGATTCGTTTTGGTAACCCAGTAGTTTGCGGAATTGGTCTGACCACCAGAACGGGGTTTGTGGGCCGATGACGCCATCGGCAGGATAGAGCATATCCCACAGGCCCTCACTGGCACTCTGGCTGATCAATTCAAAGCGTACCAGTACGGCTTCGAGTTGCTCTTGCACGTTGTGGCTTGTTGTTTCAATCACAGCTTGGGAAGTGGGCGTGTCAGTCATCGGTGCGGTCTCCTTTAATTGTTTCAATACTGAGATAAAAGTTTCTATTCGTAACAATAACCGATTTAACTCTTATGTGCCTTGCCGATGTTGGGCCATGGCTTGGACTTTGCGTGCAGAGCCAGCCGGTACACGCCAAAAAGCAAAAAGCAAAAAGAAAAAAGAAAAAAGCCACTCTGCCCATAGCGGAGTGGCTTTGTACTGGGCACTGCCCCTAGCCAAGCGATTGGCTAGAGAGGCGCCAAACAGCTTATTTGCTGGCAGGTGCTGGAGCAGCAGCAGGTGCTGCAGGGGTAGCAGAAGACTCACCAGCTGCTGGTTGAGCGGGCTTGACCTTGCGGGCAGCCTTCTTGCGGTTGTGCTTTTTCTTTTGGGCTGCGGATGTTGCCTTTTGTGCAGGAGCAGCTTGGGCCGCAGGAGCAGCTTGCGCGGCGGCGGGAGCCTCAGCCGCAGCAGGAGCCTGCGCAAACGACACAGCAGCAGTGCTCAACAAGGCAGTAGCAAAAACGGTTTTCAAGAAAGACATGGCAATATTTCCTTATCAGAAGAGTTCAATGGTGCGGCCTTTCAAAGTGAATTCCGCATGACCTCTCAATGTTTGGGGGCACGAGATCGTTGACCGGCTGAGAATTTGTTTCAAATTGATACAATTGATTGGCTGCGTTTGGGAACGATGCTTTCTACACTGAAATCTTATTCATCCACTATAGGAGTCTCGTCATGGATGTATCGCTCACCAACCAAATCGTCAGTACCGCCACCAGCATGAGTCAAGCCAAAACTGCGCAAGACGTCAATGTCAAGGTGCTCAAGAAAAGCATGGAGTTGCAAGAGTCGGCTGCTGCCACCATGCTGCAAGCCTTACCCCAACCTACCCAACTTGCCACTTCAGGTGCGCTGGGCACTAAGCTCAACACCTACGCCTAAGCGGTGTGGCCCTGCTTTGGCACGCGGGCTTTAGTCGTCATAAGGGCGGGCGTGCCAATCGATCGGGTCTTGTTGTAGCACCATATCGATGTCCAGCTCTAAAACCAGCCCGACCTCGGCAGGAAAAGTCACGGCCAGCTCTTTGTCGTTCATGTCGGCTTCGCGGGCGCGGGCGCGCCAAGCAGCCAAGTGGATGACGCCAGCCAGTGGTTCGTACACTTGGTTGATAAATGGCGCATCTTGGTAGTTGAGTGCGTCAATCACCTCTTGTGGTAACTGCCAACGCCGCGCCAGTGCGGCGCTGACCTCGCCGTAGCAATAACCCAACATGCGCAGTTCTAGCTTGCTGCGCCGGATGTCTAGGGGGGGCAGTAAGGCATTGATGGAGGGCATTTTGTCTGGATGCCCCCAGTGGATGAGCAGTTCACCCAGCCCATGCAGCAAGCCAGCGGTATAGGCGGCTACCGGGTTTTGCCGCACCGTACCAGCCAAAGAGCGTGCCAGCTTGGCGGTGTTGCGGCTATAGCGCCAAAAATGCTGCAAGTTCATGCCCGGCACCGAGCGCGACGTGGTGCCCAAAGGGGCCGTTTGTACCAGCGCACGCAAATGGGGCACATCCAGCAATGCCAGCGCTTCTGGAATGCCTGCCAACTGCCCCGACAGCCCAAAATCGGCACGATTGGCCTGTTCTAGCAGGCGTGCGGCCAGCGCGGGGTCAGTGCCAAACAGTTGATTGATGCGGCGCAGATTGGGCTCGTCGTGCGCCAGCTCGGTCATCAACAAGGCCACGGCGCGCGGCAGACTGGGCAGCGCCGGGGACATGTCGAGCAGGGACTCCATGTGCATGGTGCTCAGTGGCCCTTGCGCTGCTGCAATTTGGCAAAGGCCGAGGCCATTGCCGAGGGTGCGGCGGCTGGTGCTTCTCGGCCACGGGCAGGTTGTTGCTCGCGGCTGGCCCCGGCAAAGCGGTTGTCACGCGGGCCATCGCGGCGGGCGGGGGCGGCATCGAGCTTCATACTCAGGCTGATGCGCTTGCGCTCTACATCCACTTCTAACACCTTGACCTTGACGATATCGCCGGTTTTGACGACTTCGCGGGCATCGGTAACAAACTTGTGCGCCAACTGGCTCACATGCACCAAGCCATCTTGATGCACGCCCAAATCAATAAAAGCGCCAAATTGGGCCACGTTACTCACGGTGCCCTCTAACACCATGCCTTCGCGCAGGTCTTTGATGTCTTCGACGCCCTCGTTAAAGCGTGCTACTTTAAAGTCTGGGCGTGGGTCACGACCCGGCTTTTCTAGCTCACCCAGAATATCTTTCACCGTGATAACGCCAAACTGCGCATTGGCAAACAGCTCTGGGCGCAGCGTTTGGAGCATCTCAGCGCGGCCCATCAGCTCGGCCACGGGTTTGCCGGTCTGGGCGATGATGGCTTGCACCACTGGGTAAGTTTCGGGGTGGACGCCGGTCATGTCCAGCGGATTGTCACCGCCCCGAATGCGCAAAAAGCCAGCTGCCTGTTCAAAGGTTTTTGGCCCTAAACCTGCCACTTCAAGCAGTTGTTTGCGATTGCGAAAGGCCCCGTGCGCCTCGCGCCAGCGCACCACCGCTTTGGCGACGCTGGCGGACAGCCCCGACACCCGCGACAGCAGCGGCACACTGGCGGTGTTCAGATCGACGCCCACCGAGTTGACGCAATCTTCTACCACCGTGCCTAAGGTGCGAGCCAATTCGCTCTGATTGACGTCGTGCTGGTATTGGCCCACGCCAATGCTTTTAGGG
This sequence comes from Giesbergeria anulus, assembly GCF_900111115.1. Taxonomy (GTDB): domain Bacteria; phylum Pseudomonadota; class Gammaproteobacteria; order Burkholderiales; family Burkholderiaceae_C; genus Simplicispira; species Simplicispira anulus. Next base: position 129,602 of record NZ_FOGD01000001.1, read on the forward strand.
TCGATTTTGACCAGTTCGGCCAGCGGGTCTTGCAGGCGGCGGGCAATACTGGCCGCGCCGCGCAAACTCACATCGACATCGGGCATTTCTTGGCTGGCGTATTCGCTGGCTGAATACACCGATGCTCCAGCCTCACTGACGACAATTTTTTGTACACCGGTGATGGCAGGTGTGGCTTTTTCGAGCAGCTTGATGAGGTCAGCGGCCAGCTTGTCGGTTTCGCGGCTGGCGGTGCCATTGCCAATGGCAATCAGTTGCACGCCATGTTTTTGGCATAACTGGAACAAGGTGTGCAGGGCTCCATCCCAATCTTTGCGTGGCTCGTGGGGGTATACCGTGTGGGTATCGACCAGCTTGCCTGTGGCATCGACCACTGCCACCTTCACGCCAGTACGGATGCCGGGGTCTAGCCCCATCACCACCCGTGGCCCAGCCGGGGCGGCCAGCAGCAAATCGCGCAGATTGTCGGCAAACACCTTGATGGCGACTTTTTCCGCTTCTTCGCGCAAGCGCGAGAACAAATCGCGCTCGGTCGATAGGCTGAGTTTGACGCGCCACGCCCAAGCCACGCATTTGCGGATCAGGTCGTCAGCGGCGCGGCTGGCGTGGCTCCAGCGCAGGTGCAGGGCGATTTTGCCTTCGGCCAAACTAGGGCGGCCCGGCTCAGGCTCGATGGGTTGCACCAGTTTGGCGTCCAAAATTTCCAGCGTTCGGCCCCGAAACACCGCCAACGCCCGGTGCGAAGGCACGCGGCCAATCGGCTCGTCGTAGTCGAAATAATCGCGAAACTTGGCTACTTCGGGGTCGGTTTCGTTTTTACCCTCGATCTTTTTGCTGCGCAGCAGGCCCTCGGCCCATAGCCATTCGCGCAAGGATTGCACCAGCACGGCATCTTCGGCCCAGCGCTCCGATAGGATGTCGCGCACGCCATCCAGTACCGCAGGCACGGTAGAAAAATCGGGGCCGGGTTTGCCGTCGTCCAAAGTTTGCGCTGGGCGCAAAAAAGCCAACGCCTCAGTGGCTGGGTTGAGCGTGGGGTCGGCCAGCAGTTTGTCGGCCAGCGGCTCAATGCCCGCCTCTTTGGCAATCTGGCCCTTGGTGCGGCGCTTTTGCTTGAACGGCAGGTAGAGGTCTTCTAATTCTTGCTTGGTGGGCGCAGTGGCAATGGCAATGCGCAGGGCATCGGTGAGCTTGCCTTGTTCATCAATCGCTTTGAGTACCGTGGCGCGCCGGTCTTCTAGCTCGCGCAGATAAGACAGGCGGGCCTCAATCTCACGCAATTGGATGTCGTCCAGCCCCTGCGTGGCTTCTTTGCGGTAGCGGGCGATAAACGGCACCGTAGCACCGCTGTCGAGCAGCTCGACGGCGGTTTGCACCTGCTGCGCTGTGACGCGGATTTCTGTGGCAATTTGCCCGATGATTTTTTGCATGGCTGAAAACAGTGGGCCTTGCGGCAGCAATCAAAAATCGGGCGAGTGTGCCATACCCGGTGCCGTCAGGCGCTTATTTCACCAGTGCCAGCATGTCTTTGAAGGCCGGGTGTTCACAGCTGCCGATCCACTCAAAAGCCACCATTTCGGTGGTAACCAGTTCGGCACCGGCACCGGCCAGGCGGTCAAACGCGGCATCGCGGTTGCGCTCGGTGCGTGAGCTGCACGCATCTGTGACTACCCAGACCTCAAACTCCTCGGCCAGCAGCTCTAGCGCGGTTTGCAATAGGCAGACATGGGCTTCACAACCAGCGATCACGATGCTGGGACGCTCAGGTGCCACCGGTTGTGGTGGTTTTTGCAGGTGCCGGGGCAGGCTGCGCGCATTGCTGCCTTGTTGTGGTTTGGCCGGAGGGCGCAACCAATCGGCCAAGCCATCGGGCACGGCACTGAAGTGCATTTTGTCCAGCGTTTTACGGCACAGGGCGCGCAGGTCAGCATCGTTGGGGCCGAGGCGGCTGGGGTTTTGTTCTGTGCCCCAAACGGGCACGTCCAGCATCTGGGCCATTTTGGCCAGACGTACCGCGTTAGCCAGCACCGCTGGGCCTTCGTGGATGGCGGGCATCAGGCGGGTCTGGTAATCCACCAGCACGAGTTGGGATTCAGCAGCATCCAGCAGCATAGGGCATTCTTTCTTCAGATCAAAACAGGCTCAGATTGTCGCAGCCACTGGCAAGGGCGGCAAAGTCTGCAAGGCATCGGCCAGCGCTGGGGCCAAGGCCACCGCATTGCTGCTGTGCGGCACGGCATCGGTGCTCCAAAATTGCCCAATACCCGCATCATGTAGGGCCTGTAAAGCGTTAGCATCCAGCAGGGCATGGGTCACGGCCACATCTACCGAGGCGGCACCAGCGGCGCGCAGCAGCGCCGTCGCTTGGATGAGCGTATGCCCCGTGCTGGCCATGTCGTCTAATAACACCACCGCCTGCCCGTGCACCGGCACTGGGGGCAAAACAATGCTGACCTGCCGGTCGCCGTGGCGCTCTTTGGTGCAGACGGCATAGTCTAGGCCGTGGCGGGCCGCCGCTTGGGCCACCCATTGGGCCGATTCTCCATCTGGCCCCATCAACAAAGCGCCGGGGCGCTGTTGCACGATCCAATCGGCCAGCAGGGGCGCACCACTCAGCAGCACCGTTTGCGCCGCTGGTACGGCTTCGTGCAAGGTAGCCACCCGGTGCAAGTGGGGATCGACGGTGATGATGGCATCAAACAGCCCAGCCAAAAAATCCCCCACCACACGCTGGCTGATGGCCTCGCCGGGGTGAAAGGCGATGTCTTGACGCATATAAGCCAGATAGGGGGCCACCAGCGTTAGGTGCTGCACACCTAGGCGGCGGGCAGTGTGGGCTGCCAACAGCAACTCCACCAGCTTGTCGTTGGGTTGGTGCAGGCCACGCAGCAATACCACGCGCTGCGGTAACTGGCCTTGGGCATCCACAGGCAACGTCAGTTTGAGTTCCCCATCCGGAAAGTGATGCCGGGCAATGAGGCGCGCTTCTAGCCCGCTGGCGCTGGCCAGCCGCTCGGCACTGGCGCGCTCATCGTCAAAAAACAGCAACCAGGGGGGTGAAGAGCGCAAGGCTGTCATTGTTAAAACTCTACAAAAACGCGCGGCAGATCATCAGCAGTGCCTATCCGGTAAGCGCTGACTTTATCGCTGGCCTGCCGGGCAAACTCTAGATCGGCGGGATAACCAGCATACACGCGGTACAGCACCTCCCCAGCAGTCACAGCATCGCCCAGTTTGCAGAGCAAATCGACACCCGCACTTTGTACCTTGGGCGCACCGGCCAGACGGGCAATGCGTGCGATCTGCAAATTGTCGATGCCTGCCACCACCCCGCTCGATGGTGCCAGCACCTCAAAGCTCAATGGCCCCAACGGTGGATGGTTGTGGTCAAAATCTTTGCCTCCCTGCGCGGCGATGATGTCGCGCATCCGCGCCAAGGCGCGGCCTGAATCCAAAATATCGCGGGCAATGGCATAGCCATCACCCCCCCGGATATCAGGATCGCATTCAATCAGGCGTCCAGCCAAGCGCAGGGCTTTTTGCCGTAGGTCATTAGGGGCGCGGGGGTCGTTTTCTAGTATGCGCATCACATCGCGGGCTTCGAGCACTGGGCCAATACCGCTGCCCACCGGCTGGCGGCCATCGGTAATCACTACATCCAAAGACAGTTGTAAGCGCCGCGCCACATACTCAAACAGGCGGCGCAGGCGCTGGGCCTCTGGCATGGAGCGCACCTTGGCCGTGGGGCCAATCGGAATATCCAGTACTAGATGGGTAGAACCAGCGGCAATCTTTTTGGACAAAATGGAGGCCACCATTTGCCCCGGCGAATCAATGGATAACGGGCGCTCCACCGAGATCAACACATCATCGGCAGGCGAGAGCTGGGCTGTGCCGCCCCAAGCCAAGCAGCCGCGATGGTCGCGCACAATATCAGCCAGTTGCTCCAGCGGCAACTCCACATTGGCCAGCACTTCCATCGTATCGGCGGTGCCCGCTGGTGAGGTGATGGCGCGCGAAGACGTTTTGGGGCACAACATGCCGTGCGCTGCCACAATCGGCACAATCAGCATGGAGGTGCGGTTGCCCGGAATGCCGCCAATGCAGTGCTTGTCCACCACGCGAGGCTCATGCCAATCTAGGCGCTGGCCAATAGATACCATCGCATCAGACAAAAAGAACACCTCTTCGCGGTCTAGCTCATCGCGGTTGCAGGCGACAACAAAGGCCGTGAGTTCGATTTTGGAATAACGGTGCCGGGCAATGTCGCGCACGATGGCATGAAAATCCTCCCGCTCCAGCCGCTCTCCGGAAATTTTGCGAAACAACGCTCCCATAGATTCGGGCGGCTCGGCCTGTGACACCGTCACGGTATGGCCATTGGTCACCCCCAGTTGCGCAAATGCATCTTCAGACAGGCCCAGTTCTTGGCAGCCCACAATAGACAAATCATCCACCACATTGAGCGTCGCCAAAATGCGCCGACCATTGGCCCGCACCTCGATTTTGGACAGGGCCTGAAAGCCTTCGGCCCGGTAAACAGCGCAATCGCGGTGCAGATAGGCGACGTTTTCACGCCAAGTGTCGATGGCTACGCGGCGCAGCTCCAGCTCAGACACTGGCGCGGCAGCAGAAGGGGTATTTTCAGCAGACATGGCAGCAAGCCTACACCCAAATTTGCTGCCAGCACATCGGGTCTGGCTAGGGGGAGCCGGCAAAAGCGAGTGTAGTGGCAGGTTTTTCTGGTTTTGAACGTGCCAAAGGCGTGTTACCCTTCGCGCCCATGTCTAAATGGTTTTGCATCCTGTTGATTGCTTGCGCCAGCGCCCACGCGGCCCCTGGTGCAGCGCCCGCCGACGACGCAGTACAGGTTTTGAACGACAAAAGCCTGCTTAACCAAATCGTTGAACTCCAACACAACGTGGCAGAAAAAGCCCAAAGTAAACTCTCTGCGGTTGGACAGAACGTCAGCCAGACGGCTTATCAAGTGGCCGATAGCACCGCCGAGCTGGTGATTAGCTCGATGGGCTTTCTGGGCCTGCCTTACCGCCGTGGGGGCAGCAGTGTCGAGACCGGATTTGATTGCAGTGGTTTTGTTCGCGCCATGTACCAAGAAACGGTAGGTATGTTGTTGCCGCGTCGTGCCCGCGACCAAGCAGCCTCTACCCAAGTGATCGACAAAAAAGAGCTTAAACCCGGTGACTTGGTGTTTTTTAACACTATGCGCCGTGCTTTCAGCCACGTTGGTATCTACGTAGGCGATGGCAAGTTCATTCATTCGCCCCGCAGTGGCTCTGAAGTGCGCGTAGAAAACATGCGCGAAAGCTACTGGCTTAAGCGCTTTGATGGCGCACGCCGGGTAGCTGGTACTGATGCCGCTGCTACGCCGCCAAAAAACTATTAAGTTAAGTTTGGGTGCCCTCAGTGTGTGGCTGCGCTGGGTTAGTACACCCGTTACAGTTGCCTTCTTTATTAAATAAAGTTACAAGGGGTGCTGTATGCTTTCTATTTTAGGAACGCTTTTTGTCGGTTTGATCGTGGGTCTGATTGCCCGCGCACTTAAGCCCGGTGATGACCGATTAGGCTGGATCATGACCTCGATACTAGGGGTGGCAGGCTCGTTTTTGGCATCCACAGTGGGTGCATCGCTGGGCTGGTACCGCCCCGGTCAGCCCGCAGGCTGGATAGCCTCGGTGTTGGGTGCGATGGCCTTGCTGTTCATCTATAGCCTCATCAAGAAAAAAGATTGATGGTGATAAAAAACGCTTTGCCCAGTGCCCACGTACTGGCTGGGGCTGATCCTGCCTTGCAGGCAGCAGTGCAGCGCAGTAGGCGCTTGCTGCACCAGCGTGCGCTGATGGCTGCTGTAGCTAGCACGGTGCCGGTGCCCGGTCTCGATTGGGCTGTGGATGCAGCGCTGCTGTCGCGCCTGCTGCCGCAAATCAACGCCGAATTTGGCTTAACACCGCCCCAGATTGCCCAGCTTGACCCGCACCAGCGCGAGCAGGTGCAAAAGGCGGTAGCCATGGTCGGTTCTGCGCTGATTGGCAAGTTGGTGACCCAAGATTTGGTGCTCAAAATGGCCAAAACGGTGGGCCTGCGCATGGGTGGCAAGCAACTGGCTAAATATGTGCCGCTGGCCGGGCAGGCACTGGCTGCGGCGCTGGGCTATGCCACCCTGCGCTATCTGGGCGAGCAGCACCTGTGCGATTGCGTACAGGTAGCCAAAACGGCACAGCTTACCCTGCCAGCACCTAAAGCGTGAGGGCCTTCTTAGAACACTGGGTTCTCTCCGGCAGGAATGTGCGCTGGTGACAATTGCAAAGGCAGCAGCGGCGCAGTGACTGGACTGGCGCAGGTTTGCGGATCACTGAAATAAGCGGCTGGCCCTTGCTGCTCTAGCCGTTGTAGGTAGCAGGGATAGCGGGCTGCCCAGCCAAAGGCTTGGGTATCGGCCAATAGGCCGGGCACATTAGCCACCTTGATCTCTTGCAGGTGTAGCTGTTGGCCCGCAGTAGCTTGCAACAGGCCCTCGGTTAGCAGCATGTCAGACAACAGATAGTTAGCATAAGGGGCGGCAATGCCCGTTTGCTGTATGGTGGCATCTAAGGATGCTGGTGCTAGCCGGTCAATAGCGGTGGCAAGATCGGCCCGCTGTAGCAAGATTGGGTTGTGCTGTGTTGTGGGCAACAACCGCTGCACAGCGGCTTGTACGCCTTGTGTCACGGGGCGGCTGATGGCCGTTATGCTCACGGGTTCTGGCAGTGCGGCAGGCAGATCGCGCAACTGCTCTTGTAATAGTTGGCGCGCTTGGGCCAATTCAGCGGCATTCAAAGGTTGTAATGTGCAGGGAAGGGGCGCTGTAGGGCGCAACTGCTGACACAACACCCGATGCCAAAACTTTTGCCCCAATGCTTGACCATAGGCGCTGCGCTCTCCGGCAATTTGAAAGCTACCGCCACCAATGTCTAAAATATGGCTAGTTTGCAGGCGTGCGCCCAGTTTTTGCCGAGCAGCGGTGTAGCCATAGCCGCCTTCTACCGTTTGGGGAATCACCAACAACGCTACGCCGCTGTCGGCATATATTTGCTTGAGCACTGATACGGTTTGTGCTGCCGATTGGCTCCACGCCAAGCGCCAAGCGGAGAACCCCCCCGCCATGCGCTGGCAAGCAGGATCTAGTTGGGCTTGTAGGGGCAACTGGCGCAGCGCTATGGCTGTGGGGGCAATAATTTCTTGCAGTCCGCGCCCAGCCCACAGGGGGCTGAGGTAGTCAATATCGACATGAGCTGTGGGCGTGCTGTTAGAGGCACCCACCCGTATACCAGACGAACCGACATCAAAAGCAATGCGGCAGTCCTCAGTGGCATGGGCCGTGATGGCGGCCAGCCCAAGGCTACAGGCCCACAAACACGGGCGCAGACGCCGTAGCATCACAGGTGCAGATAGCCCATAATGCCCGCTGCCAACCCCAAAGCGGTGGAGCCATACACACCCAGCAGCATCCAGCGCTTGCGTGTCAGCAGTGCGATAGCGGCCAAGGCAATAGCCACTTGCAGCAGCGTTGTGCCCATCGCCCAGCGGCCATGCACATGCATTTCTAGCTCGCTCTTTTTGTTTGCATCTTCGGCGGCCAGCTCCAACTTCTCAGCCGCGGCCTTGATTTCGACTTTTTCTTGCTGGTACCGGTCTACCGATTGGCGGAACTTTTCTTTATCTTCGCCGGAGGTCAGTGTGACCGACAGCTCGGCCAGATTTTGCTTGTTGCTCTTGGCTTGGTAGTAATTCCATTGGTTGGAGGCGGCTGTTTTTTGAATTGACGCCTCGTTCTTGTACAGCAGCGCAGCATTTTGCGAATGCCCACCCATGTAGCCGAACACGGCTCCAATGGTTGAAATAATGGCCGTTAGTACCGCCAGGCGCGACGTGAAATCATCGCCGCCATGATGGGCGACGTGCTCAACCTCATGGTCGTGCGGGCCATGAACGTGAAATCCACCACCAGACATGCAATTTCCTTAGAAACAAGACAGGGCTGGTATGGTAACAAGACCAGCGCACTTGTGTGCAGAAAGCCAATGGTTTGCAGGACAATCAGCGCCTTTTGTTTGACTTGAAAAGAACCCATCATGGCCTTTGCCGATCACTTGCAACAATTGCCCTCCATCAGCCATCTGGCCGCTTTGGAACTGCTCGACAGCGCCGGTAACGTGGCCGCCATCATCGAAAACAAACCCGGCAAGGCGGGTTCTTTGGCCGTGTATGCCGCCTTAGCTGCCCAGCATGGCCGGGTGGACGTGGCTGCTGCCGAGCAAGGGCTGGCGCTGTTTGCCGAACACACCGACGATGCCCGCGCTCATCCGGGCAAGCACCCGAACATCGACCGATTGTTCGCGGTGGTGGCGTCTGGGCAGGGCTATGCTGTGCGCTTGGTAACGCTTAATCCGGTGCCCGATACACCAGCACTTTGAGCGCCCGTTCGGGCGCTATGTCGGCAAACACCGGCGGATTGGCTACTTGTTCTACTAGCGTCAGTGTTGGAGCCAACTCTTGCATTTGCTCTTGCAAAAACGCTAGGCCTAGTTCTGGTGCATTCAGACAAAGCAGTGCATGACCGCCGGGGGCCAGCAGATCAGGCAAGCGGCGCATCAGGCGGGCGTAATCTTTGGTAGCGATAAAACTGCCCTTTTGGTAGCTGGGTGGATCGACAATTACCAACCCGTAGGGGCCACTGCGGCCAATCTTGCCCCATGAGCTAAAGATGTCATGGCCCAAAAAACTGGCCCCAGCCGTCAGACCATTGAGTTGGTGGTTTTGCTGCCCTACGGACAAGGCACCCCGTGCCATGTCCACATTAACCACTTGGGCTGCTCCCGCTTGCAAAGCGACCACAGAAAAAGCGCAGGTATAGGCAAAAAGATTAAGCACCTTGAGCCTAGGCCGTGCTGTCACATGCGTGCGCACCCAGTGGCGGCCTTCGGCCATGTCTAAAAATAGGCCGTGGTTCTGCCCCCGCAATATGTGTACCCGAAAGCGGGCACCGTTTTCTGTCACGGTATGGGGTTCGGGCACGCTACCAGCCATGAGGCGAGTGTCGGTCTGGCCCTCGGCCCGGCACTGGAACACCCAATTGAAGGCTTGGTCAGGGGCCAGTTGCTGCCAGCGCTGCTGTAAAGCGCTGCCCAGCAGGGACAGTACATCTTCGACCACCGGCTGAAAACTGGTGAGCACCCAGACGGGTGGATAGGCGTCCAGTGCCCACTGTTCACAACCGGGGTAAAGCCCACCCCGGCCATGAAAGATACGCTGGGCATCTTGGGGTAAGGGCAGAGTAGCGATGGCATCGAGTAGGGCTTGCATGGGTGTTGTGCGTAAGGTGGTTGTGGGATCATATCAAATGAAACTTACATGAATTTTATCTAACAAATTATTTCAAAATAAACTAAAAAACAAAGTAACAAAACGTATAGAGCTAGCGTATCCACTGTATCTTGTGTCTATCAATAACCTGATCAGTAGCGCTAGCTACCTGACAACAGACCGTCCTGCAATCGCAAACTTTGAGCAAGCATGTCGGCGATTACCTTGTGTAAGGCAAACACGTTTTTAGACCTCTGCATGGTCAAGCTAGCCCCCGGATATTGTCTAAAATACTCTTTTCCGAAAGGGATTTATTCATGGTGAAACGCATTCCAGTGGCTTTGACCACCGCATTGCTTGCAATGTGTGCCTTACAGCCAGTGGCTGCACAGCCGTCTAGGGCCAGAGCTACCGCTGATGTAGATTTAAGTATCCGTCTAAAAGAGGTTCAGGCTAACCCAACCTTAGAGCAAAACCTGTTCAAACTAGGACGCAAGGTAGCAGGCGTTTGTCTCCACTGCCACGGCGAGGGTGGCAATAGTATGAACCCTGACATTCCCAATTTGGCAGGACAAAACCCTGCTTACTTGTTAGAGCAGTTACGTTTGTTTGCTACAGGTCAACGCCGCAATGAGTTCATGGAGGGCATGATCAAATCTATGGACAGCGATGAAAAAATTGGCATGGTGTTGTTTTATTCGGCCCAAGCCGTCAAGCACAAACCCGCCACCAATCTGCCTCTAGTAGACAAAGGCAATGCGGTCTACCAAAAGCAATGCTTGACCTGCCATGGTGCCAATGGCCTAGGCAATGAGAAGATTGCACGTATTGCAGGTCAGCAGCCGGGGTATTTGCGCAAAATGCTAGACCGCTACCGCACAGCCCAATCTGGCCCATTGGCGCAATCGATCATGACGCCAACGGCGCGCGGCTTGAGCGATGCCGATGTGCAAGCCGTAGTAGCGTTTGTTAGCGCTATACCTTAACCTTAAAAATTGCCTAGGGGCTGCATCCTTCAGGTTAGGTTGCTGCCTCTAGGCCTTGAGCAAAATGCCTTTGCATGGCCTGCGTGGCAGCGCCAGCATCATGGGCAGTGATGGCCGCCAAAATGGTGCGGTGTTCGCGCAATGAGTCTTCCATGCGGCCCTGCTTAAATAAAGAGTTATGCCGGTTGAGCTTCATGACTTTGCGCAAATCGCTCACTACTTGGCTGCGCCAGCGGTTGTCAGCCAAGTCTAAGACCAACATATGAAACTGCTCATTGAGTGCAAAAAAGCGCTCGCGGTCATGCACTGCCTGCTCTAAACGGGTGTGCAGCTCTTGCAAACTCTGCAACTGGGCCGCGCTGGCTTGACGCGCCACGACGCCTGCTGCATCGCTTTCCAGCAAACTGAGCAGGTGGTACACATCGCGCAGGTCTTTTTCTGACATCTCGGTCACGTAGGCGCCCCGGCGCACCTTCATCGTTACCAGCCCTTCGGCGGCCAACACTTTGAGGGCTTCGCGCAGTGGCGTGCGACTAATGCCAAATTCTTCGGCAATTTTAAGTTCATCAATCCAGTTGCCAGGCTCTAGTTCGCGGCGAAAAATACGTTGGCGCAGTTGCTCGGCCACTTCTTCGTACAGTGCGCGGGGGGTCAGGGTGAGATCAGACATGAGTGCAATGGTACCGAAAAAAACTATAAATTAATAATTACGGATGCGGTACACTCACCATCATCGTGCGGGCCTGCGAAGCATTGCGAGCGAGCCAGCCACTCTCTTAGCGAACGGAGACCATGCCCATGAGCAGCCCTAACGAAAATTCTGACAACGCCTTCAAAACTGCATCCTTGCAAGACTGGCAACGTGCAGCCGCCAAATCTGCCCCCGGTGGCAATGTCGATGCTCTGAATTGGAACACCCCTGACGGCATTGTCGTCAAGCCCCTGTACACGGCAGAAGATACAGCTAACTTGGCCTACACCAACACGCTGCCCGGCTTTGAGCCTTATGTGCGCGGCCCGCAGGCCACCATGTACGCTGTGCGTCCTTGGACGATTCGCCAATACGCTGGTTTTTCTACTGCTGAAGAATCCAATGCTTTCTACCGCAAGGCGCTGGCCGCTGGTGGTCAGGGTGTGTCAGTGGCCTTTGACTTGGCTACCCACCGTGGTTATGACTCCGACCATCCACGCGTCACGGGGGACGTTGGCAAAGCCGGTGTCGCTATTGACTCGGTAGAAGACATGAAAATTTTGTTCAACGAAATTCCGTTGGATAAGGTATCGGTGTCTATGACCATGAACGGTGCCGTGCTGCCCGTGCTGGCCGGTTATGTGGTGGCCGCCGAAGAACAGGGCGTGAGCCAAGATAAGCTCTCCGGAACCATTCAGAACGACATTCTGAAAGAGTTCATGGTGCGCAACACCTATATCTACCCGCCCAAGCCATCGATGAAAATCATTGGCGACATCATCGAGTACACGGCACAGCACATGCCCAAGTTCAACTCGATCAGTATTTCTGGCTACCACATGCAAGAAGCCGGTGCCAATCAGGCACTGGAACTGGCTTTTACGCTGGCCGATGGCAAAGAATACGTCAAGACCGCCATCGACAAGGGCATGGACGTGGATGCTTTTGCTGGTCGTCTGTCCTTCTTCTGGGCCATTGGCATGAACTTCTATTTGGAAGTGGCCAAAATGCGCGCTGCCCGCTTGTTGTGGTGCCGCATCATGAAGGGCTTTAACGCCAAGAACCCCAAGAGCTTGATGTTGCGCACGCACTGCCAAACTTCTGGCTGGAGCTTGACCGAGCAAGACCCGTACAACAACATTGTGCGCACCACCATTGAGGCGATGGCCGCAGTGTTTGGTGGCACGCAAAGCCTGCACACCAACGCGCTCGATGAAGCTATCGCCTTGCCGACCGAGTTTTCCTCGCGCATTGCACGCAACACGCAGCTCATCATCCAAGAAGAAACGCACATCACCAATGTGGTCGATCCTTGGGCCGGTAGTTACATGATGGAAAAGCTGACCCAAGACATGATGGATGCAGCTTGGAAGATCATTGAAGAAGTCGAAGCCATGGGCGGCATGACCCAAGCCGTCGATTCGGGCTGGGCCAAACTGAAGATTGAAGCCGCCGCCGCTGAAAAGCAAGCGCGCATTGACTCCGGTAAGGATGTCATTGTGGGCGTGAACAAGTACAAGCTCGCCAAAGAAGACCCAGTAGACATTTTGCAAATTGACAACGTCAAGGTGCGCGATGGTCAGATTGAGCGTCTGAACCAGATCAGAGCTACCCGCGACAATGCTGCTGTACAAGCCGCACTGGAGGCACTGACCACTGCGGCTGAATCCGGCCAAGGCAACTTGCTGGAGCTGTCCATCAACGCTGTGCGCTTGCGTGCCACGGTGGGTGAAGTGTCCGATGCACTGGAAAAGATTTATGGCCGCCACCGTGCCGATACGCAAAAGGTGACTGGTGTGTACGCTGCTGCCTACGATTCTGCTGAGGGCTGGGACAAGCTGAAAGAAGAAATCAACGCTTTTGCCGAAGCCGAAGGCCGTCGCCCCCGTGTGATGATTGCCAAACTGGGCCAAGACGGCCACGACCGGGGTGCCAAAGTGGTAGCCACCGCCTTTGCCGATTTGGGCTTTGACGTGGACATGGGGCCGCTGTTCCAGACTCCCGAAGAATGCGCCCGCCAAGCGATTGAAAACGATGTCCACGCCGTGGGCGTGAGCACCTTGGCTGCCGGTCACAAAACGCTGGTGCCTGCCATCATCCAAGCGCTGAAAGATCAGGGCGCGGACGACATCATCGTGTTTGTGGGGGGTGTGATTCCGGTACAGGATTACGAACACCTGTACGAAGCGGGAGTGAAGGGCATTTATGGCCCCGGTACTCCGATTCCGGCCAGCGCTAAAGACGTGCTGGAACAAATCCGCAAGGCCCAAGCGGCCTGAGTTTGGCGGTGTTAGCGTTGCAAGAAGCCTTGTTGCACGGCAATGCGGTGCAACAGCGGCGGGCGATGGCCAAGGCCATCACCCTACTGGAATCGACTCGCACGGATCACCGTGCGCAAGGCGACGAACTGCTCACTGCCCTGCTACCGCATACTGGCAAAGCGCTGCGCTTGGGTATCAGCGGTGTGCCGGGAGTGGGAAAATCCACCTTCATTGAAACGCTGGGCTTGTTTTTGATTGCCCAAGGCCACCGCGTGGCCGTGCTGGCGATTGACCCGTCTAGCAGCGTTTCGGGCGGCTCCATTTTGGGCGATAAAACCCGCATGGAGCAGCTCTCAGTGCAGGAGCGGGCCTATATTCGCCCCAGCCCCAGCAGTGGCACGCTGGGCGGTGTGGCCGAAAAAACCCGTGAAGCTATGCTGGTCTGCGAAGCCGCTGGTTACGACATCGTCATCATCGAGACCGTGGGCGTGGGCCAGTCCGAAACGGCAGTCGCCAACATGACCGATATGTTTGTGCTGCTGCAATTGCCCAATGCGGGTGACGACTTGCAGGCTATCAAAAAAGGCGTGATGGAGCTGGCCGATTTGGTTGTCATCAACAAGGCTGACATTGATAAAAACGCCGCTACCCGCGCCGAGGCCCAGATTACCTCTAGCCTGCGCTTGCTAGGCCAGCACGGCAACCCCGACCACGCTCACCATAACGAGGCGCTATGGCACCCCAAGGTGGTACAGATCAGCGCATTGCTGGGCCAAGGCGTCGATGGCTTTTGGGCTGCCGTTGCTGAGTTTCAGCGGTTGCAAACCGCCAATGGCCGCTTGGCGACTCGGCGTGAAAAACAAGCCCTGAGCTGGATGTGGGAACGCATCGACGCCGGGCTGAAACAGGCATTCCGCCAGCATCCCCAAGTGCAAGGCCTGCTGCCCAGCACGTTGGCCGATGTGGCTGCGGGCCGTTTGGCCCCCTCCACGGCTGCAAGAAATCTGCTTCTGGCCAATACCCGATAAACACCAGAAGCCTTCCTACACCACTCCCCCAATACAACCAAAGGACCGATATGCACGAAATCCTAGAAAAACTGGAGCACAAGCGCGAACTTGCCCGCTTGGGCGGCGGCCAGCGCCGCATCGACGCACAACATGCCAAGGGCAAGCTCACCGCGCGTGAACGCCTTGAGTTGCTGCTCGACGAAGGCACGTTTGAAGAATGGGATATGTTTGTCGAGCACCGCTGTGCCGATTTCGGTATGGCCGAGAACAAAATCCCCGGTGACGGTGTCGTCACTGGCTACGGCATGATCAATGGCCGTTTGGTGTTTGTGTTCAGCCAAGATTTCACCGTGTTTGGTGGTGCATTGTCTGAGGCCCATGCCGAGAAAATCTGCAAGGTCATGGATCAAGCCATGAAGGTCGGTGCTCCGGTCATCGGTCTGAACGATTCGGGCGGTGCCCGGATTCAAGAAGGCGTGGCCAGCTTGGGTGGTTATGCCGATGTGTTCCAGCGCAATGTGATGGCCTCGGGTGTGATTCCACAGATCAGCATGATCATGGGCCCTTGCGCCGGTGGTGCGGTGTACTCGCCTGCCATGACCGACTTTATCTGCATGGTCAAGGACAGCAGCTATATGTTCGTGACTGGCCCCGAAGTGGTCAAGACCGTGACGCACGAAGACGTGACCGCCGAAGAGCTGGGCGGCGCGATTGCCCACAGCACCAAGAGCGGCGTGTCCGATCTGGCGTTTGAGAACGATGTCGAAGCGCTGCTGATGCTGCGCCGCCTGTACAACTACCTGCCGCTGAACAACCGTGAAAAGCCGCCAGTGCGCCCCAGCAACGATCCGGCAGACCGCGCCGATCTGTCGCTGGATACGCTGATTCCGGACAACGCCAACAAGCCCTACGACATGAAGGAGCTGATTGCCAAGGTGGTGGACGATGGCGATTTCTTTGAACTGCAACCTGAATACGCCAAGAACATCCTGATCGGTTTTGGTCGCATGGAAGGCCAAACCGTCGGTATCGTCGCCAACCAGCCGCTGGTGTTGGCCGGTTGCTTGGACATCAAGAGCAGTATCAAAGCCGCCCGCTTTGTGCGTTTCTGCGATGCCTTTAATATCCCCGTGATTACCTTTGTGGATGTACCCGGCTTTATGCCCGGTACTGCGCAAGAATACGGCGGCATCATCAAGCACGGTGCCAAGTTGCTGTACGCGTACGCTGAATGCACAGTGCCCAAGATCACCATCATTACCCGCAAAGCCTACGGCGGCGCTTATGACGTGATGAGCTCCAAGCACTTGCGCGGTGACGTCAACCTGTCTTGGCCCAATGCTGAGATTGCGGTGATGGGTGCTAAGGGCGCGGTGGAAATCATCTTCCGCGAAGACAAAAATGACCCCGTCAAGCTCGCAGCCCGCGAAGCTGAATACAAAGAGCGCTTTGCCAACCCCTTCGTGGCCGGTGCCCGTGGCTTTATTGACGATGTGATTTTGCCGCACGAAACCCGCAAGCGCATCTGCCGCAGTTTGGTAATGCTGCGCGACAAGAAGCTCGACAACCCCTGGCGCAAGCACGGGAACATTCCGCTGTAAGTCTGCGCCATCCAGGAGAACGAGAATATGTTTACCAAGATTCTGATTGCTAACCGTGGCGAAATCGCCTGCCGCGTCATCGCCACTGCCCGCAAAATGGGCATTAAAACTGTGGCCGTGTATTCTGATGCCGACCGCGAAGCGCGCCACGTCAAGTTGGCCGATGAGGCTGTGCATATTGGCGCTGCCCCCAGCCGCGAGAGCTACCTGCTGGCTGACAAAATCATCGCTGCTGCCAAGCAAACTGGCGCTCAAGCAATTCACCCCGGCTATGGCTTTTTGAGCGAAAACGAAGCCTTTGCCCAGCGTTGCGAAGACGAAGGCATTGCCTTCATCGGCCCCAAGGCGCACTCCATTGCCGCCATGGGCGACAAGATCGCTTCCAAGAAGCTGGCTCTTGCCGCCAAGGTCAATACCATTCCCGGCTACAACGATGCTATCGCTGGCCCCGAGCAAGCGGTAGAAATCGCCAAGGGCATTGGCTACCCGGTCATGATTAAGGCTTCGGCAGGCGGCGGCGGTAAGGGCCTGCGCGTGGCTTTCAATGACAAAGAAGCGTTTGAAGGCTTTGCCAGTTGCCAGAACGAAGCCCGCAACAGCTTTGGCGATGACCGCATCTTCATTGAAAAGTTTGTCCAAGAGCCGCGCCACATTGAAATCCAAGTGCTGGGTGACAGCCACGGCAATGTGATTTACCTGAACGAGCGTGAATGCTCGATTCAGCGCCGCCACCAAAAGGTGATTGAAGAAGCGCCTTCGCCCTTCATCTCCGATGCCACGCGCAAGGCGATGGGCGAACAAGCGGTGCAATTGGCCAAGGCCGTGAAGTACCAATCGGCTGGTACGGTGGAATTTGTCGTCGGCAAAGACCAAGACTTCTACTTCTTGGAAATGAACACCCGCTTGCAGGTGGAACACCCTGTGACTGAGTGCATCACTGGCCTCGATTTGGTTGAGCTGATGATCCGCGTTGCTGCTGGTGAATCGTTGCCCCTGACCCAAGAAGACGTCAAGCGCGACGGTTGGGCCATTGAGTGCCGTATCAACGCCGAAGACCCGTTCCGCAACTTCCTGCCCTCGACAGGCCGTTTGGTGCGCTTTCAGCCACCCGAAGAGAGTATGTTCCAGTCGGACACCAGCAAAAAGTATGGTGTGCGCGTGGATACCGGCGTCTATGAAGGCGGCGAAATCCCGATGTACTACGATTCGATGATCGCCAAGCTCATCGTCCACGGTACCGACCGCAACGATGCCATTGCCAAGATGCGCGCTGCGCTGAATGGTTTTGTCATTCGTGGCATCAGCAGCAATATTCCGTTCCAAGCGGCGCTGCTGGCCCATCCTAAGTTTGTCACCGGCCAATTCAACACGGGCTTTATCGCTGAACATTACAGCCAAGGCTTCCATGCAGCGGACGTGCCGCATGACGATCCATTGTTCTTGGTGGCGTTGGCTGCTTACATGAACCGCCGTTACCGCGCTCGTGCTTCGGGCATCAGCGGTCAGTTGGCGGGTCATGAAGTCAAGGTGGGCGAAAAGTTTGTGGTGGCGGTGTTGGGCCACGAAGGTAAAAACGAATACCACCAAGTCTCTGTGACTGATTTTGAGTCGGCGGGCTCCAGCGCGGTGTCGGTAGATGGTAAGGCTTACCAAATCAGCAGCACCGCGACGCTGGGCCAGATTCGGGTGCAAGGCCAATGCAATGGCATGGGCTTTACCGCCCAAGTCGAGCGCGGCACGGCCAAGAACCCGCTGGCGCTACGCATTGCGCACAATGGCACGCAGATCGAAGCGATGGTGCTGTCGCCCCGTGGTGCGCAACTGCACGCCCTGATGCCTTACAAGGCACCACCAGACTTGTCCAAATTCCTGCTCTCGCCCATGCCAGGCCTGTTGGTGGATGTGGCTGTGCAGCCCGGCCAAGCCGTGCAAGCGGGTGAAAAGCTGGCAGTGATTGAAGCCATGAAAATGGAAAACGTGTTGTTTGCCGCGCAAGATGGCGTGGTCAGCAAGATCGTGGCCGGTAAGGGCGAATCACTGAGCGTAGACCAAGTGATTATCGAATTTGCCTAAACCGCACTTTCCAGCTATCTCAAGGGGCCTTGTGCCCCTTTTTTATCGCAAAATGGGAGACATTCTTATGAACACCACTACTACCCGTCCGTTCAAGGTGCTGGGCATCCAGCAAATCGCCATTGGTGGCACCGACAAGCAACGCATGAAAACCCTGTGGGTGGATATGTTCGGCCTCACGCAGACCGGCACCTTCCAGAGTGAGCGCGAAAACGTTGATGAAGACATCTTGGCGATGGGCCAAGGCCCCTACAAGGTTGAAGTGGACATCATGCAGCCCATGGACATCGAGAAAAAACCCGCCGTCCACACTACGCCCCTGAACCATATCGGCCTGTGGATTGATGATCTGCCCGTGGCCGTGGAATGGCTCACGGCGCAAGGCGTGCGCTTTGCCCCCGGTGGCATCCGCAAAGGTGCTGCGGGTTACGACATCACTTTTTTGCACCCCAAGAGCAACGAGCAGTTCCCGATTGCTGGTGAAGGCGTGCTGATTGAGCTGGTGCAAGCCCCTCCCGAAGTGATTGCCGCGCTGGGTTGATGCAATCACTGCGTCCCCTGCTGGTCTATGCCGCCGCTGGTTGGAGCGGCTTTTTTGTCATGGGTGTAGAACTGCTGGGCGGGCGCTTGTTGGCCCCGTTTTTTGGCAACAGCATTTTTGTGTGGGGTGGCGTGATTGCCGTGTTTATGGCCTGCTTGTCGGTGGGCTATTTGCTGGGTGGGCGGTTTTCGCTCCACCAACCCACGCTGTCTAAACTGGGGCTATTGTTGCTGGGTGAGGCAGTGCTGGCTTTGCCCATCATTGCCGTGGGCGATACGGTGCTGGAGGCACTGTCGGACGTGGTGTCTGATCCGCGTTATGGCTCGTTGTTGGGGTCTTTGTTGTTGTTTGGTGCGCCCACAGTGCTGTCGGGGATGATCTCTCCGTATGCTGTGCGCCTGTTGATTGCAGCGCTGGACAGCTCAGGACTGTCCGCCGGGCGGCTGTATTTTGTCTCGACGCTAGGCTCGGCCACCGGCACCATTTTGACGTCGTTTTATTTGGTGCTGTACCTTGAAATCAACACCATTTTGTTGTGTTTCATGGGAGTTTCTGCGCTGGTGGGCAGCACCTTGCTGATAGCCGACCGCGTTGGGCGCGGGCGCAAAGTTCACCCATGATGCCCCAGCAGATGGTTGCTGCCGCTGTGCTGGTGCTGGGTGCCGCAGGCGGCGCTGTTGCTGGGCAGGACGAAAAATTTCAGCTTACTGACACGGTGTACCAGCAAAAATCTCTCTACCGCAACATTCTGGTGGTGGAGGGGGAGGGTTACCGCTGCATGAAGTTTGGCCGCTTTCATGCCCGCCAAACTTGCATCCAAATCGGCCAGCCGCAGCGGCTGGTGCTCAATTACACCAAGGGGCTGTTAGCAGCGCTGTATCTGGCAGAGCAGGCACCGCGCCGGGTATTAATTTTGGGCTTGGGCGGTGGCGTCATGCCGATGGCTTTGCGGATGCTCGATGCCGATATGGAAATTGACACCGTAGAGCTTGATCCAGCTGTGGTTAAGGTGGCGCAATCCCATTTTTCTTACCAAGAGGATGCCCGGTTACGCACCCATGTGCAAGATGCGCGCGTTTTTGTGCGCCAACAACAGCGGCGTGGCAACCAGTACGATTTGGTGTTGATAGATGCTTTTGACCGGGATTACATCCCTGAACACCTGCTGACACGCGAGTTTTTGCAACAGGTGCGCTCGTTGCTCACTCCCACTGGGGTGTTGGCCGCCAACACGTTTGCTGCTGGCGCGCTGGCCCGCCACGAGGCCGCCACTTACCAAGCCGTATTTGACCAACTCTACCAGTTAGATATGGACGGCGGCAACCGCATTTTGTTGGCCCGCCGCGATGCTCGTCCCTCTTTGCCTGACGTGCAGCGCTATGCGCAGGCATGGGATAAGCGGCTGGCCTTGTTTCGTTTGTTGTCTGCTGACCTGCTGCCACGCTTGGCCTTGCAACCCCGTGCCGTAGGGGTTAAGGTACTCACAGACCAGTATTCCCCCTCTAACCTGCTGTTGCCATAGCATGAACACCACCCAAACGACCAGGCCATCAGGCATTTTCACCCCACTATATCCCGTGCTTTTTGTGGCCTTGTGGAGTACAGGCTTCATTGGCGCTAAGTTTGGTTTGCCAGATGCAGAGCCACTGACCTTTTTGTGTTGGCGCTATCTGTGCGTTTTGGTATTGATGGGGGGGGCCGCTTGGTTGATGCGTGCGCCTTGGCCGCGTACCACCATGCAATGGCTACATATTGGGGTTTCAGGGTTGCTGGTGCATGGGGTGTATCTCAGCGGTGTGTTTGTGGCCATCAGTCATGGTTTGCCAGCGGGGGTGACTGCTTTGGTGGTGGGATTGCAGCCATTATTGACCGCTCTGGGGGCTGGTGTGTGGTTGGGTGAGCGGGTACGCACTACCCAATGGATGGGTTTGGGCCTAGGGTTTGTGGGGGTGGGGCTAGTGGTGGCCCACAAGGTGGTAGCCCATGCCAGTGGTAGCGCAGATTTTCTAACGATGTTGGTGCCCGCTGTTTTTGCCCTGCTGGGTATGACGGCTGGCACCTTGTACCAGAAGCGATTCTGTCCGGCATTTGATCTGCGCAGTGGCTCAGTGATCCAATTCCTGCCCTGTTTGATCGTTACGGCACTGGTAGCCCATCAGACTGAAACCACGGTAGTGCATTGGAGCAGCGACTTTGTTTTTGCACTGGGCTGGTTGGTTTTGGTGCTGTCTGTGGGGGCCATCAGCTTGCTGAATATGCTCATCCGCCGGGGCAGTGCCGTTAACGTTGCCAGCCTGTTTTACCTCACGCCACCTACTACGGCCCTGATGGCTTGGGCGCTGTTTGGCGAAACCTTGACCGGATTGGCATTGCTCGGCATGGGCCTGACCGCTTTGGGGGTCTGGCTGGCCCGCAAATGAAATCTGCGATATCGTCTGAAGCATGAACGATACAACTACCCCCAACAGCCCACCGTTGCTGACCGAAGAGGAGTTGAGCACACTCCTGCAACGCAAAGCAGCCATCCAAGCCAATCTAAAAGCAGGTGGCGCAGTAGCCGGAACGTGCAGTACCTCCTCCTCGTCCGTGGCTTGTCCGGGTTGCGGCTGTGGTACTGGCGATAAGGCTCCAGCTACAGAAAAAAGCCGCTTGAGCAAACCCGCACTGGCGGTTTTGGTGATAGCGGCAGTGGCCTTGCTGCTCTGGGGGGTGTAAAGCTCTGCCCCCAGCGCTGCATTTACTCAGGGTTTGTTCAGGGGGCAGGTGTTGATACCGAGCAGGGTGTAGGCGGGGCAAAAACGAAACACTCCTGTGAGCAGCGGCACCACACCTATCCAACCCCACCAGCCTACGGTGTCAGTGGCGGCTAGGCCAATCAATACCAGCCCGACCACGATACGCAAAATTCGATCCACACCACCAATATTGGTTTTCATACTTTTTTCCTTTTAGGACATCAATCAAACGAGGGTTGTTCTGGCTTGGCTACCGGTTTGCCAGCGCCAGCCCAAGCATCAAAGCCACCGGCAATAGACTGCACATTCAAATAGCCCATCTCTTGCATAGCGCGTGCTGCCAAAGCGGCCCGGCCACTGGTCTTGCAATACAGCACTACCTTGAGGTCTCGGGACTCCATTGCCGGTGTGCTGCTGAGGCAAAACTCCAGCAAGCCGCGTGGCATCAAAATGGCCCCAGGCAGATGGCCAGCAGCAAACTCATCGGCCTCGCGCACATCCAGCAGCAGGTCAGCGTCACGGATGGCCTGTTCGGCGGCCTCTAGGCTCACTTCTTGGATGCTGGTTTTGGCTTGGGCCACCAAATCGTGGGCAGTTTTCATGAAGAATCCTCAAAATTGGAGAAAAAATTTCTCTGGGCATGAAGATGCTCAAAGGCGTTGAATAGGACGCCCCAGTTGCAGAGCTACCGTACTCACTCCGCCACCATTGATGGCTTGCGTATATCCCGTCTGTTGCAACCATTGCACGGCCATACCGGAGCGGGCACCCGACAAGCAATAGACCACCAGTGGTTTCTCTTTTTCAGGGCACAACGCTGATACTTCTTGCGTTAGGCGGTCTAAGGGCAGGTTGATGGCTCCCGCCACATGGCCTGCGGCAAACTCACCGGAGGAACGTACATCGAGTAGCACGCCATTTTCTTTATCGATCAGATCACGCATTATTGAAACCTCTTTTGTTTTAGCAGCCCGGTTGCACACCAAATTTGCGCAACAGGGTTTCCATCAAGCACCAGCGGGTCAGAGCGCTCTGCAACAGATTGGCCCCCACAAACGCCGTAAAAGCCAGCCACCAGTGGCTGACAAACACCGGGCTGCCGGGCACCCCTAGCGCGAGCGATAACAGAATGAATGTACCTGCCACTAAGCGCACAATTTGCCAAGAAGTCATGACCTTGCTCCTTCCTATCGAAAACTGAATAACTTAGTAATTATTTAACTAATCATCTAATTAGTCAAATACAGTAAGATGTATCTCATCCAGCCGCATGGATCTTGACGTAACCTTGCCGCCTATTTTTTCCCCGCTGCTATGAAGAATCTCCCCCCTGAAGCCCTGCAACAAGTGGCAAGCTACTTTCATGTGCTGGCCGAGCCTAACCGCCTGCGCATCCTCAATTTTTTGCGGCAAGGCGAGCGCAACGTGGGCGAGTTGGCCCAACTGTGCAGCTGCACCGCTGCCAACATCTCACGACATCTCTTGCTGATGACCCAGCAAGGGTTGGTGGCCCGTGAAGGCCGAGGCACCAGCGTTTATTACCGCATTGCCGATCCTTCGGTCTATGCACTGTGCGATTTGGTCTGTGACAGCATCGCCCGCCAGTTTGAGCGCACCAGCGAGCACCGCCAAGCACTGCTCAGTCGAACTGGCGTGAGCAGTTAGCGGCGCAGCATTCCAAACGGGCGTCTGGCGTTAGCCCATGCGCCTAGTGTGGCTCAGTGGTCACTATCGAGCAACCGTGCGCCCGGATTGAGCACCGTAGCCTGCGCGCGAAAATACTCCATCACTCTGGCTACACTCTGGTGGCCCGTCATGGCCATGGTGTCGGCCAGTGACACGTTCTGTCGCCCAGCTTCAGTGACGAAGCCGGAGCGCAAAGAGTGGGCAGAAAAATCTCCCTCTACGCCAGCTAAGACACAACGCGCCTGCACGATGTCACGCACGGCGGCGGGCGATAGGGGGCCGCCCAAGTGCCCGCCCTTGAGTACCCGCCGAAAAATCCGCCCCTCGCTGATGCCACTGACCTGCAACCACGATTGCAGTGCCTCGCCTGCCACGCCTAAGAGCGGTTTGTGATTTTCTGGCCGAGCGTGGCCGCTTTGGTTGCTTTTAGAGCGGTGCAGGGTATAGACAAACTCCGTCGGCCCTACGCGTTGCAAAGCGTGCATTTCGGCCTCAGTCACTTCCGAGCGCCGTCGCCCACCGCTGGCCCAAGCAAACAACAGCAGCGCCCGGTCTCTCTGGCCGCGCAAAGAATCATCACAAGTAGCCAACAGCGCCTCCAACGGGCCTTTGGTGAGCGCAGCCTTTTTGTGTGTCAGTGCCCCACGTTTGGCGTACGCCTTGCGCGTGCGCGAGAGCAATTCGCGCACTTGAGCATCTTGGCAAGGGTTGGGCAGGCCGCGCAACTGGTGCGCCTTGGACATCACAGCCATCCGGTGCGTCAGGGTGGCATAGGCCATCGGGCCAGCTTTGCCTTTGTAGCCCTGCTGGAGCAGTTGGTCTGCCACGGCTGCTGGCAGCTCAGACGCCAAGCCCTTGGCCGTCATGCGCTGGGCGTGATCTACCACAAATTGAAACACACAGGCCACCGGCAGTGGCAACTGGATACGCCTGCCATAACGCAGGCCGTACCACGCCGCCCAGTAGCGCAGCGCGGCGCGGTAGCTGGCTACGGTGTTCTGCGATTCGCCCTCGTGCAGCAGGGCATCGATGGCACTCTGGGTGGCATCGTCCAAGCTAGTGGTTTGCAGCAAACCACTTTCTGGCGCAGTGGAGATTACGTTTTTGGGTTGAGAATTCATTTTTATTGTAAAAATTACATTAGATGTATGATATATTATAAATAAGATAAATAAAACGTGATAACGTTCCCTTATCGTGACTAATTCTAGTGGAGCCCCCTATGACCCTGCCAACCTCGCGTGGAATTCAGTATGAAGACGTGGCCCAAGCTGCCGATGCCCTGTTGCTCGATGGCCTGCGCCCGACCATCGAGCGCATCCGCCAGCGCATTGGCCGAGGCTCGCCCAATACCGTCAGCCCCATGTTGGAGCGCTGGTTTGCCACCTTGGGCCAACGCATTCAGGGTAAAACCAGCGATCCAGCGCGTGACGATGGTTTGCCCCCTGCCCTCTGGCAAGCAGCGCAAAACTGGTGGAGCCAAGCCTGCCAAGCGGCGCACCAGCAAGCTTCCGATGCCTATGCCGCCGACCATGCAGCTTTGGCCGCACAAGCACAGCAGTTGGCGCAAGAAAAAAGCCAACTCGATGCCCGTGAACAAGCTCTCAATGAGCGTCTGCGCGCGATGGAAGAATCACT
The DNA here is from genome assembly GCF_900111115.1 of Giesbergeria anulus. GTDB lineage: Bacteria > Pseudomonadota > Gammaproteobacteria > Burkholderiales > Burkholderiaceae_C > Simplicispira > Simplicispira anulus. Next base: position 154,184 of record NZ_FOGD01000001.1, read on the forward strand.
ACAGTTGTGCAGCCAACAATTGCAAGAAAGTAACGAGCGCTGGAAGGCCAGTCAGCGCAGTCTGGCGCAGAAGGAAGAAGACATCGCCGCCCAACGCACGGTAATTGGGCAATTGACCGCCCAGCAAGCAGCCGTCCAACAACGCCTCGATGTAGTACAAGCCCAAGCTGCCGCAGAGCGCCAAGCCACCGAGGAACGCCACCACAGCCATGAGCGCCGCTGGATGGCAGAAGTGGATCGAGCGCGTCAGCAGGCCAAACAGGCTGCCCAGCAAACACAAGAGCAAGAGCGCCAATGCGCCAATTTGCAGGCAAAACTAGAGCAACAACTGACGTTGCAACAGCAACAGGGGCAGCAGCAGCGGGCGCAACTGGTGGCTTTGCAGCAAGAGTTGGTCAGCGCCCAAGGGCAGGCCGCGCAGGCTACCTTGTTGTTGGCGCAATTGCAGCAAAGCCAAGCACACCAAGCCAGTGAAGCTGCCCTTGTGGGCCGACAACCCAAACTCCCATCGCGTGTGCTGCGTCCGGTGCGGCGCAGCCTAGGAAAAAGCCGAGCCGCAGGTGCAACGCCCCCTCATAAAACGCTGAAGTAATCGGCCATGTCCAAGCGTTGGGTGCGCGTCTGGTTGATAGGGTGTTGCGTGTCTTCTTTGCCCATCGCCAAGCCACACACCACGATTTGATCGTCTGCCAGCCCCAAGCATTTTTTTACCAGTTTAGGATAACTCGCAAGGGCACCAATGGCGCAGCTTGCCAGCCCTTGGGCCTGTGCCGCCAGCATCACGCTGTGCAGGCACATCCCCAAATCCATGAAGCCACCATGGCCCAAATCGCGTTGAATGGTGACCACCAGCGCGACAGGGGCATCGAAAAAACGATAATTTCGCTCAAATTGCGCCGTTCTTGCCTTAGCGTCGCCCCGCGCCACGCCCAAAGCGCCATACAGTGCTTGTGCTGCGCTTACTTGGCGTTTGCGCAAGTGCATAGGCATGGGCTGAGGAAAGTAGTCGTACTCTTCTTGCTCACTCACGCCGGTATGAAAAGCCGTACACAGGGCGTTCGATAGATGTGCCCGTTTTTCGCCTTGCAAGTACCAAAAATGCCCCGGTTGCAAATTGGCACCACTTGGTGCCCAGCGTGCGGTGGTCATAATCTGTTGCACGGTGGCCAAGGCAATGGGGTCGGGCAAAAAAGCACGCACGGAATGGCGCTTACGCACCAGATGTTCATAAGTATTCATAAAAAATCACGCGGGTATGGATAGCTCACCAAGGAGCCAGCAGGGTGGCCGTTCCCAGCCCGCCTGCTCCGGCCACACAGGCCACGGCCCGAGCTTGCCGGGGCCTGTCCTTGATTTGACTGAGCGCCCGAACGAGGGCAATAGCACCTGAAGCACCAATAGGATGCCCTCTGGCGATTCCACCGCCCTGTTGATTAAGGCACGTGGTAGGAATATCCAGCGCATCACACAAGGCCAGCGCTTGCGCAGCAAATGCATCATGCAACTCCAAGGCACTGAGTTGCGTAGGGTGCAGTTGGTGGCGTTGGAGCAAGGTTTTGACAGGAGCAATGACGCACAGCATTGGCTCTTCGGGGGCGTTGCCCTGGCTCACGGCACCCAACCACCGAGCCTGTGGCTGTAAATGCCATCGTTCACACGCTTTGGGTGTAGCCAATACGATAAAAGCGGCTCCGTCGGCTTTGGGTGAAGTGCCCGCCACGGACAGGCTACAGTCCAAACCTGTGCCATCTAGGCGTTGCTGCACTGCGGGCATACGGGCCACACGCTGTGGCAGCATCAAGCGGGGGTAAGCATCGTAGGTTAGTCCTACCACAGGCGCAATTTCTAGGGCCACCCGGTCTGCTGCTTGCACCGCACGATGGTGGCTGTCTATGGCATAGGCGTCTTGTCGCTGGCGGCTGATGCCTAGGCGCTGGGCGGTGTCGGCAGCGGCTTCGAGCATATCTGGGTCGCGGAAAGGGGGCGGGGCAAATGCAGGCCGCTCATACGGTAGGGCTGGTTCGTTGGCTTGCCAAGGCCGATGCATACGCAGAGGAGCACGACTCCACGCTTCGGCACCGCCTGCAATCACCACTTGCGCTTGCCCTAAGGCCAGCATTCCACAGGCTTGGGTGACAGCATCCAGTCCTGAGCAGCATTGGGTATCGACCGTGATGGCCGGACAGGCCGTGGACAAACCGGCGGCCAGCGCCACCATGCGTGCCGGGTTGCCGTTGGCCCCCAAGGCATTGCCCAGCACCAGCGCATCAACGGCATCGACCGGAAGTTGGATTTGCTCCAGCAAATGCCGTAGGACGGGGGCGGCCAAGTCATGGATTGCTAATCTGGACAAAGCCCCGCCCACCGGCGCGACGGCGCTGCGCGCCCAGCCAATAATGGGCCAACCGCCACCCGTCAACGCCACGGCGTGATGCCCTCATCTGTCTTAGGGCCGTTGTCCCATACCAAAGACGTCAGTATTTGTGCAATCCGTGCATGATCCGTCTTGCCATTGCGCGTTAACGGCCAAGGGCCTTGCCACAGCCACCACTGCCGTGGCGTTTTATAGGGTTCTAGGGTGCGACGACAAAGGCTCACAAGCGCTGCCTTAGCAAAGCGGGGGGCACCCTCCTTCAGTTGCACCACGGCATGGATACGGTGGCCGCGCAGTCTGTCTGGCAGACCCAGAACGCTAGCATATTCCACCTCGGCTTGCGTCAGTAGGCAAGACTCTACTTCTTCTGGGAAGACGTTCTTGCCTTGCGTCACGAGCATCCGGTTCTCCCGACCGCACAGGTACAACTGCCCTTGTGCATCCAGCCAGCCCATATCGCGCACCGACAACCAACCATCATGGCGCATGGCGGCGGTGGGGTCTTGGGTGTGCACATAATCCATAAACAACATGGGGCTGCGCACCCAAATGCGCCCTGCTGTGCCGGTGGTATAGGGCGTATCCAGCGGCAAATCGCCAATGCGCAGCTCTACATTGCTAAAAGGTTGGCCCACCACCTGCGAGTCGTTGGCACCATCGGCGTCTCGCCAAGCGACATAACTGGCTTCCGATGCCCCATAAAACTCGATCAAACGGGCATTGGGAAACAAATGGCGTAAATGGGGTGTCTGCTCACGCATCCAGCGGGCACCACTGATAAGGATCAAAGTGGTTGCCACAATCGGAGCTTGGCCTTGGCGCTGCGCCACATCGAGCATGAGCAGCAGTTGGCTGGGCACCGCCAGCAACACCGATGCCTGCCCTTGGGCCAAACTCGCCAACGTGGCCGATGCAGAAAAGCGCTCTTGCACTACCGCCCCCGCACCCGTCCAGAGACCCATCATGGCAGCAAACAAAAACAACGAATGCGACAAACGGCCCGGAGCTGCTACCGTGCCTGTGGCACACGCGCCAAAATCGGCCACACTGGTGCGAAAACTCTCCGTCCAAGACAGATGGTTTCTGCGAAAACCCTTGGGCTGGCCCGTGCTGCCTGAGGTAAAACCAATATAACAAGGGGCTAACGCCGGTGCGATGGCCACCGTTGCCGCCGGTACACGCGCTGGCTTTGGTAGCCCAGTAATGCTTGCCGCCACCGCTGTCAAGATATGTGCGGGCCACGCCGGATCACCGAGGGCGGCACAGCTGCCCGAAGCGATCACGGCCAAAAACTCGACCAAGGTGTCAAGCACGCCCATCGTGGTGGGCAATAGCACCGTCTCTGGTAGATTCTGGCTGGCTATTTCCGCCATCCTCAACTGAACCCGTTGATGCAGTTGGGCAAAACTCAATGCCGTGTGTTCATTGCGCAGCGCCACAGCCTCTGGGCGTTGGTGTGCCCACCTATCGAGGGGGCCATGTAATGTGGCAAACGACTCGTTGAAAAATCCCTCTAAAGCGTGGCATGGGTGCTGGGGCGTTGCCATCAATGGCCCCCAAAACGCCAGTCTGGCATGGCTTTGGACACGGTATGCACAATCAGGCCACACAGCCCACATTTGACCAAATCACCAGGGACAAACGCCAAATCTACCCACACCGCTTTCATGACGTCCATGTGGGCTACCAGTACCAAGCCCGCAATCCCCATCATGTGCAGGACAAAAACCCCACCCACCACAGCGGCTACAAAGGCACTGACGCCTGTTTGCCGGGGGGTGGCGTGTGGCAGCCACCGCATGACCAGCCCTGTGACCAGCGCTGCCACCGGGTAGCCCAGCAAATAACCGGCTGATGGTGCCATGAACACGCCTATGCCCCCTCGCCCCCCTGCCAGCAGAGGCAGCCCCACCGCTACGGCCAACAGAAACAGGGCTATAGATTGAAAGCCCCGCCGGGCACCCAGCAAACAGCCCGCCAGCATAGTGGCTAAAGATTGCAGGGTGATTGGTACGCCAAAAGGCAGATCAATTTTAGGGATCAGGCCCATCACAGCCATCAAGGCGGCAAATAAGGCAACCAAGGTAAAGGAATGAGATTCTTTACGGCTAATAGAGTAGTTCATGTGATTTATCCAAGTGCAGAGCAGACAATTTAGGGGCCGAGACGGAGAAAAAGCGCGTCGGCGACACGCCGGGAGGTTTGGAGCAGTTGCACAATCAACGGTGCCAGCAGGTGCCGTCCGCCAGATTGGCCTGTGCGCAGGCGGTAGGTTTGATCGAGCTTGTTCCACTGAACAAAAAAGTGCTCGGTAAAACGCAGCATCAGCGCCAATTGCAAAGAAATTCGTTCTGGGCGCAGCCCTAGCCATTGCACAGGCCGCAGCAGCTGTTCAAGAACATCAATCAAGTCACTGCTGCGGGTGGTCACGGTCAGGGCCATACCAAGGCAAGCCGCACAGGCTAGGCGCAAAGCGCTGGTCACGCCCACTTCCCAGTGGCCCCAGAAGGCATGGAAACCTGTAATTAGCAGCGCAGCCAGCGCCAGCGATGTCAGCAAACTCCGTATTGCACGCATAGCCTGCCAGATGCTGCATGACAACCCCACGCAAAACAAAGCGGCTACGGCCAGCGGCACGAGTCCATCCACCCAGAAAATCCCAGAGCCAAGAATTGCCATGCTCCAGAGCTTGACACTTGCCGACCAGCGGTGCAGCCAAGTGAGGTGTTCGCTGTACAAACTGCCCATCTCATGCGCTCCTTGGGCTGCTTAAACCCCATGCGGGCGCTTGTGCGCGCACGGCAGCTTCGTAGGCATGGCATACCTCACTTCCCGGCCCGTCAGCGCGAATGCGTCCAGCTTCCAGCCAGATCACCCGCTCAAAACCACGCACATGGTCTAGCGCATGGGTAGATACGATGACTTGCTGCGCACAGGTATCAATAGCGTGGGCTAACGCGATCTGGCCCGGCAAATCTAGGCTGGCAAAAGGCTCATCCAGTAACAAGACCTGTGGCTGGGCCAGCAGCATCGCCAGCCAACACACCCATTGCCGTTGGCCCTGACTCAAACTGCCAATGGCACGCGAGGCCCAGTGCTCAAGCCCGTAAGTTGCCAGAAAAGCATGGCTACTTTGTCGCGCTGCCTTGCGATCTAAGCTAGACAAGGTTTGCAGGCTCAGTGCCAGCTCTTCTTCTACGGTCGGAAAAATGATTTGGTCTTCGGGGTTCTGGAACATCATGCCCACCAGTCGGGCGCGGGGCATGGTTGGCTTCTGGGCGTAAATGTCTTGCCCTTTCACCAGAACCTGCCCCACATTGGGCGTTTCTAACCCACACAGCAGCCGCAATAGACTGGTCTTGCCAGCGCCGTTGTGGCCGATGAGGCCAATCCGAGGTTGTCGTAGGTCTATATCCAGACCCTGAAACACTGTGCTGGCACCACGGGTCAGGGTGACAGCTTTGACGGCACAGCCCATGCAATCGTCTGGCGCTACCATGCTGCGCTCAGGCAGGGGTCGTGGTTTTGCACGGTACCAGTCCCAGTTTGGTGAGCAGGGCCGCATCGGCATCCGCGTCGGGGTTGCCCGTCACCAGCAGTTTGTCGCCATAAAAAATAGAGTTGGCACCGGCCAAAAAACACAGGGCTTGCACCGCATCGCCCAGTTGTTTTCTGCCCGCAGACAGACGGATGCGTGCTTTGGGCATCGTGATGCGGCAGACGGCAATCACGCGGACAAAATCGAAAGGGTCTATAGGATCACTGTCGGCCAAAGGGGTGCCGGGCACCCGTACCAAGCTGTTGATTGGCACAGACTCAGGGTATGACGGTTGCAGGTTAGCCAGTTGTGCAATCAGCCCTGCCCGATGCACAGGCGTCTCACCCATGCCCACAATGCCACCACAACAGACGCTGATGCCTGCTTGGCGCACTGCAGACAAGGTATGCAACCGGTCTTGGTACGCACGGGTTGATACCACTTCTTGGTAGTAATCGGGTGCAGTATCCAGATTGTGGTTGTAGTAGTCTAGGCCCGCTGCCTTGAGGGCTTGTGCTTGGTGCGCGTCCAGCATTCCCAGCGTGGCACAGGCCTGCATACCCAAGCCCTTGACGGTGCGGATGAGTTCCGCCATTTTCTCGATGTCTCGGTCTTTGGGAGCGCGCCAAGCGGCCCCCATGCAAAAGCGCGTCGCCCCTGCCTCCCGTGCTGCTAGTGCCGCCTGATGGACTTCTGCTGGAGCCATGAGCTTCTCGGCCTGCACCTCTGTCTCGAATGCAGCAGACTGCGGGCAATAACCGCAGTTTTCTGGGCAACCCCCGGTCTTCACCGACAACAAGGTGGCCAACTCCACCTCTCCCGCAGGCCAATGGGCATGGTGTACCTGCTGTGCCTGCCACATCAATTCATGAAATGGCAGCTCTAGCAAGGCTTGGATTTGCTCCAGTGTCCATGCCAGTTCGTGGTTACTACCAACCAGCGCGGTGTCGCTGCGGCGATGGATATGCACCGGGCGTACCGGCTGTTCTTGTACCTGCTGCGTCATGGATATGCCCCTTAAAACCGGCAGTCACATCTGCCGTGGGGCGCGATTCTATGCAGCATTTGCCAGATATGGGAAGGCTTCAGCGCAAAATAAACAGATGAAAAGAGATGGCTGCAAATGACTGCAAATTCAGCAAAAGATAAGAGAAGATAACTGGATTTATGCCGTATTGCCTGTGGGTAAGCCACACCAAAAAATGGCTGTAACGAACATGCTGCCATTTGTTGCTAAATCACTGCTATCTCCCAATCTGCTGATTTGAGAAGCCAGAAGATAAGCGAAGTTACCTTCTGGTATGGGCCAGCAGTTGCTGCACCAAGGGGTGTTGCCGCCCCCGGCGGCCATAAATAGCGTGGATTTCTTCATGAATGTCTTCGCAGTGGCCCAACAACAGCAAACCGGGCATCAGGCCAATGTCATCGGCACCAAACCGGCTTACCGGAAAAACCCCCAAGCCACGCGCAGCAAACACCGTCATGAGTGCGCTGTCCTCAAACTCCCCAACCACTTGGGGTCTCAAGCCCTGCTCGTCGAACCAGCGCTCTAGGCTGGTACGCAGCACCGAATGGGTGGTGGGCAAGAGCACCGGCACGTGCTCTAGCACTGCAGGAAATTGGGTGATGTCGGTAGCCTGTACCAAGTTGGCAGGGCCATACCAGTCCACTGGGGACGACACCATGCGTTCACTGCTCAGGCGTAGGTTGGGGTTGGGTGGAGCTGCCTGCCCGGCCAGCACCAAATCGAGGTGGTGCTGGGCCAATTCACTTTGCAACTGCTCAAACTCGCCTTCATGGCACACCAGCCGCAACGCGCCCGTGTTCAGTACTGGCACCAACAGGGCGTGGGCTGCCAGCTTAGAAATGCCATCGGACAACCCGACGGCCAGTCGGATCACGGAGCCAGAACTGGCTTGGCGCACTTCTTCTTCTAGCTGGTGGCCAAGCTGGAAGATATCTTCTGCCCGCGCAAAGACGGTCTTGCCCACCTCGGTCAAGGCCACGCCACGACCGGCGGGCTTGAGCAGTTGCTGCCCCAGCGATTTTTCTAATTCGCGCACTTGCACGCTGATGGTTTGGATAGCCATGTCCAGCCGTTCAGAGGCACGGGCAAAGCCGCCTTCCTTGGCAACGATCCAGAAATAGTGCAGATGGCGGTAGTTGAGCATAGGAGAACAGTTCGGTTTTTCCGAACTAAAAATAAATTTATATCTGCTTTATTAGAAACCAAAGTTCTTGAATAATCCATCAGCATAAGTTTTTCTCTTCAACCCAAACAATCAACAAGGAACAACACAATGGAAAACATCGGTACTTGGTGGATGTGGGCGGGGTTCTTCACCATCGTCCTTGTCATGCTGGCCATCGACCTGTTTGTGGTCGGTGGCGGCAAGCAGCACCGCGTCTCTTTTAAAGAAGCGGCCACTTGGTCGGGCATCTGGGTCAGCGTCTCCATGCTCTTTGCCGCGCTCTTGTGGTGGTATCTTGACAGTACTGCCGGGCGCGAGATTGCCAACGAAAAAGCCCTGGCGTTTGTCACCGGCTACCTGATTGAGAAATCGCTGGCAGTCGATAACGTCTTTGTTTGGCTGATGCTGTTTAGCTTCTTTGCGATCCCGCTAGAGTTGCAAAAGCGGGTATTGGTGCTAGGCGTGCTGGGTGCCATTGTGTTGCGCACCATCATGATCTTTGCTGGTGTCTGGCTCATCACGCAGTTTCATTGGCTACTCTATGTTTTCGGGGCGTTCCTGTTGGTCACCGGTATCAAGATGTGGTGGTTTGCCGACAAGGAGCCAGACTTGGCTGGCAATCCGGTCATCCGCTGGATTCGTCGCCACGTGAAAGTCACGGACGAGCTGCATGGCGAGCGCTTCTTTGTCCAAAAGCAAGTGTGTGGCCCGCATGGTGATGTGCGCTGGGTACGCTATGTCACGCCGCTGTTTTTGGTGCTGGTGCTGGTGGAATTGAGCGATGTCATCTTTGCGGTCGATTCCATCCCTGCTATTTTTGCCATCACCACTGACCCGTTCATCGTCTTGACATCGAACATATTTGCCATCTTGGGCTTGCGCGCCATGTATTTCTTGCTGGCAGACATGGCTGACCGCTTCTCGCTGCTCAAGTATGGGTTGGCGCTGGTGCTGATGTTCATTGGTGTGAAGATGATGCTGATGGACATCTACAAGATTCCTGTGGGCGTGTCGCTGGGGGTCGTGGCAGCCATCATCGCTACCTCGGTGGTGTTGTCCCTAAAAAAGGATGCTCACAGCTCCCATTAAGGTGATCTGGCACGCGGGGGAGCAAAATTTGCTCCCCCAATGTGTAAATATATGTACCATCCTCTACAAGCACCTTGTTGAGGAACAGCATTTGACTACCGAGAAATCTCTTTCTCCAACCCAATTACGTCGTCTAGGGCTAGCTCTCCTGACTGACCATATCAAGGTGGTGGCATTTATCAAAGATTGCCAAGGGCGCTATGTATGGATGAATCCCTACGGCTTGCGCTTGTTTGAGACCTCCCTCAATACGCTAATGGGGCGTACATTGCAAGATTTGGTAGGCACGGCCCAAGCCAAAGACTGCGCAGCAGCCGAGCTACAGGTGCTGCGTTCGGGCCAAGTCCAGCAACGAGTAGAGCATCTGGTGCTGCGCAGCACCAACGAGCGGCGCAGTTTTCGTACCACGCGCGTACCTATCGAGCACGAGGGCACGGTGGTAGGCATTTGTGGTTACTCCCAAGAAATCACCCACGATCTGGCCCATACGGCCAGTTTGCTCGACAGCAAAAGCCTCCTTGATGACATTCTTAACCAGCTCCCCGCGCTGATTTACATCAAAGACCTCAATGGGGCGTATCTTTATGCCAATCAGATGACGCTCCAAAGTCTGGAGCACACCTTGGGTGAGGTGATTGGTAAAACTGACTTTGAACTGGTGGATGCCACTACTGCCAAAAGCTTTCGTGCTGTAGATCAGGCCGTGCTGGCGAGCGGTCAAAGGCTAGAGCGCGAAGAGACGCTGACCCTAAGCAACGGTAGCCATAAGCGCTATTTGTCATTGAAGCAGCCATTAGAATTTCCTGAAAAAACCAGGGTCTTGCTGGGGTTCTCCACAGATATTACCAATATCAAACGTACCCAAGATGCCCTAGCCCAGTCCGAAGCCCGGTTTCGGACGCTGTTCGAAGCCAGTAGTGAGGCTGTGGTGTTGATGACCAGCGAGCGTCTTATCGATTGCAATCTGGCCGCCTTACATTTATTTGGGCTGGCGAGCAAAGATGATTTCTTGAACTGCACACTAGGCGACCTTGCTCCAGAAAAGCAACCGTGTGGCACTGATTCAACCGAGCAGGCAAAGAAAATTATTGCCACCACCTTAGCGCACCACAGCTATCGCACCGAAATTACCATCCAGCGTTGGGATACCGCAGAGCTAGTGCCAGTGGAAATTGTGGCTACTTCATTGCAAATTGACCAAGAGCCATTATTAATGGTGACGCTGCGCGATTTTTCTGCACACCGTAAAGAAATAGCGATGATGGAGCGGCTGGCGCTGTACGATCCATTGACCGATCTGCCTAACCGAAAGCTATTAAAAGACCGATTACAGTTAGCGTTGTCTTCAGTGCAACGCCAACAGCGTCACGCAGCACTGATGTTTTTGGATTTAGACAATTTCAAACCATTAAATGATCAATTTGGCCATCAAGCGGGTGATTTGTTGCTGCGTGAAGTGGGTGGCAGGCTCAAGCGCCATTTGCGAGCCGAAGACACAGTAGCCCGCCAAGGTGGCGATGAGTTTATTGTGCTGCTGGTGGATTTGGATGAATCACGTCTGCGGGCCGAGTTGCATGCGCTCAAGGTGGCAGAAAAATTACGCCATGAGCTACAGAATCCTTATCTCATTCAATTGCAGACTGGTAAAACTGTGGAGCACCATTGCAGCAGTAGCATTGGCGTGACCATCTTTGGCCCTGGTGAAACCAACATGGATGACGTCCTCAGGCGGGCAGACTATGCTATGTACCGGGCCAAGGCCAAGGGACGCAACTGTGTGCGCCTGAACGTTGCATGATTTTTACAAGGAGAGAGACAATGGAAATTAATCCCCACGATCTAAGAAATCTTTTTGCCCAGTTGGGCCTAGCCAATCAAGAAAAGGATGTCGATGATTTCATCCGCCTGCACCGCTTAGATGCTGGACTTTCGATTTTTGAGGCCCCATTTTGGAATAATTCTCAAGCAGAATTTTTGCAGCAATCTTTGGCGGACGACTCCGATTGGTGCGAGGCTATTGACGAATTGTCCACCAGACTATCATCAGTCGTCTAATCAACGATAAAAAATATTTATATCCAGAAGAGGGGCGATGGTTTGATTTTCTAGCACCAGCAATGCAGAAATAGAACCCAAAGCCCCCATTTTGGCACTAGAGGTATTTTGCTTGATGGAGTGGAGCGGTACCTTGATGATGTCAATCACACTATCTACTCCTAAGGCTAGCTCTTGCCCGCCTTGTGTGCTGATGAGTGCGACTCGACGCTGCAGATTGTGTACCAGCGTGGCTGTAAAATCAAATAACTCTAGCAACCGCTTCAGGGTGGTGTCCTTGCTTTCTTGTAATTTTGTCAAGGCATCGTCTTTTTTTCCGGATTCGGCCATACCTAGGAGCCGATCAGCCAGTTGATGTACCATGGTATGTGGGTGCTCAAACTGCGATAAAAACACTGAGAGTTGTAAGTTTTCAGTTTTATAGTTGTAAAACCATTTGCCAAAGGCACATTCGCGGTGGTTGCGAGCCTTAGAGAAGGTGCTTCCAGTACGAATAGAATCTTCCAGTGCCCCAATCCAGTCCAGATGGTCTTGGCACCTTTGTGGCAACATCGCTTTAATCTGCACATACTCGGTGTAGCAGGATTCGAGCAAAAAATGATCCCACAAAGAAACGTAAGGCACGGGCATGCCCGCAAAGACCAAATGGCTCTCGGTATGCGTGCCCTGCGCTACAAAATCTGGTGGTATGGCTGCTACATGACGAATATGCTCCAAAGGCACACCAAAGGTGCGCGAGCCTATGCTTATCAAAAGAACATCCAGACCATCAGACATTGCATTATTTCTCAGGTTGACACCCAACAGCCACAGCGCGAAGGCACCATGCACATACGATCAGAGCTACCCTATAGCAAGTTCATGACACATTGGAGGAAAATGATGGCTGCCCCCGTGACGCCGTTTTGGCCTTCGTCCCGGTTGGCTCTCTAGACTACCGGCACAATCGACCCCATGCGAATCCTCCACACTATGCTCCGCGTTGGCAACCTCCAACGCTCGATTGATTTCTATACCCAAGTGCTGGGTATGCAGTTGCTGCGCACCTCTGAGAACCCGCAGTACCAGTACTCGCTGGCTTTTTTGGGTTTCGCCGGCGGCAACCCGGCCCAAGCTGAGATTGAGTTGACCTACAACTGGGGTACCGAACAGTACGACCACGGCAATGCCTATGGGCACATTGCCATTGGCGTACCAGATGCCTATGCTGCCTGCGAAAAAATCAAGGCTGCCGGGGGCAACGTTACCCGCGAAGCTGGGCCAGTCAAAGGGGGAGCTACGGTGATTGCCTTTGTGACCGACCCTGATGGCTACAAAATCGAACTCATACAAGTAAAATCAATAACTTGCAACGACGACCGCCAGTCTGAAGACAAATCGGGATACGACCCACTGCGCGCTGCATAAAACCACCCATCACCATGATGTGATGGTGATGGGCAGAGCCTCGCAACGCACCGACCCTTATTGCAGCTTCTTGCTCAACTTTTGCATCACATCGCGCTTCTTCTCTGCTTCCTGCTGCACCTGCGCCTGGTACTCATCGCGGCTAATCCGCTGGGTCTGGTACTGACGCCGCAGCTGGGAGATATTCAGGTCAATCTCGCGCGCCTTGGCCTCAGCCTCCTTGATAAGATTGCGCCGCAGCACATCAGCCGGATAGCTCCCCAACTTCACCCCAGCCGATGAAGCAATGGCCTGCGCTACCGACTGCTCACGACTAAAGCCATCAGTGCGGCCATGCTTAGCATCGATGACCGAAGACCATGCGTATGTCTGTCCAGCATTCTTGACCCCCGACGCCTCCTCTAGTGCCCAGCCAACCGGATTGGGTAAGAGCAAATTGGGTGCAAACGCCTTATAAAAGTAGTCTGCCAACTTAGCGGTCTTCTGGGCAACACTATCCGTCTCCTGTGTGATTGGCTTGCCGGTGAAGCTCGTCTTGTTCAACACCACTTCAAACAACATGGCCAATGGCCCCGTAGGCATCAACCCCGGCAACATCGGAATGGCTGAATGCCCTTGGCCGACATCAAACACATCACCCACCGGTATCCAGCGCCGAATGTCCAAATAAACGGGCGAGTCGTGGGCGTCATTCCACGGCATACGAATCAGCTTGGGCACCATGCCCCAAATAGCACCCGCCTTCTCTTCTGGTAGCAGCTTGCGCTCCTTGTCATCATCGCCACCAGCCAGCATGTTCCCTAGCGCGTTCAGCCCACCGGCCAGCGCCATGAGCTTGAGCAGCTTGTGCGGCTTTTTGGCGGCAATCTCTGCCAGCATCGGCACTGCCCGATAAGTGAACGCCAAAAATGGCCACCCCGACTGGCGCATGGCACTGATCCATGGCGCATTGATGCTGTAATCCAAAAACGATTTGCGCGCTACCTTGCCAGCGGCCATGTCATCTAAGCCATCCTCCTTGGCCTTGAGCCATGCTGCCAGCCGAAACACATCATCCTCAGCTTGGTAGATGTCAATCATCGCCTTAGCCGCTTTACCCATCCCCTTGCCCGGTTTGCTGGCCACAGCAGCAGCCCAGCTATCGGAAAATCTGCCATGACTAGCGTGTTGTAGCGCTGCCATCACGCCTATTTGCGCCTGCATACCGCCGCCATCGTCTTGCCCAAGCTCCTTCTCCAGCGCCGCCAGCAGCGGCTCCAACTGCTCGTTGGCAATCTCTTGGGTGGCCCACGATCCGGTATCACCACCACTGTCCTGATACCGATTCAGCACCTCCTGTGCCGCCTCACGGTCAGTAATGCCGCCTGTTTTTTGGCTAGTAGAAAGCAAAATGCGCAAGGCTTTGGTCACATGGCCGGCCCCCACATCATGCCAATCAGCCATCACAAAGTTAGACATGACATTGTTCATGTGCACGCTGGGCGACAGTGCCGTCTTGCTGGTTTTCCACAGCGACAACACTTTGGCATAAGTCTCACCAAACGGCTTGAAGCGCCCACCAGCAACCACTTGACGGACATCATTCCAAATCGGGCCAGGAAGATAATGGTTGGCCAACTTGCCATACTTGAGCACCTCTGTGCCGGGTATCTTCACATCTGGAACCCTCACCCATTCATTGGTGGCAAAAGTGTCACGCATCCGCTCAGAGGCATCCACTACAGTGCCATCTACCTGATCACCGTCTTTCTTGCCATAGTTTTGGGCCATCCACTCCAAATAGCGTCCCACCTCCACATCGTGGATCATCATCTGGAGCGTCTTGGCAATGGCAAACCGGGCCTCGTCAATTTCCCCCATCTGGGTGCGCTCATTCTTGGTAAAGTCGCGCCACAGCACCACCTTCCCTGCTTGGGTGTCGCGCACTTCCCATGTTCCTGCCTGCGACCAGTCACTAAGCTTGTCGCTGTACTTGCTGGGGACAGGTTCGCCAGCAGGCCAGTACACCACCTCCTGTAACTTGCCCGGTTGCTTACTCTCCATGCCCGGCAAAGGCTCTATCCCTTCACCTGACGGCGCGCGCCGCTCTAGGCGGATGAACTTCTGCCCCTTCAGAGATGTATCGACTTTGTAGGGCACCACCTTGCGCCCCCACCATTCAGGAGCGACATTGCGTATCTCAGCCATAGAGGCAAATTCGCTCAGGCCCCGGCCTTGATATTGCTCCCCTAAAACCGCAATAGCCCGTGAGCGCACGGCTTTCTCCTCGGCGCTCAGGCCCAAGGTGTACTTTTCATAGGATCGATGCAGGTAGGCGAACTTATGCCGCTCGTACGCCTCTGGGGACAACTGCCCAAGGCGCACCGCCTCACGGCTTAGCTTGTCGATCATTTGCTGCACTTCTTTGAGCACCTTGACCGACTCTTGGGGCAGCCCCTGCATCACGGAGTCATAAGCGGCCGCGTCAGCCCCCTCCTTCATATTCATCCACTCATAGGCCACCCGGCTCTCAGCCCGCGTCAAGGTGGCCAGCTTTTCGACGAGGGCACCTGTCTTACGCAGCTGCACCCGCTGGCGGCCTTGGAGTAAAGCGCGCTGGTCAATCACCGCTTCAGGTACCCCGTAATCTGAAACGACACCCGCCTTAACCCGCTCAGGAATCAGGCGCTCCAGCAGGACAGCCGCCTTGTCGTAAACATTGCGAGTCACCCGCTCAACACCGGTGGTGCGGGTAATGGCATGGGCTACCCTATCTAAGGGCGCGGCGCGGCCCACAGGCTTGCCAATCAGTTTATCGGCACGCTCAGCAGCTGTTGTGGGTGCGGGGGCCTCGGGGGAACTGCGACTTAGGCGGGAACCGGAGCTTGGTGAATCCGCGCGTTGGGGAATATTTTTTGAAGCGAGGCGATCGATTCGCGCTTGTTTTGCTGTAACGACTCGAGTTCGGAGCTCGTCAGCCGATCGGAAGCCAATGAGGTACTGGGCTTCTGCGGCGGTAAGCTGCTGGGGGCCAAAGCCGAAGAGTTCGCGGATGACTTCTCCATGACGGGCCTCCAGTTGGTTGACGGTTTTGCGATCAGCTTGAATTTTACCCCCACGCATGGCATTGACCAACACCACGGAGCCAGCCACATCACCACCACTGCTTTGAATATAGGCTGCCAAATCGGCCAAAGTGCTACCCATGGTGGTGACGTCATCCACCAGCACATAGCGTCGGCCAGGCTCAACATAACCTGAAAACTCAGCACGGGCCAGCAAGCGCTCCATCGCGCCTGCCCCAGTGTGAAATGCACGGTTGGCCTGTGTAAGGCTGGTATCCACTTGTGCCCCCAAATGGTCGGCATACATCATGGCCAAGGCATTAGGGATTTGGTTGCGCCCTGTGGCCTCTTCGGCATGAACAGGAACAAACACCACATCCGATCCAAACTTTTCATGGGCCGATTGCAAATCTTCTGGCTTCACAAGATCCTGCACCAGCGCGGCGGCAGCCATGAGGTCACCTCCCTTGGCTGCCTTGTAATCTGGGTGCGCCTTCATAGGAATATCATTTTTGAAGGTGCCAATCACCGTGGCACTGCCTTCATTAAATGCTTTGCCCCCATGCGCCCGAGAGAGTGCAATGGGTGCAGACGTGCTCGCAGCAGACTCTTTCAGCCGAGACAAGCGCGTGGCCCCCACATACCCTGATGGCTGCCCGTCGCGCTGGCCCGCCACATAATCGCGTGCAGCGCGCACCAGATCGGCTACAAACCAGTCAGCCTGTTGCTGCTCATCCAAAGAGCCATTCAGCCAAGTAGTGAGGCGGTCGGCCAGCTTCTCATAGCCACGGCGATCAAGAAAATCCCGCACCTTTAGCACTACCTTGCGCCAGCCCTTGAGCTGGGCCAGTTCCTTGGTCGGAATGTCAACAATCACCTCTTCCGTGGCTTCAGCATCTGAAAGACGGCCCCGCTCTTGCAGTTTGGAGGCCTGTTTTCGTACACTGGCGTTGTGGACCCAGACCATTTGCATGGCGGACTTCAAGCCATCCGCACCCAGTACGGCCCGTAACCCAAAGTGGGCCGCTTCATGCTCTGCCAGCACATGCTCAGCCTGCTCAAGACTTTGCAGGCCAGACCCGAACAGGTAGAACTCACCTTCGTGCATCGCCCCCTGAACGTCATACCAGGCATCTTGCCGGTTGATGTATTCCATCAGGCTGTAAGGTGCGCTGGATGGGTCAGCCAACACATTCACCTTGGGCATATTCGGCATCTTGGCCTTCAGCCGATCAGCCAAGGCTTGCAGATCCTGCAATGGGACGCCAGACACACCATCGACAGAACCGGCGACGCCTATAGCCAACCGTGTGTCAGATCCTAGGGGCGCTTCTACTGATTCTCTGTTGCCATCGACTGTGGTTTGGCCTTCTGCTGCTCCCGGCTGTCCTGCTGTGGCATCGGGTCTGGTAGCTGCATCGCCTTCAGGGCTGCCATCAAAGCCCTGCGTATCCGTGGATTGCTGTCCACCTTGTCCATCAGAGAACGAACTTTCTCTATCGACTCTCCGCTGGGGGTCTTGGTTAGGGTTGTCATTTGGCGCTACCTCTCTGGCTTGTGTCAGTAAATCGGATCGTGATGGTGCAGGCCCCGCATCGCCAAGGATTGACGATTGCCGTGGGTCTCCAACCTGCTCCAGCGCCTCGTAATAGCGCTGGAAAAACTCTGCAATGCGGCGTGGGCTGCGCGTGTTATCTGCCAAAAACTGCATGAGTTCTGCTGTCTCTGGCGAGTACTTCTGCCCCGTCAAATCGGTCTGCGCCAACTCCTGCGCCACCGTCCAACCCTTATCGCGCAAGGCAGATAAGCCCTCCACCGCCTGCACCAAGTCGGGTGCAATGTCCCCCTGATGCAAGGCCCCTGCCTCCATACGCTCACGCGCAGATGCAATGGTCGGTGCTACTCGCAGCAGAGCCTTGCTGATATTGAGCAAGTTGTTGTCCATGCTCTCGGTCATCCGGCGCAAGGTGGGCGAATCCCCATACGCCTTGGCCAGCACTGCATTCTGAATGCGCCGGTACCCAGCAGCGGACAAACGCCCATCGGCCTCCATCATCTCGCTTTGTTCCGTGATGGGTAACGTGCTCCTGAACTGGCGAATGAAGTCACGGCTGTTAGAAAAATCGCCATCCTCCGTGGGGTTGAGACCCTCTAGGCTATTGAGCCGGGCAGCATCCGCTTTGGCCTGCTCGCTGGGGCTCATGCGCTGCACCGTGCTGGCATTGGCTTGGCGTGCAAACTCAGCCCGGTTGACGGGCGTGGAGCGCACCCGCACCAATACCGGCTTGGGCGTCACATCCACTGTGGCCGGATCAATACCAAACTGGGCAGCCTTGTCTCGCAGAAATGCTTTGTAGTTCTCGGCCTTCTGGCCGTTAGCTTGGTGGTATACGCGCTTCAGGGCAATCATTCGGGCATTGCCAGACTCCACCAATCCATCTGCCCCCACAATCGGCGCACCCGTGGCAGCGTCCGCAGATGCCCCCAGCCGTGCTGGGTCTAACTTTTGCACAATGCCCGACACCTGTAATTCACTGGCACGTCGGCTGCGGTCGCGTGGCTGTAACTCTTGTGGGTACAGCGGATTGGGCCACGAGCCCTCAATATGGGATGTGATCAGATCGTCTGCACTCATCAGCGCATAGACACCATCGAGCTTCACACCCGATTCGGTACTAAAAGAGGTGGGTGCTCCCTTGGCCGCTTGTGGCCATGTCGCTGCAATTTGGTTACGTTCTTGCTCCAGCATAGCCGCCTTGGCTGCCAACTCTTGGCGTGACTGGTCAAAAGCGGGGCCATAGCCGTTTTCTGGAGTCTCATCCTGCAACCGCTCCCGAACACTCATCAACTCGGCATCCAATTCCACCGCCCGATCCAATGCGGTCAAAGCCACAGGCTGCTTGAGGGCCTTTTCTGCAGCTTCCGCAGAGGCCTGCGCTTGCGCCTCAGGATTCTGTGCAGGCGGCTCAGAATTTGGCCCAAGGGTTCCAGAATCCTGCGCTTGCGTTTCAGGCGCAGCCTCTGGTGCGGGTGCGATCTGCGCTTCAATAGCCTGCATGGCCTGTTCCCGCACTTTAGGCGGTTGCTGTGGGTTTTTGGCAGTGTTCAGCAGCGTAATCAGTTCCTGCACTGCCTGAGGGCCACCATCTACCTGACGCAGCGTATCCAGCAACCCACCGCCATCCTTGCCACCACGAACCAGATTCTCTGCTTCTGCAATGCGCTGGGCTAATGTCTTCGGTGCGATGGTGGCAGGTGCAGTATCGGGGGCTAGCGTGGCATCCGGCGCTGATGTCCGAGCATCTGAACTTGGGGCGCGCCCATCACCCAGCACCTGCTTGCCATAAGCAAAGCCGTGCATCCCCCCGCCCATTGCCAAACCAGCCGCAGCATTTTGGGCAATAGCACCCCCCACATCCAGCTTGGCAGAGGGATCTGCCTGCACCACGGCACCATGCTGCACCGTATCCTCCGGTACGCCTTGGATCACCTCCTCCACCGTGTCTTGGCCAGCCCGCTTAGCCAGCTCCTTGCCGGTCAAGCGCTCGACACCGGCCACCGTTTTAGCCGTGGCATCGCCACCGAATATCTTGTTCGTGATGCCTGTCCCTAGGCCTGTGACCACCACCGAGGGCAGTGCTGCCTGGTCGGCCAACTCATTGGCCAGCCGTTCACGGGCCTTATACGGATTCTTGACCTCCGCCATCAGCTCTTTGTACCGATCTGAGGATGCGGCGAGCTTATCCAGCGGCATCCCCATCACCTGCTGATAAATCCCCTCCGAGGCATTCATGCCCGATGAGGCTGCCTCTGACAAAAGGCCAGCGCTAGAAGCCCTAGCCACGGCCTGCTGTTGCAGCGGTGCCATTGCTGCGGCGGCCGCTTCGGCCTGTGCTGCTGCCGTTCCACCCGCTTTGGCTATGCCCGCTGCAGCCGCATCACCAGCATTGGTCGCTGCCGCCAGTTTGCCACCGGCGGCCAAACGCGCCATACCCACGCCCATCAGCATATCGGGCACCGAGCGGGCCATCGTGTGGGTGAAGGCCATCGGGTTGTCTGCAATGGCTTTCAGGTTGCCCACAAACCCCTCGGCTTGTGCCGTCGCCTGCTGTTGTCGCAACAGTTCAGGGTTTGTGGCCGCATCCGCTGCCATGATGGCTTGGGTGCGACTGCGGGCATCCTCTTGCAGGCCTAAGCCCATCCGGGCCATCATGGTCATGGGGTTGGCCCAGCCCCCATCTTCGCCCACCTTGGCGTTTTCTAGGCGTTGTTCAGCGGCAAACTGCGATGCCATCTGTGCAGTCTGCTGGATATCTGGGTTCGCCTTGGCATCCATGCCTTCCAGCTTATTGGCCAGCCATGTCATGCCCTGGTCGGCCAGTGCAGCAGCCCCCGTCACACCCGCCAAAGCGTTAGCCGCCGGTGCCTGCAAGAACTTGCCAATGCCGCCTTGGATGCCCAAAACGCCGGTACCAATGCCACTCGACACTGCACCGGCATAGTCCCCAGCCTTCTGTAGCGCAGTCCCTGGCATGGGTGCCTTCGGGTCAATGCCGGCCTCCGCAAACAGGTCTCGCCCACCACCATCCCACGGCGCTTTGGGATCAATACCCGCCTCAGCAAACAGATCGCGCCCACCAGCCGGGCGGTTGCGATCAATCCCCAACTGGGCAAACACGTCGCGCCCCGCAGTGCCCGGTGCTTGCTGCGAGGAACCACCCGACAAATCAGAACCACCCTGCGCCGTGCCAATCGTGCGTGTCAACTTGTTCACGTAGGCGGGGTCAGTGGCATAGCCCCCAGCTTTTAAGGCCTGTGCAAACTCTTGCGGCGTTTCAGCTACCCGCGCATCGGGGTATTTGCGATCCAGCAGCCGCACCAGATCCCGAGTCGACTCCTCATAGTCAGTGTATTGGCGGTAACGATGATTCGATCCCTCCGCCTTGTCAGTGGCCCGGATGCCTGTTCCATCCTTGGAAAAATCCTTGATGTTGAACAGATTGTGGGTGTCCACCCCATCACCTTTGATCGTTGCAGCCCCGCCACGGGTTTCCAGCTTGGCCAGCCCCAGCAAAAAATCAGAGCTGTAGCCCGTCTCCTGCGCCACCTTCTTGATGGCATCTTCCGGGGAGAGCTTGGTATCACCCCCATCAGACCCCCTGACCTCAATCCCCAACTCAGCAAACAAGTCCCGTGCCATAACAAACCTTTGGTTGAACCTTCAAAGGCTGCCATGCTTGGTGGCTGTCCTTGCGCCTCGTTGAACAAGAAAAAGCCCGCACGGGGCGGGCCGGGGGGTTAAACGGGGCGCTTAGTGGGCTAGGCCCAATTGCTGGTCGATGCCACCGAGGGCTTGATGCGCTTTGGTTTGGATGTAGCGCAGCATGTCCCGCACAGCCCCTAGTTCTTGGTGGTAGTGGTGCGCCAAGCAATTGCCTAGCGCGGCTTTACCCAATACGCCTTTGATGACTTCGTTATCCGGGTCATTCAAGTGGGCGGCATTGGTGTTCCAAGCCACCCGGCGCTCTAAGTGGGCGCGAATCAGTGGATAAGCTTCGCCCACCAAGCGCCCGGCGGTTTGGTCAATCAGTGTGTGCTGGGCAGCCGTCAGGGGCTTGGGGTCACATTGGCCGGACAGCAGTAGGGCGGCTACGTTGATGCTGTCGCCGTGAGGTTGGTAGGTAGCAGTTGCCTTTAGCGCCTGACGTTCGCAAGCAATGAAGTAGCGCCGGGCTTCGCGGCCCTTGGCGTTGTTCTCCACCATACTCAACTCTTTGGCCATGTCGAGGGTCAGGTGGTAGTCGGTCAGTTTTTGCGCCCGTGCTTTTGAGCTCACCAAATCGGGGGAGCTCAAATTCTCTACCGTGATGAAGTCCTCGTTTACAACAAAGCCGAACTTGGCGATGCGGCCCTTGATCCAAGTCGTGAAATCCCGCTTCACGCTCATGAAGCTATGCAGAGCGCGAGCGCAGCAAAGCTGAATCACTTCACCGCCGATGGTGTCGTTAAAAACTGGGATGAGTGCAGCGTTGCTGCCGGTAGTTTGGATAGAATGGCTCATGTTGATACCTTTTTGTTTCGGTTGTTGACAATCAAAGCCTCAGCGGGTCTAAGCGCTGGGGCTTTTTTCTTTGCGCTGTTGCGGCTCATGAGAACAACAGCTTTTCCACCATGTCAAGTTGCGGCGGCGTGCCGTGCAGTTTTGCTTGGTTGCTGGTGATGCGCTGCCAGTCGTTGCGCGTGTCCTGACCAAGGGCGAAGCGGTCGCAGAAGTCAGCCACTTCAGCGGTTTGCTCCTTGGACATATCTTTGAAACAGTACGACCCCGCGAACAGGTTTAGCAGCGTATAGACCTTGTTGAACATCAAGTGGTGCTTAACCACGGTGTCGATGGCAAAGTGGTACAGCGGCAGGCGGTCGTGCTTAGTGCTGCGCTCGTGGCCATCGACCACTGGGGCGCGGGTCAGCATCTGGGCAAAGTAGCTATCCTCCATCTGCTCGAACACATCCCAAGCCTGATCCGTTTCCAACATCTTGGCGTGACGGGCAGCGCCGCGTTCTGTCCAAAGGATGAGGTGTGCTGCTCGTTTGGCAACCAACCCAACAATATTGGGTTGGTTCTTGAACTCCTTCAAGTCATCGTTTTGCAGCTTGATGAAGTGCTTCCCTTCCTCAAACCGGTTGCGGTTGTTTTCAAAGTTGACACTCAGATTTTTCTCTGTGCATCCGTAAAGTTCAGCGAGTTGTTGCGTAGTGCAAACGCGCTGCCCCTTGTAGCCGATAACGGGCGTGGCGATGGTGCCAATGGTGATGGTGTGGGTCATGTTTTGTGGTGTATTTGTGGTTTTTTTCTTAGGCTTGCTTTGCACCACAAACCTCCTGCTTTTCCTTGACCTGCCCAATCAGCTTGTTCACAATCCATGTAACGGAGCGTTCTTGCTGCTGCGCGGCCTTCTTGAGCCATGCGTGGACTTCCTTATCAATGCGAATCTTCATTTGCACATCAGTAGAGTGGTTCATTTGATACCTCAAAAAAATAGACCACCGTGGTCTATTGGTTTGATTATGCACCACTTAGGTTTATCTCTAAAAGACCCCATGATCTACTGTGGCTTATCATTCGTACATGAGCCGTGAAGACCCACAAATGAAGATTCGGCTGCCTGCCGAACTAAAAGACCACATCGAAGCCTCTGCCAAGCAGCTTGGCCGCAGCATGAACTCTGAAATTGTTGCTCGCCTGAAGGCAACGATTCTTGGCTACATTGATGTGGATGGATCCAAAGACCTCGGTGCCAAGGAGATTGAGCGCCTGACAAAGGAGTTGAGCGATCTTCGTGGTGCCTCTACTGAATCGCTTGGAAAGCTATCGTCAAGCATCCAGTTTCTTGTAGGCGAGGTTGCTGAGAACAAAAAAATTAGCTTTGAAGATGCTCTTTTGCTGTGCGTTGCACGGGGGTCAGCTATGACTACGGGGGTACCGGCTGTTGTGTTTCAATTTCAGCAAGGAACTACCATTTCCGAAATGCAGGCCACCCTTAGGGAGGCAAGCGAACTATTGCCAGCCGATTGCCTGTTAGGCGTTGAGCAGGTACCGGAAGTCATAACCAGAGCATTAAAGTAGCCCCCCAGTAGGTTTTGCATTCCCATCCGGCCAGCGTGACGGGCTGCACTGCGTTTTGTTCAGGTAGTAGCAGTGGCTGACCGAGCTGGGTTAGCACAGTCTTTCGGGGGGTGTGATAATGGCCCGATGAGCTTTTTTGTTGCCAGTTTTGGTGAGTTGCCTGTGCGCTTTGTGCTGCGCAGTGGTGATTTGTTTGTCTCCAAAGATGACCTGTTCGCAGCCATCACTTCTTGCTTTACGCCGCGCATTCAGGCGCTGGGGGTGCAGTTCATTGAGCACGGGCTTTCCTTGTTAAGTGACAGCCACGACAAGCGCGCCGCAGTGATGGGCGACAGTGAGATTGGCCCGGCGGTTCATTTCCATGCAGCGGGCAGTCTGCTGCACTCTCTGAGCGACTTGACGGACGTGGACAGCGATGATTTGCGCGAATCCAGCTTTCGCGTAAGCACTTTGCTGCGCTGGTATTCCGCTGCCACAGCCCGTGCCGATGAACACTTTGGAAGAACCGTGGTCGATCTGTTGGGCTCTGTAAAAAAACGCCTTGATCGACTGAACCCTCCGCTTACGGTAGAGGTCACTTTCAGCGATGGGTACTACACGGCAGAATGCGACGCGCTGAACCTGGTCACGGAGGCCAAGACGCTAGACGAGTTGACGGAACGCACTTGGCTGTTGGTGCCTGACTTGATCGAGTTGAACGATCTGCCGATGGATGCCGATTCTGTCCGGCTTCGGTTTGACTTGGTGCAATCCGCCCAGCAGCGCGTTGCACTCTGAGCGATGGGTTCCGGCTTTTACCCGCAACTGCGGGCGCTGCTATTGCAACATGGCTGCGTGATGATCCGACAGGGCAAGGGTAGCCATGAATTTTGGGAAAGCCCCATTAACGGCGCACGCTTTCCTGTAGCAGTGACGGTAAACACCCGCAACACAGCCAATGCCATTTTGAAGCAAGCAGGCATCAAGGCAAAGCTCTGATAGTGCAGGCTCACATCCCCAATCTCCGCTTAACTTCGTCCTCAGACACGCCCCACAGCCTAGCGGTATTTGCAATAGCTTGCGGTGTTACATCTTTGAGCGGTTGACCAATGGTGTTGGAGATCGGTTTGCCGGTGCTTGGCTTGCCCCCACTGGCAGGAGCAGGCGCAGCCCCCGGTGCTGATGCTGCACCACCCCTGACCTGCTTCATCCAGCCATCGCCATAAACATTCAGCATGATCTTGTCCACCTCCTCAGGGGTTCGGCCCAAACCGCCTTCACCCTTGGAGATCAGTAGGTCGGTGTAGAAATCCCGGGCTGACTTCGATTTTCTCGTCAGCGCCATTTCATACCCAGACTTCAGATCAGGCACCACGCCCAAACGTACCAACTCCTGTGCGTGCTTCAGTTCGGGTGATGAGTTTTTCGCATCTCTCAGGGCATTCTGCTGAGTTTGGAGCGCCTTGTACTCTGGGCTGTCTGGGTCATGCTTGGCCTTCTCGATACTGATACTGGCATCCAGCGCCGCGACATCATAGACTGGCTTCTTGGCATCAAATTCCCGCTGCTCCAAGTTCTGTTTGGCAGCAGATATACCATCCGCAGCACGGGTATGCCGGATAGCTTCGTTTTTAGCCGCCGCATCGTTATTGTTGACCACCACGCTCTTTTGCAGCTCATTGCCCCGTTGGATACGTTCGGCAACCTCTTTGTCGATTAAGGTCAGGTTCTTATAGCCCCGTTCATAGTTGCCATTCTCCATGTCTTGCAAAGCGGCCACCATCACCCCCAACTGGTGCGGGGCCAAGCGCACCTCCCGCCCTGTGTCCTTGATCTTCAAGGTGGTTACGCCGTATTTTTGGTCAAAGTCTGCCGCCAATTCTCCATAGTTATTGTTCTCGGTCAGTCGCTTGGCCAAGTCCGTGCCAAACTGCGGATTGTTTTTTATCGTGTGCATGGTGACGCCCACCATCTTGGCGTAGGAAAAATCTGAATTCAGCGCCTCCATTTTCGCGCCTAATCCATCCATAGCCACGACATCGCGCTTCGCCGCAGCAGCCTCTGCCAGGATCTGTAAACGGGCGCGTTCACGTTCATACCGCTTCTGAATCGGGCCAATCGCCGGATGCTGCTTAGGGGCTTCAGGGGCTTCAATGACACCAGCAGCCCCCTGCTGCGGCTCCGAGGGAGGGGTCAGGATGTTGTTCGTTGCTGGATTGGACTGCGCATCTTCCACCGGATTGGCTTGTACTGGAGATTGCGCTGGCGCACTGCCACCACCTTGCCCATCGGCAGGGGCAGGCTTGTTCTGCGCGCTAAAACCAATCCCATTGGGGGTGTTGAACTGCTGCAAAAAAGAAACCTCTTTGCCGTCGTCTGCCTCCAGTGGGCCGCCATACAGTTTCGATGCCTTCTGCATGGCACCGTCCAGCGCCCGATTGCGCATCTGCTCATCTTCAAATCTGATGCGCTCCCGTTTGTCGATCTCCTCCTGACGGTTACTGGAGATTGCGTGCTCGTACATGGTGGTGCCGCGATTGATGGCAGCAGGGTCTAAATAAAAGGCCATAACAGTTATTCCTCAGAAATTCAGAATGCGCTTATCAATTCTTCGGTGGACAGACCCAGACTCTCATTGCTTGAGAGAAAGTCCCAAAAATCCCCACCAGTGCCCAACAAATTCGACATACCGTTCAAGCCGTTCTTGGCAAAGTAGGAGGTGGCCGCACTGCCCAAGATGCCCAGTCCGGTCGATGCCACCTGACTAGGTAGGCTGCTTTGCCCCTTCAACACATCGAGCTTGGCTTGATTGAGCGTATTGCCGGTGTTGATCTCGTGCATCCGTGCGGCCAGCGACCCCAAGCCCAACTGGTAGTCATTAGCCGTCTTGGTTGCATTGGTTTGGGCATTGAGCGCACTGGCCGAAGCATTGGAACCCGCAGCGGCAGCACTGGCCATAGAGGCATCAGCCTGCATCTTTCTTGCCGCAGCACCAGCCCCCATGTCTGCACCGGCCAGCCCCACCTTGCCCAGCTCGCTGCCCATCTGCAAATACTTGGTACCCAACTCACCGGTCTTGAGGCCCATCGTATTGATCGCCCCAATGCCCTGTACCCATTCGCCCCGTGCCTTTTGGTCACTGTCCATGGCAGCAGCAGACTGGCCCAAGGCAGTTTGGGCTGCCGTCTGGCTTTGCATCTTGGCCATCAGGGCTGGATTAGCCATGCCCATCGATGCCATGCGCCGCTCCATCTGGCCCAGCTGCTGATCTGATGCCTGCTGTACCCCGGCAACGGCCCGGCCCCGCTGCTGCGCCTTATAGGCATCAGACCCCAGCATGTCCACATGCTGCATGAACTTTTTGTCATAAGGCTGGTAGTCATTAGCGTAGGACTCCCCCAGCTTCATGCCCAAGCCATTGGCAGCCTCCATCCCCTGAGTCGCCATACCAGCCATATTGCGACCGTACTTGTCTGCAAACACCTCTGGTGCCGCATCAGCAAAACCGATTCCCATAGATACCCCCGTTTTCAAATGGAGCCGAGGGTCTTACCCTTGGCAATCAAACTGTTCATAAACCCAGTGCCCGAGCCACCCTGACCACGAAACAGGCCATCTAAGAAACCTTGCTCAGAAGAAGATGGGGTAGATGTGGGCGCTGTGGTTTGCAAGGTCGGTGGGGCCAGTGCTGTAGCTGTTGAGTCCGCAGGGCCTGCACCGCTAGGCGTGCGATCCGTGATGCCGTCCACCACCATCTTGGTGCCCATCCTTGCAAAGGGTGCTGCCCCCGCAAAGCTCGACCCCGCCACACTAGAACCCACCCCTCCTACCAAGCCGCCGGTCAGCATCCCCTTGCCCACGTCGCCGCCCGTCAGCGCACTCATAGTTCCACCTGTTAAAGCACCAGCGGCTGCAGCAGAACCAAAGGCACCCAAAGCAGGCACCGCAGACTGAATACCAGCGGCCAAGGCAGAACTGGCTCCAGCTGTAAAGGGCGCTAAAAGAATAGGCAAGGCTGGAAGAACAGCATCCTTAAAGAAACCCTGGCTATTCTCTGGAGCGTCATACACCTGTGCGTCACCTTGGGGCACCAACTTATCCCCATTGCGCATATACAAAGAGCGCACTGCTTTTTGCCCGGTGTTGCCGGTCTGGCCCGGCAAGCCCTGCGCCATGCCCCCCACCAAATACACGTCCTTGTAGCGTTCATCAATGGCGTCATACAGCCGATTGGCATCCAATACCTGTTGGTCTGGGGTCACCACCGCTTTGCTGCCTTGGCCTGTTGTGCTGCCTGCCACCGTGTTGTAGTACGAGGAAACATCCATGCCCAACTGCTGGGCCATCTCTGTCAACTGCTTCTGGTACTCCTTGTAGTCTGATGCCCATCGGTCTGGGTTAGGGCCACCCGACCATTCCCCGTTGCCATACACCGGCGCTTGGGAAGACATCCGGTCAAGCCCTGTAGCCGCAGCCCCCCGCTTGATGAACGAACCAACCATGTTGCCACCCAAATCCCATTTCCATGTGGAGCGATCCATGCCATCGGTATTTACCTCCGATGTGCTCCAGCCTGTGCCGGGCGGCCCATTCTGGCTTGGGCGTTCACTTTGTTGCTTAAAAAGATCATCCGCCCAATTGGCATCCAGTTCCGGAACCAAACTGCGCTGCGCAGCTAAACCGGCCGCACCCGCCCCACTGGCACTAGGACGGGTGCCAACGATGCTGGATGCCAACGGGGAGCCATTGAATAAGCTGCCCAGAAAATCAAGTTCTGCGGTCATCTGGTCATGCTGCCATGCTTGTTGGGGCCGCTGCGTCGCGCTCCAGTGCTGCCTGCATGTAGATGCTGTAGAGCAACTGGTACACATGGGCGTGGGTACTGGTCTGACCCGTCAACTCGCCAGTCTGTGGGTCGCGCAGTGCAACAGTGCTATCCGGCTTGAACTCCAACCCCAGCAGGCCAGAAAATTGCTCGCTGGTGACACCGCCGACACTGGTGCAGTGTGTTTCCTGAAAAGTAGCCCGTGCTGCGCCGTTGAGAGGGTTCTCAATGGTGACTGCCTTGCAGCGCACCCAAGTGGTGCCGGTGGCAATTTGCTCTTTGTAATTTGCCATTGGTTTTTCCTTATAAATAAATTGGAATCCAGTAATAATTACCGCCAGCCACAATTTGGGCGTACCCAGCCAAGTTGAGCGGGCCTGACGTTGTTGCGCCTGTGTATCTGATGCAGTTTCCGGTATTGGTGGTGATCTCATCGGACACGCTGGCGGGAGATGGCGGCACATATCCCAGCGCGCTTGTGATGTCGCTCTTTGCCAAAGAAGAAAATGGCTTAACCCATTGACCAATGCCATTCAAGAAATAATTCTGAAGCCCATTGGGCCTTTGCACAAGAATGCCAGACCAAGAAATTACGCCGCTGCCACTCAGCGATATATCAACAGATTGCCCATAGAAGACGCCTCCATAGGAATTAGCACCGGTGGCCGTACCAACAATACCGGCACATGTATTGCCTTGCCCAACCGCCTCACCGATGATCCCTACGGATAATGCCGAAGAGCCCATCGCTTTACCGTAATGTCCAGCGTAGAGTCGAGCACTGTCGTTACCAACCGCAATGGATCTGGATGGGCTCATGCCACCATAACTGCTAAATCCGCCAAAGGGGTTGGCGGCATAAACCGTGAAGACAGCTGCATCTGCCCAAATTCCGCTACCGTAAAGCGCTGTCACATCAAGGCCACCGCGTATTTGCACATTGGCATCCATGTAGATACGACTGCCGCCCGAAGGTAGGTTCTCCACCCCAAACGGCACACTACCCGCTGGTGGCACTGTGGTCATGCCCCCGCTGTAGCCTGGGGCCACGATGGCAAACTTATCGGCGGCCATGATGATGGCACTGGTGGCATTGCCTGCACCATTGTCTGTGGCGGCCAGCCCAATGCCTGCCCACGCCCCACCGGCGGTGACCTTGACCGTGTACCGTGCTTCGTACCCGGCAACTTTGCTGGCCGTGGCCGAACTCTGGGTTTTTACTGCCGCAAAATCCCCGTTGTCGAGCCGGGCCTGCACCTGATTGATCGAAGTGGCATTGGCTAAGTCTGCGTTGGCTCGCGCCGTCTGCTCGTTCGAGATAGCCGATTCCGCCGTGCCCACCCGTGTTTGCAGAGTCGTCACGCTGCTGGCAATGGCCGTGGTCTTGGTCACTTCGGTGCTCAGGGACTGCTCCAGCGTGGCAATGTTTTTCCCCAGACTGACCCCTAGCTGTGTCACCTGCCCGGCAATGGCCCGGTCGGCATCCGCATAGGCAAACGACAGTTGTCGCACCCCTGCCGCAGCCTCTCCCATTGCAGCCGTGATTTCTTCCAGCTGGCGCGCAAACCGGGCCGCCCCGTCCTTGACGATGGTTTCCACCTTGGTGATGTCGGTACCACGGCGCGATGCTTCTTCGGCAATGCTTGTCAGCAGCTCACGGCGCAGCTGCTCTGGCACCCAGTTAAAGCGTGAGGGATCACGCACATCCTGCCACTTGAGTGGTGCCATCAAGTCCTTGAACAGCGCGGTCTCCGTGATCGCCTTGGCAAAGGCATCCATGTCGGCCCGCTCTATGGCCTTGGTTGCAGCTGCATCCACCAAAGGTGCAGCAGCGGCAGCAGCCCCACCGGGGCGCACGGTGATACCGCCACCCCGGCTATTGGCCATCAGTACATTCACATCGAACCCAATGGCTTGCAGGTCACGCAGCGTCAAGGCACGGTTGAGCGGATCACCACGGGCACCATGCAGCACCTCAAGTTGCTCCAGCACCCCATCGGCCCAGCGGTTGACCTGTGCGTCTTGAGTGCGCAGCGGCATCAGCCCGGTTTTGCGCACACTCATGGCACGGCCTGCAATTCAGCGGTGGACGACGCCAGCGTCACGCCAGTGATGCGCGCACGGGACTGCACCTCCACCTCATACTCCAGATACCGGCCCGCAGGCATCCGCACCGGCAAGGTGTTGGTCACCGTGTAGTGGCCCACCGCCGGGGTCAGCGCTACCTCCACCTCGGTGCCATCGGGTCGGATGGCGTAGCCAAACACCCGCACCGTGGCCGGTTCGGTAGCGCTTTGCTCGCCCAGCACCCGCAGCCAGCCAAACCCGGTATAGGTCTCCAGCGTCAGGTGCTTGCTGCGAAAGCTGGCCAACCGACGCCGGGTGGTATCGGTGAACAGCTTGACCGCTTGGCGCGTGCTAGCCAACACCCCATAGAGGGTATCGGTGCTGCGATCAGCATAGATGGCCGACAGCTCGCGCACCGGCGGATTGGCATTGCCCAGATGCACGTTGACCAGCTTGCCCGTCTGCAAGTGCATGGCCGACAACCACATCGCCCCATTGGCCTCTGGGTGTCCATAGAGGAAGTACAGCACCCCGTCATGCTCTGCACACTGCATATCGCGCACATGGATCAGATCAATATCTGCCCACGCCACCTTGCCCGTGGGGGCGGGCAGGAACACCTGTATCCCTGTGGGCGAGGCCAGACACAGGCCATCGGGCGAAGCAAAGATCACCCCGCCATCCACCGGGCAGATTGAGCGGGCCGACACGCACGCCTGATTGCTGCGCGTGTCCTCCTTGCTCATACTGGCCGGTTCTGGGCCAGACAGATACCAAGGCCCGGTCTCCGTCAACACCACCAAGGTCTGGCCGAACACCCCCAGCCCCACAATCGGGTATTGGAAGGTGTGGGTGTACTCGGACGGCCAAGCATAGGGCCGGAACACCTCCGAGAAATACAC
Organism: Giesbergeria anulus; assembly: GCF_900111115.1. Taxonomy (GTDB): domain Bacteria; phylum Pseudomonadota; class Gammaproteobacteria; order Burkholderiales; family Burkholderiaceae_C; genus Simplicispira; species Simplicispira anulus. The sequence goes on from NZ_FOGD01000001.1 coordinate 185,280, forward strand.
CGTCTTGTCGATGAACCCGGCCATGAACCCGTTGGGCAGGGCGCAAATGCCTTGCAGGTACTTGCCATTGACCACCGGGGGCGGCTCCCAAGTCATGCTGGCCAAGGATTCGAGCAGGGCTGCATTGCTTTTCTTGTCCGTTACCGGGTTGTCTGTCAGTGCTTTCTCAAACACCAGCTGGAAGGCACTGGCTTGGCTGCCCGAGTTGCTGCGGTACAACCGCCACTTGGCATAGCCATAGTTGGTGATTTCTGTGGGCGTGGGCATGGTGGCCTGCACCAGCACCTCGTCATTGCCATCGAGCTCCAGCAGCTCAAACTCGGCATCGGTGTTGCCATTGCCCGGCAGGTACGGCATGGACTCCTCGCCCCAGTTGTTGACCAGCGTCCATGTGTAGGCGCGGGTCTCCGTCAGCTCAACGCCACTCAAATCCCCGTGGCGCTCCACCACCTGAATACTGGTCAGATACTCCAATGCCGCACTGCGCACCCCGTTGATCGCTTCGGCATAGACAGCCATCACATCAGCATGGGCTGTCTCCAATAAATCACAAGCCCCCACCACAGCGGCGGCTGTCAACCGGCCACCAGCATTTGTCAGCAGCCCAGACCCGCTGCTATCAACCAGATCACCGAATGCCTCTGGGGTTGTAGCGTTATAGACCGCACGCAGGACGGGGGTGAAATCCAAGCTCAAGGCGGCTTGATAGACAGCAGCCTGCTTGCCTGCCTCGGATGCACTGGCGGCCTTGTACAGCACCCGCTTTTGGGCATCCAGCAGCGCCTTGGCACTTGAGATGGGGCGAGTAGTGACTTGGCTGGCCCCGCCGGTCAACTCCTGTTTCACAGCAGCAATGATGGCTGCCACAGCAGTGGCCCGGTTGCTCGAATACAGCGTCAACGCATCGCCCGATTCCACTAGGGCTTTAGCGGGGTCAGCCACCGCCCCCAGAGCAGACTGCATCAAGTCGTACACCGTACCGGCAAATGCCGTGTAGGCCGCATTGATACGATCTGTAGCAGCACTGCTATTCAAGACGGCGGTGATGTTGCTGATCGTCGTTTCTCCAGCCTTGCCATCGAGCAAGTTGGTCAAGACAGCGTAGCGGAAATTAAACCGAGCAACGGCTTGGGCCAAGTCGGTGCTCTTGGCAATGTCGAACTTCTCTGCCACCTTATCCAGCATGGTATTGAGTTCGCGGGCCGATAGCAGCGGCTCATCAAGCAACCCCGGCTTGGTGATTTCCAACAGCGCATCCCATACCGCACCAGTACGAGCAAAGGTGTATGTGGGATAGAACGCTTTGAACACGATGGCCGCACACTTCGTACTGCCCAAGGTGTGGCCCCACATAGTGGTCGATGGCAGTGCACTGCTGATCCACGGTACATTGACCAGATCAGCCATCAGCGCACGAGCTTGGGGCAAACTCACTGCTAGGAACGGATCAAGCCCGCCATCGGGTGCTGTGCCAAACACCCGCGCCTGATATGCTTTATTTCCTTCGTCGGCCATGCCTAGGCTGTAGCCTGCCGTGCCTGATGTGTGGCAATCGAGATAGCCGGGCCGTGCAGCGCTGGCGTGCTGGCCCTGCCACTGCGCCACCAACAGCTTTTCCATGCCAGCCCACAACTCATAGGCCACGGCATCAAAAGCTGGGCCGATATTGCTGGCGGTCAGTGGGTCTTTTTTAACCACGGTTAGCTTGAGCTTGACCGTGGGTGGCGGCACACCCAGCAAGCGCCCGTCACCATAGTCGTTTTCACGCCAAAACACCGATGGCTTGGATGTGGCAGTGCCGTCACCCGTGACATAAATGCGCTGCTTGGGCACGCTGCTGCCGTCGGTATCTGGTGCCAGCGCGCGCGCTACGTTCATCACCGTAGTGGTGCCGAACAGCGTCTTGGTATCGGTCTTGTAGCGCACCATCGACTTGACCGGCCCAGTGCCAAAAACCTCAATGACCTCTGGCGCACTATCCTCTTGCAGCGGCGTGAAGGTCTGCACCAATGGGGACAGGTTATCTACCCGCTGACCGGCATCCATCGGCAAATCGCGCTTGGCTACGCCCATCTTCATGCCGCCGAACTGGTTGATATGGATGATGCCCATCATTGCCCCCGACTTGCTGTTACGGCTGCGTCGTGAGTGCCTTCACACCCCAATCCTCTGGCACGCGCTTCGTCAAACGCTGCCGCCAATTCTCCCGCTGCATCGTCAGCCCGGCTGAACAGGTCGGAGAGCACCACGATGGCGCTGTCGTCTGGCGCGCACTGTTCGGTAGCGGCGGTAACTCGGGTGCGATGGGCGTCGATAAAGTGGGCGAGGTCGCGGCGCAACCCGACAGCCACATCACGGGCACGATCAGCATCAGTATGAGCCACTTGGAGAGCGGCCCGCGTTTGGGCATCTTGTTGTTCAGAATCATGGCGGTATTGGGTTTCGAGGTTCTTTTTTTGTGCCCAGCCCAGCTCCTGCTGTAGTTCCAGTGTGGCAACTTGGTCTTGGGCTTGATGTAGCTGTGCTGTCTGCAGCCAAAGCAGCAGGGCCAGCGCCAGTGAAACTAGGGGCCAAACGGGGGTCATTGGGCCTCCATGCACCGCTGGTAGCGGTCTTGTGCGCGCAGCCACACGCCACGGCAACGGTTGAGCGAGTCTTTGCAGTCCTTGCCTGTGGCGCGACGCGAGTCGAGGTTCAGGTATGCCTCGCACGAAGCCACATAGTCACCACGGTTGATGGACTTGACCACCTCGGAGCGGCAAGCCCCGCCACTACCGCGCCAGTAAGAAAAATCGACCAAAATGTCGTATTCCGCTTGGTTTAGTGGGCCGGTCACGCAACGCTTGAGCTGCAATTCATCTTTGCCGATATGTGCCAGACTCATGCGGATGGCGCGCTGAGGGGTGGTGGTGTCGGTCATCTTGACGGGGGAGCCGTCTTCTTTGAAGGTGCTGCCGAAACCCACTGTGGGCCGGTCACCGGGGATTGGAATGGTGGCCTTTTCCGTGTAGCTCTCATGCAGTGCAATACCCGAAAACCCCATCGCTGATAGCGATAGCATGGCTACAGCCAAACGCTGTTTTATGTGTGTTTCCATCAAAGCCACCCCAACTGCTTTGCAGCAAACATCACTGCTAGCCCAGCCCCCCCATGCACCGCAGTGATGATCCACTGGCTGGTTTGGTTCAGCATGGGCTGCGCGCGCTCTAGTGCATCAATGCGGGTATCCGTACTGGCGTTGATGGCGTCGATCCGGGTGGAGCATTTTTCAATCTCTTTGAATGCCCGTTCCAGCGATTGGGAGGCTTGGGTCTGACGCTCCTCGATGAGAGCCAGCCGGGTGACGGCGGAGGCCAAATCTCGCACAGCCGATTTCATATCGCCAATATCAGCGTGCAGGTTATCTAGGCGCGCTACCATCTTGTGTAGCAGTGCGTCGCTGGTGGGCGGGGGGATTTGATTGGGCGGCATGACAGTGCTCTTTCTATGAATTCGGGGTCATACCCCTTTGGATTTGTTGCAGTGGTTGTGGTCGATGGCGTCGAGCAGGCGGCACAAGATGCAGCCCCAGCGCCTGTTGCTATCGCGTGCCCGTGCGGCGCGGCTGCTGATCGTTTCGTCTTCGCTGCCGTTGAAGGCAGCGTTTGCCAGTTGGTCGATGGCAATAGCAAGCCGCCATGCGCGGCGTGGACTAAATGCCACCGCCCACGCATAGCGCAGCCACCAAATAACCCATGCCACCACCGCCAATAGCGCTAGGGCCAGCAGAATCAGCCGGGTCTTGATGCCCCCGGCCACAGTCAAGAGCCGCGCTTTCATGTGGGCCACTTCAGCGTAGGCAATAGCAGCCCAATATCAGAAAACGATGCTGGCATGGGCTTAACACCCGCAGTCACATCGTTAAAAAGCTGATACAGCGTGGCCCATGTTGCATCCCGTGCATCGACGCAATACTGACCTTCGGCTTGAAACTTAGGTACTGCGCTGGTGGCATAAGTGCAGGCACTTAGGATGCCGTCATAGTTCCGGGTTTTTGCGAAGGCGTCTAGGCGTTGCTGGGTTGCCTCAACTACTGATCTTTGCAGTTGCTGCATTAATTCGGATACTGGAATATCTTCCACTACATAAACGCGCTGCACAACAGTACCATCAAACCAATACTGCGGCCCAGTAAGTCGATGAGTTGCGCTATCGTAAGCAGGTTCGCTGCCCTCAATAGGGTAAAGTCCAAACTGCTCTAAATTAGTGGAGCCAGCGGGAATACTGGTATTTCCAATCGTAATCGGCAACTGAATATTTACACGCTCAATAGCGCCATCAGCAACTAAAGCATAAAGTATCATAGCTGTCCTCCATCGGTGATGGTGCCACTGGCGGTAAAGTCTCCGCCAGTGCCGTAGTTTTTTCCAAAATTTGCCGGATCGAATCTTAGATAAATAGCCGGATTTGGCAAAGTACCCGCTTTGATCTGCGGAGCGAGATCAACAGGATTGCCAAAAGCATCTCGGAATTTTAAGCGGTTGGCTTCTTGGCTAAAGTCGATGTAGTCGGTTGTGAAATATAGCTCTGATAACTTTCCATCCAAAAAGTCTACAGGCGAGCCAGAAGAATTAACACCTATTCGTTGTGTTGCCCCGCTCAGGGCTATAGCTGAGTTCGTGTAGTAGGCGTAGGTTACTGTAGCTAGAGAGCCATTTACGCATACATGCCTATTAGCACTATTAGCAAGATCAAAACAGGCTTGCACAGAGTAAGAGGTTCCTGCTATAAAAGCTGGACTCGTTACTTGTGTCCATAGTACGGTGCCACCAATTACAGATTTCGCAAAAAACCACAAAGCGCTAGAGCTTACCATTACAGCTACACCTCCACCACTTGCATTTGATATAGCTAAAACATTATCTTGGGCTGCGGATTCTACATCCTGAGTAACATTGAAAGAACAACTAAACATCTTGCCATCACTAACTCCAGCAAGCGCAGAAGCCCTGCTCAAATATCCCGTACTACCATCGAAATCCGCCTTATTTCCCCAGAACTCATTAGGCCCCCTAGCACCAGCAAATGGCCCAGAATTGACTGTGAAATCTCCGCCGCTACCGTAGTTTTTACCAGCGTTATTTCCATACATCGGCAAGTAAATTAGCGGTGGTATACCGAATGGCTTTTCACCGTTAGCGCCTAAATCTACTGGCTTTGCATCAACACCTGTGCCTGCAACGAACTTGGCTAAGTTTGCAGGCTGAGATAGGTCGATGTATTTGGTGTCGAAGAAGACGTTGCCTAACTTGCCGTCAATCCAAGACGCTCCATAAGATTTACCTAACTTCCACTGTGCCCCAGTTAAAACTACGTTAGTATTCGCAATAGGTGCTAGTAAATTATACGCTACAGATAAACCATTGATAAACACTCTAGTCTTAGTATTGTCAGACGCATCAACTGATACAGTAAATATGTAATTTCTTCCGGCAACTAAAGATGCACCTTTAGTCTGAATGAATCCATTTGCACCGGCTTTAAACAAAACAAACAACTGTATTCCGTGTCCTCCTCCTCCTGTATCCCTGTAGCCAAAACTAAATTCACGAGTAGTATCATTTTCGTTAAGAATATAGAATTCACCGCTTACAGCGTCAGGATTTACAATAGCACTCACTGTAATATTTTTGCTGTTTGCCACACCACTCAGCGCTGTCGCTCTACTTAAATAATCCGCAGCCCCATCCAAATCGCTATATGGCGCATTAAACTGACTTGGCCCACGACCACTACACGCTACTGTGCCGGTTAGGTTGAAGTTGCCACCTGTGCCGAGGTTTAGGCCGGGCTGGGTTGGGTCATTGAGTGGAAGGTACAGAATTGGGTTTAGTGATTGCTGATTTAGAGCTGGCTTACGGTCTGCTGTGATGAACAGGCGGCGGTTGGCTTCGACGCTTATGTCTCGGTAGGTGCAATCGAGAAAGAGCTGAGATAGGCGTCCTTTTGTTTTTGGGCTACCTACTGTACTACTCATAGCAATATACTGAGTAGTGTGAGTGAACTTTAGATTTTGGTTTAAGTATGTAGTCCATGTTACCGCTGCCGGAACATCATTTACATACACAGCACGCTTGCTAGTGTTTGAAACATCCATGGAAGCTAGTACGTGCAGAAAAGTTTTAGATGCCACTGAACTACCGGGGCCAGATATATAGGCATTTAGAACGTCAGCTCCAGTTCCGTCTGTGAATTGAATATACAGACCTGAACCGTCTGTATAAATACCAAATCTAGCTGCACCTCCACTATTAGCACCAATAACTCCAGTCACACCAGCGTTTACCCATACCCAAGCCGAAAAAGTAAACGTCTTCCCATCCGCATTTCCCACTAAATCACTGCCACGGCTCAAATAATCATTCGTACCATCGAAGTCGACAGCATCAGCTGCGATATCCGTAACATCAGCCGGTATGCAACTCATAAGCCGCCGCGCAAGCCCACTCATGTTGCTGCTCCTTTGCGACCTAGGAACGCTGTGCCATTGCGAGTGGTGAACACATACTCAACGACCTTGTTTGACGCTGGCGCGGCAGGGGCTACGCCGTTTGTGGTTAGCCAAGTGATGCCAGGGAACCATGTGAGCGCGTAAGCGGCTGCGCCTTGGGTGACACGCACCACGAAGCCAAGTGTTTCATCGGAGAGGGATGGAAGGTTGGCAAGGGCCAGCGTAGTGATGCCCGTCAGCGTTAGATCGAATACATCGCCCTGTGCAAAATTCAGCGCCACAGTGCCGGTAGCTGTGGCATTGGTGACTGTTTTGTCGAGGAAATTAGCTGCGCTGACCACCGCTCCGCTCAGAGGCCCAGATAAAGAGCCACCAACCTTGGGCAATGCACCATCCAGCGCAGTCTGCAGGCCAGTAATCGTGGCTATTGCCTGCTCGCCCGTATGGTTGGAGCGACTAAGCAAAACCGAATCAGTTGAGTTGGGTGTAGCGCCCGCTGATATTCCACTGAGCTTGCTAACCTGTTCGGGAGACATGAAGCCAGGAGCCTCTGTGGAGGCTAGGCTGTGCGTATGGTTACCGTCAGCCTTCACACCAAGATCGGCCTTCTGGGCCATATTCTCAGCGCTGCCCGCAGTCATGCGAGCCTCTACATGGTCGCCTGCCATAAACATGCTGGCAGTAGCGCCTTCCACCGAACGGATCACCGCGAGTTGGTTCTCAACAATGCTGGTGACGCGCACAACCTCATGCCCACTTTCCTGCACCCCTGTTTTTCGGAACAGGGTCAGAAGCAGGTATTCGCCGGGGACTAGCAAAGGAAGCGCCGCAGCGCTATCCACCTGCAAAAACGTATCAGCCGCGCCAAACGTGGCTGCCACGCGCGTGCTGAAGTTGTTGACAAACCGTTGTTTCGTCATGCGCGCACCTTGAGTTTGAAGTCAGGCCAGCGCACGCCAGCCGTATTGATGGGGTCAGTTGTGACGATGTGGGCCTTGTGTGAGCCAACATCGTCTTGCGCGAGCAAGTCGCCAATGGACACCTCAATGACGCCATTGGCCTTCTCGGTAAAGCGGGCCTGATCGTCAAATACCCTGCCGTTGGAGAGATGCAGCGAGTAGCTGGTGATAGCCAGCAAGTTGACCGGCTCACCTCCACGCACCAGTTGCAAACTGAAGGTGTTATTGCGGCCAGCAAACAGGGTTTCGATAACCACGGCAGGCCACCTTAGTCGTTGATTTGGTAGAACAAATCGTCCACCGTCACGTTGGCCCCAACGCCGGTCACGGTTTTTCCGGTGCCGTAGTCGCGGGCCAGCAGGATCTGGCCGGTGTTATTTGCCGAAGTGCAGATTACGGCCCAGCGCAAAGTATTCCAGTTGTCCGCTGTGGTTGTCCAAGTCTGGTCGGTCAAGCGCACGCGGATGCCGCCCACACCTTCTTCCACAGTCCAATCGGCGGGAGCCAGCGTTTTGACGGCATAGCCACCGCCAGTTTGCTCGTTGGCAGCGATGTCGGTCAGAACAGTGGCCTCAACGATGTTGGCCTCGTCCTTGTAGAGGCGAAGGTACAGATTGGTTGGGGCAGCGCCTGCATTGAAGTAGGCGGCCATCATTGCGGTGCGCAATTCTTTGGAGGTCAGGTTTGCCATGACATAGTTCCTTTCAGGTGTCGGTTGGTGGAGTGAAAACTTCGAGAAGGGGCGTCATGGAGAAGATATCCAGCGCCCAGTTGTTGAGCTGGGGATCTAGGAATCCTTGGTAGGCATCCCCCCCAACCACAGGGTTGGAAAAAATCCCGCCTCTCAATACAGGGATGACGACCAGTTGGCCGCCAAGTAGTGGTGTTGTGGCATCCCCGCCATGCAGGTGGGCACCAATGGATAAGCGTCCGGTAGCAAAGGTGTTGGAACTAAAGCCATTGGATAGACGGGCTTCCCGCAAAGCATTGGCGCCGAAAGAATCAACCCCAACTACTCCGCCATGCAACAAGGCATGGACTACCTGAGCAGCGCCATGGAGTTGCCCCGAAGCCAGACCGCTGGCTAGGACTGCGCTGATCCGACTGTTTGCGCCAAGAAGGCCATCCACAGCCATTCCTGAGCGCAATGCAACTTGTGTTTGTAGTTGGCCTTGCAATGTTGGGTAGCAAGCAATCCCACCCTGCAATACGGCACTGATCCGCTGCGGCCCACCGTTGACTTGCGTCACTTCCAGCCCGCTTTGCAGCTTGGCATCTAAGCGCTGGTTGCCAGAGACTGCGTTGGTCACAGGCAGGCCGCCGCTGAATATCCCGGTGACAAAGTAGTGCCCGGCAACAAAACCACTCTGCGTGATCCCACCAGGCAAGCGTTGTGCGGCCCGCAAAGGAATGCTGCCAGTTGTGCTTTGCGCTGTCATGCCACCAGTCAGTTTGGCGTCATACCGAAGACCCGCATCCATCACGTCACCGGACAACACGCCGTCATTTGCGCTGGGGGAGATGATGATTTGCGCTACAAAATCTGCATTGCTGGTGATGCCACCGCCCAGTGCCGGGCTGATACGCATGACGGGGCTACTTGCCTCAACAACATTAATCACCCCGCCGGACAGCATGGCAGATGAATCCAATTCACCACCCAATGCAGAGATAGACAGGTGGCCGCCGCTCAGTACATCGTCATGCTTTAGTTCCGCAACTAGCGTATGTGCCCGCTCTATGCCACCACTCAGCAATGTGCCTTTTGCAATGGCACCTCCCATCTGCTGACGGTTATAGAGACCATCACCCAGCAGAACGACACCACCGCGTAACAAGCCAGATACCCGCTGGGTAACTGCCGATCCACCCGTCAAAATTGCGCTGGATTGCAAAAAACCGCTTGCGCTATGCGATTGGCCCAAGTCAAAGCGATACAGAACAGCGTCGCCTATGACTTGACCTCCAAAGCCCACGCTGGCATCAATGCCTCCTTGCAACCCCGGAGCGCGGCCAAGGCCAGAAGACATTGCTGAGTTGGATGCAATATGCCCCTGCAAGTTGGCTGTCGTGAAGTAGTCACCGCCAACCGTTTGTTGCGTGCTGTATGTGCCACCCGACAAGAACAGCGATTGACGCCCGCCAGCTTCTGGTACCGTTTCGATACCGCCAGTCAGCACAACAGACGCCATCAGCGATGCGGCCAGCACGCACGCCGCAACGAGTCCGCCATTCAGGATGGCGTTACTGCCTTGATCTGGGCTGCCACCGATGGCAAAGCCGTTGATCTGACCTTGGTTCATGGCTTACTGCACTCAGGCTTGGGGCACCGCGCGGGCTGCGGCCCCTGTAGTGCGGGGGGCCACGGCCACCGTGGCTTTGATCTCGATACCCAGCGCATTGGCAAACGCCGCATAGTGGGCTTGGGCGCGCTGGGCATTGCCCGCGTACTCGCTGTCCTTCATGTAGGCCCGGTACAAGATGTAGTCCTGCAACACATTGCCGTAGATGTCGGGCAGGGAAATCTCCCCGGTCACCGCCTCGAATGTGGAGCCGTCAGCTGGCTCGGGCACATCGGTCGGGTAGGCCGAATACACCAGATCGACCTGTGCAGCCGCACTGGCTGGCGGGTACACAAAGAATGCGGTGGGGTCACGGGGGTCGTACGTGTAGTGCAGGATCTCGGTGGTACCGGGGAAGTTGTGCCAGCCCGGCAGTTGGGCATCCAACACTTCCCGGTTCGTCACCCGGATGGCCGCCCGGCTGCTCGATGGGGCCGCATTGCGCACCACCTCAATCAGCTTGGAGCCATTGGCGGGGATAGCCTGACGGGCACCGGCCACGCATTGCAACGTGGTGTGCGTCACCATGGCGTCGGGCCGATACACCACTACCTCGCGTTGGCCATCATTGAGATAGCGCACCAGCTCAGGCACTGGCCAACGGATGGAGGTGTTGTCTTGCAGCGTGTCGATGACGCGCCGGATAACGGATTGGGCTGTGATGCTCATGGTCAGTTCTCAACAAAAACGGGCGCGAACCCTAGGAACGGAACCCGTGGCACCACGCCATGCCACTACCGTTTTGGATGCAATCGCAGCTTCAAAGACCGCCTTCGCAGACATACTCAGATCACCATTCAGGAATGCAGGGATCAGGAATAAGCGGTGCTTTGCCCCAGCAACGATGTCTTCTGCGTGCTGGGCAAACAGATCGTTGGGGATACCCTTGCTGGAATGGCTGGGCATCAAGGAGACTTCGGTGGCGACGAGCGACCCCGCAGGCAGTGGCCGGGTCAGGTGAAAGGTCTCACGGTCACGGCTGACAATGCCCGCCACTGGAGCCGCCGCCTCCTGATAGTTGGACTGCAACCCGTTGTGGGAGAGCACCGGCATGGGCTGACCATTGACAGTGCATTGCTCAATCCGCACCACCGTCGCGCCTGTCGGCACTTCCAAGTCGTACTCACGCACGTTGTTGACAACACGCACGGCGTCCAGCCATTCACGCCACAGCCTGGTGCGCGACAAGAACTCCTGTGCCGCACGGCGCAAAGCAAAATCCGCCGTGGGCAAAGGACAAGCGGGCAGGTGCACCAGCAAGTCGGGGTAGAAATCTGACCAAGCAGACATAGTGCGATCAGATCAAGCCGTCTTGGCCTTGCGGCCCCCACGCGCGGGCACAGGTGGGGTGTTGGCCTCAATCGGCAAACCACCCCCCATATCCTCAAAATAGTCCGCATCGCTGAGTTCGCTGTGAGGAATGGCGATAGCCAAGGCGTTTTCAAAGTCGGCTTCTTCGCAAGGAAAGAACAGCCCACCTTCAATCAGGTGTTTGACGGTGGGGGCATGATCCACCTCACAAGTCAATTCCCCATCCATGTCCATCTTGAAAACATATTGGGTGCCATTGAGGCCGCTGACTGTGACCGTGCCGTCATTGCGCGGCTTGATAGAAGTTTGCAGTTTCATGGTGCTAATGGGGTGCAGAAGCCGGAGGCGTTGCCCCCAACCTCAGAGAAAACGGGATGCGGCTTCTTAGGCCGAGCGATAAATCAGCGTCAGGCCCACTTCACCGGCCTGCGCAGATGCCGCCCCAGTCGTGAACTTGATGCCGATCTTTCGGTCGCTAGTCAAAGACTGGGCTTCACGCACCATGGCGGTCGAGGTGCCGCTGAAGGCAGCGCCAGATTGGCAGGCCGTAATCCCAGAGACCCAGACAGTGGCCAGATCAGTGCCCGCGTCATTGAGCAGGCCCACCGAAGCCACCACGGTGGGGGCAGCATTGGTATCGAGGTCGTCACTGTCAAAAATCAAACTCACCGGCACGGTACCCGGCGGCAAGATGCCGATAGCCCCTGCCCCATTGGTCACCAAATCCGTGGTTTTGAGCTTCAACGCAAAGCGCACAGACACCAGCTCACCCCCAGAGGGGGTTTTGACCTGCTTGCGACCGGCCAAGAAATCATTGGTATTAGCAAACATCTTCATCACCCCCGATCAGCGGCTCGCACAAGCGGTATCCAAAGAGAACAGCCCAAAGTCCTGTGGGCCAGCATCGGTATCAAAACGAACCTTCTTGGTACCGAAAATGCTCGATGTGGTGATGACAACCTTGTCCCCGTTGTCGCGGGTTTCTTCGTGCCAGTCGAAGCGCAAATTGGTGCCCGGAGAGCCGTAGGCCACCACACCAGCTTGGGAGCCCATGAACAACGCCCGGGCAGCCTCGACATTGGAGGCCGCACCCGCATCGTTAGAACGGATCACGTTGCGGTGGCTGTGCAAAATACAGCCGCGATACATACCCAGACTGCCTTTGAACAGCGGGCTATTGCGCCCTTCAGCAGCAGCGGCAGCGCGCTGAATGTCCAGCCACTGGCCTGCAGCTGTGTCACTGCGCAGGTCATCCTCTTGGAACGTGTGCATCACACAGACAAAGGTTTCTGCGCCATCGATCTTGCAGGGCTGGAGGGTGGGGATATTGGTGGCCCCGCCCCCTTGGCTATCGGCGCGGGTCTTGGCGCGATCAATCAGGCGCAGATTGAACTTGTCGCTGGCGTCGATGTTGTTGTAAGCGGTGGCATCACCGGCATACAGGGTGTGGTCGGCATCGGGGTCGGTCAACGGGTTATTGGCCCGGCCCGTATAACCCATGGGCAGCAGGAAGCTGGGGTTAATGCCGCGCTTGCCAGACAGGTAGATGAACATCAACTCATCCTGCAAACGTGCCCACCAGCCCGATTGCTGCTGCTTGGCCCGCGCACGCAAGTCATGCAGCGTGCGCTTACGGGTCATACGACCCCCGGTATTCACACCGCAGCGTGCTTGATCGATATACACCGTGTCGGTATAGAAGCGCTGACGCTCCTCATTGCCTTCGAGGTTGTCTTCGCCCTCGACCGGGGCCATCGTCAGTTCAGCCAGCAAGTCATACTGGATCTGCTCACCGGCATCGGATTCCAGATCGGTCAGGATCTGGATGGGCACTTCGGCATCAGCGCCGCGTGCCATGAAACGGGTGTTGAAATAGGACTTTTGCGAGCTGTCAACGGCCAAAAGACCGGCCCAGCGCTTGACTGCCTTGGGATCGTTGACCCCAACAATGGTACGAGCCATAGAAATACTCCTTGATGTTTAAGCCAAGGAGCACTCCTGCGCTCACAGCGGACAGTATTAATTACTGCAGTTGCAATGACACCATGCTTGGTGGATCTTCGGAAACACCTGTGCTTGAATCGGGCAGATATTTTTTAATCTGGACATCGCGCGGTGCCAACACCCGTACACGGGAGCGCTGGCCGCTCTTGTGAACAAACTCCACCCGAACGCCCAAAATCTCAAGCGCTTCACCGGGGCGAAGATCAATGGTGGCTGCGCTCAAATCGCTCATCAGCGGCCGCCCCGCAGATACTGTTCACGCTGCGCCTTGGGTAACCGTGCGAGGGCATCTTCCAGCTCTAGGCCACCTAGGCTATCGAGCTGAGTGAACTCACCACCATTCAGATCAGTGTTCGCGTCATCAGCGCCGGGCACCTGTGCCAAGGTCTTCGGGGCCGTGTCCAGTGGTGTTTTGCGTGGCGTTGGTGCAGTAGCAGGCGGGGCAGCAGGTGCTTGGGCTGGAGCAGCAGTAGCCTTACCTAGGCGTTGCAGTACGTTCTTGTGGGCCTCAGCGTGGATTTGTGCCACCGATTTGCCAGCAAAGTCCGGATCGCCCGCCAGAAAATTGGCATACCGATCAAACATCGCCGCTTGCTTGGGATCGTTGTAGTCGATCCCATCTGCCTTGGCTTGGACCATCACGGCAGTCAAAGAGGCGTTGATTTCTTGGTGCCGCGCCTGCTGCTGCATCTCGCGGGCAATCTCGGCCTTGGTCTGGAGCGAGGTCAGCTCGTTGAGCTGGGCGCTCAGGGCATCGCGCTCGACTTCGTATTGATCCACCTCGATCTCGCCAGTACGAAACTTCTGGCGCAACTCGGCCAGCTTGGTATTGACATCCTGCTGGCGTTCATTGAAATCGTCAGGCAGCACCACTTGGTACACCGGCGCGGGAGCCTTCGCAACTTCCACCACTTCAGCCGCTGGTGTGAGGGGAGCTGCCGGTGTATCGGCGGCAGGAGCCTCTGTCGTGGCATCAGGGGCTGGTGCTGGGTCTGTGGTGCCCGGCTCTTCGTTACCCGATGGCGTGGGGGGCGTGTCGTCGTTCTCTTCAGCGGGGGCCATCGCCGCCAGCTTGGCCATGGCCGCTTTTTCATCGTCGCTGACATCACCATCCGTGATGGCTGCCAGCTCTTCGGGTGTCAACAAAGCCTTGTCTTGCTCAGACAGGGCGAATGCGTCAGGTGGGGTCGTGCTCATGGTGTGTTTCCTACTTGTCCTTCCATGGCGAGACAATGCCATGCTTGGTGGTAGGCCGGCCCCGATACGGCATCAGAGTGCAGTTTGTGCCAACGCAAAGTGAGGGGGATGGTTATGCTTACACTGTCTTTGGGACACTGTTGCGGATTTCATCCGAAATTTTTTAAATTATCCTAAGTTGATGATGGCTATTAGAACCGGCTAATTGATGGATTAGGATGCTGCTTATAAGATGGCCAATCTTAGTCAGATCACATGGAAATTGAGTGAAGGCAGACAGAATGAAAGACAAAGAATTTAAGTATATGACCCATCCGATGGGTGATCTTGTCATTGCCACACGGGGCAGTGAAGTGTCTCAGGGTTACAAGCCAGACGTAACTGTCGAAGATAAACAAGGGAATTTGAAATTCATCTTGGAGTTTGAACAAAAAACGGATAGAAAAGCATTCTTAGGCAGCTTGCTAAAAGCAGAAGTGCATGCAGAGCAAAAGCAAAAATCCCCGGAGCTCATAATTGTTATGAAACCATTTCGCAACACCACGACAAGGCAGATTGCCGATCATATTCGCCCATACAAGCAATGGCTGGAAAAGAAAAATTGTGGCAGCCTGAACTTATCGGCGATTCATGTCTTGTCCGATACCGAGTACCTCGAAGCAGCCGAAGCGAAGGATCAACTTGGAACCCCTGCATTCAAGAAAAGGGGCCACATTGTGTGAGCTGAGACTTAACCCATTCTGTTTCAGGGGAAATATTCTTTCCAGCTACAGCCTGAACTCAGGGATTAAGACTGGAGCCAGTCCTAGGTAATCTAAGGAACTGGCTCCAATCAGAATCATCTATTACGAATGCTATCCAAAGCAAAATTTAGAGTCTGCGTATGCACTTCAACATATGAGCGAATACTATCAATAAACCACGGAAGATTTTCGATAGCCATTACTCTGATTTCTCTAGCGCTATCCGAAACAGGAATTGGATTTTCCACGTCATCCTTAATTTTTCTAGCGCATGGAAAGTTGTTTGGCCAGTAGTAAACGACATTACCCCACGCATCTCGTTCATAGTCATAATCAGAGACGATCTTCCTGATCATTAATCTACCAGAACAATAACCAAGCTGATACGCTACAATAGAGTAGGGCTGGGGTGGTGAATAAAGTGGCATTGCACCACGTTCGACAGGAAACCTCGGCGAAAGAAATTGCGGATGCCAGTATTCAATATTGAATTTTTGCAGGGATTTTTCCACATCTAAGAAGATGTGGTTTGTTTCGTCGAATTTGTTGTTGTAATTTGTCGTGGCCGCTTCGAGTTGGGCTATAGCGCCATAAATATCGTAGCGCTGCGCTTCATGAGCGTTATAGCTCAGCATTTCATTTATCATAATAAAAACCGTCCGTCAAGACAAAATTGCCACCATTCAGATGACATATTAAAAAATAACACTTTTTGCTAGGTTTTTACGTCAATAAAAATTAGCGGTTTTAATGTAACACAGACAATAATATCCAACTAATTTTGTTAGGCAAGCTGTCCTTGCCTATGGATGTACTTCGACGTGACTTGCCGCGAACGTCACGCCAACATAGACCCCGCCCCACCCCCTAACCGCCGCGCCAACCGGTTAGTACAGGCTTGAGCCAGTCCCGCCAGTTCGGTGTTGCTTAACAAAAAGCCGGGGTCGTTGATGCAGTCGATGAGCTGGCGGGTGGAAGTGACAAACTCATCATGGCCCACCCGCTGGATGACGGCAGGGGAGGCCAGCTTGCTATCGGTAATGAATGAGAGCAGCCAGCGGCCAAACTTCCATTCATCGTTGCCTGCCAACACCGATTCAAAGACGGCTTGCTGCACTTGGGCACTGGCTTGGGTGGCAGTTTGCATCGCGGCGTGGATGCGTTGCAAGTCCAGCACCGGGGGCGTGGGGGCACCGCTATCGAACACCACACTATCGGCATAACCGTTGGGCAGCTTGCCCCGCAGGTAAGCGCACACCTCGTCGTACTTGGTGGCAGGCAGTTCCAAGTAGCTGTTGACCCGGAATTTGTTGTGCAGCCGGTTCCACGTCTCGCCGAAGGTTTGCACACCGGAATCGACTACCTGATGCACCAGTTCCTTGATGTCTTGGGCTTGGGCGGGGCTGATGCGGGTGTAGTCAATGGCAGGGTTGTAGGGGCGCTGGGTGGGGGCTTGCGGCTGCTTTTCTTGCCATGCCTGCCAAAGCACGTCATCAGCCTCGTTCTGGAAGGCAATCACCTTCTCGCGCAACTCTGGCCGAACCTTGTTGGGACTGATGGTTGCAAGCCAACCGGGCAACTTACGCAGCGGCAGGCAGGACATACCTTGCTGGCCCCCTGCGGAAGGTATGGCGATTTCCACCATACCCCAGCGGCCTTTGTTTGTGGTCAGCTTCGCAAACTGACTTTTCCAGTCAAGCCCCATACCAGTCACAACAGGCTTCATCGGAACGTATGGCTGATGGTTGTGTTCGGTAACAACCAAGGTTGCTCCATAGAATGCAACCTCGATAGTCTGTGTCTGGGTAGAATCGGTCACGTTAAATCCTTCTTTCGTTTGTTGGTTTTTGACAATCAACGCCTCGGAGCTTCGACCTTCCGGGGCGTTTCCTTTTTCAGGCTTGCGCTGCATTTCTCTTGCCTTTCTCTGGGTGCGCTTTGATGCACTCGCGCAAAAAGGCGACGATCTGACCGTTAAAGGTTCGATCCTCAGCCTTAGCCACTTCATGCACCTGTTGATGTAAGTCGCGCGGCAGACGAAGGGCCGTTTTTTGCCAATCTGCTTGGGCGTTGTTGGTTGCCATACACTCCTTTCACAAGTCACCGTGACTTGCTTGAGTGTAAATATAAGTCACAGTGACTCTACTTGCAAGGTATTTTTTATGTCACAGTGACGCTATGCTGTAGGGATGGCAACAAAAACCGCTTCCACTGGACGAGAGTCCGACAAGTTCATGCTCCGGTTCCCGGAGGGAATGCGTGCGCAGATCAAAGCAGCAGCAGAAGAAAACGGACGCACGATGAACGCCGAGATCGTGGCGAGGTTGGAGCAGACATTCCAAACTGGAACTCCAAACGCTATAGATGTTGGCTGGCTTGCAACGGAACTGGCACAGCGCTTGTCTGGCAACGGGCTGCAACTTGCTGTCATTGATGGGGCTTCATCCTCACCCCTAAGCTCTGACGTGCGCACCACAGCGGTGCCGTTGTCAAAAGCAGAGCAGTCGCCGATAGACCCCCACAAGACATAAACCCACTGCGGGCACAGGGGCTGCCTTTACGCATTCTTGCCCCGCTCTGATGCGTCCACACTGTCCAACTTGGCCTGCATCTGCGCAATGCGCTCATCACTGGCTGCTTTGATTTCCGCCACACGGGTGCGGCTTTCTGCGTCGATGCGTGCCGCCTCGATACGGGTGTCGGCATCGGTACGAACCTTCATGGCTTGGGATTGCAGCTCGGCCTGAGCGCGGCGCAGCTCATCGGTCAGCCGCTCAATCTCTTGGGCAGCCTGAGCCTGCACTTGGCTGGCCATGCCAGAGGCCGTGCCACCATCGCCCCCGGCTTCTGCCTCCAGCTTCATCGCCCGTGCATTGATTTCCCGAATCTTGGCACGCTGCTCCTCCAAAGCAGCCATGGCCATCTCCTGCTGCATCTGCATTTGCTGGGCCTGCTGCGCTTGCATCTGCTGAAACTGGGCTTGCTCCTCTGGCGTCATGGGCTTGCTTTCATCGCGCTCCCCGGTCAGTTTGCGGATCTGTGCGGCCACCTCGTCTTTGTTGGGCAAGTCCGAGTACTCAAACGCCATCGTCAGCAGACGCAGGGCCACTTCAGGGGGCAGCCGCTGGGCGACATTGCTCAGGCTCTCAAACATCGCGGCCCGTAGGGTGCCCGAGTAGTCCTGCTCAGACACCACAAAATCCGAGGCGCTGGCCGTGATGTCGTTGAGATAGCGCACCGAACCATCGGGCTGGCGCTCCGGCTGGTTGACGCGCAGCCACTCAATCGCCCCTTTCTGGCCCGTCAGGCGAATCACCTTCTCTTCGCTGTAGAACTGCTCGACCAGACTGTTTTGTTTCTCACCCTGTACCTGCACTGCCAGGCGCAGATTGTCGAAAGGCTCAGTGGTCACCACGCTGCCCTGCAACTGTCGGGCCTTGATGGCCTCGCCCGATACCGCATTGGTCTGGCGGCCCATGTTCTCTTGGCTCACCCCGGCAGACTTTTGGATACTCTGGGCATCCAGCGTCATCATCTGGATCTGGCCCGTGGCACCATCGGTATCGCGCCGGATGGCGAACTCCTTGTTCGGTCGCTTGATGATGACGCCATCGGGGCGGCTGGCCTCATCTGCTGCCACATCCCAATCCGCCACGGCCCCTTCTTCGGCAATGATCTGGTTGGTGTTGAGCATGAACAGCGCCTTGCTGGCCCGCTTGTTCAGGTCGCGCTGCAAATCCCGCACCCGGCGCACGACACCATAGGGCATCCGGTCACGGTTGCGCCGGTAGCACCAGATGGGGGTCAATGTGAATCGGTTGTGCCGAAACACACTCGGCCCCATGGAAAGGACGTCCGACTCGGTAAAGACAGCGATATGCACCCGCATCGTTACTTTGTCGATGATGCTCCCGCCCTGCTGATTCAGGGCTTGCACCAAGGCATCATCGCCCTCATTGAAGTAGCTGCCCTTCATCGGGCCGCTGGCCACGACCTTGGTTCTGACCGGCTCACGGTATTGGCACTCAAAAAGGCGCACCCGGCGACGCTTCACGTCCACCATCATGCCCGTCCCTTGGGCATAAACAGCACCAGACGAACTGGCGCTATCGCTCATCGGGAACTCAACCTCGTCTTCCGCAGACCAGTTGGCATGATTGCGGCTCTCGACCGCCCGCCGGATACAGTTCTCCCGGTCTGGAAACATCATGACCGCGATGTCTTCATCTACCCACCGCCAGCGAAAGATGTAGCGGGCATCGGACAAATCCAGCTCATAGCTGGCACTGTCGTAGAGGATATTGCGCCAATCCTCATACTTGGAATACAGAACATCCTGTGTCGGGTCATCGCGCACACCATCATCCATCCAGCCAATGCCGCCTTTCACGGCATCAGCAAACGCACGCGAACGAAGGAACTGCACTCTGTTGATGTCGCTGACGTACTTGAGCACCTGTGTCTTGATATCAGCAATCTGCACATCGTCTTCAGTGCGTGGCAGCACCTTCCAATCCACACGGGTTCGGCGCTCAGTACCAATCAACCAGTCCACCATCGGGGCAATTTCGTTGAACACCAGCGGCAACTGGCCACGATCGAGCAGCGTCTGCTTGTCGTCTTCATCCCATTGCAGGTTGTCGTAGAAGTCGTGGTCAGTGACCATCTCCAGCCGGTTGGCCGCCTGCTTCTCCCGCTCGTAGTAGTACCAAGACAGCAGCTTGCGCAAGGTAGTGCGTGCCCCATCACCATCGAGCGGGTGGCCTTGCTGTGTCACGAGGGCACCAGCATCCGGCGATGCCGCTTGGTACTCATCGCCAGCAGCACTGTGGTTGGATGAAATCTCAAACTCAGGCATAGGTCACACCGCCATGCTCGAGCTTGATGTCCTCTTCGCCAACGGCTTGCCCATCCTCGCGCAGTAAAAGTCGCCCATAAGACGCCTTGCTCAGAATCGTCGGTGGGGCGCTGGGCATACGGATCAGGTCTGGCAGCCCATCATGGATGATCGTGGCCACGCGAACCCAATTGGAGCGACTGGCCTCAATACCCAACACATCGCACGCAATGGCGCACTGTTTGGCCAGATATGCTGGGCTATCATATTTGTAGGCTGCCGACTCCATGACGATGTACCAAGGTGCACCAGGCCGGTAAGCTGGCATAAGCACCATGGCACGCTCGTCATTGACCCATGTGTAAACGGCGAACAGATCACCGTGCTGGCGCGTCAGGTGCGCTTTCCGTGTATCGATGGTTGCTGGCATAGTGCAGTGACGATGCCATGCTTGGTGGCTACGCGGCCATGCCAGACCTGCGCCTGCGCACCGATTGCTCCGTTCTAGCCACAGCCCCAGACTGGAACCGCTCACCACCCTCGGCCACCTGCCCAAACTGGCGAAAGGCATCAGCACCGTGTGAGTTGTTGTCGTGCAGCGGCTCACTGCTCCAGCGGCCCATCTTCGTGTTCCACACCTTGCGGTAGTTGGCCAGCCGCTTGATCCCGTCACCACAACCTGCCTCATCAAACCAGCATGACGAGAACTGGTTGCGCGTGGACTGGATGCCGCTGATGGTCGATGTGACGCGAGGGACAATATCAAACCGCTGGCCAGGCATCAGCCCCTCCAGCATCTCTTTGATGTTCTTGTTGGTGTCTGGTGTCTCCCCCATGCGCTTATACCCAGCATCGTGCGGCAGATAGTGAGTGCCAAATGCCACCCCCAGCTTTTGCAGCCACCCCACAAAGTGGATGAGATCCTCACCACTGGCCTCGTAATAGCGAATCCAGCGGTTCTCTGGCCCTACGCGCTGGTGGCACCATATGGCCGTCATGTCACCGCGACCAATATCCCAGAATGTATTGACCGGGGCCGCTTCCATCGGTAGCACAGGAAGAATGCGCCCCTGTTTGCGGGCCATGGACAACTGGGAGGCGTAATAGCACCCTTCAGTGGACACCTGAAAAGCCTCTTCGGGGGTGCTGGGATACTCTTGCCACATCAACGGGGCATCCCCAGAGAAGTCGGAATTGAGCGTGGTCACGTACCAAGCGCGCTGGCCCTGCGTCAGTTCCCGGCCAATCTTTGCCTCAACCTCCGAAAAATAGGAATTGTTGGCCTCTGTGAACACCACCCCAATCGGATCAATGCTGTACTCAGGCGCTTGCCACCATGCAAAAAAGTGGAAGCGGTAATCCTTGGGCGTCAAATGCGCCCGCTGCTCGGCCAGTGCCTTGGCGCGCTGGGTCATGTCATAAAACTTGCCATCTTGCCCTTCAGCCGTCGATTCGATGATGCAAATACCAGAAAGCGGCACGGCGGGGATAGACCCAGTGACCACCTCTTGGGCCTTCTCGGGGTACTTTGCACAGATCTTCCCAAATTCCGAGATGTGCAAGCGGTGAATAGTCCCAGACCGCATGGACGTGGCCACGCGAATGCTGGAGCCATTGTGGGCGAACTCGATTTCGTTGGCCGTGCGTTTTGCGAACGGCATCTGGGCCTTGAGTTCTTCGGGCAACTGGTCGTATGCGAACAGCACCTTCCCCCGGAATATTGCCTCTGCGGCCTCACGGTCCTGCGCCACGATACCGCATCGGATAGGTGCCTTCGAGAACAGTGCTGTATCGAGCCACAAGATGCACACCAATGTGGTGAACCCCAGCTGCCGGGCCTTGAGAATGATGTTTCGATGATGCAGCCGTGCGATCAGCCTGCGCTGCGCCCTGTTGGGCTTGAATGTGATGACCAGATCATCGCCGGGGCTACCATCATCGCCCTCATCCCCCTTGATGATGATCTTGTAGAGGTTGGACAGCCGCCACATGGGGTCATCCAGCTTCATGGCCAAGTCGTTCACCTCACTCACCGGGCAGGCCATCGGCACCCCCATCTTTGACCACGCCAACCACATTGCCGCGCAGACCTTCTATCAGCGCAGCCAGAGGGTCAGCCTTTTGTTTGTTGTCTTCCCTAAAAAGGCCCTTGATCTTTGCCGCCTTCTCTAGGGCCGAATTCTTGTCCCAGAACTTGTACTCGATGCGCCCGTACTCATCAATCTTGAAGCTGGCTACCGCAGCACGGGTGGCCGGATCTAACTCATGCGGCAACTTGACCTTGCCATCGGGGTACATGATCCCGCCAATGTCGGATACAGCCACACGGCGGATCTCGCGGATGATCTCGGCGGCATCCAACTCGGCGCGGTCAGCAGCGGCTGACTGAAGTTGGCGCACCCTATGGGTAATCTCTGGGTTGGCCATCAGCTTTGAGGCCGCGTCGTTGACGGTCTCAGGCTTCATCTTCGAAGCCTTGTAGGCGGCGCGGTAGGCCTCTGACAGGCTCTTACCGCGGGCCACCCCTTGAGCAAACACCTCCTGCTGTGGCGTCAGGCCATGCTCATTTTTTGCGCTCAAGATCGAATCTCCTTAATTTCAATCCCATGCACATACAGCATCAGCTTGCGCTTGAGCCGAAACTCAGGTGTTACCGCACCTTTCACATCTTCAACCACACACGATCCACACGGAAGCCTGTAAACAAAATCGGCCAAATACACAGTTGGGCGGTGCTTCTTGCCACTGGGTGCCACCTGAGCAGCAATCAGCTCAAATGGCACCTGCATCCGTAAATCCAAAATTTCCCCGGCACGTTCCAGCACAGCAAGGTACTGCCAGCGCTTGTGTTCGGCCTTACTGTCAAATTTGAGGCCAGCATCGAGCACCTTCGTGTTTCCGTATTTCTGGCCAGCCTTGGCCCGCTGCGCTGGCTGGTCACGCATTTCCGCCATGCTGCGGCGGTTATAGGTACGCACCCGCAGGTTGGTTAGCTCATCGGCCAACATCTTTGCAGCGCAGCTCATGCTGCTTCCAGCCGTCGCACCGGCGAGGCCAACAGGCCGTTGCCCAAGACTTGCAAAGAGACAAAATGGATGTTGGATTTACCCGTGCCGCCTCCACCTTGGTACACCAGCGCAGCGCGTTTTTGGTCACCCACCACAGCAGGCGCGGGCAAGGGCAGGCCTCGGCGCTCATAGTCGTGGTCGGGGCTGCGGTCACCTGCCAAGCGGCGCGGGTAGTCAAACTGGCCGCGTCCGGTGTAGGCGCGGTGCGCTTCCTGAAAGCGGTGTTGCAGGAAAGATAGCTCCTTGAGCTCGGTGCGGCACACCTTGGGCCAGCCACCCAAGTCTTCCACGGCAGCGTGGATGGCCGGATCGTCAAATACCACATCGGTGTAAGCGCCCACGCGGCTCATGACGTCGAGCACCTTGCCCCATGCCAGTGCAGCGCGGTCGGTGGTGGTGCCATCGAGCACGCGGATGATGTCGGCCACCTTGGGGGCAAACTGGCCCCGATCTGGGTCGGTGGCGTGGTGCTGCATGGCCTTGGCCACCTGCTCGTAATCAAACTTTTGGCACGCGCCCCACCACACGTCAATCATGAAGCTGGAGGTGTGCTTGCCGTAGTAGGCCATCACGTCGGTGAGCAGGGCGATGAAGTCGTCGAGTTGGTCAGTTTGCATAGCTGGCTCCTTGGGCTTGGGGCTGGGGTTGTGCGGCGGCCTCGGCGGCCATGCGGGCGCGGATACGGTCGGCGGCTTGGCGGCCTATTTCTCGGTTGCTGGCCTCTAGCGCCTCTTGGCGGTTGAGTGGGCGTGCGGGCAAAACACCCGGCTGTCCAGCAAAGGCACCAGCTACGGCAGCGGCAGCCATGTCGGCGGCTTGCTGCATCTGCCCCTTCACGGTGCCGATCACGTAGGCAAACTGGCGGCTGGGGTTGATGCTCTTGTCGCGCATGACACGGGCTGCTTGGACAAAGCTGTCCACAGTAGCCCCAGCATCGAGCAGGGTGCGCAGGTCGGGGTGCGAGGGGTTGGTGCTGGCCATGCCCTCGGCCTTCAGGGCCAAGCACACCGCGCTGGCCATCTGGGACTTGGGGCTGGTGGGGTAAGCGGGCAGCTTGTCATCCAAAGCGCCATCGTCTTCCAAAGGCGGGAAGGTGTTGGCAATGCGGGTGGGTGCTGGCGTGGGGGCTGGCGCGGCTACCGTGGCTGGTGCTGGAGGGTTTCCGCCGGAAGGCGCATCACACACACCGCCGCTAGGCGCATTCGCTGGCAGAGGCTGGCGCGCTGGTTGATCAATAACTGCGGCTGGCAGTGTGTGGGTATTGGTATTTAAATATCCCTCTCCTTCTCTCTCTCCCTTTCCCTCTCCCTCTCCCTCTCCCTTGGATGCCATGTCGCTAGGGACAGCATCGGGACAATCTTGGTTGTCGCTAGGGACATCTGTTTTTAGTTCTGGGCTGTCGCTGGCGATTGGATAGCCCATTGGTCGGCCTGCTGCCAGCCATTCTTCATATTGGGGTAGGGGGTAAGCGGTCTTGTTGCGCTCGTTGTGCTTTTTGATGCGGGCGCATTCGGTCTTCCAGCGCTGTTGCAGCTTGGACTCCCAAGCCGCATTAGCCTTCTCGGCCACCGTCTTGTGGTACAGACGACCATCGCTGCATTTCACCCAGCCATGCAGGGCACCTGCCTTGTGCTTGCGCCACTCTTTGACCACACGACCATAGCCAGCCAAGTTGGCCAGCACCCGGTCATCGTCTGACAGGCTGCCAGCGGGCACTTGGTGCCAACTGGCACACCACAGCAGCAATGCTGCCCAGCAGGCTTCTGGGGTTTCGGTCAGCGCCATGTCTGAGTCGCGTAGGCGCTTTACATCCAACAGCATGAATGGGAAGTCCCGCAAGTCGCAGTCTGCGGGGGTCAGTGGGGTGGGGAGGGTGGTGTTGCTCATATGCTCTCCAGCTTCTTGGCCCGGTAGCGCTTGTACCGGCTGTTGCGGGTATCGGTACCGGATTCGATCAGTCCCAGTGCTTGCAAATAAAGCAAGGCCCAGCACACCGACTTAGTGCCGCGCTTGGTGGCTAGCAGGATCTGTGCGTGGGTCATCCATGCGCCTGTCTTGCGCAGTACAGCCAGCACCGCCCACGATGCCGACCCCACTTTGATCGTGCCCGGCTTGGAGCCTGTGGGGCTGTACCGGGGCACCTCCAGCGGCATGGCGTTTCTGGCTCCATTGCGCCCAGACTGATGGGTGCCCATGCGCTGCAATTGCGCTGTCGTCCATGACGACGGTGTTGGCGTTGGGGGTGGGGTGCTCACAAAATCCCCCGGCTATTCGTCGGATGGCTTTTGGTAGCGCCGCGTGTCATCCTCACGGCCATGACCAAACGACCGAAGGCGTGGCGCTCCAGTACGGCATCTTTGTATTCCTGTACCGAGATGCCGTGCAGTGTGGCCAAGGCCGTCAGGGCTTCTTCCATACCAATATGGCAGTCGCTGTGGTCTGCGGCAACATGGTTGCCCATCCTGCGCTGTGCAATAGCCAGTGCCCCCCAAGCATCTTGCTCTAGGGATTCGCGGATGCACTCGGCCTTGGGGCGGCTTCTCAAAGTGGAAATGGTGATGAACGCATCATTGAGTTCGTCAGAACATGGAACGTCCAGCCGAGAGGTCATCTTCCCGCCGGGGTCGGTGTGGCCACTGCGGGCCAACATGGTGGTGGAGTTCATGGGGTCAGGCATGGGCTGGCTCCTGGGACAAGCTGCATCGGTTGCTCAAAGACGATCTCCCGAATCTTTGGGAGAACACTGTTGGAAAACAGGAGGGGTAAAGCGCTGCTCTTTCTGCAAGCGCTCAACCGCGTCTTCCATCGTTCGCTGGGCCACCTCAAGCGCATACAACGCATCTGCATACGAAAGCCCGTTCAACTGGCGAAGAAGCTCCAGTGCTTTGGCTTTGATGGGTTCGGGGGTAAGCAGGGGCTTAGGCATGGATGACCTCCTGAATGGTGGCCGGGGTTGCTTTGCCACAATGGGAGTTCCTCAACAACCCAGCAAAGGCCCCGGCCATGAAAGAAAAAGATGTCACCGCATCATTGGTGAAAGCAATAGAACAGCTGTACCAACGATCCGATGCTATGACCGATCTAATTGCACTCATTTGTCTGCACCTTCGGGCAATCGACTCCACCACCGCCGAATCCATTGCAAAACTGTTGGAGGGCCTGCCAAAAGTCGAGTCAGCCACGATGACCGAGGAGTTGAAATGGCTGGCTCAGCACTTAACACCGATCTTGCGAGGCGATCCGGATGCGCCACTGCTCCTGAGCGTGCAAAAACCCCCGCCTGTTCGAGATCGCGAAGCGTTACGCAATCTGATACAGGTCGTTCCTGGGGGAAAGCAAGAATCGCCTTAAGTTCTTGCCCATCCTGTGCAGAGGTGGTATCAATGGCAGGAACTGATAGTGCAGCCAGAGCAGCAGCCGTAGCCTGCTCATTCCCACTGTGGTGCCGGGTGGCCTGGGCAGCCAAATACACCTGCGCCACCTTATGCCCAAAAGCCACAGGGTCACGCTCTGTGGTGGAGTTGCTGCGCGCCCACTCGGTGGCGGCCATCAGGGGAAGATCAGGCATGGCCCGCCCCCTGTTCTGTGGTGGTGGCCTTGGCCGTGCCGCGCAGGTAGGCCCAGTCAATGTCGGGGCGCAGGTCTTCGCAGGTGATGGCGCGCTGACTCTCTCGCTCCAGGTTGATGCACAGCTCCAAGCTGGCCGGTTTGCGCCGGGTCAGCACCTGATAGAGGTAGTCGTCACCAATGCCGCTCTTTTTGGCAAGCTCGCGGCGGGCTTCTATGGGGATGGGGTTCATGCCGCATATTCTAGTTCAAAACTAGCTTTTCCCTAGTCTAAATCTAGCTCATGTGTCTAGTTTTTTGCTTGAATACGACTATGACAATTGAAGACGTATGGATGAAAAACCTGGTAAGACTCGTTGAGTCACTGGGGCACGGCGACAAAAGGCGCGGATACCGCGAGGTCGCAGAAACAGCAGGACTATCTGAGGAGTACGTCTATCAGTTGGTAGAAGGAAAACCAAACAAAGATGGAGAGAGGCGCGTTGTCGGGAAAAGAGCTGCAAAAAAAATTGCCGCAGCATTTTCCGGTGGCCGCCCTCTTGAGTGGTTTGATATAGACCAGTTTTCTGTACCTGTTGATGCCAACAACAGCCTAGCCACCAGCAAAGGAGAAGTGGTCCCGCTGACCGCAGGGCCTAGGCTGATGCCCACGCCGATTGCGCTAGAAAACAACCCAGACTACCCAGCCGTGCGCCGGGTTCAGTTCAAGCTTTCAGCAGGTGCCACAGGCTTCGGCGTGGAGTACCGCGAAGAAGATGGTGCCCCCATCGTGTTTCAGCGCCAGTGGTATGAAGGCCGTGGCCTGCGCCCCGAAAAGCTGTTTGCCATCAAGGTAGCCAACCACAGCATGGAGCCGGGCTTGTTTGATGGCGACACGGTAGTCGTCAACACAGACAGCGTAGTGCCCAAAGATGGCGTAGTGTTTGCCGTCAATTACGAAGGCGAGATGGTCATTAAACGGCTGGCGCGTGACGGCGGCCAATGGTGGCTGTGCTCAGACAACCCCGACCAGCGCCGCTACCCACGCAAAATTTGCGATGAGCACAGCATCATCATTGGTGAGATTGTGCATAAGCAAAGTGAGCGCATCTAATAATCATCAAATATTGATTTAAATAAATATTTAATTAGGATTTGGTCTTGCGGTTAAAATTATTTTTTATATTTCTTATCGCACCCGAGTTAGCATTTGCTAGAGATAGTAGCGGTGCCTTCTGGGCACTTCTATCATTTCCATTAGCTATTATTTTTTCTGGCCTGATCTCGACTATGCTTGATCACAACGGAAGACATAGTCTAGGTTCATTCTTAATAGGTTTATTTCTGGCCTATCCAATAATTCTATGGATTGGAAATTGGGTATTCAAATTAATTTCTTATCAATTTAAAGAAATTACAAAATCTATTCCAGAGTGGATGGTTTGGGTTATTTTAATTTCTCTTATTAAGGTATTAAGCATAATCATTGATTATTGCAAAAGAAAAAAGGATAAAAAATGGGGTTAATAAAAAGAGAAAAAGTGCTGATCTTGGCGAAGACACATCCATCACCAAGTGCTCAATATATGGAAACATCCTGCATAGCAGGTATCAATGAAGACGGGCTAATGCGCCGATTGTATCCTGTGCCATTCCGAATGCTCGGAAATAATCAACAGTTTAAAAAGTGGCAATGGATTGAAGTACAAGTGGAAAAGGCTATCGGAGACCACCGAGCTGAAAGCCACAAAATTTACATTGATTCGATTTCTTGCGGCGATATTATATCGCCCAAGAATGAATGGAAATTACGTCAAATTTGGATTGAAAAAATCCCAATTCTTAAAAATTTTGACATTCTAAATATGAAGGTATTTAATGATGGGCCTTCAATTGGTTTATTAAAGCCGAAAGAAATTATTAAACTGGAAATTACGAAGTCCAGAAATCAAGACTGGACAAAAGAAGAAAAAGAAAAACTTGTGCGCTCGCAAATGCAGGGGAATTTCTTTTCCGAATTTGACGCAACGAAGCAAGTACGAGAACTACAGAAGATTCCTTTTGATTTCTACTATCACTACACTTATGATTCGCCAGAAGGTGAAAAATCTTATAAAAATAAAATTGTTGATTGGGAAGCTGGCGCTTTATTTTGGAACTGTCGTGCCAGTCACGGAATCAATTGGGAAACTCCATTTAGAGATAAATTAGAGAGCCATTTCTCAGAAAAAAGAGACTTGATGTTTCTTATGGGAAATCAGCATAGATTCCAAGATCAGTGGCTCATCATTAGTCTGATCTATCCACCTAAGCAAATGCCATCTGAGACAGAAAATCAGTGCCTACTTTTTTGATGGTGGCAGTAGCTTTAATATGCTTTATTTCTGCACCACAAAAGTCCCGAACTGCATTTGCTACCATCGAACGATGGCAAAAATTGGAATCGGCTTCGTAACACAGTAGAGCACAGTTCATTCCATGTACTAAGCCAGATAGGTTGGCTATTGCAGACTTTTGTAGCTTCAAGTGCTCCATAAAACCAATGGTGTAGCGTTTCCAGTCACCGTCTACTCGGTACTGATCCCGAACTAATTTGGGACACCCCAAAGTCACCATGTGAATGTACTCACGACCAGAAATATTCAACACGTTAGCCAACGCCCTTTTCGAAAATCCCGGCTTGCGCGATAAAGGCAATTCTCGGACGTCTACAATAGCCTCGATCTCATACGCAGCGAGCAAGGACATAAACGTATCAATGTCCAGTCCTTCATAGCCTATAGTAAAAATAGTCATTTTTTCACCCCTTATTGGCTGATTCTACTGGATGCAGAATTTATAATTCCTGCATAAATTTAAGGTTTATTTTTACAAAAAAATTGGCTTTTCTGCTCCAACTTCAGCCGTGCACCACGGGCGCGGCATTGAGCTTCAGACTGCACCTCCCAGCCTTTGCAGGCCAGTGCGATGTAGCGCGGCTCCTTCCGTTAAGGCGACTTTTTGCGTTCAAGTTGTCACCAGCTCACGCAGTATTTCGGGGTGCGCTTGGGCAACGCGCATTAGGGACTGAGCCGCCCCAGAGGGCTGTCTGCGCCCCTGCTCCCATTCTTGCAGCGTGCGTACACTTACCCCCAGCAGCTTGGCAAATGCGGACTGCGAAACCCCCACCTTGGCCCGCGCCTGTGCTGCAACTGTCAGGGTGACGCGATGCACACGCCCCTCTCCACGTTTGGCCTGCTGAATCGACTCCAGCACATCATTGGCAAACGCCTGCATTTCAGCGTCCATCTTCACGGTTTTAGGCATCGTAAGCATCCTTCCACATCTTCAGAACAGCGGCGGGCATATTGTCGAATTTGGCTTTGGCATAAATAGCCACCAACACCACCTCACCATGAGCCAGTCGCGTGAAGTAAATCACGCGCCCCCCACCACGCTTGCCCATGCCAGCGCGGCCCCAGCGCACCTTGCGTAGGCCATCTGCACCGGGAATGACATCGCCCGCCAACGGGTTGCCAGCAATCCACTGAATCAGCAACTGGCGATCAGCATCGTTAAGCACATCTGCCACCATGCGCTGAAAAATGGGGGTTTCTATCACGGTAAGCATAGGCAACATTATACGTCATTGCCGGATGTATGGGGGTTTTACGCCCCACTTTCCGCTCACTCATCCTTCTGCCAAAAACTAGGGGTTTACCCTATGTTTTGGGTATTTCTAGTTTTAATCTAGCTTTTTTCTAGTTTTGAACTAGAATCATACCATGCCGCAAAAAACGCGGCGCGGGCACCGAGTCATCGAACAGGCGCGCCCTGCCCTCTAACAACTCAACACAGAAAGAGCAGCCGAAAGGTTGCGCTGCCAAAAGCTAGGCAGTCCCAGTCCGCCAAAGCGCGGTACACGGGTAGGGAAGGGCCTGCGCAGAGAGGGCAGGAGGATGTCACCAGCGAAGGTGCCGAATGTTGATTCGGTCAAACGGATACCAGAGTCCGCACGCCTTTGACAACAAGGGCGGAAACCTGAGCAGCCTTGCGAGAGGCGGTTCAGGCTTCCATTCACAAGGTTTAGTTTTAAACCATACAATCATCGCCATGCCCGTTTTTCTTGTCATCCCTCTGGCCAAAGACACCGCGCCGCTTAATCAAGCGGTGCAGTCGATGCTGGAAGAGCACAACCGCCACCCACTGGCCAATAACCGTGGCTGGTTGGTTACATACAACGGAACAAGTAAGGAGCTAACCAACCACTTGGGCGTAACAGGGCAACCGGATGGTGAAAAGTCGCCGATTGGGGCTGCGATCGTTGCTCCGATCAGCTCTTATCACGGTCGTGGCCCTAACGACATGTGGGAATGGCTGTCTTTGAAGTTTAGTCAATGAGTGCCGCCCGTAACCCCCTTCAAGATGAAGGTGAACCGCTGCGTTCACCCCTGACGGAGCCTATCCAAAACATAGGCAGGGGTCATCCTGAGTACCACTTCGTCCAAGCCGTTATGGAACTACGTTCTGCCATTCACCAGATGGATGTGGAACATAAGGTAGGTATGGCCCGGTTAGAGGGCAAGGTCGATGCTATTCAAGACACGACAGGTGGTACCAAGAAAAAAGTAGATGGTTTGGTGCGCTGGCAAACGCTGATTATTGGCGGCACGGCGGTAGCTGGCATTGTGGCATCAGCACTTTTTGGCCTGTACATCAAGTTTGGCGACCGAATAACGATTGCGCCTGCACCAGCCGCTACGCCCATAACTGCGCCAGTTCCTGCAACGCCTCCATTGCCAGTCGCTAAGCCATAGCCCAGCGCGATCGCCGTTTGCCCGTCTCCCCCACCAGCCGCCCATTGAGGCGGTTTTTTTATGCCCAAGCCCGCCCCCAGCGGGCTTTTTTACGTCCCAAGGAGAAGTCCATGTTCTACACAGCAAACCCTGAAATTGACGCAGCGCGTCACGACGACTATCTGGAGCGGCAACAGAACGCATCCGCCTACGCATACGAGCAGGTGGCAGCACAAATCCGCTCGACCTTCACCGAAGGCGTGACCGTGCAGCCCCTACACACCCTGAAGGTGCCCACATTGCGCTGGGACGGCGAGGTCATGCAAATGTCTGCTATCGAGGCCATTGACGACTCCCTGACCTACACCGGCCCCCATGACGCCCTGATGGAAGTGATGGCCAAGAGTGCCTGCCCCTTGGTAGCCACGCTGCGGGCCATGCTGGCTAAGCACTGGATCGAGATGTACGCCGAAAAGATCGTAGGAGCTGGCTATGAAACTGCCCATTAAGGTCGAATCGGCCCAGCTCCTGCCCTGCTATGAGCCGGGGATCGTTGGCCTGACGCTGGAAATGTCGAAAGACCAAGTTCTGCGGATGCTCGATGAGATGGCCAAGCAAGTCACCCCGGAAGTGCTGGTGGAGATGCTCGACTCGGTGCTGGAGTGCGCGGGGGTGGAGCGATGAGCCGATACATCGTCAAGATTGGACGCCATCATTTTGACGTCATCGGCTCCAGCACCAAGGCCGTCTATAACCAAGCCGCCTTGGATTACCCGGAGGCGCGCAGCATCATTGTGCTGTGCGTGCGGCAATGAGCCGCATCACCCTCTGGATCATCACAGCCGCGCTTGTCGCGGCTTTTTTCTGCCTGTGCGCAGCGCTGGACAGCAACGACCAGCGCCATGGGTACCCAACAACGCTGGCAGCCGGAGCGATTGCATGGGCCATCAGTTGAACACCTGCCCCAGCGGTAAAGCACCGCTGACACACAAGCTGGCCCAGAAAAGGGCACGCAAAGCCAGCGCCGCCCACAACCGGCCAATGGCTGCCTACCAATGCCAAGAGTGCGGCGCTTGGCATATCGGCAATCGGTTCTCGGGCAAGCGCCATCCGGGGCCGCTGCCAATTTTGAACACCACCCACCAATTTTCAGGAGTCAGACCATGAATGCTCCAATGAGTAACGCTGAACGACAAGCCTTCTTGGATGCCCGCCGCCAAGGTATCGGCGGCAGCGATGTGGCTGCCATCTTGGGTTTTTCACCTTGGAAAACACCGCTAGATGTTTACCTGACCAAGACTGCACCACCCCAACCCGATGAGATGAGTGAACCCGCCTATTGGGGCACGGTACTGGAAGACGTGGTAGCGCAAGAGTACGCCAAGCGCAGCGGCTGCAAAGTGCAGCGCGTGCGCCAGTTGTTGCGCCACCCCCACCACCCCTGGGCACTGGCCAATATTGACCGTGCCATCGTCACCCCTAGCAGCCGGGCACGGTTGGACAGCGATGGTCACTTGTTGGGGGTTGAAGGCATCCTCGAATGCAAAACAGCCAGCGCTTACAAGGCTAGCGACTGGGGCCGCGATGGTGATGATGAGGCCATCCCCGTGCATTACGCGGCCCAAGGGATGTGGTATCTGGCCGTGACGGGGCAACCATGGTGTGATTTTGCCTGCCTGATTGGTGGTCAGAAATTCGTCATCAAGCGCATCGAGCGCGATGAAGAAACCATCGCCAGCATGGTGGAGCAATGCCGAATCTTCTGGTTTGACCATGTGCTCAAAGGGGTTCCACCAGCCATCAGCAATGGCGCAGATGCCGCCAAGCTGTTCCCACTGGACAACGGCCAAGCCATTGAGGCCAACACTGAAATGCTGGCCGCCTACAGCGATGCCGTGGCCTTGCGGGCGCAGATTGAGGCCGCAGAACAGACCCTAGAGCAATGTCTGGACACCCTCAAGGCATCCCTAGGCGAAGCCTCAAGCGTCACCCTACACGGGCGCAAGCTGGTCAGTTGGAAATGCCCCAAAGACAGCCGCAAAACCGACTGGCAAGCCGTGGCTATCGCCTGCGGAGCCAGCAAAGAACTCATTGCTGCCCACACCCATACCCAACCCGGCAGCCGCCGATTCCTCTTTGCCAAGCAATAACGATCCCACAGGAAAACCCCATCATGACTACCGCACTCAAATCTGCCGTTGCCAAAACTACCTCTGCTGCTGTCAGCTATAAAGAACTGCCACCCAAACAGCAAATTGCCTATCTGCTGACAAGCAAACGGGCAGAAATCGAGAAGATGCTGCCCAAGCATCTCAATGCCGAGCGTCTGCTCAAGGTGGCTCAAATTGCCGCTACCACCACCCCAGCCCTAGCCAAGTGCGATGTCGCCAGCTTGGTGGGGGCCATTGGGCAGTGCGCCCAAATGGGACTGGAACCTAATACCGTGTTGGGTCATGCCTACCTGCTGCCTTTCAATACCAAGCGCAAAGATGCCAGTGGCCAAGAGCGATGGGTGAACAGCGTTCAAGTCATCATCGGCTACAAAGGCTTGATAGATTTGGCCCGGCGCAGCGGCCAGATCATCAGCATTGCAGCACATGAGGTCTGTGAAAACGACCACTTTGATTTGGTCTATGGCTTGGATGAGAAGCTAGAGCACAAGCCTTGCTTGGGTGAGCGCGGCCAAGTCATTGGTTTTTATGCGGTCGCCAAGCTCAAGGATGGGGGGCACTGCTTTGAGTTCATGAGCCGCTTGCAAGTGGAGCAAATCCGGGCTGCGGCAGAAGCCAAAAACAAACGCCCGAGCAGCGTCTGGAAAGAGCATTTTGTGGAAATGGGCCGCAAAACTGTTATCCGCCGCTTGGCCAAGTATCTGCCGCTGTCCATAGAGTTTCAGACGGCTGCTGCACTGGATGGAATGGCTGAGGCAGGAAAAGATCAGCACCTCGACACTATTGACGGGGAATTCAGCATCCTGCCTGACGATGCACCGACCGTGGTTGACCCTGAAACTGGGGAAGTGCAAGAAATGCTGGCATCCAGCGCCCCGCCTGCACCAGAAATGATGGTGCCGATGCCCGCACCTCGAATGGAAACGGCACAAGCCGTGCAAGCACCCCAAACGCAAGACGAGTTTTTGCGCGAGTTTGGTAGCGACTGATCTAGCTACTGGTAATCCCCAGCCCGCCCAGTGCGGGCTTTTTAAATTTCCACATCCATAAAATGCCACCGCATCTATCCCCCCAGATTTACAAAGCCTTGGCCGCCGTTTCTGCCTGCATTGGCCTATCTTTCAGCGCAGTCACCGGGCATTTCTTTGTTCTGGGTTTGCAGCGGATGGAGCCTAATGAAACTGCCCGTGATGCACTGGCGATTGCAGGGTTGCTGATGATTGCCGCAGAGGTTGCAGCATTTTTCATTGCAGCCCTACTACCCATCAAAATTATGCGGTCTTTGCGCTGGCTTCTACTGGGTATGGGCCTGCTACTGGTGATTTTTGAAGCCGTCACGGTATTTGCCACCCAACAGGTATTAGTGCAATCGAGTGAAGCCAGTCGGGCCGGTACGCAAGCCCGCATTGATTATCTGCACAGCAGTATTTCTAAAGCCCAGCAAAGCGCGATTGCCATGCGCCAAACGGCCCAAGAGCAGGTGGGCAGCCGCTTTATCAACCAACGCCAAGACGGTGCCCAGCTTTTGCAGTCGGCCCAAGCTCTGGAAGCACAAGCCGACGCCCAAGCGCTAGAGCTGGCACGGTTGCTGGCACAGCAGCAGCACACTTTGGCGCAGGCACTTGGGCACCACGGGGTGTTGGCCTACAGCACAGCCCGAGCAGTGCTCATGAGCATTACAGGTCTGGTGATGATGAGTACAGCGGGTGTGCTTCTGCGTGCCAACTGTGCCAACCGTGCTGTGCCAGATACCGTGCCAACCGTGCCAGCACAGTCAAAAACCACCGTGCTCTCCTCTGTAGAAACCGTGCCAACTGTGCCTGCCAGTACCGTGCTCCCAGAAGCACAGCAGCACAGTCCTGTACTTGAGCCAGTTGCGGTACCGGCCACCGAAATCCCCAGCACGCCCACCGCCACCGACCAGCGGTATGCCAAGGTGCGGGCCGCCGTGTTGGGTGGCATGAGTCCGAGCGTGCGGGCTATTCAGGAGTTAGTAGGAGGCAGCACGGGGACGGCGCGGGAATTGCAGGCAAAACTACTCGCTATAGGATTAATTGAAAAATCTGGAAAAAGTTATAAATCAGCACATACTCCTTTAAGTCAAAGATTCCAAGAAAGAATCTAGTTTTTAAATTCATTAATGGCATATGAAATTTATTTCGAAAAAATCACCGCTACGAAACAATGTTACTGCAATTTCGTATTTATTTACTTATTATTCAATACATTTAAATGGTGGCAAATTATTTATATCACATATGCTTTTTCAACGCCCTAATCAAGGCAGATTCTTCAACACCAATTCGCATATCACCTAATTGGCTCTCACCTATACGGCGCATCTCTTCTCTTGCAATTTTTACAGACGTTGGCTCTAAGCCTTTTACAAGATCAGCGATCGCTGCTCCTCTAGTATTAGTCGATACGGTTGGCATACCAACCGTGTTAAGCTGTCGAAGCTTATCAATCTCCGCATACAGAGATCTAACTTTTTCTTTGCTACTAGCATCCTGCTTCTTGAATTCATCAAGATCAGAAACCATATTCTTTATCTTCTCCAGAGCTTCTTCCTTTTCTCTATTGGCGCATGTGATCGCTGCCTCAGATTCTTGCAAAGCACCAGTAAGCTCCCGCACGAACGTACCCATCTCATCTGCACTACCCGCAAGACGATTGAAGATAGCAAGAAAATATGAAACAAGCTGATTGTCTGAAAAATTAGGATACCTTACACGGTGATCAATTTCACTCCAGGCTTCTTCAAAGATTGTTCTAACCTGAATCTCAGCGTACACCATTCTCTGCATCGGTTGGGTCACACATACGTAATGGACTGATCGATATCCGGCGGGATGTTCCTTGACTTCAAAACCTAGCTCGGAGAACCTCTGCCCTAGGTCAGCCGGATCCCCTTTCCTTACGTAGGCAATCGGATCTTCCGCAGTAGCCCAAGTGTTGCGGAGATGCCTGTCGATTGAAAAGCAGTCCTCCTTAAAGAGGTGCAGTGCCCTTAGACCCACTAAATCAGTAACCACTTTAAAGTAGTTCGATGGATCTATAGACGCATACTTTTCCTCTCCTGCCGCTCGCTTCCGAACAATTTTTTCCATCAAATGTTCGGTGTCCTTGATTCGCCAACGGACAGAGTGAACTCCGATGAAGCGTTGTATGACTCGAGCAAACAGTTCTGCAGAGTCACGTAGGTAATCGGACTGCCTATCGTGATCCTCGGCTATGGCCTGAAGTTGCTCCCATGACAAACCGCTCTTTTTCCAATCATCTGTATCAATGCTGTTACGAATCAGGAATTCATCTAGTGTGGTTGATTTGTCCATAGCTTTTTTGTCATTTAATTAAGAGACGCTACCTGCTGTTTATAGCGCCATGGCGCCCACAGCAGACCTCAACGTACAAACCCGCTCTCTTAGGCCATCTATGGGTCGATCAACCAGACCCTGGCATCGTGGGTGACGATGACTTCAAATTTGCGAAATGCAGGACGCATGACGTTGTTCATGCGGCCATTGTGCGTCTTTTTGAATAGAGCAGCACATGGTTTCTTACCGCCAGCCACTACCCCAGCAGCTTTTTTCCGCCCTCACCCACCACGCCCCGCCAGTCGGGGCTTTTTCTTTTGGAGCACCACCAACATGGCAG
This sequence comes from Giesbergeria anulus, assembly GCF_900111115.1. GTDB lineage: Bacteria > Pseudomonadota > Gammaproteobacteria > Burkholderiales > Burkholderiaceae_C > Simplicispira > Simplicispira anulus. The sequence continues at coordinate 222,380 of NZ_FOGD01000001.1, forward strand.
AGACCATCAACGCCGAGCAATGTGCAGAACTGCTGCAATGCAATTCCGAAACCGTAGAGGAACTCACCCGCAAAGGCGAGCTGCCCGCCGTCAAGTTCGGGCGTGGCTGGATCTACGTCAAATCAGACCTGCTGGCCTATCTGGCAGAAAAAGCCCGTAACGAGGCGCAGGAGCGCCGTATCGAGGTTCAAAAGAAATTGAGCCAACCGGCAGCCGCCACCGCCCTTCGGCCCATCAAGTCCCGCCGGAGGGTGCCTCCGGCTTTGCCCCAAGTGGCAATGCCCACAGCCGTTGGGCAAGGTCTACACCCCTGAAGCTGGCGTACCGCTGGGCCATCAGCGAACCCGGTGTCCAGCCCATGATCCGGTTCAACTCTTCCAGACGGAAAAGGTCGCGTCCGTCTGCGTCTTTCAGCTCCAGCCAGCGGCAGGTTGCTTCATGTCTCAGGTCATGTTCGTGCAGGTCTTTGATGTCCATGTACTCGAACGCGATCTTGAACCGGAACGACAGCCGCTGGCTGACTGTCTTCATCCCCTTGACCCCCTCCTCTTCCATGAATGGGAAAAACCAAGCACTGGGCACCATAGGTCTGGTGGCCAGATACTCGGTTAGCGCCTGATGCACTTCTTGACGCATAGGCACATCCCGAAAACTAACCTTCCCCCGCCACTGCTTGGAGTTCTGCACCCGCAGCACCTTGTTGTCCATATCGACCTGCTGGCGCTTGAGGGTGTACGCCTCCTTGAGGCGCAAACCTGAATTGACGATCAACAGGTAGAGCGTCAGCAGGGCATTGCCACCCTTGAGCTGCAAGCCACGGGGCCGGTCTGGGCGCTCATAACCAGACAGCACCTGAACGATCTTCTCGTGTTCACCGGGTTGTAGCCGTCGATCCCGCGTTACGGACTGCTTAACCTCTCCGCCTTTTGCCTGAACCAGCTTGGCATCCATATCGGTGTAGGTCGAATAGCCCTTGGGCAGCAGCTTGATGGGGTTGGCGATAGTCGTCAGGCTTGGATGGTGGCGCAGATATTCATCAATGGCCCGGCTCAGGGCTTGGATACGGTGCTTGATAGATCCGGGGGACAGGTTTTTTTCCACCTTCAACTGGCGAACGTACCCCGACAACCATGAGTAATTGGCCTCCAGCAGCTTGACAGCACCAATCTCATGCGTGAGCGTCTTCAAGGTCAGGAGTTGTGTCGGGGCAGCAAATCCGCTATCGGCCCACTCGCCCAGCACGCGGGAGAGGCGCACATCGCCTGCCGAAGAAGCTGGAGCCACCAACTCTTGGGGCAATGGCAGGTCGGTCTGCCTCATTAATTTCCATTGTTGCGCATACCTTACAGCCTCTTCTTCCGAATCGAAGGTAAAGTATTTGCGTCCACCTGGGAGCAGGGGATGGCGTAAGCCAATTTCCCACTTGCCTGATGGTTTTTGTCTCGGTTTAGCCATCTTTGCGACGTCTCGTTTTGATAAGTCGTATCATCGCACGGACTGATTGAGTCTTAGCCGCCATTTCGTGGCGTTTTGAGGGCTATTCGAGGTTGTTTTTAGCGGAAATTTAGTTGTGTTTGCATATAAGTATTTGATTTTAAATGATCTGTAAAATGAACAAATTTAATACAGTCGGCTACAAAATCGAACTGATCCAGCGCGCAGAAGATGCCGCTGGTGTTGGCTTGCGCTGATCTTTTTTTGGGGCTATTGCTATGACCACTCCTTCTGCCTCCCTTGCCAGCCTGCGCAAAAGCTACGAGCGGGCCGAACTGAACGAAGAAGCCTCCCACGCCAATCCTCTGGATCAGTTTGCCCACTGGCTGCAAGAGGCCATTCAGGCCCAATTGCCCGAACCTAATGCCATGACGGTAGCCACCGTGGGCAGCGATTTACGCCCCAGCACCCGTGTGGTGCTCATCAAGGGTTACGACGAGGGCGGCATCGTCTGGTATACCAACTACGACAGCCGCAAAGGCTGCGAATTGGCCGGCAATCCCTATGCCGCCTTGCAGTTCCACTGGGTAGAGTTGGAGCGGGTAGTGCGTATTGAGGGGATCGTAGAAAAGGTCAGTGCAAAAGAAAGCGACGAATATTTCCAAAGCCGGCCACTCGATTCGCGCATTGGTGCTTGGGCCAGCCCACAAAGCCAAGTCATTGCTGGACGCGGTGTTTTGGTAGCCAATGCTGCTCGGTATGGTGCCCAGTTTTTCTTGCAGCCGCCACGGCCAGAGCACTGGGGTGGCTACCGACTTCGGCCCGAACAATGGGAATTTTGGCAAGGCCGCAAAAGTCGGCTGCATGATCGTTTACGCTATCGGCAAAACCACGCTAGCGTCTGGGTACGCGAGCGCTTAGCGCCCTGAAATCATCCTTCTTTTAAGGTGTGCCGTATGGAAATCATTCAGGAAAGATTGGGGGACAAATGTTGCCTGCATCTGCGCGGCGATTGCAACATTTACCACGCTGGCGCACTCAAAGCGGCCCTGTTCGACACGTTGCGCACCCCGGCTCCCTTCGATATCGACCTATCAGGCATCACCGAAATCGACACCGCTGGCATCCAAGTGCTGATGGCAGCCAAAAATCATGCACGGGCCCATGGTGTTGAGTTGCGGCTTTTGGGCCACAGCTCACCAGTGTTAGAGCTGATCGAGATTTATGACTTGGCCGCCTGGCTGGGCGATCCGCTGATTGTGGCGGCGGCACCAGCCCACCACGGATAGGGGCATGCCATGGACTTGAATGACGCATTGCACACCTTTTTTGATGAGAGCCGGGGCCTGTTGGTGGACATGGAGGCGGCACTGATCCACCTAGAGCAGACGCCCAATGATCCCGAAGCCATCAATGCCGTGTTTCGTGCTGCCCACACCATCAAGGGGGCAGCGGGTATGTTCGGCCTTGATGATATTGTGTTGTTCACGCACCATTTAGAAACCCTACTGGTGCTGGTACGCGAAGGCACCGTACCCCTGAGCAGTGACCTGATTGGCCTGCTGCTGCAAAGTGGCGACCATGTCGGCCACCTGCTCGATGCCATGGCAGCTGGTGGTTTGCGCAGCGACACCCTACTGCACACCGAGCACCAATTGCTGGCGCAACTGCAACGCGCCTGTGGCAGTACCAACGGCGCCATAGAGGTAGCTTCGCTGCCCAAAATAGATTTCAATACCCCTGAGAGCCTCAACAGTGACGAGCTTTGGCACCTGTCTCTGCGTTTTTCTCCGACGGTAATGCAGCAAGGTTTTGAGCCGGCCTCCTTCATCCACCATCTGCGCACGCTGGGACGCATCGTCCAAATCAGCACCCTGACGCATGCGCTGCCCGCCTTGAGTGAGATGGACCCAGAATGCTGCTATCTGGGCTTTGAGATTCGCTTTGCCAGCCATGCCAGTAAGAGTGAGATCGAGGGCATTTTTGAGTTTGTCAGTGACGATTGCCAGTTGCGTATTCTGCCCCCCGATAGCCGGGTGGAAGATTATTTGCGCCTGATTGATGAACTGCCCGCCGACCGAATGCGCTTAGGAGAAATTCTGCGGGCCTGTGGTGCCCTGACCGAGCAGGAATTGCAACGCGCCCTACAAGAGCAGGCCGAGACCCCCCAAGAGCACCAGCCCTTGGGGGCCATCCTGATCGAAGAGCAGGCCGTTCAACCCGAACTGGTGCAGGGCGCTATTGGCCGCCAAAACGAACTGCGCCAACGCCAAGCCCAAGAAGCCAAGCTGATCCGCGTGCATTCGGACAAGCTCGATACCCTGATTAACCGGGTGGCCGAACTCGTCATTGCCAGTTCTGCCGTGGGCGTGCTGGCGCGGCACAACAAAGATCGCTCTATGCGCGAGGCCGCCTCGATCGTCTCGCGCCTGACCGAACAGGTGCGCGATGGTGCCATGATGCTGCGCATGGTGGAGATTGGTGAGATCTTTAACCGCTTTAAGCGCGTGGTACGTGATGTGTCTAAAGAAACGGGCAAAGAGATTGAACTGCACATTGGTGGTGCCGAGACCGAGCTGGACAAAATCTTGGTCGATAAAATTGCCGACCCTTTGACGCATCTGGTGCGCAATGCCATTGACCACGGGATTGAGCTACCAGCTGTGCGCTTGCAGCGCGGCAAAACCGCCGTGGGGCGCTTGGATTTGCGTGCCTCCCATGAGGCTGGGGTAATTGTGATTGAGATGTCCGACGATGGCGCGGGTCTCAACCGTGAGCGCATTTTAGCCAAGGCAGTGCAAAAGGGCCTGATTGCTGCTGATGCCGAACCCAGTGATGCCCAAATCTGGGAGCTGATTTTTGAGCCGGGGTTTTCTACCGCAGAACAGGTTAGCAACCTGTCTGGGCGTGGTGTGGGCATGGATGTCGTCAAGCGCAACATCGAGGCACTGCGCGGCAGTATTGACATTGAAAACCGCCCCGGTCATGGCGCTACTTTTCGCATCCGTCTGCCCTTGACGTTGGCTATTATTGATGGATTCTTGATGTCGGTCAGTGACTCCAATTATGTTGTGCCTTTGGATGTAGTAATTGAGTGTATCCATTTGGCACCTGATGCCAAAAATTATGTCAATCTTCGGGGTGAAGTGCTGCCGTTGCTACGCCTACGACAGCATTTCCAATTAGAAAAACGTGATTTACGCCGTGAAAACGTGGTGGTAGTACAGGTGGGTGGGCGCAAGATGGGTCTGGTGGTAGACCAACTCAAAGGAGAACTGCAAGCGGTGATTAAGCCGCTGGGGCCTTTGATTGACGGTTTACCCGGTATTTCTGGTTCTGCCGTGCTGGGAACCGGAGAAATAGCGTTGATGCTAGACATACAAGAATTGATTCATCAAGCATCTCACACGGCGGTAGATTATGCCAAAATGGCAATCACAATCAAATAAGAGAGGTGTTGCATGTTGAATAATATTCGCATTGGCCTGCGCATGGGTCTGGGTTTTTTGCTAGTAATTTGTGCCACTATGACTATGGTGGTCGTGTTGCTGCTCGAATTAGAAAAATTTAATGATGAAATGCAAACACTGGTGGATGGTCGCTTTCCCAATGTAGTTTATTCTAACGCGCTCATTGACAATCTAAACAGTGCAAATTTGTCTATGCGTGACATCTTGCTCACGCAAGACCCTGCTGTAATCAAAAATGAAATAGAAAAAATTTCTGTTATCCGGAAAAATTTTACTGAAGCTTTGGTGAAGTTAGATAAAAACACTCAATCGGAAGAAGGAAATAAATTCCTTTCCCGCATCAAAGAGAATCGCGTTCATTATGGAAATGGCTTAGAAAAATACTTAAAATTAGTTGGAGATAATAAAAGAGAAGAAGCCTTGGTGGTTTTGCAGGGAGAACTGTACTCTGCCCAAGTTCCTTACCAAAAAAGCATTGAAGAGATGATTGATTTTCAGAGTAAGTTGGTGGAAAAGGCCGGAGGTGATGCCAATACCAGTTTTCATGCCGCTGAAAAACTGATGCTAGGGTTGTCTATAGGTACTACGCTGCTGGCGCTGCTAATTGCCTTTGTGGTTACCCGTAGCGTGATACGCCCGCTTGCACAAGCCACCAATGTAGCCAGTTTACTTGCTGAAGGCGATATCAGCGTAAAAATGGATGTACAGGGCCGCGATGAGGTAGCGCAATTGCAAGAGGCTATGAGCAACATGGTCGATAAGCTCTCGCATATCATTACTAATGTTCGTGCCACCTCTGATAGCCTTTCCAGTGCTTCAGAAGAAATATCAGCCACTGCCCAATCGCTATCACAGGGTGCTACAGAACAAGCTGCTAGTGTGGAGGAAATTTCTTCTACCCTTGATGAGACCAGTGCCTCGGTGCAACAGAACTCCGAAAATGCTGTCATTACCGACAATATGGCTACCCAAGCCGCTGCCGATGCCAGCCAAGGCGGCGATGCCGTCAACCAAACGGTTCAGGCCATGAAAAGCATTGCCAACAAGATTGGCATTATTGACGATATCGCCTACCAGACCAACCTGTTGGCACTCAACGCAGCCATTGAGGCTGCACGGGCGGGTGAGCACGGCAAGGGGTTTGCTGTGGTGGCCGAAGAGGTGCGCAAACTGGCCGAACGCAGCCAAGAAGCTGCCCAAGAGATTGGCGAGCTGGCAGGCAGCTCTGTAGCACAAGCTGAACGGGCTGGTAAGCTGCTGCAAGACATGGTGCCCACCATTCGTAAAACCTCTGATTTGGTGAAAGAAATAGCCGCAGCAAGTCAAGAGCAAAGTAGTGGTGTGGGGCAAATCAACGCCGCTGTGGGACAACTGAACCAAACCACGCAACAAAGCGCCTCCGCTAGCGAGGAGCTCGCCGCTACGGCCGAAGAAATGAGTTCGCAAGCAGAACAGCTGCAACAGTTGATGTCGTTCTTCAAAATCAACGCGACTGAAATGAGCACAGCCAGCAAGCCGCCAAGCAACCACCACTATCAGAGCAAACAGCCTACTAAGTTTGCCAATAAACCACTGCAGACTATACCTGCACGGCGTAACTTGGCTGTTAAGGGATCACCAGGGGCGGACTTTGTCCGTTTCTGAAAGGCCGATGGTGATACCAAGCACTGCACTGGCGCAGCAAGGCCAAGGGGCTGCATTGATGTTAGGACACAGCGGCCCGAAAAAACACTTAATTTTTACCCTTAATGGCGAGGTTTATGCGATTGCCATTGATCAGATCCGAGAAATCATTGGATTCCGTTCACCTACTATTGTGCCGATGATGCCTAGTTATTTGCGTGGCATCATCAATTTACGCGGTATGGTGGTGCCGGTACTGGATTTGGCTTACCGTTTTGGCCTAGCACCCAATCCGGTAGGAAAGCGAACTTGCATTATAATATTGGAGCTTCCTTTGCATCCGGATATGCCAGAACAGCATTATATGGTTGGCTTAGTAGTGGATATGGTTAATGCAGTTCTGGATATTTCTCCTAGTATGATAGAGCTTGCGCCCAGCTTTGGTGTCAGTATACGACCCGAATTTTTGCACGGCATGGCAAGAATCAAGGAAAAATTTATTTTGCTATTAAATTTGCAACGGGTAGTTGCACTTGATGAGTTAAATGCACTACGTTCAATTTCTGATAAATAAGTCTGATTCTGTATTAATTTTGGCATGGCAATAAAATATACAAAATGGGACAACAGAAATAAATCTGCCAATTTGTTGTTGTCTGACCATGATTTCAATAATTTTCGGCACTGGATCTTTGAGATATCTGGTATATCGATGGGGCCAAGCAAAAAAGCTTTAGTGGCCGGGCGCTTGGCACGCCGTGTTCAACATCATGGCTTGCGTAGTTTCCATGCTTATTTTGATTATTTGCACCATGACACAGCAGAACATCAGATAGCGATTGACTTACTAACCACCAACGAAACCCATTTTTTTCGCGAGCCACGGCATTTTGAATTGTTGCGTGATGTGGTATTGCCAGAATACAGCCAAACGCAAAAGATGCGCATTTGGAGTGCAGCCTCTTCTACGGGGCAAGAGGTGTATAGCATTGCGATGGTTTTGGCCCATGTTTTAGGCCAAGAGCCTTGGGAAATTCTAGGTTCTGATCTTTCCACCAAGGTGCTAGACCAAGCCTGCTCTGCACTGTATGACATCTCTATGGCACGAGAAATACCAGACCTGTTTTTGCGCAGTTTTTGCCTGAAGGGCGTAGGTGCTCAGAACGGGCGGTTTTTGATTGCCCCTGAAGTGACTTCACGGGTTCGATTTGCGCAAGTTAATTTGAACCAAGATTTACCCAATGTGGGGGAATTTGATGTCATTTTTTTGCGCAATGTGCTGATCTATTTTAATGAAGATACCAAACGCGGCGTGATAGACCGGCTACAAAAAAAACTCAGGCCGGGAGGCTGGTTTTTTGTCGGTCATTCTGAAAGCCTTCATGGCATCCATCCGGCACTCGAATCCTATGGTTATTCGGTGTATCGCAAACGCATGGCATCTGCCACCCCTAAGGTCTGAGAGGTCTACATCATGCAGCACCAGCCCCCCACAGGTTTGGCCGTGTTTCAGCAATGGCGACAGGCACAAAGCAGTACCCCTTCGCGGCGGCTGGGAGCCAACCCCCTAGAGGTGTACCAAGATATCTGGAACGCTTGGCTTGAGAGCTTGCAGCCCCCAGTGCCAGCATACCCCAGTGATAAACCACTCCCGCCAGCCTGTGAATGGCATCAAGCTCAGGCCGAAGACGTGGCGCATTTTTTGCGTATCCGGGCTGGCCAGCGTGCCCACCACCAACCCCAGCGCCAGCTCAGTGAAGTGACGCGCCGACGGTACTGGCGGGTGCTCGATCGAGTTTATGCCTACGCGGTGCAACAGGGCTGGATGACCACCAGCCCGGTGATGGAGTTGCCCAAGACTGAACGCCCTAAGGTGGTCGATCAACTGGGCCATTGCTTGCCACCGTTTCTGTGGGCGCAGCTACCCGCCCATTTTCCGGCCAGCGACTGTTTGCAAGGCGCACGGGATCGGGCTATTTTGCTGCTGCTCTACGAGCTGGCACTGGCCCCAGAGGAGGTGCGCACCTTGCGCGATGATGGCCTGCTCGATGACAACCGGATGCTGGTGTCTGTGACGTCGGAGGCCGTGCCGACTGCCTTGCGTGTCGAGGGCGCACGCAAGGCACAACAGCGCATTTTAAGTGTGCCCCCGCCATTGGGGATCGCCCTGATGGATTGGCTGCGTTATCGCCACGCCCATGACCCCACATTGGCCGGCGGCTTGTTATTCCATTCCCGCAAAGGCGGACGGCCTCTGTCTATTCGGGCGCTGTTCCATGTGGCCTCCAAGGTCATCCATGAGGCCCACGCTGCCCAGCCCGCCACCGCGCAAACCTATCCACTGCAACGGGTGGGGCCGCAGGTGATGCGCAATACGGCAGTAGTCACTTGGTTGCGCGCAGGAATGAGCGAAGCCGAAGTGGTCCGGCGCATTGGCGTCGATGGCGTGCGTGCGTTAGATCATTTACGCCACCAAGTGGCTCTACGAGAGCCTGTATCCGACACCTGAACGCCATTGGGGGGCACAATCGGCTCCCCCACCGTTGATTGCCTATGAAAAGCGCCCTCTTTATTGATTTTGACAACGTCTACAGCGCCCTGCGCCGTTTGGATATCCACTATGCCGAGCGTTTTGCTCGCCAACCGATAGACTGGCTGCACTGGCTGACCGATAGCCTGCCCCTGCCTGCCCATGCGCCCCCCGGTGCCAAAGGCCGGCGTTTGCTGGTGCGTCGTTGCTATTTCAACCCGCATGTTTATCAGCGTTTTCGGCCCCATTTCAACCGGGCCGGATTTGAAACCATTGATTGCCCGCCCATGACCACTGAGGGCAAGACCAGCACCGACATCCACATGGTGCTGGACATGGTTGATCTGCTGCAGCACGAAACGCGCTTTGACGAGTTCATCGTTTTTTCTGCGGATGCCGACTTTACCCCGGTGCTGCGTAAGCTGCGCCGCAGCGACCGACGCACCACCGTGCTGGCTGTAGGGTTTCCGTCGGCGGCCTACCAGGCTTCGGCAGACTTATTGATCGATACCGATGTCTTTGTGCGCGATGCCTTAGGCGAAGCCGAAGAGCACAGCGAAGCCCCGCCCTTCGCCCCCGCTGCGCGATCTGGTGGCTATCAGCCAATGGGCCACTGGACACCGGTAGAAACGACACCCCTGCCGGCCAGCGCGGTAGACCCGGTAGAGTGGAACGATATCCGCACTTTGGCTACACAAATCATTCGCCATGAAGTGGCTGCTTCCGATTTGGCAGTACCCTTGGCGCGCATGGCCAGCCGTCTGCCCGCACAGGTACCGGGGCTGGATGGCAGCAGCTGGGCTGGATTGGGCAGTTTCCGGCGTTTTATCGAAACGCTAGTGCTGTCACCGTTGTTGCTCGATTGGTCGCATTCTGGCGGCTATCTCTACGATCCCCAGCGCCATGACCGCCCGGTATCCCCTGCTGGCAGGGATGGCACCCTAGATAGTGCCGATCCGCCTTTGCTGCGCCAAGTCTGCGATGCCACCGAGGCCCCGCGCTTAGGCCGCTTAGAGTTTCGACGCCTTTGGCAAGCTATTGCCACCGACTTGGCCGAGCAGCCCTTCCATTTGCGCGACACCGGCAAACGGGTACGCGATCTGTGCCGTCTAGCGCAGTGCGATATCAGCCGCGAAGATGTGAACTGGGTACTGCGTGGGTTGTTGATGGGGGGGCACCAGTTTGGTCAGGGCCAAGATACCCCGCAAGATTTAGCTTGGCAAATGGCGCACAACCTAGAAAAGCTCTGCGCCCGCGAGGAACTCTGGCTCGATGAGAGCCAGCGGGCTGCCTTGCGCGATTGGGTGGGTGCCGATCTCGGTTAAGTTAAGTCGGCCACCAATACGAAACCGAAGCTGCTTCCAGAGCAAACCCATGCCATGCTCCAGCGGGTGTGAAATTTTGAACACTGCGTGTTTTGTGGCTATTTAAAAATATTGAATGGTAATCGTTATCATTTGATTAGAATGCTGGTTTCAGCCAGTAGTGCAGCCCACTGAGACCGGGCACCGGACCACCCGGCTCGCCCGCACTCCCCTCCTGCCAGCCAGCCAACGTTCAAGCCAGGGTGCCATGCACCCTGCGCCACGCCAGTGCGTGGCATTCTTCGTGGGGCTGCGAGCCATAGGTTTGCCGCCTTCGTTTTTTGGGCCTGGGAGTGATTGACATGCACCATCACCGAGACCGTCTGGCATCGCTTATCGCACCAGTGCGGGATGCTGGTACACCACACTGCAACGGTATGCGCCCTGATGTGGGATACGACCGATCATGAAAGCGACACACCCTATTTGGCGCTATCGTTTGGTCGTTGTTTCCCGCACTCTGGCCGCTATTGCTGGTGGCTATGCACTAGCGGCTGGAGTTTCCGCCGCGTTATCACTGGGGTTGGTACAGTTTATGCCTCGCGTCGAAGCTGTGTTGACTGCCACCATGTTGGCGTGGCTGGTCTATGCTGTGGCTGTGGGCTGGGCGTTTTATGCGCGCACGGCCTGGGGTGCATGGGGAGGAACGCTGCTGCCCGCCTTAGTGCTGGGTGCAGGTGCCATGATGCCCCAATGGATGAAGGCTGCTTCATGACAGCGACCCTAATCCCCAACATATCGGCACGGCCTGACAGCCACCAAGCACCACCTTCCAGAACACCCAATGACCGCGAGGGGTTTCGTCAGGCCATGTCATGGTTGCACACTTGGGCGGGTCTGGTTTTGGGCTGGCTGTTGTTTGCCATATTTTTTACTGGGACGTTATCGTTCTTCAAGAACGAGTTCAATCTGTGGATGCGTCCAGAGATGTATGGCCTGCCTACCGCTGGTGCAGGGGTGGCACAGAAGTCTTTGGATGCGCTCACACGCCAATCCCCCGGGCTTACGCAGTGGATCATGCACTTGCCCGATGAGCGCAACCCCGCAGTGAATATTCTGTGGCGCGATACGGGCAATGGCCGCTTCGAAACCCTGCACATGAATCCACAGACCGGCGAGGCCATCCAAATGCGCCAGACGATGGCGGGTGATTTCTTCTACCGTTTCCACTTTGAACTACGCACTGCCCAGAAAGGCCGCTGGGCCCTTGAGGGCCGCTGGGTGGTGGGGGTAGCGACGATGTTGATGTTGGTAGCGTTGATCACGGGTGTGATCACGCACCGGCGAATTTTTAAAGAATTTTTTACCTTCCGCCCAGCTAAGGGCGGGCAACGTGCTTGGCTAGATGCACACAATGTCAGTGGTGTACTGGTACTGCCGTTTTATTTGATGATTACGTTGAGTGGGCTGATGATCTTCCACTCCATGTACATGCCAGCAGGCATTGCCACGGCTTACAAGAATGAAAAAGGGGTGGACTCAAACGCCTACTTTGCCGAGTTGCAGGGGGAAAAATCTTCCAGTCGACCACGCCAAGGTGTTAACGACAAGGTAGAGCCACTGCCCAGTATTGCATTGCAACCCATCCTTGATGCGGCCATTGCTCATTGGGAAGGTGGGCGTATTGGTAGCGTGCAAGCACGCCGTGATGCCCAGGGCCATGCCGTGGTGGAGGTAACACGTCATGAAGGAGACCGCCTGCAATACCGCCCGCTGCGCCTGTTGTTTGATGCCACCACGGGCCAACAGCTAGACCATGTAAATCCCACCGGCCCAGCAGCCAAGACCTATGGTGTGCTGTATGGCCTGCACTTGGCCCGCTTTGCCGACACGGGCATGCGCTGGGTGCTTTTTGGCTTTGGGATGCTGGGCAGTTTGATGATTGCCACTGGTATGGTGCTGTGGTCTGTAAAACGCAGTACCAGAAACCAGACTTCAGTCCACCGTAAGGTAGCTACAGGGGGCGTTGCTGCCAAAGCCCCAGTGGGAGAGCGCCTAGTGGCAGGCATGAACATCACGGCTTTGGCTGGGTTGCCTTTGGCCTGTGGTGTGTACCTAGCCTCCAACCGATTGTTACCAGTGGACATTGAGGGCCGCGCCGACACCGAGTTAGCTTGGTTTTTCTGTACTTGGGGTATGACGCTGTTGTGGGCCTTGGTATGCACAGTGCTGCGTCCAAACCGCATGGGCTGGTTTGTGCCGCTGGGTGCTGCTGCTCTGGTCTGGGCTTTGCTGCCCGTGCTCAACGCCCTAACCACCCAAACTCATCTGGGAGTGACTTTACCTGCCAGAGCATGGGTGTGGGTCAGCATGGATCTATCGTTTCTGGTTACTGGCATTGTGTGCGGCTGGTTGTCGTGGCGCTTGCGACCTGGCCGTGGGCTTGAAGGCAAGGCCAGAGCGAAAAAACCAGCGCGTGCAGTAGCTGTGCAGCCATCGGCGCAAGCATCCACTTCGGGGGCTTGAAATATGTTTGCGTTTCTTCTGTGTTTTGCCGCTTGGTCTGCGATTGCATTGGGCATGGATCGCCACCATGAGGATGCCCTAGGCCATGAGGGGACAGCCCAACGCCTAACACGCCTGCGCCAGATAGGCTGGCTGTTGCTGCTGTTGTCGTTATGGCTGGCGGTAGCCTACCCCGTGGGAGGGGTATCTGCTGCACTGAGCCTGACGGCTTGGATGGTGGCACTGTCTGTTGCTGCTGTGGCGGTGACGGCCACCATTACTTGGCAGCCACAGCACATCCCCAAAATGGCGGCTGCTGCATTGTTGGCGTGTTTGCTGGTACGGGCCATCGACTAGCAATTACATATATAAAAAAGAATCATTCTCATTTGTATTGTAAAATAAAGTTTCCGCAAGCCAGTGCCGACGTATCGACCAAAGGCCATCTAGCGATATGGCGTGTTAGCACCGATCACTGCGTGCCTATTTGCGAGTTGTCCCAAGCGGTGCTGCCCATATCGGCCACGCCCAATCTGTGGAACGAAAGCCACTTAACGCTTACTTCTAAAGCGTAAGAAGCCATCAAAAAATGAGTTCGCCACCCCGGCACTGCTAGGGGGAATCGTGCGTGCTTTTGTTTTTTTGTTGAAACTCCTGAAAGGAAGACTTCTATGCCATCGACTCCATTCCTCAAGGCCCGGCTGCTTGGCACTTTGCTTGCCTGTGCCTGCATTACCACTGTTCATGCCCACCAAGTTTGGCTAGAGAACACCGCAGGCCAAGCCCGGCTGCACTTTGGTGAGTTCAACGACAACCTGCGCGAGACTTCACCTGGGGGGCTGGACAAGTTCAAGGGCGTGCCTGCACTGGAGCAGCGTGCTGGCGCTGCAACCCAACGGGTGGAGGGGCGGTTAGGTAAGGACTCCTTCAATTACACCTTGACCATGGTTGCAGAAACTCTGTTTGCAGCCCCCACCTACCCGCTGATCGACCGCAGCAAGCGTAACCTGCCTGCCATGTACTGGCAGCCCTCGGCCCGCTGGGTAGCCAGCCTAGCGCAGCCGGTGGCACCCACCGCACCATTAGACCTTGTGCCCACGGGCAAACCGGGGCAGTTGAAAGTTTTCTTTAAGGGCTCCCCTTTGGTCAAAGCCAAGGTGCAACTGGCCGCACCTTCTGGCTGGATGCGTGAGGCTGAATCGGGTGAAGATGGCACGGTAACCTTTCTCACCCCTTGGAAAGGTCAGTATGTGGCCGAGGTCAAGTACAGCGATAAGGCTCCCGGCGAAGCCCAGGGAGATAAATACGGCGAAGCCAGCTATGTGACTACGTTGACCTTCGTGCTGGCCGATGGCCTCGGATCTCCCCCACTGCCGCCTGCACCAGCCGCGCACTAAGCCGTTTTGACCAATCCACAGCACATCATGCAATCTTCTATCTCCCTGCCTCGGCCTATTCCGCGCACAGCGTTGGCGCAAGCTGTTTTGCTGCTACTGTATGGCGCCTCGGCCCACGCGCAAACCCCACCTACTGCCGAAACCATGCTCACGCCTGTGACTATCAGATCTGGTGCCGAACAGGAAAACGCCATTACCCCCGTGACTGGCTTTGTTGCCAAGCGCGCGCTCAGTGCCACCAAAACCGACACACCACTCCTCGAAACTCCACAGGCCATCAGCGTGGTTACACGCGACCAGATGGAAGCGCAAGGTGTGCAAACGCTGCGCCAAGCCACGGCCTACACCGCTGGGGCGGTGTCCAACTACTTCGACAGTCGGGTTGACAGTTTTAGCGCTCGTGGTGGCACCGTGACGCAGTACCAAGACGGCCTGCTGCGTATTTACGGCACCTACAACACGAGCCGCCCCGATCCTTACACACTGGAACGCGTAGAGTTTTTACGCGGGCCTACCTCGGTGCTGTATGGCCAAGGCAGCGTAGGAGGCGTGCTCAACCTCACCAGCAAACGCCCGCAGGCCGACACCTTGCGTGAAGTGCAGGTACAGGTCGGCAACAATGCCCGCAAGCAAATCGCCGCAGACCTGACCGGCGCGCTTGACCAAGAGGGCCAGTGGCTCTATCGCTTAGTGGCCGTAGGCCGCGACAGCGGCAGCCAGCTTGACCATGTGGACGATGACCGCCTAGTGCTCATGCCGTCGCTTACTTGGAAGCCCAACGCCGCCACCTCGCTCACCCTGCAAGCACTGCATCAAAAAGACAAGAGTGGCTCGCTCATTGGCTTTTTCCCGTGGCAAGGCACACAGTTGCCTAGCCAATACGGACAGATACCCCGCAACACCTTCATCAGCGAACCCGGTTGGGATGCGTATGACACCACCAACAACTCTTGGGGCTACCTGTTCAGCCACCAGTTCAACAGTGACTGGACGGTGCGCCAAAACCTGCGCCGCACCGTGAGCGAGGTTGACTATCGCACCATCTATACCAGCTTCACTGCCAATGCTGCCACGGGCCGCCCGGCCCGACCCGTGTTCAACAGCGACAACCGCACTGTCTATCGCGATGCAAGCTGGCAAATCAACGGTGGCCGTATGCTGTTGGTGGATACACAGATTGAAGGCAAGCTCCACACTAGCAGTGGCACCGAACACACCGTGCTGGCCGGGTTGGATGTACAGCGCAATCAAACCAGCCAATCGAGTTGGCGCAGCGTCACCGCAGCATTTGATGTGTACAACCCCGTGTACGGTAACTTCAGGCCGCCCACTGCATCGCAATTGATGCGCCAGCCCAATGTGGAGCAACGCCAATGGGGCCTTTATGCCCAAGACCAGATCAAGTGGGAGCGCTGGACTGCTACTTTGGGTCTGCGCCACGATAGCGCCCAGACCGATACCGAAGGCCGCCCCGCCGCTGCCATTGACGACAAAGCGTGGAGCAAGCGCGCAGGCGTCACCTATCAGATGGATGGTGGGTGGGCACCCTACGTAGGCTACTCTGAATCCTTCCAGCCCTTGGGTGGTGTGGACGTATATGGCACCCCCTACAAACCCCAACGCGGCCAGCAGTGGGAAGCTGGTGTGAAGTGGCAGCCACCCGGTCAGGGCATCAGCGCCTATGCAGCCTTGTACCAGTTGCGCGAGAAAAACCGCAAAACCACCGACCCCAGTAACCCGCTCAATAGCCTGCAACTGGGAGAGGTGAAAGTAAATGGCTTTGAAGCCGAGATGCAAGCGAGCCTAGCCAGCCGCTGGGACATGACCCTAGCTTATGCACTCACTGACGCCAAGATCAGCCGCAGCAATGCAGGCGATCAGGGGCAATCTGTGGCCAGTGTGCCCAAACACACAGCATCGGCTTGGTTATCCCACCGGTTTGCCAGTGAAGGGCGTGGCGGCTGGGTAGTGGGTGCAGGCTTGCGCTACACGGGGTCACAATGGAGCGGCACATCTGCGATCAGCACGCCTTCCGCTACTTTGGCCGACGCTATGGCGGCCTACGATGCGGGCGACTGGCGCGTGGCGTTCAATGTTATCAACCTGACAGATAAGGTACACATCACGCAATGCTTGGCGCGGGGAGACTGCTTTTATGGACAGGCCCGAACTTATACCCTGACATCGACATATCGGTTCTGAAAGCCATCTCTGCTTCATGGATCAGATAGACTGCCAGTGGTTATCCCACTGGTGGTGGGTGGCAGACACATGTGCATCAGCCTGAAGAAGCATTGTGTCTTGCAAAATTCCTGATTGCCCAGCGGCCAGCCATTGAGCACCGCTCTGGGCCAGTGCTCCGGCTCCAGGATGAACAATGTTTTTTATCCAGCAACCATCAAC
Source organism: Giesbergeria anulus (assembly GCF_900111115.1). Classification (GTDB taxonomy): domain Bacteria; phylum Pseudomonadota; class Gammaproteobacteria; order Burkholderiales; family Burkholderiaceae_C; genus Simplicispira; species Simplicispira anulus. The sequence continues at coordinate 239,046 of NZ_FOGD01000001.1, forward strand.
GCTGTAGACCGCCACCACACCCGCTTTGGTGCAACTGACGGCAAACCCTGCTCCGGCTAATGCAATGATGTCGCCGCCATAACCCATAACCGGTGGTTGGTTTCTGGCTGTGCGCAATGCCACACCATCCCATACCGCTAAAACCGGTGCCGTGTGACGATTGTCCACACCCGGATGTTCTGCTTGGAGGGCAATGCCCAAGCGTTGCGAGGAGGGGTTCCAAGCCAGATGGCGAATGCTCAGCCATCGATCACTTAAGCGCCACTGACCAAGAATCTCACCATCCAGCGGTGAGAGCGCCACCAGTGAAGCATCTACAGGAAACTGCGTCTGCTTGGTTCTGCCTGACTCGGCCAAGGTACGAATGCCCCCGTTAGCAACCATCAAAGTACCGGCTCGATAGCGCCCGACCGTGACGGGCAGCGCAAGCAACTGATGGGGGTCTAGCCCTTGGGTGTCAAACTCATTGATCTTTTCCAATGTCTTGGCATTTCGTACCCCTAATAGTCCGCGCTGCGATTCTTGGTCTGTTTCTGTGCTCCAGAGACATTGCCCATCCTGTGATGCTAGGATATGACCGTTGAATCGACAGTCGTCTTCTATCCAGTGCCATTGGGTGGCATGGGTGGTGCTGTTCCAACGCACAATCCAGTCTCCCGGTCGGCGGGCAACTGCAACTATGCTCCCCGAGGACTCGATCAACAAGCCGTGTGGACGTGTCGGGGTCTCCAGAGACTGCGTAACCGACCATCCACGGGTATCAAACTCCAAAATACCGATACGGTATTCGGCCTGTGCTTGCCAAGCCGCCAGCAATCTAGCCGATGGTGTTGACTCTACGGCACCCACCTTGGTTGCCAACCCCCAAGTTGCCAATATCTGAAGTGCCTGTCTGCGCGATAAGTCCATGCTTTCAATCGCCGTCGGCATCCGAGAACCCCAAGGGTATATCAAGCGCCTGTGCCACCTCGTTTTGATACCACAAGGTCACGACTTTCATTTTCTTGGCTATCGCCAAGCATTCGGTCGGGCTAGGCTGTGCTGTCAAATGCTCGACGGCCTTGCCTACCTCGCCCAACAGGGCGCTCCAGCGATTGGCGATTGCAAGATGTCCCTTTCCTCGCAGAAGGGCTTCTATTGGGATCAGTTGATTGTCATGCCGGGGAGGGGCTATTTGTTCTGGTTTGAGCAAAGCTTGTGTACGAAGTGCGTGCCATTGCACTTGCCATTCAAGCACATTGGTGGCCATCTCATGGCGCGCAAATGAGGCTGTTGCAGCAGCACGGGTACGGGCTTTTTGCAGCGGTTGTTCTATGTGGAGCCAGCGCAGACGCTCCCAACCCCCCAGCCATTGGTTAATCCATTCGGCCATACTGGTTTGTGTGGTGTCTTCAGAGCTTGTCCAGTCGAAGCTGGCCCATCGGGCAAACTCCTCGCGCAAGATCACCGCCTCGGCCTCGATGCCCTGCGCCAGCAAAACGATGTAGGAACATAGGTCTGGAGTTAGATTCTGGTAGCGCAAGAGAGCTTCGAGCGCAGGCAAGCCCTTGGCAGGCGAGCCGATGGACGCCAGCTCTGCCAACGTTTGGGGCTGGCGTGCCAACGCCTTATGCAATAAGGCTGGGCGAGTGGGCCAGAAATCGATCTGGCGTTGAGATCGGCGCTTCAATATTGGCCCCAGTGCAGGGGTTGCCAGCGCTTGCCATGACATCAAAGTCTTGGCCCATTGCCAACGCAATAATTCCAGTGTCTTTGGGTTGGCACAATAGCCTGAGGCCACCTCTACCAATATATGGGCCTGTTCTGTAAAAGCTTGGGCCAAGCTGGGCAGATGGATGCGGTAAAGGCCTTGCAGCGCCTGTGCAGCACTGTAGTAAGGGAAGACAATGGGGGCTGTTGGCTGGGCAAACACTGCGCCCCAAGGTAGCCCTAGGCCGAGCAGCGAGACCTTCAGCGCTTGACGACGCACCACAGATGCCGGTTTCATAGAGACTCCACAAATTTCACGAGGGCATCACGCTCTGGTTTGTTCATTTTTAGCACCTGTTGCTTGCTGTGCTCGGCCTCTCCACCATGCCAAAGCAGGGCCTCCAGTACATTGCGGGCACGTCCATCGTGCATCAGGCGTTGATGGCCGTTGACATCTTTGAATAGGCCAATTCCCCACAGTGGTGGGGTCTTCCACTGGCGTCCGTTGGCCAGAAAGTCAGGGCGTCCATCTGCCAATAGTGGCCCCATGTCGTGCAATAACAAATCTGTGTAGGGCCAGATGGTTTGCCCCTTCAGGTGGGGGCTAGTCAACAAGGGGAATGGCCCTTCTTTGGTCACATATTGGGGGCGATGGCATTGCGCACACTGGGCTTTTTGGAACAGCACTTGCCCACGCAAAACTTGAACATCCGTAGGCTGGCGTCGAGCGGCTGGGGCTAGTGTGGCTTGGTAAAACACGGTGTGGGCCAGGGTCTCATCGTCAATCTCTGGTTGGCTCGCAGTGGCGCTTTGGGCGGGTGTCAGCCCATCCCGGCCACTTCTCTTGCCACCGCCGTGAGGGGCGGACAGGCAATCTGTCTGAGCTGCCATGCAGGCTTCATTAGGGAACAAGGTGGAAGTGATGCCAATGTCTCCCAGAAACGCACCTGCTGTCTGGTGTGCCAGACTGGCTACATTGGCCTTCCAGCCAAACCGACCAATGCGCTCTGCACGGGCGTAGGCATCCCACACCCGATTGGGCTGGCCTTTGATAGGCCCAGACGTGTGGCTCTGGGTTTTGGCGTTTTCCAGAATGTCAGCCTCGTCAATGGCCTCTAGCAAACCAACACCTGCCAAGTGTGGAGCAATGCGCGGACTCATCAGCGTATTTGGTGATAACGGGCCATAACCCAAATCGCTCAATTCATACCGAGGTTGCAGCAAGGCATAGGGCGTGCCATCGGCAAACCGGCCTCGGAGGGCCGTGGAGTAGATACGTACCGTGCCCTCGGGCTTCACACCTTGAATAGCTGCATTGTTGAATTGATCTCCATATACAGGCTCTGGCACTACCCCAGAGCCTGCCATAGGCTTGCCAGCAACAGATAACCTGATTAGCAATGCCACGGTAGAGTCAGGCTCTGGCCCCAAGGTTTTTTGATAGGCTGGTGGTGCCCCTCGTCCATCCATCACATGGCAGCCTGCACAAGAGCGAGCAATAAAATGCGGCCCCAATCCATCGCGGGCTGTGGTGGAGGCCGGTGCTTCCACCCAGTTGCGCTTGAAGAAAGAATTGCCAATTGCAAACCGGGTGCGTTCAGCATCGTCTAGATTTGCCAACGGAAACGAAAATGCATTGCGTCCGGTGGCATAGACCGTGGTTTCTCCGCCGGTTTTCTCGCCCAGCGGGTCTGCGTTTTCGCTGGCCGATGGCCACACCGCATAGCCTAAGCATCCTAGCCCTACGAGGGTTGAAGCCATAGTTTTCGCAAGCATCGTTTTTCAACTCCTAGCGTTTATGGCTGAACCAGCGTCAGCTTGGAAATACCCACGGCATTGGCTGTGGTGACGAGCAACTTGGATTGCTCTACCAAGCTGTTGATGGTGGCTTGCACCCGTTGGCGGCCCGCTGCATTGTCATCGCCGATGATTTCTCGATCAAAAGGGGCTTGAATGGCTTGCGCTGCCTTCACAGATTGATCAATTTGTTGCTGGGTCTTGTCTGCCAGTGCAGGGTTTTTGGCAGCTACCAATGCGTGCAGGCCGGGGCCTTGCAGATGTGTGCCATCACGACGTTGGTACTGACCCTGCCAGACATTACGGATACCAATCGCATTGGTGACAATATCGCGGTGGGTATTGTCAGAGAAGCAAGAATGCTCGTCTTCTTGGTCTTGCGAGTTCAATGCCACTTCCATGCGCTCTCCGGCCAGCTCGCCACGCGAGAGCGAGCCTAAACCGACAATGATTTTTCGCACCGACTCCTTGCCACCTTTCTCAAATTGGGCACGGTAGTTTTGTTGATTTGGTTGCCAAGACTTGACCAAAAAAGACAAGTCATCCACCAGCAACTGCGTAGCTACGGTCAGAAATTGGCGGCGGCGGTCGGCATGGGCTTTTTTTCCATCGACAAAGTCTTCGAAGGAGCGCTCCCCAGGGCCAGTATCGCTGCGGTCTTGGCCCCATAGCAAAAATTCGATGGCATGCCATCCGGCACTGATGTTTTCCTCACCCCCGCGCTCATTGAATTTGCGCAGATTGGCTTTGCTGATCTTGAACTTTGGGTTGTTGACCAGCCCGCTGCTGGCCTTGCCCTCCACATAGTCCACATACGCTTCGTCTAGTGGCCAAGCATTGATCCGTCCTTCGGGGCCACGATCATTATCAATGGGGCCTGCATAAAAGCGAAATGCCTCCGTCTGACCATAGAACTCGCGTGCTGCAAGCCATGCCTTGCGCGCTTTGTCCAGATGCTCTGCCGACGGTGTGGCTACCAGCGCCGTGATGTTCGCTTGCAGGTCTTTAGCTGCCGCCAAGGTGTCACTGTAGTTGGCATGGACAAGCGTTGCATAGTGTTTTGCCACATCGGCGTGGCTCACTACATCAGCAGACGCTGCAACGGGCATGGCAATGGCAAATGTCAGGATGGCAGAAGAAATGGCAGATTGAACGCGCATGGGCAGGTGCTCCAAGTGGATGGTTGGCCGGTTTTTTTCGGTGCGGCTTGCATGTAAATGCAAATCATTATCGATACTATACAATGACGCCGCTTGTTGATGAGCTTTCTCGTCAATTATTGCGAATGATTATTATTTACAATCACATCCAAAACATGCGGATGCTCCCCCCCCACAAGCCAGCCTGTGCCAGCCAGTGTGAATCTGAAAGGAAAAAACATGATGCTGCGAATGACGCCCATAGCGCTGGCTTTGAGTACCACGGTGCTGCCACTGTGGGCAGGGGCCGAAATCACTTCTATTGAAGAATCTCGCAGTGAGTTGACTTTGCCGACCGTCAAGGTCATGGCTAACACAGAGTCACCATTGGATGTACCTCTTCGGCATGCCGGCGGCCAAGTGGCCAAAGGTGCCCGCCTTGGTGCGCTTGGCAACCAGTCGGTGATGGAGACACCATTCAGCGTGACCAGCTATACCGCTGAGTTGATCCAAGATCAGCAGGCCCGGACACTGGCCGATGTACTGGTCAACGACCCTTCGGTGCGCTTTACCACCTCTAACGGGCATGCCTACGAAAATTTCCGTGTACGGGGCTTTGATGTCCATTCCTCAGATCTGGCGATTGATGGGATGTTTGGGTTGGCACCTCTAGGACATACGCCAATCGAATTTGTGGAACGGGCTGAAGTGCTCAAGGGGCCGAGTGCGGTGTTTGGTGGCATGGCCCCCAGTGGTGGGGTGGGCGGCGTGATCAACTTGGTGCCCAAGCGGGCAGGCAAGGAGCCATTGACGCAAGTATCGGTTGGGTATCAGTCAGAGTCGCAATTGGGTGCCAGCCTCGATATTGGTCGCCGCTTTGGTGAGCATCAGGAGTGGGGCTTGCGCGTGAATGGTGCCTACAGTGATGGGGATACCGAATTAAATGGACAGTCTAAAAAGCGCCAATTCATCTCTACTGCACTGGACTATCGCACCAGCGCCTTGACGGCCTCGTTGGATGCTTACCACAGCAAGGAATCCTTCAACGGTGGCACACCAGCGATGTTTTGGTTTGCCAGCGCCAGCATTCCCAAAGCCCCTGACCCGCGTATCAATCAATTTAGCACCGCGTATGGTGAGTTGCAGAGCAATGCGGCAATAGCGCGGGCCGAATACGCGTTCAATCAGCATTGGTCGGCCTTCGCTGGTGTGGGTGTCTTAAACCATGAGTATTCTGGCTTTCTCAGTGGTACACATGCGCGCCAAATCCAGGCCAACGGTAACTACTCAGCGTTCACAGTGGGTCAGCGGGGCTATACCGACAGTGTGGCCGCCGAGGCAGGTTTGCGGGCGCGCTTTAACACCGGCAGCGTGGCCCACGAACTGGTACTGCATGCATCCAATTTGGAGCAGGAGAATGGTTCGGCCTCCAATACCAAGCCGTTCTCTTCGAACATTTACAGCCCGGTGGCCCCAGTAATGGCTGTGCTGCCCATTCTGGCACCGCAAACCAGCCGATCAACACTGTCTAGCCTCGCCTTGATGGACACACTATCGTTCATGGACGACAACGTGCGCCTGACATGGGGGTTGCGCCAACAAAGTATCGAAACCAGCAATTACAACAGCACTGGGGCTGTGACAGCGGTATACGACAAGAGCGTGGTTACGCCTGCCGCTGCGGTGGTTATCAAACCTTGGGGGGCTGCGCTTTCTTTGTACGCCAACTATGTGCAGGGTTTGAGCAAGGGGGACAGCGTCACTGATGTTAAGGCCACTAACTACCAGCAGGTGTTTGCGCCCTACAAAACAGAGCAGAAGGAGCTGGGCGTCAAGTGGGAGGTTGGCACTTTTACCAACACAGCCAGTCTGTTTGAGATCAGTAAGCCGACCTTGGTTCTCATAGGCAGCAATACCAACCCCACCTATAGCGATGAGGGCGAAAAGCGCATCCGTGGCCTAGAGTGGAATACCTTTGGCGAAGTGACACGCCATGTTCGTTTGCTTGGTGGTGCTACCTATACCCAAGGTGTACAGACAAAGACCGCCTATAACCAAAATAATGGCAAGGTGGCTATTGGAGCGCCACGTTGGCAGGGCAACATCGGTGCAGAGTGGGATGCCCCTGGGACATCTGGCCTGACGCTCAGTGGCCGCGTCATTGCCACCAGCAGCCAGTATTTGGATTCAGCTAATACCCAGCCTATTGCCGGTTGGGGGCAGTTGGACATTGGTGCGCGCTACACCACCCGTTTAGACGGTCATAAGCTGGTGTGGCGTCTGAGTGTGACTAACTTGTTGAATCGACACTACTACGCGGGCAGTTTCAGCGACAGCACACCCATTGCCACGCTAGGCCCGGCACGTACAGCCATGCTTTCTGCCACCGTAGACTTCTGACACGCGCATGAATATGTTTGTCTTGTGCGGTCTGCTCGCCTTGCTGGCAGGCAGCGTCTGCATTTATCTCGCATCGGCCCACCAACGCTGGCTTAACAAAGCCTTGCCAACAGGGCCAGCTTGCATATCGGGTGGTGTACTGCTGTTACTGGGTTGGCTAGCCTTGGGCCAAAGTATGCAGACGGTGGCTGCGAGTTTCGTTTTTGTCACTGCACTGATGCTGTTGTGGGTCGTTTTTCCTTATGTGGGCGCATTGGTCGTCCTCTGGCAGAGGTAGTGACATGGCAACTGGCAAAAAACCCCCACTAATTCAGCGTGACTGGGCCTCCAAGACGCTGGCTGGAGTCTTGCTGGGATTTACCTTGGCTATCGCGTGTAGTGGCCTATTTTCTCATCTCAATGCAGATATGGCGCTTGCGGTAAGGGCACAACTGGCAATGTGGATGGTGGCCCCAATTTGGCTTGGCACATTAAGTGTCTGCTATTTTTTCCGTAGTGGTTGGCTAGCTTGGCTTTGGCTTGGTGGGGTCAACCTGCTAGCTCTTGCTGCACTGACCATGTTGCGCCTGTTCTGATGGCAAAGGTACTAATCATGCGAGCTGACATCATCCGTATTTACAAGTCGGTCCACACTTGGACAGGCATCCTGACGGGGATGGCTTTGTTCATTGCTTTTTATGCAGGCGCATTGACCATTTTTAAGGAGCCATTAGAACGTTGGGCGTCAGCCCCTGTGGCCCCTATCACTGTCCCTGTAGGCAACGCACAGGCGTTGATTTTGCAAACCCTGCGCTCAAACCCCGAAGCTGCCAAAGATTTCACGATTTACCTGCGAGATGCTGAACACATACCTGCCCGGATGGGTTGGCACGTGCGCAGTTCTGATGCTGATGACCACGATGAATCCGCAGTCAGGCACTATGTGGCAACGTGGGATGCACAAGGCGTGGCCCAAGTACAGCAGTCACAGCCCTCACCACTGGCAGCGTTCATTGATGTGCTTCACCGTGTGGTGGGCTTACCAGTGGACAACGATCCAAACCGCTGGATCATGGGAGTCATTGCCTCACTCTACACGCTGGCGCTGGTCTCTGGAGTTATCGTGCTTCTCCCATCGCTGGTGAAAGACTTTTTTGCTTTGCGGGTGGGGAAGAACCTCAAGCGCATGTGGCTGGATGCACACAACGTGGTTGGCATCATCAGCCTGCCGTTCCATGTGGTCATGGCTTTGACCGCAGCAGTATTTGCCTTTCACGATGGTATTTACTTTTTGCAGGACAAAATGCTGCACGAAGATAAGCTGACCAGCGCCTTTCGGATGCCTACTTCTGCCCCAGAGACAGCGCCTGTACGCGACCCGGCTAGTTTATTGACACCCCTAGAGCTGGTGGCCCGTGTGCATGCGCTTTCACCTGGCTTTGTACCCAGTATGCTGCAATACCAGCAGGTGATGGGGCCGCGTGCGGTTGTACGGGTGTGGGGCAAGAACACGGCGGCAGTGTCACCTCGGGCGCGAGGCGGCTTTGTTGCGGTCGATCCTTACAGTGGCAAGCTAATAAGCAGCGACTTTCTGCCTGGACACCAGAGTACCCCTAATTTGTGGGTCAGCAGCTTTTTTGCACTGCATATGGCCGCCTTTGGTGACACCATAGTGCAATGGATGTACTTTCTGCTTGGTTTGGCAGGGGCTTGGTTGTTCTACAGCGGCAACCTGCTTTGGATAGAGAGTCGCCGTCGCAGGGCACCCAAACAGGGCCATGAACGGCCTGTGCAACGCTTGGACGTCCGGCTCATGGCTGCCGCCACGGTTGGTGTCTGTCTGGGATGTGTGTGTGGTGTTTCTTTGACGATAGTGGGTGGTAAGTGGCTGCACGGCTACGTGGGCCATTTGCACGCTTGGCATCAGGCGCTTTATTACACAGCATTCTTTGCCAGTATTGCCTGGGCTTTTCTGCGTGGTGGCGCGCAGGCGGCAGTGCATTTGCTGTGGGTGGCTGCTGCCTTGACCTTGGCAATTCCGGTAACCACGCTATTGGCTTGGAGCATCCCTTCTCTGGGTTGGTGGGCACACACTTCAGTGGCTGCTTTGGGTGTTGACGTTACAGCCTTTGTGGGTGCTTTGGTTTTTGCAGGGTTAGCATGGGTGACGTCGCGCCGTGTGCAGCACGGCGCCTCTGACAGTGTCTGGTCAGCACATGGGGCCACGGCCCCATGTGCCCTGTCTTCCCTTAAAAATCCATGCGTACCCCTATCGTGATGTTGCGCCCTGTCAAGGGCGCAGCATCCTTGATGAAAGAGGTATGGGCATAGGCCAAACGATTATTGAGGTTGTTGGCGCGCAGATAAATCTGCCAAGGCTGGCCGCTGCCGGTACGGGCATGGTAAGAAACCCCCATGTGCAACATGCCATAGCCCGGCGTTTCGGTTTCAAACGCCGCAATGCGCGTTTGCCGCGCCACTTGCACCCATTCGGCGTAGCTTTGCCAAGCCTGCCATTGGCCGTTGAGCCGCAGTCCCAGACGTGCAGCCGGGGTGCGTGGCAGTTTTTCACCACCATCAAGCAGTGCCCGCACGATGTCACCAAACACCGTCAAGCCCCAGTGCTGGTTAAAACGCTGTTGTAGGCGTCCTTCCAGCCCAGTAAAGGTGGCATCTTGTTGGCTGTATTGCAGCAATTGCAGGCCATCGAGCGCATCTACCGTGCGACCGTGAATGTAGTTATGCACCCGGTTATGAAAAACGCTGACCTCAAACGTGGTGTCACCCGCCGTTTTACGCAGACCCAAGTCGATGTTTTGGGCAGTTTCCTTGCGCAAGGCAGCATTGCCCAGCTCATAGGTACTGGTAGCCAAGTGCAGGCCACGTGCATACAGTTCTTCTGCGGTGGGCAGCCGATTGGCGTGTGTCCATGAAGCCGTCAGTTGGTAACCGGGTACCACCTTCCAAACGGCACCCAACGAGGCGGAGGTGCCGTTGTGTGATGCTTTGGTGCTGCTGTCGCTGGCCAATATCGTCTGCTGTTCGTGGCGCAGTGCGGCTTCAAAGCGCCAGTCGTTCCAGCGGTAGCTCTCTAGCAAGAACAGGCCCTGATTGCGGGTGTCGGTAGGCTCGATATAGGCGTCTGCGCCCACCGCCTCAAAGCGCCGTTGTGACATCTGTAGCCCCAACACCCCCTGCCAGCCTGCCACAGGCAGGTGTTGTAACTCGATGCGCGCGTCATGGGCTTTATTACGGAAGGTGGTGGCAATCGTGCCGTCTTCTATCTCATGGTGGCGGTAATCGGTTTTGCCAGCGCGCAGCCGCAATACGCTAAAGCCCGGCAGAGGGTTGCGCAATTCACCGCGCAAATCGACCCGTTCGCTGCGTAAATCGACGACTGGCACGCCCTCTGCCTCATCGTGTCCGTGATCGTCATGATGGGCATCATCTTCTATGGCTGGGCTGTGGCTGCCGCAGTGCAGATGCAGGCCATGGGTATGGCAACCCTCATAACTGTGGTTGTGGCCTGGCAAGCCATAGTTTGCATTTTGGCGTGTGTAGGCCAGCCCTAAATAACCACGCTCTCCTACCCAAGACAAGCCTAGGCTGGCGCTGTTGGTGTCGTTAAAGCTGCCTTGCACCTTGCTTCCAGACGGCCAGCCCCGCCCGACACGGTAGTCATCGGCTTGCCCTTTGCTGCCTTCGACATGGATGGCGATGTTGCCAGCACCACCGGTTAAGGCAAAAGCACCGGCCTGTTCATGGGCCGCGCTATTAGCGCGCAATTCGGCGCTGCCCTCGTAGCCTTTGCTGGGTATGGCTGTGGGCACCTTGCCATCAAGCACATTGACCACGCCCCCCATCGCCCCACCGCCGTGGATCAAGGCCGATGGCCCGCGCAACACTTCGATTTGTGTCGCCAGCAAGGGATCGGCCACGACGGCATGGTCTGGGCTGATGGTGGAGGCATCGTGGATAGGCGCTCCATCGGAGAGCAACCGCACACGCGGGCCATCCATACCCCGGATGATGGGGCGGCTGGCCCCAGCACCAAAATGGCTGGAGTGGATGCCCGGTTCACCATTGAGTGTTTCGCCCAAATTGGACTGACGCCGCTGGATCAGCTCGTTGCCCTCTAACACGCTGACGGGCACCGTCATGTCGCTGCTGCTTTGTTGCAATCCGCTGGCCGAAACGGTCACATCGGGCAATGCCGCCGCCGCAAGGTGGCCCTCTTGGGCTTGGGCTGTGCCTGTAGCAATACACAGCAGTGCCACAGCACAAGCCAGTGGTTGCAATTGCATGGGTGGGGTAAACCGAAAAGAAATAACAGAAGACATAAAAAAAGAAGAAACGGGCGCGCAGACGCGAGACTCCGCTGTGAAGGGGAGTGTCTTGGCATCTAGAACGCAAAAAACAGGAAAACAAGCACAGACAGCAAGCACGTGCTTGCCATCAGCTAAAAGGAAGAAATTGGCAGTCAGCCCAACCAGAAGGGCGGTGGTGCGCGGGCTTGGAATGCCGCAACGCGGACGGCCCCTGAGTGCCCGTAACATTGGGCTGGGGCAGGCGTTGCAGGTGCCTGTGAGGGCAGTGTGGGCAGGTGCGTGCTTGGATCTGCCCAAGTCCACTGGTCGAGCAACAAACAGTCTGCCGCACTGTGTGTGCCAAACAGCCGTGGCAGGCCCCTGTCATCGCCACTGCGGTGTTGCTGCACATGCAGCGCAGCAGGAAGGGGGATGACACCATGCCCACCATGCAAGACGCGGTGCATCTGGCCCAGAGCGGGGGCCAATGCCAGCAGCAACCCACAGACCCACCACAACACAGTGGTAGTCAGTGGTGGATGCTTGCGGGCTTGCAAACGCATGTTAGTGGGCGTGCTTCATGCCGCAATACTTACCAATAGCCAAACTTTTGCAGGCGGTTTGCAATTCTTTTAGGCACTGCTCGGCATCTTTGCTGGAGGCTAGGCACTGCGCCATGGCCGTATGTGCCGCTGCCATCGCACGGTGGCGCTCAATATCGGCCTGTTTTTCTTGCTCCGAATGCGTCTGTGCCTGCACCATCGCTGCAGGGGTACACAAAAGCACGCAGAAACAACGAAGCCAAAAATTGCGCATAACCAAATCTTTCATCAACATCAGTCAAGTGGCGCCATTGCATTCAGGGCTGCAATAACGCTGCAAAGCGCTGGCGAAACTTAGCCAGTTTAGGCGTGATGACAGCAGCGCAATAACCTTGCTCCGGATGGCGCGCATAGTATTGCTGGTGGTAAGCCTCGGCAGGCCAAAAGCTATCTAGCGGGGCTACTTCAGTCACGATAGGTGCATCCCACAGCTTTTGGGCGGTAAGGTCTGCCAACAGTGCTTTAGCCACTAGTTCTTGTTCTGGGTGGTGCCAATAGATGCCACTACGGTACTGCGTGCCCACATCGTGGCCTTGGCGATTGAGGGTGGTGGGATCGTGGGTAGCTAAGAAAACTTCCAAAATCTGGCGCAGGTCAATCATCTCCGGATCGAAAGCCAGTTGTACCACCTCGGCGTGGCCTGTGGTGCCATCGCATACTTGTTCGTAGCTGGGGTGGCTGGTATGGCCATTGGCATAGCCGCTTTGCACCGCACTGATGCCGCGCAATCGGGTAAAAACGGCTTCGGTACACCAAAAGCAGCCGCCAGCCAAAGTGATGTGTTGCAGGGTCATGGCTCGATTGTCGATGGAATTGGATTGACGCCTATTCTGCCGGTGATTACATTACTAACCAGACAGTCATTAAAAGCCCTTACCGCGTGCCATTTCTTCCTTCTGATTCTTTGCCCTTGAACACAGCACGGGTGCGGGTGCGCCGCAAGCAAGCGCGCCCCGCTGAACTGCTAGAGGCTGCGCTAGACTTGTTTATAGCCAAAGGCTATGCCGCCACCAAGGTAGAAGCTGTGGCCGCACGCGCCGGGGTATCCAAGGGCACGCTGTTTTTGTATTTCCCCAGCAAGGCCGATCTGTTCAATGCAGTGGTGCGGGAGAACATTGGTATCCGCTTTCAGCAATGGAACCAAGAGTTTGAGACCTTTCAGGGTAGCACGGCTGAGATGCTGCGCTATTCTTATTGCTCGTGGTGGGAGCACATTGGCTCTACCAGAGCCTCTGGTATCACTAAGCTGATGCTATGTGAGGCCAGTAACTTTCCTGAGATTGCCCAGTTTTATCAGCAAGAAGTCAGTGAGCCGGGCCATGCCCTGATGCGTCGCATTTTGCAACGTGGTATGGACAGTGGCGAATTTCGACCCGTCGATCTCGATCATGCCGTCTATGCTGTTATTTCACCGTTCCTGTTTTTGACCCTGTCCCAACATGCCAGCCTAGCTTGCATACCCGCTTCCTTGACGGTATCACCGCAGTTGTACCTAGAAAATCAGGTCAATATGCTGCTGCACGGCTTGCTGGCGTCCTAAACGAGGCAGGCCATTCTAAAATCACAGGCTTGACCCTGAACTGCCCTTGCGGAGATTTTTTGCCATGAACATGCCCCTGAACACGTCTTCCATCCACACCAATGACCCGATTGAGCAAGCCCGCTACAACATGGTCGAGCAGCAAATCAGGCCGTGGAATGTGTATGACGCCGACGTGCTGGAGCTGCTGCACAGCCTGCGCCGTGAAGATTTTGCCCCACTGGCCTATCGCAATCTGGCGTTCATGGACATGGAAATCCCGTTGCACGGCACCCCAGAAGAAGGCATTCGCACAGGCCAGTGCATGTTGGCCCCCAAGATTGAGGCCCGTTTGCTCAATGACTTGCAAGTGCGCAAACACGAAAAAGTGCTAGAGATTGGTGCGGGTTCCGGCTATATGGCCGCTTTGCTGGCCCGTTGCTCGGCCCAAGTGCTGGCGCTAGACATTGAACCCAGTTTGGTTGAAAAAGCCCGTGCCAATTTGCAACGTGCTGGCATCAGCAATGCCACTGTGCGCCAAGGTGATGGTTCGCGCGACGCTTTGCCCGAAGGCCCGTTTGATGTGATCGTGCTCAGTGGCTCGGTGTCTGAGGTGCCGCAAGACCTGCTGGCCAAACTCAATGATGGTGGCCGTTTGGCCGCCATCGTGGGCGATTTCCCGGTTATGCGCATGACCATCGTGCAGCGCAAAGGCCCGCGCTTTGAGACCACCCAGCCTTGGGATACCACCTCACCCCGTTTGCAGGGCTTTAGCCAGCCCTCCACCTTCAAGTTCTAAGCCAACGTTCTGCCATGCCCATGTCCTGTAGTAGGTTCCTTCCCTTAACGCTGGCCCTTGCAGCAGCTTTATCCGCTCCTGCACAGGCCCAAAGCCTGATGGCGCTGGTGGAATCTGCACGCCAGTACGATGCCCCGTGGCAAGCGGCGCAAGCACAGCTGCACGCCGCACAGGGGCGCGCCGATCAGGCCCGCGCCGGACTGTTGCCCAGCGTGGCCTTGTCTGCTGGGCTATCGCGGGCCGAGACCGAGATCATGGGCAATGGCCGCCGCGATTTGGGCCTGACCACGCAGACGGTGGGTGTAAATGCCTCCCAACCCCTGTACCGTCCGGCTAACCGTATCACCTTAGAGCAGGGGCGTCGGGGTGTCGATGCCGCCCAAGCCCAGTTGGATGCGGTAGCGCAAGATTTGCTGGTGCGCGTGAGCCAAGGCTATTTTGATGTGCTGGCAGCCCAAGATACCCTGACCTTTGTGCAAGCGCAAAAAGCAGCGGTGTCGGAGCAATTAGCTGCTGCCAAACGCAATTTTGAGGTAGGCACTTCCACCATCACCGATTCGCGCGAGGCCCAAGCCCGCTACGATTTGGTGGTGGCCCAAGAGATTGCCGCAGAAAACGACCTGCGCGTTAAAAACATGGCGCTAGACCAACTGGTCGGCCAAACCAACACCAAACCTTTGCCTTTGGCCCAGCCGCCGGTGTTGCCCCAGCTAGAGCCGGACAGCCCCCTGCCTTGGATAGAAAAAGCCGAGGCACAACAGCCCTTGGTGCGTCAGGCGTTGATTGCATTGGATGTGGCCCAGCTCGAAACCCGCAAGGCCGAAACCGGGCATTTGCCCACATTAGATGCGCAAGCCGGGTACAACGTGCAGCGCACGCCCAATGGCACCACCGCGACCCCCGGAGTTTCTACACGTACCAACAGCGCCAGTATCGGACTGGCACTGAATGTGCCGCTGTTTGCGGGTTTTTCGGTACAAAATCGCATCAAAGAAACGCTGGCGCTGGAAGACAAAGCCCGTGCTGACCTCGACAACCTGCGCCGCAGCGCAGTACAAAGCACCCGCGCTGCCTTTTATGGTGTCCAATCTGGGTTGGGGCAGGTCAAGGCCCTAGAAGCCGCCGAAGCCTCTAGCCAAAGCGCCCTAGAGGCTAACCAACTGGGTTACCAAGTGGGGGTACGTATCAACATTGATGTGCTCAATGCCCAAAGCCAGCTCTACCAGACCAAGCGTGATCTGGCCGTGGCCCGTTACAGCGTGCTGATGGGCACGCTCAAACTGCGCCAAGCCAGTGGCAGCTTAGACATCTCCGATATCGAAGCCGTCAATAGCATGTTGGCCCGCTGACGCTCAGAAGAAGATCAAAAGAAATCGTCTTTCGCTAATTTACGCAGGTGCGGAAAGACCTCGAAGTGGTCTTCAGACAGCTGGTGCAAGGCCATAAAAATCTCTGGCGGAAACCCCTTGCGCCCGCCATCACGGGTGTCATAGATCAGGTTATCTACGTAATTGACAAACTCTGGGTGGCCCCAGAACAGCTCCAGTCGATCCCCAATATGAGGAAAGGCACTATGGATGGTGTTGAAATGGATGTTTTTTTTTAGCATGGCGCGGCATCATCAGATAAATACAACTGATTTGCAGTAGCAAATGGTAACTGGCGAAGGGTTTTTCTCGAAAAAATGATGTCGATCAAGCTATTGCCAGTAGCAAAGATGCTACTGCTGCCGCCGTAGCCTGTGCTGCTCCTTGGTGGGCTTGCCCTAGGGTAGCCGCTGCAGTTTGGGCTTGAGCTAGTGCGCTAGGGTCTTGCACCCAAGCCGTGGCTAATGCAATGGCTTGGGGCATATCTTGCGCCAAGCGTGCCACACCACATTCTAGAGTCAGGGCAGCCGCCTCTGCAAAATTGAAGGTGTGTGGCCCTTGGATGACAGGGCAGCTACAAGCTGCCGCTTCAATCAAATTTTGTCCGCCCAAGGGGGCAAAGCTGCCACCCAGTAGGGCCACGGTAGCCAAACTATAGTACAGCGCCATTTCTCCCATCGAGTCTCCCAGCCAAACCTCTGCGGGCGTTGGAGAGTCTGTCCATTGGCTGCGCCTTGATACTTGCAATCCGGCCTGCTCTAATAAAGTGGCTACTGTGTCAAACCGCTGTGGGTGGCGTGGCACGATCAGCCATTGCATGGTATGGCTTAGACGGTGCAACTCGATTTGTTCCTTGACCGCTTGCAGCCACAACGCTTCCTCGCCTTCGCGGCTGCTGGCCAACAGCAAGACGGGTTTGGCGCTTGCACTGCGCCAAAGTCGGCCTTGGGCGATTTGCTGCGCGTCAGGCACGGCATCAAATTTGAGATTACCAAAAACCCCTTGTACCGGCGCGCCGAGTGCGCGCAGGCGCTGTGCATCGTGCTCGGTTTGGGCATACACCGCCGTGAGCGCGGCATAAGCAGGTTTAGCCAGCCAGCCTAGGCGCAGGGCTTGTTTGTACGATTTTTCATTGAGCCGAGCATTGGCTAATACCAACGGGGTGCCACGCTGGTGGCAGGCGGCAATCAGGTTGGGCCAGACTTCGGTTTCCATCAAAATGCCAATGGCGGGCCGAAAGTGCTGCAAAAAGCGCCGCACGGCCCCTAGGCTATCCCAAGGCAGCCAAACTTGCCGATCACCAGCGCGCAACATTTTTTGCCCTTCGGCACGGCCTGTAGCGGTGCTGTGCGTCAGTAGCAGGCGCATGCCCGGCCATTGCTGGCGCAAGGCTGTGAGCAAAATAGCGGCGGCTCTGGTCTCACCCAAAGAGACAGCGTGGATCCAAACCCAGCCGGTCTTGCTTGTCTCGCTGGCTTCGTGGGCAGGGTAGCGTCCAAAGCGCTCTTCTACCGCCATGCCATAACCGGGTTCGAGCACGGCCCGTCGGCGCAGCTTGCGCCGCAGCAGCGGTTGGGCCAGAGAGATCAGGATGGAGTACAGGCCACGGGCCAAAGTGGGCATCCGGCAATACCCCGATCAGTGTGCTGCGTCACCCACTTGGGCTTCGGGCTTGACGCGCCGCAGTAAACCCAACATGGTGGCCTCAATGCGTTGCAAGGCTTCAGGGGTTTGGCCTTCAAAGCGCAACACCAGCACCGGCGTGGTGTTACTGGCGCGGATCAGGCCAAAACCATCGGGCCAATCCACGCGCAAGCCGTCAATCGTGCTGACCTGCGCTGGTGCCGCAAAGGTTTCTGCTGCCAGCGTCTGCAATTCGGCGCTCAGGCGGTGTGGCTCGCCCTCAGCGCAGGCCACATTCAATTCTGGGGTGGAGTAGCTGCTGGGCAGGGCATTGAGCACGGCACTGGGGTCAGGGTGGCGGCTCACAATTTCTAGCAGGCGGCAACCGGCGTAGGTGCCATCGTCAAAGCCGAACCAGCGCTCTTTAAAGAAGATATGGCCGCTCATCTCGCCACCCAGCGGTGCGTTAAGCTGCTTCATTTGCGCCTTGATGAGCGAATGGCCGGTTTTGTACATCACCGGCACGCCACCGGCTGCCGTGATAGCGGGTGCCAAGCGCTGCGTACACTTCACATCAAACACAATAGGCCCGCCCGGCACACGGGCCAGCACATCTTGGGCAAACAGCATCATCTGGCGATCAGGGAAGATGTTTTGTCCGTCTTTGGTCACAATGCCCAAGCGGTCGCCATCACCATCAAAGGCCAAGCCCAATTCGGCATCGCTGGCTTGCAGGGCGGCTATCAGATCGCGCAGGTTTTCTGGCTTGCTGGGGTCGGGGTGGTGGTTCGGAAAATTGCCATCCACCTCAGAGAACAGCTCAATCACCTCGCAACCCAGCGCCCGAAAGATTGCTGGCGCTGAAGCACCGGCAATCCCATTGCCGCAGTCCACCACGATTTTCATTGGGCGGGCCAATGTCACATCACTGGTAATGCGCGCGCGGTAGGCGGGTAAGACATCGGCTTGGCGCACGCTGCCACCGGGGGCCAGTTGCCAGCTTTCTTCTTCCATCGTGCGGCGCAGGGCTTGGATTTCATCGCCATAAATGGCCCTACCTGCCAGCACCATTTTGAAACCGTTGTAGTCTTTCGGATTGTGGCTGCCCGTGACTTGAATACCCGATTGGCACAAGGTATGGGCAGCAAAATACAACAGGGGCGTAGTCACGAGGCCAACATCAATCACCTCGATACCCACATCCACCAAACCTGCGATCAGTGCCGCAGCCAGTGCTGGGCCAGACAGGCGGCCATCGCGCCCTACGGCCACTGTGGTTTGGCCGATGGCACGGGCAGCGCTGCCAAAGGCACGGCCCAATCCCCGTGCTACCTCCTCATTCAATGTAGCGGGTACGATGCCACGAACGTCATAGGCTTTGAAGATAGCGGGAGAGGGCTGCACGGGGTTGCGCTTTCAGGAAAAAGAAAAGAAAAAACCGGCGGCATTGTAGGTGCAGCACTGCACCAGTAGCATCAGCCGTTATAACTTGCGCTATCCAGTCTACTGTAGGGAATATATGTTGTTTCATCCAGCTACCGTTCAGCAGCACGCCAATAGCCCGTGGGGTGCAATTGCTTTAGCGGCCTCACCCTTGGGGCTGTGTGGTGTGTGGTTTCAGGGGCAGCGTCACGAGCCAGCAGATTTACTGTATGGGCCTGATGCTTGGCCTCATGCCTCCCAGCACCCACTGTTGGGCCGGGCTTTGGAACAGTTACAGGCGTACTGGAGTGGTCAATCCACTGGCTTTGATCTGCCGCTGGCCAATTCCAGTGGCACGCCTTTTCAGCAGGCCGTGTGGCAAGAACTGCGCCAGATAGGATACGGGCATACTTGCAGTTATGCTGATGTGGCCCAGCGGTTGCACAAGCCTAGTGCGGTGCGTGCCGTGGCGGCGGCCATTGCCCGCAACCCTATCAGCCTGATCGTTCCTTGCCATAGGGTGTTAGGGCGCAATGGTCACCTAACAGGCTATGCTGGGGGCCTTGAACGCAAGGCTGCTTTGTTAGAGCTAGAAAGCACTCAAAAGCAGTCGGGCGTGTCAACCGGGTTAACCCCGTCACCTTGACAGCACACAGGTGGCCTCAGCGCAACGATACTCCACGCCGACACAGAGGAATCGGAAAAAAATGAACGCGATGGATCCGCTCCAGGCCTTGCGCCAGCGTGAGCAAGAACTGCTAACCACCCTAGAAGCTACTGGCGGTGGACGCTGGGCGTGGGATTTGCGCAACCACCAGCTCTCTTTTTATGGCGATTTTTACTGTCCTTATGGTCTGCTCGAATTACCGCATCGCCAACGCACAGCGTATTGGCGCAGCTTGCAACACCCAGACGATGTAGCTATTACTACAGAGCAACTGCGTCCGGTGCTCAGTGGTAAGACCAAACGCTACGAGGTGGAATTTCGGGTGCGCAATAGTGCAGGTTGCTGGCGCTGGGTGTTGGTGCGGGGGCGTACCACGGCACAAGAAGGCGATGGCCGGGCTTTGCGCATTGTGGGTGTCATTGTGGACATCACAGAACGCCGCGCTACAGAAGAAGCACTGCGCGCCTCTGAAGCCAAATACAACACTATCTTTCATGCCCTGCCTAATCCCGCAGGCATAACACGCATGGCCGATGGTGTTTTTCTGGAGGTCAACCCGGCGTTTTGTGACCTATTAGGCTTGACCCGTGAGGCCGTGGTGGGCCGCACCTCGCAAGAGCTGCGTATTTGGGCCAGTGCTGATGAGTCCTCTAATCTCATGCAGGTCTATCAACGCGAGGGTAAAGTCAATAAATTACCGATGCTTGCGCAACGGCGTGATGGTGGCTTGGTGCACGGACTGATGTCTGCCTATCCAGTACCCATCGCTGACGAAGAATGCTTTGTTTTTGTTTTTCATGACATAACCCGCGAGCAGCGCATCTACAACGAATTGCAAGCGAGCAACAGCCTGCTACAACAAGCAGGGCGTTTGGCGCGCCTAGGCGTCTGGGAAGATCTACCAGGGCGGGGGCCAGTGTATTGGTCAGATGTTTGCTACGAAATCCACGGTTTGCCGCCGGGCAGCCCGTTGCCGAGGGACTATGTGCAGCGCCACGTGGCACCAGCTTGGCACGACACCTTTCGCAACGCCTTGCGCCAGTGTATTCGCCAGCGCGTGGAGTGGAATGTAGAAATTGAGATCGTCCGCGCCGATGGCCGTTTGGTGTGGATGCGGGCGCTGGGCGAGCCGGTGGTTGAGCACGGTCGTGTGGTGCGTATTCGTGGCGTGATGCAAGATATCGATGCCTCCAAACGCGCCCAAGCCCAAGTCCGCGAACGCGAAGCCCTGCTCTCGCTCACTTTGGCTGCTGCGTCTTTAGGGCGTTGGGACTGGGATTTGCAAACTGGCCTCATCCAAGGCGATGTGTGCTGGTTGGCAATGCGTGGCTTTCATGCTGACGATCAAGATGCCAGCGGGCCGGTGCCGTGGCAGCATTGCGCGCTGGCGGAAGATATCCCCAAAATTGCCCGCGAAATCGATCACCATACCCGCCATTCCGTGACCCATTTTGATGCCACTTGGCGCATACCCCAGCATGGTGGCGGCGTGCGCTGGATTCGCAATCTAGGTAAAACGGTGGCCCATGATGCAATGGGTACCCCAACGCGCATGTTGGGTGTCTCGATGGATGTCACGCACCAGCACGAACATCAAGAGCAACTGCACCGGCTGGCCCACCACGATTCTTTAACCGGATTGCCCAACCGCGTGCTGTTGGCCCGCTGCCTCGCTCAAGCGATGGAGCAAGCGCGCACCTTGGGCACGCTGCTGGGCGTGGCCTACTTGGATTTAGATGGCTTTAAGCCAGTCAATGATGAGCACGGCCATGAGGCTGGAGACCACTTGCTGGTGGTGGCGGCCAACCGCCTAACCCGCTCCCTGCGAGCCACCGATTGTGTTGCCCGGTTGGGCGGCGACGAGTTTGTCATCTTGTTGCCCGGTCTGCACAGCTACACTGACTGCGAGCAAACCCTGCGCCACGTCATGGAAGGCTTGGCTGCACCTTACAGCCTAGGCAATGAGTCGGTAACGGTCACGGCCAGTATTGGTTACACCTTGTACCCCCAAGACGATGCCGATGCCGACACCTTGTTGCGCCACGCCGATCAGGCCATGTACCATGCCAAACGTGCTGGGCGCAACCGCTTCTTTCAGTTTGATGCTGCCTCTGAACGTGAGGCACAACAAGTGCTGGCGCATACTGCTTTGTTGCATCTGGCCTTAACGCAAAATCAGTTTGAACTCTACCTACAACCCAAGGTAGATATGCGTTTAGGTACCGTCATCGGGGCCGAAGCCTTGGTGCGCTGGAATCATCCAGACAAAGGTTTGCTGTTTCCGGGTAGTTTTTTGCCGCAAATGCATGGCACCGCGCTAGAAAGCATTTTTGGCGCTTGGGTGGTAGACACAGCGCTGGACATGGTCATGGTGTTGCACAACCGGGGGTTGGTGGTGCCCATCAGCGTGAACATTGCGGCACCGCATTTACAACAGGCCAATTTTGCCGATTGGCTGGCCCAGCGCATGGCCTGTCACCCACAACTGCCACGAGGCAGCCTGCGCATTGAAATCACCGAAACCGCTGCTCTTTATAACCTTGAACCCGTAGCCCATACCCTGCTACGCTTGCGTGATATGGGGGTATCCACAGCCTTAGATGATTTTGGTACCGGCTACTCCTCCCTGACCTACTTGCGTCGCCTGCCACTAGAGACGATCAAAATCGACCAAAGTTTTGTGCGTGGTATGCAAGACGATGCGGGTGATCTAGCCATTGTGCAAGGGGTGATTGGACTGGCCCGTTCGTTTGACTACCGTGTCATTGCCGAAGGGGTGGAAACCGTGGCCCAAGGTAGCATGTTGCTGCAAATGGGCTGTGATTTGGCCCAAGGTTACTGCATTGCACGACCCATGCCACTGGAAGATTTTGTCCATTGGATGGAGCACTGGCAGGCACCATTGCCTTGGCAACAAGCCACGGCAGCCCTGAGCAGCTGAACGAGTGGCCCGGCTTTTGCATTCGTTAGGATAAGGGTGGTTGCCGCCCTGTTCAGAAAGGAGTTGGCCATGTCATCAAGCGTCACGGTTCACACCGATACTTTTATCCCTTTCATGCGCGATGTTGCCCGCTGTGAAAACGCCCTGCGTGAGCTCAATTTGATGTGGCGCTTGATTGAGGCTTCGGCCAAGATGAACTGCCCCGAAGAGGCTCGCAGCCTGTTGCCAATGATGAGCGCCACCCGAGAAGGCTTCCAGCGCTTGGAGAGTGAATTGGTGATGTCGCTGGTGCAGGAGTCGATTGGTGAGGTCATGGCTGAGCTTGGCACCAGCGCCCGCCATGTGATTGATATTGTGGTGCGCAACCTATATGAACGCACGGCCGATGTCGGATTTTTAGCCACAGACCAAACTTTGTGCCGCTTTGTGGCTGGGATCGATACTGACGCAGAGGCTGTGTTGGAGCGTTTGCGAGAGTACCGCAACAAGTACACGGTCTATGACGAGATTTTGTTGCTCGACGCCCAAGGAACCGTACTGGTTCACACAGACGCTGATTCCCCTATCGAAGGTAGCCACGATCCTTTGATTGAACAAACGCTAAAAAGTCGGGGCTATGTTGAAACCTTTCGTGCCAGCAACCTGCGGCCGGGCAAGACCCACGCGCTGCTCTATTCGCATCGTCTGTTAGACCCGCGCAGCGGCGAGCCGGTAGGCGTTTTATGCCTGAGCTTTGCTTTTGGTAGTGAAATGGAAGGGATTTTCCAGGCCCACCAAGACCAAGAGCGCCGCAGCATTGCCTTGCTGCTAGATGGTCAACGGCGGGTCATTGCTAGCAGTGATCCTTTGTGGTTGCCTATAGGCGCTCCGGTTCCTGTGAACCATCATGGGGCGCCAGAACCAATGGTGTGCGGTGGCCGCACTTATTTGGTGCAAACGGTACCTAGCAGGGGTTACCAAGGCTATCCTGGCCCTCAAGGCTGGACAGGACAAGTCATGGTGCCCATTGAGCTAGCTTTTGTGGCCCAACAAAGACAAACCATTGACCGCCTAGAGCCTACCGTCGCTTTGGGCTTGCTGGCCCATGCACAAACTTTCTGTCCGCCATTGAACGAAATTGTGATGGCGG
Source organism: Giesbergeria anulus (assembly GCF_900111115.1). Taxonomy (GTDB): domain Bacteria; phylum Pseudomonadota; class Gammaproteobacteria; order Burkholderiales; family Burkholderiaceae_C; genus Simplicispira; species Simplicispira anulus. The sequence continues at coordinate 262,426 of NZ_FOGD01000001.1, forward strand.
CACAGACTATCCGCCGCGTCGTTTGGAACGGGCAGGTCATGACGGCCACCGAACGTGGCAGCGAGCAAAAACTCAAGGCAGTGCTAGAGCAAATTGGCCAAACCGGCGCACGTACCAATGAAGTCTTCAACCAGTCAATCAGAGACCTGTATGGCACGGTATTAGGCTCGCGCACCCGCGACAGCGAATTGTTGACGCGGCTTTTGGTGGATTTGCTTGACCGTAATTTGTATGAGCGTGCCAATGATTGTCGTTGGTGGGCCCAAACCCCAGAACTGGGTGTTTTTCTATCGGATCCCCAGCCTGACGCAGCAGCATTGGCTCGCATCACTGCGGTGCTGGAACGCATCAATGCCCTTTATACCGTGTATGCGCGTTTGGTGGTCTATGACCGGCAAGGGCAGATTTTGGCGGCCAGCCATGCCCGCCTGAACGATGGCAGCAGTGTGTTGGACTTACAGATAGATGCTCAAACACTCACCGACGTGTTGGCACTCTCAAGCACCCAAGCCTACCATGTCGTACCTTGGCATGAGTCTGCATTGTGTGACGGGCAGTCCACCTATATTTACCATGCCGCCATCCGCACTTCCGGCTCTCATCCGACAGCCGTCGGGGGCATTGGTATCGTGTTTAACGCACCGCAAGAATTTCAGGCCATGCTCTCTGATAGCACCAGAGAAAAGCCTGGTGTGCAAACAGCGTTTTTAAACCGCCACGGGCTAGTGCTGGCGAGCACCCATGCAGATTATCCGTCGGGCAGCAACTTGGTATTGCCACCTGAGCTACTGCAATTGAAGGGAGGCCAGAGCTTGTCACAAGTGATGGTGTTGGATGGTCACTATTGCATTGTTGGTTGTGCAGCATCTTCTGGCTACCGAGAATTTAAGCGCAGTGACGGCTACCGCGACGATGTGCTGGCAGTCTCGTTTGAGCCTTTGGGAGCTGTGCAGGGGAGTGCCTTGGAGGCTGTGCGTCGGCAGCGTGCCGCCCTGCTGACGGAAGTTCCTGTGAGTGACGGACGAGAGATGGCCACTTTTTTTGTCGGCCCTTCTTTGCTGGCGCTGGATGCTCACAACGTACTCGAAGCCTTGCCTGCCAGTGCCATTGCACCAGTGTCGGCAGGACGGCGACCCTACTGTGTCGGTACCCTAGCGCGTAAGGCCCAAGGCAGCATATCCAGCTATGTCTGGGTTTTTGATCTAGGGCATTTGTTGTCGGGGCAACCCTCTGTTTGGACGCAGGACAGCCAAGTCATTGTGTTAGAGCATGGCCAACAATGTGTTGGATTGTTGGTGAGCGATTTGCATGGGGTGGGCACGTTTTCCCAGCAGCGCATTGTCAAGGCCCCCACGTTGTCAGGCAATGCAGGTAAATTGATTACACATTTGGTCAAAGTGCATCCGGGGCAGATGTTGATCCAATGTGTAGATGTTGGCCAGTTGTTGGCGCTGATCTATCGGCATCCGGTTACAGGCGGCATCACAGAGACTTTGGCAGCCTAGTTGAGGCCAGTTTAGTAGAAAAAGCCCCCATTGCTGCACGCAGATAGGCACAATGGCGGGTTATGTCTATGTCGATTTCTCATGCTGGCGGTTTGGCGCTGGCCTTGTGGGTTTTGGCGGTGCCGGTGTCGGTTGCTGCTACAGCTTGTCCGCAACATTTTGTGGCTGGACAGCCACCAACCATCACCGAAGCTAAGCTCAAACCGCGCACTCAAGAAGTGTGTTTTGTAGCCTATGCCGTGTTGCATTCGGGGGTGAGCCGTACGCCTTTGTATGCTGCAGAGCACTTACAACGCGACAATCTGGTGCTAGCTAAAAAACTCTCGCGCAAAGATTCTTTCCATGCTGAGACCGCTTTGCCCGCCTCTGATCGTGCTGAACTGGACGATTACCAGCGCAGTGGTTACGACCGGGGCCACTTAGCCCCCAATGCCGATATGCCCACCCGTGAGGCACAACGAGAGTCTTTTTCTTTGGCTAATATGGTGCCACAAATTCATGCCAACAATGCTGGTGTTTGGGCAGGGATTGAAGCAGCAGCGCGCAGTTTAGCCATGGAAGAAGGCGAAGTGTATGTGGTCAGTGGGCCAGTTTTTGTGGGTAGCAATATCAAAAAGGTGGGCAATGTGTTGGTACCAACCCATTTATGGAAAGCTATTTACAGCCCTAAACAGCAACGTGCTGGTGCTTACCTTATCACCAACGATGAAGCCAAAGACTACGCCGCCATGAGTATCGTTGATCTAGAAAAAATGGTCGGTTTGAACGTATGGCCTAGCCTACCCCTCAAGATACGCGAGGCAGGTATGACCTTGCCAAAACCACAGTCGCAACGTGGTGGTGGCGAAAGAAACAAAAATCAAAATCAGCCAGCACCTGAGGAGTTCCAGTTGAAAGACTTTGCTCGCGGTGTGATTGATTTGATTCAGCGTGCTATGCAAAAGTGATTTTTGAGGAGCTTTTCTGATGCAGCATTTCAAGCCTTACGAAAATGAGAGCGAAGTAATTCGTATTGGTAATTTAGAGGTTGAAAATCGAGTAGATCGGGTAGTATTGATGGGTGATCTGGTTTTGACCAAGGACAAGGCTGGTTTGGAGTTGGCAAAAGAGTTGCAAATTTTGGCGGCTCGGGTGGTTAAAGTTCTAGAAAAACAAAAAAAGTTACCAGATACTGTACAAGTTAAGCCACCGGTAGTGGTTGAGAACCCGTTTATCTGATTATTTTATATTTGGCTTTGCTGTTTCTATTTTTAATAAATTCATGTAAGTTACTTTCAAAGATGTAGGGCAAGGGGTTGTTGAATGGAAGCGCTAGTCAGGGGCTATTTTCCCCAGAAACCGGCCCCTCGAAGGGGGCCTCTGGAACCACACGCTCCCAGACTTGATCGGGTGCCGAGGACTCGCCTGAGGCAGGCATTTCCGGACGTGGTGGCAAGTCAGGGGACGGCACCACCACGCCAGGAAAGACAGGCACAGGAGGGGGAACTGCCGACTCGGTAATTTCGGGCGCAGACGGTACCGACTCAGGGGGCAGTGGGGCCGGTTTACGGGGCAGTGTGGGTGCTGTCTCGGTTACAGGTGCTTTAGCCCACCACTCTTGCAGCCAGTCATGCAGGCGCTCTTTGAAATCTGACCACCAGCGCGAGCGCGGTGTATTGACAAAACGCACACGGCCATCAATTTGCTTGCTGCGCAGCGCTTGTTGGAAAACCTCACCCACGATGGGCAGCGCACTGCGCGCGCCTTGGCCCCAATGGTCGCTGCGCAGGGTAATGCGGCTATCGTTAAAGCCCGCCCAAGCTCCAGCCACCAATTGCGGGTGCATCAGAATAAACCAGCCATCTGCGTTGTCTTGGGTGGTGCCAGTTTTACCGGCCACGTCGGCCTCAATACCGTACCGGCTGCGGATGGCGCGACCTGTACCTTGATCAATCACACCGCGCAAAGCGTCGCGCAGGTCTTCAGCCACTGGCACGGGCATCACTTTTTGCGGGCGCACCACAGAAAATTCTTGTAATACTTGGCCTCGGCGGTTTTCGATGCGTGTGACCCACACCGGCTCCACATAACGGCCTGTATTGGCAATGGTGCCATAGGCAGCCACCATTTCTTTGAGCGTGACGGGGCTGGTGCCCAGCGCCAGCGCGGGCACAGGATCGAGTTTGCTCTCGCGCACGCCCATCGCACGGGCCAGTTGCACCACTTTGTCTGCCCCCACCTGTTGCATCAGTTGGGCGGTGATGGTGTTTTTCGATTGTGCCAAGGCGGTGCGCAGGCTCATGGCTTGGCCGCTGGGCGGCCCACCATCGCTAGGACGCCAAACTTCACCGCCGGGCAGTTTGATTTCTACTGCTTGATCCATCAGCGTATCGGTGGGGTGCATCCCCTGCTGAAAGGCGGCTCCATAGACAAAGGGCTTGAAGGTAGAGCCGGGCTGGCGGCGCGCCTGCTGCACGTGGTCAAACGCATCTTGGGCAAAATCTCGGCTGCCTACCCAAGCACGGATAGCCCCAGTTTCGGGTTCCAAGGCCAAGAAGCCCGCCTGCACCCGCACTTTGTTTTGGCGCAAGGTGCGTAAGAAGGAGGTGTCGGCCAGCAATGTTTTGGCGGCCTCGTCGGGGGTTTGGCCTTTAGCCACAGCCGCACGGAACTCAGGCGACTCACGCACCAAGGCTTCTACCAAGGGATTGCGTGGATTCCAGCCATTGCGCTGGTTCCAAGCGCCATCGGCCACCGCCTGCAACTGGCGGCCTTGGCGTGCCACGGCTTGATTAGCCAAGGCTTGCAAACGGGAGTCGATGGTGGTGTGAATCACCAGTCCCTCGGTATAGAGGTTGTAGCCGTTGCGGTCAGCCCACGCAATCAGCCATTTGCGCAGTTGTTGGGCAAAATGGGGGGCGGGGCCTTGCGGCTCAGTTTGGCGCTCAAAATCAATGCGCAGTGGGCGTTTTTTCAGGGCTTCAAACTGGGCCGGTGTGAGTTTGTCGCGCTTGACCATCTGCGCCAGCACGGTGTTGCGCCGGTTTTGCGCCCGCTCAGGATTGAGCACTGGGTTGTAATAGCTGGTGCCCTTGAGCATGCCGATCAGGGTGGCGCTTTGCAGCACCGTGAGTTTGTCAGCCGAGGTATCAAAATAGGTGCGCGCCGCCATCTCAATACCATAGGCGTTGTACAAAAATGGTACGGTATTGAGATACGTCTCTAGGATTTCTTCCTTGGAGTAGAGCATCTCAATTTTGAAGGCGGTAATGGCCTCCTTGAGCTTGCGCGTAAGCGTGGGGGCACGGCCAATTTCTTCCGGAAAGCGATTGCGCGCCAATTGCTGGGTGATGGTAGAGCCGCCTTGGCGATCCCCCGAAAAAGTAGCCAGTGCGGCCCCCACCAGCCGCCGGGCATCCATACCCCAGTGCTGATAAAAACGGTGGTCTTCGGTGGCAATGAGGGCATCGACGACCGCAGGGGAAATGCTTTTGAGCGGTACCCATTCACGGTGCGCCCATTTGTATTCGGCTAAGAGTTTGCCATCACGCGAGAGCACCTGCGCCGGTTGTTCAGTTTTGGCCTTGCGGATATCGCTGATGGCCGGGGTAAACGGAATCAGCAACAGGGTATAAAGCAACAGCAGCAGCGGGCCTGCGGCCAACGCGGCCCACAGGGTACGACGATTGGGGCGGCGCACATGCGCTACCAGTGTCTGGCGCAACAGCACGCCCACGGCCAGCAGGCGCGTCTGAGCAGAAAGCAAAACCGGGGGCATCCAGCAGAATCGTCTGTGTGCGTTTTACGGCGTGGGAGGGGCCAACAGCGCCAGCAAACCGGCTTCGTCTAATACCGGCAGGCCCAGCTCTTGCGCCTTGGCGAGTTTGCTGCCAGCTTCGGCACCGGCAACTACATAGCTGGTCTTTTTACTGACTGAGCCAGAGACCTTGGCTCCCGCAGCCTCTAGCATGTCTTTGGCGGCATCGCGGCTGAGAGTGGGTAGGGTGCCCGTCAGAACGATGGTTTTACCGGCCAAGGGTTGCAGCGCCCGCTGCGACGGCGCACCTTCGGGCCAAGAGATGCCACATGCGCGCAATTGTTTTACCACTTCGCGGTGGTGGGGCTGGTCAAAAAACAGGCGCAGGCTTTGCGCTACCACCGGCCCGACATCGTTGACCTGCAACAGTTGCTCCACCGTGGCGTCCATGATGGCGCCCAAATTGCCAAAGTGGCGTGCCAAATCTTTGGCCGTGGATTCACCCACATGGCGGATACCCAAGGCAAACAAAAACCGGGGCAGGGTGGTTTGTTTGGACTGCTCCAGCGCGGCCAGAATGTTCTGTGCTGATTTTTCGGCCATGCGCTCTAAAGCCACCAAAGCCGTTAAACCTAGACGGTACAAATCGGGCAGGGTATGCACCACACCCGCATCGACCAACTGATCGACCAGCTTGCCGCCCAAGCCTTCGATATCCATCGCCCGCCGGGCTGCAAAATGCAAAATAGCTTCTTTGCGCTGGGCTGGGCAGAACAGGCCACCAGTGCAGCGGTATTCGGTCTCACTGGGTTCACGCACTACGGCGCTGCCACACACGGGGCAAGCGGCAGGCATACGAAAGTTAGCCACATAGGGCTGGCGAGCAAGCAACGCCCCATCACCATGGGCCTCTGCGACCGGCGGCACCACCCCCACCACTTCAGGAATCACATCACCGGCCCGGCGCACAATGACCTGATCGCCCACCCGCACTTTTTTGCGGCGCAGTTCAAACAAGTTGTGCAAAGTGGCATTGGTGACAGTCACACCGCCCACAAACACTGGGGCCAGCCGGGCCACCGGCGTGAGTTTGCCGGTGCGACCCACTTGGATGTCGATGCCATCCACCAAGGTGATCATCTCTTGTGCGGGGTATTTGTGAGCCACCGCCCAACGCGGCTCACGGGTTTTGAAACCCAGTTCCTGCTGCAAGGCCAGATCATCGACTTTATAGACGACACCATCAATATCGTAGGGCAACTGATCGCGCTGCTGGCCGATGCGTTGGTGAAAGGCCATCAGCGCCTCAGCACCCACCACCTGCTGCACCTGCTCGGCCACCGGGAAACCCCAGCCTTTGAGGGTTTGCAACAGGGCGTAATGGGTTTGCCACAGCGGCGTACCCTCGGCAGCAAGGGAGACATCACCCACGCCATAGGCAAAAAAGCGCATCGGGCGCTGGGCGGTGATGTTGGCATCTAACTGGCGCACAGCCCCAGCCGCAGCATTACGCGGGTTGACGAAGGTTTTTTGCCCACGCGCACGCTGTTCTTGGTTGAGGCGGTCAAAATCGGCCCGGCCCATATAGACCTCGCCGCGCACTTCTAACACCGGGGGCACGCCAGCAGGCAAAGACAGCGGTATCTGGCGAATGGTGCGGATGTTGTGGGTGACGTCCTCGCCCACCTCGCCATCGCCACGGGTAGCAGCTTGCACCAACAGGCCGTTTTCGTAGCGCAGGCTCATCGCCAAGCCATCGAATTTGGGTTCGGCCACATAAGCGATGGGGGCACCACCGATAACCTCCAGTGCCAGCGGGCACAGAGCCGAACGCTCAGCGCGTTCAGTGCGCTTGTGTTCTGTTGCTAGATAGGAGCGCAATTGCTGCTCGAATTTTTCCGCCCCAGCCGCTGTGACATCGGTTTCGGTGCGGATGGACAGCATGGGCAGGGCATGGCGTACCGGAGCCAATCCATCCATCACTGCGCCAATGATGCGCTGCGTGGGCGAGTCTGGAGTAACCAGATCAGGATGTTCAGCCTCTAGGGCCTGCAAACGCTGGTAAGCACGGTCGTATTCGGCATCGGGCACCTCTGGGGCATCTTGGACGTAATACTGCTGCGCCCAACGGTGCAGGCGGGTGCGCAAGCTAGCTGCTTCGGCGGCAGCTTGGGCCGTGTTGGTGGGCCCACTTTCTGGCGGGGCAGCAAAAAGATCAAGCGATGCAGTCACAGTAGCAAACCCAGACATCAACTGAACAAACGACGCGCCAGCACCGAGCCTGCCGACAGGCCGTGTCCATCGAGTTGGTCGTAAAGCAGTTCTAAATCGGTGGCGATAGGATCCATCGCCATCGTGGGCAAGGGCTGGCCGTTTTGGTCGCACAGCACGCCATCCATGACGCGGCAGAGTACGGTAGCAATCTCACGCAGGCGGGTAAAAGGCTGCTCAGAGCGGTTGACTTGGGCCACATCCAAACTGAGCATTAAATCGCGCACGGCGGACTGCTCTAAATCTTCGGCCAGAGCGGCTTGGGTATCAAATGCCAGTATGAGCAGTGGTGGCATACCGGGCGTGGGGGCTGGTAGCAGCATCCGCCCTGCCATCGAGCCGGGCACGAAACCAAGGCGCGAGGCGTTTTGTTGCAGATAACCGGCACTCCAAGCGGCTTGGCGGGCGCGCAGCACAAAGCTCAATTGGGCATCGTGCTGACCCGCAAAATCATCCAACGATTTGGCACGAGCCACTTCATGCAGCATTTCTGGAAATTCTGCCGCTGCGTGCAGCGTGTCGGCAAAAGCCTGTACTTTTTGCAGGAATTCAGAGAACTCAATCTCATTCAAGGCCCCGGTGCGGTTGGCTAACTGCACGCCCGCCTGAAAACGGTTGTAGCGCTGGTTGGCGGCTGGGTGCTCCCACTGCTGGCTGCTCTCGTTCCAACCCTCAATGGCAAACTGTTTACTACCAACGCGGCGGGTAGGGGGCAGGGCCGCCAGCACCGCATCGCCGGGCACGGCCTGCTCGCAGTGCAGTGTGGCAATCGCATCAATGAGCTTGTCCAGCCCCAAACGACGGTCTGGCACGGACGCGGGCTTGGGCTTGGCGACAAGCGGAGGAGCTGGCGGTACGGGTGCGCCCGCAGCATGGGAGGGGACATCTTCAGCGCGATCTTCCTGCAAGGGCGTATCGACATGGCTATTGTGGTGCAAGGGCGACGCTGGTGGCACGCCATGCAAGGCCTGATCGAGCAGGTGGTCAAAGGCAGGCTCTTGGCGCAACGCGGGTTCAACAGCGGCAGCCCCCGGCTCGGCGGGCTTGGGCTTTTTAGGGCTGTTGCGGTGGTTTGTCCAAGCGTTGTAGGCGACGATCAGGGCCAGCAACACGGCGCCGATGACGGCCAGACTAATTTGCAAGTTGCTCATGGGTGTGGTGTGCGGGTAAATGATGTTCAGGTGGCATCGGCCATCGACAGGGCCGACTCCATGTCCACGGCCACAATGCGTGAAACGCCTTGCTCCTGCATGGTGACGCCGATCAATTGTTGGGCCATTTCCATGGCAATTTTGTTGTGGCTGATGAACAAAAATTGGGTTTGCTGGCTCATACGAGACACCAGTTTGGCATACCGCTCAGTGTTAGCGTCGTCCAAGGGGGCATCGACTTCATCCAACAGGCAAAACGGGGCCGGGTTGAGTTGGAAGATAGCAAACACCAAGGCAATAGCGGTAAGGGCCTTCTCGCCTCCAGACAACAGATGGATGGTTTGGTTTTTCTTGCCCGGCGGCTGGGCCATGACTTGTACGCCCGAATCCAGAATTTCATCGCCCGTGATGATAAGGCGTGCGTTGCCGCCGCCAAACAGTTCGGGGAACATCCGACCAAAATGCCCGTTCACGGCATCGAAGGTGCCTGACAGCAGATCACGGGTTTCGGCGTCGATCTTGCGGATGGCGTCTTCTAGCGTCTGCATGGCATCGGTCAAATCGGTGGTTTGGGCATCTAAGAAGGTTTTACGCTCGCGGGCGGCGACCAGCTCTTCCAAGGCCGCGAGATTGACGGCACCTAACGCGGCAATCTCGCGGTGCAGGCGGTCAATCTCCGTTTGCAAGCCGGTGACGCGCACTTGGCCCTCTGCGATGGAGCGCTCCACGGCCTCTAGGTCGGCTTGGGCTTCGGTCAACAAGGTATTCAATTGTTCCAACCCCAGCCGCGCTGCTTGCTCTTTGAGCTGGCAATCGGTGATGCGCTGGCGCAGCGGCTCTAGGGTACGCTCCAATTGCAGGCGCTGCTCGTCGGTGCTGCGCAATTGCAAGGTGAGGTCATCGTATTGGCTGCGCTGGGCAGCCAGTGCTTGTTCACGCTCGATTTTCAGCGCCAGCAGCTCTTGCAGGCCGCCTTGGGCAGCGGCATCAGACAGGCGCTCTAGCTCAGCTTGGGCGCGCACGCGCTCATCGGCCAGCGTGGCGGCCTGCTGGCGTGCAGTATCGAGGGTGCGCGAGAGTTCGGCCCGGCGCGCTTCTAGGCTGCGCTGGGCAAACAGGGCTTCTTGGGCTTGGCGCTCTAGGCCGCGTTGCTGTTCGCGGCATTGGTTCAGGCGGCGTTCGGCATCGAGCACGCGGTCATCGAGTTGCGCGTGGGCCTCTTGGCTGTCGGCCAGTTGCATATCCAAGGTTTCGAAACGCGCTTCTGCGGTGATGCGGCGCTCTTGCAAGTCGTCTAGCTGGGCTTGCACTTCGTCTAAATCAGCACCAATTTGCGCGCTGCGGGCTTGGGTTTGCGCCAGCAGTTGCGACAAACGCAGGTGCTCTACCTGCAAGGCATGGGCTTGAGCTTGGGCCTCGGTGGCGGCACGGCGCAAGGTGGCAAGCTGCTGCACAGTATCAGCATACGCAGCCTCGGCACGCAACAGGGCGGCACGGGCTTCTTCGGTGATGAGGGTTTGGGCGCGCAGTTCTTTGTCTAAATGCTCGATTTCTTGCGCCCGTGCCAATAGCCCGGCTTGTTCAGAATCTTGGGCATAAAAGGCAACGCTGTGCAGGGTGACGGCATGGCCGTCAGGCACATAGAGGGTTTCTCCGGGCTGGAGTTGGGCGCGCCGGTTCAGGGCTTCATCCAAGGTCTGGGCGGTATAGCAGCCTTGTAGCCAATCTTGCAACACGGCCTGCAAGCTGGCATCGTGCAGGCGCAAGCTATCGGCCAGACGTGGTAAAGCCGCCGCAGAGGAGCGCAATACCGCTTGGGCGCTGCTGAAAAACGCCAGTTTGGCCGGTGGCCCCTCGCCCGTAGTGCCCACCAACCCGCGCACCCGGTCTAGGCTGCTTACCTCCAACGCCGATAGGCGCTCGCGCAGGGCGGCCTCTAGGGCTTTTTCCCAGCCCGGCTCGATATGCAGGCGTGTCCACAGGGCCGCCAAGCTGTCTAGGCCGTGGCGCTGTAGCCAAGGGCGCAGCTTGCCGTCGGTTTTGAGCTTTTCTTGCAAGGCTTGCAGCGCTTCAAGGCGGGCAGACAATTCGGCTTGCCGGGCGTTTTCAGCATTGAGGGTCTGCTGGTGTTGGCGGCGGGCCTCGTCGCGTTGTGGAGCCTCGTCTTGGGCTTGGGCCAAACGGGCTTGCGTGATGTCCAAGGCTTCTTGCGCCGCTTGCAGTTGTTGTTGTAAGTGCTGCACGCCGCTGGCATCGGGGGCGGTGAGGGCTTGGCGCTCGACGCGCAGGCGCTCATAGCGGCTTTGCAGTTGGCGGCTTTGCTCCTCAATGCTGCGCTGCTCGGCGGCCAATACTTGGATTTGCTGTTGCACTTGCACCACCGCAGCGCGCTGGCTGTTGGCCCGGCTCTGGCTTTGGCGCAGGGCGTCTTCTAAATCGGGCAGGCGCATGGCCTGCTCTTCCAATTGGGCTTGCAGCAGTTCAGTTTGCTCTTCGGCCTCTAGCCCAGCACCGGCCAGATTTTCGAGTTCAAAATGGGCCTCTTCGCTGCGCGTCTCCCATTGGGTGATTTGCTCGGCCAGCGTAGCTAGGCGCAACTGCACGCGCTGGCGTGCCTCCACCACATAGCGGATTTCGGCCTCTAGGCGGCCAATTTCGGCATTGGTCTCATAGACTTGGCCTTGCGCTTGGGTGACGCCATCGCCTGCGGCATAGTGGGCTTGGCGGATGGTTTCTAACTGTGCCTCTAAATGGCGCAAGGCGGCCATTTGTGCTTCCAAGTCATTCACCGCTTGCAAGCCTTGGGCCTGCACGGCGGCTTGATCGGCTTGGGCGTCGGCACGCTTTAAGAACCAAAGCTGCTGCTGCTTGAGCGTGGCGCTGGCGTGTAAAGTTTGGTATTTTTGTGCGACTTCGGCCTGTTTTTCGAGTTTGTCGAGGTTGGCGTTGAGCTCGCGCAGGATGTCTTCGACCCGGATCAGGTTTTCGCGGGTGTCGTGCAAGCGGTTTTCGGTCTCACGGCGGCGCTCTTTGTACTTAGAAACCCCAGCGGCTTCTTCCAAAAACAAGCGCAAATCCTCAGGGCGGGACTCCAAAATGCGGTTGATGGTGCCTTGGCCGATGATGGCGTAAGCACGTGGCCCCAGCCCGGTGCCCAAAAACACGTCTTGCACATCGCGGCGGCGCACCGGCTGGTTGTTGATGTAGTAGCTGCTGTTGCCATCGCGGGTTAATACCCGCTTGACAGCAATCTCGGTGTACTGGTTCCATTGGCCGCCAGCGCGGTGGTCATCGTTATTGAAGATCAGTTCAACACTGGCGCGGCTGGCCTGTTTGCGTCGGGTGGTGCCGTTAAAGATCACATCTTGCATCGACTCGCCACGCAGCTCTGAGGCTTTGCTCTCGCCCAGCACCCAGCGCACGGCATCCATGATGTTGGATTTACCGCAGCCGTTGGGGCCGACTACACCGACCAACTGCCCTGGCAGCATGAAATGGGTAGGTTCAGCAAAAGATTTGAAGCCAGACAGCTTGATGGAATTGAGACGCACGGATCACCCTGTAACACCGCGCCGCTGGCGCAGCCGCCAGGGCCACGCGGCCAACACCGCCCGGCGCGTAGTCGTGCCTAGCGGTTCAAGGTGTGAATGTTACCCGAGCGCGCTCAGGCGCGCAGCAATTGCAGTCCGGGGGGCAGAGCCTCGCCAAAACTGCGGCGTTGGTCGGCCTCGTCCAGCGCCAGCACTTCGCGCACCATCGCCGCCCAAGCCGGTGGAGCCTTGGCGGCTTGCAAACGCGCAATAACCTGCTCGCGCAGCGGCCAAGGCAAGTCACGGGCGCGATCACCGCTGCAACGGGCCAATTGGGCGGCGGCAAAGGCCGCAGGCTCGACTTGCTTCCAATCTAAGCCCAGCAGCACCTGTAACCATAGCATGGCTGTCTCGGCGGGCACGACATGGTGGGCACTGCCATACAGCGGCACCCGCGCGCCTAAACGCCCCAGCGCCCACCATGTATGGTTTTTTTCGGGGTGGCGCTGCCAGCGGTCCAGCAACCAGTGCCCGACATCGACCCTGTGGGCGGCGGAGACCTGCTCCAGCGTGGCTGCCAAGCGCACCATGTCGTCATAACTGCCACGCAAGGGCGATTTGCTGCGCGGGGCATCGGCAATGGTTTCTAAATGGCCGACCAACTGCTCGAGCAGTTGCAGTTGTTGGGCCTCGTTCAGGCCCGCAGCGGCACGCCGCCACAGCGTCCACCATTCTGACCAATTGCCGCTCTCAGCCACATATTGGATGCCTTGGGAAAACAACGTCCAGAGTTGTTCTACCCGCCAGCCATCTAAGGGCGCGCCAGTGCCGGGGCGCAAGCAATAACCGGCCAAATTGAGCCAAACACGCTCGTGCTCGGCACTGCGGCGGCGACGCTTGGCCCCGGCCCACAGGGCATCAAACAGGCTGCGCAGCAGGGGCAAATCCCAGTCTTCGCGGCGGCCCAGTAGGCGCTCCAAGGTCTGGCGCAACTGGCGTACCTCGCGCGGTTCGGGTTTGTGCGTGCCGGTGCCAAAAATGCGCTCAATTTGCGCCAGCGCCTCAGGCAACCGTGGGTGCAGTGGCGGGGTGGCGGTTGTATCCTGTGCTGCATCGGCCTCCTCAACGCCACCACGCAACTCAAAGGCTAAAGACCAGCGTTGCTGTGCATCATCAACTTGCGTGCAGTGCATTTCTAAGGTGCCCACTTCGGTGATGCTGGCCGTGAGCTGCACCCGCACGTCGCGGCGGCGTTGGCCTTCGGGCGCGGGCAATACCGCCGACAATTGTGGCAGGCGGACACAATCTGCGGCTTCCTGGCTATCTAAAGCGACCAAATCGCCCGCTTGCCAAGGCGTGCTGGCCGACGATGACAGCAAATGAAAACGCACCGCCTGCCCCAAACGCAGGGCAAAAATATGGTCGGTTAAATGCACCGGCACCCCCTCCGGGGTGCTGCGCGGCAAAACACAGATGCCCTGTGGCCCAGTGCCTTGCTGGCTCTCTTCCAGCAGTAAAAAATAGCTGCGCGCTGAACCACCGCCAATACCGGCACCCAAAGCCGGTACGCGCCCTGCACGCACCAAGGCATGAGCCACCGCACCACGGGCCACAGCCACATCGGGGGCATCGTTGTGCAAAACTTGCACTGGCGCACCACGCCACTGGGACAACTGCTGTTCCAGCCGCTGCGCCAAGGCCGGGGCGCGAAACACACCGCCATTGAGCAGCAAGGTATCGGGCAAGCCCGCTTCGGCATGGCGGGCCAAAAAATCCGCCAGATGGCGGGTGATGGCGGCGTCAGCGGGGTAAGGCAAGCCAAACTCGACAATCCCTGCCCGCCGCCGTTGGGGCCGGGCGCTGGCATCTTCTAAGGGCAAAAAGCCATCCACCACCAATTGTTCAATATCGCTGCGGCTAACCTCCACCGAACGGGCGGCTCCCAACAGTTGCGCCCCCGAACCCAGCAGGGTCACAGTGGTGCATTCTGGAGCCTCTGGCCCCAATAACAATTCTTTAGCCACCCGGCAACGCTGCACCAGTTGCGACAAGCGTGTGGCCGACAGCGGCGTGGTACCGCCCAAACGGCGCTCTACCCAGTGGGCCAGTGCCAAATCCATATTGTCACCACCCAGCATCAGGTGGTCACCGACGCCGATGCGCGTCAGTTGCGGCACAGCGCCATCGCCGTGTTCCACTTGGATCAGCGTCAGGTCGGTGGTGCCACCGCCCACATCACAGACCAACACCAAGCGCGACTGCGCCAGCGTATCGGCCCAAGTCTTGGCGTGGCGCAGCAACCAGTCTTGAAAGGCGGCTTGAGGCTCTTCCAGCAAGCGCACCGTGGGTAAACCGGCCCAGCGGGCCGCCTCTAAGGTTAAAGCGCGTGCGCCCTCGTCAAACGAGGCTGGCACCGTGAGGACGATGTCTTGCTGCTCTAGCGGCGCTTTGGGGAAGCGGGTGTTCCACACCGCACGCACATGGGCCAGATAACTGGCGCTGGCTAGCACCGGCGAGATTTTGGGCACACCGTCCGCAGCGCCCCACGGCAGGATGGCCGCCATGCGATCCACCCCGGCATGGGATAACCAACTTTTGGCACTGCTGACCAAACGCCCCAGCACCTGCGCCCCCAAATCACGCGCATAGCGGCCCAGCACAGCAGGCGGCAGGGCATCATCCTGCGCTAACGGCACTAAACCTGCCTGCGGCAAGGCCGTGGGTGGCAACTCGCCCGGTGCCGGGTGGTAGCGCACCGAGGGCAGCAACACCTGCTCGGCCCACTGTCCCGGCCCCACCAGTTGCCCAATAGGCAGCAAATGCACCCCGGTAGCCGCTCTGGCGCGCGCCACATCGGCATAGGCCACTACGGTGTGGCTGGTACCGAGGTCAATGCCAACGCTATAGCGAGCGCTCACGGCTGGGCGTCGCTCCGTGCGTCAAACTCGACCTTCCAGCGCTCGGTGCCGCCCACCGGCAGGGCCTCTAGCTCCAGCACGCCGGTTTCGGTGATACGGGCATGGAGGCGCACGCGCACCACCTCGCCAGCGGTGCGGCCTTGGGCGGGCAGATGGGCCTCAATGGCCTGCAATTCGTGCAGCTCGTCGGGTGCCCAAAAATCGAGCGTTGTGCCCACTTGGTCTTGGCGGCGCACCGAGGAGCCAAAAAAGCGAAAATGCACCGGCTCGCCCACCACCAAACCAAACTCTTGCGCGGGCAAGGTGGCCTCGCTGCCCTCTTCCATGCCAAAGGGGGCCAAGCACAGCGCCTGAATCGGTGGCTCCATGCCCGGAATAGCGGGCATCGAAGACTCCACCGCCACGTAATACGCCTGCGCTGTACCGCCCCGAATCCGCACGCCACGGCCCCGGCGCACATAACCATAGTAGGCGGCACCACGCGCCACGGCCAAGTCCAAATCGGCACCGGCCAACAAGCGTGCCGGGGCCGCCCCCTCGGCTTGCAACCAGCCGTTGAGGGTGCCCAGCACGCGCTCGGCAATCGCGCCCGACTTGAGCACGCCGCCATTGAACAGCACCGCTGTGGGGTGCAAGAAGGTGGCCGCCTCTGGCAAGCTGCTGCCCAGCCCTTCCAATTGCGCCGTGGCACCGCGTTGACGGGTCAGGAAAGCCGCCAAATGCCGGGTGATGGCCGCATCCTGCGCATAGGGCAGGCCCAATTGCGTCAGGGCTGCACGGGCACGACTGATGGGCTGATCCGATACCGCTGCGAGGGGGAAGAAGCCCTCCAGCAAAGTCTGCTCTAGCTCTTGGCGCGTGACTTCAGTGCGGATAGAGCCACCAATCAGCTTGGAACCCCGGCTGGGCACCACCACCGGCACGGCCATCACGGCAGGGTCACTGAACAGGGTTTCTTTGGCGCTGCGGCAGGCATGGGCCAAGGCGCGGGTTTGCCAAGGGTCAAGTTGTTTGCCCTCGGCAGCCAGTTTGCGCGCCACACCGTAGGCCAGCGCCAAATCCATGTTGTCGCCACCGAGCAAAATGTGCTCACCCACAGCCACGCGCTGCAATTCCAAATTGCCATCGCGCTCCAACACAGCCATCAAGGACAAGTCAGTGGTGCCACCGCCCACATCCACCACAAGAAGGATGTCACCTTGGCGCACCTGCTTGCGCCACTGGCCGCTGCTGCGCTCAATCCAGCTATAGAGCGCTGCCTGTGGCTCTTCCAGCAAAGTGAGGTGGCTAAAACCAGCGGCTTGGGCTGCTTCTGCCGTCAGTTCGCGTGCTGCGGGGTCAAACGAGGCAGGAATGGTCACGGTCACATCCTGCTGCGCCAGCGGGGCTTCTGGGTGCTGCTGATCCCAAGCGGCTTTCAGGTGCGACAGGTAGCGGATGGAAGCCTCTAGCGGCGAGACGCGCTGCACTTCTTCGGGCGCATCCATGGGCAAAATCGGGCCGCGCCGATCCACGCCGGGGTGGCACAACCAACTCTTGGCACTGCTCACCAAGCGGATCGGCGTGGCTGCACCGCGCGTACGTGCCAATTCACCAACGGCAAAATCTTGCGCTGCCGCCCACGGCAGGGCCAAATCGCCGGGGGCC
Organism: Giesbergeria anulus; assembly: GCF_900111115.1. GTDB lineage: Bacteria > Pseudomonadota > Gammaproteobacteria > Burkholderiales > Burkholderiaceae_C > Simplicispira > Simplicispira anulus. The sequence continues at coordinate 279,184 of NZ_FOGD01000001.1, forward strand.
ATCTCACTGGTATGGGGCAGGTACATGAACGAGGGCAACAGCGATTTGCCCTCCACCGCACCGGGGCCGGTGAGCTGCGGGATTTCCAATACGCCTTGGGCCACTTTTTCGCCATCGCTGGTGTGGGTATCTACCCAAGAGAGCGCGCAGTGGGTGGTGCCCAAGTCAATGCCCACGGTATAACGGGGGGAGAGGGTAGCAGTGGTATCGCTCACAGTTCTACCTCCGCCGGGGCCAACACGCTGGCATCGTGGCCTTGGGCCAGTTGGGGCAGGCGGCTATCGCTCACGCGCCAGCCTTGGTGTACCAGCGTGCCCGCAAAAGGCGGTTGCCCCACCACATTGCCAGTGACACGCACCGCAGCAGCATCAAAACCGGCGGGCAGCGTGATGCGGCTGCCTTCGGCCTCAGTGCGCACAGTGGCGATGGTGAAGTGCTCGCGCAGCACCTTGCGGCAGCCCTCATGCACCACACGGGCGGCACCACCAATGTCGGCATCGGAAAACGCGGCCACGTCCTGCTCCACAAAATCGACAAACCGTGCTTCGCGCTGCAACAAGCCTAACAATTGCAGGGCAGCGGTTTCTGGCGGGGCTTGCCATACGGGTGGCGTGGGCACTGGCGCAGCTACGGGAGCGGGGGCGGCAGGAGGCACAGGGGCAGGCGCTGGCACGCCATCGCGCAACTGAGCCACGCTGGCAGCGAAATCAGGCTGGGCAATGATGGCAAAAAAACTGCTGATGGCCAGCGCAATGCGCCCCATCAGGGAGGGAGGTGGTTTTGTCATGCACAAATTTTCTGTTGCGGGCTGGGACGCCCTGGGACTGCGCTACAGCAAGCTGCGCACCTGACAGCGGCCCAGCAACGCTGGGTGAGAAGGTTATAGTGGCGTATTATCCAACGTGCTTAGGCTAGCTGTGTCTGTACCCCTGCACACCACCAGAGGATTTGGGGGCGGTGTAACACAACAGCCCACGGCACGGGGTTACACTTGACGCACTGTGCCTACACCCGCCGCCTCACCTGCTGCATCCTCCCACCTCGTTGACCTGCACGATCTGCGTCTGGACGAGGCGCGTGCCTTGGTCAGCCCAGTCACGAACAAAGCCACCGCACCCCCCAACGCCACCCGTTATCTGCAATCGATGATTGATGGCTTGTGCGAGCTCTCACTGCGCGATCCCCTCACGGGTTTGGCTAATCGACGCCATTTTCTCAATGTGGTGGAGTGTGAGATCGACCGTGTGGCACGCTCTGGCGAGTCAGCACTGCTACTGCTGCTCGATATTGACCACTTCAAACACGTCAATGACACCCACGGCCATCTGGCTGGCGATAGGGTGTTGCAAGAAGTAGCGCGCATTTTGGCTACCTGTGTGCGCCCCATGGACACTTTGGCCCGCTATGGCGGTGAAGAGTTTGCTGTGGTGCTGCCCGGTTGCCAAGCCGCTTTTGGCCACACCGTGGCCGAGCGCATTCGCCAATCCGTCGAGGCTGCCTCGATACGGGTAGCCTCATCCAAAGAAGTGCATGTCACCATCAGCATTGGGGGTGCGTTTGCCTTGCAATGGATACGCTCGACCGCCTCGTTGTGGGTAGATAGAGCCGATTTACAACTGTATAAGGCCAAAGCCGCCGGGCGCAACCGTGTACACATAGAAGAACAACCCAGCAGCACCGTGACTGCAGAAGAGAAGGGCCTGCTATTTGGCACGCTTTACCCGCCGTCCGGCTGGGACGATCCGTCTCCCCAAAACCCGACCGACAGCGCCTTTTGAAAGCGATGAGATGAGCGACGCGCCGTCCACCCAACCCCTCCAAGCCGACGCCACCGAGGCGTCCCGGTACTCCGGGGCCCGCATCATTGCCGTAACCAGTGGCAAGGGGGGCGTAGGCAAAACTTTTGTTTCGGCCAATCTGGCCGCCGCTTTGGCGCGCCGGGGCAAACGTGTGCTCGTGCTGGATGCTGATTTGGGCTTGGCCAATCTGGATGTGGTGCTCAACCTGCACCCAAAACTCACGCTGCACGATGTCTTTACTGGCAAGGCACGCCTTGAAGAGGCCGTAGTGGCCGCACCGGGGGGCTTTTCGGTGCTGCTGGCAGGCTCAGGCATGATTGAATACTCACGCCTGACGCAAGATGTGCGCAACCAGTTTTACCACGCAGTGCAAAAGCTGGCCCCTTACTTCGATGTGATTTTGCTCGATACCGGCGCGGGTATCTCTGAAGTGGTGCTGTTTTCTATCTCACTGGCCTCAGAAGTGGTGGTGGTTGCCACCCCAGAGCCCACATCGCTCACCGATGCCTATGCCGCCATCAAAGTGCTGGCAATGCAGCAAAAACGCCAGCATGTGCGCATGATCGTCAACCAAGCGGCGCGCCCCGGCGATGGCCGCGCCATCACCGGCCAATTGCAACAGGTGATTGACCGCTTTGTCATGACCGATTCAGGCCGCCCACTGCGCCTGATCCACATGGGTGATATTCCTGCCGATCCGGCAGTGCGCGAAGCCATCATGCGCCGCCAACTGTTGCAACTGCTCACGCCCGGTTGTCCAGCCGCATTGGCGATCTCGCAACTGGCCAACAAAATGGTCGAAACGCTGTTGGCACGGGCTGCCTAGGCCCTGCGGGCCTACCTCCTCAAGGGGCCAAATCAAACACCAGCACCTCGGCCTGCTGGGCTTGGTTGAGGGTCAGGGCGGTTTCTTGGCTCAACAGGGCCGCATCGCCAGCGCTTAAGGCTTGCCCATTGGCTTTCAAACTGCCACGCACCACAAAGACATAGCACTTGCGCGTGGGTTCCAGCGCCAGCGTCACTGCATCTTGCCCATCAAGCAGCCCCGCATAGAGCGCGGCATCGGCATGGATGGGCACCGACTCTTGCGCACCATCGGGCGAGGCCAGCAGGCACAGCCGCCCCTGTTTGCGTTCTGGATCAAAGCGTTGTTGCGCATAACTGGGTGCAATGCCCCGGCTACGCGGCTCTAGCCAGATTTGCAAAAAATGCGTGTATTGGCCTGCGGCGTGGTTGTATTCGCTGTGTACCACGCCAGAGCCTGCGCTCATGCGCTGCACCTCGCCGGGGGCAATGGTACGCACATGGCCCATACTGTCTTTGTGGGCCAACTCGCCCTCCAGCACATAGCTGATGATTTCCATGTCGCGGTGGCCGTGGTCACCAAAGCCGGTGCCGGGGGCTATCCGATCTTCATTGATGACGCGCAAATTGCCAAACCCCATGTGCGCTGGGTCGTAATAACCGGCAAAAGAGAAACTGTGGTGCGAACGCAGCCAGCCATGATCGGCATAGCCCCGGTCTTGTGATTTGCGAATCGTTAGCATGGTGCATCTCTTTTTAATGATTGGAAGCCTTGACTTTAGAGTCACGCACCCTGCGGCAGGTACAAGCCACTTGACGGGATAATGCAAAAAATTGCAATCAACGAGCCGCCACCATGCGAAATCCACGCGATGTTCTGACCCCCGACAGCTTGGCTATGTTGCAAGAAATTGCCGTGGCGGGCAGTTTTGCGGCTGCGGCACGTTCTTTAGGGCTGGTGCCCAGCGCACTGACCTACCGCGTACGCCAAATCGAAGAAGCCTTGGACGTACTGCTGTTTGACCGCAGCTCGCGCCAAGCCAAGCCCACCCCAGCAGGCACAGAGTTGCTGCGCGAAGGCCAACGCCTGCTGCAAGACGTAGAAGCCGTCGCGCACCGGGTACGGCGCGTAGCCACGGGCTGGGAGCCGCAGTTGACCATCGCCGTCGATGGCGCGATGTCGCCCTATACCGTGCTGGAGCTAGTGCAAGCCTTTTACGATCTAGCGCCCCCCACCCGGCTCAAACTGCGCGACGAGATTCTCACTGGCACCCTCGAAGCCCTGACCTCAGGCCGCGCCGATTTAGCCATTGGGGTGGCCGTCAATGCCAGCAATGTGGCCGGTTTGCAGTTAGAAATGCTCGGCGATAGCGCCTTTTTGTTTGCCGTAGCTCCACACCATCCGCTGGCCCAAGCCCCAGAACCGATCAGCGATGCCTGCCTACTACAACACCGCTTGGTAGCCGTAGCAGACTCTGCGCACAGCAGCCAGACCAGCATCGGGCTGATGGGCGGGCAAGATGTGCTCACCGTGGCATCGATGCAGGCCAAATTGCAGGCACAACTGCGTGGCTTGGGCTGCGGCTTTTTGCCCACCGCCATGGCCCGGCCCTATTTAGAAGCCGGGCGGCTGGTCACGCGCAAAGTGGGGCGCTCGGAGCGCAATGTGCGCATGTACTACGCTTGGAAAGGCACGCAAAAACCTGCCGGGCGCGCATTGCAATGGTGGCTAGAGCAACTGCGCAGCCGCACCACGCGGGCCGCCCTGCTAGAAAACCACCACCACTTTTAGCAGTACCCCCCTGCGAGCGGTGTAGAGTGCCAAGGTTCTCGCTTTTCCTTCGCTTTCCTGAAAGGTCTGCTATGCCCCCCCGTACCCCTGCTTCTTCTGCCCGCTCACGCCCTTTGGGCAGCAGCACCACGTCTCCGCTGCCGCGCCACTTTGCCGTGGTAGGCGCTGGGCTGGCCGGCATCGCCTGCGCCCGTACCCTCATCAATGCAGGCCATCGGGTCACGGTGTTTGAAAAATCCGACGAAGTAGGTGGGCGCATGGCCAGCCACCATTCGCCATTTGGCAGTTTTGATGCTGGGGCGCAATACTTCACCATCCGCGATGAGCGCTTTGCGCTGGCATTGGACACCGTGCCGGGCGTGTTCCGCCCTTGGAGTGCCAATGCCATCCGCGTGCTCGATGCCACCGGCCATGTTGCCTCTGCCAGCCAACCTCCCGGAGAAGCCCATTGGGTAGCCAACCCCGATATGCAAGCTCTGGCCGTGGCTTGGGCCGAGCCTTTGCGCCAAGGCGGCCATCTGCACACCAACGCCCATGTGGTGGCTATCGAGCGCGACCCGCTCAAGCCCAAGCATTGGCAAGTGCGGGCACAGGCCCCAGACGGCGCGCAACAGGTGGTGGCGGGCTTTGATGCCGTGCTGCTGGCGCAACCAGCCGATCCGGCCCGCTCCCTGCTGACGCAATCGGGCATCCAAACGCCGCTGGTGGCAGACATTGCTGGCGTCATCACCGCCCCTTGCTGGACAATGATGCTGGCCTTCCCGCAATCGGTACGGCCCGGCCTGACCACACTGGGGCCACAATGGAACGCGGCGCGCAGCACGCACCACCGCATCGCTTGGCTGGCGCGTGAATCGTCCAAGCCCCAACGCGGCATTGTCGAGCGCTGGACAGTGCAAGCCAGCCCGGCTTGGTCACACGAGCACATCAACGATGACAGCAGCCGCGTGCAGGCCAAGCTGCTCAAAGCCTTTGCCGAAGTCACTGGCATCCGCGCCGAACCCGGCTATGTTGAAATGCGCCGCTGGCGCTATGCCCAAACCACACAGCCGCTGGGCAAGAGCCACCTGTTCGATAGCCAAAACGGCATCGGTGCCTGTGGCGACTGGTGCCTAGGCCACCGCCTCGAAGATGCCTTTATTTCTGGCCTAGAGCTGGCCTTGGCGGTCAACGCCAGCGTCAACGCCTAACACAACCAACGCAAAGGCAGCCCCAGCCAGCCATGAGCACCCCCGCGCTCTATATAGGCCGCTTTGCCCCGTCCCCCACGGGGCCGCTTCATGCTGGCTCCTTGGTGGCAGCGCTGGCTAGTTGGCTTGATGCCCGCGCGTGGAATGGCGGCCACGGTGGGCGCTGGCTGGTACGCATCGAAGATGTGGACACGCCGCGCTGCTCCTCCAGCGCAGCGCACACCATCTTGCAGCAGTTGGCCGCCTGCGGCCTGCACCCTGATGCGCCGCCACTGTGGCAATCCGAGCGGGCACCAGCGTACCAACAGGCGCTGGAGGGTTTGCTGGCCCAAGGCTTGGCCTACCCCTGTGCTTGCTCGCGCAAAGACATTGCAGACGTCCATGCTGGGCAAGGCCATGCCAAAGAGCGCCATGCCGCCCTGCCCTACCCCGGCACCTGCCGCTCAGGCTTGCAGGGCCGACCAGCCCGCGCTTGGCGCTTGAACACCCAAAATGCAGCCACTGTGGCGTGGCATGACCGGCGTTTGGGGTCGCAACAACAAAATGTGGCACACACTATTGGCGATTTTGTTCTGCGCCGTGCCGATGGCCTGTGGGCCTACCAACTGGCGGTGGTAGTCGATGATGGTGCGCAAGGCGTTACGCACATCGTGCGCGGTGAAGACCTTGCAGACAATACACCGCGTCAAACCTTGCTGCAACAAGCCTTGGGCCTACCCACGCCGCGCTACCTGCACACCGCATTGGTGTGCGGCGCTGATGGCGAAAAGCTCTCCAAACAGCACGGTGCCCCAGCACTTGATCTAAAAATGCCACTGCAAGCGCTATCGGCTGCGGCCCAAGTGCTGCAACTGCCCGCAGTGCCTCCAGAGCAAGCTACACTGTCAGATGCTCTGAGCCTCTGGGTCAGGGCTTGGACGCATCTTTACCATCAGCCCCCGTGACTGCCACTGCAACCCCCATCTCCCCCAACGTCGGCCCTGATGCCACGCCCCACGACGCCGCGCCCGCTGGCGTAGCCTATCCCAAAACCATCAAAAGTTTTGTGCGCCGCGCCGGACGCACCACCACCGGCCAAGCCAAGGCTTTTGAAGAGCTGGGGCCACGTTTTATCCTGTCTTACACCGGCCAGCCTTTGGATGCTGCGGCCAGCTTTGGCCGCAGCGCCCCGCTGATCTTAGAAATCGGCTTTGGCATGGGCGAGGCCACAGCGCATATTGCCCGCGTGCGCCCCAACGACAACTTCTTGTGCTGCGAAGTGCATGAGCCGGGCGTGGGCGCACTGCTCAAACGCATAGGCGAACAAGAGCTAGAAAATATCCGCATCCTGCAACACGATGCTGTGGAAGTGATTGACCACATGCTGGCCCCGGCCAGCTTGGATGGCATCCACATCTTCTTTCCTGACCCTTGGCACAAAAAGAAGCACAACAAGCGCCGCCTGATCCAGCCTGCTCTGGTAGCCAAACTGGCCGCAAGGCTCAAGCCCGGCGGCTACTTGCACTGCGCCACCGACTGGCAACCCTATGCCGAACAAATGCTGGAGGTGCTGGGTAGCGATCAGCTGCTGCACAATAGCACCCCTGACGGCTACGCCCCCCAGCCCGATTACCGCCCCCTGACCAAGTTTGAAAACCGAGGCTTGCGTTTAGGCCACGGTGTCTGGGATCTGGTCTTTTTGCGCCGCAGCGCCTGAGCGACTGCTATTTTTTATGAAACACACCGACACCCCATGAAGCCCATTTTGCAAAATCTGGTCGAAATGACTGGCCAGCGTGACCACCTGCGTCTAGAAGTGTCGGTGTTGTCCACCTTGCAAAAACTCTCCAACATCGTCGAAGTACGAGCACTGGAGCTTTTCTCAGTGGACGGCGTGCTCTACCTGCGTCCGCGCACTTGGAAAGGCGCGCAAGACTGGGCATCGACCGAGATGGAGCCAGCCAAAGACCCGCAACGCCAAGCCTTGGAAAACTACCCAGCATTGGCGGCCTGCATCCATGCCAAACAAAGCCATGTGATTGACTCGCCAGCGCGCGGCCGCCATGTGCTGTGGCTGCCGGTGTGGATGCACGACAAGGTCAATACCTGCCTAGAAATCCGCCAAAAGCGGCCCTTCTCGGCACACCGGCTAGAGGTCATTACTGGCATCTTCAATGTGTACCAAAACTATCAGAGCCTGCTCGACTACAGCGAGCGCGATGCCCTGACCGGGTTATACAACCGCAAAACCTTTGATGAGCAGTTTGCCCGGCACAGCAGCAGCGGCGGCCCCGATGACGACCCAGACAAGGCAGGCCAATGGCTGGCGGTGATCGACATTGACCACTTCAAGCAGGTCAATGACCGTTTTGGTCACTTATACGGCGACGAGGTGCTTATTTTGGTGGCCAATGTGCTGCGCAGCTCTTTTCGCTCACACGACCGGATTTTTCGGTTTGGTGGCGAGGAGTTTGTCGTGCTGCTGCGCTCGACCAGCCTCGAAGACGCCCGCAGCGCCTTTAACCGCTTTCGTGAGGCGGTACAAGAGTATCCGTTTCCACAGGTGGGCCAAGTCACGGTGAGCCTCGGCTTTATCAACGCGGGCCAAGGCTCCCCAGTAGAAATTCTGGGCCAAGCCGACCAAGCGCTGTACTACGCCAAAGAGCATGGCCGCAACCAAGTGTGCTTCTATAACGATCTCATCGCCAGCGGTGATCTGACCGTCCAAATTGCCCACGACGACGTAGAGCTGTTCTAAACTGAGACCGTCAAGGCCTCAGTGGCTGGTGCTGCCCAACAACTGGCTGCGGATTTTTTTCATCAGCAGATCATCAAAGCTGTAAAAGCCTTTCTCGCATTGGGCCAGCTCTTGCAAAGCAAAAGCGGCACCCGTGCCAAAAGCCTCACGGCGGATAGAGTCATGAATGAGGCGCACGGTTTGGTGTGGAAAGCCAAAAATCACCTCATGGTGGCCCACAATGCCACCCAAACGCAACGAGGTGATGCTGCCGTCTTCGAGTTGCAAAGATTCGGCAATCTTGCGCGCCGTGCCAGACACCTCAGGTTTATCACGAAAATGCTGCTCAATGACCTCGACATCCGCAAAGGGCGCAATCTCACGCAGCAGCTTGGCGGCCAACAACAAAAAATTGATGCCCAAGGTGATGTTGGGTGAACTCATCACCTTGGTGTCTTGGCCCATCTGGCGCAGATAGTCCAAATGTTCGGGGCTATAGGCCGAGATAGCACTGACCAGCATGATGCCGCGCTGGCGCAGCACTTCACCATAGCGGTACACGGCGTCAGCCTGAGAAAAATCCACCACCGCATCGACGGGGTGCTGGTCGAACCACTGTTCCAAGTCCAGCCCCTCTAAGCCGACCAACGGCACCTGCTCCAGCCCTTCTAGCGGCGTGGTCGCCGCAGCACGGCCACGCATCACCCAGCACAATTGAAACCGTGGATCGCTGGACAACACATTGACCACCGCTTTACCAGCCCGGCCATAACCCAACACGCCTATTTTCATCATCTTTTATATCTCCTTTGGTTGGTTGTTTCAGAGTAGCCGAAAGGCCAATATGGCCACCAGCGTGGGCGGCAAAGCAGCTATCAGCAAGCCCAAGGGCTGAATGGCATGGTCAGAGAACTTTCCCTTCAAAATGGCGGCCCCGGCAGGGTTGGGGGCGTTGGCAATCAAAGTCAAGCCACCGCCGGTCACGGCTCCAGCCACCAAGGCAGTTTTGAAATCTGGACTCAGGCCCGCCACCAAAGACCCCAGATAGGTCAGGGCAGCGTTATCGGTAATGGCCGTTAGCGCAATGGCACCAAAAAATACCGTGTTGGCATCCATGCCCATCAACAGCGGCTCTAACCACCATTGTTGCAAGCCGCCCAGCACCACCAGCCCGGCCAGAAAAAAGGCCACTAGCAAGGCTTCGCGCAAAATCAGCGGGGTTTGGTGCCGCTGGTAGGCCGTCCAAAAGCCAAGAAAAAACAAGAACAGGCCCATAAATACCGCCGGGTGGTGGGCAAACACCACCACCAGCGCCAAAAACAACAGATGCACGAGTACCACGCTGAAGGGTACGGCCTGCCCCTCGTCACGCGGCGGCGCGGCCATATGCGCCAGTTCGGTGCGAAACAGCAGCATGGCACAGCCTGCATTGATAAACACCGCCACCGCAGCCTTCCAGCCAAAGTGGGCGATCATGAACCAGATATCCCAGTTCCATACAGTAGCCACCATCAGTACCGGCGGTGCCGCAAACGGGGTCAGGGTGCCACCAATGGAGATATTGACAAACAACACCCCCAAAGTGACGTATTTCAGCTTGGTCGATACGGGCCGCGCCAACAGGGTATCGCGCAACATCAAGGCCGCCAGCGTCATGGCCGCAGGCTCTGTAATGAAGGAGCCTAACAACGGCACCACCGACAGCAACAGAAAATACAAGGCCATGCCAGAAGGCAAGGGGGTATAGCTCGCAATGGAGCGCACCAGCGCACCGACGCACTGCAAGATGGGCCGGGTGCCAGCAATCACCATGATGGCAAACACAAACAAGGGTTCGGTAAAGTTTCTGGAGTCCAGATAGGCCACGGCCTTTTGTTGGCCCTCGATGGCAAACATCGACAGCATGAGCACCATTGCCCAAAAACCAAACACCACCTCCACCTCGCCCAGCAAATGCCAAATACCGGCATGGCGTGGCCGGGTGTGGGCTAGGCGCTCAAAAAATTGGGTGGAAAACGTGTGCAGCACTGCCAAAGCGAACAGCGCCGCAGCAATGCCGTGGATCAGCGTAGGGGGCATAAAAATGACGTGAGGGAACCGCGAGGCGGCCCGACCATCGCATGAACCTGCCCAACCCCTACGGCTTGGCACCCAATTTCAGTATATCGCGACATCGGTTTGTCATAAAATAATGCAATAGTTCAATAATTATCAAACTATTGAACGCAAGAAAGGCAAAACAGCATGAAAGTCGGTATCAACGGAATGGGGCGCATTGGCCGTTTGGCACTGCGGGCGGCTTTCGGTGCCGCAGAACGGGGCTTGGACGACCCCCGTGCAGGCAACCGCTTGCAAGTGGTACACCTCAATGAGCTTAAAGGCGGTGCCGCTGCCACTGCCCATCTGCTGGCTTTTGACAGTGTGCAAGGCCCGTGGCGCACGCCCATCCATGCTGAAGGCGAACAAGCCATTTTGGTGGGCGAGCAGCGCTTGTCTTTTAGCAACCATGCGCAACCTGCCGACATTCCTTGGGGCGATTTGGGCGTCGATGTGGTGCTGGAATGCACCGGCAAATTTTTAACCCCCGACACCATCCAAGGCCATCTGCAACGCGGGGCCAAACGGGTGATTGTGGCGGCCCCAGTCAAGGTGGGCGGGGTGCTGAACATCGTGGTAGGCATCAACCACCAACAATACGACCCGGCGCGCGACCAGATCGTGACTGCCGCATCGTGTACCACCAACTGCTTGGCCCCCGTGGTCAAGGTGATCCACGAAAATATCGGCATTCGGCATGGCCAAATCACCACCATCCACGACCCCACCAATACCAATCTGATGGTAGATGCGCCGCACAAAGACCTGCGCCGCGCCCGCAGTGCCATGCTCAGTTTGGCCCCCACCACCACCGGCAGCGCCAGCGCCATCGCCCTGATTTACCCTGAGCTCAAAGGCAAACTCAACGGCCACGCGGTGCGCGCCCCGGTGCTCAATGCCTCACTCACCGATTGCGTGTTTGAACTGCAACGCGCCACCACGGCAGAAGAAGTCAATGCACTGTTCAAAGCCGCCGCTGCGGGGCCATTGGCAGGCATCCTCGGCTATGAGGAGCGCCCACTGGTGAGTGCCGATTACGCCCGCGACACGCGCAGTTCCATCATCGATGCCCTGTCCACGCTGGTGACGGATAACACCTTGCTCAAAGTGTACGCTTGGTACGACAACGAAATGGGCTACGCCTGCCGCATGGTCGATCTGGCCTGCCATATGCAACAAGTAGGCATTTAACATGAATGCCGCCGAGCGCAACTATGCCATCGTGACGGCCTCGTATTGGGGCTTCACGCTCACCGACGGCGCTTTGCGTATGTTGGTGCTGTTGCATTTTTACCAGTTGGGTTATTCGTCAGTCACGTTAGCCTTTCTGTTTCTGCTGTATGAGGCCGCAGGCATTGCCGCCAATCTGCTGGGCGGTTGGCTGGCCACGCGCTACGGCATCACCCGGATGCTCACCGTGGGGCTGGTGACGCAAATCACCGGCTTTACCTTGCTGTCGCTGCTCAATCCGGCATGGACGGCGGCGATGTCAGTGGCTTGGGTGGTGCTGGCCCAAGGCATTTGCGGCGTCGCCAAAGACTTGACCAAAACCGCCAGCAAATCAGCCATTAAAGTGACGCAGGCGCAGGCCAAAGAGCAGGGCGCGGGCCAGTTGTTCCGCTGGGTAGCTTGGTTTACTGGCAGCAAAAACGCCATGAAAGGCATTGGTTTCTTTTTGGGCGGGCTGCTGCTGCAAACGCTGGGCTTTCAAGCCTCGCTGTGGGCGATGGCGGCTTTGCTGGCGCTGGTGCTGCTGGGCGTGGTCACGTCCTTGCCACAGCTGATGGGCAAGAGCAAAGCCTCCGGCTCAGCCAAAGAGCTGTTTGCTAAAAATGCCGGGATCAATGCGCTGGCCGCCGCCCGTGTGGTGCTGTTTGGTGCCCGCGATGTCTGGTTTGTGGTGAGTTTGCCCGTGTTTTTGTATTCGGCGGGCTGGAATTTCACCATGGTGGGCAGCTTTTTGGCGGCTTGGACAATAGGCTACGGCCTCGTGCAGGCACTGGCCCCTAGCTTGGTGCGGCGCAGCAGCGATGGCCTAAGCAGTGAGGTGCCCGCTGCACGCTGGTGGTCAGCCCTGTTGGCGGTGATTCCAGTAGCGCTGGCCTTGGCGGTAGCCTTGGAAGCGCCCGCCTTGGAATGGGTGGTGGTGGGTGGGCTGTGCCTGTTTGGCTTTGCCTTTGCTGTCAATTCTTCGGTGCATTCCTACCTGATTTTGGCCTACGCTGGCTCCGAGAAAGCCGCAGAAGATGTGGGCTTTTATTACGCCGCCAATGCACTGGGGCGCTTTGTGGGCACCTTGCTGTCGGGGTTGCTCTACCAATGGGGGGGCCTGCTGTATGCCCTGATCGGTTCTGCGGTGATGCTAGGGCTGTGCTGGTTGGCCACGCTGGCCCTGCCCACTACCAAGGCCCATACCACCCCTAGCCCGACCTAAAAGAACGAAAAATCTACCCTATGGATGAAGCACAAGTGATTCGCGCCTTGGGCGCTCTGGCCCAAGAAACCCGCCTGCGCCTGTTTCGGCTGCTGGTGGTGGCGGGGCCGCAGGGCCTGACCCCCGGCAGCATGGCGGAGACGCTGGGGGCGTCTGGCACGGTGCTGTCTTTTCATTTGAAAGAGCTGCACGCCGCTGGTTTGGTGCAGGTGCAACGCCAAGGACGCCACCAAATCTACCGCGCCGCCATCACGCCAATGAACGAACTGCTGTCTTACCTCACGGCCCACTGCTGCCAAGGACAGCCCTGTATGGCAACCCCCTTGCTCGACTGCACTGATTGCGCCTCCTCAACAAAGAAAGAATTTTGACTATGTCCGCTCCGGTTTACAACGTTCTCTTTATTTGTACCCACAACTCAGCGCGGAGCATCATTGCCGAGGCGCTGCTGAACCAATTAGGTGGCGGTAAATTTCGTGCCTACAGCGCTGGTAGCCGCCCCGCCAGCCACGTCCATCCACAAGCGCTAGCCCTGCTGCAACGGCACAAAATCGCCACCGAAGGGCTGCACAGCAAAAACTGGGACACCTTTGCCCAGCCCGATGCACCACAGATGGATTTTGTGCTCACGGTGTGCGACCAAGCCGCAGGCGAAGTGTGCCCCTTCTGGCCCGGCCAGCCCCTATCGGCCCATTGGGGGATACAAGACCCCTCAGCCACCATCAACCACAGCCCGGAAAACATAGACAAAGCCTTTAGTGAGGTCTTTCGCATCCTGCACCGGCGCATCTCGCTGTTTTTGAGCTTGCCGCTACCTAAGCTCGGCCAGTTATCGCTGCAACAGGAGCTAAACCATATCGGCCACACCTCAGACTAACGCCAGCACGAAAGAATCATCATGGGCTTGTTTGAACGCTTCTTGACCCTCTGGGTGGCCTTAGGCATGGGGGTTGGCGTCATCCTAGGCTTAGTACTACCCGGCCTGTTCCATACCATTGCAGCGCTGGAAATCGCCCATGTCAATTTGGTGGTGGCCGTGTTGATCTGGGTAATGATCTACCCGATGATGATCCAAATTGACTGGGCCGCCATCAAAGATGTGGGCAAAAAGCCCCAAGGGCTGGCGCTGACCTTGGTGGTCAATTGGCTGATCAAGCCATTCACGATGGCGGCGCTGGGGGTGCTGTTCTTTCAGTATCTTTTCGCACCGTGGGTGGATGCGCCATCGGCCAGCGAATACATTGCGGGCATGATTTTGCTGGGCGTGGCCCCCTGCACGGCGATGGTGTTTGTCTGGAGCCAATTGGTCAAGGGCGATGCCAACTACACGCTGGTGCAAGTTTCTATCAACGACTTGATTATGGTGGTAGCCTTTGCCCCGATTGCTGCCTTTTTGCTCGGCGTGACCCACATCACGGTGCCTTGGGAAACCTTGCTGCTTTCTACCGTGCTCTATGTCGTGCTGCCGCTGGCAGCGGGCATGGCAACGCGGTATCTATTGCAGCAGCGCTCGCAGCATGCCGTCACTGTGTTTGTGGCGCGCATCAAACCATGGTCTATCACCGGGCTGATTGCCACTGTAGTGCTACTGTTTGGCTTTCAGGCAGGCACAATGGTGGCAAAGCCGCTGGTGATTGCCATGATTGCCGTGCCACTCCTTGTGCAAAGCTACGGTATCTTTTTTATCAGTTGGTGGGGGGCGCGCTGGCTCAAATTGCCGCACAACGTGGCCGGGCCAGCTTGCTTGATTGGCACCTCCAACTTTTTTGAGTTGGCCGTGGCGGTGGCTATTTCACTGTTTGGCTTGAACTCAGGGGCAGCGCTGGCTACGGTGGTCGGCGTGCTGGTGGAGGTGCCGGTGATGCTGTCGCTGGTAGCGATGGTCAATGCTTGGACGCCCAAGCCTACCTAAAGCAGAAAGCCGATTGCGATGAGCACACACCACCACCATCCACATCCTAGCCCAGTGGTAGGCAACTTTAACCGGGCATTTGCCATCGGCATCGTGCTCAATATGGCTTTTGTCGCCATCGAAGCCTTTTATGGCTGGAAGATCAACTCTCTGGCCCTACTAGCCGATGCTGGGCACAACCTGAGCGATGTAGCGGGTTTGGTACTGGCTTGGGCGGGTGCCTGGGCGGCCAAGCTGCGCCCCAATGCCCAGCATACCTACGGCTGGAAACGTGCTTCCATCGTAGCGGCAGTGCTCAATGCCCTGCTTTTGCTGGTAGCCATGGGTGCTTTGGCTTGGGAGGCCATTAGTCGTTTAGGTACGCCCCAAGCCACCGAGGGTGAGACGATCATGGTGGTGGCCGGGGTAGGTATTGTGATTAACACCGCTACGGCTTTGCTATTTATGCGTGGTCAAGCCCATGATTTGAACATCCGTGGCGCTTTTTTGCACATGGTGGCAGATGCGCTGGTGTCGCTGGGGGTAGTGCTGGGTGGCGTGCTCTATCTCTGGCAGGGCTGGAACTGGATTGATCCAGTGATGAGTTTAGCCATTGCAGTAGTGATTGTGCTGGGCAGTTGGAGCCTGCTGAGGCAATCGGTGCATTTGCTATTAGACGGCGTGCCTGAGCGCATCGACATGGTGGCAGTGCGCCAGCACCTGCTGGCGCTGCCGGGCGTAGCCGAGGTGCATGACCTGCATGTGTGGGCGATGGGCACGTCAGAAGTAGCACTGAGCGCCCATGTCGTTTTGCAATCTGACCCCACTGATGTGACCACCGTGCTCCACCAAGCAGAACATATCTTGCATGAACATTTCGATATCCGCCACGCCACTTTGCAAATAGAGCCACCTACCTACGCACAGCACTGTGGCTTGCGCTCCGGGGTTAGCAGCGGCTGTTGCTGATGGTGGGATGCTGCCCTAACGCAGCATATACAGAAGGGACAACGCGATGGATTACCTCTTGCAACTACTCAAAGGGGGCACGGGCAACCTGGCTGCCTATTTGGCGGCCCATGTGCTGCTGTGCCTGTTGCCCGCCTTCTTTATTGCTGGGGCGATGGCCGCGCTGATTCCCAAGGCCAGCATCACGCGCTGGCTGGGGCGCAATACCCCGGTGTATGTTTCTTACCCAGCAGCGGCAGCGGCTGGCTCGCTGCTGGCAGTGTGCTCTTGCACCATCGTGCCCTTGTTTGCGGGCATCTATCGCAAGGGGGCGGGCATTGGCCCTGCCATCACTTTTTTGTTTTTTGCCCCAGCGGGCAACATCATGGCACTGGCCTATACCGGCAGCATTTTGGGGCTGGAGTTTGCCACTGCGCGCTTTATTTTGTGCCTGCTGTTTGGCATGGGTATCGGGCTGCTGATGGCCATGCTGTTTTGGCGTGACGATGCCAACCACGATGCCCAAACCGATACCCTGTTTGCAGAGAATGCCAGCGTCGGTTCTGCAGCCACCGGCTTGTTGCTGTCGATGGTGGCGCTGCTGATTGCTGGCACCCTCAAGCTGTGGCCTTTGACCAGCACCCTGAGCACCATCACGCTGCCGCTGGCATGGGCGCAAGATTGGCAGTCCACCCTGTTTCAATGGGTGCCTTACGACGCTGCCAAAGGCGAAGAAGGGGTCACATTCCAAGGCTCGGTGTTAATCCTGCTGCTGTTGCTCATTGCCACCACCGCATGGAAGGGCCTAGAAAACATCATCGAAGGAGCAAACCGCTGGACGTGGATCACGCTGGGCCTGACCGCTGCCACGCTGCTGGTGGCAGCCTTGCGCTTGACCCCCAGCGTCCAAGGGCTGGAGTTGGCGCTAACCGGGCGTTTCTTTGGCGTCGGCCTGTGTTTGTGGGCGGTGTGGCACTACCTCCACGCCCTAGAGGCCGATGACCGCCAAGCCTGGCTTTGGGAGGCTTGGCGCTTTGTGAAGCAAATTTTTGGGTTGCTGGTGATCGGCGTTTTTATTGTCGGCATGGTACGCCAAACCATCCAGCCCGAATGGATTGAAAGCTTGGCCGGAAGCAACACCGTGACCGCCAATGCGGTGGCGGTGCTGTTTGGCGTTTTTATGTATTTTCCGACGCTGGTGGAAGTGCCAGTAGCCAAAATGTTCTTGGATTTTGGCATGCACCCAGGGCCGCTGTTGGCCTACCTAATGGCCGACCCAGAACTGAGCCTGCAAAGCATTTTGATGGTGATTGCCGTGATTGGTCGCCAAAAAACCTTTGCTTACGTCGGTGGGGTGGCTATTTTCAGTGTGGTGGCTGGGCTGTCGTATGGTGCTTGGGTCGATGGCATGGCGTGGCAAACGCTGGCCTTGGGCTTGGCGACTTTTATGGCTATGTTGGCCGGTTTGCTGGTCTGGCTGCATCGCTTGCAAATAGCACGTTCCCCTCTGTAAATGATTTTTCCAACCCGCAAGGAGATTCTTATGTTGACCGTCAAAATCCTTGGCTCTGGCTGTGCCAACTGCCGCAAGCTAGAGGCCGTAGCCCGCGAGGCAGCTACCGAAGCCGGTGTTCAAGCAGAATTTTTCAAAATCACCGATATGCAGACCATCATGGCCTATGACCTGCTCTCAACTCCGGGGCTGGTCATCAATGAGAAGCTGGTAGCCAGCGGACGCATTCCCAGCAAGGCCGATGTGCAAGGATGGCTGCAAGCGGCCTAAAGCAGACAGACAGGGCAGGCGATGCAGCCTGCCCCGACCAACGGACGATTAAACCCGCTCGCTCACCCAAGCTTGCACGCTAGCCAACGCAGCGGGCAATTGGGCAGCATTGGTGCCACCTGCCATCGCCATGTCGGGCTTGCCGCCGCCTTTACCGCCCACTTGCTGGGCAACAAAGTTGACCAGCTCCCCGGCCTTGACTTTGCCCACGCTGTCAGCAGTGACACCAGCGGCCAGTTGCACTTTGTCGCCATCCACAGCGGCCAGCACGATAGCAGCAGTTTTGAGTTTGTCCTTGAGCTTGTCCAAAGTATCGCGCAGAGTTTTGGCATCCGCGCCGGGCAGCACGGCGGCCAACACCTTCAGGCCCTTGACGTCCACCGCTTGGGCCACTAGCTCATCGCCTTGGCTAGAAGCCAGCTTGCCCTTGAGCGCAGCCACTTCTTTTTCCAGCGCTTTGATCTGCTCCAGCGTTTGGGCGATGCGGCTATTGACCTCTGCTGTGGGCGCACGCAAGGCCGATGCGGCTTGGGCTACGGTGTCTTCCAACGCTTGCAGATAGGCCAAGGCGTTGTCACCCGTCACGGCTTCGATGCGGCGCACGCCAGCGGCCACGCCACTTTCGGCCACGATCTTGAACAAACCGATATCGCCGGTGCGCTGCACGTGGGTGCCGCCGCACAGCTCGCGGCTGGAGCCAATATCGAGCACACGCACGGTTTCGCCGTATTTTTCGCCAAACAGCATCATTGCGCCGGTTTTTTGTGCCGATTCAATGTCCATCACCCGCGCTTGGGCAGCAGCGTTAGCCAAAATTTCGGCATTCACCAAGGCTTCAATCTGGCGGATTTCGGCATCCGTAACCGGGGCATTGTGCGCAAAGTCAAAGCGGGTGCGCTCGGCATTGACCAAGCTGCCCTTTTGCTGCACATGGCCGCCCAGCACTTCGCGCAGGGCTTTGTGCATCAGGTGGGTGGCACTGTGGTTGCGCACGGTGGCAGCGCGCAAGGCCACATCCACTTGGGCCGCTACATGGTCGCCCACATTGAGCGTGCCTTGCTCCAACGTGCCGTGGTGGCCGAATACATCGGCCTTGATTTTGAGGGTGTCGGCCACGGCAAACTGCGCCGAACCGCTGGTGATATGGCCTTGGTCGCCCACTTGGCCGCCGCTTTCGGCATAGAAGGGCGTGGTATCGAGCACCACGACACCGCTTTGGCCGGACTTGATTTCGGCCACGCTCACGCCATCGACATACAGGGCGACGATTTTGGCTGTCGCTTCTTGCAAATGTGTGTAGCCAGTGAAGGCATTGCCCACGCCCGTGTAGTCCAGCGCCTTGTCCATCTTGAACTTGCCAGCAGCACGCGCTTGGGCTTTTTGCTTTTCCATCGCAGCCGCAAAACCGGCTTCATCCACAGCCACACCACGCTCACGGCAGACGTCGTTGGTCAAATCGAGCGGGAAGCCGAAGGTATCGTGCAGCTTAAAAGCAATGTCGCCGGGCAGCGTGTTGGCACCGTCGGCCAAGGCGACATCCAAAATTTCCATGCCATTGGCGAGGGTTTCATAGAAACGCTCTTCTTCGGCCTTGAGCACTTCGGTGATGCGCTGTTGTTGCGCACGAATTTGTGGGTAAGCATCGCCCATGAGCTGCGCCAAGTCGGCCACCAGCTTGTGGAAGAACGGCGTCTTTTGGCCCAGCTTATAACCGTGGCGGATGGCACGGCGCACAATGCGGCGCTGCACATAGCCCCGGCCTTCGTTGCTGGGCATGACGCCATCACTGACCAAAAAGGCGGTAGCGCGGATATGGTCGGCAATCACGCGCAAGGACTTGTGGCCCAGATCGGTGCAACCCGTTTCGCGGCCAGCGGCCTTGATGAGGGCATCAAACAGGTCAATCTCGTAGTTGCTGTGGACGTGCTGCAAGATGGCGGCCAGACGCTCCAGCCCCATGCCAGTATCCACGCAGGGCGCAGGCAGCGGCGTGACGGCTCCGGTCTCGTCCATGTTGAACTGCATGAACACGTTGTTCCAGATTTCGATGAAGCGGTCGCCGTCTTCTTCGGGGCTGCCCGGAGGGCCGCCGGGGATGTGGTCGCCGTGGTCGTAGAAAATTTCGGAGCAGGGGCCGCAAGGGCCGGTATCGGCCATCATCCAGAAGTTATCCGACTTATAGCGTGCGCCTTTGTTATCGCCAATGCGAATCACGCGCTCAGGGGGCAGGCCGATTTCTTTTGTCCAGATGTCGTAGGCTTCGTCGTCTTCGGCATACACCGTGGCTAATAGGCGCTCTTTGGGCAGCTTGTAGACTTCGGTAAGCAGTTCCCAAGCCCACTTCAGGCTTTCGCGCTTGAAGTAGTCGCCAAAGCTCCAGTTGCCCAGCATCTCAAAAAAGGTATGGTGGCGTGCGGTGTAGCCGACGTTTTCTAAGTCGTTGTGTTTGCCACCGGCACGCAAACAGGCTTGCACCGAGGCGGCGCGCACATAGCTGCGCTTGTCGCTGCCCAAAAATACGTCTTTGAACTGCACCATGCCAGAGTTGGTGAACATCAGCGTCGGGTCATTGCCCGGCACCAACGGGCTGGACGCCACCACGGTGTGCCCCTTAGAAGCAAAGAAATCCAAAAAGGTCTTGCGGATGTCGGCAACGGTAAAAATGGGTGTGCTCATGGATGGGGGGGTGTAAGAGGGTGTTCAGGAGGGCCGGACAAGCTGCGCCCGGCCCTTGGAGGACAGCCTTAGATTATAGATTTGGCCTTGCCTGCTGGAGGTACCTTGGCACCTGCTGCGACCTCGATGCCTAGGCATCGGAGGCTCTTGATTTTTTCTAAGCTGCCTATACGGCAGAAAACAAAGCTATCAGCGAAGACCAGCGCCTGACATGTTTCTAAGCTACCTATGCGGCAGAAAACGAGGGAACCGCTGGTGTGGTGCCAGTGCGGTATTTCTAAGCTGCCTATGCGGCAGAAAACATGGTGCCCATGCTGTCTGACGTGGATTTGCTTTTCTAAGCTGCCTATGCGGCAGAAAACTTTCCAACATAAACTAAACCATCATCGAAGCGTTTCTAAGCTGCCTATGCGGCAGAAAACGCTGCTGCATTGGCCGTATTTGCGGACTGTATTTTCTAAGCTGCCTATGCGGCAGAAAACATTACTGCAAGCGGTGGTGCCAGCAGCAATACATTTCTAAGCTGCCTATGCGGCAGAAAACGATACCGTGTGCGTCTGGCGGTGTTGCGGCGTTTTCTAAGCTGCCTATGCGGCAGAAAACTACTACGCGCCATCAGAGTTTGACTGCTACATTTTCTAAGCTGCCTATGCGGCAGAAAACTTGGTCAAGTTCGCGCTCTCGAAGTGACGCATGTTTCTAAGCTGCCTATGCGGCAGAAAACTTGCTGGCGGCATGATCGATGGCAAGGGATTTTTTCTAAGCTGCCTATGCGGCAGAAAACTCAAATTTGCACGGGCTACCAATCTGTTGCAATTTCTAAGCTGCCTATGCGGCAGAAAACCGCGTGGTCATGATGCAAACATGGGCCGACTACTTTCTAAGCTGCCTATGCGGCAGAAAACCCACAGGCGGCACCACTGGCACAGGCACTACATTTCTAAGCTGCCTATGCGGCAGAAAACGCACGAAGCTCCAGAAACTTCAGCACCGGCAGTTTCTAAGCTGCCTATGCGGCAGAAAACTGTCGTGGTGTTTTTGATGCTTTTGTCGCTCATTTCTAAGCTGCCTATGCGGCAGAAAACATGGCCGATCCTTTAGTTATTAATTGTTCGTCTTTCTAAGCTGCCTATGCGGCAGAAAACCCAGCGCCTAACCAAGCGCCAGCCCAGCAGCATTTCTAAGCTGCCTATGCGGCAGAAAACGTTGCAGGAGGTTCGCTCTATTCTCTGTGCGTTTTCTAAGCTGCCTATGCGGCAGAAAACGGCCACAGTGCAGGATCATCTAAAGACACATGTTTCTAAGCTGCCTATGCGGCAGAAAACGCTTCGGAAGTTAAACCCGAAAGCGCGAGTTTTTTCTAAGCTGCCTATGCGGCAGAAAACGCACAGGCACTACAGGTGGCACTACTGGCACATTTCTAAGCTGCCTATGCGGCAGAAAACCTGCACCTCGTGTTATTTATCTTGCTTCTGCCTTTCTAAGCTGCCTATGCGGCAGAAAACCGGCCTATGACGCGATGGCAAAGCGGGGCATATTTCTAAGCTGCCTATGCGGCAGAAAACCAACGCCCGGAACAGGGTTTCTATGGCGCACATTTCTAAGCTGCCTATGCGGCAGAAAACTTTTAGGTAGGCCGGTGATGCACTGCACCCAATTTCTAAGCTGCCTATGCGGCAGAAAACAACTGGGGGCCTGCTGCAATGCCAGATTGTGCTTTTCTAAGCTGCCTATGCGGCAGAAAACGCGGTGTCAGTAGAAGGGGCGGCCATCACTTCTTTCTAAGCTGCCTATGCGGCAGAAAACGATACATTGTCGCCAGTGTATCTATCATGTATTTTCTAAGCTGCCTATGCGGCAGAAAACGACGGCTCTGGCCGCGTGATTGTTTTCGCTGCTTTCTAAGCTGCCTATGCGGCAGAAAACACACTGTTGCCAAACGGGTGCGACGCTGTTCTTTTCTAAGCTGCCTATGCGGCAGAAAACGCAAAGCGCCGCTGAGAAGGCCGCCGAAGACTTTTTCTAAGCTGCCTATGCGGCAGAAAACGGTTACGACGTGTTCTAGGAATTTGCCCCACTTTTCTAAGCTGCCTATGCGGCAGAAAACGGCATCAGATTTGCAGTGCGGGCAAACTTGATTTTCTAAGCTGCCTATGCGGCAGAAAACGGTCGTGACGCCGCTACAGTTGACCCCTTGGATTTCTAAGCTGCCTATGCGGCAGAAAACTTGGGTTGCGGCGCGCCTTCATCTTCGTGCATTTTCTAAGCTGCCTATGCGGCAGAAAACCTGCCAAGACTGAGAACAACTTGTCTGATCTGTTTCTAAGCTGCCTATGCGGCAGAAAACAAGGGCTGCGACTGGTCAAACGTGGCGCGCAGTTTCTAAGCTGCCTATGCGGCAGAAAACCCATGGGCCTTCACCCCTTTGCGCACCAGGTATTTCTAAGCTGCCTATGCGGCAGAAAACGAAGCTGTG
>NZ_FOGD01000001.1:304909-855139 GCF_900111115.1 Giesbergeria anulus
TTTCTAAGCTGCCTATGCGGCAGAAAACTAGCCCAATTTTTGTCGAACTATCAGTTTTTAAAGGACATTTACGGTCAAACGCCCGCCACCCCCTTCTTCGGGGCATCCATGTAACTCATTGATTTATATAGGAGCTACAGGATGCCTAAAAAAAGGGTCAGAACCAAGGGATGCTACCACGCCCAGCTTGGCCCAAGCCATAGGCAGTGAAACCACCGGGGCTTGGCGAGGCTTGTAAGTCCCCTAGCTCGATCCAAAGGTAGAACGACTGCGCGCTGCTACTGCTGCGCAGTTGCACATAGGGCAAATTAGGCTTTTGCTCAACAGACAACGGAATCGCTGCAGCAGCCTGTTCAGCGGTTTCGTCTTTGCGCTGCATACGACGGCGACGCAGCCGTTCAGCGCTGGTCTTAAACTGCCTTCGCTGCACGACGCGGTGCTGTGTCCCAGCAGGCACTGGGCTTAAAGCGGCTATCTGTACATGGTCACGCATTCCCTTGAGCCAATCCGTGCCCATCAGTTGCTCCAACGGCGTAGGCTCGCCATGCAGGCGTAGCACCTGCCCCAAAGTTTGCGGGCGCAAACGGTACTCAGGAAAACTCACGCCAATGACTGAGGTTTCCAATTGCACCAAGGCCCGATGCAGTTTCGCATACAGCGCACGCCAAAGGTGGGCATGGCTAAATTCTGGGTCGGGCAACAACGTCAGATCAATGTAATGTGTGGTCATGGCATCAACCTGCATCACCAAAAACGCCACCCCGAATCAGTACGGCCATTACAAAATGTTGCTGCTCCACAGTAGGCGCTTTGTCGTTGAGTAACCAATTGTCGAGCAACGTATAAAAATCCTGCTTTTGCTTAGGCTGGCGGTAGGCTTTGCCCTGTGTAGTTACCGAGCCATAGGGCTCGACAGCAATAGGCCCCAATTCTTCTGCGCCCTCATACCAATTGTCGATGGTGCGGATGGCGTTGCCAATTTTTTGCGAGTGGATGGCTGCAATTTCATGGCCTTTCTCACCAATCTGATAAAGGGTTTTGCTTTTTCCAGTATTGGTTTTATCTAAAATTAACTCTTGTGATGGAAATACTTCTTGCCCTGCACCCATACGGACAAAAGCAGTAATTTGCAACAGCACATGCGATTCTCCGGCCAAGCCATCAGCGATGAGTACAGCCAACGATTGCACATCATGATGGCCAGTATCGAGCGAGCGCAAGTTTTGTGATAATGCATCAAAAGTCCACGTTTTTTCTGCCTTGCCATTTTTAAGTTGGCTAACGTTTACTTGTACGGTTTCTGCACCCACACGGTTGCGCCACAAAAATCGGGCATTGGCTAAATTAGCGGCATAGCGCTGGGCCAACGCAACAAAACCATAGCTGGCTACATACGATTGGACGGTTTGCGCCAACTTGGCTTGGTATTCGGCACTGTTGCAGGCCGACGGTGTGCCAGCACCAGCCAAGACACGCAGGGTAAATTGCACTTGTAGAGTGTCTGCATCAGCAGGCAAGGCAGCAACATCCACAGTTTGCAGGTTGGGGTTTTGGATAGCTGCATCAAGCTTAGTTGGGTCTTGGTCTTTGGTTTTAAGCCGGTTCGAGATGGTGCCGCGCACCGACTTGGTACGCACCTTCACAGGGGCCCAAGATGCTGCTGCATCACGCTCATCCCAACGGCCTGCATGGAACACGGCATCAGAAGGGTCTAGTTTGCGCTCAAAAGCCAAGACGGAAGCAGTTTTGAGATTGTTTGACATGGTAGTTTCAATCCTTTTGCAATACGGTAGCAAGGGTGGTGCGAGGGTCGTCAGTGGGAAACGGGTTCGGAATAGTGTGAGGAGTTGTCGTAACCAGCGTCATAGTCGTCGGATAGTTCGGGGCTGTGCTCCGTGGTCGGCTTATAAGCATTACGGCAGCGGTACAAACCTTGGGTTTGATGGGTTTCGGTGCGCCATAGCAGTTGCTCCAGATGGTCAAGCCGGTGCGGGCTGACCCACTCGCCCAAGGAGTAAACCGCCTCGACAAAACGCACGGGTACGGTGTTGTCGCGGGCATTGCCCACGGTACCGGGGGCATGCTGCTCAGACAGGGCTGCATAGCCCACCGGAATGGGCACGATCCAGCCACTGCGGGGGCCACGCAGAGGGTCAACCCACGGTACTTTTTTCTCGGATTTGTCTTGGTGGTGCTCAGACGCTGGTGCGGCGGTGTCTGCTGGTGCAGAAGGTGCTGGCTCGTAGTTGAAACGGCTAGCGTGCAGCCAAGCATCCAATAAAGTGGTTTTTGGCTCTTTTTCTTTCAATACAGCCAAGCGCTCGGCCAACAAATCATCACGCGCCACTAAAGCAAAACCGGGCAACCACTGGCGTCGCCAGTGTCGCCATTGCTGGTCACGCTGCTCGGCATCTTCTGGCAATACGGCCATCCAAGGGCGCTGGCGTCGGCCAGGAGCCGCGCGTGAAGGCAGTAAGCTGCCTCCGGCCACGCGCATTTGCGACAAAATTTGCCCCGCTGCATCAGCCCATTGCTGCATGGTTTCTTCACTGCCTTGCACCAAGGTGGGTGCTGCCGTAGCAGGGGTGGTTTCTGACACTGTAAACACCAGCGTGACATCAAGATGGATGCGGCCTTCTTCCACAATGGCGGTGGTACTGCCATCTTTGTCCACCGGGTTGCGGGTGAGGTGGAAAGTATGCACAAAGCCCGGTGCCACCTGCTCTTGGTGGTGGTGGCAAATGACCCCCACTTGGTGCAAATGTAAAGGGATATGGGCTTGGGCCAGTTTGCGCTCTAGCGCCCACATCAAGCCGGTAAAGGCGGTGATGGCAGGAAAGCCATGCGTGAGCGGACTGGAGATAGCATTGGCGTTTTGCACACGCAGGTGCGGAAACACCAGCATGGCTTGGGGAGTGTGCGACAAGCTCATGGCATTTCTCCGCGTTGTTGCATTGGTTCTATTAGTTTTTCATGGGTTGGGCGGATAGGGATGTAATGCGGAGCATCGAGCCGTTCGCGTAGCTCGCGCAGTTGTTGCTTGAAGCCGTCTTCGTCAGTCAGTAAGGCTTTTTTCCATTCTCTGGCTTCGGCATCACCTACGGGCCATTGGCCTTTCAGTTCATCATTGAGCCAATTGGCAAAGCGCTTACCTACCTCGGCAGGCCAGTCCATTTGCAACCACTCTTGGGCAAAATCGGCTTCTGGTGGGAGTTCAGCGCGCAGGGGGTCAAGCCAGAGTTGCTCTGCACGCACCAATTTTTGAAAACGCTTTTCCGAGTCCACTGTTGGACTAGTCCAGCCTGCTGGCATGGTTTGCACTAACTCGCCAGACAGCGATACCAGCTCATCCAATAGCGTATCGAGATATGCTTGGCGGCGCTGGCGGGTTTCTTGATTGGGCGTGGGGTCAGAGGCTAGGAATTGGCGCAACTGGCGCAGTGTTTTTCGTACTTCTGGCCGGGCCGGAAAAACACGATTAAACACCGAATCGTTATGCACGGGCAGCCGGGCCGCACTGGCTCGCCATACCGGTGGCAATGAGGCTAACAGGTAATTGGTACCGCCGCGTTCGCTATTGAGCTGACTAATATTCTGTGGCTTCGTGCCACCCATTTTTTGTACAGCCAGCCCAGAGTAGTCGTGAAAAACTCCCGCATGGGCTTTGTGCGCGTGGCATGCCTGCCGGGCGGCCTTGTTGGCCTCACCAAAGCGGTGCTCTTGGATTTGTGCATGGACAACATGGGCCAGCGAAGTAGGAAACAACGGTGCCAGCAACTCGTAGTGGCTATCCACACATGGATCGCTATCGGTAAGCCAGTACAACTGCTTGGCCAGCGGGTGAGAACTGGGGCCTGTGGTGCGTGGTTGCGCAAGTGCAACAAAGGCATCGCGCAAAGCTTTTGCCTGCATCGGATCGTCATGTAGCGCTTGCGTAGCGCACTCATCTTCAGCCAGCAGTGCAGCAAGCAAACTAGAGTTTTCCAACTCTAATCGCAAAAATTTGTAAACATCTAAGGCTGCTGCATTGCCGACCACATCGCTCGCAAAAGCCGACCCCAGCGCATGGCTGCCCAACACCTCCTGTGTTGGTAGCTTGCCTGGCTCTATGTATAGATTAGTGCCTCGGGCATCGGGGTGGATTGGTTTGAGGGAATGGGTGACTGCTTGGATTTGTACCACCCGTTTGGCTGCATTCTCAATCCATGCCCCATACTGGTGTTGTAGCAACAACTCTATGCGTTTCGGATCGTCGTCTTTAAGCTTGTCGAGCTTGGCATCCAGCCGTTCTTGGATGAAGGCTGCAATGACTGCATGCCACAGCAAACGCTGTTCAGTGAGGGGCATATCGGTTCCTCTGTTGGTATGAGGCACCAGCTTACTTCAATCCATGATACTTAGAGAAGTCATATTACAATCGGACACATCTATCTGCTGTGTAAGCAGCTTAGAAAATGATGCTTAGGAGCATCTTTGCTCTTTTTCTTTTTCTGCCGAATAGGCAGTCATGCACTAAAGCCCTTACATCACATCCCCCGCTAGGAGTTGCAACACGATCCAAAACGGTATGCGCCCGGTACACCCCGGCGAAGTTCTGCGCGCAGACTATCTCACGCCCATAAGCATGAGCATGAGCGCCAGTGCGCTGGCGCGGTATCTCCACGTGCCAGCCTCGCGCATCCGATACTGCTCCATCCCGCCTAAGCGGTTTACTTGGCAGCCGTAAAGCCTAGCGCCTCATGCCAGCGCCAGCCTTGCGTTTTATCCGGCAGGGTGGCGGTGGCGTACCTCTGCGCGCACTGCAACAGGGATAAATCTTTGCTTTGCGCCAAACTGACCAATTCTTCTAGCAAATTAACCCGAATCCAAGGCGTGATGCTTCCTTGCACCGCCAAGGGCATACGGTGCAGCAGGCTTTCTACTGCCGAATACAAAGATTCACCGCGCCGCTGACCATCCACCACCCGGTGCAGGGTAAGGCGTTCTTCATCGTCATCGGGCAGAAAAACCACATCGACCCGTGGCACGGGGTCATAACGAAAGCGCTGGTACTGGGGCAGCAACCCCGTTAGCCATAGCTTTTCACTGCTGCTCCAGTGCAGGCTGGCTGCACGGCCTACCGGTGTGGCGGTGGCATGGGCCCCACTGCGTGGCAGCATAGCGTCGTGCATACGGGCGTGCTCCAAATCCACCAAGTTTTTGCTGGGGTGCAATTTCTCGGCAGCAGCTATTCTGGGGCGGGCATCTATAGGCCAGCACACCGCACCTTGGGTCTGTGGGTGCAGCAGCGCTTGCAAAGCGTGGGATTGCAGATGGAAATGCCGCGCTACGTCGTTTGGGTCGTTCACTTTATCGAGTTCAAACCCCGGTTTGCAAAATGCGGCCTCGCCCGGGTGCTCATAAGCGCGCAAATTGGTATCGAGCAGCAACACGTTGGCCCCATCCACTGCGCCAGCACGATGGCGACGTACACGGCCCGCCAATTGGATCAATGAGCGCATCGAAGACGGCTCGACCACCGCCCAGTCATAGTCGTGGTCACGGCCTACTTCGGTGACAGGGCTGCCCAAAACGATAAACAGTTGGTTCTTTTCTGGATGGACATCTATCAGCTTTCGGATGGCAGGCTGCTGAAGAAGGGGATCGGTGCTGCCAGTAGCTGCGCGGCGGTTGAGCAGGGTATCGAGCTGGTGCTCCATGCTAGAGCGTGTGAGCAATGGAAACTGGGAGTGATAAACGCACAAATGCACATGCACCCCCGGCACAGAGATACCTTGTTGGTACATGGCCAAAGCCACATCGACCAGCGGCTCGATATTGGCCATGCGGATCAGGCCCACACTGATGCGCTTGCCACTGGCCGGGTCTAGGCTATGGTTGTGTGATTTTTGGTGCAACTGCCATGCACACTCCAGCACGAACCGGGCAAAATCGGTGCGCCGCAGCGCAGCATCATCCATGCCACTCCACTCTGCAGGCAATAGCCCAATTTGCGCACGGCGGCGTACTTCGGCTTTGGCTAATTGAGCGCTGCGCTTTTGCACATACTGTGCATGGCTGGCCCAAAAAGTAGAGCCATCTGGACAATCCAATGCTGTTTGGTGAAACTCATCTACCCAGAGGCAACAGACTTGGGGCACCTCGCTAGGGCGATCACTGCGGTGCTGCTGGAATACTTTGCGCCCCGCTTGGTAGGCCAAAAACAGCCCTTCTAACAGCGCCGGAGGCAAGGTGGCCGACGATAACAGCACCCGCGCCCCCAACAGTCCGGCCCAATGCACCAGCCGCGTGAGGGCGGGCAGGTCGGCCATATCAAAGTCATCCGGTTCGTCCAGTACTAAATCGCCCGTCATGAGCCGCAACATGGGAGCAATCTGTCGGCCTCCGCGCAGGCTTTCGGTGGCGGGGGTTAGGTGATCGACGGTGCAAACAAGCAGGGGTGCAGCAATTAAGGAGCGTACTTGAGGGTCGCTACTGAGGCGTTCCACCAGTGGGTGGCGGTCATTGCCTTCAAACAGAACCTGTCCGCCCTCATCGAGCAAGGCTTGGCTCGAAGCCGAGCCGGTGGCCTCAGCTTGGGCCTCCCAGTGTTCAAACAGCGCCCGATTGGCGCTGCCACCCACTTTGATGGCTAACTGGTCATCGCCCAGCCCCAAATCATGCTGAAACACGCGCCCAGTTTGTAAAGTGAGCGTGCGCAAACCAATGGCGAAAGCACAGCGCAACCCCACCTGCGGATCGGCCAGTGCATTCATGATGCGGGCATTGCCCAGCGTTTTGCCACAGCCGGTAGAGGCCATATTGACGATAAAGGCCCCTTGGGAGGCGCTGCGATGGCGCACACTGGCGGCCAAATCGGCGGCCTTGTCTTGCCATTGAAACCGCGTATCGGTGTTGCGTTTTTTCAAACCGCGATGGTTTTGCAATGCAGGCAGGCTGCGTACCAACGATGGTAAGGAGCGAGCCACCAAGGTAGCATGGGCCTGCACACCCAGCAAGTGCTCATCAAGCGTCTGGTTAAAAATTGGCCCGTTGCGTTGGCTTTTCTGGCCCCCTGTTGTGAGATTTTTACTGGTATTGGCATACAGCCGATAGCCAAGACTGAGATAGGGCTTGCGGCGCTCCGCGTCTTCAATGCTGGAATAATGGTGGTCAGCCAACATCAGGCACAAGCGCGAGACGTGCATGGCAAACGGATCGTGCAACACCTGTATTGGGGTAGGCAACTGCGCCAGCTCGAGCAACTTTTGGGCATAGCGTGCCGCCTGTTTGCGCCAAAGCATCATGACCACAGGCAACCCGTACGGAAAACTCCAATGCGCGCGCACCGTGGCATCGTTGCTAGTTTCGCGCGGTTCATTCCAATCGGCAGTGATGAGCTGCAACAGGGCTTGCAACTCTCGTTGATTGATAAAACGAGGATGCGCACCAAACCGGCAATATTGATTTTGCGGCAGGTCGATGTCCTCCTCACTGCTTCCATCCAACTTTCTGACCGGCAGACAAGGCAGCCGGTGGTGGGTGAGTACCAGCCACGCCACGGCTTGCGCCAGCGGCGGCATAGAAGCAAATGGATTGTTTTGTGGTGGTTGTGCAGACGCATCCAGCCCATCGCGCAACAAGCGCGCGCATTGGTGGTCTAACCACAATGCTTCAAAGGCTTTCGTGTCTAATGCCGCATCACTACAGGCGGCCAATCGTCGTAGCCAGCCCGCATCATCATCCTTTCCGACAAAAGCCTGAAACAGCCGTACCGAGACCCATTCATGCCGATAGAGGTTGCGTTCGCGCAGGTTGGGCTTACGCAGCCGATCCTGAAACGCCTGAGTGGCTTTTCCCAGATCATGCAGCAAGGCGGCCAAAGCAGAAAGGGCCGTGATTAGCGGCAGATGATGCCAAGTGTTTTCATCGTCGGCACGCAATACATCATTAGCGGTGGTGTTGGTAGGCACTGCACCTTCGGCATTGAACTGGCGGCCATCCCCCACCACCCAGAGTAATTCACTGTGGTCTTTGCCGTGTATCCAATGGCAAGCAATGGCCGTGTTTTTGCGTGCCGTTTGGCGCAGCAGCTTGCGTACTGTCTCCAATCCGGCTTGGGTGATGGGAGTTTGCCAAGTTCTATCACCCCGGCGTTCGGCAAACTGATCCAAAATACGGCGGGTTTCGGTCAATGCCCGTTTGCTGCATTGTGAAATAAACAGCACATTCATGGCGTGCCTCCTGTGGCACCGGCGGGGGCTGCTGTTTGTTGTGCCAGTTGTGCGGTGTTGGTGGCAATGTGCTGAAGTGCCTCAATCATAAAATCCAGCGACTCAGTGCGCGCTAGAGCTTCAATGCAATGGCGGCGGAAGGACTGCTCGTCGTCACCGCGCATGGCTGAGACAAACGCTTGCGGCAAAATGACGGCATCTTTAATCAGGTCAGCAGCATCAAACACCAAGCCACCCCGGCGCGTTTTACCATGCAGTACCGCCAAACCATGTGGCAGCCCCAGCACCCAAGTAGCCGTAGCACCTAAACCATAGGCCAGATAGTTGCCGTGGTCTAAAAAACGGTTGGCTGGGTCGGTGCCCATGCCGCGTTTGGCGCGGGTAAAGTCTCCATAGCCTGTGGCCTGCACGGCCAACTTGAACAAGGCTTTGGTCAAACGGGCCTCATCAGTGAGCAAGGCCGTGACATCGGGGGCGTTGGCGATGAGCGTTCGGAACTGCTGCACCAGCGTTTGCAGATGGTTCGCATCCACAGCAAAGCCTGCTTCACGCAGCGCACGGGCATTCCATGCTTGCGATAAACGCTCCAATCGTAGCTGTTGCAATTGCTTGGCCGCTGCCAAGCGCAAATCGTCATCAAACCAAAACTTGACCCAAGACTGCAAGTATTGGGTGGAGCGGTATTCGCTTTGGGGCAACAGCCATGCCACCTCGACATCCACCTCAGTGGCACAAAACAAGGGCGTGCCGCCGCCACCGCAAAACCCGACCAACACGCCCGCCTTGGCCAGCTCACGCATGGCGGCTTGGGTGATGGAGGTGCCTGTACCCAACAAAATGCTGGTGGTATTGGCAATAGGAATGTTCCAATACAGGCTACGCTTGCCCGCATCGGTCACATACTCCACCCGGCCACCGTTGACCAAGACACGGCAATGCTCCAAGTAATAAAGATTGGCCCGTTTGGAATGCAAGATGGTTTTGAGGTCGGTGGGGCGGATTTCTTCTGGCATGGCCTTGCTCCGTAGGTGTAAGAACCCATACTTTCTCTCGTCCATCAGACGCAGAGTCAGCGGCGTTTGGTCTATTCTGCTTCAATCGTGTCTCACGCTGATCCCCATTTTCTGGAGTCCTTTGCCATGATCGTCTCTCCCCTCACCCAGCTCCAAGACCCTAGCCTGCTCCAAACCAACGCCCTGCTCAACGGCCAATGGGTCGGTGGCAGCAGCCGCTTTGGCGTACACGATCCAGCCACCGGTGCCTTGCTGGCCGAAGTCGCCAATCTGGGGCCACAAGAGGCTGAAGCCGCCATCGCCGCCGCTGCTGCCGCTTGGCCTGCTTGGCGTAGTACCACTGCCAAAGAGCGCAGCATCGTGCTGCGGCGTTGGTTTGATCTGCTCATGCAACACCAAGACGATTTGGCGCGCATCATGACGGCAGAACAGGGCAAGCCACTGGCCGAAGCCAAAGGCGAAGTGGCCTACGGTGCCAGCTTTGTCGAGTGGTTTGCTGAAGAGGCCAAACGCGTCAATGGCGAGACCTTGCCCCAGTTTGACAACAACCGCCGCCTGCTGGTGCTCAAGCAGCCCATTGGTGTTTGTGCGGCCATCACGCCCTGGAACTTCCCGCTGGCCATGATTACGCGCAAAGTAGCCCCAGCGCTGGCCGCTGGTTGCCCGGTGGTGATCAAACCGGCAGAACTCACGCCCCTGACGGCGCTGGCCGTGGCCGAACTGGCGCTGCGTGCGGGCATCCCGGCGGGGGTGCTGCACGTACTCACGGCAGACAGTGCCAACAGCATTGCCATTGGCAAAGTGCTGTGCACCAGCAGCACCGTGCGCCACCTCAGCTTTACTGGCAGTACCGAAGTAGGCCGCATTTTGATGGCGCAATGCGCGCCAACCGTGAAAAAACTCTCACTGGAATTGGGCGGCAATGCACCGTTTATCGTTTTTGACGATGCCGATATTGACAGTGCGGTAGAAGGTGCCTTTGCCAGCAAATACCGCAACGCAGGCCAAACCTGTGTCTGTACTAATCGCTTCTATGTGCAAGCTGGGGTTTATGACGCCTTTGTTACCCAATTTGCAGCCAAAGTTGCCACTGCCAAGGTCGGCAATGGTTTTGACGAAGGCGTGAACCAAGGGCCGCTGATTGAAGAAGCTGCGGTGCAAAAGGTGCAGCGCCATGTAGAAGATGCCATCGCCAAAGGAGGCCGGGTACTCACCGGCGGCCAACGCCTGTCTGGGCTGGGCAGCGGCCAGTTTTTTGCCCCTACCGTGGTGGCCGACGCTACTGCCAACATGCTGTGTGCCAGCGAGGAAACTTTTGGCCCACTGGCACCCGTGTTCAAGTTTGACACCGAACAAGAAGCCATTGCAGCGGCCAATGCCACCGAGTTTGGCTTGGCAAGTTATTTCTATAGCCGCGACATAGGCCGGATTTTCCGTGTCGGAGAGGCACTGGAATATGGCATGGTCGGCGTGAATGTCGGCCTGCTGGCCAGCGAGCATGTGCCGTTTGGTGGCGTCAAGCAATCGGGCTTGGGCCGAGAAGGCTCGCACCACGGCATGGATGATTATCTGGAGATCAAATACCTTTGCCTTGGGGATATTGAGCGCTAAATGCACGATTTGGGGTAAGGCCACGTCCTACAATGGCTCTACCTTATGGAGCCGCAAGTGCGTGGGTGGATATCTTGCAATCTTCCACAAGGATCAAAAATATGCACACTCTTTTTCTTGGCCGTCGGCACTTTGGTGTAACTTTGGCCGCAGCGGCACTGCTGGCAGGCCCGGCACTGGCCCAATCGGGCAACGATACGGTGTATCGTTTTTCTCCGGTCAATCAGTATGGTATCCAGCTCACCGCCGCCTACTGGAACCCGATCATTGCTTACGTTTCAGACAAAAGCGGGATCAAGCTGCAACTCAAAATTGGCCGCACCTCCGCCGACACCACCGCTTACGTTCTGGCGCAAGAAGTTGAATTTGTTTTTAGCAACCACCTTTTTAGCCCCGAACGCGAACAACTGGGCTGGAAAGTGCTTGGCCGTCGCCAAACCCCACCCATCCATGGTCAGATCATCGTCCCGGAGGAGTCACCCATCCTCCAAGTAGCACAGCTAGAAGGCAAAGAAGTAGCTTTTCCGGGGCCAGAAGCACTGGTGGCGTACAAATTTCCGGCAGCACACCTGATTACAAAAAAGGTCAACGCTAAATTTGTCTTTGGTGGCAACATGGATGGCGCATTGGCACAACTTTTTAGCGGCAAGGTAGCCGCTGTGGGTGCCAACTCGCAACTGGCCGAAGGCTACGCCCGGCGCGAAGGTAAAAAATACCGCGTGCTCTGGTCGTCTCCGGCACTGCATGATTTGGCCCTGATGGCATCGTCTAAGGTGCCAGAAAAAACACAAAAAGCCGTGGCCCAAGCGTTTGTCGGCATGCACAAAGACCCCATAGGGCGCGACATCCTGCAAAAAGTTTCTGAACAGGTGGGGTTGGGCGCTGAAGCCCACTTTATTCCTTCCGATGGCAGTGAATACGCACCCTACCGCGAGTTTTATCGCACCGCACCAACATCACTGCGCTAAACGGGCATGAAATGGTTATTGTGGCTGCTGTTGCCCCGGTCGCTGGTCGGGCGGGTATTTATGCTCTACACAGTGACACTGGGTGGCTTTGTGTTGGCCGGTCTGGGGATGTTTTACCACTACCAACTAGTGGTGCAGCTAGAGCACGAACAAACACTGGCCGATAGCTTAGGCCGGATCATTGCGCCCACTATTTTGGACAACGCCGTCATTGGCGATTACGACACCATTTTGCGCACCTTGCAAAGTGCCGTAGAGCACTCTGACCTCGATTCAGCCCGTTTTATCGACCTGACCGGCAGCGTGGTGGCAGCCCCACGCGACACCCCTCCCGATACGCCGCCACCAGCGTGGCTACGCCACCAAGTGGCAGCCCGGTTGTACGATAACAACACCGCTATCCGGGTGGGGGGCAAAGATTACGGCGTGCTGCGCCTGAGTTTTGATGCGCAAGCCATCGCCGGACGGTTGTGGGAGCAGATGCGCTTTGCCCTGATGCTGGGCATCATTGCCATTGGTGGTGGGCTGGCCTTGATCCGCTACCCACTGGTGCGCTGGCTGGGCAACTTGAGCCGCATCCACAGCCTAGAGCAAGCGGTGCAAAGCGGTGATGCCTCACAGGCACTACGCGCCGCAGAAGATGCGCCCTCTGAGTTTCGTGAAACCTTTGCCGTGCTGGGCCGTGCAGCAGCCAGTTTGCAAGCACAGCGGGTACAAGCGGCGGTCACTTTGGGCTCGATTGCCGATGGCGTCTTTACCCTGAATGCACAAAAACAGGTGGTACTAGCCAACCCAGCAGCCTGCGATATTTTGGGGCTGGCCGCACACAGCGTGCTGGGCGAGGCCGCTAGCAGTTTATTGCCAGGGCTGATGCCCGCCGCTGATGACATTCCTCTGCCATCGTGGACGTGCCACCGTTACACCCTGCACCATGCGCAGGAACAACGCACTGTGGTGTTGGACACCACCTTATCGCAGATTTGTGCCCCCAATGGCGAGGTGGCAGGCTATGTGCTGGCCTGCCGCGATGTCAGTGAGCAACACGCCCTAGACCAGCGGCTGCGCACCGAGCTGGCCTTGGGCGAGTCGGCAATGGTCTCGCTACGCACCGTGCTCGAAGGTCTGAGCAACGAAACGGCCAGCCACATCACCGCCGATACCGACGACTTGGCCGCCATCTCGACCATGATCTCGGCACTGGTCGAGCGCCTGCGCACACGCAACGAACAACTCAATGCCATTTTTGCCCTCAGCCCCGATGGCTTTGTATCGTTTGATACCCAAGGGCGGGCCAACTATGTCAGCCCCGGCTTCCTGCACCTGACTGGCAGCAGCAAACCACAGGTACTGGGGGCCAGCGAAGCCGATATTGAGGTGTTGCTGCGCCGCCAGTGCAGCCACACCTTGCCGTGGCGCAGTTTTGAAGTCTTGCGCCACGACCTTCAGCAGCATTCAGAACAGGGCCGCACCCCACGCAACGACCGCATTGAGTTGCTGCGCCCAGCGCGGCGCGTATTAGAAATCGGTCTGCACGCCAGCGCCTCCGATGTGATATCGCAGGTACTGTCGTTGCGTGACGTCACGCATGAGTCTGAAGTCGAGCAGATGAAAAGCGAGTTTTTGAGCACCGCCGCCCACGAACTGCGCACGCCCATGACCAGCATTTTTGGCTTTATGGAGCTGATGCAGATGCGCCCCATGACGCCGCAGCAATACCAGCCTTTGCTAGCCACCATGCACCGTCAGGCCAATCTGATGATTGCCATTTTGAATGAGTTGCTCGATTTGTCACGCATTGAAGCGCGCCGGGGCAAAGATTTTGTGCTCGAAACGCTAGACCTGCGCCAGTGGGCAGCAGAGCTGTTACACAGCTTTAAACCCCCAGACGGGCGTGCCCAAGCCACGCTGGCCCCCGATACCGAGCCAGTCTGGGTGCTGGTGGATCGGAACAAAATGTCGCAAGCCGTGCTCAACGTGCTGTCCAATGCCTATAAATACTCGCCCAACGGTGGTGACGTGCTGGTGCGCATCGTGCACCAGCACGATGCCAGCCCGGCAATGGTGGGCATTGAGGTGCAAGACCACGGCATTGGCCTCACCCCTGAACAATTGGCGCGTGTCAGCGAGCGCTTTTACCGCGCCGATGCCTCAGGCAACATTCCGGGCACCGGCTTGGGCATGAGCATTATGAAAGAAATCATTGAACTGCTGGGCGGCCACTTTGTCTTGCGCAGTGAACCGCAGGTGGGCACCACCGTGACCTTGTGGCTACCGCAAAGTGCAGCTCCAAGCTAGGGTTTGGTGCTGGTGTGGTGCATCACGGGTGCGACGACAACCACTGTGCAATGGCCCTTGGGTACAACACATGCTCCTGCGTAAGTACCCGCGCCGCCAAGGTGTCGGCGGTATCGCCGGGCAGCACCGGCACCACGGCCTGATCCAAAATCGGCCCGACATCCAGTTCTGCCGTCACTTGGTGCACACTGGCACCGGCAAACTTGCAGCCCGCATCAATCGCACGCTGGTGCGTGTGCAGGCCAGTAAACGCGGGCAACAACGAAGGATGGATGTTGAGCAAACGCCCAGCGTAGTGCTCCACAAAGCCCGGCGTCAGGATACGCATAAAGCCCGCCAGCACCACCAGCGCCGGATCGTACTGGTCGATCAGCGCAACCAGTGCGGTATCAAAGCCCTCGCGGCTGTCAAACTGTTTGTGGTCAAGCACCTCAGTGGCAATGCCTTGGGCACGGGCCAGTTCTAGCCCTTTAGCATCGGCCTTGTTGCTGATGACTGCCGCCACCCGCGCTCCTAGGCCAGTGTCCCAGTTTTGTTGCTGCGCTGCGCGCACAATGGCGGCCATATTAGAGCCGCCGCCCGAAATCAAAATCACGATGTTTTTCATTGTTCTGGATTATCCCCGCCATGCCCTTTGATCCCACCACCCGCCCCCTGACTGCCGTAGAAGCCCGCGTGCTAGCCACACTGATGGAAAAGGCCCGCACCGTGCCCGACAGCTACCCGCTCACACTCAACAGCTTGGTGCTGGGCTGCAACCAAAAAACCACCCGCGACCCGGTGATGAACGTCAGCGATGCCCAAGCCCAAGAAGCGCTGGATGAGCTCAAACACCTGACTTTGGTGTTTGACAACAGCGGCGGGCGCACCACGCGCTGGGAGCACAACTTTCAGCGCGGCATCGGCGTGCCTGAGCAATCTGCCGTATTGTTGGGTTTACTGATGCTGCGTGGCCCGCAAACCGCTGGGGAGCTGCGCATCAATGCAGAGCGGTGGTACCGCTTTGCCGATATTTCTTCGGTGGAGGGTTTTTTAGACGAGTTGCAAGAGCGCCGCAGCGAAAAAGGCGGCCCGCTGGTGGTGCAATTGCCCCGCGCCCCCGGCGCGCGGGAGCAACGCTGGGCGCATTTGCTCTGTGGCCCAGTCGATGCCAGCAGCGCCAGCCAGAACGGCCACACTGACAGCACAGCGCCAGCCCTGCAAGCACGGGTAGCCACACTAGAAGCCCAAGTGGCTGCCTTGCAAGCCACGGTAGAAGGTTTGTGCAAAGAACTTGGTCTGCCGGGGCCTACATCTGCTGAAAATTAACCGGCACCACGGCGGGGCAGCTCCACACGGGCCAACAACCCGCCACCTTCTGCGTTGCACAGTTGCAACGTGCCTTGGTGGCGCTGCACGATGTCATTAGCAATGGCCAAGCCCAATCCAACACCACCGCTATGGCGGTTGCGC
Source organism: Giesbergeria anulus (assembly GCF_900111115.1). Classification (GTDB taxonomy): domain Bacteria; phylum Pseudomonadota; class Gammaproteobacteria; order Burkholderiales; family Burkholderiaceae_C; genus Simplicispira; species Simplicispira anulus. The sequence goes on from NZ_FOGD01000001.1 coordinate 320,462, forward strand.
GAGGCTTCAACACGGTAAAAGGGGGCCAGCACTCGCTCGAGTTCAGCTTCTGGCAGGCCGGGGCCGTGGTCTTGCACTTCAATGGTGAGGGCCGATGCGGTATCGTGCAGCTTGATCTGGGCACTGCCACCATAACGAATGGCATTGCCCACCAGATTGTCCAGACAACGGCGCAAGGCATTGGCCTGCACCCGCAGCGGTGCTGCCTGTCCCTGTATCAGCACGGCGTGCCCACAGGCCTGTTGGTCATCGGCCAGGCTCTCGATGAGCGCCTGCACGTCCACCAACACCCAAGGCTCGGCATTGGCACCCCCGCCCAAATGGTCTAGGGTGGCGGCGATCATGGCGTCCATTTCTGCGATGTCCCGGCTAAACAGGCGGCGTTGCTCATCGTCGCCCAGACATTCTGCCCGCAAGCGCAAACGGGTCAGTGGCGTGCGCAAATCGTGCGAAACCGCCGCCACAAAACGATCTCGCTCTTGCAATTGTTGGCAAATACGCGCCTGCATCTGGTTAAAAACCCGGCTGGCCTCGCGGCATTCGCTGGGGCCGACCTCAGGCAATGGCGGGCGGTGGATGTTCTGCCCCAGATCCCGCGCTGCGGCAGCCAGATGGTGTAGCGGCTGCGACAGCCAGCGCGCACCCACCCAAGCGGCTGCCATCAAAGCCGCCAAACGCACCCCAATATCCAGCAACAGTCCCGCAGGAAAGTTGCGCCCCGGTGGCCTAGGTGGATGGCCGGGGTGGGGCGGGGGCGCATTCCAGCCGGGTGGTGAGGCATGGCCGGGCTGACTCACATGCGCAGGGTGATGGCCCGGTGCACCCGGCCCAAACTCTGGTCGTAATTCAAACAGCAACGTAATAGCCAGCGCATGGCTGGTCAACACCGCAATGAACAGCAAGGCGGCCAAACGGCCAAACAAGGTGACGGGCAGCAGATGCGCCAGCGCCTGCTGCACCTGCTGGTACCAGCGGGTAGCACTCAACGCAACCATGCCACTGGCCCCTGCACCGTCTGGCTGTTAAACAGGTAGCCAGCGCCACGCACCGTTTTGATGATGGCAGGATCGCGCGAATCATCGGCCAACTTGTGCCGCAACCGAGACACCAGCAAATCAATGCTGCGGTCTAACATATCCATCGCCCGACCTCTGGCCTCTTCCATCAACTGATCGCGGCCCAAAACACAACGGGGCCGCCGCAAAAAGGTACACAGCAAGCGAAACTCAGCATTGGACAGGGGCACCACCATCCCCTGCGGCGATATCAGATGGCGCTCCATGCCGTGCAGCGTCCAGCCATCAAAACGCACCACCGCATCGGCGGCACTCCCTCTGGCCGCCCCCCCGGCACTGGCCCCCGTAGCGGCAGCACGGCGCAACACCGTCTGTATGCGGGCCACCAGCTCACGCGGCTCAAAGGGCTTGCCCATGTAATCGTCAGCGCCCATCTCTAACCCCAGCACGCAATCGTAGGGATTGGCCCGCGCCGTCAAGATGATGATGGGCAACTGTGAACGCGCCCGCAATTCACGCGCCAGTGTGATGCCATCGGTGCCGGGCAACATGATGTCCAGCACCACCAAATCCATCGGCTGCGCTGCCAATTGGGCGCGCATCGACAAGCCATCACTGGCCGCATGGGCGGTAAAACCAAAACGGTTCAGGTACTGGGTCAGTAGCGTCGTGATGTCTTCATCATCATCGACCACCAAGATATGGGACATAGGCAGGCCGCAGCGCAAGCTGCCAGACAAAGCAAAACCGCAGTATAGGCAAGGCGCAGCCTCTGACCATGCCCAGAAATGGCTGGTGTTTCACGGCCTCTTGCGGCGCTGGAGCTGGCTTTCGTATCCGCCTTGGTACAAACAGGACAAACTGGGTTTACCCACAGTTCCAACAATGGCTACTAGGCGGACGCAGGTCATGCGCCAGCCCTTCATGGAACGAAAGGAACCGACAATGGCAAGCATCAGTAGCGTCAGCAGTGCGTGGTCTAACACCTACGCCCAGCGCAGCAATGCACAACCACAGGCAGGACGGCTGTCCGAACGCCTACAAAGCAAATTTGACCAAGACCAGAGTGGCGGCATTGATGCCACCGAACTGGAAGGTTTGCTCAGCGATGTATCGCAGAAAACCGGCACCAGCAGTACCACCAGTGCCGCAGACCTGTTGGCCAGTAACGATGCCAACGGCGACGGCAACCTCAGCGGTGATGAACTCGACAGCACCCTCAAGAGCGTACTGCCTCCACCGCCCTCAACGATGGAGTTTGCCCAGTCACGCGGCCTCTCCGCCGATACGGCCAGCCAACCCAGTAAAGATCTGTTTGGCAAAGTGGACAGCGATGGCGATGGTGGTGTCAGCCAAGACGAACTACAGGGCCTGCTGGAGAAAATGTCCGGGGGCACGGCCAGCAAAACAGGTGTCAGTTCCGATGAGGTGTTTAGCCAGCTCGATACCGACAGCGACGGCAGCCTGACACAGGCGGAGTTTGAGGCTGCAAGTTCTTCTGCAGGGCAGGAACAGGTAGCCGGTGGCCCACCTCCTGGCGGCATGCCACCCCCACCCGGCGGAAGGCCCCCACCAGCGGGCGGGGCCAGCTCTACCAACACCAGCAGCACCACCTACGACGAACTCGATACCAACGAGGACGGCGTAGTCTCTCCCGCTGAACAGGCCATAGCCAGCTTACAAGAAGGTGTGCAAGACACGAAAGACGCCGCTGCCACCCTGTTCAGCGCCATTGACACCGATAGCGACAACACCATCAGCACCAGCGAAGGGGAAGCCTTTATTGCACAGCTCAACAGCTTAGCCAACTCCAACCAAGAAAGTGCCAGTACCACCGACAACGCCCGCCAAGGCAGCAAGCTAAGCGACGAAGTGCGCCAAGATCTGGTGCAACTGGCCCAACTGGCACAGCGCCAATATGCTGCAGTGGCCAACAACCTCTCCAGCACAAGCACACAGGGCAACACCATCAATCTGCTGGCCTAAGCGGCCTTAGCAGCCACGAACTGGGCCTGCCGGGGCTTACGTCAGCCGAAAATTGACTGGCAGCAGCGGCGGCGGCAGTTCGGTTTCACCCAAAGACTCACGCAGGGTGATCTCTATGCTGCGGCACAGGGTATCGAGGGGCAGGTCGTTGCTCTCTAGGCCAAACGGCTCCTCGATCTCATCGCCCAGTGCATCCAGCCCAAAGAAGGTATAAGCCACGATGCCCACGACAAATGGTGTCATAAAGCCAGTCACATCCACCAGCCCAAAGGGCAGCAAGAAGCAGTACATATAGGCCGTGCGGTGCAGCAGCAGCGTGTAAGAGAAGGGGATCGGCGTAAACTTGATGCGCTCGCACGAGGCCGCAGCCGCCGTCATAGCCGACAAGGTTTGGTCTAGCCCTACCGCCAAGGCCGGGTCAATCTGTTTTTGGCGCACGCAATCGCCCAGATCGCGCCCCATCGCTTGCATCAGCGCATCGGCCACGTTAGAGCGGGCTTGCACCTGCGCCCATTCAGCCGGTGTCGTCCATTGTTGCAGCAGTGCATCGTCTTTCTCGCCGCGCAATTGCAGGCGCAGCGCATGGACAAAGGCAATGGCCCGGTGCACCATGCGCACGCGCACATCGCTGTCGCGCTGGCGATAATCCAGTGCTTGGGGCAAGTCGATCAAACTCTGGCACTGGCGCGTCAGAGATCGGGTGCGCAGCACCAACTCGCCCCACAGTTTGCGCGCCTCCCAGTAGCGGTCGTAAGCGGTGGTGTTGCGAAAGCCCAAAAAAATCGCCAACGGCAAACCGATCAGCGTGAAGGGAATGGCTGTCAGGGTAATCTTGACAGTAAAAAGGTTGCCATGCGCCAGCGTCACCAAGGTGGCCAGCAAAATATTGAGCAACAGGGTAAAGCGAATGCGCTGCAACACCGAGCCGCGCACGGCCACAAACAAGCGCCAACCGGCGGGGCGATCACGAACGATCATCAAAAACCCATCCTGAAAGGAACAGCAAAGAAAGCGCATTGGAGCACGTTGCGCAGCGTTTTGTTCAATGCCCACGCAACATCCGACACCCCCACTTGGACAGACTGGGCCACAATAGCCCCTTTTCCAGCCCCCGGGGCCATCCGTGCCGCATCCCACAGGTGCAGGGCGTCCCGGCAAAGAACACCTTTTCATGAAGATTTTTCGCGGTTTCCGCCACCCCGGTATTGCCCCCGCCAGTGCCGTGACCATGGGCAATTTTGATGGCGTACACCGGGGACACCAAGCTATGCTGGCACTGCTGCAAAACGAGGCCAGGCATCGGGGCGTGCCCAGTTGTGTGCTCACCTTTGAGCCACACCCGCGCGACTACTTTGCCGGTGCGCTGCACCGCCCTGAACTGGCCCCAGCGCGCATTGGCACGCTGCGCGACAAGCTCACCGAGTTGGAGCGCTGCGGTGTCGATCAAACCGTAATCCTGCCCTTTGATGCCCGCTTGGCTACCCAACCGCCGCAAGCCTTTATTGACCAAGTGCTGGTAGCGGGCTTGGGGGCGCGCTATGTGCTGGTGGGCGATGATTTTCGCTTTGGTGCCCAACGCGCTGGCGACTACGCCCTGCTGGACGCGGTAGGCCCAGAACACGGCTTTGATGTGGCCCGCATGATGAGCTACGAAGTCCACGGCCTGCGCGTGTCCAGCTCTGCTGTGCGCGAAGCACTGTTGGCAGGCCGGATGCAAGATGCCGCCCAACTGCTAGGGCGGCCCTACACCATCTCCGGCCATGTCGTGCACGGGCGCAAACTGGGCCGAGCGCTGGGGGCCAGCAACCCACAGGCCGACAATGGCTTTCGCACCCTCAATCTACGCTTTGCCCACTGGAAGCCCGCAGCCAGCGGCATCTTTACGGTGTGGGTGCATGGCCTAAGCGATACCCCACTGCCGGGCGTAGCCAACTTGGGCATCCGCCCATCGCTTGACCCGCAAGATGTCAATGGGGGCCGGGTGCTGCTAGAAACCCACTGCCTAGAATGGCCCAGCCATCTGGGGGCTGAAGGGGGCTACGGTAAAATTGCCCGCGTGGAACTGCTGCACAAACTGCACGACGAACTCAAATACGACAGCTTTGATGCCCTGACGGCAGGCATTGCGCGCGATTGCGCCGACGCGCGCGCTTGGTTTGCCAGCCATGCACAAACCCGCCGCCAAACCACCCGCGACCGAATTTGATGGGCTAGTCTGCCCACCCTCCTCCCTTTTTTCTGCCCCCTGAACACCGCTGTTCAGGTTGCGCTTGTTGCATTTTTCTGAAATTTTTGCCATGTCCGACGCCAAAAAATCCTCTGCTGCCACCGATTACCGCAGCACCCTGAACCTGCCCGACACCCCCTTTCCGATGCGCGGCGACCTGCCCAAGCGCGAACCAGCATGGGTGAAAGAATGGGAAGACAAGGGCATCTACCAAAAACTGCGCGATGCCCGCAGCGGCAAGCCCAAGTTCATCTTGCACGATGGCCCGCCCTACGCCAACGGCCAGTTGCACATCGGCCACGCCGTGAACAAGGTACTCAAAGACATGATTACCAAGGCGCGCCAACTCGAAGGCTACGACGCCCAATATGTGCCCGGCTGGGACTGCCACGGCCTGCCGATTGAGAACGCCATCGAGAAACTACATGGCCGCAACCTGCCCCGCGACGAGATGCAGGCCAAAAGCCGTGCCTTTGCCACCGAGCAAATCGCCCAACAAATGCAAGACTTCAAGCGCTTGGGCGTGCTGGGGCAGTGGGACAATCCGTACAAAACCATGAACTTCGCCAACGAGGCTGGTGAACTGCGCGCCTTGAAGCGCGTCATGGAGCGCGGTTATGTCTATCGCGGCCTCAAGCCGGTGTACTGGTGCTTTGACTGCGGCAGCTCGCTGGCCGAGTTTGAGATCGAATACCAAGACAAAAAGAGCGAAACGCTGGATGTGGCCTTCAAGGCCCATGACCCGGCCCGCTTGGCAGCCGCCTTTGGCGTGACCGCTGTGCAGCCAGAAGCCTTTATCGTTATCTGGACAACCACCGCTTGGACGATTCCCGCCAACCAAGCGCTGAACCTCAATCCTGAATTGCCCTACGCACTGGTGCAAACCGAGCGCGGCCAGTTCATTGTGGCGGCGCAGTTGGTCGATAACTGCCTGCAACGCTGGGGCCTGCAAGGCGAAGTGTTGGCTACCGTGCCCGGCCAGCAACTGGAAGGCTTGGAGTTTGAACACCCCCTGTACGACGTTGCCAGCCCCGATGGCAGCTACGGCTACCGCCGTTTGGCCCCCGTCTATCTGGCCGACTACGCCACCGCCAGCGACGGCACCGGTATCGTCCACGCCGCCCCCGCCTATGGTGTCGATGACTTTAACTCCTGCATCGCCCACGGCCTGAAATACGACGACATCCTCAACCCCGTGCAAGGCAACGGCTGCTACGCCGCCGACTTCCCGTTGTTTGGCGGCCTGCACATCTGGAAGGCCGTGCCCGTGGTGCTGCAAACGCTGCGCGACGCTGGTCGCCTGTTGGCTACGCAAACCATCACCCACAGCTACCCGCACTGCTGGCGGCACAAAACCCCAGTGATCTACCGCGCCGCCGCCCAGTGGTTTGTACGCATGGATGAGGGCGAAGGCGTGTTCACCACCGACAAGGCCGAAAGCACGCTGCGCGCCACCGCCCTCAACGCCATTGAGCACACCCATTTTTACCCCGCCAACGGCAAGGCCCGCCTGCGCGACATGATTGCCGGGCGGCCCGACTGGTGCATCTCGCGCCAACGCTCTTGGGGCGTGCCGCTGCCGTTTTTCTTGCACCAAGATTCGGGCGAGCTGCATCCGCGCACAATGGAAATCGTCGATCAAGCCGCTGAAATCATCGAACAAGGCGGCATTGAGGCTTGGAGCCGCGTCACCACCGAAGAAATCTTGGGCGCGGAAGACGCACCGCACTACACCAAGAGCACCGATATTTTGGAAGTGTGGTTTGATTCTGGCTCCACCTTCTGGCACGTCATGCGTGGCACCCACGGCGATATGCACCACGACAGCGGCCCTGAGGCCGACTTGTATCTTGAAGGCCACGACCAGCACCGGGGCTGGTTCCACAGCTCCTTGCTGCTGGCCAGCGCCATTTATGGCCGCGCCCCCTACCGTGGCCTGCTCACGCACGGCTTTACGGTAGACGGCCAAGGCAAGAAGATGAGCAAATCGCTGGGCAACACGGTATCGCCGCAAGAGGTGAGCGGCAAGCTGGGCGCAGAAATCATCCGTCTGTGGTGCGCCTCGACCGATTATTCCGGCGACTTGGCTATCGATGACAAAATTTTGGCCCGCGTGGTCGATTCGTACCGCCGTATCCGCAACACCCTGCGCTTTTTGCTCGCCAATGTGAGCGATTTTGACCCGGCACAAGACGCCGTGCCGTTTGAGCAACTGCTAGAGATTGACCGCTACGCCCTGACCCGCGCCACCGAGTTCCAACAAGAGGTGCTGGCGCACTACAAGGTGTACGAGTTTCACCCCGTCGTCGCCAAGCTGCAACTGTATTGTTCCGAAGACTTGGGCGGCTTCTATCTGGACGTGCTCAAAGACCGGCTCTACACCACCGCGCCCAAGAGTTTGGCACGGCGCAGCGCCCAAACCGCCCTGTGGCACATCACCCACGCCATGCTGCGCTGGATGGCACCGTTCCTTAGCTTTACCGCCGAAGAAGCGTGGAAATTTTTTGGCAACTCCGAATCCATCTTTTTGGAAACCTACGGGGCCGTTGGTGTGAGCGCTACCGCCGATGAAGGGTTGCTCGACAAATGGGCACGCATCCGTGCCATCCGCGACTTGGTGAATAAGGACATCGAAGTGGTGCGCGGCGCAGGCCAAGTCGGCTCCTCGCTCCAAGCTAAGGTGTGCCTGACCGTGCCACCCGAAGACCATGCCCTGCTGGCCAGCTTGGGCGACGATTTGAAGTTTGTCTTTATCACCTCGCAGATCGAACTGGTAGCGGGCGATGCCTATGCCGCCACCGTCAGCGCCAGCACCGACGCCAAATGCGAGCGTTGCTGGCATTACCGCGACGATGTCGGCCACGACAGCGCCCACCCCACCCTCTGTGGCCGCTGCACCAGCAATTTGCACGGCACGGGCGAGCACCGGGCGCACGCCTAAATGGGTTCTGCATCCGAGCTAGGCCGCTCCAACACGGGCGGCAGCCTCTGGCCTTGGTTGGGCTGGGCGCTGCTGCTACTGGTGGCCGACCAAATCACCAAGGCCCTGATTGTCGGGGCCTACCAGTTGGGCGATGCAACGCACATCACTGGCTTTTTTAACATTGTGCGGGCGCACAATACCGGCGCAGCCTTTTCGTTTCTGGCGCAGGCCGGGGGCTGGCAACGCTGGCTATTTACCGCCATCGGCGTAGTGGCCACGGTAGTGATTGTTTGGCAGTTACGCTTACACCCTGGACAAAAATTGTTTTCTTTTGCCTTGGCTAGCATTTTGGGCGGTGCCATTGGCAATGTGATCGACCGGGTTGTCCACGGCTATGTGGTGGACTTTTTGGACTTTCACTGGGATTTTTTGTCTGGCCTGTTTTATGGCGGGCATTTTCCAGCCTTTAACATTGCCGATATGGGCATCACGGTAGGCGCAGCGCTGCTTATCGTGGATGAATTTTTGCGGGCGCGCAGCAAATGAAGCCATCCCTTAGCCCCAGCACGGCTGCCATGCTCACCCTCGCCCCCTTGCTGTGGGCGGGTAATGCCGTGGTCGGGCGGCTGATTAGCGATTGGGTGCCCCCCATGACGCTCAACCTGATCCGCTGGCTGTTGGCCTTTGTGCTATTGCTACCACTAGCCTATCGGGTGCTGCGCCGCAGCAGCCCGGTATGGACGCACTGGCGGCGTTTTATCGTGCTGGGGCTGTTGGGCATTGGCTGCTATAACGCCTTGCTTTATCTGGCACTGCAAACCTCCACGCCTATCAATGTGACCTTGGTCGGCTCCAGTATGCCGGTGTGGATGTTGGCGATTGGTGCTCTGTTTTTTGGCGTTCCGGCCACACGACGACAAGTAGCGGGGGCAGCGCTGTCCATCGTTGGGGTGGTGGTGGTACTGAGCCGAGGCGAATGGGGCCAATTGCTGGCGCTGCGGCTCGTACCGGGCGATTTTTTCATCCTACTGGCTACCATTGCTTGGGCCTTTTATAGCTGGCTGCTGGTACGCACCACTGAGCCAGCCAGCATCCGCAACGATTGGGCCGCTTTTTTGATGGGCCAATTGGTTTTTGGCTTGGGCTGGTCTAGCCTGTTTGCTGGCGCTGAATGGGCCAGCGGCATGGGCACGCCCATTGTGTGGGGTGCGCCACTGCTGGCAGCCTTGGCCTTTATTGCCATTGGCCCTGCCCTGTTGGCTTACTGCTTTTGGGGCATTGGTGTGCGCCGCGCTGGGCCCAATTTAGCGGGCTTTTTTGCCAACCTCACGCCACTGTTTGCCGCACTGCTGTCAGCAGCCTTTTTGGGCGAAGCGCCGCACCTGTACCACGCACTGGCATTTGCCCTGATTGTGGGTGGGATTGTGGTCTCGTCGCGGCGCTAAAACGCTGCTGGCGCGCAGGTTTCAGTCGTCGTAGCCGACGCGCTTGGCACCAGCCACCAACTGCGATAAATCCCGATCCAGCAGGGCCGCATCGCCCAACTGCCACTCAATCAACCGACGCAGGTGGGTGATGCTGTCCAAGTCCATATGCAAGCAGCGCAGGCCGGTTTGGTGCTCTTCGTGCCGCGCCACTTCTACAGCCATGGTGATGTGAACGTTAGAGGGTGCCAGCGTCAATTGCAACTGACACAAAGTGCCAGACTCTAGCCCGTGGCCGGGTGGCAGCGCTACCAATGCGCCCTTGAGTGACAGGTCGAGGATATGCACACGTAAGCTAGAGTGATCGAGCTTTAATAAGGCCGGGGCATCGAAGTGGACACGGGTGAAATGGCGACGTTCGTGGGACATGGCGGCTTGGGTAAATGAAACGAATGCGCCAGTTTAAGCCCCTGCAGGGCTCGTGTGTGCGAAACTGGTACCTTGTTACTGTACCAACCTTGCACGCTTTCATGGCCACGCCCACTTTCTTGCCGCCGTTTTGCCCCCTACCTGCCTTACCACAGCGGCTACAACAGCAAGGCTTTGCTGTTTTGTCTTCGGCTGATGTGGCCCAGTGGATCGGCTGCCAGCTGCCCGACTTGCAGGCCCTGCAAGCCGACTGGAACCATCTACCCCCCGACCACTACCTCAAAGACGGTGGCCGCTACCGCCAACGCCGCCACGCCTCGTTTATCGTGCAGGGGGCTACCGTACACCCCGTGCCGCACCGCGCCCACTGGCAGCCGCTAGAGTACAACGCACTGCACGGCGGCATGGAGCGCTGGTTTGAACCCATACCGCAGGCCAGTCTGGCCCGCCCGGTCTGGGGCCAGTTGTTGCAAACGCTGGGCCAATTGTGTACGGCGGTATTTTCCCCCGGCCAAACGCCAACACCTTGGTTTATAGAAGCGCACCAGTTTCGCATCGACACCACCGACGGCATTGGCCGCCCGACCCCCGAAGGCGCGCACCGCGATGGTGTCGATTTAGTTGCAGTGTTCTTAGTGGCTCGTGAAGGGGTCAAGGGCGGAGAAACGCGTGTCTTTGAAGCATGCGCACCCGCTGGACAGCGTTTTACGCTGACGCAGCCGTGGTCGCTGCTGCTACTCGATGATGCACGCATGATCCACGAAACCACCCCCATCCAACCTGAAATGGCCGGGGGCTACCGCGATACGCTGGTGGTCACTTGCCGACGCAGTGGCTTTCAAGATAGCCCCGCTGCGGCTCCAGATGCGTAAAACTCACTTGTGTAACAACTTGAATCAATGGGTGTGAAACATCAATCTTCAAGGTTGGTAATGACTACCATTAACAGTTCATACCAACACAAAACCACAATACGGCTTATCCCTTATTATGATGATAACCATCATACATCATAGTTTATATTTATCAATTTCATCGAACTTATGGGATTTTCCTTCTGGATAGAGTGATTGCACAAGGCTATTAACAAAACATAGATTTTTTGCCAACAGCTAAAAATTCCCAGTACCGCTCTTGCCCACCTTCAAATTTTTGACTGTGGCTGACTCAATCAAAAATACAAGCCACAAATCCCCCAAAAGAATCCTAGATTTGACATGGGTCACGTCCAACCCTAGCATGGACAAGTACACTATGCACTTATGTATTGAAGAGGTGTGCTCTGTCCGAAAAATCTGGCGTTTCTATCGGTGTATTGGCGGCAGAGTTGGGTGTGGCCACCACCACATTGCGCAAATGGGAGTCTCGCTACGGATTTCCATTGGCACAACGCACCTCTGCCCGTACGCGACTATATGCCCCGGCCACCGTAGATCAATTGCGTTTAGCCCTGATTAGGATGGCAAATGGCGAAAAGCCGGGCGTCGTATTGCGTACACCTTTCGCAGAGCGCCTCTCTGCAACCCCTCTGCACGACACCCTAGCCCCCATGCTGCTATGGCTGCGTCAAGGGCAGCCTGAGCATTGCGATGCTTGGTTGTGCAAGCAACTCGCACAGCAAGGTTTGGTGGCTTTTGCCGACGACGTCTTAGGCCCCCTGTTGTGGGCCATCGGGGACGGATGGGCACAGCAACGTGTCCGCGTCCTAGAAGAGCACAGCCTTTCTACTTTGGTGCAGCGGGTGCTGGCTATGGCTTGTACTGGGGCTACACCCCCAGTTGCTTCCCATCCATCGCCCACCGTATTGCTGGCCACACTATCGGGCGAGCACCACACCCTGGGCTTGTCTATGGTCGAGTCCGTGCTGCGCAGCCTAGGGGCGCGGGTGGTCAACCTAGGTGCCAACGTCCCATTGGCAGAAATGTGCGCGGCTGTGCTGCTGTTTGATGCCCAAGTACTAGCACTATCGCTCAGCCCAGCTTTGGCCCCTCGGTTGACCCAGTGCGAGCTCACTTTACTCATGCAACAGCTGCCTCCCGATGTATGCCTGTGGCTGGGCGGTGGCGGCGTTGCTGCTTTGCAACGTGTGCCACCAAAGACCCAAATATTTACCTCTTGCAGAGACATTGCATCGGCATTAGCGGGCGTGTCTGCACGGGTATCGTGCCATTGAACTAGGAACCAGTATTGTGAGTAAAACCACTCGTACCAGCAAAAATACCTCTCTACCCGGCGTACATTTCGATGGTTATGTAGTGGGCATTGGAGCCTCAGCAGGCGGACTAGAGGCACTAGAACAATTTTTCGATCACTGTGCATCTGACAGCGGTGCAGCCTATGTGGTGGTGCAACATTTATCACCCGACCACAAAAGCATGATGAACAATCTGCTATCACGGCACACACGAATGCCAGTGCAAATGGTAGAAGATGGTATGCCGGTACAAGCCAATCAGGTCTATCTAATACCACCGGGTGCCGTCATGCGCGTATCTGGTGGGCAGTTCCATTTATCACCCAAAAGCCCCCATGGACTCACGCTGCCCATTGATATTTTCTTCAGCTCTCTGTCAGAAAGTTACAACTCACGGGCGCTGGGGGTGGTGCTGTCAGGCACAGGGTCTGATGGCACTAGAGGGGCAGTAGCCATTAATGCTGCGGGTGGTTTTTTACTGGCGCAAGACCCTGAGCAAGCCAAGTTTGATGGCATGCCCCGCAGTGTGATTGCCACTGGGGTGGTAGACGAAGTTTTACCTGCACAAAATCTGGGCGCACGGGTGCTATTGCATATCCAGAACCTGCCATACGAACCAATACACCCACCAGCTGATACACCAGCCCGCAACGAGCTACTGACAGAAGGTGAAGCCTTACAATCGCTACTGCAATTGCTCAAACAAACTGGCGGCATTAACTTTCAAGATTACAAATCAGGTACCGTCATGCGGCGCATCCAACGGCGTATGCAAGTGCGCCACATGCCCAATTTGCAGACCTACCTTGACTTGGTTGAGCAAGACCGGGCCGAGTTGTTCGTGTTGCGCCGCGAACTGCTGATTGCCGTTACCAGCTTTTTCCGCGACCCAGAATCATTTGAGTTGCTATCCGAAAAAGCTATTACCCAATTGGTAAAAAAAGCCAGTGGTGGCAGCCCCATCCGGGTCTGGGTAGCAGGCACATCCACGGGTGAAGAAGCCTACAGCTTGGCCATGCTATTTATGGAAGCATTTGAGCGCGAACGGCGTTGGCCTAGCCTGAAGATTTTTGCCACGGACATCAACCAACAAAACATTGATACAGCAGCACAAGGGCAATATCCAGAGTCTGCTGCGGTAGAGCTAACACCCTCCCGGTTAGAGAGATTTTTTGTTAAAAATGGCAGTTACTTTGTTGTTAAACCGGAATTAAGACAAGTCATTGTTTTTGCGCGCCATAATTTATTAGAAGACCCACCATTCACCCGCATGGATTTGGTGAGCTGCCGCAATATGCTGATTTATTTTCGCCCCGAAGCCCAAGACAGGGCGCAGCGCCGTTTACAGTATGCGGTCAAACCTGACGGCTATCTTTTTTTAGGGTCTAGTGAGTCGTTACTAGGCGCTAGTACTGCATTTAGCACCTTAGACGTCAAGCACAAAATATTCCAATGCACGGTAGGCACACTGCCGTTGGTCTACGATACCTCTGCTTCGGGTGCTACCGTGCCAGCTCCGGTGGGCAAACGCTTGGTGAGTGCCCCTGTGCGTACAGTACCTTCAGATGCTATGGTGGTAGATTCAGCGCTAACAACGCTCATGTCCACCTATGTCCCTCCAGCCATGTTGGTAAACGATCAACACCAAGCTGTTCATTTGTTTGGGGATATGAAATCATTTTTTCAAGTCCGCGAAGGGCTGGCCAGCCTCGATATTCACCGCGTACTGCCTGATGCGCTGATTCCATCAGCATCGGCCTTGGTATTCAAGGCCACCAAAGACGGCGTCAAACTGATGTCCGATATTTTGCATGTCAGCGTGGGCACTGATGAAGATGTACCACTGCGGTTAGTGGCTCAACCCTTGCGCTTGCATGGCGAAGAGCGTTTTGTGTTGCTGTGCTTTGAGCGACTGAGTAATGCACCCGCACAAACCAGTGACGACGCCACAGCACCGATTGACGTGGCCAGCGAAACCATGGCCAGAGTGGAAATTCTGGAGCGCGAGTTGATGGCCACACGAGAAAGCCTACAAGCCACAATTGAAGAGCTAGAAACCTCCAACGAGGAACTGCAAGCCACCAACGAAGAGATGATGGCCTCCAATGAGGAACTGCAAAGCTCTAATGAAGAGCTGCAATCGGTCAATGAAGAGCTGAACACCGTCAACGCCGAATTTCAAGAGAAAACCACTATCCTCAGTCGCCTCAATTCTGATATGGACAGCATGACCAAAGCGGTCGGCGTAGCCACTGTTTTTGTTGATCAGGATTTAAACCTGACTCGGTTCAGCCCCGACGCACTAGAACTGTTCAAGTTGCGCGATTCAGATATTGGACGGGCCTTGGACGACATTGGCCACCGCCTCAAATACCCGAACTTGATGGAAGACATTCGTCGCACCTTGTTCACCGACCGGACGCAAGAGCGCGAAATTTTGGCCGAAGACGGGCGCATGTTTCTGTGTCGGCTGCTGCCGTATCGAGTGCCCTCTAGCCAGCAGCGCGGCGTGGTGTGTACGTTTGTCGATGTCACGGTGTTTCGTGACTTGCAGCGCCTGCAAGCAGTGATTGATGCTCTACCAGAGCACGTGGCTGTGTTGGAGCAAGACGGACGCATCAGCATGGTCAACACTGCTTGGCGTAACTTTGCCCGCACCAACGGCAACAGCCTACTCACCCATTCTGGCCCCGATACCAACTACTTTGATGCTTGCAAAGGGGCCGATGATCTTGAAGATGTGTACACCCGGCGCGCAGTGCGCGGCGTGCGCGCTGTACTCGAAGGCACATTGCCATTTTTTACCTTGCAATACCCCTGCCATTCACCCACCGAGAAGCGCTGGTTCGTCATGAACGTAGCACCAGTCAGTGGCGGGCACGAATTTGGTGCTCTTATCAGTCATATTAACATTTCAGGCTGGTACCACGGTTTTACGGATGAATCCGACGCAGCCGTTTTGGCTTGATAGAGGTTCTTTATGGCCGCTGATACATCCAGAACGAGTAACATGAGTGGCACTGATTTTTTTGCCACCCAAAAAATATTAGCACGCACCGAAGAGAGTCTGCATGAGTACCAAGCAGAGTTAGAGTTACAAAACCAAGCACTAAGAACTGCGCAGGTGGAAACGCGGGTAGCCTTAGGCCGCTACCGTGCGCTTTTTGAAACCCTGCCGCTACCTGCTTTGGTGCTCGATGCGCACGGTTTGTTGCAAGAGGCAAATACCGCAGCATTGATCTTCTTTGGTTTCAAGCAGCATCGGCAAGCGATGAACCATTCCGTTTTCCGTTTATTAGGAATGTCCGAAGACGTACGGCTGGCACAAACCTTAAAAGAAGTCACTGCAGAGCGCCAACAGGTACTGCGCGATTGGGTTATCCGTGACGCCCAAGGCATAGAGCACACGGTGGAAGGACACGTCAGCGTTCTCAACGCAACGTTTCACCTTGATGGTCATCGTTTATTATTGTTATTAGACCGTTCCGATCAAGCCCATCGTGAACGTGAAGGCCAAATTTTCCAGGCACTACTAGACAACGCCAATGCCTTAATTTATGCCTTTGACCGCGACGGACGCTGTGTATTAGCCAATGCGCATCTAGCCAAGGTATTAGAGCGCACGACTGATAAACTGATCGGTTCTGCACGCCAAGAATGGTTAAATTCTACCGAATTACAATTGCAGGTGCAAAATGACCACCAAGTCTTTATTAACCAGCGGCCGATTACGGTAGATGAAACACTGCAATTGCGTGGTGGCCTCAAACGCCATTTCGTCAGCCATAAATTTCCACTCAAAGACGGATGCGGGCGCGTATTTGCTGTGGCCGGAATCAGCACGGAGGTCACAGCCCAACGCCAAATGGAGCAGCGTTTACAGTGGGCCATGGCGGTATTTAATCAAGGCTCCGAAGGCGTACTGATATGCGATGAGCGCAACAGCATTGTGCAGGTAAATTCAGCCTTTCAGCGCATTACAGGCTATTCTGAAGACCAAGTCATGGGCCGAAATCCCTCTTTAATGGCCTCCGGTCGGCATGATCTGGCATTTTACCGCCAGTTTTGGCACGAGCTGGTAGCGTACGGCCACTGGGAAGGTGAAATATGGAATCGGCGTAAAGATGGTGCCGTTTATCCGCAGTGGCTGCGCGTCAGTCGAGTATCAAAACAGGGCAGTCTGCCGGGGAGTTTTGTCGGGGTTTTTAGCGATTTGTCGATCCGCAAAGCCTCAGAAGAAGAGATTGAGCGATTAGCGTTTTATGATCTGCTGACCAACACCCCCAACCGCCATTTATTGCGTGACCGACTAGAGCAGGCGATTCGGGTAGGGACTCGCGAGCGTACACAGTTTGCCGTGCTGTTTTTGGACTTGGATCATTTTAAAGAAGTCAACGATGTACACGGTCACGATGTCGGTGATGAAGTCTTGATTGAGGTGAGCCAGCGGTTACAAGCGGCCTTGCGCGCCCAAGACACGGTGTGCCGCCAAGGCGGTGATGAGTTCATTTTGCTCCTGTGCCCCATAGACCAGCCGGGAGCGCAAATATGTGTGCAAAAACTGCTGACGGCGATGGCACAGCCTTTTTTGACCACACAAGGCGAACTCAAATTATCGGCATCGATTGGTGTGGCCATGTTTCCAGATGACGCACGCAGCGTGCAAACGTTGATGCGCAATGCCGACAGTGCCATGTACGAAGCCAAACACAACGGGCGCAACAACTACAGTTTTTTCAGCGCCGACATGGCACAGCAGTCGGCACTCAGGGTAGCCATTGAGCGCTCGTTGCGCAGTGCCGTGGGCACTGACGAACTGACGCTGCATTTTCAGCCCAAGCTCGATTTATCCAGTGGGGCGCTGCTGGGGGCCGAAGCTTTGCTGCGCTGGAACAGCCCGACACTTGGCATCATGGCCCCTGATACATTCATTCCGGTGGCCGAAGAAAGTGGACTGATCGTTCCACTAGGAACATGGGTACTAGAGCAAGCCTTGGCACAAATCAAAGCATGGCACGCTAGCGGCATGGGCTGGTTACAGGTGAGTGTGAATGTGTCGGCAGGCCAGTTTTGGAAGCAGGATTTGCCAGAGTTGGTAGCAAACAGACTGCGCGCCAGCAGCGTACCGGCGGCGATGTTGGACTTGGAGTTGACCGAGCGCGTGGCGATGGTCAATCCGCAAGAAGGGGTGTTGATCTGCCAGCGCTTGAAGCGTTTGGGGGTGTCATTGTCTATGGATGATTTTGGCACCGGCTATTCATCGCTGTCGTATTTGAGCCGCTTACCGATGGATGTACTCAAAATTGACCAATCTTTTGTACAACGACTGGGCGATGACCAGCATGATGCGCAAATCGTTCGATCCGTCGTGCAACTGGCCCATAGTTTGAACTTGCGCACGGTGGCTGAGGGCGTAGAAACCACCGAACAACACCGCTTTTTGCAGACACTGGGTTGCGATCAAGGGCAGGGTTATTTATTTGCACGGCCACTGCCAGCCAGCGCTTTTGCGCAATGGTGGCAGGAGCATCTGGCAAGGTCACTCTTGCAGCCTTTTTCTTGAGACTGTAGCGGGACGGTATAGACTGTGACCCCATCTGCACCGCATTTTGGTCAACCCTAAGGAGAAAAAACCATGTTCAAACATATTTTGGTGCCTGTGGATGGCTCCCCCACCTCCATGCTGGCAGTTAACAAGGCGATTGGTCTAGCCAAAGCCTTTGGCAGCGCCGTCACGGCACTGTATGTGCTCGATCCGTACCCCTTTACCGGCGTTGGTGCTGATTTTGCCTACGGCCAAGCGCAATACCTCAGCGCTGCCACAGCCGAAGCCAATGCCGCCCTCGAAGCTGTGCGCCAAGCCATGCACGAGGCCCAGATCGAGGCGCAGGTGCTGATCGGCGAAGGCCATGCCGTGCATGAAGGCGTAGTGCAAGCCATCGAGAAAACCGGTGCCGACTTGGTCGTTATGGGTTCGCATGGCCGCCGGGGCTTAGAAAAGCTGATGCTGGGCAGCGTGGCCCAGCGCGTACTCAGTGCCGTGCATATACCGGTACTGGTAGTACGCCAATAAACCTAGGCGATCAGCCGTTACGGTTGCGCATCCAGTCAGCCGTTTGCATAAAGCTCTCGTTCAGACGTTCACGCAACGGCTCTGGGATGCCTGTTTCAAGCATGGCCTGATCCATGCAAGCCACCCACTGGTCACGCTCTTTGATGCCAATAGCAAAGGGCATATGCCGAGCGCGCAGGCGCGGGTGGCCGATTTTTTCGACAAAATAGTCGGGGCCACCCAACCAACCGCACAAAAACCAGAACAGTTTTTGCTGCGCCTCATCCAGTGTGCTGCCGTGGGTAGCGCGCAGTTCGGCATAGCCGGGTTCTAAGTCCATCAGCGCATAAAAGCGCTCAGTCAGGGCCTGCAAGCGCGGCTCACCGCCAATCAGGTCAAAGGCTGTGGGTTGCTTGCTGGTGTTTTCATCGTCCATGGTATGTTCTCATCCGCTAAAAGAGGGGCTTATTCTGCCGTACGGCGCAGCGTAGCTACCACCGGACGCTCCAGCACTTCGCGCAGGCCCCACCAGCCTGCCGCCAGCGCCAGCACAGCCCCCGCCGCACTGCCCGCCAGTGGCACCAGTGCAGAAGCTGTCCAAGCAAAATCGAACACATAGCGCGCCAAGGCCCAGCCCACCACCACAGCCACACTGCTGGCCAGCAGCCCCGCCAGCAAGCCAATACCAGCCAGCTCGGCCCCTTGCACTTGGCGCAATAGGCTGGCCGGTGCGCCCAGTGCGCGCATGATGGCAAATTCTCGCGCCCGCTCTTCACGGGTGGCGGTGACGGCGGCAAACAGCACTACCAGCCCAGCCGCCAGCGTGAACAAGAACAAAAACTCCACCGCCCGCACCACTTGGTCAAGCACGCGCTGCACTTGGGCCAGCGTAGTCGTCATGTCGATACTGGTGATGTTGGGAAACTGACGCACCAAGGCACTATCAAAACCTGCCAGCACTGGGGCGCGGTAGGCGGCCAAATAGGTGATCGGCACCTCTGGGATATGGCTGATGGGGTACATGGCAAAAAAGTTGGCCCGCATCGAACCCCAATCGACCTTGCGCAGACTGGTAATGCGGGCGTCGGTGAGCACCCCGGCAATGTCAAAGCGCAGCCGGTCACCCAGCTTCAATCCTAAAGTTTGGGCAATGCCCTCTTCTAAGCTGATGGCGTCTTTTTCTTCGGGCGTCCAGCGCCCAGCTACCACCGGATTGTGTGCGGGCACTTGGGCGGCGTTAGAGAGGTTGAACTCGCGATCCACCAGCCGCTTGGCCCGGTCTTCAGTGTAGTCATCTGGATTGACTGGGCGGTCATTGACGGCCACCAGCCGCCCCCGGATCATCGGATACCAATCGTAATCTTTCACACCGGCCTGTTGCAGCACCCGCTGAAAATCCTGTGCCTGCTCTGGCTGAATGTTGATCACAAAGCGATTGGGGGCATTGGCCGGTGTAGCTTGACGCCAACTGCTGATCAAATCGGTGCGCAATAACACCAACAACACCAGCGCCAGCAAACCCACCGCCAAGCTACTGACCTGCACCACAGCATAAATGGGGCGTGCCGCCATCTGCCGAGTTGCCAACACCAGCCAGCGCGGGGCGGTGCTTTCATCCACCACGCGCCGCAGCAGCTTAACGGCCAACCAACTCAACACCGCAAACAAGGCTACCGCTACGGCAAAACCCCCAACCGCAATCAAACCCAAACGGTGGTCTTGACTCACCACCAGCAGCAGCGCGGCAAAACCAGCCGTGCCGCAGGCCAAGGCCAGCCAAGATGCGGGCCGCAAAGCGCCCAGCTCCCGACGCATCACACGCAGAGGCGGCACCTGTGCCAGTTGCAATACTGGCGGCAAGCCAAAGGCCAGCAGCAAGGTCAGGCCAACCCCCAAACCCAGCAAAGCGGGCCACAGGCTAGGGGCGGGCAGATTGGCATCGAGCAAACCTGCCAGCAGCCAGACAAAGCCGTGGTGTACCGCCCAGCCCAGCGCCACACCCAACAGACTGGCCCCCAGCCCCACCAGCGCAAACTCCACCACATAGCTGCCCGCAATGGTGCGTTGGCTTTGGCCCAACACGCGCAGCAGCGCCGAAGCATCCAAATGGCTGGCAGCAAAACCCCGTGCCGCCAGTGCTACCGCCACGGCAGAAAGCAGGGCCGCCAGCAGCGCCACCAAATTGAGAAATTTTTGCGCCCGCTCTAGCGTTTGTTGCATTTCAGGGCGTCCACTGTCGAGCGACTCCACCCGTACCCCATGCACTGGGGGCTTGGCCGCCTCTTGAGTGGCCCACGTCTTAAACTGCTGCACCGCCGTTTGAGTGCCCACCAACGCCATGCGATAGCTAATGCGGCTGGCCGGTTGCACCAGCGCAGTGGCGGGCAAATCAGCCGCATGAATCATGACTCTGGGTGCAAAACTCAAGAAGCCAGCGCCCCGGTCTGGTTCAATCACAATAATGCGAGCAATGCGCAGGGTTGCATCGCCCAACAGCAAAGGCTGGCCCAACTGCAAGCCCAAAGCGTCCAACAGCGTGGCATCCACCCAAGCCTCGCCGGGGGCCGGGATATCACGGGTTTTGCTACCAGCATCACTGAGGGTATCGGCCACTGTCAACTGCCCGCGCAGGGGGTAGCCGGGCGATACGCTTTTTAATGCTACCAACTTGGCACCGCCGCCGTGGGCGTCGCTGGCTCTAGCCATCGTCGGAAAGCTCAGGGTCGTAGCGCTTTGCAGGCCCAATGCTTGGGCTTGCTGGATAAATTGCGCTGGGGCAGGCTGGTCACTGATGATGACCACATCGCCGCCCAACAATTGCTGGGCATCGCGCTGTAGCCCGCCTTGCAACCGGTCGGCAAAAAAGCCCACTGCCGTCAAGGCAGCTACAGCCAGTGTGACTGCAACCAACAACAGGCGCAACTCACCAGCACGCCAGTCGCGCCAGAGTGTGCGCCAACCCAAAGAGAGAAAAGTCAGATTCATAAAGTTAGGACTGTGGTACAGCGGCCAATGTTCCCCACTATGGGCTAGGTCGGGGCGCGCAAGATTTGGCCAGCCACCCTAGAATATTGGAAACATTTGTTAACATTTTTCTAACATATTTACAGATGTACCCATATGCCCAAAAACATTCTCACCAGTGATGCCAAACCCGATCCTGCTGGACGCGATGATGCCAGATACGGACGGCTTTGAAGTAGGCCACATCCTGCGCAACGATCCTGAGTTGACCACGATCCCGGTGGTGATGGGTTTTGATGGTGATGGTCACAGCACAGGGCGGAAAAGCCGAGCGGGCCACGGGGGTACTAGGGTCACGGGCGACCTTTTGAACAAGCCTTTTTCTCCAGTAAAGCTCTACTACCCAGCACGCAGCAAAAAAATAAAAAAGATAGATTTACAAAGCTATTGGACTGTATGTCAAAATCTTTTCATTAACTCTTCATTAATTTTTCATTAAATTTTTTAATCGACACCTCGTTGACCTTTTATTGACTTTTCTTTACATTTCCCCGCATTTTCCCGAACACAAGGACCCTGTCGTGGCACTTCTGAAAAAATCCGTCTCCTCCCCCAGCAGCACTGACATCAGTACTTCGGCCAGTAGCCGCAGCTCGGCCAGTGCCGCCCGTGAGGCCGAAGTGCAGCGCAAGCGCGCACGCACCTTGGCCAAGCAACAACAGGCGGCAGAACGCATTGCTGCCGCCACCGCACAGATGTCTTCGGGTATTGCCGAGGCTGCCTCCGCCGCCGAAGAACTCAAGCGCTCGACAGACCAAATCGCTAAGGGTGCCGAAGAGGCCTCTGGCGCTGCGCAAGAATCCCTCAGCGCCTTCAAGCAGGTAGAAAATGCCGTGACACGGCAAATGCAAAACGCCGAGCAAAGCCGCACCAAAGCCGAAGGCTGCCAAGCGTTAGTGGTTAAAGCGGGCGCCGAAGTGGTGACGCTGGTAAACAACGTGGCTGTCTCAGCGCAGCGCCAAGGTGCCTCCGTAGCAATGGTGGCCGAGCTGGAAAAACAAGCTGCCAACATTGGCGATATCGTCAAAGCTGTGGCTCGCATTGCCGACCAAACCAACCTGCTGGCCCTTAACGCCGCTATTGAGGCTGCCCGTGCGGGCCAGCACGGCAAGGGCTTTGCCGTGGTGGCCGATGAGGTGCGCACACTGGCCGAAACTTCGGAAAAAAGCGCCAAGCAAATCCAAGGCTTGGTCGGGCAAATCCAACAAGAAGTCAGAATCATTGCCGATGGCATCGGCCAATCGGCCAAAACGGTAGAGACCGAAGCCGAAAACGGCAGAACTATTAACCAACAGCTCGAACGCATTCGCACTGACATGGTCGATATCGTCAATGGCGTGGGCGAAATTGCCGCTGGTGCCATACAATCGGCGGCGGCCACCCGCCAAGCCCTTAAAGGCTCCGAAGACATCGCCAGCGCCGCAGAAGAACAGTCTGCTGCCGCCGAAGAAGCTGCTAAAACTGTGGCCGAGCAAACCCAGGCACTGTCGCAAAGCGAGCAAACTGCCGCCAGCCTGTCCGAATTGGCCGAAGACCTGAAAAAATCCACTGACGTCGCCAAGAGTGCCGAAGAAGTGGCATCAGCAGCAGAAGAACTGTCCGCCGCAGTGCAAGAAATCAGCCGCTCTGGTACGCAAATTGCCGCCGCCATTGAGCAAATTCGCAGAGGGGCAGAAGTGCAATCGGCAGGAGCTGAAGAGTCCGCAGCCGCCATCACGCAAATCGAGCGTGGCGCGCAGTTGGCCGTAGAGCGCGGCACCAGTAATACAGAAAAAGTAGCCAGCATCCGCCGCTTACTGGGCGAAAATAAGCAAACCGTCAACGGGTTGGTAGCCAGTATTCTGTCCTCGGCTGAGGCTACCCGCGTCAATATTAAACAAGTCAAAGAGCTGGAACTGGTATCGCGGCGCATTGACAAAATCGTCGATGCGATTGCCACCGTCTCTATCCAAACCAATATGCTGGCCGTCAATGGCTCCATTGAAGCGGCACGGGCTGGAGAATTTGGTAAGGGATTTGTTGTCGTAGCCACCGACATCCGCAACTTGGCCCAAGACTCGGCAGAAAATGCCGACCGCATCAAAGACTTGGTCAAGGCCGTACAAGACCAAATTGGCTTGGTCGGGCGCGATCTGGACGAAATCGTGGCCACAGCCACCGCTGAAGTCGAAAAAGCCAAAGCCACTTCGGTCAACCTAGAGGCCATCGAGACCGACATTGCCGAAGTCGAGCAAAGCGCCACCGAAATTCTGGACGCTTCCACCGAAATCGGTGCCGCCATTGCCCAAGTCAAGCGCGGCGTTGAACAAATTTCTGCCGCCGCCCAAGAGGCATCCAAGGCTGCCAACGAAGCCGCTGCTGCTGCACGCCAGCAATCGCAAGGCGCTGAAGAGCTGGCCACCGCGATTGAAGAAGTGGCCTCGCTGGCTGATGAGCTGCAAAGCGCCTAAACCTAAAGCAAAGGCCCCACATGAGCAGCGAAACCAACCCTGAAGCCTCTGCCGTCTCCAGCAATGGCAACAATGGCGCAGGACTACAGTCTTCCGACACGCGCCAGTACGTGACCTTCATGGCCGGGGATGAGGTATTTGCCGTTGAGATGGCCCCGGTGCAAGAAATTATCCGCGTGCCCGCCGTGGTACGTGTGCCCCTGTCACCGCCCACGCTAGAAGGCTTGGCCAATCTACGCGGCAAGGTGCTGCCGATTGTCTCGCTACGCCGGGCGCTAGGCTTTGCCGAGCGCGAATCGGACGATACCTCCCGCGCTGTGGTCATCAACCTCAGCCAGCCGATGGGCTTTGTGGTCGATCGTGTCGCCAGCGTAGTGGGCGTAGATGCCAGCAAGATCGAAGGCGTTGAGGGCATCCAAGGCACCGTCAATACTGAGCTGCTGTCGGGGCTGATTAAAGACGTGGGCGGCCACGCGATGGTCATGGTGCTCAACTTTGAAAAACTCATTGCGCAAGAGTTCTCGCAGTTAAGCAACCTGCACCAGCGCCAAAACAGTGCCTTGCAATCGGGGCTGGATGCTGGGAAAAACCAAGGCGAAGCTGAACGCAGCAGCGAAGAAGAACTGCATTTGGTCAGCTTTGCGGTCGCTCAACAAGAGTACGCCATTGCCATTGAAGATGTACAAGAAATTGTGCAAGTTCCTGAGCAAATCGTACAAGTGCCCCATGCCCAATCCCATGTGCTGGGGGTCATGACGCTGCGCAGCCGCTTGCTGCCGCTGGTGTCCTTGCGGCGCATGTTCGCACTGCCTGAGCAATCGGCCAACGAGCAAAGCCGCATTGTTGTGGTGTCGATTCGTGGCGCTTCGGTGGGTATTGTGGTGGACAACGTCAACGAGGTGCTGCGCGTGCCACGGCGCAACGTTGAAACCATGCCCAGCCTGCTGGCCCGCGATGGCGACATGGCCGACATCACTGACATTTGCCGCTTGGCCGAAGGCAAGCGCTTGGTCTCTATCGTCTCTACCGACAACCTGTTCCGCCATTCGTCTATCAAAGAGGCTCTGAGCACCGTGACCGCCAATAACGACGCTACCAGCACTGCCGACCACAACCGCAACGATGCCCAACAAAGCCAAACCGGCGATGATGAGCAGGTGGTAGTGTTCCGCTTGGGCACCGAAGAGTTTGGCGTGCCCATCGACAGCGTGCAAGAAATTGTCCGCGTGCCCGAAACCTTAACCCATGTGCCCAAAGCCCCCGCTGCCGTAGAGGGCGTGATTAACCTGCGCGGCACCGTGCTGCCGGTGGTAGACCTGCGCCGCCGCTTGGGGCTGCCCACCGTGGCACGCAACGATGGCCAGCGCATTGTGGTGTTTTTGATTCGCGGCGTGCGTACCGGTTTTATTGTTGATGCCGTGGCCGAAGTGCTCAAAGTGCCGCGCCACGCCATTGAGCCAGCGCCTTGCCTATCGAGCGAACAAGTCACGCTGTTGGCACGCATGGCTAATTTAGAAAAGCAAAAGCGCATGTTGCAGTTGATCGACCCCGACCACCTGCTCAGTAGTGGCGACCTAACCTCCATGAACAACATAGCAAGCTAACAGGCATGGCCCAAGCAGCACCCATCAAATTGCTGATCGTCGATGACTCGGCGCTGATGCGCCGCCAGTTGTCGATGCTTTTTCAGGCTGAAGGCGATTTTGAAATCCGCCAAGCCCGAGACGGCATCGAAGCGGTGGAAGAAAACCGCAGCTTTCAGCCCGATGTGGTCACGCTCGACATCAATATGCCAGAGATGGATGGCATTACCGCACTGTCGCTCATCATGGCCGAGCGCCCGGTGCCGGTCATCATGGTATCGTCCCTGACCGAAAAGGGGGCCTTAGCCACCTTTGAAGCGCTCAATTTGGGGGCGGTAGACTATGTGGCTAAACCGGGTGGCACCATTTCTCTATCGCTCACCACCATTCAGGCCGATCTGATTGCCAAGGTGCGCGGCGCTGTGCGTGCGCGCCCCAGCAAGCCACGCATGGCCAGCGCCAGAGCATCTGGCTTGGGCCAGCGCCTGCGCGAAGAACACGCCGTGGCTGCAAAGTCTCGTGCTACTACGGCCAGCCAGTCGAGTGCTGGGCTGCTGCTGATTGGTGTCTCTACTGGCGGGCCACGGGCACTCGAAGAAGTGCTGCCCTTGCTGCCAGCCGATTTTCCGTGGCCGGTACTGGTGGCACAGCACATGCCCGCCAGCTTTACCGCGCCCTTTGCAGCACGCCTTGACTCCATCTGTGCTCTCAACGTAGTAGAAGCCAGCCGCCCCATGCCGGTCACTCCCGGCACCATCTACATTGGCAAAGGCGGGGCCGACATGGTGCTTACCAAACGCGCCAACACACTCACGGTGCTGCCCAAGCCAGAATCGAGCGCGCATCTGTGGCATCCTTCGGTCGAGTTGCTGGGCCGCAGTGCGCTAGAACACGTCAATCCGCGTGCGTTGGTGGCCGTCATGCTGACTGGCATGGGCAATGATGGCGCTGATGCCTTTGCCGAGATCAAAAAGCGTGGTGGTAAAACCATAGCCGAGTCTGAAGACACGGCAGTGGTTTTTGGTATGCCCGCTGAACTGATTGAGCGTGGCGGTGCCTCACTGACACTGCGAATTGAGAAAATCGCCACGCAACTGAAAACTTGGGCTGCGCGCGGCTAGTAGAGCGTGTGCACAGGCCACACACTCTATAAGGCAGGTGTGCTCAACACACCTGTGTCGAAACTGTTCTCACTCGTTCCTACCATGAGGCTGCGCCAATAAAGGCACCAGCTAGCCTTTTCAAATCCACCTCTTCACAAGGATCGACAGTGGCACTTATCAAACCGTCAGGACAAGAGAAGACTGCCACTGCGCCCCCAGAGCGTCGTCGCGCCACCCGTGACTGCCCACTACTGCGCGAGCAGTTACAAGACCCCCGCGCCGAAGTGCGGCGCTGGGCAGCGCGTGATTTAGTGGACTGCCCTGACAGCAGCCAAGCCGTGGTAGATAGGCTGATGATCGAGACCGAGCAATCGGTACGTGAAATCATGCTCACCACCTTGGTGCGCATAGCTGATGCACCTGCTTTGGCAGGACTGGTGCAATGCCTGCGCAGCGAAGAAACCGCGCTCCATAGCGAGGCCATCGAGGCACTACAGCAACTGCCTGAAGTGGTGGCACCCATCATGCGCCAATTGCTAGCAGACGACACCAGCGATGTGCGCATTTTTGCCGTCAATGTGCTCGAATCGCTGCGCCACCCGGAGGTAGAAACTTGGCTCACTGAAGTGATTGTGAGTGACCCGCACGTCAATGTGTGCGCCACTGCTGTCGATTTGCTAGGTGAAGTAGGCTCACGCGCTGCGCTGGGGCCTTTGCAGCAACTCAAAACCCGTTTCCCACAAGAGCCTTACATACAGTTTGCTGCTGACCTAGCTATCAAGCGCATCCAGGAAGCATAAAACTACCATGACTGAGCCCACCATTAGCGACGAAGACTTTACCAAGTTTCGTGAGTTCTTTTACCGCAAAACGGGCATCCAATTTGATTCTGGCAAACGCTATTTTGTCGATAAGCGGCTTTTAGAACGCATGGCTGCAACCGATAATCAGGCTTTTCGCAGTTATTTTACGATGTTGCGCTTTCAGGCATCTGGCGAAGAATTACAGCACCTCACTAATCTTATGACGGTCAATGAGACCTATTTTTTCCGCGAGGAATACCAGTTTGATTGCTTGGTAAATTCTATTTTACCCGATTTGGTTGCGCAAAAAAATCACGATGGCCCCTTTCGTATTTGGGTGATCCCATCATCGTCTGGTGAAGAAGCCTACTCGATTGCCATTTTTTTGCTGGAACGCTGGGCCGATTTAAACCACTATGATGTTGAAATCATTGCATCTGATATCGATACCAGGATTTTGGCCCAAGCCAGGGCGGGGCTATATTCGGAGCGTTCCGTATCGCAAATGCCCGATTTTTATGTAAAAAAGTATTTTAAACGCGTAACCGGCGGACTTCAGTTGATTGACGATATCAGATCTTCGGTAGATTTCACCCAAGTAAATCTCTCTGATCGTGCCGACACGCGTCCTTATCGTAATTTTGACGTCGTATTTTGCCGCAACCTGCTGATTTATTTTGATGATATTTCTCGCAAAGCCGCCGCAGAAACCTTTTACGATGCCCTGCGGCCAGGGGGCTTCATTTGCCTTGGACATTCCGAATCCATGAGTCGGATATCCGCACTGTATCGGGTACGAAAATTTCCTGAAGCCATTGTTTATCAAAAACCCATCGAGTAATGCCATGAAACGGATTCTCATCATCGACGATGCTGCCACTGTGCGTATGTACCACCGGGATATTCTGGAGGCGGCAGGCTATGCCACCGAAGAGGCAGTCAATGGCCTTGAAGCCCTAGAAAAAACGCTGTTACAACCCTTTGACCTGTACTTGGTGGATGTGAACATGCCAAAACTAGACGGTTACGGCTTCCTGCGTGAGCTACGCCGCCAAGACGTGCCCCAAGCCCCGGCCATCATGGTATCGACCGAAGCCAGTGAGGATGACCGCCAACGCGCTTATGCCGCTGGGGCCAATCTGTACCTCGTCAAGCCGGTGCGGCCCGAACAATTGGTCGCGCCCATCCATCTGCTGCTGGGAGGCCCGCTGCCATGAACGAGCTACTGGCACAATTTCTTTCCGAAGCACGTGATGCGCTGGAGGGTATCGGCCAAACACTGATGGAGCTAGAGCACGCGCCCCAAGACGTGGAGCTGATGACCCAGCTGTTCCGGCTGGTGCATACCCTCAAGGGCAACAGCGGCCTGTTTGACTTCCCAGAAATGACGCGGGTGCTGCACGCAGGTGAAGACCTGATGGACGCCGTGCGCCACGAGCGGGTAGGCTACTCTGAAACCTTGGCCGACCGCCTGCTCGAAGCGATGGACTTTATCGGCAGGCTGTGCGATGGCGTTGAAGCCGAACAGCCCCCAGACTCCTCCGTGGCAGCTGAGGCCGTGCGCTTGGCTGCCGGGCTGCGCCAGCTAGTGACCCCTGACAGCAACACTGGTGCCCACGACACCCGCCCACAGCCAGCGCCAGCGCCAGCCCCAGCAGCCAGCAAACCCGCAGCCCCCACACTGATCGTGCCCACAGCCACAGAACTGCTGCGCATTCCTGAAGCCATCCGGCTCCAAGCATGGCGACACGCACAAAATGCTGAGCACCTGCTCTGGGTGCGCTACCAGCCCGCCGAAGAATGCTTCTTTCAGGGCGAAGACCCACTGCACCAAGCCAAGCTCACTCCGGGGCTGCTGTGGGGCGGTATGCAGGCGCGCACCCAACCTTGGCCCGCGCTGGCCGACCTGGACGCCTACCGCTGTGAATTGGATTTTGGCCTGCTGGTACTGGGCCACCGCTCCGAGGTCGAAACCCATTTCCGCTACGTTCCAGAACAAATCGAGATACTGGGCATACCGGCACTGTGCCTAGCGCTACCCCAAGGAGACCCCAACGGCGGCCCGGTGTATGACGATTTTGTCACCGATGCCCTGCAATTTGTGCAGACACATGACATGGCGGGCTTGGTACGCACGGTGCGGCTGATGTTGGAACTATCCAACAGTGGCCTCTGGCTGGCCTCGGCGCTGCGCTGGCTGCAAGCCCTGCTGCAAGTGCCCACGGCAGACTGGGCTGCCATCGAAACTTTGGTACTGTCAGTACGCACACTGCAAGTGCCCGATTGGGTGGCCTTTCTGCAAACGGCCACCGCCCCAGAGGCACCCAACAGCACGCCAGCGCCCACTGCCGCCCCCATCGCGGTGGCTGCGCCACTACCAATCCAAGAAGCGCTCAATGCTGTGCTGGCGGTGCAGCGCGAGATACTAGCCCTGCCCGACGAAGACGCCTGGCTCACAGGCCGACTGAAGGCGGTAGCCGCCTCGCTTGCCCCTTGTCTCCATGCCACAGGCCGCGCAGCCCAATGTCCCGCACTAGAAGCGGCCACCCAAGCCGCCTTGCAGACCAACAGCGCCGCCCCCTTGGCCGCTTGGCTAGAGTCGGTCTTTCCGCAGACTGAAACCGCCACAGCCTTGGTGGCAAACAGCGCCATTGCAAGCCCCACACCACCTCCAGCCCCAGAATCCATCCCCCTCAGTGATCCTGCCGAGCACGGCGAACACGGCGAGCCTAGCGACCCTAAAATGGGCCGCCGCAGCGACGACCACCTCAGCCCTAAGAGTCTGAAGGTCGATCAGGTCAAGGTTGACCGGCTGATGAACCTGATTGGAGAGATGGTGGTGGCTAAAAACGCCATCCCCTATTTGGCAAACCGCGCCGAAAACCAATACGGTGTGCGCGAGCTGGCCCGCGAGATCAAGGCACAATACGCCGTCATCAACCGTATCTCCGAAGAAATGCAAGATGCCATCATGCAGGTGCGCATGATGCCGGTGTCATTTATCTTCCAGCGCTTTCCGCGCTTGGTGCGCGACACCTCGCGGCGCTTGGGCAAAGACATCAACCTGGTGCTAGAGGGCCAAGACACCGCCGCCGACAAAAACATCATTGAGGCGATGGGCGACCCGCTCATCCATCTGGTGCGCAACAGCATCGACCACGGCCTAGAGCTGCCCGAAGTGCGCACCGCCGCCGGTAAACCGGCCCAAGGCACACTCAAAATTGTGGCACGCCAAGAGGCCGACCGGGTGGTGATTGAAATCAGCGACGACGGCAAAGGCATTGACCCTGAACTGATGAAGCGCAAAGCCTACGATAAAGGCTTGATTGACGAGGCCACACTAGAGCGCATCACCGACCAAGAGGCCATTAACCTGATTTTCTTGGCAGGTTTTTCTACCGCCGAAGTAGTCTCAGAATTGTCTGGGCGCGGTGTTGGTATGGACGTAGTGCGTACCGCCA
Source organism: Giesbergeria anulus (assembly GCF_900111115.1). Classification (GTDB taxonomy): domain Bacteria; phylum Pseudomonadota; class Gammaproteobacteria; order Burkholderiales; family Burkholderiaceae_C; genus Simplicispira; species Simplicispira anulus. Next base: position 351,137 of record NZ_FOGD01000001.1, read on the forward strand.
TTAACCGCGTCCATGGCACCATTACGCTAGAGAGCGTGCGCGGCCAAGGCACGCGCATTCGCCTGTCGCTGCCCTTGTCGATGGCCGTAACCAACGTCATGACCATTGAGGCAGACGCCCAAATTTTTGGCGTGCCCATTGACATGGTGGTAGAGACCGTACGCGTACCACGTTTGGCAGTGCGCGAAATCAAGCAAGGCATGGTCACGGTGCTGCGGGGCCGCGTGGTGCCGCTCAAATCGCTCCATCGGCTACTGGGTTTGGCCGCCCCACCCCTGACCAACAGCAACAATGAATACGCCGTGCTGGTAGTGCGCGTGGGCCACGAAACGCTGGGCCTGCTGGTAGACAATTTTCATGAAACGGCAGACATCATCCTCAAGCCACTGTCGGGAGTGCTGGCCGGGCTGGGTATGTATTCAGGCTCGGCGCTGATGGGCGACGGCTCGGTGCTGATGGTGCTCAACATCAAGGAGATACTCTGATGCCTCTTGAGTTTCGCAAAAAACAAGTCCTGCTCAAAGGCATAGTCGGGGTAGAAGAGGCGGAAAATCTGCTGGGTTGGTTGCAAAAAAAATCAGGCGTCAGCGTTGATTTTTCTGCCTGCGAACACCTGCACCCGGCCAACATCCAAGTGCTGCTGGCGGCGCAGGTACGCATAGACGCTTGGCCCACCGACGCCATACTGCAACAATTCCTTCAATCTATTTTTATCCGGCAGGGCCATTAAAGCCAGCCCCTTACCACCATGACCAAAACGATTCTGATTGTTGATGACTCCCTGACCATGACCATGAGTCTGAAATCTACCTTGGAGCTCAATGGCTTTCAGGTGGAGGCGGCCAGTGATGGTCTGCAAGCGCTGACCAAACTCAAAAGCGGCCTCAAACCCCATCTCATCATCACCGACATCAATATGCCGCGCATGGATGGCATGGAGCTGATACGGCAAATCAAGCTGCTGCCGGGGTTTCGCTTTACCCCCATCCTGACCCTCACCACCGAGAGTGACCCGAAAAAACGCGACGAGAGCAAGAAACTCGGCGCTACGGGCTGGCTGGTCAAGCCCGTGTCTGGGCCAGACTTGGTGCGCATTGTGAAACAAGTCATTCCAGGCGCTTGAACATCGTTGCAGAGAGAAATTGACATTATGGGAGCTTCTCCATCGTCCAATTTTGGGTATTCGCTAGTGGGATCGGTCGTCACGGCGGTGTTGATCTCTGGTTTCGTGTGGTGGCTTTCGGGGCCGTGGCTTTGGGTGCTAGGCTCTAGCTTTGGCACCTTTGCTTTGGGCTCGGTATTGCACTGGGGTGGGACACGGCTTGCGCAGATAAGACCAAACCACGGCAAACAACATATGCCGATTCAGGTGGCTACTGAAGAAATGCGCCAAGTCGTGCCTTACTTGGGCGTCATGCGCAGCCAGCTTGAAGGCGCACTGCAGCAAGCAGAAGTAAATGTGGTCACTATCATCAGACTGATGGACAAGATGCACGGTGCCTCGCTAGAGCAGATGCAGCGCATTGCCTCGTCCCAAGAAAAAGGCTCTGAAGTCACAGAGATTCTCAACGATAAGGTGCTCATTGATCGTCAGCTTGGCTCCATCCTGAAAATGTTTGTGGACAAGCAAGAGGGGGACGAAAAGTCGAATGTCGAACGTATTCGGCATCTGCAAGAGATCAAAGAGCTCTCTAACTTGGTCGATGTCATTGCCAGCGTAGCGCAGCAAACCAATTTTCTGGCTATCAATGCGGCCATTGAAGCAGCACGGGCTGGCCCCAGTGGCAAAGGCTTTGCCGTGGTGGCAACAGAAATTCGCCAGCTCTCGACGCGCACCGCCGCTGCTGCCAAAGAAATTACCGAGCGTATTGCAAAGGCCACAGACGGTGTTGATGCAGAACTGGCGCAAGCGCTTGACTCCGCGCAACGCCGTAACTCTACCGACAATATGCGCCAAGTGCTGTCAGACATCGAGAATATCCAAGAGCGCTTTACAACCGCATCCAAGCACATGACACAAATCATCACTGGAGTCGGTCATGGCCACCAAGCGATGTCAGAGTTCCTGACCGAGGCCATGGGCCAAATGCAATTTCATGATGTGCTACGCCAGCGCGTTGAGCATGTGCAGGGCGCGATGTCTGAGCTAGACCAGCACCTGCAAATCATCACGGAGCAGTTAATGGATGCCCCTTGGGATCCTGACACCATGACCACGCTCAAAGACCGGCTGGACGCACATATCAAAAACTACGTCATGCAAAGCCAGATAGACACCCACCAAGCCGTTGTGGGTGCAGTGCCGCGCCCACAGTCTGCTGATGGACAACGGCCCAAAATTGAACTGTTCTAACCTAACGGCCATGGCACGCACTCTCATCATCAGCAACCGCAAGGGCGGCACGGGCAAATCATCCAGTGCGGTCAATATTGCCGCCGAACTCCATGCCCGGGGCCAGCGCGTGCTGCTCATTGACATGGACACCCAAGCCCATTGCGCCTATGGTGTCGGTGTCACCGTGGGCCGCGACGCCCCCACCCTGCACGGCTTTATAGCTGGACGCCATGCTTTAGCGGCTGCGGTGGTTCACACGCCATGGCCAGGGCTAGACCTTATTCCTGGCAACCCATTGTTTGAGCATGGCTCGGTGCAAGTGGGTGAGTTGCTGCTACGAGATGCGCTGCACAGCAGCGGGCTGATGGAGGCTTATGACACCATCGTGCTCGATACCCCACCGTCGCTCGATACCCTGCTGCTCAACGCCCTGTGCGCGGGCGATAGGGTGCTGATTCCCTTTGTGCCACATTTTTTGGCAGGAGAAGGGGTACGGCAACTGGCGCGGGTGCTATTCAAAATTGCCAGCCGGGGCAGCAATGACAATTTGCGCGTGCTGGGCTTTTTACCGGTGATGCTTGATGCACGGGTTAATCTGCACCGCCAAGTCACAGAAGGGCTGGGCCAACAGTTTGGCCGCAACCGCATGTTGCCCGGCATTCGCAACGATATTCGCGTGGCCGAGGCTTTTGCCGCCGGCCAGCCCTTGCGCTACCTTGCACCCAAGAGCCGCGCTGCCGCCGACTACGCCGAAGCAGTAGACGCTCTGTTGCAGCGCTGGTAGGCAGCAGCGTTAGCGCTGCACCAGCGTTTTGTACACGCCACAGCCCAAATAGCGATTGTCATCCACGCGTAGCACATACGACATCTTGGCCTGCACGGCCCCGGTAACGGGGTTGCGAAAATCGTACTCAACCCAGCCCGGCCCCCGGTCGCCTTGGGCCACAATATCGTGCACCAATTCATCACCGGCAATGCCCGGCACATCTTGTACTCTGGTGCCTACACGCTGCACATTGCCGCCAAAAGCGTGGTACAGGCCACTGGGGTCAAGCACAAAGATATACATGTCCCGGTCGTAGTAGGACTGCGCTGGGTCAGTCAGGGTACGCAAAAAAGCATCTCCCGATATCCGCTGGCGCAACGCCATCGCCCGCTGCACCAAAGCCACCGCTTCGTCTGCTGTGCCCTGTTGCAGCCGGAATCGGGCCACCGCCTCAGTCAGGGTACTAGCCCGGTCTTCTAGCGTATTGGCCTGCTGCACTGCCTGCGCCACCATGTGGGCGTTTTCTTGGGTGATGTGGTCGAGCTGGCGCACCGCTTGACTGATTTCTTGTAGGCCCGTGCTTTGTTGCGCCATAGAAGCAGAAATATTAGACATACCCGACGCCACGCCTTGGATGCCTTGGGCCATCAAGCCAATGCCCGCCCCTGCCGAGCGGATGGTTTCGGCACTGCTCACCACCTGCTGCACCGTGGTTTGGATCAGGGTGCGGATTTCGCGGGCAGCAGCACTAGAGCGCCCGGCCAGCATCCGCACCTCAGAGGCCACCACGGCAAAACCCCGACCCTGCTCACCGGCCCGTGCGGCCTCTACCGCCGCATTGAGCGCCAAAATGTTGGTTTGAAACGCAATGCCATCAATCACGCCAATGATTTCATTCATACGGCGGGCATCTTGCTCAATCGTTTGCACCGACTGCACCGCCAGCGTCATACCTTCGGTACCTTTGCCTGCCGTACGGCTGACCTGGCTGGCATGCTCATCGGCCATGCGCGCCGCTTGGGCACTGTTTTGCACCGAGGCCGACATCTGTTCTACGCTGGCCGCCGTTTGCGCCAAGTTAGCCGCCTGCTGCTCCGTGCGCGCCTCTAGCGCCCGGCCATCAACTGCCAACCCTTGTCCGGCGGTAGCCACCAGCGCCGCATTGCTACGGATATCGGCCACCATCGCCGACAGGGTCAGCACCAGCCGGTCAAACAAGCGTGCCAGCCCTGCCAATTCATCGCGGCCATGCACAGGCACCTGCACACACAGATTGCCCGCAATGGCTTCTTGCATGGCCAAGGCCAGCGCCCGAAAATCAGCCGCCAAGCTGGCATGCAGTGCCAGCAGACCATACAACAGCAAAAACAAAGCCCCAGCAGCAATAGCCCACAGCCCGCTGGGGCTGGCATCCAGCGTTATACCCACTCCAAGCGCCAGCCCGCCCAGCGCAAAAACACTGCCCAACAACAACATTTTTGCTGGCAAACGCAAACGCCGCATCAGCCACACCCCGGGGTGCAACAATGAAAATTCGAACATGGGCCTGTCTCCAAAATCATATTTTTAAGTAACACCATCCCTGCCGCAGCACCCGCGAGCTACTAACAAGGAAGGAGGCATGGTCAAGACAGTTGCTTGCGTACCACTGACATCCCCGATAATCAGGGGTATGAATCCCTTGCTCTCGCGTTTGCAGCCCTACCCGTTTGAGCGGCTGCGCGAACTTTTCGCCCCCATTACCCCCAACCCAGCCTATGCGCCCATCAGCCTAGGTATTGGTGAGCCCAAACACGCGGCCCCAGAGCTGGTCAAGCAGGCCTTGACCGCAGCGCTGGGCAGCGGCTTGTCTGGCTACCCGGCCACCACCGGCACACCGGCCTTGCGCCAAGCCTGTGCTAGCTGGCTGCAACGGCGTTATGGCGTGCAGGTCAACCCCAGCACACAAGTGCTGCCGGTCAATGGCACCCGTGAAGCGTTGTTTGCCTTTGCCCAAACGGTGATTGACCCCACGCGCGACGGCGCTACCGTGGTCTGCCCCAACCCGTTCTACCAAATCTACGAAGGCGCAGCCCTGCTATCAGGGGCCACGCCCTACTATGCCCCCAGCGACCCAGCGCGCAACTTTGCTGTAGATTGGGACAGCGTGCCCGAAGCCGTGTGGGCACGCACCCAACTGCTCTATGTATGCTCGCCCGGCAACCCCACAGGCGCAGTGATGCCACTGGACGAGTGGCGCAAGCTGTTCGCCTTGAGCGACCGCTACGGCTTTGTCATTGCCTCCGATGAGTGCTACAGCGAAATTTACTTCCGCGACGAACCGCCCCTTGGCGGCCTAGAAGCAGCCACTCAACTGGGCCGCAGCAACTTTGAGCGGCTGGTGGCCTTTACCAGCCTCTCTAAACGCAGCAACGTGCCCGGACTGCGCAGTGGTTTTGTCGCGGGTGATGCGGCCATCCTGCAACAGCTTCTGTTATATCGCACTTACCACGGCAGCGCCATGAGCCCAGTGGTACAAACCGCTAGCATCGCCGCATGGAACGACGAGCAGCATGTGATCGACAACCGCGCCCAATACCGCGCCAAGTTTGCCCAAGTCACGCCGCTGCTAGCCAGCGTGATGGATGTGGCACTGCCCGATGCGGGCTTTTATCTGTGGGCCGCCGTGCCTGAGCGCTGGCAGGGCCGCGACACCGACTTCGCCTGCGAGCTGCTGGCTCAATACAATGTGACCGTTTTACCCGGCAGCTATTTGGCCCGGCAAGCCCAGGGCTTGAACCCAGGCCAAGGGCGTGTGCGCATGGCCTTGGTGGCCGAAACCGCCGAGTGCCTTGAAGCCGCGCAGCGCATCGTTCAATTTATCCAATCCAATCCCTAAGATTTAAAAGATTCACCATGAGCCAACAACTGCAAAACATCATTGAAGCCGCTTGGGACAACCGAGCCAACCTATCTCCCGCCGTCGCCCCCGCTGAAGTGCGCGATGCCGTCGAGCATGTCATCTCCCAGCTCAACGAAGGTCAATTGCGCGTCGCTACCCGCGAAGGCGTGGGCCAATGGACGGTACACCAGTGGATCAAAAAGGCCGTGCTGCTGTCCTTCCGTCTGAAAGACAACGTGCTGATGCAATCGGGTGCGCTCAACTTTTTTGACAAAGTGCCCACCAAGTACGAGGGCATGAGCGAGTCCGACATCGCCGCCACCGGCGTGCGCGTCGTGCCCCCCGCCGTGGCCCGCCGTGGCAGCTTTATTGCCAAGGGCGCAATTTTGATGCCCTCTTACGTCAACATTGGCGCTTATGTCGATGAAGGCACGATGGTCGATACTTGGGCCACCGTCGGCTCCTGCGCCCAAGTGGGCAAGAACGTCCACCTCTCCGGTGGTGTCGGCTTGGGTGGCGTGTTAGAGCCGCTGCAAGCCAACCCCACCATCATTGAAGACAACTGCTTCATTGGTGCCCGCTCCGAAGTGGTCGAAGGCGTAATCGTCGAAGAAAACTCCGTCATCAGCATGGGCGTGTATATCGGCCAAAGCACCCCCATTTACGACCGCGCCACCGGTGAGATCAGCTATGGCCGCGTTCCTTCTGGCTCTGTGGTCATTTCTGGCAGCCTGCCCAAAGACAATGGCCGCTACAGCCTGTACGCTGCCATCATCGTCAAGCGTGTCGATGCCCAAACCCGCGCCAAAACCAGCCTAAACGACTTGCTGCGCGACTGATAGCGCCAGCGCAGCCGCCCGCACACCGACACCACCACCTTTTGGGGACTGCTCATGAGCACGATGGAGCGCATCTTGCGCCTGATGGCCGAGAAAAAAGCGTCCGATGTTTACCTCTCAGCCAATGCGCCAGCACTGATCAAAATCAACGGCGAGTGCATCCCCATCAACAACCAGATTTTGCCGCCCGATGCGCCACGCAATCTGTTGTCCGAGGTGGTGGCACCTGAGCGCATTGAAGAGTTGCAAGAAACCGGCGAGCTCAACATGGGCGTGCCAATTTCTGGTGTCGGGCGTTTTCGTGTCAGTGCCATGCGCCAGCGCGGCAGCTATGCGGTGGTCATCCGCTTCATTGCCCAAGAAGTCCCCCAGCTTGAAAACCTGAACCTGCCGCCCATCTTGGGCGACTTGATTATGGAAAAGCGCGGCTTGGTACTGGTGGTTGGGGCTACCGGCTCAGGCAAAAGTACCACGCTGGCGGCGATGATAGACAAGCGCAACAGCCTACAAACCGGCCACATCCTGACCATTGAAGACCCAGTAGAGTTTCAGTTTCGCAACAAAAAATCTATCGTCAACCAGCGCGAAGTCGGCAGCGACACACAATCGATGCAAGTTGCGCTCAAAAACGCACTGCGCCAAGCCCCCGATGTCATCTTAATTGGCGAAATCCGCGACCGCGAATCCATGTCGGCAGCCATTGCCTATGCGCAGTCGGGCCACCTGTGCTTGGCTACGCTGCACGGCAACAACAGCTACCACGCCCTAAACCGGATTTTGAGCTTTTACCCCGTAGAAGTACGCGCCACCATGCTCAGTGATTTGTCCTCGGCGCTCAAGGCCGTAGTCACGCAACGCTTGGTGCGCACTGCTGCCGGTGCCCGTGTGCCCGCCGTCGAAGTCATGCTCAACACCAAGCTGGTGTCGGAACTGATCGAAAAAGCCGATTTTTCTGGCGTCAAAGAGGCGATGGAAAAATCCATGGCCGAAGGCTCACAAACCTTCGAAGAAGACTTAGCCCGCCTGATTATGGAAGGCCGCATCGACCGCAAGGAAGGTCTGGCCTACGCTGATTCGCCCACCAACCTGATGTGGCGGCTGCAAAACGACTTTTCTCTGGCTGCCAAGGCGGCTCAGGCCAACAAGGCTGAACAAGACGCCAAGGCTGAAGACGATACGCCTTCCTTTACCGAAATCACCCTAGATGTCACACCGGGGCATTGAGCGCTCGTTGCTGCATTTTTTTCAAGTTTACCCATGTCCCTGACCTTGTCTCTGGCCGAGGCGCTGATTTCGCGCCCCTCCGTTACCCCCGAAGATGCGGGCTGCCTGCAACTCCTGACCGAACGCCTCACCCCCTTGGGCTTTGTCTGCGAAGCCATGGACAGCGGCCCAGCAGAGTTTCGCGTGCAAAACCTGTGGGCCAAACGTGCCACCGCCACACCCAACGCCAAAACCGTGGTTTTTGCGGGCCATACTGACGTTGTGCCTACCGGCCCGCTGGCGCAATGGAAAAGCGACCCGTTCACCCCGACGCAGCGCGATGGCAAACTCTATGGCCGGGGGGCCAGCGACATGAAAACCTCCATCGCAGCCTTTGTGGTGGCCGTAGAAGAGTTTTTGGCTGCCACCCCAGAGCCACTACTGAACATCGCCTTTTTGCTCACCAGCGACGAGGAAGGCCCGTCCGTGGATGGCACCAAAGTGGTGGTAGAGCAGCTCAAGGCGCGAAGCGAGTGCCTAGACTATTGCATCGTGGGCGAACCGACCTCGGTCAAGCGCACCGGCGACATGATTAAAAATGGCCGCCGGGGCACCCTCAGCGGCAAACTCACCGTGCGCGGCATCCAAGGCCATATCGCCTACCCACATTTGGCACGCAACCCTATCCATGAGGCCGTGCCCGCACTGACCGAACTCGCCGCCACGCGCTGGGACGAAGGCAATGCCTTTTTCCAACCCACCAGTTGGCAAATGAGCAACATCCACGGCGGCACCGGAGCCAGCAACATCATCCCCGGCGCGGTGGTAATTGATTTCAATTTCCGCTTCTGCACCGAATCCACCGCTGAGGGCCTAAAAAAGCGGGTGCATACCGTGCTCGACCGCCACGACCTCGAATACGAATTGCAATGGACGCTGGGTGGTCAACCCTTCCTGACCACACCGGGGGAACTGGTGCAGGCGGTGCAGCAAGCCATCCACGCAGAAACTGGCCTCAGCACTGAGCTGTCCACTACCGGCGGCACCAGCGATGGGCGCTTTATTGCCACCCTGTGCCCACAAGTGATTGAGCTGGGCCCGCCCAACGCCAGCATCCACAAAATCGACGAGCACATCGCCTTGGTCGATATTGAACCATTGAAAAACATCTACTGCCGCACCCTCCACAACCTACAGGCGCAAGCTGTTGCGGCGCTGGCATGAGCGCGCAGCCATCTACAGCCCTGCCTACTGTAGCAGGAGACACCATTGGTGCTTTGGTAGCCTCTGGTGCCCAAAGTTTGCAAGCGGCAGGCGTGTCGTTTGGTCACGGAACCACCAATGCCCAAGATGAAGCCACTTGGCTGGTGCTCTGGCGTCTGGGCCTGCCGCTAGACACCCCCTTGGACAGCGACGCACCCGATACCGCACAGCACCAAGCCGTCACGCCACAACAGCAAGCACAGGTGGCCGCACTGTTTGCAGAACGCATCCGCAGCCGCAAGCCCGCCGCCTACCTGACGCAGGAGGCTTGGCTGCAAGGCGTGTCGTTTTACATTGACGAGCGCGCCATTGTGCCGCGAAGCTTCATTGCCGAACTGATCGCCAACGGCGGTTTTGATGATTGGCTGGGCGAACACACCCACGCCGTACTCGATTTATGCACCGGCAACGGCAGCTTGGCCGTGCTGGCCGCGATGGCTTGGCCCGACATTACCGTGACCGGTGCCGATATCTCCCCCGATGCCTTAGCGGTAGCCCAGATCAATGTGGAGCGCCACAGCTTGCAAGAGCGCATCACTTTGCAACTGTCCGATGGATTAGCGCAATTGCCCGGCCCTTGGGATCTCATTCTGTGCAATCCACCCTACGTCAATAGTAAGAGTATGGCCGATCTTCCCGAAGAATACCGGGCCGAGCCAGTACTAGCCTTGGCTGGAGGCGAAGATGGCATGGACTTTATCCGCCAGTTGCTGCGTGACGCCCCTTCACGCATGAGTGAAAACGCCGTGCTGGTGCTAGAAATTGGCAATGAGCACGCCTTTTTTGAAGCCGCCTTTCCACAGCTACCTGTATTTTGGTTAGAAACTAGCGCTGGGGAAGACCAAGTCCTGTTACTCACGCGTCGAGCGTTGCTAAATCTATGAGCCTTCCCCTTGCTTCTCTACCTCGTGTTGCCGTCGTTATTCCTTGCTATCGCGTTACCGACCATGTTTTAGAAGTGATTGCCCGCATTGGTGATGAAGTACAGGGAATTTTTGCCGTAGATGATTGCTGTCCACAAAAATCGGGGATCTTTATCCAAAGTCATTGCCAAGATCAGCGGGTCACAGTACTTTTTAACGAAAAAAATCAAGGCGTTGGCGGTGCGGTGATGACTGGTTACCAAGCCGCCATTACCGCAGGCTTTGACATTATCGTCAAAATTGATGGTGATGGGCAAATGAATCCTAAGTTATTACCTAGTTTTATTGCTCCTATTATTAATGGCGAAGCTGATTACACCAAAGGCAATCGGTTTTTTGATTTAGAACAAATACACCAAATGCCACGCCTCCGCCTGCTTGGCAATGCAGGTCTATCCTTCTTAACAAAAATATCTTCCGGTTACTGGAATTTATTTGATCCCACCAATGGTTACACCGCCATCCATGCCAGTGTAGCCAGCCACCTTCCATTTGCGAAAATTAGCCGCCGGTACTTTTTTGAAACCGACATGCTTTTCCGGCTTAATACCTTGAAAGCTGTAGTGGTAGATATTCCTATGGATGCCCATTATGCTGACGAAGAAAGCAATTTAAAAATTGGCAAAGTGCTTCCAGAGTTCTTAGCCAAACATTGTGTCAACTTTGGCAAGCGTATATTCTATAATTACTATCTACGAGATATGTCATTGGCATCTATAGAATTACCCTTGGGGTTTTTATTGCTCATTTTTGGCACATGGTTCGGCATCAGCCATTGGATAGAATCGACTTCTTTGCAGTCATACTCCTCGGCTGGCACCGTGATGCTGGCAGCTTTACCTATTATCATAGGACTGCAACTTTTACTAGCTTTTTTGGGATACGATGTCAGCTCGACCCCAAGCCGGGCTATACAAAGAACATTGTCCCGAAAAATTAAGATTTGATACCATGCATATTTACTTATTAACTATTTTATGTGTTATTGGCATTGCTGCTGGACAAATTTTATTCAAATTTAGCGCCAGTGCCATCAATGAATCTGGCAGTTTTTTTGACATTAAAACTCTGACCATATTTTTCTCAACGATGGTGCTTTATGGCATCACCTCTATCGGCTGGGTGCTTATTTTACGCCGCGCTGAACTTGGTAAAGTTTATCCTTTTATGGCTTTGGCATTTATTCTTGTGCCTTTAGCCAGCCGGTTCTTCTTTGGTGAGCGTTTTGCCCCAATGTATTTTGTTGGGACGGCGCTGATTGTTTCTGGAATTGTAGTTACTGTTGCGGCCTCTCGATAGTTCTCAGATGATGTTTTTTGCGAACTTGGCCTTTTATTACATACGATTTTTCTGCTTATTTTTTCTTGTTGTAAGTATTAATTTTTTTATCACAACAAATTCTTTTGCAGAAATTTCAAATGAATCTACTACTAAAATTTATGGTTATATTGAATCCAATCAATACAACCCAGAATCCAGTTCAATCCATATTGTCGGCTGGGCATTTAATGATAAAATACAACGCAATGCAATAGATTTTGAAATTCAAATTGATGGCCAGCCGGTAAAAAATAAGAATTTTTCCACAACGGTGCGCAACGATCTTGTTCAGCACTTTGGCACTCCTGCGGCGCAACAAGCAGGATTTACCCTAGATGCAGAAACTTCTGCACCGCTATATCCAGGCCGTCACCAACTTTCTATTACAGCAAAATTTGATAATTCAAGCTCCTTGCCATTAACTTTTTTATCTGGCCAACCTGCTACTTTTTCCATTCAAAGTCCAAGCACCCCCAGACGGCATTGGGTTCTTGCAGGCATTCTTACTATCACGATAGGATTTTTGCTTTTTAATTTTCGCTCGAATATCTGGGAGAGAATAGGGATATTTGTTTCTCAAAATCAACGCGGATTAGCATTTTCGTTACTCGGCATCTTTGTTGCGTTGGTAAGTTTAGGCATCACTGGGTCTTCGGTACAACTTTTACTAGGTAAGAAGGGAGATGCTAGCACTCCATTTTTGAATACAGAGAGTGCAGTACAGCGCTTGCTTTTAAAACCACGACCGATACGTTCAGACGAATGGCGGGTAATGGCTCCAAATGCCTTGGCACAAGTCAATCATCACCCTCCATTTCCAATTATTAACCAAAATATAGGATTGGAAGGCCAAAACATGCTGATTATTGGCATGACTGGTGTTCCGGTCTGGCACCCCTCAAGCATCAGTCGTCCTGCAACATGGGGCTTTTTCTTTCTACCGTTAAGCCAAGCACTCAGTTGGCACTGGTTCTTTCCTATTTTTTCTTGCCTGTTAGCTCTTTGGGGATTACTCAATCTTTTCATACCAGAGCGATCTGGACGTAATCTTGCTGCTTCTGCATTATTTTGCCTAGCACCTTATGCTGCTGGCTGGTCACATTGGCCGCTTTATACGGTTTTCTTTCCTACTGCTGCCGTTTTATTAACCATCCAAATATCTCAACTGCATAGCAAATGGAGTATCTACTGGCGATCTATCGTTTTGGGTGTTTTGTTAGCGGGTTTTGCTCTTATATTGTATCCACCCTGGCAAATAACAGTCGCCAGCTTATATGCGACTCTATTTCTTTCTTATATTATAGAGCAGCGACTTAAATTAAAATTCAACAAACATACTTTTGCAGCATTTGCCATAGCATCTCTGCTGTGTACTTTCATTATTTTTCTTTGGTGGGTAGACGCACGTGATGCTATACAAGCCATGCGCAACACTGTTTACCCAGGTCAACGGGCTGCTTTGCATGGTGGGGATCAGTCATGGCTTTTATTGTTTCGAGGCAACAGTAACCTCGATACACTAAGCCACTTAAAAATTAGTAAATTTAATGAGAGTGAATTTAGTTCTTATATGGTTCTAATAATTCCCTTGTTAGCATTTTCTATTTTTAGCATTTATAAAAAATCAGCCCGATGGACGTTATGGTCAGGGTGGCTAATTTTTGTTACATTTCTCCTTGTATTTTATATGTTAGGAGTTCCTGTTTGGTTTGCAAAAGCTATTTTTTGGGATGTAGTTCCATCTTTAAGACTAGATCTTGCTTTGGGGTTAAGTTGCACCTTTGCCTTGGCTTTTGTCGAATATCAATGGACTGCACCAAAATCGACTTCTATTATCTTAGCTGGAATCAGCATGCTACTTGCATTGGCAGGATTAATTTTTATTCCGATTGAATTTTATTCCTCAGCCTCTTCCTTGTTTGTTGGCAGTGTAGTAATCTGTATATTTTTGATGTCATACTGGTTGCTTCGTGGCCATATAGCACAGGCCATCGCTCTAAATATAGCCATTTATATACTAGCTACAGTTAGTTTCCATCCCACATCTATTGCACCAAAACATGTTTTCATTGATAAAGAAGTTGAAAAATTTATCCAAAAATCAGAAAATAGTAGTGTGCGCAACCGTGTTTTGGTAATCAGCGACACTACTGCAGAGCCAATGTCTCTGTTCGCGGCAGGCGTCCCTGTCATCAACGGTACTTTTTATTATCCTCAGTTTACGTTTTGGCATAATCTCAAAATAGCAGCCTCTGAAATCAACACCATCAATAGATACCAGCATTTGACCTTTAAACTTGACGGCACACAAGATAATCCATTTGGTTATCTTGTGCACTCACCAGCACTAGATGCTGTGCAAATAACTTTAGATGCCACGCGCTTTGATTTTTCTACCACTGGTGCCGAAGTGCTCACTGCACCTGAAAAACACCTGAACGCATTGAAATCCAACGCGCAATTACACCATCTCGGCAACCATCAAGGCTGGTCTTGGTATGCCGTAAAATCTTCCGCTATCACCAAACCAAGCGACCTAAAAGGTCTCAACGTTGTCCGGTGATGCAGCGCTACCAGCTTTCTTTTCTGTGACGGTTCTCTTCCGGTTTCCATGATCCTCCTCAAAAACGTCATCCTGCGTCGCAGTGCCAAAGTCCTGCTCAATAGCGTCAATGCCACCATCAATCCCGGCGAGCATGTCGGTTTGGTGGGGCGCAACGGCGCTGGTAAATCCAGCCTGTTTGCCCTGCTCAATGGCTCACTGCACGAAGACGGCGGCGACTTTAATATTCCAGCGCAGTGGCGCATGGCCCAAGTGGCTCAAAACATGCCCGAAACCGACGAGTCGGCCACCGATTTTGTCGTTGCTGGAGACACCCGTTTGGCCGATGCCCAAACCCAACTGACCCAAGCTGAAGAATCTGGCGATGGCATGGCCATTGCCCATGCCTATACCGACCTGCACGATGCAGGCGTGCATGATGCTGTGCCCCGCGCCCAAGCGTTGATTTTGGGCTTAGGCTTTAAGGTGTCAGAGTTAAATAACCCTGTCAATAGCTTCTCTGGCGGCTGGCGGATGCGTCTGCAACTGGCCCGCGCCCTGATGTGCCCGTCTGACCTGTTGCTGCTCGATGAGCCCACCAACCACTTGGACTTGGATGCACTGGTCTGGCTCGAAGCGTGGCTCAAGCGCTACGAAGGCACGATGATCGTCATCAGCCACGACCGCGAGTTTCTCGATGCCGTAACGAATGTCACGATGCACATCGACAATGCCCAGCTCACACGTTACGGCGGCAATTACAGCAAGTTTGAAGAACTGCGCTCGCAACAGCTCGAATTGCAACAAGCCAGCTTTTCTAAGCAGCAAGACAAAATCGCCCACCTGCAAAAGTTTATTGACCGCTTCAAGGCCAAGGCCAGCAAGGCCAAGCAAGCGCAAAGCCGGGTTAAGGCGCTGGAGCGTATGGAAAAAATCGCCCCCGTGCTGGCCGATGCCGACTTTACCTTCGAGTTCAAAGAGCCGCAAAACCTGCCCAACCCAATGCTAGCGGTTACCGATGCCTCGTTTGGCTATCGCGCCGAAGATGGCAGCGAAACTGCCATCTTGCACAAGGTCAGCCGCAGCGTGCTGGCAGGCCAGCGCATTGGTATTTTGGGTGCCAACGGGCAAGGTAAATCCACCTTGGTCAAAACCATTGCCCGCACCATGACACCGCTGGCTGGTACCGTCACCGAAGGCAAGGGCTTATCGATTGGCTATTTTGCCCAGCAAGAGCTGGATGTGCTGCGCCCGCACGAAAACCCGCTAGAGCACATGATCCGCTTAGCCAAAGAGCTAGGGCCGCAAAGCCGCGAACCGAGCCGGGAGCAGGATTTGCGCAATTTCTTGGGCACGTTCAACTTCAATGGCGACATGGTTAAGCAAAGCGTGGGCAGCATGAGCGGTGGCGAAAAAGCCCGTCTCGTACTGGCCATGATTGTCTGGCAACGCCCCAATCTGCTGCTGCTCGATGAGCCCACCAACCACTTGGATTTAGCCACCCGCGAGGCGCTATCGATGGCGCTCAACGAGTTTGAAGGCACCGTGATGCTGGTCAGCCACGACCGTGCCTTGCTACGCGCCGTGTGCGATGAGTTCTGGATGGTAGGCCGGGGCGCTGTTGGGCCATTTGATGGTGATCTGGACGATTACCAGCGCTACCTGCTCGATGAAGCCAAGCGCCAGCGCGAACTGGCCAAACAGGAAGCAAAGCAAGAGGCCAGACAAGAGGTGGCCCCTGCCGCCAAAGCAGCGATCACCAGCGCCGAAGCCGACACCGCCAAAACCCCTGACCCGCGTGAGCAGCGCAAGCAAGAAGCCCAACTGCGCCAACAATTGGCGCAGAAGCTGCGCCCGTTCAAACGCGAACTAGAACAGGTTGAGCAGCGCATGGCTACGCTAGGCACGGAGCGCAGCAACCTAGAACACCGCATGACCCAGCCTCTGGCCCCGGCAGACATTGCCGAGGTAGGCCGCAAGCTCAAAGCCTGCAACGATGAAATCGGTAGCCTAGAAGAGCGTTGGCTCGAACTATCAGCACAGATCGAAGCACACAGCTAAAGCAAAAAAAGGCCCGGTTTTCCGGGCCAATTTTTTTGTTACTGGCTGTCAACGCGGCCACATTGCCGTGCGTTGAAGGAGCATCACAGACACTTTTGCAGAGCAAACCACCATGAACTCCTTCACTATCCTTGCAGCTTGGCCTGAAGACGAACGCGACCGCAAGCGCGCTCCCAGCCGTCTCTAAAGTACGTGTTTGGGGTTGCCCATGAAAAAACCCCGCCAGAATGAAGCGGGGTTTTTTGTGATTCAGTCCTAAAGACCGATCAGCTCATGTGCAGGCCACCGTTGACCGAGAACTCGGCACCAGTAGCGTAGCCGCCTTCTTCCGAAGCCAGCCAAGCAATGATCGAAGCGATCTCGCTGGGTTTGCCCAAGCGTTTGACGGGCACAGTAGCCACAATCTTTTCCAACACGTCAGGACGGATGGCATTGACCATATCGGTACCGATGTAGCCAGGGCTGACGGTATTAACGGTCACGCCCTTGGTGGCCATTTCTTGAGCCAAGGCCATCGAGAAGCCATGCATACCGGCCTTAGCAGCCGAATAGTTGGTTTGGCCCGATTGACCCTTTTCGCCGTTAACCGACGAAATGTTGATGATACGGCCCCAGCCCTTTTCTACCATGTCACCCACCACTTGCTTGGTGACGTTGAACATGCTGTTCAGGTTGGTTTCAATCACTTGATCCCAGCCTTCACGGGTCATTTTCAGGAACATGCGGTCGCGGGTGATACCAGCGTTGTTGACCAGCACATCAATGCTGCCATGCTCGGCCTTGGCTTTGGCAAAAGCCTCCACGGTGGAATCCCAGTCACCCACATTGCCTACCGAGGCGTAGAAAGTGAAACCGAGTTCTTTTTGCTCGGCCAGCCACTTGGCATGGTCACGGGTAGGGCCGCAACCGGCAATGACGGTAAAACCATCTTTGTGCAGACGCTGGCAAATGGCGGTACCGATGCCACCCATACCACCAGTGACGTATGCTACTTTTTGACTCATATTTTCATGCTCCTTGTGAATAATTATGTAAACAGGGTCTCGCCCCCACTGTACCGAAGATTTGCGACAACGCAGTGAAGGTAAACACGGTATTGGGACATTTTTTGCACCTCAGGCCACGCCCTACGCCAGCGGCAGGCTTTCCCAACCGGGCCGGGCAAACCAAAAGCCTTGTTGGTAGCGTATGCCTACCGAAGACAGGTAGGCCGATTCTTGCGCCGTTTCTACGCCCTCAGCCACCATATCAATGCTCAGGCGTGAACACACCAAGGCAATGCCGCAGACAATGGCTTGGCGCACCGGGTCTTGGTCAACGTTGCGGATTAGCTCCATATCGAGCTTGAGCACATGGGGCTGAAAACGCACCAGCATATTCAGGCCCGCATAGCCCGCACCAAAATCGTCGATAGCTGTGATCAAGCCACAGCGGCGGTATTCATTAAAAATGGATTGCAGGTGCTCGCCATTGCTCAGAGGCTCACCCTCCGTCACCTCA
Source organism: Giesbergeria anulus (assembly GCF_900111115.1). GTDB lineage: Bacteria > Pseudomonadota > Gammaproteobacteria > Burkholderiales > Burkholderiaceae_C > Simplicispira > Simplicispira anulus. The sequence goes on from NZ_FOGD01000001.1 coordinate 368,770, forward strand.
AACATGATCCGGTCGTGCGGGAAATTGAACTCAGCAGCCGCCTGCATGGTGGCGCGAATGCAGGTTTCGGCCCGATAGACGGCGTTGGGCAGAAAATTGATGCTCAAGCGGCAATCGGGGAGCTTGGCTAAACCCAAGCTAGAGGCCAACTCAATAGCCTTGACACGGCAGGCTTGGTCAAAGCGGTAGCGGTTCTCGTCATCCACCCAAGATAAGACCGTGGCAGCGCCCTCGCCACTGGTGCCGCGTACCAGTGCTTCATAGGCAAAAGGCCGACCCAACTCCAAATCCATGATGGGCTGAAAAGCCATCGTGAAATCAAAAGGCAACAGGGTTTTGTCGCGGCAAGCCACACAGCCCACCGGTACAAACGGTTGAGCAAAAACGGTCTGATTCATACTAGGATAAGTGTACGCTCGAGCTGGCACCATTGCAAAAAACAAAACGTAAAAATTGCACCAAAATGAAAAGCCGTGAACAAGTCACGGCTTTTCGTTGTGCGGTAAATGAGCCAGCCAATGCTGGCCCCTATCTACGGCAAATTAGCAGCGTTCGAGTGCCAGCGCTACGCCCATACCGCCACCGATACACAGCGAGGCAATACCCTTCTTGGCATTGCTACGCTGCATTTCGTGCAGCAGCGAGACCAAGATACGGTTACCGGACGCACCAATGGGGTGACCAATCGCAATCGCACCACCGTTGACGTTCACCTTGGCAGGGTCAATACCCAGTTCTTGGTTGACGGCAGCAGCTTGGGCGGCAAAGGCTTCGTTTAGTTCGAACAGGTCGATATCGGCAGCGCTCCAGCCAGCACGCTCAAGCGCCTTGCGGGTCGCGTACACCGGGCCCATGCCCATGATGGCGGGGTCAAGGCCGCTGGTGCCATAGGCGGCAATGCGGGCCAGAGGCGTCAGGCCCAAGGCAGCAGCCTTCTTGGCGCTCATCACCACGACGGCAGAAGCGCCATCGTTGATACCAGAAGCATTGCCAGCAGTAACGGTACCAGCCTTGTCGAATGCGGGGCGCAGGCCAGCCAGCACTTCAGCGCTGGTCTTGCGGTTCAGGTATTCATCAACGTTAAAGACAACGGGATCGCCCTTGCGCTGGGGAATGTTCACGCCAACGATTTCAGCTGCAAACTTGCCAGCGTCTTGTGCCGCAGCGGCCTTTTGCTGGCTGCCCAACGCCAGCGCATCTTGCATCTCACGGGTGATGCCGTACTGCTTAGCGACGTTTTCGGCGGTGATACCCATGTGGTACTGGTTGTACACGTCCCACAGGCCATCGACGATCATCGTGTCCTGCATTTTCCAGTCGCCCATGCGCTGACCATCGCGCGAGCCGTTGAGCACGTGCGGGCTGGCACTCATGTTTTCTTGACCGCCAGCGACGATGATGTCGCTGTCGCCGTGGGCAATGGCTTGGGCAGCCAAAATAACCGACTTCAGGCCAGAACCGCACACAGCGTTGATGGTCAGCGCTGGGGTTTCTTTGGCTACGCCGGCCTTGAGCATGGCTTGGCGGGCGGGGTTTTGACCAACACCAGCGGCCAGCACCTGACCCATGATGACTTCACCGACTTGATCGGGGGCCACGTTGGCACGGGCCAAGGCTTCTTTGATGACGATGCTGCCCAGCTCAGTGGCAGCAATCTTGGCCAGCGAACCACCAAACTTGCCCACAGCAGTACGGGCAGCCGAAACGATAACGATGTCTTCCATAGTCTTCTCCTTGTTGTCAATGGGAAATGCTGCCTGAGATCAGGCCTTTTGCTTTACATAGCGGCCTGGAGCCTGTTCAATCACCTTGAACTTGGCTCCATTGCCGTAGCCTTTGGGTGCAGCAACTTGCGCGCCCGCGTGCCCTTGCAGCCAGGTGCTCCAATCGGTCCACCAGCTGCCAGCATGTTCTTGTGCGCCGTCCATCCAAGCATCGAGCGTACCCGGCAATTGGCCGTCATCGCGTGTCCAGTGGCTGCGCTTTTTCTTGGCCGGTGGATTAATCACCCCGGCGATATGGCCTGATGCCCCCATGACGAAGCGTTTGGGGCCGGGCAAAATTTGCGTGCTGGCATAGGCCGAACCAATGGGTACGATATGGTCTTCACGCGAGCCATAGATATACACCGGCGTATCCACGTTGCCCAAATCGACCTTTTGTCCACACACGGTCAGCTTGCCGGGCTTCATCAGGTTGTTTTCAAGGTAGGTGTTGCGCAGGTACCAAGCAAAGAAGGGGCCGGGCAGATTGGTGCTATCACTGTTCCAGTAGAGCAGGTCAAAGGCGGGGGGCGTTTCACCCTTGAGGTAGTTGCCCACCACGTAGTTCCAAACCAAATCATTGGGGCGCAAGAAGCTGAAGGTGGAGGCCAACTCTTGGCCCTTGAGCAAACCGCCCTTGCCCAGTTGCATCTCGCGGAACTTGACGAAACTCTCATCAATGAACACGTCCAAGATGCCGGTGTCAGTGAAATCCAAAAAGGTGGTGAGCAAGGTCAGGCTGGCTACCGGATCACGGCCCCGTGCTGCCAGCACAGCCAAAGCGGTGCTCAGGATCGTGCCACCAACGCAAAAGCCCAGCGTGTTGATTTGCTCGGCACCAGTGATTTGTTGCACTGTGCTGATGGCCTCAATAGCACCGTCTTCAACGTAGTCGTCCCAGGTTTTTTGGGCCAGCTCGGCATCGGGGTTGCGCCAGCTCACCAAGAAGGTGTGGTGGCCCTGTGCTAGTGCGTAATACACCAGCGAGTTGGCCGGTTGCAAATCTAAAATGTAAAACTTGTTGATACAGGGCGGCACCAGCAACAAGGGGCGCTCGTACACCTTGTCAGTGAGGGGCTTGTATTCGATGAGCTGGAATAGCTCGTTCTCAAACACCACGGCACCTTCGGTGGTGGCGACGTTGCGGCCCACCTCAAACTGGCTCTCGTCGGTCATGGAAACATGGCCTTGGCGCAAGTCTTTGAGCAGATTTTGGATACCCTTGGTCAGGCTCTCGCCTTTGGTCTCGACCGCTTTTTTCTGCGCTTCGGCATTGAAGGCCAAGTAGTTGCTGGGCGACATGGCCGCCACCCACTGCTCTACGGCAAAGCGCACGCGGTTGTGGGTTTTTTCGTCAGCTTCAACGGCTTCGGCCAGCTCCATCAGGGTGCGGGCATTGAGCAGGTACATGGCTGCCGAGAAGGCCGAGACGGGGTTGGCTTTCCAGTCTGCACTGCTAAAACGGCGGTCTTGGGCGGCCACTTCTGCCGGAGCTTGCAGCCCTTGGTTCCAGAGGGCGCGGGCTTCTTCAAGATACTGCTGTTGTACCTGCTGGAGCTTTTCTGGGGCGATTTTGAGGGGCGCTACTGGCCCCGGCGTACCAGCGGCACCGATTTGCTGCAATGAGCGCAGCACCTGCGCGAGGTTATCACCGAAAATCTGCTGAAATTGCTGGGTATTTTGGCCCCAAGATGCTTCAGAACTCATTTTTTCTCCTGAAATTGCGGATCACTCGCACGCGGCCACTGTTGCCCCGATTGTTGCTGACCACATGGTTATGGTAACGCCCCTTTTTACTTTTTTAGCCTTGGAGCACGGATGTATCTCGTAGTTATCGCATGGCTTTATGTCACCGTCATGATGGCGCTGGCCGAAGCCACCAGCAGCACTGGCTCCATACTGGGAGCCATCATCACCTTTGCACTCTATGGTTTGCTTCCTTTGTCGATTGTGGTTTATATCCTAGGCACACCGGGGCGGCGCAGGGCCATCCATGCCCAAGAAATGGCTGAACGTGCGCAAGAAGCGGCCACACGGGCTGCGGCAACAGCCACATCAACCAGCCTCATCACGCCAGATGCAAGCGGCCATACGCCCACTGCTGCCGAGGGCAATGGCATCGCGCCGGTGCGAAAAGAACCGTGATGCATTAGCCACCGTACACCAAGGAGAGCTGCTGTCGTTGCCATAGATCTGCGTGATGCCCAAGGCGTGCAAGCGCTGGCGGGCCAGCGCCGCCAAATCGGCCCAATACTTGCCGACACCAGTACTGTGGGGCTGAAAATGCACGGCTGCCGCCGGTAGGCGGCTACAGAAGGCAGCGCGCACCTCTGGCCCTACTTCAAAGGCCGCAGGCCCAATGCACGGCCCTAGCCAAGCCAAAGTCGATGATGCCAGCGCTGCTTTGGCCGCTGGCGTCACCTCGCCCAGCACCTGAGCACAAAAGGCATCAAACACCGATTCGAGTACGCCATCCACCAGCCCACGCCAGCCCGCATGGGCGGCGGCCACGGCGCGGCCTTGCCTGTCCGTGAGCAGCACCGGCAGGCAATCGGCCACCATGATGGTGCAAACTTGGCCGGGCGTGGTAGCCACACAAGCATCAGCACAGGTGCCATCGGACGAGCCGCCATCCAGATGAGCAGTTTGAATGCCATGCACTTGGCGCAGAAAAACGAGTTGGGCCTCTGGGGTATCGGCTTGCAATGCCGCTTGCAAACGCTGCCGGTTGGCCTGCACTGCCTCAGGTGCATCGCCGACATGGTCACCCAAATTGAAGCTGTCGTAAGGGGTGACACTGACACCCCCGGCACGGGTAGTACACAGGGCATGGATATGCGCCGGGGCAGGCCAATCGGGGCGTATCCAGTCAGGATGCCATGCAGCATTAACAGAAGAAAATGACATGCTCACCAGTGTAGCGGGCAAGCGTGGCACACTGTAGTAACCAAACACCTCCCCACTGTTCAAATTTTCCATTGCTGCCACCATGAGCTATGTTTTCCCCCCTGCCCCTGTCACCAGCGTGCCCGTGCAAGGCAGCAGTGATCGCTTTCCGGTACACCGCATTTACTGCGTCGGACGCAATTACGAAGAACATGCCAAAGAGATGGGCTTTACGGGCAGAGAACCACCGTTCTTCTTTCTCAAGCCCGCAGACTCTTTGGTGGTAGTAGATGCTGGCACGACAGGCCAACTGCCCTATCCCAGCCTGACGAGTAATCTACACCACGAGATTGAACTCGTGGTGGCTATTGGCAAAGGCGGCAGCCACATTGCAGCTAGCGATGCCGCCGCGCATATCTTTGGCTATGCCGTTGGCCTAGACATGACGCGCCGCGACCTGCAAAACGACATGAAAAAGCAAGGCCGCCCTTGGTGCATTGGCAAGGCGTTTGAACACAGCGCCCCCATTGGCCCCATCACCCCAGCCGATCAGGCCGGTGCCGTGGCCGAGGCGGCTATCTGGTTGCAAGTCAATGGCGTAGAGCGCCAGCGCAGCCAGATTGCTCGCTTGATCTGGAATGTGGCTGAAACCATTGCGCACCTGTCTGCCGCGTGGGAACTGCAACCGGGCGACCTGATCTACACCGGCACCCCCGAAGGGGTGGGTGCGGTGGTGCGTGGCGATGTGCTCGAAGGCGGCATTGACGGACTAGGCACACTGAGCCTGCAAGTGGTTTGATTTTTCACCTTGACACCATGAGCTTTCACCCCCCGATCAAGCACTGCCGCCAATGCGGTGCCCCCGTGCTCTACCGCCTGCCCGACGATGGCGACACCCGCCAGCGGGCTATTTGCACCGCCTGCCACACCGTGCATTACGAAAATCCACTCAATGTGGTGGGCACCGTGCCAGTGCTGGGCGACAAGGTGCTACTATGCCAACGCAATATCGAGCCACGCAAAGGCAAATGGACGCTGCCCGCTGGCTTTATGGAGTTGGATGAAACCACCGCCCAAGGGGCAGCCCGCGAAACCGTAGAAGAGGCGGGCGCGCAGTTTGAGCTGGGTGCGCTGTTTAGCTTGCTCAATGTGCGCCGGGTAGGCCAAGTACATTTGTTTTACCACGCCACCCTGCTCAACGACCAATTTGACCCCGGCAGCGAAACCATAGAAGCGCGCCTCTTTACCGAGGATGATATTCCTTGGGATGAGCTGTCGTTTCGCACCGTGCGCGAAACCTTACTGCGCTATTTTGCCGACCGGCGCGCTGGCCGGTTTGGCATTCACTGCGTCGATATCGAATAGCCACACCCGCTCAGGCTACAGGGGACGCAGCAGGCAGTATGGTGCCGCCCGTCTGCTCTAGCAAGCGGCCAAAATCGTCTTCACTCACCGGGCGCGAGAGCAGGTAGCCCTGAAACTCATCGCAGCCTTGGTAACGCAGAAAATCAAACTGGGCTTGGTTTTCTACGCCCTCAGCCACCACGGTTTTGCGCAAACTTTTGCCCAAAGAGATGGCAGCACGGGCAATCATGGCTACCTCTTCTTCGTGCTCAATGCCGGTGACGAGAGAGCGGTCAATCTTGATTGTATCGAGCGGAAAGCGGCGCAAATAGCTCAAAGACGAGTAGCCGGTACCAAAGTCATCCATCGCCAAAGTCACGCCCAACGCCTTGAAATCACTGAGCACGGCCACGGCGCGCTCGCTGTCGCCCATAAACACCGACTCGGTGATTTCTAACTCGACTTGGCTGGCAGGCAAATCGGCCTCACGCAACAGCCCGGCGACTTGGGCCACGATATCGTCACTCAAAAACAATTGCGGTGACAGATTAACCGCCATGCACAGCGGTTTGGCACGCTGCTGGTTCCAACGCCGGGCTGCCGCAAAGGCTTGGCGCAAGATAATGCGGGTCAGGGGCAAAATCAGGCCGGTTTCTTCGGCCACCGGAATAAAACGGTCGGGTGCCACAGCGCCCAATTCGGGATGCGTCCAACGCGCCAGTGCCTCTACGCCCACAATGCGCCGCCGGTGATCCACCTTGGGTTGGTAGTGAACGGTAAAGCTCTGGCTCTCTAAGGCGGCACGCATGGCGGCCTCGAGGTGCAGGCGCTCATCGGCTACGCGGTTGAGCTCACGGGTAAAGAACTGAAAATTGTTGCGTCCCCGATTTTTGGCGGCATACATAGCCACATCGGCATGTTTGAGCAAAATTTGGGCATCGTCGCCATCGCTGGGGTACATGGCCACGCCCAAACTGGCCCCAACATGAAATTCACGCCCAGACAGCATGATGGGCCGGGCAATCTCTTTTAAGACCCGCTCTAGCAACGAGATCACGCTGTAAGTACGATAGTGGTCATTGATGACCAACACAAACTCATCGCCACCCAAGCGGGCCACGGTGTCGGGGCTGCGCAGACACCCCGATAAGCGGGCGGCCACCTCTTTGAGCAGCTCATCACCCGCTGCGTGGCCTAAGCTGTCATTGATGAATTTAAAGTTGTCCAGATCAATAAAAACCAGCGCCAAGTAATACCCCAAACGGGTAGCGCGGGCAATGCCCTGCTCGATGCGATCACCCAGCAGCACCCGGTTGGGCAGGCCGGTGAGCAAATCGTGGTTGGCTTGGCGCTCTAGTTGCTCTTGGTAGTGGCGGCGCTCAGAAATATCCTGCACCGTGCCTTCGTAGCAAATAAACTCGCCTTGGGGGCCAAGCACGACATGGGCGTTTTCAGAAATCCAGATGGAAGTGCCATCGCACCGATAGACTTCAGACTCAAAATTGAGCACCTGCCCTTGGGCCTGCATCAGCCGATGAAAGACTTCGCGGCGGCCCGGCTTGACGTACAAGCGCCGGTCGATGTCTGAGAGATCAGCCATGAGCGCATCGGCAGAGTCGTAGCCATAAATTTGCGCCAGTGCGGGGTTAGCTGCCAAGTAGTAGCCATCGCGGGTAGTCTGAAACACGCCCTCGCTGGCATGTTCAAAAATATGGCGATAACGCAACTCGGCGTGTTGAAGGGCATCGAGCGTGGCTTGGCGCTCCGTGATGTCTTCAATAAAGCCCTCCACCACCAGTGCTCCCTGCTCATCCAACACACCGACGCCACGCTCTAGCACATGCTTGATTTGCCCAGACAGGGTGGTGATACGGTACTGGGCAGAGAAACGCTGGCCACTGCCTATGGCCTGTTCGATGATGTCGCGCACCCGATCGCGATCTTCAGGGTGAGTGATCTGCTCCCAAGAAGCGGTGTGGTTGCCCAACAGTTGGGTGGGGGCATAGCCACTCAGAGCCTCACAGCCTCGGCTGACAAACACCATCGTCCAATGTGCATCATTTAGGCAGCGGTAGGCCATCCCCTCTAGGTTGTTGACCAGCGTATCCAAGACACGCGAGCGGTTGACGGTTTCAGTGGACAGCAGGCTGGCGCGGCGCATACAAAATGGAAAAATGGAAGCTCTCAAGAGGAAGGGATTCTCACCGAGAATGCTTGCATTAAACACGCAATTTTTATGCCTTGCTGGGACAAGCCACCGGCCAGCCCTCGATTGCACGGCCCACGCTACCACACATAGGTGGCAGGTTTAGCCAGCGTCGGGCTGCTGGGCCGGAGCGGCACGCTGGAAGGCATCCAGTTCGGCGCAAGCCTTGTCTACGGCAGCCACCAGCGGCCAGCGTGACAGATCCACCTTGAAGCGGCGGGCGCTCTCGATCTGCGGCACCAAATACACATCAGCAATGCTGGGCGCATCGCCAAAGCTGAAACGGCCCCGGTGCGGGTCTTGTGCCAACAGAGCCTCATAGGCGTCAAAACCGCTGCTGATCCAAGTGCCACACCAAGCATTGATGGCATCTTCATTGGCACCGAATTGGTGGCGCAGGTATTCCAAAATACGTCGGTTATTGACCGGGTGAATATCGCAACCAACGATAGCGGCGAGCGCCCGCACTTGCGCGCGCCCATAGGCATCGGCGGGCAGCAAGGCGGGCGTGGGGTGGGTTTCTTCCAGCCATTCAATGATGGCGGGCGACTGGATCAGCACTTGGCCGGACTCGGTAGCCAGCGCTGGCACCAGCATCTGCGGGTTGACGGCCTTGAACTCGTCTTTCAGATGCTGCTCGGTTCGCAAATCGACCGGGATATATTGTGTCTGCAGCCCCTTGAGGTTAAGCGCAATGCGCAGGCGGTGCGAGGTGCCACTACGGAAAAAGTTATAGAGTTTCATAGGTTTTCCCTGATTTCCTCGTTCAGATTAGACCAGACTGACAAGCCGCACCGATACTGCTATGCTGTTTTACACATTAGGCAGCCGGTAGCCATATGACCACAATCAGCTAAGGCCGCCTGGTGCAACCAAGACCCAGAATCCTAAAAGGAGACAGCGATGCAAGAAGCACAAAGCCCACGCAAGGCAGGCACCTGCCCGGTGATGCACGGCGGCAATACCGCAGCAGAGCAATCGAACATGGCATGGTGGCCCAAGGCGCTTAATCTGGACATCCTGCACCAACACGACAGCAAAACCCAGCCTCTTCCAGGTTTGGACTACCGCGAGGAAGTAAAAAAGCTGGATGTGGCAGCGCTCAAAAAAGACCTCACGGCGCTGATGACCGACAGCCAAGACTGGTGGCCTGCCGACTGGGGCCACTATGGCGGCCTGATGATCCGCATGGCGTGGCACGCAGCAGGCACCTACCGTATTGCCGATGGCCGGGGTGGTGCTGGCACCGGCAACCAACGCTTTGCCCCGCTCAATTCTTGGCCCGACAATGGCAACCTCGATAAGGCCCGCCGCCTGCTCTGGCCCCTGAAGAAAAAATACGGCAACCAAATCAGTTGGGCCGACTTGATTATCTTGGCTGGCAATGTGGCTTATGAATCAATGGGCTTTAAAACCTTTGGCTTCTCCTTTGGCCGCGAAGACATCTGGCACCCCGAAAAAGATATCTACTGGGGTGCAGAAAAAGAATGGCTGGCCCCTACCGGCAGCCAAGGCAGCCGCTACTCTGGCGAGCGCGACCTCGAAAACCCACTGGCTGCCGTGATGATGGGTCTGATTTACGTCAACCCCGAAGGCGTGGACGGCAAACCCGACCCGCTCAAAACCGCCCATGACATGCGTGTCACCTTTGCGCGCATGGCCATGAACGACGAAGAAACCGTGGCCCTCACTGCGGGCGGCCACACTGTAGGCAAGGCACACGGCAATGGCAGTGCCGCCAATTTGGGGCCAGCCCCCGAAGCTGCCGACGTTGAAGAACAGGGCCTAGGCTGGATCAATCACCAAAGCCGTGGCGTGGGCCGCGACACCGTCACCAGCGGCGTTGAAGGGGCTTGGACAACCCACCCCACGCAATGGGACAACGGCTATTTCAAACTGTTGCTGGGCTACGACTGGGAACTGACCCAAAGCCCCGCCGGGGCCAAGCAGTACAAACCAGTCAACATCCAGCCCGAAGATATGCCCGTCGATGTGGAAGACCCGGCTATCCGCTGTATGCCGGTGATGACCGATGCCGACATGGCGCTCAAGGTCGATCCAGAGTACCGCAAAATTTCGGAGCGTTTCGCCGCCGACCAAGCCTACTTTTCCGATGTGTTTGCCCGTGCGTGGTTCAAGCTCACGCACCGCGATCTGGGGCCTAAGAGCCGCTACCTTGGCCCCGAAGTACCGCAAGAAGATTTGCTCTGGCAAGACCCAGTACCGGCAGGCCACGCCGACTACGATGTTGCTGCCGTCAAAGCGCAAATTGCCACCGCTGGCCTGAGCATCAGTGACATGGTGGCTACCGCTTGGGACAGCGCCCGCACCTTCCGGGGTTCAGACAAGCGCGGCGGGGCCAATGGCGCCCGCATCCGCTTGGCCCCGCAAAAAGACTGGGAAGGCAACGAACCAGCCCGCTTGGCCAGAGTGCTGGCGCTGTACGAGACCATTGCTGCTAACACCGGTGCCAGTGTGGCCGATGTGATCGTGCTGGCGGGCAATCTGGGCATTGAGCAGGCTGCCAAAGCCGCCGGTGTGGAGGTGACGGTGCCTTTTGCACCGGGCCGGGGCGATGCCAGCCCAGAACAAACTGATGCTGAATCGTTTGCGGTGCTAGAGCCTGTGGCCGATGGTTTCCGCAACTGGCTGAAAAAAGACTACGTGGTCACGCCCGAAGAGTTGCTGCTTGACCGCGCCCAGTTAATGCGCCTCACCGCCCCCGAAATGACGGTGCTGCTGGGTGGCCTGCGCGTGTTGGGCACCAATTACGGCGGCAGCCAGCATGGCGTATTTACCGACCGGGTTGGCACCCTGAGCAATGACTTCTTTGTTCACCTGACCGATATGGCCTATAGCTGGAAGCCTACCGGGCGTAACAGCTATGCCATCGTGGAGCGCAAAACCGGGGCCACCCGCTGGACGGCCAGCCGTGTCGATCTGGTATTTGGCTCCAACGCCATATTGCGCGCCTATGCCGAGGTCTATGCCCAAAACGACAACCAAGCCAAGTTTGTGCAAGACTTTGTCGCCGCGTGGGTCAAGGTGATGAACGCCGACCGCTTCGACTTGGCCTAACAGCCTGCATCGCACCCCTCAAGCCAACGCGGCAGCCATGAGTTGGCGCGTGTAGGCTTGTTGGGGCTGCGCCAACACTTGGGCCAGAGGGCCTTGTTCTACCACTGCGCCGTCCTTCATGACCACAATATGATGGGCCATGGCGCGGATCACATCCATATCGTGGGTGATAAGCAGGTAACTCAAGCCCTTGTGGCGCTGCAAGCCTTGCAGCAAACTCAGCACCTGCTGCTGGATGGTGACATCCAGCGCGCTGGTCGGTTCATCCAACACCAACAGGCGCGGCTGCACAATCAGCGCACGGGCAATGGCAAGCCGCTGGCGCTGGCCGCCCGAGAACTCGTGCGGATAGCGGGCCAACAGGCCCGGAAACTGCGCCTCACTCAAGCCCACTTCTTCCAGCGCCTGCTGCACGCGGCTGCGCCGCTCGGCGGTGCTTAACGTGGGGGCATGGACGCGCAAACCTTCGCCCACAATTTCTTCTACCGTCAGGCGTGGTGACAAAGACGAAAATGGGTCTTGGAACACTACCTGCACCTGTTGGCGCAAGCGCTGGTTGGCGGGGGTGTTGCGACTGGCGGGTGCTTGCCAGCCTTGCCCAGCCAGCTCCAAAGTACCAGCATGGGGCAACAGGCCCAAAATGGCCTGCGCCAAGGTGGATTTGCCAGAGCCGGACTCGCCCACCACGCCCAAAGTCTGGCCGGGCTGCAACTGCAGGCTAGCGCCTTGCACAGCAATAAACTCCCCTTTTTGAAACCAGCCACGCAGCCCCGGCAAAGGCACCGGGTAGGCGACGCGCAAATGCTCGGTTTGCAGCACTGGCGGCAGGGTGGCAGCGGGATCGGCTTCCACCACATCGCGCTGGGGCTGGCTAGCCATCAGGCGACGGGTATAAGCGTGTTCAGGGGTGGCAAACACCGAAGCCACCTCGCCTTGCTCCACCAGTACACCATGTTCCATCACCGCCACCCGGTCGGCAAAACGACGCACCAAATTCAGGTCATGGGTAATAAGCAGCACAGCCATGCCGGTTTCGCGCTGCAAGTCCGACAGCAAATCAAGCATCTGGCCGCGCAGCGTCACATCCAAAGCCGTGGTCGGCTCATCGGCCAACAGCAACAAAGGCTTGCTGGCTAAGGCCATCGCAATCATGGCGCGCTGGCGCTGGCCGCCGCTCAATTGGTGGGCAAAGGCACGGGCGCGGCGCGCAGGTTCTGGAATGCCGGTGCGGGCCAGCATCTCTACGGCAGCATTAAACGACTGTGCGCTGGTCAGTGCTTGCTTGAGTTCTAACACTTCGGCAATTTGCTGGCCGATGGGAATGAGCGGATTCAGTGCCGTCATGGGCTCCTGAAACACCATCGCGATCTGGCCGCCACGCACGGCGCGAATATCAGGGGCAGGCAACGTCAATAAATCACGCCCCTGAAACAGGGCTTGCCCGCTCATTTTGGCATCTCCGGCCAACTGCAACAGACTCAGGGCGGTGATGGTTTTACCAGAACCCGACTCGCCCACCAATGCCAACTTTTCACCAGCAGCGATACCAAAGCTGACCTGATCGACCACCGTTTTATCGTTGAACCGCACCGACAGATTGCGCACCTCCAGCAGGGGCGGTACTGTAGTGGCTGCGTTGTTCTGGTGATGGATGTTGCTTTGGGCGTGATTTTTTGTCATATCCTCATATCATGTAAGTCACATTCAAGGCGATAACTCAATCGGCCTTGCGGGGGTCTAGTGCATCGCGCAGGGCATCGCCCATGAAAGTGAGCAGCAGCAAAGTGACCACCAGCACCGCAAAGGTAGACAGCGAAATCCACCACGCATCAATGTTATTTTTGCCCTGACTCAATAGCTCCCCCAGCGAAGGCGTACCTGGCGGCACGCCCAACCCCAGAAAATCCAGCGATGTCAACGCCAAAATAGCTGCACTCATACGAAATGGCAAAAAAGTAACCACGGGTGTCAAACTATTGGGCAAAATATGCCGCCAAATAATTTGGCCGTTGCTTACCCCTAATGCCCGTGCCGCTTTGACATAATCGAGCTGGCGGTTGCGCAAAAACTCAGCACGTACATAATCTGACAAGCCCATCCAGCCAAATAAACTCAGCAGCACCAATAACAACCCGATGCTAGGCGAGAGTACCGCACTAAAAATAATCAGCAAATACAATTCGGGCATAGAACCCCAAATTTCTATCAGGCGCTGGGCGATCAAATCGGTCTTACCACCAAAAAATCCCTGAATCGCCCCCGCCACCACGCCCAGCACGACACCAGTAAAAGTCAATGCCAGCGCAAACAACACACTGACGCGAAAACCATAAAGCAACTGCGCCAGCAAGTCACGCCCTCGATCATCAGTGCCTAGCCAATTTTGCCGCGAAGGAGCAGAAGGATTAGGAGCCTCAGCAAAATAATTAAGGGTATTGGGGCCGTAGGGATTGAGGGTGTAAAGCGCCCAATTGTCTCCTTGGGTGATGCGCTCACGGATGAACGGATCTAAATAATCCGTGGGCGTGGCAAAATCACCACCAAAGGTAGTTTCGGGGTAATCTTTCAGCATCGGAAAGTAGGTCTGCCCTTGGTAGCGTACCAGCAGCGGCCTATCGTTGCTCACCAGCTCGGCACACAAACTCATGAGCACCAAGGCGCAAAAAATAACCAAGCTCCAATAGCCTAAGCGCTGGCGCTTAAAACGCCGCCAAGCCCGCCGCGATGGCGACAAAGAGACTGAACTCACAGCACTAATCGAACTTGACACGCGGATCCACCCAAACATAACAAAGATCGCTGATGAGCTTAGTCACCAACCCGATCAGCGTGAACAGGTACAAAGTACCCAGCACGACCGGATAATCGCGTCGAATTACGCTCTCAAAGCTCAACAGCCCCAAGCCATCCAACGAAAACAGCGTTTCAATCAACAAAGAGCCAGTAAAAAAAGCGCCAATAAAGGCAGCAGGAAAACCGGTCACAATCGGAATCAGCGCATTGCGAAAGACGTGTTTATACAACACCTGCCGCTCAGATAATCCCTTGGCGCGTGCCGTAAGCACATACTGTTTGCGGATTTCCTCTAAAAAGGCATTTTTAGTCAGCATGGCGGTCACAGCAAAACTACCTAAGACCATCGCTACGATTGGCAAGGTGATGTGCCAGAGATAATCAACAATGCGTGCGCCCCACGACAATTCTTCCCAATGGGCAGAGGTAAGGCCGCGCAGCGGAAACCATTGCAACTGGCCGCCAAACACCACCAGCAGTGCCACCCCCAACACAAAACCAGGAATAGCATAGCCGACCAGAATCAACAGGCTAGTCACAAAATCGAAGCGCGAACCAGCCCGCACCGCCTTAGCGATGCCCAAAGGTACCGCCACCAAATAGCTGACAAAGAAAGTCCACAGCCCCAAGCTGATCGAGACCGGCAGTTTTTCTACAATCAGTTGCCAAACTTCTTTGTTTTGAAAAAAGCTGCGCCCTAAATCAAAGCGGGCAAACTGGCCCAGCATTTGCACAAAGCGCTCATGCGCAGGTTTGTCAAAACCATACAAGGCTTTGATTTGCTCTAGGCGCTTGGGATCGACGCCCTGCGCCCCCCGGTAGGATAGGCCACCGCCTTCAGCCCCGCCGCCAGTGGCACCAGCTTTGGCTTCGGCCAGATACTGCTCTACCGGGCCACCGGGCACAAATTGCAGCACGATAAAGGTCAGCAGCAGCACGCCCAGCAACGTGGGCAGCATTAACAAAATGCGCTTGAGAATATAGGCAAACACCGCTCAAGGCCCTTTCTGTTCTGGCGCGGGCTTGACCCACCAAGTATCCATCACCCAGCCCTCACCACTGGTGTAAGGGGGTACGCTGGCAGGCAGCGCCAGCCGCCAAGCGTTGTAGGCCATGCGGTGCGTGGGGGCTGTCCACTGCGGAATCAGCACATGACTGTGAGCAATAGCCCGCTCTAGCGCGTGGCAGGCGGGTAAAAGCTGGGCTTCGGTTTTGGCGGCGGTCATGGCGGTAATAAAAGCATCCACCGCCGGATTTTTGACGCCAGAAAAATTGCCCGAATCTTCGGTATCGGCGGCTTGGCTGCCAAACAGGTCAGCAAACTCTTGGCCGGGGTTGTGCGTGCCGCCATAAGCAATGCTGGTGATATCGAAATCAAATTTTTGCAGCCGCTGCTGGTAGAGTGCAAAGTCTACCGAGCGAAAACGCAGCGTGATACCCAATTTTTCTAAATTGCGCATCCACGGGGCCACGGTGCGCATCCCGCCCTCGTTGCTGTCCATGTATTCGAGCACCAGTGCTTGGCCTTGGGCATTGCGCAGGGCACCGTCGCGCACCTCCCAGCCCGCCTCTTTCAGCAATTGTTGCGCACGGCGCAAGTTGCCGCGCAAAGACTGCGGCGCATCGGTGCGCGGCGGCACAGTCATGGGGCCAAAGGCAGCAGCGGGCAAAGATGCACGCCAAGGCTCCATCAGGGCCAACTCTGCCGCTGTGGGCTGGCCTTGGGTAGCACAAGCAGTGTTGCCAAACAGCCCCTGCACGCGGGCATAAGAGCCATAAAACATCTGCCGGTTCATCCACTCAAAATCCACCGCCAGCCCCAGCGCCTCGCGCACACGCACATCTTGCAGCAATGGGCGGCGCGTATTGAGCACATAACTCTGGAAACCGGAGGGCAACTGGTGCCGAAACTCGCCCTTGACCAGCTCACCGGTATCAAATTTTTTGCCAGTAACACGCCGCGCCCAGTCTCCAGCGCTAAAAAAGCGCATCAGGTCAAACTCACCGGCTTTCAGGGCTTCTAGCCGGGCCGTGGCATCTTTGTAAATTTTGACGGTGATACGGTCAAAGTTGGCCGTGCCCCGGCGTACGTTCAAATCTTTGGCCCAATAGTGCGGGTCGCGCACGTAGGTGATGTCTCTGCCAAAGCGCACTGGGCCAATTTTGTACGGGCCACTGCCCAAAGGCTCATCCGTGACCACTTGGTCAAATGGCTTGGGTTTGCCACCTTCCACGCCCCAGTCGCGGCTAAACACTGGCAAGCCGCCCACCGTCAAGGGCAGTTCGCGATTGGGTTTTTTGAAGCGATAACGCACCGTGCGCTCGTCCAGCACATCCACCCCAGCCACGTCGATGAGCATGGTTTTGTACGCAGGCGAGGTGTGCGGGCCAATCAGGGTATCAAAGCTGTGCTTCACATCCAGCGCCAGCACCGGCTTGCCATGGTGAAAGCGCGCCTCAGAGCGCAAGCGGAAGGTGGCGCTCAGGCCATCAGGGGCCACCTGTATATCTTCCGCCAGCAGGCCATAGGCGGTAGCGGTCTCGTCCAGTGAACCGGCGAGCAAAGAATCAAACATCAATGGCGGCAAATACGCGGGCGCACTGCCCTTGATGGTGAAGGGGTTGTATTTATCAAAGGTGGAGGCTCTAGAGTTGCTCACCAAGCGCAACTCGCCGCCCTTGGGTGCTTGCGGATTCACATAGCTAAAGTGGCTAAAGCCTGCCGGGTATTTAGGGCTGCCCCACAGCGCATAGCCATGCGCCGCCCAAGCTGGGGCCGCTACACAGAATAAAGAGAGAAACAAACAGCGCATGCGACAATTCTGCACCACGTTTGCCGCCGTGGCTTTGCACAATTTTGGTGCGTACAGCGGGCCTCTGGCTCCAACGGTGGCCGACTCCTTACCTTCTGCCAATTTTTTATTCTTTTTTTGATACAGGGGAACCACCATGGGTTTTTTAACCGGCAAAAAGCTGCTCATCACCGGCGTGCTGTCCAACCGCTCCATTGCCTACGGCATTGCCAAGGCTTGCCACGCCCAAGGCGCAGAACTGGCTTTTAGCTATGTGGGTGAGCGCTTCAAGGGCCGGATCACCGATTTTGCCGCCGAATTTGGCTCCAATTTGGTGTTTGATTGCGATGTGGCGGATGATGCGCAAATTAACCAACTCTTTGCCGACTTGGGCGCAGCTTGGGGCCAATTTGATGGTTTTGTGCACAGCATTGGCTTTGCCCCACGCGAAGCCATTGCCGGTGATTTTCTCGATGGCCTGAGCCGCGAAAACTTCCGCATCGCCCACGACATCAGTGCCTACAGCTTCCCAGCCATGGCCAAAGCAGCCCTGCCTTACCTGAACGATAAATCAGCCCTGCTGACGCTGTCTTATTTGGGTGCGCTGCGCGCGATCCCCAACTACAACACCATGGGCTTGGCCAAGGCCAGCCTAGAGGCCAGCGTGCGCTTTTTGGCCGAATCGCTGGGGCCACGTGGTATGCGCGTCAATGGCATCAGCGCTGGCCCCATCAAAACGCTGGCAGCCAGCGGCATCAAAGATTTTGGCAAACTGCTGGGCACGGTAGCCAATGCCTCGCCGCTGCGGCGCAATGTCACGATTGAAGATGTGGGCAATGTGGCTGCGTTTTTGTTGTCGGACTTGGCCGGTGGTGTCACCGCAGAAATCACCTATGTCGATGGTGGCTTTAGCCAAACAGCGGGCCTGAGCCGCGACAGCGAATTGCTGGCTTGACCATTTACCAGTTGCCAGCACACTAAACTCATGAGCACCCACACAGCACCCCTGCCCCTTAGCAAAAATCAATGCCTCAAAGAATGGCTTTTGCTGCTGTCTGGGTTGCTGTTGCTGGGTAGTTTTATTGGCTGGTCTCTTTGGACGGAACACAAAGAAACCACCCAGCGCGAGCGCCAACGCCTGCAAAGTCAGGCGCAGATAGTGCACGACAACCTAGGCCGCCAATTAGAGGCCATCAATATGGCCTTGCTAGATGTGCGTGACACCGTGCCCCGCTGGCGCAGTGCGCCAGAGCAACTGGCACAGGCCAACCAGCAGTTGCGCACCATCGCCAACGCCATGACAGGCATTCGCACCATGACGGTACTCAACGCCCAAGGCATTGTTGAGGCCGCCAGCCGTGCAGAAATTATTGGCCTCGATTACAGCCAACGCAACTATTTTCAAGCGGTGCTGTCCACCCCCAATAGCAGCACCCTCTATGTTGGCGCACCTTTTACCACCACACTCGGCGTGTGGGCCATGAACGTGGTGCGCATGATCTCTGACGCCGATGGCCGTTTTGCGGGCATCGTCAGCGCAACACTAGACCCGCAAGAGTTTCAGGTGCTGCTCAACTCGGTGCGCTATGCCCCAGATATCTGGTCATCGCTGGCCCACGGCGATGGGGTCAATTTTATGATGGTGCCCAACCGGCCAGAGCAATCGGGCAAAGATTTGGCCCAGCCCAGCTCTTTTTTCTCGCAACACTTGGACAGCGGCCTGAGCAGCAATATCTTTACAGGTACTGTCTACGCTACGGGTCAAATAGGGATGCTAGCCATACACACCATACACCCCCCCAGCTTGAATATGGACAAGCCCTTGGTGGTGGCTGTAGGGCGTGATCTGGAGGCTATCTATGCCGATTGGCAAGCAAGCGCCAAAGAAACGCTTCTGCTGTTTAGCCTGCTGGCTCTAACGGCCTGCGTCGGCCTCTGGCTGCTACAAAGCCGGCAACAGCGTGCTTGGCTCGTCTATGTCAACAACCAAACCGCACTAGACAAGCAAGCCACGGCCCTTGAAGAGCGTTGGCAGGCCGTGATCAATGCCACCAACCAAGGTGTCTGGGACTGGAACACGCAAACCAACCAAGTATTTTTCTCCTCCGTCTGGAAATCGATGCTCGGTTATGCCGACAATGAAATTGGAGACCAGCTAGACGAATGGACTTTACGCCTGCACCCAGACGACCGTGAGCAAGTCTATGCCGACCTGCAACCACACTTAGACGGCAAAGTGGCGTTCTACCAAAACACCCATCGGGTACGCTGTAAAAGCGGCGGCTATAAATGGATTTTGGATCGGGGCTGCGTCATTGAGCGCGACAGCAACGGCAAGCCAGTGCGGATGGTGGGTATACGCACCGATGTCACCGAGCAACGCGAACAACAACAACGCCTGCAACGGCTGGCCGAAAACTTGCCCGGCTTTCTCTACCAATACCGCCTCTGTCCTGATGGGCACACCGACATGCCCTACGCCAGCCCCGGCATTGAGGATATTTATGGTGTCAGCCCGGAGCAAGTACAAGCAGACGCCAGTCCAGCCTTGGAGCGCATTCACCCCGACGATCAGGCGCGGGTGCTGGCCAGCATTGAGCAATCGGCCAAAAACATGAGCCCTTGGCACGATGAGTACCGGGTGCTGCACCCCACGTTGGGCGAGCGTTGGGTTAATGGACAAGCCACGCCACAACCTTGCGACGGCGATTGCATACTGTGGCACGGCTATAACTACGACAGCACAGAGGCCAAAGCCAAGAGCTTGGCACTGCAAAAAACCGAGCACCTCATGCGCTACATGCTCGATGAGATGCCCATTGGACTGTGCCAAGTCAATGCCAAAGACCAAATTTACTTTCGTAACCGGCGCTTTACCGAACTGGTAGGCTACAGCGAGGCACAAACCCCCACCCTGACTGCTCTGCGCACCTTGCTACACCCCGATGCACAATACCGCACCGAAAGCTACCAAGCGTGGATAGAAGCCGTTGACGAGGCCGCACAAACTGGCCGTGAAATCCCACCACAAACATTTTTGTTCTACACCGCCAACGGCCAAGAGCGCACAGTGCAGGTGGGCGGCATTCGGTTTAACGACAACATACTGATCACCTTTATAGACCATACCGCGCAAAAACAGTACGAAGCCCAACTGCGCCAAGCCAAAGACGCCGCCGAAGCCGCCAGCCAAGCCAAGAGCGCCTTTGTGGCTAACATGAGCCACGAAATTCGTACCCCCATGAACGCCGTGCTGGGCATGTTGCAATTGCTACAACACACGCAGCTCGATGCCAACCAGCACGATTACACACAAAAAGCCCAAGAAGCAGCCCGATCTTTGTTAGGCATCATCAACGATATTTTGGACTACTCCAAAGTGGAGGCAGGTAAGCTGGCGCTAGAGACGGTGCCTTTTCGTATGGACCAAGTGCTGCGCAACCTGTCAGTGCTGGTATCTGCTGCTTTGCAGCACAAAAACATCGAAATGGTGTTCAACATTGACCCACAACTGCCCACCGTCCTGCATGGCGATGGGCCACGACTGCAACAGGTGCTGCTCAACCTGAGCAGCAATGCCATCAAGTTCACCGAGCATGGCGAAATTGTGTTGCAACTGCGGGTGATAGACACCGATGCCCACCATGCCCGCATTGCTTTTTGCGTGCGTGACACTGGCATTGGCATTGCACTCGATAGACAACAAGCGATTTTTGAGAGCTTTACCCAAGCTGAAAACTCTACGAACCGCCGCTATGGCGGCACTGGCTTAGGGCTGGCTATCTGCCAATCGCTGGTCAGCGCCATGGGCGGGCAACTAAGCGTAGAGAGCACGCCGGGCCAAGGTAGCTGCTTTAGTTTTTGTCTTGATTTTTTGCGCGATGCCGAAACACTGGCACAAGAACAGCAAATCACACAGCAAGAACACAGCATACCCACCGCGTCAGGGCTACATGTCTTGATTGTCGATGACCACGCCACCACCCGCGAAGTGCTGTTAGACATTACCCAGTCTTTTGGCTGGCGCGCCGTCGCCGTGGGCAGTGGCAGCGAAGCCCTTGAGCAGACGCGCAACACCGCACTCACCGATCCTTTCGACTTGGTGTTATTGGACTGGATGATGCCCGGCATGGATGGTTGGGCCACCTTAGAGCAACTGCGCAACCTCTCTCCTGCGGGCAACTCAGCCAAGGTACTGATGGTCAGTGGCCACGGACGCGAATGGCTAGAGCAGCGGCAAAACACACAAGTACAGCTGCTCGATGGCTATGTGGTCAAGCCGTTTACGCCCTCCTCGCTGCTCAATGCCGCCATTGAGGCCACCAGTGGGCGGCGACCACCGCTGCCTGCCACCACCAGCCCGGTCATACAGCAGCCACTCAAAAACTTACGCATTTTGCTGGTAGAAGACAACCTGCTGAACCAACAGGTGGCGCGTGAACTACTGCTCCATGCCGGAGCGCAAGTGCGAGTAGCCAACCACGGCCAAGCAGCCATCGATTTCCTGCAAGAGCAGCCCGATGCCTACGATGTGGTTTTGATGGACATCCACATGCCAGGCATTGATGGTTACCAAACTACCCACGTCTTGCGTCAAGACCTGCAACTCACACTGCCGATCATTGCCATGACCGCCAACGCGATGGTCAGCGACCGCGAAGCCTGCCTTGCCAGCGGCATGAATGACCATGTCGGCAAGCCGTTTGACATTCAACACTTAGTGACGGTGTTGCGCCACCATTGTGGCCTAGAGAACCTGTCCAACACCCCCAAAACAGCCACCGACCGCAGCGCAACCACCCAGCAGGATTTGCCCGACTACCCTGCCGAGATGAATTTGCCCCAAGCCTTGGCCCGTGTAGACAACAACCGCGCACTCTATGCCAAACTGGCACGTAGCTGTGCGCTAGAACAAGCCGATACCCTGAAGCTGGCCGCACAATACTGGCGCAATGGCGATCATGAGGCAGCATTGCGGGCTATACACACCCTGAAGGGCTTATTGGCTACTTTGGGTGTGCAAGCACTGGCCGATCAAGTGGCGCAAGCCGAGGCCACCCTGCACCACATGGCCGCCACTGAAGCAGATATTCAACCCTTGCTGGCGGCGCTAGAAGCACCCTTACAGGTGCAGCTACGGCTGTTGCAGCAACTGGCCGAACAACTGCACCCGGCCGCCATACAGGCCCGCACAGTGGCACACCACTGCACCCCACAACGCTTGCGCGAACTGCTGCAAGCGCTGCACGAGCCACTGGCCAAACGCCAATTGCGCGCCCGCAAGCTGCATGAAACCCTACAACAAGAAACCGCCGGACTGGACATAGCAGAACTGGCCTTACTAGCCACCGCCGTAGAACGGCTGGACTTTAAAACGGCACTGGAACTGGTCGATGAGTTATTGGCAAAAACCACCGCCTAAGGGCCTCAGCGGTGGACTAACCAACAGCAACAGCAACAGCAACAGTGCTGGCGGTTAGAGCCGCCATTTCTCCAACAGCTTTTCGGGCGGCATACTGTCGTACACCTCAAACGGCTGGTGGATCCACGGGTTGCTAGGCAAAAAATCGACAGAATAGTCGGCAGTAAAAGACGATACCCCCTTCGTCCAGATCACAGCACTGCGCAAATCAGTAATGGGAGGGTAGTTGCTGCGCAACATGTTTATGACGGCGTGCAAGGTCTTACCTGTGTCGGCCAAATCATCAACCAACAGCACCCGGCCTGCAATCTCACCCTGCGGTGTGGTGATAAAGCGAGCAATGTCCAAATAACCCTGCACCGTACCGGCTTCGGCACGGTACGAGCTGGTGGACATGATAGCCAGCGGCTTATTAAAGATGCGACTGAGCATATCGCCCGGACGCAGCCCACCACGGGCCAAGCACAAAATAGTGTCAAACTCCCAACCAGAGCGATACACCTTGAGAGCCAGCTTTTCAATGAGGCTGTGGTACTCATCGTAACTCACGTAGAGATGCTTACCATCTTCTGTCAACATAAGGACTCCTCATTGACGGGGCCATGCTGGCCCGGTTGCACAGGACGGATTTAATCGGCCAGATAGGGGTGGCGCAACAAGATTGTGTGATCGCGGTCTGGGCTGGTCGAGACCACCGCAATCGGCACACCCGTAACGTCTTCGATGCGCTGCAAATAACGGCGGGCCGCCTCAGGCAGGGCGTCGTATTGCGTCACACCCACGGTAGATTGGCTCCAACCGGGCAGGGTTTCGTAAATGGGCTGGCAGCGGGCAATATCGTCAGCGCCCATGGGCAGCAGATCAATACGCTCACCATCCAACTCGTAGCCCACGCACAGTTGCAACTCGGTCAGGCCATCGAGCACATCGAGCTTGGTGATGCACAAACCCGACAAACCATTGACCTGCGCGCTGCGCTTGAGCAAGGCGGCATCAAACCAGCCACAGCGGCGGCTGCGTCCGGTGGTCACGCCTTTTTCTGCACCCACGGTGCTCATGTGGTAGCCGGGGGTGCCGGGCTTTTCCCAGTCCAACTCGGTGGGGAAGGGGCCACCGCCCACGCGGGTGCAATAGGCTTTGGTGATGCCCAAAATGTAGTGCAACATGCCCGGCCCGACACCCGAACCCGCAGCAGCATTGCCCGCCACGCAGTTACTGGAGGTGACATAAGGGTAGGTGCCATGATCGACGTCCAGCAGCGTGCCTTGAGCGCCTTCGAACAGCAGGTTGCTGCCTTGGGCATGGGCATCGTTGAGTTCACGCGACACATCGGCCATCATGGGCTTGAGCAGCTCAGCGTGGCGCATGGCTTCGGCATACACCGCGTCAAACTGCACTTGGCCATCTTGGACATAGGGTGCCAAGCCGGGGCCAAAGTCAAACTTTTCAGAGCCCAAGAAAGTGCGCAGCACATGGTTGTGCAGCGCCAGCAGCTCGCGCAGCTTGCTGGCAAAGCGCTCTGGGTACTTCAAGTCTTGCACGCGCAAAGCACGGCGGGCGATTTTGTCTTCGTAGGCGGGGCCAATACCGCGCCCTGTGGTGCCGATTTTTTCGGTGCCGCCTTGTTCGCGGGCCGCTTCACGGGCCACATCCAGTGCGACGTGGAAAGGCAAAATCAGCGGGCAAGCCTCGCTAACGCGCAGACGCGAGCGTACTTCAACACCAGCCTTTTCTAACCCAGCAATTTCTTCAAACAGCTTGGCAGCAGACAGCACAACACCGTTGCCGATATAGCATTTGACGCCGGGGCGCATGATGCCGCTAGGAATCAGGTGCAAAGCGGTTTTGATGCCATTGATGACCAAGGTGTGGCCCGCATTGTGCCCCCCCTGAAAGCGCACCACGCCTTGGGCGCTTTCGGTCAACCAATCGACCAGTTTGCCTTTGCCCTCGTCACCCCATTGGGTGCCGACCACGACCACATTACGACCTTTGGTAGTTTTCATCTCAAACCCGATCAATTGTCAAATTCACTCAATGGCTTGCACGATCCAGCGGCCATCAATGCACGCCAGTTCGCGGTCACAGCGGAACGCATCCGCCTCAGACGCTTGGCCCGCAAGGACACAAACGACGATTTCTCCCTGACGGCGCAAGTCGGCCACCAGATTGCTCAACTCAGGCTCGTTGCTCCAAGGTGCCCGAATGGCCAAGCGCTGCGACTGCTCAGGCAGGGCTTGTACCAGTTGTTTGATGTCTAGGCTAAAGCCCGCTGCTGGACGGTTGCGGCCAAACACAGCACCGACTTCGTCGTAGCGGCCACCACGCACCAAGGCATCACTGGCACCTTGGGCATAGATAGAAAAACGCACACCGCTGTAATAGGCATAGCCGCGCAAATCGGCCAAATCAAATGTGACCCGATCCGTACCGATATGCGCCATGACGGCCCGCAACTGGGCCAGCGGCTCTTGCACCCCCGGCAGATGGCTAAAGGCTTTGGCTGCGGCATCGAGCACGGAATGATCGCCGTACAACTGCAACAGCACCTGTAGGCCCTCGCGCGAGGCAGCAGGAAAATCGCACGTGAGGGCACGCAGTTCGCTGGCATCTTTGGCCGCCAAAGCGGCATGGACTTGGCGCAACCGAGCGGCATCGGCTGGCACGCCAGTCAATAAACTGCGCACGATGCGTACGTCGGCCAAATCAACACTGACCCGGTCAATACCCGCGCCTTGCAGGCAGTTAAGTGCCAGTTCTACGGCTTCTAAATCGGCTTGCAAACCAGCATGGCCGTAAATTTCGGCACCAAACTGCAAGGGTTCGCGGGTGGCATGGGGGCGGTCAGGCCAAGTGTGCAGCACCGAGCCGCAATAGCACAACCGGGTTACACCGGGGCGATTGAGCAAATGGGCGTCGATACGGGCCACTTGTTGGGTGGTATCGGCGCGCAGGCCCATCATGCGGCCAGAAATTTGATCGACCAGCTTATAGGTCTGCAAATCTAGCGCCTCGCCGGTGCCTGTGAGCAGCGACTCTAAGTGCTCTAGCAACGGCGGCGTGACCAATTCGTAGCCGTAGCTGCGGGCGGTATCGAGCAGGCCACGGCGGAGCTCCTCAATATGCCGGGCCTCGCAAGGCAACACATCGGCAATGTAATCCGGCAAAACCCAGGCAGACATGGAGGAACGCTTCGCTGTTAAAAACGAGATTCTACCGGCTCAAGGTGACTCTGGAGAGTCCGCACCAGAAATTTGGCTGCTGGCGCGTTGGAAAAAGCCCGTCCGCTGGCTACAGTGGACGGGCTTTGTGCTATGGGGTGGCGGAAGGTCAGGGATTCGAACCCTGGAGGGCGGTAAAGCCCTGCCGGTTTTCCTTACCTGCTATGGTTTTCACCACCAAGAACATGCAAAACATGCCTTGTTTGGGGTCTGGACTTTGCCTTCACCGTGGCCTACAAAGGGCTTTAGGTGGGAGCCGTCAAGTCTCTACACGTTCTGCCTCTTTAGATAAAAAAGGGCAGCTTCGCTCGGCGTTACCTCAGCATACGCTAGGGGCTTCTCCGAATTTGACTCCTTACAGCCTATGCGTTTCCACATAGGCGCTCGATTGAACAAGACCGGTGCAATCGACCACTCTGCCAACCTTCCGCAGCCTAGATTGTAACCACTTTACAGGCACCCTCTTCAGTCAGTACCAAAGGTGCGGCACCATGCCAACTACCACTGTGGCTTTCAAGCGCTAGCCGCCCCCAATGGGCGGGGGGGTTGTGCCAACAGCAAGAACAACACCGTGGCCCCCAAATAGAGCAGTCCGGTAATCGCCAACCCCGACGCCGCGCCCACTGAGGCAAACAAAGCACCAATCAACAACGGGCCAATCATCTGGCCGAGTTTGTCTGCGGCCCGCTGCACACCCATCGCTTTGCCCATGCCCATCTCTTGCACCGCGTGCAAATTGAGGGCAAAGGCAGACTGCGCTGCCCCCGCCAAGGAACTGGCCAACCCCAGTGCAAAAACCGACAAGGTGATAGCAAACAGGCTGTTGTCAAAAAACAGATAAATCATGCCCAGCGACCCAACCAGCCCCCCCAGCACGATAAATTTCTTTTTGCTGTCCGAGGCATCGACATAGCGGCCCAAAAATGGCCCCAGATAAATCACTGACAAGCCATAGATCATCATGATGCGACCAATACTGGACTGGCTCACCCCCTGATCGACCAAAAACAGCGGCAGTGTGAAATACAGCAGCCCCACTTGGGCCACCGAAAAAGGCACCACACTGCCCAGCATCAGCAAGGCAAAGTTTCGATCACCCAGCAGTTGCCGCACACTGGGCCAATCGAGTTTGCGTGAGGGCTGCACCGCTTGCGCACCCATGCCACTGGGCAACCCAAAATAAGGACGCATGTACATCAGCACAAACAGGCCGGGCAACAAACTCAGGGCCGCACTGAACAAAAACACCATGGTGTAACCGACTTGCTGTGCCAGCATGGCCCCCACAGCACTGCCACAAATATGGCCCGCAAAAATACCGGCCACCAAATGCGCCATGCCTTGGGCGCGGGTCTGGGGCGTAGCCCAGAGCACGATAAAGCCCTGAATCCCCATCCAAGCCAAGCCATAACCCGCCCCCACCAACGCCCGTGCCATCATGAAAGTCCAGACGTTGTCCGCAGCACTGGAAAACAAGGCCCCAGCCAAGCTAATCACCACACCAGCAAGAAACGGCACATGCCAACCACGGCGGTCTGTCAGGGCACCCGCCACCAGCGCCGTGACCAGCGCGCACAGCATTTCTACCGACAAAGGTAGTGCCAGCACGACATGCTCCGACAAGCCCAGAATCGGGGTGTAAATCTCCCGCATGCGCAGTGGGATAAAAGACAGGGGCAAGGCCCAAGCCAACAGCAACAAAAATGCCGTTGGCCGCCCCAATACATGGCGACCATCATCTGATGGGGTGGGCTGTGGCTGATTCGCAGGCTGTGCCGCTGGGGGCTGACGACGCATCAACACCCCAAGCAAAACAAAAAGCTCAATCACCCACAGGATAGACAGCAATACCACGGTGCCAGCATCAAGCAAACGCTGGCGCGCCCCAGCAGCGATGGCCGCACCATCCAGATGCACCCGCAAACTGCCTATTTGTGGCCCGCCTGCGACGTGGAAAGCGGTAGTCAGATCGAGTGCCGAATCCAGCGGTAGCGCTGGCGGTCGCTTTTCTAAGCGCCCCTCCCGATCAACACGGTACAGCACCGCACCGTCGGCAGCCTGAATCTCCATATAGCCAATTTCTGCGGCCTCATCCATGACACGCTTAAACGGTGCCTCAATGCCCACCAAGCGCTCGATATGTACGCCCTTATCAAACAAGCGTTGAAAGTCCCGGCCCAAGCGCTGCACAGCGATCTTGGCCGTTTCTTGTACAGCCCCTAGGTACTGCTGGTGAAAGGTGTGGATGCTGTCCCAAGAGTACACCCCTTGCGCCAGCACCACGACCACAATCGGCAAAGCAAACAAGCGCCAACGGCTCTGGGTACCCATACCACTGGCATCACCACTGATTCGCAACAAAGACAAGCCAGCCAACAACACCAAGGCCGCCAGCAAGGCTACCAGCGCCAGCACCAGTACATTGCGCCCCAGATGTTCAGACACTGCTTGGGTGATGGTGGCCTCGTGTACCGTCATGGTCAACGCCCCAGCCATCTGGCCCTCGCGGCCTTGGATGGGAAAGACCAGATAGTGGCGTCCCTGTAACTTGTCCACCACGGGTTTGCTAGCTGCCAGCGTACGGCGCACACTGGTGGCCAAATCGTCCCGCACTGGGGCTTGTCCCACACTTTGGATCAAAACCCCTTGCGCATTGGTGACGGCCACGCTAGCAACGGCTGGCAGGTCTTTTTGAATTTGGGTCAGGGTGGCTTTTAGGCCATAAAACTGCTCAATCGGCTTACCAAAACTGATGGCCCCCTGAATACGCAGCGCCCAGTCGTGCCCCACCATACGCACTGCGGCGGTGGTCGATTCAAACTGAACCTTGTGCAAAGCTGCCAGCGTCAGTCCGCCATTGAGCAGCAACACTAACAGTAAAACGGCAAAAAATGCCACAAACAAACGCAAGGTACTCTGGCGCGGTGCAGGAGAAGGGTTTTGCAGTGCCGGATTAGATGCAGCAGAAGTCAAAATAGCTCTCTGAGAGCAGCAGCCAATGCGGTTCGATCACTCGATTTTCTGAAAAATCTCATCACACGCCAACAAAATATCGACTGGCGGGTCGTAGCTGATGGCTTCGGCTACTTTCAGGTTCAAGGCAATCTTGGCCGGAGCCAGCCAGATTTGCGACAGTTGACGCGGCTTGGCACCATTAAAAATGCGTGCAATGGTTTCGGCATGAAAATGCCCAACATAGGTGTAGTTGCCTTGAGCGACACTCATCAGCACCCCCCGCTTGACTTCGCCTTCGCCCAGCATAGAAAACGACGGGCGTTGATAGCGCATCAGCGGCTTAACCACCTTAGGCAAAGACTGGCTATTGAGCCCCCGATGCACCGTGAGATACACCGCATCGACTTCCTTGCTAAGTTTTTCGTAGCAAGCCACCACCTTGGCCTCGGCCTCCTGTTGGGGCACATCATTGAAGGGCGCCAAACAGCGCACCACCTCAAACTTGCGCGCCTTGGCCGTGCGCTCAATCGCATCCACAGCAGCAAAGGTTCTGCCTTCAGGAGAGTCCTCGTACACCAGCCCCAGCTTGTGAAAGCCAATGATGTCGTGGAAAAGCTCTATCTGCCTTGCATAGCGGTCTGGCTCGACCTTAGCATGGACATGATCGCGCCCAGAGTCTTGCGCACTGGTAACAATATGGGAGCCAATCGGGTCGCTGGTAGAAGCCACCACCACAGGCACTTGGTGTTGGTCAGTGGCTAAATCTTGGCCCGCCCAAGTGCCCATTGCAATGACCAGATCGATATCACGCTTGCTGGCCAAACGACCAATCAACTCTGCCTTCACTTTGGGGCGCAAGTCCCGATCAAAGTTGCCTGCGCTGTAGTAGCCATCAGGAATAAACTCCACATAACGGCTTTTAGCATTTTTGACCAGATAGGCCCAAAATCCACCGGGTGTGGAGTTGTTGTGCTCTGGAATATCTAGTGGCTGAATCCAGCCCAGTGCCACCATGCCACGCACGGTGGCTTTCAGGATGACCTCATAGTCGGGGTATTGCCCGCCCTCGTAGTAAGCTATTTTCCATTTACCGCCCGGTTTGGCTTTGGGCAAGGTAGAAAAAGTTACTGTTTTAGGGGCATCTGCGGCCAGTACCGGTGCCGGGCCAGCCACACACAGCGCCAGCATCCACAACATGCCGTGCAAAAAACGTTTCATAGGCTTGCTTCTGCTTCTTTCTCTGAAGAACGTGCCGCTCCTTGGAAGCGCACCGCCACTATGGTGATGTCATCGGACTGTTCGGCCCCTGTAGCATGGGTACGCACATCGGCCATGATGTCCTGCACGATCTGCGCAGCAGTGCGCTGATGGCACTGGGAAAAAAGTTGGTGCAGGCGCTCATTGCCGTAAAGCTGATAGTCGGCATCCATCGCTTCATTAACGCCATCGGTATACAACAGCAAGCAATCGCCCGTGTGCAGCTGGGTTTGCATCAGGGTAAATTCAACATCATCGACCACCCCAGCCGCTGGGCCACTGATGCCCCGCAATATTTCCATCTGCCCCCCTTGGCGCAGCACCAAGGGTGGGCTGTGCCCGGCATTAGCGAACAGGATATGGCCTGTGCGCACATCAAGCACCCCAATCACCAACGTGACAAAAATACAATTGGGATTATCACGACTCAGATCAGCATTGACTCTGCGCAGCATCTGCGCTGGGTCTGACTCACGCTCAGAGGCCACCCGGATGAGCGCCATCGTAATAGCCATAAACAATGCCGCAGGCACGCCCTTGCCCGAGACATCGCCAATCGTAAAGCACAGGTGATGTTCGTCCAGAAAATAAAAGTTGTAAAGATCGCCACCAATCTCCTTGGCGGGCACCACCGTAGCAAACAGATCAATCTCAGCCCGCTCTGGAAAGGCAGAGAACATCTTGGGCAGCAGATCCATCTGGATATCGTGGGCCACATTGAGTTCGCTCTCGATGCGCTGGCGCTGTGAGATGGCCTGCATCAGCCCACGCACATTCTCATGCAGCTTGTTTTCCATAAAAACAAAGGCCCGCGCCAAGCGCCCAATCTCATCCTTGCGCTCCAGTGGCAGCAGGGCATGACCATCATTGCTCTGGTCAGCGGCAAAATCGGTGTTAGGCAGACCGATGGCATAGTCGGTCAGGCGGTTCAAGGGACGGGTAAGGTAATGCGCAAAAAGATAAGCCAACACCAATCCGATACTCAAGGCAGCCAGCAAGATGCCCCCCAGACGGGTCATCAAGTGATGAATAGGGCGCTGCATGGCCTCTACCGACACCAAGGAGGCAATGTACCAGTCAAACGGTTTGATATAAACGGCCCGCCCCTCCAGAGCCATGCTGTTGGGCAAACTCAAGCCAATAGCCAGTCCGGTGTTTACTTGGGCCAGCTTGCGCAACTCATCAATGGTTTCTACAGACACTTGAGAATACGGCTGATCTTTTGGAGGCACCACCATCGCGCCCCTACCATCAAAAATAAACACTACCCCACGCCCGTTAGTCAGAATATAGGGCAAATTGCTGATCAGCTCACTGCGCAACTGGTCTAACTGGCGCGCTACTTGCGCCTCAACCCGCCCCACATCACCCACAATACCAATCAGCCACTTCCAACGGCGATGTTGCACAAAATGGGCAAATTTGGCTTGCGTGTTCCCATCTGCGCCCATCCAATGAAAAGACAAGAAAGTCTCACCAAACCGGTCACTTTCTTCCCAAGCCGCAGAAGCCACTTTGCGCCCTTTGATGTCGTGTAGCTCCTGCAAGGTGCCACCGATTTGGCTGGGTATGGGCGAGAGCAGCACGCGCTGTTGTGCATCGAGCACTAACAAAAAGTTGCTATGACCTGGGAGAATTTCTGCCAGCCAACGCTGGGCCATCGCTTGTGCCGCCGACTCACTGACAGCGCCTTGGTCTACCAGTTCGACAAAATGGTCAAGCGTGGACTGGATCAATTGCGCAAACTCACGCGACTCTTGTTTGCGCGTTTGTATGGTCTCTACCTTGTTTTGCAGCAAGGTGTGATAGCGCCCCCGGATATTGTCCTCTACCAGTTTAAGCACGTTATGTACGGCACGCGCTTCTGCATCGGTAATTTCTTGCTCTAGGGCGTTTCGGGCAGCACTCATGGTGATGCCCGCAATGATGCCCACGACAAGAATGAGTGCCAAGAAAATCCGGGTCTTGATGGAGTTCATGGGCTGCTGAAAATGGGAGGGCAAGGCACCGCAAGCGCCTGCCGTGCCTGAATGAGAGCCTGCATTCTAGCGTTGGGGCTGCCCTGCAAGCTGGCATAAGTGGCCAACGCACGATCAGCGCCATTACAACCTTGGCGCAATACTTGTTCTGGATAGGCCAACATCCAAGTCTCGGTGCTGTCGAGCCCAGCACCAGCCAGCTCCAGCACGTCTTGGCAAAGCGCACGCACCGTCAAGGAACCCACCTTGCCTTGCAAGCCTTCTTGCATGGCCGCCGCACGCAAGGCAGGCCATATGGCCCAAGGCCAGCGGGCCACCCACCGACTGGCCTGTTCCAGATTGCGCAGCAAACCACACTGCAAGGCACTGGGGGCAATCACCACCGAGGCCCCCAGCACATCACCGCCTTCCATAATGTCGCGATCTGGAAAGTTGGCCCCTGGTGCACGCCCTTCGATGTAACAATAGGCCAAATGGGCCTCCAGCAGGGCTTCAAATTGCTCTGGGCTTTGCCAAGCAGCCCAAAAGCTCTCCAACGAAGGTGTTTGGTGCAAACCATATCGGATGCGCGCATCCAAAAAATGGGCAAACTGCTGAAACACCAGATGATCCACCGAGGGGTACACCGTAGTGGCGTTATTGTGTTGTAGGTGCAGTGCTGACCACAACGGCTGGCGCAAATAATCGAGTAAAGCCGGATCACCCACCACGCGGGCCATGTTAGGCGCACCCTTATAATCGCTACTGGTGCCATAGGGCACTGGCTGCATACGACTATCTCTACCAAACATCCACTCGAAATAATCGCGCAGATGGGCAAAAGGCCGGGTGGGGAGGCGATGGAGCCGATCATCAGCGGCAAAACGCGCAGTACTGAACATACGCGGCCACAATGTCAGGCGGTTTTCCTTGTATGCTGTGATCTGGCCGTTTTCAAACGGGCTGTTGGCAAACAAGGCAATAAAGGCTGGGCTGGCGGCCAATATGACATTAAGGGCCTGTACAGCCTTGGACAGCGGCACCCCAGTAGTGGGGCCGTTTTGCGCTTTGGCATCAATACCAGCGCTATGGCTCCAGCCACGCTCACGCACCCAGTAATCGTAAATGGCCTTGGGGGCGCGGATGCGTTGGTAGGCCTGCTCATCAATCGCCATGGCGGGGTGCTGCGAAAAATTGAGCAGCACAGCATCCTCTTGGGCCAAGGTGGCCAGTACATCGGCCACTTCGTCTCGAATCCAGCCATGCAGGGTATTTAAACCGCCGGGCTGCTCGACCGTACCCAAAGGCCCCAAGGCACTTTCTAGGTTGTTAAAACCATTGTCCACCGAGCTGTAGCCACGCTGACCAGCCACTCCCACAGGCTGGCCGTTGTGGGCCAACTCTAAGCTGGCCGACTCTCCCCGCGCCTGTCTACGGATATACAAGTGAGGAAAAAACTGTTCAACAGCATACGAAGCACCATCGCTGCGCCGAGCCACCACCATCTCCAGCTCGACTCCCAATGATGGCGATAGCATGGGCGCTGACAGGTGATGGGTATGAATTTCTGACCTCCGGGTGATGAAAACGGCAGACAGGAAGATGTGCCCTATCTTAGACACTCCACTTCTGACAAGGCAAGCCCAAAAGTGGCAGCTCCAGTATGCCCGCCTTCCAAGGACAAAAAACCAGCTCGATCACTTAACCCAACAACAAGGCATCATCGGCCAGCTTTTCGCCGCGCACTTTTTCAAACATCTGTAGCAAATCGGGCACATCCAAACGCTGGCGCTGCTCGCCCGACACATCCAATACCACTTGGCCTTGGTGCAGCATCACGGTACGCTGGCCGACATCCAGCGCCTGGCGCATACTGTGAGTGACCATCATGGTGGTGAGTTGGTTTTCGGCCACGATACGCGCTGTCAGTTGCAGCACAAAATCGGCGGTGCGCGGGTCTAGTGCGGCGGTGTGCTCATCGAGCAGCAGAATGCGCGATGGCTGCAAGGCCGCCATCAACAAACTCACAGCTTGGCGTTGCCCGCCTGAGAGCAAGCCAATGCGGTCGGTCAGGCGGTTTTCCAGCCCCAAGCCCAAGGTGGCCAAACGGGCGCGGAAGGTCTCGCGCTGGTGGGCCTTAACGGCACTGCGCAAGCCACGGATGGTGCCGCGCTCTTGCGCCAGCGCCATGTTTTCTTCAATGGTCAGGTCTTCACAGGTACCGGCCATCGGGTCTTGAAATACCCGTGCCACCCGCAAAGCTCGTGCCCACACTGGCTGGCGCGTGACATCGCTACCATCAATGCTGATGGTGCCGCTATCGACCCACTGGTCACCAGAAATAGCATTGAGAAAGGTGGATTTACCAGCACCGTTGGAGCCGATGACAGTGACAAACTGCCCAGCCGGAATGCTCAGGGACATACCGCGCAAAGCGCGGGTTTCGATGGGTGTGCCGGGATTGAAAGTGAGTTGGAGGTTTTTGGCGCTCAACATAGCAAGGTTCTCCGGTACGCTTTATTGGGGGCGGCGTGCCGCTAGTTTGCGTTTAAGCTGGGGAATGACCAGCGCCACCGTCACCAACAAGGCGGTGACCAAATTCAGGTCTTGCGCCTTGAGGCCGATGAAATCGCTGTTGAGGGCCAGCGCAATAAAAAAGCGATAGACAATCGCGCCAATCACCACGGCCAATGTGGCCAACACCAGCTTGCGCGATGGCAAGATACTCTCGCCCACAATCACGGCTGCCAAGCCAATGACAATGGTGCCAATGCCCATAGAAATATCCGCGCCGCCTTGGGTCTGGGCAAACAGAGCACCCGCCAATCCCACCAAGCCATTGGATACTGCCATCCCTAACAGCACCATTGCACCAGTATTGATGCCTTGGGCGCGAGCCATGCGCGCGTTCGAGCCGGTGGCCCGAATAGCCAAGCCGCGCTCAGTGGCAAAAAACCAATCCATCGCCAGCTTGGTAGCCAGCACGATCACCGCCAAAATCAAGGGTCGGGCCACATAATCACTCATACCCTCTGGTTGCAACAAGGTCAGCAACGTGGGGTCGTTGATAAGGGGCACATTGGGGCCACCCATGATGCGCAAATTGATCGAGTACAGCGCAATCATCATCAAAATGCTGGCCAGCAAATCCATGATTTTGAGCTTGACGTTAAGCCAACCCGTAATCAGTCCGGCCAGCGCACCGGCAGCCATTGCCGCCAAGGTAGCCACATAGGGATTGGTACCTGACGAAATCAATATAGCGCAGACGGCACCACCGAGCGGAAAACTGCCATCGACCGTCAGGTCTGGAAAGCGCAGCAAGCGGAACGAGATAAACACGCCCAGCGCCACAAGGCTAAAGATGAGGCCGATTTCAACGGCACCCAACAGGGAAAAAAGGGACATGGTGCAACGGCAAGGAAGCAAAAAATAAAGCAGGAGCCAGACATTGCATGACTCCTGCACAGCAGAAGGGGCAACCAGTACGGCACCCCGACAAAACAACGCTACTTTACTTCACGACTTGGGCAGCAGACTTGATGAGGGCCTCTGACAACTTGACGCCCTGTTTTTCTGCCGCGCCGGGATTGACAAACAATTCCATTTTTGTACTTACTTCGGGCTTGATGTCACCGGGCTTCTCACCCTTGAGGATACGAACCACCATGCGGCCTGTTTGTTCGCCCAAATCGCGGTAGTTGATGCCAAAGGCCGCCACGGCACCACGCTTGACGCTGTCGGTATCGGCAGCCACCAAGGGCAATTTGGCTTCTTGACCCACCTTGACCAAAGCCTCGTAGGCCGAGACCACATTGTTGTCGGTGCTGGTGTAAATCACATCCACCTTGCCGATCAGGCTGCGCGCAGCGCTGCCCACGTCCACCGAGCGCGGCGCAGCCGCCTCGACCAAGGTCATGCCCAGCTTGGGCAGCAGTGCCTGCAACTGCTTAACCACCACCACCGAGTTAGCCTCGCCGGGGTTGTAAACCATACCGACGCGCTTGGCACCGGGCACCACTTGTTTGACCAAGTCCATTTGTTTGTCCAGCGCCAGCAGGTCTGACACCCCGGTCACATTGGTTTTGGATGGCTCCCAACTGGCCAGCAGCTTGGCAGCCACCGGGTCGGTCACGGCAGAAAACACCACCGGCACCGTTTTGCTAGAAGCCACCACGGCTTGGGCCGAGGGGGTGGCAATGGCCACGATGGCATCAGGCTGGTCGCCAATAAACTTGCGTGCAATTTGTGCTGCCGTGCCCGTGTTGCCTTGGGCGCTCTGGTATTGCCACTTCAGGTTTTTACCCGATTCAAAGCCTGCCTCTTTCAGCGCTGCCTGCACACCGTCGCGCACTGCGTCCAGCGCCGGATGCTCCACAATGGCAGTAACAGCCACCGATTTTTGTTGGGCGCTGGCCGGAGCCACTGCCGCTACCGCCAAAGCAATAGCACCGAAAGCCATCCAAGGCAATTTTTTCATCACGCAACATCTCCAAGGTAAAAATGGCCTGCACAACAGGCCAACAAAGCGCAAGGCACGGTTTACATGCCAGAGTAGTTGGGGCCGCCACCGCCTTCGGGCGTCACCCAGACGATATTTTGCGTCGGATCTTTGATGTCGCAGGTCTTGCAATGCACACAATTTTGCGCGTTGATTTGCAAGCGCTGGGCACTGCTGCCTTTGGCCTCATCGGGCACAAACTCGTACACCCCTGCCGGGCAATAGCGCGTCTCTGGGCCAGCGAATTTTGCCAGATTGATATTCACGGGCACGCTGGCATCTTTCAATGTCAGGTGGGCAGGCTGGTTTTCGGCATGGTTGGTGTTGCTGATGAACACGCTAGACAGGCGGTCAAAGGTGAGCTTGCCATCGGGCTTGGGGTAGTCGATGGGGGTGCATTCTGACGCTGGCTTGAGGTAGGCGTGGTCGGGTTTGTCGCGGTGCAGCGTCCAAGGGATATTGCCCTTGAGCACAAACTGCTCTAGCCCGTTCATCACGGTGCCGACGGTCAAGCCCTTCTTAAACCACGCCTTAAAGTTACGCGCCTTGTTCAACTCGGTGTGCAGCCAGCTATTTTCAAAAGCACGCGGGTAGGCACTCAACTCATCGTGCTGGCGGCCTGCCACCAAGGCATCGTAGGCGGCTTCGGCGGCCAACATGCCGGTCTTGATGGCGGCATGGCTGCCCTTGATACGGCTGACATTCAAGTAACCAGCATCACACCCCACCAAGGCCCCACCGGGAAACACGGTTTTAGGCAATGAGAGCAAACCACCGGCGGTAATGGCGCGCGCGCCATAGCTGATGCGCTTGGCCGGTTTGATGCCTTGTTCGGCGTTGCCTTCAAGGTAGTAGCGGATGTTGGCGTGCGTCTTCCAGCGTTGGAATTCTTCAAACGGGCTCAGGTACGGGTTGCTGTAGTCCAGCCCGGTGATAAAGCCCAGTGTGACCTTGTTGTCTTCCATGTGGTACAGGAACGAGCCGCCGTAGGTGTTGCTGTCCATCGGCCAACCTGCGGTGTGCATCACAAAGCCGGGCTGGTGGCGTTTGGGGTCAATTTCCCATAATTCTTTGATACCGATACCGTAGGTTTGTGGATCGCGGCCTGCGTCCAGATGGAACTTGGCGATGAGCTGTTTGCCCAAATGGCCGCGTGCGCCCTCAGCAAACAGGGTGTACTTGGCGTGCAGTTCCATACCGAGCTGAAAATCGCCAGTAGGCTCACCTTCTTTGCTGATGCCCATGTTGCCGGTAGCCACACCCTTGACCGAACCATCATCGTTGTACAACACTTCAGCAGCGGCAAAACCGGGGAAGATTTCTACGCCCAAATTTTCGGCCTGCTGGCCTAGCCAGCGCGTCACGTTGCCCAAACTGACAATGTAATTGCCGTGGTTTTGAAAGCATTGCGGCAGCAAAAAATCGGGGGTACGAATGGCCGATTTTTCGCCCAAAAAGATCATCGCGTCTTCGGTCACGGGCTGGTTCAGTGGCGCGCCCAGTTCTTTCCAATTGGGGAGCAACTCCGTCAGGGCCTTGGGGTCCATGATGGCCCCCGATAGGATATGCGCGCCCGGCTCCGAGCCTTTCTCTAGCACCACCACAGAGACGTCTTGGCCTTTCTCTGCCGCCAATTGCTTGAGGCGAATGGCAGCAGATAGGCCCGCAGGCCCGCCCCCCACCACGACCACGTCGTATTCCATCGCCTCGCGGGGGCCGTACTCGGCCAAGATTGCTGCATTATTCATCGGGAAATCTCGCTTAATAGTGGGATAGCAAAAACAGAATTTGAACAGACCTGACGCTTGGCTGACGATTGACGTACACGTAAGGTTAAGCCAGAGATTTTATGCCGCACTGTGCTGCTACCTGGCTTGACGTCGGTTTCTTTTTTTGGGGGCTGGTCGGACTCTGGCTCCTATGGCACTGACACTAAAACATTTCACCGCTCTTTATATGCATTTTTTTACATATAAGAAGCACAAAACAATCGTTTGCTTTTATATGAAGGGCCGCTACATTCGCCGCCATGCACGATTTTGCGTTTATTTTTGCTGGATTTGCCGTCGGACTGATTGTCGGACTGACTGGCGTGGGCGGCGGCTCGCTGATGACGCCTATTCTGATTTTCTTTTTTGGCATCAAGCCACACATGGCTATCGGCACTGATTTGCTATTTGCCGCCTTCACCAAGCTGGGCGGCACCGTCAGTCTGGCCCGCCAACGGCTGGTGCCTTGGCGCGTCGTCGGCATGTTGTGCGCTGGTAGCATTCCGGCAGCACTGGCCTCGCTGTGGTTGTTGCGCTCTCTGGGGCCAGCCAGCGCGCAAGCGCAACACATCATGACCACCACCTTGGGCGTCGCCCTGCTGCTGACGGCAGCAGCCACCCTCTACAAGGTGATTGCTTTTTCGCACGCCAAACAGGCCATCGACCATGCTGCCCGGCTGGCCAATCCGGCACTAGCCACGCGACCACGCCATTGGAGCCTACCAGTGCTACTGGGGGCCGTGATTGGTACCTTGGTCACTTTTACCTCGGTGGGGGCCGGTGCTGTAGGCGTCACCGTGCTGCTGCTGGTGTATCCGCTGCTGCCGCTGCCACGCATTATTGGTGCCGATATTGCCTACGCCGTGCCTCTGACGATGGTGGCGGGCTTGGGCCATGCCTCACTCGGTTCGGTCGATTGGCCGCTGCTAGGTTTGTTGTTGGCAGGCTCGTTGCCCGGCATCTGGTTAGGCTCGCGTCTCGTCTCCCACGCTCCAGAGCGGTTTATCCGCTCGGCGCTTTCCGTATTGCTCGCTTGGGCGGGCGCCAAACTGATTTTGATTTGATTTTTGTCTTATGTACCAATACACCGACTTTGACCGACAGTTCGTCCGCCTGCGCGCCGACCAATTCCGCGACCAACTCAATCGCTGGCAAACAGGCAAGCTGAGCGAGGACGATTTCCGCCCGCTGCGCCTGCAAAATGGCTGGTATGTGCAGCGCTACGCCCCCATGTTGCGCGTGGCCGTTCCCTATGGCGAAATTGCCAGCCGCCAACTGCGCGTGTTGGCCACCATCGCCCGCGATTACGACACGCCCGAGGCTGCCGTGTTCCAAGAAGCCATGACCGGCCAAGGCAAGCTGGGCACCACCTTTTTGCCCAAAAATTGCGCCCACTTCACCACCCGCACCAATGTGCAGTTCAATTGGATTCCGCTGTCCAAATCTGCTGATGTGATGGACTTGCTGGCCAGCGTAGACTTGCACGGCATCCAAACCAGCGGCAACTGCATCCGCAACACCACCACCGATGCGCTGGCCGGTATCGCAGTGGATGAAGTGGTCGATCCACGCCCCTACGCCGAAATCATCCGCCAGTGGACAACCCTGCACCCCGAATTTGCCTTCTTGCCACGCAAATTCAAGATCGCCATTACCGGCGCTACGGAAGACCGCGCTGCCAGCGCTTGGCACGATGTGGGCCTGCAACTGGTCAAAAATGCCGCCGGTGAAGTGGGCTTTAAGGTGTCGGTGGGTGGTGGTATGGGCCGCACTCCCGTGATTAGCAGCGTGATCCGTGAGTTCCTGCCTTGGAACCAGATCATGAACTACATTGAGGCCATTGTGCGCGTGTACAACGAGCAAGGCCGCCGCGACAACAAATACAAAGCCCGTATCAAAATTTTGGTCAAGGCCGAAGGCCAAAGCTACTTTGACGCCGTGGAAGAAGAATTCCGCCAGATCGTCGAGATCGACGGTGGCCCGCACACCATTCCGCAGGCCGAATTGGATCGCGTGGCGGCTTGCTTTGTACCCCCCGTGCTGGCCGATGTGCCCGCCATTGACCCCGCCACCCTGACCGCCCAACTGCAAGCCCAAGGCGCAGAGCACCCGGCCTTTGGCCGCTGGTTGGCGCGCAACGTCCATGCGCACCAAAACCCGCAACTGCGCGCCGTCACACTGTCGTTCAAGCGCCCCGGCCAAGCCCCCGGTGATGCCACTGCCGACCAGCTCGACGCCTTGGCCGCGCTGGTGGACAAATACTCCGCCGGTGAAGCCCGCGTGACCCACGACCAAAACGTGCTGCTGCCTTGGGTGCATGGCAGCCAATTGTTGGCGCTGTGGCAAGAAGCCAAGGCGCTGGGGCTGGCCAGCGCCAATGTGCAACTGCTCACCGACATGATCGCCTGCCCCGGCGGCGACTTCTGCGCACTGGCCAACGCCCGCTCGTTGCCTCTGGCCCAAGCCATCACCGAACGCTACCAAGATTTGGACGAGCTGGACGACATTGGCGAGATTGACCTGCACATCAGCGGCTGCATCAACTCCTGCGGCCACCACCACAGCGGTCATATCGGCATTTTGGGTGTCGATAAGGATGGCAAAGAGTGGTACCAAATCACGCTGGGCGGCTCGGACGGCTCGCGCTTGTCCGGCCCCGCCGTGGCCGGTAAAGTCATTGGCCCCTCGTTCTCTGCCGCCGAA
The DNA here is from genome assembly GCF_900111115.1 of Giesbergeria anulus. Lineage (GTDB taxonomy): Bacteria > Pseudomonadota > Gammaproteobacteria > Burkholderiales > Burkholderiaceae_C > Simplicispira > Simplicispira anulus. The sequence continues at coordinate 409,418 of NZ_FOGD01000001.1, forward strand.
GTGCCCGCCGTGATCGAAGCCGTGCTCACCACCTACCGCGACCAGCGCCAGCCGCGTGAGCCTTTTGTCGATACCGTGCGCCGTATCGGCTTGGATGCCTTCAAGCAGGCCGCCAATGCCGTGCGTATCCCGGTGGCCGCCTAAAAAATACAGTGGATGATCGCCCCATGAACTTTCAGATTCTTGCTTCTGCCAGCCACACCCCGCCCGCCGAAGGCGACACCAGCGCTGTGGCCCTACCCAACGATGCCGATGCCTTGGCCTTGCCCTTGGACGGCGTGACCCGCATTGACCTGCACTTTCCTGCCTTTACCGATGGTCGTGCCTTTAGCCAAGCCTATTTGCTGCGCCGCCGCCGGGGCTTTAGCGGCGAAATCCGCGCCACCGGCGATGTGCTGATCGACCAGTTGGTGCAAATGCAGCGCACGGGCTTTAGTTCTGCCGTACTGAAAGAAGGCGTAGATGCCGCCGACGCCCAGCGCCAGTTTGCACGCTTTCAAGGCTTTTACCAAGCAGATGCCGTACAAGCCAAACCTATTTTTGTCTTGGAGCCCTGATGACTAGCAGCCTGCTTTCACGCGGTGCGCCCGCCAAAGCCACCACGGTTCACGCCCGCCCCAGTGCCGACTTTGCCGCCAAGCTAGAGCAAACCCGCGCCCTGCTGCAGCAAGCGGCGGCCTTGGGTGCGCCGGGTGCCGTGACCCAAGCCTCTAGCTTGGGTGCCGAGGATGTGATCATCACCCACCTGATGAACGCGCTGGAGCTGGATATCCCGGTGTTTGTGCTGGAAACTGGCGCACTGCACACCGAGACTCTGGCCCTGCTGGAGCGCACACAAGCGCACTCGCGCGCGCCCATCGTCGTCTATAAGCCTGAATTTGATGCAGTCATCCAGTTCATCCGCCAAAACGGCCAAGATGCGATGTACCGCAGCATTGAACTGCGCAAAGCCTGCTGCCAGATTCGCAAGATGGAGCCACTGGCCCGCGCACTGGCAGGCAAGCAAGGCTGGATTACCGGCCTGCGCCGCGAACAATCCAACGCCCGCGCCGAGGTACCCGCCATTGACACTTCCGAAGTGGTGTCCAAGGGCCTGACCAAGTTCAACCCCCTGACCGACTGGACGCTGGGCGACGTCTGGCACTACATCGCCGAAAATCAGGTGGACTACAACCCTCTGCACGACCAGTTCTTCCCCAGCATTGGCTGTGCGCCCTGCACCCGTGCCATCAGCTTGGGTGAGGACTTCCGCGCCGGACGCTGGTGGTGGGAAGACGAAGCCGCCAAAGAATGCGGCCTGCACGTCAAGAATTGATTGGAAAACGCACTATGAATGCCCGTATCGACACCTCTGCGCTGAGTCACCTCAGCAACCACCACCTTGACGCCTTGGAAGAAGAAACCATCTTCATCCTGCGCGAAGTGGCCGCCGCCTTTGAGCGCCCAACACTGCTGTTTTCGGGCGGCAAAGATTCATTGGTGATGCTGCGCTGCGCCGAAAAAGCCTTTGGCGCGGGCCGCATCCCGTATCCACTGTTGATGATCGACACAGGTCACAACTTCCAAGAAGTGACCGATTTCCGTGATTTGCGCGCCAAAGAATTGGGCGCAGAACTGATCGTGCGCAGCGTCGAAGACTCGATGGCCCGTGGCACCGTGCGCTTGGCCCACCCCGGCGAATCGCGCAACGTACACCAATCGGTGACGCTGCTCGAAGCGATTGAAGAATTCCGCTTTGACGCCTTGATCGGCGGTGCCCGCCGTGACGAAGAAAAAGCCCGCGCCAAAGAGCGCATTTTTAGCCACCGCGACAGCTTCGGCCAATGGCAACCCAAGGCCCAGCGCCCCGAACTTTGGACGCTGTTCAACACCCGGCTAGCTCCGGGCGAGCATTTCCGTGTCTTTCCGATCAGCAATTGGACAGAACTGGACGTCTGGCAATACATTGACCGCGAAAATATCGCTCTGCCCAGCATCTACTACACGCACCAGCGCGAAGTGGTTGATCGCCGTGGCCTGTTGGTGCCCGTCACCCCCCTGACGCCACCCAAAGACGGCGAAGAAGTGGTCGTGCGCGATGTGCGCTTTCGTACCGTGGGCGACATCACCTGCACCTGCCCAGTCGAAAGTTTGGCCGCTACGGCAGGCGAGATCGTCATTGAGACCTTGGCCGCTGATGTCAGCGAGCGCGGTGCCACGCGCATGGACGACAAGACCAGTGATGCCTCGATGGAAAAGCGCAAGAAAGACGGATACTTCTGATGACTACCCCCGACAACACCCCTATCTCCGCCCTGCGTTTTATCACCTGCGGCTCGGTCGATGATGGCAAAAGCACGCTGATTGGCCGCCTGCTGGTCGATAGCAAAGCCGTGCTGCAAGACCACTTGGCCGGTGTGCAACGCCAAGGCGAAACCGATTTGGCCCTGCTCACCGATGGCCTGTCGGCAGAGCGCGAGCAAGGCATCACCATCGACGTCGCCTACCGCTACTTTGCCACCGAAGCGCGCAAATTCATCATTGGCGATGCCCCCGGCCACGAGCAATACACGCGCAACATGGTCACGGCGGCCAGCAGCGCTGATGCCGCTGTGGTGCTGGTCGATGCCACCAAGCTTGATTGGCAAAACCCACAGCTCACGCTGCTGCCGCAAACCCGCCGCCACAGCCTGCTGGCGCATTTGCTGCGCGTGCATTCGCTGGTGTTTGCCATCAACAAGCTCGATGCGGTGGCCGACCCAGCCTTGGCTTGGAAACACATCAGCGCCGCCTTGGATGCTTTCTCCAACGCTGCGGGCATTGACGTGCATACCACCGTGCCCATCTCGGCGCTCAAGGGCTGGAACGTGGTCGATGCCCAGCCGGGTTGGTGCGGCTATACCGGCCCGACCTTACTGGAAATTTTGGAGCAATTGCCCAACACCCCCACCGATACCAATTTGCCCTTGGCCTTCCCGGTGCAATGGGTAGAAAAGTTTCACGACTCCGCCGTCACCACCCAAGGGCGGCGCGTGTTCTGGGGCCGGGTGGCGGCGGGCAATGTGGCCGTGGGCGCTGAAGTGCAAATCTTCCCCAGCGGCCAAAAAGCTGTGGTGGCCCAAGTCATTGATCATGCCCGTCAGCCCGGCAGCGTAGCGGCTGGATTGAGCGCAGGCATCACGTTAGACCGCGAAGTCGATGTCTCACGCGGCGACTGGATTGTGGCCGCTCCGGTGGCTGCTGCCGTGGCCGAAGACGATTTCGACACCCCCGCCGCCGTCAGCCCTTGGCCGGGCCGCAAGGAGCTGTCTACCACCATCGCTTGGATGGATGACGAGCCACTGGTGGCAGGCCGCACCTACTGGGCACTGCACGGCCACCGCTGGGTCAAAGCCAAGGTGCGCCGCGTCGTGCACAAACTCAATATCAACACCTTGGCCGAAGAAGAAGCCACCCAGCTCGAACCCAACGCCATCGGCCATGTCGAGCTACTGCTGCAAGAAGCCCTGCCCGCCGCCCCATTCACACAAGCCCGCGTGTTGGGCTCGTTGATTTTGGTCGATACTGCCAGCCACAAAACAGCAGCTGCCGTACTGGTGAACTAACCCTTACGCACCCGCTCCACCGCTGCCTCCCCACTGTGGGGAGGCTTTCTTTATCCATCGCCAGTGAAAACTCCTAAAATCACGGGTTTTCACCGCTCCCACAAAAAATCCCATGACCCACGTTGTTTCCGAAAACTGCATCAAGTGCAAATACACCGATTGCGTGGATGTGTGCCCGGTGGACTGCTTCGTTGAAGGCCCGAACATGCTGGTCATCAACCCAGACGAGTGCATCGATTGCGCCGTCTGCGTGCCCGAGTGCCCCGCCAACGCCATCTTTGCCGAAGAAGACCTGCCCCCCGCCGAGTTGGCCTTCATCAAAATCAATGCCGACCTGACCAATGCTCCCGGCTGGAAGGCCATCACCAAGCGCAAGGCCGCCTTGCCCGATGCTGACGCTTGGAACGGCCAGCCGGGCAAGCTCAAAGAGCTGGCACGCTAAGGCTTTTCAGTCGCCATCCACAGGCCCACCTTGCCTACCGTTGCGCCCCCCGCTACTGGCATCATCAGCACCGATGCACTGGTTATTGGTGCTGGGCCAGTGGGTTTGTTTCAAGTCTTTCAGCTGGGGCTGCAAGGGCTGCAAGCGCATGTCATTGATGCCTTGCCACAACTCGGTGGCCAATGTGCCCAACTGTATGGCGACAAGGCCATCTACGACATTCCAGCCCTGCCCAGTTGCAGCGGTCATGAATTGGTGCAACGGCTGGTAGAGCAGTGCGCACCCTTTGCCCCACAATGGCATTTGGGTGAACTGGTCAGCAGTCTGTCCAAACAAGCCGATGGCCGCCTAGAAGTCATTACAGCGCAAGGCACCAAACTGGTGGCGCGCACTGTGTTCATCGCCGCAGGTGTTGGGGCCTTCATGCCACGTCCGCTGCAATTGGCCGGGCTAGAGGCTTTTGCGGGCCAACAGGTGTTTTACTCTTTAGACGATACCGATAGGCTCACCGGCCAGCATGTGCTCATTCATGGCGGTGGCGAGGCGGCGGTCTCGCAGGCGCTCGAATGTGCCAGCCTACCCGCAGCCCAACGCCCGGCCAGCATCACCCTACAGCATCGGCGCGATGCCTTTGAGGCCCCGGCAGAGATGCTGGCGCACCTCCAGACCCTGCGCCAAAGTGGCGAAGTGCAAGTGGTTATCGGCCAAATCACCGGCCTAGAAAGCCAAGCAGGCCTGCTCACGGGTCTGAGCCTGCTCGCCCCCGATGGCAGCACCCAGCGCGTGGGCTTGGATGTGCTACTGGTACGCTTGGGGCTGCTGCCACGTTTAGGGCCGGTGGCCGACTGGGGCTTGGCGCTAGAACGCAAGCAACTCCAAGTCGATACTGCCACCTTTGCTACCAATGCCCCTGGCATTTATGCTGTAGGCGACATCATCACCTACCCCGGCAAACGCAAACTACTAGTCTGTGGTTTTCATGAGGCCACCTTGGCCGCTTTTGCCGCCGCAGAATACTTAGCAGGCCATACGCTTGCGCTCGAATACACCAGCAGCAGCCGTCGGTTGCAACAGCGCCTAGGCGTGCAGGAAACCCCAAGGCCATAGTACGTAGTGCCATATGCCGTAGTGCCATAGAAGAGCCCTAAAATCGGCATACCTCCAATCTAGCAATGTGTCGTGCGCATGGATCTGTCTGTCAATGAAACCACCATGCCCCGATTGCATCTGATCGGGACACTCAGCCTACTCTTGGTAGTCACGCTGGCAATGGCTGGTTTCTTTTCTTGGCAAAGTGTGCAAAACCACCGCGCCGCGCTAGAGCGCATCGAAACAGTCATCCATCAGCAGCAGCGGACACGCCTGAGGAGCGAGACACAATCGGCGGTAGATTATTTAGAATTTTTGCGCCAGCGCACCGAAAGCGTACTACGCCGAAGTATCGTCGAGCAAGTGGACGTTGCCATGCAAATGGTCGAAGCCATCCATGCACGTGAGTCGGCTCATCGTCCAGCAGCAGAGGTACAACGGCTGATCCGTGAAGCGCTGCGGCCTGCCCGCTTTTTTGAGGGTCGGGGCTACTTCTTTATTGATGATATGGATGGCAGCTTTGTGCTCTTGCCTACAGCGCCGCAATACGAAGGCCGTGCAGGCATTGACAACCGCGACGGTACCGGGCATTACATCATGCGCGGCCTGATTGAGGCCGCCCGCAAACCTCAAGGCGAAGGTTTCTCACGCTATCAGTGGTATCGGCCTGATGCACCACAAACCATGGCCGAGAAAATGGCCTATGTACGCCTCTTTGAGCCTTACCAATGGCTGATTGGCACTGGTGACTACCTTTATGAATGGGAAGACCGGCAAAAGAAGGAAGCGATGCAGCGTCTGCGTGCGCTGCGCTTTGGCTCCAGTGGCTCTATTGGTTTACTCGATCGCGATGGACGCTCGCTCATTAGCCCCAACAATCCGGCCCTCGAAGGACTCAAGCCAGAGCAAATGCCTGCGCATGAGAGAAAAGCACTGCAAACCCTTTTTGCCACCGCTCAAGCCGGTGGTGGCTTTGTAGAGTATGACTGGCCCCGGAAAAAATCCCCAGATGACAGCAACACCGAAGTGGGCCGGAAAACCGCCTTAGTCAGTGTTTATGAACCTTGGGGTTGGATCATAGTCACCACCACCTTCAATGACGAGTTGCAGTCCACCCTGCACGCTGAAACCTATGCCCAAGAACAAGGCAACAGTCAACAGCGCTTACAACTGGCCTTGGTGCTGGCAGCAGTCGCTGCCTTGGGCATCATGGGTTCCTTTGTTTTTTCTCGGTGGTCCAAAAAACTGTTTGCCCGCTACCACCAAGAACTGGCACAAGCACAAGCCGACTTACGCATTGCCGCCATTGCTTTCGACTCTCAAGAGGGCATTTTTGTCACCGACCCCCAAGGCGTCATTTTGCGGGTCAATCACTCCTTTACAGACATCACCGGCTACCCCGCCGAAGAAGCCATTGGACAAACACCCGCACTGCTGAAATCGGGGCGGCATGACGCACACTTCTACCAAAAAATGCGCGACACCGTCAACCACACTGGTGGTTGGCACGGAGAGGTGTGGAACCGACGCAAAAATGGCACCATTTTTCCAGAATGGCTGACCATCACTGCCGTCAAAACCGACGATGGCACCGTCACCCACTATGTCAGTACCCTGACCGACATCACCCAGCGCAAAGCCGCCGAAGAAGAAATCCGCCACCTCGCCTACTACGATGCCCTGACGCAATTGCCCAACCGCCGCCTGCTGCTTGACCGGCTGCAACACGCACTGCTCAACAGCCGCCGTACGGGCCGCCAAGCAGCACTGATGTTCATTGATTTAGACCATTTCAAGCTCATCAACGATACCCAAGGCCATGACAAAGGCGACATCCTGCTGCAAGAAGTGGCCCAGCGCCTACTCCAGACCGTGCGTGCCAACGACACCGTTGCCCGCCTTGGAGGCGATGAATTTGTGGTGTTACTAGAAGACCTCAGTCCTGAGGTAGATGAAGCGGCGGCCGAAGCCACAGTAGTGGCAGAAAAGGTTTTGGACGCTGTGGCACAGGCATGGATGCTCGATGGCAACGAAATCAAAAGTTCTTGCAGCATTGGCGTTGTGCTGTTTACCGACAGCAATGCCAGTGCAGAAGACCTGATGAAACATGCGGATCTGGCCATGTACCAAGCCAAAGAATCCGGTCGCAATACTGTGCGCTTCTTTAATCCACAAATGCACGAGTCCATTGTCAAGCGCGTGGCGCTAGAAAAAGACTTGCGCACCGGCCTAGAACGACAGCAGCTGTTCCTGCTCTACCAAGCCCAAGTCAACACCCACGGGCACATTTTGGGCGCAGAAGCACTGGTACGCTGGAACCATCCCCGGCATGGCTTGGTATCACCGAACGAATTTATCCCGTTGGCTGAAGACAGTGGTCTGATTTTGCCACTGGGCCAGTGGGTACTGCACGCGGCCTGTGAGCAACTGGCACGTTGGGCGCAAGAGCCAACCCATGCTCACCTGACACTGGCCGTCAATGTCAGTGGTCGACAACTGCGCCAGCCCGATTTTGTTCAGCAAGTGCTAGACACCCTGAAAAAGACAGGTGCACCGCCCCAGCTGCTCAAGCTAGAGCTGACCGAGAGCCTACTGCTAGACAACCCACAAGATGCCATCACCAAAATGATGGCACTAAAGAAGCATGGCGTCGGCTTTTCGCTGGATGATTTTGGTACAGGCTATTCGTCTTTGGCCTATCTGCGCCGCCTGCCCCTGAGCCAGCTCAAAATTGACGGCAGTTTTGTCCGCGACTTGGTCTCAGAACCACGGGCTGTAGCGATTGTGCGCACTATCGTCACACTAGCCGACAGCTTGGGGCTGCAAGTGATTGCCGAAGGGGTAGAAACCCAAGAGCAACGCGAGAGCCTAGCGCACAATGGCTGCCACACCTACCAAGGCTATCTTTTCAGCCGCCCTGGTACCGTGCAAGAACTCGAAATCATGCCTCAGCCTAGGCTGCCCACATAATGGTGGTGTTTTTCTCGAAAGGAGTTTGCCCTGTGTTGTCTTTGTCTCGTCGTCTTGCGCTATCGCTGCTTACCTATAGCACACTCACCTGCCTGATGGCCAACCCAGCTCAAGCGCAAGCACAAGAGTTTATTAGCGTCAAAGGTGCTGGTGCCAACGTGCGTGAGCAACCCTCCACCAAAGCCACCACTCTGTGGGAATTGAACGATGGCTACCCATTGCAAGTCATTCAGCGCAAAAGCGACTGGCTACAAGTCAAAGACTTTGAAGCAACGCTAGGCTGGATTTATGCCCCACGCACACAAAAAGTACCCCACATGGTCATTACGGCCAAGGTAGCCAACTTGCGTGCCGGCCCCACCCAACAGCACAAAGTCGTGAGCAAACTCGAAGCACAAGAAATTGTCAAGACGCTCAAAAAATCCAACGACTGGGTACAGGTGGAGCGCAGCAACGGCCAACAGGGTTGGATTGCCAGCAACTTGGCTTGGGGCTGGTAAAGCAGTTAGTTCTAAACGCTGTGCAGCCGCTGCGCCACTGGCGCATAAGCATGATTAAGCGGGCCGTGGCCGTGCCCAGTGCGTACCCCAGCACCTGCAGCAATAGCCCCCAAAATATAGCCACGCGCCTGCTCCACGGCTTGGGGCAAGCTGTAGCCCAAGGCCAAATACACGGTCAGCGCCGAGGACAGGGTGCAACCCGTGCCATGGCTGTTGGCCGTGGCAATGCGCGGCGACTGTAGCTGTAACGTTGCACCATTGCGCTGCACCAGTACATCCACCACGGTATCACCCACCAAATGCCCACCTTTGAGCAACACAGCAGGCGCACCCAATTTCAGCAAGGCATGGGCGGCGGCCTCTAACGCCTTTGGGCCATCAATCGCATAGCCTAGCAACAATGCAGCCTCATCGAGATTGGGCGTGACCACCTGCGCCAACCCAAACAACTCCTGCACCAGCACCTGTACCGTCTCGCTGGCCATCAGGCGGTCGCCGCTGGTGGCTACCATCACTGGGTCACACACCACATGGGGCAACTGGTAGTGGCGGATGGCATCGGCCACTACCTGCACCACTTCGGGTGAATGCAACATGCCAATTTTGACGGCGTCCACCCCAATATCCTCCACCACAGCAGCAATCTGGGCCTGCAAAATAGCGGGCGGCACGCCATGAATAGCACGCACCCCTTGGGTGTTTTGCGCCGTAATGGCCGTGATGGCCGTCATGCCGTAGCAGCCCAACGCACTGAAGGTTTTCAGATCAGCCTGAATACCAGCCCCCCCCCCACTGTCTGAACCGGCAATCGACAAGACCCGCACATAGCGAGGAGAGATTTCAGAAGTCGCAGCAGAGATTGACATGAAGAGATTCCAGAAAAACTGGCTACCCACCATCGTGATAGCCAAGATCAGATTGTGGCGTATGCGCCAAGTCAAACCTGACTGCACCGGGCTGTGATGTAATCCTATGAGGACGAAACAGGGGTGTCTGCCCAAGCGGCGCGGACTGAGAAACACCCTCCATCACCCGATCCAGATCATGCTGGCGTGGGGAGCTTTCGACACCGGCACACGCCCGTTTTGTCCTTGGATTTCCTACCAATGGACAAACCGATGATCTCTCCCTCCTCTTCGTTTGTGATTCTGGGCGCGGGCCTGATGGGCCGCTTGCTGGCGGTGGCGCTGGCCCAGCGCGGCCACACAGTCAGTGTTTACGATGCCCAAGGCCCCTGCGGTCAGGGCAGCGCCGCCCGCGTGGCCGCTGCCATGTTGGCACCCTTAGCAGAATCGGCCATCACGGAACCCGGCGTGGTTCGCATGGGCGAATACGCCCTGACGCGCTGGCCGCAATTGCTGGCAGAGTTGCAACAACCGGTGTTTTTTCAGCAAAACGGCACGCTGGTAGTCTGGCACCGCCAAGACGCCACCGAAGCTGCACGCCTGCGCCGCCTCTTTGAAACCACCAGCCGCACTATTGCAAGTCTGCCCATCATGGAGGTACTTGACAGCGCACGCATGGCCGACATCGAACCAGCGCTGGCACAGCGCTTCCATCAGGGCCTGTATTTGCCCGGTGAGGGCCAACTGGACAACCGCCAGTTACTGGCCGCACTAGAGCAACAAATGCTTGCGCTGGGCGTGACCTGCCACTGGAACACGGCAAAATCTCCGGCAGACTTCCAACCCGGTGCCAGCGGACAGCCAGACTGGCTGCTCGACTGCCGTGGCTTGGGTGCGCAGCCACAATGGCCTGCCTTGCGCGGCGTACGCGGCGAGGTAGTGCGGGTGCATGCCCCCGATGTCACCTTGCAGCGCCCGACCCGGCTGGTGCATCCACGTTACCCGATCTATATCGCACCGAAAGAAGATCACCTGTTTGTCATTGGGGCCACCGAAATCGAATCCGACGATATGTCTCCGGCCAGTATGCGCTCGGCCCTAGAGCTAATGAGTGCGGCCTACGCCGTCCATCCCGGCTTTGCCGAAGCGCGCATCTTAGAAATTGCTACCCACTGCCGCCCCACCCTGCCCGATAACTTGCCAGCAGTACGCCAAACTGCACCGCGCACCTTGGAAGTCAATGGGCTGTACCGCCACGGCTTCATGATCTCGCCAGCACTGCTCGATGTGGTGTTAGAACTGCTGACCACCGGCCAATCTATCCTAGCCCCCCGTTTTGATCTGCGTATCGATTTGCCATGAACCTGACCATCAACCAGCAAGCCCACCACCTGCCCGACACCTCCACCGTGGCCGATGCCATCACCGCTATCGATGCCCGCCCGCCGTTTGCGGTGGCGGTCAATACCGTATTCATCCCCAAAACCCAATACACCCAGCATCGCCTGCACGCGAATGACCAGGTAGAAATCATCTCCCCCGTCACTGGGGGTTAAGGCCATGCAAAACCATCCCACCTCTGACGATCCTTTGGTACTGTACGGTCAGGTGTTCCACAGCCGCTTGCTGCTGGGCACCTCGCGCTACCCTTCTCCCAGCGTGCTAGAGGCCGCTGTGCAACGCGCCCGCCCTGCAATGGTCACTGCCTCGCTACGCCGCCAAGGCAGCAACCCCGCAGAAAACGGCCAGCGTTTCTGGGAGCTGCTGCGCCAGCTGCAAGTGCCCGTACTGCCCAACACCGCAGGCTGCCACAGCGCACAAGAAGCTATCACCACCGCACAGATGGCCCGTGAAGTGTTTGACACCCCGTGGATCAAGCTCGAACTGATTGGCGATGACTACACCCTGCAACCCGATACCCTCCATCTGGTCAGTACCGCAGAACACCTGATCCGTGAGGGTTTTCAGGTGCTGCCCTACTGCACTGAAGATTTGGTGGTGTGCCAGCGTTTGGTGGATGTAGGCTGCCAAGCCGTGATGCCTTGGGCGGCTCCGATTGGCACCGGGCGCGGCCCCGTCAATCCTTACGCTTTGCAACTGCTGCGCGAACGCCTGCCAGTACCGCTGTTAGTGGATGCAGGCTTGGGCCTACCCTCGCACGCCTGCCAAGTCATGGAATGGGGCTATGACGGTGTGCTGCTCAATACCGCAGTAGCCTTGGCACAAGACCCGGTCTCGATGGCTGGTGCTTTTGCCGATGCCGTACAGGCCGGGCGCACTGCCTACCGCTCTGGTGCCATGCAGGCCCAAGATGCCGCCCAAGCCAGCACCCCAGTGCTGGGCACCCCTTTCTGGCACCACGACACCCCATGACCTCACAGCAGATTGACACCTTAGCGCAAGAGATCGTGCGCCAGCACAGTCACACCTTTGCACCCTGTACGCCACAACCGGTACCCGCCACGACCGAGCCATCGCCCATCTATCAGGCGGCCTTGCAAGCCTGTAGTACGCTGGGCTTTATTGCGCCCGATGCCCAATGCTTGGCTAGGGCTTGGCTGGCACAAACCAAGCGCGCGGGCAGTTTTGATCCCAGCCACTGGCCTGATACCGCAGAGGATTTTGGCCTACAAGCGCGGCCACAGCCCACCCATTTTGCCCCGTGTCCACACGCTCTGGGCTTGTATGCCGTGCTACCAGATGCCCAATGGGTGGGGCGTATGGCCCGCGCCGGTGTACCTACAGTGCAATTGCGTTACAAATCAGAAGATGCCTGCGCCATCGAGCAAGAAGTGCAAGCGGCGGTACAAGCCGTCCAAGGCACGGCAGCGCGTTTATTTATTAACGACCATTGGGAGGCCGCACTGGCTGCAAAAGCCTATGGCATCCATCTGGGCCAAGAAGATTTAGATGCCATGCGCCCTGAAGACCTAGAACGCATCCGAACTGGAGGCTTGCGTTTGGGCGTTAGCACCCACGGTTATGCTGAGATGGTGCGCGCTGATGCTGTAGGCCCCAGTTATATCGCCTTGGGTGCTGTGTTTCCTACCACCCTCAAGCGCATGGCAACAGCACCACAAGGGGTGGCACGGTTGGCAGCCTACGTAGGGCTCATGCAGCACTACCCCTTGGTAGCCATTGGTGGCATTGGCATAGAGCAATTTGCCTCTATTCGCGCCACAGGTGTAGGGTCTATTGCCGTAGTCAGGGCTGTGGTCAATGCGCCCCAGCCCGAAGCTGCTGCCACTGCACTGCTACAGGCGATGGCCTAAGCCACCGCCCTTTGCAGCTTAACGAGGGGCTGGCTGGTCTACTGGTGGCGTAACAGCATGGTTACGGCCATTGACAGCAGGTAGCAGGCTCTTTTCCACCAGCGTCTTGTTGATCTCGATGCCCTGACGATAGTAATCGTTGCTGACGACAGGGTCAGGGGTCTTAATGGCCAGCCACAGCGTGTAGAACCCAGCCACAATCACGATGGCTGGCCCGGCCAAAATTAACCAAACATAGCCAAATTTCCACCACGGTGGCGCTACCAAATCAGGTTTATTCGTAAGCGTTGTCATTCATTTATCCTTAATATCGGCATTAACGGGGTACCAAGAACACAGATTTTTCTGTCAATTGCGCATCACCATTCACCGTTTGAATATCAAAGTAGAACGGATGCGAACCCGAAGGCATAGAACCATACGGAATTTGCAGACGCACCGGAACCCAGCGCGATTGGGCAGCATCAATCTGCACCTCAGTCTCTGAAGCTACTTCTAGCCCATCCAGACCATGGGCCGAGATGCGATAACGTTGCGATGCTTCAGTGGCATTCATAATTTGCAAGCGATAAATATTCTCCAACTTACCACCTGCCACAATCCGAGACAAGGCAGCGCGATCACGCACCACATCAACCTTGAGCGGTGTACGCATCACCAAGCTGACCAGCATAGCCACACACAAAGAGATCAAAATAGCACTGTACACCAACACCCGTGGCCGGAATACACGCCGCATGATTTGCGATTGGCTCCACCCCTGAGCCACCCCATTTTGGGTAGAGAAACGCACTAATCCCTTGGCGTAGCCCATTTTATCCATCACAGTGTCGCAAGCATCTACACACAAGCCACAGCCAATACATTCGTATTGCAAACCATTGCGAATATCAATCCCCACCGGACATACCTGCACACACAAGGTGCAATCAATACAATCACCCAATCCCTTGGCTTTGTAATCAACTGTTTTATTGCGTGGGCCACGCTTTTCACCACGGGCAGTATCGTAGGTAACAATCAAAGTGTCTTTGTCAAACATGGCGCTTTGAAAGCGCGCATAGGGACACATGTATTTACACACTTGCTCACGCAGGAAACCTGCATTGCCATAGGTGGCAAAACCATAAAATCCTACCCAGAAAAGTTGCCAAGACCCTTGCAAAGCCATCAGTTCTGAACCTAATTCACGGATAGGAACAAAATAACCAACAAAGGTAAAACCTGTCCAAGCTGCAATCGCGACCCACAAAAATTGCTTGAGCGATTTTTTCCAGATTTTTTCAAATGTCCAGCCACTGTTGTCTAGCCGCACACGGGCACTGCGGTCTCCTTCGACCTTGTGCTCTATCCACATAAAAATCTCGGTATACACCGTTTGTGGACAAGAAAAACCGCACCACAAGCGCCCCGCTACGGCTGTAAATAGAAACAGCGACAAGGCCGAGATAATTAACAATCCGGTCAGGTAAATAAAGTCTTGCGGGTACAGTACCAGACCAAAAATATAAAAGCGCCGCGCTCCCAGGTCAAACAGCACCATCTGGCGCTGCCCCCACTCAATCCAGGGCAGACCATAAAAAACAAGCTGGGTCAGGAAAACCATGACCCAGCGCCAACGTGCAAAAAATCCAGAAATTGAACGCGGATAAATCTTTTTTTGTGCCGCGTACAATGACACAGTTTCTTGATCGGAATTAGATTCTGCTGCTACAGGCTTGATCGGAATGATCTTTTGCTGTTTTCCGTCAGAAGGTTGCATAGTGCAATTTCTCAAAAATCACTGGCACTTACAGCGGGTGGTGCCCGAAGGCACCACCAAGGCTAACGAAATTAGCGGGTAGCCGTAGCACCCGGTTTATTCGACAGTCCCCAGACATAAGCGGTCAGTACGCTCAGCTGCGCTTCCGTCAACTTACCAGTGCCCGCTTGTGCAGGCATTTGGTTGACCTTGCCATTATTGATCATTGCAGTGATCGCTGCTTCGCCCCAACCGTGCAACCAGATGTCATCGGTCAGGTTGGGTGCGCCCACTGCCTGCATACCCTTGCCATCCGAACCGTGGCAAGCAGCGCAAGCCACAAATTTGGACTTGCCTTGCGAAGCACGCAAGGAATCGTGTGGGCTGCCAGATAGGCTCAAAACATAATGGGCCAGATTGCGTACATCTTCTGGAGTACCCACAGCAGCGGCCATAGGAGGCATCATGCCAATACGGCCCTTGTGCAGGGTTTCGCTGATTTTCTCGGGGGTACCACCATGCAACCAATCCTTATCGGTCAGATTAGGAAAGCTCTTGCTACCGCGTGCATCAGAGCCGTGGCATTGTGCGCAATTGTTCAGGAACAAACGCTCACCAATCGCCATCGCCTCTGGGTCACCCGCCATTTTCTCAGGGGGCATAGAAGCAAAACGGGCATACAAAGGCTCCAGTGCCGTATTAGCTTCGGCCACTTCTTTGTCGTAAGCACCGTACTGGCTCCAACCAGCCTTGCCTTGGTAAGCGCCCAAACCAGGATAGAGAGCCAAATAACCCAAAGAGAAAATAACAGTCAAAACAAACATCCACATCCACCAACGTGGCATGGGGTTGTTCATTTCGCGCAAATCGCCATCCCAGACGTGGCCGGTGGTGTTGTCGCTGGCAGAGGCTACCTTTTTGCGTGCGGTCATCCACAACAAAAGCAGGCAACCAAAGATACCGACGATGGTAATTCCGGTGACAAAAATCGACCAGAAATTGCTAGTGAAGTCACTCATAGTGTGTTCTCGTTCTGGTGGCTTTAGTCTTGCAGAAAGGGCAGTTGGGCTGCTTCGTCAAACTGCGATTGATTTTTACGGGCGTAGGCCCAAGCCCAGATGCCAATAAAAATAACGAAGGAGATCAGCGTAACCCCAACGCGCATGGTGGTGATGTCCATGGCCAAATCCTTTCTTATTTGAGCGCTAGGCCCAGAACTTGGAGGTAAGCAACCACAGCTTCCATCTCGGTCTTACCCTTGATTTCTTCGGGTGCAGCAGCAATTTGCTCATCGGTATAAGGCACGCCTACCTTGCGCAAGGCAGCCATGTGCGAACCAATGGTTGCAGAATCGACCACATTTTTTTCCAACCAAGGATAGGCTGGCATGTTGGACTCAGGCACCACATCACGCGGATTGTTCAGGTGGATACGATGCCATTCGTCGCTGTACTTGCCGCCTACGCGGTGCAGGTCAGGGCCGGTACGCTTGCTGCCCCATTGGAAGGGGTGGTCGTACACAAACTCACCCGCTACCGAATAGTGGCCGTAACGCAGGGTTTCGGCACGGAAGGGACGAATCATCTGCGAGTGGCAGTTGTAGCAACCCTCACGCAGATAGATATCGCGGCCAGCCAGTTGCAACGAGGTATAGGGCTGCAAACCCTTGATCGGCTCGGTGGTGGACTTTTGGAAGAACAGCGGCACGATTTCCACCAGACCACCAAAGGCAATCACGATCACGATCAGGACGATCATGAGGAAATTGTTGGTTTCAATGGTTTCGTGGGAAAAGCCTGTCGAGGCGCTATGGTTGTTATCAGACATGAAATAGCTCCTCGATACTCAAGCGTGGGCTGGCTGCACGGCAGGAATGGCCACCGTAACGGAACGACCGGAAGTCGCCGTCATGACAACGTTCCAGAGCATCATGACCATACCTGTGAGGTAAAGCACGCCACCTGTAAAGCGGATCACATAGAACGGATAGGTAGCCTTAACGCCTTCAACGAAGGTGTAAGTCAGGGTGCCGTCGGCATTGACCGCACGCCACATCAGACCTTGCATCACACCAGCAATCCACATTGCAGCAATGTAGAGCACGATACCAATCGTGGCCAACCAGAAGTGGACTTCAACGGCCTTGACGGAGTGCATTTTTTCTTTGCCAAACAAACGGGGAACCAAGTAGTACATGGAACCCATCGTGACCAAGCCGACCCAACCCAGGGCACCTGCATGGACGTGACCGACAGTCCAGTCGGTGTAGTGGCTCAGGGCGTTGACCGTCTTGATGGCCATCATGGGGCCTTCAAAGGTAGACATACCGTAGAACGACAGCGAGACGATCAGGAAACGCAAGACGGGATCGTCACGCAGTTTGTGCCAAGCGCCAGACAAAGTCATGATACCGTTGATCATGCCGCCCCAGCTGGGAGCCAACAGAATCAGGGAGAACACCATACCCACCGATTGCGTCCAGTCGGGCAACGCTGTGTAGTGCAGATGGTGTGGGCCAGCCCACATGTAAGTGAAGATCAGCGCCCAGAAGTGAACGATAGACAAGCGATAGCTGTAGACTGGACGGCCTGCCTGCTTGGGGATGAAGTAATACATCATGCCCAAGAAACCAGCGGTCAGGAAGAAACCCACCGCATTGTGACCATACCACCACTGCACCATAGCATCTTGCACACCAGCGTAAGCCGAGTAGCTCTTCATCATGCCAGCAGGAATAGCAGCACTGTTGACGATGTGCAACACAGCCACGGCCAAGATGAAGGCACCGTAGAACCAGTTGGCCACATAAATGTGGCGCACTTTGCGAATGCCGACCGTGCCAAAGAAAACGATGGCATAAGACACCCAGACCACAGCGATCAGAATGTCAATGGGCCATTCGAGTTCGGCATACTCTTTACCTTGGGTGTAACCCAGAGGCAAGCTGATAGCAGCGGCCAAAATGACCAACTGCCAGCCCCAGAAGGTAAAGGAAGCCAGTGGGCCAGCAAACAGGCGCACTTGGCAGGTGCGTTGCACCACATAGTAGCTAGTGGCAAACAGCGCGCTGCCGCCAAAAGCAAAAATCACTGCATTGGTATGCAGTGGGCGTAAGCGGCCATATGTAAGCCACGGGATGCCAAAGTTGAGTTCGGGCCACGCAAGCTGGGCGGCGATGATGACGCCAACCAGCATGCCAACCACCCCCCAGACCACGGTCATGATAGAAAACTGCCGCACAACGGTGTCGTTGTAGTGCGCAGCATCTGCTTGTTTCGGTATATCCATAGTGCACCTCTTGATTTCAGGGAGAATAATAACCGGAGAAGGCGTGATGTCTTTGACAGTGGTCAAGTCAATTGTCGCGAAGAATACGCTCGCCTTCTTGCTCGATGTTTTCAAACTGTCCACGGTAGACCGCCCACCACAGACCCAGCAAGATCATCAACACCAACACCACAGACAAGGGAACGAGCAAATACAGGATGTCCACAGAACGCCCTCCATCGGTTAAACAACTGCATGGGCAGTGGGCTGCACAGCAGCCACTGGAGGCTCCAGCGACGGCAAAGGCAAGGAAAGACGAGCGGCATTGAGCACCACGAGGAGCGAGCTCAATGCCATTCCCAGCCCAGCCAGCCAGGCAGGCATGTATCCGGCCACGGCCAGCGGTACGCTCAAAGCGTTATAGCCTGCTGCCCACCACAGGTTCTGACGCACCACACGCAAGGTGCGGCGTGCCAGCAACACCGTCTGGGGAACCAGCCAAAGCTGATCCCCCAAAACGACGAAATCAGCCTTCGATTGTGCCAGCGCCACCGACTTACCAAAGGCAAAAGACACATGGGCCCCGGCAAGCACTGGCCCATCATTGAGACCATCACCCACCATGACCACATGCCGCCCTTGGGCTTGCAGGGTTTGGAGGGTTTCCAATTTGTCTTGGGGTGTGCAACCAGCACGCCACAAGCTGATGCCAGACTGCGACGCCACACGGGCCACGGCAGCCTCTTGGTCACCAGAAAGCAACTGCACAGCAATGCCAGCAGCCGCCAAGGCACGCACAGCACCAGCAGCTTCAGCGCGCAAGTCTTCGGCCAAATCGAATCGGGCCAACTCCACAGGGGCAGCATTTTCTGGCTGACGCACTAAATACACCTGCTGGAGCACAGCATCTTTTGCAATGGGTGCTTGGGTATGGCGCTCAGACCCCAACAAGACCCGACTGGCAGGCCACTGGCCTTGGGTATCGTGTACCCATGCTGTCAGGCCGTGCCCTATGGATTCTTGTACCTCAGAGACCTGCCAGCGCGACGGCGTTGGTAAGCCCTCGGCCTTAGTTACCACAGCGCGGGACACCGGATGCAGGGAATGGCACGCCAATGCCGCCGCCAGCGCCAGCGCATCGGCCTCAGACAGCCCAGCCACTGGATGCACCCCAGAGACCCACATGCCATCACGGGTCAGGGTGCCAGTTTTATCAAACACCAGTGTATCGACACTTGCCAGCGCTTCTAGCCCTTGCAAATTGCGCACCAAGACCCCTTGGCGCGCCAAAGCGCCTGCCGCAGACAGCATCGCCACCGGCGTAGCCAAAGACAAAGCGCAGGGGCAGGTAACGATCAGCACGGCCACGGCCACCATCAAAGCATGGGCCGGATCGGTAGGCCACCACCACAGTGCAGCCGCGCCAGCGGCCAGCAGCACCGCCACCAGAAAAGGCCGTGCTACTTTGTCTGCCAGTTGGGCGAGACGCGGTTTTTGCAAGGATGCACTTTCCATCAAGGCCACAATCTGACCAAATCTGGTAGCAGCCCCGGTACCCTGCACCAGCACCAGCACCGCTGATTGCAGGTTGTAGCTGCCTGCCGTGACCATGCTGCCTTCGGTGCGCAGCACTGGGGTGGACTCGCCAGTTAACAGGGCCTCATCGGCCAGAGTTTGACCTGAAACAATCTGCCCATCGGCAGGAAAAGCCTCTCCCGGTAGCACGCGCACGGTGTCTCCGGCCACCAGACGGCGCACCGCTACCCGCTCAAAACTGCCATCCGGGTTGCGCCGCTCCACGCTGTCGGGCAGGCGGTTCATGACTGCCTCTAGGGCACCGGCGGTGCGGTCGCGCAGGCGCAACTCCAGCCAACGCCCCGTGAGCAGGAAAAAGACAAACATGGTGAGGGAGTCAAAAAACACCTCACGCCCAAACGGCCCGGACGGATCGAATGTGCCTGCCGTACTGACGACAAAGGTAATCACCATGCCCAAAGCCACGGGCAAATCCATGCTCACGCGGCGCTGACGGATATCGCGCAGGGCGCTGGTAAAGAATGGCCCACAGGCAAACAACACTACAGGCAGCGAAATTACCCAAGAAGCCCAGCGCAACAACGTTTCCATCTCTAGCGTGAGATCACCGGGGGCCGCGACATAGGCAGGCCACGCATACATCATCACCTGCATCATGCAAAAGCCTGCCACCAGCCAGCGCCACAGGGCGCGGCGGTTTTCACGCCGACGCTGCTCGCGGGCCAAAGCATCCATGGCGGGCAGCGCGCCATAACCCGCTTTGCGCACCGCAGCCACCCATTGCGAAGGCAATACTCGGCACGGCTGCCAAACCACACGCGCACGCTGGGTAGCTGCACTGACTTCTGCCTGCATCACTCCCGGAACAGACTGCAAGGCATCTTCGATGGTCAGGGCGCAGGCGGCGCAGTGCATACCCTCCAGCACGACATGGGACTCCCACGGGCCACTCTCAGGGCCAGCTGGGGCCGCCAACTCGGTACAGGGACGCCCAAAGGCGGGCCACTCTTGGGGATCATCTAACAGCGCATGGAGGGTGCTGCCTGCCGCTGCACCATCAGCGGCATGACCCGGTGCAAAGGCATTCTCGGAATTCGTGGACATGCAGCGAGCTTACCCCTTTTGCGTGCCATACTGCCCCGCCTGCGTTATTTTCCCTACTGGCCTAGTACAGCTGCAGGCATGGTTTTTTGAGAGGATTTTGCATGTACCAATGTATTTTGATTGCCACCGATGGTTCCGAGCTTTCTGAAAAAGCCGTACAGAGCGGCCTGTCACTGGCGGCCTTGGCGGGTGCCAGCGTGATTGCCCTGAAGGTGGTGCCACGCTATCCGCGCAGCTATTTTGAGGGCGGCTTGCCTGTGGATGCCCAAGACATTGAGCGCATCGAAAAGCAGTGGGATGACGCCGCCCACAGTTTGATCGAAAAGATCAAGGCCGATGGCGCAGCACAGGGCGTGACCGTGCAGCCGGTGCTGGCCAAATCTGACTTGGTAGCTGAAGCCATCATTGCCGCCGCCAAAAAGCACGAATGCGATTTGATCGTCATGGCCTCGCATGGCCGCAAGGGCATACAGCGGCTGCTGCTGGGAAGCGAAACCCAGCACGTCTTAACCCATTCGCACGTGCCGGTGCTGGTACTGCGTTAAACCAAGCCCTCAGCCCCGGCACAGGCTCTCAACCTCGCGCGAGGCGGCCACGCGCCCTTGGGCCAGCAAGCTGCGGTGCTTATCAATGCGCTTGAGGTCGTAGAGATAGTTGACCATCAGGCCATAGGATTGCTTGATGCCCTTGGCAGACGGATCACCCGCCCAATTGAGCCGCTCGACACGGGCACCATTGCCCAAGTGAAAGCGGGCCACGGGGTCAAGGGGTTTGCCCGCTTGTAGCTCCTGTGTCAGGTAGTAGGCTGCACACTGCAACAGCCATTGGCCTAGCGGTGATTTAGCCTCTACTGCCAAAGGCTTGTCTAAAGCGGCCAGAAGATGTGTGGCCTCCAAGGCTTGCGCTGACTCCAGCCCCAAGGCTCGCGCCAGCTCGGTGCGGCGTTTTTCCGTCAGTGCTTGCAACCTTGCATCGGCCTGCTTGCCCAACCAAGCACGCAGCCCCGGAATGGGGGAAAGCGTGGCAAAGGTACGCAAACGCGGAAACTCTGCCGATAGCGTCTCTACGACGTGTTTAATCAAAGAGTCGCCAAAGCTGACGCCGCGCAGCCCGACTTGGGTGTTGCTGATGGAATAAAAAATAGCGGTGCTGGCACGATGGATGTCTGCGGGAGCTGCCGTTTCATCGAGCAAGGGGGTGATGCAATCGGACAGGCGATCCACCAATGCTACTTCGACAAAAATCAGTGGTTCATTGGGCAGATTGGGATGGAAAAAACCGTAGCAACGCCGGTCGCTATCGAGGCGGTTTTTGAGATCACTCCAACTGCGGATGTCGTGCACGGCCTCGTATTGGATGAGCTTTTCTAGCAGCGATGCGGGAGAGTCCCAAGACAAGCGGCGCAACTCCAAAAAGGCCACATCAAACCAAGTGGAAAAGAGCTGCTCTAAATCGGCGTCCAGCGCCAGCAAACGCTTGTCGGCCTTGAGCCGGGGCAGCAGTTCAGCGCGCAAGTCGAGCAAAAAACGCATACCGCCAGCAAACACGGCAAAACGCTGCAACAGCCGCGTTCGTGGCGACACCAAGGCACGGCGCAAGGCGATTTCGGCCTGTGCCTGCTCCTCTGTGCCTAGGGCCACTTCATAAGCTTGACGGGCTGCCTGCACCCGCGCTGGATCGGAAACAAATTGCTCACACAGCAGCGACCAAAGGTCGCCCCGCTCTTCGGGGGAGGCATTGGCATACCAGACCATCACGGTCTGGGCATGGCGGGCACCCTCGACATCGCTGACCTGCACGGCAGCTGCCGCTTGCAAATCAGCCAACAATTTGCGCAAGGCTCTGGGTGTGAGCGCCTCTTGACCGCGCCGCAAAGTAGCTTGCAAGCGCTCGTGGGTACTGCGCGGTGGTGCAGGTGGGCGCGTAGGCGCAGCGGTCTCATTCACACTGGCCGTATCTGATGCCCCAGAACGCAAACGCGAAACACCACGGGCTAGCCAATCGGTAGCAGTTGTCATGTAACACCTCCTCTAAACCCAAAACAGCTTATGAAATTTATGGGCTGCACAAAGGATACACAATACAGACCAGAGAAAATTCTGACTACCTGCGAATGGTGTCAGTGTGCTGCTGCGCCCACCACCACAGGCCGATACCGCCCAGAATCATCGGCAAACACAGCCACTGCCCCATACTCATACCCAAGGGTAGCAAGCCCAAAAAGCTGTCAGGCTCGCGGAAAAATTCAGCCACAAAGCGCAGCAGGCCATAGCCTAGCAAAAATGCGGCAGCCACCTGCCCCTGACGACGCTGGCGTCGGGCATAGAGCCAGAGCAAGACAAACAGCAACAGCCCCTCCAGCAGAAACTGGTAAATCTGCGACGGATGGCGCGGTTGCAAAGACCCGCTATGGGCAAACACCATGCCCCAAGGCAAATCGGGGCTGGCAAAACGCCCCCACAGCTCACCATTGATAAAGTTGCCTACCCGCCCAGCCGCCAGCCCAGTGGGCACGCAAGGGGCGACAAAATCGGCCACTTGCAACCAAGGGCGCTGGCGCGAGCGCGCAAACCAAACCATAGAGGCCACCACCCCCAACATGCCGCCGTGAAAACTCATACCTCCCTGCCAGATGGCCAAGATTTCTAGCGGATGGGTAGCATAGTAGCCGGGTTTGTAGAACAGGCAGTAACCGAGCCGCCCACCCAAAATTACGCCCATCACGCCCAGAAACAGGATGTCTTCGACATCTTTGCGTGACCAAGCCCCAGGCCCGGAGATATGCACAAACGGCGCATGGCGCAGGCGCAGACTGCCCAAAAACAGGAACAGGCCAAACGCTGCCAAGTAAGTCAGGCCATACCAGTGGATGGCCACCGGCCCCAATTGCAGGGCCACAGGGTTGATGTCGGGGTAAATCAGCATAGTGCCATTGTGCCCGGCTTGTGTGCAATCCGGATCAATGCAGCAATTGCCCCCATTGGGGCGCGGTAAGCTGCGCCATCCAGCTATTGTGATCTGCATCAGCGATGAGCATGACCTCTGCCGGGCCACGTTTTTTGGCCTGCGCCAATAATTGCAATCCGGTTTGTGGGCCAATCACTTCATCTTTTCCCGCAATCAGTATACTGACTGGGCCTGCATAATCTAGCAAATGCTGTGCTGATTCAAAAGTGTCCTTGAGCAACCAGCGCACCGGCAGCATCCAGTATTTTTGCGCAGCCACTTCGGTGATACTGCTAAAGGGTGTTAATAAAACCAACTTGCTCGGTGGCATACTGGCTTGAGCGGCTACTTGTACGGCCACACCAGTACCCAAAGATTTTCCTACCAAGATCACCGGCTGATTTTCTGGCGTCATGTGACGCCAATGGCTGTAGAGTGCCACGCCCTCGTCCACCATTTGATGCTCATTGGGCTGACCCAAGCGCCAACCAAATCCGGGGTACTCGGCCAGTACCATGCGATAGCCCATCGCATTGAATACTTTATGGTAGTGCAGATATTTCCAAGCGCTGCCTGCATTGCCGTGGTAAAAAATAACCGTGCCTTGGCTGGGTTGCTGCGCTGGCTCCACCACAATAGCATGGTGTTTCTGATCTACTTTGGAACCAACAGGCAGTGCTGCCACCGCCTGAATGAGAGCATCCGTACTATGCTGATCTGGATGGTAAAGCAGCTTTCCTTGCTGGCTATACATATAAGCACAAACCAGCAAATATCCTCCAACGATCAAGAGAATCAGGTATTTAAATTTTTTCATTTTGAGCATAGGCTTATCTTTGGTAAAAACGCGCCATCATGGCCGTAACGTGTTCAGGATTGGAACAGTGTTGTCTATTTTTGCCACTTATCAGTAAGCACTGCTTCCCGTACAGTAACCAGCATCCTCCATCCACACCCCACGACCATGCTGCACATCACCGATACCCCTTGGCCTGCCACACCCCGCAGCGTTGAACAACTCATCATCGGCCACCCCACCTCTGACGGGGCTGGGGTCAAGCTCACACGGGTGTTGACGCAAAATCTGCAACGCCGCCTCGACCCCTACCTGATGCTAGACGCCTTTGGCAGCGATAACCCCGATGATTACATTGCCGGGTTTCCAGAGCATCCACACCGGGGTTTTGAAACCATCACCTATATGCTCAGTGGCTGTATGCTGCACCGCGACAGTGCTGGGCACGAGGGCTTGCTGCAAAGCGGCGATGTGCAATGGATGACCGCTGGCAGCGGCGTGATGCACTCCGAAATCCCGCAACAAAAAGATGGTGTCATGGAGGGCTTTCAGCTCTGGCTCAACCTGCCCAGCACCGAAAAAATGTGTACGCCTTGGTACAAAGATTTCAGCAACCAAGCACTGCCACGCTACCAAACCACAGCCGGGGCAGCCGTCACGGTGATTGCCGGTAACAGCCACGGTGTGACCGGTGCCGTAGTGCGGGCCAGTACCCAAGCGCTGTATTTAGACGTGCATCTGCCCGCAGGGGCCGCATTTGCCCACCCCTTGCCCGCCGAGCACAACGCTTTTGTCTATGTGTATCGAGGACAGGTGACGATTGCGGGGCAAGCTGTGCCCACGCAACGCATGGCTATTTTGGACAACATGCCGGGCACCGATGGCGTGCTGATCGAGGCATCCGAAGATGCCCAACTGCTGCTGATAGCAGGCCGCCCCTTGAACGAGCCGATTGTGCAATACGGCCCGGTGGTGATGAACACACAGCAAGAAATCCGCCAAGCCTTGAGCGACATCCACGCCGGGCGCTTCGGCAGCATCTCAGCAGCGTAGCCCCCCAAGCCCTTTCGGGCCTTGGGAGCCAACGCCATTAGTCGTCAAGCAGGGAGACGTCGCGCACCGCACCCTTGTCGGCCGAAGTTACTAGCTTGGCATAGGCTTTGAGAGCAGCCGACACCTTGCGCGGGCGTGGCTGCTCAGGCTTCCAGCCCTTGACCTCTTGTTCAGCGCGGCGTTGAGCCAGCACTTCATCACTGAGCAGCACATCAATGCGGCGGTTCGGGATGTCGATACAAATGCGGTCGCCATTGCGCACCAAGCCAATCGCACCGCCTGCGGCAGCCTCTGGCGAGCAGTGACCAATCGACAAGCCCGACGTGCCACCAGAAAAACGCCCATCGGTAAGCAAGGCACAGGCTTTGCCCAAGCCTTTGGACTTGATATAACTGGTGGGGTAGAGCATTTCTTGCATACCGGGGCCGCCTTTGGGGCCTTCGTAGCGCACGATCACCACATCACCAGCCTTGACCTTGTCGCTCAGGATATTGGCCACGGCTTCGTCTTGGCTTTCAGTCACATGGGCAGGGCCTTCAAACACCAACAGTTCATCATCGACGCCAGCGGTTTTGACCACGCAACCATCGAGTGCGATGTTGCCATGCAGCACGGCCAAGCCGCCTTCTTGCGAGAAGGCGTGCTCAGACGAACGGATGCAGCCTTCAGCACGATCGGTATCCAAGCTGGGCCAGCGCACCGACTGGCTAAAGGCAGTTTGCGTAGGCACGCCACCGGGGCCAGCCATGTAAAAGGTTTTCACGGCCTCGTCAGCGGTTTGCAAAATGTCCCACTGCTTGAGGGCATCGCCCAAAGTTTTGCTGTGGATGGTGGGCACATCGGTATGCAGCTTACCGGCGCGGTCTAACTCGCCCAAAATAGCCATGATGCCACCAGCGCGGTGAACGTCTTCAATGTGGTACTTGTTGGTGTTGGGAGCCACCTTGCACAACTGTGGCACTTGCAGGGACAAGCGATCAATGTCCTTCATGGTGAAGGCAATCTCGGCCTCTTGGGCAATGGCCAGCAAGTGCAAGATGGTGTTGGTCGAGCCGCCCATCGCAATGTCGAGCGTGATGGCGTTTTCAAAGGCTTTAAAGCCAATGGCGCGCGGCAACACGGTTTCTTCGTTGCCTTCGTAGTAGCGCTGCGCCAACTCGACAATCAAATGCCCAGCGCGTTTGAACAATTGCTCACGGTCGGCATGGGTAGCCACCACGGTGCCGTTGCCGGGCAGGGACAGGCCCAGCGCCTCGGTCAGGCAGTTCATGGAGTTGGCGGTGAACATGCCAGAGC
The DNA here is from genome assembly GCF_900111115.1 of Giesbergeria anulus. Taxonomy (GTDB): domain Bacteria; phylum Pseudomonadota; class Gammaproteobacteria; order Burkholderiales; family Burkholderiaceae_C; genus Simplicispira; species Simplicispira anulus. Next base: position 435,859 of record NZ_FOGD01000001.1, read on the forward strand.
AAGAGCCGCAGGTGGGGCAGGCCGAGCGCTCTACTTCGGCCACATCGGCGTCTGACACCTTGTCATCGGCGGCCATGACCATGGCGTCAATCAAATCGAGTTTTTTGATCTCGATGGTTTTGCTGCCGGGCTTGCTCAGTTGCACCTTGCCCGCTTCCATCGGGCCGCCAGAGACAAACACCACCGGAATGTTCAGGCGCATGGCGGCCATCAGCATACCGGGGGTGATTTTGTCGCAGTTGGAGATGCACACCATCGCATCAGCGCAATGGGCATTGACCATGTACTCGACCGAGTCGGCAATGATGTCGCGGCTGGGCAGGGAGTACAACATGCCGTCGTGGCCCATCGCAATGCCATCATCGACGGCAATGGTGTTGAACTCTTTGGCTACGCCACCAGCAGCCTCGATCTCACGCGCTACCAGTTGGCCCAAGTCTTTGAGGTGGACGTGGCCGGGCACAAACTGCGTGAACGAGTTGACCACCGCAATGATGGGCTTTTGAAAGTCGGCATCTTTCATGCCAGTGGCACGCCAGAGCGAACGGGCACCGGCCATGTTGCGGCCAGCGGTGGAGGTTTTGGAACGGTAAACAGGCATGAGAATTTTTCTGGGAAGTTGGGCGCATCCATCCGCAGATGCTGCTGGATTATGTCCCAGCCATCCCCACCCTGCTGGCATCTGGTTAGCGTGGCTTGTTGGGGCGCATACCCAAATTTTCCTTCTGCTTGTTGAGGCGGTCTTGCTTGCGCTGATCGATTTTTTCCATCGCCTTGCGCTTGGTGTAGCCAGAAGAGTCTGCCCAACCCCACCACAATAGCGTCAAACCAAAGGGCGACAACACCCACAACCACGACCACTGTGCTACCGGCCCGACCTCTAGGTACTTGAGCAAGACCAGTGCAATTCCTAACATCAACAGGTACATGGTAAATCCTTCGTCAGATGAGCACCGTACAACAGGGCGCTGCCATCGCATACCAATACAATTGCCATCGCATTGAAACAATGTAACCCAACCCGAAGAAAGCTCCACTATGAAACGCTCTTTGACTTTGCTTGCCTTGGCGCTGTCTGCTGCCGCGCCTGCCTTTGCCGATCAGGCACTGGCCACTGCCAAAAATTGCATGGCTTGCCATGCCGTAGACAAAAAGCTGGTCGGCCCCGCTTACAAGGAGGTGGCCGCCAAATACAAGGGTGACAAGACCGCCGTAGACAAGCTGGCCGCCAAAGTCATCAAGGGTGGTGGCGGCGTTTGGGGTCCTGTGCCCATGCCCGCTAACCCACAAGTCAATGATGCTGAAGCCAAGAAACTGGTGGCTTGGGTACTGACGCAAAAATAAGCCCTGAGCGTTTTGCAACGCTGGTCTTATCCATCCGACCGGAGCGCTATAGCCGCTGCGGTCGGATTTTTCTTAGCGCCTAGCACCGGGCGCAGCAGCACGGGCCAGCAGGGCATACAAAGTAGGCACGACAAAAATGGTCAACACTGTGCCCAAACCCATGCCGCCGACGATCACCCAGCCAATTTGCGTACGGGTTTCGGCCCCAGCCCCACTAGCTAAAGCCAAAGGTACCGCACCGAGCACCATAGCGCCCGTAGTCATCAAAATGGGGCGCAGGCGCTGCGCCGAGGCTTGTACCAGTGCATCGACCATCTCCAGCCCCTGCTGGCGCAGTTGGTTGGTAAATTCAACGATCAGGATGCCATGCTTGGTAATCAAGCCCACCAGCGTAATCAAACCAATTTGTGAATAGACGTTGAGTGAGCCGCCGCTCCAGCGCAAGGCCAGCAAGGCCCCGACCACCGACAGCGGCACGGACACCATGATGACCAGCGGATCGATAAAGCTTTCAAACTGCGCTGCCAGCACTAAAAAAATGAACACCAGCGCCAGCACAAACACCAAGCCCAGCGCCCCTTGTGAGTTTTTGAATTCGCGCGAGGTACCATTCAAATCGGTGGTGTAACCGGGTTTGAGCACCCGCGTTGCCGTGGCATCCATAAAGGCCAGTGCTTCGCCCAAAGCATAGTCAGGAGCCAGATTGGCGGTGATGGTGGCCGAACGGCGCTGACCAAAGTGGTTCAGTTCACGCGGGCTGACGCTCTCGCGCACGGTCACTAAGGCCGACAGCGGAATCATCGCCTCCTTTTGGCCGCGCACGTAGATGCTATCAATATCCTCAGGCGTGGTGCGGCCACTGGGTTGTGTTTGCACTATCACATCGTATTGTTCGGCATCGCGTTTGTAGCGGGTAACGGTACGCCCGCCCAACATGGTTTCAATGGCCTTAGCCACGACATCCACATTGACACCCAAATCGGCGGCCCGCTCTCGATTCACATCAATGCGCAGTTCGGGTTTGTTCAGGCGCAAATCGACATCGGGCGACAGGATGCCCGGATTTTTCGCCATTTCAGCCAGCACTTGCTCGGCCACAGCACTGAGATTCTCGTAACTGTCTGAGGTTTGAATCACATAGTGCAGCGGCCTAGAACGAAACCCCTGGCCCAAAGAAGGCGGCGTGATGGGAAAGGCGTTCACCCCCGGCAAGCCCGCGAGGCGCGGCTGTAATTGCCGGGCAAGATCGAGCGTGCTGCGGCTGCGCTGCTCCCAATCGACCGTGCGATAAACCACGCTGCCTTGGGACACAGTAGGGTTGCCAATGTTGGCAAAGATGCGGTCAAACTCTGGGTAATCGCGGCCTATCTGCTCTAGTTCTAGCGCATAGCGATTCGTGTAGTCGAGCGTGGCCCCATCGGGCGCGGTGATATTGGCGACAATCGTGCCACGATCCTCTAATGGCGAGAGTTCTTGCTTCATTTGTGGGTATACCCACCACAAGGTCAGGGCACTCGCAGCCATCAGTGCCAACACCAACCAACGAGCCTGCAAACAGGCAGCCCCCATAGCCCCCGCCCCCCGATAACGGGCCGTAAGCAACCAGCGCAGCAGCCGTGCATAGGCTTGCGACAACGCCGTCAAGCCGCGCTCCATCGTGCGGTCAAACCAGTGCGGCTGCGGGTTGTGCTTGAGCAGCAGCGAGCACATCATGGGCGACAGCGTTAAGGCGACAAAGCCCGACACCAGCACAGCACCGGCCAGCGCCAGCGCAAACTCGACAAACAAGCGCCCGGTGCGCCCCGGCGTAAAAGCCAGTGGCGCATACACCGCCACCAAGGTCAGGGTCATGGCGACAATCGCAAAGCCGATTTCGTGCGCTCCCTTGATAGCCGCCGCAAACGGCTCCATGCCTTCCTCAATATGGCGGTAGATGTTCTCTAACATGACGATGGCATCGTCCACCACCAAACCAATCGCCAGCACCAAGGCCAACAAGGTCAGAGTGTTGATGGAAAACCCGGCCCACTGCATCAGCGCAAAGGTACCCACCAAACTGACCGGAATGGTGATGATAGGAATGATGGACGCACGCAGCGTGCGCAAGAAAACGAAAATCACCAGCGCCACCAACACCACCGCTTCCACAATGGTCTGGTAAACGCTTTTCACCGAGCGGTCGATAAAAATGGAGTTGTCATTGGCTACCTCCACTTTGACGTCAGCGGGCAAATCAGCCTGCAACGTCGGCAACATGGCGCGCACACCGGCTGACAACTCCAACGGGTTGGCCGTGGCTTGGCGGATGATGCCCACCGAGATCGCCTCGCGGCCATTGAGCCGCACTTTGCTGCGGTCGCTGGCTGGGCCTTCTTCTACATTGGCCACGTCGCGCAGGCGCACCGGAAAGCCATTGACGGTACGCACCACAATGTTGGCAAACTGCTCGGGCTGCACCAGATTGGTCTGCGAAGTCACACTGAACTCGCGTTGCTGCGATTCAATGCGCCCAGCAGGCAGTTCTAGGTTGTTGCGCCGGATGGCGTCTTCTACATCCTGCGGCGTGAGGCTATAGCCCGCCAGCCGCTGTGGGTCTAACCAAACACGCATGGCATAACGGCGCTCACCATAAATCGGCACATCGGCCACACCGGTCACGGTTTGCAACCGGGGCTTGACGATGCGGTTGAGCAGGTCATTGATCTCTAGCGGCGTGCGCGTATCGCTGCTAAAGGCCAACCACATCACCGGAAAGGCATCGGCCTCGACCTTGGCGATCACCGGCTCGTCCACATCGGCAGGCAAGCGGCTGCGCACCCGTGCCGTGCGGTCGCGCACTTCGGCGGCGGCGTTGTCGGCATCTTTTTCGAGACGGAAACGCACCGAAATTTGGCTGCGCTCGGCCCGGCTAATCGAGGTGATGACATCGACCGCATCAATGCCCGCAATGGAATCCTCTAGCGGTTTGGTGACTTGCGATTCAATCACCTCGGCGGAAGCACCCGCATAGGAGACACTAACCGTGACCACCGGCTCGTCAATTTTGGGATATTCGCGCACCGATAAGCGGGTAAAGCTGACCGCGCCAATCAACAAGACCAACAGTGACAACACCGTAGCCAATACTGGGCGGCGGATAGAGATTTCAGCAAGCTGCATGGCTGGCGGCCTTTAACTCGGCTTGCCCGTAGCAACAGGCACAAATACCAGTACCTTGGCACCATCTTTTTGCAAGCGCTGCTGCCCCGCTGTCACCACCCTGTCGTCAGGCTCTAGGCCCTGCGTGACTTCTACCCAACCGTCACGGCGCAGACCCAATTGCACCGGGGTGCGGCGCACTTGCCCACTTTTGCCATCAGCAGCGGTAGTCACAAACTTCCACACGGTGGTGGCATTGCCTTGCGGCACGATGGCTTCTTCGGGCACCATGCGGCTGCCGGTGCGCTGGCCCAGCTCTAAGGTGATACGGGCGAACATACCGGGGCGCAGCGGGCCGTTGCGGTTGTCTAAACTGGCCCGCACCGACAAGGAACGGCCATTGGCGTCAATTTGCGGGTCTAGCGCTTGCACAATGGCGCTGTGTTCACTGCCCGGCAAGGCATCCAAACTGATACGTACCGTTTGCCCCGGTTTAACGTGGCTTTGGTAACGCTCAGGCAGCCGAAAATCCACCAGCAGACCATCAATATCTTCGATATTGACGATGTCGGTGCCATCTTTCAAATAGTCGCCCACATGCACATTGCCAATACCGGCAATACCATCAAACGGTGCCACCATGCGCAGCCGGGCCGCTGTGGCTTGGGCCAGCGCCAGCTTGGCTTGGGCGACTTCTAAATTGGCCGCGCTTTCGTCCAAGGAGCGCTGGCTGATAAAGCCTTGGGCCACGAGTTCGCTGTTGCGTTGGTGGTTGGCACGGGCAATCGAGAGTTCTGCCTGCGCCTGCTGCACCTGCGCTCTGGGCAATTGATCGTCGAATTGGGCCAGCCACTGTCCTTGGCGCACTCTGGCCCCATCCCGAAAATTGAGTGCCGCAATGCGGCCACTCACTTCAGGGCGCAGCACCACACTACGCCGCGAGCGCAAACTGCCCACCGCCTGCACCTCATCACGCAGCGTGACACTGCGCACCGCTGCCACCTCCACGCTTACCGGCTTGGCGGCTGCTGGTGCCCGACCGCCCTCTGCCACCCGTGGAGCAGCCTCTTTGGCTGGAGATACCGGTTGCTGCCACCACCAAGCGGCCAAACCTGAGCCGGCAATACCAATGGCGGCAACAACAATGTAGAGGGCTCTGGGGGTCATGAAAAGGGCTGGAACAGGTCGTGCAAGAGAGGGCACTGTAGCAGTGCCTCTTGGCCAGCACAGCGCCTGATCTTGGCAAGGTAGCAAAAGACAGAGCCTTTTACGCCAGCTTTACCTGCACAGAGCCTATGCCTTACATCCTAGGGCCTGCTCCACGCCCCGGTTGGCCAGCGCATCAGCGCGCTCATTGCCCGGATCGCCCGAATGCCCCTTGACCCAGTGCCAAGCAATGCGGTGGCCGCCGCCATGCACCAAGGCATCTAGGCGCTGCCAGAGTTCGACATTTTTGACGGGCTGGTTGCTGGCAGTTTTCCATCCCTTGGCCTTCCAGCCATGAATCCACTCGGTAATGCCCTTGCGCACATACTGGCTATCTAGGTACAGCGCCACGGCACAGGGCCGCTTGAGGGCCGATAGTGCCTCAATCACCGCCAGCAGTTCCATGCGGTTGTTCGTGGTACCCATCTCGCCACCACACAGCTCTTTTTCTGCCGCACCAGAGCGCAACAAAGCCCCCCAGCCACCGGGGCCGGGGTTGCCTTTGCAAGCACCATCGGTATAAATGACCACCTCGTTCACACTTTTTTCCTATCTATGCGGTTAATCGCGGCTGCGGTTCAGGGCGGATACACCATGTACCACCCGTGACTGGCGCTGACGCCAAGCTGGCTCTAACAGGCGCATACCATGCACCCGCTTGATAGCCACCAAAAAATAGCCCGCCCCGAGTATCGGCCAAGCATGGGGGCCGAGGCGATCCAACCACGCAAAGCGGCGCAACCAACAGGCTGTGCGCAAGGCCGGACGGTAGCAACCAAATTGGGTAGCACCGACCTCAAAACTGAGCAGCCGCAACCAATCGCGCAAGCGCCAAGGGGTGATGAACTGGCAATCATCGGGCAAATACCACGGCCCGCCCCAACGCTGCATCCAGCGCAAACGCCTTTGGTGCATGCCCCACAAACTGACCGGGTTAATGCCACTGATGACCACCCTGCCTTCAGGCACCAACACCCGCGCCACCTCGCGCAGGGTGGCATGGGGGTCTAAACTCAGCTCTAGAGAGTGCGGCAACAGCACCAAATCCAAACTATGGTCAGCAAAAGGCAAGGCCACTGTGTGCAGCAACAAGTCGGGGGCAGGCCCCGCATTGGGGCCTGCCACAAAGGTGGAGTCTGCCGCCCGCCAGCGGTGCGGGATGCGACTGGCACCCAAGCCATCAAGCAAGGGCATACCCACTTGCAAAGCATGGTAGCCAAAAATATCAGCCACGGCTTGGTCAAAGCAGTGCTGTTCCCATTGCAACAAGTAGTGTCCGGGGGGAGAATCGAACCAATGGTGCAAATCTATAATTTGGGTGCTCATGAATCTGCTACCACTGCCCGCCTTCTCTGATAACTATATCTGGCTACTGCACGACGCAGGCCAGGCCCTTGTAATCGACCCTGGTGATGCTACGCCTGTACTGCAAGCGCTAGGCAAGCTGGGGCTGCAATTGCAAGCCATTCTAGTCACGCACCACCATGCCGACCATGTCGGTGGGGTAGAGGCCCTGCGCGCCGCTACGGGCGCTGTAGTGTATGGCCCGGCCCAAGAAACCATGCCCGCAGGCACATTGCCGGTGCAGGGTGGTGCGCAGGTGCAAGCGCTGGGTTTATCGTTTGCGGTGCTGGATGTGCCCGGCCACACTGCCGGCCATGTGGCCTATTACGCTACCGTGCCCGCACAAGCACCACTGCTTTTTTGTGGCGACACGCTGTTTTCTGGCGGTTGTGGCCGCCTGTTTGAAGGCACGCCCGCGCAAATGTTGGCCTCTTTAGACGCTTTGGCCGCCTTACCACCCCAGACCCGTGTGTGCTGCGCGCACGAGTACACCTTGTCCAATTTAAAGTTTGCCCGTGCCGTAGAGCCGGGCAATGCCGCGCTGGCCCAATACCAGCAACAGTGCGAGGCCCAGCGGGCACAGCAGCAGCCCACCTTGCCCTCGCACATCGGGCTAGAGTGCCAAATCAACCCCTTCCTGCGCGCCCGTGTGCCCGCCGTGGTGGCAGCGGCGCAAGCCCAAGCCCCTTCTTCTTGTCTCAACCCCGATGATGCGGTGTCTGTGTTGGCCACGCTGCGGGAATGGAAAAATAACTTCTAATGCAACTTCTGTCCTTGACTTGCTTGGCTGGTGCCCTGCTGCTTTCAGGCTGTGCCACCACCTCGGGCACTGGCAACAGCCCATCCTACAGCACAGACAGCGCTTGGGAAACCACCAGTTCTACAGCACTGGCGCCCGACCAAACCTTGGAGCCCATCACCCCCAGTAAAGCGGGCAATGGCAAGGTAACTCCCCTGTTTACTCCCGCCGATCTGTGGGATCGCATCCGCCGTGGCTTTGCGATGCCCGATCTGCAACATGATTTGGTGCAAGACCGCGAGCAGTGGTACGCCCAGCGTCCAGACTACATGCTGCGCATGACAGAGCGCTCGAGCAAATACCTGTTCCACATCGTCGAAGAGCTAGAGCGCCGGGGTATGCCCACCGAGTTAGCCTTACTGCCCTACATTGAGAGCGCCTTTAACCCGCAAGCAGTCTCTAGTGCCAAAGCTGCCGGTATGTGGCAATTTATGCCTGCCACTGGCACCTATTTTGACCTCAAGCAAAACGTCTTTCGCGATGACCGGCGCGATGTGCTGGCCTCAACCCGCGCCGCGCTGGACTATCTGCAAAAGCTGCACGGCATGTTTGGCGACTGGCACTTGGCGCTGGCGGCCTACAACTGGGGCGAAGGCAGCGTAGGCAGGGCCATTGCCAAAAACCAAAAAGCAGGCCTGGGCATCCGCTACACTGACCTAAACATGCCCGCCGAAACGCGGATGTATGTGCCCAAGTTGCAGGCGGTCAAGAACATTGTTGCCAACCCCGATGCCTTCCGCACCGAACTGCCACTGATTGAAAACCACCCCTACTTTCAGACGGTAGATATCACCCACGATATTGATGTGGCCTTGGTGGCACGTTTGTCTGGGGTGCGCGAGGCTGATTTTCGCGCCCTCAATCCATCGTTTAACAAGCCGGTGATTTTGGCCGCAGGCACGCCGCAAATTTTGCTGCCTTGGGACAACGCCAAAGTGTTTGAGCGCAACCTGCAGGCGCACAACCAAGGCCAATACGCCAGTTGGACGGTCTGGACAGTCCCCAGCACCATGAACGTGGCCGAGGCAGCGCAACGCGCTGGCATGTCCGAAACCGATTTGCGCGCCCTCAACAACATCCCGCCCCGCATGCTCATTAAGGCAGGCTCGGCCCTGATGGTGCCGCGCTCGACCACCATGCGCGAAGATGTAACCGAGCATGTGGCAGACAACGGCCACATGGCCCTAACCCCAGAAATCGTGACCCGGCGCACTGTAGTGCGTGCCAAAAAACGCGATACCGTCATTACGCTGGCCCAGCGCTACCGTGTCAGCCCAGCTAGCGTGGCCGACTGGAACGACATCAAGCCCAAGGCCGCCTTCAAGCCGGGACAAGAGGTGGTGCTGTTCTTGCCAGTGCAAATCAAAACCCATATGGCGGCACGCGATAGCAGCCGTGACACTGCCAAAAAAGCCGTGCCAACCACCCGCATGGCGGCCAAAGACGGCAACAAAGCTGACAGCAAAAAAGCGCTGGCCTCTAAGCCACGGGGCATAACCACTGCCCAAGCCAAAAAGAAAGAACCCGTGCGCAAGGTAGCGCAGGCTGATTCTCCGGCCAAAGTGCGCCGCCACTAATCTCCGGTGCGCCGCGTTGCCACGCGCACAGCGATGAAAAAATACAGATGAGCGCAACAAGTCATGGGTGTTGTCGCTGCACCCGCCTGCGCTTGTGCCCCTCAAGGAATATACATGCGACAGTTCAAATCCAGTCTGCGCTCCCTCTTCGTTTGGCTGACCGTGTTGTCGCTGCTCTTGGTATTGATCACCTTCGCAGCCTTGTCTGGCTTGTCATCGGCAGCCAATCGCGTCATTGAGGCAGAGACCAACCGCCACCAATCCTACCTGCTGGCTGACATGCTGCGCCAAAGCTCGGACGACCTGACCCGGCTGGCCAGAACTTACGTTGTCACTGGCGACGCCCAATTTGAAAAACAATATTGGGAAGTATTGGCCATCCGCAAGGGCGACAAACCCATGCCAGAGGCTTACCACCGTATTTATTGGGATTTTGTGGCTGCTGGACAAGCAAAACCACGCCCAAACGGCCCCAAAGTGGCCCTGCACCAGTTGATGAAAGAGGCAGGTTTTACCGAGTCCGAATTTGCCAAACTCGACGAGGCCGTAGAAAAATCCGACATCTTGGTGCGCCAAGAAACTATCGCCATGAACGCCATGAAAGGTAATTTCCAGGATGGCAATGGGGAGTTTACCAAGCATGGTCGCCCTGACTTCGAGCTAGCACGGCGGCTGATGCACGACGACAGCTACCACGCCGTAAAGTCCAAAATTATGCAGCCCATCGACGAATTTTTTGTGTTGATGGAGCAACGCACGGCCAAGGCCGTCCAGGAGGCAACACAGGACCGCGATTTGGCACGCAAAGAAGTCTGGGCCACCATCGTCCTCAACTTTCTGGGGGTAGCACTGGGTTTACAACTAGCCTACCGACACCTACTCAAAGTACTAGGAGGCGAGCCAGCCACCGCCACACGGGCGGTACAGCGTGTGGCCGACGGTGATCTGCGCGAACTAGAACTAGAAAAATCCGTGCAGCCCGACAGCCTGATGGGCCACCTCAAAACCATGCAACACAAGCTCGGCTTGGCACTGGGCAATGTGAAAACCACCGCCGAAGCCGTACACAGCAGCACACGAGACATCAAGGCATCTATCATGCAGCAGGCGGCATCGTCGTCGCAGATGTCAGCCTCGGTGAGTGAAATCACCGCCACGATGGAAGAGATGTCGGCCACTTCATCGCAAATTGCAGAGCATGCCAAATCAGTGGTCGATCTGGCAGAACAGGGCTGGGAAAACAGCCGCGACTGCCTACAAGCCATCGAAGAAGTGCAATCGCGCATGGCAAGCATTCGTGCACAAAGTGAACACGGCACCCAAGAAATTATCGCGTTGGGCGTCAAGTCCAAACAAATTGGCAAAGTGATGGAAATCATCAGTGACATTGCGGGCCAAACGCGCCTGATTGCCTTCAATGCGGCCCTAGAAGCCTCCAGTGCCGGGGATGCCGGTCGGCGTTTTTCTGTGGTTGCCAGCGAAATTCGCCGCCTAGCCGATAGCGTCACAGCCTCAACACAACAAATTGCCGATGAAATCAACGCCATCCAAGACTCAATTGAGCGCTTGGTTCTGACCTCGGAGAAAGGCGTAGCCAGTATCGAAGAAGGTATGCAGGCCACGGGTGCAGCAACGCAGCGCCTAGAAAGCATGGTTACTGCCACCAGCCGCACCAATGAGGCCGCGCTGCAAATTTCTCTATCGACCCAGCAGCAAAAAACGGCCAATAGCCAGATTTTGACGGCACTGCGTGAAATCATGCAAGCCAGCGGCAATACGTCCGATTCCATCCAGAGCATTTCTAATGTCAGCAAGCACCTGTCAGAACTGGCCGCCTCACTAAACGAGGCCGCAGGCAGTTTCCAACATGACGGACACAGCTTGGTAGACCCGCAGGTTCACTGAGGGACGCCATAGGAACAAGGAACTATGCCTGCCAAAATACGGGTCGTCATTGCCGATGACAGCAAACTGACGCGCGAGGTGCTGCGCACCTTGCTGCAAGAGGACGATGGCATCGAGGTGGTGGGTGAAGCTGCCAATGGCCGCGAAGCCATCGATTTAGTGCAGCGTCTCAAGCCCGATGTCCTCACACTCGACATCATCATGCCGGTCATGACCGGCACACAAGCCATACGGGAAATCATGGCGGCATCGCCTTTGCCAATTCTGGTGATTAGCAGTGTGGCAAATGCCAAAAATGCCTTTGACTGCATCCAAGGTGGTGCCTTGGACGTGGTCATGAAACCCCAGTTTAATGCCACCTCAGGGGCCGACTTGGCACGCCGAATACGGGTGCTAGCCAACACCAAGGTGATGCGAAACGGGCCAATGCGCCGCACGCCAGAATCTAGCCCCACCTCAAGCCTGCTCGAACCTACAGGCCAGCGAACGCAGTTCAGCCGGGTCTTTGCCATTGCATCCTCTACCGGCGGGCCACAGGCACTCGCTACGATCTTGCCCGCCTTGCCCAGCAGCTTTCCTTGCCCTGTGGTGGTGGCACAGCATGTAGCGTTCGGGTTTGCCCAAGGCATGGTGGACTGGTTGGGTAGCCTGTGCCCGATGCCAGTGCATCTGGTCACAGAGGCCGTGTGCCTGCAAGCGGGGCACATCTACATTGCGCCACCAGAACGCAACCTCAGTATCAACCGCCGCCTTCAATTGGTGCTAGACGAACAAAAGTCTGGCGACATCTTTCACCCCAGCTGCGACCACCTGCTCAAATCGGTGGCCAATATCTGCGGCTTGCAAGCGGTGGGCATCATCTTGTCGGGCATGAGCTCCGATGGCGTGCAAGGCATGGCCCAGATTCGCCAAAGCGGTGGTGTCACCTTGGCACAGGATGAAGCCAGCTCAGTGATTTTTGGCATGAACCGCGTTGCCATCGAGTCGGGGGCCGTGCAACAGGTCTTGCCCATCATGGCTATTAGCGAGCAGATGCAAAAGCTAGCAGGTGGCTGGGCATGAGTGCGCCGGTCGATCTAGCACCGTTCAAGGTGCTGATTCATGAGCGCTGCGGGCTGGGCTTTGCCAGCGCTGGCGATGATGCCAAACTGCGCCAAGCCATCATGACCCGGGTGCAATACCTACAGTTGCGCGCCGATGCCTATTTTCTGCGCCTTGGGGTGAGCAATAGCGAGTTTCAAGAACTGGTCAATCTATTAACCATCAACGAAACCTATTTTTTCCGCGAACCAGAGCAGTTGCGTTTTGTGATTGATCGGGTTTTGCCGCGCTTTGTAGCCCGGCCAAGCCAGCCCTCACCGATTCGTATTTTAAGTGCAGGCTGCTCCTCAGGAGAAGAACCCTATTCTTTGGCCATCGCCCTGCAAGAAAAATACGGCACCGCCGCCGCCGAAATGTTTTCCATTCATGCGGGCGATATTGACAGTGCCATGTTAGAAAAGGCGCGCCGGGCGATTTTTTCCGAATTCTCTTTTCGGGGCGTGGCCCCTGACATTCGGCAGCGCTATTTTGAGAAGTCTGCATCCGGCTATGCACTGGCCGCCAATATGTGCCAGCGGGTGCAGTTTCGGCTGCTCAATCTGCTACAGCCCGAAAGGCCGTTGCCACTGACGGATTTTGACGTCATTTTGTTTCGCAACGTCTCGATTTATTTTGACGCTGCCACGCGCAAACGCATTCAGCAGCACCTGTCTGAGGTCTTAAGGCCCGATGGCCTGCTGTTTACCGGCACCGCCGAAACGCTGGCCAACGACCTCAACGTCTTTGAGTTGATCGAAGAAGACGGGATGTTCTATTTTGCCAAGGGCAAGCCGCCGCTGCCCAGTACGCTGTCGCGCCGGGCTGCACTGCACAGACCACCACCAACGCTCACACCACCTCCCCCTCTGCGGCGCGCCCCGATGGCGGCTGCGGCTGCGGCTGCGCCTGCGGTTTCGGCGCTACAACGCCCCACATCTGTCGTCACTAGCCAAGCAAGCACAGCACCGACACGGGCAACAGCCATCGACGGCGATGCCTTGCGCCGCTTGGTGGCCGGTCACCATTACGAATCAGCCTTACAGCAACTCGACGCCGCCCTCGCCATCACCCCCCACAACCCGGCCTTGCTCTTGCTCAAAGCTACGGTGCTGCTAGAGCGGGGCCAGTTCTCAGGGGCCGAGGCGCTGGCCCACAGTGTCTTGAGCCAAGACCACTGGTCGATTGATGCCAGTTTTTTGCTCGGCCAAGCAGCGCGCAGCCAGCAACGGGTGGATGAGGCCATCCGCTGCTTCAAACAGGCTGCCTATGCACACCATGCTTGTTGGCCCGCCCACTATTACTTGGCCGATTTGTACCGCCAGCGTGGCGATACGCAACTGGCCCGTCGGGCCTATCACGCCGTGCTGCAATTGCTCGATGACAGCAACACTGACCACGGCATCCGCCATCTCCCTCTGGCACTGCCTACGGGCGAAATACGCAAGCTGTGTGAGCGCCATCTGGCCAGTCTGCCCGCAGGACGGAAATAGACATGGCCATTGATATCCGCAAGTTTATTACCCGTTTTGTTGAAGAGGCCCGCGACCACATCCGCCAATTGAGCGAGGGCATCGCCCAACTTGGCAATGGCGGCGCCAGCCACGACACCATCAATGCCCTGTTTCGATCAGCGCATACGATCAAGGGGTCGGCACGCATGCTCAAGCTGCTGCCCATCACCGAGACCGCCTTTCAGGTCGAAGAGGTATTGGGCAAGCTGCGCGATACCAGCCTGACCTACACCCCCACCTTGGGGCCATTACTGCAACAGGCAATTGACCAGTTGGCCACGTTGGTCGATGTGCTGGCCGGCACGGGCGACCCCGGCAGCCTGCCCGCTGTAGATGCAGCACTGGTGGCTGCACTGATGCAAGCCAGCACGGGCGTAGGCCCTGCCACTACAACACCACAACCCACAGCATCTACAGACAACGCCGAGCAGAGCGCACCACCAGCGCCCACCCCTGCCCCGGCGGCAGTGGAACCCAGGCTTAGCACCACCGACACCGTGCGCGTGCGCCTGACCAAGCTCGACGAGCTCATCAAGCTAATGGGAGAAGTAGTCTCTAGCCATGTCCGGCTGCAACAGCGCCAAGCAGACTTGCGTGCGCTAGAACACGCTGCGGCCCAGCACGATGCCGGACTAGCCCAGCAACTGCGGCGCTTTGCTCAAGCCCTCAGAGACGACGTGCAATCCCAAGCTATGCTGATAAATGAACTGCATGACAAGACACTGGCTATGCGCATGCTGCCACTAGCCATCGTCTTTGAGCCAGCGGCGCACTTGGTTCGCGACCTTGGACGCTCGGTGGGCAAGCAAATCGATTGCACCGTGCGCGGTGCCGACATCGAGCTAGACAGGCAGATGATCGACCAACTAACCGACCCCTTCATCCACCTGATCCGCAACGCCGTAGACCACGGCATCGAGCCACCAGAGCTGCGGGCGGCCAGAGGCAAGCCCACCGTGGGCACACTCACGCTCAGTGCCTGCCAAGATGGCAACTGGGTTCTGCTGGAAGTGAGCGACGATGGCGGGGGCATTGCACTCGACCAAGTGCGTGATAAAGCCATCAAAAAAGGATTTATTACCCCTGAAAAAGCAGCCGCCTTGAGCGATAGGGGCCTGATCGACCTGATCTTCTTGCCGGGCTTGTCCACCAACCACATCATCACCGACCTGTCTGGGCGTGGTGTGGGCATGGATGTAGTCAAGGAATGCGTCTTGAACGAGCTGCATGGCATCATCAGCGTTGATACCCGCGCGGGCGTGGGCACCACCTTCTCGCTGCGCCTGCCTTTGTCACTGGCGATGATGCGTATGCTGCTGGTCGAGGTGCAGGGCCTGCCCTTTGCCATCAATGCCCAATATGTTGGCGAACTGCTGCGCCTACCCACCGAGGCCCTGATGCTGGTGGCGGGCCGCCAAGCCGTGATTATCCGCAACGAATTTGTGCCTGTGGTACGTCTAGCAGAACTGCTGGCCATTCCGCCCAAACGCACTCCATCACCCCGACAGGGTTCCACCACCGACGCCAACCTACTGATGCTGGTGCTGCGCGTGGACAATCAGGCGCTGGCCGTCTGTGTTGATGCCCTCTTGGACGAACACGACATGGTCATCAAGGCACTGCCTGCCCACCTCAAACACCTGCCACTGCTCTCGGGCATGGTACTGACCGGACACAATGAGCTGGCCAGCGTGCTGCATGCGCCGGCCTTGCTCGATGCCGCCCGCCAAGCACGCGGCGAGTCAGTGCGCGCCGAAGCCACCCACCACCAAGGCGACGTCAGCACTTACCATGTGCTGGTGGTAGATGATTCGCTCAATACGCGTGAAATTGAACGTGATGTACTCCAAGCCTATGGTTATCAAGTCACTTTGGCCGAAGATGGCCTCGATGGCCTCAACAAGGCCTTGGCTAACGATTTTGATGCCGTGCTAACGGATGTGGAAATGCCCCACATGGATGGCTTTACGCTCACTGCACGTCTGCGCCAAGAGACCAAGTACCAAACCAAGCCCATCATTATTATCACCTCGCGCGAAAAAGACGAAGACAAACGACGAGGCATCCAAGTCGGAGCAGATGCTTACATCGTCAAAGGGGATTTTGATCGCAGCAATCTGGTAGATACACTCAAGTCGCTGCTCGGCTAAGTGCTGGCCCACTATCAACAGACCCCTAAAATAAGGACAAGACCATGCGTATTTTGATAGTCGATGATGACCCGATGGCCGCAGAGATGATCAGCAGTATCCTCCAAGAGCTCGGGCACAGCGTGCTGCTGGCTCAAGACGGCATGGATGCGGTGGGCCATCTGAACACCGACGCCACCATTGAGATGGTCGTCAGCGACATGAACATGCCACTGATTACAGGCATTGACCTGTTCCGCGAACTGCGCGAGCAGGGCAGTACGCTGCCCTTTATTTTGCTCACCGGCGACGATCCGGCCAAACTGCTGGCGCTAGAGCCGCGTCTGGGTGCTTGCGTCATGAAAGATTTTGATCTGGATAGCACACTGCCAGTGGCTATAGCCCAGGCCTGCACACTCACCGCAACCAAAGCATGACAGCCCAGGAAAGAATCGCTGCCCTGCGCAAGAAGTTCTTAGAACAACTGCCTGAGCGATTGGAGCGCATCAAGGTATTGTCTACACAGCTGAGCACCACCGCAGCTGCTGCCCCCGTGCTCGATGAATTACACCGGCTGGTACACAACATCAAAGGCACTGGGCGCTCGTTTGGCTTCAGTGATCTTGGCGATGTGGCTGGACAAGTAGAAGACCTAGTGTGTTCTTTGCTCGACTCTGGTGCTAGCGCCCCCACTACAGACTGCCATCAGTTATTTGGGCAATCTGTCCAAGTGCTTGGGCTGCACATTGCTGCACTGTGCACCACCGAATCTGCATCAGAATACACTGAACACGAGGCCCTGCTCTTGCCTGAAACATGTATTGCCCCACTCAGCCCCAAAGAGACCTGCTTGGTCTACCTATGCGAAGACGATGAGCTGCTACTGCAACAACTGTCTATTCAGCTGGGTTGTTTTGGTTATGAAATCCACACTTTTCTGAGCACAGAGGCGTTGCGCGAAGCAGTGCGCGAGCGCTGGCCGGATGTCGTGCTCATGGACATTGAGTTTCCCGAAGGCCGTTCGGCAGGAACCTCCATTGTGCAGGCCATTCGCCAAGAAATGGGCAAACCGCTGCCAGCCGTGTTTATGTCCAGCCACGATGACATCCAATCGCGGCTCAATGCCGTCTTGGCGGGCGGTGAAGCCTATTTTCACAAGCCAGTCAATGTCATGGATTTGGTGCGGGTGATGGACGAACTGAGCAACCGTTCACAACCTGAGCCCTACCGGGTGCTGATCGTGGATGATGAACCGGGAGTAGCCACCTACCATGCCATCTTGCTCCAAGAAGCAGGAATGCTGACAGCACAACTGACCGATCCAGCCCAACTGCGCAATGCACTGGATGATTTCCGGCCCGACATCGTGCTGATGGATATTTACATGCCCGGATGCAATGGTCGCGATCTGGCCAAGTTGATTCGCCAATTGCCCGACTATGTGGGTTTGCCCATCGTTTATCTGTCCAGCGAAACAGATCGCCAAAAACTTTTTTCGGCCATGCAGGTGGGGGTAGAAGGCTTTTTGTGCAAACCGGTAGTGCCCCAAGAGCTGGTGGCTGCCGTGAGCGTACGGGCCGACCGGATGCGCATTTTGCGCTCTCGGATGGTGCGCGACAGCCTAACAGGGCTGCTCAACCACACCGCCATCACACAGTTTCTAGAAAACGTCTTGGCCAACGCCGAGCGGCAACAGGCTGAGCTGTGCTTTACGATGATCGACATTGATGCTTTCAAGCAAGTCAACGACACTTACGGCCACCCCGTGGGCGACCAAGTGCTGCTGGCCTTGTCGCGCTTGATGCAACAACGCCTGCGTGGCTCCGACATTGTGGGCCGCTACGGCGGCGAAGAGTTTGCCATTATTCTGGCAGGAGCCTCGCCCGCGATGGCCTGGGACATCATTGACGAGTTGCGCCGCAATTTTGAATTGTTCAAATTTAAAACGCCGCAAGGCACTTTTTCTTGCACGTTCAGTGCGGGCATTGCCAGTTGCACCCGCCATACCACCCTGACGGCATTGCGTGAAGCCGCAGACAAAACGCTTTACCGCGCCAAGCACAATGGGCGCAATCAGGTGCTGATTGAGGAAGATGCACCATGAGTGGCCAGATTCTCGATCAAATATTGTCCCAACACCAAGAGGCAGAGGCGCGCCAAGGCATCATCAATGTCGATGAGCCCACGCTCAAACTGGTGATTTTTGAGTGTAGCCAGCAATGGTTTGCTTTTCACGGTGAACAGATCAAAGAAATTTTGGCCCACCAGCCGGTGTTTTTTATTCCCGGAACACCTGCCACCCTCGAAGGGGTGATTAACGTGCGCGGCGATATCGAATCGGTGCTGCTGCCACACACGCTGCTGGGCTTGCCTGCCATGCCGGCCTCGACAGACTCACTGATCCTGATCGCACAGGGGGATACGGTGCGCAGCGGCATTCGGGTCGATCGGGTGATCGATGTTTGCGATGTGCTGCACAGCAACATCCAGCCACCACCCGCCACTGTGCCGATGCTACTGCGGCCACTGATTTTGGGCGTGCTGCAACTTCATGGGCAGCCAGTGTCGGTGTTAGATGTCAACCGACTACTGTCAGACTACGCCAACACTGGTGATTAAAGAACGTGTCGCTGCCCTCCGTTGTTGCCTCCCTAGAGCTGGTCGTGCTCAGTGCCGGTGGCTACTGCATTGCTTGCCCTAGCGACCAAGTGGACGCAATGGTGACCACACCAACGTCCGCGCCTTGGGGTAGCCTAGAGAGTCTGCTGGGGCTGGATGATCTAGAGCCTGTCAAGGGCGCTGCGCGCCAATACCTAAAAATTTACCGAGGGCGGGAGCCGGTGTTGATCTCGCTGCCAACCCCCCCGCACCTGATCACGCTCGATGCCACAGCTGTCTACCCCCTGCCCGTGCTGGTGCGCCAACACTGCCGCCTGCCCGGATTGGTGGCGCTAGGCTCCTTGCATCAGGGATGGAGCCAAGGTGCCGATCAATGGTTGCTGATTTTTGATTTTCGCCAGCTATGAGCAGCGGCTCCCTCTTTTTCTGATTTTTACCTCATAACAATCTACAAAATAAAATCAGATAAACAAGATTGTTTTTATATAAATAAATTTCAATTTGTTATATCGCAACAAATACTCTATTCGATACTGATAGATTGATTCTGCTACAATACAAAAACCAATCAATTCACTCCTGCAAAGCCACTGATAATGCACATCAGAGATGCCACTGTGGCTGATATTTCAGCCATTTTAGAAATATACAACCATGCCGTGCTACACACCACTGCCATCTGGAACGAAAAAACCGTAGACTTGGCCAATCGCACAGCTTGGATGGCGGAGCGCCAAAAAATGGGTTATCCGATCTTAGTTGCTGTGGATGCAGAACAACGGGTGCTCGGTTATGCCAGCTTTGGCGACTGGCGCGCTTTTGAAGGCTATCGGCACACAGTAGAGCATTCGGTGTACGTACACCCAGCGGCGCAGCGGGGTGGCGTAGGCAAAGCCTTGATGCACGAACTGATCGAGCGAGCGCAGCAGCTACATAAACACGTTATGGTGGCAGCGATTGAAGCAGGCAATACTGCCTCTATCGGCCTGCACCGTCAATTAGGTTTTACACAAACCGGATTGATGCAAGAAGTTGGCACCAAATTTGGCCGCTGGCTTGATTTGGTTTTTATGCAATTACTCCTTAATACCCAAGAGCATCCCCCGACCTGATACACAGGCTTTCATTGGCAACCACTCTCACTTTAAAAAGGTATTTTTGATATGTTGAAGAAAACCCTCTCTGCCTTGGCCTTGGCGACTTTGGCCCTGACCAGTCATGCTGCTGATGTGCTCAAAGTGGCCGCTACTGCCGTGCCCCACGCTGAAATTTTGCAATTTGTGAAGCCCCAGCTACAGGCCCAAGGCGTAGATTTGCAGGTGCGTGAATTTAGCGATTACATCCAACCCAATGCAGCGGTTGAAGACAAGCAACTAGATGCCAATTTCTTCCAGCACCAGCCGTATTTAGACAGCTACAACAAAGACCGCAAGAGCAGCTTGGTGTTGGTGCCCAACGGCAAAATCCATGTCGAGCCTTTTGGTGCTTACTCGCACAAAATCAAAGATATCAAGGCCCTAAAAGATGGCGCAGTGGTAGCTATTCCCAATGACCCGTCAAATGCCGGTCGTGCTTTGTTGCTGCTGCAAAAACAAGGGCTTATTGAACTCAAAGACCCGGCAAACATCACCGCCACCCCGATTGATATCGTCAAGAACCCGAAAAAGCTCAAGTTCCGCGAACTAGAAGCCGCCTTGCTGCCACGCGCGCTGGCCGATGTTGATCTGGCGTTAATCAACACCAACTACGCTATCGAAGCCAAACTCAATCCAACCAAGGATGCCTTGTTCATTGAGGGTGCTGATTCACCGTACACCAATATCATTACTGCCCGCGCCGACCGAGCCAATGACCCACTCATCCAAAAGCTAGTCAAGGCCCTGCGTACCCCCGAAGTGAAAAAGTTTATCTTGGAAAAATACAAGGGCGCGGTGGTTCCGGCTTTCTAAAGCCGGAAAAGATGAGACTAAAGGGGATGGGGGTATCAGCGGTGGCTTAAGCGCCGCACGGCCCAATCTCCTAGGCTCTGGATGGCTTGCACAAACACGATAAGCACCAGCACCACCGCCAGCATGACATCGGGCAAGAAGCGCTGGTAACCATAGCGGATGCCCAAGTCGCCCAAGCCACCACCGCCAATGGCCCCGGCCATTGCCGAATAGCCGGTCAGGCTGACCAGTGTGATGGTTAAGCCCGCAATAATGCCGGGCATGGCTTCGGGCAACAATACTTTGTACACAATCTGGCTGGTGGTAGCTCCCATCGATTGGGCGGCTTCCACCAAGCCGTGATCGACCTCGCGCAGCGCGGCCTCTACCAACCGGGCCACAAAGGGTGCTGCGGTCAAGGTCAGGGGCACAATCGCCGCTGCCGTGCCAATCGACGACCCCGTGAGCACACGGGTGAGCGGGATGATAGCCACCAGCAAGATGATGAATGGCGTGGAACGCACGGCATTGACCACCCCGCCTACCGTCTTATTGAACAGGCGGTTTTCCAAAATACCGCCTTGGTCGGTCAGGCGCAAAAACACACCCAACGGGATGCCCAGCAGTGCCCCCACCAGCCCTGAAACGGCCACCATCACCAGCGTTTCCCACAAGGAGGTGGCAAACAGCTCCAGCATCATGGCAGAAAGATTGTCAAACATGTTGGGCGCTCCCGGTGTCTACTTCTTCAACGCGCACGCCTTCGCTGCGCAGTTGTGCAATCGCAGCTTGCAATGGCCCACTCTGGCCGCTGACGTAAATCGCCAAGGAGCCAAAAGCCTGCCCTTGGATCTCGTCAATCTGGCCGTGCAAAATGGACAAGTCCAGCCCATACTCCCGAATCAAGTGCGAAAGAATGGGCTGATAGGCACGCTCCCCAGCATACGATAGCCGCAGTAGTTGCCCACTGCCACCATGCAAGGGGGGCTGAAGCTGGCGCACGTGGTCAATCACGGTGGCAGGCAATTCTTGCGGCACGATCTCATCGATCAAGCGTTTGGTAATCGGCTGCTGCGGTGCAGTAAACACATCAATCACCCGGCCCTGCTCGACAATGCGGCCCGCATCCATCACCGCGACACGGTCGGCAATTTGCTTAATCACCTGCATTTGGTGGGTGATGAGCACCACGGTCAGACCCAGTTCTTGGTTCACTTGGCGCAATAGGGCCAAAATGGAGCCGGTGGTTTCTGGATCGAGTGCGGAGGTGGCCTCATCGCTTAACAGCACCTTGGGCTGGCTGGCCAAGGCCCGTGCAATACCCACACGCTGCTTTTGTCCGCCACTGATTTGTACGGGGTAGCGGTCGGCCAAAGCCGTTAACCCGACCAGTTCTAGCAGCGGGTTCACACGCTGGCGGATGTCATTTTTAGCCATACCAGCCAATTCGAGCGGCAGGGCAACGTTGTCGAACACGGTGCGTGAAGACAGCAAATTGAAATGCTGAAATACCATGCCAATATCGCGCCGCGCTGCGCGCAAACGGGCATCGTTGAGTTGCGCCAGATC
The DNA here is from genome assembly GCF_900111115.1 of Giesbergeria anulus. Taxonomy (GTDB): domain Bacteria; phylum Pseudomonadota; class Gammaproteobacteria; order Burkholderiales; family Burkholderiaceae_C; genus Simplicispira; species Simplicispira anulus. The sequence goes on from NZ_FOGD01000001.1 coordinate 458,008, forward strand.
ATGCCCGGCCACAATCACCTGCCCTTGGGTAGGCCGATTGAGCAGGTTGATGACACGCACCAGCGAGCTTTTGCCCGCACCGCTGCGTCCGATGATGCCAAAAACTTCACCCGGCAAGATGTGTAAATCAATGCCGCGTAGTGCTTGTACCGGGCCTTGTGGGCCCGGATAAATTTGGGTGATACCCCGTAAGTCAATCATGAAAAAAGCAAAAGCAGAGAGAAGGGAGAGAAGCGCTACCGGTGCGCCTTAACGGCGCTCGGCCAAGGCGTGGGCAATGGTACCCAGATCGACATATTCCAGCTCACTGCCCACCGGCACGCCGCGTGCCAGACGAGTAGCCCGCAAGCCACGGGCTTTGAGGGCTTGGGCCATGACATGGGCAGTCATTTCGCCTTCTGCCGTGAAGTTGGTGGCCAAAATGACCTCTTGCACCACACCATCGCTGGCCCGGTCTAATAGCTTTTTCAGCCCAAGGTCGTGGGGGCCAATACCATCCAAGGGGCTGATGCGCCCCATTAGCACAAAATACAGGCCAGCAAAGGCCCCGGTGCGCTCCATCGCGGCTTGGTCTGCCGGGGTTTCTACCACGCACAGCCGGGTGGCATCGCGTTGCGGGTTTTGGCAGATGGCGCAAATGGGCGCTTCGGTAAAGGTGTGGCAACGCTCGCAATGGCGCATGTGGTCTACCGCCTGCACCAGTGCTTGGGAAAGCTGCAAAGCGCCATCGCGGTCGCGCTGCAACAGGTGGTAGGCCATACGGGCTGCCGACTTGGCACCCACGCCCGGTAGACGCCGCAGGGCTTGGATGAGCGCCTCAAGGCTGTGCGCAGGTGCAACAGGCATGGGGAAGCGGTTTGGCGTTAGAACGGGAACTTCATGCCACCGGGCAGTCCGGGCATACCTGCGGTGATCTTGCCCATTTTTTCTTGCGAGGTTTCTTCGGCCTTGCGCACAGCAGCATTGAAGGCGGCAGCCACCAAGTCTTCGAGCATATCTTTGTCTTCGGCCAGCAGGCTGGGGTCGATGGTGACACGCTTGACGTCGTGCTTGCAGGTCATGGTGACTTTGACCAGACCCGCACCGGATTCGCCCTGGACTTCGACGTGGCCCAGTTCGTCTTGGGCTTTTTTCAGGTTGTCCTGCATGGCTTGGGCTTGTTTCATCAAGCCAGCCAGTTGTCCTTTGTTAAACATGTAAGTTCCTTTCGTTGTGAACTGAAAAAAGGGAAAAAAATCAATGCCTGTTTGAGCAGCAGCTTACTGGGGCTGGATGCTGCCCGGCACGATGCGCGCATCGTAATCGCGCATCCAAGCCTGCACCCGGCTATCGGCCAGCACGGTAGCACGGGCTTGCTCTTGGCGGGATTTTTCGGCAGCAGCATTGCGGCGGGCGGGGGTGTCAGAGACCGGCCCCAGCTCAATACGCAAACCGCTTTGGGCATGGCCTGCGGCCTGCAAGGCAGTAGTGAGCCGTTCGCGGGCCGTGGGCTGGTTGAGAGTTTCGTGCTCAATGCGCAAGCACCAAGGCCCCTCATCGCAGGACTGCAATTGTGACTGCAACGCCAACTCACGGGCCAAGGCGGTGATGGCCTCACTGGTTACCAGTGACTGCACCAGCGTATGCCAGCGCTCGCCCAAGGGGGTATCGGCAACGGCTGCCGGTGCTGGTACTGGTGCCAAGACTGGTTCTGGAGGCGCATCTTCCCAAGGCAAGGGGGCCACAGGCGGGGCGGGTACAGGGTCTGGCTTGGCAGGAGCGACTGTGGGCACGGGCGGGCGCTGTGCTGTCTCCGGCAGCGCATGCGGCATCACCTTGGGCGCGGGTAGCGGCGCTGGCGCGATGGCTGGGGCAGCAGCCGCAGCCATCGGCGGCGGGGCCGGTGCAATGGCCTGCCTAACGACAAGGGGCGCTGGCAGCGGCGCTGTATCAGCCGTTGTCAGTGTTTTTTTTTCTGTCCCCCCCGCTGCGGCGGCGGGCTTGAACGCCAACAGACGCAACAGCACCATGGTCAAGGCAGCATACTCATCGGGGGCCAAGCCCAGCTCGGCGCGCCCATGCAGGCAGATGCTGTAGAGCAACTGGGTCTCGTCTGCGGGCATCAGAGCGGCCAGACGCACAGTGGCCGCTGCATCAGGGTCATCAGCGTCTACAGCGGCAGCGGCGGCCATTGGCGGCACAGCCTGAAATACCGCCATGCGCTGCAACATCGCAGACATGTCTTCTAGCGCAGCGGCAGCAGAAACACCATGTAAGCGCAGCAGTTCAGCGGTTTCGACCACGGTCTTACCATCGCCCAGCGCCAGTGCTTCAATCAAGCGCAACACATGGGAGCGGTCTACCGCGCCCAGCATCAGGCGTACCGCTGCTTCTTGCAATTGCCCACTGCCAAAAGCAATGGCTTGGTCAGTGAGCGACAAAGCATCGCGCATCGACCCCCGTGCCGCTCGCGACAGCAAGCGCAGTGCCGCCACCTCGGCGGGGATATGCTCTGCTGCCAGCACATGACTCAGGTGCTCCAGCACGGTCTCAGGGGCCATCGGGCGCAGATTAAATTGCAGGCAGCGCGACAACACCGTGACCGGCACTTTTTGCGGATCGGTGGTAGCCAGCACAAACTTGAGGTATTCGGGCGGCTCCTCCAGCGTTTTGAGCATGGCGTTAAACGCCGTGTTGGTCAGCATGTGCACTTCGTCGATCATGAAGACCTTAAAGCGCCCCTGCACCGGCTTGTACACCGCCTGCTCTAGCAGGCTTTGCACTTCATCTACGCCCCGGTTGGAGGCGGCGTCGAGTTCGGTGTAATCGACAAAACGGCCACTGTCGATGTCTTGGCAGGCTTGGCAAACGCCGCAGGGCGTGGCGGTGATGCCGCCTTGGCCATCTGGCCCTTGGCAATTGAGAGATTTGGCCAAAATGCGCGACACGGTGGTTTTACCCACGCCACGGGTGCCGGTAAACAGGTAGGCATGGTGCAGGCGCTGTTGCGTGAGGGCGTTGCTCAGGGCCTGCACGACATGCTCCTGCCCCACCATCTCAGTGAAGTTGCGTGGACGGTATTTGCGGGCGAGCACGATGTAGGACATGGGGCGTGATTCTATGTGTGCCCCGCCTTAGTGCTGAGGCACCTTCAGAAAACCTTCAGTTAGGCGGGCGAAGATGGCCTTTTTGCCTAGGATTCAAAAAACATGGTCACCCCCGCCGCTCCACAACGCTACCACCGCTTTTCTATCGCCATGCACTGGCTGATGGTTTTGCTGTTGATTGCCACAGCCACCACGATGGAACTGCGGGGCATGTACCCCAAGGGGACTCCTGCGCGTGAACTGATTAAATCGGCCCACTATGCCCTGGGGCTGGCGGTATTTGTGCTGGTTTGGGTGCGCCTGATGGCCAGCCTGTCTAGCACCACACCAGCCATTGAACCAGCCCCCCCCGCATGGCAATCCTTGCTGGGCCACGGTGCCCATGCGGGGCTTTATGTTTTGATGATCGGGCTACCGGTATTGGGTTGGCTGGCACTCAGCTTTAAGGGCGCCCCTGTCTATTTTCCGGGAGGTATCCCCGTGCCGCTGCTGACTTCTACCAACAGCAACACCGCCCACTGGTTCAAAGAGGTACACGAAATCGGGGCTGTGGTCGGTTATGGACTGGTGGCACTGCACGCCGCTGCTGCGCTGGTACACCACTATGTGCTGCGCGACAACACCCTGCTGCGGATGCTGCCCGGCAAACGCTGATCTCTTATAGATTACAATTGCCGTTGACGGGCCTCCCCGCATGGGGAAGCGGCCAACCGGGTCAGGTGGGGAACCAAGCAGCCCTAACCGCAGATACAGTGCCGGGGGTAAGGCTCGTCAAACCTCTTTTATGTGCGTTGCCAGCGGCAGCGCCTGCCAGCAGGGCCACCACGGCCCTTGCTTCAATCCCTTTGTTTTAGCGACGGCGCTTTTTGTTACCCACTGGGTGTACATGGCCTACTGCGGGTGCCTCTGGCACAGGCGCTTTGTTTTTGCTTTGGCCCAGCTTGGACTCGGTGCCACGCAGCAAGCGCCCAATGTTTTCTTGGTGCCGCCACACCAGCAAGCCCGCCATCGCTCCAATGGCCGCTGCCACACGGTGATCGGCATACCACAGCGGCCCACCCGCCAATAAAAAGAAGGTAGGCGCAAACAAAGCCGCCGCCATAGACGACAGCGAGACATAGCGCGAGATGGACACCACCACCAGCCAAGCCGCCAGTGTGGCAAGCCCCAGCCAACCACTCACGCCCAACAACACCCCCAACGCCGTAGCCACGCCCTTGCCGCCCTTAAAGCCAAAGAACACCGGCCAGAGATGCCCGACAAACGCCGCCAAAGCCACCAGCGCTTGCGTGCCTTCTTCGAGGCCATAGGGCGCGCCAAACCAGCGCACCAGTGCCACGGGCAACCAGCCCTTGGCGGCATCGAGCGCGAGCGTCAAAATGGCAGCGGCTTTGCTGCCCGAACGCAACACATTGGTGGCACCCGGATTTTTACTGCCAAAGGTGCGCGGGTCATTCAGGCCCATGACGCGGCTCACAATGACTGCAAACGACAACGAGCCCAGCAAATAGGCCGCCAGCACCGCCAGAGCGGAATAAACGAGGGGCAAAATCAATCTCCAGAAGGGTTTAGCGGGGCGTCATTGTGCCAGCGGCCCGTGGTTTTATTCTGCCAAGGCGCATTGCACTGGCGTTGCGCCCAGCAAACGCACGCACACTTGCGGCTCGATCTGTACCAAAAAGCCCCGACGGCCACCATTGATGGCAATGCGCGGTAGCTCCAGAATCGACGATTCGATATACACCGGCATGGTTTTGCGCGTGCCAAATGGCGATGTGCCGCCCACCAAATAGCCACTGTGGCGGTTAGCCACCTCTGGGGTGCAAGGCTCCACCGATTTGGCACCGATCTGGCGGGCCAGCGCCTTGGTCGAGACCTTGCAATCGCCGTGCATGAGCACGATCAGCGGCTTGGCGTCTTGGTCTTGCATCACCAAGGTTTTGACCACGGTATGCTCATCCAGCCCCAAGCTGGCAGCACTGTGCGCGGTGCCGCCGTGCTCTACATAGTCATAGGGCAGCCCCGTGAATGCTACCCCCTGTGCTTTGAGCCATTGCGTGGCCGGGGTTTCACTGACGTGGGTGGTTTTGCTGTCTTTTTTTGCCATGATGGCAAATTGAACCACAAACGCTACCCCTGCCCAGCGGCTCAAAGGGCTGGGTCACCCAACTCCCAGCGGATAGCATCCACTTCGGCCAGCAATTCGGGCGACAAGTTGGTGCCCCAAGCATCCAAATCTTCCTCCAGTTGCGCCAGCGAGGTGACGCCAATAATGGTGCTGGCTACCTGCCATTTGGTATAGCAAAACGCCAGTGCCAGCCGAGTGGGTGTCAGGCCATGCTGACGGGCCAGCGCGTTGTAGCGGCGCGCAGCGGCCAGGGCTTCGGGTCGGCCCCAGCGCTGTTTGCGCACCGACTCATAGGTGGACAAGCGCGCCCCCTGCGGTGCCTCTGGCCCCGTGGTGCCGCTTTGGTCGTATTTGCCCGTGAGCAGACCAAAACCCACCGGAGAATAAGCCAACAGCGACACATTCAGGCGGTGGCAGGTCTCATCGAGGGCATTTTCGTAACTGCGGTTGATGAGGCAATAGGGATTTTGCACGGTAGCAATGCGCGGCAGGCCATGCTGCTGGGCCAGACGTACAAACTCATGCACGCCGTAAGGGGTCTCGTTAGACAGACCAATGTGGCGCACCTTGCCTGCTTTTACCAGCCCAGCCAGTGCTTCCAATTGCTCATGCAGTGAGGTTTGGGTGCGCTCTTGCGTTGGGTCGTAGTATTTGATGCCAAAAGCGGGCACATGGCGCTCAGGCCAGTGGATTTGGTACAGGTCAATGACTTCGGTTTGCAAGCGGCGCAAGCTGCCCTCGCAAGAGGCCACGATGTCGGCCGCCGTCAGGCCATCGCTACCACGCAACCAAGGCATGCCACGCGAGGGGCCTGCTACCTTGGTGGCAAGCACGATTCTTTGGCGCACACCGGGGTTTTGCGCCAGCCAGCGGCCAATGATGGTTTCGGTGGCACCAGCGGTTTCGGCGCGGGCAGGCACCGCATACATCTCGGCGGTGTCGATAAAGTTAATACCACGCTCTAAAGCACGGTTCAGAATGGCGTGGGCATCTGCTTCAGCCACCTGCTCGCCAAAAGTCATGGTGCCTAGGCAAATAGGGGTAACGTGCAGGTCACTCTGACCTAACTGGATGGTGTCCATGCGCTTGCTCCGGTCAAAACTTCCAGTGTACGCAGGGCGACATGGCCTTGCAGGCATCAGTTCATGACGCAAACATCGTTGGCCCCTAGTGGGTTACTGGCCGCCACACAGCGATGGTCAGCCTTGCTGCGGAATAATCCAAGGATGTACCAAAGCCTTCGCCCTTTTCAAACCGAATGGATTCCCCTGCGCGGCCTGCGCTACCATGTACGCCACTGGGGCAGCGCCACCAGCACCGAACCACCGCTCGTGCTACTGCATGGCTGGATGGATGTCGGGGCCTCGTACCAATTTGTCGTCGATGCGTTCAGTGAGGCTTTTGTGCAGGGGCGGCGCATCATTGCCCCCGACTGGCGCGGCTTTGGCCTGACACAGCCCCCCGCTGGCAACGACCACTACCAGTTTCCCGACTATCTGGCCGACTTAGAACGCCTGCTAGAGCATTACTCCCCCGGCCAAGCCGTCGATCTGGTGGGCCACAGCATGGGCGGCAACATCGCCATGATGTACGCCGGGGTGCGGCCTGAGCGCATCCGCCGCCTCATCAACCTAGAGGGCTTTGGCATGCCTGCCAACACCCCAGAACAAGCCCCGGCCCGCTATGCACAGTGGCTAAACGAGCTGCACCAATACGAGTGTGGCACCCTGACCATGAAGGCCTACGACAGCGCCGAGGCCGTAGCCCAACGCTTAATAAAAACCAACCCACGCCTGCCCCAAGACAAGGCCGACTGGTTGGCACAACACTGGGCGCAAGCCAACGCCCAAGGCGAATGGCGCATTTTGGGCGATGCGGCGCACAAAATTATCAATGCCCAACTCTACCGCGTGGAAGAAGTGTTAGCCCTGTGGCGTGCCATCACCGCGCCCACCTTGGCCGTAGAAGCCACCGACAACCACATGGCACACTGGTGGCAAGGCCGCTATACGCTGGAGCAATACCATGAACGCCTGCAAGCGGTGTCCAACTGCCAACAGGCCGTAGTGCAAGATGCGGGGCATATGCTGCACCACGATCAGCCCCAAGCCGTGGCTGCGCTGATTGAGGGCTTTGTGTCGTAGCGCTACGCCATGAGGCCAGCGTGCAATGGTCAGGCCACCGAAGGCAAAGCACCACCGTTCACCATCGCATCCACCACCTGCAAAAATTCTTTATAGCGCAAGGGTTTGGCGATGTAGGCATCGCACCCAGCGGCCAGAATTTTTTCGCGATCACCGCCCATAGCCAGCGCCGTCAGCGCCACAATTTTGATGCCTTGGGTGGCCGCATCGGCCTTGAGCAGGTGCGCAGCCGTCAAGCCATCCATGCCCGGCAGTTGGATGTCCATCAAAATCAGGTCTGGCTCCAGCGCGCGCGCCAAGCGGATGCCTTCTTCGGCGTCGGTGGCCTGCGTGACCTTGTGGTGCGCATTCTCCAGCAGAAAAACCGCTAGTTTCATGTTTGCCGGGTGGTCTTCCACGACCAGTACGTGGGCCACTTCAGTGCTCCTTCCAGGCAATCGCCCGTTTGACTTCATCGATGAAACGGCCGTGGTTGAGCTTTGATTTCTCAATCAGCAAGTCAACGTCGCCCGCCAGTTTGGCGCGGTCTTGGGCCGTGATTTGCTTGGCGGTGACCACGATCACGGGGATGCTGGCCGTGTGCGGATCGGCCTTGAGCGTAGCCACGACATCAAAACCACTGACCTGCGGCATCATCAAATCGAGCACGATCAGGTCGGGGTGTTCGCGCTGTGCCATGTCGATACCTTCTTGCCCGCTAAAGGCCATGAGCACCCGAAAATCGGCCGGATTGAGGTAAGTGCCCAGCAATTGTAGAGATTGCGGATCATCGTCTACCAGTAACACCGTGCGCCTGCTGCCGTCGAGGTGCAGCTGAAAACCGAGGCCCGCCAGCGCTTGGGTCAGCTCTTCGCGGCCCACCGGCTTTTGCAGCACCCGGCTAGCCCCCATCGACAGGCCCAGTACCTTGTCGGCCACGATGGAGACAATGACCACCGGGACGCCAGAGAAATGTGGGTGCTGCTTGAACTGGTTCAGAAACTCCCAGCCATCCATGCCGGGCAAGTGGATGTCTAGCGTAATCAAGTCGGGGCACTCTTGCTCTGCCAGCGTCATGGCGGCTTCGGCACTGACCGCACGCACGGTGCGAAAGCCGGTGTGCTCCAGTTGCACGCGCAGCAGCTCGGCAGATTTGTCGTCGTCCTCTACCACCAGCGCCAGCGGTTGCCCGCCACGCGCCAGTGCGTGTACGGGTGTGCTCACCTGAGCGACCAAAGCCACAGGGGGCAACACCAGCACCGGTTCCGCCTCGGCTTGGGTGCGCCACGGCAACCAAACCGTGAACGTGGAGCCACTGCCCGGCGCGCTGTGCAAGCCAACCTGCCCGCCGTGCAGCTCAGTCAAGCGCTTGACCATCGCCAAGCCCAAGCCGGTGCCCTGAAAACGCCGCGCCAAGGTGCTGTCAATCTGCGTGAAAGGCTGAAACAACCGGGCTTGGTCTGCTGGCAAGATGCCGATACCGGTGTCGCTGACTGCAATCTCTAGATACTGGGCGTGCGTGCCTTGCGCCACTGCCTCCTGCCCCACGCGCCGGGCAGACAAACCCACCGTACCTCCTTGGGGCGTGAACTTGACGGCGTTGGAGAGCAGGTTATAGAGAATTTGCTTGACCTTTCTGGCATCCAACCAAATCTCACCCAAAGGCCCGGGCGGCTCGGCCACGATGTGCAAGCCGTGGGCCAAGGCTTGTTCGCGCACCACCTGCAAGCCCGATTGCAACAAGGGTTCCACCTGCAAAGGCTCTAGCTCCAGCGTCATCTTGCCAGCTTCCACCTTGGATAGGTCAAGAATATCGTTGATAAGCGAGAGCAGGTGGGTGCCGCTGGTGGTGATGTCGTTGGCGTACTCTTTTTGCTTGGGTTGTAGCTCGCCCAGCAGGCCATCAGCCAGCACCTCAGAAAACCCGATGATGGCGTTCAGCGGTGTGCGCAGCTCGTGCGACATATTGGCCAAAAACTCCGACTTCATGCGGCTGGCCTCTTCGAGCTGGCGGTTTTTGACGGCAATCTCTTCACTGCGGGTGCGCAGTTGCTCGGTCAGCAGGCGCAAATCGCTGTATTGGCGCATATTGTCCAGTGCCACCCCCAAGGTCACGGCCAGCCGCTCGACAAAGGCGCGCTCGCCATCATCGAGACGGCTGCTGGCCGCCAGCACCAGCACCGCCAAGCGGCGCTCTTGGTAACTCACCGGGAGCATCAGCACTTGCATGGGTGCAAAGTCCAGCAAGCCCGTTTGTAGCGTGAGCTCGGCACAATCGAGCACCGCCGTGCGCCCGGTTTGCGCCGCCTGCCCCAGCAGTCCCTCGCCCAGCGCAAACTGGCGTGGCCCGTCCAGACCCATACCGTGCGCGGTTTCGCAGCGAAAGCGCCCGCTAGCCTCTTCAAAGCCATACAGGGCCGACACCGGAAACGGATGGCGCTGCGCCAGCAAGGCCAGCAGCCCAACGAGGATTTTTTCGCGATCAAAGGTAGTAGAAAACAGCGCCAGCGCTTGGCTCTGGGTTTCGTCAAAACGGGCGGTGGCACGCAACTGGCGCTCGGTGCGTTTGAAGCTTGTGACGTCAATGTTGACGGCGATGGCACTGACCACCGCGCCCGTCGCGTTGCGAATCGGCATGGCGTAGCTGGCGATGGTCTTGCGGCTTCCATCGCGGCAGTGGATATCAACCAACTCGTCGCCAATGGTCTCGCCCGTGTGCAAGGCGCGCACCAGTGCCCAATCGTCTGGGGCCAGACGTTTGCCCGACTCGGGCCAGAAACCCACGTATTCGCCATACTGCAACGGATCGGCCAGCGGGTCTGAGGCCCAGATGCTGCGCGCTGCCGGGTTGATGTGGGTCAGCGCGCCTTGGGCATCGGCCACCAAAACCCCCACAGGCAGTAGGTTGAGCACTTGCTTTAACAAAGCACTTTCTTGTGCCGAAGCCTCATCGACCACCCGGTTGCGGGCATCCACGCGCAGCCGCCACCACAGCAACAACATACCGATCACCGTCAGCCCGACCAGCAAGGCACTGACTGAGAGCGCCCACTCGCTGTTGGATTGGGCGCGTTCGGTGCGCTGCTGGAGCAAGCTGTGCTCCGCAGCGGTAAGCAAGTTGATTTCTTTGAGCAGCGCCTGCATGGTGCGCTCAGAGACGCCGCTGCGAATCAGGTCACGCGCGGCCTCAAAACCCTGGGCCTGAAACACGGCTACGTTGTTGTCGAGCAGTTGCAGGCGCGACTCGGTCAGTTGAGCAATTTGGCTGCTGCGCATTCCCTGGGCGGGATTGTCAGCAGTCAGGCGCTCCAGACGTGCAAGCACAGCGCGCACGGCCTCTGCCTCGCGGGCGCGTTGGGCCACATAACGCGGATCGCCAGTAATGATGTAACTGCGCTGGCGGCTTTCAATCTCGCGCACACCCGACACCACCTCGCCCAACGCATCGAGCACTTGGTATGAATGCACTACCCAGTGCATGGTGTTTTTGTAGCCATAGACCGATCTCGCCATCTGGGCACCGGCCAGCAGCAGTGCGGCCATAGCGAGGCCCAAGCCCACCACCAACCGCAGTTCGAGGCGGCTGGCAGACTTTTTTGCGCCAAGGGGAGGGCTAGCCATGAGGATGTGCCTCGTAAATGGCTGCAAACAGCGGTGCCTGCGCCACAAAGCAAGCCAGCACAGCGGGGTCAAAATGCTCAGGCTGGGTACGCCCGTCGCCTAGGACAATGATGTCTACTGCTTGAGCGTGTTCCATGTCTGGCTTGTAGGGCCGCCGACTGCGCAGGGCGTCGTAAACGTCGCAAATCTGCATCAGGCGTGCGGCCATCGGGATATCCGTGCCGCGCAGGCCGGCCGGATAACCACTGCCATCCCAGCGCTCATGGTGGCCCAGCGCAATCTCAGCGCCCATGCGGGTATAGCGCGAGGTACCGCTGGACAAAATACGCGCTCCCAGCGCACAGTGGGTCTGCATGGTGGCCCATTCGTCGGGTGTCAGTGGCCCCGGCTTGAGCAGCACATGGTCGGGGATACCAATTTTTCCGATGTCATGCATGGGACTGGCATGGAAGATAACGTCGCTGCCCACCTCTGGCAAGGCCATAGCATCAGCCAGCACCACGCAGTAGTGGCTGATGCGGCGCACATGGTGCCCGGTTTCTTCGTCTTTGCGCTCGGCGGCGCGCACCAGCGTTAGCACGGTGTCGCGGTAGGCTTCTTCGAGTTGTGCCGTGCGCTCTTTGACCTGTGTTTCTAGCAACTGGTTGTGGTGGGTCAGGAGATCGCTGTACTGCTTGAGCCGCAGCAGGTTGCGCACGCGCACCGTCAAATCAGCACGAATGATGGGTTTGCTCAAAAACTCCTCAGCCCCGGCCAGCAAGGCACGTTGCTTGGTGTCGCGGTCATCCAGCGATGTGACCATGATGACCGGCACCTGCCGGGTGCGTGGGTTAGCTTTGAGTTGCGCCACCGTCTCAAAACCATCCATGTCCGGCATCATGATGTCGAGCAAGATCAGGTCGGGGCAGGCCGATACGGCAGCCGCCAGTGCCTCGCGCCCATTGAGCGCAGACACCGTGGCGTAGCCCTCGGCTTGTAGCAAGACTTCGAGCAGCTTGACGTTGCGCTCTTCATCGTCCACCACCAAGATGGTGGCGACGGGAGCAGTGGGGGCGGCGGACAGGTTCATGAAATGGGCAGGAACAACGTTCGTGCCTTCAGCATAGGACTGACACTGTGCGCGGTCTGTGCGGTAGCGCACAGCCAGCGGGCCGCCGCCAACACGAGAACCGGCAGTTCGGGAGCCGTGTGGTGCTGCGCGTGAGAAAATCCCCCGTTATCGGTTATTTCACCCATTACTCAGGACAACACCATGGAAGCAGAACGCGTCAACCTTATCGGCAACACCTTGCAAGACCTGTCCACCCGGACAGAAGAGTTACGGAGGTATCTTTGACTACGATGCCAAATTTGAACGCCTGCGCACCGTCAATGCCTCGCTAGAAGACCCCGCCGTCTGGAACGACCCCAAAAAAGCCCAAGAACTGGGCAAAGAAAAAAAACTGCTCGACGGCGTGGTGCTGACCCTAGAAAAGCTCACCCGCGAGCTGGCCGACAACGCCGAACTGTTTGAGATGAGCAAAGAAGAAGGCGATGAGGCCGGTCTGCTCACCATCGAAGAAGAGTCAGGCAAACTCAGCCCGCTGATTGAGCAGCTAGAGTTTCGCCGCATGTTCCGCTACGAGGCCGACCCGCTCAACTGCTTTGTCGATATCCAAGCGGGTGCCGGTGGCACTGAGGCTTGCGACTGGGCCAGTATGTTGCTGCGCCAGTACCTCAAATATGCCGAGCGCAAGGGCTTTAAAGCCACGGTGGAAGAAGAAACCCCCGGCGATGTGGCGGGCCTCAAGAGTGCCACCATCCATATCGAGGGCGAATATGCCTACGGCCTGCTGCGCACCGAAACCGGCGTCCATCGCTTGGTGCGCAAATCGCCGTTTGATAGCTCCGGTGGCCGCCACACCAGCTTTGCCAGCCTGTTTGTCTACCCGGAGATTGATGATTCGATTGAGATCAACATCAACCCTTCGGATGTGCGTACCGACACCTACCGCGCCAGCGGCGCAGGCGGCCAGCACATTAACAAGACCGACTCCGCCGTGCGCCTGACGCACATACCCACCGGCATCGTCGTGCAATGCCAAGATGGCCGCAGCCAACACGGCAACCGTGACATCGCTTGGCAACGTTTGCGCTCTAAGCTGTATGACTTTGAGATGCGCAAGCGCCAAGAAGAGCAGCAAAAGCTCGAAGACACCAAGACCGATGTGGGCTGGGGCCACCAAATCCGCTCCTATGTGCTGGACAACAGCCGCATCAAGGACTTGCGCACCAATGTCGAAATCTCCGCCACGCAAAAAGTGCTGGACGGCGATTTAGACGCATTCATCGAAGCATCGCTCAAACAGGGCGTTTAAGGAAAACCATGTTGCTTATGCCTGACGGACAGGGTCAACCCACGGCCATCCACCGCAGCGACTACCAGCCCCCGGCGTGGTGGATTGACACGGTAGAACTGACCTTCGACCTCGATCCGGCCAAAACCCGCGTGCTCAATAAGATGCGCCTGCGCCGCAACCCCGATGTGGCGGCGCAAGCCCTGCGTCTGGAGGGCGAAGAGCTGAACCTCTCGCGGGTGCTGGTCAATGGGGCCGGAACGTCGTTCAAGATGGACGGCAGCCAGCTGGTGCTGGAAAACCTGCCCGAAGGCCCAGAGCCGTTTGATCTGGAGATCTTCACCACCTGCGTGCCGGAGAAGAACACCCAGCTCATGGGTCTGTACGTCAGTCAAGGCACTTTCTTTACGCAATGCGAGGCTGAAGGCTTTCGGCGCATCACCTACTTCTTGGATCGCCCCGATGTCATGGCCAGCTACACCGTGACGCTGCGCGCCGACAAGGCGGCGTACCCGGTGTTGCTGTCTAACGGCAATCTGCTGGAGCAGGGCGATCTGGACGCTGGCCGCCACTTTGCCAAGTGGCACGATCCGCACAAAAAGCCCTGCTATCTGTTTGCGCTGGTAGCGGGCAAGCTGGTGGCACGCCAACAGCGCATTGTGTCGCGTGCGGGCAAAGAGCATTTACTAGAGGTGTATGTGCGCCCCGGCGACTTGGGCAAGACCGAGCACGCCATGAACTCGCTCATGGCGAGCGTGGCTTGGGACGAGGCCCGCTTTAATCTGCCGCTGGACTTAGAACGCTTCATGATTGTCGCCACCAGCGACTTCAACATGGGCGCGATGGAAAACAAGGGCCTGAACATCTTTAACACGAAGTATGTGCTAGCCAGCGAAGCCACGGCCACCGACACCGACTTTGCCAACATTGAGGCCGTGGTGGGCCATGAATACTTCCACAACTGGACGGGCAACCGCATCACCTGCCGCGATTGGTTCCAGCTCTCGCTCAAAGAGGGGCTAACCGTCTTTCGGGATCAAGAATTTAGCATGGACATGGCGGGCAGCCCCTCAGCCCGCGCCGTCAAGCGCATTGAGGATGTGCGCGTGCTGCGCACCGCGCAGTTCCCAGAAGATGCTGGCCCGATGGCACACCCCGTGCGCCCCGACAGCTATATCGAAATCAACAACTTCTACACCGTCACCATCTACGAAAAAGGGGCCGAAGTGGTGCGCATGATGCACCACTTGGTGGGCCGTGATGGCTTTGCCAAGGGCATGGCGCTGTATTTTTCCCGCCACGACGGCCAAGCCGTGACCTGCGACGATTTTGCCCAAGCCATTGCCGATGCCAACCCCGGCAGCGCACTGGCGCTGCAACTGGAGCAGTTCAAACGCTGGTACAGCCAAGCGGGCACACCACGGGTGCAGGCCAGCGGCCAGTACGATGCCGACCAACGCACCTATACCCTGACGCTGCGCCAAAGCTGCCCCGCCACACCGGGCCAGCTGGGCAAAGAGCCGTTTGTCATTCCTGTGGAGTTGGGGCTACTTAACCATGACGGTCAAGCACTGGCCTTGCAGTTGGAAGGTGAAGAAGCCGCCACCGGCAGCAACCGCACCGTGGTGCTGCACGAGGCCGAGCAGCAATGGACGTTTGTGAAGGTGGCGCAAGCGCCAGTGCCCTCGCTGCTGCGCGGCTTTAGCGCGCCAGTGGTGCTGGAGGTGGATTACACCGATGCCGAACTGCTAACGCTACTGGCCCACGACCACGATGCCTTCAACCGCTGGGAAGCCAGCCAGCGCTTGGTCTTGCGCCGCGCCTTGCAGGCCATCGCCACCCCAGACAGCGGCAACGATGCCGCCATTTTGGACGAGGCCCTGTTGCAAGCGCTGCGCCAAGTGCTGCGCGATGCCACGCTGGACGCCGCGTTCAAAGAACTGGTGCTCACGCTGCCATCAGAAACCTACATCGCCGAACAGTTGGCGGTGGTCGATCCGCAACGCATCCATACCGTGCGCGAGGCCATGCGCCTGCAATTGGCCTTGGCCCTGCACGCAGACTGGCAATGGGCCTACGAAGCCCACCAAGCCAGCGGAGCCTACCGGCCCGATGCCATCTCAGCAGGGCGGCGCGCACTGTCGGGCTTGGCCCTGACCATGCTTTGCTTAGGCGCTCAACATACGCAGGACAGCGTCTGGCCCGGCAAGACGTTGCAGCGGTTCAAAGACGCAGGCAACATGACCGACCGCTTCCAAGCCCTCGCGGCTTTGGTCGGCTGTGGTCATGCACTGGCAGCGCCAGCGCTAGAGCGCTTTCATACGCTGTTCAAGGACGACCCGCTAGTACTGGACAAATGGTTTGCGCTGCAAGCCGGGGCCAGCGACCGCGCTGGCCATGTACTGCCCATCGTGAAACAACTGCTCACGCACCCGGACTTCACCCTCAAGAACCCGAACCGCGCCCGCAGTTTGATTTTCAGCTATTGCAGCGCCAACCCCGGTGCCTTCCACCGCCAAGATGCTGCCGGTTATGTCTTTTGGAGTGAGCGCGTCTTGGAGCTAGACGCCATCAACCCCCAAGTGGCCGCCCGCCTCGCCCGCGCCCTCGACCGCTGGAAAAAACTGGCCGAGCCTTGGCGCAGTGGTGCCCGCGAGGCCATTGCCCGCGTGGCAGCCCGCCCCGATTTGAGTAACGATGTGCGCGAAGTCATTAGCCGCGCACTGGCCGACGAATAAGGAGAGAACTATGGCAAAACGAATCAGCCTGACCCGCTATCTGGTCGAACACCAGCGCGTAGATGGACTTATCCCCTCGCAACTGCGCCTGCTGCTCGAAGTGGTGGCCCGCGCCTGTAAGAGCATCAGCCAAGCTGTGAACAAGGGCGCGCTGGGTGGCGTGCTCGGCAGCGCCGACAGCGAAAACGTGCAAGGTGAAGTGCAAAAAAAGCTCGACATTATTGCCAACGAAGTGTTGATCGAGGCCAATGAGTGGGGCGGCCACTTGGCAGCGATGGCCTCGGAAGA
This sequence comes from Giesbergeria anulus, assembly GCF_900111115.1. Classification (GTDB taxonomy): domain Bacteria; phylum Pseudomonadota; class Gammaproteobacteria; order Burkholderiales; family Burkholderiaceae_C; genus Simplicispira; species Simplicispira anulus. The sequence continues at coordinate 474,328 of NZ_FOGD01000001.1, forward strand.
AATGGACGGCATCTATGTCGTGCCCAACCGCTACCCGCAAGGCGAATACCTGCTGCTGTTTGATCCCTTGGATGGCTCCAGCAACATTGACGTCAATGTCAGCATCGGCACCATCTTCAGCGTACTGAAAAAGCCTGAAGGCGACCGGGGCGTGGAAGAAAAAGACTTCCTGCAACCGGGCTACCAACAAGTAGCGGCGGGCTATTGCGTCTATGGCCCGCAAACCACCTTGGTGCTGACTGTGGGCGATGGCGTGGCCATGTTCACCCTAGACCGCGAGCAAGGCTCGTTTGTCTTGACGCAAGAAAGAGTGCGTATCCCCGAAGACACCAAAGAATTTGCCATCAACATGAGCAATATGCGCCACTGGGACGAACCCGTGCGCCGCTACATTGACGAGTGCCTGCAAGGCAAGGAAGGCCCACGCGGCAAAGACTTTAATATGCGCTGGATTGCCAGTATGGTGGCCGATGTGCATCGGATCATGACCCGTGGTGGCGTGTTCATGTACCCTTGGGATAAGCGCGAACCCAACAAGCCGGGCAAACTGCGCCTGATGTACGAGGCCAACCCGATGGGCTGGCTGGTAGAGCAAGCGGGTGGCGCTGCCACCAATGGCCGTCAACGCATTTTGGACGTTCAACCTACGCAACTGCACGAACGGGTGAGCGTGATCTTGGGCTCCAAGAACGAAGTGGAGCGTGTCACTAGCTACCATCAGTCGGTATAATGACGCCTTCGCCGGTGTAGCTCAGTCGGTAGAGCAGCTCATTCGTAATGAGAAGGTCGGGTGTTCGATTCATCTCTCCGGCACCATAAAATCAACAACTTAGCCACTCTTAACCGGGTGGCTTTTTTGTTGGGCTAGCACGGGGCTAGCACCAGAAAAAAATGGGGACTGTTTGTTGCGCGAATCTGACAGCTTTTTGCCGTAGCTCTGTCGTTAAGCCAGCCCCAAAACGGCCCATGCCTTTACCGCAACTGGTGACGCTGGCCTAGGCAGTTGCTCCACGGCGGCCAGCACCACATTGGCGGATACCGCTCTTGAGACCTCATTCGGATTGACGCGCGACAGTGGACGGCGTACAAATGAGTGCAGCCCGGCGATAGGGGCGAACCTTGAACTAGCTTGCTGGTCAGGCCGCCCATAGGAATCCTGGGCTGCTTCGTCGTTTTGGGCCATTGCACAGCCGGTTCACAACCCCCGGTTTACAGCCCCAAAACGTGTAAACCAGTTTGTAAACTGCCCCAACTGGTTAACGGTTAACTGCCCCCAAACCACGTTAACCACGGCGTTAACCTGAGTGGCAAGGGGCCAGCGCCGATACTTCACGCCACTCGCTTAACACCCCAAAATCTTGTTAAGCAGCCTGTTAAGTAAGTGCCCTGTTGGCACCTCTTGCCCACTAACCACGGCGCTAACCTGCACCACGCTAACCAAAGTACGCACTCAGAAATAGCGCTTCCGTGCGTACCGGGCTGCGTACCGTGGCCTTGCGTACCAACTTCGTGCCTACCCTTGCAGTCGGCATCTACTCCCAGAAGGTGCAGTTTCGCTGCGCACCTGCCTGCGCACCACACTTTGCGCACCAGCTCAAAAATGCGGGTTTCCGTGGAAACCTGCTTGGAAACCCCCAGTTTGGAAACCGGCCCTAAATATGCGGCTTTGGCTTGTAACCTTGCCTGCAACCATTGCCTCTGTAACCATCCTGAAAATGCCCGATTCCTTGGATACCAAGTTGGATACCTTGCCCTTGGATACCACGCAAACGCTTGTATCTCTGCTATTTAATAAATAGCGCTGGGCTGGCCTGCACCGAACGTGACGGGAAAGATTTCGGCACGTTCACAGCGGCGTTGTGCTGGATACCTCTTGGCTACTTTTGGCAACCAACAGCGCCACCGCCAAAAGCAAAATCCGGCACTGGGCCGGGCTGGGTAGGGGTCAGATTTGGAATCTAATCAAGACTGCTGGGCCACCACAGTGGTATCCAGTCACGGCGGTAGCGACCCACCTTTAATTGGTTAGCCTCAACCTATCGCCGAATCAACAAGGATTGAACGCTACGGATTGGCCTAGCAGGGCAACGTGACAGACGGGAATCGACCCAAAGCGGATGTTTTCGCAGACCGAGGAGGACTTATATATCCTGAAACTCTGGCAAGAAAGTGTATTCGCGAATGGTATGGATGCCAGCACCTCCAAAATCAATAGAGAAGCGGGTACACATTTGAAGCACGTCATTCACAGCTTTCAGCGCGTGCTGCGCAGACTCCATGTAAGCGACCTCAAGTGCAACAACTGCCTCCAGAACGCCGAAGTAACGAGGTGTGATTCTTGCATTATCAAGCTGAGCAACATCCAACCGTTCTGCGAAACGCCTCAACGCTTCGATCCGGTGCGCCATCACATCGGTTCGGGCAGGCGTCTCGACGATGCCGCAAGTTTTGGTTAAGTCTTTCTGGATTCCAGTGGACACATAGCGTATGTATCCAATAGCGGCCAAAACAATGGCAGTGTTTCTCAGACGTCTTTCGTATTCCTCGCATTCTCTTTTTTTACGCTCCCTGTCAGCTTGCGTATGTGCAAGCCATACAGCTGCACCAATCGCTGCAACCGAGCCAATGGCTTGTACCCACGCAGCAGCATTCGCTCCCGAGAGTAGCCCCCGCGCAGCTGGCCAAGCAATAAGAAGAAGTAAGAGAACTATTGAAATGACAACACTGGTGCCAACAACCATCTGTGTAACGGTGGGTGGCGCATCCTCGGAATCTGGAGTATTTTCTTTGTGCATCTTGAAAAGTGTACTGTTGCACCATGGCGTAGTTGGAAGACCTCAGCAACCGCCCGTGCCCAAGCTGTAACCCTGAGTTGCGCCGTCCTACGACCAGGTTCTCCAGTACGGCATCCATCTCGTTGCAGTCAAACATTTCGTACGCGGGGTCATGTAGCGCGCAGCACGGCCTTGGCCTCGTCGCGGGTCTTGGGCCGGATGGTTGCCATGCAGTGGAATAGGTAATCCTCTCTGGCGGCATCACCAGTCTGCACCACTTGACGCAACCACAGTACGGCGTCCAAGTCGTCATCACCCGTTGCGGCTACGGGCTGGGGCGGTGCAACCGGGGTTTGCAGTGCTGTGCAATGGCTGGCTACCGGGTCAGGCAGCCGAAAAAACTCGCGCACAGTTTGGGGTTGTCGCGGGTGATGCCAGAGTGGCTACTGATGGCCTTGACGGTGCCTAGAGGGATTCCAATGGGTTGAGATACCGCCTTGGCCGATTCCGTGCGGCGCAGCGCCAGCACCTAGGCGCGTAAGTGGTCAGGGATGGATGACCGGGTGGGGGCGCTTGCAACCCCCGGTTGCGATGTGTTCATCATGGTTTGGCTCATTTTGCCGCTGCCTGTTCGTAGGCGGAATGCAGTTGCTGGCCTTCGGTGCAGCGGGCGCTGTGCCCCCCACTGCGGGCGGCGGCCTTGCAAGTGGGGCAGCTCCAGTGATGGGCCTGATAGGTGCGGTCGGCTACGTTCCAAGGCTGGGCCACATGGAACTTGGGCAGTGGTTTGGGGACTGGCGTCTGCACTGGTGCCTTTGCTGGTGCTGATGCTTGCATTGGTAGCTGGCTTTGCAGGTAGCGCTGCAAGTCGCCACGCAAGCCGGGCGGTGTCTGCTCGATGTCGGTGCGCCAGTCTTGCCGGGCCTTGTCACTGGCACCAGTTCGATCACACAAGGCCATCGCCAGCGCCAGCAGCGGGGCAATGCCGGGGTCAGGCGCTGGGGGTGATGGCGTCCAATCTGAGGGCGATTTCTGATTTTCACTCTGCCCTCGTTCTTTTTTTGGGGCTACCGGGGCTACCGGGGCTACCGAAGCGTTTTCCCCTCTGAGGATGTCATTTTTTTCGGTAGCCCCGTGCAAAGTCTGCGGGGCTACCGGGGCTACCGGAACGGCTTTTAGGCGTTCCATCAGGCTAGGAACGGTCATTCTGTCGCCTCCGCACCATCGGGATACACTTCATAAAACTTCAGGTTTCGCCCTGCAATCTTGCGCTGGCGCTGGCGTTTTCCCCCTTGCCCGGCTGGCCCAATCAGCCCGGCGGCCTCTAGGTAGGCCAGTGCCCTGCCGAAGTCAAAACCCTTCAAGGCTTCGCGCATCCCGGCCCCAATGAACAGGTACACGCGGCCTTGGTCGGTCTTGCGCCAGTATCCAGCCCGGTCACGAATCAATGGGGCGCGTGCATCCTCTGTGGCGTCGGCATCGCTAAATCGGCTGTCGCCATGCTTATCAATGAAGTCGGTCACGGCCTGCACAATCTGGCCCTGTTCTGCATTCGCGCCCGTCTTGTCAGTGCGCAGACTGCGCCACGCCTGAAAGCCCACAGCAGCAGCGCAGATAGCTTCGCCTGCGGGCCAGCCGGTAATGCCGTAGTCGGTAGCCAGTTCGCCCGCCATCGCCAGCACGGCAAAGCGGCCTGCAACCCGTTGTTCTTGCCCTTCGCCGTCGGTGCTGAATTCAGGCCGGGCGCGTATAGCGGCCAACAGTTCGCCCAAGTCGCTATCTTCGGTTGCCAAACGCTCTAGGAAGGCCCGGCCAGCGTGCCCGTAGTGGGTGGCGGCCTCAGTTTTGAGCGCGTCAGACAAGGCGCGAGCGCTGGGGTGGTGGTGCAAGGTGTCCCAAGCGCCAAAGGCACGCGGCGCACATGGCACATCAAACAGGCGCACCTGTTGCCCGGCCTTGATACGGTAGCCACCCTCGGCCATGCTGGTACCTATGCTGTATTCGCCATTGGAGATAACGGCGCAGCGCCAGCGGGTCAACTGCCTACCGCCACCGTGCCGGGTAGCCCGTTGCTTGCCTTGTCCGTTCCCCAGCATATAGACCACTTCGCCCACGTCCTTCGGGTCGCATTCGCTGATTTCATCCAAGGCCAAAAGGCAGTCATTGAACATGGCGGCAGCAGCCTCTAGCCCGTTGCTGGTAGCGCGCCAGCTTCGTTTGTAGCCCTTGCCACCCCAGACACTGCACGCGGCTTGCAAGATGCTGGTCTTGCCCGTGGAACTGCCACCGATAAAGTGGGGGCCACCGTTTTCGGCATGGACTTTTGCCAGCACTGGCCCAGCAAAGGCCGCACACAAACCCAGCGCCAGCATAGGATTGCCCACCGCCATAGCCGCTATGCCAGCTTGCCAGCCTTGCAAGGTGCCAGCAGTGCCGTATTCACCACTGGCGCGGTCTTCAGACTGATAAACCACGTCGGCAGCTTGTGGGCCAATCACGGCATCGGGCAGAACAAAGGCTTTGCATTTGGCATCTACCCAACCCGTTTGCGCCACGCATTGCAGGTGCTTATTGGGGTGCTGGCTTTGCAGGTACATCGCCAGTGCTTGCCTAGCGTTGGGACTCAAGTCGGCCCCCATATCCAGCAAGATAGAACGCAGCTCGATACCGTCACCGGCCAGCATACGCATAGGCATGGCCCACTCTACCCAGTTGCCACGCCGGTTTTTAATGCGCAGCATTTGCCCATAGCTGCCGTCGTGTGCATCCGAAGTAATGGCTTCAACGTGCATCGGGCTGCATATCCATTGCTGGGTGGGCACCAAGGTAGCGCTATCGCCCTTGCCCACCGACTTCATGGCGAAAAGCCAGACACCGGGGCGAAACTTTTGCCCGTCTTCACTGTGCCAGTCTTCAAACACCACATAGGCCGGGCGTTCGTTTTCGGCGGGTATCTGGCTGGTGCTGGCCTTGGTATCGGTGGGTGCTGGTGGTGGCTTGGTGGGCTGGGTGGCCGTAGCCAATAGGTCGGCTAGGGCTTGGGGGCCATGCGCTTGCAGGTAGTCCCAAGCGTCCGTGTTGTCCTCCCAGTCGCCGGGCAAGGGCACCACGGCGCAACCTAGCTCTTTGGCCGTCTTTTGGGCTTGGGCTTCCTGCCCTACGTCTGGCACCAGCACCGGCCATGCTTGCGGGTGGTGCTCTATCACCGCCTTGGTCACTGCTGTGGTGCGGCCTACGCCAAAGGTCACTACCGCTGCGGTGCCCGTGGCCTGATAGATGGCCCATGCCGCGCCTATGCCCTCCACGATATGCACCGGCTGGCCTGCCTGTATTTGGCCGATAACGTGGAACCCTTGTGCGCCCGTGTCGGTTTTAAAGTGGTAGCCCCTCAGATTCGGCTTTTCAAACTGGGGTGAACCGTCGGGCTTGGTGCCCACTTGGGCAACGCACTGCACAGTGAGCAACGCACCATCGGGCAAGCAAACAGGCACCAACAAAGCACCGGCCATGCTGTGGCCTTTCAGGCGCAGCGGGTCATTGTCTGGCAGCACGCGCAAACCCTCCAAGGCCGGGCCATCGGTCACACCTTTGGCAATGCAGTAGGGGTGCTGGGCTGTGGCTGGCGCTGCCCGCTCCCAGATATTGAGCAGGTCGTACACCGGGTTTGGCGGCTTGGGCGCTTCGGTGGGGGCTGGCGCTGGTGGGGGCGGTGGTGTCCTTTTCTGGGTGGCAGCGCCTGTCCGTGGTGCCTTGGGCGCGTTCCATCCATCACGCTTTGCCATGCCGTATAGGGTAGCAACACCAATGCCGCCTTCTTTGGGTGGCAGACTGTTCCAAGTGGAACGGCACGCGCTGGCATCGTAGGTGTCACCCCCACGGCTCCATTGGTCGAACGTGTCGAATTCAATCCCAGCGGCACGAACGGCGGCGCAGACTCTGGCCCAATCCTCACGCGGCATATTGGGGCTAAGGTGGTGCAAGGCACTGATAGCCTTGTCAAGTTCATGGGTCATACGCTTACCCCCGCTTGCTGCACTGCGCTGGCTGGCACTTGCTGGATGTATTTTTTAGGAAGGTGAAAGACCGCAACATGGCGGCTACGGTTACGGCGCGATGGCTCCGGTACCGTTACCTTGTCGATAGGCCAGCCCAATTTTTTGAGCCTCCCCACTGCGGCGGGTAGCCGGGTGCTCTCGGTCAGTTGGCGAAACCGTTCCACAGTGACAAATTCGCCAGCAATGAACAGTTCCAAGGCGGTGTAGTCGCCGGTGCCCATGTTGGGCCAGCGTGGTGCGAACGGTGGCAAGGGGATAGCAGGCAAATCCATTTGCACGGGCACCCCGGCGGCGCAGCTTGGGCGCTGCATTTGGTTTTTAGTCATGGCTGGCGTCCTACTGGGTCAGGTTCGGCGTCTGGCTGGCGATGAACTCACGCAGCACGCTGCGGGCGGTCATCAAGTCAACCATGCGGGCGGCAGCATCAGCAAAGCCGGGGCTGTTCAGGCTGCGATGTTCGGCAAGGTCAGTAGCCGCATCGTCCAGTTCGGCATCCAGCCACGCCAAGTAATCGGTGGTGGTGCTCATACCTCCTCCGACTCGTTCAACAGGCGTTGCAGCCGGTCGTTGACGTGAGAAAGCACGTTGGGCAAGGTGTCGTGGTGTGTGTCCCAATTGCAGGGCGCAACTACACGGGCGTTAATGCGCTCACTCACTTCTGGGTACCAGCGACGAACCTCGTCGATACCCTCTAAGGTGCGGCGGGCATCAGCAGCAAAGGCGGCCAGCGTGATGATGTCGTTGAGGTTTTGCAGTTCGCACCACGTTTCAGCGTCCAGCGTTTTTTTGGTGATGGTGCTCATGCTGCCACCTCCATGACTTGCAGGGCCTTGAGCAGTTGCACGGCCTTGCGGCGGGCGGCTGGCAGGTTGCCACGGCGGATATAAAGGCCAGCCAGCGCGGATGCGTTGATGGCTTCAAGCAAGGCGAATGCTTGGGCTTCGGTGGGGGTGGTGCCCGTGGTGGGCGTGTGGATGGGCGCAGCGCAGCGGCTGGCCACGGGGGACGTGGTCATGGTTTCGGCTCCTAACTGAGACGGCAAACCACTCGGGCCAGTGTTCAAGCTGTACCGGGTGGGCTGGGTGGTTGAACAGGTGCAGTTAGTCACCCCCCGCACCTCACGGATACGGGACACCCAGCCCAAAACCATCGCGCCCCGGAAAATTCGGGAACGCATGAAAACTAGGCATGGCAAAGCCCCGCTATCGTGGGGGCCTTGGACGCTAACTGCGATTTGTTCAACTTTGGTGTGTTCAGCACCGTGGCGGACTGTAGCACGGGCCTGCACGGTGGTACAAGCGGCCAGCGCCAGCCGATTGACGGCCCGCATGGTGGTGGCAGAATGCAGCTTGCTTAATGCGGCGCTCTCCATTGCCTTCGGGTGGTGGGGGGCGTTTTGCTTGGTGTGCATCTTTTGCCCCCTACACCGTAGCGCCACTGACGCGGCACCGTTGCTGCAACCAATCTTCCAAGTCGGCGCGGCGATAACGCACGTTGCGGCCTACCTTGAGAAAGGGCAGTTTGTAGCGGCCTGTGCTGCGCCAGACAGACAGCGTTCCGGGTGACAAGTCCAGCACGGCGGCGGCTTGCCTTTCGTCCAATAGCTCCTTGGTAGGTTCGATCAGGGCCTGAATATGCGGTGTGGGCGTGGTTACGCCTACCGGGTGGGCGGTATTGATTGCTTGCATAGTGGCCCCTTACAGCGAAGCCACTAGGGCGCGAATATCAGCGGCACGCCATGCAACGGCACGGGTGGCAATCTTTACGGGTGGGGGGTATATGCCAGACTTCACACCAGCAAACCAAGTGCGTTTACTGACCGGATAGCGCTGTAACACCGTGGGCAATCGCCACAGTTCAAATTCTGGATTATCGGGAGGGGGTGCGCCAGTACGAGTTACCGCATTGCACGGTGGGGCGCGAAGGGGGGATAGGCTAGGGGATGGTCGCCACCCGTCGGGGTCGCCGTCACCATCCCCGCCATCATCATCGTCGGATGATGCTTCGGGCGCAGCGTCGGTGCCAGTGGCTTCGGTGCAAGCCGATTCGGTAGTGGATACACCACCTCCGCCGGATTCTGGGAAGCCGTTGGTAATGGCGTTCTTAACTCCTTCAAAAATAGAAGGAGCTGTACGGCGGCAAGTATTCTGATGGCGGTGGTTTTGGGTGCCGTAGTCCCCCATGAAAGCCAACGCCGTAGATTCGCCACCAATGCCAAAGCCGATATATGTTGCAGCAATCATATCTCTGTTCATGTTTTCCCTTTCACGCTGCTAAGAAGTGCAGCGCGGGGCAAATATACCCGAAGCCGTAGGGCACTACACCGGCATGGCAAAGCTCCCAGCACCAGATATGCAAGGTTTATCCAAGGGGGCAGCACGCTCAAATGTCAGGTTTTTTTAGGTTTTGCACCCAGCACCAGCAAGGCAAAAGCCACGGTCAAGGGTTTAGGCGTGCACCATTTGCGGGGCCGGTTGAACGTGCATAGGCGTGGCCTTAAATCGCTGCTCGACTTGCCACACGTCATAGGCGCTTTGTTCTGCCAGCCACAACCGGGCTTCGCCACCACGTTCTACCCCCAGCCATGCCTCTATGCGCAGCGCCATTTCAGGCGATACAGCAGCGCGGCCATTCAATACGCGGGACAAAGTCACGCGGGATACGTCCAATTGCTGGGCAGCTTGGGTAACGCTTAGACCCAAGGCGGGTAATACATCATCGCGCAGCGTGAGGCCGGGGTGCGGTGGGTTGAATATGCGGGGCATGGTGCTTGTCGGTTAATCCAGCAAGGCAGCAAGCCGGGCGCGTACTTCCTCAGTAATGTGGTCTGGTGCCCGCTCTATCCAACGGGCACGGCGGGCGCTGGCGTCAATCATGCGGAACTGTTGCACCAGCACAATCCCCGCTGTTTCAGTCCCTGCCCCGGTCAGGGATACCGCCATACCCACAGCACGGGCACCCTGTCCGCCTTGGGTAATGGGGCACACGCCTATCAAGCCCAATCGGTTAAAGGCTTGTGGCGTCAACACCAGCGCCGGGCGGTGGCCTTGCTGTTCACGGCCCAAAGTAGGGTCAAAGGTCAGGGCTACGATGTCGCCACGTTCAAACACCTTCACAGTGCCACCTCACGGCCTGTTGCTGGCATGGTGTCCCAATCGGTATCCAGCGCCAGCGGGGCGTCACCTTGCATAGCAAGCACCTGCTCTAGCGTGTAGCTACGGCGGGCAGCGGGTGCCACGATGAGGCGGCCCTGTTCCGCGTCTAGGCTCACTGTGTCGCCAGCGTGTAAGCCCAAGGCACGGGCCAGCTTTTGCGGGATGGTCAGGGCGATGGAACCGCCTACGGTGCGAAGGGTAGAGGTGTGCATAGTGGTTGCTCCAAAAGTTGCACACAGTTTAACTTTTTGGGCGTTTTGGCGCTGGTGAACGGCGGCATACACACCACGGCACCAGCGGGAAGGGGTACCAGCACCAGCAAGGGCAAACAATGGCACCGGCTGGCGCTGTCGGTCAGGCGTGGGCCAGCTTGGGCGTGTGGCGTTGGATGCGTGCCAACACGTCCGACATGGCATCTTTGGCGCGAAGGATGTCGTAATCGGTTTGCAGGTTGACCCAGCTTTGCGCGTCGGTGCCAAAGAAGGCAGCAAGGCGCAGCGCGGTATCGGCGGTAATGGCGCGTTGCCCCTTCACGATCTCATTGATACGCCGGGGCGGTACCCCGATAGCCTTGGCTAGGGCGTATTGACTCAGGCCCATAGGGGACAGCCATTCTTCTTGCAGCACTTCGCCGGGGTGGGGCCACTTCAGTTGTTCATCGGTCATTGCATTGCCTTTCAGTGGTAATCGGTGATTTCTACCCGGTGGGCGCGGCCATCGCACCAGACAAAGCACAGCCGCCATTGCTCGTTTATGCGGATACTGTGCTGGCCTTTTCTGTCGCCTTGCAGGGCCTCTAACCGGTTGCCGGGGGGCACGCGCAGAAAGTCCAATGTGGTAGCAGCGTTCAACTGCGCCAGCTTGCGTAAGGCCACGGCTTCAATGTTGGCAAAGCGTGGCACCCGGCGGCGCAGAAATAGCGCGTGGGTGTCTGCACACTGGAAGTCTTGAATCATGCCTTAGATGATAACGTATGGCGTTATTGATTGACACAAAAAGCACCAGAAAGGGCAAGAAATGGGCTTTCGGTAGCCCCGGTAGCCCCGCAAAAAATCCAAGGGGCTACCAACTTTTGGGCCTGTTTTCCCTCTGTGGAGGGGTCAAGGTAGCCCCGGTAGCCCCGGTAGCCCCAAAATAAATACAAGTCGCGCGAGAGTTTTCCCAAGCTGGGCCACTTGCACCAGCCGTAGAGGGTTGCCCTTGCTGGTACTGGGTGCCCTTTCTTGCCTTCGCTGGCGCTGGTGGCCCCAGAAAGGACAAACCCGGCGCATGGCCGGGCTGGTGGTGGGGTGCTGGTGGTTCGTGCGGCCTTAGGCGGCCTTTGCTAACAGTGGCACCACTTGGGCAGGCTGTTTTAGGCCAGCGGCTTCCATCATTGCGCTGGTGGCTGCATTGACCGACTGGCGTACCGGGTGGAGGTCAAGGCGCGCATAGATGCCGGTAGCGCGCTGGGTCTTGTGGTTCAGGCTCTTACCAATGATGGCTAGGCTGGTGCCTGTGCGCGCTTGCCAGCTCCCCAGCGTGCGGCGCAAGTCGTGAACGCGCAAGCCCTCGATATTGGCCGCTTCCAACAATCTAGCCCATGCCCGTTTGGGTTCCACAATATGGCCGGTACTGCCTGTGCCGGGGAAGACGTAACCGCTACTGGTGCCCTCGGACAAGTCCTTGCGTTGCTGCAACACGGCCACGGCTTCGGGGCTAAGGGTCACATTCTGGGGCGTGCCGTTTTTGGTCATGGCAATGCGCCAAAGGCCAGCACCCATATCAATGTCTTGCCAGCGCATAGAGGCCACGTTAGCGCGGCGTGCCCCCGTCAACAGTGCCACCATAAAGAAGTCGCGCATGGTGGGGTTGGGCATATCGGCCAGCGCCTGAAAGAACCTTGCCAGTTCGTCCGATAGCAAATAGCGGTCACGCTCGATAGGTGGGTTCTTCTTGATACGTTCCGCCGGATTGGGGCCAGCGAAGTGCTCCATATCCTTCATAAACGAAAACACCGCCGACACCAGCGCCACACACTTATCGGCTTGGGCTGGGCTGCCCTTGGTGACACGGGTATGGGTGGCCTTGATTTCGGTGCGCTCGATGGCCGATAGCTTTTTGGCCTTGATGCCATCCATGTGCAAGCGCAACAGATCGCCGTAATCCTTTTTGGTCTTGGCACCGATAGGCGTGCCGTCACGCTTGCGCTTGTCCTTGAGGAAAATCTCTAACGCTTCGGCAAAGGTGGGTTCTTCCTTCAATGCACGCTTAACCGCTGCTGGATTCGCCCCAGTCGCAAACTCTCCCAGCACCTTGCCAGCTTCGGTGCGGGCCTGTTCCACGGTCATATCCGGGAACGCTCCCAGCTTGAACCATGCCATGCTGGTGCCAGCACGCTTAATCACATAGAAAGTCTTGGCCCCAGTCGAGGTAACACGAACGGCCAAAGCCGGAACCTTGGTGTCGTAGATGGTTTTGCGTTGCCGGGCTAGCGGTAGCGCAACGGCTTGCAGCAATGTTTTGGTTAAGTGCTCTCTCACAATGGGGCCTTTCTGGGCTAGCACCGGGCTAGCACTGGGCTAGCAGGAACGGTTAAAAATGGGGTGGTTTGGTGCTAGCCCGTTAAGGTCATTCTATGGTTAAGATGTTGTTTTATAAAGGAGCGTTAAGGTAGGGCAAAGATGGTAAAACACCCGGCCCACAGATTCGTAATGAGAAGGTCGGGTGTTCGATTCATCTCTCCGGCACCAATAAAAACAACAAATTAGCCACTTCTTCGGGAGTGGCTTTTTTGTTGGTCGTGCTGGTGTAGCCACTGCGTAGCCACGGGTACATGGTTTTTGCACTTTTTGGCCCACATTGCCAGCTCAGTGCAGCATTGACGGGGCGACTCTTTTGATAGTGCTGGCCGGTGGGTTGGGGTGTCCTGCTGTACATGGCCAACAGCACTAGCTTAGGTACTTGAAGCGCGCACCTGTTTTCTGCGATGTACCGGGTGTTCCAGTAGGATACGTGGGGGGGGGTGCAGTCCGATTGCAGAACTCGCCAGCGGGCACAAGCTAGCTGGGCAACCATCGGGCACATCGAACCCTTGCAATGCAGCGGTATAAGACGAAACTTTCGTAGTAAGCGCTGGATAGACACCAGAAGCCTTTGTCAAGCACCATCACCCCAGAGCTTCAAAATCACCTCTGTGCGGAATCTTCCAATGAACATCACTCACTTCACCTTCGCAGATATGCTCAAGAAGACCGAGCTCCAGCAACTTCAAGAGAAAATTGAACGTCAGTTGGATCCATTCCGTCAAATTGAGGCCATGCAACGCCTAATGCAGAGGCATTCACCGGAATACCTATCCAAAGACCTAGCAGGTCAAGTCGCTTCGTATCAGAAAGCTCAAGAAATGCTTGAGGGTTCAATGACTCACAAGCGCATTGAAGAATCAATCCTCGCAGCACAGGGCGAGCGCATGATGGAAAAGCTGTTCCCTAAAAGCGTTTTATCCAGTTTTAGTCTGGGTAACGACGCTGTTCTACGAGCGGCTGGGCTGATAGAAAACCCAATCCTGCAAGCGACAAAGATGGAGCTCGCTGGACGCTTTACCACTCAGTATGAGCAGCTTCTAGGGTCAGCCTCCACACTCAGGACAATCGAGGATGTTCAGAAATCGCTGGATCGCTTGTGGCCAGCGCTCAGTGATATGAACCTTGGACGATTCGAGTTCAGCGAGGAAGACGAGCAGGAAGCTAGGCAGGTTGCAGAATCCACGACGCTGATAGCCGCTCAACAGGCGTCCATGCGGGATGCCCTTGAATACATTGTTAGCACTATTCAAGCGGAGAAAAATCCGACTGTGCAGAAAAGGCTGTATCAAATTTTCGTCTGGCTGATGCTAACGCTATTGGGAGGCGCTATTCAAACAGTCATGGGCTACCACGCGCCTTCAGTGTTAGGGGGCAGCCCACAGGCAGCAAAAAAGGAAATACAGGAAAGCGCTCGCGTCGCCGTCCCATCAGTGGTGCTGCTGGAAGAGTACCGTTACGTTTCAGCGAAGACGCTTGTTGTTAGACAGAACCCAAGAGCTAGATCGCCAGAGGTCGGCCATCTGCCCTTCGGCAGAACGGTGAAGCTACTGAAGAAGGAGGGCGATTTTTCTTTGATCGCATGGACTAATCGGGAGAGCGGCACCGAGATCCACGGCTGGGTTTTTTCGCGATACCTTGGCAAGTTCAACTGACCCACCCAGTGGCTAGTGCTGGTTAACGTAGGCTGGTTAACGCCCCAAAATCGCGTTAACCACGGCGTTAACCTGAGTGGCGTGGGGCCATGCCGGTGCTTAACACCCCCAAATCGCGTTAAGCACGGTGTTAAGCAACAGGCCTTTCGCGTCCTGTCACCGCTACCTTTTTACCACCCACACCGCGCTAACCACGGCACTAACCTGCACCACACTAACCAGACAAGTACGCACCCAGAAAGTGCGCTTTCCGTGCGTACCATGCTGCGTACCGGGTCTTGCGTACCAACTTCAACCCCACATTTGCAGTCGGCACCCACTCCCAGAAATAGCGCTTTCGCTGCGCACCGGTCTGCGTACCGCAATCCTTGCGCACCAGTTCCAAAATGCGTATTTTCTTGGAAACCTGCTTGGAAACACCGGCCTTGGAAACTTGGCTTTGGCTGGTAACCGCTGCTGGTAACCAGTGCTTTGGTAACCATCCTGCAAACGCTCAATTCTGTGGATACCGCTCTGGATACCTTGCCCTTGGATACCCACAGCGCCATCGCCAAAAGCAAAACCCGGCGCAATGGCCGGGTTCTTCATCAGGATGGCATCGTGGGCCTACGCAACTTTTTTCCACTCTTCAAGCTGGTGCTCAACCTCTACGGCCTTAGCCTCGTGGTGTTGTAGCACTTCACGCATCAGTTCGGGCAATGCGCGTTGCAGGATGTCACGCATCAGCGGTTGATACCCGACACCGTGGTGAGCGCCAATCAGCTTGTAGCCATCAATCAACTGTTTGGGTAGCCGGATGGAAATGGCTTGTAGCCCCAGACTGGCATCAATGGCAGCTTCCATATCGGCGGGCGCTGGTTTGGTATGGGCTGGGCTGGCCCCCAAGGTGCCCGATTCCCATGCTTGATCTGTGCTTTCAATTTTTGGCGTGGTTTGCTTCATATTTACTTCCTGTTTAGCGGGCTTGGGTTTCGTATAGCCGTTGAATTTCTGCACTTGCATCGTAGGCTGAGCGCAAATGCACTAAGCCATCGCGGAAGATGAAGATGATCTTGAGCAACCTTCCGGCATTGGTCGGGGCCACGAACCACAGGGTAGGCGGGTCGGTGCGGTGTTCTTCTCTATCGTCCATCAGTAGCAGGCCACACTTGTTTTCAAAGCACTGCTCCACTTCGCGGCGCATGACGTTATGTTTGGCCTTGAGCTTTTCCAAGACCGCTTCCGAGATACGAAGGTTCTGCATGTGCTTTGGATGTTGATTCCGGTTCATCTTACGCTATTTGTATATACATGAAGATCTGAAAAAACAAACCCCGACGCATGGCCGGGGCTGGGTGGTGAGTATTGCAACCGGGGGTTGCGCCTATCCAATCAAGTTATCCAAGATGGCGTCAACGCCTGTCCTGTCCATGCGCTCGTGGTCGGCCAGATAGCGCAGTATCGACTTGGCTTCCTGCCTGCTCTTGGGTCTGAGCTGGCCCATGCAGCAGAACAGGTAATCCTCTCTGGCGTTGACTTCGGCGGGGCCATCGCCGCAACCGGTACCCCAGCCATCGCGTAGGCGGTAGAGACCATCCCAGAAGGCCAGCTCATAGAGACAGTCACTCAAAGTGTGCGGTGCCATATCTGCCTGAGCGGCAAAGGCGGCATTGGTCAGGGCGATGTCGAACTGCCAAATGCTTTTCTCTTGCTTGGGCACCAGCGCCAGTGCATCTAGGCAAAACTGCTCTTGGGGCAAGGTGGCAAATACCGCATCGACACTGCCAAAGCGGGCCAGTGCCTCACGCTGGTGGGCCTGTTTGTCCAACGTGCGCTCGGCCAAGCCTTTGATGTTGGCAAAACCAATGCTGCCAAACACTGCACGCATGGTGTCGCCGTTGGACACGCGCATCAGGTAGTCGCCATATCGCTTCTCCAAGTCCTTCTCTAGCGTCTTTATGCGCTGGGCGGCCTGCATGGCTTTGGCTATCAGGGCTGCGTCCCCAGTCTGCACCACTTGGCGCAGCCACAGCACCGCATCCAAGTCGTCATCACCCGTGACGGCTACGGGCTGGGGCGGTGCAACCGGGGGTTGCAGTGCTATGCAGTGGCTTGCTGCTGGGTCAGGCAGCTTGAAGAACTCGCGCAGCTTGGCATTGTCCCGTGTGATACCTGATCGGCTACTGATGGCCTTGACGGTGCCTAGGGGGATTCCAAGGGCTTGAGATACCGCCTTGGCCGATTGCGTGCGGCGCAGTGCCAGCACTTGGGCGCGCAAGTGGTCAGAGATGGATGACCGGGTGGGGGCGCTTGCAACCCCCGGTTGCAATGTGTCCGTCATGGTGTGGCTCCTTTTGCCGCTGCCTGTTCGTAGGCGGAATGCAGTTGCTGGCCTTCGGTGCAGCGCTGGCTGTGCCCATTGCTTCGGGCGTAGGCTTTGCAGGCGTCACAGCTCCAATGGTGGGCTTGATATGTCTTGTCTACCTCATTCCACGGCTGGGCAACATGGAACTTGGGCAAGGGCTTGGCCGGGTCAGTCTTGGCAGCAATGAAGCGCTCACGGCTTGCGGCCTCGATATAGGCGTCACTCAGGCGCTGGCCTTTGGGGCACTTGGCACCCGTGCGGCATTGCTTGCAGGCCCAATAGTGAGATTGATCGGCGTGGTCGGCATCGCGCCATGTGGGTGCAGGTGCTGGTGGGCTTGGGGCTGCCACCACGGCGGGCGGCATGGCCTTGGGCATCAAACCTTGCAGCAGTGCCAGCAAGTGGCCCCGATTTTCTGGCGCGGCCTGCTCAATATCGGCGCGCCAGTCTTGCCGGGTCTTTTCACTGGCCCCCGTTCGATCACACAAAGCCATCGCCAGTGCCAGCAATCGAGCCATGCCGGGGTCAGGCAATGGTGCGGGCGGCGTCCAATCTGGGGCGGTTGCCGGTTTTGACAGCAGTTGCACCAATTGAGGTTTACACGCCCTGATGTCTTGCGCCAATTGAGCAATGCCAGCACGGCACCCAACGGCGTGCAATTCGCCACCAGACAAGGCCAGTTTCACGCCCAAGGCTTGCGCCTTTGCCAGCACTTGGGACGCGGTCAGGGCATCACCTTTTTTTATCTTATGGCCCAGATGGTAGGCAAGGGCGGCCATCAAAATGCCACCTCGATAACTTCATCGTCACCGCCTTGGGCATTGGGGGATAGTTGATCTACCAATGTCCTGAATGTCCTAATGTCCTGCTCATGTCCTGCCGTGGTGGCATTTTTGCCTAAATTTTCAGCAAAAACCGGGGTTTTGGGGCTGGTTGCAGGACTTGCAGGACTTGCAGGACATTCAGGACTTGGGGTCGTCAACTTTCCCCCGCTGTCGCAATCCTTCACGCTCCATTTCACGGTGCCGCCTACCTTGCCCAAGGACTTCACTTCCACGCCGATATAGCGCAGTGATGGTGCGGCGCGGCGCAGTGCATCGCCAAAGCCTTTGGCACTTTTAGGCCATGCGTCGGCGCCTAGGGGCTTGAACTTTTCCACTTCAGTCAGTAGCACCTTGGCAGACATTTCCGCGCTGGCGTTAAACCGGCTCTCGAACCATTCCAGCAATGCGGTCGCCACCGGGCTGGAATCAATGGTGCGGGCAATGCTTTCCTGCCGTGATGCGTGGAACTGGCGCAGAAACTCGCCAGCCGGGGCACCTAGGGCGCGCTCCATTGCTACACCAAGCCGGGCAAAACCCGCCATACGAATGTTTTCGCCATCGGGTAGCCGGGTGCTGGGAAGCTCCTTGAGGGTCTGGGCCATAAGTAAAAAAAGCCCTGCCACCAAGGACGGATAAGTGGCCTCAAATTCGCGCTGAATGTCGCCATCCTCACGGCGCTGGTGTAAGCGTTGCGGCTCGATGCAGATACTGCGGTCGATCAGGTCATGGGCAGTAATGCTGGCCGAGATGCCGTTAATCACCACGGGCCGGGTGACGTTGATAACGCTTTCATCCGCGTCGGTGTAGTGCTTGCGTTTGGCGTAGCCCCCGCCTGTAGCCAGCACGCACAGTGCATCCTGCATGGGTGCAGCGAGGTGGCTCACGTTTTCGAATGAGACTACCCAGTTCATGCCAGCACTGACAAATACATCCTCTACCGACTTGGGCGGGCTTCGTAGGTTGCTGGCGTTGGGGTCAATCAGCATCCGCAGATAGCGCTGTGTAGTGCTTTTGGCGCTACCGGCCTCCCCTACCAATTCCAGCACCGGAAAAACGCTGTCGGGGCGCAAGCATTCCAACAACCACGCCAGCACCAACAGACGCGCATCCTCTGGCACGTTCACAAAGTTCCAAAGCTGGCTTACCTCCCCCACGGTAGGCGTGGGCAATGGGCGCATGGTGTCCGGGCGCAAAAAACGCACCGGCGGCGCTTGCACCAGCTCCCAGCGTCCCGCCTCGATTTTGGCAGCCATGCTGCTACCGGGCTGGGCTAAATCCACATAGATAGCGCCCTCATGGGAAGCCGCACGGATATGCACCGCCTTTTGTTCGCCGTCGTGCTGCGCCAGCCCATCCAACACTTGCAGGGCCTCACGCACGGATTGATCCCGTGCGGCCTTGCCAGAGGCTTTGTAGAACTCGGCCATCAGCCAGCTTTTGAACTTGCCACCGGTCAGACGGTAGGTTTCTTGGGCGCTATGCACCAGCGCAAAGCTATCCCTGTTTTCATCGTGGAACAGTTCGGTGCGCTCCAATACAAAGGCCACCAACTGGGAAGACAAGCTATCTTTGCTATCAGTATCTTGGCTGTCGCTATTTTCCAATGGCGCGAAGTCGGTCGCATAGGCTGGCAGTTCTGGTGACGCCGATTCCACGGGCGCAGCGGCATCTATCAGGCGGGCCACTGCATCCGGGCCTTCCTGTTGGTGCAGGTCGTTGAAATCCATCTTGCGGCTTGGGTCTTGGCTACTGACAGCCAGCGCCAGCACGCCAGCCACGGCTTGGGCGGCTTCGGTAGCCTTGGTCAAGCCGGTATTAGGTTCATCGGGCTTGATGTCGTTGTCTGCGGCCAAGATCAGCTTGGTATCTAGGTGCTTGGTGCGCAGTGCTTGGGCCACGGGCAATAGGTTGCCAGCGTCAAAGGCCACCACCACGGGCAAGCCGGTAGCCTCATGGATAGATGCCCCCGTGGCGAAGCCCTCACAGATCACCAGCACCGGGCCGGGCTGGCCTAGGGTGTAGAAGCATCCCTTCTTTTTGCCATCGGTCAGGAAGCGTTTGTTGCTCTTGCTGTCGAGGTCAGTCCCAATTGTTTGCAAGCTGTGCAGCGTCCCTGCTGTATCGCGCATGGGCACCAGCAACAGATTACCTTCTACGCGCAAGCCGTGGGGTTGCACGCCTTTGGCTACTAGGTAGGGGTGATCGGTCGAGGCGGGTTTTGCAACATCCCAGCGGGCCTGTGCTGTGGCTTGGGCCTGTTGCCGGGCTTGTGCCTGTGCGGCATCGCGTGCGGCTTGGGCGGCCTTCACACGCTGGCGCATCGCCTGCTTTTCGGCTTCGGTCAGGGCGTTGTCTGGCTTGCTGCTCCACGTCTGGGACAGGCCCTCACGCCAGCATCCAAAGACGCCAGCGGGCACGCCATCCAAGTGCAAGACATACCAGCCCGATTTATCGCCGCGCTTGCCGTTGGAGCTGAAACGGTGCATGGTGCCATCGGGTTCTATGGACTCAGGCGGGGTTAGGCCAGCGGCCATGATGGCACTCAGGAATGCAGACTCAGGGCGTTCTGTAATGGTGGGCACCACTGCCACCGGGGCGGCCTCTATGGCTGGTGCTGTCAGTGTGGGCACTTCGGGCAATGCTTCTACCGAAGGTGCCAGCACTGGCATATCGCCAAAAATGTCAGCCTGTAGATCGAACGATTGTTGCTGTTCACGCATGGCCGGGCACCTCCAAAACTTGCAGGCTTTTGAGCAGTTGCACAGCTTTGCGGCGGGCGGCGGCCACGTTCCCTTTGCGCAGATAGAACGCTGCCAAGCTGGCGCTGGTGGTGGCCTCTAGCAGGGCGTGGGCTTGGGCTTCGGTGGTGGTGGGGATGGTCGGGGCGGCCTTGGACGTGGGCGCAGTGCGGCCCATCAATGCGGTCATGGTTTCAAGTTCCTGTTTGAACTGTTGAAAACCACTCGGTGCAGTGTTCAAGCTGTACCGGGTGGGCTGGGTGGTTGAACAGGCGCAAACAGTCACCCCCCGTACCTTGCGGACACGGGACACCCAGCCCGAAACCATAGCAATCCGGCAAAAACCGGAGCGCTGGAAATATGGGCATGGCAAAGCCCCGCTATCGTGGGGGCCTTGGACGCTGTTTGCGATTTGTTCAACTTTGGTGTGTTCAGCACCGAGATTGATTTTGCCACAGCTCACACCAGTGGTGCAGGCCAGCGCCAGCAACTTGACGTACGGTGCAGTGCTGGCAAAATGCGTCTTGTCGGCGGCGCTCTCTTTTGCCTTTGGGTGATTGAGGGCGTTTTGCTTTATGGGCATCTTTACACCCCCAGTAAGGCGCGTAGGTCTGCCGTCTTCCACTGCAAACGGCCATGCACGCGGATAGGACGCAGCGGCCCATTCTCTTTGCAGGCCCAAATGCGTAGGGTCTGGGGTGAACGGTTGAGGTGCTGGGCGGCTTCGGGTGTCGGAAGTGCTGTGCGTGTTTCTTGCGCCAGCGGTTGGATTGTCTTCATTGCCATCTAAAAACCCTTTGGTTCGTTGTAGATGGTTGTGAATTATTCTGGCGCAAGCTCCCTTGCGGTCAAGGCGCAAGCCTTATTGCGTGTGCAGCCTATTGATTTTTAAGCGTTGATTTGCCCAAAGCGCAAGGGGTTGCGCAAGGGGGTTGCACCTACTTTGTCCGTTGATTAAACGCGCTGTAACCCTTGGGCCGTGGCTCTTTGCTGGGCAATAGTTGTCGGATACGTTGCTCTGTTACCCCAAAATGCAAGGCGGCTTTCTTGGTGCCATGCTCCTGTCGATAGGCCGCCAATTCTGCACGGGCTTGAGGTGTCCATCGTTTTTGCGCTGACGCTGGGAGCATGGACTCATCTGCTACGCCAGCAGGGGCCGCCAGCGCCAGCAATTGCGCTAATTCGTTGGGCGCTGGTGTCGATAAAGTGGCATTATTGAATGGAAAATCAGGAAAGCAACCACGGGAAATAGCCCATGCAATTACTTCATCTGGCCTGAATCTAGGTTCAAGATGATGCTTATACCTAGGTGCGGTGTAGTGTGCAATCGGCGTCAGTTTTCCCGCTGTAATTGCATCCTCAATCATTCGAGGCAAGCCAACATCTTCCGGAACTGAGCGAATCACATGCGCTTCATTTTTATCTTCAACCAAAAACGTGCCATCCCCTAACTCATGGGTGACTTTGGTTTTCAATTCAAGAAGACATACATTCAATGATGAAGGCGGGTGGTCGCACTCGTCGGGCCATTCGCCATTCAGCAGACATTGAACTTCGCTGAAGCTCCATAAATCGCAATTGCGCCAGTATCCGGCGCGGTCGTTCTCGTAGCCCATGTGCATCCTCCCGAATGCTGCAACCCGCAATAGGTGCCACCAGCAAGCCAGCGGGAGGTCTGGCGGTTCGGTCGGATTGCAGCCCTTCCTAGCTGGTGGCGTAACTGGTCAGGCGTGGGCTGGTGTCTTGCGTGCAGGGCGGCGGGTGGGTGCCGCCTTGGGCTTGGATACCTGAATGGTCGGGGCCATGCCTGCGGTAGCGGCCATATCCATCAGGGCATCCAGCGAGAATAAATTTACCTTGCCGCGCATCAGGTCAGAAATGCGCGGCTGGGTAACGCCAAACAGGGCGGCGGCTTGGGCTTGTGTCATACCTTGCTGGCGGATGGCCTCGGTCAGACTCATCATCAGGCTGGAGCGGGCACGCATACTGGCCGCTTGCTGGGGCGTGTCCTCAATGGCATCCCAAATGCTGGTAAATCGCTGTGCTGTGGTCATGGTGCAATTTCCTTCATTAAGTCTTTGAGCCGTTTTTGGGCCAAGTCAATATCGCGTTTGGCGGTCTGCTGAGTCTTTTTCTGGAAGCAGTGCAGCACATAGACGGCATCGGCCAGCTTGGCTAGGTACACCACACGGAATGTCCCAGCCTCATCCCATATCCGAAGCTCCGTTACGCCCTGCCCAATACTGGGCATGGGCTTGAAGTCATCGGGCGGCAATCCATGCTGCACGCGGTCTAACTGATACCCGGCCTCTCGCATGGCACTAGGCGGAAAACCGCGCAAGTCGTCCAAGGCAGTGCCCCTAAACTCAATTGGTTTCATGGGTAAAAGTATATTTGTTTTTGTATATCACTAGGGCCACTGGGTACTACACCACAGCACGCAGCTTGCCCGGTTCGATGGTGCTGTCCAACTGCACCCCAGCCAAGTGCAGGATATGGGCCTCTATCTGTTCTAAGAACGGGCGCAGCGCATCCACACTACGCGGCCTGTAGCCTTCGGCGGTGGCGCTGGGTTTGTGTCCCATCACTTGGGCAATGGCCCCCGCTGGTGCACCTGCCGCCTCTCCCAGTAGCGAAAAGCTGCGGCGCAACCCATGTAAGGTAAGGTGTTCAATGCCAGCACTTTGCAAGGCTTTGGCATGGCTGGCGCGGGTGTCGGTAATGCGTCCGGCCTTGCCCGTGCTGGCAAAGACATACGGCCCCACTCTGGGCAAACCGTGCAGTAACTGCGCCAGATAGGGCGATAGCGGTATCGTTCTGGTGCTCTCTACTTTGTCGGCAATGGTCAGTTTGCGCCACTGAAAATCCACATCCTGCCATTTGAGCGCGGCCATTTCTTCACGGCGGGCACCCGTCAATAGCAGGGCACGAAGGTAAGCACTGGCAGTACGGTTGCCAAGCTGCTCAACACCCAGCCACCAGCCGGGCACCTGTGCCGCCTCTAAGGCATCGGTGCGGCGCTTGGTGCTGGGCAGGTTCTCTACGATGGCGGCGGCTTTGGCAGCTTCACGGTCGGTGAGGTTGCGGTACTCAGGCCGGGTACAGCACCAGCGAAGGAAGCCTCGGAACATCATCAATGCGCGGGTGGCTTGGTGTCTGCCTGCCACGGCTTCACGGTCAAACCAGATTTTGAGCGTGTCCTCGTTGACGTTTGCCAGCGCCAGCGCCATGAGCGGGTGCAGCGGGCCGGGTCTTGTCACCCCTTGACCGCGCTTTTTTTCTATTCCACCGGGGCTGGCCATCGCCTCTAGGTCGGCACGGTAGCCGGGCTTCCAGTTGTCTTTGCGCTTGGGCCTGCCCTGCTCTAGGTACAAGGGCCACAGTTCACCCACGGTCAGAACTTGGGCTTGCTTGGCAGCTTTGGCGGCTTCGCGGTCTGCCTGTTGCTGTCGCTCTATCTCTCTGGGGTCTTGCCCATTGTCCAACACCACGGCTAGGCGACGCGCTTCGGCGCGTGCTTCCTCAATAGACCATGTGCGAACGTCCCCGATGGTGCGGCGGATGGTCTGGCGCTGGAGCTTGCGTTCAAACACATAGGACTTCGCGCCCGTGTTGGTTACGCGCACACGCAAACCGGGGGCCTTGGTATCTCTGAGGAACGCTTGCGCCTTCACGTCCGTGCGACACGTCAATCGGTCGATGGCACCTGCTGTCAGTTCGATGGCTTGGGTAGTGTCTGGCGTGTCGGCTTTTTTGGGGCGGGCCATGCGGGTTCCTTCGGTGGTGTTGGCTACACCAGAACCCGTGTAGCCACTGTGTAGCCACTTTTTGGCTATTTTGGCGAATATTCATCAACACTTGGCAGACTTCGCCAGTGGAGAAAAACATCTAATATATTGATTTTTATGGAACAAACCAACAACAATCAACACTCCGGAATCATTGTATCCCATCATTCGTAATGAGAAGGTCGGGTGTTCGATTCATCTCTCCGGCACCAAACAATGGCCCCTGATTTGTAAAAATCCGGGGCTTTTTTGTTGCCCGCCGCTCGTAGCTGTACCCATTAATCCTCCACATGACTATGCCGGTGGTGAATATCAGGGTAATGGTGGTGAAAATGGGTCAGTAACCCATGCCGATGGGTATGTGCATGGGGCTTGTTTACATCCCAAACAAAATCATGAACATGCTGATGGTGCTCATCATGGCGATGGTGGTGGGTATGCTCCATCGGGGTATGCGTATGGAGGTGAATATGCCGCTCGTGCAAATGCAGCCAGACTCCCAACGCCATCAGGGCTGCAGCGGGCCAGAACATCGGCGGCAGTTGTCCAGGCCAGAGGAGCATCGAGAGGATGACGCCAAACAAAGGCGCAACTGAAAAATAAGCCCCGGTTCTGCTGCTACCCAACAGACGCAAGGAGACGACAAACAAGGTCAAGCTCAAGCCATAGCTGGCAAAGCCCAACAACACGGCAGCGCCTAACACCCCGTTGGCAGGCAACGTGTCACCAGACAACAGGCCCAAACTGGTATTGAGTGTGCCAGCCACCAAGCCCTTGAGGCAGGCCACCAGCATACCGTCGTTGGCAGAAACCTTGCGGGTCAAGTTATTGTCCAGCGCCCAACATAAACAGGCCGCCATAATGAACAAAGCCCCACTGGAGAGGCTCACCTGAGCGGGCTGCCACGACAGCAGCACGCCTCCGGCCACAATCGCCACCATGCCCCACACAATATGCCGGTCAGCATTTTCTTTGAACACCACCCAGGCAATCCATGCCGTGAACACGCCCTCCACATTGAGCAGTAAAGAGGCCGAGGCGGCCTCAGTGGAGCGCAACCCAACCAGCAACAGCACCGGCCCCAGCACCCCGCCAAAACCAATCGCCGCCAGCAACCAAGGCCACTCTGGGGCAGGAATAGTCCACAGAGCAGGGGGGTTTTTAGTAGATGACGGCATCCAGTACCGTATGCACAACAACACGGCCAGGCCCAACCCACTGCCCAAATACAACACCCCGGCCAAAAGAAACGGCGGCATATCGGCCCCCAACAGCTTGGCCAAGGGGGTGCTGGCACCAAACAACAAGGCAGCGAAGAGAGCAGGCAAAGCAGATCGCAAAGACATAGGCATTTTCAAAAGCATCAAGGCGGCAATGGCAACACATTCAACCCGGCCCCTAGGGCCTGTTGTGCCAGTGGCACCAGATGCTCATGGTGGGTTAAAAAAATCACTTGGGTTTTGCGCGCCAATTGCCCCAAAGCTTGCAGGCCAGCGCTGGTGCGTTGGTCATCAAAGTTGATAAATAGATCGTCGGCCACAAAGGGCATGGCACAACCGGGCTGTACCTGCATCTCCAGTGCTGCCAAACGCAAGGCCAGATAGAGCTGGTCACGCGCCCCTTCACTCAGGCCCTCTACCCCCACCAAGGCCCCGTGCGCGCGGTGGCCGTACAGGCGTGGTTTATCGCCCTCGGCATCCACCACCAGCCGGTCAAACGCCCCCAGCGTTAATTGAGAAAAAATCTGGCTGGCCAGCGCCAGCATCGGGCCTTGCTGGGTCTCCCGAAAACGCGCCACCGTCCAATGCAGCCAACGCGCTGCCGTGTGCACCTGCACGTAGCGTTGTGCCGCCTCCGTCATGCGGGCGATGGCGTCTTGACGCCGCGCCTCGGCATCGGCGGCCCGGTGGGTACCATCAAACACGGCCAGTGCCGTGCGCGCTTGCTGGGCGGCGGCGCTGAGTTCTTCGGTGTGGGCCTGCCATTGCTGCTCTTGGGCGTCCAGCGCTTGCAGCGCAGCGGGGATGTCGGCCAGCGGCAAGGCTTGTACCTCGGCGCGCAAAGACTCCACGGGCAAGCCATCGCCTTGCTCATGCAGACGGGCTTGGGCTTGGGCCAACTCTTGCCGGTATTGGCGGGCCTGTGCGGCTTGCGCCACGGCACGGGCCAAGGCATGGTGCCTTGCTGCTGCGCTGTGACTGTCGGCCTGTGGCCCTAGCAGAGCATAGAGCCCCGCCAAACCGGCTTGGAGTTGCGTCTGGCGCTGCTGCGCCTGTTGCAAGCCAGTGCGGGCCTGCGCTAGGGCCTGCTGCCCACGCTGGCGCTGGGCCTGCACTTCTTGGGCAGCGCTCAGGCGCTGGCGCAGCGCCCCTACCTGATCTTCGGCCACCGTGCCCAGCAGTTCAGGTGCAAGACGCTGGCACAGGGGGTGTACTGCCGCCGCTAGCGCATCCAAATCGGCACGCATGGCCTCAATGCGCTCGGTGCGGATGGTGTCCATACGCTCTAGCCCGCTGCTGATGCGCTCCATAGCCTCTAGGGCGGTGCGCAGGGTGGCTGGTTCGGTATCGCTGCTGTAACCGGCTTGGCGCAATGCAGGCTGCCATTGTTGTTGCCACTGTTGCCAGTGCCGTTGCGCATCATCCCGTTCGGCTTGTAGGTTTTGTAAGGCCCGGCGGGCGGCGCTGGCCTGCTGGCGCAGGGTGTCGCGCTGGCCGCGCTGGCGTTCGGCCTCATCTAAGCGCTGGCGGGCCAAAGCCATACACTCGGCCAAGCTAGGGTGGGACGGAACAGCCCCTTCTGGCAAAGCACCATCTGCCAGCCCCAGCAAGGCAACTAGGGCGGCATGGGCTTGTTGGCATGTTTGGATGCCATCGTCGTATTGGCGCTGCAAGCGGCCTAACTGTTGATGTAAGGTTAGTGCTTGGGCGTGCCGCTCCAGCCAGTCTGGTGCCGCTAACAGGGGTAAATCTGCCGGCAAATGGCACGCTTGCACCAATGTTTGCCATTGCCGTTGGCGCTCTTGTAGGCGCTGGGCCAATTGCTGGCCGCGCTGGGCTTGTTGCGTTAGCTCTAGGTGCAACAGTTCAAGGCGCTGGGTTTGGGCCAGATATTGCGCTTCTTGTTCTAGGCGCTCTAGCCGGTCATCGGCCAAGCTATCGGCCTGTGCCACCAGTTGTTGGTATTGCAAGGCTTGTGTGGGCCACGCTGCGCTGGCATGGGCTCCACCTCCTGCGCACTGCTGCCAATAGTCATCACGGGCCTGACGGGCTTGCAGCACCTGCTGGCGCGTCACGGGCTGCAGCACTTCTACTGATTGCTTCAATACCAATTGCAGGCGCGCCAGTTCGGTCTGTTGCTGCTGGTGCTGGTTTTGTGCGGCCTCTAGCGCCGCCTGATCGGCCCGCTGCGCTTGCAACAGTGCCTGCACCTCGGTGGCATCAGGCACGAGCATGGCCTGCAATAGAGGCAGGTGTAAAGCATCAACCCCTAGGGCCTGCAACTCGACCGCCAAGGCACTTTGGCATTCGATGAGTTGTTGCTGCAAGGCTTGCCGCTGGCCCTCATGGTCACCCAGTTGCTGGGCATGTGCTAGGGCCACGCCCAAGGCCGTATGGTCGATGCTGCTGGCCAAGTGCTGTTGCTCGGCGTCAAGGTGGGCGCATTCTTGTTGCCGGGCGTGTACCTGCGTTTGGGCAAATTGCAGGTTTTGCCACAGTACCCCGTGGGCCTGTAGCAGCTCGGCCAAGGCGGCGCGCAACGCTGCATAGGGCAGGCGCTCACGCACGGTCTGCACGCTGCTGGCATCCCAGCCTAGGGCTTTAGCGCTGGCTTGTACCGCCTGCCAGTGGGTTTGTACCTCGGCCTCGCGTTTTTCCATATCGGGGCGATGGGCGCGGTACTGCATCCGGCGCTCATCCAACTCGATGATTTCTGCGGCCAGCGCCAGACAGGGGGCATCGGGCGGCAAAGTCTGTAAAGCCCGGTGCGCCTCTTCGATGGCCGTTTGGCAGCGCCGTGCTTCGGCCTCGGCCAGCGCCAGCTCGCGGTCGGTGTCTGCAAGTTGTTCTGCCGCCTGCTCTGGAAACGCTGGTACCGCGCCCAATTCTTGCAGGGCCTGTACAGCAGCATCGTGGCGCTGCAACCACGGCACGACGCGGCGCACCCGCTCCAGCCGGTCACGTTGGTGGCGGGCTTGGTCGCGCTGCTGGCGCAGATCGGCCAGTTGCTGCTCAATCTGTGCCAGTGCATCACGTTGCGTTTTCCAGCCTTTAGCACTGGTTTGGCTGGCTTTAAGCTCCTGCTGGGCCAGTTTGAGATCGTCTTGGGCTTGGGTATACAGGCGGTGGCCTGCCCGGCGTGGCCCCCAGAGACTCTCGGCCTCCGCTTCTAAGCCTTGCAGCACCCGCCCCAACTGCTCTAAGCCCGAAGCCGACTGAAACAACATGCGCCCCACGTCATCTTTGGCGGACAAAATCCCTGCCGCACCTGCGCGCAAGGCGGCGTGGTCTAACGAGAACATCTGCTCAAATGAGGGCCGCTGCATATCGCCCAGCCAAGGACGCAAAATGCTATCGGGCAGGGGGCTGTCGTCGGGGGTGCGCAGGGTATCTTTATGGGCCTTTTTGCGCTGAAAGGCCAGTTGCTGGCTATCCCTCTCCAGCACGCCGCCTAGGCGTAAATCGGGCATGGGGTGCAAAAAAGCCATGGGGGTACGCACACCAATGCCAAACAGCCAATCGCCCAAGGCAGCACGGGTGGTAGATTTTCCGGCCTCGTTGGGGCCAACAATCAGGTGGATGTCCTGCTCTGCGCGGGGCAGCTCCAACACATGGTCGGTAAATTTGCCGTAGCGGATTAACTGTAACTGGCGGATTCTCATGGCCGCTGCTCCTCATTAAGCGCCCGCCTGCTGCACCCGTGCCAACAACAAGGGCAGGGTATCAGTGAGCAGGGTTGGGTAGACTGCATCATCCTGGTGCAGGGCTTGGAGTTCGGGGTTGGCGGCCAGCACTTCGGCGGGCAATCCAGCTAGCAAGGGCCTTAAATCGCGGCGCAGTTCGGCTAGAAAATCCGCATCGTCCAAAGCCCCTAAAGCCAAACCTTGTAAAGTGGCTAAGGCAGCCGGGCCGTCAGCATCCAGTGTGGGTGATTCTTGCGGGGCTTGGGTGGCAATCTGCACTTTTTCAATCCACAGCCGATCTGCATCCACCATGACTGCTTGGGCCAGCACTTCCTGGCGCAGTTGTGCTTGTTGCGCCAGCAAGGCCGTATGCACTGGGCTGGTACCGTGCAAACGCACCCGCACCGCCAACGGATGCTCGGCCTCTTGCTGGCTCAATAAATCTTGTAAAGATTGGCCCACCGCACGCACAGCCCCCGTCCAATCACTTTGGCCGCTCACATCCACGGCCAGCTCGGCCCAGCGCAGCACATCCACCCACAGCGGCTCAATATGGTGCAAATGGCCTTCTTCTACAGTGATAAGCAAGGCCCCGTGTGGGCCGGTCTCGCGGATATGGCGGCCTTGCAAATTGCCCGGAAAAGCCATCGTCGGCTCGCCCCGGCGAATCCACTGCGTATGCACATGGCCCAGCGCCCAATATTGGTAGCCTTTGGCATCCAATTCAGCCACTGAACAGGGGGCGTAGCTGGCGTGGGCGGCAGCGCCCTCTAAAGCCGTGTGCAACACGCCGATATTGAACCAACCGGGCACCGGCAGCGGGTAGCTGGCCGCTAAATTGTCGGTAGTGGCCGCGTGCTTAAAACTGCGCCCATGCAGCGCCACGCGCAGTGCGTCAATACGAAAAGTCTGCGCTTTGCCGCTAGAAAAAACCCGCACGTTGTCGGGCAGCTCCAGCCGCTTGGTGATTTCATTCTCGGCATCGTGGTTGCCATAGAGCAGATAGACGCCAATACCCGCTTGGCGCAGCCTCCCCATCTGGCGCACGAAAAACAGCCCGGTATTAAAGTCGTGCCAGTCGCCATCGTACAAATCACCGGCGATGACCATAAAGTCCACCGCCTCATCAATGGCACGGCTGACCAGCCGCACAAACGCATCGCGCGTAGCGTTGCGCAGGCGCTCGGCGGGGGCCTCAGGATAGGCAGACAAGCCGCGCAACGGGCTGTCCAGATGGATATCAGCGGCATGGATGAATTTCATGCCCTGCACTGTACCCAGTTATGCCAGCCACTGGCGCGCCACAACTTCTGGGGTGGCCTACCACCCTATGTGCGACAACGAACGGACTACCTTGGGTGTTTGGCACGACATTTCGCGTATGCGGCTTTTTTTTGCTGCATGTCATACCCAAGGAAATGCCATGAATTATTTAGTCTCTACCCTGTTCATCACCGCCCTGCTCGGCTTGACTGCCTGCACCGGGCCGATGGGGCCACAAGGTGCCCAAGGCAACACCGGCAATACAGGTTACACCGGTTACACCGGTGCCCGGGGCGAAACCGGTAGCCAAGGCAATACGGGCAATACAGGTTATACCGGGGCCACGGGCAATACAGGCAGCGCTGGTGCCGAAGGCATGCCCGGAGCCACAGGCAGCCAAGGTGCCACCGGCTATCAGGGTGATACTGGTGCCACCGGTGCCAGAGGCACTACCGGCGCGCGTGGCAACACGGGTAGTGCCGGCAGCAGTGGCGCGATTATCGTGGTGCCCAGCAAGCCATAATCGTCGCGGATCGGCTAGCGATAAAAAACCCGGCACGCAGGCCGGGTTTTTTATACGTGCTGGCACCTTGCGATGATTTCTTTGGCTATCCAGTTGCGTGGCTCGTTGGTCAGCCAAATATTCAACCCCTGCCCCTTTATTTCCGATTCAAATAAGCTTTTGCCTCCTCGTATAGTCGTGCCTCTTCAGGAAAAACTTTATCGCCCTTGATCTTGGCTTGTTTTTCGAGATTTGCATCTCCTGCCTGTCCAGCAACGAAAGCCAAGCAGTCGTAACTTTCGGCTCGCCAAGGAGCAATTTCTACTAACAACTGCCCATACTTCATCCCTTCGGTAAAGTTTCCGCTACTGGCATGAAGCATAGCCATCAACCTGATACCGTTGAAATCATCTGGCACATCAGCGAGATAGGTTGCAAGAATCTCTAAAGCCTCTTTTGTTTCTCCAAGCCAGTATTTTAACTGTGCTGCCAATATTGGATCAGGAAATGATCCAGAAGATTTTTTGTTGAGGAAATAATCTCCAATTTCAGGAGATATAACTCTTTCTCCAGCCTTGCCTTTTCCTCTCATCATTTGGTATCGAGCAATCGTCCGCAGCTCTATTTCTTTCAGCTTGGGAGTAACGGAAAGCCATCCGGGATGGGTTTTGATAAATTGCAGAACAGCATCGGCTTTTGCATCTGACCCCCAACCGTTGTCAGCCCAATGTTCCAGCATTTGTATAAGAGCATACTTGCGAATGTCAAGAGGAACCAATTCAGACCCCCACAAGGCGGGTGCAATCGTATTGACCGCTTCTGCATCTTGAATGAGGCTTCGTAGAAGAACCTCTTTCATACGAAGAATGTGATAGTTCGGGTTGAGATGAAGACCTTCCTTGATCAAGTCACCCATCGTTTTGGCAAGTTCAATGGCACGCGGTAGATCGGTGCATCGAATGGCCGTAGCATATTCGAACAAAACATCAGCCGCCTCATCAAGCGAATGAACATCGCGCCGAATTTTCAACCGCTTGAGCGCAGAGTCGAAGGCGTGCTCATACTCGCCTACTTGTAGCAGTGCAATTGTTAGATTTCCTTGAATATCTATGTCATTGGGGAAATATTTAAGGCCTTCTCGGCATAAGTCCGTTGCTTGTCGGCTTTTTTTAAGAATATTCAATGTAAGCGAATAATTGACATAGAACACAGCAGGTTTTAATCCGTTCTTTGCCAGCACCAGAAAAATCTTTTCTGCTTCAAGTGCGCGCCCTAGACGGTCAAGGCAGAGGCCATAGTTCGCAGCTGCATCGTGAGGCAATCCCCACCACCCTGTCCATTTTTCGAGCATTTCAGGGAGCACATGGGGACGGTAAATTTTCTCTGCTTCAGCGTAGCGCTCCAAGGCTATCAGACTATCTGCTTCTATCAAAAATGGCAGCAAGTCACTCATGTCCGCGACCATGTATCCATTCTTACCTCGAATTATCTTCGGGTCATTCATGAGCATGTCCATTTGCTGCTTCTCGCCTTGACCAAGAACCGTCCGTTTGTATCGTGTTCCCTGTTCACAACGCTGTAGCGCAACACCTTGCTTTTTGGCAATGGGCAGCAAATCTGATTCAAGTTGTTCATAACTTTGATACCTATCTTTCGGATTTTTCTCCAAGCAACGGGCAATGATGTGTTCTAAACCCAAGTCGGTGGAGCTAAACCAGCCGCCCAGTTTTTTTGGCTTTTCCCGCAGATGTTGGTTAGCAATATCAAAGACAGTTTTTCCTAGAAACGGAGGGGCACCGGTCTCGAATTCAAACATCATGCAGCCGATGGCATAAATATCGGTACGATGGTCAATCGCAGCTAATCCCATGATCTGTTCAGGTGCGGCATAAGTTACAGTTCCAATAAAACTTCCCTGCTGGGTGCGATCTGGCCGATTAACAATATTAGCCATTGTTTTACCAACACTGTGCAAGGCGTGCCCAATAGGGCGGGCCAACCCCCAGTCGGCAACATATGCCAAGCCATCCTTATCAAGAAAAATATTCGATGGTTTCAAGTCACGGTGAATAACACCCAAATTATTTTTCACCCAAGACAGGCCACGAATAATTCGCAATAACGCTTCTATCTTTTTTGTCTTTGTTAAATGTGGAAGCGAGTGCGACAAATCGCCATTGGGCATCCATGTCGCCAAAACATAAGGCGATCCATTGAGGCGAACTACAGCCAACGCTTCAGCGATAAGATTGCAGGACGATGCAGCAACCCACACTTTCAATTCATCAAGAAATCGATCTACGGTTACTTGTTCACTAATAAATTCGGGTCGAATGCCTTTGAGAGCAAACTCTTTATTTGTTTCTGGATGGAATAGGCGAATACAAACACCCATACCTCCTGCAAAGATACCCTTCACGATAAATCTGGAAGATTTGTTAGATAAATGGGTTGCAATTTCAGGTAGTTCTATAGAACTTCCAATGTGCATATGGTCAAGATTCAGCATGGTATGCAACCCGGTGATGATTTCAAGCCTTCTTTGGTTGAAGGACAACTAGATACACCTGAACGAAGCGACATCTAACTACTTGTTTTAAAAAGAGAAAAAAGCTTGTTCGCAATCGGATAAACTTGGCCTGTCTTGGGTGCAAAACCTGTCTTTGAAGAGAAAATTTTAGCAAGACGTCTTGATATTACCAATTATTTCGGCAACCAAGTAAGCATGTGTAACTGTCGTGGAAGTCGTTACACTGGAGAGATACCCAAAAAATCCCACAGCGGTTGCGTTTTCTTACTTGCGGACATAAAAAAACCCGGCACACAGGCCGGGTTTTTTATATAAACTGGCACCTTGTGGTGCCTTCAGCATCAGTTGGTACGGGCCAACTGCTCCAAGATGTGCGGATTTTCCAGTGTGGAAGTATCTTGCGTCATGGCCTCGCCCTTGGCGATGCCACGCAGCAAGCGGCGCATGATCTTGCCAGAACGGGTCTTGGGCAGGTTCTCACCAAAGCGGATTTCCTTCGGCTTGGCAATCGGGCCAATTTCTTTAGCCACCCAGTTGCGCAGCTCGTTAGCCAGTGCCTTGGCGGCATCGCCGGTGGGCACGGGGCCTTTGAGCACGACAAAGGCGACGATGGCCTCACCGGTCAGATCATCAGGGCGACCCACCACAGCAGCTTCGGCCACGATATCGCTCTTAGCCACCAAAGCCGATTCGATTTCCATCGTGCCCATGCGGTGGCCGGAGACGTTCAGCACGTCATCGATACGGCCTGTGATGCGGAAGTAACCACGGTCTTGGCTGCGCACAGCACCATCACCGGCCAGATAGTAGCCCTTGAGCTCTTCTGGGAAGTAGCTTTGCTTAAAGCGTGCTGGGTCGCCCCAGATGGTACGAATCATCGAAGGCCAAGGCTTCTTGACCACCAAAATACCGCCCGAACCATTGGGCACGTCTTGGCCGGTTTCATCAACGATGGCGGTGGTGATACCTGGCAGCGGCAGGGTGCAAGAACCCGGCACCAGCGGCGTAGCGCCCGGCAGTGGGGTAATCATGTGGCCGCCAGTTTCGGTTTGCCAGAAGGTATCGACAATTGGGCAACGCTCGCCGCCAACGTTCTTGTAGTACCACATCCAGGCTTCGGGGTTGATCGGCTCGCCCACCGAACCCAAAATGCGCAGGCTAGACAAATCAGAGCGGTCGGGATGCACGCTGGCATCGCTGTCGGCAGCCTTGATGAGCGAGCGAATAGCGGTAGGAGCGGTGTAGAAAATGGTGCACTTGTGCTTTTCGATCATCGTCCAGAAGCGGTCGGCCTTGGGGAAGGTAGGCACGCCTTCAAAGATGATCTGGGTGGCACCAGCAGCCAATGGGCCGTAGGCCACGTAGCTGTGGCCGGTGATCCAGCCGATGTCGGCGGTACACCAGAAAATATCGCTGTCTTTCAGGTCAAAAGTCCAGTCCATCGTCAGTTTGGCCCACAGCAGGTAGCCACCAGTGCTGTGCTGCACGCCCTTGGGCTTGCCGGTAGAACCAGAGGTGTAGAGCACAAACAGCGGGTGCTCGGCACCGACGAATTCGGGCGCGCACTCGGTCGATTGGGCGGCCATTTCTTCATGCATGAAGGTGTCGCGACCAGCCACCATGTTCACGGCAGTGGGCGTGCGCTGGAACACCAGCACGCTCTTGACCGACTCGCAACCACCAGTAGCCAAGGCCTCATCCACAATCGACTTGAGTGGCAACTCTTTACCACCACGCATCTGGTAATTGGCAGTGACCACAGCCACGGCACCGGCATCATGGATACGCTCGTGCAGCGCCTTGGAGGAGAAGCCGCCAAACACCACGCTGTGGGTAGCACCAATGCGGGCGCAAGCCTGCATGGCAATCACGCCCTCAATCGTCATGGGCATGTACAGCACCACGCGGTCGCCCTTTTGCACGCCCTTGGATTTGAGCACATTGGCAAACTGGCTGACTTGGGCCAACAGCTCTTTGTAAGTGACCTTGGTGACTTCACCGCCGTCGGCCTCAAAGATGATGGCAGTTTTGTTCTCGGTGGGGGTGCCGATATGCTTGTCGAGGCAGTTGGCCGAGGCGTTCAGTTCGCCATCTTGGAACCACTTGAAGAACGGGGCGTCAGACTGATCGAGCGTTTGCGTGAAGGGTTTGTTCCAAACCACGTTTTCGCGGGCCAGACGGGCCCAGAAGCCTTCGTAATCGTTTTCAGCTTCAGCGCACAGGGCTTCGTAGCCTGCCATGCCAGAGATACGGGCAGCCGCCACGGTAGCATCTGTGGGCGGAAAAACGCGGTTTTCGACCAAGGTGGACTCAATAGCGTTAGAGGGTGCAGTCATGCGGTTTGTCTCCTGAAGTTGACTGTCGGAAATTTGAATCTACTTTGGACGCTTGCACTTACAGGCCACTGACTGACCAAAGTCTGACGCGAAATTGAGGGGCATTGGGTCTCGCTATGATGCCCCGCAATGCAAGCTCCTCATTTTGATTCTTCACCCGCTCCCCAGCCGCCCGCCGTGGCTGCCGGGGTTCACCACAGCCGCCGCGTGGCGGTGGTCAGCCTATTGCTGTTGATCCTTTTATGCTTGGCTTGGGAGCTGTTTTTGGCCCCGGTGCGCCCCGGTGGCTCTTGGCTGGCACTCAAGGCACTGCCGCTGTGCATCCCGCTGGCCGGGCTGCTCAAAAACCGCATGTACACCTACCGCTGGCTCAGTTTGATGGTCTGGCTGTATGTGACCGAGGGTTGCGTGCGCGCTTGGAGCGACCGCCCCCCCAGCAATCTACTGGCACTGCTAGAAGTCGTCTTGTGCTTCGTGCTGTTTACCGCTTGCACAGCACATATCCGCCTGCGCTTGCGGGGGGCCAAAGCCGCCAGCACGGTGTAAAAAACAACCTTCTCAATTGCCCACAGCTATGCCTGAAGAACCACTGCTCGATGTTTTGCGCCACACGGTAGGCCCCGCCCATGTGCTGACCGGCGACAGCTTAGGCGCTTGGGAACAAGACCGCCGCCAGCGCCGCCCCCAAGGCAAGGCGCTGGCTGTGGTGCGCCCGGCTGATACGGTGCAAGTGGCTGCTGTGGTGCGCGCTTGTGCTGCTACCGGCACCCCCATCGTGCCCCAAGGCGGCAACACCAGCTTGTCGTTAGGTGCTACCCCTGATGCGTCGGGGCGGGAGCTGGTGCTCAGTTTGTCCCGGCTCCATGCCGTGCGCGCTATCGACCCACACAACCTGAGCATGACAGTGGAGGCCGGTTGCATCCTGCACAACGCACAGCAGGCCGCACAGCAGGCTGGGCTGCTGTTTCCGCTGTCATTGGCCTCGGAGGGCAGTTGCACCGTGGGCGGCAATCTAGCCAGCAATGCGGGCGGCACCCAAGTGCTGCGCTACGGTAATACCCGCGATCTGTGCTTGGGGTTAGAAGTGGTCACTGCGCAGGGCGAGGTCTGGAACGGCCTGCGCGGCCTGCGCAAAGACAACACCGGCTACGACCTGCGCCACCTGCTGATCGGCAGTGAAGGCACGCTGGGCATCATCACTGCCGCGACGCTCAAGCTCTTTCCCCAACCTGCGGCACAGCTGACGGCGTGGGTCGCCGTAGCCTCGATAGAGCAGGCGGTGGTGCTGTTGGGCTTGGCACAGCAGTATCTGAGCGCGGGCCTGACCGGCTTTGAGGTCATGGGCCGCCCGGCACTAGAGTTGGTGGCTCGGCACTGCCCGCAATGGCGCGTGCCGCTGCTGGCAGAGATGGCTTGCCCTTGGTTTGTGCTGCTAGAAAACAGCGATTGCGAATCCGAAAACCATGCCCGCAACCGTTTTGAGGCCCTGATGGAGGCAGCTTTGGCCGCAGACTGCATTCAAGATGCGGTGATCGCACAAAACCAGTCGCAAGCGCAAACATTCTGGCAGGTGCGCGAGAGCATCTCGCAAGCACAGGCCCGCGAGGGCCTGAACATCAAGCACGACATTGCCTTGCCCATTGCACGCATCCCCGCCTTTGTCGCCCACACAGATGCCCTGCTGGCGCAAGCCATTGCCGGGGTGCGGGTGGTCAATTTTGGCCACTTGGGCGATGGCAATTTGCATTACAACGTGCAAGCCCCGGTGGGCTGCGATGCCGCTGTTTTCCTGCGTGAACAAGAAGCGCTGGTGAATCAGATTGTTTACGACACCGTGGCACAGTTTGGCGGCTCTTTTTCTGCCGAGCACGGCGTGGGCGCACTCAAGGTGGCGCAATTGGAACAATA
Source organism: Giesbergeria anulus (assembly GCF_900111115.1). GTDB lineage: Bacteria > Pseudomonadota > Gammaproteobacteria > Burkholderiales > Burkholderiaceae_C > Simplicispira > Simplicispira anulus. The sequence goes on from NZ_FOGD01000001.1 coordinate 511,667, forward strand.
CCAATCCCCCGTAGCCTTAGGATGGATGCGTGCCATCAAACAGGCATTAGACCCCCAAAACTTGCTCAATCCCGGTCGGGTGCTACGGCGCTGATCCCGCCCTAAAATCCTGTCTTTTTGCCCATCCAAACTGCCCGCCCATGTCCAGCCGCCCCGTTCGCTCCCCCTACGAAGATTTCATGCGCCATGTCTATGCACAGGGGGTTAACAAAGGCGACCGCACCGGCACCGGCACGCGCAGCGTGTTCGGCCACCAGATGCGCTTTGACCTGAGCGAAGGCTTTCCGCTGGTCACGACCAAGAAAGTGCATTTCAAAAGCATCGTTTTGGAGCTATTGTGGTTTCTGCGCGGCGATAGCAACGTCAAATGGCTTCAAGAGCGCGGCTGCACCATCTGGAACGAATGGGCACGCGCCGATGGCGACCTTGGCCCCGTATATGGCGTGCAGTGGCGCAACTGGCCCACCCGCGATGGCGGCCATATCGACCAAATCGCCGAAGTGGTGCGCCAGCTCCAAACCAATCCCGATAGCCGCCGCATCATCGTCAGTGCATGGAACGTGGCCGACCTCGATCAAATGGCACTGATGCCCTGCCATGCCCTGTTCCAGTTTTATGTGGCGCAAGGCAAGCTGTCTTGCCAGCTGTACCAGCGCAGCGCTGATCTCTTTTTGGGCGTGCCGTTCAATATCGCCAGTTACGCCTTACTCACGCACATGATGGCGCAGCAATGTAATTTGCAAGTGGGTGACTTTATCTGGACAGGCGGCGACTGCCACATTTACGACAACCACCTAGAGCAAGTGCAAACCCAATTGGCACGCCAGCCCTATCCGTTTCCGACCTTGCATATTCGGCGCAAGCCCGAATCGTTGTTTGATTACACCTTGGATGATTTTGAAGTGCAAAACTACGAACACCATCCGGCCATCAAAGCACCGGTAGCGGTGTAAGGGGACACGTATATGCGCCTGCACCTGATTTATGCCCGCGCCGAGAATGGCGTGATTGGCCTCAACGGCCAAATGCCTTGGCACCTGCCAGAAGATTTGGCACATTTTCGCCAGCTCACGCAAGGCTGCCCGGTCATCATGGGGCGCAAAACGTGGGATTCACTGCCGGCCCGTTTTCGGCCCCTGCCAGGGCGCAGCAATGTTGTGATTACCCGCCAACCCGATTGGGCCGCTGACGGCGCACTGCGCGCCGCCAATCTGCCACAGGCGATGGCCCTGTGCGCTGCGGCCCCGGTAGCTTGGGTGATGGGGGGAGCAGAAATTTATGCCCAAGCTGCACCTTATGCCCACACCGCCATCGTCACAGAGATTCATGAAGAATTTGCGGGCGACGCCTTTGCCCCCACACTGGGCGAGGGTTGGCAAGAAGTAGAACGCAGCCGCCACCGGGCGGCCAGCGGGCTGGAATACAGCTTTGTGCGGCTAGAGCAACAGTGGCCACTGCCCTAGCCACAGCCTAGAAAGCCCTGTGCCTCAGGGGTGCGTGCCAATGCTTTGCGCCAGCACCGATACCAGATAAGTATTCATACTCACCCCCTCTACTGCCGCACGGGCCACCAGCCGGGTGTGCAAACTCTTGGGCACTCGGGCCACAAACCGGCCAGATTCGCCGCCCATGCTGGGCTTGGGGATAGGGTCACCACACTCAGCTGCCACGTTTAACCACGCTTGCGCCGCCTGATAACCATCGGCTACTGCCGTTTCCGGTGTATCGCCGTCACCCATGCAGCCAGGTAAATCAGGAAACGTCGCCAACCAGCCACCGCCATCATCCACGGCCAGCGGGCGAATCTCTACCGGATAATCTTTGCGGTTTGGGTTCATGCTTGATCTCCTTTGCCGGTTTTGATGAGCTGAATCAGTTTTTTGATGTAAATCGCTTTGATCGGGCGGTGTGCTGGAATGCTAATTTTGGTACCAGCAGCGTTGCGCACGACATGATGGCTGCCACCAGGGCAGTGCATCGTCAATCCAAACGCTTTTGCCACCGTCTTCACTTGGTCGATGTGCCAATCCAGCGGATGGTTGCTCATAGCATCTATCAGTTTTTGCGCTTTAACTCATAGGCACTATGACACTACATACAGTATCATGAAGAGGGTTTGGATGGTAAATGCTGTCGTATTGACTTCTTACTCTTGAAGTCAGCGCACGACGCTCTTGGAAAGTACGCATAACCAGCAACTGCTTGCTGTGGTTTGCACGACGAAGTACCTATTTCATCATTCCGCTGAATTTCCTTCGCCCTCATCCAGTCGCTTGCGCAAAAACTTCAGCACTCGGTGCATGGTTTGAATATCCTCGACTAGCAACCCCTCGGTGAGGTAGTCCATCCAAGGCGCCTCTAGAACCATCACACGGTCAAAAGCATTTCGACCCGCTTCAGTCAGTTGGATCAACGAGGCCCGCTTGTGATGGGGGTTGTCCGTCAGCTCAACGAATCCCTCTTTTACCAAGTCATTGACGATGCGCTGCACGTTTTGACGATTTGCTCCCATGTCACGAGCCAACCAAGCCACAGGTTGAGGGCGCTCTGCCGCAATGACGGTGCCCAGCACTTGCCATCTGGCACTCGTCAGCCCCAGCGGAGCAACCAAGCGATCTCCAGTAGCTAGCATGCTGCTTGAGACCTTGAACAGATCAAGTGATGAGGCGCTCAACGCGGCGCCTGATGAAGTTCGTATTAGGTTTGTCATATTTTCAAGGTATTTTTCGATTCATATTGACATCATGATGTCAATATGACAATATACGTTCACTTCGCAAATCAGCCAAGTCGATAGGCAAACAGCCTTCGTACCAACCTTACTCCAAGAGGAATCATGAAAAAAACAGTCATTCATGCCACAGCTGGCACTCTCGCCATGCTGTTGGTCACGTGCTTTTGGACATCAACCTTGGTGTCTGAGCTATTTTTTGATGATCTAACCGTTACCTACGTAAAACAGGTCATCGCGAAATACGGTCTGGTGTGCCTAGTGCTTGCGATGGCAGCAACCGGAGGCTCAGGCTTTGCATTGAGCAAAGGACGCACCGGGCGCTTGATCGAGGAAAAGCAAAAGCGCATGCCCTTTTTGGGCGCCAATGGCGTACTCATCATGATTCCCGCAGCGATCTATCTCTCAGTCAAAGCCACGGCAGGCCAATTTGACTCCCTCTTTTATGTAGTCCAAGCCGTTGAATTAATTGTTGGTTTGGTTCAGTTGACCCTGCTTGGCAAGAACTTCAAGGCAGGACTGCGACTGTCTGGCCGACTATGCCCAAACTGCACTCAATAATTTATTCAATTTGGAAAAACCATGAAATATTTTCGTCTGTTTACTGCCGCTTCAGCCTTGATCGTCATGGTCGGCACTGCTTTGAATGTTGTCGCTGCCGACCCCATATCCGAGCGGGAGGCTGGTTTCAAATCCTCGAAGAAAACGTCAGTTCAAATCAAAGAAGCGATTGAACGCGGTGATCACGCATCGGTTGCAACGTCTGCTCGGTCTCTTGCGGTATTCGCAGCCAAAGTTCCAGATTTGTTCCCCGCAGGCAGCAAGGGGAGCTTCTTTTCCGGTGCAAAAGACAGCATCTGGGCAAACTTCCCTGACTTTGTACAAAAGTCCAAAGCTTTCGAACTGGAGGCACTTGAGTTGGAGCGTCTGGCCACGTCAGAACCTGTAAACAAAGGTGCGCTTCTCAGTTCCTATCAGCGACTTTCCAACACCTGTAGCGGTTGCCATCAACCGTACAAGCGGGGGCGATGATGAGCACCGTGCCAAGCAATGAGCGCGTATTAGTTTGGGATTTGTCTGTCCGATTATTTCACTGGGCACTGGTGACCTGTATCACAGTGCTGCTCATATCAGGTTTCACCGGTGCTATGAAGCTCCACATGATACTTGGCAACTTGACTACAGACCTGGTTGTTTTTCGTTGGATTTGGGGCTGGGTAGGCAGTCAAACCGCTCGCTTTGACGACTTTGTAGCCGGACCGATGACAGTGATCAACTACTTGCACAAAGGGCGTCCATCCCATCTCGGTCACAACCCACTTGGGGGATGGATGGTTGTGCTCCTGCTCATAGTATTGACTCTACAGACATTGACAGGGCTGATTGGAACAGGTGATGGTTTGACTGAAGGCCCCCTTTCGCGATGGGTTATGGCCGAAGTTTCGTCTGCTGCATACGAAATCCATGCGTTGTTGGTACCTATCATTATTATTTTGGTGGTACTCCACATCATGGCTGTATGCATTCACCAGATAGCATTTAGAGAAGAAATGATCAAACCCATGATCAGTGGGTACAAGCGTTCTGCGGTGGTTATTTATCCACCAAAAATTGCCAATCCTTGGATTGCATTGATGTGCTGGGTGCTTGCGACAACTGTTGCTTCTTTTCTTTTTTTGATTTGAAAGACACCGAGCGCCAAATGGCTCCAGTGGGTCGAAAGCAGTTGCGCGCCTTAGCGTGCAACAAAGCCTTTTAGCGATGAAGTGGTGGTTTTATAACCCTACAATGCAGCGGTAGCCTTCTTCTATCGTTGGAAAAAGGCTACCGTACCGCTTACCGCCCCACTATCAGCCAGCGATCACCTTGGCAATGGCTTGGCAAACGTAGTCAATGTTTTTGCTGTTGAGCGCTGCCACACAGATACGGCCTGTATCGGTGCCATACACACCAAACTCGCTGCGCAGGCGCACCATTTGGTCTTTGCTCAGGCCAGAGTAGCTGAACATACCGATCTGCTGCGTCATGAAGCTCATGTCTTGCTGCACGCCAGCTGCTTTCAGGCCATCGACCAGTGTTTGGCGCATGGCCTTGATGCGCACGCGCATTTCGCCCAGTTCTTTTTCCCACAGGGCGCGCAGTTCGGGGTTGCCCAGCACTGCTGCCACCACCGCACCGCCGTGGGTGGGAGGGTTAGAGTAGTTGGTGCGGATGACGATCTTGAGCTGGCTCAGGACGCGGCCCGCTTCTTCTTTGCTGTCGCACAGCACGCTCAGGCCACCCACGCGCTCGCCGTACAGGCTAAAGCTCTTGGAGAACGAGGTGGAGACAAAGAAGGACAGGCCAGCAGCAACAAACTTTTGGATCACTGCGCCATCTTCGGCAATGCCATAGCCGAAGCCTTGGTAAGCCATGTCCAAGAAAGCCGTCAGGCCCTTGGCCTTGACCACTTCCACCACCTGATCCCACTGCGCTGACGTGATGTCGTAGCCGGTGGGGTTATGGCAGCAAGCGTGCAGCACAATGATGGTGCCGGGGGCAGCAGCATTCAGGCTAGCCAACATACCGTCAAAGTTCACGCCACGGTTGTCAGCATCGTAGTAAGCGTAGGTATCAACCACAAAACCGGCGTTGGTAAACAGCGCGCGGTGATTTTCCCAGCTGGGGTCAGAGATCAGCACCTTGGCATCGGGGCTGATCTTTTTCAGGAAGTCGGCACCAATTTTCAGGCCGCCAGTGCCGCCAATAGCTTGCACGGTAGCCACACGACCAGAGGTGACGGGTTCGCTGTCAGCACCAAACACCAAACCCTTGACAGCGTTGTCATAAGCCACGATGCCGTCAATGGGCAGATAGCCACGGGCGGTGGGCTTGTCCATCAGGGCTTTTTCAGCCGCTTGTACGCATTGCAGCAGCGGCAGTTTGCCGTTGTCGTCGAAATACACGCCCACGCCCAAATTGACCTTGTTGGGGTTGGTGTCGGCGTTGAATTGCTCATTCAGACCCAGGATAGGGTCGCGGGGGGCCATTTCGACGGCGGAGAACAGAGACATGGAAAGTCCTTGAAGGAGGGGGGAAAAGCGAATCTTCGATTTTAGCTAGGCCAAGCAATTCATCGGCACGGTTATGGTTTCTGACCCTTTGGCATGCTCTCTTGGGCGGCCTTGAGCAGTTCGGCTTGGGCGTCGGCCTCACTGGTGGCGGGCAGATCAGGGGCTGGTTCGGGCGCTGAGGGGCTGGCCGGGTCAGCACCCTCACTACTCTTGTCCTCATTGGCAAAGGGGTCGGCACCAAAGGGGGTAGCGTCGGGCATATCGGCTTCCATTTGCTGCTGGATTTTGTCCATGTCATAGACCTCGGCCTTGTCCAGATTGCCCGACACGATACCGGGGAAGGCAATAATCAACCCCACCATCATCAGCTGGATCAACACAAAGGGCACCGCGCCCCAGTAAATTTGCATCGTCGTTACAGGCTGCACCAGCTTTTTCGTGACCTTGTCGGTGTAGGCACTGTGGGGCGCTACGCTACGCAAGAAGAACAGCGCAAAGCCAAACGGCGGGTGCATGAACGAGGTTTGCATGTTCACCGCCAACAGCACGCCAAACCAGACCAAATCAATGCCTAGCTTGTCAGCCACCGGTGCCAGCAATGGCACAACGATAAACGACAGCTCAAAAAAGTCTAAGAAGAACGCCAAGAAGAAGATCATGACGTTGACCAGAATCAGAAAGCCGGTTTGACCACCGGGCAGGCTACCCAGCAAGTGCTCGACCCAGCGCGGGCCATCCAAGCCCTGAAACACCAGCCCGAACACCGTCGAGCCAATCAAGATAAAGACCACAAAGCACGATAGCTTGGTGGTGGTATTGAGTGCCTGCTTGAGCAACGACATATTCAGGCGGCCACGGGCCATGGCCATAGCAAAAGCACCCAGCGCCCCCATCGCACCGCCTTCAGTAGGTGTAGCTACGCCCAGAAAGATGGTGCCCAGCACCAAAAAGATCAGCAGCAGCGGCGGAATCAGTACGAAAGTGACACGCTCGGCCATGCGCGAGAGCAGGCCCAAGCGCAGCACCTTATTCACCACAGCCACAACAAAGGCCAGCGTCACACCGGCACACATCGAGACCACAATGGTCTCGTCTAGCGCCACACGCTCTACCGCCTCACCTTGCCACCAAGAATGCACGGCCACCATGTTTTTGGCCAGATAGATGCTGATGGCGGTACACAGGGCCGTGAGAACAGCCAGCGAAGGCAGACCGGTTTTACCGCTGTCTTCGCGGATGGTGCGCGCCTCGGCGGGCAGGGCTGGCACCCAAGTGGGCTTAAAAATAGCCAGCACAATGATGTACACCGCATAAAAGCCGGTCAGTATGAAACCGGGGACGAAAGCGCCCTTGTACATATCACCGACACTGCGGCCCAATTGGTCGGCCAAAATAATCAGCACCAGCGAAGGCGGAATAATTTGTGCCAGCGTGCCCGACGCGGCAATCACGCCCGTGGCAATGCGCCGGTCGTAACCGTAGCGCAGCATGATGGGCAGCGAGATCAACCCCATCGAGATCACCGAGGCGGCCACCACGCCGGTGGTCGCAGCCAACAGCGCCCCCACAAAAATGACGGCAAAAGCCAAACCACCACGAATCGGGCCAAAAAGCTGGCCGATGGTGTCGAGCAGGTCTTCGGCCATGCCGCTGCGCTCCAAAATCAGGCCCATCAGCGTAAAGAAGGGAATAGCCAGCAGCGTTTCGTTCTGCATGATGCCAAAGATGCGCAGCGGCAACGCTTGCAACAGGGCCTCAGGCAGCAGCCCCAATTCAACGCCAATCAGACCAAAAAACAGCCCGCAAGCTCCAAGGCTAAAGGCTACTGGAAAGCCCAGCAGCAAAAAAATGATGAGTCCGCCGAACATGATCGGCGCAATGTTTTGGGTAATGAATTCCATGATGGGGGCGCTCAGTGTGGCTGGCTGGAGAGGGCTTCAGCTTGGCGGCGAATAGCCTCGGCCAGTTCTTCTTCTGGCGTCTTTTCTATTTTTTTGATGGTCGGGTCGTCGATCAAGCCCTGCAAAAAAGCCAAGCGCTTGATGAGTTCCGAGCCACCTTGCAGCAGCAGCAGCGCAAAGCCCAGCGGAATCATGGCGTACACCGGCCAGCGTATCAGCCCACCAGCATTGCCCGACGTTTCATTGGAGTGGTAGCCTTGCAAAAAGAAGGGCACGCCATACCACAGCACCGTCAAACACACTGGAGTCAAGAAAAAGGCAAAGCCAAAAATATCAATCCAAATTTGCGCCCGTTTAGACAGTCGGCTAGAGATGACATCGACCTTCACATGCTCGCCCTGCAACAGGGTGTAGCCTGCCGCCAGCATAAAGGCAGCGGCAAACAAGTACCACTGCACTTCCAAAAAAGCATTAGAACTGTAGTTGAACACCTTGCGCACCACGGCGTTTGCGCCGCTGATGACGGTAGAGGCCAAAATAAGCCACAGAACATATTTCCCGATCTGGTGGTTGAGCCAGTCGATGCCCTTGGACAATCTGAGTAAAGCGTGCATGTTCTGTTCCAAAGAAAACGCCAAAGCCCGCAGAACGACTGCGGGCCTGTAGGGAGAGGGCGCTGGGAGCGCAAGGGCGCGATTTTAAGACGCTGAAAAAATTAGCGTGCGCCCGTGGTCATAGCAACGACACAAGGGCGGCCCATAATCAGCCCCATACCGTAAGACCGGGTGGCAGCCGCAGGATTTTCTGGCGGCCCATCGGCAGAGGATTTTTATGCCCCACACATCACTTCACCGCACGCCCATGCAAGGCCCAGCACAAATTCTGACCGATATCAGCGATGGCATCGGCACCATCACCCTGCACCACGAAGCCAAGCGCAACGCCTTGTCCGAGCACATGGTGCAAGAAATGATCCAAGCCTTTGACCAGTTCAAACAGGCAGATGTGCGCGTGGCTATTTTGCGGGCCTTGCCTGGTATCAAAGTGTGGTCAGCGGGCCACGATGTGACCGAGCTGCCCGCTGGCGGCCACGATCCGTTAAGCTGGCAAGACTCGTTGCGCACCCTGATCCGCGAGGTGGAGGTGTTTCCCGGCCCAGTCATTGCGCTGATTGAGGGCGGCGTCTGGGGCGGAGCCTGCGAATTGGTGTTTGCTTGCGATATGGTGGTGGCAACCCCCGAAGCCACTTTTGCCGCCACGCCGGCCAAACTGGGCGTGCCCTACAACGTGACGGGGCTACTTACCTTCCTGAACGTGGCCCCACCCCATATTGCCAAAGAGCTACTGTTCACGGGCCGCCCCATGACCGCAGCACGCTTAGAGCGCCAAGGCGTCATCAATGGCGTGGTGCCCGCCGAGCATATTGGTGCCCATGTGTTTGAAATGGCCCGCACCATCGCCCAAAACGCCCCGCTGGCCGTGAGCGTGATGAAGGAGCAATTGCGCATTTTGGCCGGGGCCAATGCAGTGTCGCCGGGCGATTTTGAGCGCATCCAGAGCCTGCGCCGCGTGGTGTACAACAGCCAAGACTATGCCGAAGGCATACAGGCTTTCAAAGAGAAGCGCCTACCGCACTACCACGGCGAGTAAGCGCCCCACGCCAACCACGCCCCTGCCTACGGGTTGCCCCGGAGGCGCTTTTTTCATCAGGGTGTAAAAAAAGGCCTCCATGATGAACCCCTATTTGTCACAGGGGACTCATCATGCAGCGCTCTTTCATAGAAAAAATTCTGCGGTTTGCCTACAGCGCCAAGCCCAAAATTATTATCTGTTTGGGCTTTTTGCTGGTGGCCCTCCTTGTTTATCAGGGAGAGTTAGGGGGAAGCGGTTATGAGCGATGAACACGTCCTGTACTGGAGTCCAGCACTGAGCGTAGGCAATGCTGATCTGGATGCACAGCACATCATCTTGCTAGAAATTGGCCGTGACATGATCGAACTGTTGGATCATGGCGGCGCAGCCCAGCCGCGTCTGTGGTCGTTATTGAACGATTTTTTTGTCATTGCCAACCACCACGATGCCCTAGAAGAAAAGGTGCTGGCTGCAAATGGCTACCCCAGTTTGCCTGAGCACCGTGCAGAGCATGTTCGGGCCAGAGAGCATATTCATACCGCCCTGTGTGAGGCGGCAGAACAACGCCTCAACCAAGGCCGCTTGCGCCAAGCGCTCATGAATTGGATGCACCATCACCTTAGTGAGATGGATCTCAATGCCAAGCCGTTTTTGCGCCACCACGAACACCAGCCGGAGGCGGCGCTGGCCTGCTAAAAGCAACTGATTCAACCAACGATATGGCACTCGCGGCGTAGCAGCGCCAGCGCTTCTTGGCGCTGACCGTGGTGGTCACCGCACAAAGTGCGGCGGGACTCTTCAACAAAGCTCTGCCACAAGGCGCAGTAGGTACCTTGGTGCAACACCGGGGCGTGGCTGCGGATAAAGTCCAGCGCCTGCTCAGGGTGTAGGCCGCGTTGGTGGATAGAACGCAGCAGGGCCACGGCGGCCTTTTCGGTCAGCAGGGTTTTGTCTGCGGGCACATAACGTTTGGGCGCACCCACCGACAGGTACAAAAACAGCGTCAGCAGGGCATGTTCGTCTTGCTGGCCTTGGGTGACGCGCTGCCACGTCTTGCTGCCACTGCTGGGAGGCACTTCTTGGTGGTGGCCGTGGGCCTCATCGTCTAAGCTGTGGTGGTAATGCTCGATCTCGGCCAGCGGGTCTTCTAGCCAGAAATAATGGCCGTTAAACGCCGGGCTGCGCAGCAAAATGCGCAGGTTTTGGCTGGGGTCGCGCAAGCGTGGCAAATCGGCCAGCACGCTGGCACGCACGCGCTCCACCACCTCGCGCAGTTCTGCCGGGAACTGTGCAGGCAGTGGCAGGGTGATGGGGCCAGTCTTTTTGCGCAGCGTAGCGATCAAGGCTTCAAAAGCTACGGTATCAGGCCATTGTTGCGCCTTGGGAGCTAGGGTGTGCAGCAGCAAGCCGGTGCGAATCACCGCTTCGGCATCGGTGCCCGCTTCTTCCAAATCGTCGGCCTGCAAATCAAAACGGGCTGCTAACCACAACGCGGCGTCGATCAGTTGGCCGATGGGCTGGCGCACGGCCAGTTCGGCTTGGTACTGGGCATGGCTTTGCAGGCTCCATTTGGCCAGTTGCGGAATTTGGGCCTCGGTAAAGCCTTCGCGGTCGTGCATCGCAAAGTGGGTATTTTGCGGCATGGCGATGAGATTTTTCAGCATCTCGGAGCCGCCTTTGGAGCGCGACAACAGGCTGTGGTCGCGCAGAGATTGCGCCGCCAGATGCAGCTCGCCGCCGCAACTTTCCAGCAGGTACAAACTCACCAGATTGACAATGCGCAGCCGCGCCTGTTCCAAATCGGGGCGCAAGTTCTCGTTGCCAAAGTAGCGGGCAATTTGCACCATGCCCTTGGGGGCTTCGGTGCAGATGGCGTCTAGTTTGGCGGCACTCAGCAAGCCGTGCTGCACACCGTAGGCCAGCGCCTTTTCAAAGAACGGGCGAGCATCGTGCAGCGACAGCGCAGAGGCGGTAGGGGTCGTAGGGGCCGAAGCGGACATAGGCAATGCGGCTTTCAGATGGCCGATTCTTCGTCCGGGTCACGGGCCACGGGGGTGGCTTTGCCTCGGTCGGTGTCGCGGGTTTCAAACTTGCCGTCGTCTTCTTCGGCTTCTTCCTCTTCACCTAGGCCCAAATCGTGGGCGCGGGCCTTGGCGCGCAGCACCAGTAGCATTTCAATGAACAGGTCGCGGCATTCGTAGCGCAGCAGCCAAGCCAACTCCATCCAGTCGCTATCGGCCACTTCTTCTTGGGTGATGTGCGCGCGCACGTAGGCTGAAGCGCGCAGTTCGTCGTCACTGAGCAGGTCGCCGTCGTCTTCGATGGTGTCAAAGTGGCCGGTACGGGCAAAGGCTTCAATGCGGCTCCACTTTTCGGCAAAGTAGTTCGCCAAGGCTTCGCTGCCGCCTTCCAAATCACCAATCGCTTCCAAAAACTCCAGCGGGTCAGCCCCATCACGGAAGATGATGCCATTGACCATGCCGCGCAGGTGGGTGTGCGAGAGGTCTTTGTACTGCTTTTCTAGCACCAAAGCGCGGGCAAACTGCTCCGGGGTAATGAGCAAGTTGACCACGGAGTCGCGTGAGGAGTCGTATTCACGGATCACGGCCAGCACGTCTTTGGCCGGCAGTTGGGCGATGACTTCCATCAGGGCGTGGTCGCCTTCGGTGTCGGCCAGTTCGGCCAGTGCGTATTCGGCACCAACGATGTCGCCGGAGGCGATCAGGCTTTGGGTTTGGGTAATGAGGGCCAAATGGTTGCTCATGGGTGGCTCCTTGGTGCTGCTCAGTCTTTACGGTCAAAGCCTTGGCCGGACAACCAGTCATCACTGGCTTCGTCGCGGCTGCGCTCGTCTTGCGGGTCGGTGGCGTCGTCGGCGCTCAGGGGTTGGGCGTTGTCGTCATCGCTGTCTTCGCGGTCTTCAGCGTTGTCGTCGTCTTCCTCCACGGCGGCAGGGGCCAAACCTAGGCGGGGGTGCTGTTGCAGGTACTCTAGGCAAGCGGCCACGGCCAGAAACCAAGCGCCTTGCGGTTCTTGCAGCACGCGCTGTGCCAGCGGCTGCGCCCAAGTTTCTAAGGTCACAGCGGAGGCCAGCTCCGTCCAGTCGGGTTGCGTGCCCTCCTCGGTCAAAAAGCGCTCTAGAGTGCTTGCAGCGCTGCCAAAGCGGAAGGCACGGTGAAAGACTACCGCCACCATTTCGGGGCTGAGTTCGATCATCTGCACCAGAAAATCGAGTTCTTTGCGTTTGTCAGCCAAGCGTTTGCGCAGTACGTCTTTGCCTTCGGAGTCGGAGGTCAGGTCGTCCAATTCAGCTTGGTAAGCAGAGCGCAGGGGATGGAAAAAAGAGGTCAGTCGCATGGATTTTTACAAAAAAATGGGGGGGAAGAACGTAGGCCAGTGGCCTTAGCGCGGCGGCTGAATATCGGCCAGCACCTGCTGAAAATACCCTTTCCAGATGGCTTGGGCGGTTTCTAGCGGGTCATCGAGCAGGTTGCGGCGGCGGTTGTCATCGTAGGCTTGGCGCTGCTCAGGGTCGGACAGCACTTCGTAGGCTTGTTGCACGGCACGAAAGCGGGCCGCAGCGTCGGGCGCGGGGTTTTTGTCCGGGTGATAGAACGATGCTTTTTGCCGAAAGGCTTTTTTGATGTCGGCCAGCGAGGCATCGCTGCCCAGCCCTAGGGCGGCGTAGTGGTCTGTCATGCGGGGGGAGTTTTATCCAAAAGAGAGAAATTATTCTGCATCCAGCCCAAAACGCGCCCGCAGGGCTTGGGCAAAGGCGGCACTGCCACTGAGGGTGAGCGTCAGGGTGTAGCGGGCTTGGGGGTCGGGGGGCTGGGCCAAAGTGATCTGCCCGGCCTCTTCATCGTAGTGCAGACGCAAGGCGGGGGCACCGCCCTCTGGCTGGCTTTGTAGGTCGTAATCCCACAGGCCATCCTCATCCAGCGGGCCCCGCTGGCCGCAAAATTGCTGCTGCGCCCAGTTGAGCACCACGGTGATCTCGGTCAGCAGGGCAGGCAGACGCTGCGTTGTGACCGAGGCCATCGCATCCCAAGTGCTGATGCCCTGATCGTCTTCACTGTAGTCAAAATCGAGGTAAGACAAGGTCATGGGTGCGCAAGCAGCAGGTGGCGGGGCAAGGATTGTGCGGCAAATGCAAAATAGGCAGCGTGCGACGGGTTTTCAAGCCGTAGCAAATAAGGAGTGTAGATGGACGATAAAGCCGCAGTGCTGCAAGTGCATGAGATGTGTTTTAGCTACCCAGAGCGCCCGCTGTGGGCGCATTGGTCGGGCACCGTGGGGCAGGGTGCAACACTGGTGCTAGGTGGCGATGGCAGTGGCAAAACCACCTTACTGCAATTGCTAGCCGGTGATGTACTAGTTGATTCTGGCACGCTCACGCTGGCGGGTGTGGCGCTGCACGAAGATACCCCAGCGTACCGCCAGCAGGTGTTCTGGCAAGACCCGCGCTCATCCGCCCTAGATGCCTTGAGCGTGCAACAGTGGTGGGACACTCTACCCGCTCGCTACAGCCGCTGGGATGCAACCGCATTAGCGGCCCATATTGCAGGCTTTGCGCTGCAACCCCACTTGGACAAAGCCCTGTACCAGCTCTCGGCAGGCACTCGGCGCAAGGTGTTGATGGCAGCGGCGCTGGCGTCCGGGGCCACGCTCACTTTGATCGATGAGCCTGTGGCTGGACTGGATCGTGCCTCGGTGCGGTACCTGCAACAGGCGCTGGCCGATGCGGCAGCGCAGCCCGGTCGTGCCTTGGTCGTGGCCCACTACGAGGCGCTAGATGGCGTGCCGTGGGCACAAGTAATCGAACTGCCTGACGAGGCTTGAATTGGCAGTGGGCCTCACATGGCCTTAAAACGGTGCACATACAGCCTGCTCACGGTCAGTTTTTCTGGACGCTGGCGCAGTTGCAGGTGCAATCGACCGGCCTCATCGCGCATCACAGTGGCAATGGCGCTGGCACGCACCAGTACCGCCCGATGTACTTGCCAGAATATTTCCGAATCCAGTTGTGCTGCCAACTCTTTGAGAGGGGTGCGAATCAAAAATTCACGCTCGGCGGTCAGTACGCGCACATACTTGTCAGCCGCTTCAAAATACAGCACGTCCGAGACCGGAACCAAGTGTAGATGTGGCCCGCTACTGGCTTGAATCACCGTGAGCAGTGGGCGTGGTGGTGGCACCGCGATAGCGCTTGCCAAGCCCGGCACCGCCAGCAGTTGGCGCAGTTGTTCTACAGTGGCGTCGAGCGCTGGTGTGGCGGGTAATGGCTGCTGACGCAACTGCTGGAGTCTGTGTACTGTTTTTTGCAATCGCGCCGTCTGTATCGGTTTGAGCAGATAGTCCACAGCCTGCGCTTCAAAAGCCTGCACAGCATATTGTTCGTAAGCGGTAACCAGCACCAAGGCCGGAAAAGGCAGGTCAGCAGGCCAAGCATCCGCCAGTTGGGCTGCAGCTTCCAAACCCGTCTGGCCCGGCATCCGAATATCGAAGAACAACACATCGGGGCGCAATGCCAATGCCTGTTCCACGGCGCTGATGCCATCGCCCACCGTGGCCACAATGTGCAAATCAGGCCACACCTGACGCAGCGCGTGCTCTAGGGCGGCGGCCAACAGCGGTTCGTCTTCGGCAATCAAGGCGCGGGGTGCAGTCATGTGGGGCAGGTCTCAGGCAGTAAGGGCAAGGTGATGCTGGCGCTGGTACCCCCTGCACTCACGGCAGCAAGCTCCAGCGTTGCAGCAGGGCCGTGCAGGGTACTTAGCCGTTCACGCACTTGGGCCAAACCAAAGTGGCAGCCCTCTTGCGGCGGGAAAGGTGCCGCAGCCGTGGCCGCCAGACCGACACCATTGTCCAGCACCTGCAATTGCAGCAGGCGCGTGGGGGCTGCCTCTATGACACGGGCCTGCACCAGCAGGTGTCCACCTTGCACCTGTGGCTCCAAGCCGTGGCGGATAGCGTTCTCCACCAAGGGCTGAAGCAGCAGCGGGGGCACAGGAAGATCGCGCAGGGCATCGGGCAAGTCCAGCTTGTAAGTTAACCGTGCTCCCATGCGTACAGCCATGATTTCCAGATAGTCGCGCACCCGTTCAAATTCTTCGGCCAAGGGGTGTTGTGTGCTGCGCGAGCCACCCAGGGTAGCTCGCAAATAGGCGATCAGGTGCTCCAACAGAGTTTGGGCGCGTGCCGGATCGGTGGCTATCAAGATATGCAAATTGGCCAAGGTGTTAAACACCATGTGCGGCTCCAATTGAACCTCCAGTAATTTCAGGCGCGCCTGTGCGGCATCGCGTTGAGCCAAGGCCATTTGCGTTTCCAGAAACCGGGCCTTGCCCCGGCTGTAGAAAAAGAACGACATGACCGCACTAGCCACTACGGTGATCGCCAAGGTCAAGGCAGCACCATGCGGTGGCCACAGAGGCAGTGCCTGCGGGCGGCCACCGCCGCTATAGGCATCCCCCAGCGCGTTCCCAAGTACAAAGCCACTGCTTATCCCCAGCGCCAGCAGTACCCCTGCACGCCAGCCTTGAGGCCACGCGATGGCTTGGGCACGGCACCACCAGCACCGGCCCAGATCAATCACCAGCCAACTGATCAGTCCAATAGACAGAGAATAGACGAGCGCAACGTCCCAAGTGCTGTGTTGGGCGAACACCAGCGCCAAGGCGATCAAGCCACAGCACAGGGCAGTAGCCAGCCCGTGGCCCAAAAAAGCGCGTAAATCAAAATGATGCATGATTTGGGAGGGTAAACGATGGCACAAGAACTCAAAGCAAACCCAGATGGCCCCACAGCCATTGCCCCAGATACCGGCTCGGTAACAGGGTAAAGGCCCCCGCCACCACGCAAGCGCCGATATAAGTCCATTGCATTGTGAGCCGGTGGCCGGTAATGTTGTGCTGTGCCAAGTACCAAAATCCCCGCCCCAAACCCAATAGGGTGACGGGAATCAGCAAGTGAATGGGGGTGTAACCCGCCCAATCAGTCCCTGGCAGACCCCGAATGAACAGTGCAGACAGTGCGGTGATGAGCATCAGGATTACCCAAGCATAGCCCGCAGCGCGGTGCAAGCGCGGATAAGTGGATCGGCCCAGCCGCGCCCACAAGGCCAAGGGGCCAATGGCAGTGGCAGCCAATGCGGCGGTGAGATGGATAGCGATGGTGGGTGTCAGTGGCTGCATGATGAAGGCATCGGTTAGTCAATGCCGCCACTGTGCTATGCCACTGTGGATACTGCCACCAGCAAGCGACGAAATGCCGTCTGGCGGCGTGTAATGCACCCACATGGGTACAGACGGCGACACTTTTCTGATTGCAGGAGCGGTCTGAGCTGCGGCGCAGGCGGATAATCCGCGCTTTTTTGGCCCCCGTGTGGGCCTGAAGGACAACCGTGGATATCGTTTTATTGGTCAAGGCCGCCATCATGGGGGTGGTAGAAGGTCTAACCGAGTTTTTACCCATTTCTTCTACCGGACACCTGATTTTGGCTGGTGCCTTGCTGGGCATGGATGACGCCAAAGCCAAGGTGTTTGACATCGCCATCCAGACCGGGGCTATTTTTGCCGTCATTTTGGTCTATTGGCAAAAAATCCGCACCACGCTGGTGGCCTTGCCCACACAGCCGCAAGCGCAGCGTTTTGCCCTGAATGTGCTGATTGGCTTTTTGCCTGCGGTGGTGATGGGCCTGTTGCTGGGCAAAGCCATCAAGGCACATCTGTTTACGCCAGTGGTGGTGGCTAGCACCTTCATCATTGGCGGTTTTATCATCTTGTGGGCCGAACGTCGTCCAGCCTCTACGGTTCGTGTGCATTCTGTCGATGACATGAGTGCGCTCGATGCCCTCAAGGTAGGGCTGGTACAGTGCTTGGCAATGATTCCGGGCACCAGCCGCAGCGGCGCGACCATCATTGGTGGCATGTTGCTGGGTTTATCGCGCAAGGCCGCCACGGATTTTTCTTTCTTTTTAGCCATTCCGACACTGATTGGTGCCGGGGTCTATAGCCTGTACAAAGAACGTGCGCTGCTGGCTTGGGCCGATGCACCGATGTTTGCCGTCGGGTTGGTGTTCTCATTTGTGAGTGCTTGGCTGTGCGTGCGCTGGCTGTTGCGCTATATCAGTACGCACAACTTTGTTATTTTTGCCTACTACCGCATTGCATTTGGCGCACTGGTACTGCTCACCGCTTGGACGGGTTGGGTGCAATGGGCTGACTCATAATTAACCCCATGAACACCTTCTCTACCACCATTGCTTGGCAAGCCTGTTTCTGTGCCGTGGGCTTGGCACTCTCGGCCAGTGCCACAGCGCAGGATGCAGCCACCCCAGCACCAGCTGCTGCTGTAGAGGGCACTTCCGGCCATGCCGGGTTTATCTGGGCCTTGGGCGTCACCGCAAACAACGGTGCTAACTATGCTGGTAGCAACCGGCGTGGTACGGGTATTGGGCATGTAGTGGGCGTCGCACTGGGGCGCTATACCCTGAGCACAGGCGGAGGCGGTACCTTGCTAGACCGCGACTTGGATCGAACCGAGTCGGGCGTCAGTGCCCGTTTGGTAGATCATGGCCGCCTGCGCCTGACAGGCTCTTTGCGTTTTGGCGGTGGGCGTACAGCGGGCGATGAGCCCCAGTTACAAGGCTTGCCAGAAATCCGGCGCACCTTGCGCGGGCGCATCGGCGTGGTTTACGACGCCAGTGACAATTGGTCTTTCCGCAGCGCCATCACCCAAGATTTGCTTGGCCGTGCTGGTGGCGCAGTGCTCAACAACACCGCCCGCTACGAATTCGACCTACCACCCGGCACCGAGCTGGCACTGGTGGCAGGCTTACAGTTGGCAGATAAAACCTATATGCGCAGCTTCTTTGGTGTGTCAGAGGCCTTGGCTGGAGTCACCACGCCCTTGCCAGCCTTTGCGCCCCGTGCTGGCTGGCACAGCGCTGAAGTCGGCCTTGACTGGCGTCAAAATGTGTCCCACCATTGGGTATTGCTGGGCGGGCTGCGCTACACACAGTTGCATGGCGATGCCCGGCGCAGCCCGCTCACGCTCAAACCCGACAACTACAGCGTGTCTCTCGGTCTGGTTTACCGTTACTAACCACCCCCTCTGGCCCCGCTGGGCTGTTTCTTTAGCGTAGAGTTTTTCATGAGACAAGCTTTTTTGCATTGGCCGCGTCTGGCCACCACTTGGGCCTTGGTGGCGGCATTAGCGGCCTGTGGTGGTGGCAATGATGGTGATACCGATGCCAGCACCAGCCCGGAGGTGCCAGTGGTACCTGTTACCCCGGTGGGTACAGGCGAGTTCAAAACGGCTACGGCCTTGGGCACCATTACCAGAGCCGACATCGTGCAGGCCCTGCAAGCCAAAGAATCGCGCGTACCCGCCGCCTTGGTGCCACGCTACGACGTGATGGCCTACCGGCTCGAATACATGACCACCGACATCAATGGCCAGCTGATTCGGGCCTCCGGGCTGGTGGGGGTGCCCGCCAAGGCACCGGGGGCGTCCAGCCCTATATTGGGCTACCAGCATGGCTCAATCTTCCGTGACATCGAAGCGCCCAGCAACAACGCCGTGCCGTCAGAAATCGCGCTGGTCATGGCCTCGCTGGGCTACATTGTGCTGGCACCCGATTATGTGGGCTATGGTGCCTCCAAAGGGGCACCACACCCCTACCTGCTGTCGGCCCCCACAGCAGCAGCCGTAGTGGATTTTTTGGCAGCAGCGCAAACTTGGCGTCGCCAACAAGGCATGGTTGATAACGGTCAGCTGTTTCTGGCGGGCTATTCAGAAGGCGGCTACGTCACGCTGGCAACGCACCGGGCTTTACAACAGAGCAACTCGCCCCATTTGCAAAACCTGCGCCAAGTGGTGGTGGGTGCAGGCCCTTACAACGTGCAGGCCACGATGGATGGTCTGATTGATCTCGTGCGCAAAGAAAACCGGCTCATTGGTGCCTTGATTAACCCCGGATTTTTGCGCTACCTGGGTGGTAGCGCCCAGCGCGAAGTGCGTCGGCTCTTAATTAAAAATTTGCTGCCCGACGATGCTGATGTGGTCATTGACACCACCTTTATCGACAACTTTTTGTCAGATGATGTGCAAAATCTGGATCGTTTGAGCAACATCCACAACTGGAAGCCCCATCTGCCGGTGCGCTTTTATCATGGCAAAGATGACCGCACCGTGCCCTATGCCAGCTCAGTGAGCACGGTACAAACCATGCAAGCCCAAGGCGCGGGAGATTTGGTCAGCCTGGCCGATTGCCCCGCCAGCCCCGCCGGACATTTGCAGTGCGTGCCACCCTTCTTAAGCTTTATGCTCGACCAACTGACAACACAAGCCCAAGATTTGTGATGGCCCAGCGCTAGTGCTTAGTGCAATGGCGCGGCACTAAGCACCGTGCCATCAGCATCGGCATAGAGCCAGTCACCGGGGCGCACCCACACGCCCTGAATGCGCACAGCCACATCACGTTGGCCTTGGCCGCGTTTTTCGGTGGGCAGGGGCATATTGGCTAGCGCCCGAATACCCACTGCGCTGGCGGCCAACTCGGCCACATCACGCACACAGCCGTCCACCAGCACACCCGCCCAGCCATTGCGCGCTGCCGCTGCTGCCAGATTGCCCCCCACCAATGCCCGGCGCAAAGAGCCACCGCCATCGACCACCAGCACCCGGCCCTCGCCGGGGCTATCTAGCGCTGCTTTGACCAAGGTGTTGTCTTCGTGGCATTGCACAGTGCTGACTGGGCCGCTAAATGCCACGAGGCCACCAAAGTCCCGAAAAACCGGCGGCAATACCCGAAAGGTACCACTGTCATCGTTTTTATGCACATCACAAAAATCACAGGTGCTGAAGCTGGGGATGGTGCTGTTGCTCATGTCTGAGAAGACTCCAGAAAAAAGAAAAAGGCTTCTTTATAAGCCACGCTTGGCGGTACTCAGCAGGGTGGTCACTTCCAATGAAATATCCGAGAAGTGCGATCCCGCGCCAATCAGCTTTTCTGCATCGCTGTACTGCCCAGCATTAATTTTGCGCGCCACAGCCCCCGCACTCTGGTGGAAGTCGGCATGCTTGGTCAGCAATTGTGAGAACAACGGACGGCTGCCCCACTGCGAACCACCTGGGCCATGAATCCAGCGGCCCAAGGGGCATTGGTCATCGCGGCAGATAGCGTCTGCGTCGAGCTTATCGTGCTTAGCAATCGCCGAGCGCAGCTTGACCTTCCACTGGCGGTGTGCTTCGATAGCGCTATCAAAGTCAAAATCAGTGACCGATGTGGTGCCGTACTGACTATCTTCTTCGAGCTGAAGGTTGGCAGGCAACACAAAGCGCGCAACTTCACTGACCAGTGTTTGGGCTTGGTTTTGCATGGCGGTAGCTGCAGCGGCGGTTTCTTCCACCAGTGCGGCATTTTGCTGTGTCATGCGGTCAAGCTCTTGCACGGCCTGACCAATCTGACCAATACCTTGGTTTTGTTCGTGCGCGCCAGTAGCCACTTCATTGAGCAACTTATTGACCTGCTGCGACGATTGCACGATGTCTTCAATCGTACTACCGGCCTTGCGCACGATGTCGGTACCGATACTCACTTGGGTGACGCTGCTGTCAATCAACGCTTTGATTTCTTTGGCGGCAGCGGCACTGCGGCCCGCCAGATTGCGCACTTCGGAGGCCACCACGGCAAAACCCCGACCCTGCTCACCCGCACGGGCAGCCTCTACGGCGGCATTGAGCGCCAAGATGTTGGTTTGGAACGCAATACCATCAATGGTACTAATGATGTCTGAGATCTGCGCTGACGACTGACGAATGCCTTCCATTGTCTGCACCACTTCGCGCATAACTTGGCCGCCATTGCCAGCCACTTGCGCATTGTGCTGGGCCATTTTTGCCGCTTCTTGTGTGTGTTGTGTGGTGTAGCTCACGGTAGAAGTAATTTCTTCCATCGAGGCCGCTGATTCTTCGAGGTTGCTGGCCGTGTGTTCTGTGCGCCGCGACAGGTCTTGGGCACCACTGGCAATTTCGCTGGCAGAGTGCACGATGTCATCGCTGGAGCGGCGCACACGCAGCACCATGGTGCGCAAAGCATCTTGCATGGCGTGCAGCTCGATCATGAGTTGGGCGGCTTCATCCTTGCCCCAAGGCAAGGGAGAGGTAGTCAGGTCGCCACTGGTCATAGCGTGCAAATGGCGACGCGTCTCCTTGAGACCACCGTCGATGACATAATAAAAACTCAGAAACAGATAACCTGCCAGCACGGTGCTGACCAGCCCACCTAATCCAGCGATCAGGAGCTTGTGCAGAAAAATACTATACAAATCATCGATATACACGCCTGAACCCAACACCCAGCCCCAAGGTGCAAAGCCCTGCAGGTAAGATACCTTATCTACGGGCTGCTGACTGCCGGGCCGAGGCCATTGGTAAGACACAAAACCCTTACCACCGTTGCGCCCAGTATCTGCAAAGGCTTGGAACAGGGCAAAACCGTTCGGGTCTTTGCTCGTACTCATGTCTTTGCCATTGAACTGGGGCGAGGTCGGGTGCATCACCATACGTTGCTGCACATCATTGATCCAGAAGTATTCTTGGTGGTCGTAGCGCAGATTGCCAATGACTTGCTTGGCCAACTCTTGCGCCTGTGTCTGCGATAGTTGACCAGAGGTTTCTTGGCTGTGCGCCCACACCAAAAAACCATGAGCAATCTCTACATGCTGGCGCGTAGCGTTCATGCGCGATTGGATAGAGCTGTCAAATTCTGTTTTCAGCATCCAACCCACCAGCGTGAGCATAGGCAGCATAAAGGCCACTGAAATAATCAAGGCTTTGGTGGCAAAGCGCAGGTTGCGAAAGGCGCGTACACCTGGGGCCCAGATGCCATGGTACCGAAAAAAGCCGGAGGAATCGGAACGCTGTGTGGATGGAGTGGACTGAAGAATCGGCGTGCTCATTGGGTAGATTGTCTGGATAGTTCTTTTAGGACAGACGGAATCATAGGCGAGCACAGCGTTTGCTAGAAGATTTTGCTTTTTTAAGCGCCCACAATCTTCGTGCTATAATTCGATTCGAAACGTCAGTTGGGACGTTAGCTCAGTTGGTAGAGCAGCGGACTTTTAATCCGTTTGTCGTGGGTTCGACCCCCGCACGTCCCACCAAAATTTTTATGCCTTACGGCACAACAAAACCCTGCTATCTTAAACGGTAGCAGGGTTTTTTGTTGGTGCTGAACGATGCCACATCGAATGCTACACAGCCCCCCCTCCCTCAAAACCCCTAAAGCCCACTCGCTGTGGCGCATGAGCGTCGCGCCCATGCTCGATTGGACAGACCGCCATTGTCGTTTCTTTCATCGGCTGCTGTCTCAACGGGCATTGCTCTACACCGAGATGGTCAATGCTGGTGCCATTGTGCACGGTGGCACTGAACGCCATTTGCGCTTTAACGCCGAAGAGCATCCTGTGGCCCTGCAATTGGGTGGCAGTGAGCGCGAGGTGCTGGTACGCAGCGCCCGCCTTGGGCAAGCATGGGGCTATGACGAGATCAACCTCAATTGTGGCTGCCCCAGTGAGCGCGTACAACGCGGTGCTTTTGGGGCCTGCCTGATGCAAGAACCCAGCTTAGTGGCCGATTGCATCAAAGCGATGGTCGATGTGGTGGAGGTGCCGGTCACCGTCAAACACCGCATTGGCATCGACAAAAACGAAGACTATGGCTTTGTGCGCGACTTTGTGGGCACTGTAGCCGAGGCGGGCTGCAAGGTGTTTATCGTCCATGCGCGCAATGCTTGGCTCAAAGGGCTGTCACCCAAAGAAAACCGCCAAGTGCCGCCATTGCGCTATGGCGTAGTGGCGCAGCTCAAACAAGATTTTCCGCACCTGACCATCGCTATCAACGGCGGCTTTACCGACGATGCCAGCGTGCAAGCCCAATTGCAGCAGGTCGATGGCGTGATGGTGGGCCGTGAGGTTTACCACAACCCTTGGTGGTTAAGCCGTTGGGACGAGGTGTTTTATGGCGATGCTCCCCAAACCCTGACGCGTGAAGCGGTAGAAGCCACCATGGTGGAATACATGGCCCGCGAGGCCGCACAGCATGGCACGCATTGGTACGCCATTGCACGCCACATGCTGGGCTTGCGCCACGGCCTGCGCGGCGCACGGCACTGGCGGCAAGTCTGGAGCAACCACCGCCTTAAAGATTTGCCTGCCCATGCTGTGATGGCACTGGCCCACCAGCCTCCCAGCGGCCCAGACTAAGTTGATAATGGCAGGCTCTCACGGGTAATGCAGTTGTACACAAACAAACTGCAATCGCACTGCTAGCATCAATAGAGAATTACTATCGACTTGCTATATTGCAGTGCAACATTTATATTGCAGTGCAACAAAATAGGATGCCACCATGCTCTACAAGATCTATGAAACCCAACGCTCTTTGATGGAGCCGTTTTCGGACTTTGCGCAAGCGTCGTCCAAGCTGTTTAGCAATCCCGGCTCGGTGCTCAGTCAGGCCCCAGCCGCGCAGCGCATTGCAGCGGCCTACGATCTTTTCTACCGCTTGGGCAAAGACTACGAAAAGCCATCGTTTGACATCAAGACCGTGATGGTCGATGACGTTGAGGTGGCTGTCTATGAGCGCATCACGCTCGACAAACCATTTTGCGAGCTGCGCCGCTTTAAGCGGTTTTCTGATGACACGGCCACACTGACCAAGCTCAAGCAGCAGCCGGTGGTGTTGATCGTGGCCCCACTGTCGGGTCACTATGCAACGCTGCTGCGCGACACCGTGCGCACCATGCTCAAAGACCACAAGGTCTTTATTACCGACTGGAAAAATGCCCGCTTGGTGCCGCTGTCGGAAGGTGAATTCCACTTAGATGACTATGTCAACTATGTGCAAGAATTCATCCAACAACTGCAAGCTTCTTACGGCAACTGCCACGTCATCAGCGTCTGCCAGCCTACGGTGCCGGTGCTGGCTGCCGTCTCACTAATGGCAAGCCGGGGCGAAAAAACACCCCTGTCCATGACCATGATGGGTGGCCCAATCGATGCCCGCCACTCGCCCACCGCCGTCAACGACTTGGCCGCCAAGCGCAGTTACGAATGGTTTGAAAACAACGTGATCTACCGTGTGCCCGACAACTTTCCGGGGGTAGGCCGCCGCGTGTATCCGGGCTTCTTGCAATACAGCGGCTTTGTCGCCATGAATCCCGACCGCCACATGGTCAGCCATTACGACTACTTCAAAGACCTGATTAAGGGTGATGGGGCCAGCGCCGAAGCACACCGCAAGTTCTATGACGAGTACAACGCGGTGCTCGACATGGATGCGTGTTACTACCTTGAAACCATCCGCACCGTGTTCCAAGAATACAAGCTGGTCAATGGCACTTGGGATGTGCGCTCCAGCGACGGCACCCCAGAGCGCGTGCGCCCACAAGACATCACCAGCACCCACTTGCTGACGGTAGAGGGCGAGCTGGACGATATTTCTGGCGCTGGCCAAACCAAGGCAGCGCAAGACCTGTGCAGCGGCATTGCCCCAGAACACAAGCAGCATTTTGAAGCCCAAGGTGCAGGCCATTACGGGATTTTCAGTGGTCGGCGCTGGCGCGATGTGGTCTATCCACAGGTGCGTGCCTTCATTCTGGCCAGCCAGCAGGCGGGTTCCAGCGTTGCTGCGCCGGTGGTAGCCCCTACGGCCCCCACCACGGTAGCTGCCGCCGATACCGCCACCGCCGTCAGCACCAGCACGGGCTTTAGCGGTGCTGCCGAGGCCATGCCTCAGCAAGCAGAAACCGAGCACAACCTGCAAATGGCCGTCACTGCCAGCCCCAGCAAGGCACCGGTCAAACACAACCGGCGCACGCGCAAAGGCTAAAGGCAGCACGGTACAGTGACGGTGCAGAAAGCAAACTGGCAGCTGCTGGCTGCGCGCATTGATGCTGTGCTACCACAGACGCAATGCACGCGCTGCGGCTACCCAGACTGTGCCGCTTATGCACAGGCGATTGCCCAAGAACAGGCGGCCATCAACCAATGCCCTCCGGGTGGTGCCGAGGGCATTGCCCGTTTGGCTTCCCTGACAGGGCAGCCTATGCAGGCACTCAATCCGGTACATGGCACAGAAGGCCCGCGCAGCGTGGCCGTGATCGATGAGGCCTGGTGCATTGGCTGCACCCTGTGTTTGGCCCCCTGCCCCACCGACGCCATCGTTGGGGCCAACAAGCAGTTGCACACCATCCTCAGCGACCATTGCACTGGCTGCGGCTTGTGTGTTCCGGTTTGCCCGGTAGATTGCATCGATATGCACCCCACCAGCGGTGCGGCCACAGGTTGGCAAGCATGGTCAGCAGCGCAATCCCAGCAAGCCCACACACGCTACCGGCAGCACCAACAACGCCTCAACCCGCAGCCCAGTGCGAGCCAAGCTGCTCACGCACCAAGCACCACCGCAACTGTTCAACACAGCGCACCAGATAAAAAAGCCGCTATTGCCGCCGCTTTAGCCAAAGCACGGGCGCGCCGCACGGCATAACTTGGGCACTCAAGGGTGGCGGTGGTTGATATAGAGGCTATTGCCGGGTATGGATTTGGCTTTTTTCTTTACCTCGGCGGCCACCTTGGCCACCTCCAGATGGTTGGTAAACATGCCCGCTTTGATTTCCACGGCCCCCAAAGACAGTGAAATCAGGGGATGAAACTCAGGTAGGCCTTTGCGGTTTTCGGTCACGTAACCACCGCGCTCCAAATCGTCGTTGCTAAAAAACGACATGATTTCCGTCGCAAAGCTATCCAGCGCCGCTTGGCAGCGCTGACGCCAATCGGGGCTACAACAAATCAGAATGAAATCATCGCCGCCAATATGGCCCACATAGTCGATGTCGGCAGCACAGGCTTGGGTGAGCACACGGGCCGTCAACTTAATCACCTCATCGCCCTTGGCGTAGCCATAGACATCGTTAAAGGGCTTAAAGTTGTCTAAATCGCAATAGACGACGCAATGCTCTCGCCCCGAACCTAGCAGGTGGTCAATGTGCTGGTTGATGGGCACATTGCCAGGCAGTTGCGTCAGGGGGTTGGCATAGCGGGCTGATTCCATCTGCATGGAGGTGACCTCGCGCAGCAAATCCTGCACCCAGCCTATGCCCAAATAATGGCCAGAATCCGTGACTACAAAACCACTGATTAAATGGCGGGGATCGGCCCCCACCACCAGATGGGCCACCTCTTCGAGCGCGGTACCCACATCAACCATCAGCGGCTCATCGTCCATAAAACGCTGGCAGGGCTTGTGACCAAAAATTTCTTTGCGGAAAGAGCGCGCCATCACATCAATCATCTCGTAGCGCGAGATCAGCCCCAAGGGTTTGCCGTGCTCGACCACGGCCACGGCGCGCAGGTCTGGGTTGCCCTCGAACCTATCAAAAACGTCCCCGGCAAAAGTCATGGGGGTGACTGGCGGCGATTTAATCAGCAAGCGCTCTAGCACCCGGCTGGGCTTGGCACCCAAGTTACCGGTTTCGGGGTGACCGACCGTGATGGCTTTGTGTGCTGCCGCCGACAAGGCCCGTGTGGGCACTTGGTTAGGGCGGCCAATAAAGTGGCTGGCACCATAACGCACACCCATCTGCATCAAGGCGTGCAGTTCGTTTTTGTTGGCAATACCACTGGCGAGCAATTGGCGACCCCGTTGTATCTCTACAGGCAAGAGGTGCTGCAAGGGGTTGGCACCCACTAGATCCATGCTGTCGAGGGTTTCTTCGTCGAGCAAGGTGAAATCGACCTCGGCCTGAGACCAGAGCTGCTGCTCGGCACTGTGGCATAGCAAGGTTCGGGCTGCAACACGCAGACCTTGGGCGCGCACATAGCGTAGCCACTGGGCCACCTCAGGGTAAGCATCAGCCCGGACATCGGGCACCATCAGCACCACCCTATCGGGCACGATAGCTGAGGCTTGGGCAATGCGCACCAACTCTTTGGCCAAGGGCAAACCAAAGGTTTCGATGGCCCCTTTGGGCACTGGGGCAAAAACCAAGCCCCGGCATTCATAATCCAAAAACTGCGCCAATACTGTGGCAAAGGCGTCGCAGGTGAAATGGTGCAAGCGCCCAATGGTGCCGGAAATTTGTGTCAACCTTTCATAGGCACCGCGCAACATGCCTGCTGGGCCGCGCACCGAGGCGATGTATCCGGCAATATCACAGTGACTGAAATCAGCCACCGGACGAAACCGGGCCATAAGGCTATGGTCATCAAGCACGGCATGGACTTCCTGCGCGCACGCATGGCAAGCGTTATCGTGGGCAGCCGCCTTGACAAGGTTGGCAAACATGGGGGTGCCTTAGCGCCTCATCAGGGGGGCAGTAAGGGATTTTGCATTCAGCATGGCAGAGATCCTCAGACGCAGTACATAAGCTGTACCTTAGGCCCCAGTTATGACAAACCGATTGCAGCGGTGTAACAGTAGCCCGTTGGCAGCCAGCGCTCACAGCGTTTTCGTATTTGTTTCACACAACCGACCTACATTGCGGGTAGCCCCTTTTTCTTTATATATTTTTCTTTCCGCCATGATGACACCGGAACAATTTTCCCAATTCCAGCAACAACAGCTCCATGCACTGCACGAGTTAACGCTGAAGTATGTGTCTAGCATTCAATCACTGACTGAACTGCATTTGCAGCACACCAAAAATTCTCTGCAAGCCCATAGCCAGCACCACCAAGAGTTGCTACAGGTCAAGAGCTTGCAAGAGTTGGTGCAACTGCAAAGCAAAAGCCTCCAGCCAATGACTGAAAAAATCACCGACTACACCCACCATCTGTACAATATCTTCTTTGGTCTAGGCCAAGAGGTCAATCGCTTGTTTGATGTGCAGCAGGCACAGACCAAACCACAAGAACAAGCACAGGTTGCACCCACCACACTGCCTGCCCCCAAAGCAAAAACTGCAGCCAAGTCTAGTGTGGGCCAACGCGGTTCGTCGGCCTAACCCGCCACCACAGCCCTGCCCGTAGGGCAGTGCGCCGTGCCAATACCCACATTTGTGGCACAGTCTAAAATGCTGGTATCTATGGCGTAGCCTTACTTGGCTCACCTATTGAGATTGCAGATTTTTTTCTAATGCCCCGTGGCTACACTGAAAGCCACTTTGACTCCACCATGTCGCAAGGAAAATCCATCCCCACCGTTGCCCTGAGCAATTTTGCCTCCCGCGTTGCGCTGATCGAAAAATTTATCGCCCGCGAAGGCCATGCAGATATTCCGCTAGAACAACAAGAAGATGGGCAACCCATCGGCTACTGGTGTAGCAACTGGCGCTTTCGTCTCGAAACCGCCATTGACACCATTCCAGCCGAGCAACTGGCCGTGCTGCGCAACATTGGCTTCTTGCCCAGTATGGTGCCCAGCGCCAAAGCAGCAACGCCCACGCCAAGCCCGTTCCCGTTTTTTCATCCAGCACCAGTGGCAGTGCAGCAAAAGCAGATCAATCAGGCCACAGAAGACATCCCAGAATGGATGACTCCACCACAGAAAGCACCAGAAGAGACACTATGGTTCTTGCCTGTGGGCAATCTGCGTTGCGCCAATCTACCCCCAGCGCAAACCAAAGTAGCGCTGAAGAAGCGGCGCACCATTCCAGGGGAAGGCTTGAGCCGGTAACAGCAACAGCACCGGGTTAAAACCGGATGCCTGCGGGGTTGCTCGGTGCTGGCCCTGCGGGCCCGCTGGGTGGCAGGTCATTGCTGGGCTGCACCGGGGCGCTGGCCCTCGATGGCGGCTGGACTTGCTGGACAGTCACCAATGGCGTAGCCGGTGGGCGACGGTAAGACGCTGGCAATTGCGACTGTTTGGGGTAGCCTGCGGCATCCAAAAACTGCGTCCACTCGACATCCGAAAAACCCTGCAATTGCTGGCTACCAATGGTGCCAAACGGCAAACTGGCACTGCCACTGAGGCGTTGCAAGGCAGTGATGTCTTCGTTGCTGGACACTGTACGCTCAGTAAAGGGCACACCACGCTGCACCAGAAAATTGCGAGCGCTAGTGCAAGGCGCACAATCGCTGCCGGTATACAACGTGACCGGAAAACGGCTGGCAATTTGCTGCAAACCGAACGGCAAGCTGCTAGCAGCGCCAGCACCGGCTGTGGCATTGCCGCCGCCCACAGCGGGGGTATCCAAACTGGGGGCGCGGTCCGAGAAGGTCACTTTGCCGTCTGGCCCAACGACGCGGTACACCGGCTGCGCCAGTGCAGCACCGGCACACAGGCCCAAGCACAGGGCCATGCTCCAAGGACGAAGGTTGTGTGAAAGTGGCATGGTAAAAGTCTTTCTAGCCATCCATCAGGCCATGCCTTGGTGGCGCAGCAGCGCATCCAAGCTCGGCTCGCGGCCCCGGAAGGCCTTGAAAGATTCCATCGCCGAGCGGCTGCCCCCGGCTTCCAAAATCGCCTCGCGGTAACGGCGGCCCGTGTCGGGGCTGTGTGCGCCATCGGGGCTGGCGGTTTCTTCAAAAGCAGCG
The DNA here is from genome assembly GCF_900111115.1 of Giesbergeria anulus. Lineage (GTDB taxonomy): Bacteria > Pseudomonadota > Gammaproteobacteria > Burkholderiales > Burkholderiaceae_C > Simplicispira > Simplicispira anulus. The sequence continues at coordinate 541,527 of NZ_FOGD01000001.1, forward strand.
TAAGCATCGGCACTGAGTACCTCGGCCCATTTGTAGCTGTAGTAGCCCGCTGCATAACCACCAGCAAAGATATGGCTGAAAGTGTGCGCAGTACGGCTAAAAGCGGGTGGTTGCAGCACGGCCACTTCAGCGCGCACCAAGCCCAGCAGCGGCATAAAGTCTTGGCTGGGGTCGTGCTCGGTGTGCAAGAGCATATCGAACAACGAGAACTCGATCTGGCGCAGAGTCTGCATACCGCTTTGGAAGTTTTTAGCGGCAATCATTTTGTCGTAAAGCGCGCGCGGCAGTGGCGCGCCGGTCTCGACATGGGCGGTCATGTGCTGAAGCACATTCCACTCCCAGCAAAAGTTTTCCATGAACTGACTGGGCAGTTCTACCGCGTCCCACTCAACCCCAGCAATGCCCGCAACATCGCGTTCATTGACCTGCGTGAGCATGTGGTGCAGACCGTGGCCAAACTCGTGGAACAGGGTGATGACATCGTCGTGCGTGAGCAGGGCAGGTTTGCCATCGACGCCTTCGGCAAAGTTGCACACCAGATGGGCCACCGGGGTTTGCAGTTGCCCGGTATCGGGGCGCAGCCAGCGGGTGCGTACATCGTCCATCCAAGCGCCACCGCGCTTGCCCGTGCGGGCCGGCATATCGAGGTAAAACTGGCCGACCAATTGGCCCGCCCGCTCAATGCGGTAAAACTCCACTGCCGGGTGCCACACCGGGGCCTTGTCGGGCCGGATGCTGACTTCAAACAGGTTCTCGATGATTTTGAACAGCCCCGACAACACCTTGGGGGCCAGAAAATACTGGCGCACCTCTTGCTCGCTGAAGGCATAGCGCGCCTCTTTGAGGCGTTCGGCAATGTAGGGCCAATCCCACGCTTGGGGGTCGGTCAGGCCCAAATGGTCGGCGGCAAAGGCGCGCAGATCGGCCACGTCTTTTTCAGCATAGGGCCGGGCGCGCTGGGCCAAATCGCGCAGGAAGGTGATGACTTCCGTGGCCGATTGGGCCATCTTGGGCACCACCGAGACCTCGCCAAAGTTGGGGTAGCCCAGCAATTGCGCTTCTTCTTGGCGCAGCGCCAAAATTTCGCGGATAAAGGCTGTGTTGTCGAATTTCAGCGCTTCAGCCGGGGCTTGGTCAGAGGCGCGGGTGACGTAGGCGCGGTAGAGCTTTTCGCGCAGGGTGCTGCTGCGGGCAAACTGCATCACTGGCAAATAGCAAGGCATGCGCAGCGTGAGCTTGTAGCCATCTTTGCCTTCGGCTTGGGCGGCAGCACGGGCAGCGTGTTGCACATCTTCGGGCACGCCCTCCAAGTCTTCGGCGCTGGCGTAGTAGGCGTAGGCATCGGTGGCGTCGAGGGCGTTTTCGCTGAATTTTTGTTGCAGCTCGGCTTGGCGCTCTTGGATTTGGGCAAAACGCTCTTTGGCTGGGCCGGTCAGTTCAGCCCCAGACAAAACAAAATTGCGCACCGCATTTTTTACCGCTTGGCGCTGCTCGGTGTTGAGCGTTTGCACGTCGATGGCCTTGTATTTGGCGTACATGCGCTCATCAGCACCTAGGCGCGTCCAAAACTCGGTCACGCGGGGCAACACGGCGTTGTAGGCAGCACGCAGCTCAGGGGTATCTACCACGCTGTTGAGGTGGTTGACAGCGCCCCAAGCCCGCCCCAGCTTCTCAGTAGCCACATCCAGCACTTGGGCCATCGCCTGCCACTGGGCCGGAAAATCGGGGGCGGTGATGGTTTCCAGCGCCGCGTTAGCCTGCTCTAGCAGCGTGTCTATCGCCGGGGCGACATCAGCGGGGGTGATGCGATCAAACGCGGGCAGGTCGGAGAAGTCAAGGAGGGGATTGCTCATGCGGGCTCAGATGGCGTTGTGGGCTACAGGTTCAAGGGAACGCGTGTAAAAAAGAGTTAAACCCCAGCGGCCCGTTCAGCCGCTTCCATCGTGTTGACCAGCAGCATGGTGATGGTCATGGGGCCGACGCCACCGGGCACCGGGGTGATGTAGCCCGCCACTTCTTTGCAGCCGTCAAAATCGACATCGCCGCAGAGTTTGCCTTCGTCGTTGCGGTTCATGCCCACGTCAATGACCACAGCACCGGGCTTGAGCATGTCTGCGGTGAGCACATTGCGCTTGCCCACGGCAGCCACCACGATGTCGGCTTGGCGGGTGTGGTGGGCCAGATCAGCGGTGCCGCTGTGGGTAACGGTGACGGTGGCGTTGGCCGCCAACAGCATCATCGCCATCGGTTTGCCCACGATGTTGGAGCGGCCAATAACCACGGCATGCTTGCCGCGCAAATCTTTCATGCCGATGGATTCGAGCATTTTCATGCAGCCGTAGGGGGTGCAGGCTTTAAATCCGACTTCACCCACCATCAAGGCACCGGCGCTGGCGACGTGAAAACCGTCCACATCTTTGAGCGGCGAGATGGCCTCAATCACCTTATGGTCGTCAATGTGCTTGGGCAGGGGCAGTTGTACCAAAATGCCGTGGATGGATGGGTCGTTGTTGAGCGCCTCGACGCGGGCCAACAGTTCGGCCTCGGTCAGGCTGGCGTCGTACTTTTCGAGTACCGAGTGCAAACCGGCGTCGTTGCACGCCTTAACCTTGTTGCGCACGTACACTTGGCTGGCTGGGTTGTCACCCACCAAAATCACAGCCAAACCGGCGGTAGTGCCTTGGGCTTTCAGGGCGGCAGCACGGGCAGCGACTTCGGTGCGCAATTGTTGGGAGAGGGCGTTGCCGTCAATGAGTTGGGCAGTCATAGTGCAATGTTGAATCAAAAATAAAAAGGGGACGCAGGGCTTACTGTCAGGCTTTGGGCGCGTTTTGGCCCAAAACCACCTTGAGCAGATCGGCCACGGTGTTGGCACCCAACTTCTCCATGATGTTGGCGCGGTGGGCTTCTACGGTTTTGATGCTGATGCCCAGATCGTCGGCAATTTGCTTGTTCAGGCGGCCCGCCACGATGCGCTCTAGCACTTGGCTTTCGCGGCTGGTGAGCTTGGACATCAAGGCTTCGCGGGTGGCAGCTTGCTGCTGATCGGTAAAGGCTTCGCGGGCGTGCTCTAGCATGCGCTCGACCAGATATACCAGCTCGTCTTCTTTGAACGGCTTTTGGATAAAGTCCAGCGCGCCCTTTTTCATGGTGTTGACGGCCATTGGCACATCGCCGTGGCCGGTGATGAAAACAATGGGCAGGGGCGACTTGCGCTCTAGTAGCCGGTCTTGCAGTTCTAGGCCGGTCATGCCACCCATACGGACATCGACAATCAAGCAGGCGATTTCGCGCTGGTCGTAGCGCGCCAAAAACGATTCGGCCGAATCAAAGCAACGCACCCGGTAATCTTTGCCTTCAAGCAGCCATTGCAGCGAATCGCGCACAGCCTCATCGTCATCGACCACGTAAACAGTGCCTTTTTTCGGAATCAAACTCATGCAATTGTCCTTGGGGGGTGTGTGTTTGCTACAGTGTTTGTAGTGTCACTAGGAGGTGCAGCCAGTGGCAACCAGAACGAAAACAGGCAGCCCGTGACCTCTGAACCATTGTAGAGGTTCTGCGCCTGCATACGGCCTTGGTGGGACTCGACAATGCTGCGGCACAGGTTCAGCCCCATGCCCATACCTTCTTGCTTGGTAGAGAAAAAAGCTTCAAACAGCCGCTCGCGCGTTTCTTCGGCCAAGCCTTGGCCCGTATCTTGCACAGCAAACTCCACCACCGCTTGGCCCTCAATGGTTTTAGGTACCACACGCAACTCCACACTTCGCCCCGAAGGGGGCCGGTCGGCTTGGGCGATGGATTCGGCGCTATTTTTCATCAAGTTGATGAGCACCTGCTCGATCAAAATGGCATCGGCCATCACCGGCGGCAGGCGCGCTGCCACATGGTGCGTCAGGCGCACGTTGTGGCGGCGCAGTTCGATGTCGGCCAGCTCCACAGCTTCGGCCACCATTTTTGCCACATCGGCCAGTTGGCGGTTGGGCTCACTTTTTTTCACAAAAGCACGGATGCGCTGGATGATCTGGCCCGCACGCTGGGCTTGGTGCGCGGTTTTTTCTAGCGCCGTGAGCAATGCTTCCTCACTAAGCTGACCGTTGCGCAAGCGCGAGATACAGCCGTTGCAGTAGTTGTTGATGGCGGTCAGGGGTTGGTTGAGCTCATGGGCCACACTAGAGGCCATCTCGCCCATCGTAATCAGGCGGCTGACCGATTGCGCTCGCTCGGTTTGGCGGGCGGCTTGCTCTTCGGCCAAGCGCCGGGGGGTGATGTCGGTGGCAATCACCATCTGCGCCAATCGCCCATCCACCCAACTCAAGTAGCGCGAGCGCACCTCCAGCCATTTACCCAAATCGGGCAAGTAGATTTCGGCATTTTCAGTGTGGGCGCTGGTGACGGAATCGGTGGGCAAGCCCATCAGGCCGTCTTCATCCTCAGCGCTGCTGGCGCTGGAGACAGGCAAGACCCCCGCTTGGGCCACCAATTGCAGGTGCCCAGCAGTTTGCGAGCCAAACCATTGCCGATACAGTTTGTTGGCAAAGAGCAACTCGTGGCTGCCCAGCGGTGCCACCGATACCGAGGCATCCAGTGCTTCAAGCACAATGGTAAAGCGCTCATGCGATGCCGTCAGTTGCTCACGGATACGGTTAGGCTCGGTGATGTCGGTCATCGAGGTCATCCAGCCCGTTTGCTTGCCCACGGCATCAATCAGCGGCGAGACATAGAGCCGGGCATCAAACAACGCACCATTCTTGCGCCGCACTCGCACCTGAATACCCCCTGGCATAGTTTTTCCTGAGAGTTCATCCTGCAAATGACCTTGCAAGTGTTCGTAGTCAGACTCGGGCCAGTAAGCGTAAGGCGGGAACTGCCCCACCAGCTCCTCCTCGCTCCAGCCAGTCATCTGGCAAAACGCTGCATTCACATAGGTGATGCGACCGTGTAAATCCAGTGCGCGCATCCCGGTCAGCACCGAGTTTTCCATGGCCCGACGAAAATTGGTTTCGGCCACCAGCGCCAGCTGTGTCTGCATCCGCCGACGGGTGTGCCGCCAAGTAGCCAGCAACATCCACACAGTAATAGCGCTGAGCGTGACCACGAGCCAGAATAGGCCGCTGCCCACCACACCCAACGAGGTGCGGTAAGCCTGCGCCCGCAGCACCAGCCTATCGCCCACCGGAGAGATCGACACTTCGTAAGCGTTGGCATCGTGCACGCCCATACTTCCCCAAGGCAGGGCCCGTGTGCGTGGGGCCAACGGGGTACCTGCCAGCACCTGCGCATTGGCATCCAAAAAAGTGATGGCATAGCGGGCCAGCACCTCGGTCGGGGTGCCGTAGCGCATCAAGCTATCAACCGAATACTCGGCCAGCAACACGCCATTAAAACGCCCCTGCACATTGAGGGGCACTTGCAATTGCAGCAAGGGCACGGGCTGGCTGGCCTTGACGGTTTGCTGGGCATACACCGGTTGCTGCTGCTCACGTACCAAATCGAAGGTCTGTGCGGTTTCATCGCCTTGCAGCACCTCGCCGCGCAAACGGGTCAGCTCGGCTGGTAGCGAAGGCGCTGCCTGACTGGCTTTGGTACGGCCATATTCATCCACCCAGGTGATGGCTTGCAACTCTGGATATTGGTTCACCAGCGCCTCAGCGCGCTGGCCGAAGGCATCTTCGGCCAAGTCTTGGTTGGACAAATCGCGGGCCATGCGCATCACCTGCTCTTGGCGCTCTAGCAAGCGCAGGCGCACGCGCTGCTGGGCGTATTCGACATCGCGGCGCAGCGCCTCGTGCTCGCGCTCGGCCTCTTCAGTGCGCAAATACCAAAACGCCGCCACGATGGCCGCCATAAACAGCAGCACTGCCGCCAGTGGAGCCAGCGCAGCAAACCGATCTTGGCGGCTGGGAGACAGGCCACGCCACCAATCATCACACTGGCGCAGCAAAGTGGCCCCGCGCTGGCGGGCCGTGGTCAGAAAGCGTCGAAACATAGGCAGCAAGTGTAGGCCGGAACACAGGGGCCGCAGCAGCCCCCAAAAATGTGCAGTTGCAGCAATTTTTCACAATACGATATTGATAGCCATTATTTGAAATTACACAGAAAATATGAGAAACTGCGTAAGCGGCACCCCCTTGCGCGCATACTTTCTTTACGGTTTACCGATAGGAGACAAACCATGTCAGCACCGACCGATCCCCAGTCCCAAAGCACCGGCCCCGACATCGACAACCAAGAAACCCGCGAGTGGCTCGATGCCCTGAGCGCGGTCATTGCCAAGGAAGGCCCCGATCGCGCGCACTTTCTGATTGAGCAATTGCTTGAAGAAGCCCGCCAGCACAGCATCGACCTGCCGTTTTCGGCCAACACGGCCTACGTCAACACCATCGAGGCGCACCAAGAAACGCACTGCCCCGGCAACATCGAGATTGAAGAGCGCCTGCGCGCCTACATGCGCTGGAACGCGATGGCGATGGTGGTCAAGGCCAACCGCCACAACCCTGCCGATGGCGGTGACTTGGGCGGCCATATTGGCTCGTTTGCCTCGCTGGCTACCATGTTTGGCACCGGCTTTAACCACTTTTGGCAAGCCGAGAGCGAAAACCACGGCGGCGACTGCATTTATTTCCAAGGCCATGTCTCGCCCGGTATTTATGCCCGCGCCTTTTTGGAAGGCCGCCTGAGCGAAGAGCAACTGCTCAATTTCCGCCAAGAAGTCGATGGTCAGGGCCTCTCCAGCTACCCACACCCCAAGCTGATGCCCGGCTTCTGGCAGTTCCCTACGGTGTCGATGGGGCTGGGGCCGCTGATGGCGATTTACCAAGCCCGTTTCCTCAAATACCTGCACGCCCGTGGCATTGCCAACACCGAAAACCGCAAAGTCTGGGTGTTCTGCGGCGACGGCGAAATGGACGAGCCAGAAAGCCTGGGAGCCATCGGTTTGGCCGCCCGCGAAGGCTTGGACAACCTGATCTTCGTCATTAACTGCAACCTGCAACGCCTCGATGGCCCAGTGCGCGGCAACGGCAAAATCGTGCAAGAGCTCGAAGGCGAATTCCGGGGTGCGGGCTGGAACGTGATTAAGCTGCTGTGGGGCAGCGAGTGGGATTCTTTGCTGGCCCGCGACAAAGACGGCGCACTGCGCAAGCTGATGATGGACACCGTCGATGGTGACTACCAAAGCTTTAAGGCATTTGACGGGGCCTATGTGCGCAAAAACTTCTTTGGCCGCGATCCGCGCACGCTAGAGATGGTGGCGCACATGAGCGACGACGACATCTGGAACCTGCGCCGGGGCGGCCACGATCCGCAAAAGGTGTTTGCAGCCTTTGACCGTGCCGTCAAGCACGAAGGCCAACCCACCGTGCTGCTGATTAAAACCGTCAAGGGCTATGGCATGGGCAAGGCCGGTGAAGCGCGCAACACCGTCCACCAAACCAAAAAGCTCACCGACGAAGACATCAAGTACATCCGCGATCGCTTTAACATTCCGGTGCCCGACAGCGAACTGGCGAACATTCCGTTCTACAAACCAGCGGACGACACCCCAGAAATGCAGTACCTGCATGAGCGGCGCAAAGCCTTGGGCGGCTACCTGCCCCAGCGCCGCACCCAAGCCGAAGAGCATTTCACCGTGCCCTCGCTCGAAACCTTCAAGGCCGTGCTCGAACCCACCGCCGAAGGCCGTGAAATCTCTACCACCCAAGCCTATGTGCGCTTTTTGACGCAACTGCTGCGCGACCAAGCCCTTGGCCCACGCGTGGTGCCCATTTTGGTCGATGAGGCCCGCACCTTTGGTATGGAAGGCTTGTTCCGCCAAATTGGTATTTACAACCCCAAGGGCCAACAGTACACCCCGGTCGATCGTGACCAAGTGATGTACTACAAGGAAGACAAAGCCGGTCAAATCCTGCAAGAAGGCATCAACGAAGCCGGTGGCATGAGCAGTTGGATTGCAGCGGCTACCAGCTACAGCACCAGCAACCGCATCATGGTGCCGTTCTATGTCTACTACTCGATGTTTGGCTTCCAGCGCATTGGCGACTTGGCTTGGGCCGCAGGCGATATGCAGGCACGCGGCTTCTTGCTCGGCGGCACTTCGGGACGCACCACGCTCAACGGTGAAGGCTTGCAGCACGAAGATGGCCACAGCCACATTTTGGCAGGCACCATCCCCAACTGCATCAGCTACGACCCGACCTTTGCGCACGAAGTGGGCGTGATCTTGCACCACGGCTTGAAACGCATGGTAGAAAAGCAAGACAACGTCTTCTACTACCTGACGCTGCTGAACGAAAACTACGCCATGCCCGGCCTACAGCCCGGCACCGAAGAGCAAATCATCAAGGGCATGTACCTGAGCAAGCCCGGCGCTCAAGGCGTGTCTGGCCCGCGTGTGCAGTTGCTCGGTTCGGGCACCATCCTGCGCGAATCCTTTGCTGCGCAAGAACTGCTGGCCGTCGATTGGGGCGTGCAGGCCGATGTCTGGAGCTGCCCATCGTTCAATGAACTGGCCCGCGACGGCCAAGACGCCGAACGCTTCAACCTGCTGCACCCGCTAGAAACTCCCCGCCTGCCCTTTGTGGCGCAGCAACTGAACACCAGCACCGGCCCTGTTGTCGCCTCCACCGACTACATCAAAGCCTATGCCGAGCAAATCCGTGCCTTTATCCCGCAAGGGCGCAGCTACAAGGTGCTGGGCACCGATGGTTTTGGCCGTTCCGACTTCCGCAGCAAACTGCGCGAACACTTCGAGATCAACCGCCACTACATCGTTGTCGCTGCCCTGACGGCACTGGCCGAGCAAGGCGAGGTGCCGCGCGAGCGCGTGGCCCAAGCTATTGCCAAGTACGGCATCAATGCCGACAAGGTCAATCCGCTGTACGCATAAACCCCACCGGAGACAAACATGGCATTGGTAGAAATCAAGGTCCCCGATATTGGGGATTTCAGTGAAGTGGCAGTGATTGAACTGCTGGTCAAACCCGGCGATACGATTGCCGCCGAGCAGTCGTTGATTACCGTCGAGTCCGACAAAGCGTCGATGGAGATTCCCTCCAGCCACGCTGGCGTGGTCAAAGAACTCAAAGTAGCTTTGGGCGACAAGGTCGCTGAAGGCAGCATCGTGCTGGTACTCGAAACCACCGGCGAGGCGGCTGTGCCTGCGGCGGCAGCCCCGGCCCCGGCAGCAGCACCTGTGGCCGCCCCGGTAGCGGTGGCGGCCCCTGCGGTGACCGTAGCGGCTGGCCCAGTCGAAGTGCGCGTGCCCGACATTGGCGACTTTAAAGACGTAGCGGTGATTGAAGTTTTTGTGAAGCCCGGCGATAGCGTCAAGGTCGAGCAAAGCCTGATTACCGTGGAGTCAGACAAAGCCTCGATGGAAATTCCATCTTCCCACGCTGGCGTGCTCAAAGAGCTAAAGGTCAAGGTCGGTGACAAGGTCAATATTGGCGATCTGCTGGCGATTTTGGAAGGTGCTGCGGGTGCTACGGCCCCGGCAGCGGCTACCCCTGTTGTAGCAGCGCCGGCTCCAGTGGCTGCGGCAGCCCCGGTGGCCGCCACAGTGACGGCCAACGCAGTGGCACACAACCCCACCGCCACCCCAGCGCTGGGTCTGCCCCACGCTTCGCCCTCGGTGCGCAAGTTTGCCCGTGAACTGGGCGTGCCGCTGGCCGAAGTCAAAGGCTCTGGCCCCAAGGGCCGCATCACCCAGTCTGACATCCAAGGCTTTACCAAGTCGGTGATGGCGGGTGCTATCCAAACCTTGGCGCAAGCTGCCAAGGCTCCAGCAGCAGCGGCCAACAACGGTGGTGGTTCTGAACTGGGCCTGATTCCGTGGCCCAAGGTGGACTTTGCCAAATTTGGCCCGATTGAGCGCAAAGAACTCAGCCGCATCAAAAAGATCAGCGGTGCCAATTTGCTGCGCAACGCCATCATGATTCCGGCGGTCACTAACCATGACGATGCCGACATCACCGATCTGGAAGCCTTCCGCGTCTCGACCAACAAAGAGAACGAAAAGTCCGGCGTCAAAGTGACGATGCTGGCCTTCCTCATCAAGGCTTGCGTGGCCGCGCTGAAGAAGTTTCCGGAGTTCAATAGCAGCTTGGATGGCGATGCACTCATCTACAAGCAGTATTACCACATCGGTTTTGCCGCTGACACGCCCAACGGCCTGATGGTGCCCGTGATTAAAGATGCCGACAAAAAAGGTATTTTCCAGATCAGCCAAGAAATGGGCGAGCTGGCTAAAAAAGCCCGCGATGGCAAACTCAGCCCAGCAGAGATGACGGGTGCCACCTTCACCATCTCCAGCTTGGGCGGCATTGGTGGACGTTACTTCACCCCCATCATCAACGCCCCTGAAGTGGCAATTTTGGGCGTGTGCAAGAGCACTATGGAACCGGTCTGGGATGGCAAACAGTTTGTGCCGCGCCTGATGCTGCCGCTCTCTTTGACTTGGGATCATCGCGTGATTGACGGTGCCGCAGCGGCGCGCTTTAACGTCTATCTGGGCCAAATCCTCAGCGACTTCCGTCGCGTGCTGCTGTAAGGAGGCCACGCTATGGCACTGATTGATATCAAAGTCCCTGACATTGGCGATTTTGCCGATGTGGCCGTGATTGAGTTGCTGGTCAAACCCGGCGACACCATCAAGGTGGAGCAAAGCCTGATTACCGTCGAATCGGACAAAGCCTCGATGGAAATTCCCTCCAGCCATGCGGGGGTAGTCAAAGAGTTGAAAGTCGCTTTGGGCGATAAAGTCAAAGAAGGTAGCGTAGTGCTCTCGCTGGAAGTGAGCGGCGAAGCTACTGCGGCGGCCCCGGCTGCGACACCCGCGCCACAAGCAGCGGCAGCGGCTCCGGCTCCCGTAGCGGCTGCTGCACCAGCGGCCCCCGTTCCGGGCGCGGCCAGCTACACAGGCGCTGTCGATCTGGATTGCGACGTGCTGGTGCTCGGTGGTGGCCCCGGTGGCTACTCGGCGGCGTTCCGCGCCGCCGATCTGGGCCTCAAGGTGGTGGTGGTTGAGCGCTATGCCACACTGGGTGGCGTCTGCCTGAACGTGGGCTGCATCCCCTCCAAGGCACTGCTGCACGTCGCTGCGGTGATGGACGAAGTAGCGCACTTGGGCGACTTGGGTGTGGACTTTGGCGCACCCAGCGTTAACATCGATAAGCTGCGCGGCCACAAAGAGAAGGTGATTGCCAAGCTGACCGGCGGTTTGGCCGCGATGGCCAAGATGCGCAAAGTGACCATCGTGCGCGGCTTGGGCCAGTTTGTCGGGGCCAACCACCTCGAAGTGGCAGAGACCAGCGGCAGCGCCCAAGAGCAAACGGGCAGCAAAAAAGTAGTGGCTTTCAAGAAAGCCATCATCGCTGCGGGTTCGCAAGCCGTGCGCTTGCCCTTCATGCCCAACGATCCGCGCGTGGTGGACTCCACTGGCGCGCTGGCGCTGGCGGGCGTGCCCAAAAAGATGCTCATCGTCGGCGGTGGCATCATTGGTTTGGAAATGGGCACCGTCTATTCCACACTGGGCGCACGCTTGGATGTGGTCGAGATGATGGATGGCCTGATGCAAGGTGCCGACCGCGATTTGGTCAAAATCTGGCAAAAGATGAACGCCAAGCGCTTTGACAACATCCTGCTCAAAACCAAAACCGTCGGTGCCGAAGCCACCCCCGAAGGCATCAAGGTGCAGTTTGAAGGCTTGGATGGCACCAAATCCGAAGGCGTGTACGACCTCGTGTTGCAAGCCGTGGGCCGTACGCCCAACGGTAAAAAGCTGGCTGCCGACAAGGCCGGAGTAGCGGTGACGGATCGCGGCTTTATTGACGTCGATATCCAGATGCGCACCAATGTGCCGCACATTTTTGCCATTGGCGATATCGTCGGCCAGCCCATGTTGGCGCACAAGGCCGTGCATGAAGCCCATGTGGCGGCGGAAGTCATCGCCGGAGAATTGCAAGGCAACAAGGAACTGGCCGCCAGCGCCTTCAATGCCCGCGTGATCCCTAGCGTGGCCTACACCGACCCCGAAGTGGCTTGGGTCGGACTGACCGAAGACCAAGCCAAAGCGCAAGGCATCAAGGTGAAAAAGGGCTTGTTCCCTTGGACAGCCTCGGGCCGCGCTATTGCCAATGGTCGCGACGAAGGCGTGACCAAGCTGCTGTTTGATGATTCTCCCGAGGCCCACGGCCACGGTAAAATCTTGGGCGGCGGCATGGTCGGCACCCATGCGGGTGACATGATCGGCGAGATTGCCTTGGCGATTGAAATGGGCGCGGATGCCGTCGATATCGGCAAGACCATCCACCCACACCCCACGCTGGGCGAAAGCATTGGCATGGCGGCAGAAGTGGCGCACGGGTCTTGCACGGATTTGCCGCCGAGCAAGAAGTAAACTCTTTCACGCACACCTTTAAAAAGCCCGAACTGGCAACGATTCGGGCTTTTCTGCTGGTGAACCAGTCACTGCCTTTTCGCTGCTTCGTCGAGCCATTCGTCCATACCATTAACGCCAAGGGCAAGAAGTTTGTCTTGAACTGAAATAACACGCTGAATCATTGCCCCATCGTCTGACTCTTCTAGCTCTTCTGCGTGGGCAAAAAGATGGGTTAGGAGTTGGGTTAGGTTGTTTTCATAGTCGTAAAGATAAGGTCTCGTCCGCTCTACGAAGTTCAGATAAATCTCTGTAGCTGCCAGCGCTTCTTGTGGCGCATATTGTGAAGTGGCATTAAGCCAAGCATCGAAGCCATAAATATCGCAACGATTAGATTTAGCATCTATCTCTAGCAGCTCAAAGCATCGTTTTAGAGTATCTTCGGGAATGACTGTCAATGGCTCTATATGGCGTAATAGCTTTTTGAATTGGCATGAAACAGTCACGGCATGAGGGTTATCGGTGGACATGGCTGCTACGAATGCTGCAAGACAATAATTTCGGTGATGTAGGTAATTATCTGAATGACTCCAAACAATTGCAGCCCCCCGCCAAGCTTCAGCATTATTAATATCCCTGAGCTGATGAAGCAGCTCGTTAATATCTAATTTTCCGCTTAGCGTCGCAAGCGCAGCAATACGACCCCATACTTCCAAGTCTTTGCCGCTACCAGTAGTGGCCAACTGCGCAAGCCATGCTTTGACTATCTCAAAATTTTGATAATATGCAAAATAGAGGCAACGCTCGGCTATCGCCCAGAGTCCTGGGGCAGTTTTTTGCATGGTAAGGTCAAACAATCGCCAACCTAATTCAGGAGCCATACTCTGTAAATAGGGCAAGCGCCGCAACATGACTGCCCGAACAGCGGGGTGTGCATCGTTTGAAAAACTGCATAGAGCGACATCCAGAATTTCAGGAAACGGCGCATTTTTTTCCAAAAAATTAATGGCGAGAACCATTAAAGCATCTGCAGCCTTTCCTTTTGCCATGTTGATGCCGATAGTTAATAAGTCAGTAGAGTTATCTGAAATAGGGCTTTGTTCAGAAAAATCTAAGAATTTATTGACCAAGTGCACCACGCGTTCTGCCATTTTGGCTTCTTGTATCACATGCGAACAGGCTTCTAAGGCTTTGGCTGCTTCTCGACTGTGATGCCAGTGTTCTGGGTAATTCTCCAAGATATTTAGTGTATCTCGAACCAATTGGGCTGCATCGGCTTCTTCGACAGGCACCCAATTCCCATTAGGCTGTAAATTTCCGTGGCGAGTAGCAAGGTAGGTTGCTACCCCATCTATGATGTCATCACGAAATGTTTTTGGAATTTTTTCCCAGTGGTGCAATAAAATTGCAATGAATCGACTTGGGTGACGGGAAGTGGCTTCTTGAAGTTGAGCGCCAACCTCTCTCTCTCCACCAATCAAAAAATCATCAAATGAATTTTTTTGGTGCCCATCGTAGTGACTAACTAATAAAAGTACGGCTGAATCACTGCAATTTAAGAAAACTTCAAAAGAAAACGGGGGTGAAACTATTCCGCCACGAGAGCAAATATTGGCCTGCCTCACAAATGGCCACACCCACTGCTCGACCTTATTAAGGATTGCTTGATTTGCCAAAGAGCGCTGATGACACGAAATCGGTAGAATTAATTGGGCTTGCTGGCACAATTTCCAAGCAACATTTCCTGTATCATTAACTTCTTCCGAATATAGGTTCAAAATTTTCATTTGAATTGCATCTTGGGTGGCAGAATCCAATTCTATGAAAGCAGTTTTGATCAGCACTCCTAGCTCAAATGATAAATCTGATTTAAGCAAATCTACATCGCACAACATATGGCCAATCACATCCAGATTCGTGACCGACGCTACTATGCAGGCTTGGACAGAAAAATACCGCAAGGCTCCCTCGGCATTGAAACACAGTCGTTGACGGTTCAGTTGCCACCACTCGGAATTGATATTAGCATGGTGAACAACAGCTCCCTCAATAGCGTCCATCAAAATGCGTACGCTATCCACGTGCCTGAGGTCAGTTTGGCTGTGAACATCTTCATAAGATGTTTCACGTAGAAAGCCACTCCAATAGCTTCGATCTTCACCGTATTGTGATGATTTGATTTGACTCCATTTTTCTAAGGTATCCACTGCCAAATTGAGAAAAGATATAGAATCCTGCATGCGATATTTTAAAAAATGGTCATTTTCATCACCAAATTCATGTGGCTCACAATGCAATTTATTATTGAAATTGTACCTAATTACATCTTCATCACTGATTTCATATGCAATATACCTCCACAGTAGCACATCGTCCAGCCCCCCAGCAGTGACACAACGTGCCAAAACTCTCCCGAGAAAACTGTGCTCTCCTCTTGGCATATTCAGCAATGTTTTTAACAGAGGAGATAGCAGGCCTGCGTGAATCTCATCCATGTTTGAGATGGCAATAGTCAATTGCTCACCCAAGTGCGTCTGATCAATCCAATCTGTAGCCAGCACTTCCGTCCAGAAGCCAATTACCCCCGCCGCATCATCGTTTTGCCAAACCGAGATGCGATGAACGTGCCTTTTCATGCCCTCACTATCCTGTTGTTGTTTCAGCATTGGCACCAAATACTTCATCCAAAAGTGGTGCCACTCCAGCCGAACAGCTTGGGCGTAAATAACCTGAAAAACTTCTGGGTATTTGTCTTGTAAATCGCGAATTAGGGGCCAGTCCTCATCCTGAGGTATTTGCTCGGCGAAGCATTCCGCCACTAAGCGACGGATGTGAAATGCATGTTGATTGGTGAGTACGGTACGTAGTTGGCTGCGAAATGTTTTTCTGTCCCCAGTAGCCAATTGGGCCACGAAGCTGCGGATGCTGGGGCGCACAAAAGGTACAGGTGGCAAGCCCTGAATGAATGCATGCAGTGTCTTCCCCTGCCGTAGGGCGTCGCTGATGACCAAAACATCCAGCAAGGTTTGGTGTCCAAATGTTATTTTTCCATCTTGGGTTTTTTGCAATATCTTGTGACTGAGCAGCGAACGTCGGATCACATCAGAAGTTGTCAACCGTTGCGGTGGTACTGACAGGCTGCGCAACTTCAGCATTTCAGTGGCAACGGCCTCGATGGCCTGCATAGCAGCACTGCCCAGTGTGTCATCAGCTTGAACAATGGTGTCCAGATATTTTTGGGCTAATGCCTGACTGGTCACTACATTGAAGCTTCCGCCTTGGCGGGCCAGTTCTACGTACAAAACCAATTCACGTGGATTTTTAATTAGTTGCCGGGTGGTAGTATCCATGCCGGATATATCTATGCCTTGTCTAGTCAGCAGAGGTGCAATATCTGTTTCCCAGTTCAACGGTTGGCATTTGAATTCGTTGCTCCACTTTCGTTGAGCGATACTTCTTTCATATTGGCGGTCAAAGTCGCGGCAGGCGGTGATGACCGTGATATTGGACAGCCTCAGTAGGCGATTCATTTGCGCTAGAAAATAATCCAGCACCTTGTGTTCGCGGGCGATGGAGAGCACATCCAGCGAGTCAATGACCACCACCACATGGACTGTTTCGGCCATACGTGCCGCACGTTCTACCCAGTCTTGCGGCAGCCCTTGTGCCTGGCGGTCTTGCGCGGTATCCAAATCCGCAAATTCGCGAGATTGGATAAAGATGGGAAACCGATCTGACCGAGACTTGGTTTGCTGCTCAAGTGCTTCTTGCAAGGCAAGCATCACGCATGTTTTGCCAGAGCCAGGCTGGCCGGTGAGCAAAATCGAAGAAGGTTTGGTTTCAATAGCGGTCAGGATCTCAGCCACCAGCGGAATTGACATGGTTTCGCCAGCGATGTCTCTGCACCAATCTCTGCCAATGGATGAGGTGCTTTCAAATGAGGAGCGAACTTCCACCATATTCATAGGCGGAGCCAGCACAGAACCTGCCGCATGAAGAATGGATTTCAGATCAGCTTTGGTCAGTCGGTGTTGTATAGCTACGTCTTGTCCATTTTGGCTGTCAGCACGCATACCGAGAAGGTCAAGGCGCGTCCAAAGGGCATTGAAAGCAGCATCAGGACTGCTTACCAATCGACGCAGGCGTTCGCGCAACAATCTTTCCATATGATCCAGCTCTGGACTGGGTTCAAACGTGGTACGACGCATGAAGTCGTAGGTTGAAAGTGTTGGGATGTGATGCGCAATCTGGGTTTTCAGTTGGGTATCTGTCGTCGCAGTCGCCCTTCCCAAGTTAGCTTGGTAGCTGGCCTCGTCGGGATATGTGGTGCTGTACTCCCGCAAAGTTGCCAATTCACCGAAGGGACTGCGGGAGTAGAAACGTACGGATGCCATCGGGTCGTTGGCAAGCAATTGACCCGCTTTTTTAAGCTCGTCAGCAAGATCGGTTACTGACCATGAGTGGTGCAATTTTTGGTTTTTTTTGCATTGGCAGCAAATTTTGGAGCCATCTGTTTTACCTATCACCATGTCATCAACTGGCAGTGTTGAGGCGTCCACTTCAAGCCATTCATAGGTTGGATCATCAAGAACGAAAAGTGCCCAATCAAAGGCCACCAACGTCTGATAGCCATCACCTCGGTTGGATTGAATACCTGCTTTGCTCATGAAGGGCTTCCTATTGCGCGTTGTTTTTCTTGCAACTCTGCCGGATGGCGGGGGATTTCCCATTGTCGCTGCCGACAAGACTATGAGTGCTGTCACCGATCAAGGACTCATCAACGTCGATATCCAGATGCACACCAACGTGCCGCACATCTTTGCTATTGGCAATATCGTCGGTGAGCCCATGCTGACACGCAAATCGGTGCATAAACCCCATGTAGTAGCGGAGGTAGCACATAGCATCTACACCGATTTTTCACAACAGAAAGAGTGATACTGGAATAAAAACCTCTGCTGGCCAAGCAAAAAAGGCAGCCAAGGCTGCCTTTACTCTGTACAGTTGCGCCAGAAACTCTGGCACTTTTTTTAGTCCTTCTTGCCCACCATCTGGATGATGCTAGAAAAGTCCAGCCCCCCCTGCCCAGCAATGCTATGCATGGCATACAGGTTGCGCGCCAAGCCACCCAGCGGGGTCGATGCCTTAACGGCGGTGGCATTTTCTTGCGACAGGCCCAAATCTTTCAGCATCAAATCGGTGCCAAAGCCACCAGCATAGCCTTTGCTGGCTGGTGCGTTTTCATGCACACCGGGGCAGGGGTTGTATTTTTCCAGCGCCCAGTTGCCGCCAGAGCTGCGGCGCATGATTTCCGAGAGCACCTTGGGATCGAGCCCATTGGCGACGCCCAAAGCGATGGCCTCAGAGGTGCCGATCATCAAAATGCCCAGCAGCATGTTGTTGCAGATTTTGGCAGTTTGGCCTGCTCCCACAGCACCAGCGTGGAAAATATTAGCCCCCATTTTTTCCAGCAGTGGACGGGCGCGTTCCAGCACAGCAGCATCGCCACCAACCATAAAAGTCAGCGTACCAGCAATGGCACCGCCGGTGCCACCCGACACCGGGGCATCAATAAACTGCACGCCTTGGGCCTGCGCGGCGTCGGCCACTTTACGTGCGCTGGCGGCAGCGATAGTGGAGCAGTCAATCACCAGTGCGCCCGCTGGCAGCAGGGGCAACACGCCAGCCTGCGTGCCGTTGCCCAAGAACAGCGCTTCTACGTGGGCGCTGGCGGGCAACATGCTAATCACCACTTCAGCGCCTTGCACAGCAGCAGCGGCATCGGTGGCAATGGCTACGCCTTCGGCGGCCAGTTTCTCGCAGGCGCTGGTGGACAGATCAAACGCTTGGACGGTGTGGCCGGCCTTGTGCAGGTTCAGGGCCATTGGGCCGCCCATATTGCCTAGGCCGATAAATGCGATATTCATAGTGTTGTCTCCGGTGTGGTGTTGTTGGGGGTGGCTTTAGCGGATGGCGTCCGGGGCGTCGGAGTCGAGCATACGGCGCGCAATGATGACGCGCATGATCTCGTTGGTGCCTTCTAAAATCTGGTGTACGCGGGCATCGCGCAGCAGGCGCTCTAAGGGGTATTCGCGGATATAGCCATAGCCGCCATGCAGTTGCAGTGCTTCGTTGCAAACAGTAAAGCCCGCATCGGTGGCAAAACGCTTGGCCATCGCGCAGTAGGTGCTGGCATCAGGGGCACCGGCATCGAGTTTGCTGGCAGCCAGACGCACCATTTGCCGCGCTGCCACCAGTTCGGTAGCCATATCAGCCAACTTGAACTGCAAGGCTTGGAAGCTGGCCAAGGTTTTGCCAAACTGCTTGCGCTCTTGCATATAGCTTTGCGCTTGTGTCAATGCGCCTTGGGCGGCCCCCACGGAGCAGGTGGCAATGTTGATGCGCCCGCCATCCAAGCCCTTCATGGCAATTTTGAAGCCCTCGCCCTCGTGGCCGAGCAGGTGGTCATGTGGGATGCACACGTTGTCAAAACTGATGGTGCGCGTGGGCTGGCTGTTCCAGCCCATTTTTTCTTCTTTTTTGCCATAGCTGATGCCGGGGGTATCGGCAGGCACAACAAAAGCAGAAATGCCTTTAGCACCATCTTCGGTGCTGCCGGTGCGCGCCATCAAGATCAGCACTTTGGTACTGCCAGCACCAGAGATAAACGCCTTGGCCCCGTTGATAACATAGCCATCATCGGTGCGCTGGGCACGGGTTTTGATAGAACCGGCATCAGAACCGGCACCGGGTTCGGTCAGGCAGTAACTGGCGAGCTTTTGGCCGGTGGTGAGCGCTTCGCCCCACGTGGCGCGCACGGCATCAGTGGCCCAAGTGCCCAGCATCCACGTAGCCATATTGTGGATGGTGATAAAGGCAGTGGTGGAGGGGTCTACCGCCGCCAGCTCTTCAAACACCATCGTGGCATCGAGCCGGGGCAAAGCCAAACCGCCCGCGTTCTCAGGGGTATACAGGCCGCAAAAACCCAGCTCGCCCGCTTTGGCAATGGCCTCACGCGGAAAGATGCCTTCAGCATCCCAGTGCGCGGCATGGGGGGCCAATTCGGCTTGGGCAAAATCGCGCGCCGTCTGGGCAAAAGCGCGTTGTTCTTCGGTCAGCTCAAAATCCATAGACAAAAGTCTCCAGCAGGGTTCTGGGAGGTTGCAGGATTATTGGGGCAACGGCAGACCCGCTGCACGCTGCCCCGTGGGCCTTATTTCAGGCTGATGGTGGTGTTAACACCTTGGTTGGTGGTGCTATCGTCAAACCAGCGCGCCGTGACGGTCTTGGTTTGGGTATAGAACATCACCACTTGCTTGCCGTAGGGGCCGAGATCCCCCAGCTTAGAAGCACGCGAACCGGTGAACGAGAAGATTGGTACTGGCACGGGGATTGGCACGTTGATACCCACTTGGCCGACATCAATTTCTTCTTGGAACTTGCGTGCTGCTGCGCCCGACTGGGTGAAGATGGCGGTGCCGTTGCCGTTGGGGTTGGCGTTGATAAATTCGATGGCTTCGTCCAAGTCTTTGGCAGCCACCAAGCTGAGCACGGGGCCAAAAATTTCTTGGTCATACACGGCCATACCGGGTTGCACGCCGGAGAAAATGGTCGGGCCGACAAAGTTACCGTCTTCAAAACCGGGCACTACAGGCTTGCGGCCATCGAGTTCGAGGGTGGCACCATCGGCCACACCGCGCTCAATCAGGCCCTCAATGCGACTCAGGGCAGCACGGGAGATCACTGGGCCGACATCGGTGCCCTTTTCTGTACCACCACTGACCTTGAGGGTCTGGGCCTTGGCTACCAGTTCCGCTGTCCATTGCTGGCTCTCGCCCACCAAAATCACCACAGGCAGAGCCATGCAGCGCTGACCAGCGGCACCGAAGGCGGCACCGGCAATCGCATTGAGCGTTTGCTCTTTGTTGGCATCGGGCAGCACAATGGCGTGGTTCTTAGCACCCATCATGCACTGGGCGCGCTTGCCCGCCAAAGTGGCGCGGTTGTAAACGTGTGTGCCCACCTTGGTAGAACCCACAAACGACACCGCCTTGATGTCTTTGTGGTCGCAGATGGCGTTAACGGCATCTTCACCACCGTGAATGACGTTGAGCACACCGGCAGGAATGCCCGCTTCCAGCGCCAGCTCGACCAAGCGCATCGTCACCAGTGGGTCTTGCTCAGACGGCTTGAGCACGAAGGTATTGCCAGTAGCAATCGCCATCGGGAACATCCACAGCGGAATCATGGCTGGGAAGTTGAACGGAGTGATACCAGCGCACACGCCCAAGGGTTGCAGAATGGTGTAAGTATCGACACCACCGGCCACATTGTTAGCCAGCTCGCCCAGTTGCAGATTGCCGATGCTGGCGGCGTGCTCTACCACCTCAAGGCCACGGAACACATCGCCTTCGGCGTCGGGCAGGGTTTTTCCTTGTTCTGAGGTGAGCAGGGCGGCCAGTTCACCCATGTTTTCGCGGATGAGCTGCTGCAACTTCAAGAAGATGCGGGCGCGGGTGCCGATGGGGGTTTTCTTCCAAGTCTTGAAGGCTTCCTTGGCTGCGGCCACGGCGGCGTCAATTTCTGCGGGCGTGGCAAAGGGCACGCGAGCCAGCACCTGCTGCGTGGCGGGATTGACGACATCGCGCCATTGGGTGGTCTGGGATTCGACGAATTGGCCGTTAATCAGCAGTTTGACGGAAGGTACAGTCATCAGTGGTGTCTCCTAGAAATGGGGCTGTGCCGGGACTATGCGCCCGAAGCACTGCATCGTAGCTGTGCGGTTTTATTCAGACAATAGGTAATTTCGCGCAATTGATCTGCAAAAATGCACATCTTTTGCTTGGCTGTCATGCGATGGACTGGAATCATTTACGCTACTTTTTACAACTAGCCCGTGCGGGCACCTTGGTGGGGGCAGCGCGGCATTTGGGCGTAGACCACACCACGGTGGCGCGGCATATTCAGGCGCTAGAAAAGCAGATGGGCGCTGCCTTGTTTGCCCGCGAGGCCGGAGGCCACCGTCTGACGGAATTGGGCCGCCAGTTGCTACCCGCTGTGGAGGCGATGGAATCGGCGGTGATGGGGGTCGAGCGCGTGTTGCCAGCGGCGGGCAGTGGCCCCGCCGGGCTGGTGCGTGTAGGGGCTACCGAAGGTTTTGGCACCTTGATTTTGGCACCCCAACTGGCCCGGCTAACGCAGCGCCATCCGCAGCTGTCGATTGATTTGCTAGCGCTGCCGCGTATGGTGCATTTGTCACGCCGCGAGGCCGATATCGTGATTTCGCTAGAGCGGCCCACGCGCGGCTCGGTCATCGTCAGTAAATTGGCCGACTACACCTTGCACCTGTACGGCCAGCGCGAATACTTGGCCCGCCGCCCACTGGTCACGCAGCGCGAGGATTTGCGCCACCATGCTTTTGTCAGCTATGTCGATGATCTGCTCTTTACCAAAGAACTGCAATTTCTCGATGCCCTGCACCAACCTGAACGCTTTGCCTTTCGCAGCACCAGCATCACGGCACAACACGAGGCCGTGCGCGCCGGGGCCGGACTGGCGGTGCTACCCGCTTTTCTGGCCGACCGCGACCCGCTGTTGATGCGCGTGCTCCCAGAAGAAGCCCGCTTCACCCGCGTCTTTTGGATGAGTATGCCTGCCGAGTCCAAACACCTGGCCCGGATGCAAGCGGTGTGGCGGTTTTTGAAAGAAGTGGTGCGTGAGCAAGGAGACCGGTTGGTATCCACAAAGGCAACGTGAGGGTGCATAAGAAAACCGGGGGTAGATTTCAAAGGATCAAGGCTTTCTTCTTGTGCTGACGCACAAAACAGCCCAAAAGACCCTTCGGCACCGCCTTGGATGTTCTGTCTTGGCCCGCACTTCGTTAAGATGGTAGTTGATCGTCGCTGACATGGTCTGATGTCATGGTAGCGAGCTTCTTCCCTCTCACGAAAGGCTGATAATGACCCATTCTGTCTCTGAAACCATCTCTAGCACCCAAACCGAACTGGAAAAACTGGTGGCTGACTTGCGTGGCCTGATTTCCAGCAAAGACCTCGACAACGTGCCTGAAATCAAGATCCTGCGCCAGCGTCTGGACGATGGCATGCACAACGTGCGTGACGCCGCCGTCCATGCCGCCCAAGAAGCGGCTCGCCAAGCCAAAGATGCCGCCCGTGCTGCCGACCGTTACGCCCACGATGAACCTTGGCGCGTGGCCGGTGCTGCACTGGCCGTGGGTGCCGTGGTCGGCTTTTTGCTCTCGCGCCGCTAAGCCCTTGTTGGCTTTGCAAACTGTGCCTAGTGCAAGCTACCCCAGACTGTGCCGGTACGCGACATGAATTTGATCGCTTTACTCGGCCTTGATGCTTGGCTGGCGCGCTGGCGCACCTTGATCGCCGAAGGTGCCAACGCCGCTGAAGACCGCCTCGAACTGGCCCGGCTGGAGTGGTTGGAGCAAAAGCGCCGCCTGCGCCAAGTGCTGTTGCTAGGGCTGGTGGTCGTGGCCGTCACGGTGGTAGCGCTGCTGTTGCTATCGTTGGCCTTGCTAGTGCAGTTTTGGGATACCCCACAGCGCAGTTTGGTCGCTTGGCTGCTGGCCGCAGGCTGGTGTTTGGTCTGGCTGGGCACGGTGGTCGGTTTCTTCTCGGCGCTGCGTGGCATGGGCCCCGCCTTTGCCCTAACCCGGCAAGAATTGCGCAAAGACTGGCACGCGGTCAAGGAGCATCTGTGAACCAACCTCCTACCCCCGCCATCATGCCAGTGCCCACCACAGCGCAACAGTTGGTGCTAAACCGCATTGCCATGCAACGAGGCCGCTTGGCCTTGCTATGTGCAGAGCGGCAACAGCGCCAAGCCACTGCCGGCACTGGTTGGGCCGCGTTGCTTTCTACGCCCCTGCTATACCAAGCCGTGTACGTGGCGCGCCAACACCCACTGGCCGTGACTGCCTTGGTGGCTGGGGCGGTAGCTG
Organism: Giesbergeria anulus; assembly: GCF_900111115.1. Lineage (GTDB taxonomy): Bacteria > Pseudomonadota > Gammaproteobacteria > Burkholderiales > Burkholderiaceae_C > Simplicispira > Simplicispira anulus. The sequence goes on from NZ_FOGD01000001.1 coordinate 564,872, forward strand.
CTGGCCCCAAGCGCTTGGCCCGTTGGGCCGGGGTGTTGCTGCCGTTGCTGATTCGGCTACGTGCCTAAACATTACCAGAAAAAAAGGGGGCTGTGGCCCCCTTAGTGTTTTAGCGCATCGCTTTTTTGATGGCACGTGCGGCACTGCTGGGCAGCCCCGGCCCAGCATAAATCAAACCGGTATAAATTTGCACCACATCGGCCCCCGCACGGATTTTGCTCACCGCATCTTCGGCGCTCATAATACCGCCGACACCAATGATGGGAAATTGCCGCCCCAAAGCTGCACGCAATTGTGCAATCACCCGGTTGCTGGCCTCTAACACTGGCGCACCGCTCAAACCTCCAGTTTCTTGGGCGTGGGGCAAGCCCTGCACGGCATCGCGGCTGATGGTAGTGTTGGTGGCAATAACACCATCCATGCCGTGGCGTTGTAAAGTGGCGGCAATCACCGACACTTGGGCGGCATCCAAATCTGGGGCAATCTTGACAAAGATAGGGACGCGCCGCGCCTTACCACTGGGGCCGGGCTGGCGGGCCAACACCTCACGGCGCTCGGCAATGGCTCCCAACAGGGCATCCAAAGCCTCATCGCTTTGCAAGCTGCGCAGGTTTTGTGTGTTGGGCGAGCTGATATTCACCGTCACATAGTCGGCATGGGGATACACGCCGTCCAGACAAGTCAGGTAGTCGCGGGTGGCCTCTTCAATCGGTGTGGTGGCATTCTTGCCAATGTTCAGACCCAGCAGCATCGGGTGGCGGCGTTTTTGCTGGCGAAACTTGGCCTGCTGCACATTGCGAATAAAGGCATCCAAGCCATCGTTGTTAAAACCAAGCCGGTTAATCAGTGCTTGGGCCTTGGGCAGGCGGAACATGCGCGGCTTGGGGTTACCAGGCTGGGGTTTGGGCGTCACGGTGCCCACCTCGACAAAGCCAAAACCCATCGCCCCCAAGGCATCAATGCAGCGGGCGTTTTTGTCCAGCCCAGCGGCCATACCGACACGGTTAGGAAAGGTGAGGCCCGCCAATTCAATTGGATCATCCACGGTGTCATGGCACCAAGCCCATTGCAGGGGGGTACCTTGACCACGGGTCAGCATATCCATCGTCAGATCGTGGGCAGCTTCGGCATCCATGCCAAACAGAAACGGGCGGGTAAGGGCGTAAGGAATCAAGGACATGGTGAGAGTGTGTTGAGATAAACCACACAGGTGGTAAAAAACCGATTTGGCAAGAAAAAAGGCCCGGAGGTGAATCCGGGCCTTTTGGTAGGTGGTGGAGCTGGCGGGAATTGAACCCGCGTCCGCAAGCCTTCTTTGGGCAGATCTACATGTTTAGCGGTCTGATTTGAGTCTTACGCCCAGTGCCGCGCAGTCGCACGCTGCACTGGATGCCAGCACCCTAAAATCTTGTTCTGCACCAAGGTACCCGATGCAGAACCAGCTAATGTAAATTACCTTGCAGCCTGGAAGTCTTGCGACCCCCTTGCCCAGCCCATCAGCGTGCTGTTGCAAGGCTCACCGGATTTAAGCGGCGAGTGCGAAACGTTCGTCGTTTGCAGTTAGTTTGTTGAATGCAGATTTACGAGCGCCAATCAAGCTCGACATGCACCACACCAATTCCGAACCCACGTCGAAACCAGGGCAGCCCCTTAGTACCTATTTTAGGCCAGATTGAGGTATTGCAATAGCGCTTGTGGAGAATTAACCACGGCATGGGCTCCCCACTGCTTGGCATCAGCCTGCGCACCTAAATAGCCATAGGTGGCAGCCACCGTGCCCATGCCTGCGGCCAGCCCGGCCACGATGTCACGCTCATCGTCACCTACATAGACGCAATCGCCCGCTGGCACATTCAGCTGCTGCGCTGCATAGAGCAAAGGTGCCGGATGCGGCTTGGCATGGGCCGTGGTGTCGCCGCTGACCACAGTGGCGGCACTCTGAAACAAAGGCAGGGCCTGCACCAGCGGGTCAGTAAAGCGGGCCATTTTGTTGGTGACCACACCCCAAGGCAGTTGGCGGGCCTGTAATTGGGCAATCAACTCTGGCACGCCAACAAAAACCGTTGTACTTTGCGTCAGGCGTGCCGCATAATTTTGGAAAAATTCTTCGCGCATCTGCGCAAAATCGGCATGGTCTGGCGTCATGCCAAACGCCTCGGCCAGCAAGCCACGCGCCCCAGCGCCAGCCATAGGCCGATAACGCTGTGCGGGCAACGAGGGCAAACCCCGATCCGTGCGCATTTTGTCGGCGGCGGCCCCCAAATCGGGGGCGCTATCAATCAAAGTGCCGTCCAAATCAAACAGTACGGCGCGAATGTTCTTGAACATAGCTGCTGGCATCAACCTACCCGGCGGGTAGCAAAAAGATAATTGACGCTGGTGTCATCGCTGAGCCAATAGCGCTGCGTCAGGGGGTTGTATTGCAGGCCACGGGTGTGCAAGACCTCTAGCTGTGCAGCGCGGCAGTGGCCGGCCAGCTCGCTGGGGCGGATAAATTTGGCGTATTCGTGCGTGCCTTTGGGTAGCATATTGAGCACATATTCTGCGCCCACAATGGCCAGCAAAAATGCCTTGGCATTGCGGTTGATGGTGGAAAAAAACACCCAGCCACCCGGCTTGACCAGCTGCGCACAGGCGCGCACGATGGACGCCGGATCGGGCACATGCTCCATCATTTCCATGCAGGTCACGACATCAAAACTGCCCGGCTCTTGCTCGGCCAAGGCTTCAGCACTGATTTCTTGGTAGCTCACATTGGGGGTTTGCGCTTCCAGCGCGTGCAGTTGTGCCACGCGCAGCGATTTGGTGGCCAGATCAATGCCCAGCACTTCAGCCCCCTTGCGCGCCATAGCGTCGGCCAAAATGCCACCGCCACAGCCCACATCTAGCACCCGTTGGCCTTGCAAAGAGACCAGGCCATGGATCCAGTCTAGGCGCAGTGGATTGATTTGGTGCAGCGGACGAAATTCACTTTCTGTATCCCACCAGCGGTGGGCCAAATCAGAAAATTTGGCCAATTCGGCCAGATCAACGTTCTCGGTGTGGTGGTTCATGGCGTGATTTTCTAGCAAAGTGGGGCAGCACTTTGCTGCCGACCATAAAAAAAGCCCCGTTGCCGGGGCTTTGTGACAGCAATCGTGAAGATTACTGAGCGGCGCGAGTACCGACCACTTCGATTTCCACGCGGCGGTTCTTGGCGCGGCCATCTTTGGTCTTGTTGTCGGCCACGGGTTGCTTTTCGCCCTTGCCTTCAGTGTAGACGCGGTTCTTTTCGATGCCCTTAGACACCAAATAAGCCTTCACGGCAGCCGAGCGGCGCAGCGACAGCTTTTGGTTGTAAGCATCAGAGCCGACGGAGTCGGTGTGACCCACAGCAATGATGACTTCCAAGTTCACGCCCTTGACCTTGGCGATCAGCTCGTCCAACTTGGCCTTACCAGCGGGCTTGAGCACAGCCTTGTCAAAGTCAAAGAATGCGTCAGCAGCGTAAGTGACCTTGCTGGCCACGGCTGGAGCGGGCTGCACGGCAGGAGCAGGAGTAACAGCCGCAGGAGCGGGTGCAGGGGCTACGGCAGGAATGGCAGCGGGCGCAGGAGCAGCCAAAGCGCCATCGCAGCCAGGAGCGGCGGTAGCGGGTGTCCAGTTGGCATCGCGCCAGCACAGTTCATTGGTGCCGTTCTTCCAAACCAGATCACCGGTGCCGTTTTTCCAGTTGTCTACAGTTTGTGCGCCAGCTGCGGTTGCAAGCGCTGCAGAGGCAAACAACATCGCCACTTTGTTCAATTTTTTCATGGTTCTCCTCTTGGGGAAAAAGCCGCAGCCGCGCTGCGTATCAATGACGTCGTCGGTGACCACCACCAAAAACGTTATTTTGATTGTGCCATACGCAACCGGACAGAATCGCCCCGACAGCCCAGTGACCGCAGTGCGAGCGTGCATTTGAATGCATGTGTTGCGCAGTTGCTACAACGGCTTGGGCCTAAAATGGGTGTCCATTGCTGTCCTTGCCCCTGTCATGACCCAGTTTGCCAAAGAAACCCTGCCCATTAGCCTAGAAGAAGAAATGCGGCGCAGCTATCTCGATTACGCCATGAGCGTGATTGTGGGTCGGGCCTTGCCAGACGCACGCGATGGCCTCAAGCCGGTACACCGCCGCGTGCTGTTTGCCATGCACGAACTCAACAACGACTGGAACCGGCCCTACAAAAAGTCGGCCCGTATTGTCGGGGATGTGATTGGTAAGTACCACCCCCACGGCGACAGTGCTGTCTATGACACCATCGTGCGTATGGCGCAAGATTTTTCCTTGCGCCACATGCTGGTCGATGGCCAAGGCAACTTTGGCTCCGTCGATGGCGACAGTGCGGCGGCCATGCGCTACACCGAAATCCGCCTGTCCAAAATCGCCCACGAAATGCTGGGTGATATTGACCGCGAAACGGTCGATTTCGGCCCCAACTACGACGGCAGCGAACAAGAGCCGTTGGTGTTGCCCAGCAAGTTGCCCAATTTGCTGGTCAATGGCTCATCAGGCATTGCCGTGGGTATGGCTACCAACATTCCGCCGCACAACCTCAATGAGGTGGTGGATGGTTGCTTGCACCTGCTGGCCCACCCGCAAGCGTCGATTGATGAGCTGATGGAGATTATTCCTGCGCCCGACTTTCCAACCGCAGGCATCATCTATGGCATCAACGGCGTGAAAGATGGCTACCGCACTGGGCGGGGCCGCATCGTCATGCGCGCCAAATGCCATTTTGAAGAGATTGACCGGGGCCAGCGCCAAGCCATCATCGTTGATGAGCTGCCCTACCAAGTCAACAAAAAGACGCTGCAAGAGCGCATGGCGGAACTGGTACACGAAAAGAAAATCGAGGGTATCAGCCACATCCAAGACGAATCCGACAAATCCGGGATGCGCTTGGTGATTGAGCTTAAACGCGGTGAAGTGCCCGAAGTGGTGCTGAACAACCTGTACAAGCAAACGCAGTTGCAAGACACCTTTGGCATGAACATGGTGGCGCTGATTGATGGTCAACCGCGCCTGTGCAACCTCAAGGATTTGATCCGCGTCTTCTTGCAACACCGCCGCGAAGTGGTAACACGCCGCACGGTGTTTGAACTGCGCAAGGCGCGTGAACGCGGCCATGTGCTAGAAGGCTTGGCCGTAGCGCTGGCCAATGTGGACGAGTTTATTACCATCATCCGCAATGCCCCAACGCCCCCGGTAGCCAAGGCGGCCTTGATGGCCCGCACGTGGGATAGCGCCCTCGTGCGCGGCATGCTGACACGCACACGCACCGATGGCGCGCTGGTTAATGCCCAAGACTACCGCCCCGAAGCACTAGATGCCGAGTTTGGTATGCAAGCCGATGCGCTGTACCGCCTGTCCGAGACGCAAACCCAAGAAATTTTGCAAATGCGCCTGCAACGCCTGACCGGGCTGGAGCAGGACAAAATTGTGGCCGAATACAAAGAGGTGATGGCGCACATCGATGATCTGCTGCACATCTTAGCCACCCCTGAGCGCGTCTCCACCATCATTGGTGATGAGCTGAACAGCATCAAGGCCGAGTTTGGTCAGAGCAAACTGGGTACACGCCGCAGCCAAGTCGAATACAGCGCCCAAGACCTCTCCACTGAAGATCTGATTACGCCCACCGACATGGTGGTCACCCTCAGCCATTCGGGCTATATCAAGAGCCAACCTTTGTCTGAATACCGCGCACAAAAGCGCGGCGGGCGCGGCAAGCAAGCCACCGCCACCAAAGAAGACGACTGGATCGACCAGCTCTTTATTGCCAACACGCACGATTACATCCTGTGCTTCTCTAACCGGGGCCGCCTGTACTGGCTCAAGGTTTGGGAAGTGCCCGCCGGTTCACGTGGCTCGCGCGGTCGCCCCATCGTCAACATGTTCCCGCTGCAAGAGGGCGAGAAAATCAATGTGGTGCTGGCCCTGACCGGTGAGATGCGCAGCTTCCCAGCAGACCACTATGTCTTTATGGCCACAGCCGCTGGCACAGTGAAGAAAACGGCACTGCAAGAATTTAGCAACCCGCGCAAAATCGGCATCATTGCTATCAAGCTCGATGAAGGTGACCAATTGATTGGTGCCGCTGTCACGGATGGCAAGCATGATGTCATGCTGTTCTCCGATGGCGGCAAGGCCGTACGCTTTGACGAGGATGATGTCCGCGCCTTGGGCCGAGACACCCGTGGCGTGCGCGGCATGAACTTGGAAGAAGGCCAAAGCGTGATTGCCATGTTGGTGGCCGAAGACGAAACCCAATCTGTGCTCACCGCCACCGAAAACGGTTATGGCAAGCGCACCAGCATTGCCGAGCACACGCGCCACGGCAGAGGCACCAAAGGCATGATTGCCATCCAGCAATCCGAGCGCAATGGCAAAGTGGTCGCTGCCACCTTGGTACGGCCAGATGACGAGATCATGCTGATTACCGACAAGGGCGTGCTGGTGCGCACCCGCGTCAGTGAGATTCGGGAGTTGGGGCGTGCCACCCAAGGCGTGACCTTGATCGCCTTGGACGAAGGCTCCAAACTCAGTGGTTTGCAGCGCATTGTCGAAAACGATGCCAATGCGGGAGACGTAGCCGACACCGATGCGGATGCAGATACCGATACTTCGTCTGCGCCAGTGCAGGCTTGATGCCCTATCGCCGTAGCCTTATTTTTGGATTTTGATATATGAATCAACGCCCTTATAACTTCTCTGCTGGCCCAGCCACCATCCCAGTGGAAGTGCTAGAACAGGCCGCCGCCGACATGCTCAACTGGCAAGGCAGTGGCATGGGAGTGATGGAAATGAGCCACCGTGGCAAAGAATTCATTTCTATTTACGAACAGGCCGAAGCAGACTTTCGCGAGTTGCTGGCCATTCCGATGGACTTTGAGATTTTGTTCATGCAGGGCGGTGGCCTAGGGCAAAACGCCATCGTGCCACTGAACCTCTCGCGCGGTGGCACGGTCGATTTTGTCGTCACCGGCAGTTGGAGCCAAAAGTCGTGCCACGAGGCAGAAAAATATGCCGCTGAAGTCAATTTGGCTGCCTCTGGCGAGAGCAGCGACTTCACCACCGTGCCCGATCCGGCCAGTTGGCAACTGAGCCGGGGGGCCAGCTACCTGCACCTTTGCAGCAACGAAACCATCCACGGCGTCGAGTTCCAAAAGCTTCCCGACCTGAAAGCCTTGGGCAGTGATGCGCCGCTGGTGATTGATTTTTCTTCGCACGTTGCGTCGCGCACAGTGGATTGGTCGCGGGTTGGGCTGGCTTTTGCGGGTGCGCAAAAGAACTTGGGGCCAGCGGGTCTGACGGTAGCGGTGGTGCGCGAAGACCTGCTCGGCCAAGCCTTGCTGGCCTGCCCCAGTGCCTTCAATTACCAGATTGTGGCCGACCACCAATCCATGTACAACACCCCACCCACTTGGGGCATTTACATCGCGGGCCTGACCTTTGATTGGCTCAAGCGCCAACGCGAGGGCGATTTGACGGGCATTGCCGCCATTGAGCAACGCAACATCACCAAAGCCCAGTTGCTCTACGACACCATTGACCAATCCCAGTTCTACGTCAACAAGGTGGCCCCCCATTACCGCTCGCGCATGAACATTCCGTTCTTCTTGCGCGATGAGTCGCGCAACGATGCCTTCTTGGCCGGTGCCAAAGAGCGTGGCCTGTTGCAGCTCAAGGGCCACAAATCGGTGGGCGGGATGCGTGCCAGCCTGTACAACGCCATGCCGCTCGAAGGGGTGCAAGCCTTGGTAGCCTATCTGCAAGAATTTGAACGCCAATCTGCATGACCTCCGAATCATCTTCTCCTTCTCCTGCCATTGTGCAAGCCTCGCCCGATCTGGCCGATCTGCGTGTACAAATTGACAGCCTCGACCGGCAACTGCTGACCCTGCTCAACCAGCGCGCCTTGGTGGCCGAGCAAGTCGGTGAAGTCAAAAAGCGCGAAGGCACGCCGTTTTTCCGACCCGACCGCGTGGCCCAAGTGATTGACAAAATCACCACCGCCAACCCCGGCCCGCTAAAAAGTGCCCATGTCGCAGCCATCTGGCGCGAGATCATGTCAGCCTGCTTAGCGCTGGAGTCGCCCCAGCGCGTGGCCGTGTTGGGGCCAGAAGGCACCTTCTGCGAGCAAGCAGCCGTCGAGTATTTTGGCGGTGCTGCCGACTTGATGTACTGTGCCAATTTTGACGAAGTGTTCCACGCTACGGCGGCAGGCAGTGCCCAATATGGCGTGGTGGGCGTAGAAAACTCCACCGAAGGCGTAGTCACGCGCTCGCTGGATATGTTCTTGCACACGCCTTGCCATGTGGTGGGCGAGGTCAGTTTGCTGATCCGGCACAACCTGCTGCGCCAAACCAACTCTTTGGATGGCATCGAGGCCGTGCTGGCACATCCGCAGGCGTTGGCCCAGTGCCAAGGCTGGCTGTCTAAGCACCTGCCTCATGCCGAGCGCCGCCCAGTATCAAGCAATGCCGAAGGTGCCCGTTTGGCTGCCACCAACCCGGCTTGGGCTGGGCTGTCAAGTGAGCGCGCCGCGCAGCAGTTTGGCCTGCACATTGTGGCCCATGCCATCCAAGATGATGCCTACAACCGCACCCGGTTTGCCATCATCTGCCTGCCACATACGCTGCAAACACCGCCACCCTCTGGCAAAGATTGCACCAGCCTGATTGTCTCAGTGCCCAACCAGCCGGGGGCGGTGCATGATTTGCTGGTGCCGCTCAAGCAGCATGGCGTCTCCATGACGCGCTTTGAGTCGCGTCCGGCGCGCACCGGCCAGTGGGAATATTATTTCTACATTGATCTCGACGGCCACCCCAGCCAGCCACATGTCGCCGCTGCGCTGGCAGCACTGCGTGGCCTGTGTGCTTTTTATAAGGTGCTGGGCACGTACCCGGTGGCTTCCTAAGGAAACGGCATGTTTGAACAACTGGGGCTCATCGGCTGCGGCCTGATGGGCGGATCGTTTGCGCTGGCACTCAAGCGTGCCGGGCTGGTAAAACGGGTCGTGGGCTACAGCAAATCACCCTCTACTACCGACCGCGCCCGCCAAATGGGGGTGATTGATGTCGAGGCTCCTTCGGCCCTGCTCGCCGTGGCAGGGGCCGATATTGTGCTGCTGGCCGTGCCGGTGTCGGCCACCGAAGCCTCCCTCAAAGCCATCAAGCATTTGGTCACGCCCCAGATGTTGATTATGGATGTCGGCTCCACCAAGGCCGATGTGGTCAAGGCCGCGCGCAGCGCCTTGGGTGACAAGGCGGGGCCGTTTGTGCCGGCCCATCCCATCACCGGGCGCGAAGTGGCCGGGGTAGAACACGCCGATGCTGATTTGTACGTGGGCCGCCAAGTCATCCTGACCCCAATTGAGCGCACCCTGACTGCACAAATCCGCCAAGCCGAAGAAGTCTGGAAAGCGCTGGGCTGCCGCGTCACCAGTATGTCGCCCGAATCGCATGATGAGGCCTTTGCTGCCGTCAGCCATTTGCCGCACTTGCTCGCTTTTGCCTTTATCAACGGGCTGGCCGGTCAACCCCAATCCGACACCTTTTTCTCGCTGGCTGGGCCGGGGTTTCGCGATTTCAGCCGCATTGCCGGGGGTGATCCCAAAATCTGGCGCGATATTTTCTTGTCTAACCGCAATGAGGTCTTGGCGCAGTCTGAATTGTTCCGCCAAGCGCTGCTGCAACTAGAACAATTGATCCGCAGCGGTAACACCCAAGGCTTAGAAGACCTGATTACGCTGGCCAGTGAAACCCGCACCCATTGGCGTATGGGCGGACAACGCAGCAAAGGCCACTGAATGTTTGCTATCCCATTTCTTGATCTGCCGTCGCTGCACCATGCCGCAGGCAGCGTACACCTGCCCGGCTCTAAAAGCATTTCCAACCGTGTCTTGCTGCTGGCAGCCCTGAGTGCAGGCACCACGGTGGTTGAAGACCTGTTAGCCTCTGACGATACCCGTGTCATGCTCGACGCCCTGCGCCAATTGGGTTGCGGCGTCGAAGAAAACGGCACCCAAGCGCGCATCACCGGCTTGGGCGGGCGCACACCCCAATCCACTGCCAAGCTATTCTTAGGCAATGCGGGCACCGCCATGCGCCCACTCACGGCAGCCTTGGCGCTGCTGGGTGGCGAGTATGAGCTGGGCGGCATTCCCCGGATGCACGAACGCCCCATTGGCGATTTGGTCGATGCCCTGCGCCAACTGGGCTGTCACATCGACTATCTGGGCCAAGACGGCTACCCACCGCTGCGTATTGCCCAAGCCGATGGCGTCCCGGCGCTGTCGCTGGACAAGCCGATCCCTGTGCGCGGCGATGTCTCTAGCCAATTTTTAACCGCCTTGCTCATGGCCTTGCCGCTAGCGGCCACGACCCAAGACGTGGTGATTGAAGTGGTGGGCGAGCTGATCTCCAAGCCCTATATCCACATCACGCTAGAACTACTGGCACGCTTTGGCATTGCTGTGCGCCACGAGCAATGGCAGCGCTTTACCATCCCAGCAGGCAGCCGTTACCAATCGCCCGGCACCATCCATGTCGAGGCCGATGCCTCCTCAGCCAGCTACTTTATTGCTGCCGGGGCCATTGCAGGCAGTGGGCAAGGCGTGCAGGTGCTGGGCGTGGGGCTAGACTCCATCCAAGGCGATATCCGCTTTGTCGAGGCGGCACGATTGATGGGGGCGCAGATCAGCGGCGGCCCCAACCATTTGCACATTCAGCGTGGCGCTTGGCCCCTGAAGGCGATTGATCTCGATTGCAACCATATCCCCGATGCCGCCATGACGCTGGCAGTGATGGCCCTGTACGCCGATGGCACCACCACCTTGCGCAACATTGCCAGCTGGCGCGTGAAAGAGACCGACCGTATTGCCGCAATGGCTACCGAGTTGCGCAAACTCGGTGCCACAGTAGAAGAGGGCGCGGACTTTATCCGCGTTACCCCCCCGGCTGCTGATGCGGATTGGCGTGCCGCCAGCATCCACACCTACGACGATCATCGGGTGGCGATGTGCTTTTCCTTAGCGACCTTCAATCCAGCGGGCCTGCCCGTACGCATTGAAGACCCCAAATGCGTCGCAAAAACCTTTCCCGATTATTTTGAAGCCCTATTCTCGGTGGCTCAAACCGCCGAAAAAGCCATTCCGGTGATCTGTCTGGATGGCCCGACTGCCTCCGGCAAAGGCACCGTGGCGGCAGCCTTAGCGCAACAGTTGGGCTATGCCTTTCTGGATTCTGGGGCGCTCTACCGCATCACCGCATTGGCAGCCACCCGTGCAGGTCTGGCGCTCGATACCAGTGGCGAAGCCGCTATTGCCGCGCTGGCACAAGGCCTAGACATCCGTTTTGAAGGCGAGCGCGTCTGGCTTGCAGGCGAAGACATCACCACGGCTATCCGCACCGAAGAAGCAGGCATAAATGCCTCGCACGTCTCCAGCTTGCCTGCGGTGCGCACGGCGCTGGTGGCCTTGCAGCACAGCTTTCGCCAGTTGCCCGGACTGGTGGCAGATGGCCGCGATATGGGCACCGTGATCTTCCCTGATGCTACGCTCAAGGTTTTTCTCACGGCCAGTGCGCAAATACGTGCGCAAAGGCGCTATGACCAGTTGCTTGCCAAGGGCGATTCGGCTAATATGTCCGACCTCCTTGACGACTTGCAGGCGCGCGATGCACGGGATATGTCCCGCAGCGTGGCTCCCTTGCAGCCTGCACAGGACGCGCTACTGCTAGACAGCACTTCTTGCACCGCCGCACAGGCCGTGCAGCAGGTGCTTGGCTGGTGGCAGCAACGCCAGCCTTTTGTGCCCAGCACCCAAGGCTGAAAAATGGGGCCATGTTGGCCCTATCGGCCCACCTTGGCTAGCGCAGTGTTGCGCGGGCTGTGTGGTTCTTTGTCAACTTAACCTGCGGCTTATGGCCGCATAGCAAACCACCACTGGCGGCCTTTGAAACTGCGGCAATCGGGCTGTGGTCAACCTGTCAGTGGTAAGGAAATACATGTCTGAATCTTTTGCCGCCCTTTTTGAAGAATCCCTACAGCGTACCGAAATGCGTCCGGGCGAAGTTATCACCGCCGAAGTCGTGCGCGTGGAGCACAACTTTGTCGTCGTGAACGCTGGCCTCAAGTCTGAGTCCTACGTACCGCTGGAAGAGTTCAAGAACGATCAGGGCGAAGTCGAAGTCCAAGTGGGCGATTTTGTCTCCGTGGCTATCGGCTCGATTGAAAACGGCTACGGCGACACCATCCTGTCGCGCGATACCGCCAAGCGTCTGGCTTCGTGGCTGGCCCTGGAAAAGGCACTGGAATCTGGCGAATTCGTCACCGGCACCACCAGCGGCAAGGTCAAGGGCGGCCTGACCGTGCTGGTCAATGGCATCCGCGCCTTCCTGCCCGGCTCCTTGATCGACACCCGTCCGATCAAAGACCTGACTCCCTACGAAAACAAGACCATGGAGTTCAAGGTCATCAAGCTCGATCGCAAGCGCAACAACGTGGTGCTCAGCCGCCGCGCTGTGGTCGAAGCCTCGATGGGCGAAGAACGCGCCAAGCTGATGGAAACCCTGAAAGAAGGCTCCATCGTTCAAGGCGTGGTCAAGAACATCACCGAATACGGTGCATTTGTGGACTTGGGCGGTATCGACGGCCTGCTGCACATCACCGACATGGCATGGCGTCGTGTTCGTCACCCCTCCGAAGTGGTCACGGCTGGTCAAGAAATCACTGCCAAGATCCTCAAGTTCGACACCGACAAAAACCGTGTCTCGCTGGGTCTCAAGCAAATGGGTGATGATCCTTGGATGGGCGTGTCGCGTCGCTACCCACAAAGCACCCGCTTGTTCGGCAAGATCACCAACATCGCTGACTACGGCGCATTTGTTGAACTCGAACCCGGCATCGAAGGCTTGGTGCACGTCTCCGAAATGGACTGGACGAACAAGAACATCGCTCCTTCCAAGCTGGTCACGCTGGGCGACGAAGTCGAAGTCATGGTCTTGGAAATCGACGAAGACAAGCGTCGTATCAGCCTGGGCATGAAGCAATGCAAGGCCAATCCTTGGCAAGAATTTGCACAAAACACCAAGCGCGGCGACCGCGTCAAGGGCCCGATCAAGTCGATCACCGACTTTGGCGTGTTCGTGGGTCTGGCTGCCGGTATCGACGGTCTGGTGCATTTGTCTGACCTGTCTTGGAACGAAGCTGGCGAAGCCGCTGTGCGCAACTACAAGAAGGGTCAAGAAGTTGACGCCATCGTGTTGGCTGTGGACGTGGACCGCGAACGCATCTCCTTGGGCATCAAGCAGCTCGACGGCGACCCGTTCACCACCTTCGTCACTGTCAACGACAAGGGCCAAACCGTCACTGGTAAGGTCAAGACCGTGGACGCCCGTGGCGCTGAAATCGATCTGGGTGAAGACATCATCGGCTACCTGCGCGCCTCTGAAATCTCCCGCGACCGCGTGGAAGATGCCCGCAACGTGCTCAAGGAAGGTGATGAAGTCACCGCCGTGGTGGTCAATGTCGATCGCAAGACCCGCAACATCCAGTTGTCGATCAAGCAAAAAGACATGGCTGATGAGCAAGGCGCGATGGCTAACCTGAGCCAACAAGCCAGCCGCGAAAGCGCCGGTACCACCAGCCTGGGCGCTCTGCTGCGCGCTAAGCTGGACAATTCCGAGAAGTAAAATCTCATTGGCCTAAGGGCTGAGTAGAGGCCGGGCTTGTGTACCCACACAGGCCCGGCCCTTTTTTCATGAGGATGGCTGATGAGCTTGCAAAATTCCATGACCCGATCAGAGCTGGTGGCCGCCTTAGAGCTCCAGTTTACGCAGTTAAGCCACCGCGACGCAGAAGCTGTGGTCAAAACCATGCTGGACGCGATGGGCCACACCTTGGGGCAAGGGGGGCGCATTGAAATCCGAGGCTTTGGTAGCTTTTCGGTGCATGAACGCCCACCGCGCATGGGGCGCAATCCGCGCACTGGCGAGGCCGTGGCGATTGCCGCCAAGCGGGTACCCCATTTCAAGGCAGGTAAAGCGCTGCGCGAAGCAGTAGATGCCAGCACCAGCAGCCCTAGCGATGCCAGCATCGCGTCTGCACCGCTTTAGAATCTCCCGTTCACCCAAAGGATGGGATTGCGCAATGAAATACCTCCTGTGGCTGCTCAAAGCAGCCATTTTTTTTACCCTGTTTGCTTTTGCTCTGAATAACCAGCAGGATGCAACGGTGTATTTTTTCTTTGGCACACAATGGCGTGCGCCCATGGTGTTGCTGGTGCTCAGTGCCTTTGCCATTGGCATGGTGGTAGGGGTGCTGGGCATGGTGCCGCGCTGGTGGATGCACCGTTGTGCCGCCCGGCGTCAGCAAGCTGCGCCGGTGGCTGATGCTCCCGCTACGCCACCCCCTTCTGCCTCGGCTACGGCCCCCGACAGTACACCCCATGGAATTTGATCTTGGCTGGATTTTGCTGGGCTTGCCCCTGGCCTTTATGCTGGGCTGGCTGGCCTCGCGCTTTGACCTGCGCCAGTTGCGCGCAGAAAACCGCCGTGTGCCCAAGGCGTATTTCAAGGGGCTGAACTACCTGCTCAACGAGCAGCAGGATCAGGCCATTGATGCCTTTATCGAGGCCGTGCAAAACGACCCCGACACCTCAGAACTGCATTTTGCGCTGGGCAATTTGTTCCGCCGCCGAGGGGAATATGACCGCGCCGTGCGCGTGCATGAGCATTTGCTCTCGCGCGGCGACTTGGACGGCAAAGACCGCGACCGGGCGCAGTATGCGCTGGCACTTGATTTTCTCAAGGCTGGTTTGCTCGACCGGGCCGAAGCAGCCCTGCACAAACTCGAAGGCACCGCCTTTGAAGCACAGGCCCGGCTGGCCCTATTGGCTATCCATGAGCGCTCGCGCGATTGGGTACAAGCTACAGCCATCGCCCAAACCATGCAAGCCGCCGATCAGGGCGATTTCAGTACCCGTCAGGCGCATTTTTTGTGTGAGCAGGCCCAAGCCTTGATAGTCAGTGAGCAGTGGCCCCAAGCCAAGCAACTGCTAGAGCAAGCCATGCAGATTGCTCCAGAAGCCCCGCGCCCGCGCATCATGCTAGCGCAGATGCAACTGCGTTTAGAGCAAGCCCCACAAGCCTTAGCCACACTCACTACTTTGGGCCAAGAGGTGCCCCAAGCCTTGCCTTTGGTGGCCCCCTTGCTAGCGCAAGCAGCCAAAGCCTGCGGCCAAGAGCAACAAACCTTAGCGCTGTTACAAAAGCACTACCAAGAGTCTCCGTCCTTAGATATTCTCGATAGCATGGTGGACTTGGAGGTGGCCGCAGGCCAACTGCCAGCGCAAGCAGCGGTACGTTATGCCCACCATCTGGAAAAAGAACCCTCTTTGCTGGCCGCAGCCAAATGGCTCCACCATGAAACGCTGGGGCATCCGCAGTGGCAGCCTGGGGTGCAGCGGGCGTTAAACCATGCTGCCCAGCCCTTAACACGCTACCGCTGTGCCGCCTGTGGCTTTGAGGCGCGCCAGCATTTTTGGCAATGTCCGGGCTGCCAAAGTTGGGACAGCTACCCAGCCAGGCGTATTGAGGAGCTTTGATCCCACGGGGCGGTGAGCCCCGCAAACCGTTGGGCCAGAAAATCTACCAGCAGGCGCAAAGCCAAGGGTTGGTACTGGCGGGAAAGATAAATGGCATGGATGCCCAGAACCTCTGGGGCATAGTCTGGCAACAGCCGAACCAGACGCCCGGCCTGCAAATCATCACCCACATAGTAGGTGGGCAACATACCGATGCCTGCACCAGCAAGCGCTGCCCGGCGCAAAACTGCTGTTTCGTTGGTATGAAAGCTCCAATGCACCGGCACCTCTATCGTCTGCCCTTGGTGTGTAAAGCGGTATTGCTTGCCAATACCAAAGGCATGGGCAATACAGCGGTGGTGCTGCAAATCATCGGCATGGTGGGGCATCCCTTGGCGTTCTAGGTACTGGGGGGACGCGCACAGCACAGAGTGGCATAGGGCCAAAGGCCGGGCAATCATGGCCGGGTCTAGGGTATTGGTGATGCGCACCGCCAAATCAACACGCTCGGCCACCAAATCTGTGGCTTTGTCGGAGACAGACAGCACCACTTCAACCTGTGGATGCAAGCGCTGGAAATCCACCAGCGCCGCCGTAAGCTGTGCCTCGGCAAAGGAGCTGGCCGTGGTGACGCGCAACACCCCAGCAGGCATACGGTTGGGAGCCGCCACAAGGTGTTGCACATCTTGTGCCATATCCAGCAGTTGCCGACAGGCAGGCAGTGCCGCCAGCCCAGCATCGGTCAGGCTGATCTTTCGCGTCGTGCGGTGCAGCAGCCGGGCGTTAAACCAAGCCTCCACCGCAGCAAGGTAGCGGCTGACCATGGCGGCAGACATCTCCAGCGCTTGGGCCGCCTGCGTGAGGCTACCGCGATCCACCACCTCTACAAAAACACGAACAGCAGTAAGGCGATCCATTTCATCGATTCATGCAATAAACAATCAACAGATCAGCACTTTATCAAGATTGATGCAAAAAATATAGTTCACACCACTGCAACCCCCTCTACCCTTCAAAGGAAATCACCATGTCTTATCGCAATCGGCTCACACGTTTCATGTTCCCTGCCCTGATGACGTTGGGCATCATGGCCAGCACCGGGGTGTCTGCGCAAACGTCTGCGCCCTTGACCCTGAAGGTCTACAACGCCGATAGCCAAAGCTTTCATGTCAATGCGGTGGTGGTCAGTGGCAAGACCGAAGCCGTGGTGATTGACAGCGGTTTTACCCGTGCAGATGCCTTGCGTGTGGCGGCCCATGTGCTCGACAGCGGCAAGCAGCTCAAAACCATTTTTATCAGCAATGCTGACCCAGACTTTTATTTTGGGGCGGAAGTGCTCAAAGGCTTGTTCCCAGAGGCACAGGTGCTGACCACCCCCGCCGTGCGCGCCAAAATACAGGCCAAAATGGCGGGCAAGGTGGCTTTTTGGGCACCCAAAATGGGGGCTAATGCGCCACAACAGCCCATCGTGCCCGAACTGCTCCAAGGCACCCGTTTGATGGTGGATGGCGAAGCCCTTGAGGTGCGCGGCACCACCGGCGCGTTAGCCCATCGGCCTTACGTTTGGATTCCCTCCATCCAGACCATTGCGGGCAATATCGCCATCTTTGGCAATCTGCATGTGTGGACAGCAGACACCCAAAAGCCTAGCGAACGCAAGGCTTGGCTGGCGCAGTTGGACGAGATCGAAGCCCTCCAGCCCGCCACTGTAGTGCCCGGCCACATGGCGGCTGGCACAGCACTGGATATGGGGGCGGTACGTTATACCCGCGATTACCTGTTACGCTTTGATACCGAAGCCGCCCAAGCCCAAAGCGGAGCCGATTTGATCGAGCGCATGAAAAAAGCCTACCCACAGGCGGGTTTGGGCCTCGCCTTGGAGATCGGGGCGAAGGTGAACAAGGGCGAGATGCCGTGGTAACGGGATTGGCGTATCTGCATTGAGCGCACGGCTGCTGGTGCTGGGTATGGAGTCATGGGTCACTCGGCATCTGCTGCTACCACGTAGGCCGAGAAAATATCAGCGCTGGATGCCACAGTAATCCTGTCGGACAGCAGGGTTTCTGTGGAGTGGGCCAATGCTAACGAAACAAGGTAAGTGGCAGCTGGAAGCTGTCCGCTTGAGCACCATATTAGAGCTGCCCACGTTGCCCTCGCGAGTTGAAGACAGGAGCGTGCTTTTTGACAATCTTTTCCTCAACCTCTTTTCGCCCGATAGCCACTGGAGTAAGAGCTACTCGGATGTTTGACTCCATGTATTCTGTAAGCCGTAACTCGACATCAAACGGGAATTTTGTTTTGGCGTTGGCCTCCGAAACTCCGACGACACCAGAAAACTGACGCTTTCCCAGCGATCTACGAAATGAATGATTCACAGTGCGAAAAATATCTTTCATCCGCGCCTTGAGAGAGCCAGTTTCACCGACGTAAATTACTACCTCACGTTCAAAGATGCAGTAGACACCCGGTTTGTCTGGAAACGATGCTGTACGTATCAGCGGAACTGAATTAATTGGATTGACTAAATTTTCTACAAGTTGCTCGATGTAACGAGACAATTTGTCGGCATCTTGCTTTTCAAGCAGCGAAGAAAAAATGTTCATTGGATAGAGGGCTTTAATGTTTGAATTCACCGGCCTGCGCGGCTTTTAGCGCAGGTCTGATGGAATGATGGGTTGGGCCTTGATGACTCACAGGGGACGGCGTTACCGGGATACCAACTAGACAGCGTAGTGAGCAAAGGCCCGAACGACTTTATTGTCCGTGCCGAAGTGAAAGACCTCGGCGGCAAGGCGACCCCGAGCCCCTTTGTAGTAGAGGGTAATGGAATTGACGCCAACAAGAACTGAAAGAAGTTCAAATTGGAGGTCTGGAATTAGCCCCAGTGCCTTTTTCCAATACGCGCCAACGGCAGTTTTGTCTCGGAGTGTACCGGATGATTCACCGGTGACTTGAATAATCACAGGCGACGACATTTCGAAATCGTCAGCGTAGTGCGACAGAATTCTTTCTAGGTCATGAGCATTCCACGAGGCGATCCAGTCCGCCGCAAAATTTTCAACAAATGCTTTATCCATCTTCAATTGCTCCATTGGTGAGTGGTTGTCGGATGAGAGGCCCAACGCCCGCGGTAAGCCGCACCGGAGTGCGAAGCACGGAGGGTACCAACAAGCGGAGCTTGTTGGTGTCGGCTTGACCAAACAGTTAGGCCTGTAGCCAAGTGAGAATTTTGCTGGCAGAACATAACTAGATGTGCAGTTTTTCTGCGCAGGTAATAGCGAAGACTGTATGACGCCCAAAGAACTGCATTCCCCAAATACCACTGCCATCTTCGCCAACATGGCCTCTGTAGAGAAATGTTCCCTTGTTCAGGGGGCGCAGTGGCAAACTGTGCATCACCTCCATAATGCTTTTGGCCAGTGCAGCATCTAGGCTATCCCCTGACAAGACGGTGGTCTTTAGCTCTGCATTTTGGGCTTCACCTGTCTCCATCCAGTGTAGCGCCTTGACGATCCTTGTGATGACGCGCTCATACTTCGTGCGATCAAATGTAATTGCTACAGCAGGTTCCAATATTGCACTATTGAGCTTTGCATAAACATTCCTCTTGGTTTCGAAAATGTTATTTGCGATTTTTTGATTGCCACTGATGGTTCTTGCTAGTGAATTAATAACCCTGTCCTGCGCAATTTGATGCTCGCCTGTTGTGATGCCAATAAATACTTTGAACTCTTCATCGTCAGTTGATGCGCCGTTGTTGCATTCCTTGCATGCCGGAACTGTATTGAGGTTGATATCGTTGTCGCGTGGCTTTGGATACAAGCTTTGCGGAGGAATGTGGTCGCTCGTAACCGCTGGGTTAACGCCGCAAATTGCGCACAGTTTTTTCATTGTCCGTCTTTGAGGTGAAGTGGCCTAACGTAGAGATCACCAGACAAACCCACAAACGACCGCTAAAGGCGGGCAATTGTGGGTTTTTCTGGTGCATCGACCTGTTATATTATGCTTTTGACAAAGTGTGAACTGATTTATTTATCATGGGTAAGCCATTCTAGTAGTTTTGTTTTGGAAACATTTAATTTTCTACCGCAAAGAAAAGTTTCTGAATCTGCTATTATTCGGTCGCATTGATCAGATAGCGAAGATAACTTACGCGCCTGTTTTCTAATTTCTTGTCGAAGGTATGGTTTTATTTTATTTATTCCATTATATTTGTTTGCAATAGCAGTTATCATTCGTTCTCTTAGAGAATTACGCTCATGAGAAGAGCAAAGTGCTCTAACAACAAGATAGAGTGCATTTAAATAAATTTCTTCGACTCGTTGAAGTATAAAATTTGAATGTTCAATTGGAGGTAAAACTTTTTTTGTTTTAAATAGATTTTTGTAGAATTTCGCCATATTATCTTCCAGTGTCCCTGCTGATATTGCACCGGTATATGATAAGCAAAAGTAAAAAGGGGAAGGGATGTGGAAATCTCGTATATTGTATGGGCCTAAGCCATTGCAGCATGCGAAAATAATACCGAGTCCGCATTTACTTTTTTCATTTATTTTTCTAAAGATGGCAAATAATTCTTCATGAGTTATTTTTTCATGTGCATCACCTATCTCTATAAGCTGGCCATCTCCATGGCATTCAATATGAACAATGCCATTCCAATGTGAATTAACGATACTGAGTAATTTTTCTAGTCTTGCTAGAAATTCATCCCTTGTTGTTATTTTTTCTAAATTAATTTCTAAGCGGTTGACGTTCTCTGCAATTTTGCCAGGGTCTATATTTTTCAAGTCGAGCAGAAAATTGTAAGTTGATCTTGCTGTTTGGAGTTCATCCGAACGTAAGCAGTCAAGAATTAAAACTTCCGATAAATAGAATTCTGAATAAAAATCTAATCTATTGGTCATGTGAGCACAGGTTGGGAAATAAAATGATAGCGTATTTTATATAACGAACTAAGGTAAGCGGCAGCTGGAAGCTGTCCGCTTGAGCGACTTGTTAGGCCGCATTCTCGACAAGCTCCAGTAGCTGGCTCGACGAATCATTGATCGCCTGTATGAGTAGCTCCAATAGACGCTGGTAGTCATCGACGGAGCCGCCAAGCTTCGCTGCCACGTTCTTGATCATGTCTTCGGACATCGAATGATCTGCCCAGAGCCTCAGGTCATAAAGGCAAAAGAACGGAGCTATAAGGTTGCTCTTGTCGTGCAGAACTGCGTCGTATACAGCGGCAAGTAGCTTATTGCCCTTGCTTCCGGATTGCGTTGTCACCCCTTTCGCATCAAGAAGTCTCCTGAGCTCCGGGTTATTGGCGTTCTCATTGATGATCTCGTTGAGCTCACTCACGAACCTCTTGAAGTCGTCCACGTTGTTCAAGAGGAGCCTCTTATACCTGCGAGTCTCTTCTACGCGCTCTTCGATCGAACGTTCGTGATACAGGTGAACGCCGAACTTCTTGTGAAACCCTGCGTTTAGCTTCGAAAGCGCGTTCAGCGCACGGATGATGGCAGGTGGTTCAGTGAACTTGGCATTCACCTGGGCATCGTAGAACTCGGATTTCGCGTCGCCTTCAGGATCCTTGTTCTCAACAAGCCAATAGAAGCACTCACGTACTGGGAGCGACTGAAGGTCTCCCAGCCACGCGAGCACAGAGCCATTGGCATTGATCCCAAACGAAATATAAAAATCATCGCCATGAACAGTGCCGTAGGTCTCACTTGCGAAATCGCACGTGAAACGTGAGTCGTAAAGATAACGCACTAAAACCTGTCGGTTGAAATAGACAGGAGTGAGAAATACATCGCCTCCGAGCGACTCAGCGGGATTCCATTGAAAAGTGAGAACGTTTCGTTGTGGCTGGTTCATATGCGGTGATATCGAAGATGCTCGCGACTTCAATGCGGCCTAACGCCTGAATTCACGGGCGGCTGGCCGTCCCGTGCAATGAATTGTTAGGCTTTTGAATTGAAAGACCATGTATGAAATATGAAGAGTTAAAACTCAGGTGGGAAATGTGCCTTGAGAAAATAGAGGAACAAGAATCCGAAATTGACAGGCTAGTGGGCGAATTAAAACGCACACTATCTGCATTGACCCTCATATCAGAGGGGTTGACTGTACTTGACATAATGGCGACTGTGGCGCGGCCTAGTGAATTTGAGATTCTGTTCAAAGATTACGCCCCTTTCAGCAACATCATGGCGACATACTTCCCAAAGCCAAAGAAAGAGCGCAAACGGAAGCAGCCTAACTAGGATTAGACGACAGCCCCACGCAGGCTAGCAGTCGGATAAATTTTTCCATCCTACTGCATCCATAGGAAAATGCCAAGAGTTTACTGTTTAGACAAACCTAAATTTTTGTAGATGCCAACATCCGCCCCCAGAACCGATATTTGTAACAAATATTAAACGCCTCTGTCCTTGATTGAACTCCTGTGGTGTGGGGTGGCCCTCCGCCTGTTGCAGAATCGGTACGACATTCGCACCCTGCCAAAACTTTAGGGCCATACTTATCTGGCCCCCAGCCACCATGCCCACACCCCCAGGCCAGTTCCTCACCTTCCCCGGCTCACCGTTTGAGCTGTTCCAACCCTACCCCCCCGCCGGAGACCAGCCTACGGCCATCACCCAGTTGGTCGAGGGCGTGCAGGATGGCGAGGTCTTCCAAACCCTGCTGGGTGTGACCGGCTCAGGCAAGACCTTCACCATGGCCAATGTCATCGCCCAGTTGGGGCGCGCGGCCATCGTTTTTGCCCCGAACAAAACGCTGGCCGCGCAGTTGTACAGCGAGTTCCGCGAGTTCTTCCCCAAGAATGCGGTGGAATACTTTGTCAGCTATTACGACTACTACCAGCCCGAAGCCTATGTGCCGCAGCGCGATTTGTTTATCGAGAAAGACAGCGCCATCAACGAGCACATTGAGCAAATGCGCCTGTCTTGTACCAAAAGCCTATTAGAGCGGCGCGATGTAGTCATCGTGGCCACGGTGTCGGCCATCTACGGCATTGGCAACCCCGAAAGCTACCACCGCATGGTGATGACGCTGCGCGTGGGCGATACGCTAGGCCAGCGTGATGCCATCGGCCAATTGGTGCGGATGCAGTACCAGCGCAACGATACGGATTTTTCACGCGGCAATTTTCGGGTTCGGGGTGACACCATTGATGTGTTTCCTGCCGAGCATTCTGAGTTGGCGCTGCGCATTGAGCTGTTTGATGACGAAATCGAGAGCCTGCAACTGTTCGACCCGCTTACTGGGCGGGTGCGCCAAAGCATTCCGCGCTTTACCGTCTATCCGGGCAGCCACTACGTCACGCCACGCGATCAGGTGTTGCTAGCGGTAGAGGCCATCAAAACCGAGCTGGCCGAGCGTTTACAACAACTGGTGGCAGACGGCAAACTGGTCGAGGCGCAACGGCTGGAGCAGCGCACCCGCTTTGATCTCGAAATGCTCACTGAAGTCGGGCACTGCAAGGGCATTGAAAACTACTCGCGCCACCTGTCCAGCACCGCAGCGGGTGAGCCACCCAGCACGCTCACCGATTACCTGCCCAAAGATGCGCTGATGTTTCTGGACGAAAGCCACCAGATGATCGGTCAATTGAGCGCCATGTATAACGGCGACCGCTCGCGCAAAACCACGCTGGTCGAATATGGCTTTCGCCTGCCCAGTGCCTTAGACAACCGCCCGCTCAAGCTGGAAGAATTTGAGCAGCGCATGCGGCAGGTGATTTTTGTCTCTGCTACCCCGGCAGACTACGAAAAAACCCATGCCAGCAAAGTGGTAGAGCAACTGGTGCGGCCCACCGGGTTAGTCGATCCCGCCGTCGAGGTGCGCCCGGCCAGCAGCCAAGTGGACGATGTGTTGCAAGAAATCCGCCTGCGCGTCGAACGCCAAGAGCGCGTGCTCATCACCACACTCACCAAGCGCATGGCCGAGCAGCTCACCGACTATCTGAGCGACAACGGCGTGCAAGTGCGCTACCTGCACAGCGATATTGACACCGTGGAGCGCGTCGAGATCATCCGGGATTTGCGTCTGGGCACTTTTGATGTGTTGGTGGGCATCAATCTGCTGCGCGAGGGCTTAGACCTGCCGGAGGTGTCGCTGGTAGCGATTTTGGATGCTGACAAAGAGGGTTTTTTGCGCTCCGAGCGCAGTTTGATCCAAACCATAGGCCGCGCTGCGCGCAATCTGCACGGCCAAGCCATCCTGTATGCCGACCGCATCACCGCATCAATGAAAAAAGCCATCGACGAAACGGAACGTCGGCGCGAAAAACAACTCCAACACAATTCAATGCAAGGAATTACGCCGCGCAGCATTGTCAAGCAGGTGAAAGACCTGATTGACGGCGTGTACAGCGAAAAATCGGGCAAAGAAGCTGAAAAACTGGCGCAAGCGGTACTAGAACGGGCCAAAGTGGAGTCGATGTCACCGAAAGAGGTGGCCCAAGAAATCAAGCGCCTAGAAAAGCTGATGCTGGGCCACGCCAAGAATCTGGAGTTTGAGCAGGCCGCACGGGTGCGTGACCAATTGACCCAGCTCAAAAACCAAGCATTTGGCGGCCCCGGTGATGTGGTAGCCCCCTGATCGCCCCATAAGTGTTGCCCTTACGCCTTGTTAATGACCACCAACTTACTTATCCGACAAATTTAATGGGAATTGTGCTATACTGGGGTGAAACACTCAACAACTACCCCGATGAAGACGCCTTGCAACCCTTGCAAGGCGATGGGGATGAGACGTTGCCCCCCAGTGCGCGATCCGCCACGAGGGCCGTTTCATGAACCCACCAGCGAAGAAGGAGCTTGCCATGCGTCTTACTACCAAAGGCCGTTTTG
Organism: Giesbergeria anulus; assembly: GCF_900111115.1. GTDB lineage: Bacteria > Pseudomonadota > Gammaproteobacteria > Burkholderiales > Burkholderiaceae_C > Simplicispira > Simplicispira anulus. Next base: position 589,326 of record NZ_FOGD01000001.1, read on the forward strand.
CGGTCACTGCCATGATTGATCTGGCCTTGCGCCAAAACAATGGCCCCGTTACCTTGGCCGCCATCAGCCAGCGCCAGCGCATCTCCTTGTCGTACTTGGAGCAACTTTTTGGCAAGCTGCGCCGCCACGAGTTGGTCGAATCCACCCGTGGCCCCGGCGGCGGTTACACCTTGGCCCGCAAGGCCGCCGATATCACCGTGGCCGACATCATCGTGTCGGTCGATGAGCCCATTGATTCCACCCAATGCGGTGGCAAAGAAAACTGCTTGGGCGAGTCAGGCCGCTGCATGACGCACGATCTGTGGTCGTCGCTCAACCAGCGCATGGTTGAATTTTTGGATGCCGTCACGCTGCAAAAGCTGGTGGACGACCAATTAGCCAAGGGCGTGCTGGTAGAAAACAAGCCTGCCGTGCGCCGCGCTATCTCTACCACCCCGGTGGTCAAGCCCATTCGCGTCAATGCACCCAACTCGGTGTTTGCGCTGGGCAACGTTTTCGCCAAGTCCTGATTTTTACGCCGGGCCAGCCCGCTGACCTGCACAGGTCAGCTTTGCCCTGCCCGTCAACAGTTTCTCGCCCGCCAAAACCCTTCATTGAGTAAGCCAGCCCTATGACCCCGCACTTTCCTATCTACATGGACTACGGCGCCACCACGCCGTGTGACCCGCGCGTGGTAGATGCCATGATTCCTTGGTTGCGCGAACATTTTGGCAACCCCGCTTCCCGCAGCCACGCTTGGGGCTGGGAGGCCGAGGCCGCCGTCGAAAAAGCCCGCGAGCAAGTGGCCGAGTTGATCCATGCCGATCCACGTGAGATCGTCTGGACAAGCGGTGCCACCGAATCGAACAATCTGGCCATCAAAGGTGCAGCGCATTTTTACCAAGGCAAAGGCAAGCACCTGATTACGGTCAAGACCGAGCACAAAGCAGTGCTGGACGTGATGCGTGAGCTAGAGCGCCAAGGCTTTGAAGTCACCTATCTGGATGTGCAAGACAACGGCTTGCTGGATTTTGAGGCCCTCAAGGCCGCCATCCGCCCCGACACCATCTTGATTAGCGTGATGTTCGTGAACAACGAAATCGGCGTGATCCAAGACATTCCGGCCATTGGTGCTCTGTGCCGCGAAAAAGGGATCATCTTTCATGTCGATGCTGCCCAAGCCACCGGCAAGATCGAGATTGATTTGCAAACCCTGCCCGTCGATCTGATGAGCTTGGCTTCGCACAAGACCTACGGCCCCAAGGGCATTGGTGCGCTGTATGTGCGCCGCAAGCCCCGGGTGCGCCTAGAGGCACAAATGCACGGCGGCGGCCACGAGCGTGGTATGCGTTCGGGCACCCTGCCCACACACCAATGTGTCGGCATGGGCGAAGCCTTTCGCATTGCCAAAGAGGAAATGGCGCAAGACAATGCCAAGGCTCTGGCCTTGCAACAACGCCTGCTCAAGGGTTTGCAAGACATCGAACAGGTGTTCATCAATGGCGACTTGGAGCACCGGGTGCCGCACAACCTGAACATCAGCTTCAATTATGTTGAAGGTGAATCGCTCATCATGGGCATCAAGGGGCTGGCGGTGTCGTCTGGCTCTGCCTGTACCTCGGCCAGCTTAGAACCCAGCTATGTATTGCGCGCCTTGGGCCGCAGCGACGAGCTGGCGCACAGCAGCCTGCGCATGACCTTAGGCCGCTTCACCACCGAAGCAGAAATCGACTACGCGATTGACACCATTCGCGTCAACGTGGCCCGGCTACGCGAACTCAGCCCCCTGTGGGATATGTACAAAGACGGCATTGATATCTCAGCGATTCAATGGGCCGCGCACTAATCAAGGAGATTCACCATGGCTTACTCTGACAAAGTGATCGACCACTACGAAAACCCGCGCAACGTAGGCTCGTTTGACAAAGGCGACGACACCGTGGGCACCGGCATGGTGGGCGCACCCGCCTGTGGCGATGTGATGAAGTTGCAAATCAAGGTCAACCCCGACACCGGCGTGATCGAAGATGCGCGCTTTAAAACCTATGGCTGCGGCTCGGCCATTGCGTCCAGCTCGCTGGTGACCGAATGGGTCAAGGGCAAAACGCTGGACGAAGCAGCAGCTCTGAAAAACAGCCAAATTGCCGAAGAACTAGCGTTGCCGCCGGTCAAAATCCACTGCTCCATCTTGGCCGAAGACGCCATCAAGGCCGCAGTGAACGACTACAAGACCCGCCACGGCGGCAACAGCAGCGCTACGGCTGCTTGAGAGATCAGACATGGCCATCTCGCTGACCGAAGCCGCTGCGCGGCATGTCACCCGTTACCTGAGCCGCCGGGGGCAGGGGCTGGGCGTGCGGCTGGGGGTAAAAACCAGCGGCTGCTCAGGCTTGGCCTACAAGCTCGAATATGTCGATGAAATGGCCCCCGAAGACCTAGTGTTTGAAAACCACGGCGTCAAGGTCATCATCGACCCCAAAAGCCTGGCCTATATTGACGGCACCGAACTCGATTTCGTGCGTGAGGGCCTGAACGAGGGCTTTCGCTTTAACAACCCCAATGAGCGCGACCGCTGCGGCTGCGGAGAGAGCTTCCGCGTCTAGCGCTTCCTGCTGGCCCCTTGCTGCAAAACCGCCACCGCGCAGCGTGCTGGCGGTTTTTTTTTGACATCCTCCCCTCCCAAAAGGAAGGGAATTCCCACTACTGGCGTGTCATGCCCGACACGGAAACTTAATTGGTTCAAGATGTTTTTAGCCGCATTCACATCACGATCATGCACACCGCCACACTCCGAACAAATCCAGTTTCTTATTCCAAGACCGGCGATACCTTTCGGCCTCGAATCGGGCAACGCGCCGCAATCCGAGCAGGTCTGGGTGCTATAGCTTTCGTTCACTTCTTCAAACCATGCGCCATGCTTAACAGCCTTGTACGCCAGTTGAGTTCTGAAGGACGTCCAACCTGCATCCAAAACAGACTTCGCCATGCTGGTCTTGGCGAGTCCGGCGGCGCACACGTTGCCGACCGCAATGTAATCAAACTCACGCACGATGCGGGTGCTGAGTTGGTGGTGAAAGTCGTTGCGCCGGTTCGCGATTTGTGCATGAATGACCTTCACCCGACGTTTTTTATGGGCACGTTGTGCCACGGCCAAAGCTTGCTCTGCACCACGGTAAATGCGCTGCGCTTCTATCTTTTCTCCGGTGGACAGGGTCGCAAATTCTTTCAGACCCAAGTCGATACCCACACCTTTGACGGGCTGGCGGACACCCATCGCCACAACCTCGACATCAATCACGATGTTCAGAAACCAGTTGCCCCGACTGTCTCTGGAGAAGTTGGTGCCGTCTTTGATTTTGCCCACAGGCAGCACCCGGCTGTTGAAGACGCGAAACGTATGGCCTGCAAAGCGAAACGCATCGCCTTCACGCTTCAACTCGCGGCCTTTGAGTGGAACCCAGCCCAAGGACTTTTTACCCCGGTAGCGCAGGTAGGGGCGTTTCTTTTGACTGCGCGATTTGGCGTACTGCTCGCAAACGGCGTTGACCGTGCCCGAATGCAGGCCCAGCTCTTTGCTGCTGCCCGTCGTGAGCTTGTTCAGATCGAACCCAGTGTGCCAAGGCCGGCCAAAGCGCAAAGCATCTTTTTGCCGGTCGTTACAAAAATTCCAGACGAAGTTAACCGCTCGCGCCTGCTGGTTCAGCAAGCCATTGAGCGACTTCACCCGGTACCTGTAAACAAGGATCATTTTTGTTTTTTCAGGAAGTCTTCGACAGCGCGACGGATCAGCTCAGAGACGGAAACATCAAGCTTTTTAGAAAGCTCCTGCAACCGCTCAAAGGCTGGATCAGGAAGAAAAAAGTGTGTGCGTTTCATTCACACATTTTACAGCAATCCAATGGACTAAAAAATGCAAACCCAACAGCCCGACCACTTTGCGGTCGCCCTCTACCTCCCCGGCCTGAAGGCCGAGATTTCTCGGGAAAACCACCGATGAACTTGCAATCGAATGATTTTGAACTGTTTGACCTGCCCCGGCGCTTTGCGCAAGAGCGCAGCACCATCGACAACCGCTGGAAAGAGCTGCAACGCGAAGCCCACCCCGACCGCTTTGCCGCCCAAGGGGCCGCTGCCCAACGCATTGCCATGCAATGGTCAGTACGCATCAATGAGGCCTACCAGCGCCTGAAAGACCCCCAGCGCCGCGCCGCCTACCTGTGCGAACTGCACGGCGTACCTATCCGCGCCGAAGACAACACCGCCATGCCCGCCGCATTTCTGATGCAGCAAATGGAATGGCGCGAAGCCCTTGAAGAAGCCAAAACCCTTGCAGAAATCGACGCCCTAGAGCGCGAAGTGCGCCAAGCGCAAAAAGCCGGGCTAGAGCGCTGCGCCACGCTGATCGACACGCAACAAGACTTTGCGGCTGCGGCCCAGCAAGTCAGAACCCTTATGTTCATTGCGCGTTTTGCCCACGACGTAGGGCAGCGCCAAGATCAACTGGGACAATAAGGCCCTCTCCGTATCCCACAAAAGAAAAAATTCATGGCGCTGTTGCAGATTTCCGAACCCGGCCAATCCCCCAACCCCCACCAACGGCGCATTGCCGTAGGCATTGATCTGGGCACCACCCATTCGCTGGTGGCTGCCGTGCGCAATGGCGTCGCTGAATGCCTGCCCGACGATGAGGGCCGGGTGCTGTTGCCCTCTATCGTGCGCTACCTAGCAGGTGGCAAGCGCCAGATTGGCCATGCCGCTGCCGCCGCACAGGCCGACGATGCCAGCAATACCATTGCCTCGGTCAAGCGCTTTATGGGCCGGGGGCTGGCCGACATCACCCAGCCAGACAAGCTGCCCTATACGCTGGTGGGTGCCGATGGGGGCGCAGCCACCACAACCGGCATGGTGCATCTGGCTACTGCCGGGGGCGTGAAATCGCCGGTAGAAATCAGCGCCGACATTCTGGCTACGCTGCGTTACCGCGCTGAAGACACCTTCAACGACGACCTGTATGGGGCCGTGATTACCGTCCCTGCCTACTTTGACGACGCCCAACGCCAAGCCACCAAAGATGCAGCCCAATTGGCCGGTATCCACCTGCTGCGCCTGATCAACGAACCCACCGCCGCCGCCATTGCCTACGGCTTAGACAACGCCAGCGAGGGCGTCTATGCCGTGTATGACCTCGGTGGCGGCACGTTCGATATTTCCATCCTGCGCCTGACGCAAGGCGTGTTTGAAGTCATTGCCACCGGGGGCGACTCGGCACTCGGCGGTGACGACTACGACGCCGCACTGGCCGATGCGGTGCTGGCCCCCTTGGGCGTCGCCTTGCACACCCCGGCTGACAAAACAGCCGCCCGCTTGGCCGCCCGTGCCTGCAAAGAAGCCCTGACCGCCCACGACAGCGCGCTGTTCAGTGCTACGCTGGCCGGAACCACCATCGCGCAAACGGTGCAGCGCAACGATTTTGAAGCCGCCACCGCCCACCTTACCGCCCGCTCCTTGGCCGCTGTGCGCCGTGCGCTGCGCGATGCCCAACTGGCAGTGGACGAAGTACAAGGCATGGTCATGGTCGGTGGCTCTACCCGGATGCCGCACATTCAGCAAGCGGTGGGCGCATTTTTTGGCCGCACGCCCCTAACCAACCTCAACCCCGACGAAGTAGTCGCCTTGGGCGCGGCCATCCAAGCCAACCAATTGGCAGGCAACAACACCGCAGGCGATTTGCTGCTGTTGGATGTGATTCCGCTGTCACTGGGCATTGAAACGATGGGCGGCTTGGTCGAGCGCATTGTCTCGCGCAACGAAACCATCCCCACCGCCAAAGCGCAAGACTTCACCACCTACAAAGACGGCCAAACCGCGCTGGCGCTGCACGTCGTGCAAGGCGAGCGCGATTTGGTGCAAGATTGCCGCAGCTTGGCCCGTTTTGAGCTGCGCGGCATTCCACCGATGGCCGCTGGGGCAGCACGTATCCGCGTCACCTTTACCGTGGATGCTGATGGCCTGCTGTCGGTCAGTGCCAAAGAGCAAATCAGCGGCGTCGAGGCCCGTATCGACGTCAAACCGTCGTATGGCCTGAGCGATGAGCAAATCGCCACCATGTTGCAAGAGGGCTTTGCTACCGCTGCCCAAGACATCCAAGCGCGTGCGCTGGTAGAAGCCCGCGTCGATGCCGACCGCATGTTGCTGGCGACACAAAGCGCTTTGGACATCGACAGCCATCTGCTACAAAACGACGAACGCACCACCATTGACGCCTTAATGGCTGCCCTGCGCCAGCAAAAAGACAGCGATGATGCCGCCGCCATTGAGGCCGCCACCCAAGCGCTGGCTAAAGGCACCGAGAGCTTTGCCGCCCAACGCATGAACCAAGGCATTCGCCAAGCGCTGGCCGGTAAAAACGTCCAAAGCCTGTAAATTGACCCCCACACCTTATGCCAGTCATCAAAATCCTGCCCCACGCCGAATTCTGCCCCCAAGGCACTGAAATCAACGCCCCTGCGGGCACTTCCATTTGTGAAGCCCTGCTAGAAAACCATATCGCCATTGAGCACGCCTGTGACATGAGCTGTGCCTGTACCACCTGCCACGTCATCGTGCGCGAAGGCTATGCCTCACTCAATGCGGCAGAGGAAGAGGAAGAAGACCTGCTCGACCGGGCTTGGGGCTTAGAGCCACAATCGCGCCTGAGCTGTCAGGCCATTGTGGGCGCACAAAATCTGACGGTAGAAATCCCCAAATACACCATCAACCACGCCCGAGAAAACCACTGAGATGCTGCGCCAGATCATCCTCGACACCGAAACCACTGGCCTGTCGGCAGACAACGGCGACCGCATCATTGAAATCGGCTGCGTCGAGCTGGTGGCCCGCAAGCTCACGGGCAACAACAAGCATTTTTACCTCAATCCGGGGCGCGATAGCCACCCGGATGCCCTGCGCATCCACGGTATCAGCAACGATTTTTTGAAAGACAAACCCAAGTTCGAGGCCGTGGTGGAGGATCTGCTGGCGTATTTGCAAGATGCCCAGCTCATCATCCACAACGCACCGTTCGATATCGGCTTTTTGAACAAAGAGCTAGAACTAACGGGCCGCCCGCCCCTGCGCCACTTTGTCGGTGAGATCACCGACACGCTGGTCATGGCCAAGGAGATGTACCCCGGTAAGCGCAACTCGCTTGATGCGCTGTGCGACCGCTTGGGCGTGGACAACTCCGGGCGCACCCTGCACGGCGCGCTGCTCGATGCCGAGCTGCTGGCCGATGTGTATATCAACCTCACCCGCGGCCAAGATGCCCTGCTGGTGATAGAGGAAGACGCCCAAAACACCGGCAGCAGCCAGCACATTGCCCTCGACTTGCAGAGCATCCAACTGCCCATTATGTTTGCCACCGAGCAAGAACAGGCGGCCCACAAAGCCGTGCTGACCCAGATCGACAAAGCCAGTGGTGGCAAAACGGTTTGGCGCACGCAGCAAAACGGCTAAAAACTGTGCGATAATATTGGTCTTGTCATTAAGACAGGGTGATTAGCTCAGCGGTAGAGCACTGCCTTCACACGGCAGGGGTCACATGTTCGATCCATGTATCACCCACCACAATTTGCGGCTTTGGTTTTCCCGATCAAAGCCATTGGGTGATTAGCTCAGCGGTAGAGCACTGCCTTCACACGGCAGGGGTCACATGTTCGATCCATGTATCACCCACCACAAAATTGAAAGAAATCAAGGACTTGTCCATTAGGCCAAGTCCTTTTTCTTTGCCCCATCCATTCAGATCACAGCACGGCCAGCCCAACCGTCAGCTTCCCGCAAGCACAGCCTGAATAATTATGAATTCAAAATTGCCACGACTGTGCGCCCCTCTCGGAGACATTGCATGACCAGCTACGCCGACTTCCACCAACGCTCCATTACCGAGCGCGATGCCTTTTGGGCCGAGCAGGCCCGCCTGATTGACTGGTACACGCCCCCAGAACAAATTTGCGACTACAACAACCCGCCCTTTGCGCGCTGGTTTGTAGGCGGTACCACCAACCTGTGCCACAACGCCGTCGATCGCCACTTGGCCGAGCGTGCCGATCAAGCCGCGCTGGTAGCCATCTCCACCGAGACCAACACCGAGCGCAGCTACAGCTTTGCCGAACTGCACCAAGAAGTGCAACGCATGGCCGCCAGCCTGCAAGCATTGGGCGTAAAAAAGGGCGACCGTGTCCTGATTTACATGCCCATGATTGCCGAGGCCGCTTTTGCCATGCTGGCCTGCGTGCGTATTGGCGCACTGCATTCGGTAGTGTTCGGTGGTTTTGCTGCCGGTTCTTTGGCTTCGCGCATTGAAGACGCCCAACCTGTGGCCGTAGTCAGTGCCGATGCAGGTTCGCGCGGCGGTAAGGTCGTGCCTTACAAGCCGCTGCTGGACGAAGCGATTAGCCTGTCTAGCCACAAGCCTGCCGCCGTGCTGATGGTCAACCGTGGTTTGGCCCCGATGGACTGGGTACAAGGCCGTGACCACGATTGGGCCACCTTGCGCCAGCAGCAAATCGATACCCAAGTGCCTTGCGAATGGCTGCAAGCCACCGACCCCAGCTACACCCTGTATACCAGCGGCACCACGGGCAAGCCCAAGGGCGTGCAACGTGACACCGGCGGCTACACCGTGGCACTGGCGTCCAGCATGAAGCACATTTTTGATGCCAAAGCAGGTGATACCTTCTTTGCCACCAGCGATATCGGCTGGGTGGTGGGCCACAGCTACATCATCTATGGCCCCCTGATTGCTGGCATGACCACCATCATGTACGAAGGCTTGCCCACCCGCCCCGATGCTGGCATCTGGTGGAGCATTGTTGAGAAGTACAAAGTCACGCACATGTTCTCGGCCCCCACCGCAGTGCGCGTGCTCAAAAAGCAAGACCCTGCCTATCTGGCTAAATACAACCTGTCCAGCCTCAAGGCCTTGTGGTTGGCCGGTGAGCCGCTCGATGAGCCCACAGCCCAATGGATCAGCAGTTCGCTCAATGTGCCCATCATTGACAACTACTGGCAAACCGAAACCGGCTGGCCTATCCTCTCGCTGTGCAACGGCGTCGAGCAGCAAGTCACCCGCTTTGGCAGCCCCGGCAAGGCAGTGTATGGCTACAACGTCAAACTGATTGACGAATCCACCGGTGAGGAACTCACCACCCCCAACCAAAAGGGCGTGGTAGCCATTGAAGGCCCCTTGCCCCCCGGCTGTATGCAAACCGTCTGGCGCGACGACGACCGCTTTGTCAACACCTACTGGAAGAGCATTCCGGGCCGTTTGGTCTACAGCACCTTTGACTGGGGCATCCGCGATGCCGACGGTTATTACTTCATTCTGGGCCGCACCGACGACGTGATTAACGTGGCTGGGCACCGTTTGGGCACCCGCGAAATCGAAGAATGTATTGCTTCGCACTCCAACATTGCCGAAGTGGCTGTGGTGGGTGTAGCCGACAGCCTCAAGGGCCAAGTGGCCTTGGCCTTTGCCGTACCCCGCGATGCCACCACCTTGGGCGATGATGCTGCGCGCAAAGCGCTAGAAGCCGAAGTGATGCACTTGGTCGATCACAGTCTGGGCGCTGTGGCACGTCCATCGCGGGTTTATCTGGTCGGGCTGCTGCCCAAGACCCGCAGCGGCAAGCTCTTGCGCCGCGCCCTGCAAGCCGTGGCCGAAAAACGCGATCCGGGCGATTTGACGACAATGGAAGACCCCGCCGTGCTGCAACAAGTGCGCGATTTGGTCGGTTCCTGATTCGGTTCCCGTAGGGCTATATGAGCCGCAATGCCTTATCGGGCATTGCGGCTTTTTTATGGCTCGGCTCAATGCCCGGTAAACACTGGCTTGCGCCGCTCGGCAAAAGCACGGCGGCCTTCGGCAAAATCTTCGCTTTCAGACGTCAGGGCTTCGCGCTCGCGCATGGCGGGCCAATTGGCTTGGCCGGTAGCAATCTCATTGATAGATTGCTTGGTGGCCCGCACAGCCAGCGGTGCCAGCGCCGACACATCTTGCACCAAGGCCGCCAACGTGGCCTCCATCGCCGCGACATCGGGCACTACGGCCTCTAGGCACCCGGTGTTCCAGAGCATTTGCGCCGTAAAAGGTCGTGCCGTCAAAAAAGCCCGTTTGGCCGCCGACACCCCCAACCGCGCCACATAGCGCTGCAAACCACTGGGGTAGTAGTGCAAGCCCAGCGCCGTGGCGGGCATACGGAACTCAATGCCATCCAAAGCCACGCGCAAATCACAGGCCAAAACCAAATCGGTAGCGCCGCCATAGACGCTGCCATTGAGGGCGCAGATCGTTACCGGGTGCAACACCGCCAGCGCATCGGCCACGCGCTCAAACAATGCCGATCCGCTCTCATCTTCGCCACCAAAACCACCAATATGGTAGCCCGCACAAAACACCGGCTTGGGCTGGTCTGCGGTGTTAGCTGTCAGCACCACGACACGGATACTGGGATCGGCATCAATTTGGGCAAACAGGTACAACAGGGCTTTCAGATCGGCATTTTCTAGCCGGTTGCGGTGGGCGGGGCGGTTCAGCGTGATGGTAGCCACACCGCCATCAGCAAGGGTCAATACAGGGGTGGAAGGTGAAGAAAAAACAGACTCAGACATAAGGAGGGTTTGCTTCCAATCGGAAGCGCAGCATAGACAAAAGCGCAAGAATACCCGTGTTGCAATTCCTGCTACGCTCTCGCCCCCATGAACCCATCCCATCCTATTCCGGCCAGCCTGCAAACCTTGTTGAGCCAAACCCCCGTGACCGATTTGCTTGGCCGGCACATCCAATTGCTAGACCTGCAAGCGGGCACCATCGTCGTGCAATACCAAGCCACAGAACAGTTTCTCAACCCGGCCCGTCAGGTGCAGGGCGGTATGCTCAGTTCCATGCTCGATGATGTGACCGCCGTACTGGTCACAGCCACGCTGGAGCCGGGAGCTTTTTGCGCTACCCTGAGCCTGAACACCTCGTTTCTGGCCTCGGCCAAAGCTGGAGCGCTGATAGGCAAAGCCCATTTTGAGCGCCGGGGCAAGAACATTTGCAATGTGCGCGGTGAACTCTGGCAGGGCGATACGCTGGTAGCCAGCGCCAGCGCGGTCTGCATGGTGCGCCGTCCGGCCAGCGCCTGAAAGTCCGTTATAAGGCCGGTTGGGCCGCCTGCCACACTTGCAGTGCTTGGGCGGTGGCGCGCACATCATGCACGCGCACAATGCGCGCCCCACGCTCCACCGCCAGCAGGGCAGCAGCCACACTGGGCACCATGCGCTGATCTACCTCCAGCCCCGTCACCGCCCCAAGACAAGACTTGCGCGACCACCCAGCCAACACGGGGTAGCCCAGCGCCAGCAACTCCTGTTGGCGCGCCAGTAAAGTTAAGTTTTGCTCCACGGTTTTGCCAAAACCGATGCCGTAGTCCAGCACGATACGTTCGGGCTGCACCCCCAAGGCTTGCAAGTTTTGGGCGTTTTGCGCTAAAAATTGCACCACTTGCGCTACAGCATCACCAGCCATCGGGGCCTGCTGCATGGTTTGCGGATCGCGGTGCATGTGCATCAGGCAGATGCCGCAGGCGGGGTGCTGCGCCACTACCTGCGCCGCCCCCGGCTGGCGCAAGGCCCAAATATCGTTAATGATGTCAGCACCTAAATCCAACACCGCCTGCATCACCTCCGGCTTATAGGTGTCTACCGACACCGGCACGCCCAAGCGCACAGCCTCACGCACCACGGGCAAAACGCGGGCTAATTCTTCGACCAAAGGCACTGCTGGACTGCCGGGGCGCGTGGATTCGCCACCAATATCCAAAATATGCGCGCCGTCATGCAGCAACTGCTCGGCATGGCGCAAGATCGCTGCAATATCCGAAGGCTGACGCTGGCCGCCATCCGAAAACGAATCGGGGGTGACATTCACAATCCCCATGATTTGGGGCGAGGTCAGGTCAATACTGAAACGAGAAGTTTGCCAAAACATATTTGCGTGGGCGCTATCACAGCACCATGAAAAACGGGGCACTAGGCCCCGTGTCAGAAAAAAGAAGGCGCTACTACTGCCTTAAACCACCGTGGGGGCGGCTGGGGCAGCGGCGGGGCCAGCGGCCACCGCAGGTAAACCACCACTGCCACTGTCCCCGCCCGAAGAGGCTGGGGGTGTGCGGGGCGTCCAATCCTTGGGTGGGCGTGGTGCCTTGCCCGCCATGATGTCATCGAGCTGCTCGGTATCAATGGTTTCCCATTCCAGCAGGGCCTTGGCCATGGCGTGCATCTTGTCGCTGTGCTCTTCAATCAGGCCACGCGCCAAGGAGTATTGCTCGTCAATGATGCGGCGCACCTCGTTGTCCACCTTTTGCATGGTGGACTCACTCATGGTAGTGGTTTTGGTCACGGAACGGCCCAAGAACACCTCGCCCTCATTCTCGGCATAAACCATCGGCCCCAAGGCGTCGGTCATGCCGTAACGGGTCACCATGTCACGGGCAATGTGCGTGGCACGTTCAAAGTCGTTGCTGGCACCCGTGGTCATTTGGTGCATAAACACTTCTTCAGCGATACGGCCCCCAAACAACATGCTGATTTGGTTCAGCATATAGTCTTTGTCGTAGCTGTAGCGGTCTTGCGCGGGCAGGCTCATGGTCACGCCCAAGGCCCGGCCACGCGGAATGATGGTTACTTTATGAACCGGGTCGCACTTGGGCAGCAGCTTGCCAATCAGGGCATGACCTGCTTCGTGGTAGGCGGTGTTGCGGCGCTCTTCTTCGGGCATGACCATGCTCTTGCGCTCAGGCCCCATCAAGATTTTGTCTTTGGCCTTTTCAAAATCTTGCATCTCTACCGTGCGGGCATTGCGGCGTGCTGCCATCAGCGCCGCCTCATTGCACAGGTTAGCCAAGTCGGCGCCAGACATACCGGGCGTGCCACGGGCAATGATGCCGGGATTCACATCTTGGCCCACCGGAATCTTGCGCATATGCACATTCAGGATTTGCTCACGGCCCCGGATATCGGGCAGCGTGACATACACCTGACGGTCAAAACGGCCCGGACGCAGCAAGGCAGCATCCAGAATGTCGGGGCGGTTGGTGGCGGCCACCACGATCACACCGAGGTTGGTCTCAAAACCGTCCATCTCGACCAGCATCTGGTTGAGGGTTTGTTCGCGCTCGTCGTTGCCACCGCCCAAACCCGCACCACGTTGGCGGCCTACGGCGTCGATTTCATCAATAAAGATGATGCAAGGAGCATTCTTTTTGGCGTTTTCAAACATGTCGCGGACACGGGCCGCGCCCACGCCGACGAACATTTCCACAAAATCAGAACCAGAAATGCTGAAAAACGGCACCTTGGCTTCACCTGCAATAGATTTGGCCAACAGGGTTTTACCGGTGCCCGGAGGGCCGACCAGCAGCAAACCACGCGGAATACGGCCACCCAGCTTTTGGAATTTTTGTGGGTCTTTCAGAAAATCGACCACTTCCTTGACTTCTTCTTTGGCCTCATCGCAACCAGCGACATCGGCAAAAGTGACACCATTGTTGTTTTCATCCAACATACGCGCTTTGCTTTTGCCAAAGCTGAAAGCACCACCCTTGCCGCCGCCTTGCATCTGGCGCATGAAATACACCCAGACGCCAATCAGCAGCAGCATCGGCCCCCAGCTGACCAGCAAAGTCATCAGCAGCGAGCCTTCTTCGCGTGGTTTAACGTCAAACTTGACGTTGTTGTTCACCAGATCGCCCACCAAACCCCGGTCGAGGTAGGTGGCAGTGGTACGGATACGGCGGTCATCGTTGGTGACGGCCACGATTTCGGTGCCGCCTTGGCCTTCTTGGATGGTGGCGCTCTTGATGCGGCTGTTGCGCACTTCGTCCAGAAACTCGGAATATCCGATGTAGCCAGCTGCCGCGCCTACCCGCGTATCAAACTGTTTGAATACGGTGAACAGCACCATGGCAATGACCAGCCAAACGGCGACTTTTGAAAACCACTGATTATTCAAGCGGGGCTCCAGAGAGAGTGCAAAGAGCAATAGACAAGGTAAGGGGCGATTTTAGGCGTTTCGAGACAGGCCGGAACAGCAATAGCCCCAGACGGCCACAGTTGGGGCGTGGATTTGACCCACCGCAGCCCAACGTATGGCTTTAGCCTTGGTTTTTAAGACCAATGCCGACCAAAAAGGTTTCGGATGATTTGTCGCGCGATGCCTTGGGTTTGACAGGCTTGACGATACGAAACGTCTCTTTGAACAAGGCCACCAGCGGCGCATAGGCACCGCCATGAAACAATTTGGCCACCAACGCACCATCAGGATGCAGATGCTGGCGGGCAAAATCGACCGCCAACTCTACCAGCAGCTCAATGCGGGCAGCATCGGTAGCACCTATGCCAGACAGGTTAGGAGCCATGTCAGACACCACCACATCCACCGTACGGCCTTGCACTGCTGCTTCGAGTTGTGCCAGCACCTCAGGCTCACGGAAATCGCCTTGGATGTAGTGGACGCCCTCTACCGGCTCCATCGGCAACAAGTCCAAAGCGATGATGGTGCCATCGAGTGTGCCACTGGCCGCACCACCGGGCGACAAGCGGCGGCGCACATACTGGCTCCAAGCACCGGGGGTGCAGCCCAAATCGACCACTACTTGGCCGGGGCGGATCAAGCCAAACTGCTCGTCGATCTCCTTGAGTTTGTAGGCGGCGCGGGCGCGGTAGCCCTCTTTGTGCGCCAGTTTGACGTAGGTGTCATTGACGTGGTCGTTCAACCAAGCCTTGTTCACCTTCTTACTTTGTGTTTTGACCTTCATGATTCTCCTGTCCTGCCTCGATAATACGGCCCATGCCCCAAATTGAACTTACTCCGGCCCAGCGCCGGGAACAACGCGCCGAAGCCCACCACCTGAACCCGGTGGTGCATATCGGCAACGATGGCCTTACCCCCGGTGTGCGCAAAGAGGTCGATGCCGCCCTCAATGCCCACGGCCTCATCAAAATTCGCGTCTTCAACGATGACCGTGCAGCCCGCGAACTGATGTACCAAGAGCTGGCCGCCGAACTCAACGCTGCACCCATCCAGCACATCGGCAAATTATTGGTGCTGTGGCGGCCCATGCCCGACAAAGAGCGTAGCGTCGATGAAGACCGGATGCCCGGCCCCAAAGACGTCAAGGTGCTCAAGTACAGCAAACGCGGCGGTCAACGCCCCGAAATCAAAACCCTGCGCGTGCTAGGCAACGAGCGCCTGACCTCTGGCGGCCAGATTAAACGCGCCAAAAAGCGCAAGCCCACTTCAGTGAAAAAACGCCAATCGGATTAAGCACTGTGGCCTCCCTGTTTCTACACAATGTGCAACAGCAGCAAGCCTTGCTTGCCACGCTGCACACGCTGGATGAGGCAGTGTTGCAAGCGGGTCAACTGGCAGCCCAAGTGCTGCGCCAAGGTGGCAAACTGTTGTGGTGTGGCAACGGTGGCTCTGCCGCTGACAGCCAACACTTGGCCGCCGAGCTGACGGGGCGCTTTGTCCAAGACCGGCGGCCCCTTGCGGCGCTGGCCTTGTCCACCGACACCTCGGCCCTGACCTGCATCAGCAACGACTACTCTTTTGACGAAGTGTTTGCCCGTCAGGTGCAGGCGCTGGGGCGCCCTGGTGATTTGCTGATTGGTATTTCCACCTCTGGCAACTCGCGCAATGTGATCCGTGCTGTGCAAGAGGCCCAGCAGTTGGGCCTGCACACCTTGGGCCTGCTGGGGCGCGATGGCGGCGCACTGCGCCCGCTGTGCAGCCACAGTATCGTCGTTCCCAGCCAAACCACGGCGCGCATCCAAGAAGCCCATATCCTGATCGGACATACCCTGTGTGGTCTGATTGAACAAGAGTTAGGCTTGGCCTGAATGGGCCTAAGCCCCGTGTTGATGAAGCCTTTGTTACCTTCTCCTGAACACATTGCCCACTGCCGCATCTTGGTGGTGGGCGATGTCATGCTTGACCGTTATTGGCATGGCGAAGTCACCCGCATTTCGCCCGAAGCCCCGGTGCCAGTCGTGCATATCCGGCGCGAAGAAAACCGCCTCGGTGGTGCTGCCAACGTCGCCTTAAACCTCAAAACCCTTGGTGCCCAAGTCACTTTGTTGAGCATGGTGGGGCAAGACGAGGCCGCCGAGCGCCTGCACGAGTTGCTCCAGCAGCACGGCATTTGTGCCGAGTTGGGCCGCGACCCGGACATGGACACCATCGTCAAGCTGCGCGTGATTGGCCGGGCGCAGCAAATGCTGCGCATCGACTTTGAAAAAGAACCCGACCACGAAGTGCTGGCCAGCATGTTGGGGCATTTTTCTACGCTGCTGCAAGGGCACGATGTGGTACTGTTTTCCGACTACGGCAAAGGCGGATTGGCGCATATCCCGCAAATGATCGACATGGCCCGGCGTGCGGGCAAGCCGGTGCTGATTGACCCCAAAGGCCACGATTACAGCCGGTATGCCGGAGCCACCGTGATCACGCCCAACCGCGCCGAATTTACCCAAGTGGTGGGCAGTTGGCACAGTGAGGAACAACTCCAGCACAAAGCCGAGGCTTTTTGCCAGCAACTGGGATTGCAAGCCCTGCTGCTGACCCGCTCTGAAGAGGGCATGACGCTGTTTCAGGCGGGCCAAGTGCATTCTGTGCCTGCGCAAGCGCGGGAAGTGGCCGACGTTACCGGAGCGGGCGATACCGTGATTGCCACCCTCGCCCTGTTGCTGGCCTGCGGCCTGCCCCTAGAGCAAGCCATGCACTGGGCCAACCATGCCGCTGGGCTGGTGGTGGCCAAATTTGGCACAGCCAGCCTGAGTTACGAAGAATTATCCGCATGAGTAACCCTGCCGAGAAAATCTGTCCGCCAGACCAACTAGCCGCCCGGCTGCCAGCCTTGGCGCGGCCATTAGTCATGACCAATGGGGTGTTTGACGTGTTGCACCGTGGGCACGTCAGTTACCTGCACCGCGCCGCTGAGTTGGGCGGCTCGTTGCTGGTGGCCCTCAACACCGACCGCTCGGCCAAAATGCTGGGCAAAGGCCCAGACCGGCCCCTGCACAGCGATGTAGATCGGGCCTATGTGCTGGCTGGTTTGGGCTGCGTTGATTTGGTCACGTTTTTTGACACCCGCACCCCGGTAGAGTTGATTCGCGCCCTGCGCCCCGACATCTACGTCAAGGGCGGTGACTACGATATGGAAACCCTAGAAGAAACCCAAGTGGTGCGCAGTTGGGGTGGGCAATCGCTGGCGCTGCCTTTTGTCGAGGGTTTTTCCACCACCGCACTGGTGCAGCGCATTCGCACCCCCTTGCGCAAGGCCGCTTTTTTAGACCGCGATGGCGTAATTAACCGCGACCGGGCCTATGTCCATCGCTGGCAAGATTTTGAGTTCATGCCCGGTGCCATCGAGGGGATGCGCCGTTTGCAGCAAGCGGGTTACGCACTGGTGGTAGTCACCAACCAATCAGGCTTGGCACGCGGCTACTACACCGAAGCAGAGTACCAAGCCCTGAGCAGCGCCATGCGCCAAGAGCTGGCGCGCCAAGGCGTAGAGCTGGCAGGTATCTACCACTGCCCACACCACCCAGCCGGGGCAGTAGCAGATTTGGCTATAGCCTGTGACTGCCGCAAACCCGCCCCCGGCTTGCTGTTGCAGGCTGCGCAAGAGCTGCAACTCTCGCTCACAGATTCACTCTTGATTGGCGACAAACCCAGCGACATCGAGGCCGCACGCGCCGCAGGCGTAGGCCATGCCTATCTGGTCGATTCGGACAACCCCGAATCTGGCACCGCACCCCATTTGGCAGACGGCCATTTTGCCGATTTGCTTACCTGTACCACCGCGCTGCTGGGTGCAGCAACACTGTAAAAGAGAAGCACTTATGATTATTGTGACTGGCGGTGCTGGCTTTATTGGCAGCAACCTTGTGCAGGGGCTCAATGCCCGTGGCATTTCGGATATTTTGGTGGTCGATGATTTGAGCGATGGCCACAAATGCCTGAACCTCGCAGACGCCCACATCCGCGATTACTTGGACAAAGACGATTTTCTACAGCGCATCCAATCGGGCCAACACTTGGGGCCGGTAGAGGCGGTGTTTCACCAAGGAGCCTGCTCCTCCACCACCGAGTGGGATGGCCGCTTTGTTATGCGCGTCAACTACGAATACACCAAAGCACTACTGGGCTGGACAACGGAGAAACGGGTGCCGTTTTACTATGCCTCCTCGGCCTCGGTGTACGGCAATGGCACGGTGTTTAAAGAGTCCCGCGAGCACGAGCGCCCTCTCAATGCCTATGCCTTCTCCAAATTTTTGTTTGACGTGCATCTGCGACCCTTACTGGCAGGTATCGACAGCCCAGTAGTAGGCCTGCGTTATTTCAATGTGTATGGCCCGCGTGAACAGCACAAGGGCAGCATGGCCAGCGTGGCCTACCATATGCGCCAGCAACTGCACACGGGCAACACCGTGCGCCTGTTTGAGGGCTGCGATGGCTATGGCCCCGGCGAGCAGCAACGCGACTTTATCCATGTCGATGATGTGGTGGCAGTCAATCTGTGGCTGCTGGACAACCCACAGGTGCGCGGCATTTTTAACTGTGGCACGGGCCGGGCGCAGAGCTTTAACGAAGTGGCCCAAGCTGTGATTGCACACCACCAGCGTGGTCAGCTCGAATACATCGCTTTTCCAGAGCACCTCAAGGGCCGCTACCAAAGCTACACCCAAGCCGATATGGGAGCGCTGCGCCAAGCAGGTTACGAGGCCCCATTCCTGAGCGTAGAGCAGGGCGTACAGCGTTACATGGCATGGCTGGATCAGCGGGCCTAAAATTTTCCATGACAACTGCGCAGCAGATTTTGGTGGTCGGCCCCTCTTGGGTGGGCGACATGGTTATGGCGCAAAGCCTGTTCATGGTGCTGCACACCCAGCATCCGGGAGTGTGCATTGATGTGCTGGCACCGCAGTGGTCACTGCCCATTTTGGCGCGTATGCCCCAAGTGCGCCAAGGCATTGCCATGCCGCTGGGGCACGGTCAGTTGGATTTGCGCACGCGCTGGCAACTGGGGCGGTCGCTGGCAGCCAAGGGCTACGATCAGGCCATTGTGCTGCCCGGCTCGCTCAAATCAGCATTGGTGCCTTGGTTTGCAGGCATACCCACGCGCACTGGCTTTGTGGGCGAGATGCGCTATGGCCTGCTCAATGACCGGCGTCGCTTGGATAAGCAAGCCCTGCCCATGACCGTGCAGCGGTTTGTGGCGCTGGGCCTGCCAGCATCAGTGACACCAGCACCAGAAACACCCCAGCCCCGGCTCTTGGCCAATACCGATCACGCTACGCGCCTCAAACAACAACTGGGCCTGAGTGACGACCGCCCCGCCATAGCCTTGATGCCCGGTGCCGAATATGGCCCGGCCAAACAATGGCCGGCCAACCATTTTTCTCGCCTCGCCACGGCCTTGCTCGCCCAAGGCTATCAAGTCTGGATTTTGGGTTCCGCCAAAGACCGCCCAGTGGCCGATACCATCGCCCAAGGGGTATCAGGTAACGGTGTGCATAACCTCTGCGGCCAGACGCAACTGGCCGATGTGTGCGATTTGCTGTCGGTGTGTGCAGCGGCAGTCAGCAACGACTCCGGGCTGATGCACGTAGCCGCCGCCTTAGACAAGCCGGTGGTAGCCCTGTATGGTTCCTCTAATCCACACCATACACCGCCCTTAAGCCCCAAGGCGCAGATTCTGTATTTGGGGCTGGATTGTTCACCCTGCTTCAAACGGCAATGCCCGCTAGGACACACGCGCTGCTTGGCCGATATCCAGCCTGAGCAAGTGCTACAAGCACTGGGGCTACCCTCTTTATGAACCGACCTACCCTGTCCGTCATCCTTATCACCAAAAACGAGGCCTTGTTGATCGACCAAGCACTGGCCTCGGTGCAATGGGCCGATGAGATCATCGTGGTCGATTCTGGCAGCACCGATGCCACGGTAGAAATCTGCCGCCGCTACACCGACAAAGTGACCGTCACCGACTGGCCGGGCTTTGGCGCACAAAAAAACCGCGCTTTGGCCCTAGCTACGGGTGAATGGGTGTTGTCGATAGATGCCGATGAGCAAGTGTCACCAGAACTAGCACAAGAAATTCGTGCCACGGTGCAAGATGCGGCATACCCGGTGTACAGCCTGCCCCGGCTGTCGAGTTTTATGGGCCGCCCCATACGGCACGGCGATTGGTGGCCGGATGAAATCCCGCGCCTGTTTCGGCGCACGCAAGCCCGGTTTTCAGATGATTTGGTACATGAACGCTTAGTATTTGAAGGTGCAGCAGGCCGATTGCAGCACCTGTTGTTGCACCAAAGCATCCGCTCCATCGAGCAGCTTTTGGGCAAAACCAACAGTTATACCACCGGTGGGGCCGTGCGTGTGCGCCAAGCGGGCAAGTCTTGTGGCATAGGCACAGCCATCAGCCACGCCTTTTGGGCTTTTTTGCGCGGCTATGTGTTCAAACGCGGCTTTCTCGATGGCAAGGAAGGGTTCATCATTGCCTTGTCGGTGGCAGAGAATTCTTTCTATAAATACGTCAAAGCCAGCTATCTACCACCCCGCCAGCCCTGAGTGGGCGCGCTGTGCAGCCGCTGCATTGGTAGCCCCCACACATGCATATTCTGATTATCAAAACATCGTCACTGGGTGACATCATCCATATGTTGCCCGCCATTACCGATGCAGCACGGGCCATACCAGCCTTGCGCATTGATTGGCTGGTCGAAGAATCGTTTGCCGCTATTCCAGCTTGGCACCCGGCAGTGGGGCGCATCGTACCTATCGCCATGCGCCGCTGGAAAAAACAGCCCCTGTCTAGCCAAACGTGGAAAGAAATTGCCAACGCCCGCCAAGCATTGCGCACACAACGCTACGATTTGATCCTCGATAGCCAAGGCTTGCTCAAGAGTGCGCTGTGGTGCAAGATGGGCCTAGGCCCTAGCGTGGGTTACGACCACCATTCGGCCCGTGAGCCGCTGGCAGCCCGCTTTTACGACCGACCACTGCCCGTGGCACGCCAGCAGCACGCCATTGCGCGCAATCGGCAACTGCTGGCAGCGGCGCTGGGCTATAGCCTCGATCAGCCAGAGCCTGACTATGGGCTGTCAAATTTGGCAAAGCGCTTGCCTGTCCTCGACCTTCAGTTGCCCCTCGGCAGCGTTGTGGGCCTGCATGGCACCAGCCGCGCTGACAAACTGTGGCCGGTAGAACACTGGAAAGCGTTGGCGCTGCATTTGCAGCAACAGGGCACCCATCTGGTACTGCCTTGGGGCAATGCACCAGAACAGGCCCGCGCCCAAGCACTGGCAGAAAATAGGAGCCATGTGATCGTCCTGCCCAAGTTGGGGCTGGATGCGCTGGCGGGCATCATTACCCAAGCAGCCGCCGTAGTGGGCGTGGACACCGGTTTACTGCACTTGGCCGCTGGTCTGGGCAAACCCGGAGTGGCTCTTTATACCGCCACCCCACCAGCGCTGACCGGGGCGGTTTCTGACCGAAGCGCACCCACCACGCTGCGCAACCTGTGCACCACACAAGAGTTACAAGCATCCACTGTGATAGCGGCGGTGGACGCCCTGCTACACAATCAGCGCCGTGCAGACGCCGACAAACGCCAGAGCAGCGCGCCAGCACACAGCCACTGAAGCACATACATCAGCGTGCCCACGCTGTGCCACAGGCGCAGGTCTTGGCGGGCCACAATGCGCGGTGCCACACCAAACTGCACCAGCAGCGCCAACAGCATCCCGCCCAAAATAAACACCAGTGTGTTTTGCGCCCACGGTTGCAGCGTTGCGCTGCCCCTGTGCCGCGACAGCAGCAACAACACCAAGCAGCAAACCACCGACAGCCAAGTTTGCGCAGCAAACAAGCGGGCCGCCATATTGCCCGCCAATGCCGGGCTGGGCAGGTGAGCAAACAGCAGCGGCACGGCCATAAAACCAATGGCACCCAAGCTGCCCCACCACAGGGCCGCTACCAACAACGGCAGGCGTTCTTGCACGCTCAAAGGTAGCGTACCGCCACTACTTCGTAGCGGCGCACGCCACCGGGAGCTTGCACTTCGGCGGTGTCGCCTTCTTCTTTGCCGATCAGGGCACGGGCAATCGGGCTGCTGATGTTAATCAGGCCCTGCTTGAGGTCGGCCTCGTCTTCACCAACAATTTGGTAAGTGACGGCATCGCCGGTTTCTTCGTCTTCCAAATCGACGGTGGTGCCAAATACCACCCGGCCCCCGGCATCTAGCGCCGAAGGATCAATGACTTGAGCAGCCGACAGCTTGCCTTCAACCTCTTGGATGCGGCCCTCGATAAAGCCTTGGCGGTCTTTGGCCGCTTCGTATTCAGCATTTTCGCTCAGGTCGCCTTGGGCGCGAGCTTCGGCAATCGCCGCGATCACGGAAGGGCGCTCAACGGTCTTGAGGCGGTGCAACTCGGCCTTGAGCAATTCAGCGCCGCGCTTAGTAATAGGAATGGTAGCCATTGTGTGTTCTCCAAAAGCAAACCGCCGATCGTTCCCGGTCGGCGGTGTGGGGCTGATTATGCCTCAAGCGTTTTGGGATGCAATCATTGCAGTACGAAAAAGGCCCCATGGAAATGCACATCCACTGCGGGGACGCAGACCCATCAAACCATTCTCCTGAGAGGGATAGATACAATTAGATACAAAGCAGCCTGTAATCTTCAATCCAAGGTCAACAATAGCGCATATTTGGTGCATATTATCAACAAAAGAGGCTTTTGAACCATGACCAAGCACCCATTGCACAAGCACGCACCCCACCGTGGGCGATGGCTGCTCTCTCTCATGATCGGTGTTGTTGTCTGGGGCAACCACATACCCAGTGTAGCTGTAGAGCGCCCCCAAGAATCGACAGAAACAGTGGCAGAGTCCTCGTTCACCCTACACGGCTTTGGTACCTTAGGCGTGGCACGGTCGTCCTCAGATCAGGCAGAGTTTGTGCGTGACCTGTCACAACCGCGCGGCATTTCCAACCATTGGTCTGGGCGTATTGATTCGGTCATGGGCTTGCAGGCTAACTGGCAAGCCACACGCGAGCTTGAGCTGGTGGGGCAAGTGGTCAGCCGTTACCAACACAACGAAAGCCGCGATCCAGAAGTAATGTGGGGCTTTGCCAAATGGGATATCGATGGCCGTTTGGAACTACGAGCCGGACGACTGGGGGCTGATTTCTTGATGGGTGCCGATTCTCGGCTGGTGGGCTATTCTTATTTGCCGGTGCGCCCTTCGGTGGACTATTTTGGCCCCCTGCTCTTTTCTTATTTTGATGGAGCTGATGCCAGCGCCACGTTTCCGCTGGCGGGTGGATTGCTACGCACCAAAGCCTATGCCGGTTTGAGCCGAGAAAAAGGCTCCTCTGGGGGCGTGGTCTGGGATGCCAGTGACTCCACCCTAAAAGGTCTGGTCTTTGATTATTTTACGGGCCCGTGGCAGGTACGTGCCAGTGCCACCCATGTCCGACTGTCGCGGGATATGCCCTTTGGGCCATTGCCCAGCAGCCTGCACACCGCAGGTACCGCATTGGGCATACCCCAGGCCATTGCTGCCGCCCACACGCTAGCGGTGGGTGGCAGCACTAGCCAGTTCATAACCGTAGGCATGGTGTACGACGATGGCCCGCTACAGGTGCAGGGCATGGTCAATACCATCCGCCACGACACTGGGGCCTTTGAGAACTCGCAGGCAGGCTACTTGCTGAGTGCCTACCGTCTGGGAGCCATCACGCCCTATGTGGGCTATTCGTGGTGGAAAAGCAAATCCAAGCACCTTGCTACTGGCTTGCCCAACACAGGCGCGCTCATCGCACTCAACCAAGGATTTGACAGCGTGCTACGCGACTCGGCCAGTGACCAAAAAACCTACACGCTGGGTGCCCGTTGGGACATCATGCCCGATGTAGCACTCAAAGCCCAATGGGATACCATAAACGGCAAACCCCGCTCCATTTTTCCCTATCGGGCCGAAAAACTGGGGTGGACTGGTCATACTGATGTTTTCAGCCTGACGCTTGATTTCGTCTTTTAAACAATGCGCAGCCTACTCCAAAGACTGCTCATACTGCTTGCATTGTCGGCCACGCCTGTCATGGCAGCAGATTGGGTGCTGGTAGCTAATCCACAGTCAGGTATCAAAGCACTGTCACAGGATGAAGTGGTCAATATCTACCTAGGCCGCTATCGGCATCTGGCATCGGGCCTTACCGCTGAACCCATAGACCAAGCCGCTGACACCCCCATCCGAGCGCGCTTTTACCGCCACTTGGTCAACAAAAATGTGGCGGAAATCAACGCCTATTGGTCACGCTTGACCTTTTCTGGCAAAACCAAACCCCCACGGGTAGCCACGAGCAG
Source organism: Giesbergeria anulus (assembly GCF_900111115.1). Classification (GTDB taxonomy): domain Bacteria; phylum Pseudomonadota; class Gammaproteobacteria; order Burkholderiales; family Burkholderiaceae_C; genus Simplicispira; species Simplicispira anulus. The sequence goes on from NZ_FOGD01000001.1 coordinate 613,761, forward strand.
TGAGCAAGCGCTCCAACTGGTAGCACACACCCAAGGAGCGCTGGCCTATATCGAGCGCTCTCAGGTTGATGCTCGTGTCGTGGTGGTTTTTGAATGGCCGGAATGATGCGATGGCAAAACACAACAACACGATGTATTGGTGGAATGGTATTGTTTTTCGCAGCTTGGCCGCCGTAACCCTACTGACAGCGCTGATCGGCGGTCTGTCTAGCCTGATGCTGCGCGAACAGGTGGTTGCCCGCGCCCACACTGATGCCCAGCGACGCCTAGAAGAATTGCTCGACACGGTGGAAAACACCGCCAGCGTTGCTGCCTTTGCCAACGATGAGCAGTTGGCGCGTGAAGTGGTGCAAGGCCTGTTGCGCAACACCGAAGTGCGGCGCGTTAGCATCCACGGGGCAACGGCCCCATTGGCCGATGCCGACTCTTCTCAACCACAAAATACAAGGCACCCTCCGATACAGCGCCGTCTGATGTCACCATTCAAGCAAGGTGAGTACATTGGTGAAATCCGCTTAGAAGCCCATTGGAATGCCATCTACCGCCAAGTAGAGGCCGATGCCCAGCACGCCATGCTGCTGCTATCGGCCCAAACGTGGCTGATGATTTTTGGCACCGCAGGCATGGTTTTTTGGGTGGTGGTGCTGCCCATCAAGGTTATTTCTGACCGTCTGCACCACCTTGATGCCAGTGGCAGTGATGCACTGACCGTCCCTGAAGGCTACGACAAGACGGAGCTGGGGCGCTTGGTCGATGACATCAATGATCTCAAAGGCCGTCTTATCAGTACGCTCGACCAAGAGCGGGCGCTACGCTGGCAACAAAACATTGCCCAGCGCATGTACCAAGACTTGTTTGACCACTCCACCTCCGGCATTTTTGTTGCTGATCTTCAGGGTCAGCTTCTGTCCTTTAACCCAGCGTTTGTGGAGCTGACTTGGCTGCCGCCGTTGCCCAGCGAACCAACAGACCGCCGTCTGGTCGATGCCCACTGGGATGAGGCGGGGCAACTGTTGCAGCTTATCGAGCACAGTACCCAGCAGCATGAATCGTGCGCTGCCGATCTGCTGTTGCATGGCCCGCGCAGCGATGAGCGCTGGCTCAATATCGTGGTGCTGCCCTTGGGCGATGGCACCGTGCAGGGCACCGTTACCGACGTGACCGCACGCAAGCGTGAAGAAATGTCTGCACGCCGCCTTGCCGTGACAGACCCACTGACCGGCTTTGCCAACCGCGAAGGTTTGTTTCAGGCCCATGCCTGCCTCAATGCGGCCAGTGACGCCCCGTTTGCCGTGGTAATGATTGATCTCGAAGGGTTCAGACAAATCAACGATGCACTGGGGTTTAGCGTAGGAGATCAGGTACTGTTGATGGCAGCCAACCGCATTCGTGAAGCGGCCCACCCTGACTCTTTCTTAGCCAGAGTAGGGGGTGACGAGTTCGTCATCATCCTGCGCAGCCTGGGAGAACATGACACCGTCGAAACCTGGATCAATAACCTGCAAACGCGGTTGAGCAAACCCTACAAAACCGATACCACGCCCATCTCTATGGGCTCCAGTGCTGGTATTGCCCTGTTTCCCCACGATGGCACAGATATACAAAATCTGCTGCATTGTGCCAAACTGGCATTGGGCAGCGCCCATGACTCCCGCCACGGGGTGCAAACCAACCCATACCTGTTCTTCCATCCAGAATTGCTCAAACAGGCTGAATACCGTCGGCGCCTAGAAGACGATCTGCGTCTGGCTGTCGAGCAGCGGGAGTTGAAACTGGTATTTCAGCCGATTGTCGATCTGCGCACGGGCCTGCTGGCCGGTGCCGAGGCACTGTTGCGCTGGCAGCATCCTGAACGCGGTGCTATTTCGCCAGAAGTATTCATTCCACTGGCCGAACGTATTGGCCTGATTGGAGAAATTGGACGTCAGGTGCTGAACGAGGCTTGTCGCCAAGCGGCCCACTGGCGTCAAGATGGACTCGATATCTATGTTTCTGTCAATGTATCGGCCAGCCAGATTCCCGAAGAATTGCCCCCAGAATCCATCTTAGAAACTCTACGCCGCCACGGTCTGCCCAGTCAGGCCATTGCCCTCGAAATCACCGAAGGCGTTTTGATGGGCAATATCTCCGTGGTTCAAAATTGGATTGCACAATTGCGCGCCGCTGGTCTGCGCATTTACTTGGATGATTTTGGTACCGGCTATTCGTCACTGTCGTATCTGAAGCGTTTTCCGATGGACACTGTCAAGGTCGATAAATCGTTCATCATGGACATGAGCGATGACCACACACTGGTAGACGCCATCATCACCATGACGGGCAGTTTGGGACTCACTGTGGTGGCAGAAGGGATTGAGGAAATTGAACAACTCGACCTGCTGCGTGCTATGGGCTGTGGTTACGGCCAAGGGTATCTTTTTTCGCGGCCGGTAGCCGCAGCCGACTTTATGGCTACGGCCAGACGTATCAATACCGACATGGCCAGAAGCGCGGCATAGCCATAAGAAAAAAGCCCCTGCTTATCAGGGCAGGGGCCTTGTGGTGGGCACACAGGCCCCTTTTTTCTGGCTATCAGGCAGCGTGCAATTGCGCGTGCATTTCCTGCACCGAAATCACATCGAGTTGATCCATGTGCTTCATGCCCTCGACGGCCGCCTCGGCACCAAAGATGGTGGTGAAAGTGGTGACGCGGGCCAACAGCGAACTGGTACGGATAGCACGCGAATCGGCAATGGCGTTGCGGCGCTCTTCTACCGTGTTAATGACCATAACAATGTCATTGTTCTTGATCATGTCCACGATATGTGGGCGGCCTTCGGCCACCTTGTTCACCACCTGCACCGGCACACCGGCTTCGGCAATGGCGGCTGCGGTGCCCTTGGTAGCACACAGGGCAAAGCCCATAGCCACCAGTTCGCGGGCAATAGCCACGGCACGGGGCTTATCGTTGTTTTTCACGGTCAAGAAGACCTTGCCCGATGTAGGCAACTTGGTGCCTGCGCCCAGCTGACTCTTGACAAAAGCCTCGCCAAAGGTCTTGCCCACGCCCATCACTTCGCCGGTAGACTTCATCTCAGGGCCAAGGATGGTATCAACACCAGGGAACTTGACAAACGGGAACACCGCTTCTTTGACGCTGAAATACGGCGGTGTCACTTCCTTGGTGATGCCTTGGCTAGCCAGCGTTTGCCCGGCCATGCAGCGCGCTGCCACCTTAGCCAATTGGATACCCGTGGCTTTGGAAACGAACGGCACGGTGCGCGAGGCACGCGGATTCACTTCGAGCACATAGATGACATCTTGGCCGTCGGCTTCTTGAATCGCAAACTGCACATTCATCAGGCCGACCACATTCAAGCCTTGGGCCATGGCTGCCGTTTGGCGCTTGATCTCATCGACCGTGGCCTTAGACAGGTAATACGGTGGCAGCGAACAGGCCGAATCGCCCGAATGCACGCCCGCTTGCTCAATGTGTTCCATCACGCCGCCAATAAAGACTTGGCCGGTGTGGTCGCGCACGCAGTCCACATCGCACTCAATGGCGTTGCTCAAGAAGCGGTCGAGCAGCACAGGGCTGTCGTTGCTCACCTTGACCGCTTCGCGCATATAGCGCTCTAGGTCGCGCTGCTCGTGGACGATTTCCATCGCCCGGCCACCCAACACATAGCTGGGGCGCACCACCAGCGGATAACCCAGCGCGGCGGCTTTTTCTAGCGCATCGGGTTCGGTACGGGCGGTGGCATTGGGCGGCTGCTTGAGGTTCAGCTCGTGCAGCAGCTTTTGGAAGCGCTCGCGGTCTTCGGCGGCGTCGATCATATCGGGGCTGGTGCCGATGATGGGCACGCCTTCGGCCTCTAAGCCCAGCGCCAGCTTGAGCGGCGTTTGGCCGCCGTACTGGACAATCACGCCCACCGGCTTTTCTTTATCGACGATTTCCAGCACGTCTTCGAGCGTCACCGGCTCAAAATACAGGCGGTCAGAAGTGTCGTAGTCCGTCGAGACGGTTTCGGGGTTGCAATTGACCATGATGGTTTCGTAACCATCTTCGCGCATCGCCAAAGCGGCGTGAACGCAGCAGTAGTCAAACTCGATACCTTGGCCGATACGGTTGGGGCCACCGCCCAGCACCATGATCTTTTTCTTGTCGGTCGGCTCGGCCTCGCACTCTTCTTCGTAGGTTGAGTACAGGTAGGCAGTGTTGGTAGCAAACTCAGCGGCGCAGGTATCCACGCGCTTGTACACCGGGCGCACGTTCAGGGCGCGGCGCTGGTCGCGCACGGCCTTTTCGGTGGTCTTGAGCAGCTTGGCCAAGCGGCGATCTGAGAAACCCTTCTTTTTCAGCGCCAGCAGGGTGGCGGCATCCAATTGGGCCAGGGCGGCGTCAGGGTGGCTGGCCGTGAGTTGATCCAGTTCCAGCTCAATTTTGACGATTTCTTCGATCTGCACCAAGAACCACTTGTCGATTTTGGTCAGGTCGTGGACTTCATCCACCGACAGGCCCATCGCAAAGGCATCGCCCACGTACCAGATACGCTCAGGGCCGGGCTCGCCCAGTTCTTTTTCCAAGATTTCGCGGTCTTGGGTTTTTTCGTTCATGCCATCCACGCCCACTTCCAAACCGCGCAGGGCTTTTTGGAAGGACTCTTGGAAGGTACGGCCCATCGCCATCACTTCGCCTACCGACTTCATTTGCGTGGTGAGGCGGTTGTCGGCAGCGGGGAATTTTTCAAAAGCAAAACGCGGAATCTTGGTGACCACGTAGTCAATCGACGGCTCAAACGAGGCCGGAGTCGCGCCGCCGGTGATTTCGTTCTTCAGCTCATCGAGGGTATAGCCCACCGCCAGCTTGGCCGCCACCTTAGCAATCGGGAAGCCTGTGGCCTTAGAGGCCAGCGCCGAGGAGCGCGACACACGCGGGTTCATCTCAATCACGACCATGCGGCCATCTTTGGGATTGATGGAGAACTGCACGTTGGAGCCGCCGGTATCGACGCCAATCTCGCGCAGCACAGCCAAACTGGCGTTGCGCAGGATTTGGTACTCTTTGTCGGTCAGGGTTTGTGCCGGGGCCACGGTGATCGAGTCGCCAGTGTGCACACCCATCGGGTCAAGGTTTTCAATCGAGCAGATGATGATGCAGTTGTCCGCCTTGTCGCGCACCACTTCCATCTCGTACTCTTTCCAACCCAGCAACGACTCTTCAATCAGCAGCTCGTTGGTGGGCGAAGCTTCCAAACCGCGCTTGCAGATGGTTTCAAACTCTTCGGGGTTGTAGGCAATGCCGCCGCCGGTGCCACCCAGCGTAAAGCTGGGGCGAATGACGGTGGGGAAGCCCACGCTCTTTTGCACCGCCCACGCTTCTTCCATGCTGTGGGCAATGCCCGAGCGCGCCGAGCCCAGACCAATTTTGGTCATGGCGTCTTTGAACTTGAGGCGGTCTTCGGCCTTGTCGATGGCCTCGGGGGTCGCGCCAATCAGCTCAACCTTGTATTTTTCTAGCACGCCGTGGTGCCACAAGTCCAAGGCGCAATTGAGCGCCGTTTGGCCGCCCATCGTGGGCAAAATGGCGTCGGGGCGTTCTTTGGCAATGATCTTCTCGACCGTTTGCCAAGTAATCGGCTCGATATAGGTAACGTCGGCGGTGGCCGGGTCAGTCATGATCGTGGCAGGATTGCTGTTGATCAGAATGACCTTGTAGCCTTCTTCGCGCAGGGCCTTGCAGGCTTGCACGCCGGAATAGTCAAACTCGCAGGCTTGGCCGATGATGATCGGGCCAGCGCCAATGATGAGGATTGATTTGAGGTCGGTGCGCTTTGGCATTACTTCTTCTCCATCAGCGCGGTGAAGCGGTCAAACAGGTAGGCGATGTCGTTCGGGCCGGGCGAGGCTTCGGGGTGGCCCTGAAAGCAGAAGGCGGGCTTGTCGGTGCGCTCTAGGCCTTGCAGCGTGCCATCAAACAAGCTGATGTGCGTGGCACGCAGGTGGGCGGGCAGCGATTGCAGTTCTACCGCAAAACCGTGGTTTTGGCTGGTGATGCTGACGCGGCCATTGTCCAAGTCTTTGACCGGGTGGTTGGCACCGTGGTGGCTGTTGTCCATCTTGAAGGTTTTGGCCCCAGAGGCCAGCGCCATGATTTGGTGGCCCAAGCAGATACCAAACGTGGGCACGCCTGACTCAATGATGGTTTGCGCAGCGGCAATGGCATAATCGCAAGGCTGCGGATCGCCGGGGCCGTTGGACAAAAAGACGCCATCGGGGTTGAGGGCCAGCACTTCGGCGGCAGGGGTTTTGGCGGGCACCACCGTGAGCTTGCAGCCGCGTTCGGCCAACATGCGTAAGATGTTTTTCTTGACGCCAAAATCATAGGCCACCACATGGAAACGTGGGGCAGTCTGCTGGCCGTAACCTTGGCCCAGCTTCCACTCGGTCTGATCCCAAGCATAAGGAGCAGCCGTAGTGACGACTTGGGCCAAATCCAAGCCCTTCATGGGGGGGGCGGCTTTGGCAGCGGCAATGGCCTCGTCAATACGTGCCTGCGTCACCACTTCACCCACGGCCAAACCAACGATGGCACCGTTTTGCGCGCCTTGGCTGCGCAACAGGCGGGTCAGCTTGCGGGTGTCGATGTTAGCAATCGCCACTGTGTTCTCGCGCACTAAGTACTGCGAGAGCGTTTCGGTGGAGCGGAAATTGCTGGCCAGCAAGGGCAGGTCTTTGATGATGAGGCCTGCGGCGTGGACTTTGTCGGCTTCGATGTCCTCGGCATTGACACCATAGTTGCCAATGTGCGGATACGTGAGGGTCACGATCTGCTGGCAATAGCTGGGGTCGGTGAGGATTTCTTGGTAGCCGGTGATGGAGGTGTTAAACACCACTTCACCAACGGTGGTGCCAGTGGCACCGATCGAATTGCCGATAAAGACCGTGCCGTCTGCGAGCGCCAGAATGGCGGGCGGGAAGGTTCCCTGTAGAGACAAAAGCACTGGGTTCTCCGGTTTGGTTACGGGCACGCCCAGCGGAGCAGGAGACAGGATGGGTCTCATGCAAAAGCTCTTGTGGGGGTCGGCTATGAAGCTGCGCTAGGCGTAAGGGATGCGTAAAAGCCGCCCATTATAGCCAATGGCAATGATTTCCCCATGACAGTTGCAGGGAAAACCCGCAGCGTTAAATGGCTGAAGCGGGGGCAAAGGCCGCTACGGCGCTGGCGTGCAAGCAGATGGCTGCCGCTGCGGCCACATTGAGCGATTCTTCGCCGCCGGGCTGGGCAATGCGCACCGACAAGGCAGCACGGGCCGCCACAGCATCACCTACGCCTTGACCTTCGTGGCCCAAGGCCCACGCACAGGGCCAAGGCAAGGCTTGCTGCTGGATGAGCTCGCCTTGGTGCGAGCTGGTAACGATCAAGGGCATTTGCAAGGCATCCAAAGCCTCTGGCTGCAAGCCCTCGATCAGGCGCAAACCAAAATGGGCACCCATACCGGCGCGCAGCACCTTGGGTGCCCACAGCGCCGCTGTGCCCTTGAGCGCCAACACCTGCACAAAGCCAAAGGCAGCAGCACTGCGCAAAATAGAACCTACATTGCCTGCATCTTGCACCCTGTCTAGCACCACCGTGGACACATCAGGCAACACCGCAGGGGCGGCAGCGTAATCCATCACATAGCCCATCTGCGCGGGGGACTCTAAGCCGCTGATGTCGGCAAACAAAGCATCGGCCAGCACCACCACCCGGCCAGCACCCTGCACCCAAGCTGGGGGCGCTACCGGCCAGAAAGACTCAGTAAACACCGCTATTGCTGGGCGCAAGCCACGGGCCAAAGCGGCGCGGCAGAGATGATCGCCCTCCAACCACACCCGGCCCTGCTTGCGATAAGCGGTGCTGTCTTGGGCCAGACGGCGCAAATCTTTGAGCAGGGCGTTATCGCGCGATTGGATATGGGTGACGGAAGGAGCGGTCATAAAACGTTGGGTAGGCTGGCAGACGCCCGTTGGGCCTTAGCCACCGGGGCAAAAGAGCTGCGGTGCAGTGGGCAAGGGCCATGTTCTTGCAAAGCTGCCAGATGGGCCGCCGTGCCATAGCCCTTGTGCAGGGCAAAGCCATATTGCGGATACTGGGCATCGGCTTGGACACACCAACGATCCCGAAACACCTTAGCCAAAATGGAAGCTGCCGAAATTGCAGGAACCAAGGCATCGCCCTTGACAATGGCCTCGGCGGGCATATCGAGTTGGGGCAGGCGGTTGCCATCGACCAGCGCCATCGCAGGCTTGAGGCGCAGCCCGAGCACAGCACGGCGCATGGCCAACAAGGTGGCCTGCAAGATATTCAGGCGCTCGATTTCTTCGACGCTGGCTTGGGCAATGCTGCAACACAGGGCCTTGGCGCGGATTTCATCAAACAGCGCCTCGCGCCGGGTGGCAGTGAGCTTTTTGGAATCGGCCAAACCAGCAATCGGATACAACTCGTCCAAAATAACGGCAGCAGCCACCACCGGCCCTGCCAAGGGGCCGCGCCCAGCCTCATCCACCCCGGCCACTAAGCCGGGCGGATGCCACGGTAAACAGTGCTGCTCAGGCAGCGAGAACTTGTCGGATGGCATCGGCAGCTAAAACAGAAGTGTTGCGGCGCAAACTGTGGTGCAAGGCGGTAAAGCGCTGGTGCAGCGCAGCGATACGCTCAGGGGCCTGCTGACGTGCATCGAGCCATTCGAGCGCAGCCTTAGCCAGTGCCTGTGGCGTGGCCGCCTCTTGCAAAAGCTCAGGCACGACAAACTCGCCACACAGGATATTCGGCAGGCCGACCCACGGCTGCAACTGCTTGCGCTTCATCAATTGCCAGCTCAGAGCCTGCATGCGGTAGGCAATGACCATAGGGCGTTTGAACAAAGCGGCCTCGAGGGTGGCAGTGCCGCTGGCGATCAGCGTACAGTCACAAGCGGCCAGCACGGTATGCGATTGCCCGGTCAGCACCTGCACTGCGCCCTGCAAGCCAGCGGCCTGCACCATGCGCTCAATAGTCGGGCGCTGGGCAGGCGCAGCGGGCAGCACCAGCTTAATGCCCGGATGGGCCTGCCGCACCAAAACGGCAGCCTGCAAGAAAGTGGGAGTGATGTATTTGACTTCTGCGCCCCGGCTGCCGGGCAACAGGGCAAGCACGGTATCTTCGGGCTGCAAGCCCAAAGCGGTACGTGCCGCTGCACGGTCAGGCTCTAAGGGAATCACACTGGCCAAAGGATGCCCGACATAGCTAGCGGCAATACCGTGGCGGGCCAACAACTCAGGCTCAAACGGAAAGACACACAACACATGGTTGGCAGCACGGCGGATTTTTTCTACCCGCTCGGCCCGCCAAGCCCAAATAGACGGGCAAATGAAATGCACTGTTTTGACACCCGCTGCGCGCAAATCGGTCTCTAAGCCCAAATTGAAATCTGGGGCATCGACACCAATGAATACGTCGGGCTTGTTTTGTAACAGACGCGTGCGCAGCTGGCGGCGAATCTGGATGATCTCACCCAAGCGACGCAGCACTTCAAGGCTATAACCATGCACTGCCAGCTTATCGCTGGGCCACCAAGCCTCAAAACCACGCTGAACCATTTGCGGGCCACCAATACCTTGGCTGGGCAGGCCGGGCCAGTGCTGCTGCAAGCCATCGAGCAACAGCCCAGCGAGCAAATCGCCAGAGGCTTCGCCCGCCACCATCGCGATGCGCGGTAGATGTTTACTCATGCCCCAGCCTAGCGCGCAATACCGCGTGTGGAAGCTGCTAAAAAGGCCAGCAGCAAAGCAATATCGTCTGCCGCTTCGGGGTGGCTGGCTGGCATGTCGGCAATGGCGTTGCGCGCTAACTCCAACGTTAAACCTTGGCGATAGAGTAGCCGGTGCATCTGCTTGATAGCAGCCACGCGCGCCGTTGAGAAGCCCCGGCGGCGCAGCCCTTCTGCATTGAAACCGCGCACCGCCAGCGGGTTGCCATCGACCATCATGAACGGCGGCACGTCCTGCGAGATATGGCTGGCAAAACCCGCCATGACGTGGGCCCCCACCTTGGTGAATTGGTGCAGCCCCGTGAGGCCACCAATGATGGCGTAATCACCCACCTGCACATGGCCTGCCAGCGTGGCATTGTTGGCTAAGATGGTTTGGTTGCCCACTACACAGTCGTGGGCAATGTGGACATAGGCCATGATCCAATTGTCATCGCCAATGGTGGTCACGCCTTGGTCTTGCACCGTGCCGGTATTGAAGGTGCAAAACTCGCGGATGGTGTTGCGATTGCCAATCACTAACCGGGTAGGCTCGCCTGCATACTTTTTGTCTTGCGGGGCAGCTCCCAGCGAGGCAAATTGAAAAATGCGGTTGTCTTGCCCAATGGTGGTGTGCCCCTCGATCACACAATGGGCACCCACCGTGGTGCCAGCCCCCACCGTGACATGGGGGCCAATCACCGCGTAAGGCCCAATGGTGACGCTGCTGTCTATCTGCGCGCTAGCATCTACCAGCGCCGTAGAGTGAATCGTGCTCACAGCCAAAACCTACCACTCCAGCTTAGGCCACGCTGCGCATGGTACACATCAGCTCGGCTTCGCAGGCCACTTCTTCGCCCACACGGCCCACGCCCTTGAACTTCCAGATGCCGCCGCGCACCCGGTCAATGGTGATGTCGAGGATAAGCTGGTCGCCCGGCTCTACCGGACGCTTAAAACGTGCGCTGTCAATGCCCACAAAATAATAGATATTGTTCTCATCGGGCACCTGCCCCATCGCATCAAAGGCCAACAAGCCAGCAGCTTGGGCCAGTGCCTCTAAGATCAGCACGCCCGGCATGACCGGACGGCCCGGAAAATGCCCGGTAAAGTAAGGCTCATTGAACGTGACGTTCTTGATTGCCCGGATGCGCTGGTTGCGCTCCAACTCCAGCACCCGATCCACCAGCAAAAAAGGATAGCGGTGGGGCAGTTGCTTAAGAATTGCGTGAATATCCATCATGATCGATTCCGTTCAGGCTGCGTCAAGGCCGCGCTCTAGCGCCTTGATGCGTTCACGCAGCCGGTGTAGTTGTTTGAGGGTGGCGGCGTTTTTTTCCCAATGGGCATTGTCGTCCATCGGAAAAAAGCCGGTGTAATGCCCAGCACGGTTGATAGAGTGGCTGACCACCGTAGCGGTCGATACATTGACACCATCAGCTAATGTTAAATGCCCTAACACCATGGCGGCACCGCCAATGGTGCAATGCGCGCCAATGTGGGTACTACCGGCGACACCTGCACAACCCGCCATCGCAGTGTGGCGGCCCACACGCACGTTGTGGCCAATTTGCACCTGATTATCGAGCTTAACGCCGTCTTCAATCACCGTGTCTTGCAATGCACCCCGGTCGATACAGGTATTGGCGCCAATTTCGACATCATCGCCAATACGCACCGCACCCAGTTGTTCAATTTTGAGCCACTGTCCACCTTGGGGCGCAAAACCAAAGCCATCGGCACCAATCACCACCCCTGGATGCAAGATGCAGCGCGCACCAATGTGGCAGCCCTCGCTGACCGTAACCCGCGACTTGAGCACCGTGCCCGCACCAATCACGGCCCCGCGCTCGACCACACACAACGGGCCAATGCTAGCCGTAGGGTGTACCACGGCGGCAGCATCGACCACCGCGCTGGGGTGAATACCTACAGGCACTGGGGTACCGTAGCGCTGCTTCCACAGTTGCGTCACACGGGCAAAATAAACATACGGATCGTCAGCAACGATGCAGGCACCGCGCTGCAACGCCAGCTCGCGCAACGCCGGGGCCACAATGACACAGGCCGCCTGGGAGGCGGCCAGCTGCTGCCGGTAACGGGGATTGCTCAGGAAGCTCAGCTCCTGCGGCCCAGCCACCTCCAGCGGGGCCAGACGCTCTATTGGCACTTGGGGGTTGCCCTCTAGGCTGCCTCCCAAGGCCGCCACAATATCACCCAGCAATAAGCTCACGCGCCACCCACCTGCCAGCGCTGCGACTTACTTGGCTGCGGCTGCATTCAGCGCCTTAATCACTTTGTCGGTGATGTCGTGCTTAGGGTTGATGTACACCGCCTGATCCAAAATGACGTCGTACTTTTCAGCCTCAGCCACCTGTTTGACCACCTTGTTAGCACGCTCCAAGACTTGGGCCAGTTCTTCGTTTTTGCGGGCGTTGAGGTCTTCTTGGAACTCACGGCGTTTGCGTTGCAGATCACGGTCTTGATCGACCAATTGGCGCTGGCGGGCAATGCGTTGGCTTTCGGCCATAGTCGGGGCTTCGCGCTCAAACTTTTCGGTGGCCGTCTTTAGAACGTTGCCTTGGTCAATGATTTCCTTGTCGCGGCGGGAGAACTCTTGCTCTAAGCGGCCTTGGGCGGCCTTGGCGGTACCTGCTTCACGGAAGATACGGTCGGTATTGACAAAACCGGCCTTGAATTCTTGGGCCTGCACCGGAGCGGCCACAGCCAAAGAACCGAGCAACAGAGCCAAGGGCAGGGAGCGAGAAAGTGTTTTCATTAGAAGGAAGTTCCAATTTGGAATTGTAGTTTCTGGATTTTATCCCCGGCAAACTTACGCACCGGATGTGCAAAGGCCAAACGCAGTGGCCCCAGAGGAGAAATCCAGCTCAGGCCCAAGCCCACCGAGGCGCGCATATCGCCCCAAGCCACCTTCTCACTGTCACCAAACACATTGCCAGCATCAGCAAAGGTGAACAGGCGCAAGGTACGGTCATTGCCCGCACCTGGGAAGGGCGTAATCATTTCCATGTTCAGGGTGACTTTTTTCGGGCCGCCCAAGGAAGCGCCAGTCACGTCACGCGGCCCCAAGGTGCCTTGGTCAAAACCACGCACCGAGCCTAAACCACCCGAATAGAAGTTTTTGAACACTGGGAAGGGCCGGTTGTTCATGCCCTTGCCCCAGCCCAACTCGCCGTTGAAAGCCAGTGTGAACTTTTTGTTCAGGGGCACATACTGTTGGTACTGGTAGTTGGCGCGCAGATAGCGCGCATCACCCGCCACCGACCATTCAGAATTGAGCCGTTGGTAGCGGCCCACATTGGGTGCCAGCGCACTATCGCGGTCATCACGCGCCCAACCGATGGTCAGGGGCAAGGAGGTGCTAGAAGAACCAAAAGCGTCGGTATAGGCGAGGTAAGCGGCTGGAATGTTGGTACCGGCCTTGATGCGGTTGTTCTCAATGCCGCCGCCAAAAAACACGGTATCGGTTTCACTGAATGGCACGCCAAAACGGACACTGCCGCCGGTGCTAATCAGCTCGTAGTTGCCGCCTTGGTCTTGGTACGGCTTATCAGTGCGGTAGTACACATCAAGCGTGCGCGAGATACCGTCGTTGGTGAAATACGGGTTGGTAGTGCTCAAGACAAAGGTGCGTTTGTACTTGCTGGTATTGACATCCACCCCTAGGTAGTTGCCAGAGCCAAACACGTTTTCTTGCTTGACCGCAAACGACAGCGACACCTTTTCAGCGCTAGAAAAGCCAGCACCCAATTGCAAAGAGCCGGTGGGCTTTTCTGCCACTGTCACCACCAGATCGACCTGATCGGGGGCACCGGGCACCTCTTGGGTTTCAATATCGACGCTGGTAAAGTAGCCCAGCCGGTCAATGCGGTCACGCGAGAGGCGGATTTTCTCACCGTCGTACCAAGAAGACTCAAACTGGCGAAACTCGCGGCGGATAACTTCGTCGCGGGTGCGGTTGTTGCCCGCCAGTTGGATACGGCGCACATAAGCACGGCGCGAGGGCTCGGCCTGCAAGGCCAGCGCCACCCGGTTGTTCTCGCGGTCTACTTCGGGCGCAGGCTCGACGCGGGCAAAGGCAAAACCAAAATTGCCAAAATGCTCAGAGAAGGCTTTGGTCGTTTCGGCCACTTGGTCGGCGTTGTAAGGCTCGCCGGGGCGGATGGTGACCAGCGATTTGAACTCGTCTTCCCGCTCTAGGTAGTTACCTTCAAGCTTGACCGCCGACACCACATAAGGCTCCCCCTCCGTGACATTGACAGTGATGGAAATGTCTTGCTTGTCGGGCGAGATGGCCACTTGGGTCGAATCAATGCGAAACTCCAAATAGCCACGTTGCAGATAGTACGAGCGCAGTGTTTCGAGGTCGGCGTTGAGCTTAGAGCGGGCATAGCGATCGGACTTGGTGTACCAACTCAACCAGCCGCCGGTATCCTGATTGAACAGGTCTTTGAGCGTGGACTCGCTAAACGCTTTGTTGCCCACAATGCGGATGTCTTTGATGCGTGCGCTCTCACCTTCAACCACCGTAAAAGTGAGATTGACCCGGTTGCGCTCTACAGGCGTCACGGTGGTGAGCACTTCGGCGGCATAAAAGCCTTTGTTGATGTACTGGCGCTTGAGTTCTTGCTCGGCGCGGTCGGTCAGGGCCTTGTCGTAGGGGCGGCCATCGGCCAAGCCGACGTCGCGCATGCTCTTTTTGAGGGCATCTTTGTCAAACTCGCGCGTGCCCGCAAAATCAACGTCGGCAATGCTCGGGCGCTCTTGCACCACCACAACCAACACATTGCCGTTGGCCTCTAGGCGTACATCTTTAAACACGCCCAATGCAAACAGGGCGCGGATGGCAGCAGCACCTGTGTCGTCGTTGTATTGCTCGCCCACGCGTAGCGGCATGGAAGCAAACACAGTGCCGGGCTCAATGCGCTGCAAGCCCTCAATGCGGATGTCTTGCACCTGGAAGGGCTCTAACGCCCAAGCTGCTGGGGCAGCAAAAATCAGGGCAGCAACAGCCGATGCCGTACGCATACCAAAGCGGTGATGATGTGTTTTCATGAGTCAAGCGGGTGCCACCGCAGCCTTGCAGCGGTGTGCGTAAGATTAGCCCAAAAGCCGGGTGATATCGTTGAACAAGGCGATGGACATCATGAGCAGCAACAAAGCCACTCCGCCACGCTGTAGGCGCTCCATCCAGGCGTCAGATACGCCCTTGCCCGTTACGCCTTCCCAAAGATAATACATCAGGTGGCCGCCATCGAGCACTGGCAACGGCAGCAGATTGAGTACGCCTAGGCTCACACTGATGAGTGCCAAGAACAACAAATACTGTGTCAGGCCCATACTGGCAGAGCGGCCAGCATAGTCGGCAATGGTCAGGGGGCCACTCAAGTTTTTGAGCGAGGCCTCGCCAATCACCATGCGCCCCATCATGCGCAGGCTCAGTAGCGATACATCCCAAGTGCGCGTTGCACCATGCCAAAGGCTCTCGCCTAAACCATACTCTACGGTGATCAATTCGGGGGGCGCACCCACATAAGCCCCAATACGGGCTACAGCACCAGCGGGCTCAGTGACCAGATCAGGCCGAACCTCCAGCATTAACACCTGCCCAGCACGCTGCAAACGCCACGTTTGCGCAATGGGCTGACCCGCACGCACAGAATTGCGAATCAAGTCGCGCAATTGCTGGCCGTCTACTACCTCTACGGCCCCCACCTGCAAAATCAAATCGCCTTCACGCAGACCTGCACGCCACGCGGCACCGTCTGGACTAACACCACCAATCACTGGGCGCGTCCACGGCGAGACAATACCCACCTTGCGCAGCAGTTGGGCATCGGCTTCACGCACATCCAACTGCTCTAAGGGCAACAGCACCGAGCGCAGGCGTGCGCCTTCTGCGGACTGCACTTCGAGGCGGATAGAAGTGGTATCGAGCGCCGCTTGGGTCAACAGCCAACGCAGGTCTTCAAAGGAGCGCACTGGGCGCAGCTCTTCGGTGCCGATGGCCGCGTTGCGCACCCAATCGCCGCCCTGCAAACCCGCTTGTTGTGCTACCGAGCCGGGCACTGGGCTGGCCAGTCGGGCCACGGGTTCATCAATGCCCGTCCAGTTGACACCCGCATAGAGAAAAATAGCCAGCAATAGATTCGCCAACGGCCCAGCAGCCACAATGGCCGCCCGCGCCCGCAGCGATTGGGTGTTGAAGGCCAGATGGCGCTGCTCGGCAGGTACGGGTGCCTCGCGCTCATCAAGCATACGCACATAGCCGCCCAAGGGAAAAGCCGCCAGCACAAACTCGGTGCCTGACGTTGGCGATTGCCAGCGCAGCAACGGCTTGCCAAAACCGACTGAAAAGCGCAACACCTTAACGCCACAGGCCACTGCTACCCGGTAGTGGCCATATTCGTGAACGGCAATCAAAATGCCCAAGGCCAACACAAAAGCGAGCAAAGTCAGCATAGTGCAAATGCCTCCAAAAGGGCGAATTTTTTCACAGTGCCATGCGCGCCGCACAACGTTGGGCGGCGTCACGGGCTTGGGCATCCAAGGCGAGTAAATCTTGCAGGCTATCGGGTTGGGCGGGCACGATGGCCTCTAGGGTAGCGTGATTGACGGCATGGATTTGGTCAAAGCGGATACGGCGCTCTAAAAAGGCAGCCACCGCTACCTCATTGGCGGCATTGAGCACTGCGGTGGTGCCTGTGGGAGCCTCTAGGGCCTCCCAAGCCAACCGCAGCCCCGGAAAACGCTCCGGGTGGCCGTGGTCGTCAATGGCCTCAAAAGTCATGGCCGACAGCGCATGAAAATCCAAGGCCGTCGCGCCAGACGCAATGCGTTCAGGCCAAGACAGGCCGTAGGCAATGGGCACGCGCATATCGGGGGTGCCCAACTGTGCCACCACTGAGGTGTCGCGGTACTGCACCATCGAGTGGATGATGCTCTGCGGATGAATCACCACGTCCAGCCGTGCTGGGGCCAAGCCAAACAGATAGCGGGCCTCAATCACCTCAAGCGCTTTGTTCATCATGGTGGCCGAATCGACCGAAATTTTGCGCCCCATCACCCAGTTGGGATGGGCGCAGGCTTGCTCTGGCGTCACATCGCGCAAACTGACCGGAGCGCGGCTGCGAAACGGCCCACCTGAGGCCGTGAGGATGATTTTTTCTACCCGCCGCTCCCATGTGGAGGGGTCTTCAGGTAGGGATTGGAAGATGGCCGAGTGCTCGCTGTCAATTGGTAGCAGGGTGGCTCCACCTTCGCGCACGGCACGCATAAACACGTCGCCCCCCACCACCAGCGCCTCTTTGTTGGCCAGCAGCAGGCGCTTGCCAGCCCGTGCTGCGGCCAGACAGGGGGCTAAACCCGCCGCGCCAACAATCGCTGCCATGACCGCATCCACGTCTGGATGGGCAGCAATAGTCTCTAGCGCATCGGGTGCGGTCAACACTTCGGTTTTCAGCCCTTCAGCTTGGATTTTGTCTGCCAACAGCTGTGCATGGGCGGCACTCGCCATCACGGCATAACGGGGCTGGAACTGCGCGCATTGCGCCAGCATCAAATCGACTTGGGTGGCAGCGCTCAGGGCAAAGACCTCAAAGCGCTCTGGGTGGCGGGCCAACACATCCAAGGTGTTGCTACCGATGGAGCCGGTCGAGCCCAGCACCGTAATCCGTTGTTTCATGGGTTTGTTGCGCTGGTTACAGCAAAGAGAAAAACATCATCGCCAAAGGCAGCGTGGGCAGCAGGGCATCAACACGGTCGAGCACACCACCGTGACCGGGCAACAGGCGGCTGCTGTCTTTGGCCCCCGCAGCGCGCTTAATCAGCGACTCGACCAAATCACCAGCGACACTCATCGCCACCATAAACAGCACTGCTGGCAACAGCCACCACCCGCTTTGTTGGGCGAGGCGGCTAAACAAGCTGGCTACCGGAGACTGCCATGCGGCATCTGCCGCCACCCAAACCCAAGCCAGTAGTAACGCGCCAACCACGGCACCACCCACACCTTCCCACGTTTTGCCGGGGCTGATAGACGGAGCAAGCTTCTGGCGAGTGAAACGCAAACCCAAAGCACGGCCAGCGCAGTAAGCAGCAATATCAGCCACCCACACCAAGGCCAGCGCCGACAACAAAAAATTGGTACCCACGATGCGCGCTTGCACCGCCGCCAGCCAAGCTAGCCACAGAGCGACCACGCCCGCCAGCAAACGCACCACCACAGGAATGCGCGGCCACCCCGCTACCCCAGCGCGCAGCATGAGCACCACGCCTAGCACCCAGAACAGCCCCGCACCCAGCCACAGCGGCGTCAAGGTCTGTTGCAGCACTCCCAACCCCCAAGTGAGCAGGCACAGCGCCACACAGCCTACACCCAACGCCAAAGATGGCAGCATGGTACAGCCATTGAGCCGCCCCCACTCCCAAGCCGCAGCCGCCATCAGCACCAGCACGACCAAAGCAAAAGGAACAAACGAGGGGTACAGCAGAGCTGGCAACAAAATTGCCAGCAAAACCAAGGCAGTGAGAACGCGCTGTTGCAGCATGGTGCCCTTTCAGGCGTGCAAAGAAGGGCTACCAGGCGCAGCCAGCACTTGCTCGGAGGTTTTGCCAAAACGGCGCTCACGCGAGCGGTAATCGGCAATGGCAGCGTCTAGCGCAGCCTCATCAAAATCGGGCCAGAGCTTGTCGCTGAACAACAACTCGGCATAGGCTGCCTGCCACAGCAAAAAATTGCTCAGGCGCATTTCTCCGCCAGTGCGAATGAGCAGATCGGGGTCAGGCACCGCTGACAGGGCCATTGCAGCATTGAGACTGATTTCGGTAATCGGCTCACCGCGTGCTGCCAGAGTGGCTGCCGCTTGGGCAATATCCCAGCGACCGCCATAATTGAAACAAATATTGAGCACCAAGCGGCTATTGTGCGCGGTAGCCTGCTCGGCTTTCTCTAGCCCCTGACGCACCTTGGGCGATAGGCTGACCCGGTCGCCAATAAAACGTACCTGCACGCCGTCTTTGCACAACTGCGGCACTTCGCGGGACAAAGCCAAGGCGAGCAAATCGAGCAGGCCGCTAACCTCCTCTGCTGGTCGCCCCCAGTTTTCGGAGGAAAAAGCAAACACCGTGAGCACAGCCACACCGCGCTGGGCGCAGGCCTGCACACAACGGCGCAAGGCGGTGACGCCCTGCTTGTGCCCAGCCAGACGGGGCAAAAAGCGGCGTTGCGCCCAACGACCATTGCCATCCATGACGATGGCAATATGCCGGGGCACCGGCGCAGAAAAAGTCGTAGACACAGGACTCTACTGCCTGGCCTCAAACTGCCATGATTTCTTGCTCTTTGGCCGCCACCAGCGCGTCAATCTCGGCAATATGCCGGTCAGTGAGCTTTTGAATCTCTGTTTCGGAGCGTTTTTGCTCATCTTCAGAGGCAAGCTTGTCTTTGACCAGCTTTTTCACCGATTCATTGGCATCGCGGCGCAG
Organism: Giesbergeria anulus; assembly: GCF_900111115.1. GTDB lineage: Bacteria > Pseudomonadota > Gammaproteobacteria > Burkholderiales > Burkholderiaceae_C > Simplicispira > Simplicispira anulus. The sequence goes on from NZ_FOGD01000001.1 coordinate 633,017, forward strand.
ATTGCGGATGGCAATTTTGGCCGACTCGCCCTCGTTGCGCGCCAGCTTGGTCATCTCTTTGCGACGCTCTTCGCTCATTGGGGGCATGGGCACGCGGATCAAATCGCCCATCGAGGCCGGGTTCAAGCCCAAATCGCTCTCGCGGATGGCCTTTTCAATCTTGGCGCTCAGGTTCTTTTCCCAAGGCTGCACGCTGATGGTGCGCGAATCGAGCAGCGACACGTTGGCCACTTGGCTCAGGGGCACCATCGAGCCGTAATAATCGACATGGATTACATCCAGCAAGGCGGGGTTAGCGCGGCCAGTGCGGATTTTTTGCAGGTTGTGCTTGAAAGCCACAATGGACTGGTCCATTTTGGTTTCCATAGTTTTCTTGGTATCGGCAATCGTCATGTTGTTTCCTCAAATGCAATATGGGCCAGCCTGCCACACAACGCGGCACCACAGGCCCACACGTCAAGCGTAAACCAGCGTGCCTTCATCCTCACCCAGCACCACACGCTTGAGGGCACCGGGCTTGATGATGGAAAACACCTTCACGGGCAGTTTCTGGTCGCGGCACAGGGCAAAGGCGGTAGCATCCATGATGCCCAGATTGCGCACCATCGCCTCATCAAAGCTCAATTGGGTGTAGCGCGTGGCTGTAGGGTCTTTGTGTGGATCAGCAGAATAAACACCATCGACCTTGGTGGCCTTGAGCACCAGCTCAGCACCAATTTCAGCACCGCGCAGCGCCGCTGCTGTATCGGTGGTAAAGAAGGGGTTGCCGGTACCGGCAGCAAACACCACCACTTTGCCTTCTTCGAGGTATTGCAAGGCCTTGGGGCGCACATAAGGCTCCACCACCTGCTCAATCGAGATGGCCGACATCACGCGGGCCGTCAGGCCTTGGCGCTCCATGGCATCGGCCAAAGCCAAAGCATTCATGACCGTGGCCAGCATGCCCATGTAGTCGGCGGTGGCACGGTCCATGCCCGCAGAACCACCAGCCACACCACGGAAGATGTTACCCCCGCCAATCACCACTGCCACCTCTACCCCCATCGCCGTGACTTCGGCCACCTCAGAGACCATGCGATCAATAGTGGCCCGGTTGATGCCAAAAGCATCATCGCCCATCAGGGCCTCGCCCGACAACTTGAGCAAGATGCGCTTGTAGGCCGGTGTTGCGAGGGTCATGGGAAATTCTCCGTAAAGGGTAATAATGAAAAGAAAAATGGAGGGGGCAGATCAACAATTAAGCAGCAGCTTTAGCAGCGGCTACTTGAGCGGCCACTTCGGCAGCAAAATCGTCAACCTTCTTCTCGATGCCTTCGCCCACCACGTACAGGGTAAAGCCCTTGACGGTGGTATTGGCAGCCTTGAGCATCTGGGCCACGGTTTGCTTGCCATCGGCAGCCTTGACAAACACTTGGTCGGCCAGCGAGACTTCTTTCAGGTACTTTTGCACGCCGCCTTCGATGCGCTTGGCAACGATTTCGTCCGATTGTGCTGCCTTGCCTTCGGCCAGAGCCTTGGCCTTGTCTTCAGCGGCCTTAGCGGCGGCCACGCTGCGCTCTTTTTCGATCAGGTCAGCGGGCACTTCGGTGCTGGTCAGGGCCACGGGCTTCATGGCAGCCACGTGCATGGCCACATCCTTGGCGGCTACAGCATCACCTTCAAACTCCACCACCACGCCAATGCGCGAGCCGTGCAGGTAAGAAGCCAATTGGCTGGCACCAGAGAAATACTTGAAGCGGCGGAAAGACATGTTCTCACCGATCTTGCCGATCAAGCCCTTGCGCACATCTTCCAAGGTGGGGCCAAAGCTGTCTTGCTCGTAGGGCAGGGCACCCAAAGCAGCCACATCAGCGGGGTTGTGTTGGGCGATCAGCTTGGCAGCGGCATTGGCCATGGCCAAGAAGCTGTCGTTCTTGCTCACGAAGTCGGTTTCGCTGTTGACTTCAACCAAGCCACCCACATTGCCTTCAATGTGGATCGCCACCACGCCTTCGGCGGTGATGCGCGAAGCAGCCTTACCAGCCTTAGTGCCCAGCTTGACGCGCAGCAGCTCTTCAGCCTTGGCCATATCGCCATCGGCTTCGGTCAGGGCTTTTTTGCATTCCATCATAGGAGCATCGGTTTTAGCGCGCAGTTCAGCGACCATGCTTGCGGTAATTGCAGCCATTTGTTTTCTCCGTATTCAGTTCAATTGATTCGAGATAAAAAAAGGGGGCTAAATGAGCCCCGCTTTTTAGCGCGTTGAGCGCGGCCGGGCTGGCCGATCAGGCAGCGGCGTCTTGGACTTCCACAAACTCGTCGGTGCCTTCAGGGGCGGCCACAGCACGAACCACATCTTCGGCGGCGCTGGCGCGGCCTTCGATGATGGCGTCTGCGATCACGCGGGCATACAGATCAACGGCCTTGGCCGAGTCATCGTTACCGGGGATCACGTAACCGATGCCATCGGGCGAGTGGTTGGTATCGACCACACCGATCAGCGGGATACCCAGCTTCTTGGCTTCAGCGATGGCAATCTTGTGGAAACCGACGTCGATGACGAAAATGGCATCGGGCAGCGCGGTCATGTCTTGGATGCCGCCGATGTCTTTTTCCAGCTTCTCGATCTCGCGAGCAAACATCAGTTGCTCTTTCTTGCTCATGGCTTCCAGACCCGTTTCTTGCTGGGCCTTCATGTCTTTCAGACGCTTGATCGAGGTCTTGACGGTCTTGAAGTTGGTCAACATGCCACCCAACCAGCGTTGGTTGACAAAAGGCACGCCAGCGCGGGCGGCTTCAGCGGCGATGGTGTCACGGGCTTGGCGCTTGGTGCCGACCATCAAAACGGTGCCGCCATTGGCCGACAGTTGCTTGGCAAACTTGGCTGCGTCCTGCAACAGGGGCAGGGACTTTTCCAAGTTGATGATGTGAATCTTGTTGCGATGACCGAAGATGAACGGGGCCATCTTGGGGTTCCAGAAGCGGGTTTGGTGACCGAAGTGGACACCGGCTTCCAGCATTTCGCGCATAGTAACGGACATGGTATTTTTCCAAAGGTTAGGTCTGAAACCCAGCCCGACATTTGCCGCCTTGTCACGGGCAACAACACCTTGAATGGGCTGGTTTGGGATTGGCTTTGCCACTTGGCTGTAGTGCCCAAGGAAACGGCGTCTGACAGTCGGCAAAACCCTAAGATTCTAGCATATTTGGCCCTCTTGGCATCGCCACTGCTGCTTGGGATTTTTCTTGGCATCTCTCTTTTGAGGGTTTGCCCCACTACAATTTTCTTAAAATTTCAGGTAATTTTTATGATGTATCGCATGATCCGCCGCTCATTTTTGACTACTGCCACCGCCGCCTGTGCCCTGCTGGCATCAGGCGCACATGCCGGTGCCCATGACGACTTTTTCAGGGCTATCCACCGTGATGACGGCGACACACTGCAAACCTTGTTGCGCCGGGGCATGGACCCCAACACTCGCAACAACAAAGGGCAAACAGGCCTCGTACTGGCGTTGCAACTGGGTTCTTTGCGCGCTTTCGCTGTGTTGGTGGCTGCACCCCGTGTCAATGTAGAAGTGCGCAACGTCCACGGTGAAAGCCCGCTGATGATGGCCGCCTTGCAAGGACATCTAGATGCCGCTCGGCTATTGATTGAACGCGGCGCCGATGTCAATAAACCCGGCTGGACGCCGCTGCACTATGCCGCCTCTAAAGACCAGCCAGCGCAGGAGCAAATAGTGGCGTTGCTGCTGGAGGAGCATGCCTATATTGATGCCGCCTCGCCCAACGACACCACGCCCTTGATGATGGCAGCGCAATACGGCAGCATGGCCGTACTGCACCTGCTCCTTGATGAGGGGGCCGACCCGTTACTCAAAAACCAACTCGGCCTGCGTGCTGTCGATTTTGCTGCACGGGGGCAGCGCCCGGACAGCGTGGCACTGCTACAAGCGGCAGTGCGCCAGCACCAGCCCAACCCTGGGCAGTGGTAGGCGTACACAGCCGCCTTTAATCGGCGTCAATCCAGTGCCACGGATCGCGCTGCAAAGCCAGTGGACGGTTAAAGTGCAGGCTTAGATCGGCCATGCGCTGCTTGACCAGAATGGGCGGCACTTCAAACAGGCGCGCCAAATCGTCCAAATCGGCCATGCGCAACTCCTGCACACGCTGGCGCAAAGCGTCGCCGGGCATGAGCAGCGCCAAGGCAAATTGATTGGCTTCGGTTTCGCTGCGCTGGTGGGCGTTAACGCCAAAATTGTCCGATACATCAATCAGGCGCTGGTGCCCTGGCCGCAGATGGTGCAAGGCCACATGGCCCAAAGCATGGGCCACACCATAGCGTTGGCGCACAACGCTTTGCGCTTTACCAAGGGTGATAATGGCCTGATTTTGCAGGCTAATATCTAGCTGCGCACAGGCTTGCAGCGTATCGCTCAGGCGCACGGCAATACCCATGCTGCGAGCGATGCGCGCTAGATTGACTGGTACCGATTGATCCCAGTGGAGTTTCAGGATGCCTTCCGCGAACATGGCCATAGGGCTGCATTATCCCAGCCCCAGCCATGCACAAAAACTTAGGAGGGCAGCGACAACTTGACTTGGTAGCTAGGGTCGTTTTTGGGGTGGCTTTGGTTGGTAAACACCGTGCGGTCGTTTTTGAGCACAATGATCTCAAAGAAGGGGCGGAAACGTGCTTCCGAGACCCCAAACGCTTGCAAGAACTTGCCAAACAGCGCCTGCTCTTCTGGCTCAGGCTGACCATCCGCGAGCGATGAGTCGATCAGGTTAACCAACATGCACATCTTTTGCGCATCACTCAGCAGCGGTGCTGCTTCTTGCAAGAAGGTGTCAATCGAGTTTTTGCGACGGTATTTCACTGCGCTATCGAGCAACGCTTGGTTTTGCGCGCCCACACCAATGGAACCATTGCCTTGATCGGAGCCGCCCAACACTGACAGTAGATGGCCAATTTCTTCATGATCAATCTCGCCATCGGCAGACATCATGTAGATCAGGCTGGTGGCAAAAGCCAAGTGGGGCGTCATTTTGTCGCCCGAATCGCTCTTGAACATGTCAAACAGACCCATTGTGCTTACTCCTTGAAAACAAGTGGACCAAAAAACCGTACCGCTTTCACTACGGTGCCGGGGTGCGTTGCAGTGTACCCAAGGAGACCACGTAAACAACCTGAATCCCTGTAAGTTGCAGGAGATTGATTCAGTACACTTTGCGTTGTTACAAATCACACTAGCTAGAGCTGGCCGGCCCTAAGCACAAGGAATATTTATGCACAACACAACTACAAGACATTGCTCCAGCGCCTTGGGACGGCTCTGTCTTGGGGTGTTGACGGCCCTGCTGACCACAGGCGGCGTTTGGGCCGCCGATGTGCAGGCCCCTACCGCCACGCGCTTTCAGGTAGTAAAAGCAGACAAAGAACACATTGAACTCTTGCGCCGGGGTGGTTTGGTGGTTTACATGCGCCACGGTGCCACCGATGCGCGCTTTCCAGACCAAATTCCGGTCAAGCTTGACCATTGCGCCAACCAGCGCCCTCTGACGGATGCTGGCCGCGCCCAGCTCGATCAAATTGGGAGCTTTGTACGCAGCATTCGCGTTCCGTATACCACCGTCATCAGCAGCCCCTTTTGCCGGGCGCAAGAAAGCGCAGAACGCGTTTTTGGCAAACCAATAGAGGTAGACCTGATGCTGCGCTATACCGCCACTATGCCTGCATCTGAGAAAAAACCCGCTGTGGCCCGCACCCGGCATTGGCTGTCTGAGAAGGTAGCCGAAGCTGGCACCAACCGCGTGGTGGTAGCCCACGGCCCCAACATTGCCGAGCTGATGGACTACCTGCCGCCCGAAGCGACGCTGGTTATTTTTCGCCCACTGGGCAGTGCTGCCGAACCCAGTTTTGAATACATTGCCAGCATAGAGGCTAAACACTGGCCTGAGCTATTGATGCAACTGGGGGCACCATGAACACGGGACGCCGATTACAGTTGTTCCTGCTACTGCCAATGGCACTGGTGGTGCTGGTGGCTTTGTTGGTGTTTTATGGTGCCTTGGCCAGTATGCGCCAGCAATTTGAGCTGGCCCACAGCGCGCAGCATAAGGATTTGGAGGGGATGGCCAGTGCCGCTAGCTTCTCGCGTGACATCGGCTTGATAGAAGAACGCACCTCTGCGGCGTTAGAAGGTGCGATCAACGGCTCGCTCAATGAGTTGCAGCTCTACCGTATGCACACTGCAATTGTCAATGACTTGGACGTTTTGGGCAAGCAGGTAGAGCAACTTACCCAATCGGCAGCGCTCGTGCTTGACGCCAACCAAGGCAGTACCAACAGCTTACAACAAGAATTTGAACTGTATCGGCGTTTTGTCGTCATGTCTACCGATGTGCTAGCCGTCGATCCCAGCGTAGCACGTGATTTCTTGAACCAAGCACGGCAACATTTTCGGGATTTTTCTATATTCTCCAGCCGCCTTAGCATCTTGCTAGCCCAGCGTGCGCAAGAGCGCAATCTGGCCCAATTCCATGCCTTTACCCACATGGCCCAGCAGCTGTGGTGGCTGGGTTTGGCTGCCGTGTGTGTACTGCTGCTGGTCAGTTACCTGTTAGCTCGACGTGCCAGCCACGCACTTATCGACATTGCAGACGCGTTGCACACCTTGGCGGGCAGCCAGCACAAAGAGATTCCGTTGCCACGCCTAGAAGCCATGCACGACAAAGACTCCGGTGAACTAGGGCGCTTGGCTGGGGCCGTGCTGGTGTTTCGCAACGCCATTGAGCGCCAACGCCAAGCTGAGGAACAAGCACACCAGCTTGCTTTTTATGATGTGCTCACCCAACTGCCCAACCGCCGTATGCTGATGGAGCGGCTCAAGCTAGCCTTGGATGGCTGTGCACGCAGCGACCATCATGGGGCTGTGGTGTTGCTCGATCTGGATAGCTTTAAGCGCATCAACGATGCACGCGGCCACAGTGTGGGAGATCAATTACTACAACAGGTAGCCCAGCGCTTGGCCCAAACAGTGCGTGCCAACGACACCGTCGCCAGACTCGATGGCGACAAATTCGGCTTTGTGCTGGCCGCCCTGAGCCACCAATCTCAACAGGCAGCCAATGAAGCCGAGCAGGTAGTGCTGGAATGCACGCAAATTTTGGCCCAGCCAGTGCAATTGGAAGGGCAAACCTACTTTATCAGTGCCAGCATCGGCATCACCCTGTTTGATGCACAACGCCAAAGCCTTGATGAGCTGCTCAAACAGGCAGAGGCAGCTATGTACCGAGCCAAAAATGAAGGGCGTAACACCTACCGTTTTTATGACCCACAAATCCAAGCCCACCTAGACGCCAAGGTCAGCCTCGAAGCAGACTTGCGCTTAGCGGTAGAGCAAGAACAGTTGTGCCTGTTCTACCAATTGCAGGTCGATGAGCAAGACCATATGCAGGGCGTCGAAGCCTTGGTGCGCTGGATTCATCCCAACAAGGGCATGGTCTCGCCCGCGCAATTTATTCCGCTGGCCGAAGAATCCGACCTGATTTTGCCGATTGGCCATTGGGTGCTAGAGACCGCCTGCCGCCAACTGAGCCAATGGGCGCGCCAGCCAGAGCGCGCCCACTTAAGCATTGCCGTCAATGTGAGCGCACGGCAATTTCGCCAGCACGACTTTGTGCAACGTGTACAGGCCGTGCTCGCCGCCACCGGCGCGCCACCCCAAACCCTCAAGCTCGAACTGACGGAGAGTTTGGTGCTAGAAAACGTTGAGGCCACCATTGCCAAAATGCTGGCGCTGCGTGCAGTGGGGGTACGCTTTTCGATGGATGACTTTGGCACCGGCTACTCATCTTTGCAATACCTCAAGCGCCTACCACTCGACCAACTCAAGATCGAGCAATCATTTGTGCGTGACATCACCACCGACCCTGACGATGCCGTGATTGTGCAAACCATCATTGCAATGGGCCGAGCCTTGCGTCTCGAAGTGATTGCCGAAGGGGTAGAAACCCGCGAGCAGCAGGCATTTTTGCGCACCCAAGGCTGCTTGGCCTACCAAGGCTATCTGTTTGGCAAGCCTATCCCCATCGAACAACTAGAGCCGCAACTGCCCAGCCCGACATAAATTCCTCTGCACCATCCCCGTCAAGGGGGCGGTGAACGGCTGTTGTTTTCGGCGGCAAAAATATCCCAAGTAGCCATAAACAGGGCTGCAATCACCGGGCCAATGACAAAGCCATTGAGGCCCAGCAACGCCATGCCGCCCAAGGTCGAGATCAGCACCACGTAGTCGGGCATTTTGGTATCTTTACCCACCAAAATCGGGCGCAGCACGTTGTCCACCAACCCAATCACACCCACGCCAAAGGCGGCCAAGATCAGCGCCTTGCTGGTAGCGCCCACGGCCAAAAAATACAGTGCCACAGGCCCCCAAATCAGCCCAGCTCCCACCGCAGGCAGCAGGGATAAGAAGGCCATCAGCACGCCCCAAAGCACTGCGCCTTGGATGCCCAGCACGCCAAAAATAAAGCCACCCAGCATCCCTTGCGATGCCGCCACCATCACGTTGCCTTTGACCGTCGCCCGGATCACGGTAGTAAATTTGCTCACCAGATGGCGCTTGTGCGCCTCATTGAGGGGCACTGCATCGCGCACCCGTGCCACCAAAACAGCGCCGTCGCGTAGCAGAAAAAACAGCAGATACAGCATGATGCCCACGCTGATTAAAAACTGAAACGTATTTTGGCCAATATTGAACGCACGGGTAGCAATCAACTGACTGGCCTGCACGGCCACCGCCGACAGTTTGCGCTGCACAGCGTCCATGCTGGTCAACTCTAAGCGTGCCAACAAGTCTACCGCCCAAGCGGGTAAGGCCCCAATGATTTGCTTGAAATAAGCACCCAGATCAAGCTCTCCCGAACGCAGCAGATCGTAAATATGGGTAGCTTGTTGAATCAAGGACAGACTGAGCAGCGTCATGGGCAAAATGACCACCAACAAACACAGGCCCAGCATGAGCAGCGCTACCAAATTGGGGTACTGCGGTAGCCGCTGCAACAGACGCCGATGCAGAGGTGCAAACAAAATAGCCAACACTACGCCCCAGAACACCGCATCGTAAAACGGCCACAGCACCGCTGCAAAGGCCAGTGAGGCACAGACCAGCAGAAATAAAAAAGTTTTGTGCTGTAGTGAGGAGGAATTCATGCGCAGTAGTCCGATCAAGTGGCCCAATGTACGCCACAAGGGAAACTCCTAGCAGGCGAGCAGGGGTTTTCAGTGGCACAATCTGGGGTGAACAGGCCCTTCCCAGCCACAGTCGCATCCGCCAATCGGTTCAGCCGTGTCGCGGAAGGTTTCTTAAACCAGCTAATGCTTTCTTCAGGAAAGCTGAGGTCAGCGGAAAATATGAGCGATAAGACATCCGTCTACCAAGCCTACCAAGGCAACACCTACCTCTTCGGCGGCAATGCGCCTTATGTCGAAGAGATGTACGAGAACTACCTCGCCAACCCCGGTAGCGTGCCTGATACATGGCGCGACTACTTCGACGCGCTGCAACATGTGCCCGCCGTCGATGGCTCCAACGCCAAAGACGTTCCACACCTGCCGGTGGTCAATGCCTTTGCCGAGCGCGCCAAACAAGGCGGCACCAAGGTCGTGCTGGCCAGTGGTGCTGATTCCGACTTGGGCCGCAAGCGCACCGCCGCGCAGCAATTGATTGCCGCTTACCGCAATGTCGGTCAACGTTGGGCCGATCTTGATCCGCTCAAGCGCACCGAGCGCCCCGCCATTCCTGAGCTAGAACCATCGTTCTACGGCTTCAGCGACGCTGACCAAGAAACCGTGTTCAACACCAGCAACACGTTCTTCGGCAAAGACAGCATGCCGCTGCGCGAGCTGATCAACGCACTGCGCGAAACCTACTGCGGCACCATCGGTGCCGAGTTCATGCACACCACCGACCAGAACCAAAAGCGCTGGTGGCAACAGAAACTCGAAACCATCCGTAGCAAGCCCCAATTCAATGCGGACAAGAAAAAGCACATCCTCGACCGCCTGACCGCTGCCGAAGGCCTAGAGCGCTACCTGCACACCAAGTACGTCGGCCAAAAGCGCTTCTCGCTCGAAGGTGGCGAAAGCTTCATCGCCGCGATGGACGAGCTGATCCAGCAAGCCGGTGCCAAGGGCGTGCAAGAAATCGTTATCGGCATGGCCCACCGTGGCCGCCTGAACGTGCTGGTCAACACCTTGGGCAAGCTGCCCAAGGATTTGTTTGCCGAGTTTGACCACACCGCCCCCGAAGACCTGCCCGCCGGTGACGTTAAATACCACCAAGGTTTTAGCTCCGACGTCTCTACCGCAGGCGGCCCAGTGCATTTGTCGCTGGCCTTTAATCCTTCGCACTTGGAGATCGTCAACCCCGTGGTTGAAGGCTCGGTGCGCGCTCGTATGGATCGCCGTGGCGATCCCAAGGGTAGCCAAGTGCTGCCCGTGTTGGTACACGGTGATGCCGCCTTTGGCGGTCAAGGCGTGAACCAAGAAACGCTGGCCTTGTCTGAAACCCGTGGCTACAGCACCGGCGGCACCGTCCATCTGATTATCAACAACCAGATTGGCTTTACCACCTCTGACCCCCGCGACATGCGCTCGACGCTGTACTGCACCGACATCGTCAAGATGATCGAGTCGCCCGTGCTGCACGTCAATGGTGATGACCCAGAAGCCGTGGTTTTGGCCATGCAATTGGCGCTCGAATTCCGCATGGAGTTCCGCAAAGACATCGTTTTGGACATCATTTGCTTCCGCAAGCTGGGCCACAACGAGCAAGATACCCCCGCGCTGACCCAGCCGCTGATGTACAAAAAGATCAGCCAGCATCCCGGCACCCGCAAGCTGTACGCTGACAAGCTGGCCGCACAAGGCTTGGGCGAAACGCTGGGCGACGACATGGTCAAGGCTTACCGTGCTGCAATGGACGCCGGCCAACACACCTCCGATCCAGTCCTGACCAACTTCAAGAGCAAGTACGCCATTGACTGGTCGCCCTTTGTGGGCAAAAAGTGGACGGACGCTGGCGAAACGGGCATCCCACTGACCGAGTGGAAGCGCCTGTCCGAAAAGCTCACCACCCTACCTGCCACCCTGACACCACACCAATTGGTGAAAAAGGTCTATGACGACCGCGCCGCAATGGGCCGGGGCGAGATCAATGTGGACTGGGGCATGGGCGAGCACATGGCGTTTGCCTCGTTGGTAGCCAGCGGCTACCCCGTGCGCCTGTCGGGCGAAGACTGTGGCCGTGGCACCTTCACGCACCGCCACGCCGTCATTCACGACCAAAACCGCGAAAAGTGGGATACCGGCACCTATGTGCCCCTGCAAAACGTGGCCGAAAACCAAGCCCCGTTTGTCGTCATTGACTCCATCCTGTCTGAAGAGGCAGTGATGGGCTTTGAATACGGCTACGCCGGTTCTGACCCCAGCTCGCTGGTGATCTGGGAAGGCCAGTTTGGCGACTTCGCCAACGGCGCCCAAGTGGTGATTGACCAGTTCATCGCCTCTGGTGAAGTCAAGTGGGGCCGTGCCAATGGCCTGACCTTGATGCTGCCCCACGGCTACGAAGGCCAAGGCCCAGAGCACAGCTCGGCCCGCGTCGAGCGTTTCTTGCAATTGGCCGCTGATACCAATATGCAGCTGGTGCAACCCACCACCGCCAGCCAGATTTTCCATGTGCTGCGCCGCCAAATGGTGCGCGATCTGCGCAAGCCCTTGGTCATCTTCACACCCAAATCGCTGCTGCGTAACAAGGATGCGACCTCGCCGCTGTCTGAGTTCACCTCGGGCATCTTCCAAACTGTGATTGCCGAGCAAGACGAAGCCATCACCAAAAAGGCCGACAAGGTCAAGCGCGTAGTGGCTTGCTCAGGCAAGGTGTACTACGACTTGGTGAAAAAGCGCGCCGAGAAGGAAATCACCGATGTGGCCATCATCCGCGTTGAACAACTCTATCCGTTCCCACACAAAGCCTTTGCTGCGGAACTGAAAAAGTACCCCAACGCCACCGACATCGTCTGGTGCCAAGATGAACCACAAAACCAAGGCGCTTGGTTCTTCATCCAGCACAACATCCACGAAAACATGCTCGATGGGCAAAAGCTGGGCTACTCGGGTCGCGCTGCCTCGGCATCGCCTGCCGTGGGTTACTCGCACCTGCACCAAGAACAGCAAAAGGCGCTGGTCGAAGGCGCATTTGCCAAGCTCAAGGGTTTTGTCCTGCCCAAGTAAGGTCAGCAACCCGAATTCAGAACAAAACCCTTTACCGAAAGAATTGAAATGGCAATCGTAGAAGTTAAAGTTCCGCAACTGTCCGAATCCGTGGCCGAAGCCACCATGCTGACGTGGAAGAAAAAGGCCGGTGAGGCCGTGGCTATCGATGAAATCCTGATTGAAATCGAAACCGACAAGGTGGTGCTGGAAGTGCCCGCTCCCGCCGCTGGCGTGCTGGCCGAAATCATCCAAGGCGACGGTGCCACCGTGACTGCCGAGCAACTCATCGCCAAAATCGACACCGAAGGCAAGGCCGGTGCGGCAGCTCCTGCCGCCGCCCCCGCTGCTGCGGCTCCCGTGGCTGCTCCTGCTGCTGCCGCTGCCAACAAGGGCGACGTGGCAATGCCTGCCGCCGCCAAGCTGCTGGCCGACAACAACCTGTCGGTCTCTGCCGTGACCGGCACCGGCAAAGATGGCCGCGTGACCAAGGGCGACGTGCTGGCTGCTGTAGCCGGTGGCGTGCAATCCACTGCTGCCGTCATCCCAACCGGCGTGCCCACCAAGGCCCTGCCCCAGGTGGCAGCACCTTCATCCAAACTAGAACTGGGTGACCGCCCTGAACAGCGCGTGCCCATGAGCCGCCTGCGCGCCCGTGTAGCCGAGCGTCTGTTGCAATCGCAATCGACCAACGCCATCCTGACCACGTTCAATGAAGTGAACATGGCCCCAGTGATGGAAATGCGCAAGAAGTTCCAAGACGCCTTCAGCAAAGAGCACGGCGTCAAGATCGGCTTCATGAGCTTCTTTGTCAAGGCCGCAGTGCACGCACTGAAGAAGTTCCCGGTGCTCAACGCCTCAGTGGATGGCAACGACATCGTTTACCACGGTTACTTTGATATCGGTATCGCTGTGGGTTCGCCCCGTGGCTTGGTGGTGCCTATTTTGCGCAACGCCGACCAAATGAGCTTTGCCGACATCGAAAAGAAAATCGCTGAATTTGGCAAGAAGGCCCAAGAAGGCAAGCTGGGCATGGAAGAAATGACCGGCGGCACCTTCTCCATCTCCAATGGCGGCACCTTCGGCTCCATGCTGTCTACCCCCATCATCAACCCCCCACAATCGGCCATCTTGGGGGTTCACGCCACCAAAGATCGCGCTGTGGTGGAAAACGGCCAGATCGTCATCCGTCCGATGAACTACTTGGCCATGTCTTACGACCACCGCATCATTGACGGTCGTGAGGCTGTGCTGGGCTTGGTAGCGATGAAGGAAGCGCTGGAAGATCCTTCGCGCCTGCTGTTTGACATCTAAACCCTGACCGATTAGCCCACCCATGTGGCCCAGCTTGCGCTGGTGCCCATCGGTGGGTTTTTTTGAACCGATTAAGAAAGATTTTTATGAGCAAAGCATTTGATGTCGTGGTGATTGGCGCTGGCCCCGGTGGTTATATTGCCGCCATCCGTGCCGCCCAACTGGGTTTTAACGTCGCTTGTATCGACGAATGGAAGAACGACAAGGGCGGCCCCGCACCCGGCGGCACCTGCACCAACGTCGGTTGCATCCCCTCCAAGGCGCTGCTGCAATCGTCTGAGCACTTTGACCACGCCAACCACCATTTTGCCGAGCACGGCATCAGCGCTAAAGACGTGAAGATGGATGTGGCCAAGATGATTGCCCGCAAGGACAACGTCGTCAAGCAAAACAACGACGGCATCTTGTACCTGTTCAAAAAGAACAAGGTCAGCTTCTTCCACGGTCGTGGCTCTTTTGCCAAGGCGGTCGAAGGCGGCTACGAAGTCCAAGTGGCTGGCGACAAACCCGAAACCTTGGTAGCCAAGCAAGTCATCATCGCGACTGGCTCCAACGCCCGTGCCTTGCCCGGCACACCGTTTGACGAAGAAAACGTGCTGTCCAACGATGGCGCATTGCGCATTGGCGCTGTGCCCAAAAAGCTCGCCCTGATTGGCTCTGGCGTGATTGGTCTGGAAATGGGTTCGGTCTGGCGTCGTCTGGGTGCCGACGTGACCATTTTGGAAGGTCTGCCCACCTTCTTGGGTGCTGTGGACGAACAAATCGCCAAGGAAGCCAAAAAAGCCTTTGACAAGCAAGGCCTGAAGATTGAGCTGGGCGTGAAGGTTGGCGACATCAAGAATGGCAAAAAGGGCGTCTCCATCGCCTACACCAATGCCAAGGGCGAAGCCCAAACGCTGGACGCCGACAAGCTCATTGTATCGGTTGGTCGCGTGCCCAACACCAACGGCCTCAATGCCGAAGCTGTGGGTCTGCAACTGGACGAGCGCGGCGCGATTGTGGTCGATGGCGACTGCAAGACCAATCTGCCCGGCGTCTGGGCGGTGGGTGACGTGGTGCGTGGCCCCATGCTGGCACACAAGGCCGAAGAAGAAGGCGTGGCCGTGGCCGAGCGCATTGCTGGCCAACACGGCCATGTGAATTTCAACACCATTCCTTGGGTGATTTACACCAGCCCCGAAATTGCATGGGTGGGCCGCACTGAGCAACAACTCAAGGCCGACGGCGTGAAATACAAGGCCGGTACCTTCCCGTTCTTGGCCAATGGCCGCGCCCGTGCCTTGGGTGACACCACTGGCATGGTCAAGTTCTTGGCTGATGCCACCACCGACGAGATTTTGGGCGTCCACATTGTTGGCCCCATGGCATCCGAGCTGATCTCTGAAGCCGTGGTAGCGATGGAATTTAAGGCCAGCGCCGAAGACATCGCCCGCATCTGCCATGCCCACCCCTCTTTGAGTGAAGCCACCAAAGAAGCAGCTTTGGCCGTGGACAAGCGCACGCTAAACTTCTAAACCTTTTCAACGGTTTTCACCCACAGTATTGCGGTGATTTATAACTCTGGTGTCCGCACGTCGGGCACCAGAGATTTTCTTTTTGTAGAGCAAGGGGGCTGATTTTGTCCGTTTCCGTTCTTCAGGCCTATGAGGCCGAACTGGTAGCCAAGGGCTTTCAGAGTGACCCAGCCCAACTGCGCGCCGTGCAGGCCTTAGAGCGCTGCGCCCAAGAGTGGGCGGTATACAAGTCACGCCGCTCCAATGCGCTCAAAAAATTGATTAACCGCCCCGATATCCCTAAGGGGGTATATATGTTTGGCGGCGTTGGGCGTGGCAAAAGCTTTCTGATGGACTGCTTTTTTAATGCCGTGCCGCTTAAGCGCAAAGTGCGGCTGCATTTTCATGAATTTATGCGCGAGGTACACCGCGAGCTGGCGGTGTTGCAAGGCACACAAAACCCATTGGATGTGCTAGGTGCGCGCATCTCCAAACGCTACAAACTCATTTGTTTTGATGAGTTCCATGTGGCCGATATTACTGACGCCATGATTTTGCACCGCCTGCTGGTGGCGCTGTTTGAGAATGGTGTGGGTTTTGTCACCACCTCCAATTTTGAGCCGGATGGTCTTTATCCTAATGGCCTGCACCGCGACCGCATTTTGCCTGCTATTGCGCTATTGAACCAGCGCATGCAAGTGATTAATGTGGACAACGGCACCGACTACCGCCGCCGCACGCTAGAGAATGCCAAGCTCTACCACTGCCCCTTGGGGGAGCAGGCCGATGCCGAGATGGGCAAAACTTTTGACCAACTGGCTGAAATCCACGACGAAGACCCAATATTGCACATTGAAGCGCGAGAAATTCGTGCCCGGCGCAAAGCTGGTGGTGTGGTGTGGTTGGATTTTCGGGAGCTGTGCGGTGGCCCACGCTCACAAAACGACTATTTAGAAATTGCCAACCAATTTCATACCGTGTTGCTGTCGAATGTGCCGCATATGCCTGTGAGTATGGCGTCACCAGCGCGGCGCTTTACGTGGCTGGTGGATGTGCTTTATGACCGGCGCGTGAAGCTGGTGATTTCTGCCGCCGTGCCGCCCGAAGAGCTTTATACCGACGGGCCACTGGCGCACGAGTTTCCGCGCACGGTGTCGCGACTCAATGAGATGCAATCGAAAGAATTTCTGGCATTGGAGCGCCGGGTAGTGGATACCGGATTGACCTGATGCAGATACGCCCATTTTTGCAAGGCTGGCCCCAAATCGGGCTGGCGTGCGCGCTGGTGCTGCTCCACGGCCACAGCGTGGCCCAAACCGATGAACGTGCCACCCTGCGCCAAGAACGCGCCCAGTTGGATGCGGCCTTGAGGTTGGCCGAGACTGCGTGCCAGCAGCGCTTTGCCGTAGAAGACTGCTTGCGCGCCGAACGGCGCAAAGTACGCCAAGCCAAAGACGTTTTGCGCGCCCGCGAAAACCAACTCAATTTGCAAGAACGGCGCGAGCGTGCGGCGCAGCGCCTGCAAAGCATTGAAGCACGCCAACGCGAGCATCTACCCACTGGCGAGGCTAAAGCGCCCAAAAAACCTACGCCAAGGAGTGGGGCAGGTCTGGAAAAACGCCGCACAGACCCTCGGCTGGCGGTGATTCGGGCTGAGCAGCGCCAAGCACGCCAGCAAGAGGCGGCGCAGCAGGCCACGCAAGCGCAACAACAGCAACGGGAAAGACTCGCCGCTGCGCAAGCGCACAAACAGCAGGTGCTACGCGAACAGGCCGAGCGTGCGCAAAAGGGCCAGCCTACTGCGGCACCTTTGCCGGTGCCGCAGTAGCTTTAGCCACCGTCTTCACTTGGTCGATGTACCAAATCCAACGGCTGGTTGCTCATGCATGAAAGCCAGTTAGCCGGTATTGCGCAACCCTGCCGCAATACCATTGATGGAGATGTGGATACCCGTCTGCACCCGCTCATCGCCTTGACCACCGCGCCAGCGGCGTACCAGCTCCACCTGCAAGTGGTGTAGGGGATCAATGTACGGGAAACGGTGGCGGATAGAACGCGCCAACGCCGTGTTGTTGACCAGCCGCTGCTTCTCGCCCGTGATACGGGACAAGGCATCGGCGGTGCGGTGCCATTCGGCCTCAATAGTGCTGAAGATCTTTTTGCGCAGACGGGCGTTGTCTACCAGCTCGCTGTAGCGCGAGGCCAACGCCAAATCGCTCTTGGCCAGCACCATGTCCATGTTAGAGAGCAGCGTGCTAAAGAACGGCCACTGGCGGTACATCTTGCGTAGCAGCGCCAGCTGGGCCTTGGGGTCGGTGCCCTCAGCGTGCAAAAAGGCTTCTACCGCCGCACCAAAACCGTACCAGCCCGGCAGCGTCAGGCGGCACTGGCCCCAGCTAAAGCCCCACGGGATGGCGCGCAAGTCTTCAATTTTCTGCGACGGCTTGCGCGAGGCTGGACGTGAACCGATATTGAGTTCGGCAATCTCGCGAATGGGCGTGGAATTGAAGAAGTAATCTGTAAAACCGGGGGTTTCATAAACCAGCGCCCGGTAGGCATCCATGCTCGCTTGGGATAACTGGGCGGCGGCGTCCAAAAAGTCGGGTGTGGCTGATTTGGTCGGCTGCAACAAAGTGGCCTCTAGCGTGGCAGCGACCAAGGTTTCGAGGTTGCGGCGGCCAATTTCGGGGTTGGCATATTTGGAGGCAATCACTTCGCCTTGCTCGGTCAGGCGAATCTGGCCGCGCACCGTGCCCGGAGGCTGCGCCAAAATGGCTTGGTAGCTGGGGCCACCGCCCCGGCCTACGGTGCCGCCGCGCCCGTGGAACATGCGCAAACGGATCGGCGTGTTGCCCGCAGACAACTCGTCAAACAACTCGACCAGCGCAATCTCGGCGCGGTATAGCTCCCAATTGCTGGTAAAAATGCCGCCGTCTTTGTTGCTATCAGAGTAGCCGAGCATCACGTCTTGCTCGCCACCGCTGCGACGCACCAAGGCAGCAATGTCGGGCAACTGGTAGAACTCGCGCATGATGGTCGGAGCGTTGCGCAAGTCTTCGATGGTCTCAAACAGCGGCACGACGATCAAATCGGCATGGGCTTGGCCTAGCGCCGCCGATTCGTGGCCGAGGGTGCCACGCAACAGGCCGACTTCTTTTTGCAGCAACAGCACTTCGAGCAAATCGCTCACCGTTTCGGTGTGGCTGATGATGTAGTGACGGATGGCCTCAGCGCCGTAGCGCTGGCGCATGCGCAGCGCGGCCTCAAAAATAGCCAGTTCGCTTTGGGTGTGCTCGGAGTAAGGCACACCATGCACACGCAACGGACGCGCATCTTGCAACAAGCGCATCAACACCGAGCGCTTGGCGGCCTCGCTCAAATCGGCATAGTGCGGCTCTACTTGGGCCACGGCCAGCAGTTCGGCAATCACCAGCTCGTGCTGATCGGAGCTTTGGCGCAAATCCACCGTAGCCAGATGGAAGCCAAACACCTCTACCGCGCGCATCAAGGGGCGCAAACGTTCAGGCACCATCGCAGCGCCGTGGTGGGCTTGCAGAGAGGTGGCGATGGTGCGCAGTTCGGCCAAAAACTCGGCAGCGTCGCCATAGGCGTTTTGCGGTGCTACGGCGTGCAAGGCCGCTTCGGTGCCAGTCAACTGCTGCAAGGTAGCGGCCAAGCGGGCATAGGTGCCTATCAGGGCGCGGCGGTAGGGTTCATCTTGGCGATGAGCGTTGCTGTCGGGCGAGGTTTCAGCCAAAGCTTGCATCTCGGGGCTGAGGCCCACCAGCCGTGCCGAAATGGACAACTCACTGCCCAGCAAATGCACTTCGGTCAGGTAGTGGCGCAGGGCCACTTCGCTTTGGCGGCGCAGTGCTTGTTGCAAGGTGGCGGCACTGACGTTGGGGTTGCCATCGCGGTCGCCGCCAATCCATTGGCCCATGCGCAAAAAGCTGTGGACGTGCAAATCGCCCAGTTCGCTTTCCAATTCAGCATACAGGCGTGGGATTTCACGCAGAAAGGTAGCCTCGTAGTAAGACAGGGCGTTTTCGATCTCATCGGCCACCGTCAGCTTGCTGTAGCGCAGCAGGCGGGTTTGCCACAACTGGGCCACACGGGCGCGCAAATGGGCCTCATTCGCAGCCAAGGCACGGGGCGTGAGGGCGTCTTTGGCACTGTTGTAGAGCTGGGCGCGCTCGACGATGTCGTCGCGGGTGCTCAAGAGCTGGGCAATATCGCGCTCGGCGTCCAAAATGCTCTTGCGCTGCACCTCGGTAGGGTGGGCGGTGAGCACCGGAGCGACATAACTGCTAGCCAGCGCCTCGGCAATGGTACTGGGGGCAATGCCCTCCCAGCGCAAGCGCGACAAGGCCACAGCAATGCTGCCCTCTTGCGTATCGCCCGCCCGCTCACGGATGGTGCGGCGGCGGATGTGGTGGCGGTCTTCGGCCAGATTGGCCAAATGGCTAAAGTAAGTGAAGGCGCGAATCACGCTCACCGTCTGGTCGCCAGTCAGGCCCTTGAGCAGCTTTTTGAGCGCCTTGTCGGCATCGTGGTCGGCATCTCGGCGGAAGGCCACTGAGAGCTTGCGCACCTGCTCAATCAGCTCAAAGGCTTCTACGCCTTCTTGCTCGCGGATTACATCACCCAAAATACGCCCCAATAGGCGGATATCTTGGATCAGGGGTGCATCTTTGTCAGATTTGCGCACCGAGGGGGCTTCAGTCTTGCGATGGGACGAAGTCATTTTGGTTGAGTCTCCTGCTCAATGGTTTTAAAACTGGGGCCATGCTAGCATCCGAAACTGACGCCCTTTCAGCCCACCCGGTTGCAGTAGGGCTGGTTTTGTTCCTTGAATCTGCCCTTTCTTTTGCCCTGCCCGTTTCGATGACTTTCCAAGCCCCTTCCCTCCCCCCCATCGTTATTGCTACGCGCGAAAGCCGCTTGGCACTGTGGCAGGCCGAACACGTACAAGCCCTACTGCAAGCGCGCGGCCACGCCGTATCTTTGCTGGGCATGACCACGCTGGGCGACCAAATTTTGGATCGCAGCCTGAGCAAGGTCGGTGGCAAGGGACTGTTTGTCAAAGAATTAGAAACAGCGCTGCACGATGGCCGCGCTGACATTGCCGTGCATTCACTCAAGGATGTGCCGATGGAGCTGCCCGAAGGCTTTGCCTTGGCCTGCGTCATGGAGCGCGAAGACCCGCACGATGCGTTTGTCTCGCCCCGCTATGCCAGCTTGCAAGATTTGCCCACGGGAGCAGTGGTGGGCACCTCCAGCCTGCGCCGTCAGGTGCTGCTGCAAGCCCTGCGCCCCGACTTGAACATCCAGCCCCTGCGTGGCAACTTGGATACCCGGCTGCGCAAATTGGACGAGGGCCAATACGACGCCATCGTGCTGGCTGCCGCCGGGCTGAAACGCTTGAACTTGCACGAACGCATCCGCATGATTTTTGCCCCCACGGAGATGCTGCCCGCCGCAGGCCAAGGGGCCTTGGGCATTGAAGTGCGCAGTGATCGCCAAGATTTGATCGCCGCCTTGGCCCCGTTAGCGCACCAGCCCACTTGGCTGCGCGTGACGGCAGAGCGCACCGTAAGCCGCTGCTTGGGTGGCAGTTGCTCGATGCCGCTGGCGGCCCATGCGGTGCTAGAGGGCCAACAGCTACGGCTAGATGCCGCTTGGGGCGATCCAGAACAGCACACGGCTTTGGTGCGTACCAGCGCCAGCGCCAATGTGAGCACCTTGGCCGAGGCCGATGCACTGGGCCAAGCCGTAGCAGCACAATTGCGTGCCGGTGGCGCTGGCTAAGGCCATGCCCCCGCGTATCCTGATTACCCGCCCCCAACCCGAAGCGCTGCAATGGGTAAGCGCCTTGCAGGCGCGTGGCCTGCACGCGCTGGCTTTGCCGCTGCTGGCTACCCATGCGCCCCGCGACGCGGCCACCTTGACGCGATTGCACAGCGCACAGGCACAACTAAGCCACTACCAAGCCATTATGGTGGTGAGTGGGCAGGCGGCGCGGCATTTCTTTACCCCAGCAGTGGTGCAGGCGCTAGCCGTACAAGCGGGCAGTGGGCCATCGCCCAGAATCTGGGCACCGGGCCCTGGCACCGCCCGTGTCTTGGCTGCTTTGGGCTTAGCGCACGGTTTGATCGACCAGCCTGCCGCCGATGCGCCCCAATTTGATTCTGAAGCACTCTGGAGCCAAGTGCGCCCGCAAGTCCAGTCCGGCCACCGGGTGCTGATTGTGCGTGGCAGCGATCAAGAAGGCACCCACGAAGGCTCAGGCCGCGATTGGCTGGCGCAGCAATTGCAGCAACAGGGTGCCGTGGTGGACAAGGTGGTGGCCTACCAGCGCAGCGCACCCATTTGGACTGCCGCCGAACAAGCACTGGCCGTGCAGGCCGCCAGTGATGGCTCGCTATGGCTATTCAGCAGCTCGCAAGCCATCGCCCATCTGCCCACACTGCTGCCTGCACAGCTTTGGCAGCAAGCCCACGCCTTGGCCACGCACCCGCGCATTGCAGCAGCGGCACAGGGACTGGGCTTTGGTACCGTGGCGCAATGCCGCCCGGCCCTCAAGGATGTGGCTGCCTCGATAGAATCCATGCCATGAGTCCCGCGCCTTCTTCCGCCCCGTCTGCCGCAGCCCCAGTGCCACCCACGGGGGCTGCGGTGGCACCAGAGGCTGCCGTGCCCGGCGGCACAGGCAAACTGTGGGCCTACAGCTTGACTGCCGTAGCCGTTTTGGCCGCCGCTGGTTTGACCAGTAGTGTTTTGCTCTGGCAAAAGCTCAGTACCATCCAAGAACAACTGGCCCGGCAGAGTGCCGATGCGGGCGCCCAAGCGGTAGAGGCCCGCACCTTGGCCCGCGAAGCCCAAGAGCAAACCAGCGACACCGCCACCCGCCTGACCGTAGCCGAAACTCGCCTCAACGAGGTGGCTTTGCAGCGCGGTCAATTAGAAGAGCTGATGCGCAGTGTTTCGCGCTCACGCGATGAAACCTTGGTGGTGGATATTGAGGCCGCACTGCGCCTAGCCCAGCAACAAGCACAATTTACCGGCCATCTGGAGCCACTGGTGGCATCGCTCAAGAGCGCGCAGCAGCGCATTGAGCGCGCAGCCCAGCCGCGCTTGCTGCCCCTACAGCGTGCGATGGGCCACGATCTAGAGCGCCTGAGAACCGCCACGGTGGCCGATACTGCTGGCTTATTGGCCCAGCTTGATGAACTGGTGCGCCAAGTCGATGAGCTGCCGCTGCACAATGCCGTAGCGCAAGGGGCCGCCACCCGCCGCCTGCAAGCACGAGCCAATACGCACTCAGATGGCGCAGCCCCCGTGCCCGATCAGCCGTGGTGGCAAAGCGCACTGCTGCGCGGTGGCGAGGTGGTGTGGGATGAGGTGCGCAGTTTGGTACGTGTCAGCCGCATTGACCAGCCCGAAGCCATTTTGCTGGCCCCAGAACAAGCCTTTTTTCTGCGCGAGAACCTCAAGCTCAAGCTGCTCAATGCCCGCTTGGGCGTGCTGGCGCGCCAGTTTGAATCGGCCCGGGCCGATCTATCTGCCGCCAGCGCGGCCATCCACAAATATTTCGATCCGGCCTCGCGGCGCACGCAAAATGCCGCCACTACCCTGCAACAGGTACAGACGCACATGAAGCAGACCGAGCTGCCGCGTCTGGATGAAACCTTTGCCGCCCTCGGTAGCGCGGCAGCGGGCCGCTAACACCGGTCAGAAAGCAGCTACAGCCCATGCGTGCCGCCCTCTGGCTTTTGGCCCTTTTTGCCGTTGCTGTGGCGTCGGCCTTGTTTGCTGGCAACAACCAAGGCACCGTCACCTTGTTCTGGCCGCCCTATCGGCTCGATTTATCGCTCAATCTGGTGCTGCTGCTGTTGGCGCTGGGTTTTGCCACGCTGTATGCCGCCCTGCGCGGTTTGGCAGCGCTGCTGGCCCTGCCGCGCCAAGCCCAGCGCTGGCGCTTGCAACAAAAAGAGCGGGCCATGCACGCGGCCTTGCTAGAGGCACTGGCTGAGTGGATGGCAGGGCGCTTTTTGCGCTCGCGCAAGGCCGCCCTGCTGGCACTGGCCCAAGAAGCGGCCCTCACTCAGGCGGGCGAGGTGTTGCCCCATGCCCATGTACTGCGCGCCTTGGCCCACCTGATCGCCGCCGAAGACTCCCAAGCCCTGCAAGACCACCGGCAGCGTGAGCAACATTTGCAGCGGGCCCTAGAACACGCACCAGCCTACGGCAGCAGCCACGATTTAGTACTGCGCGAAGGCATACAACTGCGCGCCGCCCGTTGGGCGCTAGAAGACCATGATGCCCGCAGCGCCCTCGAATGGCTGGCCGCACTGCCCCAAGGTGCTGCTCGGCGCACCTTGGCACTGCGTACCCGACTACAAGCAACGCGCCACGCCGAGCAAACGCAAGAGGCCCTAGAAACCGCCCGGTTGCTGGCAAAACACCGGGCGTTCTCGCCCGCCGCCGGGCAAAGCCTCGTGCGCGGGCTAGCCACCGAACTGATCGATGGCGCCCACGACCCAATACAACTGCAACAAGTCTGGCAAACGCTAGAACCTACCGAGCGGGCCATGCCAGAATTGGCCATCCACGCCGCCCAGCGCCTGAGCACCCTAGGGGGCGATGCGGCCCAAGTGCGCCACTGGCTGCTGCCAGTGTGGCCGCTGTTGCAGCAACCCCCCGGTACCTTAAGCGATACACTGGCCCTCAAATTGGTAGGCACCCTAGAGGCCAGCCTGCACGGCATGGATGACCCTTGGCTGGCCCGCATGGAGGCCGCCGCCCAAGCGCAGCCACAGCAGGTTCACTTGCAATACTTGGCTGGTGTAGCCTGCCTACAGCGCCAACTATGGGGCAAAGCGCAGCAATTGTTGGCGCCATGTAGCCAACAATTGCCAGATGCCAGTCTGCGCCGACGTGCATGGCGGCATTTAGCCGCGTTGGCCGAACGGCGCGGTGATGTCGCAGCAGCCACCCAAGCATGGAAACAAGCAGCCCAAGCCGAATAACACCAAACGCTACCAAGCGTGGCATAGCGCAGGCCAGAGTGAGATCGCTTTGCTATGGGCAAGAAAAAAACAATAATGCAGCGTAGTTCGATAGCCACTGCTGCCATGGAGTGTTTTCATGTTGTCCCGCTTTTGTAAAATGTTCTTGGCCACTGCGCTACTGCTGGGTTTGCTGGCCTGTAAAGATGCCAACGATCTGCAACTGAGCAGCGTCACCACAGCACCAGTGCCCGTTGCACCCACCAAACCCGCGCCAGACGACAAGAAAAAAACCATCGCCTTGGTGATGAAAACCCTGACCAACCCCTTTTTCATTGCAATGGAACAAGGCGCACGCCGGGCTGAACGCCAACTGGGCGTGCAATTGCAAGTCAAAGTAGCAGCACAAGAGACTTCTATCGAGCAGCAAATCCAAATTGTCGATGACCTGATCAGCGCCAAGGTAGATGCCCTCGTCATTGCACCGGGCGACTCGCAACGTTTGGTGCCGGTGCTCAAAAGGGCCGCTGATGCTGGTATCAAGCTGGTCAATCTAGACAACCGCCTAGACCCCCAAACAGTAGCGCAAGCGGGGCTAGCTCCCATCCCATTTTTGAGTGTAGACAACGAAAAGGCTGCCTATGCAGCGGCGCAGTGGCTGGCCAAAGAGGCCCGCCCCGGCACCCAAGCCATCGTGCTAGAAGGCATTCGCAGCGCCGACAACGCCCGCCAGCGCCAGCAAGGGGCCAAACGTGCTTTAGCCGACAACCCCGCAGTCCAACTGGTAGCCAGTGAGAGCGCACACTGGAAAATCGACGAGGGCTACAGCGTGACACGCGAGCTGCTCACCCGCCACCCCCGCGTACAACTGATTTATGCGGCCAACGACATGATGGCACTGGGCGCAATCCAATACCTGCAAGAAAAAGGGCTCGGCGATGTCAAGGTAGGCGGCTACGATGCCATTGACGATGCCGTGGCCGAGGTGCGCAAAGGCCGCCTGAGTGTCACCGTCGATCAGCAGGCCGCCGAGCAAGGCTTTCAGGGGATGATGCTGGCGCATCGCTTGCTGGCCGGAGACAAGGTGCCTTTGGTCACGCTGGTCGATGTGCAACTGGTCACGGCCTCTACCTCTAGCCTACCTTAAGCCGTGCGCTGGAACAACACCATCACCACCCGGTTGGTGGCGTATTTGCTGCTCACCGGCATTGTGCCCTTGCTGCTGTTTGGTGTGGGTGCCTTTTATGTAGCGCGTGGCATGGTGCTAGAGCAAACTACGGCCAACAACCAGCGCACCCTGCAAGAGGCGCAGCAGCTGCTCACGCTCTACAGTGAGCAGCTAGAGGACTTGGCTAGCAACATCGCTGGCAATGAGGCCATCGCCCGTGCCCTCTACGAGCTAGACCGCGCCACTGAAGACAGCTATAGCCGCCTAAACACCCGCGCCCAAATTGGCTACATCCTGAACCATTTTTTGCGCACCAGAGGGCTGGTATCGCTGGATGTATTGTCCTTGCAAGGGCGGCATTTTCATGTGGGTGCAACGCTAGACGCCCAAGACGTACCCACAAACACCGTACGCCAGCTGGTGCAAGAGGCCCAAGCCTCAGGCCGGGGCACCTTCTGGCGCAGCATCGATGATGGTGCCAACCTTGGACTGGCCCCCAACAAGGTCTACACCCTGACCCACCCCATCAGCCATTACGATGAAAAAGCCGGGGTACATTCTGTAGTCGGTGTGCTGGTCATCAGCATCAACGATGCAATTTTTCAAAAACACCACGAACTAGACGCCTCTGGTTATGGGCTGGCACGGCTGATGGTGACGGATCGCAGCGGCCATTTTGTCCATCACCCCGACCAACGCTATTTTGGCCAGCCCGTGGCCCCCGCCTTGGTGCGCTTGCTGCAACAAGGCAAACCCGACCGAAGCTTGATGCTCGATGGGCAGCAAGTCTGGTTCTCTGCCGTACCCTTGGCCAAAATGGGGGGTTATTTGGTGCTCACCTCGCCCTTAGCGCAGCAAACAACGCAAGTGTTACGCTTGGCCTTGCTGGCGCTGGCCTTGCTGCTGGTTTGCTTGGCCGTGATGGCAGTTTTGGTACACCGCCACGCCCGGCAGGTGGTAGCACCGCTGCGCGCCGTGGCCCAACGCTTTCAGCGCCTGAGCCAAGCACCGCAAGCAGCCCATGCGCCCTTACCCATCCCCGCCGAACGCGATGAGATTACCGACTTGGTGACAGGCTTTAATGCCTACTTGCACACTGTGCAGCAGCAGCAACATGCCACCGAAGTCTTGCGCTGTACCCAGCAAGAACTGCTAGAGCAGGCCCAGACCCTACGCACCGCTATTGAGGCCATCGACGAGGCTTTTGTGCTGTTCGATGAAAACGACCGCCTGGTGTTTTGCAATGAGAAGTACCGCACCCTCATTCCGGCCCATGATCTGCTGGACTTGCACGGCAAAACGTTTGAAGAACTGCTGCGCATCCGTATCCGGGCGGGCAACTATGCCAACCTCACTCAGGCCTCGCTGCCAGAGCAAGATGCTTGGGTACAGCAGCGCATGCTCATCCACCGCGACGGCCAACAGACGACAGAGCAAAAACTGCACGATGGGCGCTGGCTGCGCATTGTCGATCGTAAAACGCCTACGGGTTACACGGTGGGCTTTCGGGTAGACATCACACGCCTCAAGCAGATGCAAGAGGCTGCCGAAGCCGCCAACCGCGCCAAGAGCGATTTTTTGGCCAACATGAGCCACGAAATCCGCACCCCCATGAACGCCATCATCGGCATGACCGCTTTGGTGCTTGACTCCCCCCTGACACCACGCCAGCGCGACTACCTAGGCAAGGCCCACACCTCGGCCAAGGCGCTGTTGCAATTGCTCAATGACATTCTGGACTACTCCAAAATTGAGGCGGGCCGCATGGAGCTGGAACAAGAACCTTTTGAGCTGGCAGCCCTAGTGCAACAGGTACACGACCTGTTTGCGCACCAACTAGAGGCCAAGCAACTGCAATGGCAGCAGGATATTGATCCGCATTTGCCCCGCTATCTGGTGGGCGATGCCCTGCGCTTGGGCCAGATTTTGAGCAATCTGGTCAGCAACGCTATCAAGTTTACCCCGCACGGAGGGGTGCAGTTGTCCTTTTCATGGCAGGCAGAAACAGCCCATACCATCACCCTGCAAGGCAAGGTATCCGATACCGGCATCGGCATGACACCTGAGCAGGTGCAGCGGCTGTTTGCGGCCTTTACCCAAGCCGATAGCTCCATCACACGCAAATATGGCGGCACGGGGCTAGGGCTCTCTATCGTGCGGCAACTGACCCACCTCATGGGTGGCAGCGTACAAGTGCAAAGCACAGCAGGCCAAGGCAGCATGTTCTGTTTTCAGGTCACGCTGGCGCGCGCCAGCGAAGAGCTGGCACCCGCCAAAGCAACTACGCCTGAAGAGACAACCCCGTTGGAATTTTGCCCAGCTACGGCGACCTGTATCAACTACCTCCAACTGCACCAACTGCTGGCCGAGCTCGAACCCCTGCTACAAGCCAACCGATTGGCAGCCAAACGCACCAGCGAAGAGATCGAGCTATTGCTGCAAGGCAGTGCGCTGGCTAGCGCTTTTGCGCCAGTGAGCATCGCTGTGCGCCGCCTGCAATTTAAGCCAGCGCTCGAAGCACTGCTCACCTTTGCCTCCACCCTGCCCGCCAGCACGGCACAATAAACACAAAAGAAAGAGACTGTTTCATGCTGCCCCCACGCCCCCAAGTCTTGATCGTGGACGACCAACCAGAAAACATCGAAGTTCTGGGTGAAACGCTGGCCGACATCTGCGACATCGGTTTTGCCCTGTCTGGGCAAGAAGGGCTGGCCCAAGTAGATGAGGACTTGCCTGACCTGATTTTGCTCGATGTGATGATGCCCGACATGAACGGCTACGAAGTGCTAGCGCACTTGCGCAGCAACCCGCGCACACGCGATGTACCGGTGATTTTTGTAACTGCCCGCATCGATCCAGACAGCGAAACACAGGGCATCGAGGCGGGGGCCGTAGACTTTATCCACAAGCCCATCAACCCACAGGTGGTCAAAACACGGGTATCGGCACACCTAGAAAGAGCACAACAACGCGCCGCGCTGGCCCAGCTCAACCGCCAGCTAGAGCAATCGCTGGCCGATATCAAAGCCGCACAAAACAAGCTGCAAGTACTCTCTACCGCCATTGAGCAATCGCCCTTGACAGTGATGGTCACTGACACCCAAGGCCGCATTGAATACGTTAATCCTTACTTTACCCAACTGACCGGCTACTCTTTTGATGAGGTGTGCGGACAACGGCCATCCATGCTCAAATCAGGCCTGACCGACCAATTGGTGTTTAGCGAGTTGTGGACGGAGCTCAACCACGGGAACCGCTGGATGGGGGAAATTATCAACTGCACCAAGCATGGCCAAACCTATGTCGAAGAGACACACATTGCCCCAGTCATTGATGCCGAA
This sequence comes from Giesbergeria anulus, assembly GCF_900111115.1. Taxonomy (GTDB): domain Bacteria; phylum Pseudomonadota; class Gammaproteobacteria; order Burkholderiales; family Burkholderiaceae_C; genus Simplicispira; species Simplicispira anulus. Next base: position 661,597 of record NZ_FOGD01000001.1, read on the forward strand.
GGCCGACACAGCCACTATGTCGCCATCAAGCTCGACATCACAGAGCGCAAGCACTCACAAGAAAAACTCGACCATCTCGCCCATTACGACATCCTGACCAATTTGCCCAACCGCAGCCTGTTTATGGATCGCGTTGAGCGCGGGCTGGCGCTGGCTAAACGCCACGCCTCGCTGCTGGCGCTGCTGTTTATTGACCTAGACAAGTTCAAGCCCATCAACGACATCTGGGGCCACGCCATTGGCGACTTGGTATTGCAAGAGGTAGCGCAGCGTATGCAATCTTGCGTGCGCGAGTCCGACACTGTGAGCAGGGTCGGGGGTGACGAGTTTGTGGTGCTGCTGCTCAACCTCAGCAGCCCCACCGACGCCTTGCAGGTGGCCGAAAAAATACGCTTGGCCCTCAATGAACCGATGCAGCTCGATGGCAAAGTGCTGTCGGTGTCTTCCTGCATTGGCGTGGCACTGTACCCAGAACACGGCCAAACGCAAACCGAGCTGTCGCGCCATGCCGATGCCGCCATGTACCAAGCCAAAGAGCGGGGCCGCAACCAAGTGGTGCTGTTTGAACCCATGATGGCCGGGGCCTAAACTTGCTGCCATATTCAAATATTTTTAATTGAAACATCAATTCAATTGAAACTAAAAGAATGGAATGGTTCTTACACTGACATTGTTTCTGATGCCAGTTGCCATCCATGCCCACACACCACACACTTCCTACTGCTGCCCCTAGCCTACCTGCCAGCCGCTACAGCACCACCGCCATCGCATTGCACTGGCTGCTCGGCGCTGCACTGATCGCCGTGTTTGCGGTGGGCATATACATGGCCGATTTGCCGTTTTCGCCCCGGCGCTTGCAGCTTTATAACTGGCACAAATGGGCCGGTGTGACCATCTTGCTGCTATCGCTGCTGCGCTTGGTTTGGCGCATCACGCACCGCCCACCAGCCTTGCCCGCTGCGATGGAGGCAGCCATGCCGCAGTGGCAAAAAGTAGCGCACCACGGCACGCACCATGCGCTGTACCTGCTGTTTTTTGCCGTGCCCTTGTTGGGCTGGGCCTACAGCTCAGCGGCTGGCTTTCCTATTGTATTTTTGGGCCTCGTGCCTTTGCCTGATTTTGTGCCAGCTAGCCCAGCACTGGCCGAGTTGCTCAAGCCGCTGCACAAGCTCTCAGCTTTGGGCATGGCTGCCTTGGTGCTGCTGCACGTGGCAGCAGCGCTCAAACACCAACTGATTGACCGCGACAACCTGTTGGCCCGCATGTGGCCCGGCCAGCGTTGAACTTTGTTCAAGCACCTGCGCTCTGATCTCTTTTTAGTCTGGATCTTGTAATGAAAATCATTTCTTTATTCTCTACTTTGGTGCTTGGCAGTGCCAGCCTGCTCATGGCCGCCCCAGCCAGCGCACAGCAAGCCTTGGTGCCAGCACAAAGCAACATCAGTTTTACTGCCAAGCAAATGGGCGTGCCGCTGCAAGGGCATTTCAAGAAATTCACTGCCCAAGTAGCTTTTGATGCCACCAAGTTGGCTACGAGCAAAATCAGCTTTAGCGTCGATACCGGCAGCGCCACGCTGGGCTCGAAAGAAACCGATGCCGAGCTGCCAAAAGCGGTGTGGTTTAACGTGCCCCAGTTTCCGCAAGCCACGTTTGAATCCAGCAGCATCAAGGCACTGGGTGGTGGCAAATTTGATGTGGCAGGCAAGCTGACCATCAAAGGCCAAGCCCGTGATGTGACCGTGCCTGTGGCCCTGAGCCAAAACGGTGGCACCACCACCGCCACCGGCACACTGGCCCTCAAGCGTTTAGCCTACAAGATTGGTGAGAACGAATGGGCCGACACCTCGATGGTGGCCGACGATGTGCAAGTGCAATTCAAGCTCGCACTGACCGGCGTGGGCAAGCTGTAATTTTTCTTTTCCCCCGATTTTTTCAACGTTTTTTCAGGAGTTTTTTCATGCGTAAATCCCTCTTCTCCTTGGCCGCTATCGCTACTTTGGCCGCCAGCGCCGTGCAAGCTGCCCCCGCTGCCTACGCCATTGACCCCACGCACACCTTTGCCACCTTCGAGATCAGCCACTTTGGTGCTACCGTGAACCGGGGCCGCTTTGACAAAAAAGAAGGCACTGTGCAATTTGACAAAGCCGGTAAGAGCGGCAAGGTAGATATCAGCTTTGATATTGCCTCGGTCAACACCGGCACCGCCGCTTTTGACAAGCACCTGCAAAGCGCCGACATTTTTGACGCAGCCAAGCACCCCACGGCCCAATTTGTCTCTGACAAGTTCCACTTTAACGGCGACAAGGTCACTTCCGTGGATGGCAAACTAACCCTGCTGGGCAAAACCCAGCCCATCACCCTCAAGGCCAACCAGTTTGCCTGCTATGACAGCCCGATGCTCAAGCGCGAAGTGTGCGGCGGCGACTTTGAAGCCACCATCGACCGCACGGCTTTTGGCCTGAACTACGGCGTTGATTGGGGCTTCCCGAAGAACGTGCGCTTGGTCGTGCAGATTGAAGCGGTCAAGCAATAAGCCCTGTAATCTCCCCCAATAATGAACGCGCCAAGCCCCACAAGGCTGGCGCTTTTTTCTGTCTTTTTTCAGCAATTTTGTTATGCACATTGATCTTTCCGGAAAAACCGCCCTCATCACCGGGGCCAGCGCGGGTATCGGTTTGGCTATTGCCCGTGGGCTGGCCCAAGCCGGGGCCAGCGTCACCCTGAGCGCCCGCGATGCCCAGCGCCTCAACGCTGCCGTGGCCGCCTTGCAGGCTGAAGGCTTGCAAGCCCAAGGCATTGCCGCTGATTTGGCTACCGCCAATGGCTGCCAAGCGCTGATTGCTGCCGTGCCCGCCACCGACATCCTCATCAACAATTTGGGCATTTACGGCACGCAAGACTTTTTTGCCCTGACCGATGAAGACTGGGAAACCTTCTTCCAAACCAACGTGATGAGCGGCCTGCGCCTGTCGCGCCACTACGCCCAAGGCATGAAAGCGCGTGGCTGGGGTCGCATCCAATTTATCTCTAGCGAGTCAGCCATCAATATCCCCGCCGATATGGTGCATTACGGCGTGAGCAAATCGGCCTTGCAGGGCCTGTCGCGTGGGCTGGCCAAGGTGCTGGCGGGCAGCGGCGTGACCGTCAACACCATTTTGCCCGGCCCAACGCGCACCGAAGGGGTGCAAACTTTCTTTGCCAACTTGGCGCGTGAACAAGGTATCTCGGTGCCAGAGATGGAAGTGCGCTTCTTCCGCGAAAACCGCCCCTCTAGCCTGATTGGCCGCTTTGCCACCCCCGAAGAAGTAGCCAATCTGTGCGTTTATGCCGCCTCGCCCCAAGCCAGCGCCACCACCGGCGCAGCGCTGCGCGTGGAAGGCGGGATTGTCGAGAGCATTATTTGAGACTTTCTGATTTCTGCATCCGTGCATCAGCCAGCCCAGATCGGGCTGGCTTTTTTGTGCCCCAAGCAAGCACATTAAATTACTTTAAGGTAAACTCATTACGCTTAGTAAAACAACCACCCGGAGACTTTGATGAACGCCCCCTTACAACCCGATCTGGCCAGCCTGCCGCCCGCAGCCCCTATCCAGCAACTGCACCACTACGCCTACAAATCGCGGGATGCCGAAGAAACGCGCCATTTCTACGAAGACATCCTCGGGTTGCCGCTGTACCACATCATCCAGAGTGACTATGTGCCGTCCACGGGCGAATACTGCCCCTACACGCACTTCTTTTTCCGCTTGCAAGATGGCTCGTTCATCGCCTTTTTTGACATTGGCGACGATGTCAAACCCGAACCTTCGCCCAACACGCCACTGTGGATCAACCACATTGCCTTCCGCGTCAACAGCGTGCAAGAGCTAGAAAACACCAAGGCCCGCCTAGAGGCACATGGCATTGAGGTGCTGGGCGTCACCGACCACCACATCTTCAAGAGCATCTACTTCTTTGATCCCAACGGCATCCGTTTGGAACTGGCCGCCCAAGTGGCCGATGCCGACCAGATGGAAAAAGATAGCCAAGTGGCCCACGAGCGCCTGAACGCTTGGACGGCACGCAAAGAACAATGGCGCAAAGAACGCGCCGAAGGCAAGGTAAACACCCTGCTCAAGCCTGAGACCAACGACCGCCCCGAATTCGTGCCCCAGCAGGCTTAAAACCTCAGCGGCAAGTAAGCAAGGCAGGCCGGTAGAATTAGCTCCCATTCCGTCACCTGCCAACCCGACGGCATCCCCAGTGGATGCCGTTGTCATTTCTGAGATGCCCCCGATGAGCGACACCCTCTCCCAACCCGGCCTTGCCAGTCTGTCCAAATCGTTTGAACCCGCCGCGCTGGAAGCCCAGTGGGGCCCTGAGTGGGAAACTCGCGGCTACGGTGCTGCCGGTGTACGCGGCACGGGCCAAGCAGATGCCAGCCAGCCCGCCTTTGCCATCCAGTTGCCCCCGCCCAATGTGACCGGCACGCTGCACATGGGCCATGCGTTCAACCAGACCATCATGGACAGTTTGACACGCTACCACCGCATGAAGGGCCACAACACAGCTTGGATTCCGGGCACCGACCACGCCGGTATTGCCACACAAATCGTCGTGGAGCGCCAACTGCAAGAGCAGGGCATCAGCCGCCACGATATGGGCGCGACACCCTTTGAAGCGCGCAAGAACTTTGTCTCCAAAGTCTGGGAGTGGAAAGAAAAGAGCGGCAACACCATCACCACGCAAATGCGCCGTATGGGCGATAGCGTGGACTGGAGCCGTGAATACTTCACGATGGACGACAAGCTGTCCAAGGTGGTCAGCGAGACTTTTGTGCGCCTGTACCAACAGGGCTTGATCTACCGGGGCAAGCGGCTGGTCAATTGGGACCCGAAGTTGCAATCGGCAGTGTCGGATCTCGAAGTAGAAAACGAAGAAAAAGACGGCTCGCTCTGGTACATCGTTTACCCGCTCACCGATGGCTCTGGCAGCCTGACGGTAGCCACCACCCGCCCCGAAACCATGCTGGGCGACGTGGCGGTGATGGTGCATCCCGACGATGAACGCTACAAAGACTTTATCGGTAAAACCGTGACGCTGCCGCTGGTGGGCCGCGAGATTCCAGTCATTGCCGACGACTATGTGGACAAAGACTTTGGTACCGGCGTGGTCAAGGTCACGCCCGCCCACGACGAAAACGACTACGCCGTGGGCCGCCGCCACCGCCTGAGTGCGCTGATTATTTTTGACTTGCAGGCGCGCACCCTGTCGGCGGATCGCATTGCAGACATCCATGCGCAAATCTGGAGCTATGGCCTGAGCGATGAGGAAGAAGAGCGTGCCGCCCCCGCTGCCCATGCCGCCTTCTTGCACGAATTGTCCCAACTGCCCACTGCCGAGGCCGTGGCCCGTTTGGTGCCCGTGGCCTACCAAGGGCTAGACCGCTATGTGGCACGCAAAAAGATCGTGGCTGATTTGCAAGAATCGGGGGCCTTGGTCGATTCCAAAAAGCACAAGCTGATGGCCCCGATTTGCACCCGCACCGGCGAGATGATCGAAAAGATGCTCACCGACCAGTGGTTTGTAGCCATGAACAAGGTGGGCGAAGGCGATGCCACCGGCCAAAGCATTGCGCAAAAAGCCATCGAAGCCGTCGATTCGGGTGCCGTGAAGTTTGTGCCCGAAAACTGGATCAACACCTACCACCAGTGGATGAACAACATCCAAGACTGGTGCATCTCGCGCCAACTGTGGTGGGGCCATCAGATTCCGGCGTGGTACGACGAAGAGGGCAACGTTTATGTCGCCCGCAACGAGGCCGAAGCACAAGCCCAAGCGCCGGGCAAAACACTGCGCCGCGACGAAGATGTGCTCGACACTTGGTATTCCTCCGCGCTGGTGCCGTTTAGCACCATGGGCTGGCCGGAACAGTCGGAAGCCGCCAACGACGACTTCAACCTCTACCTACCCAGCAGCGTACTCGTCACAGGTTATGACATCATTTTCTTCTGGGTGGCCCGGATGATTATGATGACCACGCACTTTACCGGCAAAGTGCCGTTTAAGCACGTTTACATCCACGGCTTGGTGCGTGATGCCCAAGGCAAGAAGATGAGCAAGTCGGAAGGCAATGTGCTCGACCCGGTCGATCTGATCGACGGCATTGCCTTGGAACCCCTGCTGGACAAGCGCACCACTGGCCTGCGCAAGCCCGAAACCGCGCCCCGCGTGCGCAAAGACACGCAAAAGGAATTCCCAGACGGCATTCCGGCCTACGGGGCCGATGCGTTGCGCTTTACTTTTGCCGCATTGGCTAGCTTGGGCCGCAGCATCAACTTTGACAGCAAGCGCTGCGAAGGCTATCGCAACTTCTGCAACAAGCTCTGGAACGCCAGCCGCTTTGTGCTGATGAACTGCGAAGGCTACGATTGCGGCGTCACCTCCGAGGCGGTGCTTGAGCGCAGCGATGCCGACCGCTGGATTATTTCGCAACTGCAAAAAGTCGAGGCCGAAGTGGCCAAAGGCTTTGCCGAGTACCGCCTGGATAATGTCGCTAATACGGTTTACGACTTTGTCTGGAACGAGTTCTGCGACTGGTATCTGGAAATCGCCAAGGTGCAAATCCAGACTGGCAACGAAGCCCAACAGCGCGCCACGCGCCGCACGCTGATTCGCACATTGGAAGCGATTTTGCGTCTGGCCCACCCCATCATCCCGTTCATCACCGAAGCCCTGTGGCAAACCGTGGCCCCAGTGGCCGGATTGGCTGGTGCTTCGGTCAGCATTGCCCACTACCCCGAAGCACAAGCCGACAAAATCGACGCTGCCGCCGTGGCCCAAATGGCGCGCCTGAAGGCGCTGGTCGATACCTGCCGCACTCTGCGCGGCGAGATGAATGTCTCGCCCGCCAGCCGCCTACCCTTACTGGTGGTGGGAGATGCCAGCTTTGTGCGTGAGGTGGCCCCCGTGTTGCAAGCGCTGGCTAAGCTCAGTGAAGTCAAGGTGTTTGACGATGAAGCCGCTTGGCAGGCTGCTGCCCAAACTGCCCCAGTGGCAGTGGTCGGTGAAGCACGCTTGGCGCTGTTTGTTGAGATTGATGTCGCGGCTGAAAAAGCCCGCTTGGGCAAAGAAGCCGCCCGCCTGCAAGGCGAGATTGCCAAGGCCCAAGGCAAACTCGGCAACGAAGCGTTTGTGGCCAAAGCCCCACCGGCAGTGCTCGCCCAAGAGCAAAAACGTGTTGCCGATTTCACGGCCACGCTGGCCCGCATTCAGGAGCAACTAGCCCGCTTGGGTTAAAAAACGATGAGCCTGCACCTTCCGGCCCCGATCCGCAAAGCTGTGTTCCCGGTGGCCGGGTTGGGCACGCGGTTTTTGCCTGCCACCAAAGCCTCACCCAAGGAGATGCTGCCGGTGGTAGACAAACCGCTGATCCAGTATGCGGTAGAAGAAGCCTACGCCGCTGGCGTGCGGCACATGATCTTCGTCACTGGGCGCGGTAAGCGTGCGATTGAAGACCATTTTGATACCGCCTACGAGTTAGAAAACGAACTGGAACAGGCGGACAAACAGGAACTGCTGGCACTGGTGCGCTCCATCCAGCCCCCAGATATGGACTGCGCCTTTGTGCGCCAGCCCCGTGCCTTGGGGCTAGGCCACGCCGTGCTTTGTGCCGAGCCGCTGGTGGGGCAAGAACCCTTTGCAGTGCTGCTGGCCGACGATTTGATGGTCGGCCCCGCCGATGGCTTGCCAGTGTTGGCTCAAATGGTGCGCAGCTTTGCCGAGCAAGGCCGCTCCTTGCTGGCGGTGCAAGAAGTGCCGTTGGAGCAGGTGAACCGCTATGGGATCGTGGCCGGGCAGCCTGCGGGTGGCCCGTCGCCGCTGCTGCGCATTGAGCGCATCGTCGAAAAGCCCAGTCCGGAAACCGCCCCCTCACGCATGGGTGTGGCCGGACGCTATATCCTGACGCCCGCCATCTTTGGCCATATCCGCCAGCAAACGCAAGGGGCCGGGGGTGAAATCCAACTCACCGATGCTATTGCCCGCCTGATGGCGCACGAGGCCGTCTATGCCTACCAGTACACCGGCAAGCGCTACGACTGCGGCAGCAAGGAGGGCTTTTTGCAAGCCACGGTAGAACTGGCCTTGCAGCACCCACAGGTGGGAGAGGCATTCCGGGCCTACCTGAAGGGCTTGGCGCTGTAATTTACTGCTCCCCCAAAGCGGGTGGTGGTGGTGTCATGCCACAATCGCCCGCTTTTTTGCTCTGCTGCGCATGACTTCTTTTCTTCCCGGTACGCTGGGCATCGACTTTGGCACTTCCAACTCTGCGGTGGCTTGGGCCGACGGCCAAGGCAACGCCCGACTGCTCCCCTTAGAGGGCCAAGCCACTACCCTGCCCACCGCCCTATTTTTCAACAGCGAAACCCACAGCACGCATTTTGGCCGCGACGCTATGACGCACTATCTGGCGCACACCGAGGGGCGCTTGATGCGCTCGCTCAAAAGCCTGCTGGGTAGCCCACTGCTACAGGAAAAAACCGCCATCCATAACGAAATGGTGAGTTTTCAGGACATCATCGAGCGCTTTTTGCTCGAACTGGTGCAGCGCGCACGTCTGCAACTGGGTGGCCTGCCAGCGCGGCTGGTGTTGGGGCGTCCGGTGCATTTTGTCGATGACAACCCCGAACGCGACCAGCTAGCGCAAGCCTCGCTGTTGCAAGCGGCGGCCCGCTGTGGTTTTGCCGAAGTGGGCTTTCAATTAGAGCCGATTGCTGCCGCGCTAGACTATGAACGCCGCCTGACGCAAGAAAGCACCGTGCTGGTGGTCGATATTGGCGGCGGCACCTCCGACTTTACCGTGGTGCGCTTGGGGCCGCAGCGTATCGCCCAAACCGATCGCAGCGCCGACATTCTGGCTACCACCGGCGTACACATCGGCGGCACCGACTACGACCACAAACTGCACCTCGAACAGGTCATGCCGCTGTTGGGCTACCGCCATACCGGCCCTAAGGGCCGCGAAGTGCCCAGCCGGGTTTTCTTTGATTTGGCGACTTGGCACATGATCCATTGGCTGTCGTCGCCCAAAGCGGTACGCGAGGCCCAAGCCCTGCGCGAAGACTACCGCGATGAGCGCCTGCACCAGCGCCTGATGGTGGTACTGCGCGAGCAACTGGGGCACCGCCTGATGAACGCGATGGAACAGGCCAAGATTGCCTGCTCTGTCACTGAACAGCCGCAAGCGCTGGATTTGTCCGAGGTAGAAGCCGAACTCATCGCTACGCTGGCCCCAGAGCAGGTGGCAAGCCACCTGTCCACCCTGCTAGAGCGTGTGGTGCAATGTGCGCAAGAATGCGTGCGCCAAGCCGGGCTACAGCCTGCCCAATTGGGCGCGATCTACCTCACGGGCGGCTCCTCGGCCTTGCGCGCCTTCCAGCAGGTGCTGGCACAAGGGTTTCCGGGAGTGCCTTTGGTCGAGGGTGATCTGTTTGGTGGTGTGGCCTCTGGGCTGGCTTACGGGCCATTAGAACGTGCTGTCACAGAGGCATCCGCATAATGGTGGCTTCGATTGCCCTTGTGCCCCACTGTGACTGCCCATCCTGAACTGCATCTCCACCACACCCGCCTGACTGCGCCCATGCGCAGCGTTTTGCAGCGTATGCACCGCGCAGGCGGTGCCCCCTTGCACACCCTGACGCCCCTAGAGGCCCGCGCAGCCTACGAGGTCGGTGCCGGGGTGTTGGAAGTGCCCAAGGCCGCGCTGGCGCGGGTAGAAGACTTCACCATCCCGGCCCGCGATGGTTATGCCCTGCCCGCCCGCCTGTATGCCCCCAACGCAGCGGGCCCAGCCCCCGGCTTGCTGCTGTATTTGCATGGTGGCGGCTTTACCATTGGTAGCCTTGCCACCCACGACACCCTGTGCCGCGAGTTAGCACGGCTGGCCGATTGCATGGTGGTGGCGCTGGACTACCGCTTGGCACCCGAATACCGCTTTCCTACCGCCTGCCATGATGCTTGGGATGCCCTGCAATGGCTGGCACTGCACGCCACCACGCTGGGTGCTGATGCCTCCCGATTGGCAGTGGGCGGCGACAGCGCGGGCGGCACGCTGGCTGCCGTCAATGCTATTTTGGCGCGCGATGCTGGTTTGCCGCTGGCACTGCAATTGCTGTTTTACCCCGGCTGCGCCGCGCACCAAGATACCCCCTCGCACGCCACCTATGCGCGTGGGCTGGTGCTGGAGGAACCTGCCATCAGTTGGTTCTTTGGCAACTATGTGCAAACTCGGCAAGAGCGCGAAGACTGGCGCTTTGCGCCGCTGCTGGCCCCAGATATCGAAGGCGTGGCCCCTGCTTGGATGGGGCTGGCCGAATGCGACCCGCTGGTGGATGAGGGCGTGGATTATGCCGACAAATTACGGCTGGCCGGGGTGCAGGTGGATTTAGAAATCTACAGGGGCGTGACCCATGAATTTATCAAAATGGGCCGTGCTATCCCGGAGGCGCGTACCGCCCACGCCGATGCCGCCCGCGCCCTGCGCCAAGCCTTTACCCCGGAATAAAAATGATGCAACGTACTGATTTTCGCTGTCTACACCGTATGCGCGTGCGCTGGATTGAAGTCGATAGCCAAAAAATCGTCTCTAGCCCACACTACCTGATGTATGTTCAGAGTGCCATCTTAGATTACTGGCGTGCTTTGGCCCTGCCCTATGAATCGGGTGTAGCCTTGCTGGGGGGCGAGCTGGTGATGAGAAAATGCACCCTCGAATACCACGCCTCAGCCCGGCTAGACGATGTGCTCGAAGTGGGCCTGCGCTGTGTGCGGGTGGGCAACTCTTCGGTGCAACTGGAGGCCGGTATTTTCCGGGGCGAGCAGTTGCTGGTGTCGGCAGAAATCATCGCCGTGTTTATCGATTTAGCCGCGCACAGTAGCCGCCCGGTGCCCGTCGGCCTGCGCACGTTATTAGAGAGCTTTGAGGCCGGCCACAGCATGGCCGAAGTGCGCACCGGCGATTGGCAGCAACTGGGTGACGACGCACTGGCCCTGCGCACTGCCGTTTTTGTCCAAGAGCAAGGCATTGCGCCAGAACTCGAACTCGATAGCCAAGACCTGCACTGCGTCCACGCCGTGGTCTACAACCGCCTAGGCCAAGCCATTGCCACCGGGCGGCTGTTGCCCGCCCAAGGCGGCATAGGTCGCATAGGCCGCATGGCCGTACACCAAGCGCTGCGCGGTGCCCATTGGGGCCAAGAACTGCTCCAGACCCTGCTAGAGGCGGCACGCAGCCGGGGCGATGTTTGTGTCGAACTGCATGCCCAATGCACTGCGGTGCCGTTCTACCTCCGCGCTGGTTTTATCCCCCATGGCGAGCCATACGAAGAAGCGGGCATCACCCACATCACTATGGAGCGCCCACTGCGCGGCACAGCCTTGAGCGCTGATGACCTGACCGCCATCGTTTGAGCATCCAAAAAAACAAAGGCCAGCCGCCCCACCGGGCGCTGGCCTTGTGCCAACAGCTTGTGCTGCTAGGGTTTAACGGGCAGCCGCTTCTTCTGGTTCCGCCGGTTCGGCCTTGGCGGCGCGCTCCTTCTTCGTCAGGGGCTGGATGTCGAGTTTCACTTCCGAAGTCTCGACGCCCTTGTCGTCCTTCTTCAGCTCCACATCGACCGTCAGGCGGCCACCATCGACTAGGCGGCCAAACAGCAGCTCATCGGCCAAAGCACGGCGGATAGTGTCTTGGATCAGGCGTTGCATGGGGCGTGCGCCCATCAGCGGATCAAAGCCCTTCTTAGCTAAGTGCTTGCGCAGCGCATCGGTAAAGGTGACTTCCACCTTTTTCTCGGCCAGTTGGGTTTCGAGCTGCAACAAGAACTTATCGACCACGCGCAAAATGACCTGCTCATCGAGCGCCTTGAAACCGACGATAGCATCAAGCCGGTTGCGAAACTCCGGCGTGAACAGGCGCTTGATGTCGGCCATCTCGTCACCAGCCTCACGCTGGGTGGTAAAGCCGATGGTGGCTTTGTTCATGGTTTCGGCCCCCGCATTGGTCGTCATGACGATGATGACATTGCGGAAGTCGGCCTTGCGCCCATTGTTGTCGGTCAGGGTGCCGTGGTCCATCACCTGCAATAGCACGTTGAAGATGTCGGGGTGTGCCTTTTCGATTTCATCAAGCAGCAGCACAGAGTGCGGCTTTTTGGTGATGGCTTCGGTCAGCAAGCCACCTTGGTCAAAACCGACATAGCCGGGGGGCGCGCCAATCAGGCGGCTAACGGCGTGGCGCTCCATGTATTCAGACATATCAAAGCGGATCAGCTCAATGCCCAAAATGTAGGCCAATTGCCGTGCCGCTTCGGTTTTACCCACACCCGTGGGGCCACTGAACAAGAAAGCACCAATCGGCTTGTCGGGCTTACCCAAACCCGAACGCGCCATTTTGACGCTAGAGGCCAGCACTTCCAGCGCCTTGTCTTGGCCGAAAACCACGCTTTTCAGGTCGCGCTCTAGCACTTGCAGTTTGCCCCGGTCGTCATTGGAGACATTGGCCGGGGGAATGCGCGCAATTTTGGCAACGATCTCTTCGATCTCGGTTTTGCCAATGGTTTTCTTGCGCTTGCTGGCTACCAAAATACGCTGGGCGGCACCAGCCTCGTCAATCACATCAATCGCCTTGTCGGGCAAGTGGCGGTCATTGATGTATTTGGCGCTGAGTTCAGCCGCTGCTTGCAGGGCTGCCGCTGCGTATTTGACGCTGTGGTGCTCTTCAAAGCGCGATTTCAGGCCCTTGAGGATGTCGATGGTTTCGGCCACGCTGGGCTCGACCACATCCACCTTTTGGAAGCGCCGAGACAACGCTGCATCTTTTTCAAAAATGCCCCGGTATTCGGTAAAGGTGGTGGCCCCAATGCACTTGAGTACGCCTGAACTGAGTGCCGGCTTGAGCAGGTTGGAAGCATCCATTGTGCCGCCGGAGGCCGCACCAGCGCCAATCAGGGTGTGGATTTCGTCAATGAACAGCACGGCGTGCGGCTTGTCTTTGAGGGCTTTGAGCACCGCCTTGAGACGCTGCTCAAAATCGCCCCGGTACTTGGTACCGGCCAGCAGCGCGCCCATGTCCAGCGAGTAAACCGTGGCCTCGGCCAAGATTTCGGGCACATCTTTTTGCGTGATGCGCCAAGCCAAGCCCTCGGCGATGGCAGTTTTGCCCACACCCGCCTCACCCACCAGCAGCGGGTTGTTTTTGCGGCGGCGGCACAAAATTTGAATGGTGCGCTCGACCTCAAAATGGCGACCAATCAGCGGGTCGATTTTGCCGTCTTTGGCCAACTGGTTGAGGTTTTGCGTGTACAGCTCCAGCGGCGAGGCTTTTTCGCTCTTTTCGCTGTGTACAGCCTCTTCGCCTTCGGGGCCAGCGCCTTCGGGGCCTTTGGCCGGTTCAGGTGGCTCGCTCTTTTTGATACCGTGGGCAATAAAGTTGACCACATCCAACCGGGTGACGCCCTGCTGGTGCAGGTAGTACACAGCGTGCGAGTCTTTCTCGCCAAAAATAGCCACCAGCACGTTGGCACCGTTGACCTCTTTTTTACCACTGCCCGTAGACTGTACGTGCATGATGGCGCGCTGGATGACGCGCTGAAAGCCCAGCGTGGGCTGGGTATCGACTTCATCGATACCGGCCACTTGGGGGGTGTTGTCTTTAATAAAGTGGGCCAGCGCGGTGCGCAGATCGTCCATATTGGCCGAACAGGCACGCAACACCTCGGCGGCGCTGGGGTTATCGAGCAGTGCGAGCAACAGGTGCTCCACGGTAATAAATTCGTGGCGTTGCTGGCGGGCCTCAACAAAGGCCATGTGCAAGCTGACTTCCAGTTCTTGGGCAATCATGTGAACTCCTTTGTGCTTGCGGGAAAGTGGACTGTATTTGGGGACGGTAGCGGTTTATTCAACCGGCTCGCTCAAGCATTGCAAGGGATGGCCTGCCTGATGGGCTGCCTCCATCACCTGATCGACCTTGGTGGCAGCAATGTCGCGGGAGTAAACGCCGCACACCCCTTTGCCGTCGAGATGGATTTTGAGCATGATCTGGGTGGCCGCTTCGCGGTCTTTGCCAAAAAATTCTTGCAACACCACAATGACAAACTCCATCGGTGTGTAGTCGTCGTTGAGCATGACGACCCGGTACATCTGTGGCGGCTGGGTTTTTTGCGGCAAACGCTCCAGCACGACGGCATCGCCGTCATCCGACGCAGGCCGATGCACCGCAGGCGCACGGACAGGGGTGGGGGGTTGTGTTGCCATAAAAATCATTCTAACGATGCGCGCACCTTGGCGCTGAACAAAGGCATTTGTGCCTGTGGGCTGAATTTTTCAAGTACTGTAGCCATAACCATGTTTATATTTCGTAAACGATGGTAACGCGCCCTTGATCGGCCTGTTGCGCCCAAGCGGCCAAGGCTTCATCGCTGGGATAAGTCTGGTAGGCATCGCCCAACTGCACTTGTGCGTTGGTAGCGCCCTCAGGCCCCGCACAAACGATGGACAAGCGCACCGGCAATCCATACCTCTGCACGTCCCCTTGGGCAGGTTTCTCCTCGCGGCAGGGGTAATCGCGCAGCAAACGGGCCAAGTCGGGGGTGCCCCCGCCCACTGCCACTTGGAGGTACTTGCCAAAGCGGCTGCGCGCCGTAGCCAAATCATGCACCTGCTGCACGATAAACCGGGCCTCAAAGCCGTTGCGCCCCGGTTGCAGGCGGCCCGACACAATCACCAGTTCATCGTCTTGCAGCAGCTCGCGGTAGGTGTTGAGCACCGCTTCGCTGGCAGAGGCTTCCACTTGCGCTGAAGTATCGTCCAGCACCAAGATGCCTTGCTTGCCGCGCATACCGTTGACGACCCGAAAGCCGCCCACAATACCGGCAATGGTTTGCGTATCGCGGGTGTCGCGCAAATCGGCAATGCGGGTACGCACAAAACGGCGCACCTCGGCAGCCACTTCGTCAAACAAATGGCCCGATAGATAAAAGCCCAGCGCGGGTTTTTCGTAGGTCAGGCGCTCTTTCACGCCCCAAGGGGCCACATCGACCAGCTGCGGCTCTTGGGTGCTGGAGCCATGGGCATCAGCGTCCATGTCAAACAGGCCGCCTTGGTTGGCGTTGGCTAGTGTGGTGGTGGCAAAGTCAAATGCCCGGTCAATCGAGGCTGACAACGCGGCGCGATTAGGCTCAATGGTGTCAAACGCCCCGGCCTTAATCAAGGCATCGACGCTGCGTTTGTTGAGCTTGCTGCGCTCAACGCGCAAACAAAAATCAAACAAACTGCTAAACGGGCCGCTGCGGTCGCCTTGCGGGCCTTCCCCCCGGCCTTCGCGGGCGGCAATAATAGCCTCAATGGCGGCCTTGCCGGTGCCTTTGACAGCCCCTAAACCGTAGCGGATGGCGGTGTCAGAAATCGGCTCAAAGCGGTAAGCACCCCGGTTCACATCGGGCGGCTCAAAAGAGATGCCAAAGTTCTTTTGCGCATCGTCGAGCAACACCTTGAGCTTGTCGGTGTCGTCCATTTCGATGGTCATGTTGGCGCAGAAAAACTCCGCCTTGAAATGCACCTTGAGCCAGCCGGTGTGGTAAGCCAACAAAGAGTAAGCAGCGGCGTGGGACTTGTTAAAGCCGTAACCGGCAAACTTCTCCATCAAGTCAAAAATTTCATCGGCCTTTTCTTCGCTGATGTCATTTTTGGCCGCCCCGGTGCGGAAGATGGCCCGGTGCTCGGCCATTTCTTCGGCCTTCTTTTTGCCCATCGCCCGGCGCAGCAAGTCGGCACCACCGAGTGAGTAGCCGCCCAAAATCTGCGCCGTCTGCATCACCTGCTCTTGATAGACCATGATGCCGTAGGTCTCGGACAGCATCTCTGCCACCAGCGGGTGCGGGTACTCGACCGGCTCTTTGCCATGCTTGCGATTGACAAAGCTCGGGATCAAGTCCATCGGGCCGGGGCGGTACAGCGCATTGAGGGCGATCAAGTCTTCCAAGCGTGTGGGCCGCGCTTCCTTGAGCATCCCCTGCATGCCCCGGCTTTCAAACTGGAACACCGCTTCAGTCAACCCATCAGAGAACAGCTCGTAGGTGGCTTTGTCGTTAAGCGCAATATCTTCAAAGGCAAAACCGGCTTGGTCGGGGTGGCGCTGCACAATAAACTCGCGCGCCAACTCCAAGATGGTCAACGTAGCCAGCCCCAAAAAGTCAAACTTCACCAGCCCAATGGCCTCGACATCGTCTTTGTCGTACTGGCTCACCGCCGATTCACTGCCCGGCTGCTGGTAGAGCGGGCAAAAATCGGTGAGTTTGCCCGGTGCAATCAGCACGCCCCCGGCGTGCATCCCGATGTTGCGCGTCAGGCCCTCTAGCTTTTGGGCCAGCGCCAGCAGGGTTTTAACCTCATCTTCTTTGGCTAACCGCTCGGCCAGCACGGGTTCGGCCTCAATGGCCCCGGCAATGGTGATGTGCTGGCCCGGCTTGTTCGGAATGAGCTTGCTGATGCCATCGCAGAAGGTGTAGCTCATGTCCAACACCCGACCCACATCGCGGATGGCGGCGCGGGCGGCCATGGTGCCAAAGGTGGCAATCTGGCTCACGGCATCCTTGCCGTATTTTTCTTTGACGTAGTCGATCACCCGGTCGCGGTTGGACTGGCAAAAGTCAATATCAAAGTCGGGCATGGATACCCGGTCGGGGTTCAAGAAACGCTCGAACAGCAGCTTGTATTCCAGCGGATCAAGGTCGGTGATTTTGAGAACATAGGCCACCAAAGAACCGGCCCCTGACCCCCGGCCCGGCCCCACCGGGCAGCCGTGGGTTTTGGCCCACTGGATAAAGTCGCCCACAATCAGAAAGTAGCCCGGAAACCCCATCTTCAGGATGGTGTTGAGTTCAAACTCCAAGCGCTCCAAATAGCGTGGGCGTTGTGCCTCACGCAATGTCGGGTTAGGGTAGAGATGTTGCAGGCGCTGCTCCAACCCCTCGTGCGAAACGTAGCGGAAATAGTCATCCACCGACAGCACCTTGCCATCGACCGGCGGAATCGGAAAATTAGGCAATTGCGGCTTGCCCAGCACCAGCGTCAGGTTGCAGCGCTGGGCAATTTGCACCGTATTGGCCAGCGCCGATGGCACATCGGCAAACAGCGCCTGCATTTGCGCTGACGATTTGAAATACTGCTCGCGCGTAAAGCGGCGCACGCGGCGCTGGTTGCCCAAAATCTCGCCTTCGGCAATACAAACGCGGGCCTCATGGGCATCGTAATCATCTTCGGTAGCAAACTGCACCGGATGGGTAGCCACCACCGGCAGTTGCAACTGCGCCGCCAACTGCACTGTGGCAGCGACATGGCTTTCATCATCGGGGCGGCCTGCGCGTTGGATTTCGAGATAAAAACGCTGCGGAAACACCGCCGCAAGGCGTTGTGCCAGCGCCGCAGCCCCGGCACTATCGCCGCGCACCAAGGCTTGGCCCACTGGGCCTGCTTGCGCACCGGCCAGCACAATCAGCCCTTGATGGAGCTCTTGCAGCCAAGCCCAAGTACACACCGCTTGCGATTTGATTTGGTTGCTCGTCCAAGCACGGGCTAGCAACTCCGACAGGTTGAGATAACCTTGGGCGTCTTGCACCAGCAACACCATGCGGGATGTAGGGTCACTGGCGGTGGGGCCTTCGAGCACCACTTCTGCCCCCAGCACGGGTTTGACCCCCTTGCCACGCGTTTGCTTGTAAAACTTGACAGCCCCAAACAGGTTGTTGAAATCCGTAATAGCCAGTGCAGGCTGGCCGTCGGCGGCGGCAGCTTGCACCACCTCATCGATACGGTTGGTGCCGTCAACGACGGAAAACTCGGTGTGCAGGCGCAAATGAACAAACATAGCCGCCATTGTAGAAAGGCTGGGCCAAAGCTGAGTGCTGTTGTGGCCGCCGGTACAATCAGCAGCCCGTCTCTATGCCCCCTCTTGCCAGAAAGCTGCCTGCCATGCCGCGTGTGTCTCTCGCGATTGTTCCCGCCCTGCTGGCCGCCAGCGCTTTGCTGGCCGGCTGCTCTACCGTTACCGAAGATAAAACTATCGGTTGGAGTACCGAGCGCCTATATGCCGAGGCCCGCGATGAAATCAGCAGTGGAGCCTACGACAAGGCCGTGCCCCTGCTTGAAAAACTCGAAGGCCGTGCCGCAGGCACCCCGCTGGCACAACAAGCCCAGCTCGATAAAGCCCATGCCCAATACAAAGGCGGCGATAAAGCGCAAGCCTTGGCCACACTCGACCGTTTTCTCAAGCTGCACCCCGCCAGCCCCGCTGTCGATTACGCCCTGTACCTGAAAGGGTTGGTCAACTTCAATGACGACTTGGGGCTATTTTCTTGGGTAGCTAACCAAGATTTGTCTGAGCGCGACCAAAAAGCTGCCAAAGACTCGTTTGAAGCCTTCCGCGAACTGAGCACGCGCTTTCCAGAGTCCAAATACGCGCAAGATGCCCGCCAGCGCATGACCTATATCGTCAATGCCTTGGCACAATACGAAGTGCATGTGGCGCGCTACTACTTGCAGCGCGGCGCTTATGTCGCGGCCATCAACCGGGCGCAGGTGGCACTGTCAGACTACCAAAGCGTTCCAGCCCAAGAAGAAGCACTGTTTATCTTGGTACAGTCCTACGATGCCTTGGGCATGACGCAATTGCGCGACGATGCTCGCCGCGTGCTCGATGCCACCTACCCACAAAGCAACTACCTGACGCAGGGCATCCAGCAGCGTGCGTCTTCATGGTGGAAACCTTGGTAAACGCCAAGAACATGTCTTCTTTCCGACTTGGGCATGTCTAAAGCATTTCGCATCACTGCCTCTACGGGCATCCACAAAGGCGACCGCAGTTACCAACAAGACCAAGTAGCCCTGCTCACGCATCCACGTTATAACGGTTGCCTGCTAGGGATACTGGCCGATGGCATGGGTGGGCGCAGTGGTGGGCGCAAAGCCTCCGATCAGGTGATGATGACAGCGCACCAACTGTTTGAGCGCTATTCCCCCGACTACGACGACGGCCCCTCCATGCTCAAAAACATGGTGGAGGAGGCACATATCGTTATCCGCCTGACGGCAATTTCTTCGGAGGAAGAGCCGCACAGCACCCTAGCGGCCTTTCTTATCAATCCACGGGGCGATTGCTATTGGGTTCATGCCGGTGACTCGCGCATTTACCATTTCCGCGATAGCAAAATGGTACGTCGCACGATGGACCACTCTTACGTGCAAGCGCTGGTTGATCGCGGCGACTTGACCGAAGAACAAGCGCAGGTGCATCCCCAATCGAACATCTTGCTGGGTTGTTTGGGGGCCGATGTCGATCCCCCCATTGGCACACACAGCATCCCCCAGTTGCGCCCCGGCGATGTGCTCATGGCCTGTAGCGATGGTGTTTGGCACTACTTTTCCGCCACAGAAATGGCCACGGTGGTCGAATCGCTCACCCCGCGCGAAGCCACCGAGTTTCTGATCGAAAAAGCGCGGATGCGCGGGCGCGGTGGCGGAGATAACCTGTCTTTGGTCATCGTCAAAATTGAAGCGCTAGATGTAGAAAAGAAGCCCCTGCGCTCTGGGCCAAAATCAGCGCCATGACACATGGGGGGAGATAATCAAGGGTTTATCCTGAGGTTCTTGCCATGACAACTCCTTCCCTCCCCACCCAAGACGAACTCAAAACCCTGGTGGGCCAAGCTGCGCTGCGCTACGTCACCCCCGGCGACATTGTGGGCGTGGGCACTGGCTCCACCGTGAACAAGTTTATCGAGGCACTGGCCACCATCAAAGACCAAGTGCGCGCTGCGGTGTCTAGCTCGGTAGCCAGCACGGAGCGACTGCGCGCCATTGGCATCCCGGTGCTCGATGCCAATGAAGTGGAAAAATTGTCAGTGTATGTGGACGGTGCCGACGAGATCGACGGCCACGGCTACATGGTCAAGGGTGGCGGTGCCGCCCTGACCCGCGAAAAAATTGTCGCGGCCTTGGCACAACGCTTTGTCTGCATTGCTGATGCCTCTAAGCTGGTACCTGCTTTGGGGCAGTTTCCGTTGCCAGTAGAAGTGATCCCGATGGCAGCGCAGCAGATTACACGCCGGTTTACCACCTTGGGGGGGCAGGCTACCCTGCGCCTCAAAGATGGACAGCCACTGGTAACGGACAACGGCCAGCACATTTTGGACGTGCGCGGCCTGCAAATCACCGATCCGCTGGGCTGGGAGTCGGCCATCAACCAATGGCCCGGCGTGGTGACGGTGGGCATTTTTGCCCACCAAAAGGCTTCCGTTTGCCTGCTGGGCACCGCCCAAGGCGTAGAAACCATCACCTACTAAGGGGCTGCAGGGACTGCGCTGCGGCTGGCCTGCTGCGCTAGCTGCTCTAGCACCCACCCAGCGGCGCACTGACCAAAGGTGGCCGTAACGGCCACCACCGAGCCATAACCATGGCAATTGAGGCTGCCGTCACCTGCAATAGCGCAAGAGGCATCCGGCGGGGCTACCGCCTCGCGGCTGAATACACAAGGCACGCCGATTTTTTTGCCTTCGCGCGGTGCGCCATGCTGCTTGCGCAGGCGGTAGCGCAACTGTGCCAGCAGCGGGTCGTGGGTGGTGTGGGCCAAATCATCAATATCCACCTTGTGGGCATGGCGTTTGCCACCGGCTGCGCCCACGCTGATGAACAAGCGCCGCTGCTGCCGCGCCCAAGCGGCCATCGCCGTTTTGGCATGGATTTGGTCGCAGGCATCAATCACCGCATCCACCCCCGGTGGCAAGATGGCAGGCCAGTTGCCCGGCTCGACAAAATCCTCAATGCAATGCACGAGGCCATCGGGGTTGATATGGGCAATGCGCTCGCGCATGGCCTGCACCTTGGCTTGGCCCACCGTGGTGTCCAAAGCATGGATTTGCCGGTTCAAGTTGGATTCAGCCACATGGTCAAGGTCGATCAGCGTGAGCTGGCCCACACCACTGCGCGCCAGCGCCTCAGCGGCCCAAGAGCCAACACCGCCAATGCCCACCACAGCCACATGGGCAGCGCGTATCTGCGCGGCCCCAGCACGGCCATAAAGCCGCTCCAGCCCGCCAAAACGGCGTTGCTGGAGGGCTTGGCGCTCGGCCTCAGCTTCTGTGTCTAGCGCTGGCTGCATCACTTCATTTGCGCCAGCCGCTCTTTGGCGGTACTGGCAGCTTCGGACTTGGGGTAGGCCACGAGCAGGTCTTCGAGCGTTTTGCGCGCGCCACGGGTTTCTTTGAGTTCCATCTGGCAGTTGGCAATCGACAAGGCAGCCTCTGGAGCGCGGGCGTGGTTAGGCGCAGCCGCCAGCAGAGCCTTGAAGTGGGTAATGGCTTCCTTGTAGTTGCGCGTGGCATATTGGGCATTGCCCAACCAAAAGCGCGCCGACGGCCCATAACCACTGCGCGGATATTGCTTTAAGAACCCGGTAAACGCCGTTTGTGCATCGACAAACTTGCCAGCACGAAACCCAGCCAATGCCGCCTCAAAGGCGGTTTTCTCGGCGGGATCGACCATAAACTCTTGGCCATCCACCGTGACCTTGACCGGCTCAAATTGGCGCAGACGGGCATCCACACCCACGGCAATATCGCGCTGTTGGCGTTGCAACTCGGCCACTTCGCGCAGCAACTGCTCGTTTTGGCCGCGCAGTTTGGCCGTTTCGGTACGCAGGGCGTCGATTTGGTTTTGCAAATCGAGCAAACTGCGGCGCACTTGGGAGCCATCGTCGCCGGTGCGGCGCACGTCATCGCTGGTGCGCTGGCTGGCTTGTTGCAGCGTTTCAATGCGCTGGCGCAGCTCCAAAATGGCTCGACGCGCTTCGTCGTCTTCAAACAGCGCCGCTTGGGCTGCGGGCAAGCAAGCGCCCGACAACACCAGCACCAGCGCGGGCAGTGCCGCTGCCGCAAAGCGGCGGGGCCAGGTGGTGAGGCTTGGCATCAGCGGTAAGACAGTTCAGCGCGGCGGTTTTTGGCGTGCGCGTCTTCGTTGTGGCCTGTTGCAGCAGGCTTTTCTTTACCAAAGCTCACTGCTTCCATTTGGGTGTCGGGCACGCCCAGCAAACCCAAGGAGCGGCGCACAGCCTCGGCACGCTTTTGGCCCAAGGCGAGGTTGTATTCGCGGCCACCGCGCTCGTCGGTGTGGCCCTCAATCATCACCGTGCGGCCTTGGCCGGATTTGATAAAACTGGCATGCGACTCAATCAGCGACTGAGAATCAGGCTTGATGGCATAGCTATCGTAGTCAAAATAGACCACACGGCTGATACCTACAGGCCCGGCACCATTAGCACCCGACTGTGACAGATTAACCCCGGCCACGCCGCTCAGGCCCGCGCTGCCCGATTGCGCTCCATTGAGACCCAAATTTTGCGTGGGGATGGCTGTGCCAGTGCCATCTTCAATCGGGGCCTTACCATCTAAATCAACGCCTGAACTGCAACCGGCCACCAACATGGCAGCGGCCAGAGCCAAAGAAAAACGCTTCAACATAAAAACTCCTGCAACTGGAAACATAAAAAACGGCCAAAACTTATTGTTTCTGGAATGGCCCCCAGTCAGGCTCGCGGATATCACCGCCCTGACCGGCCAGACGTGCCTTGATCTTCCCGTCCAAGGTCGTGGTCATGAGGGCTTCGCGGCCTTGCTGCTGGGTGGCGTAAACAATCAAGCGACTGTTGGGGGCAAAACTGGGGTTTTCGTCGGCGCTGGTATCGGTAATGGCGGTCACGTTGCCACTGGCCAATTCCATCACATGCAGCTTGAAGGCCCCTCCCACACGCGAGACATAGGCCAACCAGCGGCCATCGGGGCTGACGCTGGGCGAGATGTTGTAGTTGCCAGTAAAAGTGATGCGCTCAGCGCTACCACCAGAGGCTGCAACGCGGTAAATCTGCGGTGCACCGCCCCGGTCACTGACAAAGTAGATGCTGCGGCCATCAGAGGAGTACACCGGCTCGGTATCAATACCAGCGCTTTGCATCAGGCGGCGCGCCTCGCCGCCGTTGGCATCAATGGTGTAGAGCTGCGAGTTGCCATCGCGGCTGAGGGTGACAGCCAAGCTGCGGCCATCGGGCGACCACGCTGGGGCGCTGTTAGAACCCCGGAAGTTGGCAATCAGGCGGCGGCGGCCCGTGGCAATGTCATGCACATACACCACCGGCTTGCGCGACTCAAACGACACATAAGCCAGTTGCATCCCGGAGGGCGACCACGCCGGAGAGATGATAGGCTCAGGGCTAGACAGCGCGGCTTGGGAGTTTTCGCCATCGGCATCGGCCACCCACAGGCTGTAGCGCGCACCGGCCTTGGTCACATAGGCCAAGCGGGTAGAAAAGATACCCGGCTGGCCGGTCAATTTTTCGTAAATAAAGTCGGCCACCCGGTGCGCAGCCAAGCGCAAATCGGTAGTCACTACGGCATAACTTTGGCCGCCCAAGTCTTGGTTGCGCACCACATCCCACAGACGAAAGCGCACCTCAAAACGGCCATCGGCCAAGCGCGTGACGCTGCCAGCGGCCAAGGCATCGGCCGATTTTTGCCGCCACAGGGCTAAATCGGGGCGCACGCTCTCGTCCAGTACCGCGCCACTGGAATCGATGGCACGAAACTGGCCGCTGCGCTCCAAATCGGCTTGCACGATGGCGGCAATTTTTTGCGGCGATTGGCCCTCACCCCGGAACGGGGCAATAGCCACTGGCAACTGGGTCAGGCCCACGCCAGAGACTTCGACCCGAAACTGGGCCAGTGCGGGCAAAGCCGAAGAAGCCAGCGCCGCAGTCAAGGCATGGCGACGGGACAGGCGCGGCAGCGCCGCAACCGGAAAGGAGGAATAGTTCGGGTGGTGGGTCATAAGCAGCGGACAGCAGTCGGGCAGTGGCCAAACAGAAAGGGCGATGTTACCAAGCCGGGGGCAACCGTAAAATCCGCGCCACATGCAAACTCCTTCTGCCTCCACGCCGCCGGTCAGTCCTGACCCTTCTGTCCACGCCATTGCTGATGCCAGTATGGGCACGCGCCTGAAACGTTTAGCAGTGTACTTTGGCGGCCAGCGGCTGGCTTGGGCTTTGGCGATTATCGGCACGCTGGCTGGGGCCTTAACAGAGCCGCTGCTGGCAGCCATGCTCAAACCGCTGCTCGACCAAGGCTTTACCGACGGCACGCTGGCGCTGTGGAAGGTGCCAGTGGGCATCATGGGGCTGTTTGTGGTGCGCGGGCTGGCGCTGTTTGCCGCGCAGTATGCACTGGCACGCATCGCCAATGAAGGGATGCTGGCACTGCGCCGCACCCTGTTTGACCGCCTGCTCGCTGCCGAGATGGCACTGTTTGCGCGGCAATCGGCCAGCGCATTGGCCAATACCATTGTTTATGAAGTGCAAACGGGTGCTACGCTGCTGGTGCAAGCCATGTTGGGCATCTCGCGCGATGGTTTTACCCTGCTGGCATTGCTGGGTTACCTGCTCTATCTAAACTGGCAGCTCACGCTGATTGTGGCCGTAGTGGCACCCGGTGTGGCGTGGATCATGAAAACCCTATCGCGCCGCTTGTACCGCTTGGCCAAAAGCAGCCAACAAGCCACCGACGCCTTGGCCTACGTGGTGGAAGAAAACATTTTGGCCCACCGCATGGTGCGCCTGCATGGTGCCCAAGCCAGCCAAGCCCAGCGTTTTGATGTGCTGGGGCAACAATTGCGCCAACTGGCAATTAAGGCCACCATCTCCGGCTCGGCCATGACACCACTGACGCAGATGATGGCGGCGGCGGCATTGTCCACAGTGATTTGCACGGCACTGTGGCAAAGCCGCACGCTGGGGGCAGCGCAAAACGATTTAACGGTGGGGGGCTTTATCTCCTTTATCACCGCCATGCTGATGCTCATTACACCGCTGCGCCGCTTGGCCGATGTGAGCAGCCCTATCACCCGTGGGCTGGCAGCCTTAGAGCGTGGGCTGGCCCTACTGGGCGAGGCCCCGGCAGAAACTGGCGGCACTTATACCCCCAGCCAAGCCCAAGGCCCAATAGAGTTGCACGATGTTGGTGTGCGCTTTAGCGCTGACCAAGCCCCAGCGCTGGCCGAGGTGAGCTTGGTGGTGCAGCCGGGGGAGGTGGTGGCGCTGGTCGGGCCATCTGGGGCGGGCAAAACCACATTGGTCAATTTGCTGCCGCGCTTTTTGGAGCCGACATCAGGGCAAATTTTGCTGCATGGGCAGCCGCTGCGCGACTGGCAACTGCCAGCACTGCGGGCGCAGTTTGCTTTGGTAAGCCAAGACGTGGTGATGCTCAACGACAGCATTGCCGCCAATGTGGCCTTGGGCGCAGCAGTGGACAAGGCCCGCGTGCAAGCCAGCCTAGAAGCCGCCAACCTGTGGGCACATGTGGCAGCGCTGCCGCAGGGCATGGATACCGCCGTGGGCCACAATGCCGCGCAGCTCTCTGGTGGGCAGCGCCAACGCTTGGCTATTGCCCGCGCCTTATACAAAGACGCCCCCATTTTGATTTTGGACGAGGCTACCTCGGCCCTAGACACCGAATCGGAGCGCTTAGTCCAAGAAGCCCTGCAACGCCTGATGCGTGGGCGCACCACGCTAGTGATTGCGCACCGGCTCTCGACCATTGAACACGCCAACCGGGTGGTGGTGATGGAGCGTGGGCGCATAGTGGAACAAGGCAGCCATGCCCAGTTGCTGGCCTGTGGCGGCTTGTATGCACGGCTGCAAAGCCGCCCACATGAAGCCAGAGGAGCCAACGGCTAAAACCGCCATTGCCTCTGTTACCGTCTTTTCACCATTTTTTGCCTTTGGAGCACTGCGCCATGTCCAACCACACCTTTCTTTGGCACGACTACGAAACCTTTGGTGCCGACCCGCGCCGCGACCGGCCCGCGCAGTTTGCCGCCATCCGCACCGATGCGCAACTCAACGAAATCGACGCGCCGGTGATGTTCTATTGCCAGCCCAGCAATGACTACCTGCCCGATCCGCAATCGTGTTTGATTACGGGCATCACGCCGCAACAGGCTGGGCAATGGGGCGTGCCTGAGCGCGAATTTGCCACCCGTATTGAGGCCGAATTGGCCCGCCCCGGCACCATCGGCGTGGGTTACAACACCATTCGCTTTGATGATGAGTTCACACGCTTTTTGTTCTGGCGCAACCTGATCGACCCCTACGCCCGCGAATGGCAAAACCAATGTGGCCGTTGGGATTTGCTGGACGTGGTGCGCATGGCCTATGCACTGCGCCCCGAAGGTATCGTTTGGCCCACCAAAGAAGATGGCAGCCCCAGCTTTAAGCTAGAAGACTTGAGCCGCGCCAACGGCCTAGCCCACGAGCAAGCGCACGATGCGCTGTCGGATGTGCGCGCCACCATTGCGTTGGCCCGCTTGGTGCGCCAACACAACCCGCGCCTGTTTGATTTTTGCTTGGGTCTGCACAAAAAAGATGGCGTGGCCGCCGAACTGCGCTTGCCGGTCTCCCCCAAAACAGCGCGGCCCTTTTTGCATGTTTCAGGCATGTACCCAGCGCAGCGGGGCTGTTTGGCCGTGGTCTGGCCGCTGGCGAACCACCCCACCAACAAAAATGAGATCATTGTGTGGGACTTGGCCCACGACCCCAGCGAGCTGGCCGGTATGGACGCAGAAACTCTGCGCCTGCGCATGTTCAGCCGCAGCGCCGATTTGCCCGAAGGCGTCAGCCGCCTGCCGATCAAAACCATCCATCTGAACAAATCGCCGATGGTGGTGGGCAACCTCAAAACCTTGAGCCCAACACAGGCGCAGCATTGGGATATCGACCTAGAGCAAAACCTGCAACACGCCGCCATTGCCCGTGATCTGCCCGACATGAGCGCCATCTGGCCCGCCGTGTTTGCCCGTGCGCCAGAGCCTGCGCTGGATGTAGAACAAGCCCTGTATGCCGGTTTTGTCGGCAACAACGACCGCTACCGCCTCAATGACCTGCGCCAAGCCAACGGCGATGCGCTGGCGCGAGTGCATGGTCATTTTGATGACCCACGTTTGGACGAAATTTTGTTCCGCTACCGGGCGCGCCATTTTTACGAATCGCTCGACGATATGGAGCAAGAGCGCTGGCAAGCCTACCGCAGCGCCTGCCTGATTGACGGCCAAGGCGGCGCACGCACGCTAGAGCAGTTGCAACAAGAGATTGACCAGCTCTCAGAAACTGCCGATGAGCGCGCCGAAGCTATTTTGGGAGCGCTGTACGACTGGGCCGATACGCTGGCCGAGGGGTTATAAAAAACCACTGCCCCAAGCCTTCTCAACAAAGACTTGGGGCATAGTGCGGTACTTTTAGAGCCAGTCTGGGTTTAAGCCCAGTCCACTCAAAGAAGCCTGCCCCACTGCAAGCACATAGTCCTTCAACTCGACATAAACATTGTCTGCGGGCTGGGGCTGCCCCACCGGAACTTGGTACCATACTCCACCGATCTGCAACAACTCCATATGGCGTAGCACATCTACTGCGCCACTGGTTTTGTGCCGAATGAGCACATCCTGTGCCCCAGTGGTCGTATTGGGGGTGAGGGCGGCCTCGTAGTCCGAGGGCCTGCCCAAGTACACCGCCACATCGGTGCCTTCGCCCCCATCGAGCACATCGCTGCCACTGCCGCCCACCAAAATATCATTGCCTGCACCGCCCAACAAGGTGTTGCTGCCCGCATCCATTGACCAACCCGTCTCACTGAGCTGTTGATTGATGAGCTGTAGGTTACCTTGGGCATCAGTGAGTTGACTGGTATGGTTACTGTGGCGGGCCAAAGCTAACCAAATCGCTGACCAGCTTCCACCGGCATTCAGGTGGTTCACGCCCAAGGTCGTTAACGCTGTGGTCGCACTGCCTACACCCCAAACCCGATTGATAATTCCCGTCAGTTGGATTTCTAAGGGTTGATTGGTCAAAATGGTGTGTCCCTGCCAATAGGCATGGGCCATCTCGCCCAGTTGTTGGCTGCTGTAATTGCCACCAGCAAAAGTGCCCATTTCTGCCAAAGTGGGTAAACGCGCGCCCAGCGCATGTACCAACAAGGCCGTGTCTTGGGCCAGTTGGTAGTTGTCATAGACCCACGCCAAGCGCTCATCCGTCATCAGACCACTGCCGTGGTTGTTGCTCCAAGTATCGTTGAGATGCAGGCCAGTGCTGTCGGCCAACTCGGTGCTGTTGGGGGCAAAGTCCACTTGCAAGCGCCCCTCAGGCGTGAGGCCAAAACGCCAGCGCCCGGCGTCGCTGGGGCCGCCTTGCAGCAAATCGTTGCCATCGCCACCTTGCAGGGTATCGTTGCCAATGCCGCCCACTACCCAGTCGTTACCACCATCGCCAAACAGTTGGTCATCGCCGCCTTTGGAGCCAATGGTGTCATTGCCATCACCACCGCGCAGTACGTCGTCGTCAGCACCGAGCACTAAAAATTGCGCACTGCCATCGCCAATGACAAAGTTGCGCCCGCTGCCGCCTATGGCGGTGCTGGGGCCAATGACGATGGCAAACTCAACCAAACTCAAGTCGAGCACGGTGCCGGGCGGGAGCTGACGGGCATCAATCACCAGAGCCTCGGCGCGCTGGGGATTAGTGCTGTCATCCTCGCCGGTGCCGGTGGTGCCTCGAATCACGATGGGCTGTGTGGGGGCCACACTGCCTGAAGCCATCGTCATGGTAACGGTGCGCACGGTGACTTGGTCTTGATTGATGACGCCGGGCACATATTGGTCAATTCCTTGACCCAGCACTTCGACAAAGTCGGCGGGCATCTCAATGCGCGGCTCACTGGCTTGGATGAGTTTCTCGCGCAGGGTTAGGCGGCTGCCCTCGATGCTCTCAGAGGTCAAGCCCACCCCCACCGGCAAGCTGACTTCCAAGAGTGCTTCCCCAGCGCTATTTTTGACCAATGGAATATCCGCCAGAGCGCCATTGGGGGTGTTGGGGTCTTCGGGGCGGGTGTCGCTGACCGGAGCAATGGTCTGGGTGGTGGTCGTCGTCGTTTGACCATCGTTGCCCGTTTGGGTGCTGGTCTGTGTTTGTACCGTCGTGCCATCTACAGTTTCGGTGCTGGGAGCTGGGGCCGGGGCCGGAGCTGGAGCTGGAGCTGGAGCTGGAGCTGGAGCTGGAGCCGGAGCCGGAGCCGGAGCCGGAGCCGGAGCCGGAGCTGGAGCTGGAGCTGGAGCTGGAGCTGGAGCTGGAGCCGGAGCTGGAGCCGGAGCCGGAGCCGGAGCCGGAGCCGGAGATGGAGCCGGATCACCCCCACCACCCGCACTGACACCTGACACGGTGATGCCATTGCCGGTGAGATCGGCCACGGTCACACTGGCATCGGCCCCGGCAGCCCAGTCTTCAGCACCCGCAAGGTTGTAGGTGACACTGCCGGTGCTGCTGCTGCCATTCTTGTTGAGGCGGCTGGCCAGTTCTGTCTTATCAGTGGCATTGAGGGTGATGCTAAAACTGGTGCCATCAGTGATCTCAATGCTGCTCGAAGTCAGGGTGTAGGCGGTGCTGTCGCCAGAGAGTGAGAGCTTGCTGACATCAATGTCGTTGGTGGCTCCACTGCGCTTGAGCAGGCCAGTGCCAGTGACGGCCAGCACACCAGTGCTGGCGTTGTAAGTGGCACTGGTGAGGGTGGGGACAGCCACATTGCTGACCGTTACTCCATTGCCGGTAGCGTCGGCAATATCCACTGCGGTGGGAGCACCCGTGGCCCAGTTGTCGGCTGCGGCTAGATTGAATGTTGTCCCTCCTGTGGAGGTCGTACCATTCTTATTCAAGGTCTGGTTAAGTGCTGCCTTGTCGGTGCTAGACAGGGTCAAGGTAAAGCTGGTGGCCGAGGTTCGTTCGACATCGGCAGTATCGGTCAGGGTATAGGTTGCGTCTCCTTCACCCTTAAGCGTCAATAGCGAAGCATCTATGTCCATGCCGCTGGCGTTTGCTGGGATATCTTGGCCAGTGACGACCAAGGTTCCGGTGCCCGCATGGTAAGTAACCGAGGTAATGACTGGTTGGATGGCCTTCATGGTGAAGCTGGCGGCTGCCGAGGTGCCACCGTCGCCATCACTGATGGTCACGGCATAAGTCCACTCATCGGCTTGGCTGGCTGTGAATTTCAAGGATTTGATGGTGTTTTCAACCTCCAGTGCTGTGGCACTGCTGTTGAAGGTGACCGACAAATCAGCGCCGCTTTGGCCGGTCTTGCTTGCATCCACCGTACCAACAGCCAACCAGCTGTTGCCATTGGTGTCGCTATAGAAAACCGTTTCCCCTCCGTCAATCGTTCCATCCGCGAGGGTATGGTCTGCGGCATTGGCACCAAATTTGAGTGTGAGGTCTGCCGGATCGCTGGAGAAACTGCCGCTGTTTGAACCCGATGTTTTGCTGATGAGCAAGATACCGCCATCAAAATCGGCTGAATCTGTATCAGTGACCCCCACTGGACTGGGGATCTCATTATCAATGTAGGCGGGGTCTTGCGTGGAATCTCCCCATGTAAAGGTGGTGGAGTCTTGATCCAGATCGGAAATTACGGGTACAGCATTAGAGCCGATACCACTCACGGTGATACCGTTGCCGGTCGCATCGGCAATATCGCCACCCGTGATGGGGCCGTTCCAGTTATCGGCGGCTGCTAGGTTGTAGTTGGTTCCACCCACCGAGCTGGTGCCGTTCTTGTTGAGCAGCGCATCCACTGCCGTCTTTGTTGCACCTGACAGGGTGACGGTAAAGCTTGTGGCATCGGTGATTTCCACCACGCCGCTC
This sequence comes from Giesbergeria anulus, assembly GCF_900111115.1. Taxonomy (GTDB): domain Bacteria; phylum Pseudomonadota; class Gammaproteobacteria; order Burkholderiales; family Burkholderiaceae_C; genus Simplicispira; species Simplicispira anulus. Next base: position 692,404 of record NZ_FOGD01000001.1, read on the forward strand.
AAGGCTTGCGTTCCATCTGCTTGCCCTTTAAGGGTCAATTTGCTCAGGTCGATATCGTTGGTGGCACCGCTTTGGTGTACCAGATTCGTTCCGGTTACGGCCAATACACCAGTGCTGGCGTTGTAGGTGGCGCTGATAACGGTGGGCGTCTGGGTACTGGAAACCGTCACCGCATTGCCCGTCAGGTCGGCATTACCAGTATTGGCAGGATTCCAATTGGCAGCCGCCGCGAGGTTATAGGCCGTGGTGCCATCGGCGGCTTGAATTCCGTCTTTGTTCAGCAAACCTTCGATATGGCGCTGATCGACGGCATTCAAAATCACGGTAAATTGGGTTGCCGAGTCGATTTCGACATTCGACGAAGTCAAGGTATATTCTGCGCTGCCCTCGCCTTTGAGTTTGAGTTTGGAGACGTCAATATCATTGGTAGCGCCGATGGTGGCCGTCAAGCCGGTGCCGGTAACCACCAGTGTATTGGTGCTGGCGTTGTAGGTGGCGCTGGTGATGGTGGGGCCAGCAGGAGCAGCTGTGCTGAAGTCATAGCTGGTATCGTCGGTGATCTCCGCCAACTGGTTGGGCGTGGTGGCGGTGTCCACCACAGATCCAGCAGAAAACTGTACTGCGTAAGTTTTGCCTGCCACCAAGTCGCTGGTGGGGTTGATGGTCAGTTTGTCGCTGCTGATGGTGGCCGTGCCAAAGGCCCCGGAGGCCATGTCTGTAGTCACCGTGAATGTGCCTGCCGTGCTGTTGTCCGTGACGTTGCGCACCGTGATGGTGCCGGAGCTGCCAAATGCAATGTTCTCGGAAAAGTCAATGACGATGTCGCTGCCTACCGCAATGCTGGTGGCGTCATCGGCAGGGGTGGAATGGGCTCCGTCCAGGGTGGGGGCAGTGTTGTCTGCCGGTGCGTCATGAATGTTGGTCAACGCAATATTGTCGAAACCAATCCCGAAGTATTCTGGATGACCTACTGCAAAGGGTGCTGATGAATAGGATGTTAATGTGAAGGAGGTAATATCCTGCATATTTACAGCATCGCCACCAGTGGGAGTAAAAATCGCAGAGCCACCAACGCTTAGGCTATAATTTGCAGATCCCTTGCTGGATGTTAATGTAATTGCATTAGGCTGACCCAATGTATCTCTAAATGCAATTGAATTTAAATTAAAAAGCTTTCCACTTGCAAGGGAGAAGGTGACAGAAGTTTCATACTGATAGCCGCCGTTAGAAAATATTGTTTCACTGCCATCAATTAAGGTGCTACCAGTATTTGCCGCATTATCTAAATTGTCGTGAGTAGATGCTAATTTTAGAGTTTCACCTGAGACAGTTTGTTGCACATTTTTCGTGCCTATTCCTGTAACATTGTTCTCAAAATCAAATGTGGCACTGCTTCCCGTTGTTACATCCACCGTCGCAGCTATCCCCGTCAAAGTAGCGGTGGCATTACTGCTGCCGCTGTCGGTCACTTCAGTCAAAGTAATGACACGGTTACCAGCGGTAGCGGTGCTGTCGCTGTTTTTGTATGTGATGCCGTCGATGAGCGTGCCCATGTTGGCATTGCTTTGGGTCATGCCACTGAGGGTGATGGTGGCAGTACTACCAGACACGGCCACGCTGTAACTGCCCACGCTGGCGATAGTGCCGCTGGCAGCATTGGTCAATGCCACATTGGTGCCGCCAATGGTCAGGTACTCGGTGGTGTCGGCCACATTGGTGACCGTGATTTTTGCCCCGCTAAAGGTCTGGCCGCTGTCGTTGGTATCTGCTGCAACGGTGCTAAACAGATCCACGCCGGTGGCACTGCCTTGGGTGAAGGTTGGGGTGGCTCCGGTGGCGGTGAGGGTGGGGGTGGTGCCGGCAGGAAGGGGAGTAATGTCATACAAAATAAGCTGCGGAACCGTCCATGCTCCAGCCATTGTGCTCGATCCAATGGTGAATGAAAGGGTCGATAAATTGCTTGTTGTTCCAGAAAAATTATTCAGAACGTGGGTTGTAAACTCACCGGTAAGGTCACCATTCCAATTTCCGCTGGCAAGAGCACCCGCACTACCTGTTATGCTGTATTGCAAATTGTTACCGGCTGTTCCATCCAAGTCTTGAAAAGAAATAGATGACACCCCGAAGGTATAGCCGGATATGGAAATACTGACTGTAATCTGATCGTTTTGTGCGTAATCTTGCTGGATGGCATCCGACGTATCCCAATATGGATCCACGCTGTAGCCGGAAAATGACATGGAAAGCGTGTAGGGCGTTCCATTGACTGTTTCCGTCCAAGTGATATTGCCACCCGAGCCACCCGCAGTGCCTGTGGCGAATTCAAAACCAGCCAAAACAGGTGCATTAGATACGGTGACCGCATTGTCGGTGACGTCCGCATTACCGGTGCCATGCCAGTTTGCTGCTGCCGCTAGGTTGTAGGCCGTACCACTGTAGGCCGATGTGCCATTTTTGTTAAGCAGCGCTTCCACGCCTGCTTGGTCGGTGGCATTGAGCGTGACGCTGAACGACGTGGTGCTGGCCGCCGTGATGGCCCCAGTTTCCGTCAGGGTGTAGGTGGCACCACCTTGGCCGGTCAGTGTCAGTTTGGTTTCGTCAATGGCTCCGCCCGATGTCAGGTCGGTGCCGGTGACGGTCAGGACATTGGTACTGGCATTGTAGGTGGCGCTGGTGATGGCGGGGCCAGTCGAAGCTTCAATAATAAAATTCGAATTGCTCAGCGCTGTTGATGTAATGCCACGCAGGAAAACAGTCGTTATATCATTGGAGCCATCACACAACATAACAAATGTGCCACTAATGTCGCCGCTGATATTGCTTGTGCCGGTGACCGCCGCTCCTGCGGTAATTGCTGCCGATCCTGGTCCCGTGAACCCTGCTGCGGTGATGTAGCCGGGTGAGGTAAATATTCTATATTCCCCCTGATTTGCCCAAGCATCGAAAACGTCACTCCATGCAGAAGAGTTGGCATCAATGGTGATGGTTACTTCAGAATTGGTTTTGCCCCAGAACAGCAAAGAAATTTTGTCTGCGGCAGGATCAAAATTTGTAATGTCGTAAAAGTACCCAGCGTCGGCCCCCATGAAGTCGTCTGGTAGGGCGTTGTAGGAATGGGAGCCCACAGATATTGAGCTTCCATTAAGTACCGAAACATCTGCCGAGCCTGTTCCTTGCAAAGATGTTGTGGTTGCCAGTGTCACGTTGGATGAGTCAAGCGTCACCGCCACGGTCGCAGCCACTCCGCTCAAGCTGGCAGTGGCATTGCTGCTGCCGCTGTCGGTTACCTCGGTCAGTGTGACTACGCGGTTACCAGCGGTAGCGGTGCTGTCGCTGTTTTTGTATGTGATGCCGTCGATGAGCGTGCCCATGTTGGCATTGCTTTGGGTCATGCCACTGAGGGTGATGGTGGCAGTACTACCAGACACGGCCACGCTGTAACTGCCCACGCTGGCGATAGTGCCACTGGCAGCGTTGGTCAATGCCACATTGGTGCCGCCAATGGTCAGGTACTCGGTGGTGTCGGCCACATTGGTGACCGTGATTTTTGCCCCGCTAAAGGTCTGGCCGCTGTCGTTGGTATCTGCTGCAACGGTGCTAAACAGATCCACGCCGGTGGCACTGCCTTGGGTGAAGGTGGGGGTGGCTCCGGTGGCGGTCAGGGTGGGGGTGGTGCTGGCTGACAACGGCGTGAAATCACTCATGTCGAAGTGGTTGTACCCGTTGTATGGGGACGCGGCGGTCCCATCAGACGCTTCGATAATCACTCGAGTAACTTGCTTGCCATTTCCCGTAAATTTTGATCCGATGGATGACGCTGCAGTTCCCAATCCATCCGTGGCATTGATAACGACCGTATCAATCAGAGTGCTGTTGTAATAACCTTTGATCGTATAAGTGCCATTATTTCCAGCCGATTCAAAATTTGCGTAGTAAGTGAAATCCTTGAAATCAAATGAATGTGTCAGCGATTCGATGATTAGGCTGGACTCATCGTTATAAGAATTATTTTGATCACGCAAAGTGGGGACAAATACCAAATCACCGACTGTTGCATCACCATACAAATTTGACATTGCTGAATCAAATGCAGCAGTTGTCGTCCCCAACGGAACCGAGCCAAATGTCACCGTAACGGGGCTGCCGGTGCCAACCTCGGTGGCATCGGTACTCATCTGAGTAGATCCATCGGTAACTGTCTGGAACTCATCGTATCCTTGTCCAGAGAGGGTGAACAAATTACGTGCTGTGCCAAAGTTATATGTGGTGTCGTCGCTGATCGCTGCCAGCGTATTGGGCGTAGAAGCAGTGTCCACCACAGATCCGGCAGAAAACTGCACTGCGTAAGTTTTGCCTGCCACCAAGTCGCTGGTGGGGTTGATGGTCAGTTTGTCGCTGCTGATGGTGGCCGTGCCAAAGGCCCCGGAGGCCGTGCCCGTAGTCACCGTGAATGTGCCTGCCGTGCTGTTGTCTGTGACGTTGCGCACCGTGATAGTGCCAGAGCTGCCAAACGCAATGTTCTCGGAAAAGTCAATGACGATGTCGCTACCTACCGCAATGCTGGTGGCGTCATCGGCAGGGGTGGAATGGGCTCCGTCCAGGGTGGGGGCGGTTAAATCACTGCTAACGGCTTCGGATGTAACATTTAAGACGATTACATCATTTGGATTCCATCGAATTTTCCCTTCTTGACCTGCTTGACCACCTGTTTGAACTGCATTGGCTGTTGTGTAGGTAAAATCTAGGACTTTAGGGTCGGATGAATTTACTTGAATTGAGAGTGCTGTTATGTTTGGTGAGGTGGTATTGGCTGAATCAATACTGACAGATGTAAGTCGGTCTAGCACTCCCCCTGTAAATCGCATATAACTTGTGACGTCGCTGTCGGTCCAAGTTGTTCCAACAATGAGCATCGTGATTTTTGAATGCGTTGCATCAATTGTCTCGATGTTTGCACTAAATGGGCCAAATGGCTCAAGTTCATACGCAGTGGGGTCATTTTGAATAGTTGCAGCATCTTGTTCTGTTGCGTTCAGAAATGACTCTTCAGACCAGACCTTGGCTCCAACCAACGAAAGAACATTGGAGTAGTTCTGGAAGAGGGTGAGTGCAGGCGAAAGAGCGCCTGTTTTTTCTTCCAGCACCCCATCTCCACCCAACCCGCTCGCTCCAGTCAAGTCATCGGATGCCCCCACATCCGCCCCAGTGGCCTGTGCCAGTTTCCCCACAAACTCTACCCCTGTCCGCCCTTCGGCCACGCTGCAGCCGTACACCAAAAAATCGCCGTCCGCAGTCAGTACATTGCCAATTTGGGTCAGTGTGTCGTTGTGCTGTTGGAGGTTTTCGCTGTTCAGCGTCAATGCCCCTAGGTTGATGGCCCCACTGCTACCGTGGCTTAATAGGTGAATGGCGTCTACGCTGCCGGGTTGTTTTTGCGCCAACCAATCGGCCATCTGGGCTAGGCCATCCCCCCGGCTGTCCAGTAGCACCACCTCCACACCGGCGCGCACACCCTCAGCCAAGGTTTGCCAGTCAGCCACGTTATCCAACACAAAGGCAATTTCGGTGCGCCCCTGATTGTCTGTAGGCTGACCAGTGGTATGCAGCGTGGCGGTATGTGTTGATGTGCTGAGGTGTGTCATGGGGTTTATTGCAAGTGAATGTGTTGGGAGAAGGGTAATAAAGGAGTGTCTAGCACATCAGGGCTAATGGAGGGAATGGTGTTATTGCGACTTGCTAGACACATTCTGCCAACACCTCACGGGCACAGAAGTACGCTAGCAACAGAATGAAGTGGGTAACACTTTGACTTTGGCTGTGGCCCGCTTATTGCACCAGTGCGTAATCTATCGGCTATATATGCAATAGTTCTTGGCGTCCCATGCCATCTAGATCAGTCAACGCCAATCCAATCGTTGGATGGGGTTCAGATCTCCCTCAACACCAAGGCAGTAAGCTGGTGGGTACAAGTTTGTGCGGACATGAAAGTTTTCTCCATCAACAGGGGGGATTGATAGACACTTTGTCGCTAAAAAGCCTCCGAAAGCTCTCAAAAACTCTCAATTTAGAGAGCAATGCCCTGCTACGCTCAGGGCATGTCAACCCTGCATGCCCACTCCGCTTTAAAGACAAAGGCCAGTATTGGCTTGGTAGAAGATGAACCCGTACTGCGCGAAGAACTATCGTTTCAATTGCAGCACAAGGGGTTCAAGGTAGTGGCTTTTGCCGATGCCGCCGGCCTGTACCGCCACTTGGCCACACAGCCATTGGCGGTGGTGGTGCTAGACATTGGCCTGCCGGGAGAAGATGGCATCAGCATTGCCAAGCTGCTGCGCAGCCACAACCCACTCATGGGCTTGGTGTTTTTAACTGCACGCAGCCTGCGTGATGACAGACTAGAGGGCTTGGCCGCCGGTGCAGATGCCTATTTGGTCAAACCTGTAGACATTGAGGAGTTAGCGCTACTGCTGCAACGCTTACTAGAGCGGCACCGCCACAGCACCACAGCACTGGTGGCACAGCAACTTCCAGCCACAGCCGCCAAAACAGATGAGCAAGCATGGCAACTACAGCCCCACCGCGCCGTGCTGATTGCACCCAATGGAACGAAAGTGCGGCTAACCTTGACCGAATTGCAGTGCCTGACTGAGTTGATCTCAAAGAAAGGCAAGCCGTGCAACCATACAGAACTGGCACGCGCGATGGGCCTCATGCCTGACGAGTGGGATCGCCACCGGCTGGAAGTGATTGTGAGCCGCCTACGGGCCAAGGTGGAGCGAGGCACGGGCTTGACAGCGCCGATAGGCACCATGCGCGGCGTCGGTTATGTCTGGGATGCCAGTTTGTAGGATAAGTGGGTGTTAAAACATCTCGGATGGACACTGCTTTGCATGTGGGCTGTCGTTTTTTCTGCCTATGCTGCTGAACCACTACAGCTAACGCCAGAAGAACAGGCCTATGTACAACAGCACCGTACAGTGCGTATGTGCGTAGACCCAGACTGGGCACCCTTTGAACGCCTAGACCCGCAAGGCAAGCATGTGGGTATTGCGGCAGATTTGATTGCACTGGTGGCACAACGCACGGGTCTAAACATTGAGCCTCTGGTACTGGGTACTTGGGATGAAAGCCTAGCGGCCTCCCAAGCGGGCCACTGCCAGCTCATGAGTTTTTTGAACCAAACACCAGAGCGAGAAAAATGGTTGCGTTTTACCGCGCCTATTTTTTCTGATCCTAATGTGCTGATTACCCGCGAGGAGCACCCCCACATTGCCGACCTCAAGCTCATGGAGGGCCAAACCATTGCCCTGCCCCATGGCACGATGGTAGAGGAGCGCATTCGCAAAGAATTTCCGATGCTCAAGGTGGTACTCACCACCAGTGAACCGGAAGCGGTAGAACTGGTTTCAGAGCGCAAGGTGAATATGACGATTCGCTCGCTGATTGTGGCAGCCTACACTATCAAGCAAGAGGGTTTATTTAACCTCAAAATTGCCGGACAGGTGCCCAATTACGCCAATGAATTGCGAATGGGGGTACTTAAAACCGAGCCTGTCTTGTGGGGCCTGCTCGACAAGGGGGTGAAATCGATTACGCCATTGGAGCGAGAAGCCATTGCTAACCGCCATGTGGCCGTACAGGTGCAACAGGGGGTAGATTACCGATTGGTATGGAAGGTGGTGGCTACCGCTTTAGCGGTGTTGCTGGCCGTGCTTATCTGGCACCACAAGCTGCGACAACTAGACCAAGAGCGTGCAGCCTTGGCAGAAGCGCGGGTAGAACAAGCCCTGCAAGCCCAACGAGACCAAAGCCATCTGGTAGCCATGCTGTCGCACGAGGTGCGCACGGCGCTGTCGATGATTGACGCGGCAGCAGGCTCTTTGCGCCTGCTGGTCAACCCAGAAGATGAGCCTAGCTTGCTGCGCGTCACACGCATTCGTGCCGGGGTGCAGCGGCTCACAGAATTGACCGCCCAATTTTTAACCAAAGACCGGCTAGAAAGCGGCGCACTGATGCCGCGACTGACGCTGGTGGACGCACTGGCGTTATGCACAGAAACTGTCCAGAGCCTAGACGAGCGCCACCGCGTGGCACTAGACCATCAAGGAGACACCTGGCTTGAAGCAGACCCAGACCTGCTACAGGTGGCCTTGCGCAATCTGCTAGTCAATGCCTTGCGCTATACGCCTCCAGATTCACCCGTCAAAGTGGAGATGATGGGTGAAAACGGTATGTTCTTGATCCGAGTGAGTGATGAAGGGCCGGGCGTGCCTGTAGCAGAGCAGGCTACCATTTTTTCCAGCTACGTCAGAGGATCTACGGGGCATGGAAAACCCGGTTCTGGTTTAGGTTTGCATCTGGTGAAACGTGTGGCGCAATTGCATGGGGGAACGGTGTCTTTAGTGTCCCAAACAGGCCGAGGTGCCGTCTTTACCATGGCTTTGCCACGCCACCAGACACCCACAATCAGCGCATCAGAAGCGCTTAAACCTCCTGCGCCAGCGCGTAGGGCAGGGCATCCAAAGTGAGCACAACGCCATCGATGGCACCCACTTGCAAAGCGCCTTGGGCCGCTGCCGCCACTTGCAATGACACCAGTGCAGCCCAGCCACCCGCTGGTGCCGGGGCTACCTGCACCACGGTGCCGCAAGGCTGCTCCAGATCATCTGGGGTAAACACTTCGGCTCCCACGGCAACTTCTGTCGCAGCATGGGCCAAATAAGTGCGGCGCTTGAGCGTACCGCGAAACTGGCTGCGTGCCACCACCTCTTGGCCGGGGTAGCAGCCTTTCTTAAAGTTGACGCCGCCCACCGATTCGTAATTGAGCATTTGCGGCACAAACTTGTCCACCAGCGGCGCGCTCAGGGTGGCAATGCCGCTGCGCACTTCGCCCCAAGCCCACAGGGCTGCATCCAATGCGGGGCCTGTGGGGGCCGGGGTGCTGGCTGGGGCCACGAGCAGCGCACGGGCTTGGCCGTCGGCGGGGTAGAGGTGAATCAGGCTGCTATCGCCTTGATCGGTTTTGCTCCAAGGGGTTTGCACGCTGCCCGCTAGAGCGGCCACGCTGTCACCAGCCACGCCGTACAGAGCAAACTCCTCTGAGGCATCGCTGAGTTTGGCTTTGGCGCGCAACACAAACATGCTCAGGCGCTTGAGGGTGGGGGCAAGCAGGTCACGGCTGCACACCAACAGCACCTCGGTGGCGCTGCGTTTGAAGCCGATAAAGCTGGCCTGCATCCGGCCTTGGGCCGACAAAAACGCCGCAAGGCGCGCCTGCTCCATGCCCAGCAGGGCAAAATCGTTGGTCAGTTGGCCGTGCAGAAACTTGACGGCATCATCACCTTGGGCGCGGATGACGCCCAGGTGGCTTAGAGGGGTAATTCCATGAAGATAAGGGGTCATGGCGCTGAATTATGATGGTGGGTTGTTTTTTCTACAGGGCAGGCACAGGTGGCTCGTTTGCTGAAATGGTTGTTGCTGCTCGCTCTGGCTTGGTGCGGGGCTGCTGCATGGTGGTTGTACCAGCCGCTAGAGTTACTCCACAGCCCGCTAGAACTTGAGATTGAACACGGCACCACGCCACGCGGAGTAGCGCAAGAAGTGGTAGCCGCTGGCGTGCGTACCGATGCCCGGCTGCTGTATTGGTGGTTTCGATTTTCTGGGCAAGACCGGCAAATCAAGGCAGGTAATTACGAGTTAGAGCGCGGCACCACGCCCTACAGCCTGCTGCAAAAGCTGGCCCGTGGCGAAGAATCGCTCCAAGCCCTGACGCTGGTAGAAGGCTGGAACTGGCGTCAAGTGCGCGCCGCACTGCTCAGAGAAGATGGCTTGCGCCACGACAGCGCCAGCTTGAGCGACACCGCCCTGATGGAGCGCTTGGGCCGCGCTGGTACGCCCCCAGAGGGGCGCTTTTTTCCAGACACCTACACCTACGCCAAGGGTAGTAGCGATATAGCTTTGCTGCGTCGGGCCTTGCATGCGATGGATAGACATCTGGAGGCCATTTGGGCGCAGCGCGCCAGCGACACACCACTGCAATCGCCGCAGCAGGCGTTGGTTTTAGCCAGCATCGTCGAAAAAGAAACAGGCCGCGCCAGCGACCGCGCCCTGATTGCGGGTGTCTTTGTCAACCGCCTGCGCATGGGTATGTTGCTACAAACAGACCCGACGGTGATTTACGGCTTGGGCGAAAAGTTTGACGGCAATCTGCGCAAAAAAGACCTACAAACCGACACCCCTTGGAACACCTATACCCGCGCTGGCCTGCCACCCACGCCCATTGCCATGCCCGGCAAAGCGGCCTTGATGGCCGCCGTACAACCCGAAGCCACCAACGCGCTGTATTTTGTGGCTAAGGGCGATGGCACCAGCCATTTCAGTGCCTCACTGGATGAGCACAACCGCGCCGTCAACCGCTACCAGCGGGGCCGGTGATCTCCTTGGGCGCACTCTCTTATTTTCAGGATTCTGCTGTGATGGCTTCCGGTTTTTTTATCTCTTTTGAAGGCATTGATGGCGCGGGCAAGTCCTCGCACATTGCCCCCTTGGCCGAGGCTTTGCGCGCCCAAGGCCATAGCGTCACCGTCACCCGCGAGCCGGGTGGCACGCCCTTAGCAGAAAAGCTGCGCGCCATGTTGCTACACGACGAGATGGACGCACTGACCGAGGCCCTGTTGGTGTTTGCGGCCCGCCGCGACCATCTGCGCTGCGTGATTGAGCCAGCGTTGGCACGCGGCGAGGTGGTGCTGTGTGACCGATTCACCGATGCCACCTTTGCCTACCAAGGCGCAGGGCGCGGGTTTAACCCAGAAATTTTGACGATGCTGGAACAATGGGTGCAGGCCCAGCCCACTCTGCCCGAAGGCCATATCCGCCAGCCCGACATCACGCTCTGGTTTGATCTGCCGCCACAAGTCGCAGCAGCCCGGCTGGCCGATGCCCGCCAGCCGGATCGCTTTGAGGCACTCAACCAAGATTTCTTTGTCCGCGTGGCCCAAGGCTATGCCAGCCGTGCCGCGCAAGCTCCCAACCGTTTTGTGCGCCTTGATGCCGCCCAAACGCCAGAAGCTGTCTGGCAGCAACTCACCACCGCTTTGGCTGGCCGGGGCTGGCTGGCTGGGGCGCAGCCATGAGCCTGCCGGAGGCGGGTAAGGCAGCAACACCCTTGGCACCGTGGCTGGCTGCCCAGCGCAACGCCTTATTGGCGCAGCGCGGCCACGCTTGGCTGTTGCAGGGGCCATCCGGGCTGGGGCAGTTTGCTTTGGCACTGGAGCTGGTGCGCGCTTGGCTGTGCGATGCCCCTAGCGCCCACGGGGCCTGCGGCCACTGCGGCAGTTGCCACGCCATTGACGTGCACACCCATGCCGATCTGTGCGTGCTGATGCCCGAAACCGAACTGCTGGCCCGTGGCTGGCCGCTGCCAGAAAAAGCCCAAACCGAGATCGACGAGAAAAAACGCAAGCCCAGCCGAGAAATCCGCGTCGAGGCCATGCGCAGCGCAGTAGAGTTTGCCCAGCGCACCAGCGCCCGCAACCGGGGCAAGGCCGTGCTGGTTTATCCGGCGGAGCAAATGAACACCATCACCGCCAATGCGCTGCTCAAAACGCTAGAAGAGCCGCCCGGCGATGTCCGCTTTGTGCTCGCCAGCGAGGCTGCCCACCAATTGCTGCCCACTATCCGCAGCCGCTGCCTAGGCCACACCATGACTTGGCCTGCCCGCCAGGAGATGTTGCAATGGCTGAGGCAGCAAGGCGTAGCCCCCGAAGCTGGGGCAGCCCTGTTGCGCATGGCTGGTGATCGCCCCGATGATGCACTGGCCTTAGCCCATGCCGAACACAGCCCCCAAGCCTGGGCACAACTGCCCCAAGCCCTGCTACGCGGCCAGAGCAATGCCCTCACCACCTACACACCAGCGCAAGCCATTGCCGCGCTGCAAAAACTCTGCCACGATCTGTTGGCGCTGCGCGTAGGAGCGTCCCCGCGCTACTTTACCGCCACCGATTTACCAGCGCCACCGCCATTGGCTGCACTCACGCAATGGGGTAAAACACTGATGCAGGCAGCGCGCACGGCAGAGCACCCGTTCAACACCGGCCTGATGCTCGAAGCCCTGGCCGCACAAGCACGAAACGTTCTAAACTCGCATCCATCCCCTGTTTAAAACCCTTTGTCCTACCACGATGACCAGTAGCCCCTCTACCGCTCCCCGCCCCAGCGTCATGCAATTGGCCATCAAGGAAAAAGCGGCTTTGCACGCGGCCTATATTCCGTTTTTTGCCGAGGGCGGTATTTTTGTCCCGACACCGCGTGAATACCGCTTGGGCGATGATGTCTATGTGTTGCTCACCCTGCCCGAAGACACCCAACGCTACCCAGTGGCTGGCCGGGTGGCTTGGGTCACGCCAGCCCGTGCTGGTAGCAATCGCATTCAGGGGGTAGGGGTGCAGTTTCCCAAAGACGAAAAGGCGCGTCAGCTTAAAGCCAAGATTGAATCCATCCTTGGCACGGCTTTAGGCTCCGACCGGCCCACGCAAACCATCTAACAACGTGTTTACAGATTCCCACTGCCATCTCAATTTTCCTGAACTCAGCAGCCAACTGCCTGCCATTCGTGCAGCAATGCAACAAGCGCAGGTTAGCCGCGCCCTGTGCATTTGCACCACGATGGAGGAGTTTCCCGCCGTTCATGCCCTCGCCACCGAGTACGATAACTTTTGGTGTACGGTGGGTGTCCACCCCGACAATGAAGGGGTGCAAGAGCCGTCCGAGCAAGAACTGCTCACCCATGCCGCCCTGCCCCGCGTGGTAGCCATTGGCGAGACTGGGCTAGATTACTACGGCATGGAAGACCGCAAGGGCGGACGCAGCATTGCCGATTTGGAGTGGCAGCGTGAGCGCTTTCGCCGCCATATCCGCGCTGCCCGTGCTTGTGGCAAGCCCCTCATCATCCACACCCGCAGCGCCGCTGACGATACCTTGGCTATTTTGCGTGAAGAGGGCGAAGATGGCAGCACCAACCGTGCTGGTGGCGTGTTCCACTGCTTTACCGAATCACTAGAAGTGGCACAGGCAGCCTTGGATTTGGGTTATTACTTGTCGTTTTCCGGCATCATCACCTTCAAGAGTGCGCAAGCCCTACGCGATGTGGTGGCGATGGTGCCGCTAGAGCGTATGCTGATCGAGACCGACAGCCCTTATCTGGCTCCAGTGCCCTATCGGGGCAAAGTCAACAGCCCCGCCTATGTGCCTTTCGTGGCACAGCAGATTGCCGCTACCAAGGGCTTGCCGCTAGAAGTAGTGGCCGAAGCCACCAACCGCAACTTTGATACCTTGTTTGCTGGCGTGCATACCCCCACTGGTTTGGCTTGACCCCGTATTTTTATCCACTGTTTTTGCACGAATGTAGCCAAAGACTGGCTACAGTGTCTGCCATGCAGCCTCAGAACGTGTTTGCGATCTAAGAAGCTGCGACTTCAGCGTCGCTGCCCCGGCAAGGGGTGGCGTTTCGATGGCCCTTCGAGTGAGAAAACATGGATAAACACTACCTTACCCCGCTCTTTTCCCCTCAGTCTATTGTGGTGTTTGCAGGTCAGCACGATGCCCCCGAAACCCAGACCCCGCAAGCACGGATGTTGTGCGAAGGACTTAAAGCGCAGCGCTACAGCGGCACCTTGCAGTTTTTAAGTACCGAATCGATTGGTACGCTGGCCGAGCTGGCACAAACCAAAGCCGATTTGGCCATTATTGCGCTGCCGCCTGAAGAAATCAGCACCGCCCTAGAGATGACCGGGCGTATGAAGTGCCGCTCAGCACTGGTGGTCTCTAGCAATACCACTGCCGATGAAGCCGCCAAACTCAAACAGGTGGCTGAACGTGAAGATATCTACCTGCTCGGCCCCAACTGCTTGGGCTTGCAACGCCCGGCCCTGCACCTCAATGCCAGTGCTGCAGGCGCACTGGCGCATACCGGCTCTTTGGCACTGGTGTGCCAGTCGGGGGCGCTCACATCGTCTATTCTCGATTGGGCGCGCAACAACGGCGTCGGCTTTTCCTCAGTAGTATCGCTGGGGCCTAACACCAGCATCGACATTGCCCACGTGCTCGATTTTCTGGCCCATGACCGTCTCACGCAAAGCATCGTCGTCTATATGGAGGGCATCGGCAATGCACGCGGCTTTATGAGTGCGCTGCGCTCGGCAGCCAGCGCCAAGCCGGTGGTAGTGCTCAAGGGCGGGCGCAAAGCGGCTGGCAACAAAGCGGCCCAAACCCACAGCGGCACCATTGTGGGCAGCGACGATGTGTTTGATGCCGCCCTGCGCCGCGCCGGTGCCGTGCGTGTGCGCTCGTTTGTCGAGTTGTTCTCCGCCACCAAATGCTTGGCCTCGCGCTACCGCCCCGTGGGCAAACGGCTAGCCATTGTGGCCAATGGCGGTGGCCCCGGCGTGCTAGCTGCTGACTGGATCAATGAGATTGGCCTCGAACTGGGCAAACTCTCGCCCGAATCCATCAGCGCCTTGCAAGGGCAATTGCCCAACCGCGCCTCCCTGACCGATCTGATTGACCTGTCCGAATGTGCAGGCCCTGAGCACTACCTCGCAGCCATTGAGGCAGCCAACAAAGAGCGCCAAATTGATGGTGTGCTGGCTATTTTCTCGCCCCGGCCCGGTGCCGATGCCGAGGCCATCGCTCAGGCATTGGCCAGCGCCAAGACGCACATGGCCAAGCCCTTGGTGGCCTGCTGGATGGGCGATGCCTCCGTCGGCCCCGGACGCGGCGTGCTCAAAGAGGCGGTGATTCCGAGCTTTCGCACCCCTGAGGCCGCCGTGGGCGCTTTTGGCAACATCGCCTCGTTCTACCAAAACCAGCAACTGCTGCAACAAACGCCCTCGCCGCTCTCTACCTTGGCAAAGCCCGACATCGAAGGAGCCCGGCTGGTGATTGAAAGCGCACTGGCCGAGCGGCGCAAGGTGCTGACCGAGATGGAGTCTAAAACGCTGCTGGCGGCGTTCCATATCCCGGTCACCAAAACCATTTTGGCGCGCAATGCCCACGAGGCCATGATGATCGCCACGCAACTGGGCTTTCCGGTGGCTCTCAAAATTGACTCGCCCGACATCACGCACAAATCTGACGTGGGCGGTGTTGCGCTCAACATCATGAGTGGCACCAGTGCCCGCGACACCTTTACCGACATGGTGCAACGCGTGAAACAAGCACAACCGCAAGCGCGCATCAGCGGTGTGACGGTACAAAAAATGGCCAAAGCCCAGCGGGGCCGTGAGATTTGTATCGGGCTGGTGTGCGACGATCCATTTGGCCCTGTGATCTCCTTTGGTGCCGGTGGCACCATGATCGAACTCATCAACGACAAGGCGATGGAGCTGCCGCCGCTCAACCAGTTCTTGTCGCACCGCCTGATTGAGCGCTCGCGCGTGGCCGAAACTTTGGGCGCTTGGCGCGGCAGCGCTCCGGCCAACCTGGAGGCACTAGAGCAAATCTTGCTGCGCGTGTCCGAAATGGCCTGCGAGCTGCCCCAACTGCGCGAGATGGACATCAACCCGATCATTGTCGATGAGTATGGTGCGGTAGCCGTAGATGCACGCATTGCGATTGACCATGCGTCGCAATCGAGCACCAGCGGCAATCTGCACTACAGCCATCTGGCTATCTTGCCCTACCCGGCGCGGCATGAGCAAGTATGGCCGCTGCCCGGCGGTGGTGAATACACCATCCGGCCTATCCATCCCGACGATGCCCACATGCTCCAAACGCTGGTGCAAAGCCTATCGCCGCAAAGCCGCTACTACCGCTTTGTTTCGTCGATGGCCGAGCTACCTGCCTCGATGCTGGCGCGCTTTACGTTGATCGATTACGACCGCGAAATGGCACTGGTTGCCATCCACAAAGAGCGCACCGCCACCGAAGATGGTGAAATCCAAGAAACCGAGCGCATGGTGGGTGTGTCGCGCTACGTCACCAACCCCGACCGCACCAGTTGCGAGTTTGCTTTGGTGGTGTCCGATAGCTTCAATGGCAAGGGGCTGGGTTCGCGCCTGATGCACAGCATCATGGATGTAGCCCGCGAAAAAGGACTCAGTGAGATTGAGGGCTTGGTGCTGGCCAACAATGCCCCGATGCTCAAACTGATGCGCAGCCTAGGCTATTCCATCAAGTCCTACGACGAAGACCCAGACTTCAAGCTCGTCACGCACAAGCTCTAAGGTCTGCTGCCATGTACCGCATCACCCCCGGCCCAGCCTATGCACTCCACGGCAGCGCCAGCACCCAGCGGCTAGAGGCTGCCGCAGCAGCACCACTACCGCTGCACACTTTGATGCGGCGTGCGGGGCTGGCGCTGGCAAAGCTGGCGCGGGCGCTGGCCCCCCATGCACGCACAGTCTGGATCGCTTGTGGCCCCGGCAACAACGGCGGCGATGGGCTAGAAGCGGCCATGCACTTGCACCAGCACGGCTTGGCGGTGGTGGTCACGTGGCTGGGGGAGCCGCTGCACTGCCCCAAAGACGCCCACCACTCTTGGATGCGCGCCCAAGCGGCGGGCGTCTGCTTTACCAGCCAGCCCCCAGCAGCGTTAGGGCCACAAGACCTGTGCATTGACGCCCTGTTGGGTGTGGGCCTGTCTGCCAACGCGCAGCGCCGCTGGCCCTCTAACCATCCGTTGCTGGCTACCTTGGCCCAAGTGCGCTCTTGCGCTGCGCCCGTGCTGGCGGTGGATGTGCCTAGCGGCTTGCTGGCCGACAGCGGCCAGTTTGCGCCGGGGCTGGCTCCAGCGCCCGGCACCGTGGGCACCAGCCCACGCCATACCCTGAGCCTGCTCACGCTCAAGCCAGGGCTGTTTACCGGAGCCGGGCGCGACGCGGCAGGCACGGTGTGGTTTGATGATTTGGACTGCTCAGCCCCAGAAACCCCAGACGCATGGCTCAACCCCCACCCAGTCACCTCTATACGGCCCCACGCCAGCCACAAGGGCAGCTATGGCGATGTAGCCGTCATTGGCGGCGAAGGCTTGGGCCAGCGCGGCATGGGCATGGGTGGTGCAGCCTTATTGGCCGCCCGCGCCGCCTTGCACAGTGGTGCCGGGCGTGTGCTCCTGTGCCTGTGCGACGAGACTGGCCCCGGTATCGACATAGTGCAGCCCGAACTGATGCTGCGCCATTTTGCAGCCCTGCACCTTGAACAACTGACGGTAGTTGCTGGCTGCGGTGGTGGCGAGGCCATCCGGGCCATGTTGCCCCAAGTGCTGGCTGATGCAGCACGTCTGGTGCTCGATGCCGATGCGCTCAATGCCATAGCCTGCGATGCACAACTACAACAAGCCTTGCAAGCGCGCCAACACCGCCCACACCAGCACACTGCACTGACCCCGCACCCGCTAGAAGCAGCGCGCCTGCTTGGTGCATCGGTGGAGCAGGTGCAAGCGCAGCGCTTAGAGGCAGCGCTGCAACTGGCGCAGCGCTTTGGCTGTGTGGTCGTGCTCAAAGGCTCTGGTAGCGTGATGGCTGCACCGGGGCAAATACCCCGTATCAATCCTACCGGCAATGCCCGCTTGGCCAGTGCGGGCACCGGCGATGTGCTGGCCGGAATGGTCGGCGCGGCACTCGCCAGCGGCATAGACACCTACACCGCCGCCTGCAATGCCGTTTTTACCCACGGCGAGGCCGCAGACCAGTGGCCGCACGACCTGCCCCTTACCGCCAACGCTCTGGCCTGCCGCTTGTTGCCGCTGGCTTAAGCCTCAGGAGCGCTTGCCGCCGTTTTTGCCACGCCGCGCCCTAGCTTGGCTCTTTTTCATTCCAGCCCCGCCTGCGGTATCGGCATCCGCACGTCCGGCGGGGCGCGCATTACTGCGTGCAGGGGGTGCCTCCTTGGGTCGGTCTTTGCCCCACTCTTTGCTTGGTCGTGGGGGCAAGCCCTCAGCTTCGTTGAGCAAACGGAAATCAATGCGCCGTGCGTCTAAATCTACCCGGCTCACCTGCACCTGCACCCGCGCACCAATGGCATAACGGATGCCGCTGCGCTCACCACGCAACTCTTGGCGCGCTTCATCAAACTTAAAGTATTCGCCACCCAGTTCGGTGATGTGGACTAGCCCCTCCACATACATGGCGTCTAGGGTGACAAAAATACCAAAGCTGGTAACGGCACTGACCAAGCCGCTGTATTCTTCGCCCAAATGCTCGCGCATGTACTTGCACTTGAGCCACGCTTGCACATCGCGGCTGGCCTCGTCAGCACGGCGCTCATTGGCGCTGCAATGCAGTCCAGCGGCTTCCCAAGATTGGGTCTCAGCCAAGGCCGCGCCGGTTTCTTTTTTGCGTGGCTTTTCTCCGGGGGCCAAGGGTGGAGCTACACGCTTGGCCAGCCGCTTGCTCAGTTTGGCATGGGCATCGCCGGGGGTGGGCAGGGCTGGCAACTTGTATTTGGTGTTGCTCAAAATGGCCTTGATGACGCGATGCACCAGCAAGTCGGGGTAACGCCGAATCGGGCTGGTGAAATGCGTGTAGGCCTCAAAAGCCAAACCAAAATGCCCGCTGTTGACGGGGGTGTAAATGGCCTGCTGCATTGAGCGCAGCAGCATAGTATGGATTTGCTGCGCGTCGGGGCGGTCTTTGGTGGCCTCGGCAATGGCTTGAAATTCAGCGGGCTGCGGGTTCTCGCTGATGGTCATGCCCACCGCCATCGCCTTGAGGTAGCTGCGCAAAATGTCTTGCTTTTCGGGCGTCGGGCCTTCGTGTACCCGGTACAGGCCGTGCTGCTTGCCTTGGGCAATAAAGTCGGCGCTACAGACGTTGGCCGCCAACATGGCTTCTTCAATCAGTTTATGGGCATCGTTGCGCGTGCGCGGCACAATCTTTTCAATGCGGCCATTGTCATCGCAGACGATTTGGGTTTCTACCGTTTCAAAATCTACCGCACCACGGGCCTGCCGCGACTGCAACAGCGCCCGGTAAACATCATGCAGATTGAGTAAATCGCGCACGCGCTCGGTGCGCTTGGAAGCCTCCGGGCCACGGGTATTGGCCAAAATCGCCGCCACCTCGGTATAGGTAAAGCGGGCATGGCTAAACATCACTGCCGGATAAAACTGGTAGGCATGGACTTCGCCCTTGGTCGTGACCAGCATGTCGCACACCATGCACAGCCGCTCCACATCGGGGTTGAGCGAGCACAGGCCGTTGGACAGCTTTTCCGGCAGCATCGGAATGACGCGGCGCGGAAAATAAACACTGGTGGCCCGGTCGTAGGCATCAATATCAATGGCGCTGCCGGTTTGCACATAGTGGCTCACATCGGCAATGGCTACCAGCAAGCGCCAACCTTTGCTGCGGCCCACCTTGGCCGGTTCGCAATACACGGCATCGTCAAAGTCGCGCGCATCCTCACCATCAATCGTGACCAGCGGAATATCGGTCAGATCAATGCGCTGGCGCTTGTCGGTGGCGCGTACTTTGTCAGGCAAAGTGGCGGCTTGGGCTAAACACGCATCTGAAAAGATATGCGGCACATCGTATTTGCGCACGGCAATCTCAATTTCCATGCCGGGGTCGTCCACCTCGCCCAGCACCTCGGTGATGCGCCCCACCGGCTGACCAAACAGCGCGGGCGGCTCGGTCAACTCCACCACCACCACTTGGCCGGGCTGTGCTTGCCCCAAGGCATTGGCCGGAATGAGCACATCTTGGCCGTAGCGCTTGTCTTCGGGGGCCACCAGCCAGACACCGCTTTCTTGCAACAGGCGGCCAATCAGGGGGCGTGCTGGCCGCTCAATGATTTCGACCACCCGGCCCTCCGGGCGGCCACGCCGGTCTTGGCGCACCACGCGCACACGCACCCGGTCTTGGTGCAATACGGCGCGCATCTCGTTGGGGGGCAGAAAAATATCGGGCTGCTGGCCATCATCGCGCAGCAAAAAACCATGTCCGTCGCGGTGGCCTTGCACGCTGCCTTCGATCTCATCATTAGAAGGGGCTGCTTGGGTATTGAATTTCATTTTTTTGGTATACAATCTGATTCTTTCCTGAAATGCCCAGGTGGCGGAATTGGTAGACGCACTAGTTTCAGGTACTAGCGGGTAACTCCGTGGAGGTTCGAGTCCTCTCCTGGGCACCAAGTTTAACGATAAGCAGCCCGCTGTTTAGCGTTTTTTACTTGGAAATTTCAGAAACCTTAAAAAGTTCTGAATTTTAATTTACAATTTAGTTCTTTCCTGAAAGCCCAGATGGCGGAATTGGTAGACGCACTAGTTTCAGGTACTAGCGGGTAACTCCGTGGAGGTTCGAGTCCTCTTCTGGGCACCAAATTTAAAAAGCCGTTGCATTGTATGCAGCGGCTTTTTTGTTTTTGCGTTTCGTTTTACCTGCACTTATTTCTCTCCAGATCAAAAAAGGCCCACAGGCGCGTGTGCCTGTGGGCCCTTTTGGCAAGAGAAAACCGCTTTAGGCTTTGCGCAGCAGTGCCTTGAGCACGTTTTGCAAGCGGCGGGCGCTGGTGGCGTCGCTAGCGCTGGTCAGCACAGCCGCCACGTCACGGCCCCAAGTTTCTGCTGGGGCAGGGTCATTGCGGCGCGTCAGCAGTTGCAATTGCAACATGCGCCGGGCCGACAATTGTTCTGCTGGGGTCGGTACTTCAGCGGCCATTTCCAAACGCAGCAGCGATTGGGCGGCATCACCCGCTGCGCCCTTGCTCAAGGCTTGCGTCCAAGCGGTACGCACGGCTGGAGCCACACGTCCGCCCAATTCCTGTGCCGAAGGCAACAGGGCTGGGTCGCGCTGCTCCCAAGCGGTCAGGAGCTGGGTCAGGGCCTCGCCGTGGGCTTGGGCGGCCAACTTCTTCAGAGCCTGCTGGGCATGTTCCATCGCCTCGCGCTGGGCGCGGAAGGCGGCATCGCCCAAACGCGGGCCACGGTCTTCGTAGGCGGGAGCGCGGTCACGGTCGGCAAAACGGCCACCACGGGCTTCAGGACGCGCACCATCACGGCCCGCATCGCGGCTGGGGCGGGCATCGCGGCGCTCGCCGGGTTTGCCATTGCGGCCCATAGGGGCAGCAGGGGTGTCTTTTTTCATGCCGGGGCGGTCATCGCCACGCACAGCCACCACCGGGCGGTTGACCGCCTTAGGGGCCGCTGGTGCGGCTTCTGGAGCCGTTGCGGCGGCATCGGTGTCTTGTGGGACAGTCTCATCAGCCGCAGCCTCTGACGCAGCTTCTGCACTGGCGGCCTCGGCTGCCGGGGCAGCAGGGCTTTCGCCGCCGGTGGCTTGGGCGGCTGCATCGGCATCCGCACGGGCTTGGGCCTGACCGCGCAAGGCGGCTTCGAGCGCCGTCATGGCTTGGCGGATTTGCTGGGCATCGCCGCTGGCGTTGGCTGCCTCAAGCGCCTTAGCGGCATCAACCACAGCACGGTCACGGGCGCTCAGTTCGGTGCTGTGCTTTTCACGCTCTGCCGTTTTGCGTTGGAACGCCTCGTCAATCGGCTTGCGGAAGGTATCCCACAGCTTTTGCTCTTGCTTGCGATCCAAGGGCACGCCTTGGGCTTCGGCCTGCCAACGTTGCTGCAAAGCACGGATGGCATCAATGCGCAGGGCAGGAGCCGCACCCAGCACGGTGGCTTCTTCAATCATGGCTTGGCGGCGCAAGATGCTGGCCTTTTGTGCGGCTTCCAGCGGTGCGGCGGCAGCGGCAATGGCTTGCTTCCACAACGGTTGCAGCTCGGCAAAGAGTTTTTCACCGACATGGCCGCTGGCACGCCAGCGATCCGAAAACTGGTACAGCCCACGGTTAATGGCCTTCCAATCGCCAGAGGCGGACGCGCTGGCGGCCCAAGCTTTGAGTTCTTCCACCAGCGCCAAGCGTTGTGCCTTGTGTTCGGCGGCTTCGGCGCGGATTTTTTCTAGCCAAGCCTCGACTACTTTGTGAGCGGCATTGCAGGCTTCGTCAAACTTTTTCCACAAGGCGTGGTTAGGCGCACCACCTTGGTCGGTTTGCTTCCATTGCTCGCGCAACTGGCGCAGGGTTTCTTGAATTTTGCGGCCACCCAAGGCTTGGCCTTCGGGGCGGTTGAGCAAGGCTTCGGCCTTGGCTACCAGCTCTTCGCGCACCTGATCGGCGCTCCAGCGCTGCCAGCCTTCCAGCTCGCCAGCGGCCACCAAGGCCGTATGCACCTGCTGCTCTAGGGCGGCATCAATGTGCTTGCCGTGGTCTTTGAGTACGGCGCGCAGTGCAGCGGCAGCGCCGACACTGGCCTTGCCATGCCCTTCGGCGGTTTCTTGCTCCAGCTTGGCAAGCGCATCACGCACCGTTTGCACGGCCTTGGTCAGCACTTCGGGGGCCACTTTGGCCTTGGCAACACGGGCGGGGCGCTCTGCGGCAGCGGCAGCGGCAGCCGCTGCCTCGCTGGGCAGGCCACGGGCCACGCGCAGCTCGTCGGCCCACACGGGCACGGGGGGCAAGGGAGCAGCGGCGTCTTCTGCGGCGGCCACGGCTTGGGCCACAGCGGGCTGGAAGGCCTCCCAAACCACCAACAACTGGCTGCGCGAAGCATCGAGCAGCGTCGGGAAGCGTGCCTCTACGCTCACCCAGCTGGTATCGCCCGTCAGGGCTTGGGCTTGGTCTTGCCAATGCTGCACATCGGTGCGCAGCACTTCAAGCGCTGCTTGGGCATCGCGCCACGATTTGGTCGATAGCACCTCAATGCGCTGGGCCAGCAATACGGCGGCTTCACGTTGCACCTGTACGCGGTGTTGCAAATCTTCAATCACCTTGATGCGCTCTGCCAACTGCACCTTGAGCAGCGACAGCGGCTCGCGTGACAGTGGCGCACCGGCCTTGGCGGCATCGCGCTGCCAAGCCAAGGCATCGGCAATGTTGAGTTTGGCAGCGGCCAGCAGAGCGCTGGCTTTGTCGGCCCATTCAGCAGCAATGGCTTCTTGGTTTTTAGCGCGGCGCAGTTCGTCAATGCGCTCGCGCACCGCCTTTGCTGCACCTTTGTCACGGCCACTGAGTTCTTTGAACACTTCCTGCAATTGCTCAGGGCTGGGCTGGGTGGTGAGCCACTCGCGGACACGCGCAGCCCGCTCGCCCGACGTTGCCGCCGAAAAGGCCCCGCCAGTCAGGGCATCCAAGGGATGCGCTTCGGGGGTTTTAACAGGGGCCGGATGGTTTTCGGGAGCGTCAGACATTTTGTTGCGTGAAAGAAAAGAAAACATGGATTGTGAAAGAAACGGCCACCCAAAAAGCATCTTGGGCAGCAATAGCGGATAAACGACAGCCCCACAGCCAGGGCCATGCCGAAGAAAGCGCTATTTTGACCGGGATTTGGCCCAGCACCTAGGCCATCGGGTCAACGAACCGCCAAGCTCAACTCGGCTTGGGGCTTCCAAGTGGTATCGGCTTGCACCGTAGTGGGTGCCCCTAGGAACAAACGCTCTAGGGGCAAATCGCGTGAAGCCAGATAGTCGCGCACCGTCACGGCACGCGCTAGCGCCAGCTCACGCATGGCATTGTCCGGTACGGCAATGCTGCCCAGCAGCACGGCCTCCATCTGCGCCAGCGGCACCTCTTTGGCCATGCCAATCAGGTTGCGCTCTTTTTTCAGGTCAGCGCGGCGATACACCTCTTTGAGCAAAGCCGGATATTCTTCAGCACTGACGGCATCTATGCTGTCAGCAGCTTGGCCCGCCCGCGCTGCTGCGCGGCGCTTATGCGCCAGCACCAATTGCTGTAGGCGCTCTTGCCGCCATGCCTCTTGCTCTGCCGTGGCACTGGCTTGGCCCACCACTGTCATATTTAACGCGGGCCGCTCTTGCATGGCTTTAGCCACCTTGTCTAGGTTGTCGCGGGCAGTGGCATCGAGCTGCGCCGTGCCGGGGGCAAAAGCCACCACGCCCAGTTCACTGCCGCCACTGAACAGGCCCGTCAGTAAGGAGAAGGGGGCAGTTACCGCCTTGACAATCAAATTGCCCACCACTTTGAAGATCACCGCACCCAAGCGAAACTCTGGGTCATTGAGCGAGCCACTGATAGGCAAATCGACATCAATCACGCCATTGCGGTCGGCCAGCAAGGCCACCGCCAAACGCACGGGCAAGCTGGCCGGTGCGCCCTCTACCGGATCGCCAAACTTGAGCTGGTGCAGCACCAGTTTGTTACCAGCCGTCAACTGGCCGTTGGGCTGCACTTGGTAGTGGATATCCATGCTGAGCTTGCCGCGTTCAATGCCATGCCCAGCGTATTTGATGGTGTAGGGCGACAGCGGTGGCAGTTCCAAATCGCGCATCTGGCCGTGAATATCCAGCGCCAACGGCTGTGCCAGCGGGTTGAACTGGCCGATGATGTCCAGTGACGCCGTGCCTTGAGCGCGGCCGCGCAGTTCCAAATCGGCCATCTGCGGTGGCATCCCTGGCGCTGCGGGCACCGAAGAAAAAGCACTCAAGCGCCCAGCCAACGCACTCACATCCGCTGAGTAGTTGGGCTTGATAAAGTAATCAGAAAAATCGACACGCCCCCCGCTCAAGGTGATGGGGCCAATGCGGATGATCGGATCGGGCGTGGCGGGTACTACGGCCACTGGGACGCTGCCAGCGGGCGTTGTCACCGTGGAAGTGGGGGCAGGGGCCGGAGTCTTGCGCCAGTTTTGCAAGTTCAGGCGTCCATCTTCTTGCAACACGACACGGGCAAAAAAGTCCATGAGTGCAGTCTCGCGCACATCCAATTGCAAAGGCTTGCCCGGTGCCATCGCCAGCGACACGCCACGCACGGCCAGCGATTTCCAATTGAGCAACTCTTGTGTTCGCTCCAAAGTTGGCAGTCCTTTGGTGCTCTTTTCTGCTGCCTCTGGGCTAGCAGCCAAGGCCCGCACGCGCACATCGTCCAAAGCGACATCACCTTGCACCGTGACTTGGGGGCCAGCGGCCAACTGGGCATAGGCCACCTGCCCCTGAAAACTACCATCCGCACGGCGGATATCCACATTCAGGTCTTGGGCCACATAAGGCTCCAACACATGCAACGGCAATTGCTGTGCGCGCAACTTGCCCTGTGTTGCCAGCGGTGCCAAGGCCAGCGTGCCCTCGTAGTCCAGCCGCCCCGGCTCAGTGCGCCCCGCGCCCATCCGGGCCGAGAGGCTCAATGCAGCAGGCGGTGCGTTGGCTGCCAGCGGCGCAAAATTTTTGAGCTGCACTTGCAACCCCGACACCAGCAAAGCTACCGGAGAGGCCGCCGCCTCATCGCGAAACGCCACTGAGCCACCATGCAGCGCCAAATTGGCCCAATGCAGCGACCACGGGGGTGCAGCAGCCTCCTTAGGGGCCTCCTTGGCCTTGGTGGTGATGGGCTGTGGCCCGGCCACCGGCAACCAGCGCTCAAACATCCAGCGGCCATCCTCGCCCCGCTCCACCAACAAGCGCGGCTGGGTCAGGGCCATGCTTTGTACCGTGACTGAGCGCTTGGGCAGATGGATTTGCGCTCCTTCGATGCGCAATTGCTTAAGTTCGGCCAAGGTATTTTGGCTGCGCACGGCCAATCCGGGGGCCGCTGCCGGTACGCAATCGGTTTTGGGCGCGCAAGCCAGTTCTAGGCCGTTGATGCTCAATTGCGCAATCTGCGCCACCACCGTTGGATCGTCCCAAGCCAAACCCACATCGGCCTCCAGCAAGCCATCGAGTGGTGGCAGCAATTGCTGCGCTAAATACGGTCTGGCCCACCCCAAAGGCAGGGCCTGCACCGACAGCGCCAGCTTGGCCTTGCGCTCGGTGGCTTGGCCCTCAAACGCCAACCGGGCTGGCGCACGCGCATCGCCGGGAGCCAGCAACTGCATGTGCCCAGCAAACGGCACCGCCTCCAGCAAGGGCCAACGGATGTGGTGTGCCTGCAACGCCAATTCATGCAAACGCAAATGCGCGGGGGTAGCCAAGCTCTCGTCTTGCCAGTCCAATTGCGCTTGGTGCACGTTGATCTTGTCCACCGCCACCGTCCAAGCAGCGTCTGTGCTGGTCTGGGGGGCGGCTGGTGCGGTTGAAGATGGCTTGGGCGCGGCCCAGTTCAAGCGCCCATCGCGCTGGCGCTGGAGATGCACACGGGGCGCATCTACCTGCACCGACTGCAACTGCACACGCCGCTCTAGTGGACGCACATCGCCCAACTCCAGCGTCAGGGCCTCTACTGACAGCAGGGGTGCTTGGGCCGCATCGCTCAACTGCAATTGGCGGGCACCTAAACGGCCACTCAGGCGCAGCACGGGGGTGTTGGTATCGGCCTGCTCAAAATGGACGCGCACATCAGCATCCAACAATGCCGACTGCAAACGCACCGGCAAACTGGCTGGCAAATACGCCAGATAGGGTTTGAGATCTAAGCCCGACCAGCGCAGCGCCATATCGGCTTGGCGCTGCGTGGCAAAGGGCGTAGCCTGCGCACTGGAGCTAAACGGGGTGCCGTTGAGCTCAAAAGCCAATTGTGGCTGCACCTTGATCTCGCGCTGGGTGGGCAGATTGCTCAAAAAAGGAATTTGCAATTGCAGTTGGCGCAGCGTGTGCGTGCGGCCCACGGTGTCATCCTGCAACGCCACTGCACCATCGCGCAGCACAACATTGTGCAAGGCAAACGCCGGTGGCGCGCTGTGGTCAGGCTCTGGTGGTTTGGCCGCTTCGAGGCGAGCCACAATATCGTCAATGTCATAGCGGCCCGGTGCCTGCTGGGTGATATGCAACACTGGCGCATCCAGCTCCAGCCCATCCAGCACCGGGGCCAAACGCCACAGCGACTCCCACTGCACATTCAGATACAAGCGTTGCAATTGAAACAGCGGCTTGCTGTCTGCACTGGCTCCGGCAATGCGCACATCACGTACTGTGAGCTCTAGGCTCCAAGGCCGGACATCAACCGCACCGATCTGCACCGCACGCCCAAGGCGCTCGCTGCCGATTTTTTCACCCACACTGCGCAGTACCCAAGGCAGGGCCAGCCAGCCCACAGCGCACAACAACATCCAGCCCGCCAAACTGGCAAGAGCCCAGCGCACCCAGCGTTTGTGACAAAAAGAAGAAATTTGCATCACCCAATTTTGCGGGATATCGGCAAAAAACACTTCGTAGCAGGCACAAAAACCCTTTTTTTAATTACTTTAAAATCTAAAATATAAAATTGTTAGTATTGACTTGCTATTAAACCCGATCCTAGAATCGGCCCAGCCTCCTAGCAGGCTAGTACTAACCCCCGCTGCCGAATCCGGCTAAGTCAATTCCGTGCCTTCTTTGGGTGCCACGCACCCCCGCACGAATTTGATGGCGTACCAATCCAGGCGAGATTTTCTGACTTTGCGGTGCCTCACGAGGGCGCCCGATGCCCAGACCCCCGCCGCCGAGAAAGGAAAGCTCCTATGACAGCGTCAGGAAAATGGATCTCTGGTGTGCATACCTTTGCCACCGATGTAATCACAGGATTTCTTGCGATCACCCGCAACAGTTTTGCCCTGGTTGGGCTGCTGGTTGTTTTTGCCACCGCTACCTTGGTAGCACGCCCCGATCTGCGCCAAACTGGCGAGGAGCAACTGATCGGCTGGCTGCAAGCACGCCAAGAAGCCCTGCTGGGGCCCACCGAGCCCGAACCCGAACCCAGTGAGCGCATCTTGGCTATGAACCCCAAGGAGCTGCCCAAAGAGCAGGCCAAGGTGGCCTACTGGTTAAGCAAAAAATACCGGGTAGCCGCCGAGCCTTTGGGCTTGCTGGTGGCCGAAGCCTATGCCACAGGCAAACGGGTGCAGCTCGACCCAACGCTCATTTTGGCCATCATGGCGGTAGAGTCGAGCTTTAACCCGTTTGCGCAAAGCTCTGTGGGCGCGCAGGGCCTGATGCAAGTCATGACCCGCGTACACACCGACAAATATGAAAACGTTGGCGGTAAGTTGGCCGCCTTTGACCCCGTGACCAATCTGCGCGTCGGGGTTAAGGTGCTGATGGACTGTATCAGCCGCATGGGCTCCGTCGAAGGGGGGCTAGTCTGTTATGTTGGTGCAGCCGATATGGCCGACGACGGTGGCTACGCCGCCAAGGTGCTGGCCGAGCACACCCGCCTGCGCCAAGTGGCAGGTCAGCGCAAAGCACCCGTGGCGCCGTTCCCGCTGCTAGCGCAGCGCAAACCCACAGAACTGCCAACCACAACAGCACCAGACCCCGCAGCCACGGTGGCCCCCGCACAGGGCGTTGAAAAACTAGCACTGGTGTCGGGTCTTTGAAGTGTGGCAGTGTGCGTGCCTGTCAGCTACACTAACAGGGCACGCGACTGGCGATAGGCACAGCCCCCTGCTGACCATCACAACAAGGCGCTGTTGCTGACGTGGACACGAAACCAACCCTTGTGGGGCCGTGAAACCACTGGGAAGCGTGCCGCCGTGGGCCTGTCAGGCCCTTGGTGATTCCGCCGTTCGCCTGGGCAGCCCTTGGCTTCAAGGGACTCCAGTTCACAGGACTGCCACACCATGTACCAACGCAATATTCTTGTCGAGCAAACCGACCCCGAGCTGTACGCTGCTATTCAGGCCGAAAACAAGCGCCAAGAAGAGCACATCGAGCTGATCGCCAGTGAGAACTACGCCTCGCCCGCCGTCATGGCTGCGCAAGGCTCACAACTGACCAACAAGTACGCCGAAGGCTACCCCGGCAAGCGTTACTACGGCGGCTGCGAATATGTGGACATCGCCGAGCAATTGGCCATTGACCGCATCAAACAAATTTTTGGTGCCGATGCCGCCAACGTGCAGCCCCATTGCGGCGCGTCGGCCAACGAAGCCGTGTTCTTGGCCTTCGTCAAGCCCGGCGACACCATCATGGGCATGAGCTTGGCCGAAGGCGGCCACCTGACCCACGGTATGCCCCTGAACATGTCGGGCAAGTGGTTCAACGTCGTCAGCTATGGCCTCGATGCCAACGAAGCCATCGACTACGACGCGATGGAGCGTAAGGCCCACGAAACCAAGCCCAAACTCATCATTGCCGGTGCTTCGGCCTACAGCCTGCGCATCGATTTTGAACGCTTTGCCAAAGTCGCCAAAGATGTCGGTGCCATCTTCATGGTGGACATGGCCCACTACGCTGGTCTGATTGCCGCAGGCGTTTACCCCAACCCCGTGCCATTTGCTGACGTGGTCACTTCCACCACGCACAAGAGCCTGCGCGGCCCCCGTGGCGGTATCATTTTGATGAAGGCGGAGCACGAAAAGGCCATCAACAGCGCCATCTTCCCCGGCCTGCAAGGCGGCCCGTTGATGCACGTGATTGCAGCCAAGGCCGTGGCGTTCAAAGAAGCTCTGCAACCTGAGTTCAAAACCTACCAACAACAGGTGCTCAAGAACGCGCAGATCATTGCCGAAACCCTGACCGAGCGTGGCCTGCGCATCGTCAGTGGCCGCACCGAAAGCCACGTCATGCTGGTGGATTTGCGTGCCAAGGGCATCACCGGCAAAGAAGCTGAAGCCGTGTTGGGCGCTGCCCACATGACGATCAACAAAAACGCCATCCCCAACGACCCCGAAAAGCCAATGGTCACCAGCGGCATCCGCGTGGGCACACCCGCCATGACCACCCGTGGTTTCAAGGACGAAGAAGCACGCATCACCGCTAACCTGATCGCTGACGTGCTGGACAACCCACGTGAC
This sequence comes from Giesbergeria anulus, assembly GCF_900111115.1. Lineage (GTDB taxonomy): Bacteria > Pseudomonadota > Gammaproteobacteria > Burkholderiales > Burkholderiaceae_C > Simplicispira > Simplicispira anulus. Next base: position 722,066 of record NZ_FOGD01000001.1, read on the forward strand.
GAAGCCAACATCGCAGCCGTTCGCGCCAAGGTCAATGCCCTGACCGCACGCTTCCCGGTGTACCGTTAAGCCGGGTTGACACTATGAAATGCCCCTTCTGCAGCCACCAAGAAACGCAAGTCGTCGAAACCAGGGTGTCTGAAGAAGGGGACGTCGTTCGCCGCCGACGCCGTTGTAGCGCCTGCGAAAAACGCTTTACCACCTACGAACGCCCTGAAGTGAGCTTTCCGGTGGTAGTCAAAAAAGATGGCCGCCGCACTGAATACACCCATGCCAAGCTGCTGGGTTCGTTCAGCATTGCACTGCGCAAACGGCCCATCAGCACGGCGCAAATTGATGCCGCTATTGAGGGCATCGAAGAAACCCTGCTCAACCTAGGCCAGCGCGAAGTGCCCTCCAGCCGCATTGGCGAGCTGGTGATGCGGGCGCTGCAAAAGCTCGACAAGGTGGCCTACATCCGCTACGCCAGCGTTTACCGCAGCTTTGAAGACATCAACGACTTCAAAACCTTGGTAGATGAAGTGCGGCAGTAAGACGGTAGCGGCATCACACCCCATCAACGGGATACGGGCGTATCGATGCGCGTAATACGGCGCGGCAGCGGTGGCACCACCCTGCCCTGCGCCTGAAAATAGCCTTCTAGTGCATCCACATCCAACATACCACCCAGCACCTCGCGGCCTTGGGTCAGTATGGGGTAACGGTCACCACCTTGGGCCAAAAAGCTACTGACCACAACACGGTAATCGCGTGCATCTTCCAATGGTTGGCCATGCAATGCCATAGCTGTGACACGGGCACCGGGCGGTTGCGACAGATCGTAGTGGTAGCTGAAGCCGCTCGATACCGAGAGCACACGGGTGCGCTGCGAAGGTGATGTGGACGGGTCAAACTGCTGCTCTAGCAAGGTGCGGATTTGCGCCCCGGTCAGGGTTTGCACGACCAAATGGTTACCAAAGGGTTGTACGGCAAAAAGCTGCCCATAACGCACTTGGCCTTGGGCGTCGGGTAATAAATCAGCGCGCAAGCCACCAGCGTGCATGAAGGATAGCTGCGCGCCACCGGCTGGCGGCGACTGGGTAGCCCACAGTTGCGCATCAGCCACCAAATTGCCCAGCGTACTCTCGCCGGAGGGCGCGGTGTGGCGGGTGACTGCGCCCGCCAATGGCCCCACGGGTTTGTCGATCAAGGGGGCGGCAGCGGCCCGGTAGCGCTCTAGCACCGCTTGCACCCCGACATCCGGCACATAACTGGGATACAGTGGCGAAGGCATGACTTTGCCTGCACTGCTTTCGTAGCCGCTATTCTGCACGGCCACATTGCGGGCACTTTTGTGTACCAAACGCCGTGCCGCCAGATCAAAACGCAGTGCAATATCCGTCACCCACATGCCGTAAGCCCCAGCGCTGGTGAGCAAAAAAGGCTTGGCCGGGTTGATGCTGGCGTAATCACACACATAGGCTTGATGGGTGTGGCCAGACATCACCACATCAATGGCCGGACTCAAGCGCTCCAAAATGGGCACGATGTCGCCCCGCAGACCAGAACAACTGGTCTCAACCACACTGGCACTGGTGGCACCGCCTTCGTGCAGGGCCAGCACCACCACATCCGCCCCTTGCGCCCGCAGGCGTGCCGCTTGGGCATTGGCGGTATCGGCCTCGTCCGCAAAGTACAAGCCACGCACGCCAGCGGGCGACACCACACGCGGCGCGCCCCGCAGCGTGACGCCAATAAAACCGACTGTGACAGTATTTGCACCCTGTGTGAAGCGTTTGAGGGCGGTAGCAGGCAGCGGCGTCTGGCCGTCATGCTCTGGCACGATGTTGGCTGCCAGAAACTGAAAATTGGCCCCGGCAAAGGCCGGACTGAGTTGGCACGGCTGACGTGCCGTGTAGGGCGCACAGCCACCGTGTTGCAGGCGCAACAATTCTGACCAGCCCCGGTCTAGTTCGTGGTTGCCCACGGCACTGACATCCACCTGCATGTGGTTCAGGGCCTCTATCGTCGGCTCATCCAGAAACAGCGCCGACACCATCGGGGAGGCCCCCACCACATCGCCTGCAGCCACCACTGCATGGTAGGGCGTACGCGCCTTCAGGGCAGCTAGGGTGCCCGCCAGATAAGCAATGCCGCCCACAGGCAGGGTGATGGAGCCTTGGGCTGTGGGCAGCGCTACCGACTGGCGCGGCGGCTCTAACTGCCCATGCAAATCATTAAAGCCCAGCAGGGCAATATCCATGTGCTGGGGCGGAGGTAATGCCACCCCAGCGCATCCAACCAGCACCAGCGCGCCAGCCAGCCCGGTCAGACGCCAAAGCATAGCGATCAGATGGCCGCAGGAATGGGCGGCACCGCCAGCACCACATCACTACACTGGGCACGGTGGCGCAAGGCGTGATCCATGAGCACCAGCGCCAGCAGGGCCTCGGCAATCGGGGCCGCACGAATACCCACGCAGGGGTCGTGGCGGCCCTTGGTGCTCACCTCCACCGGCTGGCCGTGGATATTGATGGAGTCGCGTGGGCTGAGGATAGAGCTGGTCGGCTTGATGGCGATAGACACCTCAATGTCCTGCCCCGTGCTGATGCCCCCCAGCACACCACCAGAGTGGTTGCTGGCAAAACCGTCTGGCGTGAGCGAATCGCCATGCATGGTGCCGCGCTGGGCAACACTGGCAAAGCCCGCACCAATCTCTACCCCTTTCACGGCATTGAGGCCCATCATGGCGTAAGCGATATCGGCATCGAGCTTATCGAACAAAGGCTCGCCCAAGCCCACGGGCACGCCAGTGGCCTGCACACGGATACGGGCCCCACAGGAGTCTCCGGCCTTGCGCAGGGCGTCCATGTAGCTTTCGTACTGGGCCACATCGGCCACTGGGGCAAAAAATGGGTTGTCGGGCACATGCGCCCAATCCTCGAACGGGATGGGCAACTCACCCAATTGCGTCATGCAGGCACGAAACTGGGTACCAAACTTTTCTGCTAGCCACTTTTTGGCTACGGCACCGGCAGCCACCGTGGGCGCAGTCAGGCGGGCCGAAGAGCGCCCACCGCCACGCGGATCACGGATGCCGTATTTGTACCAATAGGTGTAATCGGCATGGCCGGGGCGGAAGGTTTGCAAAATATCACCGTAGTCTTTGCTGCGCTGATCTTGGTTGCGGATCAGCAAAGCAATGGGCGTGCCGGTGGTATAGCCCTCATAGACCCCCGACAAAATCTCCACCGCATCAGGCTCGTTGCGCTGTGTGACGTGGCGGCTGGTGCCGGGGCGACGCCGATCCAGATCGAGCTGGATGTCGGCCTCGCTCAGGGCCATGCCCGGTGGGCAGCCGTCAATCACGCAGCCAATGGCTGGGCCGTGGGATTCACCAAAATTGGTGACGGTAAAAAGGGTTCCAAAAGTATTGCCGCTCATGGCGGGAGATTATCCCAGTATCCACCGCGCAGCGGCTGGCCTGTTTAGAGTGCCGGGGCCTTTTCTTCATCGGGCCAATCGCGAATGTAGGCTTTGAGCATCTGGTTCTCAAAGTTTTGGCTATCGACCACCGCCTTGGCGACGTCGTAAAAGCTAATCACGCCCATCAGCATCCGGCTGTCCATCACCGGCATATAACGGGCATGGCGCTCTAGCATCATGCGCCGCACTTCGTCCATATCGGTTTCCATGGTGCATGTCAGGGGAGCGTCGTCCATCGCGGTGCGTACGCGCAAGCTACCGACGCTGCCACCATTTTTTACCAAACTCTGGATGATTTCGCGGAAGGTGAGCATACCGACCAAATCGCCATGCTCCATGACGACCAAAGAGCCAATATCGCGCTCGGCCATGGTTTGCATGGCTTCAGACAGAGGTTGGGACGGATCGGCGGTATAGAGGGTGTTGCCCTTGACGCGCAGGATGTCACTGACTTTCATGATGTATCGGATGCCCAATCAACGGGTTACTGGTATATTTTGCAAATATAGCCCACAAAAGGTGGGCTCTGCGAGAGAATAAGCGGCTTTATACCAATCCAGCCAACTGTGCTGGACACACCCACGCATCAAACTGCTCGGCAGTCATATAGCCGAGAGTGATGCCCGCCTCGCGCAAGGTGCTGCCCTCGGCATAGGCTTTGCGGGCAATCTCTGCCACTTTTTCTTCGCCCAAATGGGGGTTGAGCGCCGCCACTAACACCAACGATTGCTCTAGCAGCGCAGCCATGCGTTCAGGTTGCGGCTCGATACCCACCACGCAATGGTCATGAAAGCTCTGCATGCCATCGGCAAGCAGACGCACGCTTTGCAGAAAATTGTGAATTACCAAGGGCCGAAACGCATTGAGCTGAAAATTGCCCGAAGCGCCACCGATATTGATCGCCACATCGTTGCCCAGCACCTGACAGCACACCATCATCAGGGCTTCGCATTGCGTGGGGTTGGCTTTGCCGGGCAAAATGAAAGCGCCCGATTCGTTTTCAGGGATGGTGATTTCACCCAAGCCACCGCGTGGGCCACTGGCCAGCCAGCTGATGTCGTTGGCGATTTTCATCAAACTGGTTGCCAGAGTTTTCAGGGCACCATGGGCATGAACCAAGGCGTCGCACGAGGCCAATGCTTCAAACTTGTTGGGGGCAGTGACCAGCGGCAGGCCGGTCAGATCGGCCAACTCTTGCGCCACTACTGGGGCATAGTCGGACGAGACATGCAGCCCAGTGCCTACCGCCGTGCCGCCCAGCGCCAGCTCGCACAGGTGCGGCAAAGCATCGCGCACATGCTGCTCGGCATGGCGCAATTGCGCCGCCCAGCCCGATATTTCTTGACCAAAAGTCAAGGGGGCGGCATCTTGCAAGTGGGTGCGGCCCAGCTTGACCAAACCGGTAAAGGCTTGCGCTTTTTCGGTGAGCGCAGAACGCAGGCGTTGCAAGGCGGGCAATAAGCGCCGCAGCAGCACCTCTACCGCTGCGACGTGCATAGCGGTAGGAAAGACATCGTTGCTGGCCTGCCCTAAGTTGACGTCGCCATAGGGGTGAACCCAGCGCCCCTGCCCACGGGGGCCGCCCAGCAACTCGCTGGCCCGGTTAGCCAACACTTCATTGACATTCATGTGGCTTTGCGTGCCTGAGCCGCTTTGCCAGACCGATAGCGGAAATTCGTCGTCATGCTCGCCATTGAGCAGCTCATCGACGGCGGCAATGATGGCGGTGGCCTTAGCTGCTTCTAGCCGCCCCTGCGCATGGTTGACATAGGCGCAGGCACGCTTAATTTGCGCCAGCGCTCGCAGCAACTCAGGGGCCATGCGCTCGTCAGAGATGGCGAAATTGACCAGCGCACGCTGGGTCTGCGCCCCCCAAAGCCGCTGTGCGGGCACTGCAATCGGGCCAAGGTTATCGCGTTCGGTGCGTGTGGAAGTGGAAGATTCTGTGGTCATAGGCTCGCTCCTGCGTCTAGCACATATTACTGCCAGCGGCGCACTGGCTCCACGACAGCCTGATGCAAGCTGGTCGGTAGGATAATCCGCACTTCGATAATGGACAAAAACCCCTCGACGCCATGAGCACCACCACCATCCGCCAACAAGACCTGATCGATTCCATCGCTGCTGCGCTGCAATACATCAGCTACTACCACCCCACCGACTACATCCAGCATCTGGCCCGCGCCTACGAGCGCGAACAAAGCCCAGCGGCCAAGGATGCGATGGCGCAAATCCTGACTAACAGCAAGATGAGCGCTACCGGCCACCGCCCAATTTGCCAAGACACTGGCATCGTGAACGTGTTTTTGAAGGTGGGCATGGACGTGCGCTGGGACGGCTTTACCGGCAGCTTGGATGACGCCATCAACGAAGGCGTGCGCCAAGGTTACAACCACCCCGACAACACGCTGCGCGCCAGCGTCGTGGCCGACCCGCTGTTTGCCCGCAAGAACACCAAAGACAACACCCCCGCCGTGATCGTGACCGAAATCGTACCCGGCAACAAGGTGGACATCACCGTGGCTGCCAAGGGCGGCGGCTCGGAAAACAAGTCCAAGATGATCATGATGAACCCCAGCGACAATCTGGTCGATTGGGTGCTCAAAACCGTGCCCACCATGGGCGCTGGCTGGTGCCCACCCGGCATGTTGGGCATTGGCATTGGTGGCACGGCAGAAAAAGCCGTGCTACTGGCTAAAGAGAGCCTGATGGACGACCTGAACATGTACGAGCTGCAAGCCAAGGCCGCCAGCGGTGCCACCTTGGACGACGTAGAAAAGCTGCGTCTGGAGCTGTTTGAGAAGGTCAACGCCCTGGGCATTGGTGCCCAAGGTTTGGGTGGCCTGACCACGGTGCTGGACATCAAGATCAAGATGTATCCCACCCACGCTGCCTCCAAGCCCGTGGCGATGATCCCCAACTGCGCCGCTACCCGCCACGCCCACTTTGTCATGGATGGCTCTGGCCCGGTGTACCTCGACCCGCCCAGCCTCGATCTGTGGCCCAAGATCGACTGGGAGCCCGACTACAACAAGAGCAAAAAGGTCAACCTCGACACCCTGACCAAAGAAGAAGTGGCCAGCTGGAAGCCCGGCGACACCCTGCTGCTCAACGGCAAAATGCTCACCGGCCGCGATGCCGCACACAAGCGCATTCAAGACATGCTGGCCAAGGGCGAAAAGCTGCCCGTCGATTTCACCAACCGCGTCATTTACTACGTGGGCCCGGTCGATCCGGTGCGTGACGAGGCCGTAGGCCCCGCTGGCCCGACCACCGCCACACGCATGGATAGTTTCACCGAGATGATGCTGGCAGAAACCGGCCTCATCGCCATGATCGGCAAGGCCGAGCGCGGCCCAGTGGCCATCGAAGCCATCAAGAAGCACCAAAGTGCCTACCTGATGGCCGTGGGCGGTGCCGCTTACCTCGTCTCTAAGGCCATCAAGACCGCCAAGGTGGTGGGCTTTGCCGATTTGGGTATGGAAGCCATCTATGAATTTGATGTCGTCGATATGCCCGTAACGGTAGCGGTGGATGCTGGTGGTACCAGCGCCCACATCACCGGCCCCGCAGAGTGGGAAAAACGCATCGCTACTGGCGAGTTCAAGGGCATTAACGTGACAGCAGCATAAGCCTGCACTACTGCGTCCTGCTGTACTGACAAAACCGCCTTCGGGCGGTTTTTCTTTTGGTGCTGTCACTGAAAAACGAAAAACTCCACTATGGTGTGGGCCCAAAGACAGCCACGGGGTTGCAGCGCATAATCGGCCACCCCAAGTGGTGTGCTGCATGTGACGTGGCCGCAAGACGGCCAAGGTTTTGCGTTCAGGGTGGAGTCACTCACCCACCGTGCAGACACTGCACTCACACCCCCAAGAGAGATACCTATGCAGACATGGAAAATCAGCCAGCGCCTGATGGCGGGCTTTGGTTTGGTCATCATGGTATTGATGGGCATGTCGATCTACAGCGTGTATATCGCGCGTGGTATCGACGCTGCCTTGAGCGCCAATGCCAGCCAGAACGCCATCATCCAACGCGCCGCCATTAACTTTCGTGGCTCCGCGCACGACCGCGCCATTGCCTTGCGTGATGTGGTGATGGCCCCCGACGAAGCAGCGCGCCAAAAAGAGCTGCAAACGATTGAGCAATTAGCCAGTTTTTATGCCAACTCCGTCAAGCAGTTGGAGACTGTGCTCAAAACGGAAGCCACCATCCCCCCCGATGTGGCTCGCATGCTGCAAGCCATCAAAGACATCGAGACACGCACCGTAGCCACATCGGGCAAAGTAGTGCAATTGGTGCAGGCCGGTGACAGGGCTGGGGCCGAAACGCTGCTCTGGGCCGAGGCCAAGCCGCAATACACACAGTGGCTGGCGACCATCAACCAACTGATCGACTTTGAAGAAAAGCGCATCCTCCAAAACAGCCAGTTTGCCAACCAAGAGGCGGCGCAGTTCACGGGCGTGATGCTGGGCATCACCCTGCTGGCGGTGCTAATTAGCATCATCGCTACGACCACGGTATCACGCAGCATCAACCGCGAGCTGGGTGCTGAACCCAGCGAAGTACGCGCAGTGGTGCAGGCCATGCAGCACGGTGATTTGACGGTGGCGGTGCCCGTGCGCCCCGGCGATAGCAGCAGTGTGATGGCCGCCGTGCGTGACATGCAGCAGCGCTTTCACACCTTGGTGGCAGCCGTGCGCGACAACATCCAGCAGCTGCGCGCTACCAGCGCCGACATCGCCAGCGGCAACCAAAACCTAGGCATGCGCACCGAACAGACCGCCTCTAGCCTAGAAACCACCGCGCGCAGCATGGATCAACTCACTGCTACGGTGCGCCAAAGTGCCGACTCGGCCCAACAGGCCAACACCTTGGCCAGTACGGCGGTCAGCTCAGCCAGCCGGGGCGGTGAAGTCATGGAGCATGTGGTGCAAACCATGCAAGAAATCCACCACAGCAGCCAAAAAATTGGCGACATCATCGGTGTGATTGATGGCATTGCCTTTCAAACCAACATTTTGGCGCTCAATGCAGCGGTCGAGGCGGCACGCGCCGGAGAGCAGGGGCGCGGCTTTGCCGTGGTAGCCACAGAGGTACGCAGTTTGGCAGGGCGCAGCGCGGCAGCGGCCAAAGAGATCAAGCAGTTGATCCAAGCCAGCGTCGAAAAGGTTGATTCGGGCACGCAATTGGTCGGCAGTGCAGGAACAGCCATGGGCGAAATCGTACAAGGCGTGCAGCGCGTTAGCGGCATGATGGGCGAGATCAGCGCCGCAGCGGTAGAGCAGCGCGACGGCATCTCACAGGTCAATGTGGCAGTGAGCCAATTAGATCAAATGACGCAGCAAAATGCGGCCTTGGTCGAGCAAAGCTCCGTGGCCGCAGACAACCTAGAAACCCAAGCCCAGCAACTGGCCAATCTGGTGGCTGTGTTCAAGGTAGATACTGCCGCGCGTTCCAACGCTCTGCGCCTGCTCGCTTAAACGTCTGAATGCCTGCCCCTGCTCACAGCGGGTGGGCCATCAGCCGTCCCGGTATGCATTGGCCCAAATAGTCTAAAAAACTGCGCACTGCTGGTGCCAAGCCCCGGCGCGACGGAAATACCGCATGAACAATGCCGGGCGTAGGTGCCCATTGGGGCAACACCTGCACCAAATGGCCAGCGCGTATCTCCTCTTGGCACATATAGTCGGGCAGCCAGCAAATGCCGGTACCCGCCAAAGCGGCAAACTTGAGCGTGAGCAAATCATCGGCCACATAGCGCGGATGGTGGTGCAGCACCTGCTCAACACCGTCGGGGCCACTCAGTTGCCAAGTAGCACGGCCATCAGGGGCGGACATGGCCACACTGTCCATGCCTGCCAAATCAGCCAGCGTAGCGGGCGTGCCTTGGCGTTGCAACAAAGCCGGACTAGCCACCAGCACCTGACGGGCTATATCCAAGCGCTTAACGACCAAACTGCCGCTGTCTTCAAGCGAAGAGCGCACGCGCAAGGCGACGTCTATGCCTTCTTCGACCAGATGCACCGCCCGATTGGTGACTTGCATCTCCACCCGCACCAGCGGATGGCGGGCCAGAAATTCGGGCATCAACTCGCCCAGCACGGTTTGCGCCAACGTGACCGGGCAACTGACGCGGATGGTGCCACACGGTACGGCATGCACTTGGCTGACGACATCTTGGGCCGCTTGGGCCGCTTCGCGCAGGGCTTGGCAATGGCGCAAATAGGCTTCGCCCACCGCCGTCAATGAGAGCTGGCGCGTGGTGCGCTGCAACAAGCGCACACCCAACTGGGCTTCTAACCCAGCCACCCGCCGCGATAGGCGCGACTTGGGAATGCCCAAAGCCCGCCCGGCAGCGGCAAAGCCACCGCGCTCTACCACCTCGGCAAAGTACAGCATATCGTTGAGGTCTTGCATCATCTGGCTCACTGTTCTAAAAATAGGACGAATTGAGCTGATTTTGCCTACTTATCCCAAAATGGATACGCACACATAATCCATTCATCGCCGCCACGGGTGGCTTATTTGCCCAAAGACATACCATGCAACTGCTGCACATTGATTCCGCCATCACCGGCGCTGGTTCCGTTTCCCGCCAACTGACGGCCCAAATCGTAGCCGCTTGGAAGGCCAGCCATGCTGACACCCAAGTCGATTATCTGGATCTGGTGGCCGATGCCCCCGGCCACTTCACGATGGACGCCATGGCGCCGCGCACGGGCCAGACCGATGGCCTAAGCGACGTGCAACAGCACGAAAACGCGGTGTCGGAGCGCTTGGTCAGCCAGTTTTTGGCCGCTGATGTGGTGGTGATTGGTGCCCCGTTGTATAACTTTAGCATCCCCAGCCAACTCAAGGCGTGGGTAGACCGCATTGCCCAGCCGGGCCGCACCTTCCGCTACACCGCCACAGGCCCAGAAGGGCTGGCAAAGGGCAAAACGATCATCATCGCCTCCACCCGTGGTGGCATCTACTCTACCTCCGACGCTGGCCGCGCGATGGAGCACCAAGAAAGCTATCTGCAAACCGTGCTGGGCTTTTTTGGCGTGACCGATGTGCGTATCGTGCGCGCTGAGGGCGTAGCCATGGGTGATGACGCCAAGGCCCAAGCGCTGGTAAGCGCCGCCCGCGACATGGCTGCCGCCACCGCCTAAACTGCGGCGATTCGATTCCTCCTAGGTGCCGCGCTGGCACCACTTCTGCCCCGGCCTTGTGCCGGGTTTTTTTGTGGGCGCTATTGCACCCGCGCCCGGATTTCAGGCAACGCCTTTTGCAGGTAGTAGACCATTGACCACACGGTGAGCACGGCAGAAATCCAGATCAGCCAAGTTCCCCAAACGCCGGTGTCGATCAACCCGAACAACTGCCCGTCGTAGAGCAAAAACGGAATCGCCACCATTTGCACCGTGGTCTTGACCTTGCCCAGCATGTGCACGGCCACACTTTTGCTGGCCCCAATTTGGGCCATCCATTCGCGCAGCGCGGAAATGGCAATCTCGCGGCCAATAATGATGAGCGCCACAAACACATCGGCGCGCTGCAAATGCACCAGCACCAGCAAAGAGGCGCAGACCAAAAACTTATCAGCCACCGGATCGAGAAACGCGCCAAAGGAAGAAGTTTGGTTGAGCTTGCGCGCCAAGTAGCCATCAAGCCAGTCGGTAGCCGCAAACAACACAAACATCACCGTAGCGAGCCAATTGCGCGTGCCCAAGTCCAGCGGCGCATAAAACACCCCGACGATCAAGGGTATCGCGACAATACGCGTCCAAGTCATGAGGGTGGGGATAGTCCAAAACATGGCCGCGATTGTGGCACGCCGGGACATTACCCCTTGGGTGATTAGCGCAGGGCTTGGTAAATCGTTTCCGCCAAGGCGGGCGAAATGCCTTCCACGGTCGCCAAATCCTGCACGCTGGCCGCTGCCACGCCGCGCACACCCCCAAAACGCTGCAACAGCCGGGCACGCTTTTTCGGGCCAATACCGGCAATATCTTCCAGCCGACTGCCGCCAGTACGCACCTTGGCCCGCGCCGCACGCATCCCGGTGATGGCAAAACGGTGCGCCTCGTCGCGAATCTGTGCCACCAGCATCAGCGCCGCAGAATCTGCGGCCAGCGCCAACTTGGGGCGGCCATCGGCAAACACCAACTCTTCCAGCCCAACCTTGCGGCCCTCGCCTTTTTCTACGCCGACAATACGTGACACGTCCAACCCCAACGCCTCAAACACGGCCTGTGCCACCTTGACTTGCCCCTGCCCACCATCCACCAGCACCAAATCGGGCAAGCGCGCTTGTGCTGGTGCCGTATCGGCACCACCGGCCTCCCGCTGGGCCTCAGCTACTTTGCTGTAGCGGCGCAGCAGCACTTGGTGCATAGCGGCATAGTCATCACCGCCAGTAATGCCCTCAATTTTGTAACGTCGGTATTGAGCGGGCTGCATCTGATGCCCCTGAAACACCACGCACGAGGCTTGGGTGGCCTCGCCCGCTGTGTGTGAGATGTCAAAGCACTCGATGCGCAACTGCGCCATATCGTCCAGCGGCAAATCCAGCACTTGGGCCAAAGCGCTGGTGCGTGCCTGCTGTGAGCCTTCTTCGGCCAGCAGGCGGGCCAATTGCAGTTCGGCATTGTGTTGCGCCATCTCTAGCCATGTGCGGCGCAAGGCACGCGGCTGGTGTACGGCATGGATACGCTGGCCGCTTTGCTCGGAAAGCAATTGCAACAACGGGGCCGCTACCGGCAGCGGCAACACCAACACCGGCGGCACCGGCACCCCCAAATAATGCTGCGCCATAAAAGCGTGCAGCACTTGGGATGCAATGCCTGCATCTTGCGCCTGCTCCTCTTCGGGCAACACCAGCGCCGTCGCTTCTTGTAGCTGGGCCGGAAAATAGGCCCGATCACCCAAATGCCTGCCACCGCGCACCATCGCCAGATTGACGCAGGCACGCCCACCCTGCACGCGCACGGCCAAAATATCCACATCCCTGTCGTCTGCAGTAGATACCGACTGCTGCTGCAACACCTGTGACAGGGCGGCAATCTGGTTGCGCAGTTCTGCCGCCAGCTCAAACTCCAGCCGCTCGGCGTGCGCCATCATGCGCTGTTGCAACTGCGCCAGCACGGTATCGGCTTCGCCACGCAGCAGGGCTTGGGCATGGGCGACCTCTTGGGCATAATCTTCGGGACTGATTTTTCCCACGCACGGGCCACTGCAACGTCGAATTTGAAACAGCAAACAAGGTCGGGAGCGGTGGTTAAACACCGTATCCTCGCAGGTGCGCAGCCGAAACACCTTTTGCAGCAGCTCGATAGTTTCTTTGACCGCCCAAGCGCTGGGGTAGGGGCCAAAGTAGCGGTGCTTATGATTCACAGCCCCCCGGTAGTAGGCCAGCCGAGCAAACTGCTGCCACGGTGCTGGCCCTTGACCATCTTTACCAGCCACGCCCGTCAATTGCAGGTAGGGGTAGCTCTTGTCATCGCGAAACAAAATGTTGTAGCGCGGCTGCAAGGTTTTGATGAGGTTGTTTTCCAGCAGCAGGGCCTCGGCCTCAGAGCGCACCACGGTGGTCTCTAGCCGGGCAATTTTGCCCACCATGTGGCCGATGCGGGTGCCATCCAGATTCTTCTGAAAATAACTGCTGACCCGGCGCTTGAGGTGCAGCGCCTTGCCCACATAGAGCAGCGCCCCTTGGGTATCAAAATAACGGTAAACGCCCGGCAAGGCGGGCAACGCCGCTACCTGCGCCAGCAACTCCGGCGAATGAACTACGACAACATCATCAGACATGGCCGCTATTGTGGCGTGCGCCAGCAGACACTGTGTGATGTTCTGGGCATAGGCTTATGCCTGCAAGCCTTGGTCTATATCGCTACAGTGCGGGGCTTGTGCCCTACTCCCGGAGTTTTCCTTCCATGTCTGTCCCGTTGCCTGAATCGCTGTCCATCCGCTACGGCACCCATGCCCCGAATCTACAGGCACCCGATGCAGCCTTGCCCGTGCTGGAGCAGATTCTCAACCACCGCTCGGTACGCCATTTTTTGCCCGATGCCCTGCCCGAAGGCACGCTAGAGATGCTGGTGGCCGCAGCGCAATCGGCAGCCACGTCCTCCAACCTGCAAGCGTGGAGCGTGGTGGCCGTCGAAGCCCCCGAACGCCGGGCACAACTGGCCGAACTGGTGGGCCAGCAAAAACATGTGCGCCAAGCCCCCTTATTTTTGGCTTGGCTGGCCGATGTCTCGCGCATTGAGCGCCTCGCCCAATACCAACAGCAGCGCGCCGAGGGCGTACAGTACCTCGATACCACCCTGCTCGCCGTCATTGATGCCGCACTGGCAGCACAAAACGCTGTGCTGGCGGCAGAAGCACTGGGTTTGGGCACGGTGTATATCGGCGGCTTGCGCAACCAGCCCGAAGCTGTGGCCGAGCTGCTGGGCACGCCTGCGGGGGTGTTTCCGATATTTGGTCTGGTCGTGGGCCGCCCCGACCCGGCGGCCCGCCCAGCCGCCATCAAGCCCCGGCTGGCACAAAGCGCCGTGCTGCACCGCGAACGCTACCAAGTAGCGCAAAACCTAGAAGATGAAATTGGCGACTTTGACCAGCGCCTCGGTGCCTTTCAAGCCGAGCAGGGTATGCCCGCCAGCGCGTGGAGCCAGCAGGTAGTGACCCGGCTGCGCGATGCAGCCGCCCTGCATGGGCGCGATCAACTGTCCCAATCCCTGCAACGGGCCGGGCTATCGTTGCGCTAAAACCGACACCGCCACAGCAGCGACAATCCCCGCCCAAGGAGCAGCACGCACATGCAATGGGATATTTTCTGTCAGGTGATCGACAACTTTGGCGACATTGGCGTGTGCTGGCGGCTGGCCTGCGATTTGGCAGGGCGTGGGCAGCAGGTGCGCCTATGGATCGACGATGCCAGCGCCTTAACGTGGATGGCCCCGCAGGGCTGCCCCGGCGTGCAAGTGCGCGCTTGGGGCAGTGCCTTGCTCCCGGATAATGCACCGAGTGATGTGCTCATCGAGGCTTTTGGCTGCGAGATAGAGGCCCATTTTCTGGCCGCTACCGTGGCCCAAGTGCAACATTCTGGCCGACAGCCACCGGTATGGATCAACTTGGAATACCTCTCCGCCGAGCGCTACGTCGAGCGCTGCCACCGCCTGCCCTCATTGGTGCAGCATGGCCCGGCCAGCGGCTGGACGAAATGGTTTTTTTACCCCGGCTTTACCCCCGCCACAGGTGGCCTGTTGCGCGAACTAGACTTGCCAGCACGCCAAGCTGGTTTTGACCGCTGGGCGTGGCGTCAAGCCCACACCCCAGCACCGGGCTTACCGCCCGACGCGCTTTGGATCAGCCTGTTTTGTTACGAACCGGCGGGCCTGCCCGCCCTGTTGGCTCCACGCCCCGCCTCTGCCGCCCCTATACATCTGCTGGTCACGCCGGGGCGGGCCACCGCTGCCGTACAGGCCACACTGGCATCGCAAGCCCCGCCACACGCCCAAGATGCTGCTGCACTGACCATCAGCTATCTGCCCCCTGTGCCCCAGCCCGCCTTTGATGAGTTGCTCTGGGCCTGTGACCTGAACTTGGTGCGCGGCGAGGACTCTTTGGTGCGTGCCCTCTGGGCTGGGCAGCCGCTGGTCTGGCATATTTACCCACAGCACGACCACGCCCACCACGCCAAGCTGCACGCCTTTTTGGACTGGCTGCAAGCACCGCCCTCACTGCGCCAATTTCATGCGGTGTGGAATGGCTTGGTCGAGACGCCCTTGCCCACCATCACCACCGCCATGCTGCAAGAATGGGCCGCTTGCGTGCAGGCAGCGCGCGCACAACTCCTGCAACAACCAGATTTGTTGACCCAGCTTCTGGGGTTTTCTGCGTCACAACGCTAAAATGCTGGGTTTTGCGCCATCAGGCCGGCTACGTGGTTGTACCGGCACCGCGCACCTTTGCCGCCGAACCCGCCCCCTTGCGCGCGTAGAGCGGCCCCAACCCCTGCAAATCGCTTATGAAAATCGCTCAAGAAATCCGCGCTGGCAATGTCATCATGCACGGCAAAGACCCCATGGTTGTGCTCAAGACAGAATACGCCCGTGGTGGCCGTGGTGCTGCCACCGTGCGCATGAAGCTCAAGAGCCTGATCGGCAACTTTGGCACTGAAAACGTGTACAAAGCCGACGACAAGATCGACAACGTCATCCTCGACAAAAAAGAGTGCACCTACTCCTACTTTGCCGACCCCATGTACGTCTGCATGGACACCGAATTCAACCAATACGAAGTTGAAGCCGAAAACATGGGCGACACCCTGAACTACCTCGAAGACGGCATGGAGCTGGAAGTGGTGTTCTACGACGGCAAGGCCATCTCTGTCGAACTGCCCACCAGCGTGGTGCGTGAAATCACTTGGACAGAACCCGCCGTCAAGGGTGACACTTCGGGCAAGGTGCTCAAGCCTGCCAAGATCGCTACTGGCTTTGAAGTGCCCGTGCCCCTGTTCGTCAGCCAAGGCGACAAAATCGAAATCGACACCCGCACCGGCGAATACCGCAAGCGCGTGTAAGGCACGGCCTACACCGCAGCAAAAAGGCTTCCCTTGGGAAGCCTTTTTTCATGGCCGCAGCACCCTGCTTAAAACGGCTGCGCCACCAAATCGTGGCCACGCACTGCCACAATGCGCGCTTTGGTGAACTCGCCCACCTTGAGTTGCTTGCTGATCTTTTCAGGTGGTAGCAGTTGCACGGTGCCGTCAATCTCAGGGGCATCGGCATAGCTGCGGCCCACGCCACCCTTGCGCCCCAGCGCTGGGGCCGAGTCAATCAACACCTGCATAGTGGCTCCGACGCGGCGCTGCAAACGGGCAATGGATACTTCTTCGGCCACCGCCATAAAGCGCGCCCGGCGTTCTTCGCGCAGCTCCAGCGGCAACATACCGGGCAGTTCATTGGCTACGGCACCCTTGACGTCGCTGTAAGCGAAGCACCCCGCACGGTCAATTTGCGCCTCGCGCAAGAAATCGAGCAGGTGCTGGAATTCTTCTTCGGTCTCGCCCGGAAAACCAGCAATAAAGGTGCTGCGAATCACGATATCGGGGCAAATCTCGCGCCAGCGCTGGATGCGCTCCAGATTTTTCTCGCCATCGGCTGGGCGCTTCATGCGCTTCAACACATCAGGGTGGCTGTGCTGGAATGGCACATCCAAATAAGGCAGCACCAAGCCTTGGGCCATCAGCGGGATCACTTCATCCACGCTGGGGTAGGGATAGACATAATGCAAACGCACCCAAGCACCATAAGTCTTGGCAATTTCGCCCAGCGTTTGCACCAGCTCCAGCATTCGCGTTTTGACCGGCTTGCCGTCCCAAAAACCAGTGCGATATTTCACATCGACGCCATAGGCCGAGGTATCTTGGCTAATCACCAGCAGTTCTTTCACACCACCAGCAAACAGCGCTTTAGCCTCAGATAGCACATCGCCCACCGGACGCGAGACCAAATCGCCGCGCATCGATGGGATGATGCAGAAGGTGCAACGGTGGTTACAGCCCTCGCTGATCTTCAGGTAGGCGTAATGCTTGGGCGTGAGCTTAAGGCCCGCCACGCCAAAACCACCGGGCACCAGATCGACAAACGGGTCGTGGGGTTTGGGCAGGTTTTGGTGTACGGCATCCATCACCTCTTGGGTGGCGTGGGGGCCGGTCACGGCCAGCACGCTGGGGTGCATCTCGCGCACCATATTGCCGCCGCCCTCACCGGCACGCGCGCCCAAGCAACCCGTCACAATGACCTTGCCGTTTTCGGCCAGCGCCTCGCCAATGGTATCTAGGCTCTCCTTGACGGCATCGTCAATAAAGCCACAGGTGTTGACAATGACCAGATCGGCCCCATCAAACGTTTTGGAAGTCTGGTAACCCTCGGCGCTCAGTTGCGTGAGGATAAGTTCGGAGTCAGTCAGGGCCTTGGGGCAGCCCAAGCTGACAAAGCCGATTTTAGGAATTTTGGCAGGGGATGAAACTTCAGTCATACCCGTATTGTCCCAGCATTGGGCTGGAACGGGCATGGCAAGGTTAACGCCGCCTCAGCGTTTGAGGCCCAGCACCCCCAGCATTTGCTCGGTCTGCTGCTGCATCTTCTCTTGCATCTGGGTAAACATGCTGCGCGACTGCTCCGCATAATTGCCCATCAGGCCCTGCATCATCGGTGACTGGGCGCTCATAAACTGCGCCCAAATCTCTGGGGTCATGCTTTGGGACTGCTCGGCCATTGTGGTCTGCATGTCGGTAAAGAGCTGCACATTCTTTTCTAGGTAGCTCCCCATAAAACCCTGCATGGCTTGGCCATAGATGCGGATGATGTTGGACAGCACCGCCTCGGTAAACAGCGGCGCACCACCGGCCTCTTCCTCCAAAATGATCTGCAACAGAATGCTGCGGGTAATGTCTTCGCCCGTTTTGGCATCGCGCACTACCAGATTTTTATGCTCCATGACCAACTGCTTGACCTCGGCCAGCGTGATATAGGCAGAGGTATCGGTGTCATAAAGGCGTCGATTGGGGTATTTTTTAATAATACGTTGTGCCAACTTGGGGGTAGCAGGTACCGTTTTCTCTTCTTGCACTACACAGGCTCCTTGGGCCATTAGGCCCCTCTATCTCAACTCTATCTCAATTGCACTCTAGGCAATTTTAGGCTGTGGTCTTGGCAACTGCGTGACCTATACCCCTGTGCAACCACCAGACACCCTCTGTTTGCATACAAATGCCGTAGGCACGACAATCACCCGCCTGTACCAACACCACACCATGCACTCTGATCTGCTTTGGCTGGCACCCAACGAGCCGTTTCCTGCCCCCAAGGCAGCTTGGGGCCAAGACTCTCCAGCCCCCGGCCTGTTGGCCGCAGGCGGTGCCTTGGACAAGCCGCATCTGCTGCGCGCCTACCGCAACGGCATTTTTCCGTGGTTCAGTGCCGGACAGCCCATTCTGTGGTGGACACCCGACCCGCGCATGGTGCTGCCCGTGGCACAGTTTCGCCTGCACCGCTCACTGCGGCGCACCTTAGAGAAATTTCGCACCAGTGCCCACTGCGAGATACGCATTGACAGCGCCTTTAGCACCGTGATGCAAGCCTGTGCCAGCAGCCCACGCCCCGGCCAGCCCGGTACGTGGATCGTGCCCGCCATGCACAGTGCCTACCAAGAACTCCATGCAGCAGGCTACGCCCACAGCGTCGAGACTTGGGTGGGCGGCCAACTGGTCGGCGGCCTGTATTGCGTCGCCATCGGGCAGGCCGTCTTTGGTGAATCCATGTTTGCCCACCAAACCGATGCGTCCAAAATCGCACTGGCCGCATTGGTGGGCTTATGCCGCTACCACGGTGCGGCCTTGATTGACTGCCAACAAAACACACGCCATCTGGCCTCTTTGGGCGCCCACGAAATACCGCGTGCTCATTTTCTACAACATCTGGCACAGGCACAGCAACAAAGCGCCATGCACTGGCAATTCACGCCCCTATACTGGGATGCTCTTCTGTCGCCCGCCACTGCCACAGCATGACGCAACCCTACGACCTCCCGCCCCAAACTCTACAGTTTTACGCAACCGCCACCTACCCGTGCAGCTATCTGGCTGATCGGCAGGCACGCTCTCAGGTGGCTACGCCGGGCCATCTAGTACGCAGCGACACCTTTTCGGAGTTGGTGCGCTTGGGCTTTCGGCGCAGTGGCATGTTTACTTACCGCCCGCACTGCGATGGCTGCCAAGCTTGTATGCCGCTGCGCGTGCTGGTACAAGAATTTACGCCTGACCGCAGCCAACGCCGCGCCTTGGCCCGCCACGCCCACTTGCAAGCGCGCGTGCTGGCACCGGCTTTTGTGCCCGAGCACTATGCACTCTACCTGCGTTACCAGCAAGCCCGCCACGCTGGTGGCGGCATGGACCAAGACAGCATTGACCAATATAGCCAGTTTCTGCTGCAAAGCCGGGTTGATACCCGGTTGGTAGAGTTTCGTGAACCGTCAGACCAGCACCCCGATGGCGTGCTCAAAATGGTGTCTATCCTCGACTTGCTCGACGATGGCCTCTCAGCGGTTTACACTTTTTATGAGCCCGAACCCAGGTGCAGCTATGGTACCTACAACGTCTTGTGGCAAATTGAACAGGCCCGCCAGCAAGACATGGATTATGTGTACCTAGGCTACTGGATTGCCGACAGCCCCAAAATGAGCTACAAATCCGCCTACCTGCCACATGAAGTATTGCAAAACCGGCGCTGGCAACGGCCCCAACTGCCAAATTCCACCAAGTAAAATAGGCGCACCTAGTACGCTGCGCTCTCAATGAAGAAAAAAGATTCTGCCCTTCCCCCCAAACCCAGCGTTCAGGTCATTGAACGCATGTTCACGCTGATTGACATCTTGGCCTCGCGCGAAGAAGCCATATCACTCAAAGAAATCAGCGAAAAATCGGGGCTACATCCGTCTACTACCCACCGCATCCTCAACGATCTAGCCACAGGCCGCTTTGTCGATCGCCCCGAATCGGGCAGCTACCGCCTTGGTATGCGCCTGCTAGAGTTGGGCAATTTAGTCAAAGGGCGGCTCAATGTGCGCGATGCCGCACTGATTCCAATGCGCGACCTGCACAAGCTGATCCAGCAGCCGGTCAACCTGAGTATGCGCCAAGGCGATGAGATCGTGTATGTAGAGCGCACCTACAGCGAGCGCTCAGGGATGCAGGTGGTGCGGGCCATTGGGGGCCGGGCCCCCTTGCACCTGACTTCTACCGGCAAGCTATTTTTAGCCGCCGATGACATCCAGCAAGTACGCAACTATGCCACCCGCACCGGCTTGCCGGGGCACACACACAACAGCATCACGCAGTTTGCAGTGCTGGAGCGCGAGCTCAACAAAGCACGCCAATCGGGCGTAGCCCGTGATAACGAAGAGCTAGAACTGGGCGTGCGCTGTATGGCTGCTGGGGTTTATGATGACCAAGGCAAGTTGCTGGCGGGCCTGTCTATCTCTGCCCCTGCCGACCGGCTCGATGAGGGCTGGCTGTCTAAACTCCAAGCCACAGCGCAAAAAATATCAACCGCCTTGGGCTACAACAAGGCGGGCAGCACTGAATAACTACCCACCAGCGCCTTTAGCGGTTGAGTGCTTGGAGTTGGGTTCGGTTAGCTGCCGAGTGCAGGCTGTGCTGGCGTGCTTCAACCCAGTTGCGCACCCGCTCGGCATCGCCTAGACGGCTGTATTTGCCCGCAGAATCCAAAAACACCATGATGAGTTTGCGCCCAGCTACCTTGGTCTGCATCACCAAGCAGCGGCCTGCCTCGGCGATGTAGCCCGTTTTTTGCAGCCCAGTATCCCAGTCTGGGTTTTTTACCAGCCGGTTGGTGTTGTTGTATTGCAGGGTTCTTTGCCCCACGGCCACCTCGTGGCCTGGCGAAGTAGAAAACTCACGCAACAACGGATCACGGGAAGCTACATTAACCAACATCGCCAAATCGCGGGCGCTAGACTGGTTGTTGCTGGACAAGCCCGTAGGCTCAACATAGCGGGTATCTGCCATGCCCAACTGGCGGGCCTTGGCATTCATCTTGGCGACAAACGTGCCTAAACCGCCCGGATAGGTGCGGCCCAACGCATTGGCCGCTCGGTTCTCGCTAGACATGAGCGCCAAATGCAGCATCTCTTGGCGTGTCAAGGTGGTGCCTACGCTCAAGCGCGAGCGACTGCCCTTTTCGGTATCCACATCCTCTTGGGTGATGGTGATCGGCTCGTGCATCGGCAAGCGAGCCTCAGAGATCAGCAGCCCAGTCATGAGCTTGGTCAGAGAGGCAATAGGCAAAATGGCTTGCTCATTCTTGCGTAGCAGCACCTCTTGGGTGTCTTGGTCAATCACCAAGGCCACGCTCGATTTAAGCTCCAGCGGATCAGTGGCATGGTGCAAGCCAGCCAACTCACCAAAAGAGGGCTTGGCCGCTACAACAGTAGCTGCCGTAGCGGCTGCAGCAGCCAGGGCCGCACGCTGGGCAGCTTTGCCACGGCCTTTGGGTGGTGGTGCCAACGCTACCATCTTGTTGGCCGCCGCACCACGTGCGTTGCGGCTAACCACCACTGGGGCGCGCTCGGTGGTTTTAGCCACCGACTTGCGGGCGGGCTGACTCGATGCTGCCTTGACCACCGATTTTCCCTGCGGCGTGGCTGCCGCCACACTAACCTTGGCTTTCTTGGCCGGAGCGTCTTTGCGCTCTGCTGCCAGAACCAGTGGAGACGACAATGCTGACCCCAAAAGAGCAACCGTCAATATCTGAACCAGAGAACGCAATGCGGTGGGGGGACGACGGCAGATCACGATGTGTCTCCAAACGGAAGGCAAGGATAAAAAACAAAAAGTCACGCAAGGGTAATTTTTTGCGTGACTTTTCTATTGATTGGCCTTAATTATAGGAGCGAAGTGCCGAAGTTGCACCACAAGGGCCTTTTAGCCCCGTGGGGCGCTCGCATTAACCTTGAGCGGCTACGCGCTCGGTCTTGCTGTGCAGCTTGTTCAAGGCACTCAGGTAGGCTTTGGCCGAGGCCACCACGATATCTGGGTCAGCACCCACGCCATTGACCACCCGGCCACTGCTTTGCAGGCGCACTGTCACTTCGCCTTGGCTTTCGGTAGAGCCACTGATGGCATTGACCGAATACAGCACCATCTCAGCACCACTTTGCACATGGGATTCAATCGCTTTGAGCGAGGCATCCACCGGGCCATTGCCATCCGATTGCGCCTTGATCTCTTGGCCACCGGCGGTAAAGACTACCGTGGCCTGTGGGCGCTCGCCGGTCTCGCTGTGTTGGGCCAGCGAGACAAAGGCAAAGTGCTCTTTGTCGTGGCTCACGCTTTCTTCATTGACCAGCGCCAAAATGTCTTCGTCAAAAATTTCGCTCTTGCGGTCGGCCAACTCTTTAAAACGAGCAAAGGCGGCGTTGGTTTCGGTCTCGCTGTCTAAGCTCACGCCCAGTTCTTGCAAGCGCTGCTTGAAGGCATTGCGACCACTGAGCTTGCCCAACACAATTTTGTTGTTGCTCCAGCCTACATCTTCGGCACGCATGATTTCGTAGGTATCGCGGGCCTTGAGCACGCCATCTTGGTGGATGCCGCTGGCGTGGGCAAAAGCATTGGCCCCCACCACCGCCTTGTTGGGCTGCACGACAAATCCAGTAATCTGGCTGACCATGCGGCTGGCAGCCACAATGTGTTGGGTGTCGATGTTCAGGTCGAGGTTGAAATAATCGCGCCGCGTCTTCACGGCCATAACCACTTCTTCCAAGGCACAGTTGCCAGCGCGCTCACCCAAGCCGTTGATAGTGCACTCGATTTGGCGTGCGCCACCAATTTTGACCCCAGCCAGCGAGTTGGCTACTGCCATGCCCAAGTCATTGTGGCAATGCACCGACCAGACGGCCTTGTCGCTGTTGGGTACGCGCTCGCGCAGAGTCTTAATGAAATTGCCGTACAACTCAGGAATGGCATAGCCCACGGTGTCGGGCACATTAATGGTGGTAGCCCCCTCGTTAATCACCGCCTCAATCACGCGGCACAAAAAGTCCATCTCGCTGCGGTAGCCGTCTTCGGGGCTAAATTCAATATCGCCACACAGGTTGCGGCCAAAGCGCACCGCCTGCTTGGCCTGCTCCAACACCTGCTCAGGGCTCATGCGCAGCTTCTTTTCCATGTGCAGCGGCGAGGTGGCAATAAAGGTGTGGATACGGCCCCGATTGGCCCCCTTGAGCGCCTCAGCAGCGCGGGAAATGTCACGGTCATTGGCGCGCGAGAGCGAGCAGACGGTGGAATCTTTGATAGCGTTGGCAATCATCTGCACGGCTTCAAAATCGCCGTTGGAGCTAGCGGCAAAACCTGCCTCAATCACATCCACCTTGAGGCGCTCCAACTGGCGGGCAATGCGCAGTTTTTCGTCCTTGGTCATGGAGGCACCGGGCGATTGTTCGCCATCGCGCAAGGTGGTATCAAAAATAATCAATTGATCGGCCATAGGTTTCTCCTGGTGTCTGAAATGGCAAAAAAAAAGCCCGCTGCGGTTGCATACGGGCTTTTGAAGAAAAAGTGTGCGCGCGCGCCTACTGACTCCGCCCGTGGGTGGTTAGTAGTAGCGCTTGGGCAAAAATTTTCATGGCGCTCAATGTAGCACAATTGCAGCCCATCTGCGGCAATTATTGGTGCAAGCCACGCTCTTCTGGCTCATCGGTAGAAGTGCTAATCACACTCGTTTGCAAGCCTTTGGCCTTGCGCCAAGCATAAACGGCATAGCCACTGAGGCCATAAAGCACAAAAACGCCAAACAACGCAATGGGCGGGTGGATGTTGACAATCGCGATGCCCAACGCCATGAGCACAATGACGATAAAAGGCACGCTCTTTTTCATCTGCACATCTTTGAAGCTGTAAAACGGCACATTAGTCACCATCGTTAAGCCCGCATACAGGGTAAAGGCAAACATCAGCCAAGTGATGCCATGCCAACCGAGCAGCTCGGTATTGCCGCCGCGCTGCACGCCCAACTCCGTCATCAGCCAGATCAAGCCCATCACCAAAGCCGCCGCAGCGGGCGAGGGCAGGCCCTGAAAATAGCGTTTGTCTACCACTGCCGTGTTCACGTTAAAGCGCGCCAAGCGCAGCGCCGCGCAGGCGCAATAAACAAAAGCAGCAATCCAGCCCCAGCGGCCCAAATCTTTGAGCGCCCAGATATAAGCGATCAGCGCGGGTGCCGCGCCAAAAGAGACCATGTCGGACAGCGAATCCATCTGCTCACCAAAGGCGCTTTGCGTGTTAGTCATGCGGGCAATACGGCCATCAAGGCTATCGAGCACCATCGCGCAAAAGATGCCAATGGCCGCCATATCAAAGCGCCCATTCATCGCCATGACCACCGCATAGAAGCCGCCAAACAAGGCCGCCAGCGTGAACAGGTTGGGCAGGATGTAAATCCCCTTGCGACGCTTGCGCACCAGCAGTTCAGGGGTTTGTACGCCCGATGTACCTTCTTCATCCATTCAATCGACCTCCAGCGCAATCCCCATGGTGCGCAAGCAGCTATGCCAAACAGCGTATTCATTTACTGCCCGGATGGGGGCCGGACAGGGTTGCAGTGTACCTGCGCCCACAAAAAAAAAGGCCACCGAAGTGGCCTTGGCAAAATCGGCGCGAAAAGCGAACCGATCAGTTGCGGGTTTGATCGACCAGCTTGTTCTTAGAGATCCAAGGCATCATGGCGCGCAGCTTTTCGCCCACGATTTCGATGGAATGCTCGGCATTCAGGCGGCGACGGGCCGTCATCGAAGGATAG
Organism: Giesbergeria anulus; assembly: GCF_900111115.1. Taxonomy (GTDB): domain Bacteria; phylum Pseudomonadota; class Gammaproteobacteria; order Burkholderiales; family Burkholderiaceae_C; genus Simplicispira; species Simplicispira anulus. The sequence continues at coordinate 746,905 of NZ_FOGD01000001.1, forward strand.
TTGGTCTTGCCTTCCAAGATGAACATCTTGGCGTATTCGCCAGTTTGGATGCGCTTGAGGGCAGCACGCATGGCCTCGCGGGACTTGTCGTTGATGACTTCGGTGCCGGTCACGTACTCGCCATACTCCGCATTGTTGGAGATGGAGTAGTTCATGTTGGCAATGCCGCCTTCGTACATCAGGTCGACAATCAACTTCAGCTCGTGCAGGCACTCGAAGTAGGCCATTTCAGGAGCGTAACCTGCTTCGGTCAGGGTTTCAAAGCCCATCTTCACCAGTTCGACCGCACCGCCGCACAGCACGGCTTGTTCGCCAAACAGGTCGGTTTCGGTTTCTTCTTTGAAATTGGTCTCAATGATGCCGCCCTTGCCGCCGCCATTGGCCGAAGCGTAGGACAGGGCCAAGTCACGGGCCTTGCCGGACTTGTCTTGGTACACCGCGATCAGGGTGGGCACGCCGCCGCCCTTGAGGTATTCGGAACGCACGGTGTGGCCGGGGCCTTTGGGGGCGACCATGATGACGTCCAAATCGGCACGGGGCACGACTTGGTTGTAATGCACGTTAAAACCGTGGGCAAAGGCCAGCGTAGCGCCTTGCTTGATGTTGGGAGCAACGTTGTTGTTGTAAACGTCAGGGATGTTCTCGTCGGGTAACAAGATCATGACCAGATCAGCGGCCTTCACGGCATCGTTGACTTCCATCACGGTCAGGCCAGCCTTGGCAACCTTGTCCCAAGAAGCGCCACCCTTGCGCAGACCGACCACGACCTTCACGCCGCTTTCGTTCAGGTTTTGGGCGTGGGCGTGGCCTTGGCTGCCGTAACCAATGATGGCTACAGTCTTGCCCTTGATCAGGCTCAGGTCACAGTCTTTGTCGTAGAAAACTTTCATATTGGCTCCAGGGGGTTAAATAGTTCAAAAATGGGAAGCAAAGAGGATGCGTTTAGACGCGCAAAATGCGCTCGCCACGGCCAATGCCACTGGCACCGGTGCGCACGGTTTCCAAAATGGCGGTGCGGTCTAGCGCTTGCAGGAAAGCATCGTTTTTGCTCTGGTCACCGGTCAGCTCAATGGTGTAGCTCTTGTCAGTGACGTCGATGATGCGGCCACGGAAAATATCGGCCATGCGCTTCATTTCTTCGCGCTCTTTGCCTACCGCGCGCACCTTGATCAGCATCAGCTCGCGCTCGGTGTAAGCACCTTCGGTCAAATCGACCACCTTGACCACTTCGATCAGGCGGTTCAGGTGCTTGGTGATCTGTTCAATCACGTCTTCCGAGCCGGTGGTCTGGATGGTCATGCGCGACAGCGAAGGGTCTTCCGTCGGTGCGACGGTCAGCGACTCGATGTTGTAACCACGGGCAGAAAACAAGCCGACCACGCGCGACAGGGCACCGGCTTCGTTTTCGAGCAGAACAGCAATGATGTGTTTCATAAAAGATCCCTCTTTTCGCCGCCCTCCCCTGCTGCCGGTAAGCAGCAGGCTTGGCGGGCAATAGATTCGTCCAAAAAAGTGAAGGAGAATTACAGTTCTTCGGAGCCAAGCAGCATCTCAGTGATGCCCTTGCCCGCTTCAACCATCGGCCAGACGTTTTCAGTTGGGTCTGTACGGAAGTCGAGGAACACGGTGCGATCCTTGATGGCACGGGCCTCGCGCAGCGCTCCCTCCACGTCTTCGGGGCGCTCAATCAGCATACCGACGTGGCCGTAAGCCTCGGCCAACTTGACGAAATTGGGCAGCGCGTCCATATAGCTATGGCTGTAGCGGCCTTGGTAGATCAGCTCTTGCCACTGGCGCACCATGCCCAAATAGCGGTTGTTGAGCGAGATGACTTTGACGTGGGTACCGTACTGCTGGCAGGTGGACAGCTCTTGGATGTTCATCTGGATCGAGCCTTCGCCGGTCACGCACCAAGAGTCGGCTTGTGGCTTGGCCAGCTTGATACCCATCGCATAGGGCAAGCCCACACCCATGGTGCCCAAACCACCAGAGTTGATCCAGCGGCGCGGCTCATTGAACTTGTAGAACTGCGCGGCAAACATCTGGTGCTGACCGACGTCAGAGCTGATGTAGCAGTCATCGTCCTTGGTCAGGTTCCAGAGGGTTTCAATGACCTTTTGTGGTTTGATGACTTCGGTGTTGGCCCGGTCGTAGGCCAAGCAATCTTTGACACGCCAGCCTTCGATGGTGTCCCACCAAGCGCCCAAAGCTTGGGCATCAGGGCGCTGTGGGCTTTCTTTGAGCATGGTGATCAACTCGGTGAGCACGTCTTTGACATCGCCCACAATCGGCACATCCACCTTGACGCGCTTGGCGATGCTGGAGGGATCAATGTCGATATGGATGATCTTGCGCTCTACCGAGGCAAAGTGCTTGGGGTTGCCAATGACGCGGTCGTCAAAGCGTGCGCCCACGGCCAGCAGCACGTCGCAATGCTGCATGGCGTAGTTGGCCTCGACCGTGCCGTGCATACCCAACATACCCAAGAACTTTTTGTTCGTGGCTGGATAGGCACCCAAACCCATCAGGGTGTGTGTGACGGGGTAGCCCAACATATCGACCAACGTGCGCAACTCGTTGCAGGCGTTGCCCAGCAACACGCCACCGCCGGTATAAATGTAGGGGCGCTTGGCGTTGAGCAGCAGTTGCAGCGCCTTGCGAATCTGACCCCCGTGGCCCTTGCGCACCGGGTTGTAACTGCGCATGGTCACGGATTCGGGGTAGCCGTGGTAAGCCGTTTTATTGAACGACACATCTTTGGGCACATCCACCACCACCGGGCCGGGGCGGCCAGTGCGAGCAATGTGGAAGGCCTTTTTCATGATGTCAGCCATGTCACGCACATCTTTAACCAAGAAATTGTGCTTGACGATAGGGCGGGTGATACCTACGGTATCGCACTCTTGGAAGGCATCAGAACCGATGGCTGCCGTGCCCACTTGGCCGGAGATAATGACCATCGGGATGCTGTCGCAGTAGGCGGTGGCAATGCCAGTGACGGCGTTGGTCAGGCCGGGGCCAGAGGTGACCAGTGCCACGCCCACTTCGCCGGTGGCGCGGGCAAAACCATCGGCAGCGTGAACGGCGGCCTGCTCGTGGCGCACCAGCACGTGCTGGATGGTGTTTTGTTTGTAGATGGCGTCGTAGATGTAGAGGACGGCACCGCCGGGGTAACCCCAGATCTGGTTGACGCCTTCAGCCTGCAAGGCACGAACGAGGATTTCAGAACCCATCAGTTCAGGGGCCTCGGTAGCGGGAGTGGTAGTGGCGTCAGCCTTGTTGATTTCCATGATGAACCTTTGTGAATTTCTCTGACGAAAAACCTTGGGTGCTCCTTGCGCGCACTCTTGTGAAGGCGGCTCGGAACTTAAGGCCAAGGACATGGGCGAGATGATTGCCGCGCCGGACCGTGACCCGTTTGCTTTTTAGTGTGCAACTCGCATTATCGCATTGCAACATAGCCATCCATGTCAACAGGACAAAAAAGCATGGGCAGTGCCATAATCGCGAACTTTTGCATGGCGCATGGTGCGCCCACGCTGCCCACTTGCCACACTGTCTGTCTTGGCCACCGAACAAGAACTCTCCGATTTTCTCAAAAACGTGGAAAAGCGCGCCTTCAAGCGCTCGCTCTACCATGTGCGCAATGAGGAAGCCGCCCTAGACATCGTGCAAGACAGCATGATGAAGTTGGCGGAGCACTACGGCGACAAACCGGCCAACGAGTTGCCCATGCTGTTCCAGCGCATTTTGTCCAATTGCACGCTCGATTGGTTCCGGCGACAAAAGCGCCACCGTGCCCTATTTACCGACCTGGGCGACTTTGAATCCAGCGGCGAAGAAGGCGAAGGCTTTGACCTGCTAGAGACTTGGAGCGACCGCGACCCAGAGCAACGCGCGCACAGCGCCGAAGACATGGCCCAGCGCGGCCAAACCCTGCACAGCATCGAACAAGAGATCGAAGCGCTCCCCGCACGTCAACGAGAAGCCTTTTTGATGCGTTATTGGGAAGAGATGGATGTCGCAGAGACTGCGGCGGCTATGGGCTGCTCTGAGGGCAGCGTCAAAACCCATTGCTTTCGCGCCATTCAAGCCCTCAGCAAAGCCCTGCGGGCCAAAGGAATCAAGCCATGAACACAAATTTACATCTTCCCCCTGACGAGCAGGCGCTGCGGGCCTATGCGCGTCGCGTGGTGACGCATCTAGACGACAGCACGCAGACTTTGCCTTACGACATTTCTGAGCGCCTGCGTGCTGGGCGCGAGCAAGCGCTGGCCCGGCGCAAGAAGCCCGTATTGGTACATGTACACACCCACCAACCAGCCACCGTGCTGGTGCCCTCTGGTGGTGCTGCCGCCTTGGGCGGGCGTAGTGAGGGCGGCGGCTGGTGGCAGTCATTGTTGGGAGCTATTCCAGCGCTGGCCTTGGTGGCGGGCTTGGTGATGATCAACACGGCGCAAAACGAATATGGCACGGCTGAAGTGGCCGAAGTGGATGCTGCACTACTCACCGATGATTTGCCACCAGAAGCCTATGCCGACCCCGGATTTGTGCAGTTTCTGAAAAACGGTGGCAGCCCGCAAGCGCATTGACTGGCATTTGCGGCCCCTTCCTGCACTCCTTTTGCATGTTGCACCCTACCCCTCTCCCTGATGGACGCCGTCGCGTTCACCTACCGTTGGTACTGGCCTCGGCGTTGCTGGGGGTGTTGGCTGCCTATGGCACTCATGTGGTGCAACAGGTACGCATGGCCCCCAGCACGGTGCTGGTGGCAGAGGCGTTGTCTGCGCCGCCTCAGGCAGGCAAAGATCTGCGCAACCTAGAGGCCGTGGGTGTGGCCTCTGGCCCACCGTGGGGCCAATTGGATGCCGGGCAAAAACGCGCCCTGCAGCCCTTGGCTGCGCGCTGGGGGGTGCTGAGTGAAATCCAAAAACGCCGCTGGCTGGCCTTGGCGCAAAGCTTTGCTGCCTTGCCAGAAACAGAACAGACCAAACTGCACAACCGCATGACAGAGTGGGCCAGCCTGAGTGCTCAACAGCGCAACCAAGCACGGCTCAATTTTGCGACAGCCAACAAGCTAGCACCAGAAAACAAACGGGCACAGTGGGAGGCCTACCAAGCCCTGAGTGACGAAGAAAAACGCCGCCTAGCAGCCCATGCAGCGCCACGCCCCAAAGGCGCAGCCACCGCCTTGCACCCAGTGCCAGCGCGCAAACTGGTGCAGGTACCAGCAGCTACGGCCAAGGATGCCAATCCGCTCAATCCACCCAAAATTCCGCACCAAACTGCTACGGCCCAGACAACATCTCGGCCCTATCCCACCGTACCACCACAGGAGAACAAAAGCAGCACAGCAGCAATGCCTCCTGTCGTGGTAGAAACAGCCCCCGTGACTGTGCCTAGCAGCCCGGTTATCCAAGCCCTGCCCCCGTTAGCAGAACCTGTAGCGCAGCCTACACCTGCGGCAGAAACCGTGGTGCCCATACTGGCCCCTTCCGCTTACGGGCACTGACCCCCGCCAATGCACGCTCCTGCTCCCGCCTCTTCTGCACCGCCATCCGATCAGCCAAAGGCGGCGCATCCGTACCTGCAAGCGCCCCCCCTGCGCCGGCGCATGGCCTGCTGGCTCTACGAAGGGCTGTTGATGTTTGGCGTGGTGTTTATTGCGGGCTACCTGTTTGGCACCCTCAGCCAAACGCGCCATGCACTGGATAACCGCCATGCCCTGCAAGGCTTTTTGTTTATTGTGTTTGGCATTTACTTCACTTGGTTTTGGGCCAAGGGCCACACCTTAGCCATGAAGACTTGGCATATCCGCGTGGTAGATGCCGCCGGCCAGCCCTTAACCCAATCGCGTGCCCTGCTGCGTTATGTGCTAAGTTGGCTGTGGTTTTTGCCACCGCTGTTGGCAGCGGCCCCCTTTGCGTTGTCTGGAGGCGAAATCGCTGTGCTGCTGCTAGGCTGGGTAGCTATTTGGGCTATTTTGAGTCGCTTTCATCCTCTGGGCCAGTTTTGGCACGATGCACTGGCGGGCACCCGCTTGGTTCATTTTGTGCATACCCGAAAGCCCCAGTCGTGACGCAGCCACCCCACCCCAGCGCCGAGCCAGTCAACGCCCAAAAGAGTCGCACTGGCTTGCACAGACTTTGGCACGCCACCCGTTACTCGCTGCATGGCTTGCGGGCCGGTTGGGCAGAACCAGCATTTCGTCAAGAAGCCCTAGCCGCTCTGGTGTTGCTGCCCAGTGCTTGCTGGTTAGGCCAAAACTGGATGGAGGTGGCGCTGCTGGCAGGCTCGGTGGTGTTGCTGATGGTGGTCGAGCTGCTCAATACCGGCATTGAGGCCGCAATTGACCGCATTGGCCCAGAGTGGCACGCTTTGTCCAAGCGGGCCAAAGACATGGGTAGTGCTGCCGTTTTGCTCACCTTGTTGCTGTGCTTGGGCATTTGGGCCAGCGCCATTTTTCAAAGGTTTTTTCATGGCTGAACCGGCTTTTTCGCTGGCCGTCTATTGCGGTTCGCGCACGGGCAATGATCCCCAATTTGCCGATGCTGCCCGCCGGGTTGGGCATTGGATTGGCAGCCACGGCGGCCAGTTGGTGTATGGCGGTGGCCGCAACGGCCTGATGGGTACAGTGGCAGATGCCACCCAAGCGGCTGGAGGCCGCGTGGTGGGGGTTATTCCACACAGTTTGGCCGCCCTAGAACACGCCCGCGAAGCCTGTGACGAGCTGCATGTGGTGCAAACCATGCACGAACGCAAGGCATTGATGGCCGACCGCAGCGATGCCTTTTTGGCCCTGCCCGGTGGCATTGGCACCTTTGAAGAATTGTTTGAGGTCTGGACTTGGCGTCAGCTGGGCTACCACCAAAAACCCATAGGCTTGCTAAACGTGGCGGGCTACTACGACGGCTTGCTCAGTTTTGTGCAGACCAGCGTCAGCCAAGAATTTATGGGGTCGTGGCAGTTGGGTCTTGTCCAAAGCAGCAGCGACCACACCACCCTGCTACGCGATCTGGTGCAGGCGGCGGGCTGCCGCGCCGCCAGCGTCAACTTGGAATCGGTGCTTTAAACCGCGTTATCGTCCAAATCGCCGGTACGAATACGCACAACGCGCTCCACAGGGGTGATAAAAATCTTGCCGTCGCCAATTTTGCCGGTGCGGGCAGTATTGACGATGGCATCGACACAGCGATCTACATCGTCGGACTTGACCACCACTTCTACCTTAACTTTGGGCAAAAAGTCCACCACGTACTCAGCGCCCCGGTACAACTCGGTATGGCCCTTTTGGCGGCCAAAGCCCTTCACTTCCGTCACCGTCAGGCCAGTGACGCCACAATCGGCCAGCGCCTCACGCACTTCTTCGAGTTTGAACGGCTTGATAACGGCGGTGATCATTTTCATAAAAGCAACTCCTCTGATGGTTAAATCGACAAACAGGCGCGGGCTCAGGCCCGAAAACGGCTGGTAATGGGGTAGCGCCAGTCTTTGCCAAAACTGCGCCGGGTCAGGCGTGGGCCGGGCGGGGCTTGGCGACGCTTGTATTCATTGAGCTTGATGAGCCGCGTCACGCGCTCAACATCGGCTGGCTCAAACCCAGCTTGGATGATGGCGGCAATCGGCTCGTCATTTTCCATGTAGCGCACGACGATGGCATCGAGCACTTCATAGGGCGGTAGGCTGTCTTGGTCGGTTTGATCTGGGCGCAGCTCGGCACTGGGCGGGCGGGTGATGATGCGCTCAGGAATCGGATTGAAACCCGTGCCGTAAGGATCGTGGGCATTGCGCCAGCGGGCCAAGTCGTATACCGTGGTTTTGACCAGATCTTTAATCACGGCAAAGCCCCCAGCCATATCGCCATACAGGGTGCAGTAGCCGGTGGCCATCTCGCTCTTGTTGCCGGTAGTGAGTACGATAGCACCCAACTTGTTGGACATGGCCATCAGCAAAGTGCCCCGGATACGCGCTTGGATGTTTTCTTCGGTGGTGTCTTCGGGGCGGCCAGCAAATACCCTGGCCAGCGCTTGGCGGAAGCTATCGAATTGCGGTGCAATGGCGATCTCGTCGTAATGCACACCCAAGCGAGCCACCATGTCGCGGGCATCAAGCCAACTGATGTCCGCCGTGTAGGGCGAGGGCATCATCACGGTACGTACCTTATCGGCACCCAAGGCATCCACTGCAATCGCTAGCACCAAGGCCGAGTCAATACCGCCCGACAGGCCGAGCAAGGCCCCCGGAAAGCCGTTTTTGCCCACATAGTCGCGCACGGCCAACACCAGTGCGTGCCACAAGTCGGCCTCAGGACTGGCGTGGGGGATGGTGTCAGCGGCAAAGTGCAATCCGGCAGGAGTAGAGCGTGCTTGGATAAAAAACAGCGTTTCTTGAAAGCCTATGGCGCGCCCAGCCACGCTGCCATCGGCGTGCAAGGCAAAAGAGTGCCCATCAAACACCAGCTCATCTTGACCACCTACCAAATGGGCATAGACCATCGGCAAGCCGGTTTCTTGCGCACGGGCATACAGCACCTGTTCGCGTTCTGCCGGTTTGCCGCCATGAAAAGGCGAGGCATTGATGACCGCGAGCACTTGCGCACCTGCTGCCGCTGCCGCACGCGCCGGGCCGGGGTGCCAAGCATCCTCACACACTAACAGCCCGACGCGCACCCCCTGCACCTCGAACACACAAGGCTGGGAGCCGGGGGAAAAATAGCGCTGCTCGTCAAAGACGCCATAGTTGGGCAGCGACTGCTTGGCGTAAGTTTGCTCAATCTGGCCATGGCGCAGTACGCTGGCCGCATTGCAGACCAGACCCGCGCCAGCCACTGCCTGTGGATGGCCCAGCACAATCACTAATCCCTGCAAATGGGCGGTGTCACGGGCCACGGTTTGCACGGCCTCATCACAGGCGGTTTGGAAAGCTGGGCGCAGAAACAAATCTTCTGCCGCATAACCGCAAATGGCCAGTTCAGGGGTAAGCAACAAATGGGCACCCGCAGCATGGGCCTCATGGGCCGCAGCAATGATCTTTTGCGCATTGCCAGAGAGGTCACCAACGACAAAATTGAGCTGTGCGGTGCAAAGGGAGAGCGTCATGGATAAAAAACCGACGGCGGGGGATCGGACGGAAAGGGCTGATTATCACCGGCGTATCGGCTTTGTGCAGAAGAGCGCCACAGCAGCCGACTGCGCCTGCGCTCTGCGGGTGTATTTTCCCTCTTGAATTTGGGCCACAAGCGGCTTATCTTGTACGAGTGCCTATCGCAGTGCATGGACATTTTTTCCAACCCGTTTTGAACGAAAACCCTCATGAATGCATTGATTGGTCGCGGTGGCTTCCTAGATGAGCTGCTCAAAGAGGTCAATCCCAGTTACTACATCCGCCCGCTGCATGGCGACCCACTGCCCTCCCCAGCACAAATGAAAGTAGATGTGAAAGAAACCGATACTGGCTATACCGTGCAGGCCGAAGTGCCCGGTGTACTCAAGGAAGATATCCACGTTTCGGTAGAAGGCAATGTGGTCAGTTTGCGCGCCGAGGTGCGCCAGCTTGATCGGCAAACCGAAGACGAAAAACTGCTGCGCTCAGAGCGCTATTTTGGCGAGATGGCGCGCAGCTTTCAGTTGCCTGCCGATATCGATGCCTTGCAGGCCAAAGCCAAGTACGACCACGGCGTGCTCACCCTGACGCTGCCGAAAAAACAAGGCAGTAGCGCACAGCGACTCACTATCGAATGAGCTTTAGCTCCGCTCTAGGCTATGCAGAACCGCTGTCACCAATAGCGCCAACGCGTCAGACTGGTCGCATGCCAACACGCGGCGCTGGGGCATGCTACGCAGCCAAGTGATTTGGCGCTTGGCCAATTGGCGTGTGGCAGCTATGCCCTGCTCGCGCAGCGATGCGATGTTCAGCGGGGCACCCTCGGGCAGATTGGCTTGTGTATCCAACGCCTGCCACACCTGCCGATAACCCACACAACGCATCGACGGCAAATCGGGGTGCAGATCGCCACGGGCGCGCAGGTGGCGCACTTCGTCAATCAAATCAGCATGAAGCATGGCGTCAAAACGCTGGGCAATGCGTTGGTGCAGCCAAGCCCGGTTGTCCGGCTCTAAGGTGAAAAAATGCTCCGGAGCTACCAGCGCAGAACCAAGCACCGCGTCTTTGGCTTTATGAAAGCTCGACAGCGGCTGTCCCGATACCTGCCAGACTTCTAGCGCCCGCTGAATGCGTTGGCTGTCTGCCGGGGCCAAACGCGCCGCCGTGACCGGATCGACCCGCGCCAACTCGGCGTGCAGAGCGGGCCAGCCTTGCTCGGCAGCTTGGGCCTCTAGGCGGGCGCGCACCACCGGGTCAGCGGCGGGCATATCGTCAATGCCATCGAACAGGGCTTTGAAATACAGCATGGTGCCCCCCACCAACAGCGGTATAGCCCCCCGTGCGCGGATCTCGGCCACCAAACGGGTGGCGTCTTGCACAAATTCTGCGGCGCTGTAAGCATGCAACGGGTCACGAATATCAATCAGGTGGTGCGGCACGGCAACCAGTTCATCAGGGCTGGGCTTGGCCGTACCCACATCCATACCGCGATAGACCAAGGCCGAATCGACACTGATGATTTCTACCGGTTGCTGCTGTGCGGCCAACGCTGTGGCAATGGCTAATGCGCCAGCGGTTTTGCCAGAGGCCGTGGGGCCAGCCAGAGCGATGCAAGGCAAAGAGGTGTTCATGATTTTTGTGCTTCACCAAATTTTTGTACCAGCGTCCAAGCGGCTACGGCGGCACAAGCACCCCAAAACCACACCCCTAGCGCCAGCGGCAACACCGTGCCATTCATGTGCTGGCCCAACCAGTGGCCGATGCCAAAGGCCACCACCATCATCACCACCCCATTGAGTGCCGCTGCTGTACCTGCGGCCTGTGGAAATGGCCCTATGGCACCGCTTTGGCTGCAAGGCATATGAATGCCGTGGGCTAGCTGGTACAGCCAAAACGGTACAGCGTAGGCCCAACCGTTTTGCACCCCAAGCAGCGCAAAAATACCCATCAGCGAACCGCCGCTCAAACTCAAAGCCCCCGCCAGCACCATACTGCGGCGCACACCCCAGCGCACCACCAAACGGCGGCACAGCACCGTGCCACACACGTAAAGCAACGCATTACAGGCCAGCAACGTGCCATAGGCGGTACTGCTCCAGCCCAACACCTGCATAAAGGTAAACGAAGACGTGGCCAGATAGGTAAACAGCCCAGCGTAGGTAAAGGTGGTGGTGGCGGTAAAAGCCCAAAATGTTGGGTGGCGCAGAATCTGCCGCCAAGTGCGCAGCAAATGCGCTGGTTGCAGCGCCTGCACATTGGGCCGCATCAGGGTTTCTTGAAAGCGCAGCGCCACCAACCACAAAGCCAGACCACCAAAGACGGCGAGCGCGGCCATCGTGGCGCGCCAGCCTAGGCTGCCAGCCAGCCAGCCGCCCAATGGCGGGCTGAGGCAAGCAATAATGCCTAAGCCCGTCAGGGCGCGCGACATGGCCTGTGCCCCCTCTACCGGCGCATATAAGTCCCGCACCACGGCACGGGCGCACATCACTCCGGCACCCATTGCCATACCCTGCACGACCCGCCACACAATCAACGCCTCAATGGATTGCGCCAGCGCGCACCCCAAGGCCGCCAGCACATAGGCCAACAAGCCCAACAGCAAAATAGGCCGCCGCCCCCAACGGTCAGACAGTGGCCCCCAGACCAACTGCGAGCCGCCAAAGGCCAGCAGCAAAGCCGTAAGCGTCAATTGCGTTTGCGCCATACCCGCGCCCCACTGCCCTTGCAAGGCAGGTAGAGCAGGCAAATACAAATCGGTAGTAATGGGTTGCAGCCCCAGCAACAGCGCCAGCAGCAGCACAATCAGGGCCGCAGACATCGGGGCCGGTGCGCAGGGGCTGGCACCGGGCTGCTTGGTGGGCATCACAGGTAAGAAATGACCACTTGGCCAAAACCAGAACAACTGACTTGGGTGGCCCCGCTCATCAAGCGGGCAAAGTCGTAAGTCACTTTTTTCGAGGCAATGGCCTGCTCCAGTGCTTTGATGATGCGATCAGCAGCCTCTGTCCAACCCATGTGGCGCAGCATCATTTCTGCCGATAGGATGGCCGAGCCGGGATTGACATAATCCTTGCCTGCATAACGGGGAGCGGTGCCATGCGTGGCCTCAAAGCAAGCCACGGAATCGGACAAATTGGCCCCCGGCGCAATGCCAATACCGCCCACCTGCGCCGCCAGTGCATCCGAAAGGTAATCGCCATTCAGATTGAGCGTAGCCACCACCGAATACTCTGCCGGGCGCAACAAAATTTGTTGCAAGAAGGCATCAGTAATGCTGTCTTTGATGGTGATTTCTCGGCCCGTGTTTGGGTTGTTAAAGTGGCACCATGGGCCGCCGTCGATGGGTTGGGCACCAAACTCTTTTTGTGCCAAGGCGTAGCCCCAATTGCGAAAGCTGCCCTCGGTGTATTTCATGATGTTGCCCTTGTGGACTAACGTCACGCTGGGCTTGTCATGGTCAATGGCGTACTGGATGGCCTTGCGCACGAGGCGCTCGGTGCCTTCGCGCGACACCGGTTTGATGCCAATGCCAGAAGTGTCTGGAAAGCGGATTTTGTTCGTGCCCAACTCTTGCTGCAAAAAGTCGATCAGCTTTTTGGCTTGCTCCGAGCCTGCTTCAAATTCGATACCGGCGTAAATGTCTTCGGAGTTTTCGCGGAAGATGGCAATATTGGTTTTTTCAGGCTCTTTGAGCGGCGAGGGCACGCCCTTAAAGTAGCGCACGGGCCGCAAGCAGACATACAAATCCAGCCCTTGGCGCAGCGCCACATTAAGCGAACGAATGCCATCGCCCACCGGCGTCGCCAAGGGGCCTTTGATCGACACCGCAAAATCGCGCAAGGCGGCAATGGTCTCGTCGGGCAACCAAACATCAGGGCCATAGATTTGCGTGGCCTTGGTGCCTGCATACACCTCCATCCACTGAATTTGGCGTTGGCCTGCATAAGCACGCTCCACCGCCGCATTGACCACCGCCCGCATCACTGGGGTCACGTCCACACCCACGCCATCGCCCTCAATAAACGGGATGATGGGCTGATCGGGCACTTGCAGCGACAAGTCGCTGTGCACGGTGATTTTCTGGCCCTGGGCAGGCACCTGAATATGCTGGTAATGGGTCATAGCAGTGAAAACTTGGTGGATCAAAAGACAACAGGCTGGGCAAATGCCACAGCCTGTGTTTGCTTTTTTGATTCTAGCGGTGCCTCAGTGCCGTGGCAGCCACGGACACTGAAGGCCAGCGCCAAACTGCGCGATTAAGCCTGCACGCTGTCCAGAGCTGCGTTCAAGGTAGCACTGGGGCGCATCACGGCATCGAGCTTTTGCACGTCGGGCAGGTAGTAGCCACCAATATCGGCAGGCTGGCCTTGCACGGCATTGAGTTCACCCACAATTTTTTCCTCGTTGTCGGTGAGCTGCTGGGCCAGCGGTGCAAACTGGGCGGCCAGTGCGGCATCCTCAGTTTGGGCTGCCAGCTCTTGCGCCCAGTACAGGGCCAGATAGAACTGGCTGCCACGGTTGTCCAACTGGCCTGTCTTGGGCGAGGGATTCTTGTTGTTGTCCAGCAGTTTGCCGGTAGCAGCATCCAAGGTCTTGGCCAGCAATTTGGCCTTGGGATTGTGCTCTTTGATACCCAAGTCTTCCAGCGATACCGCCAATGCCAAGAACTCGCCCAGCGAGTCCCAGCGCAGGTGGTTTTCTTCCACCAGTTGCTGTACGTGCTTGGGCGCAGAACCACCCGCGCCAGTTTCGTACATACCGCCACCAGCCATCAAGGGCACGATGGACAGCATCTTGGCCGAGGTGCCCAGTTCCATGATCGGGAACAGGTCGGTCAGGTAGTCGCGCAGGATGTTGCCGGTGGCGCTGATGGTGTCTTGGCCACGGATCACGCGCTCCAAGGTGTAGCGCATGGCGCGCACTTGGCTCATGATTTGGATGTCGAGGCCAGTGGTATCGTGCTCGTGCAGATACATCTTGACCTTGGTGATGAGCTGGGCTTCGTGGGGGCGGTAGGCATCGAGCCAGAACACCACGGGCATACCGGAGTTGCGCGCACGGTTCACAGCCAGCTTGACCCAGTCGCGGATGGCGGCATCCTTGACTTGGCACATGCGCCAGATGTCGCCCTTTTCGACGTTTTGGCTCAACAGCACTTCACCTGTAGCCAGATCGGTGATGTTGGCGACGCCGTCTTCGGAGATTTCAAACGTTTTGTCGTGCGAGCCGTATTCTTCGGCTTGTTGGGCCATCAGGCCGACGTTGGGCACGGTGCCCATTGTCTTGGGGTCGAAGTTGCCGTGCCACTTGCAGAAGTTGATCATCTCTTGGTAGATGCGGGCAAAGGTCGATTCGGGCATCACGGCCTTCACGTCCTTCAAGCGGCCATCGGCACCCCACATTTTGCCGCCATTGCGAATCATCGCGGGCATGGAGGCATCCACAATGATGTCGTTGGGCGAGTGGAAATTGGTGATGCCCTTGGCAGAGTCCACCATGGCCAGCTCAGGGCGGCCTTCGTGGCAAGCGTGCAGGTCGCGCTTGATCTCGTCTTGCTGGCTTTGTGGCAACGTGGCAATCTTGTTGTACAGATCGACCATGCCGTTGTTGACGTTCACGCCCAATTCTTCAAACGCCTTAGCGTGTTTTTCGAAGGCGTCTTTGTAGAAAATCTTGACGCAGTGGCCAAACACGATGGGGTGCGACACCTTCATCATCGTGGCCTTGACGTGCAGCGAGAACATCACGCCAGTCTTGTGCGCGTCTTCGATTTCTTTTTCGTAGAACGCCACCAGCGCTTTTTTGCTCATGAACATGCTGTCGATCACTTCACGGTCGAGCAGCGAGACTTTGGGCTTGAGCACGATGGTTTGACCGCTCTTGGTCAGCAGCTCCATTTTCACGTCGCGGGCGCGGTCCAAGGTGATGGACTTTTCACCGTGGTAAAAATCGCCGTGGTGCATGTGCGAAACATGCGAGCGCGAAGCTTGGCTCCACTCGGCCATGCTGTGCGGGTTTTTGCGCGCGTATTCTTTCACGGCCTTGGGAGCGCGGCGATCCGAGTTGCCCTCGCGCAGTACCGGGTTCACGGCGCTGCCAATACACTTGTTGTAGCGAGCGCGGATTTCCTTTTCTTTCTCGTCCTTGGGGTTTTCTGGAAAGTCAGGAATGGCGTAACCCTTGGCTTGCAGCTCTTGGATCGCAACTTTGAGTTGGCCGACAGAAGCGCTGATGTTGGGCAGCTTGATGATGTTGGCTTCGGGCTTGAACGTGAGCTTGCCCAGTGTGGCCAGATTGTCAGTGACGCGCTGCTCTTCGCTCAGGTACTCAGAGAATTGGCCCAAAATACGAGCGGCCACCGAGATGTCGCTGGTTGCTACCTCAATGCCAGCAGGCTTGGCAAAGGCGCGCACAATCGGCAAAAATGCCGCAGTGGCCAGACGGGGGGCTTCATCGGTCAGGGTGTAGATGATGGTAGGGGCTTGGGTACTCATGGGCTTATCTCCAAAAATAAGGATCAGAAACGCTGCCCACCGTATGACAGGCCGACAGGCGCTCTCCGATAGTGCCCGATTTTCGTCCTGTGGCTGGGGGCAAAAACGTTTTTTTGCAATCAAATTGCATAATGCAAAATTTGCCTAGCTTCCACACAAAAAAATTTCCTGTCCCAGCACCTGCTTGACAGTGGTGCAGTAGAACAGCGGTTTCTTTTTGCTTTCGGTATTGCCCTATGTTGTTATTCCCGTTTTTCTTGCCCAACCACGGTGGCCGTCTGCCAGTGCAGGCCCATGCATTGATGCTTGTGCGCGCTTTGATAGCGCTGGTTTTATTCGCAGCAGCCGCAGCCACCTTGGCCCAAGAAGCCCCCCAACTGCATCTGCCGCGTGTCATGCTCACGGCGGGTATGCACCGCATTGATGCCCAAGTGGCCCAAGCCCCTGAGGAACGACAAATCGGCCTGATGTACCGGCAAAACATGCCCAACCATGAGGGCATGTTGTTTGTATTTGAGCAGCCCGCCACGCAGTGCTTTTGGATGAAAAATACCCTGCTACCGCTCACTGCCGCCTTTGTGGCCGACGACGGCAGCATCGTTAATTTGGTCGATATGCAGCCGCAAACCCTGCAATCGCATTGCTCCGCCAAGCCTGTGCGCTATGTGCTGGAGATGAACCAAGGCTGGTTCAAGAAACGCGGATTGAAGGCCGGATCGCGCTTGGCGGGCGTGCCCTTTCGCCAGCCCTAAAACTGGCTGGCCGGGCTGGCACAGCTTTAGTCGGTGGCAATAGTTTGCAGTGCATGGGTGCTGCTGCCACTGACCGGCAGGCGACGCACATACTTGAAGGTGCCGGTGGCATGGCTGCACATGCGGCCTTGGGCATCAAAAATGGTGGCTTCGGTAAACGCCATAGTCGCGGTGCGGTGCAGCAGCTTGCCCTTGGCCACCAACGGCCCGCTTGCTGGTTGCATAAAGCTGGTTTTCATTTCGATGGTCACTACGCCCATATTGGGGGTTTCGCTGCGGGCAGCGGTAGCCATCGTGACGTCCAGCAAGGTCATGCTGGCTCCGCCGTGGGTAACGGCAAAAGAGTTCAGATGCTCAGGCTGGGCCTCGTAATGCAATTCTGACTCGCCATTTTCCATACGGTGCAGGGTAAAGCCCAGCAGTTGCACCAAGGGAATATCAACACCAAAACTCAACATAGCAATTTCCAAGCAAAAGATGGCGGCAGGATAGAGCAGTTTAGACTTGCAGCCACTCTTGGCGCAGATCGCTGCGCGCCCGTAGCTGTTCTGGAGTGCCGGTAAACACCACCCGGCCTTGGCCCATCAAGGCTACTCGGTCTGCCACTTGCAGCGCAATGGTGAGTTTTTGCTCCACCAGCAACACCGACACGCCGCGCTGGCGCAGGGTGTGTAAAAACTGCCCCACCAACACCACCAGTTGCGGGGCCAAGCCCTCGGTAGGCTCGTCAATCACCATCAAATCCGGGTCACCCATCAGGGTGCGGCACAGCGTCAGCATTTGCTGCTCGCCGCCGGAGAGTACGCCCGCTTTGGTGTGCTGGCGCTGCGCCAGTTGCGGAAACAGCTGGTACATATCGTCCAAAGACCAGCGGCAGGCTTTGCGCCTGCTTTTTTGCCCCAGCAGCAGGTTTTGCTGCACGGTCAAAGCAGCAAACACGTCGCGGCTTTCGGGCACATAGCCAATGCTGCGCTGGGCGATGTCGTGCGGAGCCAAGCCTGCCAAACTCTGGCCGCGCCAGTACAAGCTGCCACGCCAGTCCACTAGCCCCATGATGGCCTTGGCGGTGGTGGAGCGCCCTGAGCCATTGCGCCCCAGCAGTGCCACCACCTCGCCCGGTGCTACCTCTAGGCAAACGCCTTGCAATACATGGCTTTGGCCATAGTAGGCGTGCAGATCATCTATTTGGAGCATAGGTTTAGCCCTCCGGCGCAGTGCCTAAATAGGCCGCCTGCACTTGGGGATTGGCGCGCACCTTGTCGGGAGTATCGTAAGCAATGATCTGGCCTTGTACCAGCACGGCAATTTTGTCGGCCAAGCCAAACACGACTTCCATGTCGTGCTCTACCGTGAGCAGGGTGCGCCCTTGGGTGGCTTGGCGAATGAGCGCGATGAAATGCGTGGTCTCGCTGCGGCTCATGCCAGCGGTGGGCTCGTCGAGCAAAATCACGCTGGCACCACTGGCTAAAGTCATGCCCAGTTCTAGCGCCCGCTGCTGCGCGTAACTGAGTTGCATGGCCGGGGTGTCGCACTGTGGGGCCAGTTGCAGCAGTTCTAGCAGTTCATGGCTGCGTGCATTCACATCGCGCAAACCGGGCAACCAATGCCAAAAGCTATAACCGTAGCCTAGGCTCCACAACAAGCTGCAACGCAAGTTGTCTAACACCGACAGGCGCGGAAACAAACTGCTGATCTGAAAACTACGCGACAGCCCCAGCCGATGAATATCGTGCGCCGCCTTGCCATCAATGCGTTGGCCTTGTAAGTAAATCTGCCCGCTGCTGGGCCGCAATCGCCCACTGATTAAATGGAACAGAGTCGATTTGCCAGCACCATTGGGGCCAATCAGCGCCACTCGCTCTGTGGCTGCTACTGCCAAATTGACGCCGCGCACAATCTCGGTATGGCCAAAGTGGCGATGGACATCGCGCAACTCCAATGCCCAAGAAGCTGGCGCTGGTGGTGCCGCTATGGCAGAGGGTGAGGCACTCAACATGGCATGGTGTGGGAGAAACAATCTGCAATCGAAAACAATCAACCTGCCCAAAGCCCCTTCTTGCGGCTACAGTGTGCAAAGTAGGCTCCATTTTCATCAGCCACTACAGCACAGCCGCGCTAGGATACTGGCACATTTCTAATATGGGTAGGTAAAGGAGGGCAAGTTTATGCTGTATCGCTTCATAGCACTGTGTTGGCTGGTATGGGCGCAGGCGCTGATGGCCGCCCCCACGGCGGATTTGCCCCGCGAGCCTGTTTTACGGATTGAAACCGGCAGCCATTTATCGGCCATCACCCATATCAGCAGCGATGCGCAAGGCCGCTACGCCGTCACCTCGTCCGAAGATAAAACCGCACGCTTGTGGGATTTGCGCTCAGGCAAGGCATTGTCGGTATTGCGGCCACCTTTAGGCGCAGAAAACATTGGCGCTTTGTATGCAGTAGCTATGTCGCCCGATGGGCAGCAGATTGCTACTGGCGGTAATGCGGCTTTTGATGGCCAAAGCCATGCCCTGTACCTTTTTGATCGAGCCAAGGCCAGCCTGCCCCCCAAGAGCACTTTGTCCGGGCTAGAGGCTCCCATCACCGAATTGGCTTGGTCTGCCGACAGTCAACTGATTGCCGTGGGTCTGCGCCAAACGGGGTTGCGTGTTTTTCAGCGCCAATTGGGCTTTATCGGTGCCGACCCCGAATTCAATGAGGCCATTTATGGCGCGGCCTTTGCCCGCGATGGCCGTTTGGCTGTGGTCAGTTTGGATGGGGCAGTGCGTTTGTACCGCTTCGGGCCACAGGGATTAGAACGCATCGCACGCAAACAAATGCCGGGCCGCCCTTATGCACTGGCTTGGTCGCCAGATAACCAACTGCTAGCCATTGGTATGCACGATAGCGCACAAGTAGCGATTGTCTCGCCGCACACTCTAGAGGTGCTGTACACGATAGAGTTGCCCGGTGCTGGCAATTTGGCCAAAGTAGCGTGGTCACCCGATGGCCAAACGCTGTTTGCAGGCGGTAGCCTATCGCGCCAAGGGCGCTTTCCGGTATTTGCTTTTGCCCAAGCCGGACGCGCTGCGGGGCGCGAAGTAGCCCATTTTGGCAATATCGTCACCAGTCTGGCAGTCAACGAGACCGGGCTGCTAGCCAGTTCCGCCCAACCAGCTTGGAGTGCCTTAGATGCCGCTGGTGAACAGCGTTTTTCTGTCACCGCCAGTATGGCTGATTTTCGGGATGCACTCGATGCTTTCCGCCTCAGTGCCGATGCCCAACAACTGGCCTTGCCCACGCAAATGGGTGGCAAAGCCGGGGTGTGGTTTGATTTTGCCCTCGGAGAGCTGCGCTTAGGCGATGCACCACCCCAGCTCATGCCCGCCCAAGTCCCTGCTGGTTTGAGCGATTGGCGCAATGCCCCCGCCCCCCAATGGCGTGGGCGTGTGCTGCCACTGCGCCAAGGTGAGCGCTCGCGCAGTGCTGCCGGTTTGCCCGATGGGCGTTTTGTACTGGGCACCGACTGGTTTTTGCGCAGCTACTCCGCCGCAGGTGCCCTGTTGTGGGAACAGCGCACTCCAGCCACGGTCTGGGCTGCCAACATCAGTGCCGATGGCCGTTGGGCCGTGGCAGCACTGGGTGATGGCAGCGTGCGCTGGTATCGGCTGGCTGATGGGCGCGAGCAACTGGCACTGTTTATCCACAGCGACCGTGAGCGCTGGATTGCTTGGACACCCAGCGGCTATTACGACACCTCGATTGGTGGCGAAGCATTGGTAGGCTGGCATGTGAATCGGGCCTTTAATCAGGCAGCTGATTTCTTTTCGGTGGGGCGTTTTCGTGAACGTTTTTATGCCCCCTCCGTGGTGGCCAAAGTGCTGCAACTGGGCGATGAGCAACAGGCCTTATTGGCCTACAAAACCACTCCACTGGCACAGAAAAATACCGCGCCTGTCGCCGCACCCCTCAAAACGACCGCTGTGAAGGTCACAGAGATGCTGCCGCCGCTGGTAGAGTTGCAAAGCGACCACAGCATCGACAGCAATGATGCAATTATTCCGATCCGTTACACCGTACGCACTCCAGACAATGCCCCCCTGCAAGATTTAAAAATCCGGGTCAATGGCCAACTCAAGTTGGGCGTAAAACAGCGCATCTTGCGCAGTGCAGCAGGCAATGTTTTTGAACTGGAAGTGCCCGTACCGCCGAAAAATTCAGAAATTTTGCTTATTGCAGAAAACAAATACGCGAAATCTGATCCTATCAGCATCCAAGTGCGTCGCCCCAGCACAGACCCTGGCAAAGCCGCCTATGTAGAAAAATACGACACACTGTATATGCTGGTGGTAGCAGTGAATAAATATCCGGGCAAAAATGCACTGGAGTTACCAGTCAAGGATGCTAAAGATTTTCAGCATCAGTTGGCACATATTGCCAACCCTCCGGTAGGCAGACCCAAGCTATACAATAAATCAGAGGTCAAAGTGCTGTTCGACCAAGATGCCAGCCTAGAAAATATTCGTGCGGGGCTTAAATGGTTAAAAGATAATGTCAAAGCCAAGGATGCAGGAATTTTCTTCCTAGCTGGGCATGGCCTATCGGATGAGCGTTCTTATTATTATGTCCCCCATCGGGCCAACGATATTGGTAAAAAAGAACAATGGCTTTCTGGTTTTGATATTGTAGAAACCCTGCAAAGCTTACCTGGCAGAGCCATATTTTTCTTAGACACCTGCCATGCTGGCGCACTGGCTAACCAAGCAAAAGTGGTGAGCACTATCAACCAAGTAGAAGATGAAAAAGGGGTGATTGTGTTTGCCTCGTCTACCGCCAAAGAGTTGTCGCAAGAAAAAGACGATTGGGGCAACGGTGCCTTTACCAAAGCACTTATTGAAGGCTTGCGCGGCGAAGCCGAAGATCCACGCGATAAAATGGTTTATCCGACCACCCTCAAACGCTACGTGACCCGTAGAGTGCGAGAACTCACTGACAATGAGCAGCGGCCTTACATCAGCGATCATGGCATTGATGATCCGATTGCTATTGTTGTAAAGTAATTTTTAGGAAATTTTATGCATACAAAACATCGACTACGTTCTATAGCCACTGCGTTGGCTGGTGCAATGCTTTTATCTGCCTGCGCCACCAATCCTGATGGCAGCTTGGCTTTTGATCCAAAAATTACCAGTGTCTTGGTGGGTGCTGCTGCTGGCTGTGCCGTTGGGTCTGCTACAAGCAGCAAATCTGGGCAAGGTTGTTTGGTGGGTGCAGCCATTGGTGCTGCTGCTGGATATTTGGTGGGCTGGTATTTCGAGTCAAAAAAACTAGCCGATGCCAAAACCATCAACCGTGATTATGAAAACCAAGTCAAGGCAGGAAAAATCGGCAAAGATTACCGCCCACCAAAAAATGAAGTCGTGCCGGTCAAATTTGAAACAAAAATGACCCATCCGTCAAATAATGCCGCCAATAAAAATGAGTTTCAAGTTACGTCTAATACTGACTTGATTGGCTACGGCGATCGGGTTCCAGAAGTGCACCAAAATTATGCTATCTACGATGAGAAAAACCAGCTACTAGAGGAGCGTACAGAAAAAATGACGGCGGTCGATGGTGCTGGACGGTACCAAACCCAGTCTAAATTTAGTTTACCTGCTGATGCCAAAGGCAAGCAGTACACCGTCAAGACGAGCTTAGTGGCTAACAATAAGCCGTTCAAGGAGAGCAGCTATAAAGTTTCTGTGCTGGGAGATGATGCACCGATGCTGATCGTTGCACTGCACGAACCCCGCGATTAATACAGAGCCAGGCTACGGCAACAAAAAAGCCCCTTGCCTACAAAGGGCGGGGCTTGGAAGGCGCTGGAGCGGGTGAAGGGAATCACATTTCCCTCTGTAGATTGGTGAAAAATACAAAAAGAACCAACAAAAAGACCAACAAAAAGAAAAGTGTCCCCGTATTGCTGGCGCTTTGGTAGCTATGGTTTTTGTAGTGGTGCTATGTGCGGGATTTTTCCCCGTGGCATGGCGGGAAACTTTCCCGCCTATCTTGCTGGTGCCTGTTGCGCCACTGCCACGCTGGCAAGCTCCACGGCCTGCCTATGCGGGTGGTGGCTGGTCTAGGCACGGTGGGGTGGCGAATCTGCACCCCATGTCCATCATGGACATACCGCATGGGGCTGGTGGCTGGGAACGGTTATGCGCTCAGTTCAATTGAGGGCATAAAACGAAACTTCCGTAGTAGCGCTGGGCTGGCTGCGGGCATGGGCTAGATTCAATCTAGGGTTAGATGCGGGATTTCCCCGTATGTGCGCCAGCAAGGTGTGTCCGCGATGGCGCGCTTGAAGTCTTGCGGTGCAAGGGTTGGGCCTGCCTCGTTTGCTATATTGGAGCCGTCTCCTGAATTCGTTGAGCCAGACCGTTCGGATGCCTTCTTCGCATCAACACTGGATACTCTCGGCTTCAGGAGATTTTTGTTTGCGCCTTGGATTCGCCGGTCACTTCGGCGGTGGCTGCGGCAAAGCCTTTTTGCTGGGCGTGCCCGTGTTTCGCAACAGGTGGGCAAACTTTTCCCACCTGTTCGTCCTCCGCGTCATAGCTCTCCAGCGAGTAATCCGGCGACGGTTCCGGGTGCAGCGCCACCCAAACCTCTTTGCGGCGGGCTGTGTAGTGGGAGCGCTGGGGTAGGACTAGGGCACTGCCAGCGCCAGCACCTACCCAATGTTGTTGGGTTGGTTTGTGAGTATCTTTGGGATAGTCGCAAAAGTGCGTCATCCCTTGGTGGTGCTACCTTCCTGCTACTTTTTGCTACCTTGGGTCTGCTGCGTTTTGCTGCATCTTGCTGCGTTTGGGCTGAGACCTCATTGGGATTGACGCGCAACAGTGGACGGCGTACAAATGAGTGCAGCCCGGCGATAGGGGCGACACTTGAATCAGCTTGCTGGTCAGGACGCCCATAGGAATCACGGGCTGCTTCGGCGTCTTGCTACCTTGGGCTGTCGCGTTTTGTCGCGCACTGTCGCGTTTGGGCTGGGCTGCAACCATTGCCTCTGCAACCACCTTGGAAACTTGCCGCTGGAAACTAAGGTTTTCTCAGGTTTTCTTTGGTTGCACGTTTCACTTCCAGACGTATGAGCCTACCGCCCTGCACCGAAGGCCAGCGCCACACCCGCCAGCAGCTTGGACAGCGCCAGCGTTTCCCGTGGCGTCAGCGCCTCGCAAACATCATCCCCCACCTCTACCTTGAACCGACCACGCGGTAAGGCTGTCACGCTAACGGCGCGGTCTGGCGTGGTGTCCACTAGCTCGAATAGGCCAGCGTATAGCGAACGAATCAGGCCATCTTCCCGTAGCCTAGTGATGTGGTCATCAACGGTCGTCATGCGCAGCCCCGTTACCTCAGTAATGCGGCGGCGGCTTGCCTGATGGCCGTGCTCTGTCAGGTCGGTGATGGCTTTGAGGATGGTTTCTCGGTTCTGCCCAGGGCTTTTTGGCGGGCTGGCTTCAGTAGGTGTGTCATCGCTGGCGGTTGTCATGGGCGCCTTTCTGGATTCGTTCTCCGAAGTCTCTGCGCGCACGGCGCGAAAGCCAATCCCTGAAAGGGGGCTACCAAAAGCAAAACCCGGCACAGGGCCGGGCTGGTGGGGTGGAGTTTCACCACCCCATGCGCTGCAACCGGGGGTTTCAGAACGGCATGGGGCCATCGTCCGGCCACGGCGGTGGCTCAGACTGCGCACGGGCGCGCCATGCCTCATCTTTGGGGCGCTGGCTTTGGGGTTGGGCATCCCCTTGGGTAGCTGCACGCTTGTGGCGCACTTGGTACACGGTCAATACCTGCTGCGCCACCACGTCTAGGGCTGGGCGGTACTGCCCCTCCTTGTCCTGCCAAGTGCCTACCTTGAGTGGGCCAGCCACTGCCACAGAGTCACCTTCTTTCAGCGCCAGCAATGCGGCCACGGGGCCATCGTCAAAGGCAATCACGCTGACAAAAACAGATTCGCCTTCGGTGGTGGGCGTGCGAACTTTCGCCAGTGCAAAGGGCTTGCCGCTCTTACCGGTGCGCTGGGTGGGCGTGCCGTGTACCTTGCCTGCAATCAAGACGTCAATCATTTTCAATCTCCCCCTTCATGGTGCGCACTATGGCTTCCAACTTGCCCACCAGCTCGTGCATGAAGTGCTTTCCGATAGGTACGATGACAAAGTTATCTTCATCGTCCGTGGCAATAAGCTTGTTTTCAGCGTATTGGATTGACCAGCCGTCAGGGTGTTGGTACAGCGTGATGGGGGCTAGAACGGGCGGGCGTGTCATGTGGATTCCTTTCCTGCTTCAAAAGCCTGTTCATAGGTGGCGTAGAGGTGCTGGCCTGTAGCGCAGCGCTGGCTGCTCCCCCCACTGCGGGCGGTGGCTTTGCAAGTGGTGCAGCTCCAGTGGTGGGCCTGATAGGCGCGGTCTGCCACGTTCCACGGCTGGTGAACCGAGAACTTGGGTAAGGGCTTTGCTGGGGATGGGGTAGCGGCTGGCGACACCACGGCGGGCGGTGCTGGCTTGGGCGCTACGGATGGCACCAGCTTGGACAGTTCGCCCCGAAGGTGTGCAGCAAGCCCTTGCCGGTCGTTGGGTGGGGTTGCCTCGATGTCGGCGCGCCAGTCGGTGCGTGCCTTGTCGCTGGCTTGGATGGCAGTGCAGTAGCGGTCGGCCAGCGCCAGCAATTGAGCCATGCCGGGGTTAGGTGGTGGCGCTTCCAGTCCGTGGCTAATGGCTAATCCGGCTAACGTGGCTAATTTGGCTAATTCATCCGGGCTTTCGGGCTTTTGATTAGCCAAATTAGCCGGATTAGCCGCGTTAGCCATTAGCCAGTGGTTAGATTCACGTTTTGCGGCGGCGTCCCTGATAGCGCTCAAGTCAACCAACATGGCGCACCTCCCAGCCGTCGCCAATCGGGCGAACGTAGCCGCGCTGGGTCAGTTGCTCCAACAGCACATTGATACCTTTCGCTTTCAGGCTGCGAATGGCACGCGGGCACTTTTGCAGCACAGCAGCACGGGCCACCAACGGCCCCTGCTCTTGCAACCAGTCCCACAGCACGCGCAAGCGCTTGTCGGTCTGCGCTTGTTTGCCGGTGCCCATCAGGCGCAAGTGCTCAGACAGGTAGAACGTCACCAGCTCCATTGCGCCGTCCATGGCTTGCACGTCAATGACTGCGGCTTGGGGGTTGTTGAACAGGGTAATCACGCCCGCAATGCGCGCTGCCTGTTCTGCGGCCTTGCTGGCAAAGGCACGGGCCTGCTCTAGCTCTGCCCCGTCCGCCTGCTGCACTTCAATGGCGTTGTAGAACTCAATCCACAGGGCGCGGGCCTGCGGGTCTAGGGGTAGCCCCTTGGGTTTGAGCTCGTAGCCGTCGCCGTTGGGCCAGCGCTGCGGGCTGGTGTCGAGCAGTTGCCCCATGCGGTGGGCGTAGGCCAGTACTGCCGGGTTTTCCATCGGGTTGTTGCCGTTGTAGAAGCGCGTTCCTGCCAGCGTCTGGGGTTGTGCTACCAGGCACCGGGCTAGGAAGCCTTGGCCATCGGCCAGCGGGTCAGATAGCAGCTCACGCAGTAGCAGCGGTTGCACCATGATGTGCAGGGCAATGCGGCGGCCTAGCAGCGATGTGTAGCCCGTGCCCCCACGCATCACGTCGAGGGCTTCGGCACCCCAGCCCTTGAGGAAAAAGGCCATCGCCCCCATGCGGTTGACCTCTTTCATGCTGTGGCCCCCCAGCACTTCACCGCCTTCGGCACTGAACACACCGATACTGCTTTGGCCCTTGAGTAGCCGGGCCACGCCTTCCACAGTGGCATTGCCCACGGTCAGGGACTGCATGAGCGGCTCTTGCGGTTCTGGGTCGCCTTTTTTGGAGGTGGCCTGCTCTTGCCGGTAGGCTTCCATGGCATGGTGGTGCTGTCGGCTTTGCTCCTTCTTACGGCGGGCAATCTCCATACAGGCCACATCGTCCACGGCACTCTTTCTATCGCCGCTGCTGCCACTGGAGACAAGGTAGAGGGTGAGCGGACAGGCTTTGCCATGCGGCAACACCACGTCTGCAAGGGGTTGCGCGGCCAGACTGGCAGCGGCCAATACACTGCCACCAGCCATAGCATCGGGCGCTTGCACGTCTTCGGCAATGGCTTGGGCTGCGGCTCCTAGCAGTGGCCCCAGTGCGGCAAAAGGGAAGGACTGGGGCGGGCGGGTGTCGCCGGTGTCTTCAGGCAGTGGCACCAGTTCGGGCCAGTCGGTGACGGTGACGCCTGTGTCGGCAAGGGCATTGCGTGCGTCGATGTCGGCCATCTCTAGTGCAGTCATGGCGTTATGTAGGGCGATGGCCTTGGTACTGTCGCCCGTTGCAATGACCGCATCAATCTGCGCCTGCAATGCGGCAGCTTTGGCACCGCCGGGGCGGTTGAGGTCGTTATTCATGGTGGCTCCCTTTGCCGGGTGTTGGCAATGCAGCGGCTTGACCCTGCTGCACAGGGCTTTGAATTTGGGTCATGTTTTCCTCTACTCGGTGAGGTTTGCGGGGGTGTTGGGGGGCTGGCTGGCGATGAACTCGCGCAGCATGGTTTTGGCAACCATCAAGTCGGTCATGCGTTCGGCAGCATCAGACAGACCGGGGCCAGCTTGCTCGCGTAGGTCGGCGGTGGTGGCGTCAAGCTCGCCATCAAGCCATTGCAGGTAGGTTGCGGTGGTGCTCATTTCGTCACCCCCTTGGCTTGGTCGGCTGCATCGCGCAAAACCGCTGCCGTCATCAGTGCTGCTGCAAACTCGCGGGCCGATTTGGTGCACAGCTTCACATGAAAACCATTGCCCGCCAGCGCCATCCCAAGGTTGATTTCACCGGGTTCTATTGCAGATATGAACGAGGGGCCGCCCACCTTGGCCGAAGCTGCCACTTTGCCATCCCTGCCATACAGGTCTAGGCCAGCCACAAAGCAAATTTCTTGGGGAAACTTTGGGTAGTTCACACTGCCACCTCCATGACTTGCAGTGCCTTGAGCAGTTGCACGGCCTTGCGGCGGGCTGCGGTTAGGTTGCCCTTGCGCAGATAGAACCCGGCCAAGCTGGCGCTGGTGGTGGCCTCTAGGAGGGCGTGGGCTGTGGTGGTGGGGATGGCCGGGGCGGCCTTGGGCGTGGGCGCGGCAGTGCGCGCCAATGTGACCTGTTGCATGGTCTTGGCTCCTACGGGATGAAGAACCACACGTTGCGTTTCTACGCACAACGGGTGGGCATGGCGGTTAGAAACACGTCCGTAGCCGTGCGGGTGTCCTTGCGGATAACCCACGCCATGCCCATAAACCATGCCGCTATGGGAAAGTCCATAACGGAAAAATTGGGGCGTAACAAAACCCCGCTCATCGGTGGGAGTTGCTACCTCTACGGATTTGGTGTTTCTACGCACCGGGCCTCTCGGCTTGGGGCCAATTTTGCCACAGCTCACACCCGTGGTGCAGGCCAGCGCCAGCAGCGGGACAATGCCGGGGGCTGGTGCTGGGGGTGTTTCCAGTCTGTGGCTAATGGCTAATCCGGCTAACGTGGCTAATTTGGCTAATTCATCGGGGCTTTTGGGCTTCTGATTAGCCAAATTAGCCGGATTAGCCGGATTAGCCACGTTAGCCATTAGCCAGACACCGGCTAACGGTGCCAAATTGACCCAATCTGTCGCCGTTGTCGCCACGTCGCCAGTGCTGGCTGCATGGCCGGTAGTGCGGGCCAGCGCCAGCGGGCCACCTTGCGGGTAGTGTAATAGTTTCACTACAATAAAGCGCATGACCAATTACCCCGCTATCGGAGACTGGCGCATCCGAATCAACAGCATGGAACATGGCGTGGCCCATGTCCATGTGGAATTTCGTGATGGGCACCGCGTAGTGGTGGCGATTGAAACCCGCAAGGTACTGGCGGGAAGCGTGGTTCCTGCAAAGCGGCTGGTGTCTGCCTTGCAAGACATTGAGGCGAATGCGGCCAAGTACCTGGCCGAATACCGGAGGTTGAATCCATGAAGGCCATCACCCTGAAAGCGGCGCGTATCGTTGGCACGCTGGCCCTTGAAATCGACTGGAGCACCGGCGAAACTTTGCGGGCTGACTTGGCAGACTGGCTGCGCCCCCCTATGGATGCGCTGCACGATGCGGCGTTCTTCGCACAAATGCAGGTGGACGACTGGGGCACGGGCCTGAACTGGCCCGGTGGGCTTGATCTGGGGGCCGATACCCTCTACACCCTGTGCCGAGAACAGGCGGGCCTGCCCACCGCGCAAGGCTTTGACGCATGGATGCAGCGCAATGGCCTGTCGTTGGTCACAGCAGCAGAGTCGCTGGGTATGACGCGGCGCATGATTGCCCACTACCGCACGGGCAGTCGTCCCATTCCCAAGGTGGTGGGGCTGGCTTGCACCGGCTGGGAAGCCAAGCGCCAAGGCATCAGCCGATAGAAAACCAGCGTAGGGGGTGAGCAGCGCCAGCGCTTGCGTGGTCTGGGTGGTGGTGGGAGAATGGCCTTGTTCTGTGTGGCCTGTCGTGATTTTCGGATTGCGGCGGGCCATTTTTATTGCACCTCCGCCAGTTGCACCGCGTTGGTATTGGTTTGCTGCGCCAGCCACTGGCGAATATCACCACAGCGCCATGCGGTAATGCGTGGCCCCAATTTCAAGGGTTTTGGAAAATCACCCGCCTTCACCTTGCGCCAGAGTGTGGGGGCGCTAAATGGCAGTAGTGCATGGACACCGGGGCGCTTGGGGCTAGGCACCAATTGAGACTCACGCAACAGGGCGCAGTCTGGCAATTGGTCGAACGAGGTGGGAATGGGCGCGGCTGGTGTAGCTGGCGCTGGTGGTTTGGCGGTGGCTTTTTTGGCGTGCCTAGAACTGAACCCGAAACCTAATGACATTTAGTGACTCCATTCGTGAAAACGTGGGGTCAGTGTCTGGATTTTGGTGGCGTCTGAATAGGCCATATAGGCCACCTATTAGCCCTTGGAAATACCCAGCCTATTTCCTAAGTCATTGAAAACAATCAAATTTAATACCCGGCCTATTCTTTGAATTTCACTGGACGGCCTCGCGCCTTGTCAGGGTTAGCTACGGTGGCAATCCGTTCTATCGCCGGGATACCCAGTGCTGGGAAGTTTACGTTTAGGTATTCGATCAGCCGGTTTCTAAAGGTATCAGCCGGGTTGCCATACCCGTTGAAGACGGCGCGGAATGCCATGTTTGCCGCGTCCAGTTCTTCTGGTAGGTCTGCCGGGTCGATATCTGGCGTGGGCGGTGCCACATCAGGGGCTGGGCTGGGTACTGGTGCCATGGTGGGTACAGTCGCCTTGCTAGGCACTGGTGCCGGGGTGGCACCGATGGCTGGGTCTAGTGCTGGTGGCAGCGGAATAGGCCACCAATAACCATGTGCCTCGGCCCATTGCTTTAGGTCTTGTGCATCGAAGGCAAGGGACTTCTCAAGTCCATGGCCTCTACCATCCATTTCCATGCCTGTCGGCAGTAAATAGCCGTCATCGGCCGCTTGTTTCAATCCGGTTTGAATTGGGCCAAATATTGGCCATACTTCATCGGGTATTGCTCCCGTTTCTCCCATGGGGGGAATGCCAGCTATAGCAGCCGCAGCTTCGCACAACGTAAATCTACGAACCCCAGCACAAGCCTTTGCCCAATCTGGAATGTGGCGCTCTGGGACGGTGGGTTCCGATGGCTGTTTCGCTACTCGGGATTCAAGGTCTAGACCGTGCTGCCTTAGAAGCTGAAAGACTTCGGCGCGACGGAAACCAATGAGGTAGTAATCAGGGTCTATGGCCATATCAGAAAGGGATATCGTCATTGGCCCAACTAGGAACGGTCACTTCTGTGTACTGTCCATGCACAGCAACACTCCTCAGCAGTCGCTCACCAATAGCTGAATCTGTCCCCCCAAAATACAGATCGCCATATTCCTGCCAAGGTATATAGTCAAATTCGCCTAATCCTGAAAGCGTAGTGTGCAAAAACTGCGCCGCATCCTGCAATGTGCAGCCGTCGTGTTTAACGATGGTTTCCAGCAGTTCATGCAGGCTGATAAATGCAGTCTTCCGCTCGTGTAGCTTGGCAGCAATGATGCTCATGCGTCCCCCTGTGTCGCAAGCCCTGAAATGAGAAAGCGCCCCAGCCGGTCAGGGGTTCCGGCGTACCAGCGGGTAATTAGTCCGTGGCTTGGGGCGCTGGGGTCTATTGTGGCACGGGGGGCACGGCACCAGTGGGAAGGACACCAGCGCCAGCAAACAATGGCACAGCACGGGCTGGCAATACCAAGGTTTACCCAAAGTTTTGAGCGTGCGCAGTCCCCGGGAATGTCAAGGTTTAGATAAGGTTTTGGGTAGGGTGCCAGCGCCAGCGAACAATGGTACGGGCTGGCGCTGATGGTGGCAGCGGTAACCCCGGTAACCCCAAGTAACCCGGCTGGGGTTACCGCATTTTTTGGGTGTTTTCCCTCTGTAGAAGGGGTGTAGTAACCCCAGTAACCCCGGTAACCTCTAAAAATACAAGTCGCGCGCGTTTGTTTTTTGTTCCCCCGCTTTCTGTTTCTAATCTGGCGCGCATTCCTGCCTATGGCGTCCTCAGAAAGCACAAACCCAGCGCAGTGGCCGGGCTGGTGGTGTGGAACTGGTGGGGGCTATGCAGCCTTGCTGTGCAGGGGGATGATGTCTGCACCCGTGCGCAGCCGGTCTAGGTAGTCAGCCCATGTTTGCATCATGGCGCGGCGCTGCTCCATGTATTCAGCACGGTCGTACGCACTACCAAGGGGGCCGCTTTTACCGTGGGCCAACTGCGCTTCCACCATGTTTGCATCTATGCCCGTCATCCGTTCGGCAAGCATGGTGCGGGCCATTGCCCGAAAGCCGTGCGCCACATGGTCATCGCTGCCAAAGTCCAAGCGCTTCAAGGCGGCATTGATGGTGTTGTCAGACATTGGGCGCGAGGTAGAACGGGCACCGGGAAAGACATAGCGCCCGCTGCCTGTCAGGGGTTGTAGCGCCCTCAAGATGGTGATGGCTTGCTTGGCCAACGGGAGGTAATGCGGTTTTCCGTTGACCTTTTCATGCCGGGTTCGCTTCATATCGGCTGGGGGTATGGTCAGCATGGCCTTGTCAAAGTCAATCCATGCCCATTCCATCGCCCGGATGTTGCCGGGGCGCTGGAAAAACAAGGCGGCAAGCTGTAGCGCGGCCACGGTGGTGGGAAGTCCCGTGTAACCGTCGATGGCCCGCAACAGTGCCCCCACTTGCGCCGGTTCAGTGACCGCAGCAAAGTGCTTGGCTACATGGGGCTGCAATGCCCCCTTCAAGTCTGGTACCGGGTTTTGCTCTATGCGGCCTGTCTGCACTGCATACCGGAACACCTGCCCCGCCATTTGTTGCAGGTCGTGGGCGGTGCTCAAGATGCCCTTGGCCTCTACCTTGCGCAAGGCGGCCAGCACGTCCTTGGCCTTGATTTTCTCCAGCGGCCTTGTCCCCAGCACGGGGAACAGATACAGCTCGTTCATGCGCAGCCATTTGTGTGCGTGGCTTTCGCTCCAGCTAGGAGCCTTGAGCTGGTGGAACTCACGCGCCACAGCCTCATAGGTGTTCGTGGCTGCCACTTTAGCGGCGTGCTTGTCCTCTTGCTTGGCGGTGCTGGGGTCTATGCCTTGGGCTAGTTGTTCCTTGGCGGTATCGCGGGCCTTGCGGGCTTGGGCCAGCGACACGGCAGGATAGACGCCTATATAGAGGGTCTTCTGTTTGTCGTGCATCCGGTAGGCCATGCGCCAGTATTTGCCCACTGCCTTGACGTGCAGGAACATCCCCCCGCCATCGCTGTATTTATCGCCAGCCGGTTTGCCGCTGTGCTTTACGTTCTTGATAAAAGTGTCGGTCAGTGCCACGGTACGCCATCCCCATGAGTGCCTGTTGGTTCCTGTTGGTGCCACGGGTCTGAGGAACCAACAAAACAACCAACAATTTGTTGGTCTGTCATGGTGCCCTATGAAGTGACATGAGACAACAAAAAAGCCCCTATGCCTATGAAGCAGGGGGCTTGTGATACGGTATGAAGTGGCTTGAAACGCTGGGGTGGAGCGGGTGAAGGGAATCGAACCCTCGTATGAAGCTTGGGAAGCTGCCGTTCTACCATTGAACTACACCCGCGTAGCCTCCCATTATACGGTGCTAGTGCTGGGCTTGATAGAAACAGTGTGCAAAACACGAGCCACTCTGCCACGGCACAACATCCAGCCCCCAAGGCCACACAAGCAGCACCCTACGGCCACCATCCAATGGCTAAGGCGGTTGGTATACAGCGCAACCCCAAAAAACTGCAACTGCGGCCCCAGCGTGGCCTGCTGTTGCCAGTGGTAAGCCAACTCTATAAAGGCGCAGCCGCCCAACAGCGCCAGCAACCCGGCCAAGGCTTGGAGTACATGCCAGCGCCCACACAACCGCCATTGCCCCAAGACCAGCCAGCGCCATCCGGCCACCAGCACCGCAGCCAAGCCACCGGGAGCCAGCATCACCACGCCCATAAACACCAACCCCAAATACAACAGCCAAGCCGCCGACAGCTCCGACCACCACACCAGCGTCAGCACCATGAGCACGGCACCCACAATAGGCCCGGCAAAAAATGCCGCCCCGCCCAAAAAGGTAAACAGCAAATAATGGCCCGAGCGTGCCATGCTAAAGCTGTCGGCTGCCGTCACCATCTCTAAGTGGATGGCCGCCAGTGCGCCCCCGATGCCCGCAAAAAAGCCTGCCATGATGAAGGCGATATGGCGCACACGCTGTGGGTTGTAGCCAATAAAGGCGACACGTTCTGGGTTGTCGCGCACCGCATTCAACATGCGGCCCAACGGCGTTTGCGTCAGGCCCCACATTGCCAAAGTACACAGCAGGGCATAAGCGGCAATCAAGTAATAGACTTCTAGCGCTGGGCCAAAAGTGATACCCCACCACGGCGCACCATAAACCCGGTTGCTGCTGATGCCGCTCTCGCCACCAAACCATGCTGGAAACATCAGCGCCACAGCAGCTACCAGCTCGCCCAAACCCAAAGTAATCATCGAGAACACCGTAGCCGATTGGCGCGTGGCGGCAAAGCCCAACACCGCAGCGCAAACCAGCCCAGCCAAGCCGCCCAGCAAAGGCACCAGCACCAGCGGCACCAACGGCCCGCCTTGGCTGGCGGCATTCATCACATGCACGGCCATAAAAGCCCCCAGGCCGGTATAGACGGCATGGCCAAAGCTCAACATACCGCCTTGCCCCAGCAAAATGTTGTAACTCAGGCAAATGATGATGAGCGTGCCCATCTGCGAACCCATGCTCAGGGCCAAACTACTCTGGAAATACCAAGGCCAAGCCAGCGCCAGCAAGGCCAGCACCGCGCCACCAACCCAAGCCCTATAGCGCGCAAATAATGGCAAAGACAAAACCATCCCCTCAATCTTGGCGCTGGCCCAGCAGGCCCTGCGGGCGCAGCACCAACACCAGCACCAGCAACACATAGGGCAAGATGGGTGCCAGTTGCGCCACCGTCAGCTGCCCCAATGGCCCAGCGCCCCACAGCAACGATAGAGGGGTATCCATCGCTACTGCCAGCGTTTGCAACAGGCCAATCAATAAAGAGGCCCAGAAAGCACCGGCCAGCGAGCCAATACCACCCACCACCACCACGACAAAAATAATCGACCCGACCGAAGCGGCCATACCCGGCTCTGTGACATAAGTATTGCCACCAATGACGCCCGCCAAGGCAGCCAAGGCACAACCACAGCCAAACACTAGCATCAAGACACGCGGGACGTTATGCCCCAGTGCCTGCACCATGTTGGGGTGCTCTAAAGCAGCTTGAATCACCAAGCCGATGCGACTGCGCGTGAGCAGCAACCACACCGAGGCCAACATCAGCAGAGCCACCAACATAATAAAAGCCCGTGATTTAGGAAACTGCACGCCATACAAGCTCAGTAGTGGCCCCTGCAAAGCAGGCGGCAGGGCATAGGGTACGGTAGAGCGGCCCCACAACAGTTGCACCACTTCGAGCACCAGATACGAAAGCCCCCACGTCAGCAGCAACTCTGGCACATGGCCAAAGCGATGCACACGGCGCAAACAATAACGCTCCAACAGCGCCCCCAGCACCCCCACGGCCAAGGGGGCCAGCAGCAAAGCCCACCAAAAGCCCCACAGCGCTGAAAAGCTGTAGCCCACATACGCCCCCAGCATATAAAAGCTGGCGTGGGCAAAATTGAGCACCCCCATCAGGCTAAAAATCAGCGTGAGGCCAGCACTGAGCATGAACAGCAGCAGCCCATAGCTGATGCCATTGAGCAACGATACCAACAGCCACTCCCAACCCATCAGTGGCGCTCCTTCGCGGGGCCACCAAAGCTATCGCCCAATCCATCCTTGATGGGTGGCATAAAAATAATAAAGATGAAGGTACAAATCAACATAGGCGGCAGGCATGTTAGCGGCTTGGCCCATGCACACACTTTAACCCTGCCCCCCTTGTGCCTGCCCTTGGGCAACGACAATCGACGCCATGAACCCATCTGCCGATAGTCCACCGCTGGCCGATGCAGGCTGGGTCTGGCACAACCGCTTTGCCAGCCTCAGCCCTGCCTTCTTTACCCGTCTAGCCCCTACACCCTTGCCAGCCCCCTACTGGGTGGGCATCAGCCAAAGCACCGCACAACTGCTGGGGCTACAAGCTGACTGGCTACCATCTGATGCTGCCCTGCACGCCTTCAGCGGCAATCTACCCTTGGCAGGCAGCGCACCACTGGCTAGCGTCTATAGCGGGCACCAGTTTGGCCACTGGGCCGGACAACTGGGCGATGGCCGGGCTATCTGGTTGGGTGAAGTGCAAACCCCCACCGGGCACTTGGAATTGCAACTCAAAGGCAGCGGGCGCACCCCCTATTCGCGCGGAGGTGATGGCCGGGCAGTGCTGCGCTCCAGTATTCGTGAGTTTTTGTGCAGCGAGGCCATGCACGCACTGGGCATTCCCACCACCAGAGCGCTGTGCATCACTGGCTCGCCTGAGCCGGTGTACCGCGAAACCCGCGAAACCGCCGCCGTCGTGACACGGGTTGCACCCAGTTTTATCCGCTTTGGGCACTTTGAACACTTTGCGGCCCGCCAACAATGGGATGAGCTGCGCCAACTGGCCGATTTTGTCATCGACCACTACTATCCCGATTGCAGACACAACGAGCACTTTGCTGGCAACGCCTATGCTGCACTGCTTCATGTGGTGTGTCAACGCAGTGCCGCGTTGGTGGCGCAATGGCAGGCGATGGGCTTTTGCCACGGCGTCCTCAACACCGACAACATGAGTATTTTGGGCCTGACACTCGATTACGGCCCGTTCCAATTTTTGGATGCGTTCGATCCCGGCCATATCTGCAACCACAGTGATAACCAAGGCCGCTATGCCTTCCACCGCCAGCCTGAGGTAGTGCGCTGGAATCTCTACCGGCTAGGGCAGGCACTGCAACCGCTGATCGGTGATCCGGCCATTGCCGAAGCCGCCTTGGCAGGCTACCACCAGCAGTTTAGCGACGCGTTCTTGCAACAGATGCGCGCCAAATTGGGCCTCTCTGTCCCTTGCAGTCAAGACACGGCATTGGTGGGCCAGTTGCTGCAATGGCTGGCGCAACAACGGGTGGATTACACAATCTTCTGGCACCGCCTGTCCGAAGCCGTGGCCCAAAACCACTTTGCTCCGGTGCGCGACCTGCTGCTCGACCCGGTAGATTTTGATGCTTGGTTGCCTACTTACCTTGCCCGGCTAGTCCCAGAAAACCGGGAGCAAGTGGCTGCTACGATGCGGCAAACCAACCCGCGCTTTGTGCTGCGCAACCATCTGGCCGAAGAAACCATCGAGGCCGCGAAACTTGGCGACTTTTCTGTGCTCCAAAACTTACAGGCCGTGCTGGAACGCCCCTTCGACGCCCACCCAGACCATGCGGCATGGGCCGATTTTCCGCCCGCTTGGGCCTCTTCCATCTCCATCAGTTGCTCGTCATGACCTTTCCTATCCAAAAAACCGAAGCCGAGTGGCAAGCCCTACTGCAAGCCAAGAGCGCTGAACCCGGCGCGCTGCAAGTGACGCGCCATGCCGCTACGGAACGCCCCTTTACTGGCAAATACAACCAGCAATGGGCCGATGGCAGCTACCATTGCATCTGCTGCGGCAGCCAATTATTTGATGCCAACACCAAGTTTGACGCCGGTTGTGGCTGGCCCAGCTTTTCACAGGCCCTGCCCGGTGCCATCACCGAAGTCATGGACTACAGCTTGGGCCGAGTCCGGGTAGAGACCGTGTGCAGCCAGTGCGGTGCCCACCTCGGCCATGTGTTTGAAGATGGCCCGGCCCCCACCGGCCTGCGCTACTGCATGAATTCTGCTGCACTGGACTTCACGCCCGACCCCTCCTAAGCCCCACACCCTATCGCTGCCACCACGCCATTTCATGAAAATTCTGCTCGACTTTTTCCCCATCATCCTGTTTTTTGTCGCCTTCAAGCTTGGCGGCATTTATGTGGCTACTGCCGTGGCTATTGCCGCTACCGTGGTGCAAATTGCCTATCTGCGCTTTAAGCACGGCAAGGTCGAACCCATGCAGTGGCTCAGTTTGGGCGTGATTGTGCTGTTTGGTGGTGCCACCTTGTTGGCCCACAGTGAGACCTTTATCAAATGGAAACCCACCGTGCTTTACTGGCTGATGGGCGGGGCGCTGCTAGTCGGGCAATTACTCTTTCGCAAGAACTTCATCAAGAGTTTGATGGGCGCGCAAATGCAGCTGCCTGATGCCATCTGGAACCATCTCAATTGGGCTTGGGCCAGCTTTTTTGCCAGCATGGGCGTGCTCAATCTGTGGGTAGCCTACAACTTTGACACCGACACCTGGGTCAACTTCAAACTGTTTGGCGGCATGGGGCTGATGTTTGCTTTTGTCATCGCCCAAGGCTTGTACTTGGCCCGCCACATCAAAGAACCCGACATCGCCACCCCCAGCAAGGATGCCCAATCATGAGCACACAGCCCATCACTGCCAGCGGTTTGGCGCGCAGCCTGCACGCCGCACTGGCCCCCACCACCCTAGAAGTGCTAGACGAAAGCGCTGCACACGCGGGCCATGCTGGTGCCAATGCGACAGGTGCAGGCAGCCATTTTCGGATACGCATTGCATCACCATTGTTTACCAATTTGCCCCGTGTGCGTCAGCATCGCCTTGTGTATGATGCACTGCAAGAATGGATAGACCGTGGCGTGCATGCCATCGCCATTGACATTCTCTGAACTACTTTTTTTCTTTCTGCTTTTCCCTTTTTTGGATTTCCTCATGAAGAAACAGCTCCTGTCCAGCCTCATGGCCGCCGCCATGCTGGGCACCTTGGCCCTGCCTGCTGCCGCGCAAAATTTGGCTGTTGTCAATGGCAAGCCCGTACCGGTCGAGCGCCTCAACACTATCAAAGAACAGGTAGAACGCTCGGGCCGCAAAGTCAGCGCTGAGATCGAAGCCCGTCTCAAAGACCAGATCATCACCGCCGAAGTGTTCACGCAAGAAGCGCAGCGCTTGGGCCTAGAGTCTTCGGCCAACTACAA
Source organism: Giesbergeria anulus (assembly GCF_900111115.1). Classification (GTDB taxonomy): domain Bacteria; phylum Pseudomonadota; class Gammaproteobacteria; order Burkholderiales; family Burkholderiaceae_C; genus Simplicispira; species Simplicispira anulus. Next base: position 784,892 of record NZ_FOGD01000001.1, read on the forward strand.
AGCACAAATGGAACTGGCTCGCCAACAAGTGCTCATGAATGAACTGTTTGCCGACTACCAAGCCAAGAACCCAGTCACTGAGGCCGAAATCAAGGCCGAGTACGACAAGTTTGTGGCGGCCAATGGTGGCAAAGAATACAAAGCCAGCCACATCTTGGTAGAAAAAGAAGACGATGCCAAAGCGATCCTGGCCTCCATCAAAAAGGGCGGCAAGTTTGAAGACATCGCCAAAAAGCAATCCAAAGACCCAGGCTCTGGTGCCAAGGGTGGCAACCTAGACTGGGCCAACCCCGCCAGCTACGTACCTGAATTTACCGAAGCCCTGATCAAGCTGGAAAAAGGCAAAATGACCCAAACCCCGGTCAAGAGCCAATTTGGCTGGCACATCATCCGCTTGGATGACACCCGCCAAGCCCAATTGCCCAAGCTCGACGAGGTCAAGCCCCAAGTAGCCCAACAACTGCAACAGCAAAAGGTCAGCCAGTACCAAGAAAGCCTGCGCGCCAAGGCCAAGGTGGAATAAGCCGCACTTTGCAGCCCACACTAACAACGAACGCGGCTTTGGCCGCGTTTTTTCTTGCCCTTGGTGGGCGAAGAAAGTCCAGGCAGTAAAAAAGCCTGTTGCACTTACGCACAACAGGCTTTCAAACGGTGGTCGGAGCGGCGGGATTCGAACTCGCGACCCTCTGCTCCCAAAGCAGATGCGCTACCAGGCTGCGCTACGCTCCGACAAGACTTGAATTATATCCCTGAAAAACGCCCAATCTAGGCCACAACGTTAAAAATCAGGAAAAAATACAAAAATGATCAACGTGGGCTAGGGCCAGGGCCACGGCCAGCCAGATGGCGGAAGGTGATACGACCCTTGCTCAGGTCGTAGGGTGACATCTCTAGCGAAACCTTGTCGCCCGCCAAAATACGGATGTGGTGCTTGCGCATTTTGCCGCCGGTGTAGGCAATCAGCTGGTGCCCATTTTCTAGCGTCACGCGAAAGCGCGAGTCGGGCAGCACTTCGGTCACGCTGCCCTGCATTTCAATCAGTTCTTCTTTAGCCATTGTTTATCTCGTAAAAAGCAAATCGGTGTGTTTAGCGTGTCTTATCACCCTGTACCTGTAAAGGGTGGGCTGCACTTGGCGTGGCGGGCTGTGAGGGTCGCTGCACCCGCAAAGCAGGTGAGGAAGGTGCCGTGGAGAGACGGCTTCAATGTGCATGCAGAACGCGCCGTGCATGAGCGCTATCGATTGTAACGCGCTTGCAGCAAAGACATATCATTTTCTTTGCGCACCGATAGAATGGCCCATCCACCATTACCAGCCCCTTGCCTGTGTCCGATCGTCTTGCTGTCTTGCCACAATATCTTTTGCCCCAGCGGGCGTTGACCACGCTGGCCGGTCGTGTTGCCCACACACAGGGCGGAGCTTGGACTACGGCGTTGATTCGCCGTTTTGTGGCCCGTTATGGTGTGGATATGTCAGAGGCTGCAGAGCCAGATATCAGCCGATACGCTAGCTTTAACGACTTTTTTACCAGATCCCTGAAACCGGGTGCACGGCCTTTGGCGCAAGCCGATTGGATTTGCCCCGTAGACGGGGCGGTGAGCCAATCGGGAGCCATTGAGGGCGATCAAATTTTTCAGGCCAAAGGCCACCGCTACAGCACCAGCGCACTACTAGGGGGCGATGCTGCCTTGGCCGCGCAGTTTGCCAACGGCCATTTTGCGACCATTTACCTCAGCCCACGCGACTACCACCGCATTCACATGCCTTGTGCTGGCCGCTTGCAACGCATGGTGCATGTACCGGGGGCGCTGTTCTCGGTCAACCCAACCACTGCACGCGGCGTGCCGGGTCTGTTTGCTCGCAACGAGCGCGTGGTGTGCCTGTTTGATACCACCAACGGCCCGATGGTGCTGGTGTTGGTGGGCGCTACCATTGTGGGTAGCATGGCTACGGTGTGGCATGGGCAAGTCAACCCGCCACGCTCCGGGCAATTGCGCAGTTGGAGCTATACCGATCAAAACATTCACCTAGAACAAGGCCAAGAGATGGGGCGCTTTCTGCTCGGCTCAACCGTGGTGCTGTTGTTTCCACCCGGCCCGCTGCATTTCAATGCCGATTGGGCCCCGGCCAAGCCGGTACGGCTGGGCCAAGCAATGGCGCAGCGCAAAGCCACCTGAACCGGCGCACCGGCCCAAAGCATCAGCGGCGCACTTGACGCTCAATAGAAAACGTGGCCGGAGCTACGCGCAAGGTTTCGGGGCGCACCGGGTGCTCGAATCCGTTCAGATAAACCCACAGCTCGCGACGGCGAATCATCACGTAGCTGACGGTATGCTTTTTACCAGCCCACAAAACCACCGTGCCTGGCCGAAACAAAGGCATACGAAAGAGCTTGCCATCCACCGGACTGGCATCTAGGCTCAGGATCTTTTTTTTGGCTACCAATGGAACTGGAATCATTGCCACAATGCTATCGCACTAGAGGCCCCCTTGGCACATAGGCGAGGTGATGACATGGAGCCCTAACGGGAAATTGTTGTTTTAGCGTACAGGGGCAAGGGCCATGTAAGTGGCGCAGGATAATCACGCCCATGTCTCTCCTGCCCTATCAGCTTGAATTACTCTCCCCGGCACGCGATGCCGATATTGGCATTGAAGCCATCAACCACGGTGCCGATGCCGTTTATATTGGCGGCCCAGCCTTTGGTGCCCGTGCCGGTGCTGGCAATGATTTGCGCAACCTAGAGCGCCTGATCGGCCACGCACACCGGTTTCATAGCCGCATTTTTATCACCCTCAACACCATTTTGCGCGACGATGAGCTAGATGGCGCACGCCAAATGGCTTGGGATGTGTACCACGCCGGGGCCGATGCCCTGATTATCCAAGACATGGGCTTGCTAGAGCTAGACTTGCCCCCGATCCAGCTCCATGCCAGCACCCAAACTGACATCCGTACGCCAGAAAAAGCCCGTTTTTTACAAGATGTGGGTTTGAGCCAGATTGTGCTGGCGCGTGAACTGACAGTAGCGCAAATTGCCGCTATACGCGCCGCCACCGACCCGGCACGCTGCGCCATTGAATTTTTTGTGCATGGTGCCCTGTGCGTGGCCTACAGCGGCCAGTGCAACATCAGCCACGCCCACACTGGCCGCAGTGCCAATCGGGGCGATTGCAGCCAAGCCTGCCGCTTGCCCTACCAAGTGGTAGATGACACAGGCCGCTTTGTAGCCCACGATAAGCATGTACTGAGCATGAAGGACAACAACCAAAGCGAGAACTTGCGCGCTTTGGTGGATGCTGGGGTGCGCAGTTTCAAGATTGAGGGCCGCTACAAAGACATGGCCTATGTCAAAAATATCACCGCACACTACCGCAAGCTGCTCGATGATATTTTGGAAGAGCGCCAGTTTTCTGAACAGCCGCTGGCGCGGGCCTCCAGCGGCCAAACCACCTTTAGCTTTACCCCCGATCCGCTGCAAAACTTTAACCGCGAGTTCACGGATTATTTTGTCAATGGCCGCCAAGAAGACATCGGTGCCTTTGACACGCCCAAAAACCCCGGCCAAGCCATCGGCTGGGTCACCAAGCTGGGGCCAGATTTTGTGGAGTTGGAAGTAAGCAACCCCGACACCGTGCTGCACAACGGCGATGGCCTGTGCTACTACGACCTGCAAAAAGAGCTGGTCGGGCTGGCTATCAACCGAGCCGAGCCGGTATCGCCGCGCAACAAAACGCAGTGGCGCGTCTTCCCGAAAGACCCGATGGAGGGTTTGAAGGATTTGCGCAAGGGCACCGAAATCAACCGCAACCGGGATATGGATTGGGTACGCACGCTGGACAAAAAGTCCAGCGACCGGCGCATCGGCCTGTGGGTGCAACTGGCTGAAACGGCCACTGGCTTTGCCCTGACCCTGACCGATGAAGATGGTTTTGCTGGCACGGCCACCGTAGAGCAAACGCACCAGCCCGCCACTGATGCCAACAAGGCAGAAGCCAACCTGCGGGAACAATTAGGCCGCTTGGGTGCCACCCTCTTTGCCGTGCATGACATCAGCCTGTCGCTGGCACAGCCGTGGTTTGTTCCGGCCTCGGTGCTCAATGCGCTGCGCCGTGATGCCGTGGCGGCCCTAGAGGCTGCCCGCACCAGCGGCTTACAACGCCTGCCGCGCGCCCAGCCAGTGGTGCCTCCGGTGCCATACCCTGAAGACACCCTGAGCTATCTGGCCAACGTCTTTAACCACAAGGCCCGTGATTTTTATGCCAAGCACGGCGTGCGGGTGATTGATGCCGCCTACGAAAGCCACGAGGAAGAAGGCGAAGTGAGCCTGATGATCACCAAGCATTGCGTGCGCTTTTCCCTCAGCCTGTGCCCCAAGCAAGCCAAGGGCGTCATTGGCGTCAAAGGCACGATCAAAGCCGAGCCGCTGCACCTCATCAATGGCAAAGAAAAACTGACCCTGCGCTTTGATTGCAAACCTTGCGAGATGCACGTGATGGGCAAAATCAAGCGCTCGGTGTTACAACAGCAGCAAAGAGCGGCTCAAGAGCAACCCTTGCAGTTTTACCGCACCCGCCCACCAGCCTAAGTACGTGTTGACGCCCTCAACACCTAGGAGACAAGCCCATGTCCACCCCCATTCAGCCGGGCGAATGCTATTTGCAGGATATCGACGCACTGGCCCAAGCCCAAGCCGTTGATCTGGCGCAGGGCTTGGGCAGCGAAGAGGTCTCCCGCCGCACCCACACCCATGGCCCCAATGAGCTCGCAGCGGGCAAAACCCGCAGCCCTTGGCAGTTGTTGCTAGACCAGTTCAAAGACTTTATGGTGCTGGTGCTGTTGGGGGCAGCCGTCATCTCCGGGTTGGTGGGTGAGTTGACCGATACGCTGGTCATTTTGCTCATTGTGGTGCTCAATGCGGTGATTGGCTTTGTGCAGGCTTGGCGGGCCGACAAAGCCTTGGCAGCACTGCGCCAATTGGCCGCAGCCCATGCTACGGTGCTGCGCAATGGCCAAGTGCAGGTGGTGCCCGCCAGTGTGCTGGTGCCCGGCGACATTGTGCTGCTGGAGGCAGGCAACCAAATTCCTGCTGATCTGCGCCTGATCGAGATTGCGCAACTGCAAGTAGATGAGTCAGCCCTGACCGGCGAATCCGTCACCGTGGCCAAACAAACCGCCACCCTGCAACGCGAAGGCACCAATGCCTTGGGTGACCGTACGAATATGGCCTTCAAGGGCACCACGGCCACGCATGGCCGGGGGCGGGGGCTGGTGGTAGCCACCGGGATGCGCACTGAACTGGGTAAGGTAGCCACCTTGCTCGACAGCGGCGAGCGCAGCACACCGCTGCAATTGCGCTTGGCCGCTTTTGGCAAAAAACTGGCCTTGGCGGTACTGGCTATTTGTGCCATCTTGTTTATCACCGGCCTGCTGCGCGGAGAAAACCCGGCACTGATCGCCCTGACCGCCATCAGCTTGGCCGTGGCTGCTATCCCGGAGGCGCTGCCCGCCGTAGTCACCATCTTGTTGGCACTGGGAGCACGGCGCATGGTCGGGGTCAATGCGCTGGTGCGGCGCTTGCCCTCGGTAGAAACGCTGGGTTCTGTCACTACCATCTGTTCCGACAAAACCGGTACCCTGACGCAAAACCGGATGCACGCCGAATTGGTGTTGGCCTTGGGCCAGCGCTGGGTGCCGGGCGACCCGCTGCCCAGCCCTGTACATACCGAAGCCCTGCGCGCTGCCGCCCTGTGCAACGATGCGGCACGGCATGGCAGCGACCAAGACAGTGCCACAGCGGGCAACGCTTGGCAAGGCGACCCCACCGAAACCGCCTTGGTGCTGGCTGCCCATGCCGGGGGCGTAGAAAAAGCAGCACTGGATGCCGCCAGCCCGCGTGTGCAAGAGCAACCTTTTGACTCTGAGCGCAAGCGCATGACCACCTTCCACAAAGAGGGGGATGGCTTTGTCGCTTACACCAAAGGCGCGCCTGAATCCATGCTGCCACGCTGCACCCGACAATGGACGCCCGACGGCCCGCAGCCGCTAGACACAGAAGCGGTACTACAAACAGCCCAAACCTTGGCCGCACAAGGCTTGCGCGTGCTGGCGCTGGCGCGGCGCAGCCATACCCTCCTGCCCGATACCAATGCCCTTGAAGCCGTAGAAAACGAACTGGAACTGCTGGGCTTGATCGCCCTGATTGATCCACCGCGCACTGAGGCACAGGCTGCGGTGCGCGACTGCATTACCGCAGGCATCATTCCGGTGATGATTACCGGCGACCACCCCGCCACCGCCCGCGCCATTGCCCACCGGCTGGGCATTGTCGATAGCACCGAGGCCCCAGTGCTGACTGGCGCTGATTTAACCAGCATGAACGATGCAGCCTTACAAGCCCAAGTGGGGCGGGTGCGGGTGTACGCACGGGTAGACCCGGCACAGAAAATCCGCATCGTCGAGGCGCTACAGGCCCAAGGCCATTTTGTGGCCATGACGGGCGATGGTGTCAATGATGCCCCGGCGCTCAAACGTGCCGATATTGGCATTGCGATGGGCAAAGGCGGCACCGATGTGGCGCGTGAAGCCTCCAGCTTGGTGCTGCTGGACGATAACTTTGCCACCATTGTGGCGGCAGTGAAAGAAGGGCGGCGCATCTACGACAACATCCGCAAGTTTGTTCGTTACACCATGACCGACAACTCTGGGGAGATCATCACCATCTGCATGGCCCCGTTGCTGGGGCTGCCCATGCCGCTGTTGCCAATTCATATTTTGTGGGTCAATTTGGTCACTGATGGCCTGCCAGGGCTGGCCTTGGCCACCGAGCCTGCCGAGCGCAACATCATGCGCCGTCCTCCCCGCCCGCCCACCGAGAGCATGTTTGCTGGCGGTATGTGGCAGCATATTTTGGGCATTGGCCTGCTGCTGGGGGCCTTGTGCTTGGGGGTGCAGGCTTGGGCGATAGACACCGGCCACGATAATTGGCAAACGATGGTGTTTACCGTGCTCATCCTAGGCCAGATGGCGCACATCATGGGCATCCGCTCCGAAACCGAGCCGCTGTGGCGCTTGGGCTTGCGCACCAACTTGCCGCTGCTGGGGGCCGTGGTATTGACCTTCGTTTTGCAGATGGCGACTATTTATGTGCCCGCGCTCAACCCCATTTTTAAAACCCAGCCCCTCAGTGCTCTGGAGCTGGGTGTTTGCTTGGCAGCGGCCTCGATGATGTATGTGGCCGTGGAGCTGGAAAAGCTGTGGCGCAATCGGCCATCGCGGCGCGTGGTTTGATCTTTAGTACTGACTGGGCGCTTGTGGGGTGCTATCGGGCTTGACCCAGCGGTGGTAGCAACCCCAAGCTCCCAAGCCGCACAGGGCCATCACCAGCGCCAATGGCTGGCTGCTGCCGTTGTGCAAGCCCCCCACCAAGGCTCCGGCCAACGTGGCAAATAAAAAAGCCAAAGCCCCATTAAAAGCAGCCGCCGTACCGGCACGCCGCCCCTGCGTAGCTAAAGCACAAGCACTGGCATTGGGGCCAATCACCCCCACGCTGGCCATAAAAACAAAACAGCCCAGCACAAACCAAGGCAGCGACATCCAGCCCGCCAACGCCAGCACCGCCAAAGCCACGCCCGCCACGAGCGGCAGCCACAGCGCCCGGCGCAGCAAGGTGGTGGCGGCCATCTTTCTCAGCCAATAGGCATTGAGCTGGCTGGCCGCAATCAGGCCCAGCGCATTGGCACCAAAAAACCAGCCATAGTTCTGTGCTGTCACCCCATAGAGCTGCATCAATACAAACGGTGAGCCTGCAATGTAGGCAAACATGCCCGCCCGCGTCAGGCCCGCACTGAGCACAAAGCCCATAAAGCTACGGTCGTGCAGCAAATCACGGTAATTGCGCGCTACAGTGCCCCATTGCAAGGGTGGCTCTTGGGCGGTGTTATGGCTTTCTTCTAAACCCAGCCAAACCCCAAGCAGGCAGATCAGGCCAAACACCACCAACACGCCAAAAATAGCCCGCCAGCCCCACCATTGCAGCAGCCAGCCCCCCACCAAGGGGGCCAAAATAGGGGCCAGCCCCATCACCAGCATCAGCAATGAGAAAACCCGCGCTGAGTCGCGCGCACCCATGCGGTCGCGTACCATCGCGCTGGGCACCACCAACCCGGCACAGCCGCCCATGCCCTGCAAAAACCGACACACGCACAGCATGGTAATGTTGTCGGCCAAGGCGCACCCCAGCGAGGCCAAGGCGTACAGGGTAAAACCGACATACAGCGGCAGCTTGCGGCCAAAGCGGTCACTGACCGGGCCATAAATCAACTGGCCCAAGGTCAGGCCAATAAAGAAGGTGGACAGCGTCCACTCCATGCTGCCAGCTGGGGCGTGCAAATCCTGCTCTACCTGCACAAAACTGGGCAGGTACATGTCGATGGTCAAGGGGGCCACCGCCGTGAGCATCCCCAGCAGCACAATCCAGAGGGTAAAGCGGTGGCCGGTGGGTGGCCCCAGCGGCGCAAACGGAGAAGAAGAGCTCATGGCTAACGCGATGCAGACCCCAAAAGGCCATGCAAAAGCCAGTCATTATCCCGTGGACACCCGTTTCTTGCAGCGCGGCTACTGCCACGAAAAAGCATAAGCACATTTGAAAAATATCGCCGGGGCAGCACCGCCCCCATGCAACAATGCCCGCCAGCTCCGCATGGGCGCGGGGCCTGCCTTTGAGGAAAAAATTTCATGCACCTTGATACCCTTGCCGTCCACGCCGGTTACTCCCCCGATCCCACCACCAAATCGGTGGCAGTGCCTATCTACCAAACGGTGGCCTATGCCTTTGACAGCGCACAGCATGGCGCTGACCTGTTCGATCTGAAAGTACAGGGCAACATCTACACCCGGATCATGAACCCCACCACCGACGTGCTAGAAAAGCGCGTGGCGGCTTTGGAAGGTGGCATTGGGGCGCTGGCATTGGCCTCGGGCATGGCAGCCATTACCGCAGCGATTCAAACGCTGGCCGAAGCGGGTGACAACATCGTCTCGGCCAGCACGCTGTATGGCGGCACCTACAACCTGTTTGCCCACACCTTCCCGCAGCAAGGCATTGACGTACGCTTTGCCGACCCACGCGACCCAGCCAGCTTTGCCCAACACATTGATGCCCGCACCAAGGCCATCTTTATTGAATCTATTGGCAACCCACTGGGCAACGTCACTGACATCCGCGCGCTGGCTGATGTGGCCCATGCCCACGGCGTACCACTGATTGTGGACAACACCGTGCCCAGCCCCTACCTGCTGCGCCCGATTGAGCACGGTGCCGACATCGTGGTGCACTCCCTCACCAAATACTTGGGCGGCCACGGCAACAGCGTCGGCGGCGCGATTGTCGATAGCGGCAAATTCCCTTGGGCCGAGCACAAAGAGCGCTTCAAGCGCCTCAATGAGCCTGATGTGAGCTACCACGGCGTGGTCTATACCGAAGCACTGGGCGCTGCGGCCTTTATTGGCCGCGCCCGCGTGGTGCCGCTGCGCAATATGGGCGCGGCATTGGCACCGCTCAACGCCTTCCTGATTTTGCAAGGCATTGAAACCTTGGCCCTGCGCATGGACCGCATTTGCGACAACACCCAAGCGCTGGCCCAATACCTAGAACAGCACCCCAAGGTGGAATGGGTGCGCTACGCTGGTCTGCCCAACCACCCCGACCATGCCCTTGTCCAGCGTCAGCTCGGTGGCAAGGCTTCGGGTATTTTGTCGTTCAGCCTCAAGGGCCAAGAGGCCGACCCCCGCGCTGCGGGCGCGCGCTTCTTGGATGCGCTGCAACTGTTCACGCGCTTGGTCAACATTGGCGATGCCAAATCGCTGGCTACCCATCCGGCCTCCACCACCCACCGCCAGCTCAACCCCACAGAACTGGCGAAGGCCGGTGTCAGTGAAGGCATGGTGCGTCTGTCTGTAGGTATCGAGCACATCGACGACCTGCGCGCCGATCTGGCCCAAGCGCTAGACAAGGTATAAGCCAACAGCCCCACCACGGGGCATTGAAACAAAAAAAGCCCTCATAGAGGGCTTTTTTGATGCAGAGCGCAACAAAGCACGCTTTGCAGAAGAGCTAGATCAGCCGCCCTTTTTGGAGCGCTTGCCGGGGTTCTTCTTGCTGCGTGTTGCCACGCCGCGTTCCAGACTGACGCGCTGACCACGGCCTGGGGTAGCCAAAGTCACGCCATTAGGAGTTTGGGGGCGGGGGGTGCGCTTGCGATCTGCTTCAGTAACGATTTTGTTGCCCATGAATGGCCTCCGTTGAAAGTGAAAATAAAAAGAAAAGCCCTCTATTAGGCCACAGCCAGAAAGGGGGTGGCATAAATAGGGGCTGTGGCAGCCCTCACGCCCCTCAGTGGGCTGTGCCGCGCAAGCGCTGTACCAGCAGCACCACCGCCAATACAATGGCCCCGGCCAGTACTCCCAGCAGTGCATTGAGGCCGTTGGGCACCAGCACCTGCCACAGTGCCCCCGCAGGCCATTGCAAGGCTGCTACCCCGGCGGCCTCAATGTGGTGGTGCAGCCACGGCACGCCGTGCGCCAAAATTCCACCCCCCACCAAAAACATAGCTGCCGTGCCCGCCACTGACAGGCCCTTCATCAGCCAAGGAGCCGCCCCAACAATGCCCCGGCCCAGCCCTTGCACCAAGGTGCTGCTTTGGCGGGTCAGCCACAAGCCCAGATCATCGAGTTTGACGATACCGGCCACCAGCCCATACACTCCCGCCGTCATGATGATGGCAATGCCCGACAGCACCGTCACCTGCTGAATAAACGGTGCTGCCGCTACCGTACCCAGCGTGATGGCAATGATTTCTGCCGACAAAATAAAATCCGTGCGCACTGCACCCTTGACCTTGTCGCGCTCAAACGCGGCCAAATCCGCCACTGGGGCAGCAGCGTCTTCGCCCTCTTCGCTGTCCTGGGGATGCCAAAAGGCATGGGCGAGTTTTTCGCAGCCCTCAAAGCACAAAAAGGCCCCGCCCACCATCAACAGCGGCGTGACCGCCCAAGGGGCCAGTGCGCTAATAAGCAAGGCCAGCGGCACCAAAATGGCCTTGTTGAGCAGTGAGCCTTTAGCCACCGCCCAAACCACCGGGATTTCGCGCTCGGCGCGCACACCGGCCACCTGCTGCGCGTTCAAGGCCAGATCATCACCCAGTACCCCAGCCGTCTTTTGTGCTGCCACCTTGGTCATGACCGAGACATCGTCGGCCATTGCCACACTTTTTTTGGCGGCTACTTTGGTCATCAAGGCCACGTCGTCCAAGATGGTGGCGATATCGTCCAACAGGGTCAATAGACTGGCTCCAGCCATAGCAGCTCCTTGAAAGAGAAAAGTAACACGCGCCACCACCAAAAGCAAAACGCCCCGCACGGGGGCGGGGCGCATTACTGGGCAAGGCCCGTAGCGATTAACCAGCCAAAGCCGCAAAGGCGCGGGTGGTGATGTCTTCTACCGTGCCAGTGCCGCTGATAGCGCGGTACTTGGGGGCGGCTTCAGGCTCTTGGGCTGCCCACTGGCTGTAGTAGTCCACCAAGGGACGGGTTTGGGCGCTGTATACGTCCAAACGCTTTTTAACGGTTTCTTCTTTGTCGTCGTCGCGCTGCACCAGCGGCTCGCCGGTGACGTCGTCCGCACCCTCCACCTTGGGTGGGTTGAACTTGACGTGGTAAGTGCGGCCCGAAGCGGGGTGCGAGCGGCGGCCACCCATGCGCTCAATGATGGCGTCAAACGGCACATCGATTTCAAGCACGTAGTCGAGCTTAACGCCAGCAGCCTTCATGGCGTCTGCTTGGGGGATAGTGCGCGGAAAGCCATCAAACAAGAAACCATTGGCGCAGTCAGGCTGGGCAATGCGCTCTTTGACCAAGTTGATGATGAGGTCGTCACTGACCAAACCACCGGCATCCATCACTGCTTTAGCCTCAATGCCCAAGGGCGTACCGGCCTTGACGGCAGCGCGCAGCATGTCGCCGGTAGAGATTTGTGGAATGCCATATTTTTGGCAGATGAACGTGGCTTGGGTGCCTTTTCCAGCGCCGGGTGCGCCGAGCAGAATCAGTCTCATGGAAAGTCCTCTGGATGTAAATAGCGATGGCAGCTGCTGACCAGAAAAACTCTGGGCGCAGCACTCTTGTCAATGGACAAGGATAGCACGCACAACCTATGCCTAGCCTGACGCCAGCAAGGCGCGCACCCGATCTAGGTCTTCGGGGGTATCCACCCCTAGGCCGGGGGCCGTGGCAGCCACATGCACCGCAATGCGATGGCCATGCCACAGGGCACGCAGTTGCTCCAGCGCCTCCAGAGCCTCAGTGGGGGCCGGGGCCAACTGTGGAAAATCACGCAAAAAACCGGCCCGATAACTGTAGAGACCAATGTGGCGCAGCGGCGCAAAACCCGCCAAGGCAGCAACCTGCGGATAGGCTGGCAATGCACGGCCATCCCACCAAGGGCTATCCGCCAGATCACGGGCGTGCGGAATAGGGGCACGGCTAAAGTATTGCGCCATGCCACGCGCATCCAGCACCACCTTCACGATGTTCGGATTGGTGTAATCGGCTTGGCTGTTGATGGCGTGGGCAGCGGTGCCCATACTGGCGTCTGGATGCTGGTGCAACAGTGCCGCCACCGCAGCAATCAGCAGCGGATCGATCAGTGGCTCGTCCCCCTGCACATTGACCACCACATCGTTGCCAGACAAGTCCAGCAGGGCGCAGGCTTCGGCCAAACGGTCACTGCCATTGGCGTGGTCGGGGCGGGTCAGGATAGATTCAATGCCGTGGGCGGCACAGGCTTGCTCGATACGCGCATCGTCGGTGGCAACCACGGTACGCAAGGCACCGCTTTGCGCGGCACGTTGGGCCACGCGCACCACCATCGGCAGGCCAGCAATATCGGCCAGCGGTTTGCCCGGCAGGCGGCTAGACGCCATCCGTGCCGGAATCAGCACGGTAAAGGGGGCAGCAGACATCATGCGGCAGCAGCCCAGTGTTCCAACTCATCATCGGTCAGGGTGCGGGCTTCGTCTTCGAGCAGCACCGGAATACCGTCGCGCACCGGGTAGGCCAGCCGGGCGCTGCGCGAGACCAGCTCTTGGTATTCGCGGTCGTAAATGAGCGAGCCTTTGGTGACGGGGCAGACCAGCAGTTCAAGCAGTTTGGAGTCCATGATGGTGCAGTGCAAAGAATGTCAAGAAGAGGAGCGTGATGATAGTGTGCGGGCCAGACAGGCATCGAGGGCGGTAAAAAAGCCGGGGGCGATCTCTACGTGCAACGGTACTGCCAGCGCTTCAGGATGGTGCCGCCAGAGCTTGGCGGCATCTTTTTCTGTACACAGCAGGGGCTGGCCGGGCTGGGCTGGACTGCGCCAACCATCAAAGTTGAAATGATCGGGCAAGGCCACAGCATGCTCTACCTGCAAGCCCTGAGCGGCCAACATGGCAAAAAAATGCTCAGGGCGGGCAATAGCCGCCACCGCCACCAACCCTTGGCCTTGCAGTGCCGCCAAAGGCAGTTGTGTGCCATCGGCGCGCACGGCCCAAGGGGCTAGTTGGCGCTTTAGGGCAAAGGTGGGGGCACTACTGGTTGGGGGGTTGCCTGCATGCACCACCAAATCCACCGCACGGGGCCAAGACTCACGCAAGGGGCCAGCAGGCAGCAGCCAGCCATTGCCAATCCCTTCTTCATTAAAAACACAGATTTCGATGTCGCGCTCTAAAGCCCAGTGCTGTAACCCATCATCGCACACCATGATGTTGACTTCTGGGTGCTGGGCGCGCAAATGGCGGGCCGCATCCATGCGCTTTGCGGCCACGGCCACCGGCACCTTGCAGGCCCGTGCCAGCAGGAGGGGTTCATCACCCACATCATCTGGGTGGCTGTCGGGTGGTACGCTGCGGCAGTCGTGGCTGCGGCGGCCATAGCCGCGTGACACCACCCCTGGCCGCCAGCCTTGGTTTTGCAAATGGCGCACCACGGCCATCACTACCGGCGTTTTTCCCGCACCACCGGCAATCACATTGCCCACCACAATGACAGGCACCCCCGGATGTTGTGCTGGCAACCAACCCACGCGGTAAAGGGCTTGTCGCCCACGCGCTAGCAGCCCATAAAGCAGAGAGAGCGGCCACAGTATCTTGGCACCCCAACCCCGATAGCGCCATAGGCGGCGCAATGTGGCTTCAGACATGGTGTGGCAGGCAGCAGGCTGCGCCAAGGCAGCCGCTGCACAAAGACTCAGGGATTACCAACCCCAGCACTGGCCGACGACTGGGTGGCAAAGGTAATTTGTGTCAGCCCCGCACGGCGAGCCGCCTCCATCACCGTAATGACGGCCTGATGGGTGGCGGTGGCATCGGCGCTAATCACAATAATGCTGCCAGACTGGCTTTTGGCGGCATTGCGCAGGGCGCTGGCCATAGAGTCTACGCCTTTGCCATTGACTACCATCTTATTGACGGCATAGCGTCCATCAGCCGCCACGGCCACAATGATCTCTTTGGGCCGGTCGCGCATTTGTTCGGTATCGGCCACAGGCAGCGTCAGTTGCATCTCAGTGAACTTGCTGTAGGTAGTGGTCAGCATCAGAAAGATGAGGATCACCAGCAGAACGTCGATGAACGGGATCAAGTTGATCTCCGGTTCTTCTTTCTGGCGCGGGCGGAAATTCATTTGCGCAACTGGATCAGATGGCGCACAAACTGGTCTGCCGACAACTCCAGCGTGAGCAAATAAGCGTCTACACGGGCGCGAAAATAGCGCCAGAAGATCAATGCGGGAATAGCGACGATCAGGCCAAAAGCGGTGTTGTACAGCGCCACAGAGATACCGTGGGCCAAACGTGCTGGGTTGCCCCCACCCATCGCCTGCCCTAGGCCGCCAGCATCTACTTGCGCACCAAAAATTTCAATCATGCCGATCACAGTGCCCAACAAGCCCAACAGTGGTGCCGCCGAGGCAATGGTGGCCAACGCACTGAGGTATTTTTCCAACCGGTGGGCCACAGCGCGGCCTGTGCCTTCCATCGTGGCGCGCAGGTCAGCCTCGGTGCAACGGGGGTTGGTGTTCAGGGCTTGCAGGCCGCTAGCCAGCACTTCACCCAGCGCAGAGTTTTGCGCCAAGTGGGCCACCATATCGGGGCTGGGAACACCACTACCAGAGACCGCCATGGCTTCTTGGAGCAATTGGGGCGGCGTGATGCGCGCCGTGCGCAAAGTAACAAACCGCTCAATAATCAGCGCCAGCGCCAGAACGGAGCAGGCCATCAAGGGCCAGATAGGCCAGCCTGCGGCTTGGATAATCGACAACAATGGGTTCTCCGTTCGGGTAAGGAAAGGGCGATTATCTCCCAGCTTGCCTTGGCCCCACCTGTTCAATAAAGATCGCTATCGGCCAAGGTGAAGGCGTAATCACGATCAAAGTCTATGCCATCGGGCACAGCGCTATAGCTGCGATAGACAGCCTGCACCGGCAATGGCGGCTCAGTGGGTATAAAGCCCCATCGGGCCAACCAAGGATACGCTGGGCAGGCTTGACCCAGAAAGGTGCTGACCTCAGAGATGCCATGCCCTTGTAGCCATTGGATGATCTGGTTCCAAGCGTCACGAACTGCTTGGGGCTGCTCAGGTAACATGAGATCGACCAGCACAGCCTGCCCTGCTGCCGTGGGCGTAAGCACCACAAACCCCAGTGGCACCGCAGACAGTACCGACCACAGCGCAAAGCGCCAATAACACCGCCCTTGGCGATCATCAAAGCGCCAAGCCAAAAAAGCCTGATCGCGCACCAGCGCTGCTTGGAGGTTCTGCCGACGCTCTGCCCACAGGGCATCCCAAACAGGCTCGGCAAAATGGGTGGGCACCACTTGGACGGTATAGCCGTGTTCTGGCTTGTGCGTGGCCGATAGCGTCAGACGCCACCAACTACCACCTTGGTACAAAGAACACAGCCCCAGCAGGCTCTCTAAACGTACTCTTCGCTCAAGCCCAATCCCCACCGCGATAGCCACGGCGCTGGCATCAGCGTTGGTGTGGAAAATTTGTGCTGCCGCCACCAACGGCCCCTGACGGGCAGTACCGACGCGACCACGCCAAAGGGGGTGGCTGTAGTGGTCACGGGCTAAACACAAAGGCCATTCCTGCCCTTGTAGCCAACAGCGATGCACACTGGCACCGACAAACGCTGCCACGGTGCCATCCGGCGCTTGGCTGATGGCTGCACGCCTGCCCACCTGATCGGGCAAGTGCCATTGGTAGCGCCACGCCCAAACGGCTGGTGTGCGGTGATCAACAAAACTGTGCATAAACCCTGCTTGCACCGTAGGCCAATCCGACTCGGTCATGGCTCGCACCACGCAGTGGGTC
The DNA here is from genome assembly GCF_900111115.1 of Giesbergeria anulus. Classification (GTDB taxonomy): domain Bacteria; phylum Pseudomonadota; class Gammaproteobacteria; order Burkholderiales; family Burkholderiaceae_C; genus Simplicispira; species Simplicispira anulus. Next base: position 801,302 of record NZ_FOGD01000001.1, read on the forward strand.
TGGGGATTTTCAGTCATGGTTCATGGCAATGATGCGGGTGCCAGCGTAGCGCATCTGGTAGTGCAAGCGGTAGGTGTCTTGCAAGAAGTTACCCCACTTGCTCCGTAGTAGCTGCGATTCCTGCTGGAGTTGGGCGCGCTTGGCCTCGGTATCCATCACGCCACGGGTACGTGATTCGCGGTGAATGCAAGTGACATCACTGGCCTGCACCACACGCCAGCCCAATTGGCGCACATGCAGATTGAAGTCAACATCATTGAAGGACACAGCAAAACGCTCATCAAAGCCACCACAGGCATCAAAAACCGTGCGCCGGGTCAGCAGACAAGCCCCAGTCACCGCAGAGACATTGCGGGGCATATTGAGCCCCTTGCCATCGCGTTCATCGACGATGTTGCGTGCGCCCCATGCCGGATCAGTAGCGATACCGTCGTGCTGTAGGCCGCCGCCCTCTTCTGGGTCGTACTCTAGACGGGCACCCACAATGCCAATGCCCGCATCCAGCGTGAGGTAGCGAGCCAACTGGGCGAGGGTATCTGGTGTGCTCAACTCAACATCGTCGTTGAGGAACAGCAACCAAGGGGTGACTACATGGCGGGCGGCTGCGTTGTTCAGGGCAGCCCAATTGAAGGGTTGGTTATCGTATAAAACACGCCAATGCGGCTGACGCTGCGCCAGCGCTATCAGTGCTGCCGTGGCGTGGTCATCAGCCGGCACGTTGTTGCATACCAGCAGCACCTGTAGCAGGGGATAGTTTTGGCACAGCAAAGAAGTGAACAGCCGGGCCAAATCTTCTGGGTTGTGGTGGGTTGGGATGATGGCGGTAAGGGGTTGCAATGCTGCTTGCCATGTATGGCGCAGACCACTCCCTTGCGTGGCTGCTTGGCTGCTGACGTGGTGCAGCCCCCGGTCTTGAAGATGGCAGGCTACGCTGCGGCAGGCCGCTTCTAGCACGTAGGGCTTGCTCAAGGCGGTGTAGGCCACCGAAGTTTCAGTGGCACGCCAATCGTACAGAGGCTGGGCCACATGCCCGACTTGCAGCGCCGGGCGCACTGCCAACCGCAGCCACAAATCCCAGTCTTGGCTGCCATCAAAGCCTGCCCGCAATCCCCCCACCTGTTGGAACACATCATGGCGTACTGCCGTGAAATGGTTGATGTAATTGAGGTGCAGTAGCGTCTCTGGAGCCCAGCCCGGCTTGCGGTAGGTGTGCAACACAACACCATTGCGGTCAATCATCCGACTGTCGGTATAGAGACACTCTAGCCCCGGATGGGCATGGACATGGGCGGCCATTTCCAACAAGGCGTCGGGATCAAGACGGTCGTCATGATCCAGAAAAGCCACCCAATCGGCATCGGCCAAAGCGATGGCGGTTTGGCTGGCAGCCACAATGCCACCACGTTGGGGACGGCGCTGCAAACGCAGACGGCTGTCTTGGGCGGCCAAGAGTTGCAAACGATCCAGCAGCGCCAGCACTGGGGCGTGGGTACTGGCATCGTCGGCAATGCACAATTGCCAGTGGGGGTAGCTTTGCTGCAATACCGAATGCACGGCCTCGGCCAGAAACTCAGGGGCTGGGTCGCAAACGGGCAGCACGATGGCAAAGCAAGGGCCAGAGGTAAAAGCCCGACCCGCCAAACGGCTCAGGCCAGTGCTAGCCACTGGCCCCGGTGCCAGCAAATCGGCCCAGCGGTCTATCTGGGTCAGGGTGTGTTGTGCACTGCGCAGCTGCTGCTGGCTGCGTTGGGCTTGGGTTTCATATGCTTGGGCGTGGGTTTGGGCTTGGTCGCGCTCCGTCTCTAAGGTATCAACCAGATCGACCAAACGCTGGAGCCCAGCCAACGAGAGACGATCAGCAATTTTGCGCAACACAGCTTGCCGCCAGACCAGATACCCCTTGCGTTCATGCTGTGTTTTTAGGTCAGCGGCCTCTTGGGGCTGGGGGTATTGGCGGTATTCACACACCAGCTCCGGCACGCGGCGCAGGGTGCTGCCATCGAGTTCAGCGCGGGCCAAAAAGTCCCAATCTTCATAGGCATCCAAAGCCTCATCAAAGCCAAGACGCTGTGCCCATCGGGTGCGACACACATAACTATGTAGGGGAATATGATTGCCTGCCAACAAGCGCCCTGCCCGCCAATCTTTGCCCACTGGCTTGCCTACTTCCAACACCTGCACCACACCTTGCTGATAGCTACAGGTAGCCAATCGGTAGTCGCCATAAGACACATCTAGCTTTGGGTCGGACTCCAACTCTGTCAGCAGCAGTGCCAAATGGTTGGGCAGCCAGACATCATCTTGATCGAGAAAGGCCAGATACTCACCTTGCGCAGCCGCCACACCAGCATTGAGATTGGCGGCGCGCGGCCCCGGCCCTTGCAATATGCGCACAGGCAAGGTGGGAGGCACCTCTGTGGGCAAGGTGACGCCATGCCAAACCACAATCACCTCTAGCTGGTCATAGCTTTGTTCGCTCAGGCTGTGCAGGGCGATGGCCAGCAGGGCGGGATCATCAGCACGTACCACCACCGAGACCAGCGGACGGTTTTCAAAGAAATTTTGCGCGCTGCCATCCCAAGGGTAGCGCACATAAGCCTCGCCATGCGCTGCACCCATAGCCGCACCGCGCAAAATGGCTAAGCCGCGTGCGTGGGCTTGGTAGTCATACTGCGTCTGCTGGGAAGCATGGCAGGCCAACGCTTGGAGCTTGCGCTCCAGCCGCAATGGCTCAATATGGTTGGGGTGGGGCAGGGGGCTGGTGGTTTCATAAAACCACAACTGGCCCGACCAATGCCCGGTGAGGGCAGACAGCACCCCCCGTGTCAGGCGGCGGTGGTCTGCATGGTTTTCGCCCGGTGCTGGCAAGGCAATATCGGTGGGCTGGTACGTGGCCACCAAAGCGCGGTAACGCTGCTGAATAGCCGTATCCAGCGGCAAGGCACCATCTGCTGCGGCCCAGCACTGCGCTGGCGGGGCTTGTAGCACTGCCAGACCCGCCTGCAACTCCTGCAAGCGTTGTTGCGGATTGCCACCCAGAGCGCCATCCGTCACTACCACCACCTTGACCATGCCCCTTTGTTCGAGGGTGTTCATCATCAAAGCGGCACAGCCCAACAGCTCATCATCGGGGTGAGGAGCCAATACCAGCAAGCGCATACTCAAGTCTCTGTAGCAGAAAACGGCTGCAGCGGCACCAAACGTTGTAGCCGCGCACGGGCCGGGCTGCTGAGCCATTCAGGTTGCAGCAGGGCATAGCGCCACAAATCGGTGCGTTGGCCGTCAGCCGTGCGCAACTCTTTGCGCAAAATGGCTTCTCGTGCAATGCCCAAGCCTTGTAGAAACTGGATGGCGGCGTGGTTGTCAGGATGCACGCAAAACACCAGTTTGTAAAAAGGGAGATGGATAAAAGCCATATCGAGCAGCCAATGCACTGCCTCCAAGGCTGGACGGCTGCCCTGCCCCCGGAAAAAGGCCACCGACATCTCTGCCTTGGCATTGGGCAAATCCACCGCACTCAGGGCTAAAAATCCTAGCGGGGTGTTGCTACTGCGATGCAGCACCAAAGCCTCGCGCTCTACCGGGGGATCCAATTGTGCCAGCCACTGCAAGCGCTGCACCCAGTCGTGCAAGGGGTGCTCATGTGGCTGGTAGGAAGGGCGGTAAGCCGCCAACGCCGCAGCCACCGTGGGCTGCGGATAGAGTTGCAAGATATCCGCTCCCTCTAGTGCACGGATAGCGCAGGAGGCACCTTGGTAATAGAACTGGCGGTCTGCCGAGAGCGAAGAAGGGGGCTGCAAAACCGGGTCAGTAGGTAGAACCACCGTAAGTGCTGACACACGCATTAACGCTGATTTGGTCTAGTTCCGAGACGCGGGCATTGGCCCATACAGGAAGCCCATTCTCATAACTGCCCTCAGGCAGCACAATGGTTTGCATATAGAAGGAATTGCCCCGCGTCAGGGAGTAACCTAAGGCCCCCAGATTTAGGGGAATGGTCAGGGCCACCGTGCCATTAGCAGGTGCCGTTACCCCTGTGGCGACTGGCACTTTCAAGCCAGCCATACCCACTTTAAGCTTAGGGTTGAGTATTTCATTGCCACCAGTGTTAGTAGACGTGACGACATACACCAAGTCGCGGTCTTTCAGGCCTGTGACCACCAAAGACAAAGCATTGCTCACTCCAGCGTCATCACACAAGGTAACAGCGCCATTGCTGGTGGCGCTGCCCAAGCTATCAAGACGCACCTTGTTGGCAAGCGGCAACTCCACCTGAGTCACTTGGGTCGTCACGATATCAGTATAGGCGGGCGTCAGGGCGTGGGCCTGCTGCATCAAAAAAGGTAGAGTGGCTGCTTTGCCAGTCAGCAGCAAAGTAGAGAATTTTTTGAGCATGCCGCAATAGCCTCTGAAGGGTAAAACAAAAACAGGCACCCGCAGACCGGAGTAAGCCCTGAGATTTTGTGCCACTCTAGCATGGGCCAGCCCAAACTGGAATTACTTTCTACAATGCAACATTGCTACCACCGTTTGTACGGCGGTGCTGCATTGTTTGAACTACCCACGAAGGAAAATAATGGAACATACCCTGCCCCCCCTGCCCTACGCTATTGACGCCCTGGCTCCCCACTACAGCCAAGAAACCCTAGAGTTTCACCACGGCAAGCACCATAACGCCTATGTCGTGAACCTGAACAACCTGCAAAAGGGCACTGAGTTTGAAAGCCTGAGCTTGGAAGAAATCGTGAAGAAGGCTTCTGGCGGCATTTACAACAATGCAGCCCAAATCTGGAACCACACTTTCTTCTGGAATTGCATGACCCCCAACGGCGGTGGTGAACCTACCGGCGCATTGGCCGAGGCCATCAATGCCAAGTGGGGCAACTATGCGGCTTTCAAAGAAGCCTTTGTGAAGTCTGCTGTGGGCAACTTTGGTTCGGGCTGGACTTGGCTGGTGAAAAAGGCCGACGGCTCGGTCGATATCGTCAACACTGGCGCTGCAGGCACCCCCCTGACCACTGAAGACAAAGCCCTGCTGACCGTGGACGTGTGGGAACACGCCTACTACATCGACTACCGCAACCGTCGCCCAGACTTTGTTGCTACCTTCTTGGACAAGTTGGTGAACTGGGAGTTCGCGCAAGCCAACTTCGCCTGATCGCCCCAAGCGCTTAAAGCGTAAAAAAACGGCCTACGGGCCGTTTTTTTATGCCCATGCCAGTTCAATCTGACAGCGCTTGGATCAGTTCGGTTTCAATAGCAATTTGCTGGGCGCTGTGCTGCAATTCTGGGCCTTCGACCAAAAAGGTATCTTCCACCCGTTCACCCAAGGTGCTCACCTTGGCCAATTGCACATTCAGTTGGTGCCGTGCCAACACCCGTGCTACTAGATAGAGCAAGCCTGCCCGATCACTGGCGGAGATAGCCAACAGCCAGCGCTGTGCTTTTTCATCAGGGTGCAGCGTGACACGCGGTGCAATCGGAAAACTCTTGGCCCGGCGCGACAAACGCTTTCGGCCCGGCTCGGGCAAAGGGCCGCTAGCTTGTAGAGCTTGCGTGAGGTCGTTTTCCACCATCTGTGGCAGTTCGCGGTAATGCTCAGGCAACGAAGCCGTGACGACCTGAAAGGTGTCGAGTGCATAACGGTTGCGCGCCGTGTGCACCCGTGCATCCAAAATGTTGAAACCGGCCCGGTCAAAATAGCCGCAGATGCGGGCAAACAGGTCAGGCTGGTCTGGGGCATACACTACCACCTGTAAGCCCTCACCGGCCAAAGATTGCCGCGCCCGCACCACAGGCTGAGCAGTACCCACATGGCGCGACAGGTGCCGGGTATGCCAAGCAATATCGGCCGCCTCGTGGCGCATGAAGTAACTGACGTCCAGCGTATCCCAAAGTTTTTTGTGCGATTCAAAGGGCTGAGCTACCAGCGCCAGCAGTACCAAGGCTTCACGTTTACGTGCCTCGATCTCGGCGGCTGCATCGGGGGCACGCCCACCCAAAGTGCGCAGGGTGGCGCGGTACAAGTCTTCGAGCAACTTGCCTTTCCAAGCATTCCAAACTTTGGGGCTAGTGCCCCGAATATCGGCCACCGTCAGTAGGTACAGCGCCGTGAGGTAGCGCTCGTTGCCCACACGCTGGGCAAAAGCATCAATCACATCGGGATCGCTCAGGTCTTGTTTTTGCGCCACTTGGCTCATGGTCAGGTGTTCGCTTACCAAAAACTCAATCAAGTGGGCGTCTTCACGCGCTACGCCATGCTGGCGGCAAAAGCGCCGGGCCACTACGGCACCAATCTGGGAGTGGTCACCACCCCGGCCTTTGCCAATATCGTGGAACAGCGCCGCCACATAGAGCAGCCAAGGCTTGTTCCAACCCGCCGCCAGTTGGGAGCAAAACGGGTATTCATGGGCGTGGTCGGCCATGAAAAAGCGGCGCACATTGCGCAGCACCATCAAAATGTGCTGATCGACGGTATAGACATGGAACAGGTCGTGCTGCATCTGCCCCACAATGCGCCGAAACGACCACAGGTAGCGCCCCAGCACCGAGGTCTGGTTCATCAAGCGCATAGCATGGGTGATGCCTTCGGGCTGTTGCAAGATACGCAAAAAGGCGGCACGATTGACCGGATCACGCCGAAAGGCCCCATCCATCACACTGCGCGCCCGGTACAACGCCCGCAAGGTGCGCGCCGACAGGTGCTGCAAACCAGCAGAGGTTTGGTAGAGCAAAAATGTTTCGAGGATGGCGTGTGGGTCGCGCTGGTACAGATCGTCGCTGACCACCTCAATCGTGCCAGCCTTGTCTAAAAAACGCGCGTTGATGGGCCGGGGGGCGTGCTCAGAGGGGTTGAGGCGCTCTTCGATGTTGAGCAGCAAGATCTGACACAACTGGGTCACTGCCTTGGCAGCCCAATAGTAGCGGCGCATCAGGGTTTCACTGGCGCGCAGGGGCAGGCCACTGCCATCGGGGGCTTCGGAGCGGTAGCCAAACGATTCGGCCACGGCATTTTGCAAGTCGAACACCAGCCGGTCTTCACGCCGCCCAGCAATGGCGTGCAGCCGCGCCCGTACCAGTGACAACAGAGCCTCGTTGCGCACCAATTGGCGCAGTTCAAACGGTGTTGCCAGCCCGCTGCGGGCCAACTCCTGCCAACTATGGCCTAGCCCAGCGGCACGCGCTACCCAAAGCACGGTTTGCAGATCACGCAGGCTGCCAGGAGACTCTTTGCAGTTGGGCTCTAGTGCGTAAGGGGTGTTGTCGTACTTGTTGTGGCGCTGGCGCATCTCCAGCGTTTTGGCGATCAAAAAGGTGCGGGGGTCAAGGTGGGCACGGTATTGCTGTTCAAACTCCGCAAACAAGGCGGTATGGCCACAGAGGTACCTCGCCTCCAGCAAAGAGGTTTGCACCGTCACATCTTGAGCGGCCTCAGTGGTGCACTCCGCCACAGTGCGCACGCTAGAACCAATTTCTAGCCCCACATCCCAGCAACTGCTGATAAAGGCTTCAATGGCTTGGCGCTGCGCCGTGGCCGTGTCGCTGTTGGGCAGCAACAGCAATACATCCACATCAGAATGGGGAAACAACTCCCCCCGGCCAAAGCCGCCCACGGCCACCAAGGCCATAGTGTCAGGCAGGGCCGCACGCTGCCAGAGCTGCGTGAGCAGGCTGTCCACAATCCGCGCCAAGGCACGCAAATGGGTATGAATGCCGCGCGTAGAAGCTTGCGAGGCGGCCAGCGCGGCCAGCAACTGGGCTTTCTGGCGGCGGTAGCTATCGCGCAGGGATGGTAGTTCGGTCATGGCGGATATTCTGCAAGAAACAACAGGAATCAAGCCATGCAAGAACTGTGCACGCTGGCGCTGCTCAGGTGGTAGTGGCTTTGACGAAGTCCGGCAGCGCCGGGTAACCTTCGGACAGGGTCAGCACCTCGTAGCCGGTGGGGGTCACGAGCACGGTATGCTCCCACTGCGCCGACAGGCTGCGGTCTTTGGTGATGATCGTCCAGCCATCATTGCCCAGCTCTTTGATGTCACGCTTGCCCGCATTGAGCATCGGCTCAATGGTAAAAATCATGCCGGGCTTGAGTTCTTCTAAGGTACCGGGGCGGCCGTAGTGCAGCACCTGTGGTTCTTCATGAAACTTTTGGCCGATACCGTGGCCGCAAAACTCACGCACCACCGATAGGCCATGGCCCTCAGCAAATTTTTGAATGGCGTGGCCAATATCACCCAAACGTGCGCCAGGCTTGACCTGCAAAATACCAATCCACATGGCCTCATAGGTCAGGGCACACAAGCGCTTGGCGGCAATAGAGCAGTCGCCAATCAGGTACATACGGCTGCTGTCACCATACCAGCCATCTTCGGTAATCACCGTGACGTCCACATTGACGATATCGCCCTTTTTCAAAGGCTTGTCATTGGGGATGCCGTGGCACACCACATGGTTGATCGAGGTACACAAGTTGCCGGGGTAAGCTGGGTAGCCCGGTGGCTGGTAACCAATGGTGGCCGAACGCGTGCCTTGGCGGGCCATGCACTCGGCACCAAGGCGGTCGATCTCCAGCGTAGTCATGCCGGGTTGGATATGGAGGGCGATGTGGTCCAGCACTTCAGAGGCCAGACGGCAGGCCCGGCGCATAGCGTCGATTTCCGGGGCCGTTTTGATGGTGATGCTCATAGGCCCGTGATTATCCCATTGCCCTTTGCCATTGCCCACAGCGGGGCCTTGGAGAGGTGCAGGCCGGTAAAATGGCCCCTTCTGCTGGCGCTGTCCAGCCTCTTTTGCCCCATCTTTACCCAACCAGGCCGCCAACGTGACCTTGCACATCACCACGCTTGCGGGCGCTAACGCCCTCAGCCCCTTCCGCGCCCAGCAAATCTTGCCCGCGCTCCAAGCCATCCACCCCAAAATCGCGTCGATTGCCGCACGCTTTGTTCATTTGGTGGCCACCGATGTCGCACCGGCTGCGGATACCCTAGAGCGTCTGGCCGCCTTGCTCAACTATGGCGAGCCTTACGCCGGCCCCACCGAGGGCGCGACACTGATCGTGACCCCCCGTTTGGGCACGGTTTCGCCGTGGGCCTCCAAGGCCACCGATATTGCGCACAACTGCGGTTTGGCCGTGCGCCGCATTGAACGCGTGACGCAATACCACCTCACGCTGCAATCGGGCCTGCTCAGTAAACCCAGCCTGAGTGCCGAGCAGCGCCAGCAAATCGCTGATCTGCTGCACGACCGCATGACCGAATCGGTGGTGGCCGACCTGAGTGGCGCGCAAACCCTGTTCACTGAACTGCCCGCACAACCGATGGAGCAAGTGGATGTGCTGGGCGGTGGCCGTGCCGCGCTAGAGAGCGCCAACAAGCAATGGGGCTTGGCACTGGCCGATGACGAAATCGACTATCTGGTCAACGCCTTCCAAGGCTTGCAGCGCAACCCCACCGATGTCGAACTGATGATGTTCGCGCAGGCCAACAGCGAACACTGCCGCCACAAGATTTTTAACGCCCAATTCACCATTGATGGCGCGGCCCAAGACAAAAGCCTGTTTGCGATGATTCGCAACACGCACCAACTGGCACCGCAGCACACCGTCGTTGCTTACTCTGACAATGCCTCGATCATGGAAGGCTCGTCCGTAGAGCGTTTTGTCGCCCGGATGCAGGGCGATGCCAACAGCTACCAAAAAGAGCAGGCCACCCACCATGTGCTGATGAAGGTAGAAACGCACAACCACCCCACAGCCATCTCGCCCTTCCCCGGTGCCTCCACCGGCGCGGGCGGTGAAATCCGCGATGAGGGTGCTACCGGACGCGGCTCTAAGCCCAAGGCGGGCCTGACCGGCTTTACCGTGTCCAAACTCTGGGATGGCGCATCCGATCAAGAGGGCGGCAAACCCGGCCATATCGCCAGCCCGTTGCAGATCATGATTGAAGGCCCATTGGGCGGCGCGGCATTCAACAACGAGTTTGGCCGCCCCAACCTGACCGGCTATTTCCGCGAATACGAGCAAACCGTGGCCGGTGTGCAACGCGGCTACCACAAGCCCATCATGATCGCTGGCGGCTTGGGTGTGATTGACGCCGGGCAAACGCAAAAAGTGGAGTTTCCTGCCGGTTCGCTGCTGATCCAACTTGGTGGCCCCGGTATGCGAATTGGCATGGGCGGCAGTGCCGCCAGCTCGATGGCGACCGGCACCAACGCCGCCGAACTCGATTTCGACTCCGTGCAGCGTGGCAACCCCGAAATCGAACGCCGCGCCCAAGAAGTGATTAACCACTGCTGGGCACAAGGCGAGAACAACCCCATTTTGGCGATTCACGATGTCGGCGCGGGTGGCCTGTCCAATGCCTTCCCAGAGCTAACCAACGATGCCGGTCGTGGCGCACGCTTTGACCTGCGCGCCGTGCAGCTCGAAGAATCAGGCTTGGCTCCAAAAGAAATCTGGAGCAACGAAAGCCAAGAGCGCTATGTGCTGGCGATTGCACCGCAATCGCTGGAGCAGTTCCGCGCCTTCTGTGAGCGTGAGCGCTGCCCCTTTGCCGTGATTGGCACCGCCACCGAAGAGCGCCAGTTGGTACTGGAAGACACCACAGCGACGGCAGCAGATCAGAAATTCCCGGTCGATATGCCAATGTCTGTGCTGCTGGGTAAGCCACCCAAAATGCACCGCGACGTCAAAACCGTGCAGCGCGCCTTCCAGCCCATGGAACTGACGGGCGTGGAGCTGCAAAAATCCATCATTGATGTGCTCAGCCACCCCACCGTGGCCTCCAAGCGCTTCCTCATCACCATTGGCGACCGCGCCGTGGGCGGCCTAACCCACCGTGACCAGATGGTCGGCCCTTGGCAAATTCCGGTGGCCGATGTCGCCGTGACGCTGGCCGACTTTCAAGGCTTCGCCGGTGAAGCGATGGCGATGGGCGAACGCACCCCACTGGCAGCACTCAATGCTCCGGCCTCAGGCCGCATGGCGATTGCCGAGGCCATTACCAACCTGCTGGCCGCGCCGATGGAGCTGTCGCGCGTCAAACTGTCAGCCAACTGGATGGCTGCCTGTGGCGAGCCGGGCGAAGATGCCGCCCTGTACGACACCGTGAAAGCCGTGGGCATGGAACTGTGCCCACAACTGGGCATCTCGATTCCGGTGGGCAAGGATTCGCTGTCCATGCGTACGCAGTGGCAGCATGATGGCGAAACGCACAAGGTGGTCTCGCCTGTCAGTCTCATCATCACCGCCTTTGCCACACTGCAAGATGTACGCGGCACCCTGACACCACAACTCAACGCCACCGAAGAAGACACCACGCTGGTGCTGATTGATTTGGGCAAAGGCCAAGGCCGCATGGGCGGCAGCATTTTGGGCCAAGTGTTGAACCAATCGGGCGATGTCGTGCCCGATTTGGACGATGCACAAGACCTGATCCAATTGGTCAATGCCATCAACACCCTGCGCGCCCAAGGCCAAATTTTGGCCTACCACGACCGCAGCGATGGTGGTTTGCTGGCAGCGGTGGCCGAAATGGCCTTTGCCGGTCATGTGGGCGTAGCGCTGAACGTTGATATGCTGGTCACCGAAGGCGATGGCATCAGCGACAGTCGCATGGACGCAGGCGACTCCAAAAACTGGGCACAGCAAGTCAGCGCCCGCCGCGAAGAACTCACGCTCAAGGCGCTGTTCAACGAAGAACTGGGCGTGGTGCTGCAAGTGCGCACCACCGAGCGCAATGCCGTGATGCAAACCTTGCGCGCCCATGGGCTGTCCAAGTTCAGCCACTTCATTGGCAAAACACGCCCCGCCTGCTCCAGCATGGATGCGGGCAAGGGCCAATTGTCCATCTGGCGTGATGCCAAAGAAGTGTTTAGCGCCCCGCTGGCCGACTTGCACCAAGTCTGGGACAGCGTAAGCTGGAAAATCTGCCAGCAGCGCGACAACCCCGCCTGCGCCGATGCCGAACACGCCGCAGCGGGCGATACGCAAGACCCCGGTATGCACGTCCACCTGACGTTTGACCCAGCGCAAAACGTGGCAGCGCCGTTCCTGCACCTGTCGCGCCCCAAAGTGGCGGTGCTGCGTGAGCAAGGCGTCAACTCCCATGTCGAAATGGCCTATGCCTTTACCGAGGCTGGCTTCGAAGCCGTGGACGTTCACATGACTGACCTGCAAACCGGCCGCGTGCGTTTGCAGGATGTGCAAGGCGTGGTGGCCTGTGGCGGCTTTAGCTATGGCGACACTTTGGGTGCAGGCATTGGCTGGGCGCGCTCCATCACCTTTAACCCGGTGCTGGCCGAGCAGTTCCAAGGCTTTTTTGCCCGCCAAGACACCTTTGGCTTGGGCGTGTGCAACGGCTGCCAAATGTTTGCCGAACTGGCCGACATCATCCCCGGCGCACAAGACTGGCCGCGCTTTACCACCAACCAAAGCGAACGCTTTGAAGCACGCCTGAGCATGGTCGAGGTGTTGGAGTCGCCCAGCATCTTCCTGCAAGGCATGGCGGGCAGCCGCCTGCCGATTGCCGTGGCCCACGGCGAGGGCTATGCCAACTTCAAGCACCGGGGCAACGCCGCACAGGTATTGGAAGCCATGCGCTTTGTCGATAACACCGGCACAGCCACTGAGCGTTACCCGTTCAACCCCAATGGCAGCGCAGGCGGCCTCACGGCAGTGACCACCGCCGATGGTCGCTTTACGGCCATGATGCCGCACCCTGAGCGTGTGTTCCGCAACATCCAAATGAGCTGGATGGACTTGGCCGCCAGCGGTGGCGCTGACGCTGCCAGCCCGTGGATGCACCTGTGGCGCAACGCACGCCGTTGGGTCGGTTAACCATCAACAGCACTTGCGGCTGAGGAAAAGTACAACTTTGAACCCCACTGATCGATTGCACACCCTTGCGACATCTTGCTTTCAGATGGTTCAAAATCGTCTTTTCCTTGGCAGTCATGCTTGCCCATGCAGAAACAGCGTGGTCTTTAGAGCAGCTCTCGCTCCAACTGCGCTGGGTGCATCAATTTCAGTTTGCGGGATACTATGCCGCCCAGCAGCAGGGTTATTACCGTGAGGCAGGTCTAGAGGTCTCCTTCAAAGAGGGAGGGCCAAGGGTCAATCCGGTAGCGGAAGTATTGGCTGGCCACAGCGACTTCGGCATTGGCCTGTCTAATTTGGTGGTGGAGTATCTTAAAGGCCAGCCGTTGGTAATGCTGGCCCCGGTGTTCCAGCACTCGCCCAATGTGCTATTGGTACAAGGCCAAGACAAACGCTTGGTCGATCTGGCGAGGCCCGATGCCGGAAAAATCGCCCTGCTGGGTGGCAATCAGGATGTCGATCTGAAGGCGATGTTTCTGGATGAAGGCATCGCACTGCACCGGCTGCGCATCGTTCCCAACGAAAACCACTTGCAAGATTTCTTGGATCTTCGTGTCGAAGCGCTGAACGCTTATGTTTCCAACGAGCCCTACTTGCTCAACCAACGCCACGTTCCGTACACCGTTCTCAAGCCGCAAACCTACGGCATGGATTTTTATGGTGATGTGCTGTTCACCAGCCAAGCATTGGCCCGCTCTCGCCCAGAGGTGGTCGAAGCCTTCCGTACTGCCTCGATGCGCGGATGGCAATATGCCCTAGAGCACGAAGAAGAAATCATTACCCTGATCCAACAGCAATACAACAGCCAGCAAAAAACCCGCGACCACCTTCGTTATGAAGCCCGTGAAATAGAGCGCCTCATCAACCCCGAAGTAATCGACATCGGCCACAGCAATCCGGGGCGGTGGCAACATATTGCCAAGACCTATGCCCGTTTTGGCATAGTCAATTTTGACGGGCCGCTGGACAATTTTTTCTATCAACAAAAGCAGAATGTCGATCTAAGCCGGTTCTACTGGGCCTTGGGCATCATCAGTGCCATCTTAGCTATCGTTGGCAGCATTGCCTGGTTCATTCACTGCGTCAATCGCCGTCTGGCGGTGGCCTTAGCAGAGAAATCACGCAGCGAAGAGCACCACCGCGTCGTGTTTCAGACTTCACCCTCGGCAGGCATTGTCTGGCACCAAGGATTCATTGTGACCGACTGGAACCAACAGGCCGAAGCCGTGTTTGGCTGGAAACGCGAAGAAGTGCTGGGCCGACCTTTTACTGATTTTTTGTTGCCCGACACAGAAATGCAGCATTTGGTGCCTGAACTGGCCCATCTGGTACAAGAAAACACCCTGCCACACAGCATCAACCAAAACCTGACGCGCGCTGGCGAAATCATCACTTGCGAATGGTTCAACGCTTGGTTGCCCGAACGTCCCGGAGAGCCACGCCAAGTCATCTCTCAGGCCATCAACATCACTGAACGTTTGCAGTTGGAAGAAGAAATTCGCCAACTGGCATTTTTTGATCCCCTGACCCAATTGCCCAATCGACGCCTGCTGCAAAATCGACTCCAGCATCGGCTCACAATGCTGCAACACGACAGCGCGCACAGTGCGTTGATTTTTTTGGACTTAGACAACTTCAAGCCGCTCAACGATACGCACGGTCACGCCGTTGGAGACCAACTGCTGATCGAAGTCGCACAGCGGCTGCGAGCCTGCCTGCGCGACACCGATACCGTGGCCCGCTTTGGCGGTGACGAGTTTGTGGTGCTGCTGTGCGGATTAGATACACAACGGACACAGGCACACGCTTTAGCGCTCCACATTGCGCAACAAATACTGCACTGTCTGGCGCAACCTTATCGGTTGCAGCGCGCAAATGGCACCGGTATTGTCGAACACCGCTGCTCGGCCAGTATCGGCATAGCCTTGTTTGATGGTTCGGTAGATGCAGAAAACGTACTGCGCCGCGCCGACGCGTCGATGTACCGCGCCAAAGACAATGGACGCAACTGTATCGAGATAGATGCCAGCCTGTCCCCTGAAGCAAGCAGCGCTACCCCATCGCCCCCTGCCAGCATCACCATTGCTGTCACCCCAGAAGTTGTAACAGCAACATAATCCGCGCTTTGACGGGGCTTAAGCCCAGGGCCCAAGGCCAGCGCGGCGTATTTTCTGCGGCAGGCACCAACTGGCCCCACGGGCATCGGCTAGCCACAAGCACCGCCACACCAGCCGTTTCAGCCCGCACCAAGGCTGCCTCCAAGGCTTGGTGGATGGTGCCATTGCCCGTAGCGGCCACTACCAGTCCCTGCACACCACTGGCTACCAGCGCCTCCACGGTGGCGGCACTGGCTCCGGCATAGCTCATTACCACCTCTACCCTCGGCCAACCCGCTATGCCACCCAACGGCGGGAAAGCTGTCTGCGCAAAAGCACCTTGGGAAGCTACGGGCCAAGGCTGTGCCATGCGCAGTTGCCCCTCTTCTATCCAACCCAGCGGCCCGGCATCACCCGAATCAAAGGCGTCCAGCCGGTAAGGGTGCACTTTTTGCACCCGCTGCGCCCCATGCACTTGGCCTGCACACACCACCACCACCCCTTGGGCGTGGGGATGTGCCACTACCGCCAAGGCATCACGCAAATTTTGGGGGCCATCGGCAAACAAGGCTGTGGCAGGCCGCATGGCACAGGTCAAAACCACCGGCTTGCCCGCTGGCAGCACGTTGTGCAAAAACCAAGCGGTTTCTTCTAGGGTGTCGGTACCGTGGGTAATGACGATGCCTTGCACCAGCGGCTGTTGCAGATAGTGCTGGCAGCGCTGCGCCAGCGCCTGCCAGAGCGCAAAATCCATATCCTTGCTGTCGATTTGTGCCACCTGCTCGGCCAGCAACGCCACGCCTGCCGGTACCGCGCCAGCACCCAACGCATCCAACAAGGTTTGTACGCTGCGTTGCGCCGCGCTGTAGCCTAGGTTGTCATGGGCATGGGCGGCAGTGCCAGCAATGGTGCCACCAGTGCCCAGCACCACCGCGCAGGGCTTGGTGTTCATGGGCTTTGTAGTGCTTTTTGCCGGGTGCCACGCCAAGCACCCAGCACGGCGATCAACCCCGGCACCAAAATCAGCCCCCAGATGATCTTGTCCAAGTTCTGCTGCACCCAAGGCAGGTTGCCGAAAAAGTAGCCCGCAGTGCAAATACCCAGCACCCAGAGCAAGGCCCCAACCACATTGAACATCGTAAATTGACGCCGCCGCATCGCCGCTACGCCCGCCACAAACGGAGCAAAGGTACGAATGAAGGGCATAAAACGCGCCAGCACAATGGTGATGCCACCGTAGCGCTCATAAAAGGCATGGGCTTGGTCAAAGGCACGGCGGTTAAACCAGCGTGAATCCTCCCACTGGAACACCTTGGGGCCAAAGTAACGGCCTATCGAATAATTGCACTGATCGCCCAAAATGGCCGCTGCCAGCAGCACGGCGCAGGCCGGAGCAAACTCGATCAGGCCAGCACCAGCCAAGGCTCCCACAATAAACAGCAAAGAGTCGCCCGGCAAAAATGGCATTACCACCACGCCGGTCTCCACAAACACAATCAAAAACAGCAGGGCGTAGACCCAGACGCCATAGGCCAACACAAAGGCTTCAATGTGCTTGTCCACATGCAGGATGAAATCAAGAAGAAAAGTGATGGCTTCCATAGCGCTTTCCAAAAACAGCGGCCGATTATCCCCGCCCCAGCCTGCCTACAATCTGTGCGGTGAATGACCCTACGCCCCTCTCCTCTGGTTCACGCCCCATCCGTGAACTGCCCGACGAACTTATCAGCCAGATAGCCGCTGGCGAGGTGGTAGAGCGCCCAGCCTCAGTGGTGCGCGAACTGCTCGACAACGCCCTTGATGCCGGAGCAACGCAAATCACCGTGCGGCTGCTGGCCGGAGGCGTGCGCCTGATCGCCATCGAAGACAACGGCAGCGGCATTGCACAAGCACAATTGCCCCTAGCCCTGCGCCGCCACGCCACCAGCAAAATTGCCAGCCTGCACGATTTGGAAACCGTGGCGACAATGGGATTTCGCGGCGAGGCGCTGGCCGCCATCTGTGCGGTGTCCGAAACCGCCCTGCTCTCGCGCCCACCAGGGCAAGAAAGCGCCTTTTTGCTCGATGCACGCAGCGGCGAACTGCGCCCCGTGGCCCGTGGCCTAGGCACCACGGTAGAAGTCAAAGAACTCTTTTACTCCACCCCAGCACGGCGCAAGTTTCTCAAGTCTGACGCCACCGAGCTGGCCCACTGCATTGAAGCTGTACGCCGCCAAGCCTTAGCCCGGCCCGATGTGAGCTTTGCTATCTGGCATGAGGGCAAACTGGTAGAACAATGGCGTGCCACCCTCATCCCCGGCCAAGAAGGCCACAATGCACTGGCCCAGCGCTTGGCTGATGTTCTGGGGCCAGAATGGCTCACGCAGTCGATAGCGGTGCAACACAGCCACGGGTTGGTCACGGTCACAGGCCGGATTGGTGTACCCGACGCGGCCCGCACCCGTGCCGACCAGCAGTTTGTTTATGTGAATGGGCGCTTTGTGCGCGACAAGGTCATCAGCCACGCTGTGCGCAGCGCCTATGAAGATGTGCTGCATGGTCAGCGCCAGCCGGTGTATGCGCTCTATATCGACATTGACCCAGCCCAAGTCGATGTCAACGTTCACCCCACCAAAATCGAAGTGCGCTTTCGGGACAGCCGCCAAGTGCATCAGGCCGTACGCCATGCCGTAGAAAACGCTTTGGCGATCCCTCGCGCCGCCGCTACACAGACTGCACCCCCAAACGGCCCCCCCCTCCCAGATGCGGCAACGCCGCGCCAGCCATTCCCAGCACAGCACCGACAGGTGTCCATGCCCCTCGAAGAACGGGCCGGACACCGTGTCCATGATCTGCAACTGCTCTGGGGGTCAACGCCACCTTCTGATGGCAGCAGCGCCCATCAGGTCACAGAACGTGGGCCCGCCAGCACCTACCAAAGCCCCACGTCCGAAAGCTCCCTAGCCACCACGCCAGCGCCAGCAGCCAGCAATCAGCAGCCAATGAAACCTTGGCCCCTAGGCCGCGCCTTGGCACAGCTACATGGCATTTATATCTTGGCCCAAAATGCCCAAGGCTTGGTCTTGGTAGATATGCACGCCGCGCACGAGCGCATCGTCTATGAGCGCCTCAAGGCGCAGGCCGATAGCAGCAGTCGCATTGCCAGCCAGCCCTTGCTGATCCCAGTCACCTTTGCTGCCACCGCGCAAGAACTGGTCACAGCAGAAGAGCAAGCGGCCACGCTGACCCTGCTGGGGTTGGAAGTCACGGCTTTTTCTGCCAAAACGCTGGCAGTGCGCGCCGTTCCGGCCCCGCTGGCCCAAGGCGATGCAGTAGAACTGGCGCGCAGCGTGCTGGCCGAACTGGCTCAATACGATGCTGGCACGGTGGTACAACGGGCACGCAACGAGCTTTTGGCCACCATGGCCTGCCACGGTGCCGTGCGGGCCAACCGTACGCTCACTCTGGATGAAATGAACGCCCTGCTGCGCCAAATGGAAAACACCGAGCGCGCCGACCAATGCAACCACGGCCGTCCCACCTGGCGTCAGCTCAGCCTGCGCGAGCTTGACGCACTGTTTCTGCGCGGACGCTGACTGCCCCCTGAGCCACCATGCAGCGCACAGCGCACATTCCGGGCACCGCAGCGCACGACACTCCCGCAGTGCTGCACTACAAGCACGGGCCTATGAACTGGGGGAAAGTCCCCTCGCTGACGTACTCTTGGCTCGGCGTAATGCCCTAGAAGCACGTCTAGCCACGAACGCTGCTGCACTCGATGAAATGCAGGCCCAAGCGAGACTGTTGCTCGATACGCATCAACTTTGGGCAATTCCACATGAAACAAACCACAGTATGCACCAATAGTAATACTTGATACCCAAAAAGATGCATAAATGCATTAATTTGGTGCAAACAGAGGAGGCTTTTTGACATAATCTTGCGCCACCATCGTGCATTGCCCAGAAAGCCCTTGAAATGAAATACCAGTCCGTCACGCAGTTCTTAGAACAAGTTGCCCAACGCAATCCCGGCCAGCCTGAATTTTTGCAAGCTGTCACCGAGGTCATGGAAAGTTTGTGGCCGTTCATCGAGAAGAACCCCCAGTACGCCGAGTTTGGTCTGCTAGAGCGCTTGGTCGAGCCTGAGCGCATCATCATGTTCCGTATCAGCTGGGTAGACGACCAAGGCCAAGTGCAAGTCAACAAGGGCTATCGCATCCAGCACAACATGGCCATCGGCCCCTACAAGGGCGGCCTGCGCTTTCATCCCTCGGTTAATTTGTCGGTGCTCAAGTTCTTGGCCTTTGAACAAACCTTCAAAAACGCCCTGACCACCCTGCCGATGGGTGGTGGCAAAGGTGGCTCCGATTTCGATCCCAAGGGCAAGAGCCAAGGCGAAATCATGCGCTTTTGCCAAGCCTTTGCCTCTGAACTGTTCCGCCATGTGGGTGCCGATACCGATGTGCCCGCCGGTGACATCGGCGTGGGTGGCCGCGAAGTCGGTTTCATCGCTGGTATGGTCAAGAAACTGTCCAACCGCGCCGATTGCGTCTTTACCGGCAAGGGCATCAGCTTTGGCGGCTCACTGGTTCGCCCCGAAGCCACTGGCTACGGTACCGTGTACTTTGCCAATGAGATGCTCAAGGCACGTGGCAAATCCTTCGCGGGCCTGACCGTATCGGTATCCGGTTCTGGCAATGTGGCCCAATACGCGGTCGAAAAAGCCATGCAGCTCGGCGCCAAGGTCATCACCGTGTCCGACTCTAGTGGCACTGTGGTTGATCAAGCGGGCTTCACGCCCGAAAAGCTCGCACTGCTCATGGACATCAAAAACAAGCAGTATGGCCGCGTCAGTGACTACGCAGCCAAAGTCGGCGCCCAGTTCCTGCCCGGTCTGCGCCCGTGGAGTGTCAAGGTCGATGTGGCCCTACCCTGCGCCACACAAAACGAACTCGACGAAGCCGATGCCAAAGCCCTGATCGCCAATGGAGTGCTTTGCGTGGCTGAAGGTGCCAACATGCCCTCCACCATCGAAGCGGCCAAAGCTTTCGAGGCCGCTGGCGTGCTCTATGCCCCCGGTAAGGCGTCTAACGCTGGCGGCGTAGCCACTTCGGGGCTAGAAATGAGCCAGAACGCCCTGCGCCTGAACTGGAGCCGCGAAGAAGTGGATGCCCGCCTGCTGGGCATCATGCAAGGTATCCATGCTGCCTGCCTGCAATACGGCCAACGCGCCGACGGCAGCGTCAGCTATATCGATGGTGCCAACATCGCTGGTTTTGTCAAAGTGGCTGATGCCATGTTGGGCCAAGGCGTACTTTAAGCCTGACCAACAAAACGGCTGTGTAGTCACCCATCCCCAAGGAGCTTCGGCTCCTTTTTTACATCCAAGCAGCACCGTTTTGCGCAGGTGCCCCCATAGTGCAAGCGCGCTGAAAGGGGTCTACCGGTAAAATCAAGAGCCTGCCCCATCCATCTGCGGATGCCTGGCATCTCTCAACCTCCTGATCGACAACCATGTCCCTGAACCTAGTTACCGCCGGCAAAAACGTTCCAGAAGCCTTCAACGTGGTCATTGAAATCCCGATGGATTCCGACCCGATCAAATACGAAGTAGACAAGGAATCGGGTGCCATTTTTGTGGACCGTTTCATGACTACGGCCATGTACTACCCCTCCAACTACGGCTATGTGCCCCAAACCCTCAGCGGTGATGGTGATCCAGTGGACGTGCTGGTGATTACCCCCTACCCGCTGCTGCCCGGTGTGGTAGTGCCTTGCCGTGCCTTGGGCATCCTGAAAATGGAAGATGAGGCAGGTGTCGATGGCAAAGTGCTGGCTGTGCCCACCAACAAAGTGTTAGCAATGTACTCGGCTTGGAAAGACATTGGCGATGTCAACCCCATGCGCCTGAAGGCTATCAGCCACTTCTTTGAACACTACAAAGATCTGGAAGAAGGCAAATGGGTCAAAGTACTGGGCTGGGAAGGCGTTGAGGCTGCCCACACCGAAATCACCGACGGCATTGCCAACTACCAAAAAGCACAAGCACAGGCTTAACACCAGCTTGCAGCTCCCAACAAAAAAGCCTGCCCCATCGTGGGCAGGCTTTTTTATGCTCTTTTATTATTTACCGCGTTTCAGAATCAGCAGTGCGCCGGTGGTGCAGCAAATAACGAAACACAAACCCAGGAAACGCCAGCGTGACAAACAGAGTGGCAGTCACAGCATAAAACTCCCACGTTTGCGGCGCAATCTGCCCCACGCGCTGTTCTAACCACAAAGCCAAACCGCCCACCAGAAAATACCAACAGATCAATTCCAGCAGGTGCCACCATAGGTTTTTGCCTTGGCGCAGTACAGGCCCCAATAGTAAAAGACGCTGGTGCATGAAAGGCAGGTTGGCTGCCAATAAGGCAGCCAACACCACAAACCAGATGGCGGCTGTCTGGGTCATGCGCTTTAGGTAGCCAAAGAACGCATGATGGCATCAGCACACAAGGACATCAGACCGCTGGGCAAAATACCCAGAATCAGCACCAAGGCACCATTGATAGTCAACACCACACGCACTTCCAGCGGCGCCGAAACATGGGTAGCAGTGAGGGGAGCATCAAAATACATCACCTTCACCACACGCAAATAATAGAAGGCACCGATCAGCGACATCACTACAGCAAACACAGCCAAGGCAATATACAAACTCTGCCCTGAAGCCATCAGAGATTGCAGCACGGCCAGCTTGGCATAGAAACCAACCATAGGTGGAATACCAGCCATCGAGAACAAGCAAATCGCCAACACTGCTGCATACAGTGGGCTGCGCTGATTCAGACCGGCCATATCAGCAATCTCTTCGCTCTCAAAACCTTCACGGGCCAGCAACAAAATCACGCCGAACGATGCCAAAGTAGTCAACACATAGGTGACAACATAGAACATGGCTGAACTGTAGGCGCTCTGAATAGTTGCAGCCTCTACATTGCCATTAACGACACCAGACATCAAACCTAGCAGGACAAACCCCATCTGGGAAATCGTCGAGTAAGCCAACATGCGCTTGAGGTTAGTCTGGGCAATAGCCGCCAAGTTACCTACCAGCAGCGAAGCAATCGCCAGCACACCCAACATCTGCTGCCAGTCAATAGCCAATGGCAGCAAACCATCTACCAACAAACGCATCACAATGGCAAAGGCTGCCAGTTTGGGCGCGCCACCAATCATCAGCGTAATGGCGGTAGGTGCACCTTGGTAGACGTCAGGCACCCACATGTGAAACGGTGCAGCCCCCAGTTTAAAGGCCAAGCCAGCAACCACAAACACCACACCAAACACCAGCACTTGGTGGCGGATCTGACCAGAATTAACCGCCTTGAATACCTCACCAATGTCTAAGGAACCTGTAGCACCATAGATCATGGACAAACCGTAAAGCAAGAAACCACTGGCCATAGCGCCAAGAATGAAATACTTCATGGCAGCTTCGGTCGCTGTAGTGTGATCACGACGCAGTGCCACCAACGCATAGCCAGACAGCGTCAACAACTCCAAACCCAGATAAATGAGCAGGAAATTGTTACCGCTGATCATGACAAACATGCCCAACAACGACAGCAAACCAATCGTGAAAAATTCACCGCCACGCAACATGTCACGATCAGCCGCATAGGGACGACCATAAATGAAGGTGACAATCATGGCGACAGAGGCAAAACACTTGAGCCAGTTGCCCATAGGGTCACTGACCACCATATTGCCAAAACCATAGAAAGTGTTACCACTGCTGGCATACACCCCTTGCAGTACTGCCAGCACCACCAGCGTCAGAAGAGTAAGAACGTAGGTACCGGTGCGACGGGGGCTGTTCATACCCAGATCGGCCAAAGCAATCACGCAGGTCATGACCAGCAGCAATATCTCTGGGTAAATCGCAAGCCAACTGATATTGTCAATCATCTCGAGTCTCTCAGTTCAGTATGCTCAGTTCAGCTTGGACAAGGCCACATGCTTGAGCAGCTCAGCCACAGAAGCATCCATCACGTCAGTAAAAGGACGGGGATAGAGGCCCATATAGAGTACTGCCACCGCCAACAAGGCCATGATGAAAAATTCACGGCTACCAATATCCTTGAGTTCTTTCACATGGTCATTGGCTACAGGGCCAAGATAGACACGCTTGAACATCCACAGGCTATAGGCAGCGCCCCAAATCAGCGCAGTAGCGGCACCCATGCCAACCCAAAAGTTAGACTTGACGGCAGCCAAAATCACCATCCACTCGCCCACAAAACCTGCCGTACCGGGCAAACCAGAATTGGCCATCGTGAACAGCAAGGCAAAGGCAGCAAACTTGGGCATGGTATTGACGACACCGCCGTAGTCAGCGATTTCACGCGAATGCATACGGTCGTACAACACCCCAATGGACAAGAACATGGCCCCAGACACAAAGCCGTGGGAGATCATTTGTACCAAACCGCCTGAAACACCTAAGTCATTGAAGACAAAGAATCCCAAGGTAACAAAACCCATGTGTGCCACGGAGGAGTAGGCCACCAGTTTTTTCATGTCCTTCTGCACCATCGCCACCAAGCCGACATACAACACAGCCAGCAGGGACAATGCAATCATCAGCCAAGCCCATTCGCGCGAAGCATCTGGGGCAATAGGTAGCGAGAAACGCAAGAAACCATACGCACCCAGTTTGAGCATGATGGCTGCCAGCACAGCAGAACCACCAGTAGGCGCTTCAACGTGCACGTCTGGTAGCCAAGTATGCACTGGCCACATAGGCACCTTCACAGCAAAGGCGGCAAAGAAGGCAAAGAACAGCAAAGTCTGCGCATGGGCGCTCAAAGGCAACTTGTGCCAAGTAGCAATATCAAAACTACCGCCCGATTGATGGTACAGATAAATCAGGGCGATCAACGTTAACAAAGAACCAAGCAACGTATAAAGGAAGAACTTAAACGCTGCATAGATTTTGCGTGGGCCACCCCAGATACCGATGATCAGGTACATCGGTATCAGCGTCGCCTCAAAGAACACATAAAACAGCATCCCATCCAAGGCAGCAAATACACCAATCATGAGTCCTGACAAAATCAGGAATGCTCCCATATATTGGTTGACACGCTCAGTGATCGACTCCCAAGACGCAAGCACCACGATCACTGTGATAAATGCTGTCAAAGGGACAAACCAGAACGAAATACCATCTACACCAAGGTGATAGAAGATATTAAAAGCGTCAATCCAAGGTGTCCTCTCGACAAACTGCATCGAAGCAGTGCCCAGTTGAAAACCACTGTACAAAGGCAAAGTCACCAGAAAACTGATAACCGCACCCACCAATGCCAGCCAGCGTACAGCCTGCACTTGGCTTTCACGCCCTAGAGGCAGCAATAGCGCACCAAACGCGATGGGCGTCCAGATAGCAAGACTCAACAAACCCATTTTTGTTTTTCTCCTACTTGTTGAGCCAGACAAACCAAGTCATGAGGGCAAAAACGCCCAACAGCATGACCAATGCATAGTGGTAAACATACCCCGTCTGCATCCGGCGAACCAGCCCTGCAATCCATCCGACCAACTTCCAGGAACCATTGACAACTGCACCGTCAATCAGCATCTGGTCGCCACCCTTCCACAAACCGGTACCTAAAGCACGAGCACCACGTGCCAAGATGTTTTCGTTGATCCAATCTAAGTAGTACTTATTTTCCAACAACGTAAAGATGGGCATACATGCCTTCTTAATCGCTGTGGGTACTGCTGGATTAACCATGTACATGTAGTAGGACAGTGCTACGCCTGCCACAGCCAGCCAGAAAGGTGCTGTTTGCAACCCATGCATAGCCATTGCTACAGGGCCGTGGAAAATTTCTGCCAACTTTGCCATGGCAGGGTGCTTCACAGCATCAACAAAGATCACATCCTTGAAGAAATCACCAAACAACATCGGCTGAATCGTCATAAAACCGATGATCACCGAAGGTATGGCCAATAAGACCAAAGGCAAGGTGACAACCCAAGGCGACTCATGGGGTTTGCCATCGCCATGACCGTGGTGATCATCATGACCGTGGTCATCATGGTGATGGGCATCTGGGTTCTGATCGTAGCGCTCCTTGCCATGGAACACCAAGAAGTACATACGGAACGAATAGAACGCCGTGACAAACACACCAGCCAAGACTGCAAAATGGGCAAAACCAGCAGCCGGCAAGTGGCTAAAATGCACCGCCTCAATAATACTGTCTTTGGAATAGAAACCAGAAAACAGTGGCGTACCAATCAGCGCCAAAGATCCCAACAACGAAGTAATCCAAGTGATAGGCATATACTTACGTACGCCACCCATCCAACGAATGTCTTGGTTATGGTGCATGCCCATGATGACCGAACCAGCACCCAAGAAGAGCAGCGCTTTAAAGAATGCGTGGGTCATCAAGTGGAACACCGCTACCGAATAAGCAGAAGCGCCCAAAGCAACCGTCATGTAACCCAACTGCGACAGTGTCGAATAAGCTACCACACGCTTGATATCGTTCTGGATGATGCCCAAGAAACCCATGAACAAAGCTGTAATGGAACCAATGACCAAAATGAAATTCAACGCAGTATCACTCAGCTCAAACAAGGGTGACATACGCGATACCATGAAGATACCTGCTGTCACCATCGTTGCTGCGTGAATCAGTGCAGAAATGGGCGTTGGACCTTCCATGGAGTCAGGCAACCAAACATGCAAAGGAAACTGCGCCGACTTGCCCATAGCACCAATGAACAGACAAATGCAGGTCACTGTTACCAACATCCAGTCAGTACCGTAGCCAAATGGCATAGCACCCAGTTCAGCGGATTTGCTAAAAATTTCGCTGTAATTGAGGGTGCCTGTATAGGCAGCAATCAGGCCGATACCCAAAATGAAACCGAAGTCACCAACACGGTTGACCAAAAAGGCTTTCATATTGGCGAAAATCGCCGATGGTTTGTTGAACCAGAAACCAATCAACAAATAAGACACCAAACCGACTGCTTCCCAACCGAAGAAGAGTTGCAGTAAGTTGTTGCTCATGACCAGCATGAGCATGGAGAAGGTAAAGAGCGAAATGTAAGAGAAAAAGCGGTTGTAGCCTTCATCCTCTTCCATGTAACCAATCGTGTAGATATGCACCATCAACGAGACGAAAGTGACTACACACATCATCATGGCCGTGAGGGAATCAATCAGGAAACCTACTTCCATCTTGAGTCCGCCAACCACCATCCAGGTGTAAATCGTCTCGTTGAAGCGAGCACCATCGACCACCACGCTTTGCAGCGTCATGGCTGAGAGGATGAATGCCATCAAGACACCAGCGATGGTCAGCATGTGCGAAGCACGGCGACCAATCCAGTTACCACCAAAGGCAGTACCAAAAATGCCGGCGAGCGCAGCACCCACCAGCGGAGCTAGCGGAACTGCCAACAGCGTTGAAGCAGAAAGGGTTTGACTCATTGTGGAGAACCTTGCATATCCGGCATATCAACCGCGAAGAGTATCGAGGGCTTCCGCATCGATATTCGACTTATTACGGAACAGTAGCACCAGGATGGCCAAACCGATGGCCGACTCGGCTGCAGCGACCGTCAAGATAAAGAAAACAAACACTTGCCGGTGCATATCCCCCAAGTAATGGGAGAAGGCCACGAAATTCATATTGACCGCCAACAGCATCAACTCAATGGCCATCAGCAACACAATCAGGTTTTTCCGGTTCAGAAAAATTCCGACGACAGCCAAAGCAAACAGCATGGCTCCCAAGGAAAGAAAATGCCCTAGAGTGAGTATCATGCTTTTTTCTCCTCACCAACTACAGGTTCAGTACTAACTGGCCGCGTCGCGTCCAATTTAATCAGACGCACCCGATCTTCAGCCCGTACACGCACTTGAATAGAAGGGTCAATGGCTTTGCTGTCTTTGCGACGACGCAGGGTCAAGGCAATCGCAGCCACCATCGCCAGCAGAAGAATGACAGCAGCAATTTCTACTGGATACAGATACTGGGTGTACATCAAACGCCCCAGCTCTCTGGCATTGAAATAGGGAATAGCGTTACCTGCAGCATCCAATGCTGTCGCCATGGCCTTCGGTTCATCTACGCTACCAAAGCCACCCATCAACACCGCAGCCATTTCTAGTGCAATCAGAGCGCCCATACCAGCAGCTAAGGGAAAGTTTTTCCAAAATCCCTGCCGCAAGGCATCTACACGAATATCGAGCATCATCACGACAAACATGAAGAGCACCATGACCGCTCCCAGATACACCAGGATCAGCACAATCGCCAAAAATTCGGCTTTTAGCAGAAGCCACACACCCGCAGCTTGCGAAAATGCCAAAATTAAATGCAATACGGCATGCACCGGATTGCGCGCTGTAATAACCCGGAAGGCTGAATAAAGCAGCACAACCGAGAACAGATAGAAGAAACCAGTCTTGGCGTCCATGAATCGGTCTTTTTAGAGTTCTGACGAATGGAGATGCAACTTAGCGGTACTTGGCATCTGCAGCTTTGGCAGCAGCGATTTCCGTCTCATACCGATCACCCACAGCTAGAAGCATATCTTTGGTGAAGTACAGGTCACCGCGCTTTTCACCATGGTATTCGAGGATCTGGGTTTCAACGATCGAATCGACCGGACAACTCTCCTCGCAGAAACCACAGAAAATGCACTTGGTCAGATCAATGTCATAGCGGGTGGTGCGACGCGAACCATCCGCACGCACATCCGACTCAATCGTAATGGCAGTTGCAGGACAGACAGCTTCACACAATTTGCAGGCGATGCAACGCTCTTCGCCATTATCATAGCGACGCAGGGCATGCAGGCCACGAAAGCGTGGTGACAGTGGTGTTTTTTCCTCAGGAAATTGCACTGTCACTTTACGCTTGAAGGTGTAACGACCAGTCAGAGACATGCCCTTGACCAGCTCCACCAACATGAAGCTTTTGAAGAAATCCTTGAAGGAAAAGGATGCAGCTGTGGCAGCCATTCGTGTATCCCCGTTCATTTCCAGATATTCCAAGGCGAAAGCAACCAGCCGCCAACAATGACCAACCACACCAAAGTGACTGGAATGAAAATCTTCCAACCCAGACGCATGATCTGGTCATAACGGAAGCGTGGGAAGGTAGCGCGAATCCAGATGAACATCGACACAACCACAAAAGTCTTGAGACCCAGCCAAATCCAACCAGGAATGAAGTCCAGCGCTGCCACTGGGGACAACCAGCCACCCAAGAACATCAGTACGGCCAGAATCGACACCAACCACATACTGGCATATTCAGCCAAGAAGAAGATGGCAAAGCCCATGCCAGAGTATTCCACCATGTGACCAGCAACAATTTCTGCTTCGCCTTCTACCACGTCAAAAGGATGGCGATTGACTTCAGCCACACCAGAGATCAGATAGACAATAAAAATGGGGAACAGAGGCAACCAGTTCCAAGACAGGAAATTCAGACCATACGATGCGGCCATACCTGATGCTTGACTCGTGACCACAGCAGTGAGATTCATGCTGCCAGACACCATGATGACCACCAAGAAACAAAAGCCCATGGCGATTTCGTAGCTTACCATCTGCGCCGACGCGCGCATGGCACCCAAAAAGGCATATTTAGAGTTGGAAGCCCAGCCAGCAATAATGACACCATAAACCTCAATCGAGGTGATAGCCATCATCAGCAAAATGCCAACGTTGACATTGGTCAATGCCACGTCAGGGCCAAAAGGCACGACTACCCACGCGGCCAAGGCTGGCATGATAGCCATCACGGGGCCAAGAATAAACAATCCCTTGCTAGAAGCAGAAGGTTGAATAATTTCTTTGGTCAACAGCTTCAGAGCATCGGCAATGGGCTGCAACAACCCCATAGGGCCGACACGGTTGGGGCCAAGGCGCACCTGCATGAACCCCAACAGCTTACGCTCCCAAAGAGTCAAGTAAGCTACAGCCCCCATCAAAGGAGCCAGAATCACTACAATTTTCAGAAGGATCCAGAGCACTGGCCAAGCTGCTGCTGTCCACCATGCTTGGGAGGAGAGTCCCAAGCCACCGTTGTAAATTGCATCAATCATGCCTGCACTCCTGCAGAAGCCAGACGCGCATCCGCTGTCAGTTGCAAAGAGGGTGAACGCCGAACCAGACCGTCCAGCTGATAAATGGATGCCACCACAGGTGCAGCAGCGGGCACAACACCGGCAACAGTCATACCTGCTTTGCTACGGTTGCTCAACTGAGCCGCCGGCACAACATTCAGACTGCCACCTTGTGGGGCGTGGGTAGCTTTTTCTAAGACTTCTTGCGAGGTCTGGAAATCCACACCAGCGATACCCAACAGATTGGCCAAAACACGCAACACTTTCCAAGCTGGACGGGTATTGCCCAAGGGACGAACTACAGCGTGGAAACTTTGCGCCCGGCCTTCAGCATTGACGAAGGTACCAGATGTCTCGCTAAACGGCGCAACCGGCAACAGCACGTCGCTAAACTCCATATTCGTCTTGAAGGAGCTTAGGGTAACGACCATATCCGCCCCGGCCAAAGCAGACACAGCTTTGCTACCGACTGCACTGTCAAAAACAGGTTCTGTTTGGAGCAATAGCAGCGCTTTGGCGCGGCCTTCTAGCATCTGTGCGGCATTAAAACCAGCGTCATCGGGCAATGCCTTCATCCACTGCGCACCCACGGTGTTAGCAGCTTCGGTCAAATAACCGACAGTAGCACCAGTCTGCTCGCCGATCCAGTTAGCCAGTGCCAGTAAAGTAGCAGCTTGGGCATGGTGTGCAGCCGCATTACCCAACAAAACTGCTTTGTGTTCACCCACCAGCAGCGCTGTTGCGATGGATGATGCCACTGCATTAGCTTTACCTTGGGCGTTGGGTGCATCTACCCCTTTTTGTTGTGCCACAGCAGCAGCGACATCAGACAGGGCTTGGAACCAATCTTGGGGTGCTGCTACCAGCGTTTGGGCAACGGGCAACGCCCAGTCGCGCACCACATCATCAATGGCCGTAACCGTACAACCCTTACGAGCCGCTTGACGGACACGTTGGGCAAACAATGGATGGTCTTTGCGCAGGTTTGACCCTACTACCAACACCGACTGTAGTGTAGAGAGTGAAGCAATCGAGCGCCCCAACCAACGGACACCTTCAGGGGCAGAAAAATCGGCGTGACGCAAACGATAATCAATGCTGCTGCTGCCCAAACCGCGCAGCAATTCCTTGGCAAGATAAATTTCTTCTAGCGTGCTGTGTGGACTGACCAAAGCGCCAACGGCATTGGCACCATGCTCAGCCTTAATATTTTTCAAGCCATTGGCCACATATTCCAAGGCCGTTTGCCAATCAACTTCTTTCCATGCGCCACCCTGCTTGATCATCGGAGCAGTCAGGCGCTGGTCACTATTGAGTGACTCGTAGGAAAAACGATCACGGTCAGCAATCCAGCATTCATTGACCTCTTCGTTTTCGAAGGGCAGAACGCGCATGACCTTGTGATTCTTGACCTGCACCACCAAATTGGCGCCAGTAGAATCATGCGGACTGACGGACTTACGACGCGACAGTTCCCAAGTACGGGCGCTGTAGCGGAAAGGCTTGCTGGTCAAAGCACCGACTGGACACAGGTCGATCATGTTGCCAGAGAGCTCAGAGTCGATGGTTTCGCCAGTTACGGTAGTGATCTCAGAATGCTCACCCCGGTGAATCATCCCCAGTTCCATCACTCCGGCCACTTCTTGACCAAAGCGGACACAGCGGGTGCAATGAATGCAGCGGCTCATCTCTTCCATAGAGATCAGTGGGCCCACTTCCTTGTGCAAGACTACGCGCTTTTCTTCTTCA
Source organism: Giesbergeria anulus (assembly GCF_900111115.1). Classification (GTDB taxonomy): domain Bacteria; phylum Pseudomonadota; class Gammaproteobacteria; order Burkholderiales; family Burkholderiaceae_C; genus Simplicispira; species Simplicispira anulus. Next base: position 832,153 of record NZ_FOGD01000001.1, read on the forward strand.
TAGCGGGAAGTCGTGCCACCATAGCCCACTGCCATATCTTGCAATTGGCATTCACCACCTTGGTCACAGATAGGACAGTCCAGCGGATGGTTGATAAGCAGAAACTCCATGACAGATTTCTGCGCCTGAATGGCTTTTTCACTGTTGGTGCGCACCACCATACCCTGCGTTACCGGGGTAGCACAGGCGGGCATCGGCTTGGGAGCCTTCTCCACCTCTACCAAGCACATCCGGCAATTGGCAGCAATAGAGAGCTTTTTGTGGTAACAGAAATGGGGGATAAACGTCCCAGCCTTTTCGGCTGCATGCATAACCATGCAACCTGGGGCGACTTCCACTTTCTGACCATCCAGTTCAATTTCAACCATATGCTTTTCTCGCGATCAGGCAGAAGCTACAGCCTGCGGGTTTTTCTTCTGGATAAATGCCTCAAACTCTGGGCGGAAGTGTTTGATCATCGCACGCACAGGCATGGCAGCGGCATCACCTAAAGCGCAAATGGTGCGTCCCATGATACTGGTGGCCACGGAATCGAGAACCTCCATATCTTGGGGACGACCATCACCACGGTGAATGCGATCTACCAAGCGCCAAAGCCAGCCAGTCCCTTCACGGCAGGGCGTGCATTGGCCGCAGGATTCGTGCATATAGAAGTAAGACAGACGCTTGAGCGACTCGACCATACAACGGCTGTCATCCATAACAATCACTGCACCAGAACCCAGCATCGAACCAGCCTTGGCGATGGAATCATAATCGAGTGTGCATTCCATAATGATGGAAGCAGGCAGCACAGGTGAAGAAGATCCGCCAGGAATAACTGCCTTCAGTTGACGACCTGGGCGCATACCACCGGCCAGTTCCAGCAACTTGGCAAACGGTGTACCCATAGGCACTTCATAATTGCCCGGACGCTGCACGTCACCACTGACTGAGAAAATCTTGGTACCACCGTTGTTCGGCTTGCCACAAGCTAAATAGGCTGGACCACCATTGCGGATAATCCACGGCACAGCAGCAAAGGTTTCAGTGTTGTTGATAGTCGTGGGCTTGCCGTATAGACCAAAACTGGCTGGGAAAGGCGGCTTGAAGCGCGGCTGGCCTTTCTTGCCTTCAATAGACTCAATCAACGCCGTCTCTTCGCCGCAGATGTAGGCACCGAAACCGTGGTGGGCATGGAGTTGGAAACTAAAAGAGCTACCCAGAATGTTATTACCTAGATACCCTGCGGCACGCGCTTCTTCTAAGGCAGCTTCAAAACGCTCGTAAACCTGAAAAATCTCGCCGTGGATGTAGTTATAACCCACGCTAATGCCCATCGCATAGGCGGCAATAATCATGCCTTCGATAACGATGTGGGGGTTGAACATCAAGATGTCACGGTCTTTACAGGTTCCAGGCTCACCTTCATCTGAATTACAGACAAGGTGTTTTTGCCCAGGAAACTGACGTGGCATGAAACTCCACTTCAGACCTGTAGGAAAGCCAGCGCCCCCACGACCACGCAGTCCAGACTCCTTGACCGTGGCAATCACCTGATCTTGGGTCAGGGCTTCGGCACCATCTTGGCCCAACACCTTGCGCAGGGCCTGATAGCCACCACGGGCTTCGTAGTCCTTAATGCTCCAGTTCGAACCATTCAAACCGGCATAAATTTGCGGTTCGATGTGGCGATCATGGAAACAGGTTTCTACCCCAGTGGCCTGAAATTGATTCAAAATTTGGGCAGCGGTAGTCATTGCTTACCCTCCACGGCACGCAAGCTGTCCACCAACTGGTCTAGCTTGTCATCATCCATGAAACTGCACATATTGCGGTCATTGACGAGCATCACAGGGGCATCAGCACAGGCACCCAAGCACTCGCACTGTTGCAAGGTAAACAAACCATCTTTGGTGGTTTCACCCATAGAAACCCCCAGTTTCTGTTCCAGATGCTCCAAGGCCTTTCCACCATCACGCAGCAAGCAGGGGAGATTGGTACAGACCGCCAACTTGAACTTACCTACTGGCTGCTGGTTGTACATGTTGTAGAAAGTGGTGACTTCATGCACCGCAATCTGTGGCATGCCAAGATATTCGGCAATGACGGCCTCGCTGGCCTCGCTGACATAACCCTGCTCTTGCTGCACAATGGACAGACAAGCCATCACCGCCGACTGCTTTTGCTCAGCCGGATATTTGGCCACTTCACGCGCAAAGCGTGCTTTTGTCGCTTCAGAAATCATCGGTCAATCTCTCCGAACACGATATCCATAGTCCCAATGATGGCCACCACGTCAGCCAACATGTGACCACGGGACATTTCATCTAAAGTGGACAAGTGGACAAAACCGGGGGCACGAATTTTTAGACGATAAGGTTTATTGGCACCGTCACTGATCAAATAGATACCAAACTCTCCCTTAGGATGCTCCACTGCTGCATAAGCCTCGCCTTCCGGTACATGGAAACCTTCGGTAAAGAGCTTAAAGTGGTGAATCAATTCTTCCATGTTGGATTTCATGGATTCACGGCTAGGTGGAGCAACCTTGTGGTTGTCAGTAATGACGGGCCCCGGATTGGCGCGCAACCAATCTACACACTGCTTGATGATACGGTTGGATTGGCGCATTTCCTGCACACGCACCAAATAACGATCATAGCAATCCCCAGTAACGCCCACTGGAATATCAAAATCTACACGATCATAGGCATCGTAAGGCTGCTTTTTGCGCAAATCCCAAGCGATACCAGAGCCACGCAACATTGGGCCAGTCATACCCAAATTGATAGCACGCTCGGGCTCTACGACACCAATACCGACGGTACGTTGTTTCCAAATACGGTTGTCTGTGAGCAGAACTTCGTACTCATCGACACAAGCTGGAAAGCGCTGTGTAAAGTCATCAATAAAATCGAGCAGGGAACCTTGGCGCTGTTGATTTTGCTCTTGCAGCGCCTTAGCATTGCGAAGCTTATTTGGCTTGTACTGTGGCATGCTATCGGGCAGATCGCGATAGACACCACCAGGACGGAAATAAGCTGCGTGCATACGAGCGCCAGAAACTGCCTCGTACATATCAAACAAATCTTCCCGCTCACGGAAAGTGTAGATCAGGATAGTGGAACTGCCGCAGTCGTTACCGTGGGAACCCAACCACATCAGATGATTCAAAAGCCGGGTGATTTCAGAAAACATCACACGGATGTACTGAGCACGCAAAGGCACTTCGATGCCCAAGAGCTTTTCAATTGCTAAGCAGTAAGCATGCTCATTGCACATCATAGAAACATAGTCCAGTCGATCCATATAAGGCAACGACTGGATGAATGTTTTATGTTCTGCAAGTTTTTCAGTACCACGGTGCAGCAGGCCAATATGTGGATCGGCACGTTGCACGACTTCGCCGTCAAGCTCCAACACCAAACGCAACACACCGTGTGCGGCCGGATGCTGGGGACCAAAGTTTAGGGAATAGTTTTTAATTTCAGCCATGATGGAGCAAAGAAGGCTTGAAGCGCCTCAGTGCAGGCCTCCATATTTATCTTCACGAATGATATGGGGTGTGATCTCACGCGGTTCGACGCTGACAGGCTCGTAAATCACACGACGTTGATCGTTGTCATAACGCATTTCAACATGGCCAGAGAGCGGAAAGTCTTTGCGGAACGGGTGACCGACAAAACCATAATCGGTCAAAATACGACGCAAATCGGTATGACCATCAAACAACACACCGAACAAATCAAAAGCCTCACGCTCAAACCAGCCTGCACCTTCCCACATCGACGTGAGCGAAGAGACTACTGGTAAGTCATCATCTGGACAGAATACTTTGACACGCAAACGCTGATTCAAACTCACAGACAACAGATGAGACACCACGGCATAACGTGGCCCCTCCCAAACGCGATCTTGGTAGGTAGAATAATCTACAGCACACAAATCTATCAGTTGCTCAAATTTACAACCGGGCGCGGTGCGTAGCAATTGCATCGCTTCGAGATACACAGCAGCATCAACCTGCACAGTGACTTCACCCAATGCTACCTGAATTTGGCGCACTTTGGCACCTAAGGCAGCACTCACGGCTTCTTTGATTTTTTCGGGACTCACAGCAAGCACAGTCATGACACCCTTTCAAGCCCGCGCAATTGTGTTGGTGCGGCGAATTTTTTGCTGCAACTGAATGATGCCGTAAATTAGGGCCTCAGCTGTTGGAGGACATCCAGGCACATAAACATCTACTGGAACGATACGATCGCAACCACGCACTACCGAATAGCTATAGTGGTAATAACCACCACCGTTAGCACAAGACCCCATCGACAGCACCCAACGTGGCTCAGACATTTGGTCATAGACCTTGCGCAGTGCGGGGGCCATTTTGTTACACAAGGTACCAGCAACGATCATCAGATCAGACTGGCGTGGACTGGCACGGAATACTTCAGCACCGAAACGACCAATATCGTAACGTGCAGCAGCGGCATGCATCATTTCCACCGCACAACAGGCCAGACCAAAGGTCATAGGCCAGAGAGAACCGGTTTTGGCCCAATTGATCACCGAGTCGTAACTCGTGGTGACAAAGCCTTCTTTCATTACACCTTCAATCATGGCATCTATCCTTGTGCGAACGACTCATTCCCAGTCTAGGGCGCCTTTTTTCCACTCATAGGCAAACCCCACCACTAGAACTGCCAAAAAGATCAGGACAGCGACAAAACCTGTCACACCAACATCATGCAAGGATGCAGCCCAAGGAATCAAAAAGGCAATTTCTAGGTCGAACAGGATGAAGAGAATGGCCACCAAGTAGTAGCGCACGTCAAACTTCATTCGAGCATCTTCAAAAGCCTCGAAACCGCATTCGTAAGGGGAATTTTTTTGAACGTCAGGCCGATTAGGGCCGAGGATATAGCCCAAGGCCAGCGGAATAACGCCAACCGCTACGCCCACCAAGATAAACAGAAGAACGGGGAGATATTGATCGAGGTTCATCTTCTGGATGCGCTCACCGCTTGAACCGTGGATGTCATGCCAGAAAAAAGGCATGACAACAGGTTTGTTTTGTTTGGTGCCGTCGGCGAGACTCGAACTCGCACAGCTTTCGCCACTACCCCCTCAAGATAGCGTGTCTACCAATTTCACCACGACGGCTTTTTTTTGCATTGCCTAGGATAGCTTGAGGAACTTATTGTTTGCTACTCCAGACAGTGCCGAATTCTAACCTGAAAAAATTTACTTCTTGGACTTGAAAAGCCCAAGAATGGAATTATTTTGCAGGAATCTGTGCTGCGCCTTCAGGTGCAGGTGCCGTTGGCACCGGTGCAGGGGCAGTAACAGTGCTAGGAATGGCTGTGGCTGTGCCTTCTAGAACGCTGCCCGAACTGGCTGGACGCACGTTACCAAAATAGGCCAGTGCCAAGGTACAAACAAAGAAGGCGGCAGCCAAGCCCGCTGTCGTACGCGAGAGGAAATTGGCACTGCCACTGGCCCCAAACAAGCTGCCAGAACCACCACTACCAAAAGCAGCCCCCATGTCCGCACCCTTGCCATGTTGGATGAGGATCAGACCAATCATGCCCAGCGCAGCGAGCATCTGCACACCCAGAATTACATTCACCAACACACTCATTACCATGAACTCCTAATTTGGTTGCCTGTAGCTTGCGCCCCACTCAGTGGGATTGTGCAGCTGCCACGATTTGCAAAAAGTCTGTGGCCTTGAGGGAAGCACCACCCACCAAGCCACCATCAATGTCTGGCTGGGCCAGCAACTCAGCAGCATTAGTAGCATTCATGCTACCGCCGTAGAGCAAACGAATGCGCGCAGCCTTGTCACTGGCAGCGGCTAGTTGAGCACGCAGCACAGCATGAACCTGCTGTGCTTGCTCAGGCGAAGCTGTCTTTCCCGTACCAATCGCCCACACCGGCTCGTAAGCCACCACCACTTCACTGATGCAGTGACCATTGAGGTGAATGACTGCGGCCAACTGACGCTTGACTACGGCATCGGTTTGACCCGCCTCACGCTCAGCCAAGGTCTCACCCACACAAACGATGGGCGTAATACCTGCTGCTAAGGCACGCTGGGCTTTTAGGGCAACCACCTGATCGGTTTCTGCATGGTACTGGCGACGCTCAGAATGCCCCACCAAGACATAACGCGAACCAAAGTCGCGCAGCATGGTGGCGGATACTTCTCCGGTGTAGGCTCCTGCCTCATGGGCTGATACATCCTGTGCGGCCAGCGCCAAGGGCGCACCGGCCAGTAAGGATTGCAACTGGGCCAGATAGGGCGCTGGCACTGCCAACGCTACATCACATACTGGGGCCGCTTCGGCCAGACCAGCCAGCAAAGCACGCACCAGTGCGTCATTGGCAACCAAGCTGCCGTTCATTTTCCAGTTGCCTGCGATCAGTTTTTTATTCATGTTCACACTGCGTGAAAAAATATACCAAAAGAGAAGTCCGCCACTGAGTTCATCAGACCTGCGGCTCTTGCGCAGGGGCCTGAATAGCAGGTGCCTGCTCCTGCTCGCGGGCCACTGGTGCTTCACGGCGCTCGTTGCGTTCTGTACGCTCACCACCGCGCTCGGCACGATCACCACGGTCAGGAGTATAGGCCGGACGATCGGTCAGCACCTTCATGGACAACTTGATGCGGCCTTTTTCGTCGGTTTCCATGACCTTGACCTTGACGATCTGGCCTTCTTGCAGGTAGTCACTGACGCGCTCAACACGCTCGTGGGCAATTTGGCTGATGTGCAACAAACCATCCTTGCCAGGCAGCAGGTTGATCAAAGCACCAAAGTCCAAAATTTTGGTCACTGGGCCTTCATAAATCTTGCCAATTTCGACTTCAGCGGTGATTTGCTCAATACGGCGCTTGGCTTCGTCGGCCTTAGATGCCTCGGCAGCAGCGATCGTGATAGTGCCATCTTCTTCGATGTTGATCTGGCAACCAGTTTCTTCGGTCAGGGCACGGATGACGGAGCCACCTTTGCCGATCACATCCCGGATTTTTTCCGGGTTGATCTTCATAGTGTAGAGCTTGGGGGCAAAGCTAGACACTTCAGTGCGGGCTTCGCCTACGGCTTCCTGCATCTTGCCCAAGATGTGTAGGCGCGCTTCTTTGGCTTGGGCCAGCGCGACCTGCATGATTTCTTTGGTGATACCTTGGATTTTGATATCCATTTGCAAGGCAGTAATACCGGCAGTGGTACCAGCCACTTTAAAGTCCATATCACCGAGATGGTCTTCATCGCCCAAGATGTCGGTCAGGACGGCAAAACGGTTGTCTTCTTTAATCAGGCCCATCGCAATACCGGCTACGTGCGCCTTCATGGGTACACCTGCATCCATCAAGGACAGGCAACCGCCACAGACCGAAGCCATCGAAGAGGAGCCATTGGACTCGGTGATTTCAGACACCACACGCATGGTGTAGGGAAATTCTTCCTTGTTGGGCAGCACGGCAACCAGCGCACGCTTGGCCAAACGGCCATGACCGACTTCACGGCGCTTGGTGCTGCCCATGCGACCCACTTCACCAGTGGCAAAGGGAGGCATGTTGTAGTGCAGCATGAAACGGTCTTCGTATTCACCAGCCAGAGCGTCAATGCGTTGCGCATCGCGTTCGGTGCCCAAGGTGGTAACGACCAGCGCTTGGGTTTCACCACGGGTGAACAGGCTAGAGCCGTGGGTACGCGGCAACACGCTGTTGCGAATTTCGATGGGACGGACGGTACGGGTGTCACGGCCATCAATACGCGGCTCACCAGCCAAAATCTGGCTGCGAACAATGCGCGCTTCAATATCGAACAACATGCCTTCCACCTTGACGCTATCGAAGATGACGCCAGCTTCGGCTAGGTCGGCCATGACCATGGCATAGGCTTCGCGGCAAGCGTGGGTACGGGCTTGTTTGTTGCGAATTTGGTAGGCGGCACGCAGCTTTTCTTCAGCAAAGTGTGTCACCTTGGCGATCAAGGCCTCGTCCTTGGGCGGAGCGCTCCAATCCCACACAGGCTTGCCCGCATCACGCACTAACTCATGGATGGCGTTGATGGCAATTTTGCCCTGCTCATGACCAAACACCACGGCACCGAGCATCACTTCTTCGGGTAGCTGTTGTGCTTCGGACTCGACCATCAACACAGCGGCTTCGGTACCAGCGACCACCAAATCCATCTGGCTGCTCTTGCGCAGCGTCTGACCGGGGTTGAGCACATACTCGCCATTGACGTAACCGACGCGGGCAGCACCGATAGGGCCACTGAACGGAATGCCAGAAATAGCCAGCGCAGCGCTAGAAGCAATCAATGCGGCGATGTCGGCATCGACTTCAGGGTTGAGTGACAGAGTGTGGATGACCACATGCACTTCGTTGAAAAACCCTTCGGGAAACAGCGGACGAATCGGGCGATCAATCAGGCGGCTGGTCAGAGTTTCGAGTTCGCTGGGCTTGGCTTCGCGCTTGAAGAAGCTACCGGGAATTTTACCCGCAGCGTAAGTCTTCTCGATGTAATCGACGGTGAGCGGGAAGAAATCTTGGCCGGGCTTGGCACCCTTGGAGGCAACCACAGTAGCCAGCACGACGGTGTCATCGATGTTGACCAGCACAGCACCAGATGCTTGGCGGGCGATCTCCCCCGTTTCCATGATGACGGTCTTGTCACCCCATTGGAAGGTCTTGGTGACTTTGTTAAAAATGCTCATTTATTTTGCTCCTGAGAAAAAAACTGACCGAAAGCGGCCAGCAAGAGCCAGTGAACCGTCCAGAACACGATGCCATTCCAGTGAAGCCGCACGCGGAACTTCAGTGGAATGACACAGCTTCGCTCTGATTGCGCCCACCGGCAAAGTAAAAAACGCCTGAGCTAGCACGCTAACCCAGACGTTTTGATAAATCACAAGGGCGTAGGCTTACTTGCGCAGACCCAACTTGGCGATCAGTGCGACGTAGCGGTCACTGTCTTTGGCCTTGAGGTAGTCAAGCAGCTTGCGACGGCGGCTGACCATGCGCAGCAGACCACGGCGACCGTGGTGGTCTTTGGCGTGGGTCTTGAAGTGAGGGGTCAGCTCGTTGATGCGGGCAGTCAGCAAGGCCACTTGGACTTCTGGGCTACCGGTGTCGGTGGCGGAGCGGGCATTGGCCTTGACGACTTCGGCCTTGATGGAGGATGCGATCATTGGGAAATTTCCTGAATTGCGACCAGTGGACAGCGTGCGCTGGTGCGGGTTGACTTGCGCCGGTCACTGGATGGGTTACCGGCGTGCGTTCTGCAACATGCAAAACATAGCGATTATAACGGACAAGGCCCAGACAGTGGAGATGTCTTACTGCCTTGATACGAGAAAAAGCTTGGTGATCCGGCTGGCCCGCCTAGGGCCAGCATCAGGAATCAGGATGGAGCAGGGCACTTGGTATCAGTAGCAGAGGTAGGCTTACAAATACGTACACGGCCTATTTTATCAATTTTTAGTCTGCGCGTATTTTCATACAAAGCAGTGCCTGTGACATCATTGCGACTGATAGTAAAAGTCAAATTACTGACTGAGGAATTATTTTTTAACTTTGGATAACCAGATGGATCAAATCGTATGTAAGCTGGATTTACTCCTGCAGGCCCATTCCCTGTAATTGTAAAATAACTGGCTGGTGCTGCCTGTTGGTATATTAATTGATCTGTCGCATCATCATAAATCTGGTTATTGTTTTTATCAACAAAAACCACCCACCCCACCTCCCAAGCCCCTCCACCATTGGAAGGAACCACATAGGCTGCCATGCCTCGTTTCATCGCTTCGCCTCGAGCTGCATTGATGGCAGATAACAGGGTATTGGAGAGTGAGCTCAACTCTGAATTACGCTTAAATGCTACCATGCTGGGGGCCGCCACCATCATGAGAACGGCAGCAATGGACAGTGTGACCATTAACTCGATTAGCGTAAACCCAGCATGGGATTTTTTGCAATATTTCATGGCCAACAAAGTTGAGGATTGGTGGTTTTTTGAGAGCCGGTACAACTTTTGACACCGGTACTGGTCAGGGTAATATTTCCTACTTGAGGATCTGCGGTCGAATCTTTCAGCGTAGCCTCTAAAGAAATACAATCGCGCAAAGACTGTGTGCCACACTGACTTGCTTTAAGTAAATAACTGGCCGAAGAAGCCCCACTATCGCCAGAAGAAGTCTTGAACATAGATACAGTAGTAGAACTACTGAATCCACATTCAGTATTGGCGGTAGCGGTAGCTGTACCATTGGATGCAGTAGTAAATGCGGCATAACAATTACGTTGCGTCATAAAGCGCTCTTGCTGCTGCATCAACTCTAACAAAGCGGTTCGGGCTTGTGCTCGACGGCCTTTGCGCACTGAATCGGTATAGGCAGGATAGGCTACAGCAGCCAAAATACCCACAATAGCCACCACAATCATGAGTTCTATCAGGGTAAATCCGTAGTGTTCTTTTTTCATTATTCACTCGCTTTGTTTTTCAGGTCTTGGTAATTATTGATATAGCGCCAGCTCAACCGACCAAGCAATTCTTTTACTTCGATAGACAACTCGGTACCACTAGTACCTTGCCCAGTAGTGACGCTACGGAAACTTTTAATTCGTACACGCCGCCCAGTAGGATCACTAGGCTTTTCATTAATGACTGGTGTGGCATCCTCAAACAAGATTGCAGGAGACTCAGGCCCTGTCCTAGAGACGAAGCTACCCGCACCAGTCGGAATATCGACCACATAGGTATTGGTGGTGCTCGCCCCGGCTGCACAACCGCCAGAGGCCCCCGCCGTGGTAGGAATTTGGGTGTTAAAAATAGCTTTTCTGCCCAAAATTTGGATGGGCCCCACTACACGCTCACCAGTGGTGGGCAGGTCAGCGTACCATCCAGCACGCTCGTCCATGTTTCCGTCGGTACTAGGACGACCCCAGATAAAACTACCCACTGTAACAGTTTTGGCGCTGGTATTCACTGTTCCTGATTTTAAGCGTGCACGGCCTTTAATTACTACTGGGGTGGAGGTATCGTCGGTGGTGGTGGTGCCGTTGTCATGCACCGCATAAATAGAATGGCTGGCTGAGGAGCTTTTATCCGCCACCTCCAGCAACTTGCCTGTACCAGCAAAGACAAAGAAAGTTTCTCTATCTTTCACCACTGGCCCACTAACCACCACAGGAGCCTCATGGATGACTTGGCGATTGCCAGCGGCATCTTTAGCAATATACAATGGATAAGCAGTTTGTGATTTTACAAACGGAGAGAGTTTAGAGGAAGTCCAATCAACGGGGGCCCTCCATTGTGATAAACCACGGATATTGAATTGCAAATTCCATATGTTGCCGTGATAATCACCAACAAACATTTCTCTGACGGTACCATATCCATCTTTTAATGGATAAAAGTTAGCGACTCCAGTGGGTTTGGTAGCACTAACTGTAGCGTTCACGGGCAAGGAAATTTTGTAATAATTGCTTCCAAGACTCCATGCAGCCCCTGATTCTTTGTCTAAAGAAAGGAAGAAGAGTGCTGGCTCTCCAGTTGAGCTGTAATTGCCAGCACCATCATTCAGATAATTATTAACACCACTGGCCACGACAGCAAACCATTTGTAATTTTTATCGGTAGCACTGGTTCTCATTTTTAAAATTTGCGGCTGGCCAATGACGTAACCCATATCTGCATCATCAGCACTGGTAAACTCCCACATGGCCTTACTAGCCCCGAAAGAACTTGGGTTGGTAACATCGAGAGCAAAGACACCACGGGCACCTCCACCATTTGCAGCTACAAGCACCGTTTTCCAGTCAGCTTTTGTGCCTGCCGTACCTATTTTTGCCTCACTGACTGCAATCAGGCCATCAACATAATTTTGATGGTTACCGACAAAGGTGGAGCGGGTGAGGGCCGCCAGTTTAGAAGACATCATCTTTGGAATATAAGCAAAAAGCTCGTCGCCCGTAGTGGCATTGAACGCATGAAGCATGCCATCATTGGCCCCAACAAACACGGCAGGGGTACGATCTTTATTATCATTATAAAAATCTTTGTAGCCTGGTTCGCTGATTTGTTTAGATGGTGCACCAGAATATACGACACCCGAATTGACTATATCGCCAAGCAGGGTGCTGCGCTTGCGCCAAGTGACGTTGCCATCAATGGTGGTACCTTCCAAAGATTTATCGCCACGCAAATATTTGACCTCATCTGCGGTAACAAAGCTAAAATTGGTGGAGGACGAAAAATCAACTGCCCCAGAATCAGTACCAATCACGATGTTGCGACTGGTGACAGGATTGGTTAATTCTGCGAGTTTTGCAGCTGCACTCCAACGAAGGGTATAAGAATAAGAGGGATTACCATTTGCATCCAAAGACATTGCTATCGCTTTGGCCTCTACATCTCCACTCCAGTCGCTGGTATCAAAGCCCCCTTGGTAAATTAAGGGCGTACTACCCACTTTGATGGTCGTACTATTGGCCCCAGGCTTAGCAATACTGTGTGCCTTTGAGGAAGATCGGTTAAAAATCTCATCAAAAGCGGCTAGAACCTTACGGGCATCACTTTGCAGGTAATAGGTGGATGCATCTCCATCATCCCGCTGCCAAACGCGGTTGTTAACATTGCCGCTTTTGTCTTTATGTGGGTTTGGAGTACCGCTCAGGTCGTTATAGGGATTGTTACCCAGATTGGAAGGATCATTCTCAAAGCCACCATACTTTGCAGCCATGAAAAACTGGTTGCTCTTGCTTCGCGTTGCAAGATTGGTAGAATTTCCATATTCGTTAACGTCGAAAACGAAGGTTTTGACGCGTAGCCCTGGGCGCTGCTTTTCAGGCTGATCTGTCCAGCCAGTGCCACGAATGTCATTGGCATGGGCCCAGTAAGCATAACCCATAATCTGACTAGTTTGTGACGAGCTGGGGGCCGAGCTATTACTGTTTGAACTACTTTCGTAGGTGCGAACCTGCGCATGAAAAGTCTTAAAATTGGGCACGTTTTTGGTGGTGTCAGGCGTAACGTTGCGCCAGTTGCCATCATGGGTGTTGATGTCCCCAATCACTACAATATTGCTCTTGAGACATGCATAATTATCGTCTTTGGAGCGCCCGCCGCCATAGGGGTCGATGTTAGTCCAGTCGGTATAAACTGGGTAGCCATCGTATAAAGCATTGGATGTTTGTAAGGTGCCTAGATTTGCAATGGCATCAGGGGTGGGAGGTAGCCCCTGCATATAGCGTAATGCTTGGTAATATAGCTCACCTACCGGATCGTATTTTTTGTACATTCCTGGTTTGGGGCCTGTGCGTCCGAACTGATTGAGGTAATTGATAACGCCGCTGATTCCAAACGTGGCGTCGCCTTCTGGATTTTTATTGAAGACACCTGTGTTTCCGTCCCATTCTGCCTTGGGATTAGCACCGACTTCCTCAGTGCCGTAAATATCAAATTTTTTCTGCCCCACATATTTCATAGGCGCTCGCAACACACCGCCATATCGCCCATTGTCGTAGCTGGCAGTCTGATCCATTAGATAACCAAAAGCCGCCAAACGAATCTGGTCTGCATATTTTTGAATGACCCCGGTGGGCTTGTAATTACCATTGGGGTATTTTTTGCATAGGCCATAATCGCGCACATCTTCCAAAATATTCCCATTCGCTTTACACACCTGAACGCGTGAGTAGAAAAAACCGTCGCTATTGAGAACTCCCGTCTGCGGCTTCCAATCTCCACTATAATCTCTATAATAAACTTTTTTTGATGTTCCGCCAATTGGATCACCAAAAACATTATTACAACCAGATGAACAATTTACCCCATTGTTCGCAGCTGCCACATACCATTTAGAATTGGCACCATACCAGACCTCCTTTATTCCAGAAAAGCTACAGGTGCCGGTCTCACCATTGATACAATTTTTCGTATCACTGGGTAGGGACGAGGCAGAGCGAACAGGGTTTTCTATTTGATTACCAGTAGCAACACCTCCTAGGGTATAATCGGCAGTACTGCCACTACTATCTCCAGACTTGAAATAAATTCTGTTTAATTTATTTGCAATCGATATATCTTTATTATGATTCCTCATAATTTTAGGAACAGCCCCCCAATAGAATTTTGCCCCACCGCCATCTTTGAGCAATTTCTTGGCAGGAAAGTTAGAGCTATTCCAGAAAGAGATGGGATCGCCATCAGAAAGTACCGCGCGCTGCAAAATCGTCAAATTATTCTCATCGATATACCGGTCCCCCCCTGACAATGCCAAGCGCAACATATCAATAGCCGAACTGGATGCCCAATTCAAAAAGTTGCCGCTAAATGCATCATCACATTCCCGCTTTTTCAGGTTAGGTAGACTACTCGTAGGACCTGCAGGGCCGCTACGGTCAAAGCGCTTGTAATCGGAGTATTTTGGGTCAGTGGGGCCTTTTTCGTTGGGGGTATCGTTGTAGGTGTAGCAGGCTTCGGCGTCATAATAACCGAGATATTCGTTGGTGGACGTGTAGTCAGCATCTAGGTATTGGGCTCCCAAGGTAGGGAACTCTACCGACAGGGCCAAGGCCATGGCCGGTTTGTCATTGGTACTGATACCAAAAAGTGGCTCATTAGGCAAATTGATAGCTGGAATACTAGGTGGACTTGACTGCCCCACCACCACAAAAGAGGCGAGAGCCATGATGGCCAAACCAGCACTTGCCACCCAGCCACGGATGCTTTGTGGCCGCAAACGACTGAGCAGGGTACGGTAGTGACCAGAACGACTGCCAGAATCACTGGCCATGCTTGTTTTTTTATTTTTCATGTGCAGTACCTTTAAATTAATTGCGGTACATCATCTGTAAAACCACTTGGATATCAGCCCTTGGGCCAAAGCCCATCGCAGTAACCCTAAAATAGGGATCAGGAGGCTGGGCGCTACTTTTATAATCACGCAATAGCTCAATAATGTAGCGCGGTTTTTGCGCTGGCTGTATGCCTGCTGTACCTACTTTGAGTGCTCTGCCAGTAAATTTTCCAAATTCTATGGTTTTTGCAGCATTGGTGGTATCAGTAAAGTCTACCTGCAACCATACAGGTGGCAGAAGAGGGTCGAGATTTTCTTTACATAAACCCAAAGAATCACCAGTACCTGTACAGTCAGGAAGAAAGTAAAATTCTAGGTTGTCTTTATCAAAAGGCTTAGCAACACGAGCACTGGCAGTTTTGTAAGTAATATCAAACTCTGCATCTATCAAGGCAGCTTCGGCGGCCTGAAAAGCAATTTGGAGATCACGATCGTTGCGTGCACCACGCTCAGCCATCATGGAAATTTGCACACCGCTGATACCCAACATGGAGATGACCACCATGATCAACATGACCATGATAAGGGACATACCCCGCTGGTGCCTATAGTAATGAATGGCTGGCTGTTGCTTCATGATGATTAAAGACCGTGCTTTTGGTCATTGCGCAAATGGATAGTAAAAGTAACCACTTGGCGCAAGCGACCATCGGGTGTAGGGCTAAAAATAGTGCCAGCATCATTGGCACTGGCCAATGCACTACCCACGGCACCTGTACCAGCTTTGGCTTTGCCAAAAGGATAAAAGGTTTGTGCGCTATTATCAGGGGCCGATCCAATGGGGCCACGCAACACCATACCAATACGGATACTACGCACCCTGCGCCAATTGGCTTTAGTGGCAGCATCATTGCCCGACACTGCAAATTCATCGGCCCGCAAATAGCGGTCGGGGACGGCATCGTCTTTGGCTTCTTGGGTGCCAGTTGCCGCCACTGTGGCCGTGTTGGGGGTAATGCGATCTACACCATAAAGCACTTGGAAGTTTTCTACGCCTTGGATGAGAGGTTCAGCGTCTTTTACACCACCATTCAGGGCACTTCGACCATGAGCGCACATCAATGCAGGTTCATTATCACTACTTATGCCCACATACAATACGCTGATGGCACGGTCATTCATATCATTTGGCACATAATCATCGATAGCATTACCATCACAAGCAATCATGCCTGTTTGTGTTCTTCCTGAACCATCGATAAATTCTGTGGAAGGCAGAAAACGAAAAACCAAAATATCACTGGAACCGGATACTGAAGTGGTACTTTTACCCCACTCAAAATCACTGCCTTCAGCCCATTTTGCATTATTGACACCCATGACACTGGCTTCCGGATCACTCACCTTACCCGCTACCTTGATGGAATCACCGCCATAAAGACGCGCCTCTTCCATCACATAAAGAGAATTTAAGTACCCCGTCTGGCCCCCTAAACGTTGCAGCAGATCAGCAGCAAAACGCCCGTTGTCACGCAGTTGTGAGCTGGCATCAACAGCAGTAAAGCCCTGCCGGGTAACAATCAAAGCACCGATAGCAGCCAAGGTGACCAGCAAACTGATCGCCATAGCTACCATTAACTCCACCAGTGTGAGGCCGTATTGACGCTTGGGGCGCACCTGCAGCAGGGCCGCAGTGCCCAGTTGGGAAGGGCGTGGGGGTGCGCAAGTACGGATGGTCATTTATCGTTCCCGCTGGTGACTGGAAAAACGAGGGTCGGGCGGGTGTCGGCTTTTTGGAGTGCAGCGTCACCCGTCTGGCCGCGCTCTAGGGCACTTTGTGTCCAACCCATTTTGATGACGATAGTGCTATTGACCGTGGCCCCACCAATAGGAGCCGTGCAAGTCCATTGTGGCAAACCGCTACTGTCAAACGGCGCGTCATCAAAACAAACCCTGATCCAAGCGCTAGGCAACTCATCTAACGCCCGCGCCATCCACTCTAGCACCTCGGATTGGGCAACTTTTTTCTGTATGGCCGTATTAGGGGTGGGAGGGGCGGGGGGGGTACTGGCAGCGAGAACACCGCCGTCTTCACAACCAGTATGAAGACAATAGGCCCATGCACTGGGCAGATCACTCAGGGCTTTGATGGTTTTGTCATCGAGTAGATAAGGATTGTCGGCTGTGCTGGTTTTGGTACCCACATCCTTATTGCCACGCATCATCTCGGCATACTCGCGGGCAAGGGTGGTGGCTACCGACTGCAAACGTCCTTCGCGGTTGGATTTGATGGCAAACGACTGCAAACCTACCGATCCGAGTAGCCCAAAGGACAAAACCACAATGGAGATAAGTACCTCTATCATGGAAAAACCCCTCTGCCCCGTGGCCTGCGCACAGGCCGAAGGCAACGAGCGGAAACTGGCCGAGAATGTTCTGAGCTTCATGCAGCGATAGTATGTGCAAACCAAACGCAGCGCTAGCGGGAGATTTGCCGCTGGTCTGCCCTAGGCAACCGTTTAGAAATCGGATGCTGTATTTTTCATTGCGTCGCATTTTTTGCCGCACTCAACACCATGCCAGTACTGATCGACTCTCAAGACACCCATACCCCCATGGAGGCTGCACTGGCCCAAGCGTGGCGCAGTTTGCACCACACGTCGCCCAATCCGCGTGTGGGCTGCATCATCACCACTGCAGACGGCCAAGTGCTGGGGCAAGGGCACACACAGCAAGCCGGTGGCCCCCATGCCGAAATCATGGCACTGCGTGATGCTGCAGCTGCGGGCCACGAGGTACGTGGTGCCACCGCTTATGTGACACTGGAGCCTTGCGCCCACCAAGGGCGTACCGGGCCGTGTTGCGATGCCTTGATTGCCGCCGGTATAGGCCGGGTGGTAGCGTCCATTAAAGACCCCAATCCGCTGGTGGGTGGCAAAGGCTTTGCACGACTGCGTGCAGCAGGGGTGCAGGTGGAGGTGGGGCCGGGTGCTCAGGAATCACGGGAACTGAATATCGGTTTTTTTAGCCGCATGGTGCGTGGTACGCCTTGGGTTCGGCTGAAGGTAGCCGCATCGTTGGATGGAGCCACAGCGCTGCACAACGGTGCCAGCCAGTGGATTACGTCGCCTGAGGCCCGTGCCGATGGTCACGCTTGGCGCGCACGGGCTTGTGCAATCCTCACCGGCAGTGGCACCGTACTGGCGGACAACCCACGGTTGGATGTACGCGCACTGCCCACGCTACGGCAACCGCAGGCCGTGGTGGTGGACAGCCATTTGCAAACTCCACCCGATGCCTTGCTGTTTGCAGCCCAACGTGGGGTATTGATTTACACCAGCAGCCACCAAGACACCCCATTTTTGCAACGCCAAGCTGCACTGCAAGCGCGTGGTGCCACCGTGGTGGCCTTACCCAGTCCAGACGGTCGGGTTGATCTGGCGGCTATGTTGCGCGACTTGGGCCAGCGCGGCATCAATGAGCTGCATGTGGAGGCAGGCCAGCGGCTCAATGGCGCACTGCTGCGGGCTGGGCTGGTGGATGAGTTGCTGCTGTATTTAGCGCCGCTGCTATTGGGCAGCGGGCGCGGTATGACTGACCTCGGCCCGCTGGAGACGCTGGCACAGGGGCAAGCGTTAGAGTTTGGCCCAGTAGAGCGCGTTGGCAACGATCTGCGCGTACTAGCCCGGCTGCCAGGACGGGCCCATTTTTGAGCCACAATCCACGCTATGTTTACTGGAATCATCACTGGCATGGGGCGTATCGCTGCCGTGCAATCGCTGGGCGATGCGCCCTCCCACGGCAAACGCCTGACCATTGAAGCCCCAGCGGGCTATTTGGATGATGTCGGCTTGGGCGACAGCATCGCATTAAATGGTGCCTGCATGACGGTGACCACGCTGGACGTAGCACGCCAGCAGTTCACCATCGACATATCGGCAGAATCGCTGGACAAAACCACCGGCTTGGCTGCAGAAGGCCCGATCAACCTAGAAAAAGCCTTGCGCGCCAATGACAGGCTGGGCGGCCATTTGGTATCGGGCCATGTCGATGGCTTGGGCAGCGTAACCCATTTTGGCCCAGTGGGCGAAAGCTGGGAGCTACGCGTGCTGGCCCCGCTAGAGCTAGGCCGGTTTTTGGCCTATAAAGGCTCTATTGTGATCAATGGCGTGAGCTTGACCGTTAACCGCACCAGTGACCTGCCCGAAGGCTGCGAAGTCAGTATCAACCTGATTCCGCATACGGTGCAAAACACGGCCTTGCAGCATTTGCGCGTGGACAGCCAAGTTAATCTGGAAGTGGATTTGATTGCGCGCTATGTGGCGCGGATGCTGGAAGCTGCACCGGCGGTGCAGCCTCCGCGCTGATCCACCTACTGAGACTTAGAAAGCGTCCAGCTCTAGGGCAGTGACGCTGCCAGCACCACGCACGATGCTATCGCGCAGGCTGCCGGTTTTGACCAAAATATGCTCAGCGTAAAACTGCGCTGTGGCAATTTTGGCGCTCATAAAGGCTTGGTCTTGGCCGTGGGCCAGTTGTTCTTGCGCCACCAGCAGGCTACGGGCCAGTTGCCAACCGGCCACCAAATTACCGGCCAGCATCATGTAAGGAACGCTACCGGCATAGACGGCGTTGGGCTGGCTCTTGGCTTGGGCCACAATAAACTCGACAGCGTCGGTAAAGGCTTGGCGGGCCAGTTGCAGGTTGTACGCCACGGCCAGCGCTGCGGGGGTGCCGCTGTCTTGCAAATCGACTTCGGTTTGGGCAATTTGCGTGGCGATGTTTTGCGCGGTTTGGCCGCCATCGCGCACCGTTTTGCGGCCCACCAGGTCATTGGCTTGGATGGCGCTGGTGCCTTCGTAGATCGTCAGGATACGGGCATCGCGGAAATACTGCGCCGCGCCGGTTTCTTCAATATAGCCCATACCACCATGCACCTGCACCCCCAAAGAGGTGACTTCAATGCTGGATTCAGTGCTGTAGCCCTTGACCAAAGGTACCAAAAACTCGTAGATAGCGGTGTTTTGCTGGCGCACCGCAGGATCTACATGGTGGTGGGCGGCGTCGTAAGCGGCAGCAGCCACAATAGCCAAGGCGCGGCAGCCTTCGGTGGTGGCACGCATCGTCATGAGCATACGGCGCACATCGGGGTGCTGGATGATGGCAGCGCTGGCCTTGATGCTGCCATCAACGGGGCGGCTTTGCACGCGGTCTTTAGCGTACTGCACGGCTTTTTGGTAGGCCCGCTCAGACACAGCAATGCCTTGCACGCCCACAGCGTAGCGGGCAGAGTTCATCATGATGAACATGTACTCTAGGCCCCGGTTTTCTTCACCTACCAAGTAGCCGGTGGCACCGCCGTGGTCGCCAAATTGCAACACAGCCGTGGGGCTGGCCTTGATGCCCAGCTTGTGTTCAATGCTGACGCATTCAACATCGTTGCGCGCGCCTAACGAGCCATCGGCATTGACCAAGAACTTAGGCACGACAAACAGGCTAATGCCCTTGACGCCCTCAGGCGCGCCTTGCACCCGTGCCAGCACGAGGTGAACGATATTTTCGGCCAGATCGTGGTCACCATAGGTGATAAAAATCTTGGTGCCAAACACCTTGTAGCTGCCGTCGTCTTGGGGTTGGGCGCGGCTGCGTACGGCGGCCAGATCAGAACCGGCTTGGGGTTCGGTCAGGTTCATGGTACCTGTCCACTCGCCACTGACCAGCTTTTCTAGGTAGATGGCTTTGAGGTCATCAGAACCAGCGGTGAGCAGGGCCTCAATGGCACCATCGGTGAGCATCGGGCACAGGGCAAAGCTCATGCTGGCGCTGTGGGCCATTTCGGCACAAGCAGCACCAATCACCTTAGGCAAGCCTTGGCCGCCAAAATCGGTGGGGTGCTGCAAGCCTTGCCAGCCCGCCTCGGTAAATTGGCGGTAAGCCTCTTTGAAGCCGGGCGAGGTGGTAACAGCGCCATCTTGCCAGCTAGAGGGGTTTTTGTCGCTTTCCCAGTTCAAAGGGGCGACAACATTTTGATTGAACTTGGCACACTCTTCGAGCACGGCTTGGGCGGTATCCAGACCAGCATCCTCAAAACCCGGGATTTGGGCGATTTGTTCCAGCTGGGCCAAATGTTCGATGGCAAACAGCATATCTTTGATGGGGGCGATGTAACTCATGGCTCAATTTTTCCTATGCAGCGAGAAAAGGAGATGCAACAAAAACAGGAGAGGAAGCAGCCGCTTTAGTGGCTGATCCGGCCTGAAGAATTGACAATGGATAGCTCCACAAAGCGTGAGCCTTGGTTGGAGTTGGGCTTGAAGGTGACCCAGTAGCCACCCAAGTCCAGCGACTGGATGCTGTGCAGGGCAGCGGCCACTTTTTCTGGCCCCGCCCCCTTGGGGATACGGCGCAGGGCCTCGGCAATCACTTTGGCGTTGATATAGCCTTCGATCGTCGCGTAACTGACCGGTTCTTGCAGTGTACTGCCCTTGGCTGTGACCAAATCACGGAACTCTTTGTTCAGACGGCGTGAAACCCGGTAGGGAGTAGGCACAACCTGAGAGATGGAAATACCGCTCATGTGCTCTACTGACAGGCGTTTGATGAGCTGCTCGATATCGGCATCAGAGTTGGCGTAAAGCTGCGCTACGCCACCAGAGATACGGTAGTGCTCAATAAAAGCAGCAGTGGCCCCACTAGAGGCCACAATCAAAATAGCTTGTGGTGCCGCTTTAGAGATGGCACTGACAGCATCAGCGGTGTGCCGCCCCTTATTGGCTGCCAGCATGGCATGGGCCACCAAACTCCCCCCAGAGGGCTTAATGGCGGCCTCGACCATATTCACAATGGCTGCAGAACCCGGCCCCTCTTCGTAAAACAGACCCAACTTAGTAATGCCCACCGTGGCCAGATGGCTGGCGATTTTGGCCATCTCGTCGGCGGTACTGGCGCGGGTACTGAAAAACTGGGGCACCTTCCAGTTGCCCGGATCGACACTGCGATAGCCGACCAAGCTGATACCAGAGGACTCCAGCAAGCGGCTATCGGCCAAGGCGCGCAGATTACTGTCACCAAAATAACCCGCCAACACGATGGGGTTAGAGGCGAGCAGCTTGCGCGTGAGCTGCACGGTTTCTTGGGGCTGACCACGGTCGTTATCAGTCATCAGGGTCAGGGTTTCGCCTTGGATACCACCGTCTTTATTGAGCTGGTCAAAGTGTAGTCGCATCCCTTCGGCATAAGCGCGAGCTTGGGTGGCCTGGGTACCACTGAAAGGTGCCACCTGACCAATGATCCACGCTTGGGCTTGACCAGACCAACCTAAGGCGCACAGGGCAGCACCCCATGCCAGTTTGCGCAACGATAGCAATGGCACCATAGTTCAACTCCTTTTGATGTTTCGGATCAGACGATAACAAACAGTGGGCACAGACCGCACGACCTCACCGATGGGCTGAAACACAAAAGGGGGCATGGTGCCCCCCCTTTTTGCCGTGGTAACGGTTTACAGCGCCTTAACCAGCTCTGGCACGGCTTGGAACAGGTCGGCCTCTAGGCCATAGTCGGCCACACTGAAAATCGGGGCCTCAGGGTCTTTGTTGATAGCCACAATGACTTTGCTGTCCTTCATGCCTGCCAAGTGCTGGATGGCACCAGAGATACCAGCCGCAATGTAGAGCTGAGGCGCCACAATTTTGCCTGTTTGGCCCACTTGCCAATCGTTGGGCGCATAACCAGCATCCACCGCAGCACGGCTGGCACCAATGGCAGCACCCAGCTTGTCGGCCAATGGGGTAATCACTTCTTGGAACTTCTCAGCACTGCCCAGCGCCCGGCCACCAGAGACGATGATCTTGGCGGCGGTCAGTTCGGGGCGGTCGTTCTTGGCGATTTCGCTGCCCACATAGCTGCTGCTGCCGCTATCGGCCACAGCGGCAATGCTTTCTACGGCGGCGCTGCCACCTGTAGCGGCGGCGGCATCAAAGCCAGTACCGCGCACGGTAATGACCTTGGTGGCATCTTGGCTTTGCACGGTGGCAATAGCGTTGCCAGCGTAAATGGGGCGCTCAAAGGTATCGGCAGAGATCACTTTGCTAATCTCGCTGATCTGCGCGACATCGAGCAGGGCAGCGACACGCGGTGCAGCATTTTTACCGTTGGCGGTAGCAGCAAACAAAATGTGGCTGTAGTTGCCAGC
>NZ_FOGD01000011.1 GCF_900111115.1 Giesbergeria anulus
AAAGAACCATCAAGGTCTGTTATGCCAAAAAAAGCGCAATCAAAACAAAAAAGCTGATAAGACTCTATGAATTTAGCTGTATTGCCTATAAAGCGATACAGCGCACAGTTTAAGCCTGATGACCATAGCAAGTTGGTACCACTCCTTCCCATCTCGAACAGGACAGTGAAACGACTTTGCGCCGATGATAGTGCGGGTTCCCGTGTGAAAGTAGGTCATCGTCAGGCTAATATTAAAGCATCCCCCTCTGATCCTATCGGTCAGAGGGGGTTTCGCTTTGGGGAAACCTTATAAAATGCTGCCTTTTTCACCAGTGCATGGGAAAATACGGCCATGCATGCATTGTTTGAAGATTCCGGCAAATTCTTCGCCGGTCGTATCCTGTCTGAAACCGATACTTCTGCCCAGGTAGAGCTGGAGTCGGGTAAACGGGTCAAGGTCAAGGCCACCCACCTTTTGTTGAAGTTCGACAAGCCCAGTCCTGTCGAATTGCTCTCTCAAGCGCAGCAGGTGGCCTCCAGCATTGAACTGGACTTGGCTTGGGAATTTGCCCCCGAAGAGGAATTTAGTTTTGTCGATCTGGCACGAGACTATTTTTCTGCGCAGGCGACGCTAGTGCAGCAAGCGGGAGCGCTGCTTTGTATGCAGGATGCTCCTCACTATTTTCGTCGCGCTGGCAAAGGGCGGTTTAAGAAGGCTTCAGCGGAGGTGTTGCAACAGGCCTTGGCGGCGATTGAGAAAAAGCAAGCCATCTTGCAACAGGTAGCCGATTGGGCCCAAGCCTTGGGTCAGGGGGATTGCCCGCAAGCGATCCGCGATCAGCTCTATAAAATTTTGTTTAAACCGGACAAAAATGCGCCGGAGTACAAGGCGGTGGTGGAGGCCAGCCGGGCTACGCACAAGGCACCGTTGGATTTGTTGCAGCAAGCGGGAGCGATTGATTCTGCGTACCAATTTCATTGGCAGCGCTTTTTGTTTGATAACTTTCCCAAGGGCACAGGCTTTCCCACACTGGAGGCACCCCTGCCGCCAGAAGACTTGCCACTGGCCCCGGTGCAAGCCTATTCGATTGATGATTCGCAGACCACCGAAATTGATGATGCCTTGTCGGTACAGGGGCTGGGTAGTGGGACGGTGGTGCTGGGCATTCACATTGCTGCTCCCGGCTTGGCGATAGTGCCCGGCACGCCACTAGATCAGTTGGGGCGCAACCGTCTATCGACGGTGTATATGCCAGGATACAAGATTACTATGCTGCCCGATGCGGTGGTGCAGATTTATACTTTGGATGAAGGGCGTGCCAATCCGGCAGTGTCCTTGTATGTGACGATCAACGAAGAGACTTTGGAGATTACCGGCACGCAAACCAAGTTGGAGCGTGTGCCGGTGGCAGCCAATCTGCGCCACGACCGGCTTGACCACATCGTGACCGAGGGTTGGTTGACAGACCCCACCATCGAAGTGCCAGAAACGCCCGAAGTGTTGCTGGGTTTGCGTGCGCAGTTGGCCTTTTTGTACCGCTTAGCCAAGCAACTGAAGGCGCAGCGCGAGGTGGTGCGTGGCAAGCCAGAAAACTTTAACCGGGCCGATTACAACTTCCGTTTGCAGGGCAATGATGGCGCGCAGCCTGATGGTTCGGAAACGGTGCAAATTAGCACTCGCCAACGGGGGGCACCGATGGACTTGATTGTGGCCGAAGCGGCGATTGTGGCCAACAGTACGTGGGGCGGCTGGTTGGCAGAATTGGGTGTGCCGGGTATTTACCGCAGCCAAGCCAGCATGGCACCGGGCGTCAAGGTGCGCATGGGTACCAAGGCTTTGCCTCATGCTGGTATTGGTGTGCAAAGCTATGCGTGGGCGACGTCACCACTGCGCCGTTATGTGGATTTGGTGAACCAGTGGCAAATTATTGCCTGTGTACGCCACGGCAATACGGCAGCACTTGCAGCACCTTTCAAACCCAAGAGTGCCGAATTGTTCTCCATTATCAGTAGCTTTGATGCTACCTATGGTGCTTACAACGGTTATCAGGCGAGCATGGAGCGTTTCTGGACGCTCAAATATCTACAGCAAAACGCTATCACCGAGTTGGACGCCACTGTTATCAAAGATGTGCCTGGAGGTCACTGCTTGGTGCGCGCTGACACTTTGCCGCTGGTGTTCTCGGTGCTGGGAGCGCAGAATTTGCCACGCGGTGCCCGTTTGCGCGTGAAGCTCGGGGCGGTGGATGAGATGGCCTTGGATGTGCATGGCACGCTGTTGGAGCGGCTGGACAATCCTGCTGAGGTCTCTGCGGTGGTGACCGACGGTGAGGAGGATGAAGAAGAAACCGTAGCCGGGCCGATTGCTATTGCGATGGATCTGAATGATACCGATACAGACAACCATGTGCCGCTGGCGCCCAGTGCCGGATAATGGGCCGCTGTGAAATCCCCTGCTTTTTTTTCTTCTTTGAGCGCTTTGCAGTGGGCATTGACGGTCTCGGTGGCCCTGCACGCTGTTTTACTGACGGTGCGTTTTGTTCATCCAGAGGCTTTTGAGCGGGTGTTTCAGGATACGCCGCTGGAGGTGATCTTGGTCAATGCGCGCTCGGATGAACGCCCTGACCAAGCGCAAGCCATTGCCCAGTATGCCCTAGCTGGCGGCGGTGAGGCTGCCCAAGGGCGGGCCAGCAGCCCTTTGCCGTATTCGGCGTTGACCAAGGTGGGGGATGACTACGAGGAGGCCCAGCGCCAGCTCGATGCCTTGCAAATGCAGCAAATGCGGCTGTTGGCCCAGTTGCGTCAGCAGTTGGCGGCTTTGCCACCCTCCGACCCCCAAAATGCCGTGGTGTCTCGGGCCGCACAAGAGCAGGAAGAAAAGCGCCGCCAGCTGCTCAAGCTGTTGGCTGAGATTGAAAAGCGTATCAACGATGAAAACGCGCGGCCCAAAAAGCGCTACATCAGCCCTGCCACCCGCGATGAGGTGTATGCCGTTTATTACGATGCCATGCGTCGCAAGGTGGAAGATAAGGGGACGGCTAATTTCCCAGAAAAAAATGGGCAAAAAATCTATGGTGAGCTGACGATGATTGTGACTGTCAACCACGATGGACAAGTGTTGGACACTGAAGTGGTGCAGAGTTCAGGCAATTTGCTGCTCGACCGCCGTGCCCAAGCTATTGCCCGTGCTGCGGGGCCTTTTGAGCCTTTTGGTCAGGCTATGCGCCGCCAAGCTGACCAGATTGCCGTAGTGTCACGCTTTAAGTTTACCCGCGACCAGACTTTGGAGACCAATGTGCAATGAGTGGCTGTACTGATCTTTATGCTGTCATGGGCCATCCGGTGGAGCACAGCCGCTCACCGTGGATTCATGCCCGGTTTGCACAATTGACGGGTGAGGCGCTGCGCTATGAGCGTCGATTGGTGCCACTCGATGGCTTTACCCAAGCGGTGCATGATTTTGCTGCCACGGGTGGCCGTGGTTGCAATGTGACGGTGCCGTTCAAGCTAGAAGCGGCTGCGCTGGCCAGCCACTGCAGTGAGCGCGTGTTGTTGGCTGGTGCCGCCAATACCCTGAGCTTCAGTGCAGGTGCTATCGTTGCTGACAACACGGATGGTTTGGGCTTGGTGGCAGATTTGACGCACAACGCCGGTGTGGTGCTGGCGGGGCGCGATGTGCTCTTGATTGGCGCTGGGGGGGCTGCTGCAGGGGCCTTGGGGCCGTTGCTGGCGTGTGGGCCACGTCGGGTGGTGGTGGCCAATCGAACCTTGGGGCGCGCCCAAGTGCTGGTGGCCGCCCATGCTGCGTTGGCCTCGTCGCATCATGTTCAATTGCTGGCTACGACACCACAAGGATTAGAGGCCGATTTTGACGTGGTGATTAACGCTAGTGCTAGCAGTTTGGCGGGTGATGCCGTGCCCGTGGCCGCTACAGTGCTGCGCCCTGGTGCGTTGGCCTACGACATGATGTATGGCGCTGCTGCCCAAGGTTTTTTGGATTGGGCCAGCGCCCACGGTGCGCAGGCCCGCGATGGTTTGGGCATGTTGGTAGAGCAGGCCGCTGAAGCCTTTGCTATCTGGCGTGGCGTGCGTCCGCCCAGTGCGCAAGTGCTGGCCGAATTGCGTGCGCTGCTGGAACCACCGCCCTCTGTGCCCAACCATGCGCATTCTGGGCATTGATCCGGGCTTGCAAACCACGGGTTTTGGCGTCATTGATGTGCAGGGCCAGCAACTGGACTATGTGGCCAGTGGCACTATTCGCACGACCAAGTTGGCCTTGGGCGATTTGCCGGGGCGCTTGAAGGTGCTGTTTGAGGGCATCACTGAGGTGGTAGCGCGCTACGAGCCGGATACCGCAGCGGTGGAGATTGTGTTTGTCAATGTCAATCCGCAATCGACGCTGTTGTTGGGGCAGGCCCGTGGCGCTTGCATCACGGCTTTAGTGGCTCGTGATTTGCCGGTGGCCGAATACACGGCACTGCAAATGAAAAAAGCCGTGGTGGGCCATGGCCGGGCAGCCAAGTCTCAGGTGCAAGAGATGGTGCGGCGTTTGCTGCAATTGCCCGGTTTGCCCGGTACCGATGCTGCCGACGCACTGGGGCTGGCCATTACCCATGCCCATGCGGGTGCTGCGATGGCGCGGCTGGGGTCTAGCACCACGTTGCAGCGCCGCCAACATGCCATGTTTAAGGCTGGGCGCAGTTACTGAGGTGGTTTTGTCCTTGGTGTTTGCACGGTTGACAAAAAAGAGTCACAGGGTATGGGCATAGTTGCCGAGTAGGCTGCCACTGGGTGGCCGCTCCCATCCCCCTGAACGGCTTCTCTCATGTACTCTACTCTAGGCACACCCGAAACGCGGCGCGGCAGTTTGGGACGTCGTTTGCTTTCTGCATTTTTGCTGGTGCTGTTGCTGGGCCTGATGGGGACTTTGGTGGGCCTGTGGTCACTCAGCCGCATCAATGATGCCACCACCGACATGGTGCAACACGGCATGGCCACAGAGCGTTTGGTGGCTGATGCCTACCGCGCCCAAGCCATTAATTCTGAACGCTACAAAGCTGTGGCTTTGAGCTCTGAGCCTGAGGTGGGCGAGATTTTGGGGGCAGACATTGTCAAGGCGCAGGCCAGCTACGATGGCCTGATGGTGCAACTGGATGCGCAGCTAAAATCGCCTGAAGAGCGTGAGTTGCTAGCGCGTATCCACGCCAGCGCCAAAGATTTTACGCTGGCCCGCACGGAGCTGGTGGCCGCGCGCGATTCGGGCCTGACCGAGCGTATTCGTCTGGTCTATAACAATCGTTTTTTGCCAGCGGCCAATGGATTGCAGACTGCTCTAGGGGCACTGACCCAATGGCAGCGCAATACGATTGATGCCCGCCACCGTGAGATTGCGCAGTGGAGTGACTGGGCGCGGTTGGCCCTGATGGGGTTTACCGCTTTGGCCTTGGTGCTGGGCGGCACTTTGGCACTGTGGCTCAGGCGCAGTATCACGCAGCCCATTGCCACGGCCAGCGCCACTGCTGACCGGGTAGCCAACTTGGATTTGCGCCAAGAAATACAAGGCCACGCCCGTGATGAAGCAGGGCAGATGCTCACGTCTTTGGCGGTAATGCAAGACGCTTTGCGCACCCTGGTCGCGCAGGTGCGCGATTCAGCGCAGAGTATTCGCACGGCTACTTCGGAGATTGCTGTGGGCAATGGCGATTTGTCGGCCCGCACAGAAGAGACGGCCTCCAATCTGCAAGAGACGGCTGCTTCACTGGAGCAAATTACTGGGCGTGTGGCGCAATCGGCAGCGGCGGCACGGCGGGCCGAGGCATTGGCCAGCACGGCAGCCACCGTGGCTGAAGAGGGAGGCATGGCAATGACCGAAGTGCAAAACACTATGCATGGGATGCAAGAGTCATCTCGCAAAATTGTGGACATCATCAGTGTGATTGATGGCATTGCCTTCCAAACCAACATTTTGGCTTTGAATGCTGCGGTAGAGGCGGCACGGGCTGGTGCAGAAGGGCGCGGCTTTGCCGTGGTAGCCAGTGAGGTGCGCTTGCTCGCTACCCGTTCTGCTGAGGCGGCCCAGCAAATTAAGGGCTTGATCGAGACCTCGGTGGGCCAGGTGCAAAGTGGCGCTGCATTGGTCAGTAATGCCAGCCAAACGATGGTGCGTACCGTGGCATCTATCCGTGAGGCGGCCCAAGCCATGAGCGAGATCAGCACCGCTGCTTTGGCTCAAAACGAGGGCATTGGCCAGATCAATGTGGCCGTGGCCCGTATTGACCAAATGACGCAGCAAAACTCGGCATTAGTTGAAGAGTCAGCCGCTGCCTCTGAGAGCTTGCAGCACCAAGCCCAAGAGCTGGCGCAGTTGATTAGCCGCTTTGTGTTGCCCGACTCTGTGCTGCTGGAACCTAGCAGGCTAGAGGCTGTGCCTGCCCTGCAACTGAAGATGTCGCCGGGCCTTTGAGTGCGCAAAGGGCTATTTGGCGGGGGGTGCTCCCGTGCCCGGTATAGAGTAGGATTGACGTGAACGTTAAGGCCCTATGCCCCGGCTTTGTAGCACACACCACTATGGCCATCACCTATACCATCAGCGACCTTGCCAAAGAGTTTGACCTCACCACCCGCGCTATGCGGTTTTATGAAGACGTGGGCTTACTCCAGCCCGAACGCACCGGCCCCGGAGGGCGCAGCCGTATTTACAGTGCGCGTGACCGGACGCGGCTCAAGCTGACCCTACGTGCCAAGCGTTTGGGGCTGTCCCTGTCCGAGGCCAAAGAGATTATTGACATGTACGACAGCCCGCGTGATACCGGGGTGCAGTTGCGCAAATTTCTGACGGTGCTGGCCGGGCACCGACGCCAGCTAGACGAGCAGATGGCTGACTTACAGGCCAACCTAGACGAAATCAAAGAGCACGAAAAAGAAGCCCGTGCCCTGCTGGCAAAGATGGAAAAAAATCAGCCATAATTGACGTTTACGTAAACGTAATTCAGGAGCTGGCATGGCAGTAAGTGCGACCGTTTTTGAACCGCGTAACCCGCAATACTTGCCACGGGTGCATGAAAGCTTTGCCCGCCAACAAGCCATGCACACCTTGGGGGCGCGCTTAGAGAACGTGACCCCCGGTGCCGTGGATATCGGCTTGGATTGGGCGGCTGCCCTGACGCAGCAGCATGGTTTTTTGCACGCGGGCATGGTATCGGCGGCACTCGATTCTGCTTGCGGTTATGCCGCCTTTACGCTGATGGCCCCTGAGGCCGAAGTGCTGACCATCGAGTTCAAGATCAATCTGCTGGCCCCAGCACGGGGCGAACGCTTTCGCATGGAAGGCCGGGTGCTCAAGCCGGGCCGCACCATCACCGTGGCCGAAGGCCGGGCTTACGCCTTGGCCGACGGCCAAGAAAAGTTGGTTGCCACCATGCACTGCACCTTGATGGCCGTGACAGGCCGCGAGGACGTGCGCAGTTAACTGGATTTGCGTTTTTTCTTTCCTTCATAACAACACACTAGGAGACATCCCTATGAGCCTTCCCTCCAACCTGCCCGGCCTGAACTTCCAATTGGGTGAAGACATTGACGCCCTGCGCGATGCCGTGCGTGACTTTGCCCAAGCCGAGATTGCCCCCCGCGCTGCCGAAATTGACCACACCGACCAGTTTCCGATGGAGTTGTGGCGCAAGATGGGCGATTTGGGCGTGCTGGGCATTACGGTGTCTGAAGAGTACGGCGGTGCCAACATGGGCTATCTGGCGCACATGGTGGCGATGGAAGAAATCTCCCGTGCTAGCGCCTCGGTGGGCTTGAGCTATGGCGCGCACTCCAATTTGTGCGTGAACCAGATCAACCGCAATGGCAATGCCGAACAACGGCAAAAATACCTACCCAAGCTCATCAGCGGTGAGCATGTGGGTGCCTTGGCGATGAGCGAGCCGGGTGCAGGCTCTGACGTCATCAGCATGAAACTCAAGGCCGAAGACAAGGGCGGTTACTACCTGCTCAACGGCAACAAAATGTGGATCACCAACGGCCCCGATGCCGATACGCTGGTGGTGTATGCCAAGACCGAGCCAGAGCTGGGCGCGCGTGGTGTGACGGCCTTTTTGATCGAAAAGGGCATGAAGGGCTTTTCGATTGCGCAAAAGCTCGACAAACTGGGCATGCGCGGCAGCCACACCGGCGAGCTGGTGTTTGAGAATGTTGAAGTGCCCGCGCAGAACATTTTGGGCAACGTCAATGGCGGTGCCAAGGTGCTCATGAGCGGCCTAGACTACGAGCGCGCTGTGCTGACTGGTGGCC
Source organism: Giesbergeria anulus (assembly GCF_900111115.1). Classification (GTDB taxonomy): domain Bacteria; phylum Pseudomonadota; class Gammaproteobacteria; order Burkholderiales; family Burkholderiaceae_C; genus Simplicispira; species Simplicispira anulus. Next base: position 8,277 of record NZ_FOGD01000011.1, read on the forward strand.
CGCTGGGCATCATGCAAGCGGTGATGGACAACGTGGTGCCCTACATCCACGACCGCAAGCAGTTTGGCCAAAGCATTGGCGAGTTCCAACTCATCCAAGGCAAGGTGGCCGATATGTACACCGTGCTGCAAGCGGGGCGCTCTTTTGCTTATACCGTAGCCAAAAATTTGGATATGTTGGGCACCGACCACGTCCGCCAAGTGCGTAAAGATTGTGCCAGTGTGATTTTGTGGTGTGCCGAGCAAGCCACCAAAATGGCAGGCGATGGCATTCAGATTTTTGGTGGCAATGGCTACATCAATGAGTACCCCTTGGGCCGTTTGTGGCGCGATGCCAAGCTCTATGAGATTGGCGCTGGCACCAGCGAAATCCGCCGCATGCTGATTGGCCGCGAGCTGTTTGCTGAGACCTGTTAACGCTCAACCTTGAAGGAACTTCTTGGTTGAACATGAGACCCATCTTCGATTTGCCCAAACCTGTTAACTCTCAACCTTGAAGGAGTCCCGTGATGAATAACCCCTCCATTAGCCAACTGTTCGACAACAACCGTGCCTGGGCAGCGCAGATGGAACGCGATCGTCCGGGGTTTTTTACCAACCTGCTGGCGCAGCAAAAGCCGCGCTATATGTGGATTGGCTGCTCCGATAGCCGCGTGCCAGCCAACCAAATTACTGGGCTGGAGCCGGGTGAAGTATTTGTCCATCGCAACATTGCCAATGTGGTGGTCCCTACTGACCTCAATTGCTTGTCTACCATCCAGTATGCAGTCGATCAGCTCAAGGTGGAGCACCTGATGGTGGTGGGCCACTACGGTTGTGGTGGCGTGTTGGCAGCCTTAGAAGATGCTCGTGTGGGCTTGGCTGACAACTGGATTCGCCACGTCAAGAAAGATGTGCGCGACCGCCACCGTGAACTGCTGGCCCGAATGGCACCCCAATGGCGTCACGATGCGCTGTGCGAACTCAATGCCATTGAGCAGGTAGTCAACATTGCCCAGACTACGGTGTTGCAAGATGCTTGGGCGCGGGGCCAAAACGTGACGCTGCATGGCTGGTGCTATGGTCTCAAAGATGGGCTGATTAACAACCTGCACATGTCTATCAGCGGCAACGATGGCTTAGATGCCCTGTACCGCGCAGCGGTGGCTGGGGTGGCCGAAGGGCGCTGCTAAAAGCGCCAAACCTAATACCAAAACTCAATATCACAGGAGACAAAACCATGACATCAACGAACGCAGATTCCATCGTTATTTTGGGTGCAGCCCGTACTCCAATGGGGTCGTTTCAGGGCGATTTTTCTGGCCTCGCCGCCCATGATTTGGGTGGCGTAGCGATTGCCGCAGCCGTGGCGCGTGCAGGTGTGGCCCCGGCCACCGTGGGCGAAGTGTTGTTTGGCAACTGCCTGATGGCAGGCCAAGGCCAAGCCCCAGCGCGCCAAGCGGCCTTCAAGGGTGGTTTGCCCAAAGAGGCCGGGGCCGTGACGCTGTCCAAAATGTGCGGTTCTGGCATGAAGGCCGCGATGTTTGCCCACGATATGCTGCTGGCAGGTACGCACGATGTGATGGTGGCAGGTGGCATGGAGAGCATGACCAACGCCCCCTATCTGTTGCAAAAAGGCCGGGGCGGCTACCGTATCGGCCACGACCGCGTTTTTGACCACATGATGCTCGATGGCCTAGAAGACGCTTATCAGGCCGGCCGCTCGATGGGTACCTTTGGTGAAGATTGTGCTGCCAAGTATGGCTTTACCAAAGAGCAGCAAGACGCCTTTGCTACCGCCAGCGTGCAGCGTGCCCAAGCAGCCATTGCTTCGGGGGCCTTTGTGGCTGAAATTGCCCCAGTGATGGTCAAGACCCGTAGCGGAGAAGTGGTGATTTCGATGGATGAAGGGCCGGGCAAAATCAAGCTTGAAAAAATTCCGCAGCTCAAGCCAGCCTTTAAGAAAGACGGCACGATCACGGCAGCGTCCAGTTCCAGCATCAACGATGGCGCTGCCGCGCTGGTGTTGGCGCGGGCCTCCACCGCCGCGCAGTTGGGTGCTAAACCGCTGGCGCGCATTGTGGCCCATGCCACCCATGCCCAAGAGCCAGAATGGTTTGCCACTGCACCCTTAGGGGCTACGCAAAAAGCACTTGCCAAAGCGGGCTGGAACGCGGCAGATGTGGATTTGTGGGAAATCAACGAAGCCTTTGCCGTGGTACCGATGGCACTGATGCACGACTTGAATCTGCCACACGACAAGGTGAACGTGAACGGCGGCGCTTGTGCTTTGGGTCACCCCATTGGTGCTAGTGGTGCGCGAGTCATGGTGACGTTGATTTACGCTTTGCAGGCCCGTGGCCTGAAAAAAGGCGTGGCAACGCTGTGCATTGGCGGTGGTGAGGCCACGGCAGTGGCGATTGAACTGCTTTAAGCCCTAAGCCCAGGAGAACCCCATGCTGCTGACCCAAGATCAGGAAATGATCCGCGACGCTGTGCGCGACTTTGCCCAGCGCGAACTGTGGCCCCATGCCGCCCGCTGGGACAAGGAGCACCATTTCCCTAAAGAAGCGCACCAAGGGCTGGCCGCATTGGGGGCTTACGGCATTTGTGTGCCCGAAGAACTGGGTGGTGCCCAGCTCGACTATGTAACGCTGGCGCTGGTGCTGGAAGAAATTGCCGCTGGTGATGGCGGCACCAGCACCGCCATTAGCGTGACTAACTGCCCGGTCAATGCCATTTTGATGCGTTATGGCAACGCCCAGCAGCAACGCCAGTGGCTGACGCCGTTGGCCCGTGGTGAGATGCTGGGGGCGTTTTGCCTGACCGAGCCCCATGTTGGCTCTGATGCTTCTGCTTTGCGCACCACGGCCACCCGTGATGCGGATGGCTACGTCATCAATGGTGTGAAGCAGTTTATTACCAGCGGCCAAAATGGTCAGGTAGCCATCGTGATTGCCGTGACCGATAAAGCCGCAGGCAAAAAGGGCATGAGCGCCTTTATTGTGCCCACCAACACCCCCGGCTATGTGGTGGCCCGCCTAGAAGAAAAACTCGGTCAGCACAGCAGCGATACGGCGCAAATCAATTTTGACCAGTGCCGCATTCCAGCAGAAAACCTGATTGGCACTGAAGGCGAGGGCTACAAAATTGCGCTGTCGGCGCTAGAAGGCGGGCGCATTGGCATTGCTGCACAAAGCGTGGGCATGGCGCGCAGTGCATTTGAGCTGGCCGTGCAGTATGCCAAGCAGCGCGAGAGCTTTGGTACGGCCATTATTAACCATCAGGCTGTGGGTTTTCGGCTGGCCGATTGCGCCACGCAACTAGAAGCGGCGCGCCAGTTGATTTGGCATGCTGCCAGTTTGCGCGATGCAGGCCGCCCCTGCCTGAAAGAGGCGGCCATGGCCAAACTCTTTGCCAGCGAGATGGCCGAGCGCGTGTGCAGCGCTGCCATCCAAACGCTGGGCGGTTATGGCGTGGTGAATGATTTTCCAGTCGAGCGCATCTACCGTGATGTGCGGGTGTGCCAGATTTATGAAGGCACCAGCGATGTGCAAAAAATCATCATTCAGCGGGCGCTGGCCTGACAGGCCAGCCGATGGTGGCGAGGCCACGGTAGTGGCCACCACCATCCTTTGTGCAATCAAAGGCGAAATGCTGCCATCAGGGTAGTTAGGCGACTGGCCTGTTGTCCCAAGTCGGCAGCCACCGAGGTGCTTTGCTCCACCAAGGAGGTGTTTTCCTGCGTGACGGTATCGAGTTGCGCTACGGCGCAACCAATCTGTTCTAGTCCTTGGCTTTGTTCTTGGCTGGCCTGACTGATTTCTTGAACCAGTTGATCCATCTGGGAGACTTGGCGCAGGATGTTGTCCATAGAACTGCCAGCCCCTTTGGCTTGTTGAGAACCTAAATTGACAGTTTGCACATTGGCCTCGATGAGTTCTTTGATTTGCTTGGCAGCTTCCCCTGAGCGTTGGGCCAGCATACGCACCTCTGAGGCCACCACAGCAAAGCCCCGGCCTTGCTCTCCGGCGCGGGCTGCCTCTACGGCTGCATTAAGCGCCAATATGTTGGTTTGAAATGCAATGCCGTCAATCACCCCCGTGATGTCGGTAATCTTGGACGATGTACCATTGATCTCTGTCATGGTCTGGATTACATGGCCCACCACCTGGCCGCCTTGCTGCGCTGCTTGGGTGGCCTGATTGGCAATTTGGGCTGCGTGTTGTGAGGTGGCTGTGTTGTGGTGCACAGTGGCAGTGAGCTTTTCCATAGAGGCGGCTGTGCGTTGCAGATTTCCCGCTTGCTCATCCGTTCGTTGGCTTAGGTTGACGCTGCCAGTGGCAATTTGGGTGGCATCGGTGGCAATCAGTTGGGCGCTGTGGCGCACATCTCGCACCAGGGTAGATAGCGCATCGACCAGACGGTTAATGGCTTGGCCCAGTTGGCCTATTTCATCTTGGGTGTTAGCAGGAATTCGATGGGAGAGATCGCCATTGGCAATTTCGGCCAGCAAGCTCACTGCATGTTGTATAGGTGCTGCAATGGCACGGCTGACTACAAAGGCCACAGCAACGGCTGCGGCACCCCCGATCAGCAAGGCTATCAAGCCTGCAACGCGAACAGCCTGCAAGATGGGCCCAGTGAGTTCGGATATTGGAACTTCGGCAATCACATAGGCTTGTAATTCAGGAATAGGGGCAGATACCATGATGTAGTCATTGCCCTCTTTTTGGTAGCGCACTTGACCAAATGCCTGCTGGCCCAAAAGCTGGCTGGCCATTGTGGCATCCAGACCGGGCATATCCTTGAGGTGGTGTTTGCCATCAATGAGTGCTTTGTCTTGGTGCATCAGGATGGAACCATTGGCACGTACCAGATAAACCACCCCACTATCGGCAATTTTGTATTGGGCAATGCTCTGTGCTACGGCATCTACCGACAGCGCAAGGCCAGTGACGGCCCGCTGCCCAACGGGGCCATCAACGCGCACATTGATGAACATCATGTAGTTTTGAGCTGCAACATCTAGATCAAGGTTGAGTGCGTAGTCCACCTTGGAATTGAGTGCTTCTGAAAACCAAGTTTCTGTGGGCAAGATGGTGCGGGTAGAGCCATCGTCTTTTTGGTACTTCATGCCGCTTTCAGAACACCAAAAAACCCCTGCTGCTGACTGTTGTTTTTTGATGGCGTTGGCATAACGCAACCAAGTGGCATGTCCCGATTCAGGCATACCTGCCCGGTCCCAATCGATCAAGAAGGCGTTATCGGCCATGCCCCGTGCGGCATTGATAGAGGGGGCCAGCTGGCGCTGAATGTCGGAGCGGATGCCTTGTACCAGTGCAGGTAGTTCTTCTGTAAAAGCGCGTTGGTGGATTTCCTTAGTAATCATGCTGCTACTGATGGTGGCAGAGATGGCACTAAAAAGGATCAGGGACAAAACTAGACTGCCAATCGATTTGGTACTGATGGATAAATTCTTAAAGTGGTGCAACATGGGCAATAAGGGAGTGCTTAACGAGGCGCTAGAGAGTTATTATTTGGAAGTCAGTGGCGTGGCTTAGGCATAGGCATAGGCCAGTCCATCAGACGCCAGCCCATGAGCGCGGCTGGTACATCAAACAGATGGGCCAGCTCTAGTATGTCTAGCATGGCCATGTCTTGAACGCAGTAGCGCAAGACTGGCTCCGGGATGAGCAAGCGCAGGGCAAACTGCTGGGCTTCGCGCTCGGTGCGGCTGGGGTCGTCTAGCGCAAAATCTTCTGTGACCACGATGCTGCGCTCCAAGCCGGGGCGCAGGTGGTGCAAGGCCAGATGGCCCAAGGCTTGTGCGGTGGCATAGCGCTGTAGCGCTGGGGCATGGTGCTGGCACAGGGTCAGGCTGGGCTGGTTTTGTGCGTTGATCTGCAATTGCGCGCAGGTAGCCAAGCTGCTACTGTGGCGCACGGCCATGCCCATGCGCTGGGCAATGTGCGCCACATCCACGGGCACCGATTGATCCCAGTGGAGTTTGAGAACGCCCTCTGCAAACATCACCATGCCTGCATTTTCAATCAGAACTTTTCCCAGTCGTGCAGGTAGCGCCATTGGCCTTCGGGCACCTTTGCCAGCGGCACCCGGCCTAGGCGGATGCGCCGAATCGCCAGCACGCGCAAACCCACTGCTTCGCACATGGCCGGGATTTGTCCGGGGCGGATGCCCTTGAGGGCAAAACGCAGCCGGGTTTCATTTTGCCAACTGACCTTGATGGGGGGCAGGGGGCGTCCATTGAAACTCAGGCCGTGGCAGAGTTTTTGTAGCCCGCCTTCGACAATTTGACCGGCCACTTCGACAATACACTCTTGCTCTAGGGTTTCGATGTCTTCGGCCAGTTTGCGGGCGATGCGCGGGTCTTGGGTATAGACCACCAAACCACTGGCGGGCGTGGGCAGCGGCGTAAAGCATTGCAACTGCTTGAAATGGCGCAGCAACACTTGGATGCCTGAGGCATCTTCGGGCATGTGTGAGGCTGCATTGAGCAGCGTGACTGCCTGCGGCGCGCCTTGGCTGCGGCTGCCGTGGGCGGCAGCGCCAGCCTCTAGGCCCAAGCCTGCTTCAAAGCCGGGCGGCTTGTGCAGCAGCAAGGTGATGGGGGCCAAGTCCAGCAGGCTGGCATTGGGTGCCAGTGCTACGGTTTGCTGCGGTGCCACGCGGGCACCCGGCAGCTCTACGACCTTGCCATCGACGCTGACCAAGCCGCCTTCAATATATTGCTCGGCCATGCTGCGTGAGCAGCCCAATTGCTGTGCCAAACGTTTGGCTAGGCGTACCAGTCCGGTGGGGGTGTGGGTGGGTTCAGTCATTGCCCGGCTCCATGCTTTGAATACGTTCGACATGGGCCAGCAAAGAGCGCTGGGCCACGGGCCACAACCTTGGTGGTACATCGGCATAGGCGTGAGCCGCCCAGTCTTGTACCGTGCCTTCGGGCAGGGCCTGCATGGCGGCCAGCACCTTGGCTTCGCGGGCCAGCCGGTGGGCTTTGAGTTGGGCAATGGCAGCGCGTGCGCTGTGCAGCACATAGCCGTGGGCAGGCAGAATGAAATCAACCTCGTATTGACCGCACAGGGCATCGAGCCGATCGAGCGAATCGAGGTAGTCGGCCATGTTGCCATCGGGCGGGTCAATCACTGTGGTGCTGCCGTTGAGGATGTGGTCGCCAGAGAACAGCAGGCCATCTTCTTCGAGCAGAAAGCACAGGTGGTTGGCGGCATGGCCGGGAGTGTGTACCACTTGCAGGGTGTGGTGCACCTCGCCTGCAGGGCTTTGCCCGGTGAGTGTGAGCCGCTGGCCGTGTTGCAGCACTTCATCGGGGCTAAAGGCGCTGGCGGCGCGGGCGGTGGGCGCGGAGGGCAAACCAAGAATAGGCGGGGTGGCGCGCCCGGCTTGGGTGCAGAGGGCCTGCAAGGGGGCCGCACCGGGTGAGTGGTCGGGGTGGGAGTGGGTGCAGACAATGGCGCGGATATCGCCCCCAGCGGCACGCCACAGTTTATCGAGGTGCTCGTGGTCAGCCGGGCCGGGGTCGATGGCGATATAGCCGGTGCTGGGCTCGCCCACCAAATAGCTGTTGGTGCCGGGGCCAGTCATAAAGCCGGGGTTGGGGGCCGTCAGGCGCTGCACATTGCGCAGTAGCGGCACTGGGCTTGCGCTTTGCCAGTCTAGTGGGTGCAGAGCTTCGCCATTGGGGCAGACCAAGGCCAGCTCGCCAAAGGGGTGCTCGTCTTCCATGTAATGGACTTCTTTGCCCGCCAGCAGGCCACCACGCGGGCAGCTGACCCACAGTGGCTGCTCGTGGGCGACAGCGGCCAGTACTGCATCGGCGTTGGCAAAACGGGCCAAACGCTCTAGGGTGCGGATGGTCGGAAAGATCATGAAGAACTGCCCCGCAGCATGGCGCTCTAGCGCTTGCTGCGGTGAGACCCAAACTGGCTCAAACTGCTCTTGTTCATCGGCCACGGGGGTTTGGCCTTCGGGCATACGGGCCACCAAAAAGGGCACGGCAAAGCGCTTGCTCAGTTCGCGCGCGCCTGTCCAATGCGCCAGCACATACACCGTGTCGGCGGCCAGCGTCAGGCCCTGTGCGGCACATTGGGCGGCAAAGGGGGCATGGCGGCTCAGGCGGGCAATGTCTTGGTCATCGGCCATGCGGCCATCGGCGTGGCGGGCTAGCAAAATGCCCAGTTCTTCAAAACTCTCGCGGATGGCGGCAATGGCTTGGGTCAGGTGCAGGTCGCTTTGTGTGGGGCGTCGGGCAGCCACAGCGTGCGATTGCGCATCCAGTGCATCAATGCCTCCACCGGGAAAGACGTAAGCCCCCGGTGCAAAGCTGGCATGGTCGGAGCGGCGGGTCATTAAAACTTGCAAGCCTTCGGGGCTGTCGCGCAAGAGCAGCACGGTGGCGGCATCGCGAATGGCAGCAGGGGTGCGTGGGGGATGGAGAAGCTGGCTGGGGCGGATCATGGCCTGCATTATGGGCAAGGCGGCGCGGCGGTGCTGGCATACGATATCTGCCTGTTTGTTTTTTGCCGCTTTCTGCGCTCAAGCGATGCTGTCATTTTCTTTATGGATGCCTGCCCGTGGGCGTTGCGTGGCTGCAGCGGCGTACCGTGTTGGTGCAGCGTGGTGTCTGCTGGCAGCGTTGCTGGCGCTGTGGGATGTGCAGGGGCGTTGGATTGAGCCAGGGCGGGCGGCGGTGGTCTGGTTCAAGCTGTGGCTGTTCTGGGCAGGGTGGGCGCTGTTGCCTTGGCTGCTGGGCTGGTTGCTGGAATTGCGTCAGGCGGTGGGCCTGCGGGGGCGGTATTTGCTGGGGCTGGTAGTGCTGGTGGTGGCGGCTTGGGGGGCCTTGGTAGAGCCGCGCCTGCTGGTGGTGCGTACCCATCCGCTGGCCTTGCCCGCAGGCAGCCCACCCTTGCGGCTGGCGCTGGTGGCTGATCTGCATGTGGGCTTGTTTGTGCGGTCTTGGCAGTTGGAGCGTTTGGTCGATGTGCTCAATGCCCAAGAGGTCGATGCCGTGGTGGTGGCCGGTGACTGGACTTATGACCCACCATTGGATGTGCAAGCCGCCTTAGCCCCGCTGGCCCGGCTGCACCACCCAGTCTGGGCGGTGTTGGGCAACCACGATACGCAGGCCCCCGGCCCACCACTGACCGCCGCGCTGCGCACGGCCTTGCAAACCCACGGCGTGCAGGTGCTGGAGGGGCGCAGCCTATCGTTCAAGGGCTGGGAGATCGTGGGTCTGGGGGATTTGTGGGGCGCTGACCCGCACGCCGATATTGCTCGCTTGCTGCCACCGGGGCCAGCGTCCCAGCCTCGGCTGGTGCTGGCCCACCAGCCAGATACCACCGCTTTGCTGCCCGCAGAGTCGGCTACGCTCATAGTGAGCGGCCACACCCACGGCGGCCAGATTACCCTGCCGTGGATCACCCAGCACCTTGTATTGCCCGGCATGAGCACCCACGGCTGGTATGCAGGCCGCTACAGCACACCCGCCGGGACACTCTTTGTTACCACGGGGGTAGGTACTATCGGGCTACCGGCAAGGCTGGGTGTGCTGCCCAGAGTCGATGTGTTGCAACTGCACTGAAGTGCAGTACACAGCAGCCAAGCCTACAACGATAATTGCCGCCATGCAGATCCGCTTTACCAAGATGCAGGGTGCGGGCAACGACTTTGTCGTGCTCGACGAAACCCAAGGCCGTCTGGGCCTGACGCCAGCGCACTACCGCCTGTTGGGCGACCGCCACTTTGGCGTCGGTGCCGACCAAATCCTTACCGTGCGTCCCTCGCCGGGGCCGGGCATTGATTTTGAATATGTCATCCACAACGCCGATGGTGGCGAGGTAGAGCAATGCGGCAATGGTGCGCGCTGCTTTGCCCGCTATGTGCGCGATCAGGGCCTGACAGACAAAGACACCATCCGCGTGCAAACCCGCGCTGGCATCATTGCTCCCGAACTCACCCCAGATGGCCGTGTCACTGTGGATATGGGGTGCCCGGTGCTGGAGCCTGCCCGTGTGCCCTTTGATGCCAGTGGCTTGCAACCTGAGGCGCAAGGCCAAGGCCAGCGCTGGCCGCTGGTGTTGGGCAGCAGCACAGCCCCGGTTGCCGTGGTGCAGGTTAGTGTGGTGTCGATGGGCAACCCTCATGCCGTGCAGATTGTGGACGATGTAGACACTGCCCCCGTGGCCCAAACCGGCCCGTTGATCGAGCACCACCCGCGCTTTCCGCAGCGGGTTAATGCGGGTTACATGCAAATTGTGGCCCGCAACCACATCCGTCTGCGCGTTTATGAGCGCGGTGCCGGTGAGACCTTGGCTTGCGGCACTGGTGCCTGTGCTGCTGTTGTGGCCGGTATTCGCTTGGGGCTGCTTGATGCCCGCGTGGACGTGGACACCCAAGGCGGGCGTTTGAGCATTGCTTGGAGCGGCCAGCCCAGCGATGCGGTGTTTATGACCGGCCCGGCCACCTCCGTTTTTCAAGGCCAGATCGAACTCCCCGACACCCTATGACTGTCTACGACCCCACCCCTTTCATTGCTCCGATCACCGAAGAAGACATTGCCGACTACCTCATGCAGACGCCGGGGTTTTTTGAGCGCCATGCCGAGCTGCTGACCAGTGTGCAGATCATCAGTCCGCATGGGCACCGGGCCGTGAGTTTGCAAGAGCGCCAAGCCGAGCGCCTGCGCGCCAAAATTGCCGACTTGGAACAGCGCATTTTGGAGATGGTGCACAACGGCCAGCAAAATATGTCGATTGACCAGCGCCTGCACCAATGGGCCTGTGATTTGCAGCGCATGACGCATCCGCCCTCGCTGCCTGAGGCCGTGGTGCAGGGCATTCGGCGTCAGTTTGAGGTGCCCCAAGCTGCCATGCGCGTCTGGGGCGTGTCTCCGGCCTATGCCAACGCACCGTTTGCGGTGGGGGCAAGTAACGATGTGCGCGCTTTTGCCTCCTCCTTGACCATGCCTTTTTGTGGCCCTAATTTGGGCTTTGAGCCGGTGGGTTGGCTGCGCGACGGTGACATGGTGCAATCGTTGGCGCTGCTTCCCCTGCGCGATGGCCCAATGGAGCACGCCACCCCGGCCTTTGGTATGCTGGTGCTGGCCTCAGACGATCCGCACCGCTTTGAGGCCACCATGGGCACCGATTTCCTGACGCGCATTGCCGAAACGGCCAGCGCTGCCTTAGCGCGTTTGCGTTAATCAGGTATTGGCTGGGGCTGGGGTCGGTGTGCTGCCGTGCTGCACCAGAGGCAGCGAGAGCGTAAACCGTGCGCCCTGCCCCGGTGCCGACTGTAGTGTCAGGGTGCCGCCCAGTAGCTGCGCCAGCCCCCTAGAAAGACCCAGCCCTAGGCCAGTGCCGCCGTATTCGTAACTGACACGTGCATCGCCCTGGCGAAAGTACTCAAAAATGCGCTCGTGCAATTCGGGGGCAATGCCCGGCCCGGTATCGCTGACCTGCAACAACACTTGCTGCCCGGTCAGGTCGAGTTTGACCTGCAAAGCAATATGGCCCTGCTCGGTAAATTTGACCGCGTTGGACAGCAAATTGTTCAAAATCTGTTTCAGTTTGAGCGGGTCGGTGTGAATGTGCTCAGGCACGTTGGGTTCTACTACCAAGTCCAAAGTCAGGGATTTGGCCACTGCACTGATCTGAAACAGCGCTGTCACTTCATTGACTAGCGTGCGCAAGGGCACCGTTTCGGGGAGGGTAGGCATGGCCTTGGCTTCAATGCGGGCCAAATCCAAAATCTCGCTTAGCAAGCTGTTCAGGTGGGTGGCTGCGCGGTTGATCAGGTCGGCTTGCTCGGCAGTGACGGCATCTTTGCTGCGCATAGCAATCAGTTCGGAAAAGCCCTTGATGCTGGTCAGTGGCGTGCGCAATTCATGCGACATAGCTGCCAGAAACTCGCTTTTGGCTTGGTTGGCCTGTTGGGCTTGGGCCTCGCTGCGTACCAAGGCTTCATGGCTTTGTGCCAGCTCGCGCACGCTGCTACGAAACAGCCACAAAAAACCCCCTACACATAGGCTAGACAAGGTGGACATTACCAACAGCATATTGCGGTTGGTGCGCCAGCGGGCAAATGCCTCTTGTACAGTGGTGCTACTAACTACCGTGAGTGGGTAATTGCCCACCCGACTGTAGCCCACAAGGCGCTCGACGCCATCGTGGCCCATGCTGATCATGGTGCCGTCCAAGTTTTCTAGGGTGGCTGCTGCCAGCGCTGTAGCCACACGCTCGCCCATGCCAGAGCTCATGCCATCTATCACCTGCACCCGGATAACCTCGTCCAATCCGGACAACATCAGTCCTGCTCCAGGGCTCAGTTGCACATTGCTATAAACGTTGGACAGATGCACGGGGTTCATTGAGGCCACCACCACGCCCAGGGTGTGTCCATCCAGTCCCATCACTTTGCGTGAGAGCTGGATGCTCCATTGTCCTGATACTCGGCCCAGCAGGGGCTTGCTGATGAACAAACCATCATCCAATAATTGGCGCGAGGTGTGGTCGGCTTCACCCCTGTGCAAATGCACCCGAATGTGTTCCCTGTCTTTGAGGGAGACATGACCACTGCGCTTGCCATCGGGGTCGAGGTTGCTGCCCTGAAAATTTCCCTGTGCATCTATAAACGCCAGTTGCGTAATGATGTTGGGTGTCAAACCCGTTTCGTTGGCCGTGCGCAGATAGTCCTGTGGCAGTGGTTTGCGTTCGGTGGCTAGCGTTTGCAAGCGCAAGATGGCCTGATCTATGGTTTCTAGCACCTGCAGGGTGTGCTCTTTGATGGCCCGGGCCATATTGATATTTTGGCGTAGCTCGGCCTCTAGGGTAGCTTGCCATTGCCAGTACAGCACCGTGGCCACCGTAGTCCAAGCCATAACCAAGGCAAGAATACTAAAGCCATACACGATACCCGCATAGTGGTGCGGGCGGTGCTTGTTGGTGGCAGGTGCCGAGGATGAGGAGGCAGTCAAAGCGATGTGGGTGAAAGGTCAAAGATCCTCGTGGGTGTTCAACGCGCTAGGGGCTTGTCGTGAACCAAATCAGCAAAAGTCATCCGATGGATAGTGACGTGCTGGCGCATGGCCTCTAGCGATGCACTGTGCTCCATAAAGCAGTCCACTACGCTGGGGTCAAAGGCCCGGCCACGCTCGGCCAATAGCATCTCTAAGGCTTTTTCGGTGCTAAAAGCCTCGCGGTACACCCGATCCATGGTCACTGCATCGTAAAAATCAACCACCGTGACGATGCGCCCCGACAGCGGGATATCTTCTCCAGCCAGTCCTGAGGGGTAGCCCTTGCCGTCCCAGCGTTCGTGGTGCGCTAGGGCAATTTCTGAAGCCATCTGGAAAAGGGCAATGCGCGACTTGCCCAGAATATCAGCCCCAATGCCAGGGTGCTGGTTCATAATTTCGCGCTCGGCAGGGTCGAGTTTTCCTGGCTTTTTGAGCACATTGTCTGGAATGCCGATTTTGCCAATGTCGTGCATGGGCGCGGCTTTGCGCAGCAGCGTAGCGTAGGCCCGCGATTGCCCTAGGTGCCGGGCCAAAGCCTCGGCCAAAAAGCCAATGCGCACGATATGCACGCCTGTGTCGTCATCTTTGTATTCCGCCGCCATAGCCAGCCGGAACAACGCCTCATGGTGGGCACGAGCCACCTCTTGTAGCGCCTCATTGCGCTCGTGGTACATCCGCCCCAGATCAGAGATGATGGTCTCCATCTGGTCGGCGGCGGCGGCATCAAACTGCGTCGCCTCAGGCTGATGCTCGGTTTTGGGCATGGGCCTCAATCTTCTAGGCTATTGATGGTTTCGATGAGCTTAAGGGGGCTGAAGGGTTTGAGCAAGTAGGCATTGGCCCCGGCATTCATGCCTGCTTCAACGTCTTGGCTTTGTCCGCGTGCTGTGAGCAAAATAACGTTGGGCCGTCCCAGTGTGGGGTCGGTTTTCACCAAACGACACAAGCCTAAACCATCCATACTGCCGGGCATCATCACATCTAGCAGTAGCAACTCAGGGCCCCACTCACGCACCTGCACCAAGCCCTCATCGGCGTTGGCGGCCTCGCGGATGTCGTGGTCTTCAAACTCGAGGGTCATGCGGATCAGCCGACGAATATCGGCGTGGTCTTCAACAATCAATATACGCTTGCCCATGATGCTTTCTTGGTGGGAAGTGAAAGATTATGCCCAGTTCGCCTCATCCTAGCCCAACGGGGTTATAAAAACTGTTCCATAGTGGGGACTCACTGCTGGGCCATAGGCGGCTAGTGCCTGCGCGTTGGCACTTATTAGTGGTAGATTCGTGCCATGACTGAAAGCACCAACCCCACTCCGCTGCAATCCCAAGCCGAAAAAATTAAGGCTGACCTGTCTGCTATGTTGCTTAAGGCGGCCCAAGCTGGTGCCAAGGCATCATCGCCAGCTTCTTCTACCTCCGACACGGCCCTAGAACCCCAATCCCCCCCGGCTGCTCAGTGATCTGGTAGTGGGCTCATAGTGCCCTGCGTGCAGCAGCCACAATGTGGGTACTATGATTACTTCTCATTGCCCTGCTCTGTCCATGCTGGACTTGGTGGCCGTCCGCGAAGGCGGTACCGTGGCCCAAGCCTTGGACATTGCCCTGCGCACTGCCCAGCACGTTGAGGCGCTGGGCTTTCGTCGCTACTGGCTGGCTGAACACCACAATATGCCCGGCATTGCCAGTTCGGCCACTGCCGTATTGGTCGGTCACATTGCCGCCCACACCCAAAGCATCCGCGTAGGCTCGGGCGGCATCATGCTGCCTAACCATGCTCCGCTGGTGGTGGCTGAGGCTTTTGGCACCTTGGCTGAACTGTATCCCGGTCGTATTGATCTGGGACTGGGTCGTGCCCCCGGTACCGATGGCCCAACCATGCGTGCTTTGCGTCGCGACCGGGTCGAAACCGAAGAAGATTTTCCGCGCGACGTGGCAGAGGTCCAGCGTTTGCTGGGGCCTGCCCAGCCCGGTCAACGCATTACTGCCATGCCCGGAGCTGGCACCCAAGTGCCCATTTGGCTGCTAGGCTCTAGCCTGTTTTCGGCGCAACTGGCAGCGCAGATGGGATTGCCCTATGCTTTTGCTTCGCATTTTGCACCGCGCATGTTGTTGCCAGCACTGGAGTTGTACCGGCGGCTGTTTCGGCCATCGGCCACGCTCAAAAAACCTTATGTAGTGGTGGGTGTACCGGTGATTGCAGCCCCTACTGACGAGGAAGCGCAGTATTTGGCCAGCAGCACTTACCAGCGGGTGCTGGGCATTTTGACGGGGCAACGTGGCCGTTTGCAGCCCCCACTAAAAGATTTTATGGCCCACATTGGTGCCCAAGAGCGCGCAGGCATTGCCGATTTTCTCGCTGCTGCGGTGATTGGCGGCCCCGATACTGTGCGTGCTGGTTTTGCTGCGCTGTGGCAAGCTACGCAGGCAGACGAGTTTATGCTAGTCAGTGATGTGTTTGACCCTGCTTTGCGCCTGCACTCGCTAGAGATTGCAGCCTTGGCTGCTCAGTCTCTTTCACCAATACCCTGATCCCTGATAGCACCATCTTCTCAGGCCCCTTAGGGGCTTGAATTTGCGTTCAGTTTTATTGATTAATAATAAATATTATATAGATAATTGGCTCTGGTGGCATAGATTGCTCCAGAATGGGCAGCTGCGATGGTAGTAAAAATATACCATTACCTGTGTGAAAGAGTTGAAGAAAAAATTGCTGCCACCCTATGCAGTGACCGCTATTATTTCATGTTGCGTGTCCTGCATATAAATGGCATGAGCAAGGCCTATATCAAAAGATTTATGCTGTAAGCCAGATTTTTATTTTTGGATTCCTCTATGTTGGTAAGATCAGCATGGGGTTGCGTTGGGCTTTTGTTATAAATGCACAGTGCTGTCCTGCGCCGTGCTGCACGCACCAAGCCAGCAAGCCCGCTGCACTGATGGATGAAGCCATCCCCCAGTACAACGGGAGCTGAAGACGACAGGCAAAGCTTCTAAATACGACGTGGCCGGTGGGTGGGCGGTTCAGCAGCTACCATGCACGGCTTGATGCTGTGCTCTGAACGCCCGATTGCTGCCTATGCCCGCTTTTTCTTTTGAAGCCCTCGATGCCCAAGGCCAGACCCGCAATGGGGTGCTGGAAGCCGATACGGCCAAGGCGGCGCGCAGCCAGTTGCGTGCCCAAGCCTTGGTGCCATTAGCGGTAGCACTGGTAGAGGCTGGTTCTGCTGGTGGCAGTGCGCCATCGTGGAGTCAGCGCCTGCTGATGCGCCCAGTGTTTAATGCCACGACATTGGCGGTGTGGACACGCCAATTGGCCGGGTTGGTGGTCTCAGGTTTGCCGTTGGAGCGCGCCCTGACCGCCTTGGCCGATGAGGCCGAAGACGAGCGCCAGCACCATCTGTTGGCCGCTTTGCGTGCCGAGGTTAATGCCGGTTCTAGCTTTGCCCGCGCCTTGCAACAGCACCCACGGGAGTTTTCTGACATTTATTGTGCCGTGATGGGGGCCGGTGAGGCCAGCGGCAGCCTAGGGTTGGTGCTAGAGCGGCTGGCCGATGATCTGGAAGAGCGCCAAGCCCTGCGCGCCAAACTGATGGGGGCTGCCCTGTATCCTGCCATCGTGACTTTGTTGGCCTTGGTGATTGTGCTGTTTCTCGTCACCTATGTAGTGCCCCAAGTAGCCAGCGTGTTTGCTGGCACCAAGCGCGCTTTGCCCTTTTTGACGGTGGCTATGCTGGCCTTGAGCAGCGCCGTGCGCCAGTATGGCTGGGCGGTGTTGCTGCTGCTGCTCTTGGGGGGGATAGGCTGGCGCTGGATGCTGACGGGCGAAGCCTTTCGGCAGAAGGTGGATGCGGCGTGGTTGCAATTGCCCTTGTTGGGGCGGCTGGCGCGCAGCTACAACGCCGCCCGCTTTGCCAGCACACTGGCCATGCTGGCCGGTGCCGGGGTACCGATTCTCAAAGCCTTGCAGGCCGCCGCTGAAACCTTAAACAACCGGGCTATGCGAGCCGATGCTTTGGAGGCGTTGGTGCTGGTACGCGAGGGCGCGCCACTGGCGTCAGCGTTGGCACAAAAAAAACGTTTTCCGGGGCTGGTAGCCATGTTTGCCCGGCTGGGTGAGCAAACCGGCCAGTTGCCGTTGATGCTGCAACGCGCTGCGCAGCAACTGTCTGCCGAAGTGCAGCGCCGCTCCATGCAGTTGGCCACTATTTTGGAGCCGCTGCTGATTGTGACGATGGGGCTGGTGGTGATGCTGATTGTGCTGGCGGTGTTGTTGCCTATCATCCAACTCAACCAGTTTGTTAAATAACCTTGGCCCGTATCCACCATGAGCGCATCATTACAAAACCGGTTGGTCGTGGCGATCTCCTCGCGGGCTCTGTTTGATTTTGAGGAAGAAAACACCGTTTTCGACCGTGATAACGATGCCGCCTACCGGGCTTTGCAACACCAGCGTTTAGAGGTGCCCGCATCCCCCGGTGTGGCCTTTTCCTTGGTGCGCAAGCTGCTGGCCTTTAACACGCCTGAGCAGGCACGAGTCGAGGTGGTGCTGCTGTCACGCAATGATCCGGTCAGTGGCTTGCGCGTGTTTCGCTCTTGCCAAGCGCACGGGCTGCCCAGCATCCAGCGCGGTGTTTTTACCCAAGGGCGCGAGCCTTTTGGCTATCTGCGGCCTTTGGGCGCGCATTTGTTTTTATCTGCCAATGAGGCCGATGTGCGCCAAGCCCTGCACTTGGGCTATCCCGCCGCGCGGGTGCTGACTGAATCGGCCCAAGCAGGCAACGCCCATCCGCAAGAAGTGCGGATTGCCTTTGACGGCGATGCTGTATTGTTTTCGGACGAGGCCGAGCGCGTGTTTCAAGCGCAGGGCCTAGATGCCTTTCAGCGCCACGAGAGCGATAAGGCGGCCCAACCCCTGCCGCAAGGCCCGTTTAAGCCCTTGCTGGTGGCCTTGCACCGCTTACAGCAAGCCAGCGGCAGCAGTGGTATGCGTATTCGCACCGCGTTGGTCACGGCGCGCAGCGCACCGGCGCATGAGCGCGCCATCCGCACCCTGATGGATTGGAACATTGCCGTCGATGAGGCCATGTTCTTGGGGGGCCTGCCCAAGGGGGAGTTTCTGCGCGAATTTGAACCGGATTTTTTCTTTGATGACCAAACCGGCCATGTCACTTCTGCGGCCCGCCATGTACCGGCAGGCCATGTCAGCAGCGGCATTGCCAATGCACCGCTGGCGGGCTAGGGTTACAAACCGCCGGTGCGTTTGACCTTGGGGTCGGAGTAGGTCAGATCTGGCTCGTTTTTGGCTTGCAGGGCCATGCGCTCTTGCAAGGTCATTTTGTTGATTTCTTGCGCCATCTCGATGGCCGTGCCGCTGGCGCGCCACATGGATTGGATAAAGTCGAGCAACTGTTTGTAGATTGGCTCTGGCTCTGGCTCTGGGGGCAGCTCTGGCACCAGCTTTTTTTCTTCTGGGGTTGTCCAGTCGCGGTTGGGGCCGTCGGTATCCGAGGGCTTGTCTGGCGTCTTGACAATGGCCCCCTCACCGAGCCGGTCCATAGATTCGACTGGATTGGGCGCGTTGATGGGGCGCACGGGCACAGCCCCAGACGCGCCGGTGGTAGACAGATCAGCACTGATCGTGCGCCACGATGGGGATCGGTCAACGGGAGGAATTTGCATGGCGAGGCCCCGTAGCAGTAATAGTAAAACGCAAAAGCCCCACAAAAGGCTTTATGGCTGTCCTATATAACGGCAAACCAACGCAGAAGTGAAGCCTTTTTTCAGGATGGCACTATTGTGATCCGGTGCGCCAAAAATTGCACGCCCTTACCCCGCACTCAGGAGAAGCTCGAACCGCAGCCGCAAGTGCTGGTGGCGTTGGGGTTTTTAATCACAAACTGCGCGCCTTGCAGGTCTTCTTTGTAGTCGATCTCTGCACCCACCAAATACTGGTAGCTCATGGCGTCGATCAGCAGCGAGACGCCATTTTTGGTCATGGTGGTATCGTCTTCATTGACGATTTCATCAAAGGTAAAGCCATACTGAAAGCCTGAGCAGCCGCCACCCTGCACAAATACGCGCAGCTTCAGGTCGGGGTTGCCTTCTTCGGCGATCAAGTCGGCCACCTTGGCGGCGGCGCTGTCAGTAAAGATGATCGGCGCAGGCATTTCTTCGATCTGAGGGGCTTGGGCTACAGCAGTCATGGGGAGAATCTCCGGAATTTTGGGAACTTGCCCGAATACTACTCAAAAACAGTCGGTCATTCAGGCGGGCGGCACTTGCCGCTCATGGGGGTAGGGGCATTATGCAAACCCCAGCAACAACAAAGCCGCCCTAGGCGAACCCTGGGCGGCTTGGGTAGCAGGCAAAAAAGCGGATTAACGCTTGGAGAACTGCTTGGCGCGGCGTGCAGAACGCAGACCGACCTTCTTACGTTCGACTTCACGCGCATCGCGGGTCACGAAGCCAGCTTGGCTCAGGACGGGCTTGAGGGTTGCGTCGTAGTCGATCAGGGCGCGGGTGATGCCGTGGCGGGCTGCACCGGCTTGGCCGGATTCACCACCACCGTGGACATTGATCATCACGTCGAAGGTTTCGACATGGTTGGTCAGTGCCAGGGGTTGCTTGGCGATCATGATCGAGGTTTCGCGACCAAAGTAGGACTGGATGTCCTTGCCGTTGATCGTGATTTTGCCAGTGCCTTTTTTCAGAAATACACGGGCCACGCTGGATTTGCGACGGCCAGTGCCGTTGTTCCATTCACCAATCATCTCGGCTCCTTAGATTTCCAGCACTTTGGGCTGTTGGGCGCTGTGCGGATGCTCGGCACCGCCATACACCTTCAGCTTTTTGATCATGGCATAGCCCAGGGGGCCCTTGGGCAACATACCCTTGACAGCCTTTTCCAGTGCGCGGCCAGGGAACTTGGCTTGCAGGTCACGGAAGTTGGTGGCTGTGATGCCGCCGGGATAACCGGAGTGGCGGTAGTACACCTTGTCCAAGTTCTTGGTACCAGTGACCTTGAGCTTGGCAGCGTTGATGATGACGATGAAATCGCCGGTATCAATGTGCGGTGTGTAAATGGCTTTGTGTTTGCCGCGCAGACGGAGGGCAACTTCGCTGGCTACCCGTCCGAGCACCTTATCGGTGGCGTCAATCACAAACCACTCGTGCTGCACGTCAGCGGGCTTGGCGCTGAAAGTTTTCATGCTGTATTTCTTTCGAGGGTTTGACCAGCCTGAACAGGGGCTGGCGTCCTGGGAACTCTTTTCCACGGTCGGTGTTTCTCTGAAGGAAACCTCTTAGGTGGTGTTGGCAGCAGGTGTTTGTGGCTACTGGCTGCCCTTCGTCGCGGAGTTGCGCAATCGCTGCGAAGCCTGCGATTATATAACGGCCCCCATTTTGGCGGGGGGCATTTTTTAGTTGGACGAGCGCACTTCTAGCGGCTCCATTTGCTTACGGAACTCGACACACACGGGCAGGTTGGCGGAGGCGGGCAGGCGGCATTCGCTGCGAAGGCACATGCTGCGCGTGAGCGCGCTGCTGTCGGCGCACAAGGTGGGGGCCGCCGGTTTGGGCGCACTGGTTGGGTGGCTGGCCGGGGTGGGTGGGGTGTTGGGCATGGCCGGAGCTGGCTCTGGCGTGGCTGCCACTGGTACAGGCGCTGGGGGCGGTTTGCGCACCGGTGCCGGTTTGGGCGCCGTTTGCGATAGCGCACGGGGGTCGGTTTTTTCGACAAACGCCGGGGCTGGCGTGTCTGGGGCTGGCTCGGCGCTGGCCGGTGCTGTGTCGACGGCAGCCGCAGGCGGTGCAATGGCTGGCGTTGGCGCAGGCTTGGGGGCTGGATCGGCCATCTCGGTAATGATGTGCTGGTCTGCGTTGGACGCGGCCTTGACCGAGGTGCGGTTGGTATACACCCCAGTGCCTGCTGTGATGACTGCCACCACCGCAGCCACGCCCGCCCATCTGACCCATGGACGTTGGGGTGTAGCGGTGGCAGACGGTGCGGTGGGGGGGGCGGGGCGCATCGAGTGGCGCTCAGGCCAGTTCGATTCTAGGCCGATGGATTCGGGGGATGTATCGCCTTGGATGAGGGTGTCTGGGCCGTGCAGCAGCATCGTGTCTTGCACATCTTCTAGCAGCATGGTGTCTCCGGCATCGGCCACCAAGTAGCTGGGCGATGCTGCCGGGGCAGGAATGGGGCCAGCACTGACGGCTTTGGGCGTGGACAGGTCTACCGTGGGCATGGCCCTAGCGCCGCTGGGTTGGTCGGTGGGTTCGACCCAGATGTCGCCCAACGCTGCCCGAAAATCGAAGCTCTGCATGGGGGCCGGGGCGTTGGGCATTTCCAGCAGTTGTAAAAAAGCCTCAATGCTTTGTGGGCGCTCTTGGGGTTGCAACGCCAGCGCTTGCGTGATGGCGTTGACGAACGCGGGCGAATAGGTTTGACCAAACTCCTGCCCCACGGTGCGGGCAACGCGGGCAAAGGGCACCATGCGGTCGCGGATGGCGCGCAAGGTGGAGGGGTCGGGCACGTCGTTGCACAGGCAGCCATAGACCACGGCGGCCAAGGAGTACAAATCACTCCACGGGCCTTGGGGCAGGTCGGCGTCGCCGCTGGCGTACTGCTCTATCGGGGCGTAATTGACCTTGAGCACAGCGGTGTGCTTGCGCTCGCGGTCACTGATGGCTTGGCGGGCTGCGCCCAAGTCCAGCAGCACAGGCGGGCCAACATCTTGCAAAAAGATGTTGTCGGGCGAGATATCACGGTGCAGGGTGTTACTGTTGTGCAGGGTACGCAAGGCCCCCAGCACCGACCACAGCACTTGGCGCAGCCATGCTTCGGGCGGCGGGGAGCGCATTTGCAGCCGCGCTTGCTTGAACGTCATGCCGCTGTACAGGGGCATGACCATATAGGCGGTGTGGTGGGCCTCCCAAAACCGAAACACCTTGACCAGCGATGGGTGATCGAATTGCGCCAGCATGCGCGCCTCGCCGATAAAGGAGCGCAGCCCGGCTTCAAAGGCTGGCACATCGGCCAGCGCCCGCACGGCCACCGACAAATCGGGCGTGCGCCCCGCCAAGCTGGCTGGCATATATTCTTTGATGGCTACTGAGCGGTGCAGGGAGTGGTCAAAAGCTTGGTAGACCATGCCAAAGCCACCCACGCCAAGCAGGGCAAGCACTTCAAACTCGCCCAAGCGCGCCCCTGAGGGCAAGGCATCCGCATGGTAAATGGCAGACACAGGGGTACCGTAAGAAGATTCGGACATGGCGCGGCTGACAAAAAGACGCCATCATCGACGATAAAGATGAAAAAATGCTGATCCAGCGCAGCGATCGTTACCATAGCACCATGTTCAGTTACCGCCATGCCTTCCACGCAGGCAACCATGCCGATGTGCTCAAGCACACCGTACTGATTGCCACTTTGCAACACCTGACCGAGAAAGACGCCGCGCTGATGGTGCTGGACACCCATGCTGGTGCCGGTTTGTACCGGCTCGATGGCGACTATGCCAAGACCAGCGCCGAGGCCGCTGATGGCATTTTGCGCCTCACGGTGCCTGGGGCCGCCCATGTGCCGCTGGCACCGGCATTGCAAGCCTACATTGACTTGGTGCGTTCGTTTAATGCGGGCAGCAACACCAAAATTTACCCCGGCTCGCCCTTTATCATCCAGCGCTTGCTGCGCAGTCACGACAAGCTCAAGCTGTTTGAACTGCACCCCTCGGATATGCGCTCTTTGAGCGGCAATGTGGCCCAACTAGAAGCAGGCCGCCAGATCGCTGTGCTGCACGAAGATGGTTTTGAGGGCCTGAAGAAATTTTTGCCCCCGCCCTCGCGCCGCGCGCTGGTGTTGTGCGACCCCAGCTACGAGATCAAAACCGATTACGGCAAAGTGCTCGATATGGTGCAAGACAGCCTCAAGCGCTTTGCCACTGGCACCTATGCCGTGTGGTATCCGATCATTCCGCGCCCAGAGGCACATGATCTGCCGCGCCGGTTAAAGACGATGGCCCAAAAGGCGGGCAAGAGTTGGCTGCATGCCACCCTTACCGTTAAATCGAGCAAGATCACCGAAACGCTCGAAGGCCAAACCAAGCGCCCCGGCTTGCCCGCCAGTGGCATGTTTCTGATTAACCCGCCCTATACCTTAAAGGCAGAACTCAAGGATGCGCTGGCCCAGATGGTGCAATTGCTGGGGCAAGACCGCAACGCTACCCACACGCTAGAGTCGGGCAGCTAATCAGTTGCCGGGGCACACGCTGTCTTCATCGGGCAAGGTGTGCAGCGTGACGGGTTTGGTGCCCAGCTGCACTATGCCCAGTGCCTCGGCAGCAGCGCGGCTGATGTCAATCACGCGCTTGCCACCGTGTGGCCCCCGGTCATTGATGCGTACCACCACCTCACGCCCAGTCAGGGCGCTGCGTACGCACACCCGTGAGCCAAAAGGCAGTGTGGGGTGGGCGGCAGTGAAGTCGTGCATATCAAACGGCTCGCCGCTGGCGGTGCGTTTCTTGTGCTGTTTAGCGCCATACCAAGAGGCCAAGCCATATTCTTGCGGAAACTGCAAATCAACTTGGGGCAGCCCGGTATCCTCTGATGCCGTAGTGCTGGCGCTGTCGGTGCTGAGAAGGTCGCTTTGTACCGGTACGGCCAATAATGCACTGGCGTTGGGCGCTTTGAGGCCCAGAGACGGCGCTGGCGCTGGTGCTGCCGTGGTGGTGCTGTCTTCCTCCAGCACTGGCGGGGGGGCGTCGTTGGCGCTGGCGATGCTGGCTCCTAGGCTCAGGATGGCAGAAATTAGCGTGTGCGCGGGGCGGCAGCGCCGCCATGAAACCGTTGGCAACAGAGGCATCATGTGCCAGAGCCTTTCCAAAAAAGCAGGGGCGCTGATGTTAGCGCAGTGCCTTTAGGCCCAGTACAAAAAAAATCCCGCACATGGCGGGATGATAGTAGAGCCAAGCAGCGCGCGCTGGATTTTAGAAGCGCCAGCCCAGACCAATACCGACCAACACGGGGTCTACGCGGAACTCGCCCACCTTGCGGCCAGACGAGGCCACATCGGTACGAATTTGCACTTTTTTGACGTCCAAATTCAGATACATATTGTCTTTGAGGTGAATATCGACACCGGCTTGGATGGCCAAGCCCCAGCTATTTTTGTCTACCGAAGGGTGCAGGGCAGCGACCACAGCTGGCGAGAAGTTCACATTAGACAGGCGGGTGTAATTGACACCAGCACCCAAGTAAGGCTTGAACGCGCCCAAATCGGTAAAGTGGTATTGCGCCGTCAGGGTGGGGGGCAGGTGCTTGAAGGTGCCGATAGCGCCACCGTTGGAGTACAGGGTGTGCTTTTGTGGCACGGTCAGGATCAGCTCGACCGCCAGATTCTTGGTGTAGAAATAACTGATATCGACTTCAGGCAGCCACTTGTTGTTAGTGGTCAGGCCCAGAGGCGTGGAATCGCCGTTGCTGCTTTCCAGATGGACGGCACGGGCGCGCACCATCCAAGAGCCTTCAGTAGCTTGCTGCGCAAATGCAGAAGACGACAAAACAGCACCCAACAGGGCAGCAGCCAGAACAGTTTTTTTCATCACAAAAATCCGGAAAATTCAGGGGACATTCCCAAGTCCTTATTAACCACCTTGTCGCCAGGGCCATGCTTGATATGCGTCAAGGGGCCACGCCAATGTGGTGCAAAAACATCACCCCGCCAGCCCCAGACGTTTGCAAATTTCTAGTGTGGCAGTGTTCTGGTTCATGGTGTAGAAATGTAGTGCGGGCGCGCCACCTTGGCGCAGTTGCTCGCACAGTTGGGTGACTACATCCAAGCCAAAGGCTTTGATGCTGGCGGTATCGTCGCCATAGGCTTGCAGACGCAGGCGAATCCAACGCGGAATCTCTGCGCCACAGGCGTCTGAAAAGCGCAGCAACTGGGTGGAGCTGGCAATGGGCATGATCCCTGGTACCACCGGCACGTCAGCCCCCAGTTTGCGCGCATCTTCTACAAAGCGAAAATAAGCATCGGCGTTGTAAAAATACTGGGTGATGGCTGAGTCGGCCCCGGCGCGCACCTTGGTGGCAAACGCCTGCAAGTCAGCCTCAGGCGATTTGGCTTGTGGATGCACTTCGGGGTAAGCGGCCACTTCAATCTGAAAGTCTTGCCCAGTCTCAGCGCGAATAAAGGCAACCAAATCGCTGGCGTAATTAAATTCACCGCCCAAGCCATAGCCGCTGGGCAAATCGCCGCGCAGGGCCACGAGGCGGCGCACGCCCATCGCTTTGAGGGTAGCCAGTTGCTCGCGCACGGTGTCGCGGGTGGCACCAATGCAAGAAAAGTGCGAGGCTGCATCCATGCCTTCGGCCAAGATGTCGCGCACGGTGGCAAAGGTGCCCTCGTGCGTGGAGCCGCCCGCGCCGTAGGTGACGGAGCAAAACTCTGGGCGCAGCGCATACAGCTGCTGGCGCACGGCTTGCAGCTTGCTGGCCCCTTCGGGGGTTTTTGGGGGAAAAAATTCTAGGCTCACCGGCAAGCCGGTAGCTGATGCAGTGGCAGCAGTCATGCGGCGCTCCTTGCCAAAACAAAAAATTCACGGTTGCCGTCACCGCCCGCAATCGGGCTGTCCAGCCAAGTTTGCACGGCCAGGCCCAAACCGGCGCAGCAGTCGCGGATGCGCTGCTCTACCACGGGGTAGAGCGCTGCGTCGCGCACGATGCCACCTTTGCCAACTTGGCCCGGCTGCAATTCAAATTGCGGCTTGACCAGCATCAACAGCGTGCCACCGGGGGCCAGCAGGGGCACCAGTGCGGGCAGTACCAGCGTTAAAGAGATAAAAGACAGATCGCCAGTAATGACGTCAAATGAGGGCGTGATATCCACGCCTTCTAGCCCTGCACGGCGACGGCGTTGCACCGGCAACGTGCCCGCTTGGCGCGCTTGCTGCTTGGCGGCGCGCTCGGCCTTGAAGGCTTCGATGTCTTGCTCTTTGGCGTCGTCACTGTCGTCGTATTCTTCATCGACCAAGCCGCCATTGCGCATCCAGCTATAGGGGGCGACGGGCTGGGTGTCGTTGTCTTCGGCTTCTTCGATCACTTCAGACAATGCCAGTTCGCAGGCGGCCTGCAAATCGGCTGCAGTCATGCTGCGGGCGTTAAGACCCTCCACACACACCACGCGCCCATCTTGGCGCAAGCGCTCATGCAACTGGCCGTGGCCTACATCGACGCCAATCACCTGTGTCGCCCCTTGCTGGAGCAGGCAATCGGTAAAGCCGCCCGTACTTTGGCCTACATCCAAGCAGCGCAAGCCGCTCACTTGCAGCCCAGTGGCAGCCAGCGCCCCTTCGAGTTTGAGACCGCCGCGCGAGATGTATTTGGCCTCGGCACCATCGAGCAGCCGCAACTCGGCCATGACCGGGATTTCATCGCCGTTTTTGGCTACTTTTTGCCACGGTGCGAATGACGACAAGCGCCACTCGACCCCGGCAGTAATCAGCCGCTGCGCTTGGGAGCGCGTGGCCGCATGGCCCTTTTCTACCAAAAAAACATCTGCACGCATAGCGGATCACATTCTCAAGTTGGCTTAGTAGCGGTAGCTATCGGCCTTGTAAGGGCCGTTTTTGGGTACGCCAATGTAGGCGGCTTGGGAGTCAGTCAGCTCGGTGAGCATGGCACCGACCTTCTTCAGGTGCAGGCGGGCCACCTTCTCGTCGAGGTGCTTAGGCAGCACATAGACCTTGCCGTTTTGGTATTGGTCGGGCTTGGTGAACAGCTCGATTTGGGCGATGGTTTGGTTGGCAAACGAGGCGCTCATCACAAAGCTGGGGTGGCCGGTGGCGCAGCCCAAATTGACCAAACGGCCCTTAGCCAGCAAGATAATTTTCTTGCCGTCTGGGAACTGGATGTGATCGACTTGGGGCTTGATCTCTTCCCACTGGTATTTTTCAATCGACGCCACGTCGATTTCGTTGTCAAAGTGGCCGATGTTGCAGACGATGGCCTGGTCTTTCATGGCGGCCATGTGCTCGTGGCGAATGACGTCGCGGTTGCCGGTGGTGGTCACGAAGATGTCGGCCTTGTCGGCAGCGTATTCCATCGTGACTACTTTGTAGCCTTCCATTGCCGCTTGCAGGGCGTTGATGGGGTCGATTTCAGTCACCCAAACTTGGGCGCTCAGGGCGCGCAGCGCTTGGGCCGAACCCTTACCCACATCGCCATAACCGGCCACACAGGCCACTTTGCCTGCAATCATCACGTCGGTGGCGCGCTTGATGCCATCGACCAAAGACTCGCGGCAGCCATAGAGGTTATCAAACTTGCTCTTGGTGACCGAATCATTGACGTTGATGGCGCGGAACAGCAGCGTGCCCTTGGCCGACATTTCGTTCAGGCGGTGAACGCCGGTGGTGGTTTCTTCGGTCACGCCAATGATTTCCGCCGATTTGCGCGTGTACCATGTGGCATCCACGGCCAGTTTGGCGCGGATGGCGGCAAACAGGATGGTTTCTTCTTCGCTGGTGGGCTTGTCGAGCACCGACAGGTCTTTTTCAGCGCGCTGGCCCAAGTGCATGAGCATGGTGGCATCGCCGCCATCGTCCAAAATCATGTTCGGGCCTTCGCCGGGGGTACCGGCTGCGCCAAACTCAAAAATGCGGTGGGTGTAATCCCAGTAGTCGGACAGTGATTCGCCCTTGACGGCAAATACCGGCGTGCCACCATCGGCAATGGCGGCAGCGGCGTGGTCTTGGGTGCTAAAAATGTTGCACGAAGCCCAGCGCACTTGCGCGCCCAGTGCTTCCAGAGTTTGGATGAGCACGGCGGTTTGGATGGTCATGTGCAGGCTGCCGGTGATGCGTGCGCCTTTGAGGGGCTGGCTGGCGGCAAACTCTTCACGGATGGCCATCAGGCCGGGCATTTCGGTCTCGGCGATGCGGATTTCTTTGTGGCCCCAAGCGGCCAAGGCGATGTCAGCAATCGCGCAATCGGCGTTAACGAAGGTGGAAGAAGGTGCATTCATGGGCGGCTCCAAACAGGGGTGAACAAGCCACTTGCCGACACAGGATTGCCAAAAAAAAAGCTCACCGCACGGAAAGTGGATGAGCGTCGTTGCTAGGGTGGGTTCCGAGCCTCACGCCCCGCTATGCTGGGGACGCTGCAACGCTCCTCGGAAGGAAGGATTATACGAAACTTGGCTGGGTTTGCCGCTGGCGATCGTGTCGATAGCGGGGCGACTCACTACACCCACCACAACGTCTTCTGTTGGATGTGATGACAGTTTGAAAACCGCCACTGTTTCTACCAACTCTTGGGCTTGGTTTTCTAAACTGCTCGCAGCAGCGGCCATTTCTTCGACCAACGCTGCATTTCGTTGGGTGGTGTGATCCATCTGTGTGACGGCTTCACCCACTTGTGCTACCCCTTGGCTTTGCTCGCTACTGGCAGCACTGATTTCACCCATGATGTCGGTCACGCGGCGAATGGAGCCGACCACTTCGGTCATGGTGTCCCCGGCTTGATCGACCAAGATAGAGCCTTCTTTGACCCGTTGGACACTGGCATCGATCAGGATTTTAATTTCTTTGGCTGCCTCGGCAGAACGTCCCGCTAAAGAGCGAACTTCAGAGGCCACCACCGCAAAACCACGGCCTTGTTCGCCTGCCCGTGCAGCTTCGATTGCGGCATTCAAGGCCAAAATGTTAGTTTGAAAAGCAATTCCATCAATTATGCTGGTAATGGCTGCGATTTTTTTCGATGAATCATCAATCTCCTTCATGGTTCCCACCACTTGGGCCACCACTTCGCCGCCTTTGATCGCTACGTTACTTGCACTTTTTGCCAATTGATTGGCTTGGCGGGCGTTTTCGGCATTTTGTGTGACGGTAGAACCGAGCTCTTCCATTGCGGCAGCAGTTTCTTCTAGTGCACTGGCTTGTTGCTCAGTTCTGGTTGACAAATCATTATTGCCTTGCGATATTTGGGCGCTGGCTGTAGCCACGCTCTCTGAATTTTGACGGACGTTATACACCACACTAGACAGTGAGGCTTGCATCTGTGCGACGGCTGCCATGACACTGACGGTATCGTTACTGCGAACCTGTAAAGGAGTGTCTAAATCACCTTTGGCTACACGATTCACTGCTTCTGACAACTCAGAAGGCTCTGCCCCCAGTGCGCGTAACAAATCACGAGAAATAATCAAACCGACCAATGAGCCAATAACAAACATTAATATAGCCATGCCGGTCATTAGGCTGACGGAAGTGCGGGCCAATTCTGCGGCTTCCCCTGCGATCTTTTCAGATAGTTCTTTTTGTAGCTTGCGGGAGTCATCCGTAGCTTTAAAAACAATGTTTTGCAGAGCAAGTGTTTCGTTAAAAAGTAAACGCTCGGCTTCGGCTTCATCACCTTTTTCAGTGAGGGCTATTACACGATCAATGCTGCTGTTATAAATGCCACGGTTGTCGGTGATAATTTTTAAAAGGTTACGCGCTTGGGGTATTTTTAAGGTTTTATCAAGTTTTTCGAGTAATTCGCTGTTTGCTGCGCGCAGGGTGGCGATTTTTTTCTTTTCTTCGCTATGCAAAGCGACATTTTCACTTATTACAATATTGCGGGTAAGTAGGCCAATCGAGTTAAAGTTTTCTTTGAGTTCTGTGAACTGAGCCACCTTGACCATGCGGTCGTTGGCTACCTGATCAAGATCAGTTGCTAGTTCGCTCATTCGGAATGAGCCAATGATGGTAATCAAAATGCCTATCGTGGCAACGATACCAAAGCCCAGTGCTAGACGAGTAACAACTTTCATGAAGTTCTCCTAACATTTTGAGCGTCGTTGTGGTGGTGGATTCCGAGCCTCACGTACCCCTGTGCTGGGGGCGCGCTGCAACGCTCCTCGGAAGTGGCCGGATCATCCGGAGTTGGTGGTGGCCAGTGCAACCGATGTTAGGGGGGCACACGCAGCCATTGCGGTAGGCACTGGCGTGGCCGGGGCCAGTAATTGATCGACCAACGCGACCATACTGGCGTGGGTTTGTATGCCTGTGGGCCACTCAGGCGGCAACGGCGCTGCTGGGTCTAACTCTGCGGCTTGACCGGTGCAGACCAAATGCAAAATTCCCTTTACCGTGGCACCCGCTTGCATATGCGGTAGGCAACTGCCAATGATGCAGACTTTGCTGGCATCCACACCATAGCGCTCGCAAATTTGCTCTAACAAGCCGGGGGCGGGCTTGTGGCAATAGCAGGCTTCGTCGGGGGTATGGGGGCAGTAAAACACAGCATCAATGCGCCCACCCACGGCAGCCAGTTGCTTGTGCATAGCCCCATGAACCGCATTGAGCGTGGCCATATCGAACAGGCCGCGTCCCAGCCCCGGCTGGTTGGCCGCTACCACCACATGCCAGCCTGCATGGTTGAGCCGGGCAATGGCATCCAGCGCACCGGGCAGGGGTTGCCAATCGGTGGGGGAGGTGATGAACTCATCTTCGCCCAAGGCGTTGATGGTCCCGTCGCGATCAAGAATGGCGAGTTTCATGATCACAATTATGGAAGAAAAGCCTCCGGTGTGCTGGCTGTTGGCGCTGCGCTGGGCAGGGCCTGCCAGCCAGTGACAAACAGGCCACTGTGGCGGCCCCGTGCCCATTGCAATTGCAAAGTTTGCCCCGGCTGCCACTGCGCCGCCTGTGGATCGTCGATCAGTATTTGCTGCAAAGGCTCTAGGGTGGCAACGCGCAACACCAGTTCGGTGCCGCCCGTGCTGCGCAGATTGGGCATTTTGGTATGGT
This sequence comes from Giesbergeria anulus, assembly GCF_900111115.1. Lineage (GTDB taxonomy): Bacteria > Pseudomonadota > Gammaproteobacteria > Burkholderiales > Burkholderiaceae_C > Simplicispira > Simplicispira anulus. The sequence continues at coordinate 39,100 of NZ_FOGD01000011.1, forward strand.
GGCCCAACACTTGCGCTTGCACAGGGGGCAAGGCTTGCAAGCCTTGCAGGTTGTAGGGCCGCCACAGCAAGGCTGCACCGCCACCCAAACAAACGGCCACCCACAAGCCCAACAAAATGCGCTGCACCGTAGGCCAACCCCAGCGCCGCCGCACCCACCACAGGCCCAGTGCCAGCACCAGCAGGGCCAGTAATGGCCCCGCCACTTGCCAGAGCATGGCGGATAAGGGTTGTGCCCCAGCAAACGGCGACAGTGGCAGCACCGTAGAGGCAGGGCCGCGCCCCTCTTGCCATTGCAGCAGCCAGCGCAGCCCGGTGAGCAACGCGGGTGGCGCAAACAGCCACCATGCCGTGCGTTGCTGTGTGGTCAATGCCATGCTTGCGAGGCGTTCAAGCCGCCAGACGTGACAGATCGGCCACGCGGTTCATCGCTTCGTGCAGGGTTTTGAGCAACCCTTGGCGGTTGAGGCGCAAATCCATTTCTTCGGCGTTGACCATCACATCGTCAAAGAAGGCATCGACCGGCGCGCGCAGCACGGCCAGCGTTTGCAGGCTGGTGGTGTAGTCTCCCGCGTCAAACTGGGCATTGGCTTCGGGCACAAAGCGTTGCAAGGCGGCAAACAAGTCTTGCTCGGCTTGCTCTTGCAACAGCGCTGCGTTGACGTGGGCATCGACTTCGCCTGCCTTTTTCAGGATGTTGCCCACGCGCTTGTTGGCGGCAGCCAAGGCTGGTGCTTCGGGCAGGGCGGCAAAGGCACGCACGGCTTCTAGGCGTTTGGCCACTTCGGCCAGACGCTGGGGGCGCAGGGCTAGCACGGCATCCACTTCTTGGGCGCGGTAGCCTTGCTCGCGCAGTGCACCGGCCAAACGGTCGTAGATAAAGTCGGCCAGCGCGGGTGTTGCGTCTGTAATTTTGTCGCCAAAGGCCGGGACGGCACTGGCCAACAATGTGCCCAACTCCAGCGGCAGGTCTTTTTCGACCAACATGCGAATCACGCCCAAGGCGTGGCGGCGCAGCGCGAATGGGTCGCGGTCGCCGGTGGGCAGGTTGCCAATGCCGAACATACCGACCAAGGTTTCGAGTTTGTCGGCCAGTGCCACCACCACGCCGGTTTGGTTGCGCGGCAGGGTATCACCGGCAAAACGCGGCTTGTAGTGGTCTTCAATGGCGTCGGCCACATCGGCGCTCAATCCGTCATTGAGTGCGTAGTAGCGGCCCATGATGCCTTGCAGCTCTGGAAACTCGCCCACCATGTCGGTGACTAGGTCGGTTTTTGCCAGCAAGGCGGCTTGGTCAATCCACTGGGGCAGGGCGGTATCGCCTAATTGCCCGGCAATAGCGTGGGCAATGGCGCGCACGCGCTGCACGCGCTCGCCTTGGGTGCCCAGTTTGTTGTGATAGACCACTTTGCCCAGCCCCTCAACGCGCGAGGCCAGCGTTTTTTTGCGGTCTTGGTCAAAGAAGAATTTGGCATCGGCCAAACGTGGGCGCACCACGCGCTCGTTGCCTTGTACCACCGCACTGGCATCGTCGGGGCTGATGTTGCTGACCACCAAGAACTGGTGTGTGAGCTTGCCAGCGGCGTCGAGCAGCGGGAAGTATTTTTGGTTTGCCTTCATCGTCAAGATCAGGCATTCCTGCGGCACGTCGAGGAATTCTTTTTCAAACTCGCATACCAGCACATTGGGGCGTTCGACCAGTGCAGTCACTTCGTCCAGCAGTGCGGCATCTTCAATCGGGCGTACGCCATTGCCAATGCGCTCTGCGGCGGCGGCCAATTGGCGGGCGATGTCGGCGCGGCGCTTGGTAAAGCTGGCAATCACGGCACCATCACGCGCCAGTGTGGCGGCGTAGCTGTCGGCGTCGGTAATCACCACTGGTGATACCGCCGCCTCAAAGCGGTGGCCTTGTGTGGTGTGGCCTGCTTGCAAACCCAGTGCCTTGACGGGCACCACGGTGCTGCCATGCAGCGCCACCAAACCGTGGGCCGGACGCACAAAATGCACGCTGCTCCAGCCGGGCAACTCGCAGTCGCGCTCCAATTGGTAGGTCATGACCTTGGGGATGGGCAACTTGGCAATGGCTTCGTCCAGCGCTTTTTGTAGGCCCACGTCCAGCGTAGCGCCAGTGACGAGGCTGTGATAGAACAAAGCCTCGGCCTTGCCATCGGGGGCGCGGTGCAGGCTGGCGGCTACGGCGGCTGGATCGGTCGGGTCGATGTCGGCACCCAGAGCGGCGAGTTTCTTCAGCAGTGCGGGGGTGGCGTGGCCTTGGGCATCCAGCCCCACGGCGACTGGCATGAGTTTGACTTGCACCGGCTTGTCTTCGGCCTTGAGCCAGATATGGCTGATGTGGGCGGCCAAACGGCGTGGCGAGGCATAGGCCGTTGTCACGGTGTCCGCCGAGGTCAACCCTTGGGCTTGGAGTTGTTCAAACAGCACGCCTGCAAAGGCGTCGCCCAGCTTTTGCAGGGCTTTGGGGGGCAGTTCTTCTACGAACAGTTCAACCAGCAAATTTTTTGTCGTCATAGCGGTGCTCTTGGAATAGCTAAAAATGAGGGCGGATTTTGGCGGACTGTGGGTGGGCCAGCGCCGCTTAGGCGCTGATGCCAAACAGGGTCAGGTATTCTGGGCGCTTGGCCGCCATGACCTTAAAGCTGTGCAGCACATGCAGCAGCTCGTCGTGGCCCAAACCGTACAGGCGGGCCACGCGCTGGTCAATGTCGGCGCGCAGTTTGTCTTGGGCTTTGGCGGTGGCGGGCAGGTCTTTTTTGGCGATGCCCAAGGCTTTCATTTGCGGGGCCAGGGTGCTAGCAAAGTCGTCCCAACTGGCGGCCAGTGTGAGCAGCAGGGCATTTTTAGCCAGCGCTGTGTAGTCGGGGTTTTGCAGGATTTCCTCGTCGCTGGGCTGGGGCATGGGCAGGCGGTAGAGGTAGGTTTGGCTCACGTTGATTTGCACCATAAGGCGTGCTAACCAATCCATCGGCAGACTGTTAAACCATGCCAACGCAAACAGCAGGCGCAGGTATGAAACAGGCTGCACGGTAACGCGTTGTTCTTGCTTGTTGCCATTAGCACTTGCAGGGGGCGGCAATGCGTAATGTTTGGGCACAGTTGCAAACATCGAGTGGCCCGTACCGCAGTCTTGGGGTAATAACGCAAAAACTAACGTTCGCTCATTGGTGTCACTGGCAATGACGCGAAACGCCAAACGCACAAACTCACGATCAAAACGCACAGCACTGGCATATTTCGTTACCTGTGCTTTGGGTACCCCCAAATCCTGCGCCATGCGGTACAGCTCTTTGCTGTGTAACCGCGCATCAAAAGCCGCAGGCTCTAGCCAATACTGTGCCGTGTCAAACAAGTGTTTGTATTGCCAGATCATTTTGCCCTCGTACAAAGGCAAAGCGCTAGGCGTGGCACGCTCCAAGAATAAATCCTTGTCGTGCGTCATGTGCAACTCGCGCCGGAAGTCCAGCCAATCAGCCGACAGTGGCGCAAAGGCGGCGTGGCACTTGCCCAAGATGGGCAAATCGGCAGCATCGCGCAGTTCCATTAGCGCCCATTGTTGTGGCGACAAGGTTTTGAGCGTTGCCAGCGGGTAGGGCACATGGCGCGCGGGGTCGTCTAGCTCTGCGGCATCCAGCACATAAAACGCGGTGTCGATGGTGGCTACTTTGGCTGCCGCTTTTTTGCCTTTGGGTGGTGGTACGTTAAGTACCTGCATCAGGGCAAATTTATAGCTGCGATGGACGTCTGGGAAGATGCCTTTGTTGTTCTCAAAGCTGTAAAAGAACGGCATTTGGCAGTGCGTCAGGATGTGCCGGCGCAGTGCCAGCGAGCCTTCTTCAAACATCAAGGCACTGGGCAGCACATAGTTGAGGCTGCCGCCGGGGGCCAGCAGGCGCAGGTTGCGTTCTACAAACAAGCGAAACAGGTTGCCATCAATAGCCCCCTTGTTCAGCGGAAACAGGTCTTTTTCTTTGTAGTAGGCATCAAGCGCCCCTGTCTTGCTCTGTGCTTCGTCGTATGCCGCTTGAATATGTGCGCTGCCCAACAGCCGCTGTTGAATGGCTGCCTTTTCGGTATTTTTGGCGCTGCGGTAGCGGCTGTGGTACTGCGGGAAAAAGTCGGTATCGCTGAACTTGGTTTTGTCCCACGGCGGGTTGCCCAGCACGACATCAAAGCCCGATGCACTGCCGCCAAAGGCTTCGGGAAAGGCCACTTCGTAATGGAAGAAGTGGTAGCGCCGGGCGTAGTCTTCAATCTGCCGCAGCACTTGCGTGGGCGCGCTGCCGTTTTCGTCAAACAGTTGTGCTAGCAGGTCGGGGGTTTTGTCCAGCGCTTCGCATTCTGGCGCTTTGCCTTCGGCCAACAACATGCGCCGCGTGGTCATAAAGCTCAAGGCGCGAAACAGCGGGCGCAGTTGGGGCGTGATGCTGTTGCGCCACAGGGCTTTGCTTTGGGCTACTTCGGCGGCGGTGGTATCGCGCATGGCGTCTAGTTCGTGCATGACGCTGCGCAGGGCGTCAAAGCGGGCAGCAATGCCTTGCACAAACAAGTCGTCTTGTGCGCCGGTGGTGGCGTTGTAATTTTCGCAATCTTGCACCGTGGCACCCACCAAGGCGTTGCCGTGCTGAATGTGGTGCTCGATAAATGACAGCGGTGTGCCAAAAATAAAGCTGTCCATCCACAGGCTTAGGCGGGCCAGCTCCACGGCAAAGGGGTTCAGATCGACGCCATAAATGCAGCGCTTGAGCAGCAGGCGTTTCAAAATCTGGCCGTCGTCGGGGGTGTACGGCAAGTTGAGCGCCGCAAACTGCTGGGTGATTTTGGCGCGTTCCTCGTGGAGCAGTTGTGCCAGTGGGGCGTCGTGCTCTAGCCGCTGCACAGCCATATCGGCCAAGCAGGCCAGTGCCTGCACCAAAAAATGGCCGCTGCCGCAGGCGTTGTCCAAAATTTTGAGTTGGGCCAGTGGTTTGCCTGCCTCCAGCGCCCGCTCAATGCTCGCTTGCACCAGCCGGTCGGACAGACTGGCGGGCGTGTAGTAGCTGGCGCTGGTTTTGCGCGAGTTGCTGGCGCTTTTCAGGTACACGGCCCCGGCCTGCACGCTCAATTCGCGCAGCACCTTAAAGCCTTTTTCTTTGCGCAGTTGCGCTACGTCATAGGCGTCAAAGTAGGCTTCTACGCTTTTGCCTGCGGTGCTGCTGCTTTGGTATTCGAGGTAGGTGGCGGTTTCAGGTGCGCACTCAAAGCGAAATTCAAGCAAACCTTCGTAAATGCGGCCCAAATGGGTCACATTCATGTTTTTGAAGTCGCGCCGGGTGTCAAACAGCGTATTGCCCCGGTGGCTTTTGAACAGCAGTTTGTCCAAAATCGACAGCAGGGTGCGGTTGTCAAAGATTTTTGCTGCTTTGAGCAGCGGCGCACGTTGCGGGTCAAACAGGCCACCGTTGAACAGTGGCACGTCAATGTCGCCTTCGCCTTCGTCCAGCATCCGAAACAGTTGGCGCAATGCCAACATACCGTTGTGCTGCTGCGGGCGTTGGGCCATATCACGGCGCAACTTTTGGTGCAGGGCTTGCAAGCTGTGTTCGTTGTAAAACGGGTGCAGGGCTAGCAAGTCGCGGTTTTTGTCTTCAAAATAAACCACGAACAGCAAGCGAAACAGCAAGACAATGCTGTTTTCGTAGACCGCCTCTAGGGTGGGGGGCTGCGGTTGGGCGTTGGCTTGGTAAATGGCCTTGCCAATCAGCTCAAACAAAGAGTCTTCGCCGTCGTAGCCGTAAATCACGGCTTTGAGGTTTTCTTCTACCGCCACCGTGAATGCGCTGGAGTCAGCAATCGCCTGTTCCATTGCATTGCCGGTGGGTGCGGTAGCTGCCGGAGCGTAGGTGTCGCGGCTAAAAAAGAAGGTAAATAACGCCAGCGCCTGCTGCTGCTCATCGCCAGCAGGCAGGGCCAAGATCTTTTCTAGGTCAAACTCAATGAACGATTTTTTGGCGGTGATTTTGTCGGTGTCATAGACCCGCCAACACCGGCCATTGGTCAAAAAGCCAAAGCGCACGCGCAGGGTGCTGAGGTAATCCTGCAATTGGTGGTGCGGGTTGTCTTGGCGCGCCTTGCCGGTATCGAGGGGCTTGTCCCAGGCTTTGGATTCGCAAATGGCAGCAATCAGCCGGTGGCCTTCGCTTTGCTGGGCCATCAGGGCTTGGGCTTGCTCAGGTTGCAACAGCAAACACCAATCGGGCTTGGCGGTTTTGCCTTGCACCACCAGCACTTGCTGCGGCACGCTCACCCAGCCCAGTTGTTTGAGCAATGGGCTGATAAAGCAGTCTTCTAATTGCGCCTCATTGCTGGCGGCCAACTGGCTGGGTTGAAACTGCTGCTGCAACCACGCCAACCACCCCGACGGCAGGGGCTGTGCTGCCAGTTCCCGGCTTTTTTGCTGCAAAAAGCTGGTGTCCAGCAGGCTGTTGTTCAGCCACGGCGCAGCAAACAGTTCTAGGGTGGTGGTAGGTGTAGGCATACTGCAGCAATCGGGCTCAGGCGGCTTTTTTCTGGATTTGTGCAACCCACTCGCGCGGGGCCATCGGAAAGCCCAAGCGTTCGCGGCTTTCGTAGTAGCTTTGTGCCACGGCCCGCGCCAAGTTGCGGATGCGGCCAATGTAGGCGGCGCGCTCGGTCACGCTGATAGCGCCGCGTGCATCCAGCAGGTTAAAGCTGTGCCCGGCCTTGAGCACTTGCTCATAGGCGGGCAGGGCCAATTGCTGCTCCATCAGGTATTTGGCCTGCTTTTCATGGGCATTGAAGGCGGTAAACAGAAAATCGGCGTCGGAGTGCTCAAAGTTGTAGGTGGATTGCTCCACTTCGTTTTGGTGGTACACATCGCCGTACTTGAGCGTGTCTGTCCATTGCAGGTTGTAGACGTTGTCCACGCCTTGCAGGTACATGGCCAAGCGCTCTAGGCCGTAGGTGATCTCGCCGGTAGCGGGCTTGCAGTCAATGCCGCCCACTTGTTGAAAGTAGGTGAACTGCGTCACTTCCATGCCGTTGAGCCAGACCTCCCAGCCCAAGCCCCAAGCGCCGAGGGTGGGGTTTTCCCAATCGTCTTCGACAAAACGGATGTCGTTCTTTTTCAGGTCAAAGCCCAGCGCCTCTAGGCTGCCCAAGTACAGCTCTAGGATGTTGGCTGGGGCTGGTTTGAGCACCACTTGGTATTGGTAGTAGTGTTGCAGGCGGTTGGGGTTGTTGCCATAGCGGCCATCTTTGGGGCGGCGGCTGGGCTGCACATAGGCTGCTTTCCAAGGTTCGGGGCCAATGGCGCGCAAAAAGGTGGCAGTGTGCGAGGTGCCAGCGCCCACTTCCATGTCGTAGGGTTGCAGGAGTGCGCAGCCCTGGGCATCCCAGTAGGACTGCAACTTCAAGATGATTTGCTGGAAGGTCAACATGGCTTTGAGAGGCTCGCTGGCAGGGCCAGGGCCGGGCAATAAGAAAGGATAAAAAGGCGCGCGAGGAGGATGCCACCGCGTGTGCAGCCCATGATTTTAGGGGGCCAGTGGCACAGGTGCCGATTGCACCGCTCCAAACAACAAAGGCCAGCACCCTTTGGGGGCACTGGCCTGGTCAAATGGCGCATTCAGGGCGCGCAGCCCCTTAGAAGATCAGTATTCCCAGAAGATGCGTTGCAGTTCTTTGCTGTCATTGGTCTTGGTCAGGGCGACCATCGCCAAGATGCGGGCCTTTTGGGGGCGCAAGTCGTGGGCGACTACCCAGTCGTATTTGTCGTCAGGCTGCTCGGCATTGCGCAGCACAAAGCCATCGGGCACACGGGCCGAGCGCACAATTTGTACGCCTTCGGCGCGCAGGGCCTTGAGCGAGTCCACCGCTTGTGCGGCCACCGAGCCATTGCCGGTGCCTGCGTGCACCAGCGCCTTCACGCCTGCTTTGCCATAGGCGTTGATGGCCGTGGTATTCATGTTGCCGTAGCCATAAACGATATCCACGGCAGGCAGGGTTTTGATGTCGTCGATGTTGAATTCAGAATTCATGGTGTGGCGCTTGACTGGAGCGCGGAACCAGTAGTTCTTGCCCTCTACCACCATGCCCAGCGGCCCCCATTGGCTCTTGAAGGCTTCGGTCTTGATGTTGATGGTTTTGCTCACATCACGGCCACTTTGAATCTCGTCGTTCATCGTGACCAGCACGCCCTTGCCTGTGGCATCTTTGCTGGCAGCCACGCTCACGGCGTCATACAGATTGAGGGCACCGTCTGCCGACAAGGCCGTGCCGGGGCGCATCGAACCTACCACCACAATGGGCTTGTTGGTGTGTACCACCAGATTCAAGAAGTAGGCGGTTTCTTCCAGCGTGTCGGTGCCGTGGGTGATGACGATGCCATCGACATCAGCTTGCTTGCTCAGGGCCGAGACGCGCTGGCCCAGCTTGAGCAGATGCTCGTTGGTAAAGCTCTCAGAGGCGATTTGGAACACCTGTTCACCAGAGACCTTGGCGACGCTGGAGAGTTCGGGCAGGCCCGCCAGCAGTTTGTCTACGGGTACTTTGGCGGCGGCATAGGTGGCGCTGTTGGCTGCTGATGCGCCTGCACCAGCAATGGTGCCGCCGGTGGCCAATACGACCACATGGGGTTTGGCAGCTTGGGCCATAGCGACAGCCGACATGGCCGACAGCACGACGCCAGCAAACCAGCGGCGCGAGATGGGAGAGGAAATGTGCATAAGTAAGCTTTCCAGATGATGGTTCAGGCCCCGCCGGTTGGGCAGATGACCCCTGTCCGCCTGTTGAGCGGTACACCATCTTATGAGAAGTTAGCACCTACATAGATCAAAATCTGGTTGAATTTTGATGAAACTATCGTTTACCCCAAGCCACTGGGGTTGAGCGTGTTGCCAAAAAACAAAAAGCCTGCCTGCGCACTGGTACGCAGGCAGGTTATCGCAGTAGAGGCCGCACAATCTCAGCGGTTTATGGCTCCCAGCGGCGCAGCACCAAGCTGGCATTGGTGCCACCAAAGCCAAAGCTATTGGACAAGGCGGTGCGGATCGGGGCGTCGCGCGTCACTGTTACCAGCGGCATGCCTTCGGCGGCAGGCTCTAGGGTCTCGACGTTGGCCGAACCGGCAATAAAGCCGTCTTGCAACATCAGCAGGCAATAAATGGCTTCTTGCACCCCCGTGGCGCCCAGCGAGTGCCCGGTGAGCGACTTGGTGGACGAGAACGGCGGAATGGCATCGCCAAACACGGCGCGGATGGCCCGCAGTTCGGGCACGTCGCCCACTGGCGTGGAGGTGCCGTGGGTGTTGATGTAGTCGATGGGCACGTCCAAACCCTCAATGGCTTGGCGCATACAGGCAATCGCGCCCTCGCCGGAGGGGGCCACCATGTCTTCGCCATCAGAGGTGGCACCAAAGCCGACCACTTCGCCCAAAATAGTGGCACCACGGGCCAAGGCGTGCTCTAGGCTTTCGAGCACCACGGCACCGCCGCCACCGGCAATGACAAAACCATCGCGATTTGCATCGTAGGCGCGCGAGGCTTTTTCGGGGGTCTCGTTGTACTTGCTCGACATCGCACCCATGCCGTCAAACAGCAGCGCCATGCCCCAGCTCAGTTCTTCGCCGCCACCGGCAAACATCACATCTTGCATACCCCACGCAATTTGCTGCGCAGCCGCACCAATGCAGTGTGCCGAGGTGCTGCACGCCGAGGTGATGGAGTAGTTGATGCCCTTGATGGCAAAGTTGGTGGACAGGCAAGCCGACACCGTAGAGCTCATGCAGCGCGTGACTTGGTACGGCCCGACGCGGCGGATGCCCTTGCTGCGCAAGATGTCAGCTGCTTCGATCTGGTTGGCGGGGGAGCCGCCGCCCGAACCCATAATCAAGCCGGTGCGTGGGTGCGAGACCTGCTCAGGCGTCAGGCCCGCTTGGGCAATGGCCTCTTGCAAAGAGATGTGCGCGTACGCTGCGGCATCGCCCATAAAACGCAATTGCTTGCGGTCAATGCGCTCTTCGAGGTTGATTTGTGGAATGCCTGCCACTTGGCTGCGCAGCCCCAGCTCGGTAAAGGCAGGCATGGCGCGGATGCCTGAGCGGCTTTCGCGCAGGGATTGCACCACCGTGGCCCGGTCGTTGCCAATGCACGAGACAATGCCTGTGCCCGTAATCACTACCCGTTTTTTGCTCATGCTGCCAACTCCTTGCCATCGCCCTCACGCATGAACAAGCCTACACGCAGGTCGTTAGCGACATAAATTTCTTTGCCATCGGCCAACAGGCGGGCATCGCCAATGGCCATGTTGAGTTTGCGCTTAATCACGCGCTTGATGTCAATTTCGTAGGTGACGCGTTTGACGTCTGGCCCGACTTCACCGGTAAATTTGACTTCACCCGCGCCCAAAGCGCGGCCTCGGCCCGGCAGTTGCAGCCAAGTGAGGTAAAAGCCAATCAGTTGCCACATCGCGTCTAGCCCCAAGCAGCCGGGCATGACCGGGTCGCCCTGAAAGTGGCAAGCAAAGAACCACAGGTCGGGTTTGACGTCTAGCTCGGCCACGATGCGGCCCAAGCCGTGGGCTCCGCCATCGGCATCGATATGGGTGATGCGGTCAAACATCAGCATGGGCGGCAGCGGTAGGCGGCCACTGTCGGGGCCGAACAGCCGTCCTTCGCCCGAGGCAATCAGTTGTTCATAGGAAAAGGAATCTGCCATGTTCAATCGTGCTCCACAACAGCGGCGCTGCCGCTTCGGTTTTTTGTAGTCCGCCTGCGGGCGGTGTCAACCCTCGATTATCCCGCTACTACGGGCCTTGCGGCAGACCGTTGTGCGTGCCATGTCAGCAATAGCACCAGAGCGGCTAGCAACCACATGGGCCACAGCCCCCAACGCGCCACCCAAAAGGCATAGGGCGTGGGTGGGCCATCGTGCCCTCGCACCTGTGCAATCAGTACGGCGCGGGTGTGGCGTGGTAGCTGGTGCGTGACCACGCCCCGGTGGTCAATCACAGCGGTAGCGCCGGTGTTGGTGGCCCGCACCATCGGGCGTTCAAACTCTAGCGCGCGCATCCGGCTGATGTGCAAGTGCTGGTCAATCGCCAAACTGTCACCAAACCAAGCAATGTTGCTGAAGTTGACAAAAATAGTAGGCGCTTGCGCCGGATCAATAAAGCGGGCGGCCAGTTCTTCGCCAAACAAATCTTCGTAGCAGATGTTGGGGGCGATGCGTTGCCCGCGCCAGTGCATGGGCGGTTGGGCCAAGGCCCCCCGGTTAAAGTCGCCCAGCGGGATGTTCATCATCTCCGTAAACCACTTGAACAGTGGTGGGATGAATTCGCCAAAAGGCACCAGATGGTGTTTGTCGTAGCGGTATTGGGCCTCTGGGCCGGGCAGCCAGCCCAGCACCGAGTTGGTATAGCCTTGGCGCATATCGCCTAGCGGGATACCCAGCAAGGCTGCTTGCGGCCCGGTGCGGTAGTGTTGCTCTAAGCCTTCTAAGTAGCCGGGCAGCAGTTGCTGTGGCAGCAAGGGGATGGCGGTTTCTGGGGCAATGACCAAATCTGCCTGGGCGCGCTTGAGCTCTTGGGCATACCAGCGCAGCGCCAGTGGCACGCCACTGCCGGGCTGAAACTTCTCATCTTGGGGAATATTGCCTTGCAACAGGGCTAAGGTGAGTGGCTGGGTGGGCGGCTGTAGGGGAGGAGCGCACTGCTCCAAGGCGCAGTGGCGTTGCCAACCCAGCAGCGCCAAGCCACCCAGCAGGGCCACGCCCAGCAGCCCCGTGCGCAGGCGGCGCAGATCACCCCGCTGGGCTTGCACCGCCAGCATGGCTAACGTAGCTGCTACAAAACCAATGCCATACACGCCCACCGTGCGCGCCAACACGGCCAGTGGGCCATCGACATGGGCATAGCCGCTGGCCCCCCAAGGAAAGCCCGTCCACCACGTGCCACGGGCCAACTCGGCCAGCAGCCAAGCCGCGCCAAAACTAACGGCCACTAGCCCCCGGCTATTGCGTGGTGCCAGCCAAGCAAACAGCGCCAGCGCTGCCGCGTAATAGCTGGCTAAAAAACCGGCCAGTGCCAGCACTGCCAGCACCGCCAGTGGTGCATCCAGCCCGCCATAGGTGTGCATGGAAATAAATAGCCACCAGAACGTGCCCACCAACCAAGCGCTGGCAAATACACCGCCATACCAAGCTGCCAGCCGCCACGGCACAGGCGGGCGCACCAACCACGCCAGCACGGCTATAGACACCCATTGCAGCCCCCATAGGGGCTGGCCGCTGCTCGGCCACGCTAGCGAGGCCGCTTGTGCAAAACCTGCCAGTACAGCCAGTACACCGCCGCGCCACGGGCCTTGCAGCGCCGTGGGTATTGTCACTGGCGCTGTCACCGGGGTGTGGGAGAGGTGTTTGCCAGGGCTACCTTGAGCCAACGCACGGCCCCGCCCCGGGTGTGCAGCACAGAAAATTGCAGGCCGCACAGCTGTATCTGCTCGCCGCGCCGGGGGGCATGGCCCATTTCGTGGGCGATCAGGCCGCTGATGGTCTCGAAGGACAAATGTGCATCGCTGCTGCACAGTGGCAGCCCCAAGGCTTGGGCTAGCCTGTCTACCGGGGTATCGCCACTGACGCGGTAGGTTTTGTCGGGCAAGCCCAAAATATCGCCTTGGTCTTCAGGCAGGTCAAACTCGTCTTCGATCTCACCGACGATCTGTTCTAGCACGTCTTCAATGGTGAGCAATCCGGCCACACGGCCAAACTCGTCAATCACGATGGCCATGTGGTTGCGGTTGCCCCGAAACTCGCGCAGCAGATCATTGAGGCCCTTGGTTTCGGGCACAAACATGGCTGGGCGCAGCAAGTCGCGCATTTGCAGCTGTGGGTTGTGTTGCAGCTTGAGCAAATCTTTGGCGATCAGCACGCCCACAATGTTCTCTCGTTCGCCTTGGTACACCGGAAAGCGCGAATGCCCTACCCCAATGATGGTGGGCAGCAGGGCATCGAGTGTGGCATCTACCGGGAGCATGTCCATGCGTGGTGCGGGCACCATCACGTCGCCTGCTCGCACATCGGTTAGACCAATGACGCGCTCTAGCATCAGGCGCACTTCGGCGTCAATCAGGGCATTGCTTTCGGCCTCGGTGAGCACTTCCAGCAGCTCGGCCCTAGAGTCTGGCCCAGGGTGAATGAACTCGACCAGCTTTTGCAGGAAGGTGCGTTTATCTTCCCTGTCGGGCCAACGCGCAGAGTGTGGATCGGACACAGCCTTGGATGCAGGACGTGCAGTAGTAGTGAAAAGGATGGGTAGGATACCGGATGGCTGCTGTTTCGGGTATCTTTTGCTGCACGCCCGTTTATTCTGGCGATTGGTGGCGCGCTGCTTGCACCCCAGCCAAAAAGCGCCAAAACCGCTGCGCTTGTTGTTTGAGTCGGTAGTCCAGCTCGGCCCATTGCTGCTCTACTAGCTCGGTCATGCGCGAGTCTAGGGTGGCGGGGGGCAGAGTGAGGTAGGCTTCGGACTCGCAGCCGTCTTGTGTAATCACGGCCCCAGCATGGCGCACGATGTTGAGCATCGCACGGTTTTGCGTTAGTGCATGGATAAAAATCATGCGTACACCAGCGTTGCGGGCATGGATAGTGGCCCGTTCAAACAAGCGCGTGCCCAAGCCTTGCCCGCGCCCCTTGGGGAGCACCGAGACACCAAACTCAGCGCATTGCTCGTGCCCAGGGTTTTGTGCCAGCGCCAGATGGGCCATCGCAATCAGCTCTAGACGTCGGTTATAGACGCCAAAAATCTCATCCTGCTCAAAATTGAGTTGATTTACATAGCGGTGGATATGTTCGTCACCGGCGTAGTAGCCAAAACGCAGATAGCGGTCTGCTGGCTCTAATGCCAGCAGGTGGGTCGCGATGCGTTCGCGGTAGGTGGGGCCTAGCGAACGTATGGGCACCACCAAGGTGGGTTGGGGCAAGGGGTGGGAGGGGGGAAGGGCATCGTCGGTTTCCCGGTTGCTCACGGGGCGCAGCAGATCTATGCCAGCGTTCCAGGATGCCTTGAGCCAGTCTTTGGTCGGGATCATGCCTGTGACTTTAGGGGTTTTGCCACAACTCTTCAAGCATTTTTTGTTGCAGTGCAACAATTTTATCTATCTGAGCCAAGCACGGCGCTAAAGCCTTAGAATCTTGCCTGCTTGCGGCGTTAACTCAGCTGGATAGAGTACCCGGCTTCTACCCGGGCTGTCGGGGGTTCGAGTCCCTCACGCCGCGCCAAATCACCATCTCACAGCATTTCACGCCATATCAAAAGCCCCACCCTTCAGAGAGAGCGGGGCTTTTTTGTTGTCTCACGTCACTTTATAGGGCACCATGACAGACCAACAAATTGTTGGTTGTTTTGTTGGTTCCTCAGACCCGTGGCACCAACAGGAACCAACAAACACTCATGGGGATGGCGTACCGTGGCACTGACTGACAGTTTCATCAAGAATACTAAGCCCGGCGGTAAGCCTGCTGGGGACAAGCACAGCGATGGCGGGGGGATGTTCCTGCGTGTCAAGGCATCGGGCAAATACTGGCGCTACGCTATCTACGGTAAGCGCATTCTCCCCACTATGCTCACGGGAAAAAATCCCGCGCATAGCACCACTACAAAAACCTTAGTTACCAAAGCGCCCGTAATCAGGAAGCACTTTTCTTTTTTACGGTACTTTTGTAATTTTTATGCGGTTTTCATTGGGGAGCGTGAACCCCTTGTGCTCAAACGTTGAACAAGAAGTTCAGTACGTCGCCATCTTTAACGACGTATTCTTTGCCTTCAGCGCGCATCTTGCCCGCATCCTTGGCACCTTGCTCACCCTTGTACTGGATAAAGTCATCAAAGGCGATGGTTTGGGCGCGGATAAAACCGCGCTCAAAGTCGCCGTGGATCACGCCAGCCGCTTGCGGGGCTGTATCACCGACGCGGATCGTCCAAGCGCGCACTTCCTTCACGCCTGCGGTAAAGTAAGTTTGCAGGCCCAGCAGCTTAAAGCCAGCGCGGATCAGGCGGTTGAGGCCCGGCTCGGTTTGGCCCATTTCAGCCAGGAACATATCGCGGTCTTCGTCGCTCATTTCGGCCATTTCGGCTTCCATTTTGGCGCAAATAGCCACTACGGGGGCATTTTGGCTGGCAGCGTACTCTTGCAGACGTTCCAAGTAGGGGTTGTTCTCAAAGCCGTCTTCGGCCACGTTGCCGACAAACATGGCCGGCTTGGCGGTAATCAAGCAGAAGGACTTGAGCAGGGGCTGGTCTTCTTTACTCACCTCGACTGAGCGCGCGGGCTTGCCCTGATCGAGTGCCGCTTGGATGCGCGTGAGCAAGGCCACCAACTTGGCAGCATCTTTGTCGTTGCCCGATTTGGCTGCCTTGCTGTAGCGGTTGAGGGCTTTTTCTACCGTGCTCAGGTCGGCCAAACACAGCTCGGTTTGGATGACTTCAATGTCGGCAATCGGATCGACGCGGTTAGCCACGTGAATCACGTTGTCATCATCAAAGCAGCGCACGACATTGACGATGGCATCGGTCTCGCGGATGTGTGCCAAGAATTGGTTGCCCAAACCTTCGCCCTTGGAGGCTCCGGCCACCAGCCCGGCAATGTCCACAAACTCGACAATCGCAGGCACGATGCGCTCAGGGTCGATGATTTTGGCTAGGTCTTGCAAACGGGGGTCGGGCACCTCGACCACGCCGGTATTGGGCTCAATGGTGCAGAAGGGGTAGTTCTCGGCGGCAATGCCGGCTTTGGTCAGCGCGTTAAAAAGGGTGGACTTGCCAACATTGGGCAAACCCACGATGCCGCATTTGAGGCTCATGGCAAGGCTTTCAGGTAATCAGGGGAAACAGAAGTGGCGATTTTAGAGTCCCGCCACAAAGGCGAGTGCGCCTCCTACAATCGCCCCATGCCGCAAACCTTTGATGTCTGTATTCGTGGTGCCGGTGTGGTTGGTCACACTTTGGCGCTTTTATTGGCGCGCGAGAGGCTGCGCGTGGCGCTGGTCAGCAGTGCGCCGCCCTGTGGCCCTGACGTGCGGGCCTACGCGCTCAACACGGCCTCGCGCCAGTTGCTCGAATCCTTGCGCACTTGGCCCGATGCTGTTCATGCCAGCCCGGTGCTGCGCATGCAGGTGCAGGGCGATCAGGGCGGCGAGGTGCTGTTTGACGCCGCCAGCCAAGGCGCCGAGGCCCTGACTTGGATTGTCGATGTACCGGCGCTAGAGACGCGCTTGGCCGAAGCCGTGCGCTACCAGCCCCAAGTGGAACGTGTCTCAGCCCCAGTGCCTGCGGCCCTCACCGTTATCTGCGAAGGCCGCGCCAGCCAAACCCGCACTGAATTGGGCGTCGATTTTGAAGTAACGCCGTACGCGCAACACGCCATTGCTACCAGGCTGGTGTGCGAACTGCCCCACGGCCAAACGGCGCGGCAATGGTTCCACCAAGGCAGCATCTTGGCCTTGTTGCCGTTGGATGGTGAAGGAGGCCACAAAGTGGCCGTGGTTTGGTCAGTACCGGCAGAACAGGTGGCCGAGCTGCTGGCGCTGGACGACGACAGCTTTACCCAAGCCCTAGAGGCCGCCAGCTACGGTGAACTGGGTGCATTGCAATTGTGTGCAGCCCGTGCTGCGTGGCCGTTGCAACAAGCGCAGGCCAGCCGCTGGTGCGGCCCGGTGTTGCACCACGGCCAGCCCAGTACCGAGAGCTGGGTGCTGGCCGGTGATGCCGCGCACAACGTGCACCCGCTGGCAGGCCAAGGGCTGAACCTAGGGCTGGGCGATGTGCAGGCGCTGGCGCAGATTTTGAGTCAACGTGAAGAATGGCGCAGTGTGGCCGATTTGCGCCTGCTGCGCCGCTACGAGCGCGAACGCAAGGCCGCCATCTTGCCCGTGGGTTTGCTGATGGATGGCTTGCAGCAATTGTTCTCGCGCCCCGAACCGCCCTTGCAGGCCCTGCGTAACTGGGGCATGAACAGCTTTGAACGCAGCGGCCTGCTCAAAGACTGGATGGCGCGCCGTGCGATGGGTACGCGCTAAGACCCTGCTTTCCCCCGATACCCTTTTTTAAATCTGAATATGACCCTGATTCGTACCCTGCTGGCTGCGGCCAGCTTGGGCGTGGCTTTGACTGCCACCGCCCAAGAACCGGCAGCCATCCGCAAGACTTTGGTCGAGCGCATTCCGCAACTGGAAAAAATCGACGAAATTCGACCCACCGCGATGAAAGGGCTGTACGAAGTGCGTGTCGGCACTGATCTGTTTTACACCGACACCAAGGGCAACTTTCTGATTCAGGGCGAGCTGATCGACACCCAAGCCAGGCGCAACCTGACCGAAGACCGCATTAAGCAACTGACGGCGGTGGACTTTAATGCGTTGCCACTGCAAGACGCCTTTGTGACCGTGCGCGGTAACGGCAAGCGCAAGCTGGTGGTGTTTGCTGATCCCAATTGCGGCTATTGCAAACGCTTCGAGCGCGACCTTCTCAATGTGGACAACATCACCATCCACACTTTCCTCTATCCCATCCTCAGCCCCGAATCGGCAGAAAAATCGCGCAACATTTGGTGTGCTAAAGACCGCACCACCGCATGGAACGACTGGATGCTGCGCGACAAAACGCCGCCCGCTGCTAGTTGCGACACCACGGCCCTGCAACGCAATTTGGCTTTTGGCAAAAAGCACAAAATTACCGGCACGCCCACGCTGCTGTTTGCCAACAACCTGCGCATCCCCGGTGCTGTGGGTGCTGCAGAAATCGAAAAACGCCTGACCGAAATCGACGCCAGCGCCAACAAGGTCAGTGTGGCCCAGTAAGCGGTTTGTGATGTCTACTCCGCCCACACCTGCCGCCCTGCACTACCGCGTTGTGCTGGCTGATCTGCACGCGCATCTGTTTCATGTCACGCTGACCATTGCCCAGCCGCTGGCGGCACAGGAGCTATCGTTGCCGGTGTGGATTCCGGGCAGCTACTTGGTGCGTGAATTTTCCAAAAACCTGCAAAATCTGCGTGCTAGCCAAGGTGGGGAGCCTGTAGCACTGGTGCAGCAAAACAAGCAGCGCTGGCAAGCCGCCTGCCAGAGCGGCCAGCCGTTAGTGCTCGAATACGAGGTCTATGCTAATGACCCATCTGTGCGCACGGCCAGCTTGGATGCACTGCGCGGATTCTTCAACGGTACCAGCCTGTGCCTGCGTGCCGAAGGCTTAACGCAGCAGCCCTGCACACTGGACATCATTGCGCCCGCGTTATCCGCAGAGCAAGCCGCTTGGCAGTGCGCCACCGCCCTCACCCCGGTGCAGACCGATGCCGCTGGCTTTGGCTGCTACCACGCCGCCGATTACGACGAACTGGCCGACAGCCCGGTCGAAATGGGTGCTTTTTGGAGCGCCCACTTTGTGGCGGCGGGTGTAACGCACCGGCTGGTAGTGGCTGGGGCCACGCCCTCGTTTGACAGCAGCCGCCTGCTGGCCGATACCCAGCGCATCTGCGAAACTGCCATTGCTTTCTGGCACGGCGCAGAGCCACCGCCGTTCCAAAGCTATGTCTTTTTGCTGCACGCCACGGCGGACGGTTATGGCGGGCTGGAGCACCGCCACTCTACCGCCCTGATTTGTACCCGTAGCGATCTGCCCCGCCTAGGCCAAACCGCCGCCAGCGAGGGCTACACCACGCTACTGGGCCTGATTAGCCACGAATACTTTCATACGTGGAACGTCAAGCGGCTGCGCCCGGCAGAATTTACCCATTACGACTACAGCCAAGAAAATTACACCCAACTGCTGTGGTTTTTTGAAGGCTTTACCAGCTACTACGACGATCTGCTGCTGCGCCGCGCCGGGCTGATTGACGATGCCACCTACCTCAAACTGCTGGGTAAAACCATCACCCAAGTGCAGCAAACCCCCGGACGGCTGCTGCAAACCGTGGCCCAAGCCAGCCTCGATGCTTGGATCAAATACTACCGCCAAGACGAAAACACGCCCAACGCCACCATCAGCTACTACACCAAGGGCGCACTGGTGGCGCTGTGCCTAGATTTAACGCTGCGCCACGAAGGCCAAACCACCTTGGACGCGGTGATGCGCGCACTGTGGCAGCGCTGCGCCGGTGGCCCCATGACCGAAGCTGACTTGCGTGCTGTGCTGCACCAGTTGGCCGGGCGCTCTTTGGATGCTGAACTCGATGCTTGGGTACATAGCACGGCAGAATTGCCCGTGCCCGCCCTGTTAGCTGCCCACGGCATTGCCCCCGAAGCCGAAGAAACCCCTCCCGCCCAAGCGTTGGGCTTGCGTGTGACAGAAACCAGCGGTATTCGCCTGCAAAGCGTGCTGCGTGGCAGTTTGGTCGAACGCGCCGGTATGGCTGCCAACGATGAATGGCTGGGCCTAGAGGTGCAAGGCCAAGGCTGGCGTTTGCGCAAACTGGCCGATGTGGCCTTGTATGCGGGCCAAGCCACCCAAGTGATGGCGCTGGTGGCGCGAGGCGACCGCCTGCTACGCCTGCCACTCAAGTTGCCTAGCGCAGAGGCATGCACAACCGCCAGCCGTTGGAAGGTCAGCGATACGGTGCAAGCCAGCTGCTGGTTATCAGGAAGTTGAAACCAGCCTGTCTTGCAGCTTGGTTATATTGACAGGCCTTATTCCCCATAAACTCAGGAGATAGCATGACCTATGAAATGATTGAAGTGCGTGTAGAAGCCGAAAAAGTCGGCATCATCACCCTCAACCGCCCTAAGCAACTCAACGCCCTGAACGACCAACTCATGGACGAGCTGGGTGCGGCTCTCAAGGCCTTTGATGCCGATGAAAAAATTGGCTGCATCATCCTGACAGGCAGCGAAAAAGCTTTTGCCGCTGGTGCTGACATCACCGTCATGGCTAAGTTCACCTTTGCCGACGCCTACAAAGGCGACTTCATCACCCGCAACTGGGAAACCATCCGCACTATCCGCAAGCCAGTGATTGCTGCTGTGAGTGGTTTTGCCTTGGGTGGCGGCTGCGAGTTGGCCATGATGTGCGACTTCATCATCGCCGCCGACAACGCCAAGTTTGGTCAGCCCGAAATCAAGCTGGGCACCATTCCCGGTGCCGGTGGCACGCAACGCCTGCCCCGCGCCGTGGGCAAGTCCAAAGCGATGGACATGGCCCTGACAGGCCGCATGATGAACGCTGAAGAAGCCGAACGCGCTGGCTTGGTCAGCCGCGTGGTGGCGCTGGACAAGCTGCAAGAAGAGGCATTGGGTGCCGCTTTAGTGATTAGTGACTACTCGCAAATTACCGTGATGGCCGCCAAAGAAGCCGTCAACCGTGCCTTTGAAGGCACCCTGTCGGATGGTTTGATGTTTGAGCGCCGCCTGTTCCACTCGCTGTTTGCTACCGCTGACCAAAAAGAAGGCATGGACGCTTTCGTGAACAAGCGCAAGGCCGTGTTCACACACCAGTAATTTTTCGGCTATAATTTTGCTCGTTCGGTGATATAGCTCAGTTGGTTAGAGCGCAGCATTCATAATGCTGATGTCGGTGGTTCAAATCCACCTATCACCACCAAACAAGATAAAACCCGCCAGCTCAGTGCAGTTGGCGGGTTTTTTCATTGGGAAAATGGGTTAGCTACTGTGCAGGTTAGGTCAAGGCGGTACGCGGCCAGCCAGCACTAACTGGGGTAAAACTACTGGCGGTGGCCCTATGGGCAGACAACAAGCGCTGTAAGCCCTCTGCCATCTTTGCTGCTATCGAGCGTACACTCAAAGTCGAAGTTCACACCACGGTGGTGATGGCATAACGGCGCACGCCCATGACCGATTTGCACCCTATCGACCCCACAGTTCGCACCCAGATCGAGGCCAGCCTAAAAACTATTGAAGCCGACTATGGTGTGCGTGTGCTTTACGCCTGCGAGTCCGGTAGCCGGGGTTGGGGCTTTGCCTCGCCCGACAGCGACTATGACGTGCGTTTCATCTATGTGCATCCGTTGCCGTGGTACCTACAGGTAAGTGAGCACCGCGATGTCATTGAACTGCCGATTTCTGGCGAATTGGACATCAATGGCTGGGAGTTGCGCAAGGCGCTGGGCTTGCTGAAAAAAGGCAATGCCACATTGATCGAGTGGCTAGACTCCCCCGTGGTGTACCAAAGCGACGCCCATTTTTTGCACGCCGTGCGCGATGTGGTGCAGCAAGTCCACCGGCCTGAGCGCACATTCCACCACTATCTGCACATGGCGCGCAAAAATTACCGTGAATACCTGCATGGCAGCACGGTGCGGCTGAAAAAATACCTCTACGTGCTACGGCCTCTGTTAGCAGCTCTGTGGATTGAGCAAGGACGCGGCGTGGCCCCTATGCGCTTTGAGGCCTTGGCGCAAGCCATTGTCATCAATCCAGAGGTGCAGCAGGCCATTGCGCAATTGCTGCACATCAAACGTGCTGCTAAAGAGTCTGAATATGGTCAGCCGCTGCCCATCCTGAATACTTTTATTGACACTGAACTGACCCGATTGGAGTCCAGCCAGCCGCCAGCGCCACACGAAATGAATTTCTCGACTCTTGATGGTTTGCTGATGAATACTGTGCTGGCGCAGGATGCCATGCTAGGGGTTTCTCCCAGCGCGAGATAGCAGAGTGCATGGCTGCGCCCCGCCAGCAATCGCCCAAAAAGCCGCCCCATTGCAGCAGATACCTGGCCATTCAAACTGCGCGCTTGCGTTAAGGTTACATCGGTAAATCAGACTGCCCCCACCTCGCGGCAGTCTGCCGCCATTGATTGACCGGGAGACGCGCCATGCTTAAAAAATTCCATGCCTGCTGGCTGCTGCTGGCCCTGACGGCTGGGGGCATAGCCTGTGCGCAACCTTTGGTTCCATTGTCTGAGTTCACTGCCACCGACACGGTGGCCACCCCAGCCAGTGCGCAGGAGCCATCTGCCCTGTCCACCCTGCACGCCTATGCCGAAATGGGCCACCTCTTGGCACAATACCAATTAGCCCAGCGCTACTACAACGGCGATGGCGTGGCCCGTGATCTGCCACAGGCTGCCATGTGGTTTCAACGTGCCGCCGATTCTGGCGAGCCGCGCTCGCAATTGGCGCTGGCGCAACTGCATGCCAAGGGCGAAGGCGTAGCGCGTAGCGAACGCTGGGCCGCCTACTGGACGCGCCAAGCCGCAGAAAGTGGTTTTCGGGAGGCACAACTGCAACTGGGGCGTTTGTACGAACGCGGCCAAGGTGTGAACAAAGACGAATCTGAAGCCTATTTTTGGTACTACTTGGCCAGCGATGGTGGCTGGAGCGGCGACGAGGCCCTGCGCGAGCGCGAACGGCTGGGGCCACAACTGACCCATGTGCAGCGCACCTCAGCGCGCTATGCAGCATTTCATTGGCGGCCTCGGCAAGGTATGGTTGCACCTTGAGGTGCAACCGCCATTTTCTAGTGCCAAAATGTGGGCATGAGCCAAAAACCCGCACCCCAGACCACCGAGCGTCTTGCCTCCACCGGCACTGACACCCCCCCACCTCCTAAGGCAGTTGCGGTCAAACCCGCTGCACGCTCCCGGTCGCGCCGGGCTAGCAGTGGCGATACCGCGCCTGTGCTGAACACAGCTGCTGTGGCACAGCATGTGCCGCAGGAGGCCACCCTCGCGGCGCAAGACAGGCAAGTAGCCGCCATTGCTGGTTTGCTGAACAACGATGAGTTGCCCAGCAAACAGCGGGCTGCCGCGTTGCGTGCGACGCTGGAGGGGGCCTCGGCAGACGATTTGGCCGTGTTGCGCCAAATGTTGCTCGGTACCAGCGGGGCGACGATTGTTAAGGGGCACCCCGATGAGCAGTTAGCCTCTGATTGGCGCGAAGGCGGTTATCCCTACAAAAACCTGATGCGCCGCTCTACTTACGAGGCGCAAAAGTACCAATTGCAGGTCGAACTGCTGAAATTGCAGGCTTGGGTCAAAGAAACTGGCCAGCGCGTGGTCATTTTGTTTGAAGGCCGTGATGCGGCGGGCAAGGGCGGCGCTATCAAGCGCTTTATGGAGCACCTGAACCCCCGTGGTGCCCATGTGGTGGCCCTAGAAAAGCCCAGCGAGGTCGAGCGCGGTCAGTGGTATTTTCAGCGCTATATCCAGCATTTGCCTACCGCTGGTGAGATCGTGCTGTTTGACCGCAGCTGGTACAACCGTGCTGGCGTTGAGCATGTGATGGGCTTTTGCTCGGATGCCGAATACAACGAGTTCATGCGCCAAGTGCCTGAGTTTGAGCGCACGCTGGTGCGTAGCGGCATCCATCTGGTCAAATTTTGGTTCTCGGTTAGCCAAGCCGAGCAGCGCCGCCGCTTTAAAGAGCGCGAAGTGCATCCGCTCAAGCAATGGAAGCTCAGTCCGATTGACTTAGCCAGCCTTGACAAATGGGACGACTACACCCGCGCCAAAGAAGCTATGTTCTTTGGTACCGACACCGCTGATTCCCCTTGGACGGTGGTCAAGAGCAACTGCAAAAAGCGCGCCCGCCTCAATGCCATGCGCTATGTATTGCACAAGTTGCCCTACACCAACAAAGACCTCGACACCATTGGCAAGCTCGATCCGCTGATCGTGGGCCGCGCCCATGTGGTGTATGAGCGCGGCGAACAGCCCGGCTCGCTGTTGTAATAGCGTTGAGCCTGTCGTTTGGGTAAAGTTGCTACGGTGGGTGCCGTGGCAGCCGACACTATAGGTGGATCTTTTTTTCTTCACCTTAGCGAGGAGTTTTCTTATGGACAGTGTTTCTGCGGTTTCCTCTGTCACCCAACAGTCCCAAGCTCAAGCGGTGCGTGCCACCAAAGCCGACTCGGATGCAGACCAAGATCGCTCCAAAGTCGAAACCAAGGAGCAGGCTCCCACTCAGCCCCAGGTTTCTAAGCCGACGGCAACAATGGGTAACAATGTGAACGTGATGGTGTAATGCCATCGGGTCTGTTGGCCCGCAATACAACCCGCTACGTGCGGGTTGTTTTATGTGGCATGGTGCAAAATCGGGGTGGTTATGTTTCACTTAAGCACTTCTGTCTGCCCTTGTGGGCGTTTGTCTACACGTTCCCAGCCCTTAACGTACGTTAGCTGCTGTGGTCGTTATATCGAGCATTTCGATGTCACTGCCGCCCCTGATGCGCAGTCGTTGATGCGTTCACGTTACAGTGCCTTTGTATTGCAGCGTGTCAATTACCTCCTTGCTACTTGGCACAGCAGCCAGCGCCCCGCTACACTGGAGCTTGAACCCCAAGCACAGTGGTTGGGGTTAGAAGTGCGCGGCCAGCGCAGCGTAGGTGTAGACCATGCCGAGGTGGAGTTTGTGGCTCGCTACCGTGTAGCAGGCCGGGCGGTGCGTTTGCACGAGCGCAGCCGTTTTGTGCGCGAAGCGGGCCGCTGGTATTACGTCGATGGCGACAATGGCTGAAGGCGCGGCTGTGCCGCCACAGAATGCTTGCACTAAATAACAATGGGTAGCCATGACATTTGAAGCCGTTTTATTCGATTGCGATGGAGTCTTGGTCGATAGCGAACCCATCACCAACGGCGTGCTGTGCCAGATGCTCAACGAGGCCGGTTGGGCACTGAGCGCGCAAGAATGTATGCGCATTTTTCTGGGAAAAACGGTGCGCAGCGAGGCCGCTCGCATCCAAGCGCACACGGGCCGCCCACTCACCGATGAGTGGATGGCTGTCTTTTATGAGCGGCGCAATGCCAAGCTCAAGGCCCAGCTCAAACCTATTGCTGGCGCGGTAGCTGCCGTGCAGGCGGTGCATAGTCTGTTGCAAGGGCGCATTGCCTGTGCTTCAGGCGCTGATCGCTTTAAGGTAGAAATGCAATTGGCCCAAGTGGGGTTGGCGCAGTATTTTGAGGGTCGCATTTTTAGCGGCCATGAGATGCCCGCCACCAAACCAGCTCCTGATGTGTATTTAGCCGCCGCAGCAGCGCTACAGGTGCTGCCTTCGCGCTGCTTGGTGCTAGAAGACACCGTGACTGGCGTTACGGCTGGTGTTGCTGCTGGGGCGACGGTGATTGGCTACAGCCCTTCTACACAGAGCCATAGCAGTGCGGTGGCTTTACGAGCCGCTGGGGCGGTGGATGTGCTGACCTCACTGGCCGATTTGCCAGCCCTGCTGGGCGACTAGTCCTTAGCCACGGGTCTGCCCTTGGAAGCCGAGTTACACCACATCATCTATGCTCTGTCCGATGCGCTGGACTTGGTGGGTGTAGACGATGTGGCCCACGGCAAGCGGGTGGGCGTCATGGCCTGTGGCTGTGCCCAAACGCTGGGCTGGTCGCCCGCCGCTTGTGACTTTATGTTTGAGTTGGGGATGTTGCACGATATTGGCGTGTCCTCCACCCGCATGCACCAGCATCTGGTGGCCGAGTTTGACTGGGTAGGCTCCCAAGATCACACCATTTTGGGGCACGACCTACTGCTAGGGTTTGCGCCCCTGTCCAGTATGGCCTTGCCCATACGTTACCACCACACCTTGTGGAGCGTGCTGCAAACCCTGCCTGTGGCGTCAGAGGTGGCCTTGCAGGCCAATCTGGTCTATTTGGTCGATCGGGTAGATACCTTGGCAGCCCCTTACTATGCCAGCCATACGGCACTGTTTCATACTGATAGCATCTGTGCTGAAATTGCCCGGCGTGTAGGCAGCCATTTTGCTCCGCAGTTGGTAGAGGCGTTTATGGAGATCGCTCGCACGGAAGCCTTCTGGCTGTGGCTCGAACCCAGAGCGGTCGATCAATGCTTGCAGCAGCAATTGGCCCGCGCCCAGCCCGTGCCTGCGCATGGCCCAGAGATTCGGCAGGTGGCTGATTTGTTTGCCCGCATCGTCGATGCCAAAAGCCCATTTACGGCGCAGCACTCCCACGGGGTGGCCCGGCTGTCGTGTTTGCTGGCGCAGTGCATGGGGCTAGATGCAGAGCAATGCGACAAAATCGAAATAGCAGGCTTGCTGCACGATCTGGGCAAACTGCGCGTGCCCGATGAAATTTTAGAAAAACCCGGTGCCCTCGATGCCTATGAGCGCCGAGTGATTCACACGCACAGTTTTGAAACCTTTCAGATTTTGCGCAGCATTTTGGGTTTTGAAGAAGTGGCACTGTGGGCGGCCTATCACCACGAGGAGCCCGGCGGCAGTGGCTACCCGTTCCATGTCGATGGCCTGTTGCTCCCCTTAGAGGCGCGCATTTTGCGTGTGGCCGATATTTTTCAGGCGATGGTGCAAAACCGCCCTTATCGCCCCGGACTGACGGCGGCTGAGGCGCTGTCATTCATGCGCTCTTTGCAAGACGAGGGGAGGATAGAAGCGCAGATTTTGGATGTGTTGGAGGCCCAACTGCCAGCGGCTATGGACGCTGCCTGTGGCTGACAGACAAGCCTTTCCTGTAAAGTGCAGAGCAGTTACGGAGTGCATTCATGGCTAACACGGCAAAACCTGCGGATTTCTTGGATGCTCATCAACGACATTGGGATGATGCCGAGCACCTGTTTCAGAACGAACGGTGGGCCAATGCCGATCATTTGTACGGTATGGCAGCAGAATGTGGACTGAAACGGCTGATGATGAGGTTCGGGATGGATATTCATCCTACGACTGGCAGCCCCGTAGTTCGCGAAGACAGGAATCACGCCAACATCATCTGGGCTCGCTTTGAGAGCTACCGCAGCGGCAGGATGGAAGGTGTGGGCTATGAGTTGCCCACCAACAACCCTTTTAGCGATTGGGACGTGTCCGACCGCTATGCTCCTCGATCGAACTTTAATCAAGCAGAGGTACAGGCCCACCAAGCTGGCGCGATGGTTGTCTGTGGGCTGATAAAAAGGGCACAACGAGATGGGTTGCTATGATGAGTAAAAAATTTTTTGAATTATTTCCAGACCCTATACCAACCTTTGATCTGATTTTGCCTATCGTTGAAAGATGGCTACAAGAATATAAAGGCTCCTTAAATGGTTTTTTAAGCAGTGAAGAAGATTGGCTACTTATCAATCGAGATCTCAATGGGCGCGTGCGTTTGATCTTGCCAGAGCGAATCAAAGAAAGTGAGCTACTTCGACTTTGGAATCATCTGGCCTCAAATTTAATGCAACGTTTGGGAACACATGCTTCTCCCAATAACACTGGAATTCTTTTTGAAACCAGCCGGGAGCAAGCTTGCCAAGGGGCAACCCGTTATCCAGTGGATGGGTTCGCCAATGTGTGGGTGGTAGATCGACTGGCCACCGAAGCCAACTGGACGCGCATTGCGCCCGAAGCCGAGGGTACGTCGCGTATCGTGTTCTTTTCTATTAAGGGTGGCGTAGGTCGATCAACCGCTTTGGCTGCCACGGCATGGCATTTGGCACAGGCAGGCCAACGGGTATTGGTGCTTGATCTTGATCTGGAATCCCCCGGTTTGTCTTCCGCGCTTCTGCCACCGGAACGTCAGCCCATGTATGGCATCACCGACTGGCTGGTCGAGGACTTGGTAGACAACGGCGATGTAATTTTCGACAGCATGGTGGCGACTAGCAATCTTTCCCATGATGGTGAAATCCATGTGGTACCTGCGCATGGCGCGGAGCATGGTGAATACATTGCCAAGCTGGGCCGTGTTTGGATGCCAAAATTGCACAAAGACGGTACGCGTGAAGCATGGTCGGCCCGGTTAGAACGGTTGTTGCAGGCGCTAGAGGCACGAATCCAACCGGATGTGGTGCTAATTGATTCACGTTCTGGCATTGACGAGATTGCTTCTGCATGCATTACTGATATGGGAGCCAACCTGATTTTGCTGTTTGCATTGGAGGGCAATCAGACTTGGATTGGCTACCAGATGTTGTTTGAGCAATGGTTGCGTGCCGGTGTGGCACAACAAATACGCGAACGTTTACAGGTGGTGGGTGCTATCGTTCCTGAGCTTGATCGGGTCGAATACCTTGCTGGCCTGCGCGAGCATTCGTATGAAATTTTCGTTGATACGCTTTACGACGAAATTGCACCCATTCATGCAAAGGAGGTTGGACGTAGGCCTGATGGCACGTGGCAGGTTGATAGATTAAGTGAAGGCTGGAATTTTGATGAAACTGACGAGGGCGCTCCACACCATCCGTGGGCTGTGAACTGGCACCGTAGTTTTGCGGGCCTGCGCTCCTTGCAGGGGCGATTGGCTGTCATTGACCCCCAAGAGGTGCAGTCTGTATTTGGTTCGGTGATTGATGGTGTCAGCAGTGTTGTCAATCCAAGGAAAGCGTTATGACTCAAGCTCAAAAACTACGTGAAGCCATCTTGGCAGCCACCTTGGAGACCAGTAACTTTGGCGAAACCCCAAAGCCCGGAACCTTGTATTTGCCGCCTTCACACCTCAAAGCCTTGAGATTGGATGCCCATATCGTTGTGGGTGGCCGGGGTGTGGGTAAATCATTTTGGACAGCAGCACTGCAATCCGAACTGCTTCGTAACCAACTGGGGACAGTGGCATCAGAACTGCAAGATATTGAGGTGTTTGCTGGCTTTGGTAATCTACCGGCCATAGAAAATTACCCGAATGACGACATTTTTTCCAATTTTCTTGACGGCAATGGCGACCCTTACGATTTGTGGCGCGCAGTGGTTTTGCGCTGGGTTGCACGACGGGCCAATGAAACTATTCCCATCGACAGCTGGCCAAACACTGTGGAATGGCTAAAGTCTGACCCAGAGGCTGCTGCACGTTTGATGCAACGTCCACGCGATTGGAAGGGATTGATTCTCTTTGACGCGCTGGATCGGACAAGTTCAGAGTGGCAGCGAATGGATAATATTGTGCGGGGCCTGTTGCGCACTATTCTGTGGTTAAAAACCTTTTCTGGTCTATATGCCAAGGTGTTTCTGCGTGAGGATCAGGCAGAACGCACGGTATTTAACTTCCCAGATGCATCCAAGCTAACGGCAACTAAGGCCGAATTAACATGGGCTAGGCACGATTTGCATGGTTTGCTTTGGCAACGACTGGTGAATGCACCGGGTATACACGGTGAAGGTATGCGCCAAATCTGCCAGAGCGATGCGCTGGATAGTGTGTGGCATGTTGCCAAAGATATGAAATCCGAGTCCGAGGCACAGAGAAAAGCTTTTGAAACGCTGGCAGGCCCTTGGATGGGGCGAGACAAACGCCGTGGGGTGCCATACACATGGTCGGTTGGGCATTTGGCGGATGGACGTGGACAGACATCACCACGATCTTTCCTTGCCGCCATCCGACAGGCAGCTGAAGATTCTAGTGAACGTTATTCTGACCATAACTACGCTTTGCATTTTGAGAGCATTAAGCGTGGTATCCAAAAGGCTTCGGCGATTCGGGTTCAAGAAATGGCCGAAGATTACCCGTGGGTGCCCGATGTTCTTTCCGCCTTGAGCGGCATGAACGTACCTGTGGAGTTTGATGCTGTGCAAGAAAAATGGAGAGCGAATTTTCCTGCTGGTGCGCAGGAGATTAATTCTGATCGTCTTCCAGCACAACACGTTGATCGTGGCTGGGATGGGGTGCGTGAAGATTTGCAGCGTCTTGGCTTGCTAGAAACCAAAAGGGACGGTCGCATCGACATGCCCGACCTGTACCGTGTTGGCTTTGGTTTAGGCCGCAAGGGGGGGGTGAAGCCCCGGAGTTGAGGCTTTTGTAGGTAGCTGCTTATGCCCCTTGACGCGCACTGCGCCGAAACTCCGCTGGAGATTGCCCCGTCCAAGCGCGAAAAGCGCGGATAAAACTTTTGTCGTTGGTAAAGCCAGTATCGTGCGCCACTTGCTTGATCGGGCGGTCGGTGCGGTGTAGCAGGCTGATGGCGCGCTCGCGCCGTACCTCATCTTTCAGGGCCTGTAAGGAGGCCCCTTCTTCCTTGAGTTGGCGGTGCAGGGTGCGCGGTGACAGGTGCAGGCGCACTGCCAACGCTTCTGCGCTGTGGCTGGCACCGGGGTCGGCGGCCAGCACTTGGCGCACCCGCTGCACCAGGAGCCGGTCACGGCGGTATTGCAACACCGTCAGGGGCAGGGCACGTTGCAGCATTTGGCGCAAGGCTGCCTCATCACGAGCCAGTGGCAAGGCCAGATAGCGGGCATCAAAACGCAACACGGCGGGTGCAGTCCCCCATTGCACCGGCCCCGGAAATAACAAGGGATACACATCTTGGTGCGCTGGTGCCCGAAATGGAAACTGCGCCCCCTGCAACGGAATGCGCGAATCAATCAACCAGCAAGCCACGCCGTGGACATTGCGCAGCACCGAGACCAAGCAGAACTCGCGCAGCATGCCCAAATCTTGCCGTTCGGTTAAAGACAACGTGGCTAAACCATCGCGTGTTTCTAGCCGCAGGGCGATGGCCTCGGTCAGTAGGTTGTGGTGGCGGCACCAGCGCCTCAAGGCTACGCCCAGTGTAGGCGAGCTGATAGAGGCGCGTACCAACATGCCGTAGCTGCCCCAAGGCAGGCGGCGTTCAAACCAGCCTAGCGCTTCATCATCGAGGGTACGCATCGCTACATCAGACAGACGCTCAAACTGCCAAGCGGTAATGCGGGCCTGAGGGTTTTCCAGTTGTGTTGGCGCAATTTGTGCCTGCTGTAACAGCGGTGCCGGGTCGATTTTGGCCCGTTCACAGGCATAAACAATGGCTTGTACAAAGGCCATCGGCGTAGCGGCAGGGCCACTGGACAGAGACAGGGGTGAGGCCGCAGCAGCAGCGGAGCAAATCAGGGTTTTCACGGGTGCCAGTGTGGCCCAGCATGGCGCAATTTGCAACCCTACTGGCACCCGCTACACCACTAGAAGACGTATTCTTGCCCTATACACCGTCCCCTTTTTGCCCCGGAAAGACCCCCATGCCCGTTTTGCAGAGCCAACTCAACGCCCGCTCGGCTGACTTCCAAGCCAATGCCAGCGCCATGCGCACGCTGGTCACTGACCTGAACGCGCAAATCAGCACCATTTTTGCTGGTGGTGGCGAGGCCGCCCGTGCCAAACACACCGCACGCGGCAAGCTGCTGCCACGCGACCGTGTGCAAATGCTGCTCGACCCCGGCACACCGTTTTTAGAGCTGGCCCCACTGGCCGCGCTCAATATGTACAACAACGATGCCCCCGGCGCTGGCTTGATTGCCGGCATTGGGCGCGTTAGTGGCATTGATTGCATGATCGTCTGCAACGATGCCACCGTGAAGGGCGGCACCTACTACCCGCTCACCGTCAAAAAGCACCTGCGTGCCCAAGAAGTGGCACAGCAAAACCGCTTGCCCTGTATCTATTTGGTCGATTCGGGTGGCGCTAATTTGCCCAATCAAGACGACGTGTTCCCAGACCGCGATCATTTTGGCCGCATCTTCTTCAACCAAGCCACCATGAGCGCCGATGGCATCGCGCAGATTGCCGTGGTCATGGGGTCTTGTACCGCTGGCGGTGCTTACGTTCCGGCGATGAGCGATGAATCCATCATCGTCAAAAACCAAGGCACCATCTTTTTGGGTGGCCCACCGCTGGTCAAGGCCGCTACGGGCGAAGTAGTCACCGCCGAAGATTTGGGCGGTGGCGACGTGCATACCCGCCTGTCGGGGGTGGCCGACCATTTGGCGCAAAACGATATGCACGCGCTGGCGCTGGCGCGCAATGCGGTGCGCAACCTCAACCGCAGCAAAACCCCCAACCCCGCTGACACCGCCCCGGTGCCGCCGTTGTTTGCCGCCGAAGAGCTGTATGGCGTCATTCCGGTAGATACCCGCAAGCCCTTTGACGTGCGCGAGATCATCGCCCGCATTGTCGATGGCAGCGAGTTTGACGAGTTCAAAGCCCGCTACGGCACCACGCTGATTACCGGCTTTGCCCGCATTGAGGGCATGCAGGTCGGCATCATCGCCAACAACGGCATTTTGTTTTCGGAGTCGGCGCTCAAGGGCGCGCACTTTATTGAGCTGTGCTGCCAGCGCAAAATCCCGCTGGTGTTCTTGCAGAACATCACTGGCTTTATGGTGGGCCGCAAGTACGAAAACGAAGGCATCGCCCGCAACGGTGCCAAGATGGTCACGGCAGTAGCCACGGCCAGCGTGCCCAAATTCACCATCATCATTGGCGGCAGCTTTGGCGCAGGCAACTACGGTATGTGTGGCCGCGCTTACAGCCCACGCTTTTTGTGGATGTGGCCCAATGCGCGCATCTCCGTGATGGGCGGCGACCAAGCCGCGGGCGTGTTGGCTACCGTGAAACGCGATGGCATCGAAGCCAAGGGCGGCACTTGGAGCATGGAAGAAGAAGAAGCCTTTAAAGCTCCGATCCGCCGCCAGTACGAAGACCAAGGCCACCCCTACTACGCCAGCGCCCGCCTGTGGGACGACGGCGTGATTGACCCTGCCGACACGCGCCGCGTGCTGGCGCTGGGCCTATCGGCCACGCGCAATGCGCCGATTGAAGACACCAAATTTGGCATCTTCCGCATGTGATGGGATTGAGCATGACCGCCCTGTCTATCACCTACGACGGCCACCGCGCCACCATCACCCTGACCCAGCCGGAGGTGCGCAACGCCTTCAGCGATGAAGTCATTGCCGAGATCACCGCCGCCTTTACCGAGGTGGGCCGCCGTGACGATATCCGCGTCGTGGTGCTGGCCGCCGAAGGCCCAGCCTTCTGTGCCGGAGCCAACCTCAACTGGATGCGCCGCATGGCCGACTACACGCGCGGCGAGAACCTGCAAGACGCTGGCAAGCTGGCCGAAATGCTGCGCGTGATTTACGAATGCCCCAAGCCCACCATCGCCCGTGTGCAGGGCGATGTGTATGCCGGGGGTATGGGCTTGGTGGCAGCGTGCGATATGGCTGTGAGCGTGGACAGCGCCGGTTTTTGCCTGAGCGAAGTCAAGCTGGGCTTGATTCCGGCCACCATCAGCCCGTATGTGATTCGGGCGATGGGCGCACGCGCTGCCCACCGCTACTTTCTGACTGCCGAGCGCTTTGATGCTGCCGAGGCGTTGCGCACTGGCTTTGTCCATGCCGTGGTGGCCCCAGAAGCCCTCGATGCCAAGGTGGATGAACTGGCCAAGGCCATCACCGCTGCCAGCCCGAACGCTGTGGGGGCCTGCAAAAAACTGGTGCAAGACGTGGCCGAACGCGAAATCAACGCCGAGCTGATCGCTGCCACCGTCGAAGCCATTGCCGATATCCGTGCCAGCAGCGAAGGCAAGGAGGGCGTGCAGTCCTTTTTGCAAAAACGCAAGCCCCGCTGGCTGGCCTGACCTATTACAAGAACATTGGAAAGAAGCACCATGTTTAAAAAAATCCTGATCGCCAATCGCGGTGAAATCGCCTGCCGTGTCGCCGCTACCGCCCACCGCTTGGGTGTCAAGACCGTGGCCGTGTACTCTGACGCCGACGCCAGTGCCAAGCACGTAGCCGCTTGCGATGAAGCCGTGCATATCGGCGGCAGCGCCCCCAAAGACAGCTACCTGCGCTGGGAGCGGATTATTGAGGCCGCCCACGCCACGGGTGCCCAAGCCATTCACCCCGGCTATGGCTTTTTGAGCGAGAACGAAGAATTTGCCCAAGCCTGCGCCAAGGCCGGTTTAGTCTTTATTGGCCCGCCTGCCTCGGCCATCCAAGCGATGGGTTTGAAGGCTGAATCCAAGCAACTGATGGAAAAGGCGGGCGTGCCCCTGGTGCCCGGCTACCACGGCTCCGACCAAGATGAGCGCCTGTTGCAGCACGAAGCCGACCGCATTGGCTACCCCGTACTGATCAAAGCCAGCGCTGGCGGTGGTGGCAAAGGGATGCGCGTGGTCGAGAAAAGCGAAGACTTTGCCGCTGCCCTTGCCTCGTGCCAGCGCGAAGCCATCAACAGCTTTGGCGATGATGCCGTGCTGATCGAAAAATACGTGCAGCGCCCACGCCACATTGAAATCCAAGTGTTTGGCGACACGCAAGGCAACTACGTTTACCTGTTTGAGCGCGACTGCTCGGTGCAGCGCCGCCACCAAAAGGTATTGGAAGAAGCCCCCGCCCCCGGCATGACGCCCGAAATGCGCGCCCAGATGGGGTTGGCAGCGGTGTCGGCAGCCCGTGCTGTGAATTACGTGGGCGCGGGTACGGTGGAGTTCATCGTCGAGCAACGCCCCGATGGCAGCATGGCCTTCTTCTTTATGGAGATGAACACCCGCTTGCAGGTGGAGCACCCCGTCACTGAGGCCATCACCGGCCAAGACTTGGTAGAGTGGCAACTGCGTGTGGCCGCTGGCGAACCCTTGCCGCTGATGCAAGAGCAACTGCAAATTACCGGCCACGCCATTGAGGCCCGTATCTGCGCTGAAAACCCCGAAAACCAGTTTTTGCCTGCCACCGGCACGCTGGCCGTGTACCGCAAGCCCACCTGCACCAGCTTTGCCCGTGGCGAGGTGCGCTTTGACGATGGCGTGCGCGAGGGCGACACCATCAGCCCGTTTTACGACCCAATGATCGCCAAGCTGATCGTCCACGGCGATACCCGCGAACAGGCACTGGCTCGTCTGGACGAAGCCTTGGCACAGACCCATATCGTTGGGCTGGCGAATAACGTGCAGTTCTTGCGCTTGGTGGCGCGTAGCCCCTCTTTTGCCACGGCCCAACTGGACACGGCACTGATCCCCCGCGAAGCCGCCGTGCTGTTTGGCCAAGAAACCGTGGGCCTGCCGCTGGCCGCTGCTGCCGCCGTGGCCCAAACCCTGCTGGCCGAGCAAACCCTAGAGGGTACCGACCCGTTCAGCCGCCGCGATGGCTGGCGCTCCCATGGCCGCAACCAGCGCAGCTTTGCCTTTGAGTTTGGCGGTGCCCCGGCCAGCGCTCAACTCACTTACTTGGGCGGCGGTGCCCTGCAACTGGCGGTACAACCCGGCCAAGACAGCCCGGCCAGCGCCGCCAGTGGCTCCCTGAGCTTCCAGCCACAGGCCAATGGCCAAATTGCCTTGCAGTTTGCCGACGAGCGCGCGCTGGTCAACGTCTATGCCCAAGGAGAAACCCTGCATGTGTTTGCCGCACGCGGCGCGACGCAAATCCTTGAAATCGACCTGCTGGCCCACGCGGGCGAAACCCATGCTGAAGGTGGCCGCCTCACGGCCCCGATGCCGGGCAAGGTGGTATCGTTTGCCGTGAAGGCGGGCGACAAGGTGAGCAAGGGCCAGCCCTTGGCCGTGATGGAAGCCATGAAAATGGAACACACCATTGCCGCCCCCGCCGATGGCGTGGTGGTCGAGTTGCTCTATGCGCCGGGCGATCAGGTCAGCGAAGGGGCCGAGCTGCTGCAACTGCAAGTGGCGGAGGCGGCAGCATGAGCCTGAGCCTGAGCCTGAGCCAACTCCCCAGCCGTGTGCGCCTGATTGATGTCGGGCCACGCGATGGCCTGCAAAACGAAAAAACCCCGGTGCCTGCCGAGGTGAAAATCGGTTTGGTGCAGCGCCTGCAAGACGCGGGCCTGCAAGAGATTGAAGTCACTAGCTTTGTCAGCCCAAAATGGGTGCCACAAATGGCCGACAACGCGCAGGTGATGGCGGGCATCCAGCGCCAGCCGGGGGTGCATTACTCGGTGCTCACGCCCAATTTGCAGGGCTACCAAGCCTCGTTGGCCTCCCAACCCGACGAAATCGTCGTTTTTGGTGCCGCCAGTGAAGCCTTCAGCCAAAAAAACATCAATTGCAGCATTGCTGAGAGCATTGAGCGCTTTGCCCCGGTGGTGCAGGCCGCGCTGGCTGCTGGCATCCGCGTGCGTGCTGCCATGAGTTGCACCGTCGGTTGCCCCTACGAGGGTGACATCGCCCCAGAGCGTGTGGCCTATTTGGCCGGGCTGCTCAAGCAAATTGGCGTGCAGCGTGTGGATGTGGCCGACACCATTGGCGTGGGCACGCCGCGCAAGGTGCAAGCTGCCATTGAGGCTACCTTGCGCCACTACCCCATCGACGATATTTCAGGCCATTTCCATGACACCTACGGCCAAGCATTGTCCAATACCTTGGCGGCGCTGGAGCTGGGGGTGTGGAACTTCCAATCCTCGGTAGCGGGCTTGGGCGGCTGCCCCTACGCCAAGGGGGCCACCGGCAATGTGGCTACCGAAGACGTGGTGTATATGCTGCACGGCATGGGCATTGATACTGGCATCGACTTGGACAAGCTGATTGACGCCGGTAGCTACATTAGCGATTTTCTGGGTCGCCAGTCGCATTCGCGTGTGGCGGTGGCGATGCTCAACCGCCGCGCAGGATAGATCACGAACGGGATCTAAATGGTGGGATGATGGCGGCCATTTTTCCGGAAAAAATATGGACGACACCACCATTCACCCACCCATTACCGCCCGCGCTCAGTTACTGGCTGAAGCGGGCTATTTTGCTCCTGATAGCGACGAGGCCGTGCCCTCGCCTTGCATCTCGGTGTGTCGCATGAGCGCTGACCAGAGCCATTGTGAGGGCTGCTTTCGTACTGTGGCAGAAATCCGCGCTTGGGCGGGTGCCGATAGCGCCGAGCGCCTCGGCATTTGGCACCAACTGGCCCAGCGTGCTGGCATAGCCTTTCCTCCTACCGCCACCCCACAGCCAGCCCAACCATGAAGCACATCACCTTTTATCTCGATTTTGTGTCGCCCTATGCTTGGCTGGCTTTTGAGAAGCTACCCCAAGTGCTAGAAGGCTTGAGCTACAGCGTCGAATACCGCCCGGTCTTGCTGGGGGCGCTGTTGCAAACGCAGGGCAATCCTGGCCCAGCGGGCATTCCGGCCAAACGCGACTGGACTTATCGCCATGTCACTTGGGTAGGCCAGCGCTTGGGTATTCCGTTGCAAATGCCAGCGTACCACCCCTTCCAGCCCTTGCCGTTGTTGCGCTTGGCACTGGCTTACAGCATGGATGGCAGCATCAACCGCTTTACAGCGGGGGCTTTTTTGCGCCACGTCTGGCAAGGCGGCCATGATGCGCTTGATCCGACCCGGCTCGAAACCTTATGCGCGTTACTGACCGAGCAACAACAAGGCAGCAGCGGCCTTGATGCCAAAGATTTGCTCTGGGCCAACACTGAGGCGGCAGCGGATCGGGGCGTGTTTGGTGTGCCCGCCTTTGAGGTGGATGGCAAAATATTTTGGGGGCTAGAGAGCCTGCCCATGCTACGTGGCTATCTGGAGGGCGATGCTTGGTTTGATAGCTATTGGCAGCAGGTGGCCCAAGTGCCTAGCGGCTTGCCACCGGCTAACACAGGAAAACCCTGATCTCCGTTGCAAGCCTTTTGCAAGCCCCGCCGGGTTGAATGGACACCATGCCCAATGCCTTCAACTTTGCTGCTTCGCCCTTTGACTGCCTTAACCCTGAAGAACAGGCGTTGGTGCGCAAGAATGTCGATATCGCCTACTTCCCTGAGGGCAAAGTAGTGCTCGATGTGGGTGCTGTGCCCACGCACCTGTTTATCCTCATCAAGGGCTATGTCACGCAGAGCGAAGGCGATGAGGTGCTAGCTACCTATGGCCCCGACGATACCTTTGATGGCCGGGGCTTGGTGGCTGGGCACGTCAGCAGCCGCTTTGTGGCCGCTGAAGAGGTGCTGGCCTACCAGCTTACCCACGAGGCCGTTAATGCGCTCATTGCCCGCAATGCTACTTTTGGCGCATTATTGTTTTCGGACATTGGGCAAAAACTCAACACGCTGGCGCAGCGCGGCGATGAGCACGAATTGCAATCGCTCACGCTGGCGCGGGTGGATGCAGCCTACCTGCGCCCAGCCCATGCGGTAGATGCACAGACCGACATCATCTCGGTGGTGCGTTTGTTTCAGGCCCAGCGCACCAACAGCGTGCTGGTCACAGGCTTGCCCAGTGGCGAGTTGGGTATTTTTAGCAGCACCACCTTGCAGCGGGCAGTGCTCGATGGCCGTGCCTTAGAGCAC
The DNA here is from genome assembly GCF_900111115.1 of Giesbergeria anulus. GTDB lineage: Bacteria > Pseudomonadota > Gammaproteobacteria > Burkholderiales > Burkholderiaceae_C > Simplicispira > Simplicispira anulus. The sequence goes on from NZ_FOGD01000011.1 coordinate 77,036, forward strand.
ATCACCGTGGGCGAGTTTGCCAGCACGCCGGTGGTCACAGTGCGCCCCAGTGACCAATTGGGTGACGCGATGGCCCTGTTGTTGCGCAGCCGCGTGCATCGTTTGGTGGTGGTGGATGAACAAGGAGACATCCACGGCATTTTGGAGGCGCTGGACATGTTCAGCTTCCTGGCCAACCACTCGCACCTGATTACCGTACAAATTGAACATGCTGAAGATTTGGCGGCGCTAGAGCAGGCCGCTGCCCAAATCACCCGCTTGGTCACTTTGCTCTACCGAGGCGGCACTCGTATCCGCTTGATGGTCACTTTGGTGCAACAGCTCAATGCCCGGCTGTTTGAGCGTGCTTGGCAAATGCTGGCTCCGCCAGAGCTGGTGCGCAACAGTTGCCTGTTTGTGATGGGCAGCGAGGGCCGGGGCGAGCAACTGCTCAAAACCGACCAAGACAACGGCTTGATCTTGCGCGATGGCTACACCCCACCGGCAGACTTAGATGCCATCTGCCAGCGCTTTTCTCAGGCGTTGATCCGCTTTGGCTACCCAGAATGCCCCGGTTTTATCATGGTGAGCAATTCGGCATGGCGCGATGACGTCAGTGCCTGGGCGCAAAAAGCACGGCAATGGCTGTTGCTGCCCGATGCCGATAGCCCCATGCACTTGGCCATCTTTATGGATGCCCATGCCGTGGCCGGAGATGCCCGTTTGCTCGATGAGGTGCGCGCCCGATTGATGGAACTGGCCATCGACAACGATGCCCTGTTAGGCCGTTTTGCAGCAGTGGTGGATTCCTTTGGGCACCATGCCAGCTGGTGGAGCCGCCTGCTGGGCAACGGCCACGGCGCGCGCGGCCTCAACCTGAAAAAAGAAGGTATTTTTCCGATTGTGCATGGCGTACGCAGTTTGGCCTTGGCCCGGCGCATCGTGCAAACTAGCACTGCCGAGCGCATTACTGCACTGGTGGCCGATGGCGCGCTCAGTGCCAGCCAAGGTGCTGAACTGACAGAAAGCCTGTTCTTTTTGATGGGGCTGCGCCTGAAAGCTGGGCTGGCCGAACTGGACACCGGCCATGCCGTCAGTGGCGATGTGCTGCCTGAGCACCTGAGCAGCCTAGAGCGCGATTTGCTCAAAGACACCCTTGCTGTGGTCAAGCGCTTTAAGGTGCTGCTGCACCTGCGTTTCCGGTTGGATGCGTTATGAGCAACAATATTTCGGCCCCCCGGCGCTTGTTACAACAATGGCAGCGGCGCTGGCAGTTGCGCCAGCTCACGGACCCACAATACCGTTTCTTGTGGGAGCCGCCACCCGCCGATGAATGGGTGTCACTCGATTGTGAAACCACCGGGCTGAATGTGCGCAGCGACGAGATCATCTCTATCGGTGCGGTGCGCATTGCGGGCCAGCGCATCCTCACCAGCCAGCGCCTAGAGCTATTGGTGCGCCCCGACAAGGGTGTGTCTGCTGAGAGCGTGTGCATTCACCGCCTGCGCGAGCAAGATGTGGCTCAAGGGCTACCCTTGGCCCAAGCCATGCACGAGTTGCTGCACTTTATTGGCAGCAGGCCGCTGGTGGGCTATTTTTTAGAGTTTGATGTAGCCATGCTCAACCGGGCCATGCGCCCATTGTTGGGCACGGGCCTGCCCCAGCCACAGATTGAAGTCTCGGCGCTGTACTACGACTACAAGTTTCAGCAACTTCCGCCCTATCAGCAGCAAGAAAATGCCGACATTGATCTGCGTTTTGACACCTTGATGGCTGAGTTGCAGCTACCCCGGCGCGATGCCCACGACGCCCTCAATGACGCCGTGATGGCCGCCTTGGCTTTTATCAAGCTGCGCCAGTTGGCCGCCACTAGCTAACGCCCTGCTTTGCGCCAATGCAGCATGGCCTCTTTGCCCGCTGGTGTTAGCAGCGGCTGCAACTGACGCCAGCTCAGGGATATGCTGTCGTTGCAGGCGCGCATGGCATGGGAGTGCTGGGTGTCAAACACCAACCCTTGGGGGGTGGGGTAGGGTTGGGCCATCTCCATGTATTCAGCGTCTTCGGCGCAATCGTCTGCAGGGGTGTTGCGCGGGTCGTGCTTTTCTAGCAGTGCCCGCAAGGGGGTACGTATGGCGTCACCAGAGGGGTTGTGTTGCGGTGCTGCCGCCTTGGCACCACCTTGCAACCAGTCCCAAACCACGATGGGTGTGCCGGCGTTCAAGTTCCAAGTCAGGTACGACACCGAAGAAAAATTGTGTGCGCCCCCGCAATACACCTCCGGGGTAAAGTCGCGCAGCACCAGCGTGCTATCTGTCCAAAACAGCGGCTCTAGGGTCCTGTCCCAAGTGCTGCCGCCCATGCGCGTGCATTCGTAGTCTTGCAGGGCTTGCTCGCCCAGCCATTGGTAGGCATAGGCGTTCAAGGCCACGATGCCCGGACTATTGCCCGGCAATTGCAAGGCGCGGGCAACGGGGGTGCGCAACTCTTGGTAGGGCCGCCCTTGGTGTTGCCGGGGGTGCGATTGCACCGCATGGGCTTCTTGGATGGGGCGATAAAAGCTGGCATCACAAGCGGCATCTTCTTGTGGTGCCCCCTGCTCGGAGGTGGGTAGGCGCTGCAATTGAATGGGCAGCTTTTTGCTACTGGCTAAGTCGCGCCAAGTGCCATGCAGCCCGCCTTGGGTATCAGGCTCCAACTGCCAGTGTGCCAGCGGGCGCAGCTCAAAACTACCAGCCTCATGCACTTTTTCGGTCAGGGCAAGCTGCCCAGTGTGCAAGGCTTGGCGCAAGGCATGGGGGCTGCTGGAGGTGGCCTCTAACCACAGGCCCCGGCGCTGTTGCAGGTGGTAATACTGGGCCGCTAGGGGCGATAGGCACACCATTACGGGCTGTGTGCCAATACTGCCCTTCCAAGTGCCTTGGTACGCTAAGGGGGCAGTGGCTGGAGCAGCGATTGCCGCAGCAGTGGCTAGCAGGGTAGTAGCGGCACAAAACAAGCTGGCAGGGATACGCGCAAGCACGGCTTTCAATCGAAACTCCTTGATGAAGGCAGGCAATGTGCTGCAAGATAGCGAAAAAAAACCGGGCTACCAGACCCGGTTTTTGTAGAAGACAGGCACCAGCGCAGAACGATGGCGCCTTGGTCAGGGCCTTGGCTTAGTGGCCAGAAGCACCCGAAGCACCCAGACCGGTTTCCGAACGCACGCGCTGTGCCGGGAAGGCAGCACGTTCACGGGCGGCATTGGCGCTCTTGTCGGTGATCGAGAACAGCCAGACACCCAAGAAGCCGATGGTCATGGAGAACAGGGCAGGCGAGCTGTAGGGGAACCAAGCGGAACCCTTAGGATTGCCCAGCGTAGCTTCCCACACCGATGGCGACACCACGGTCAGGGCTACGGAGGAGATCAGACCCAAGAAGCCACCGATCACGGCGCCACGGGTGGTGCAGTCTTTCCACAGCACGGACATGAACAGCACAGGGAAGTTGGCCGAAGCAGCAATAGCGAAGGCCAGCGACACCATGAAGGCGATGTTTTGCTTTTCAAACGCAATACCCAACACCACAGCGATGATGCCCAGAGCCAGCGTAGTGATACGCGAGACCTTCAGCTCAGCGGCGCTGTCAGCGTTACCCTTCTTGATGACGGTAGCGTACAAGTCGTGCGACACAGCAGAAGCGCCCGACAAGGTCAAACCAGCGACCACAGCCAAGATGGTGGCAAAAGCCACAGCAGAGATAAAGCCGTAGAACACGTTGCCACCGACAGCCTTGGCCACCAGCACCGCAGCCATGTTGGCCGTACCAGCACCGCCATGGATCACGCCCTTGGCGACATCAGCAAACTCAGGGTTGGTCAGCACCAAGGTGATAGCGCCAAAACCGATGATGAAAATCAGCACGTAGAAGTAGCCGATCCATGTGGTAGCCCAGAACACGGACTTGCGTGCTTCTTTGGCATCAGGCACGGTAAAGAAGCGCATCAGGATGTGAGGCAGACCAGCAGTGCCGAACATCAGGGCCATACCGAAAGAGATGGCAGAGATGGGGTCTTTGATGAAGCCACCGGGGCCCATGATAGCCAAACCGATTTTGGCAGCTTCTTCAGGTGTTTTGCCAGAGTTAGCGGCAATGGCGGTACGCACTTCAACGCCCTTAGCGAACAGCGCTTCGGGGCTAAAGCCAAACTGGGCCAGCACCATGATGGCCATGAAGGTCACGCCTGCCAGCAACAGCACGGCCTTGATGATCTGCACCCAAGTGGTGGCTGTCATGCCGCCAAACAGCACGTAAATCATCATCAGAGCACCAACGATGACCACAGCCATCCAGTATTCCAAGCCGAACAGCAGCTTGATGAGCTGACCTGCACCGACCATTTGTGCGATCAGGTAGAAGGCCACCACCACCAGCGTGCCGGAGGCAGCAAAGGCGCGAATGGGGGTTTGTTGGAAGCGATAACCGGCCACGTCGGCAAAGGTGAACTTGCCCAAGTTACGCAGGCGCTCGGCCATCAGGAAGGTGATGATGGGCCAGCCCACCAAGAAGCCGATGGAGTAGATCAGGCCGTCATAGCCCGAAGCCATCACCGCAGCGGAAATACCCAAGAAAGAAGCAGCCGACATGTAGTCGCCCGCAATGGCCAAGCCATTTTGAAAACCAGTGATACCACCACCACCGGTATAGAAGTCGGCGGCAGATTTGGTTTTGGAGGCAGCCCACTTGGTGATGTAGAGCGTACCGGCCACAAAAGTGGCGAACATGATGATGGCCGTCCAGTTGGTGGCCTGTTTGGCCGCTTGGCCCACATCAGCCCCAGCGGCGTAGGCGCCCCCGGCAGCCAGCAGCGCTACCAAGGCGCCCAACAATTGTGTATGAACCTTCATTTGGAAGCGTCCTTCAGGATTTCTTGGGTCAAGCGGTCAAACTCACCGTTGGCGCGATTGACATAGTAGCCAGTGATGGCAATGGTGAAAACGATCACGCCAAAGCCGATGGGAATACCCAAAGACGTGACGCCAGCGCCGATAGGCTGGGCCAGAAAAGGCTTGTTGAAGGCAATGAGGGCGATGTAGCCGTAATAGACGACCAACATCAAAATGGTCAGGAACACGCCTAGACCGCCGCGCTTACTGCGCAACTCCAGGTACTTGGGATGGCTCTGTATTTTGTCTACCACCGGATCGCTCATCGCGTTGTCTCCTCAGGAATGGATGAAAGGCAAAGCCACAAAAACACACGGGCTTCGCGACGTTGGCCCATTCTGCAAATGCCGTCTGACCAACTCCTTACGAAAATCGCACAAAACTGTCATTTAACTATTTGATTTACTGGGGAAAACCCGTTGGTAATTACCCTAGGTTTTGCCCTGCCAAGTGGTGGTGGGCTGCGCTTGTTGGTGGTTTAAGGCACCATCAGCAGGTTTTGGGGTGTTTCCTTTTTTCTGAAAGATTCTTCATGAGCGATGGCCTGATCCGTATTCGTGGCGCTCGCCAGCACAACCTGCAAAACTTGGATCTGGACATTCGCACGGGAGAGCTGACGGTGGTGACTGGCCCCAGTGGGTCGGGTAAATCGAGCTTGGTGTTCGATACCTTGTATGTCGAGGGCCAACGCCGCTATGTAGAGACTTTTAGCGCCTATGCCCGTCAGTTTTTAGAGCGCATGGACAAGCCCGCTGTGGACTCTATCGAGGGTGTGCCACCGGCCATTGCCATCGACCAGACTAATCCGGTGCGCAGTTCACGCTCTACCGTGGGCACGATGACCGAGCTAAACGACCACCTCAAACTGCTGCTGGCGCGTGCTGGGCAGTTGTTTGACCGCCAGACGGCGCAGCCGGTGCGCCACGACAGCCCAGAGAGCATTTACGCCCAGTTGCAGCAGCGCAGCGCGGTGGCCGCCGACCCCCGGCTGGTGCTGACCTTTGCGGTAGAGCTGCCAGCAGATACCAGCGCCGAGCAGGTGCAGCAGTGGCTGCTTGCCAGCGGCTTTACCAAAGTGCAGGCGCAACGCAGTGTTGAAACCCCGAATGGGCCGCGCCAAGTGCTGGATGTGGTGGCGGATCGTTTTCGTATCGGCACGGTGGACAAGGCCCGTGCGATGGATGCGATTGAAACGGCGCTGCAACGCGGCAGCGGGCGGCTGCAAGTGTATGTGTTGGCCGAGGGGCAAGAGGCCCAACTGTGGCGCTTTTCTACCGGGCTGCATTGCCCCGACAGTGACTTGCGCTACAGCGAGCCGATACCCTCGGCGTTTTCGTTCAATTCAGCGGTGGGGGCCTGCGAAACTTGCCGGGGCTTTGGCCGGGTGATTGGCGTCGATTGGGGGCTGGTGATTCCGGACGGCAAACGCACCCTGCGCGAGGGTTGTATCAAAGTGATCCAGACCCCGGCGTGGAAAGAGGTGCAAGACGACCTGATGCGCCATGCCGAGACCGAAGGCATCCCCCGCGATACGCCTTGGAATTTGCTCACGCCAGAACAACAGCACTGGGTGTTGCAAGGCTCGCCGCGCTGGAACGGCAAATGGCAGCAACAGTGGTACGGCATTCAGCGCTTCTTTGTTTATCTGGAGAGCAAAGCCTACAAAATGCACATCCGGGTGCTGCTGTCCAAATACCGCAGCTATACCGAATGCCCGCACTGTGCCGGTGCGCGCCTGAAAACCGAGAGCCTGCTCTGGCGCATTGGCAGCCAAGAAGATGCCGCTGCCGTGTTGCAGCCAGCTCAGCGCTTTTTGCCAGTCGGCGTGGCGTGGACCCGCGCCCAATTGGAAGCCTTGCAGGGGCTGTGCCTGCATGACTTGATGCGGCTGCCCATTGCCCGGTTGCGGCAATTCTTTGACCGGCTGGCTACCACCGGCCAAGGCGGTGATGCCCAAGCCCTGCGCTTGCTGCACACGGAAATCAGCACCCGGCTCAAGTACCTATGCGATGTGGGCATTGGCTACCTGACGCTAGACCGGCAAAGCCGCACTTTAAGCGGCGGTGAGGTGCAGCGCATCAACCTGACCACGGCGCTGGGCACCTCGTTGGTCAATACGCTGTTTGTGCTGGATGAGCCTAGCATTGGCCTGCACCCGCGTGATATGCACCGCATCACCGAAGCCATGCTGCGCCTGCGCGATGCAGGCAATACGCTGGTGGTGGTAGAGCACGACCCGGCGGTGATGCTGGCCGCCGACCGCATCATCGATATGGGGCCAGGCCCCGGCGAGCGCGGCGGCCAGATCGTGTTTGATGGCAGCACCGATGCCTTGCGCCACGCCGACACCCTGACCGGCCAGTATTTGGGCGGACGCAAGCACATTGGCATGGGTTTTGTGCGCCCAGTGAACGATGCTACGCCGCGCCTGCTGCTAGAAGGCGTGCGCGCCCACAATCTGCAAAACCTGACGGTGGGTTTTCCGCTGCAACGCTTGGTCACGGTGACTGGGGTGAGCGGCTCCGGCAAATCGACGCTGATCCAAAACGTGTTGGCTCCGGCGCTGTTGCGCCACTTTGGTCTTGCCACCGAGGCCCCCGGTACCCACGACCGGCTCTTGGGCGCAGAGCACCTCAGTAGCGTGGTGTTTGTCGATCAGTCGCCGATGGGCAAAACGGCGCGCTCCAATCCGGTCAGTTATGTCGGGGCTTGGGATGCAGTGCGCGAATTGTTCGCCACCACGCCGGTGTCGCGCCAGCGCGGTTATACCGCTGCCAAGTTCAGCTTTAACAGTGGTGATGGGCGCTGCCCGACCTGTGGCGGCTCCGGTTTTGAGCACGTCGAGATGCAGTTTCTCAGCGATGTCTATCTGCGCTGCCCCGATTGCCATGGCCAGCGCTATCGCCCCGAAATTTTGGAAGTCACGCTAGAGCGCACCCGCCCCGTGCCATCAGGGTCTGCCCCTGAGGCTTTGGAAACTGTGGTGATGAGCGTGGCCGATGTGCTGGCGCTGACGGTCAGCGAGGCCGCCGTGCTGTTTGCCCAAGACCATGCCGTGATGGCGGGGCTGCGCCCGCTGTTGGATGTCGGGTTGGAATACATCCGCTTGGGCCAGCCGGTGCCCACCTTGTCGGGCGGTGAGGCGCAGCGGCTCAAACTGGCGGGCCATCTGGCCGAAGCGGGGCGCACGGCCAGCAAATCACGCCAGCCGCTGGCACGCAAGGGCACGCTGTTTTTGTTGGACGAGCCGACCACCGGCCTGCATTTTGACGATATTGCTAAGTTGATGCGGGCATTGCGTCAGTTGGTGGATGTCGGGCATTCGCTGGTGGTGATTGAACACAATTTGGACGTGATTCGCGCCAGCGATTGGCTGATTGACCTTGGCCCAGAAGGCGGCGATGGTGGCGGTCAGATCGTGGCCGAAGGTACCCCGCACGAGTTGCGCCAGCACCCCACCTCCCACACCGGCGCGGCGCTGCGCGACTATGCGCAGGCGTTGGGCGTGCTGCCTTTGAGTGTGCAAGAGTCCCAACCCCACTGGGGCCAGCCCGCCAGCGCCAGCCGCCAGCCTTCAGCGCCTGAGTGCATCCAGATCGTTAATGCCAAAGAACACAACCTGAAGGGCTTGTCGGTGGATATTCCTCGCGGGCGCTTCAATGTGATTACCGGCGTCAGCGGTTCGGGCAAATCGACGCTGGCGTTTGATATTTTGTTCAACGAGGGCCAGCGCCGTTATTTGGAGTCGCTCAACGCTTATGCGCGCAGCATCGTGCAGCCTGCTGGGCGGCCCGAAGTGGATGCCGTGTATGGCATTGCACCCACGGTGGCGATTGAGCAGCGCTTGTCACGGGGCGGGCGCAAATCGACGGTGGGCACGGCTACCGAGGTGTGGCATTTTCTGCGCTTGCTCTATGTCAAGCTGGGGGTGCAGCACTGTATTCACGACGCTACCCCGGTGCAGCCGCAAACGATTGACCGCATCGCGGCGCAGTGGCTGACGGAGTTTCGCGGCCAGCACATTGGTGTGCTGGCTCCGTTGGTGGTCAACCGCAAGGGCGTTTATACCGAGTTGGCCGATTGGGCGCGCCAGCGCGGCTACACCCATCTGCGCGTGGATGGGGAGTTTTTGCCGACCACGGGCTTTCCGCGTCTAGACCGCTTTAAAGAACACACCATCGAGCTGCCAGTGCTCAGTTTGGATGTGGCCCCAGAGCAAGAAGCCCTGTTGCGCACCGCCCTAGCGCGGGCGCTGGAGCATGGTAAGGGTGTGGTGCATGTGTTGAGCGATTTGCATGGTCTGCTTGAAGCTATGCAGGCGGGCAGCAGCACCGCTGGCATTGGGCGTTTGCAGGTGTACTCCACCCTGCGCGCCTGCCCGGTGTGCGCCACCAGCTATGCCGAACTACAACCGTCCCTGTTCAGCTACAACAGCAAGCATGGCTGGTGCCCGCATTGCGTCGGTACGGGGGTGCAATTGACAGCGGCGCAGCGCAAGGCGTTGGACGACTCGGTGCGCGACGACAAGGACAAAGGCCGCGAGCAAACCTTTGCCGAGCCCGACATGGACGATGTGGCCGATACCCCTTGCCCGCATTGCGAAGGCACGCGCTTGAACGCTACGGCACGCGCTGTGCGCTTTGGCGGCCACAGCATCACCGAGGTGGCCCGGTTGCCCATTGGCCACATCCACCATTGGCTTGGTAGCCTGACGCTGAGTGAGCGCGAAACGGGCATTGCCCGTGACCTGATCCCAGAAATCCGCAGCCGCTTGGAGTTTTTGCAAGAAGTGGGCTTGGGCTATTTGACGCTAGACCGGGGCGCGCCCACGCTCTCAGGTGGTGAGGCGCAGCGCATTCGGCTGGCGGCGCAACTGGGCAGCAATTTGCAAGGCGTGTGCTATGTGCTGGACGAGCCGACCATCGGCCTGCACCCCCGTGACAACCATATCCTGCTCAATGCCCTGCAAAAGTTGGGCGACAAGGGCAATACGCTGGTGGTGGTGGAGCACGACGAAGACACGATCCGCCGTGCCGATCATCTGATCGACATCGGCCCCGGTGCAGGTCAGCGCGGCGGGCAATTGGTGGCCCAAGGCAGCGTGGCCGACCTGACCGCCGCGCCAGATTCGCAAACCGGCCGCTACCTGTTGCACGCTATGCGCCACCCGCTGCAAGCGCGCCGCACTATTGACGACACCCCAGACACGGCTTGGCTCACTGTGCACGGTGCATCTCTGCACAATTTGCAGCAGATCACCGCCCGCGTGCCTCTACACCGGCTGGTGGCCGTGACAGGGGTGAGTGGTTCGGGCAAATCCACCTTAGCGCGGGATGTGCTGCTGGCCAATGTGGCCGCGTGGGTGCAACAGCGCAGCACCTATGCGGGCAGGCAAGCGATGGATGCAGGCCAAGCGCCACCCTTGCACGGCTGCACCGGCTTGCAAGGGTTTGACAGCATCAGCCGCGTGCTGGAGGTCGATCAAACGCCGATTGGCAAGACGCCGCGTTCCTGCCCGGCCACCTATATTGGCTTTTGGGACAACATCCGCAAACTGTTTGCCCAAACGCTAGAGGCCCAAGCGCGTGGCTACAGCGCCGGGCGCTTTAGTTTTAACACCGGCGCGGGCCGCTGCCCCAGTTGCGAAGGCGCAGGCATCCGCACCATTGCCATGAGCTTTCTTCCCGATGTGAAGGTGCCTTGCGAGGTGTGCCACGGTGCCCGCTTTAACCCCGAAACGCTGGCCGTGACATGGCGTGGCAAGCACATTGGTGAAGTGCTGCGCATGGAAGTGGACGAGGCGGTGGGCTTTTTTGCCTCCATGCCTGCCATTGCCCACCCGCTGCAATTGCTGCAAGACGTGGGCTTGGGCTACCTGACCTTGGGCCAGCCCTCGCCCACCCTGAGTGGCGGCGAAGCCCAGCGCATCAAGTTGGTCACCGAGTTGACCAAGGTGCGCGACGACATCACCCGCCGGGGCCAAAAAGCGCCCCACACGCTGTATGTGCTGGACGAGCCGACCGTGGGCCTGCACATGGCCGACGTGGATCGGCTGATCCGGGTGTTGCACCGGCTGGTGGATGGCGGCCACAGTGTGATCGTGATTGAACACGATTTGGATGTGATTGCCGAAGCCGACTGGGTGCTGGACTTGGGGCCAGAAGGCGGCGATGCCGGGGGCCGCATGGTGGCCGTGGGCACGCCGGAGGCCTTGGTGCAGGCCGGTACGCACACCGGGCAGGCATTGGCCTCGGTGCTGGCGCGTTCCTAGATCAAGATAAAGATCAACGTCCGTAGCTCGATTGCAGCACAGCAGACCCTAGGCGGTTCATGTGAATCATGAACCCAACCATGGCCGGGGAAGCGTCGGCTGGCACGGGCAGTTGCTCTACCTTCAGCGCATGGACGGTCATCACATAGCGGTGCGCTCCCGTACCTGCGGGTGGACACGCGCCGCCAAAACCGGGGGTACCAAAGTCGGTGCGACCTTGCATGGCTCCAACGGGCAAGCCCTGACCTTTGGCGTTGCCCGCGTCTTCAGGCAAAGCTTGCACTTGCGCCGGTATGTTGTACACCACCCAATGCCACCAGCCTGAGCCGGTAGGGGCATCTGGGTCGTACAAGGTGATGGCAAAGCTTTTGGTGCCAGCCGGTGCGTTCTGCCATTGCAGGGCGGGTGAACGGTTGCCGCCAGAGCAACCAAAGCCGTTGTACACATGGGCATGGGGCAGAGACTTTTCTGCCTGAAATGTGGGACTGCGCAGAGAGAAATCGTCTGCCCGTGCCGTGCTCAACGAGGCCAATAACAGGGCAGCACAGAGGGTGTGAAAGTGAAGTTTCATTGGAAGGGTTTTCCTTACAGAAAAGAGGTTCAATACGACAGCCCGTCTGTGTGGAAAAAAGCCCTAGCGCCGTTGGACGCTTTGTGGCGGGCGGGCGGGCCTATCGGCTGCTCGCACAACCGTGGGTATGTGATCGTGGTGCATACACAGAACCTGTCGTGGTGATGGTGTAGCGCCATGGTGCCCGCCCGATGGGGTTGTGCGTTAGCCGCTTTCTGTCAGCTTTTGTGCATCGTCTTTCAATCTGGCGCGCACTACGGAAGGTGGCACGCCCCAACGCTCCAGAAAGGCTGCACTGAAACGACTGTGGGATTGCCACCCACAAAGCTGGGCCACTTCGCCTATCGACAGCCGTGTGGTTTGCAGCATGTTCAAGGCCAGCTCCAAGCGCACTTCTTTGACCAAGGCGGCCAGCGTGGTGCCACTGCCATTCAGGCGTCGTCTCAGGGTGGATTCACTGATGTGAAACGCTGTGGCCAGCGTGGGTACGTCCCAATCGGCGTGCGGTCGTTGGGCTACCAAGCGCCTGACCTTGTCTGCCCAAGAGACTTCATACTGGCCCGCAAACCGCACCCCCCTTTGGGCCAGTAGCAACAGCACTTCCATCGTGCGATGGCGCAGCAAAGAGTCGCCCATAGGGCGGGCTGATACCGGCGGCAAGGTGCGTTGCATGGCCGACAGCAATTCCTCATCTACGGTCAGCACATGGGCCGAGTGCATCACAGGAATGGACGTGCTGCCTTCAAGCGCATTGAGTTCTTGTAGCAGCGCATCCGGAAAGGCCAGAGCGATGGCTTGGTATTCGGGGCTTCCTTGTGGGTCATTGGTCACGTCCCACTGAGTACCCTGTGCCAGAACGACGCCTTGGCCCGTACCAGCATAGAGCGTGGTGCCGGGTATGTGCAAATGCTTGAGGCCCCGGCATACCACCACCAAAAGATCTGTACGGACAGAGAGCGTTTTGAGGGTGTAGGTGCTGGTGGCAACCACCCGTGCGCTGTGAAACAGTTCCATGCGCGTGATGGTGTTTCAAACGGCCAAAGATTGCGCCCGTTCGGCCAGTCCCTGCGCGCAGGCGGCAGCGCTGGCCCAAGCCCACTGGAAGTTGTAGCCGCCCAGCCAGCCGGTAATGTCCACCACCTCGCCCACAAAATACAACCCCGGCTGTGCTTTGGCCTCCATCGTTTGTTGCGATAGGGCTTTGGTGTCGATGCCGCCCAGCGTGACTTCGGCCTTTTTGTAGCCTTCGGTGCCGGTGGGTGTGAGTTGCCAGCGGCTCAGGCGCTCGGCCAGCCGGGCCAAGGCTTTGTCGGCGGCTTCGGCAATGGGGCGCTGCCAATCAGCCTCTTGGCTGGCCCAAGCATCGGCCAAGCGGCTGGGCACCAGCGTGGATAGTTCATTGGCAATCAGTTTGCGCGAGCGCAGCTTGGCCTGTGCCAGCGCCGTGGGCAAATCCACGGTGGGCGCTAAATTGAGCGACAGTGGCGTGCCTTCTTGCCAGTAGCTGGAAATTTGCAACACCGCTGGGCCAGACAAGCCCCGGTGGGTAAAGAGCAAATCTTCATCAAAGGCCATTTGGGCTTTTTTGCTACCGGTGCTGATGGTCACGGGCAAGGCCAGCCCAGACAATTGGGCGTAGGGTGCCCAGTCTGCGCCATCAAAGGTGAGTGGTACCAAGCCAGGGCGGCGTTCTACCAAGGCCATATCAAACTGTTGCGCCAGCCGATAGCCTATATCGGTAGCCCCAATTTTGGGGATGGACAGCCCGCCCGTAGCCACCACCAAGCTGGGGGCTTGCACCAAGCCTTGGCTGGTCTCCAACTGGTAGCTGCCGCCAGATGTTGAGGCGACAAAACTGATTTTTTGCACCTTACACGGCTGCCAGCGCTGCACCTGCCCAGCAGCACATTCGGCCAGCAGCATCTGGATGATGTCTTCAGCCGAGCGGTCGCAAAACAGTTGGCCCTTGTGCTTTTCATGAAATGGGATGCTGTGCTTTTGCAACAGCGCGATAAAGTCTTGCGGCGTGTAGCGCGACAGCGCCGAGCGGCAAAACTGCGGGTTTTGGCCGACAAAATGCTTGTGTGGGGCACGCACATCCAAATCGCGGTTGGTGAAGTTGCAGCGTCCGCCACCAGAGATACGGATTTTTTCCGCCACGCGATCGGCATGGTCGATCAGCAGCACCTTCAGGCCGCGTTGGCCCGCTTGGGCGGCACAAAACAGACCGGCGGCACCGGCCCCAAGGATGATGGCGTCAAAGGTAAGGCTCAAAAGGTGCTCCAAGGCCAGAGAAGAACAAGATAGGGCCGTGAGGTTAGCCGATGGCGGGCGGCTGTATGGGCGCTTGTTTACCCTTCGGTATCGCCACCCACTCCCCGCGCCCGGTGTTCGCGCTCTTCATGCAGTGCGCGGGCTTTCATGCTTTCATGGACAAAGGCGATATGACCCTCTACGGCTCGCACGGCAGCGGCGGGGTCGGCATCGCGGATGGCTTCCCAGACGGCGCGGTGCTGTTCACGCAGGCGGCCCCAGTCTTCTTCATTGCGGCGCAGGTGGCGCAGGTTGCGGTCGATGTGGTCGTTAATCACCTTGAGCAGGCTGGCGGTGAGGTGGCCGATCATCGCATTGTGGGCCGCCTCGGCCACAGCTTGGTGAAAAGCCAAGTCGGCCTTGACCTGTTGGGCTAGCACGGCGGTAGAAGTGCCTTGGGCAAACAATGCATCGACCCGGGCATAAGCTTCGCCAATGCGTTGCCGGTCGGCATCGGTGGCCCGCCGGGCCGCTAGGCGAGCGGCTTCTTTTTCTAACATGCCACGAAACTCTAGCAGGTCATCTTGGAGCTTGGGGTGTTGGGCCAGCATGTTGTGCCAAGGGTCGGTAAAACCGGCATCGAGCTGGTCGGTAACGTAGGTGCCGCCACCTTGGCGGCTGAACAGCATCCCTTTAGACACCAATTTTTGGATTGCCTCGCGCAGCGAGGGGCGGGAGACGCCCAACTCCACACACAGCTCCCGTTCTGGTGGCAGGCGATCACCGGGTTTTAAGGCACCGTCCAAGATGCGGCGTTCTAGTTCGTGAACGATGGTGTCGGAGAGTCGCTGTACGACGAGTTTGCCAGTGGCCATAACAAGCATGAAGAAATTGGTCTGACCAAAATTTTACAACTCCCTTTGGTATCAACAGGGCTAAAAATGGGGTAAAACTACAGGTTTACCCTTGTTTTTACCCAAAATTAGCATATTTACGGCTGGGGTGGATTGACTTTCACAAAGTTCCTAGGTAAATTTTGCTGCACACAGTCAATTGGTCTTACCAATTTACCAAGCAGTCTATAAATACAGTGTCTGCGTCACGCAATACACACCGGGGGGTCACCCGGACAGGAGCACAAATGAGTCACCCCGCAACCGGCGCGTCTGCGCGCAGCTATCCGCCCCGCCCACAGGCGGTGTACTTTTATGGCACCTGTTTGGTGGATATGTTGGTGCCTGAAGCCGGGCTGGATGCCATCACCCTGCTAGAGCAGGAGGGCATCCGGGTGATTTTTCCAGACAACCAAACCTGCTGCGGTCAACCGGCCTTGACCAGTGGTTTTCCGGGTGAGGCGCGGCAGGTGGTGGCGTCGCAGTTGGATTTGTTTCCGGGTGACTATCCCATCGTGGTGCCTTCAGGCTCCTGCGGCGGCATGATCCGCTGGCACTGGGAAAAAGTGGTGGCCGACGATCCGGCCCTTAAAGCCAAAGCCGCTGCCATTGCTGCGCGCACCTATGAGCTGGCCGAGTTTCTGCTCCATGTCGTGGGTTTCAACCGCCCCGACCAAGGCCCAGCCACCACCGTCACCCTGCATACCTCGTGCTCTGCCCGGCGCGAAATGGGCACCCATTTGGCAGGCAGTGAACTATTGGCCCGGCTGGGCAATGTCACGCTGGCCCACCACGACCATGAATCCGAATGCTGCGGTTTTGGCGGCACCTTCTCGCTCAAGCACCCAGATGTGTCCACGGCAATGGTCAGTGACAAGGTGGCGGCCCTCAAGGCCACCGGCGCGCAGCAAATGGTGACAGCCGATTGTGGCTGTATGCTCAACATCACCCGGCACGCTGCATGGCAAGACCAGAACGCTGGCGCTGGCAAGCCCTCCTTGCAAGGTGAGCATTTGGCTACCTTTTTGCTACGCCGTTTGGGCGGCCAGCCTGCTGGAGAGCAGCGATGAGCGCCCGCGACCGTATTTTGGCCAAGTTGCGCGCCCATCAGCCAGCGCCGCCCCCATCTCTGCCCGACTTGGACGCCCATTACGCCCCCCGCGCCCGTGGCGAGTCCATCGCAGAGCGGCTGGTGCGTTTTCGTGCGGGCATTGAGGGCTTTCAAGCCCAAGTCCACCTGAGCACCGAGGCTGATTGGCCTGCGCTGTTGGCCCAGTTGTGCGCGCAAAAGCAAGTAGGCACGCTGATGTATGGTGCCGACACTCCGGCGGGCCGCCGTCTGCAAACGGATGGTGTGGGGCAAACCACGCTGCGCCCGTGGGTGGGCCAGTTTGAAGACCTGAAAGCCGATTTGTTCCACCGCGTCGATGCTGGATTTACCCAAGCCCGTGGGGCCATCGCCGAGACCGGCAGCCTGATTGTTTGGGCCTCAGAGGCAGAGCCGCGCACCCTGTCGCTGGTGCCACCGATCCACTTTGCGTTGTTGGATGCGCGCACCATCCACCCCACTTTCTTTGACGCGTTGCGCGCCGAGCGCTGGGCGGCGGGCCTGCCCACCAATGCTTTGCTGATTTCTGGCCCGTCCAAGACCGCCGACATCCAGCAAACCTTGGCCTATGGTGCCCACGGCCCCAAAGAGCTGGTGGTGATCGTCACCCATACCGAAGGAGAGGCACTATGAGCACCCAACCCCAGCCCATCGCCTTTGTCTCGGCCCAAGCCCTGCGCGAGCGCATGCACGGTGCAGTCAACAACGCCCACCTGCGCCAGAGCTTTCGGGGCGCGATGGATTTTTTGATGACCAAGCGGGCGGCGCAGTTTCCTGACCCGGCAGAGTTGGAATCGCTGCGCAGCCTGTCAGAGCGCATCCGCCAGTACAGCTTGTCTAAGTTGCCCGATCTGCTGGAGCAGTTGGAGGCCAACCTGACGCGCAACGGCGTGAAAGTGCATTGGGCCGAAACCCCCGAAGAGGCCAACGCCATCATGCTCGGCATTGCCCACCAGCACGCGGCCAAGTTGGTCGTCAAGGGCAAGTCGATGGTGAGCGAGGAGATCGAGTTCAACCACGCCATGGAAGCCGCAGGCATTGGCGCGCTCGAATCGGACATGGGCGAATACATCGTGCAACTGGCCGGAGAGAAGCCCTCGCACATCATCATGCCCGCCATCCACCAAACCAAACAGCAAATTGCCAAGCTGTTTGCCGAGCACATTCCGGGCGTGGATTACACCGACAACGTGGACACGCTGATCCAAATTGGCCGCCGCGTGCTGCGCGAAAAGTTTGAGCAGGCCGAGATTGGCCTGTCGGGCGTGAACTTTGCGGTGGCCGAAACTGGCACCTTGTGCTTGGTCGAGAACGAAGGCAATGGCCGCATGTGTACCACCGTGCCCAAGGTGCATATTGCCATCACCGGCATCGAAAAGATTGTCGAAAAGCTGGAGCACGTGGCACCGCTGTATTCGATCCTGACGCGCTCGGCTACGGGGCAAGCGGTATCGACCTACTTCAACTTGATTTCTGGCCCGCGCCGCCCCGGCGAAAAAGATGGCCCAGAAGAGGTGCATTTGGTGCTGCTGGACAATGGCCGCAGCCAAGCCTATGCTGATGAGCAATTGCGCAAAACGCTGCAATGTATCCGCTGCGGTGCCTGCATGAACCACTGCCCGGTATACACCCGCATTGGCGGCCATGCCTACGGCACCACCTACCCCGGCCCCATCGGCCAGATCATCTCGCCACACATGATGGGGTTGGAACAAACCCACCTGCTGCCCACGGCCTCTAGCCTGTGCGGTGCTTGTGGCGAGGTCTGCCCAGTCAAGATTCCGATTCCTGAATTGCTGATGCGCCTGCGCAGCGAAGCCCAAAGCGCCCCCCATGCCCAGCCCGCCATGGTGGGCCAAGGCGCGGGCTACGACCCAAAGATCAGCTTTGCTTGGCGGATGTGGGCGCGGGTGTACAGCCACCCCAGCGCCTACCGCGCGTTCAGTTGGCTGGCTACGCGCTTTCGCGTTCTGACGCCGCGCCAACAAAGCGGCTGGACGGCAGCGCGCACCCCCTTGCAACCAGCACCACGAAGGCTAAGAGACATGCTCCGAGAGCGACGATAACGCTGTCCGCCCGTTGTGGCGGCCCCTGTAACCCGCCTGCCCTGAATGCCTACGGCGCTCTTCTGCCCCTGTCCTAGGGGGCGGAGAGGGCCGATTTTTCCCCTGCCACCCTATCAATCCCTTTACCGGGAGGAGCACCCCTGTGTCCACGCTTTTTGACACCCTGCGCCAGCGCCTGCCCGCCGAGCGCGTGATTACCGATGAACTGCGCCGCTTGGCCTATGGCACCGATGGCAGCTTTTACCGTTTGATTCCTGAGGTGGTCACGGTGGTGCAAACCGAGGATGAAGTGCGCGCCGTGATGGACATCGCCCGCGCCCACCAGCGTCCCGTCACCTTTCGTGCGGCAGGCACCAGCCTGTGCGGTCAGGCAGTAACGGATGGCGTGTTGGTGTTGCTGGGCGAGGGGTTGGCCACCTGTGAGATCAGCCCCGATGGCGCCACCGTGCAGCTTGGCCCGGCCATCGTAGGGGCAGAAGTGAACCGCCGTTTGGCTCCGCTGGGGCGCAAAATTGGCCCCGATCCGGCCTCCATCAATGCCGCCAAGATTGGTGGCATGGCGGCCAACAACAGCTCTGGCATGTGCTGCGGCACGGCGCAGAACAGCTACCACACGCTGGCGGCGCTGCGCGTGATGCTGGCCGATGGCACGGTGCTCGATACCGGCGATGCCCACAGCGTGGCCGCTTTTCGCCAAAGCCACCGCGCCTTGCTGGAGCGGCTGGATGTGTTGGCCGCCGGGGTGCGCGCTGATGCCGCCTTGAGCGCACGCATCCGTGCCAAGTACAAAATCAAGAACACCACGGGCTACAGCCTCAATGCCTTGGTTGATTACCACGACCCAGTGGCTATTTTGGTCCACCTGATGATTGGCTCTGAGGGCACACTGGGCTTTATCTCCCGTATCACGTACCACACGGTGCCAGAGTATGCGCACAAGGCCAGCGTACTGGCATTCTTTCACGACATGGAAAGCGCCTGCCGCGCCGTGATTGGCCTGAAAACCCGGCCTGTGGATGCGGTGGAACTGTTAGATCGGGCCTCGCTGCGTTGTGTGGCCGACAAACCGGGAATGCCGCCGCTGTTGGCAACCTTGCCCGAAGGGGCTACCGCACTGCTGATCGAAACCCGTGCGCCCTCGGCAGAAGATTTGCAACAGCGCATGGATGCCGTGTTGCAAGAGTTGGCGGCCTACCTGTAGGGACTTGCATTTGAAAAGCGTCAGGCCTGCATTCAGCGCATTTTTGGGCCAACATTAACTGCGTCTATCAGCGCCCTCAGGCCAGCATTAAGTGCAACTGAACTTGCGTTTGACGGTGCAGGCCTGCATTGCATGGCCGCCGGCCAACATTAAGTGCAACTGACCGGGCTTGGGCACCATCCAGCAAACCTTCGATTTCTGGACGGTTGACCCTGATCAGGCTGATGCTGCGAAATCAGCCTCTAGATCGTCCAAAAACCCTTTCCATTTATCAACATCCGTCTACAATAAATTTCAACGCACCAGTTGGACGATCCATGATTCTTGGCTA
>NZ_FOGD01000015.1 GCF_900111115.1 Giesbergeria anulus
CACGGCTACCGCATCAAGGACTTGGTGGAGCAGTTCAACGCCAAGCCGGCTGAAATCAAAGCCCTGTTCGCCAACCAGCTCGATCCCACACGCACAGCCGAGCTGCGTGCAGAGCTTCAGATGGCTGGACTGCCGATTTAAAGGAGGCGTTCAAGGCGGGTTGGTGAAGGCTCGGTAGTTGCACTTAATGTTGGCCGGCGGCCATGCAATGCAGGCCTGCACCGTCAAACGCAAGTTCAGTTGCACTTAATGCTGGCCTGAGGGCGCTGATAGACGCAGTTAATGTTGGCCCAGAAATGCGCTGAATGCAGGCCTGACGCTTTTCAAATGCAAGTCCCTACACCTACCCGTTGATAGAGGCCCCAGCCTTTACCACTAACCCCGTAGAAATGGAACGGCTGTGGAATGTGCGTAAAGGCACCTTTCCGGCGGTGGGGGCAGTGCGCAAGCCGGGCACCACGGTCATCATTGAAGATGTGGCCGTGGCGGTGGCCGATTTGGCCGCCTGCTGTTTGGATTTGCAGCAACTCTTTGCACGGCATGGCTACCACGAGGCCATCATTTTCGGCCACGCACTCGAAGGCAATGTGCATTTTGTCTTCACGCAAGACTTTGGCATCGAGGCTGAAGTGGCCCGCTATGCCGCTTTCATGGACGACTTGTGCCACACGCTGGTGCGCAAATACGATGCCTCCCTGAAAGCCGAGCACGGCACGGGGCGCAACATGGCCCCGTTTGTGGAGCTGGAATGGGGCACCCAAGCCTATGCCCTGATGCAAGAGATCAAGCAGCTTTTTGATCCGCAAGGGCTGCTCAACCCCGGCGTCATCATCAACAGCGATGCGCAAGCCCACTTGCAGAACCTCAAGCCCATGCCCGCTGCCGGGCAACTTTATGCACCAGTAGACCGCTGCATTGAGTGCGGTTTTTGTGAGCCGCAATGCCCATCGCACGGCCTGACGCTGTCACCGCGCCAGCGCATTGTGGGTTGGCGCGAACTGTCGCGCCGCGAGGCCGCAGGCGAGGCACCCGGTGCATTGGGCCAAGATTACCTTTACATGGGGCTGGATACCTGCGCCACCTGTGGCCTGTGTGCCACGGCCTGCCCGGTGGGCATTGAAACTGGTGCGTTGACCCGTGCCGTGCGCGGCGAGCAGTTGTCTGGGGTGGCCCGCAGCTTGGGCCATGTGGCGGCCAATCACTTTGGGGCTACCCAAGCGCTGGCGCGCACCGCGCTCAAGGCCGGCCATTGGGCCGAAGCCATTGTTGGCACGCAAACCCTGTCGCGCCTGACCGGCGGTGCTTGGAAAGAGGGCATGCCCTCCCCACAGCCGCTGGGCCGGGCCACCCGAACCCAAGGCGACAAGGTGGTGTATTTCCCGACCTGCGCGGGCCGCATGTTCGGTGCCGATAGCCCAGAGCAAGCCCTGTCTACCACCGTGATTCGGGTGTTGGAGCGCGCCGGTTACGCCCCCATCGTGCCCGACAACGTCAATAGCCTGTGCTGCGGCCAGTCTTTTGCCAGCAAGGGCTTGGCGCAAGACGCTGACCACAAAGCCGCCGAGCTAGAAGCCGCCTTGCTCAAGGCCAGCAACAACGGGGCTTACCCGGTCATCTTGGACGCCAGCGCCTGCTCATTGCGCATGAAAACCTTTTTGGCCGAGCGCCTCAAGGTGTATGACTTGGTGGAGTTTGCCCACGACGCGCTGCTGCCCCGCCTGATGCTGCACAAAAAGGCCGAGCCGGTGCTGATCCACCTGAACTGCTCGGCGCGCCGCATGGGCTTTGAGGGCAAGTTGCGCCAATTGGCCGCTGCTTGTGCCCACCAAACCGTGCTGCCCGCTGAAGTCAAGTGCTGCGGCTTTGGCGGCGACCGAGGCTTTGTTGTGCCCGAACTCAATACCCATGCCTTGCGCAAGCTGCACGCCGAGGTGCCTGCTGGTTGCTGCGGTGGCTACTCCAGCAACCAGACCTGCGAGGTTGGCCTGACCAACGCCACCGGATTGCCTTACCGCTCCATCGTTCATTTGCTCGATGAGTGCAGTGCCGAGGCCGCCCGCCTTGCCACCTGCTGATACCGATTACCCCTTCCCCCGTATCCCTACCCTAGGAGAACACACCACCATGCAACCCTGGACGCAAATCTACGACCCCTTGGGCAACCTCTGGTTGTCCTCGCTGATTGCCGCGCTACCCATCATCTTCTTTTTTATCGCGCTGGCTGTGCTGCGCATGAAGGGGCATGTGGCTGGCACCATCACTGTGGCGATTTCGCTGGCGGTGGCTATTTTCTTCTACAAGATGCCAGTGCCCATGGCGCTGGCCTCCGCCGGTTACGGTTTTTTGTATGGGTTGTGGCCCATTGCGTGGATCATCATTGCAGCGGTGTTTTTATACAAAATCACCGTCAAAACCGGGCAGTTTGACGTGATTCGGGCCTCGGTGGTGTCGATCACCGATGACCAGCGCTTGCAAATGCTGTTGGTGGGCTTTTCCTTTGGTGCCTTTTTGGAAGGTGCCGCCGGTTTTGGTGCGCCAGTGGCTATCACCGCCGCCTTGCTGGTGGGGCTGGGCTTTAACCCGCTCTATGCGGCGGGCCTGTGCCTGATTGCCAATACCGCCCCGGTGGCCTTTGGCGCGATGGGTATTCCAATCATTGTCGGCGGCCAAGTCACGGGCATTGACCCGTTCAAGATTGGTCAGATGGCAGGCCGCCAACTGCCCTTGCTGTCAGTGATTGTGCCCTTCTGGCTGGTTGCGATGATGGATGGCTGGCGCGGTATCAAAGAAACCTGGCCTGCCATTTTGGTGGCTGGCCTGAGTTTTGCCGTTACCCAGTATTTCACCGCCAACTTTATTGGCCCTGAGCTGCCAGACATCACCTCGGCCTTGGTCAGCTTGATCTGCCTGACGGTGTTTTTGAAGAACTGGAAGCCCAAGCGCATTTTCCGCTTTGACGACCAGCAACCCACCGCTGCAGACCTGCAAAGCCACCACAGCTTTGGTCAGATTGCCAAGGCGTGGTCGCCGTTTGTGATTTTGACCATCATGGTCACGATTTGGAGCCTCAAGCCCTTCAAGGCGCTGTTTGCCAAGGGTGGGGAGCTGTATTCGCTGGTGTTCCAGTTTCCGGTACCCATGCTCGACCAGTTGGTCATCAAGATGGAGCCTATCGTGGCTAAGGCCACGCCCTATGCGGCGGTATACAAGCTCGATATTTTGTCGGCCACCGGCACCGCCATTTTTATTGCTGCGCTCATCAGCATGATCGTGCTGGGCATGAAAACCAGTGAGGCCGCCAAGGCGCTCAAAGAAACCGTGGTGGAACTCAAGCGCCCCATCTATTCGATTGGCATGGTGCTGGCGTTTGCCTTTGTGGCCAATTATTCTGGCCTGTCGGCCACCTTGGCGTTGCTGCTGGCAGGCACTGGGGTACTGTTTCCGTTCTTCTCGCCCTTCTTGGGCTGGCTGGGCGTGTTCTTGACCGGCTCGGATACTTCGTCCAACGCACTGTTTTGCTCGTTGCAAGCTACCACAGCACACCAAGTGGGCGTTTCTGACACCCTGTTGGTGGCGGCCAACACCACAGGCGGCGTGACTGGCAAGATGATCTCGCCCCAATCGATTGCTGTGGCCTGCGCTGCGGTAGGCTTGGTGGGCAAGGAGTCTGATTTGTTCCGCTTTACCGTCAAGCACAGCCTGATGTTTGCCACGATGGTGGGCATTATCACTACGCTGCAAGCGTATGTGTTTACGTGGATGATTCCGTAAGGTTCATCTAGCTCAGGTGCCGGGCTGCTCGTACAAGCGCCAGCCGTTGCGCCCGGCGTTTTTGGCTTGGTACAGCGCGGCATCGGCACAGGCGATCAAGCCGTCCACATGGTCGGCATGGTCGGGAAACAGTGCAATGCCAATGCTGGTGCCAATCGAGGCAATGCCTGCCGCAAGGGCAAAGGGTTGCGCTAGGTTGTATACCAAGCGCCCCGCCAGCGCTTGGGCATCGGCCACCGTGAGCATATCGGGCAGGATGCACAAAAACTCATCGCCCTCCAATCGGGCCACGGTGTCTACTGCGCGCACAGCATCGCGCAGGCGCTGCGACACTTGGCGCAGCAGCTCGTCACCGGCGGCATGGCCCATGTTGTCGTTGACCCACTTGAAGCGGTCTAAGTCCATGTAGAACACCGCCAGCGGCAAGTTGCTGCGCCGCGACTGCTCCATACCCTGTTGCAGCCGGTCGCGGGCAATGGCCCGGTTGGCCAAGCCCGTCAGTGGATCGTAGTTGGCCAGCTCCAGCTCTTGCTTAGTGCGTTGCAGGTGGTCAATGGTGCATTGCAGTTCAAACTCCTTGACCTCGTGCTGCACCACCAGTTTGGCAAACGCCTCGGCCAGTGCGGCCAGCGTGGGCGATTCGGGGTGCTCAGAGACCATGTCCAGCAGTTCGGGCACGGCTTGCATGTCCCCTTGGTGTGCTATGCGCTCGGCCACCGCCAACAGTTGGGCCAGCAAAACAACATCAGAGGCTGCTGCGTTGGGAGAAGGTAGGTCGGTGGACATAGGTTCCTGAGCTTCATACTGCTAGACGGCGATGCCCCGCCGCAAGAATGTTGCGTGCTGCATTCACATCGCGGTCGTGTACCGCCCCGCAATCGCTGCACGTCCATTCTCTTATTCCAAGTCCTGCTCTACCTTTCGGACTGCTGGCGGGAATACTCCCGCAGCACGAGCAAGCCTGGGTTGTGTAGCTTTCGCCCACTACCTCGAAGACAATACCAGCCTGATGGCCCTTGTATTCCAACATCTTCTTGAGCGATGACCAGCCCGCATCTAGCGTGGACTTGGCCATCTTGGTTTTAACCAGCTTGGCACTGGCTACGTTGCCCACGAAAATGGCGGTGTTTTCTTGCACCAGCTTGCTACTGAACTGGTGCATATCATCTTTGCGCTGGTTTCTGATCTTGGCGTGAATGGCCTTGACACGCTTTTTCTTGTTTGCGCGCTGTGCTTTAGCTAAGACCAGCTCATGCTGGCGATACCAGCGCCCATGCAGTTTTTTCTCGTCTGAAGCGCTCAGGCCCAAGTCGATACCCACGGCGGCGGTACCGGGTGAGGCTTGAACTTCAACTTCTACCGCTACATTGAAATACCAGCGGCCCCGGCTATCCTCGGTGAACGAACCGCCGCACAGCTCATATTTAGACAGACCATAGCTATCCCAAAGACTCAATTTTTGGCCTGCAAAGTGGATTTGTCCGGCTTTGTATTTAGCGTGCCCGCCTTTGAAGGGTATCCAGCCCAGCGAATACTTGGATGATTTTGGATTGGAGACACGCCAGTTCAGTCGCGTTTTTTTGAACTGCTTGCGCCGCGTGGCGTATTCCACGCACACCCGTTGCACCGTGCCACTGCCCACGCTCACATCGTCGCACTTGCTATAGCCAGCGGTGCATTTTTGCAGGTCGTAGCCGGACAAGAATTTGGGCTTGCCGTGGAAAAGGCGCGCAGCTTTGGCTGAGACCTCGTTGATGTGGTTCCACACCTGATTGACCTCACGTGCCATCTGACGCAGCACTTTGGTGTGCTTGTCTTTGAGGCGCAGTTGGAGGGTTTTGGTGCTGGTACTCACGCCAAAGATCATAGGCTATGCTGCAAAAAAAACCACAGGCTGTACCAGCCTGTTCGCTCGAACCCCAAGGCTTGCCACGAAGATTGCGGTCAATCTCTGGGATTATGGCTGCGCTGGCGCAGACCCGAAAGCCATGCTGGCCGCCCCTTCGATTTGGGCGGTCAGGTGCAGGATGTGCTGCACCTGCCGTTGCAATGGCGCAGGCACTGGCAGACGGCCTTGCAGTACCTCTTGGGTGTAGTGGGCTGTGCTGATGGCGTCAATCTCGGTGGGCAGGCCGGGCACCTCGTTGGCCGTGCCTGCTTGCTGCTCCTCTAGCAACTGGTGTTGGCCCTGCACAAAGCCATCGTAGCGCGGCCAGCGGCGTGGGTCGGCGGCCACTTCGCCTTCCAGTCCGCGTGACAGCAGAGCATGGGCATCCAGCAGGCCAAAGGTGGCGCAAAGCCGGTCTAGGTATTCTGGATGGGTGTAGCTGGTCACGATCAAGGCTGGCCCCGCACAAGGATTCATCAGCTTGACCACGCTGTGGCCGGGGTTGCGCAGGCCAATGATTTGGCGCGCCGCCAACAACCGCGCCAAACCGGGGTGCAGGCTGGCGGTGTCGATATGGGCCACGCGGCCCGGTGCAATCGCTTCGGGGGCTGTCAGCGTGGCAATACCCAGTGTCTGCAACACTTCGGAGGCCAATACCCGGCGTGCCTCGGTGCGCATACCGTGCAACAGCACCGGCAAGCCTTCACGGGCCAGCAGCAACGCCAACAACGGCGTGAGCACCGGCAGCTTGCGTGCGCCGTTGTAGCTGGGCAACACCACCAGTGGCCGGGTGCTGGCCGGAAACAGCGCCAGCCGTGCCTGTGTGGCATCTAAAAAACCGGCCAGCTCGTCGGGGGTTTCGCTTTTGATGCGCATGGCCAGACAGAAGGCACCGATTTCTAAATCGCTCACTGTGCCGTCGAGCACTTGGCCGAACAAATCGGCCGCTTGCTCGCGGTTGAGTGGCTTTGCGCCGCGCGGGCCTCGCCCGATCTCTTTGATGTAATGGCCTATGCCCATGAGATGTCCTAGCCCCGCTGGGCGATGTTGAAAAGGGCCATTGTCTTTCAATCCGCATGGCCCAAAAATAGACGAATGCGGATAGCATGGGGCTTGCGCAAACCGGGTGGATTCTCCACACTGCACCGGGCGTTGTTGTGTTTTCTGGAGAATTTTTATGACTACTGTTGCTGATATTCTCAAGACCAAGGCTGACCCGGTGGTACACACCATCACCCCGACAGCATCGGTGTTGGTCGCATTGCAGCTTATGGCCGACAAGGGCATTGGTGCTTTGCTGGTGGTCGATGCCACCGATGCCATCATCGGCATCGTCACTGAGCGCGACTATGCCCGCAAGGTGATGTTGAAGGGGCGCACCTCTGTCGAGACCCGCGTCAATCAGATCATGACCAGTGCAGTGCTGTGCGTGCGCCCAAACCAGACGGTGGCCGAATGTATGGCTATCATGACCGAGCGCCACCTGCGCCACTTGCCGGTGGTTGAAGAAGAGGGTGCGCTGGTTGGGCTGGTGTCGATTGGCGATTTGGTCAAGAGCATCATCTCTGAGCAGCAATTCACGATTGCACAGTTGCAGCATTACATCCACGGCCAAAACGGCTAAAGGCGCAGTATGGGCAACCCCTAGGGGGCTGGCCTACACTTGCACGCATGAGTTCACTGATTTTAGGAATTGAATCTTCGTGCGATGAGACCGGGGTGGCCCTCGTGCGCAGTACCCCCGGCACAGCGGTACCCACGCTGCTGGCCCACGCCCTGCACAGCCAGATCGACATGCACCAAGCCTATGGCGGTGTCGTACCTGAACTGGCCAGCCGCGACCATATCCGCCGCGTTCTGCCTTTAACCAGCACTGTGCTGGCCGAGGCTGGGCACACGCTGGCCGATGTCGATGTGGTGGCCTACACCCGTGGCCCCGGCTTGGCGGGGGCGCTTTTGGTGGGCGCGGGGGTAGCCTGTGCGCTGGGGGCTGCGCTGGGCAAGCCGGTGCTGGGCGTACACCACCTAGAGGGGCACCTGCTGTCGCCATTCTTGAGTGCTGACCCGCCAGAGTTTCCATTTGTTGCACTGCTGGTGTCGGGCGGGCACACGCAATTGATGCGTGTGGATGGCGTCGGCCAGTATGAACTGCTGGGCGAAACCATTGACGACGCCGCTGGCGAAGCCTTTGACAAATCGGCCAAGCTGCTGGGCCTAGGTTACCCCGGTGGGCCAGCGCTGTCGCGCTTGGCCGAGCAGGGCCAGCCCGATGCCTTTAAGCTGCCACGCCCGCTGCTGCACAGTGGCAATTTGGATTTTTCGTTTGCGGGCCTGAAAACCGCTGTGCTCACGCAGGCCAAAAAGCTGGGCGGTGATCTGGAGGCGCGCAAGGCCGATTTGGCCGCCAGCACGCAAGCGGCGATTGTGGATGTGCTGGTCAAAAAATCCCTCACTGCACTCAAAGAGACTGGGCTGCGCCGTTTGGTGGTGGCGGGGGGTGTGGGGGCTAACCGGCTGCTGCGTGAGCAGCTCAATGCCGCCTGCCAGCGCCAGCAAATTCGGGTGCATTACCCAGAACTGCACCTGTGTACCGACAACGGTGCCATGATCGCCTTGGCCGCCGCCATGCGCTTGCAATCGGGCCAGCAACAGGCCACCACCACCTACGCTTTTGACATCAAACCCCGCTGGCCGCTCGATGCCTTGGGAGGAACCACGCCTTGACCGATCCCACCCCGATGCAACTGGTGGGCACAGCACTGTTTGCGCTGGCGGTGCTGCATACCTTTTCTACCAAGTTCTTTGAGCATCTGGCGCACACGCAGCCACGCCATGCCGGCATTTGGCATCTGCTGGGCGAGGTGGAGGTGGTGTTTGGCTTTTGGGCGATGGTGCTGATGGTGTGTATGTTTGCCATGAGCGGCAAACAAGAGGCCACCCATTACCTCGATACGCGCAACTTTACCGAGCCGATGTTTGTGTTTGCCATTATGGTGATTGCGGGCACGCGGCCCATTTTGCAGTGTGCCGCCGTTGTTGTGCAGCGGGCTGCACGCCTGCTGCCCTTGCACCCGCAAATGGCGATGTATTTTTTGCTGCTGGCACTGGTGCCCATGCTTGGCTCGTTGATTACCGAGCCTGCCGCCATGACGCTGGCCGCGCTGATGCTGCGCGATACCGTGTTTGTGCGCAATGTATCAACCCAGCTTCAATATGCCACGGTGGGGGTGCTGTTTGTCAATGTCTCTATCGGCGGCACCCTGACTCCGTTTGCCGCGCCGCCGGTGCTGATGGTGGCTAGCCAGTGGAACTGGGATTTGTGGTTCATCATCAGCCACTTAGGCTGGAAGGCTGCCGTGGCCGTGCTGATCAATGCGGGCTGCGCCATGCTGCTGTTTGGCCGCGAGTTGCGTGGCTTGGGCAAGCTCACTGCATCCACTACACCCCAAGTGCCTTGGCCGGTGATGTTGGTGCATTTGGTCTTTTTGGTGGGCGTGGTGGTGTTCTCGCACCATCCGGCGGTGTTTATCGGGCTGCTGCTGTTTTTTCTGGGTTTTACCACCGCCTACCAGCGCCACCAAGACCCGCTGATTTTGCGTGAGTCTTTGCTGGTAGCCTTCTTTTTGGCTGGGCTGGTGGTGCTGGGCGGCTTGCAACAGTGGTGGCTCAAACCCGTGCTGATGGGTATGGACGCCACGGCGGTGTTTTTTGGTGCCACCGCCCTGACCGCCATTACCGACAATGCCGCCCTGACCTATCTAGGCTCGTTGGTGGATGGTTTGAGCCAAGAGTTTAAGGTGGCGCTGGTGGCCGGTGCGGTGACGGGCGGTGGCTTGACGGTGATTGCCAATGCCCCCAACCCGGCTGGGGTGTCTATTTTGCGTGGCTATTTTGAAGACAATGCCATTCACCCACTGGGTTTGCTGGTGGCCGCCTTGCCGCCGACGCTGGTGGCGGTGTTGGCCTTCCGGGTGCTTTAGTCTGCGTTGGCCTTGGCACGGCTCGTCATAAAGCCGTGCTTTACCACCGGTTTATCTGGCGGTGGTGCAGCCGACAATGCGGCACTGCACAATGGGCGTTCTTGCCACGGCTGCACACACCTCCATGAACTTGTTTTTTTTCAACTCTGTTTCTCGTCCTGTGGTGTGCTGGGCGGGGGCGGCGTTGTTGTCGGCCACGCTGGCAGGTTGCGCTAGCCACCAGACAGCACAACTAAACGGCCTGCCAGATACCAGCGTGCCCGCCGCTTGGAGCGCGGCCCCAGCCAGCACAAGGGCAGACGCCGCTGCTCTGGCTGGGTGGTGGCAGCACTGGGGTGACGCCCCACTGCAAACCCTGATAGAGCAAGCCTTGCAGGCCAACCCCGATCTGCGCCAAGCACAAGCGGCGCTGCAACAAGCTCGCGCCCAAGTAGCAGTGCAAGCGGCCCATTTGGCCCCCACGGTCGATGCCAGCGCTTCGGCACAGCGCAGTCGCGCCAATAACAACACCAGTAACCGTTTTCAGGCCGGGCTAGATGCCAGTTGGGAGTGGGATATTTGGGGCCGACTTGATGCGGGCCTAGGTGCCAGCCAAGCCGATGCCCGTGCCAGCCAAGCCAGTTTGGCCCAAACCCAAGTCACGCTGGCTGCCGAAGTGGCACTGCAATACATCAGCGTGCGCAGCTTGCAGGCGCGGCTCGATATTGCCCAGCGCAACCTGACCAGCCAGCACGAAACTTGGCAACTGACCGATTGGCGCGTGCAGGCGGGCCTGAGCAGCTCGCTGGTGTTAGAGCAAGCCCGTGCCAGCACCGAGCAAACTGCCGCGCAAATCCCGCAACTCCAGACCAGCTTGGCCCAAGCGCGGCACGCGCTGGCGGTACTGACCGGCCAAGCCCCGGCAGCGCTGGATGTCCTGTTGGCACAGACCCGCACAGTGCCGCAACCCGCCGCCGATTTGGCATTGGCCCTGCCCGCCGAAACCCTGCGCCAGCGCCCCGATGTGCG
The DNA here is from genome assembly GCF_900111115.1 of Giesbergeria anulus. Taxonomy (GTDB): domain Bacteria; phylum Pseudomonadota; class Gammaproteobacteria; order Burkholderiales; family Burkholderiaceae_C; genus Simplicispira; species Simplicispira anulus. The sequence goes on from NZ_FOGD01000015.1 coordinate 10,648, forward strand.
CGTGGCCGAAGAGCGCATCCGCGCTGCTTTGGCGCGGGTGGCACAGGCTGATGCGGCCCGCTACCCCGGCTTTCGCTTGGGCGGCTCGATGGGTTTGAGTGCGCTCACTTTGGGCACGCTGGGCACGGGTGCCGCCGTAGCCAATGCGCTGCTGGCCAGCGTCTCGGTGCCCTTGCTGGATGGCGGCGCGGCCCGCGCCCAAGTGCGGGTGCAAGAGGCCGCTTTAGAGCAGGCCCGCATCGCCTATCAGGCCACGGTGCTCACGGCGCTGCAAGAAGTAGAAGATGCCCTTGTGGCCCTGCGTGGTGACCGCGAGCGCCTGCAACGCCTGCAAGCTGCTGCTGACGCTGCCCAAAACGCCGCCCTGCTGGCGCAGCAGCGCTACCGCAGTGGCCTGATCGACTTCCAATCGGTGCTAGAGACGCAGCGCACGCTGCTATCCACCCAAGACAGTGTGGCCAGCACCACCGCCAGCCTTGCTGCTGACCATGTGCGCTTGTACAAGGCACTGGGTGGCGGCTGGAAGCCCTCTTGATGCGCGCGCTCCAACCGTGCCTTGTCTGCTGCCCTGCACCGCCTCTTTTTGAATGCCGCTATGACCGCCCCTGACGCCCACACTCCCACCACCCCTTCGGCCCCCGCTACTGCCCCTGCGGCGGGCCTGCAAGCCCTGCTCGGCACTGGTGCCAGCCGCCGCTGGTGGCAGCGCGCCCCGCTGTGGCTAGGCTTGATCGCCATCGTATTGGCCGTACTGAGCTACCAATACTGGCAGCAGCGCCAGCAGGCCCAAGCCGCGCCGCGTTTTGTCACAGAAGAGCTGCGCCGGGGTGACATCACCTTGAGCGTAGCGGCCAACGGCACCTTGCAGCCCACGCGCTTGGTCACCATTGGCAGTGAACTGTCGGGCACGGTGCGCCGGGTGCTGGTGGATGTGAACGATCAGGTTAAAAAAGGCCAGTTGCTGGTAGAGTTAGACACCGCCAAGCTGTCGGCCCAAGTGCTGCGTTCACGCGCTTCGCTGGCCTCGGCCCATGCCCGGCTGGCCCAAGCCGCTGCCACGGTGCAAGAGGCCCGCGCCAATCTGGCCCGCCTCGAAGAGGTGGCACGGCTTTCGGGTGGCAAAGTGCCCTCCGAGGCTGAACTGGACACGGGCCGCGCCAACCTGACCCGCGCCCAAGCAGAAGAAACCAGCGCCAAGGCCAGCGTCGAAGATGCCAAAGCCGCCCTCTCTACTGACGAGACCAACTTGGGTAAAGCCTCCATCCGCTCTCCCATTGATGGCGTGGTGCTGTCACGCACCGTAGAGCCGGGCAATGCCGTGGCCGCCTCTTTGCAAGCCGTCACTTTGATGACCGTGGCTGAAGACCTCAAGCAACTCGAATTGCAAGTCAATGTGGATGAGGCCGATGTCGGTGCCGTGCAAGTAGGCCAGAAAGCCAGCTTTACTGTCAGCGCCTACCCCTCGCGTAAATACCCGGCCAAAATCACCCGCGTGGCTTATGGTTCCACCAAAACCGACAACGTTGTCACCTACATCACTTGGCTGGATGTAGACAACCAAGACCTGAGCCTGCGCCCCGGCATGACGGCAGCAGCCACCATCACCGCCACCGAGCGCACCGGGGTGTTGCTGGTGCCCAATACGGCTTTGCGCTTTACCCCCCGCAGCACGGACAGCGCCGACAAGCCCGCTGGTAGTGGTGGCGGTTTGGTGTCGCAACTGATGCCGCGTGCCCCGCGCACCCCAGGTCAAGGCGGGCGCAAAGCAGGCGAGGCGGGCAGCAGCGCGGGCAAGATGCGCCAAATTTGGCTGCTCAAAAACGGCGTGCCCGAAGCGGTGCAGGTGCGCGTGGGCATCAGCGATGGCCGCTTGACGGAAGTCAGCGCCGAGGGCTTAGAACCCGGCCAAGCCGTGATTACCGACCAGCGCAGCACCAAGGCCGCCCCATGAACACCAGCAGCACGGCGGCGCAGCCCCTGATCCGGCTGCGCGGCGTTACCAAAGTCTATGGCGAAGGGGCGCTGGCCTTTCAGGCCCTCAAAGGCGTGGATTTGGACATTGCCCAAGGCGATTTTGTGGCCATCATGGGGCCAAGTGGCTCCGGCAAATCCACCGCCATGAACACCCTAGGCTGTTTAGACCGGCCCACCACTGGCGAGTATCTGTTTCGGGGCGAGCATGTCGAGGCCCTGACCCGCGACCAGCGGGCGCTGCTGCGGCGGCGTTATTTTGGCTTTGTGTTCCAAGGCTTTAATTTGCTGGCGCGTACCTCAGCCCAAGAAAATGTCGAGCTGCCGCTGCTCTACCGGGGCGAAAAGGCCATCACCCGCCATGCCGCTGCACAGCGGGCGCTGGCCTCGGTGGGGCTGACTGGCTGGGAGGGCCACACCCCCGCCGAGTTGTCGGGCGGGCAGCAGCAGCGCGTGGCGATTGCGCGGGCCATCGTCACGCAACCAGCGGTTTTGTTGGCCGACGAGCCTACCGGCAACCTCGACACCCAGCGCAGCCACGAAATCATGGAGCTGCTTTGGCGGCTGAACCACGAGCAGGGCATTACGGTACTGATGGTGACGCACGAGCCAGACATGGCCGCCTATGCCCGGCGCATTGTGCATTTTGTCGATGGTCTGGTCGATAGCGATACGCCCAACGCACACCCGGCGGGGCTGCACGCCACAGAGAGTTCTTAATGCTGTTTAACACCTTGCTGCTGGCGCTGCGCTCCATCCGGCGCAACCTGATGCGCTCTTTTCTGACCATTCTGGGCATCGTGATTGGCGTCAGTGCCGTGATTACGATGGTGACGCTGGGCAATGGTGCCACGCTGGCGGTACAAAACCAAATTGCCGGGCTGGGCACCAATTTGCTGCAAGTGCGCCCCGGCCAGCGCATGGGGCCGGGTGCTGGCTCTGGCGGCGCGCCCTCGTTCAAAGATGTAGATGCCGATGCCATCGCGCAGCAAATTGGCGGCATTTTGGCCGTGGCCCCCGAAGGGCGCACCAACACCACCGTGGTAGCAGGCGGGCGCAACTGGACGAGCAGCGTGATTGGCAGCACCAACGCTTGGCTGCAAACGGGCAATTGGAGCGTGCGCTTGGGCCGAGAGTTTTCTGCCGACGAGCTGCGCGCCGGGGCAGCGGTTTGCCTGATTGGCGAAACCATCCGGCGCGAACTGTTTGGCAGCGGCGACGCTGTGGGCGGGCAATTGCGCGTCAAGCAAATGTCGTGCGAAATTGTCGGCGTGCTAGCCGCCAAAGGCCAAGGCGCTTTTGGCAATGACCAAGACGAGGTGGTGCTGCTGCCACTCAAAACGCTGCAACGGCGCGTCACGGGCAGCACGCGCGTGCAAACCTTGCTGGTCTCTATGCAAGATGACAGCGACCCGGAGCGCGTCAAGGCCAGCCTGACGCAACTGCTGCGTGAGCGGCGCAAGCTGGCCGCCGCCGACGAAAACAACTTCAACATCTTGGACACGCAGCAACTGGCCGAAACCATGTCGGGCACCACCAAGGTCATGACCATGCTGCTGGGCGCAGTGGCCGCCGTCAGTTTGCTGGTGGGGGGCATCGGCATCATGAATATCATGCTGGTGAGCGTGACCGAACGCACCCGCGAGATTGGCCTGCGCCTCGCCATTGGCGCACTGGAGCGCGAGGTGCTGTTGCAATTTTTGATCGAGGCCGTGGTGCTGGCCTGCTTGGGCGGCATCATCGGCATTGTGCTGGCTACCTGTGCTTCGGTGCTGCTGGCCGGGATGATGGATGTGCCCTATGTGTTCAACTTGGGCGTCAATGTGCTGTCGTTTGTGTTCTCGGCGGGCATTGGGGTGATATTTGGCTATTTTCCGGCCCGGCGTGCAGCGCGGCTCGATCCGATTGATGCCCTGCGCCACGAATAGGCACCGTATTGGCACAAAATTGCCCCCGCTGCCGGGCTAACATCGCACCACCTTTCCCCGTGGCCGCTGTAGGGCGGCCCGTCTCTTCTGATTGCCAAGAAAGCCCTTCCCATGCCTGCTTCGGTTCGTGCGCCCTTGTCTTCGTCTGTTGCCGCCTTGCGTGGCACCGTTGCCTCAGTGTTGGCAGCGTTGAGCCTAGCGGTCACTCCTGCCGCCTCTTGGGCGCAAGCAGCCCCCGCTCGCCCCGTGGCCCCGGCCAGCACGGCAGCCCCGATCAAGTTGGCGCTGATCGAAAGCCTCTCTGGCCCCTTTGCCAACACTGGCGAGGCCGTGTTCCGCAACATCGTTTGGGCGACCGAGCGCGTCAATGCGCGCGGTGGCGTGCAACTGCCAGCCAAAGCCGGTGGCCCGCGCCCGTTGGCCGTGCAACGCTATGACAGCAAAGGCCAGAACGAAGAAGCCCTGTCGGCCCTGCGCGCTGCCATTGACGATGGTGCCCGCATCATTTTGCAAGGCAACTCCTCGGCCACCGCTGCCGCGCTGATTGACGCCATCAACAAGCACAACAGCCGCGAGCCAGACAAGCGCGTGCTGTTTCTGAACTACTCTGCCGTCGATCCCGTTCTGACCAACGAAAAATGCAGCTTTTGGCATTTCCGTTTTGATGCCCATGCCGATATGCGCATGGCTGCTTTGATGGATGTGGTGCGTGCCGACACCGCCCTGAAAAGCGTGTACTTGATTGGTCAAGACTACAGCTTTGGTCAAGCCGTGCTGCGCGAGGCCAAACGCCAACTGGCCGCCCAACGCCCCGACGTGGCTATTGCCGGTGACGAGCTACACCCGGTGGGCCGCGTGAAAGATTTTGCCCCCTACGCCGTCAAAATTAAATCCAGCGGTGCCCAAGCGGTGATTACCGGCAACTGGGGCAACGACTTGACCTTGCTGGTCAAGGCGGCGCGCGAAGTCGGTTTTAACGGCAGCTTCTACACCTTTTATGGCAATGCCTTGGGTGCCCCAGCCGCCTTGGGCGATGCCGGTGTGGGCAAAGTGGTAGCCGTGGCCGATTGGCTTCCCAACGTGCCCGGTGCCGCCAGCGAAGGCTTTTACCAATCCTTCCGCCAGCGCTTCCCGCAGCCGCAAGATGATTATGTGCACATGCGGATGCAACTGATGGTCGAGACGCTGGCCCAATCCATTGAGCGTGCCACCAACACCGACACCGTGGCCGTGGCCCGGCAGATGGAAAACGCCAGCGTGCAACTGGCCGGGCGCAGCGGCACCATGCGCGCTGCTGACCACCAATTTCAGCAGTCGCTGGTGGTGGGCCTGATGGACAAGCAAGGCAGCCCCGGCGTTAAGTTTGATGTCGAAGGCTCAGGCTACGGCTTTCGCGTGCTGCGCGACATCCCCGCTGCCCAAACCCAGCAGCCGCACCACTGTACGATGCAGCGTCCCTGATGCCTGCATTTTCTTATAAGGCGGATAGTGATTTCTTATAGTGAAAAAATAAACGTGCTATGGCAGAAAAATTCTTCCATATCACGAAAATGTCATACCACTATGAGAAAAATAAACCCAAGCTATTGATTTTTATTGGCAAATTCTTATGTCTTGTATAAGACATAAGAATTGCGCAAGTCTTCTATAAGACTTAAAGTAAACCCCAATGGCCCAGCAATGCAAGCCAACCCTTTTTAACCCGTTTCAATCAACCCTTGGAGTTCACTCATGTCCCAAAACCTGACCCGCGAACAGCAAATTGCCGCCCTGGAAAAAGACTGGGCCGAAAACCCCCGTTGGAAGGGTGTCAAGCGTGGCTACAGCGCCGCTGACGTCGTGCGCCTGCGCGGCAGCCTGCAACCAGAATACACACTGGCCCAACGCGGTGCCAAGGTTCTCTGGGACAAGGTCAACGGCGGTGCCAAGAAGGGTTACGTCAACGCTTTTGGCGCTATCTCTGCTGGTCAAGCCATGCAGCAAGCCAAGGCTGGCCTCGAAGCCGTGTACCTGTCGGGCTGGCAAGTCGCCGCTGACGGCAACACCTCTGAGACCATGTACCCCGACCAGTCGCTGTACGCTTACGACTCGGTGCCCACCATGGTGCGTCGCATCAACAACACCTTCAAGCGCGCTGACGAAATCCAGTGGGGCCGTGGCATTAACCCCGGCGACGAAGGCTTCATCGACTACTTCCTGCCCATCGTGGCCGACGCTGAAGCCGGTTTTGGTGGCGTGCTCAATGCGTTTGAGCTGATGAAGAACATGATCAGCGCTGGTGCTGCTGGCGTTCACTTTGAAGACCAACTGGCTGCCGCCAAGAAGTGCGGCCACATGGGTGGCAAGGTGCTGGTTCCTACCCGTGAAGCCTGCGAAAAGCTCATCGCTGCCCGTTTTGCCGCTGACGTGATGGGCGTGCCCACCCTGATCTTGGCCCGTACCGACGCAGAAGCCGCCAACCTGATCACCTCCGACTACGACGAGAACGACAAGCCCTTCCTGACTGGCGAGCGCACCCAAGAAGGCTTCTTCCGCGTCAAGAACGGTCTGGAGCAATCCATCAGCCGTGGCGTCGCTTACGCTCCCTACGCTGACTTGGTGTGGTGCGAAACCGGTGTGCCAGACATCGGCTTTGCCCGCGAATTTGCCCAAGCTGTGCTGGCCGCCAACCCCGGCAAGCTGCTGTCGTACAACTGCTCGCCTTCCTTCAACTGGAAGAAGAACCTCAACGACAGCCAAATTGCTGCCTTCCAAGAAGAACTGTCGGCTCTGGGCTATAAGTACCAGTTCATCACGCTGGCTGGTATCCACATCAACTGGTACAACACCTTCCAGTTTGCCAAGGCCTACGCTGGCGGCGAAGGCATGAAGCACTACGTTGAAATGGTGCAAGAGCCAGAATTCGCAGCCCGCGAACAAGGTTACACCTTCGTGTCGCACCAACAAGAAGTGGGTACTGGTTACTTCGACGATGTGACCACCGTGATCCAAGGCGGCTCGTCCTCCGTCAAGGCTCTGACCGGTTCTACCGAAGAAGAACAGTTCCACTGATCTGCTAACTTCAAGCCTTCGTAAGGGGGCTTGAAGTGCAATGACAGTCAGCCACCCTGCGGGGTGGTTTTTTTTTGTGGAGTGTGTGTGCCGATATGGGTGGTTTGCAGAGTCCGGGAGTGGCATCGATAACCCCTAGACAGCAGCGGCGGTAGACATTGCTAGCGGTGGGGTAGGCGGGTTTGCGCACATAGCGCAGTTTGGGGGCTACAACAAAAATTTATAATCCCGGCCAATATGGCAGTCTGGGCTTTAGGCATCAACCACACCACCGCACCGCTCGACCTGCGTGGTCGCTTTGCGTTTGCGCTCGATCAGATCGCCCCCACCCTGCACGGCCTGCGTCAAGCGCTGGCCCCCGACAACCCCCAGCAGGGCATTGAGTCGGCCATTTTGTCCACCTGCAACCGCACTGAAATCTACTGCGCGGGTGATGCTCGCGTTTTAGATCGCACGTTTGGCTGGCTGGCCCACAGTGGTGGTGTCAGTCCAGATGTGCTGCGCTCACACTCCTATGTGCTGCAAAACGGCCCAGCGGCCCGCCATGCCTTCCGCGTGGCTAGCGGATTGGATTCGATGGTGCTGGGCGAGCCGCAAATTTTGGGCCAAATGAAAAGCGCCGTGCGCGCTGCTGAAGATGCAGGTGCTTTGGGCTCGACGCTCAACCAATTGTTCCAGCGCAGCTTTGCTGTGGCCAAAGAGGTACGCACCTCTACCGAAATTGGTGCCCATTCCATCAGCATGGCTGCTGCCGCTGTGCGGCTGGCTAGCCAGTTGTTTGAGGATTTGGCCCGCACCAAGGTGCTGTTTGTCGGCGCTGGTGAGATGATTGAACTCACGGCTACGCACTTTGCTGCCCGCAGCCCGCAAGCCATCGCCATTGCCAACCGTACGCTAGAGCGTGGTGAAAAACTCGCCACCCGCTTTGGTGGCGAGGTGATGCGGCTGGCTGACCTGCCTGAGCGCCTGCACGAGTTTGATATTGTCGTCAGTTGCACCGCAAGCAGCTTGCCCATTGTCGGTTTGGGTGCAGTAGAGCGGGCCTTAAAAAAGCGCCGCCATCGCCCGATGTTCATGGTCGATTTGGCAGTGCCACGCGACATTGAACCCGAAGTCAAAGCGCTGGAAGATGTGTACCTCTACACCGTCGATGATTTAGCTACCGTGGTGCAAACCGCCCAAGCCAACCGCCAAGCGGCGGTAGCCCAAGCCGAAGCCATCATTGATGCGGGGGTGCTTAGTTTCATGCACTGGCTCGATGAGCGCGACCCGCAGCATGGCGTGGTGCCCTTGATCCAGCAAATCCAAGCCCAAACCGAAGCGTGGCAGGCGGCTGAGATTGCCCGCGCCCAAAAGCGCCTAGCGCAGGGCGAAGATGTCCAAACAGTGCTTGATGCCTTGGCGCGCGGTCTGACTAACAAGATGCTGCACGGCACCTTGGCCGAACTGCACGCCGGAGATGCCGCTACCCGCGAGCAAACGGCGCGCACCGTCTCGCGTCTGTTTCTGCGCCAACAGCAAGGCCCTAGCCGCCGTTAGCGGCGTTGCTTGCGCCACCGTGGCGGCACTTTCTGTTGGTGTTGGCGGCCACCCTTTCCTGATACTGCAAGCGTCCTCGATGGCGCTGCCCCTTCAAATTTTCCCATGAAACCTTTTCTGAGAAGCCAGTTGGAGCGTTATGCCCAGCGCCTAGGCGAGCTGGACTTTTTGCTCTCGCGCGATGACATCATGGCCGATATGGCCCAATACCGCGTGCTCTCGCGTGAACACGCCGAAGTGACAGCCATTGCCGGACGTTACCGGCGCTACCAGCAGCGCGAAAACGATCTGGCCGGGGCGCAAGAGATGCTCTCTGACCCGGATATGGCCGAGATGGCGCAAGAAGAAATCACCAGCGCCCAAGCCGAGTTGGTGCAACTTGAAGACGAATTGCAACGCCTGCTGCTGCCCAAAGACCCGGACGATGCCCGCAACGCCTTTTTAGAAATCCGCGCCGGTACCGGCGGCGACGAGTCGGCGCTGTTTGCCGGGGATTTGGCCCGCATGTACATGCGCTATGCCGCCAATGTCGGTTGGAAAGTCGAGACCGTGAGCGAAAACGCCGCCGAACTGGGCGGCTACAAAGAAATTGTGTTGCGCATGGTGGGCGATAACGTCTATGGCGCGCTCAAGTTTGAATCGGGCGGCCACCGCGTGCAACGTGTGCCTGCCACCGAAACCCAAGGCCGCATCCACACCAGCGCCTGCACCGTGGCGGTAATGCCTGAGCCAGATGAGACCGAAGCCATCAAGCTCAACCCGGCTGATTTGCGCATCGATACCTTTCGCGCCAGTGGTGCGGGCGGCCAACACATCAACAAAACCGATTCTGCCGTGCGTGTGGTTCACTTGCCCACCGGCATCGTTGCTGAATGCCAAGATGGCCGCAGCCAGCACAGCAACAAAGCCAAAGCCTTGCAAGTGCTGCAAGCGCGTATCCAAGAAAAAGAACGCAGTGAGCGTGCCGCCAAAGAAGCCGCCTTGCGCAAGGGCCTGATTGGCAGCGGCGACCGCAGCGACCGCATCCGCACTTACAACTTTCCACAAGGCCGCCTGACCGACCACCGCATCAACCTGACGCTGTACAAGCTGCTCTATGTGATGGAAGGCGACTTGGGCGATGTGCTGCAAGCCCTGCAACATGCCCACGAGGCCGAGCAGTTGGCCGAATTAGAAGCTGCTCATTTGGGCTGAAATGGTAGCCGTAGCCATGTCTGCTTTGCCGCTGCCAACTCTGGTCGATGCCCTGAACTATGCCCGCACCCAAGGGCTGGCGCGCATTGATGCCCAAATGCTGCTATTGCACACGCTGGGCCGCCCGGTGCATGATCGGGCTTGGCTGCTGGCCCACGACACCGACGTTTTGCCAGCAGCCGTTAGTGCTGCGTTTCAGGCCCTGTGCCAGCGCCGCGCTGCGGGGGAGCCGGTGGCCTACCTGACTGGCATCAAAGAGTTTTACGGCCTGCCTTTGCAAGTGGATGCGCGCGTGCTCGATCCGCGCCCCGATACCGAAATTTTGGTCGATTGGGCCTTGGAAGTGTTGCCGACCAGCACCGTCGCCCCCCAAGTGCTGGATTTGGGCACTGGCAGCGGTGCCATTGCCTTGGCGCTGCAACACCAGCGCCCTGATGCCCAAGTGCTGGCGCTGGATGCCAGCCAAGACGCCTTAACCGTGGCCCAAGCCAATGCCCAGCGCTTGGGGTTGGCGGTGCAGTTTCAGCAGGGCCACTGGCTGCAAGGGGTGAGCGGCCTGTTTGATGCCATCGTTTCTAACCCGCCCTATATTGCCAGTGCTGATCCGCATTTAGCGGCCTTACAGCACGAGCCGCTGCAAGCCTTGGCCAGTGGCCCCGATGGGCTGGACGACATCCGGCAGATTGTGGCCCAAGCACCTGTACACCTGCTCCCCGGTGGCTGGCTGCTGCTAGAGCATGGTTGGGATCAGGCCGCCAGCGTGCGTGCCTTGTTGGCGGCAGTGGGGCTGTGTGAGGTGCAAACGCGCTGCGATTTGGCAGGCACCGAGCGTTGCACTGGCGCACGGCGTGCTTTGGCCTAGTAGACAAAAGAGTCACCGTTGCCAGCGGCTGGCTTGATCTGGCCGTGATTCTCGATTGGTGCGTGCCAGCCCTAGCCAGGCCTGTTCATTGCCGACTACATCGTGAACGTCTACAACGCCCAGCGGTTGCATTCGAGTCTGGGCTACGTTGCACCCAGCGAGTTTGAAAAACTTCGCACTACAAGTTTCCTGCAAACACACTGGTCCACTTTTTTTCTTATCCGTTTGATCTAAGAAACTCGACCCTGACAATGTGTGGTGGCCCAAGGTAAAAAGCCATATTGGCTCCGAACAGATAATGGGAGCGCGCTCTAATGAGCCGGTTTCCGATACGATTTTCCACCTTTTGTTCCATGCCACCTCCTGTTTTGCCTTCGTCGGTGCCTTCTCTTGTCACTGCGGTAACGACCATGGCACGTTGGCATCAGGCATGGACTGGCTCCTTGCGCTTTCGGTTGTGGGTGCTGGGATTGGTGCCGCTGCTGGTGGTGTTTCCGATTGTGATTGGTGTGCTGGTGTGGGTGGGCGGTGCACAGGCCAACCACTTGCTGCTGTTAACTTTGCGTGGCAATTTGGCGGGTAGCCACAATTATCTCAACCAAGTGAAAACCGATGTCGGCTGGCGCGTAGAGCAACTGGTCAAGACAGAGCGGCTCAACCAGCTCATCCGCGATCATGCACCGCAAAAAGACATCAACGAAGCCTTGACCACGGCAGCCAAGGGCGGCAGGTTGGATTTTTTACTCATTGCCAGTGCTGATGGCACGGTACTTGGCTCCAGTAGCGGGGTAGCCAGAGGCAGCGTGCTGCCACCATCGTATGTGGTGCGTCAGGCCCAGATGGGGGTGGCCAGTGCAGCTTATGAGCACTTTAAATGGGCGGCATTGGCCGCTTTTTCCACCGAATTTTCTGACCGATTGTTCTTGCCTGCACCATCACCGGAGCGAGCACCGGCCCTGCTGCAAGGCTTGCTTATCAATGCGGCAGCCCATTTTCCGCTGGCCGTCAATGACCCAGACGTGATACTAGTAGGCGGCATTTTGCTCAACCAGAACGCAGCGTTGATGGAGCATATGCGCGAGTTGATTTTCCCGGTAGGGATGTTGCCCGACGACACCCAAGGCATAGTTACCCTTTTTATGGATGGGGTGCGTATTGCCGCTAGTGCGCACCGTGGTGCCGATGCCGCCGGGGCCGTAGTCCAACCCGAAGTGCTAGAACGGGTGCTCCAGCAAGGCGAGACTTGGCTGGGCCAAGTAGTGTTAGCCGACCAATCGTATTTGGCCGGATATGACGCCATCCTCGATGGCCACGGCCAACGCATTGGCCTGATTGGTGTGGGCTTTCCCTATCACCCCTACCAGCGGGTGATGAGCGTGTTACTGATGCTCGTCGCTGGCCTGCTGGCGCTAGCCATGTTGGTGTTGTCTGTGCTGTTTTTGCGTGCGGGTCGGATGCTGACGACGCGCTTGCGCGCCATCACTAGCACGATGGTGGCTGTGGGTCAGGGAGATCGCACTGCCCGGGTCGGAGTGCCCCAGTACGACGATGAACTGGGTCAGCTCATGCGCCATTTTGATGCCTTATTGGACACCATCGCCCGCCAAGCGGCCGAGCAAGAGGTGGCCCAGCACCATATTGCCGAAGAAGCCTCGCGCCGCCGGGCGCTGTTTGAGCATGAGCGCGATGGCGTGCTGGTGCTCAACCCCGATGGCAGCGTATTTGAGGCCAACCCACGGGCAGCGGCCTTGCTGGGCTGTAACACTGCCATGATGCAGCAGATGCACCTGCACGACTGGGATGCCCATTACAGCCGTGCAGAAGTAACAGCCTTGCTCAATGAGGTCGGTGAGGATGGCCGGTTTCTTGAAACCTTGCTGCGTCGCAGTGATGACAGCACCTTTCCGGCAGAGTTGAGCATCAGCCGAGTGCGTTGGAGTGATCGCACCTTTGTGCTGGTGCTGCTGCGTGATATTACCGAGCGCCACGCCATCCAGACAGAACTAGAACTGTACCGGCTCGATCTAGAGCGGCTGGTGGTGCATCGCACCAAGGAGCTACAAGACCGCTCTGAGCAGCTCAATACCATTTTTGCCCTCAGTCCCGATGGCTTTGTGCTGTTCAACCGGCGGCGCAAGGTGGCTTTTGCCAATCGGGCTTTTTTGCATATGCTGGGTTTAGAGTCAGAGCAGGTCATTGGCTTGGATGAAGACGATTTTTCTACCTTACTGGCGCAAAAATCATTGGCCCAAGCGCGTTTTCCGACCGTGGCTGCGCTGCGGGCAGCATACAAGAGCCGTCGCCAGTCGGAGGCACAGCACCAAACCAGTAACGACCACGAACTGCACCGATTGTTTGAGCTGGCCGCTCCAGCCCACCGGATGATTGAGGTGCTCATTCGCTTGTCAGAGACCGCCACAGTCTCGCAAATTTTGTATTTCCGTGATGTCACCCATGAGACTGAGGTGGATCGCATGAAAAGTGAGTTTCTGTCTACGGCGGCCCATGAGTTGCGCACGCCCATGACCAGCGTTTATGGCTATGTTGAATTGCTGCGCATGCGTGAGTTTGACGCGCCCAAGCGCAACCAGCTACTAGAGACTGTTTCGCGTCAGTCCGAGCTGATGTCTTCCATCATCAATGAGTTGTTGGATTTGGCACGCATTGAATCGCGCCGAGGCAAAGACTTTGTGGTGGAGCGGGTGGCCTTGCAGGAGGTGCTGGCCGAAGTGGTGGCAGGCTACAAGCCACCAGCAGAACGCCATGCCCCGGTATTGCCCCAGAGCGATGTGCCCTTGTGGGTGCAGGTTGACCGCAAAAAACTACAGCAAGCCCTGCTCAATATCTTGTCCAATGCCTACAAGTACTCGCCACAAGGGGGTCAAGTGCAACTGCACTACTGCCATGCCCATACCGAGGCGCAGGGGGCTCAGGTGGGTGTGCAGGTGCAAGACGACGGTATCGGCATGACCCCAGAACAACTTAACCGAGTTTGTGAGCGTTTTTACCGCGCTGATTCCTCCGGGCAGATTCAGGGCACCGGGCTGGGCATGAGCATTGTGAAAGAAATTGTCGAGCTGAGTGGTGGCCATTTGCAAATAGACAGCACCTTGGGGGCGGGCACCACTGTTACGCTGTGGCTGCCTGCGGCACCACCGCTGCTGGGCACTGAAACCACACCGCCAGCATGACCAGCCTGTGGCTTTGGCCCTCTGGGTGGGGCAACAGTGAAATAATCGCGCATCTTTTAGCAGACACAGAGAAACTTTTCCCATGAGCGACACCCAACAACGCATTGATACCTTGGTCAAGTCCAGCAACGTTTTGCTGTTCATGAAAGGCACCGCCAGCTTTCCGCAGTGCGGCTTTTCGGGCCGTGCCATCCAGATTTTGAAGGCTTGCGGCGTAGACCCCAAAGCGGTGGTTACCGTCAACGTGCTCGAAGATGACGCCATCCGCCAAGGCATTAAAGAATATAGCCAGTGGCCCACTATTCCGCAGCTCTACATCAAGGGCGAGTTTATTGGTGGCTCCGACATCATGATGGAGATGTACGAGTCGGGCGAGTTGCAGCAGGTTCTGAACCCAGCCTAAGCTGCGCTAGCCGCAGCCCGGCTACACTGGCGTGGTGGCATACGGCCCGGCACATCCTGTGTTTCTGCCCCGATCATGCTTTACCACTTTCTGTTTATTGCTGCGCTGGTGGCTACCAGCGCATTCTTCTCTGCCGCCGAGATTTCTCTGGCGGCTTCGCGGCGCTTGCGCCTGCGCCAAATGGCCGACGATGGTGATACCCGTGCGGCACGGGTATTGCGCACCCAAGAGCAGCCGGGGGATTATTTCACCGTGGTGCAAATTGGCCAGAACGCCGTGGCTATTTTGGGCGGTATTGTGGGTGAAGGGGCCCTTAGCCCCTACCTGACGGCTTTTTTTGGCTGGTGGTTGCCAGTCGCGGCAGCAGAAACGGCCGGTTTTTTGGTGTCGTTCCTGCTCATCACCTCGCTGTTTATCTTGTTGTCGGACTTGCTGCCCAAGCGCTTGGGCATGGCCGAGCCCGAACGGCTGGCCTTGCGCTTGCACGCACCCATGCTGCTGTGCATGACTTTGCTGCGCCCGCTGGTGTGGTTTTACAGCCGCTGTGCTGATGCCCTGTTTCGGCTGCTGGGTTTGTCGTCCTTGCGTGATGAGCGCATCACCTCCGACGACATTTTGGCGATGATGGAGGCGGGCACCCAAGCAGGGGTGCTGGCGGCCAGCGAGCAGCAGGTGATTACCAATGTGTTTGAGCTCGATACGCGCATGGTCAGCAGCGCGATGTCGCAGCGTGAGCGCATTTCGTTTTTTCGTCGTGATGAATCTGATGCCGTGATTCGGCTGCGCATTGCCGCCGAGCCTTTCTCAACCTACCCAGTTTGCGAGGGCGATATCGACCACGTGGTGGGCTATGTCGATGCCAAAGACCTGTTTCAGCGTGTGCTCAATAACCAGCCCATTTCTTTGCAAGACGATAGCCTCGTGCGCAAGGTGCTGGTCATGCCCGACCGCCTGACCTTGGCCGAGGTGCTGACCCAGTTTCGCCAAGCCCACGAAGATTTTGCCATCCTCGTTAATGAATACAGTTTGGTGGTGGGGCTGGTCACGCTCAATGATGTGATGAGTACGGTGATGGGCGATTTGGTCTCGCCCTTTGATGAGGAGCAAATTATTCGGCGCGATGCCGATTCTTGGCTCATTGACGGGGTCACGCCTATTGGCGATGTGCTGCGCGCACTCAACTTAGACGAGTTGCCCCACGCCGGAGATTATGAAACCTTGGCCGGGTTTTTGATGGTGATGCTGCGCCGCGTGCCCCGGCGCACCGACAGCGTCAGTTGGGGCGGCTACAAGTTTGAAGTGTTGGACGTGGACAGCTACCGCATTGACCAAGTGATGGTGTCGCGCGCGTTGTCGGTTCATTCGTCAGAACCGGTTAAGTAAAAAGCCGACCAGAAAAATGGATGTAGGTAGCGCGCCCGTAGCCGGTTTTGTGCCTCGCGCAGGGCTTTGGGTTTACTAACCCCTGCGGCCAGCTATCAGCATTCGACTGGCACATACCACCACTGTGGCGGTATGTTTGTGCATCTCGTCATTCCCTTGTATCGCGTCCACAAAAGATATTTATCAAAGTGCATTTTTTGCAAATATTTTATAAGCAGGCTAAACATCAAGAAGAACGTAGAAATTTTTTCTTGCTTAAGCTCCTAGGTTACCTGCGCCGTTAAAAATCCAGTTGCGCTGTGCGGTAAACACCGCATTAGGATAGGGGTCGCGGCCCCGGCTGCCGTTGTAACGGCCCAGCGCCATGAACACATCGCCGCGCTCGCGTTCTAGGTAGTGGCGCAAAATCACGCAGCCAAAGCGCAGATTGGTCTGCATATGAAACAGCTTGCCGGGGTCTCCATCGCCAATCACCCGTGTCCAAAAGGGCATGACCTGCATATAGCCGCGCGCCCCAACGCTGGAGATGGCAAATTTGCGAAAGGCGCTTTCTACTTGGATCAGCCCCAGCACCAGCGATACATCCAGCCCGGCCCGTTTGCTTTCGTACCATGCCGTTTGCAGAAAATCGCGGCGTACTTCCAGATCGGGTTTGCGGCTGCGCAGGCGCTCGCTCATAGCGGTCATCCAGTGCAGATAGCCCAAGCGGGCCTCAGTGGAGGGAAACTCCGGCTCCGGCGGCGCTTGGTTGAGCACGGCAGAACTCAGGGCGGTGCGCACTGAGTCCATCAGCGGCTCTTCCATTTGCCCGCCAGCGTGGGCTGGCGTAGGGCTGCCCAGCCACAGCGCTGGTGCCGCCACCAGCGCCCCCAAAGAGGCCAAGCTGGCGCGGCGCGACACCCCGCCGACACTAGCAGTGTCCCAGCGGGTGCTCATACGCCCAGTTGGCCTTTGAGGTGGGCCAAAACGTCAGTGGTGGCAATTTTGGTGGCAGTGGTGTCGCGGCGGTGTTGGTACTCCACCACGCCTTCTTTCAGGCCCCGATCCCCAATAGTGATGCGGTGCGGCACGCCAATCAGCTCCCAGTCGGCAAACATCGCGCCAGGACGCTCGCCCCGGTCGTCCAGCATCACGTCGATACCTTCGGCCAGCAATTGGGCGTAGAGGGCCTCGGCAGCCTCCTTGACGGCTGGAAAGCGGTCTGGGGTGATGGGGCACAGCACCACGGTGAACGGGGCGATGGCATCGGGCCAGATGATGCCGCGCTCGTCGTGGTTTTGTTCGATGGCAGCGGCGGGCAGGCGCGTGATGCCGATACCGTAGCAGCCCATCTCAAAAAAGGCGGGCTTGCCATCTTCGGCCAGAAAGGTGGCGTTCATGGCCTTGGAGTATTTGGTGCCGAGGTAGAACACATGGCCCACTTCAATGCCACGTTCAATTGCCAGTTCGCCTTGGCCGTCAGGAGACTTGTCTCCGGCCACCACATTGCGCAAGTCCATTACCAACTCAGGTTCGGGCAGGTCGCGGCCCCAGTTGACGCCGGTGGTATGAAGATCGACCACATTGGCACCGCAAATCCAGTCGGCCAGCACCGCCACTTCGCGGTCTACCACCAGCTTGACCGGTTTTTGCAGCGTCAGTGGCCCCAGATAACCCGGCTCACAACCAAAATGCTCAACGATCTCGGCGGTAGAGGCAAAACGGAAGCCTTGGTCTAAACCGGGCACCTTGGCCACTTTGATCTCGTTCATCTCGTGGTCGCCGCGCAGCAGCAGCAGCCAAACTTGGCTCTTCACGATCTCGCCCTGCTCGTTGAGCTGATCGGTAGCCAAGACGATGGACTTGACGGTTTGTTGCAGAGGCACACCCAGCAAAATGGCGACATCGGCACAGGCTGTCTTGCTGGGGGTGGGCACTTGGGTCAGGGGTTGGCTGGCGGCTGGGCGCGATTGGGTGGGGGCCAGCGCTTCAGCCTTTTCGATGTTGGCGGCGTAGTCGCTGTTGGGGCAGTAGACGATGGCGTCTTCGCCGGTGGCGGCAATCACTTGGAATTCTTCGCTCAGGTCGCCACCGATGGCACCGCTGTCGGCGGCCACGGCGCGGTAGGTCAGGCCAAAGCGGTCGAAAATACGGCGGTAGGCGGCAGCCATCACTTGGTAGCTGGCTTTGGCGCTGGTTTGGTCGCGGTCAAAGCTGTAGGCATCCTTCATGACAAATTCGCGCCCGCGCATCAGGCCAAAGCGGGGGCGGCGCTCGTCGCGGAACTTGGTTTGAATTTGGTACAGGTTTTTAGGCAACTGCTTGTAGCTGCGCAGCTCTTGGCGGGCGATGTCGGTTACTACCTCCTCGCTGGTGGGCTGAATGACGAAATCGCGGCCATGCCGGTCGCGGATACGCATCATCTCTGGCCCCATTTTGTCAAAGCGGCCTGTTTCTTGCCACAACTCGGCGGGTTGCACCACTGGCATGGTCAGTTCGACGGCCCCGGCGCGGTTCATTTCTTCGCGCACGATGGCCTCGACCTTGCGCACTACGCGCAGGCCCATGGGCATGTAGTTGTAAATGCCAGCGCCGAGCTTTTTGATCATGCCCGCACGGGTCATGAGCTGGTGGCTTACCACTTCAGCATCGGCGGGGGCTTCTTTGAGGGTGGAAATGAGGAACTGGGAGGCTTTCATTGCAATGCGGCTGGCCCATAGGACAAGCTCCCCTTGTGGCGTGCAAGGGGCCGTGCATAATGGGCTCAGTTTAAAAATTTGGGGTTTGATTATGCTTGACCGGGACGGCTTTCGGCCCAACGTCGGCATCATCCTGCTCAACCAGAGAAACCAGGTGTTCTGGGGCAAGCGCATACGCACCCACAGCTGGCAGTTTCCGCAAGGTGGTATTGATCGGGGAGAGACACCCGAGCAGGCCATGTTCCGAGAACTCCACGAAGAGGTGGGCTTGCAGCCTAGCCATGTGCGCGTGGTTGCCCGCACCCGGGACTGGTTGCGCTACGAGGTGCCTGAACGGTACGTCCGCCGCGATGCACGCGGCCACTACAGAGGCCAAAAACAGATTTGGTACCTGCTGCAACTGATCGGCTACGACACCGATTTGAACCTGCGCGCCACCAATCATCCAGAATTTGATGCTTGGCGCTGGAACGATTATTGGGTGCCGCTGGATGTGGTGGTGGAGTTCAAAAGGGGCGTCTACCGTATGGCGCTGACCGAGCTGGCGCGTTTTTTGCCCCGGCACGAGCAGCGCAACCGCTACTTGCGTGGCAGCTTTCGTGCGCGTGAGCCAGAGCAGGGCAGTGGCACCATGCTGCTGCGCCACGGCCATTTGCTGCTGCACCGCGATATTGAATTGCCGCCTGGAGCCACGTTTGACCCCGACCCCGGCACCAATTTTGTGGCCGAGCCGCAGCCCAGCCCAGCCACTGCGGCAGTGGACTGAAAGGGCTTTAGCCGCCCATCAGCACCAAATTGTCGCGGTGTACCATTTCGGGTTCTGCAGCATAGCCTAGCAGTGGCTCAAACTCCAGCGAGGGCTTGCGGCACAACAGGCGGGCCTCGGCGCTGGCATAGTTGGCCAAGCCACGGGCAATTTCTGCACCGCTGGCATCGCGCACGGCAATGACGTCGCCACGGGCAAACTCGCCCTCTACCGCCGTCATGCCAATAGGCAGCAGGCTTTTGCCCTCGTGGCGCAGCTTGGTGGCGGCACCGTCGTCTACCACCACGGCACCGCGCAGTTGCAGGTGATCGGCCATCCACTGCTTGCGTGCTTGGGTTTTGGCAGTTTGCGCTACCAGCAGCGTGCCAATGCTTTGGCCTTGCACTAGGCGCAACAGCACATCGGGTTCACGACCCCACGCAATGACAGTAGATGCGCCCGAACCCGCTGCACGCTTGGCCGCCAAAATTTTGGTAATCATGCCGCCCCGGCCAATGCTGGAGCCTGCGCCACCGGCCATCGCTTCTAGGGCGGGGTCACCGGCCTTGGCCTCGTGGACAAACTGTGCCGCTGGGTCGCGGCGCGGGTCGGCGGTGTAGAGGCCCTTTTGGTCGGTGAGGATGACCAAGGCATCGGCCTCGACCAAATTAGCCACCAGCGCGCCCAAGGTGTCGTTGTCGCCAAACTTGATCTCATCGTTGACGACGGTATCGTTTTCGTTGATGACCGGCACCACGCCCAAGCCCAGCAGGGTGAGCAGGGTAGAGCGGGCGTTGAGGTAGCGCTCGCGGTCGGCCAAGTCGGCATGGGTGAGCAGCACCTGCGCACTGCCAATGCCGTTTTCGCGCAGCTTGGTTTCGTACATCTGCGCCAAACCCATCTGGCCCACGGCAGCCGCTGCCTGCAATTCGTGGATTTCTTTGGGGCGGCTTGTCCAGCCTAGGCGTTTCATGCCTTCGGCAATGGCCCCGCTAGAGACCATGATGACCTCGCGTGGCACCCCATCGGCACCGCCACGCACCAGCGCCGCCAACTGGCGGCTCCATTCACCAATGGCGACTTCATCGAGCCCCCGGCCCTCGTTGGTGACCAGACTGGAACCCACTTTGACCACCAAGCGGCGCGCATGGCGCAACACATCCGAAACTTGATTTGCGTTCATGTTCATCGTGAAGAAAAACAGGCTCAGGTGGGATCGACAAAGCGGGGATCGACTTCTTCGCCCTTATCCTTAAAGCGTGGATCGACCTCCGCCACGGGGGCTTGTTCGGCGATCTGTTGCGCCTTGACATGGCGGTAAATGGCGTGGATCAGGCCCTCGCAGCCCTCGCGGGTCAGGGCGGAGATTTCAAACACCGGCCCCTTCCATTTGAAGCGCTTGACAAAATCAGCCACCAAAGCGGCGCGCTCATCTTGCGGCACCATGTCCAGCTTGTTGAGCACTAGCCAGCGCGGTTTGTCGTGCAGGGCTTTGTCGTATTTTTTCAACTCGCCGACAATGGCCTTGGCTTGCGCCACGGGATCGACGGCATCGTCAAACGGGGCCATGTCGATGATGTGCAGCAGCAAGCGGGTGCGTTGCAGATGGCGCAAAAATTGGTGGCCTAGGCCCGCACCTTCGGAAGCGCCTTCAATCAGCCCCGGAATATCGGCAATGACAAAGCTTTGCTCTGGCCCAACACGCACCACGCCCAAATTGGGGTGCAGGGTGGTGAAGGGGTAATCGGCAATTTTGGGCCGGGCGTTGGATACCGCCGCGATAAAAGTGGATTTGCCCGCGTTGGGCATCCCCAGCAGGCCCACATCGGCCAGCACCTTGAGTTCTAGCTTGAGGTTTTTGCGTTCACCGGGCCAGCCGGGTGTTTTTTGCCGGGGTGCGCGGTTGATCGCGCTTTTGAAGCGCAGGTTGCCAAAACCGCCATCGCCGCCTTTGGCAATGGTGATGACTTCGCCCGACTCCAGCAATTCGTACAGCACTTCGCCAGTTTCGGCGTCGGTGATGATGGTGCCTACAGGCATTTTGAGCGTGATGTCGTCTCCGGCGGCACCGAACATATCGGAGCCCATGCCGTGCTCACCGCGCTTGGCTTCGTGGCGGCGTGAGTAGCGGTAATCGACCAGCGTGTTCAGGTTGGGGTCGGCTATGGCAAAGACATGGCCGCCGCGACCGCCATCGCCGCCGTTGGGGCCACCGAATTCCTTGTATTTTTCGTGCCGGAACGACACGCAACCATTGCCACCATCACCGGCGGCAATGTCTATGTAGGCTTCGTCAACGAATTTCATCAGGATTCCCAGTGTACAAAACGGCAGCTTGTCTGGCGACCTTTGTCAGCCAGAAAGCACAAAGCCCCGACCAGGCGGGGCTTGGTATGCAGTGAGAGCGTAAAGCCTCAGGCTGCGGCAGTCACGGTGACTGTGTGCTTGGACAGCGCGCCCTTGGTCGAGAACGACACGTGGCCATCTACCAGCGCAAACAGTGTGTGATCCTTGCCCAGACCGACATTGGGGCCGGGGTGGAACTTGGTGCCACGTTGGCGAACGATGATCGAGCCAGCGCTGATCAGTTCACCGCCGAAAGCCTTCACGCCGAGCATTTTGGGCTTGGAATCGCGCCCGTTTCGCGTAGAGCCGCCGCCTTTTTTCTGTGCCATGACTAAAGCTCCTGTTTAAGCAGCGATGTCGCCGATTTGCAGTTCAGTGAACTGTTGACGGTGACCTTGGCGTTTTTGATAGTGCTTGCGACGGCGCATCTTGAAGATGTGCACTTTGTCGTGCTTGCCGTGGGCAACAACGGTTGCCTTGACGGTTGCGCCGGACACCAGGGGGGTGCCAACCTTGATTTCAGCGCCGTTGCCGACTGCCAAAACTTGGTCGATCACGATTTCCTGGCCTACGTCCGCAGCAATCTGTTCTACTTTGATTTTTTCGCCGGAAGCAACGCGATACTGCTTGCCGCCGGTTTTTATGACCGCGTACATGTGAACCTCTTGGATTGTGAGTTTCCATGAAAGAATCTTCACGGAACCGGAAATTATACCAGTCCAACCGCGTGGTTGCCTAGTGCCCACAGGCCGCTATCGTGCCAGCCTAGGTTCCTATAATTTCGCCCACCGTTAGCGACCATCACCTTGACAGCATCAGCCCCCCCATCCTCTGGTATCACCGCCTCTCCGCTCGCCCTGATTCAGGACGATATGCGTGCGGTCGATCAGGTCATTGCCGACCGCCTTGCCTCTGGCGTGCCCCTGGTGGGCCAGATTTCGCACTACATCATTGCTGCCGGTGGCAAGCGTCTGCGCCCTGCTTTGCTGCTGATGGTCAGCGGTGCGCTGGGTTACCAGCAGGCGCACCGTTTCGCGTTAGCGGCAGTGGTGGAGTTCATCCACACCGCCACCTTGCTGCACGACGATGTGGTGGACGATTCCACCCTGCGCCGGGGCCGCCCCACAGCCAATGAGACCTTTGGCAACCCGGCCAGCGTGTTGGTGGGTGACTTTTTGTATTCCCGCGCCTTCCAGATGATGGTGGAGGTGGGCCAGATGCGGATCATGGAGATCCTAGCCGAGGCCACCAACATCATCTCCGAAGGCGAGGTGCTGCAATTGATGAATATGCACGATGCCTCGCTCAGTGCCGAGGGTTATCTGCTGGTGATTCGCTCCAAGACGGCCAAGCTGTTTGAGGCCAGCGCTCGGCTGGCGGCGGTGCTGGCGGGCAGTTCCCCTGAGGTAGAAGAAGCGTGCGCCACCTACGGCCAAGCCTTGGGCACGGCCTTTCAGATCATTGACGACGTCCTTGACTACGACGGCGACCCTGCCGAGTTGGGCAAGAACTTGGGCGATGATTTGCGCGAGGGCAAGGCTACATTGCCGTTGATTATTGCCATGCAGCGCGGCACGCCAGAGCAGGCGGCTATTGTGCGCCAGGCCATTGAAAATGGCAGTGCCGATCAGTTAGACCAGATTGTGGCGATTGTGCGTGAAACGGGTGCTTTGTCGGCAGCCCGCGACGCTGCTGCTGCTGAAGCGCAACGGGCCATCACCGCTTTGGCGCAACTTCCAGCCAATGATTATTCGACCAATTTGCTACAATTAGCGGCTCAGCTTTTGCAGCGGCGCACCTGAGTTTCCAGCGCGATGGTGCCACGCAAGCAGCAAAATATCGGGGTGTAGCTTAGCCTGGTAGAGCGCTACGTTCGGGACGTAGAGGCCGGAGGTTCGAATCCTCTCACCCCGACCACAAAATTCAATAAAACCCGCCAGCTCAGCGCAGTTGGCGGGTTTTTTCATGCAGCCAACAGATTAACTACTGTGTAGCTCGGGCATAGGTGGTACATAGCCATGACAGGCACACAACTTGGAACATCTTTGGAGCTGCAATCGCTACGTTGGAGGCGGGTGAGAGGGTAAAAACACGCTACGATGGCAAATTGTTTCTCGGGCGGCGCACCGGGCGTCTGCCACTTACTCCTGCGTTCCATAGGTGTCCATGCAGCAATTCAGCGCCGAATCTGTTCTCGCCCTGGCCCCCGATGCGGCCTCGGCCAAAGCCGCCAATGGGCTGACCAAACCAGGGCAATGGCCTTTGCTTGGTGCCAGCGATGCCGCCGTCTGGGGCGAGTGCCAAGGCAGCAGCCGCTACCAAACGCAGGTCGATTTGTCTGGCCCCTCGTTTCGCTGCTCCTGCCCCAGCCGCAAGTTTCCGTGCAAGCATGGTCTGGCGCTGCTGCTGCTCTGGGCTAAGAATCCCACCCAGTTTCAGCAGGGTCAGCCACCGGCTTGGGTAAGTGAATGGCTGGCCTCGCGCACCGAGCGCAGCCAGAAAAAAGAAGAAAAACAGCAACAAAAAGCAGCAGAGAAAGCGGCTGACCCCAAGGCCGAAGAAACGGCCCTCAAAACGGCGCAAAAGCGCTGGAGCCGCATTGACAAGGGCGTGGCCGAATTGCAGCAGTGGCTGCTCGACCAAGTTGCCCAAGGGCTGGGCCATCTCACTCCCGCCAGCCGTGATGCTTGGGAGAGCATGGCCGCCCGGTTGGTGGATGCACAGGCTCCCGGCTTGGCCCAACGCCTGCGCTACGCTGCCGCCGCCCTGCTTGATGGCCCCCAATGGCCTGAAAACGTGCTGCGCCGCTTGGGCCTGCTGCAACTGGCTTGCAACGCCATCCAGCGCCGCGACGCCTTGGATGAAGGAGCCAGTGCCGACCTGCGCGTGTTGATGGGTTGGCCCATCGACAAAGACACCGTGCTGGCGCAAGCCACCAAAGCGACCGACC
Organism: Giesbergeria anulus; assembly: GCF_900111115.1. GTDB lineage: Bacteria > Pseudomonadota > Gammaproteobacteria > Burkholderiales > Burkholderiaceae_C > Simplicispira > Simplicispira anulus. The sequence goes on from NZ_FOGD01000015.1 coordinate 34,889, forward strand.
AATGGCAAGTATTGGGCGTGATTCAAGAAGAACGCGACAACAACCTGATTGAGCGCCGGGTCTGGCTGCATGGCGTGCAAACCGGGCAGCGGGCTTTGGTGCTAGACCATATCTTTCCGGGCCGGGTGTTTGAGCAATCATGGATGGCCCTGAGCAGCGTGCAGGCCACGCTGGCTTTTTACCCCAGCGCTGCGCCGCTGCGCGCCTTGGTGGTGCAAACGCAGGCTATCACTCCCCCAGACGATCAGCAGCCCCCGCTCACCAGCACCCCAGCGCAAGAATGGCAAGCCGTAGCGCAGCGCGTGGCTGCCAACCCTTGGGGCAGCCTGCACCCGCTGCGTTGCCAAGATGCCATCCTGACTTATGACGGCGAGCGGTTTCACCTGCACTGGGGCGATGTCGCCCTGCCACTGCAACTGCACCTCAGCGATGGCTGGGCCTTGCTAGCTCTCAGCGGCGGCCACCCCATGACGGTACACGGCGAATGGGACGGCAGCAGCTTGCGCCCGCTCACCGCCCGCAGCCCCGAAGGTTTCTGGATATGGAGTCCCGTCTGACATGAGTACACCGCAAGCCTCCAGCCTCTGGAAAAACCTGCTGCCCCCAGCCATGGTGGGTACCGACAAAAAGCCCCTAGAGTTGCCCGTGCTAGAGGGCGCGGTAGGTCAATTACTGGCGCAGCTACAAGCACAAGCCAGCACCCCGGCACAGGCCCTGTTGCAAGCGGCAGGCGTGCTGACCGTCTGCGAGCGCGCAGGCCAGCGCCCCACCGCAATGCCCAACCCCGCCAGCCACGGTGTGGCTCCCGCTGATGCCCTGCAACAAGCACTGCAAGACAAGGCACTGAAAGACACCCTGCGTTGGCTGTTCACCGATGCCCCGCAGCGTTTGCAGATAGATTGGCTCCAGCAGATGGCCGTTGCGGGCTGGCGTTTGCCCGCTACCTTGCTGCCCCTAGCGCTAGACACTGCCCAACGTGCCAGCGCCTTGCGCCCCGCCGTGGCCGCTGTGCTGGGTGAGCGGGGCCGCTGGCTAGCGCGGCACCACAGCACTTGGCGCTATGCCGCAGGCAGTGCCGACAGCGCACCGCTTGAAACCCGCTGGCAAGAAGGCACCTTGGCGCAACGTATACAACTGCTGCGCGAAGAGCGCCAAAACCACCCAGCGCAGGGCCGCGAGCGCTTGCAAGCCAGCCTGTCCGATCTGCCCGCCAAAGAGCGCGCCGAATTGCTGGCTGTGTTGCAAACCGGCTTGTCTGCCGACGATGAAACCCTGCTCACCACGCTGGCCGCCCAAGACCGCAGCCGCGAGGTGCGCCAAACTGCCCGCACCTTGCTGGTGCAGTTGCCCGAAAGCGCCATCACCCAAGCGGCCATCGCCCGCCTGCAACCCTGCATTGTGCTGAAAACCGGGCTGCGCGGGGTCTCGGGCCAGCGCTGGATGGTGCAGCCCCCAGAAGCCGCTGATCCCGACTGGAAAAACCACGGCATTGACGCCGAGCGCCCCACCCACGAGCGCTTGGGTGAACGCGCTTGGTGGCTGTACCAACTGGCTCGGCAGGTGCCGCTGGCGTGGTGGGAGCAACACACCGGCATGACCCCCGAAGCCCTCCTGCAATGGGCACGCAAGAGCGACTGGACAGAAGCTCTGGTGCGTGCTTGGTGGGAAGTGCTGCGCCCGGCCCCTGTGGTGGCGTGGTGCCTGGCTTTTCTGGAGCACTGGCCCGGCAAAGCAATGCAAGAATCTCCCGCTGCCGTGTTGGCCCTGCTATCGGCCACTGAGCGCGAACCCTACTGGCAACGCACCCTCGAATCCATCGATAAGCCGAAACAAGGCACCCTCGAAGAAGTGGTGCAACAAATCGTGGCTGCCTATGCGCCCGGACAGTACCTGTCGGAGCCGCTGTCGCAATTGCTGGTGAGTAAATTGCCACTCTACCAGCCACGCTACTACTACCAGTTACCGCTGGCCGATTTGTGTTGCGTGCTCCACGACAATGCCTTGCCGCAGCTGTCGGCCTTGGCCCAACACGCTAGCCAGCACGAAGGCCAACCCACCGAAGCCTTGGCGCAAGCCCTGCGCCAACAAATGCCGGTGCTGGCAGCCCGCCAAGCCATCGCCCGCCTGCCCTCACCCTCATCCGTCGCCCCCCAAGGAAATCCATGAGCACTGCTAACGCCCTGCGCCAACACGCTGAACACCAATTTGCCCACGAACTCGAAGAGCTGAAAAAAGTGGACAAACACCCGCGCCCGGCCAACTGGGAACTGTCGCCGTGGGCCGTGGTGTCGTACTTGATGGGTGACAAGCTCGACAACGGTTTTGAACTCAGCGCCAAATACATCGGCAGCCGCCGCCTGATGGAAATTGCCGTATCTACGCTGGCCACCGACCGGGCGCTGCTGCTCTATGGCGTGCCAGGCACCGCCAAATCGTGGGTGTCGGAGCATCTGGCCGCTGCTGTCAGTGGCAACTCTACCCTGCTAATTCAAGGCACCGCAGGCACCAGTGAAGAACAATTGCGTTACGGCTGGAACTACGCCCAGTTGCTGGCTCACGGCCCGTCTGAAAAGGCGCTGGTACCCAGCCCACTGATGAACGCCATGCGCGACGGCAAAATCGCCCGCGTGGAAGAGCTGACCCGCATCCCCGCCGATGTGCAAGATTCGCTCATCACCGTGCTGTCAGAAAAAACCCTGCCTATCCCAGAACTAGGTTCGGAAGTGCAAGCCGTGCGCGGCTTTAGCGTGATTGCCACCGCCAACAACCGCGACAAGGGTGTGAACGAACTGTCTGCTGCGCTCAAGCGCCGCTTTAACACCGTGGTGTTGCCCGTGCCCTCCAGCGAGGATGAAGAAGTCTCCATCGTCGTCAAGCGCGTGCATGAAATGGGCCAAGCCCTGCAATTGCCCGCCGAACCACCCGCGCTGAAAGAAGTGCGCCGCATTGTGCAGATTTTCCGCGAGTTGCGCAGTGGCCGCACGCTGGATGGCAAAACGCAGCTCAAGTCCCCCAGCTCCTCCTTGTCCACCGCCGAGGCCATTTCGGTGATTAACAACGGCATGGCGCTGGCCGGGCATTTTGGTGATGGCGTGCTGCACCCGCACGACGTAGCGGCAGGCTTGATTGGCGCGGTGGTCAAAGACCCGGTGCAAGATGCTGTAGTCTGGAAAGAGTACCTCGACATTGTCGTTAAAGAGCGCGAAGACTGGAAGAGCCTGTACCGCGCCTGCAAGGAACTCGAATAACAACAGGCCGCCGCTGTGAGCAAAGTCCACTATTTTGGTATCCGACACCACGGGCCGGGCTGCGCGCGCAGTCTGCTCCATGCCTTTGAGGCTCTGCAACCCGACTGCGTGCTGGTAGAAGGCCCGCCCGAAGGCGAAGGCGTGCTGGCGGCCCTGCTGTCTGAACAGATGCAGCCCCCGGTGGCGCTGCTCAGTTACTGCCCGGATGAACCCCGGCGGGCGGTGTACCACCCGTTTGCTGTGTTCTCGCCCGAATGGCAGGCGCTGCGCTGGGCCTTGCAACGGCAAGTACCTGCCTCGTTCATCGACCTGCCCCTGATACACCAATTGGCCCTCGCCAAAGCCCGCGAAGAAGAGGCTGCAGCCCAAGAAGCCGCCCAAGCCGCTGCCGAGGATGCTCCAGCCACCGAAGCTGCTGCAACCGATACCAATACGGGCACCGAACCCAGCGCGGATGCTGCCGCCCCCGCTGCTGCGACAGAACCCGAACCCAGTTACCGCAGCGATCCACTCAACTGGCTGGCCCAAGCCGCAGGCCATGCCGATGGGGAAACTTGGTGGAACCACACCGTCGAAGAGCGCGGCGACGGCGAAGAACTGTTTGCTGCCATTGCCGAAGCCATGACTACGCTGCGCGCCGACTTGGGCGAGCAAGCGCAAGAATCTTGCCCCTACCGCGCCCGCCGTGAACTGCTGCGCGAAGCCTATATGCGCCAGCGCATCCGCGAGGCTGTCAAAAAAGGCCATGAACGCATCGCCGTGGTCTGCGGGGCTTGGCATTTGGGCGGCTTGCAAGCCACCGTCAAGGCCAGCGCCGATAACGCCTTGCTCAAAGGCTTGCCCAAGCTCAAGGTGCAATCGACGTGGGTGCCTTGGACGTATCGCCACCTCAGCCGCGACAGCGGTTATGGTGCGGGCATTGAAGCGCCCGGCTGGTATGAGCACCTGTGGTTACACGGTCAAGCCGCTGATGCCAACCCCGCCACCGTGCCCCCGCGCACCGTGGGTTGGCTGGCACGGGTTGCCAAGCTGATGCGCGAGCGCGATTTAGACTGCTCTAGCGCCCACCTGATTGAAGCCACCCGTCTGGCCGATACCTTGGCCGCGTTGCGCCAGCGCCCACAGGCCGGACTGGAAGAACTGCACGAAGCCACGCGTACCGTGCTGACGATGGGCGACGATGCGGCTCTCGACTTCATTGCCGACGCCCTGCTGGTAGGCCAGCGCATGGGCCAAGTGCCGCCCGATGTGCCCACCGTGCCGTTGCAAAAGGACGTGGAGCAGCAACAAAAATCGCTGCGCCTTAAACCCGAAGCCACGCACCGCACCCTCGACTTGGATTTGCGCCAGCCCAACGATTTGGCACGCAGCCACCTGCTGCACCGCCTGCGCCTGATTGATCTGCCGTGGGGCCATCCCAGCCGCACGGGTGGCTCGGCCAAAGGCACCTTCCATGAAATTTGGGCGCTGCAATGGCAGCCCGAATTTGCTGTGCGCCTGATTGAAGCCAGCCAGTGGGGCCAGACCTTGGTGGCGGCGGCCAGTACAGCCAGCCTAGAGCGCGCCCACAAGGCCGAGACCCTGAGCGCCCTGTCCCAACTGGTGCAGGAAGTGCTGCTGGCCGACCTAGAGCCAGCGGTGCAGGCCATCACGCGCATCTTAGAAAACCGCGCCGCCGTCAATGGCGACACCGTGCAACTGCTCGAAGCGCTGCCGCCGTTGGCCAATGTTTTTCGCTATGGCAATGTGCGCCAAACCGACACCGGCATGGTGGCGCATATGCTCGATGGCTTGATCGTGCGCGCCGCTATTGGCCTGCCACTCGCCTGTAGCGGCATTGACGACGACAGCGCCCACGAACTGCGCGGCACCATTTTGGCCGCCCACAGTGCCGTGGCTTTGCGCGATGCCGAAGAACAAACCCAAGCGTGGCAACGCGCTTTGCGCCTGATGACCGACAGCAGCACCGCCCACGAACTGCTGCAAGGCTTGGCCGGACGCCTGCTGCTCGATGAAGGCATCTGGCAAGGCACAGATGCGGCGGTGGCCTTGTCGCTGCACCTATCAAGCAGCACACCACCGCTGCAAGCAGCCGCATGGCTAGAAGGCTTTTTAAACCGCAATGCGATGGTGCTGCTGCACGATAACCAACTGTGGCAACTGGTCAATGACTGGCTGTGTAGTTTGGGCGAGACCCACTTCACGAACATCTTGCCATTGGTGCGGCGCACCTTCTCGGCCTTTAGCGCCAGCGAGCGCCAAGACCTCGGCCAGCGCGCCCGCCAAGGAACGATAAACCCACAAGCCGTGACCACTGCGCTAAATTGGGATGAAACACAGGCAGTTTTGCCACTGCCACTGTTGAGATTGTTTTTTGGAATGAATAAGTAACCATTTGAAACCGATTTGGAATTTGGAGCTGCCCCACTAGCGGGCTGTATTTCTCTTTCTAACGGCCATTAGTTCCAAATTCCATATTTGGTTACACGTGGTTACTTATGAGGAGTTTTTGCAAGAAACTTCGTATTGATTGTCGCGCGGTACAGTGGTATTTTCGTTTTATGAGAAAACTTACTTTCTCATATGTATATCGGAGATACGCCTTAATGCTTCATATCAAAGCCAAAGCGCTGTTCGGTGCCGTCGCGCTCGCCGCCATGATCATCCCCACGCATGCCGCTGCGTGTGCTGCAGACCCCTACATCGGCTCCGTTTGCTTCATGGCAAACTATGCCCGCGGTGGTCCGTGTCCGCAGGGTTATCTGCCGGCGGATGGTCGGATTCTGCCGGTCGCTCAATACCAGGCCGTCTATGCGATTATCGGCAACCTTTTTGGCGGGAGTAAAGACCAGACCTTCGCGCTCCCTGATCTGCGGGGGCGCAACATCATCGGTGCTGGTCAGGGCCCCGAGCTGCCCAACGTGCCGGTTGCTCAGAAAGGGGGGGCGCCAACAGTTCCGTTGGTTGCGAACAATCTGCCGCAGCATAATCACTCGGCGACGTTCGCTGGCGGCCCGATCAGTGGCATCAACGTCAGCGTGGCGATCCCCGCAGTGGGAAATGCCTCTGCAAACACGGATGTCCCCGGCAACACGGTCAATCTGGCCAAGCCCAACTATGAGGATCCGGGCACATTGAGTGAGGTACCGGTGAAGGCATTCAGTAACGCCACCACCAACACCACCCTCCAGCCCTTCAACGCCACAGTCAGTGGCACAGGAGCCTTGAGCGGCACGGTGACTGTGGGGGCAAACCCGACCACGAACACCCCGGTCTCGGTCCTCGACCCCTACCTCGGCCTCGTCGCCTGTTTTGCCGTTACTGGGCTATACCCCATCGCTGCCGAATAACCCTTGTCGAAGGCAGACGCGCCACAAGGTGTGCGCCACCAAGCCTTTACAGGCAGAGCTGCAAAGCCCAGCGCAGGTGAAAGGCCGCGCCACTTCTTTTTGTCAACCGGGCCATTAAACGGACGTGAGCAGGTAACGGCCCAAAGCAAGGAGCGCCGTTGTTCATTCCGTGCTCTACCTCCCCGGCATAAATGCCGAGGTTTCACGCGCAAACCTGATGAATTCGATGCGCGAAGCGACTAGCGTCCATGAATTGACTGGGATGGCCGCATGGCCACAAGTTCTGCGTGAGGCCGACCCGGTAGCCAACGCGGGTCGCAAGGAGGTAGTGTTCATCGACACCAGCGTGGCTCATTACCAGACGCTGGTAGACGGCGTGAAGGCTGGCGTTGAGGTGGTGCTGCTCGATGGCAGTGCCGATGGTCTGGCTCAGATGGCGGCGTGGGCGCAGGGCAAGTCCGGGTACGACGCGATTCATCTACTGAGCCACGGTGCGCCGGGCATGGTGCGGCTGGGCGCTTTTGACTTGAATCAGGCAACGCAGGATGAACGGGCCGGAGAACTGGCGGCTTTGGGTGCAGCGTTGAATGAAGAAGGCGATTTACTGCTTTATGGCTGCGCTATCGCGGCAGGTGACAACGGCCAACAATTCATCAGCGGTTTGGCCAGCATCACCGGAGCCACGGTCACTGCCTCGATGGATCAGACTGGCGGAGCAAGCCTTGGGGGCAACTGGAATCTAGAGCGCAGCACAGGTGCGCTTGGTGCTGCTCTCTTCGGAACTGCGATCAGCTTTGCCGATTATGACGCATTGTTGACGGCTAGTTATAGCAAGCCCTCCACCACCGGCTTTCCGGCTCCCGCTGCCTCTGCTCGAGTGTTGGTCGGGGACTTTGATGGAGATGGGTACACGGATATCTTGTATCAACATGGCGGCGCTGGAACGACCATCTACTATAGCCATAACAATCAGAACAGCACTTTCACCACGGTAGTCGCGAACACCGCTGGATCGCCTTTTTCGGGACTCACGATTCCCGACTTCACAACAGCGACCACCTTCGTTGGCGACTATAACAATGATGGCAAATCAGACCTCTGGATAGCGGCGAATAACACAACTGGAACCTTGGTTCTGAGCGGAAGCAACGGCTATAGCATGCCATCGACAGCCGGATTTCCGACTCCGGCTGCTGCTGGTCGTATTGTGGCCGGCGACTTTGATGCGGATGGTTACACCGACTTCATTTATCAGAATGGCGCTGCTGGATCGAGCTTCTATTACAGTCACAATAATCATGACAACACCTTCACCACGGTAGCTGCGAGCGCTGTTGGGTCGCCTTTTTCTGGAGTGACGTTTCCCGATATTTTAACAAGTACCTCATATATCGGTGACTTCAATGGAGATGGCAAGGCAGATATGTTGCTTGCCACGTCGAACAACCAGGCGAAGATCGTTTTGAGCGGGACTAGCGGATACACGATTCCAACAATCGCCAGTGCGCCAACCATCGGTGCCTCAGCGCGAATTGCCGTGGTCGATTTCAGCGGAGGCGGGTATTCGGATATTTTGTATCAAACAGGGGGTTCTGGCACAGCTATCAATTATGTGAAGAACAATGCTGATGGCACATTTGCGGCTCCTATTGCCAGCACTGCTGGTGGCTCCCCATTCTCTGCGATCACGCTTCCGGACTTGCTCAGTGCTGGAACATTCGTGGGGGATTACAACAATGATGGCGTTCTGGATTTTTGGGAAACCGTCAATAACTCAACAGGTGTTTTGGTGTCGTCCACCGGTACCGTGCCGCACCTGACTAGTTCGACCCCGACTGCTGGCAATGCCACGTTCGCGGTAGGAGGCGATATCGTCTTGAATTTCGATCAGGCGATCTTTTTTGGCAACGGTGATATCAAGATCAAGGAGTTCAACACTGGCAATACGGTTGAGACGATCAACTCCAGCACAACCTCGCTGTTCTCTGGAAATGGGACTACATCCCTCACGATCCACACCAATGGGAACCTGTCGGCTGAAACAAAATATTACATCGAGTTTGGGAAAAACTCCCTGCATGCTGGCGATGGCACGATTTTCGGTTTGGTTGATCTTTCGCTGAAAACAAGAACGGGTATCTACAATCCGTCTTTCCTTTCCTTCACGACATCCACAGGGCCCACCGCCCCCACCGTCACCCTCTCCGTCGACAACGCTAGCGTCGCTGAGGCCGCTGGCACCTCCACCATCACCGCGACCTTGAGCGCCGTCGCCGCCGCCGACACCACGGTGACCATCGGTCGCAAAAGCACCAGCACCGCGACGCAAGCCGACGACTTCACTTTGTCCTCGGCCACGATCACCATCCTTGCTGGCAACACTACCGGCACGGCAACCTTGAGCGCCGTGCAAGACGCACTGGATGAGGCGGACGAGACCGCTATCATCGAGATCACCGGCGTGTCGGGTGGCGGCGGAGCCACCGAAAGCGGCACCCAAGAAGCGACGGTGACGATCACCGACGATGATGCTACGCCCACCCTGTCGATCGCCGATGTCAGTCAGGCTGAAGGCAACAGCGGCACCTCCACCATGACCTTTACGGTCAGCCTGAGCGCCGCGTCAGGTCGGGCGGTTACGCTCGATTACACGACCTCCAACGGTACGGCCACTGCTAGCAGCGATTACACCGCCGCCAGTGGCACGCTCTCCTTCGCCGCCGGGGAAACCACCAAGACCTTTACTGTCGATATCGCTGGCGACACTACAACCGAAAGCGACGAAGCTTTCACCGTCACCCTATCCAACGCCAGTAACGCGACGATTTCTGACGCTACGGCTACCGGCACCATTACCAATGACGAGGCACCCACCAGCGCTGCTATCACCAGCGCCACTTACGATGCCAGCACTGGCGTGCTCACCATCACCGGCACCGACCTGACCAATGGTGGCTCAGTCGATGAAAGCAAGCTCACGCTCACGGGTGAAGGCGGGGCCACCTACACCCTGACCGAAACCGGGGCCATTAGTGCCAGCAGTGCCACCAGCATCTCTATCACCCTCAACGCCACAGACCAAGCGGCCATCCACCAGATTTTGAACAAGGCGGGCACAGCCTCTACTGGGGGCACTGCCTTCAATATTGCTGCTGCCGCCGACTGGCATGGCACGGGCAATGCCGACCTCACGGGCAATGTTCTGAACGTCAGCAATGTAGCGGTTCCCACCCTGACCAGCGCCACCTACAACGCCAGCACCGGGGTGCTGGCCGTCACGGGCACGGGCCTGCTCAAGCGCAGTGGGGCCACCAACGACATTGATGTCAGCAAA
>NZ_FOGD01000003.1 GCF_900111115.1 Giesbergeria anulus
GCCTCAGCGCGGGCTTGTTCTTCTGCGGCGCGGGCCAAGGCTTCAGCTTCAGCTTGGGCTTTGGCTTGTGCTTCGGCTAGTGCAGTGTCGGGGGCAGCCGTTGTCGCTTCCAAAGCCGCAGCAAATTGTGAAAAGTCTATCTCTTCGGCAAGGATTTCTGGTAGTGGGGCTGCGGCTTCTGGTGCGGTCTCGCTCATCAGTGGGGCTGGCTCGGTAAAAGCCCATTCCAGCGGAGCCGCAGAGGCAGATGCTGTCGCCTGTGGCATGGTGAGTGCCAATTCTGGCCACGCCGCAGGCACCATATCGATGCCTAAACCGGGCAGCTCTGTGGGTGTTGCCTGCGTAGAGGATGGTACTGCGGTGGTGTCGGTACCTAGCAGCAACGGCACGACCTTGTTTTCTAACCGCAGGGCATCGGCAGAAGTGCAGAAGGGCGCGGCCTGCCAGCCGTCAAAGCGGCCTTGCGCGATGTCATCGGCCCAGCGATCAAAAGCACGCAAAGCATCGCCCGACAGTTGCAGCAACGGCTGCTGCACCGGTTTTTGTTCGGCCAGCCAAGCATTGAGTAGCTGCTCCATTGACCAGCCAGCTTCGCCAAACTCGTTCAGCCCGACCATACGCGAGCTACCTTTGAGGGTATGGAATGCTCGGCGCAGGGTGGTTTGCTCGCTCAGGTCGGCAGGGTTGTCTTGCAGTGCGGCCACCGCTGCCAAACCGTTGCTGACCACCTCTTTGGCTTCTTCCAGAAAAATGTCGAGCAACTCGTCGTCCATGTCCACCATTTGGCGCACGGCGGTGACGGGGGTGGCTGGTGTTGCTGTTACTGGGGGAGCAATTGGGGTCGGGGCTTGTGCTGGGGGGGGAGGAGGGGCCGCAGCCACCGTGGCTTGCACTGGTGGCGTGATCACCACAGGGGCCACAGAAGCAATGGCAGGAGCCACCGCTACCACCGGGGCCGGTGCTGACACCTTGGGGGGCGTGACTTCTGGTGGTGGTACGGGGGCCTGGGCTTCGGTGTTGGCCTCAGCGTCTTCTTCCTCGTCGTTGCTTACTTGGGGTCGGGCGCGCCCCATCAGCGAGCGCAGTTCTCCCAGTTCTTCGTCGTAAACAAACAGTTTGCGCGCCAGCGTGCGCTGGTAACTGAGCATGTCAATCAAGAAACCCAAGGCCCCTAAACTGTTGCCTAGTTTTTCAAAAACCTGCTGGCGCTCATTGGCATCTTGGACTTCTCTTAGCAACAGGCGCTCAATGGTGTCGCGCATACGCACCACGGCCAGCGATGCTTGATCCAAGCCCAACACCGACAGCACGCCGCGCATTTGCGACAAATGTCCGGGCACCGCAGCCAGCGGCCCGGTGTCTTCGGGTTTGCGAAAGAACTGGTCCATCGCCCGTTCGGCCTCGCCCAGCGTCACGCGCAGCTCATCGACCACACTGCCCATCGTCTGGTGGTCACTGACACGGCGGTACAGTTCTTCCATCCAGTGTTCTAGCGGTTCTGGTTCGCCGCCCATGCGCACATTGTCTAGCCGCTCGGCCAGCCGGCGGGCGCGTTGTGCCATGTGCTCTTCTGCGGTGTCAAGTTCCTCAAAGGCAGCTTGTAGGTACAGCACCGAGGTGGCTACCTCCATCGCCAAAGCCGGGGGTGGTGGCTCGCCCGAACGCAGTGTGCCCTCCACCACTTTGCTCAGGGACTGTGCCAGCACTTCACTACTGGGGTGGAGTTTACGTAGAGAGTCACACACCAGACTGAACTGATCGGACGCAGGTTTGAGCTTGTTGCGGTCGCCGCCTGCCAGCGAAGACCAGGTTTCGGTGGCTGTGGCAATGCGCTTGCGCGCTTGGGCTAGTACGGTAGGATCGAAACGGCCAAAACGCTGTGCTTCGTAATCTACAGGTACAAAACGCTGTAAGGCAAAGGTTTGGCGTACTGCTTCGAGGGCTGGTGTTTGCGGGGCAGGTGAAGGGCGGGCTTGGGAGCAAAAAAACAGCAAGTCCTGCACCAGCCGGTCGGTCAGGTGGGTGTCACCCTTGGCCAGCGTGGCATATTGCATCAATACCCGTGAGGCCGCCCGCTTGGCGTACACATCGGCAGGAAACAAGCCCGAGGCAAACGCTTCAAAAAAGCCAGCGCAAATCTTCCAGAAGGTACGTACCGATTTATCGCTGGCCCCAGCCGCTAGTCCTAGCGATAGGTTGTGCAGATCGCGCGCCGCTTCCGGGCTGCCGGTCTTGACGATTTTTAACACCGCCTGATCTAGGCGCGAACGCGCTTCTGGGCCATAGACCAGCGCTGCGGCCTCTACAGCGGTAGCAGGCTCGCGCAAGCGCCGCTCTGTGGGCCAGAGGTCAGCGGGGTGGGAGCGGTCGGCACCGGCCAAGGTTTGCACGTCGCGGTATTGCGGAAACAACGCCACTGCCGACACATTCTTGCCTGCCAGCACGGTGTCTAGGTATTCGCTCAGTGCAAAGCTGGCCCGCTCCAGCGTGGCCGCAGCTTGGTCAGAGCACAGTTCAGGGCGTTGCACATAGCGTTGCACAGCCGCTTCCATCGCACGCAGCACCAGCGCTGGCGAGTCCATGCCAATCATTTCCAGTGCGCCACTGGCTTGGTGCAATTGCTGGCGTGCCATGCGCAGCGAGCTGGCATCCAAGGCTGCCAAGTCGGAGGCTTGGGCAGCCTCGGCATCATGAACAAACCGGCGCAACGCCTTGACCGCGCCATCGAGCGACTTGCGCAGTTCTTCGAGTACCCAGGCCAGCGGCCCTAGGTCTTGTTCGCCTTGGCTGACCTCGGTGGCGAGTGCTTGGTTGGCCTCAATCATCGACATGCTTCATTCCCGGCCACGCAGAGCCATAAGGTTGTTCAGAGGGCGTTCAACGAGGAACCCAGAGGTTCAGGCAATCTTGAACCGGGCGACCGACTGGCGCAATTCTTCTGCCATGTGTGACAGTTCACGCACCTGCTGGGCCGTAGTACGGGTGCCCTCACCAGTTTGCTCCGTCACAGCAAAAATGTGCTGGATGTTTTCGGCCATCTCGTTCGCCAGTGTGGCTTCACTGGAGGTTTCGGACGAAATTTGCTCGATCAGCTCGGCCAAACGGCGCGACACTTGGTCAATCTCAGACAGGGCGGTACCGGCGCTGTCAGACAGGCGGGCCCCTTCCACCACCCCTTGGGTGGAGCGTTCCATAGCGGCCACGGCATCTTGGGTGTCGGTCTGAATGGCTTTCACCAGCGCCGAGATTTGGCGCGTCGCATCGGCAGAGCGCTCGGCCAAGCGCTGCACTTCTTCAGCCACCACCGAGAAGCCGCGCCCGGCTTCACCCGCAGACGCCGCTTGAATAGCTGCGTTTAAGGCCAGCACGTTGGTTTGTTCGGTAATGTCAGAGATCAGCTCGGTAATTTCACCAATCTCTTGTGACGATTCACCCAGCCGCTTGATCCGCTTGGAAGTGTCTTGAATTTGGTCGCGGATGGCATTCATACCGCCGATAGCGTTTTGCACCGCTTGCAAACCCGAATCAGCCGCTTGCAACGATTGGCGCGCCACCGTGGCAGACTCTTGCGCTTGGGTAGACACCTCGTTAATGCGCGAGGCCATTTCTAGTACCGAACGGCCCGTTTCGCGAATCTCACGCAGTTGCTCGGTAGAGGCCGCTAGCAGCTCGGTGGAGGTGCTATCGACCTGCGCTGTGGTTTGGGCCACGCGTGTAGCGGTGTTTTGCACGCTGCCCACCAGTACGCGCAGTTCTTCCACCGTGTAGTTCACTGAGTCGGCAATCGCGCCAGTGATGTCTTCGGTCACGGTAGCTTCTTGGGTCAAATCCCCTTCAGCCACCGATTGCAGTTCGTTCATCAAACGCAAAATAGCAGCTTGGTTGGCATCGTTGATGCGCTTGGCTTCTTGCTCTTGGCGCTGTGCGTTCTTGTTTTGCAATTCAGCCGCCTGTTGGCGGTTGCGGCTATCGAGCAGTTGCACGCGCGAAATACCGACACCGCACAGCACCACAAACGTGGCAGCCAGCAGCAGCGCGGCAAATTGGCCCATGCCCATGCCCGTTTGCGCCGAGAGCTTGGTTTGCAAGCCCTCTAGGTGGCGGCGTAGGGGTTCGCTCTCACCAATGATGGCGTTTTGGGCTTCGCGAGCCGATACCAAACCTTGCAAGTTGCCCAAAATGGCACTGGCCTGCACCCGCGTTTGCTCATAGAGGTTGATGAGCGATTGCAGATATTCGCGGGTTTGGCGATCACGGGCGGCAGGCAGGCTCAATTCGGTATTGCCATCGAGCAAGCCTTGGGAGATTTCTTTGAAAGAGTTCAAGTCCTTGCCCAGCAAAAACACAGCCTCAGGGCTGACGCCCTCGGTGGTTTGAAACTCATTGGCCGATTTGCCAATACGTTGGGTCAACATCACCAATTGCCCTGCCCCAAAAATTTCTGCAGCAGAGGAATTTTGCTGAATTTTGAGGGCGACGATGGTTTCGGCGATTTCTAGCAGATCGGACGATTGGCGGTTGACGGTGCGCAGCGCATCACCGACCTGGGTCAGGATTTTTTGCTGCCCCATCACCACGCCCGCGTTGTGGTCAGCGTGCTCAATTAACGGTGCAATGGCATCGAGTTCGGGCTTGAACGGCTCGCCCAAGCTTTGCACGCCTAGTTCGCTATCGCCCTCTTTCAGGGCGCGTACGTTGCGTGCCAACACGCCAGCGCTTTCTTGCACATCCGCAAAGGCTTGGTTGCTGCCCACTAGCGCCTGCGATACCGACTTAGCCAACCGCTGTGACTGCATCAGCGCCTGCCCAGTGGCGGCCAGCTGTTGGGCTGCAGAGTCTGCTTGGCGCAACACCCAGCCGGCAATCAAGGCCACCACCACCACGCCAATAGCCAGCAGGATCAACAAACGCCGCTGGTGGCTGGCAGCCACCGCCGGGCCCAACAGGGGCAGATCAATCAGCTCGCCGGGGCTGGGCTGGTCGGTGGCCTCACCGCCGTAGCCACCGTTGTGCTCCATCTGTACGCTGTTGAGCGCTTCTTCGGGAAAGACTTCGCGCAGATTGCTGTCTAGCGAAGCCCCCACCAGTGAATCCTGCTCCGCAGCTCCATCAGTTTTTGCAGGTTGGCGACTGAACATGCTGCCAAGTTTGGTGACGACGGACATGGGGGCAAACCTTCAAAGAGAGAAACTCAAGCGCTGATGCTCAAAAAGGGGGGGTGTTGCGAGAGCTGCTGCAGGTTTAACTCCTGCCAGCGGGTGCCTTGTGCATCTATATAGAGGTGGCCCAAAAAGGCCGGTGCATCGTCTGGTGGGGGGGCAGAGCTGACAAAAGCCTCTAAGCTGCGCAACCCGGCCAATCGGTCTACCAGCAGTGCCGCATTGACCTCTAGTGCGGCATTGAAGACCAGCAGGCTGGTCTCGGACAGCGTTTGCTCTGTGCGCAGCGGCGTGCCCCCCAAAAAAACCGCCAGATCGACTACGCCAAACAGATTACCGCGCAAGTTGGCTACGCCCAAGAACCATTTTTGGGTGTAGGGCACCATCTGGAGTGCAGACCAAGGAAAAATCTCCCCGGCGTGGCCCAGTGGCAGTAGGTAGGGTTGCCCGCCCGATTCAACGGCCAGCCACGAGGAAACGGACAGCTCCTCGTTTTTGGCTGCCTGTAGGCGGGTGGCGAGTCGGGTTTGGAGATCGCGCAGTGCTTCTCTGTTGGCCATAAGCGACGCTGGAGGGTCAGTTCAAGGCATCGATTTTGGCTTGCAACTCTGCCGCATCGACCGGCTTGGTGATGTAGCCGCGCGCGCCTTGGCGCATACCCCAGACGCGATCGGTCTCTTGGTTTTTGCTGGTACACATGATGATCGGGATCTCTGCGTATTGCGGATCGCGCGAGATGGCGCGCGTGAGCTGAAAGCCGTTTTGACCGGGCATGACCACGTCCATCAAAATCAGGTCAGGTTTGTCTTCGGCCAAGCGCCGGAAGGCTTCTTCAGCATTTTCTGCGGTGCGCACCTGCAACCCTTTTTTTTGCAGAAGATCGGTTAGATACATCAGCTCGGTCTTGGAATCATCGACAACCAGCACTTTTTGGATGGGCATTAGATCGCTCCTTGATAGGACTTACCAAACTGTTGCACAGCGTGCAGCAGTTGGTCTTTGGTAAAAGGTTTAGTGAGGTACTCTTGGCAGCCCACCATTCGGCCACGGGCTTTGTCAAAAACCCCGTCTTTGGACGACAGCATGACTACAGGCGTGTTGGCAAAACGGGCATTGCGTTTGATGATCGCCACGGTTTGGTAACCATCGAGTTTGGGCATCAAAATATCGCAAAAAATCAGTTGCGGCTGATAATCGTTCACTTTGGCCAGTGCGTCAAAACCGTCGTCGGCCAATAACACTTCGTGGCCGCCTTGCTTGAGAAATATTTCTGCACTGCGTCGGATGGTGTTGCTGTCATCCACCACGAGCACCTTGAAAGTTGTACCAGTTGTTGTCAATTGTCACCGCTCCCGATGGAAAGAATAAGCCAAGCTCTCATACCGTGGACAAGCCAGCGCTTGCAACACCCGCCCACTGTGGGGGCCGCAGACAGCTTAAAGGGCCTTCACGTAGAATGCAATGATTGTATCTAGTCCATCTTGCGGCTCGCCGTTTCCGTGCCACCCTTTTGAGAGGGGTCCATGACAGCCTCACCTCCCCCCGCCAGCGATCCTGCGGCACAGGCCGAGCAGCCTGTCTGTGTCATGGTATTCAATGCCAACGACCCCAGCGGTGCTGGCGGTCTGGCCGCCGACATCAGTACCCTGACCTCGGTGGGTTGCCACCCTTGTGCTGTGCTCACAGGGGCCTATGCCCGCGATACGCGTAACATTTTTGACCATTTCAGCCTAGACGATGAGGCCGTGCTAGAGCAGGCCCGTGCCGTACTCGAAGACCTGCCCGTGCGCCTGATCAAGGTCGGTTTTGTCGGTAGCCCCGAAAACATCAGCACCATTGCCGCCTTGGCTGCGGACTATGCCGAGGTGCCGCTGGTGTCCTATCTGCCCGATCTGTCTTGGTGGCAAGAGGGCCGCATTGACAGCTACCTTGATGCCTTTCGCGAGTTGTTGCTGCCGCAAACGTCAGTGTTGGTGGGGAACCACAGTACGCTGTGGCGTTGGCTGCTGCCCGACTGGGAGGGCGAGCACAGCCCCAGTGCCCGCGATATTGCCACTGCGGCGGCGGCAATGGGCACGCCCTTTACCTTGGTCACGGGCATCCCCCAACCCCATCAGATGGTAGAGAACGTGTTGGCCTCGCCCGATGTGGTGCTGGGCAGTGGCTCGTTTGAGCTGTTTGACGGCACCTTTATTGGCGCGGGCGATACGCTCTCAGCGGCTTTGGCGGCTTTGCTGGCTACGGGCAGCGATTTGGGCGAGGCCTGTGGCGAGGCTCTAGGCTACCTAGACCACTGCTTAGAAAATGGTTTTCGGCCCGGCATGGGCCATATTGTGCCCGACCGCCTGTTTTGGGCCGCGCCTGAAGAGGATGCCAGTACCGACGGCACCGATACCGACAGCGACGACATTCCCAGCGTCGATGGCTTTGTTTTTCCTTCCCATGACACACAACACTGATCGCAATCTGCCCCTGTTTGAACGCGCCAAGGCCGTTATTCCGGGGGGCGTAAACTCTCCCGTGCGCGCCTTTAAGGCCGTGGGCGGCACCCCCCGCTTTATTGAGCGCGCCCAAGGCGCTTATATGTGGGATGCCAATGGACAGCGCTTTATTGACTATATCGGCTCTTGGGGGCCGATGATTTTGGGCCACGGCCACCCGGCGGTGCTAGAGGCCGTGCAAAAGGCAGCGTTAGAAGGTTTCTCTTTTGGCGCACCCACTGAGCGCGAGATTGAACTGGCCGAGGCCATCATTGCGCTCGTGCCCTCACTGGAGATGGTGCGATTGGTCAGTTCGGGCACCGAGGCGGGCATGAGTGCCATCCGTTTGGCCCGTGGTGCTACGGGGCGCAGCAAAATCATCAAGTTTGAGGGCTGTTACCACGGCCATGCTGATGCCTTGCTGGTCAAGGCCGGTTCGGGGTTGGCTACTTTTGGCAGTGCTACCAGCGCTGGTGTGCCGCCTGAAGTGGTGCAGCACACGGTGGTGTTGGAATACAACAACATCACCCAACTGGAAGAAGCCTTTGCGCTACACGGTGCCGATTTGGCCTGCGTGATGATTGAACCCATTGCAGGCAACATGAACTTTGTGCGCGCCAGCGTACCGTTTATGCGCCGTTGCCGCGAGTTGTGTAGCCAATACGGTGCCTTGCTGGTGTTTGATGAGGTCATGAACGGTTTTCGGGTGGCACTGGGCGGCGCGCAAAGCGTGTATGCCCGCGACATTCCCGGCTTTGAACCCGACCTCACGGTGATGGGCAAGGTAATTGGCGGCGGTATGCCGCTGGCGGCCTTTGGTGGCAAACGGGCCGTGATGGAACAGATGGCCCCGTTGGGCGCGGTGTACCAAGCGGGCACCCTGTCGGGCAACCCGGTGGCTACCGCCTGTGGGCTGGCTACGCTGCGCGCCATCAGCCAGCCGGGCTTTTTTGAGTCCTTGTCAGCATCCACGCGCCGCTTGGTGGATGGGCTGATGGCTGCTGCCGCTGCCGAAGGTGTGCCGTTTAGCGCCGACTGTGAAGGCGGCATGTTTGGCTTTTTCTTGCTGCCAGAGCTGCCCAGCAACTACGGCCAAGTGATGCGCAGCGATGGCGCACGCTTTAACCGGCTGTTCCACGGCTTGCTGGATCGCGGGGTCTACATTGCTCCAGCGCTGTACGAGGCTGGGTTTGTCAGTGCGGCGCACACAGCCCAAGACATTGACGACACCATCGCGGTGGCCCGCGACGTGTTCAAAACCCTTTGAGCGGGTGCAGGCACGCTGGCATGACGGCGGTGGCCTGCCCTCACCTTCTTTGACGCCCGCTGTGCAGGTGCCACTGTGGTGCCTGCTGCTGGGCTTTTTCTGCTTTGTTTTGCCATGCTTGCTGCCCTGAAGTTCTGTTTTGCTGCGCTGGTGCTGCTGTGCAACAGCCTGCTTTTTTGTACCCTGATGGTGCCGCTGGCCTTGCTCAAACTGCTGGTGCCGTTGGTGCCAGTGCGCCGTTGGACGGATCGCATCCTCAACCGTATTCCAGCGCTGTGGATTGATTTGAACAATTTTTGGCTCGGTAGCGTTAACCGTAGCCACTGGCAGGTAGAACTAGCGCCAGAGTTGCGCCCAGACGGTTGGTATTTATTGGTGTGCAACCACCAAAGTTGGATGGATATTTTGGTGCTGCAACGGGTGCTTAACCGGCGCGTGCCTATGCTCAAGTTTTTCTTGAAACGTGAATTGCTCTATGTGCCCGTGCTTAATTTGGCGTGGTGGGCGTTGGATTTTCCGTTCATGCGCCGGGGCAGTGGCGGCGGCACGGCGCGCAAAGACTTGCGCGATGCCAAGGCCGCCTGCGAGAAGTTTCGCCATGTGCCCACCACCGTGATTAGCTTTGCTGAAGGCACGCGCTTTACCGCCGCCAAACAGGCGCAGCAGCCATCGCCCTACCAGCACCTGCTGGCCCCGAAAGCCGGTGCCGTCACGATGGCCCTGGGCACGTTGAGCGATTTGCTCGATGGCTTGATCGACGTCACCATTGTGTACCCCAACAAAGTACCCAGTTTTATGGATGCCCTGTGTGGCCGCCTAGGCGACGTGGTGGTGCAGGTGCAGTTGCGGCCCATTCCGCCTGAACTGCTCAAGGCCGGTGCTAAGCAGCGGGTGCAGTTGCAAACTTGGCTGGATGGGCTTTGGCAAGAAAAAGATCAAGCTATTGGCGAGGTGCTGGCACAGCGCTAGCGCCCATCTTCAACTTCGTACCAGCTTTAGGCCGACACCATGAACACCGACGATACTCTCCGACACCTTTCTTGGATGGCCTCTTGTCCTTTATGTGGCCAGCCTAACCAATGTGCAGTAGCTTTGGGCCGACGGTCGCAAAGTTGCTGGTGTATGAATACCCCGGTGAGCCTCTTGGCATTAGCCTTGTTGCCAGAGCAAGAGCGCGGCCAGCGCTGCATCTGCCCCACCTGCGCACAAGGCCAAAAGGGCTTGCCTTCATGAGCAGCATAGATTCTCTGGCGGTACTCAAAGAGCGCTATGGTGAGCGCTACCGCTGGCTGTTGTTGCTGTCGGTGATGGTGGGCACGATGGCCTCCATCATGTCGTCCACGGTGGTCAATGTGGCTATTCCGGGCATGAGTCAGCATTTTGCTTTGGGGCAAGAGCGGGCGCAGTGGGTGTCTTCGGGTTTCATGATGGCTACTGCCGTAGCCATGCTCACTACCCCTTGGCTATTGGGCCGCTATGGCTACCGCAGCACCTATGCCGGGGCCATGTTGCTTTTGTTGGTGGGTGGCGTGGTGGGGGGCAGTACACAGCAATTTGATTGGGTGTTGGTGGCTCGCGTGGCCGAGGGGTTGGCGGCGGGCGTGGTGCAGCCGATTCCAGCCGTCATCATCTTGCATGCTTTTCTGCCGCACGAGCAGGGGCGTGCCAGTGGCATTTTTGGTATGGGCGTGGTGCTGGCTCCAGCGCTGGGGCCAAGTGTGGGTGGTTTGCTGGTCGATTGGTGGGGCTGGCGCTCTATCTTTTTTATGGTGGTGCCGCTGTGCTTGGCTTCGCTGTGGTTGGCGTATCGGTTTGTGCCTGTCACTGGCCCCGGTGGTGTGTCTGCTGGGCGTCACGTGGCAGCACTGGATTGGCGCGGTTTGCTGCTAGGGGCCATCGGTACGCTGTGCCTGCTTAATGGGCTGGTGATGCTACATAACGGCCTGACGGTGCAATCGGGGGCGTTGTTGGGCATGGCCTTCGTGGCCTTGCTGGTTTTTGTGTGGTGGCAGCGACGCCAAGCTGCCCGTGGAGACAAGCCGCTGATGGACTTGCGCATCTTTCAGTACCGCCCGTTTGCCATGGGTAGCGTAGTGGCTTTTATTTATGGCACAGCACTGTTTGGCTCTACCTACCTGCTGCCAGTGTTTATGCAGGTGGGTTTGAGCCTGTCCGCCTCCCATGTCGGGGCCATTATGTTGCCTGCGGGGCTGGTGTTGGCCACCACCATCCCGCTGGTGGGTCGCATGGCTGACCGCCAACCTACGCACCGGCTGGTAATGATGGGGCTGGCGCTGATGGCGCTGTCCTTTATCTTGATGGTGTGGGTGCGCCAAGAGATGTCTTTGTGGGTGCTGGTGGTCTTTACCGTGATTGGGCGCATTGGGCTGGGCTTTGTGCTGCCCTCGCTCAACCTAGGTGCTATGCGCCCATTAGAAAAGTCATTGATCTCGCAAGGCTCCAGTGCCATCAGCTTTTTGCGTACCTTGGGTGGCGCGGCTGGAGTAGGGCTGTGCGGTATTGTGCTCGAATGGCGGTTGGCCGCGCATGGTGCCTCGTTGCACACCACAGGCCACAGTACCGAGCGCTTGGCCGCCTTTGGTGAATCCTTTTTAATGCTGGGTGTCCTGTGCCTGCTGGCCTTGGTGGCCGCTTGGCAGTTACGCGTGCCACCAGCGCCAGCCACCACCAGCAGCCTGCCTGCTTCCTAAAATTTTCTGCTCGATTGCGAAAGCCCTGCTATGTGCCAATTGCTTGGAATGAACAGCAACACGCCCACCGACGTTACCTTTAGCTTCAGTGGTTTTGCCCAACGCGCTGGGCATACTGGTGATCACTGCGACGGCTGGGGCATTGCCTTTTTTGAGAACAAAGGGGTGCGCCATTTTGTCGATCATCAGCGGGCCGTCGATTCACCCATTGCTGACCTGATCCGCCACTACCCGATCCAAAGCTGCAACGTCATTGCCCATATCCGCAAGGCTACCCAAGGCGTAGTCAGCCTAGAAAACTGCCACCCCTTTGTGCGCGAGCTGTGGGGGCGCTACTGGGTTTTTGCCCACAATGGTGATTTGAAAGACTTTCGCCCACGCCTGCACAGCCATTTTCATCCGGTGGGCAGCACCGACAGCGAACACGCTTTTTGCTGGATCATGCAAGAGTTGGCCAAGTCCCATGCCGATGTGCCCAGCATCCCTGAACTGACCCTGACCCTGCGCGAGCTGGCTGCGCGCATCGCCCCGCATGGCACGTTTAATTTTTTGCTCTCCAATGGTCAGGCATTGTGGGCGCACGCCTCCACCCATCTCTATTACATCGAACGCCAACACCCCTTTGCCGAGGCCCAATTGGCTGATGAGGATATGCGTGTTGATTTTTCTACCCAAACCGCCCCCACCGACCGGGTGGCCGTCATCGTCACGGCCCCACTGACCAGCAACGAGACATGGCACCCATTCCGTGCCGGAGAGCTC
Source organism: Giesbergeria anulus (assembly GCF_900111115.1). Lineage (GTDB taxonomy): Bacteria > Pseudomonadota > Gammaproteobacteria > Burkholderiales > Burkholderiaceae_C > Simplicispira > Simplicispira anulus. Next base: position 12,380 of record NZ_FOGD01000003.1, read on the forward strand.
AAGGTGTTTGTGGACGGCATCGCCTGCGCCTAAAGTGGAGGCTGCTCAGGGGTTTGATGGGGAGCATGCTGCATTGCAGCGTGCAATTTACCTCTGAGCTAGATAGAGTGGAGGGGAAGGGTGCCTGCGGCTGCCCTTGTGTCACTGCTGGTGCCAACGCCCACATCACCCACCGTGCCTCGCACAGGAGATTCGCCCATGGCGAAATGGACCCTCTTCCCCTACCCCCACCGCTATCAGTACGACAGTGCCAACTTGGTTGCACAGTGGCAGCATCTCCATCTAGGAGACCAAGAGCCTCTGCCGTCTGATCCGTCGGTGCTGGCGGCATGGGCGCTGTTCCACAACGGGCATTTTGAGCAGGCCATGCAGGTCGGTTTGGCTGCGGGTGCAGTTGGGAGCACGGTAGCCAACGTGGCCACCATCACCTATGCCCGCTATCTCGAAAAACGCGAACGCAATCGACAAGACTTGTTGATAGAGGCCGCAGAGCGTGCCCTAGTGCAAACGCAAAATGAACCGGGCAATGCCAATGCTTGGTACTGCCATGGCTATGCCTTGCAACACTATAGCCAAGGCATTAGCGTAGCGCGGGCTTTGGCCCAAGGTGTGGGCAACAAAGTCAAGCAGTCCCTAGAGCGTGCCATGACTCTAGCGCCTGCCCATGCTGATGCCCGTATTGCTTTGGGCGCTTTTCATGCCGAAGTGATTGACAAGGTAGGCCCCCTGATTGGCGGCATGACCTATGGTGCCAAAAAAGACACTGCCTTGCGCATGTTTCATGAGGCGTTGCAACTGCAACCCGAATCGGCCTTGGGCCGCATCGAATACGCCAACGCCCTCATCATGCTTGAAGGTGAGGCCCGCATTGACGAGGCCACCATGCTCTACGAACAGGCCGCCCGCACCACAGCGCTGGATGCCGCGCAGTACTTGGCCGCCGAAACGGCCCAGACCGAGCTGGCCACTGAAGACTGGGGTGCCACAGCATCGTTGCTACCACCCAGTGAGCATTAAACCCGGGCCGTGAGGCCCCCCGCCGGCTAGGGAGCAAAGCGCCGAGCTGCAATCTCTAGCAGGCCATCAAAAATCAGGTTGTCTACCAGCTCAAAGGGGCGGCCCATGCTGGGGGCCATTTTCCAGCCCGCACCGCCTGTCATCATGCAGGCAGGCTCGGCACCACAATGCGCCATCACATGCTGCACCATGCGCTCTATGGCCCCGGCAATGGCAAAGGTGCCGCCACTGGTCAGGGCATCGCTGGTGTTGGTAGGAAACATACGCACCTCGCCTGTGGGCACATGCAGCCCTGCCGTGCCCGACTCTAGCGCCCGCAGCATGATGCCGTGCCCCGGCAAAATAATGCCACCCAAAAAATGCCCTTGGGCATCAATGGCCTCTACGGTCACGGCAGTACCCACCATCACTACCACCAGCGGGCGGGCCGGGCCTTGGGCCAGCAAGCGCTGGCGTGCGCCAATCATGGCTACCCAGCGGTCGCAGCCCAAGCGCGCTGGGTGGTCGTAACCATTGCGCAGCCCAGCTTCTTGCGCTGAGGCCACCACCCATTGTGCTGATACATCCCACAGCTCCATTTGCTCTTCGACGCGGCGCTTGATGGCGTCCCCCGCCACCACACAGCCGAGCATTTTGCTGGGTGCAGGCAGTTGCGCCCAGCCGCCCTCAGCCAGCCGATCCACATGGTCGAGAAATTCGGCGCCTTGCGCCAGCAGTGCCGCACCGGGGTGAGGGGCGTCGTACAGCGCCCATTTAAGGCGGGTGTTGCCGATGTCAATGGCCAAAAAAGTCATGCGCCGCATTATCACGAGTTTTCTTGACACACTTTTTTACTCTACTGTAGTGCGCTGTTTGGCGCTACAGTGCAACATCGCAATCGAGCCACTACAGGAGAAAACACATGGGTCTTTTTAGTTTTATCAAAGAAGCGGGTGAAAAGCTGTTGGGTGGCAAAGAGGCAGCAGCTGCCACACCAGACGGCCCGTCGCAAGAAGAGCGCAATGCCAAGGCCGCTGAGGCTATTGCCGCCTACATTGCCACGCAAAACCTAGGTGTCAGTGAGGTGCAGGTAGGCTACGACGGTGTGCAAGGCCAAGTCACGGTGCAGGGCCAAGCTCCCACGCAAGCGGCCAAAGAAAAAGTGACGTTGTGTTGCGGTAACGTCTCTGGCGTTATCCATGTGGATAACCAAATGAGCGTGGCTGCCCCTGAGCCTGAAGCGCAGTACCACGATGTGGTGCGTGGCGATACCCTGTCGGCCATCGCCAAAAAGTTTTACGGCGATGCCAACAAGTACCCCAAGATTTTTGAGGCCAACCAGCCTATGCTCAGCCACCCAGACAAAATTTATCCGGGGCAAAAACTACGTATTCCGCCGCTGTAATCCGCAGCAGAGATGGGGGGTGCGGCTTACCCTTGACGCCAAGGCAAGCCATGAAAGCGCCAGCCACCCCGGTGGCCGCGCTGGCCTTGGCTGTCGGGGTCGCCTTCAAAACCCTCCAGAATGTTGTAGGCCGTCAGGCCCAGTTCGGCAGCCCGGCGTGCTGCCGCTACAGAGCGCACACCACTGCGGCACAGCAGCAACACTTTTTGCCCAGCGGGCACGGCGGCGCGCAGTTGGGCATCAAAATCAGGGTTCATGGCCATGCTGGGCCATTCTTTCCAAACCACAGGCACCGCACCGGGCACTTGGCCTACCCAAGCCAGCTCGGCGCTGCTGCGCACATCCACCAGCACGGCCTCGCCTTGCTGCACCCATTGCCACGCCAGTGGTGGCGAGACATCACCGGCATAACCTTCGGCTGGATAAAGATCAATCGTTGGCATGGTGGTATTTTTCCTTCAAAAAGTGGTGTGATAGTTAGGGCAGGGTGCGGGCATCCATCTCGCGGTGGCGGCGCAGTGCCACCCAGCGCGATTGGAAATGCGCTGCCAAGCGCTCGACCAGATAGACCGAGCGGTGCTGGCCTCCAGTGCAGCCAATAGCCACCGTGACATAGCTGCGGTGGTTGCTGGCCAGCAGGTCTAGCCAGTGCTCTAAAAATTGCGTGATTTGGCTTTGCATTTGTACCACTTCAGGCTGTTGGCACAGATAGTCTGCCACTGGGGCATCCAGTCCGGTCAGGTCTTTCAGCCCCGGCTCATAGTGGGGATTGGGCAACATCCGCACATCAAACACATAGTCGGCATCGACCGGAATGCCACGTTTAAAAGCAAAAGACTGGAACACCAGCGTTAATTGCTGCGGCGTGGCCGACATCAAGCCTTTGATATAACCTTGCAATTGGGCGGCGCGGATGGTGCTGGTGTCAATCACATCGGCGTGCTCGCGCAGGTCGGCCAGCAGTTCACGCTCTAGCTCAATCGCCTGCACCAGCACCCTGCGCTGGTCGAGGCCCTCATCGTGGGACAGGGGGTGGCGGCGGCGGGTTTCAGAAAAGCGTCGCACCAAGGTGTCGGTGGTAGCATCCAGAAAAATCGAGCGTACCACCACGCCCTGCTCGCGCTGGCGCTGCAATGCCTGTGGTACCTGTGCCAGTGAGGCACCGCTGCGCACATCCATCGCAATTGCAACGCGGTTGCCGTGGTGCTGGTGCTCTAGCGCCAAAAAGGCCGAGAGCAACTCTGGCGGCAGGTTGTCTACGCAGTAGTAACCGGCATCTTCAAGGGCGCGCAGCGCTACCGATTTGCCCGAACCTGACATACCGGTGATTAAAGCGATTTCCAGACTCATGGGATGGTCTCCAGCGTAGTGGTGGGGGCCAGATCAAGCATTTCTTGCGCGTGCGCCAAACTGGTGGGCGAAAGCTGCTGGCCGCCCAGCATGCGGGCAATTTCTTGCACGCGCTGCGCTGCTGTGACAGCCTGCACTGTGCTGCTGCTGCCTTGGCTGCTACGGTGCTTGGCTACCAGCAAATGCCGGTGCGCTTGCGCTGCCACTTGGGGCAGATGCGTGACGGCCAGCACCTGCCGGTCTTGGCCCAACTGGCGCATGAGCCGCCCCACGGCCTCAGCCACAGCACCACCCACACCGGCATCGACTTCGTCAAAAATGAGTGTCGGGGCCTCGCCTAGGGCGCTGGTGGTCACGGCAATGGCCAGTGAAATGCGCGATAGCTCGCCCCCAGAAGCAATTTTGCCCAGCGGGCGCGGTGTTGCCCCCGGATGGCCGGCCATTAAAAAGACTACCTCATCAACGCCATGCGCGCCGGGGTGGGTGCTGCTGCCTAAAGCAACTTCAAAGTGGCCGCCCTGCATGCCGAGCAACTGCATGGCTTCGGTAATGGCCCGCGACAGCTTGGGCGCCGCCTGAGCGCGTTGGCGCGATAGTTGCCGCGCTGCTGCGTGAAACGCCGTGGCCGTTTGTTCTGCCGTGGCCTCTAGCGTGGCTAAATCGCTACAAGCATCTAACCGTTGCAACTCCTGCTTCCAGCCACTGAGCAGTGCAGGCAATTCTGCTGGGGGGCGTTTGTAGCGGCGTGCCAGCGTGAGCCAGAGTCCAACGCGCTCGTCCAGAGCCGCTAGCCCTTCTGGGTCGAGATCGACATGGCGCAAATAGGCTTGCAGCGAGCGCGCCGCCTCTTCGGCTTGGGCCAAGCTCGAAGCGAGCAACTCTTGCAGGTTGCGAAACTCTGGTTCCAAATGCTGTTGGGCTTGCACCAGCTCGCTGGCCCGCGACAGGCTGGGCAGTGCGCCGTGCTCCTCGCCATCGAGCCATTGCAGCGCCGCCTGTGCGGTATCGAGCAAGGCTTGGGCGTGGCTGAGGCGCGTGTGCTGGGCATTGAGCTCTTCCCACTCGTCGGCGCCGGGGGCCAGTTTGTCTAGCTCGGCAATTTGCCATTGCAGGCGCTCGCGGTCGCGCTCTAGGTGCTCTTGCGCGCTTTGCGCCTGCTCTAGCGCTTTGCGGGCAGCTTGCCAGCGTTGCCAGCAGCGGGCAACCTCCTGTGTTGAGCTTCCTGCATAGGCATCGAGCAAGCAGCGCACGGCATCAGGGCGGGTCAGGCTTTGCCAAGCGTGTTGGCCGTGAATGTCCAGCAGCCACTCACCCGCCGTGCGCAATTGTGCTGCCGTGGCTGGGGTGCCGTTAATCCAAGCGCGGCTCTTGCCTTGGTTATCGACTGTGCGGCGCAGTAGCAGCCCATCGTCTGCGCTAAAACCGGTTTCTTGCAGCCAAGGGCGCAGGCCGGGCGGGCTGTCAAACTCTGCACAGACATCGGTGCGGCTGGCACCTTCACGTACCAAGGTAGCATCGGCACGGGCACCCAGCACCAGTTGCAGGGCATCAATCAAAATGGATTTGCCTGCGCCGGTCTCGCCGGTCAGGGCGGTAAATCCATCTGCCAGCTCCAGATCAAGCCGCTGCACAATCACAAAATCGTGCAGCGTGATGCTCCTGAGCGCCATGTCAAGAACCTCCTTCGTTCCAGCGCAGTTTTTTGCGCAGCGTGTCAAAGTAACTCCAGCCGCGTGGGTGCAAAAAGCGTACGCAGTATTCGGCGCGGCGCACCAAAATACGATCACCCAAGCGCAAATCGGGCCGCGACTGCATATCAAAATTGGCACTGACATCGCGGCCATTAACGATCTCGATGGCAATCTCCGTGATGTCGGCCAGCACAATGGGGCGGTTAGACAAAATATGCGGTGCAATGGGCACCAGCACCCAGCCCGGCAACGACGGATGCAGCATTGGCCCGCCAGCAGAGAGCGAATAGGCAGTCGAGCCTGTGGGTGAGGCCACAATCAAACCATCGGCGCGCTGGTTGGCCACAAAATGGCCGTCCACCTCAATGCGCAACTCCACCATGCCGGAGGTCGCACCCCGGTTGACCACCACGTCGTTCATGGCAAAGGTATCGAATACGCACACGCCATCGCGCAGCACCCGTGCCTGCATCAGGGGCCGGTGGTCTTCTTCAAACTGCCCGTGCAGCATTGGTGCCAAGGTGGCTTGGTAATTGTCCAGCGGAATATCGGTGATAAAGCCCAGCCGCCCTTGGTTGATGCCGATCAGTGGTGTGCCATAGCGGGCTACTTGGCGGCCTATGCTCAGCATGGTGCCATCGCCCCCCACCACCAAGCCGAGGTCACATTGCTGGCCAATCTCATCGACATCCAATGCTGGGTAGCCGGGCAGCTCCATGTGGGCGGCAGTTTGTGCCTCTAGCGATACGGTACAGCCTTGGCTGCGCAAAAACAGGGCAATGCCCTCCAGTGTTTTGCGTGCAGGTTCGGTCATGACCCCAGAGGTCGGACTCTGGTACTTGCCTACCAAGGCAATGTGTTCAAAACGGGACTTCATGCGCCAATTACATCATTACTGGGCGTCAAGCCGCTGACGTGCCACTGCCAGCCGTGCGCTGCCCACTGGCTCAGTGGTGGTGGCTGAGGGCGTTAGAGACCAGCCGCGAGGTGATATCGACGATTTGGATCATGCGGTCGTAAGGCATACGGGTGGGGCCAATCACCCCCAGCGTGCCCACCACTTGCCCATCGACCTCGTAGGGCGCACTGACCACCGACAACTCTTCAAACGGCACCACTTGGCTCTCGCCACCAATGTAGATACGCACCCCTTGGGCTTGCTGCGAGACATCGAGCAGACGCAAAATTTGCGTTTTTTGCTCAAACAGGTCAAAGGCGCGGCGCAAGTTGCCCATGTTTTGCGAAAAATCGCTCACTGATAGCAGATTGCGCTCGCCGGAAATCACCACTTCTTCTTGGGACTGCTCAAAGGCTTCGGAGCTGACCTGCACCGCCGCTTGCATCAGCGTGGCAATCTCGCCGCGCAAACTATCGACCTCACCGGCCAGCCGCTCGCGCACCAGCTCCATTGCCATACCGGCGTAGTGGGTGTTGAGAAAATTAGCCACCTCGACCAGTTGGCTTTGGGTGAAATCGGTCTCGGACAAAATCACCCGGTTTTGTACATCGCCCTCAGGCGAGACAATGATGAGCAAAAAGCGCCGCTCAGACAGGCGCAAAAACTCAATATGCCGAAACACCGAGGTGCGCCGAGGGGCCATCACCACACCGACAAACTGCGATAGGTTAGACAGCAGATGGGCGGCGTTGGCAATTACCTTTTGTGGTTGCTCTGGGGCCAATTGGGGGGTGCTAATCTGCCGACGATCCACCGTGAGCATGGTATCGACAAACAGCCGGTAGCCTTTGGCCGTAGGAATACGCCCCGCTGAGGTGTGTGGGCTGGCAATCAGGCCCAAGTATTCCAAATCCGCCATCACATTGCGGATAGTGGCAGGCGAGAGGTCTAAGCCTGAGGCGCGCGACAAAGTTCGGGAGCCTACGGGCTGCCCGTCTTCAATATAGTGCTCTACCAGCGCCTTGAGCAACAACTTGGCACGATCATCCAGCATCAGGTGATTTTATGTCGCATTTTTTCGGGCGGGGTGGCTTGGTAGTGTGGATGAGCAAGGTAGCCTTGTCCATATCGCCTGCCAGCAGTGCCGGACAGGCCTTGAGGGCATGGACAATGCTGTCTTCAATCAACGTGCGCTGCTCAGGGGCAGGCTTTTTGAGTACCCAATGCACCACTTCGGCTTTCACACCGGGGTGGCCGATGCCAATGCGCAGCCGCCAGTAATCGGCGCTGCCCAGTTGGGCATGAATGTCGCGCAGGCCGTTGTGGCCGCCGTGGCTGCCGCCGCGCTTGAGTTTGACTTGGCCGGGGGCAAAATCGAGCTCATCGTGGGCCACCAAGATTTCTTCTGGCGCAATTTTGAAAAAGCGTGCCAGTGCTGCCACCGATTTGCCCGACAGATTCATGAAGGTTTGCGGCTCCAGCAGCCAGACGGTGTGCCCATGCACATTGGCGCGTGCTGCCAGCCCCCAATAGCTGCGTTCGGGCTGCAATTGCACTTTGAGCTCACGCGCAAGGGCATCGATCCACCAAAAACCGGCATTGTGGCGCGTGGCATCGTATTCTGGGCCGGGGTTGCCTAGGCCAACAAACAGTTTAATCATGTGCGCAAAAAAGCGATTCAGAAAAGCGAACGGCCCACACAGGGTGGGCCGTTGTGCAAGGCGGTGGCTGCCGTAACCGCCACCACAGACCAGAAATTACTTCTTGCCCTTGCCCTTGCCCTTGGCGGGTGCAGCAGCAACCACGGGAGCTTCTACCACGATGACGGGTGCCACCATAGAGACCAGAGCGGGGTTGTTCTGGCTGCCACGGGTGACAGGAGTCACGCCACGGGGGAACTTGACGTCCTTCAGGTGCAGGGTAGCGCCCTTCTTGAGCTCGCTCAGATCGACCGAGATGAACTCTGGCAGATCGGATGGCATGCAGGTGACATCGAGTTCGTTGACCACGACGTTGACGGTGCAGTGATCGACCTTGACGGCTGCCGATTCGTCTGCGCCAACGAAATGCACTGGCACCTTCAGGTGCAGCTTGGTCTTGGCATCCACGCGCTGGAAGTCAATGTGCAGCACTTGTTGCTTGTAGGGGTGGTATTGCACGTTGCGCAACACGACCTTGACAGTTTGGCCGCCCAAGTCCATGTCCAGCACGCTGGAGTGGAAGGCTTCCTTCTTCAGGGTGTGCCACAGACCGTTGTGATCGACTTCGATGGCTTGGGGCTGGGTGTCACCACCGTAGATGATGCCGGGGGTACGGCCAGAATTACGCAGACGGCGGCTCGCACCCGTGCCTTGCTTGGCGCGCTCAAAAGCGACGATGTTCATAAAATTTCTCCGTGAGAGGCGCACCGCGACCAGTGTCACCTTCGGTTGTAAAAAGGCCCTCGCCAACGCAGGAGAGGGCCAGGCTTTTTGCCAGACTCAGACTTAATCGTCTTGGTCTGAGAACAAACTCATCACCGAGTCACCGTTGGCAATGCGCTGGATGGTCTCGCCAATCAGCGGTGCTACGGAGAGCTGGCGAATCTTGGTGCAGGCGCTGGCGGCGGCACTCAAGGGAATGGTGTTGGTAACGACGACTTCATCTAGTGCCGAGCCAGTGATACGGTCAATGGCCGGGCCAGAGAAAATGGGGTGTGTACAGTAAGCGTAGACACTCTTGGCACCGCGTGCTTTGAGTACTTCGGCGGCTTTGACCAAGGTACCGGCGGTGTCGATCATGTCGTCCATGATGACGCAGTTGCGGCCTTCGATCTCGCCAATGACGTGCATCACTTCAGAGACGTTGGCCTTGGGGCGGCGCTTGTCAATGATGGCCAAATCGCAACCGAGTTGCTTGGCCAGCGCACGAGCGCGCACCACGCCACCCACGTCGGGCGACACAACGATCAGGTTCTCGTAGTTTCTTTGGCGCAGATCGCCCAGCAACACCGGCGAAGCGTAGATGTTATCGACCGGGATGTCGAAGAAACCTTGGATTTGGTCGGCATGCAAATCCATGGTCAAAACGCGGGCCACGCCCACGGTTTGCAACAGGTTTGCTACCACCTTGGCCGAGATGGGCACGCGGGTAGAACGCGGACGGCGGTCTTGGCGGGCGTAACCAAAATAGGGAATCACGGCGCTGATACGTTCAGCCGAGGCGCGCTTGAGCGCATCGACCATGATCAGCAGTTCCATCAGGTTTTCATTCGTGGGTGCGCAAGTGGACTGAACCACAAACACATCACGGGCACGGACGTTTTCTTTGATTTCTACGGTGACTTCACCGTCAGAGAAGCGGCTGACATCAGCGGCCCCCAAAGTGGTGCCAAGGTGCTTGGCGATGTCAGCGGCCATGCTAGGATTGGCATTGCCGGTGAAAACCATGAAATCGAGAGGATTGGCTTGCATGAGCTGCCCAGCAATCTGGCTGAAGTGTATTTGCCTGCAATGAGGCGAAGAATTTGGCAGGGGAAGAAGGATTCGAACCTTCGCATGCCGGAATCAAAATCCGGTGCCTTAACCAGCTTGGCGACTCCCCTACACAGGCCTACTGAACGTTATTCAGCAAGCCTTCAATTATATACCTGAAATCCAACTGCTGAGAGGATGAATCATCAGATTGTCACATTTTTTAACTTGCCAGTTGCTTGGCGCAACTGCGAGAGCATCGGTATGTGACAGCTGCGCAAATACAGCACTTCCCGACCCCGTCATTCTAGCATGTAATTTTTGTGCTTCTAGCCAATCTACTGCTTTTTTAACATCAGGGCACAGCAGTTCGGCTACGGGCTGGAGATCGTTGCGCCCAAACTGGTAGGGCGATTGGCAGAGCGTTTCTATGCTGACGGGGCTGGAATCGCGTTTTAACGTGGGGGCGGCAAAAATGGCCGGGGTAGCCAGACCAGCTGTGGGCTTGACAACCACAAACTGCGTTGGGGGCAGGCAGTGCGCGCCTGTCAGGGGGGTGATTTGTTCGCCAATGCCTTCTACCCAAGCCGGGTGGCCACACAGAAAGAACGGCACATCGGCCCCTAAGGGTAGGCCAATCCTGCTCAAGGCCGCCCGGCTGAGCTTGAGCTGCCACAGCTGGTTGAGCGCCAGCAGAGTGCTGGCAGCATCGGAGGAGCCGCCGCCCATGCCTGCTTGGGCTGGAATGCTTTTGTGGATGCCGATGTGCGCGCCCAATGTGCAGCCAGTGGCTGTTTGCAGCGCTTTGGCGGCGCGCACGATCAGGTCATCGGCGGGCAGTGGGATGTTCAGGTCCTCGCGGCTGATCTGGCCGTCTTGGCGCAGTGCAAAGTGCAGCGTGTCGCACCAGTCAATCAGCACAAAGGCCGATTGCAGCAGGTGGTAGCCATCGGCGCGGCGTCCGGTGATATGCAGAAACAGGTTGAGCTTGGCTGGGGCCGGAACGTCGTACAGGGCTTGCATAGGAAAAATGGACGATCAGCGTTCAAACGTGATGCGCAAGGTGGTTTGTGGCTCCGGGCTAAAGCGTGTGGCGCTCAGGCGGCCTTGGGCAATGGCGCTTAAGTCGGTGCTCCAGCCGTCCATGGGTGTGGGTAGGCCCGCCAGCCAATCAAATAGCGCGGTGATGGGGATGGGCGCGCCGGTGCCGCGCTCTAACAGGGCATCGACGGAGGCGGCTTCTTCGATGGTGTTGTTGGTGTGCAGCCGCGCCCCTTGTGGATTCCAGTGCAGTTGCGCTAGGGTGCTGCCCAAAGGGGTGCTCAATTGCAGGCTGCCGGTGTGGGCATGGCCTTGCAGTTCAAAGGCGGCAATAAAGGAGCGCGATGGCTGGCCCTCTACTTGCAGGGCCAAGCGGCCACTCCAGAAGGTGCGCTGGGCTGCGTCAGGCCCAGCAGGTGCCGCCGCAGGTTGGGCGCAGCCGAGCAAGGCGATGGGCAAGCCCAAAGCACAGAGCACAGCCCAGCGGCGCAGCATCAGGGCTGCGCGCCAAAGCGGCGCATGGTTTGTTGCAGGGTTTCGTTGTCAGGCTGCTGGCGCAGGCCCTGTTGCCAGATGGTGCGGGCGCGTTCGGGCTGCTTGAGCGTCCAGAGCACTTCGCCTAAGTGGGCGGCAATTTCGGCATCGGGGCGGCGGGCAAAGGCCGATTCGAGCAGGCGCAGTGCTTCGGTGAGCTCGCCCAGCCGGAAGTTGATCCAGCCTAGGCTGTCAATGATGAAAGGATCATTGGGGGCGTAGCTCAGGGCGGTTTCGATCAGCGTCTTGGCCTCTGTCAGTCGTACCCCGCGTTCGGCCAGCGAATAGCCCAAGGCGTTGTAGGCATGGTGAAAATCGGGCTGGCGCTCTATCACTAGGCGCAGCAGGCGCTCCATTTCGTCAAAACGGCCTAGTTTGTCGGCCATCATTGCTTGGTCGTAGAGTAGCTCGTTGTTCTCTGGGGCCAGTGCTACCAAACGGGTTTGGAGTTCGTAGGCGCTGGCGTGTTCCTTGGCATCGCGCAGCAATTGCACTTCGGCTTGTAGTTTGAGTTGCTCTTCTTGCGCGGTTTGGGTAGGCAGCTTGCGCAGCAAGGCGCGGGCTTGGGGCAGTTTGCCTTGGCGTGCCAGCAGGGCGGCACGTTGGGTTTGTGCGCCAAAAACGTCATCGGGGTGGTTGATGCGGTTGAGCCACGCATCGGCTTGGTGGTATTGGCCGCGTTTTTCGGCAATTTGAGCGTGCAGCAGGTAAGCCTGTGTCTGGCTTTTGCCCAGCTTGCTGTCTGGTGCTGGCTCGGCGGGGGCTTCTGCGGAGGTGAGGGCGGTAAATTTCTCTAGCGCAGCCTCGGCTTCGGGCAGTTGGTTGTTTTGTAACTGCACAGCGGCCAGCAAAAACCAAGCATCGGACTGCTCTGGGTTTTGGCTGGTTAACATTTGCAACTGTGCTTGGGCTTGGGGGTAGCGCTGGCTGCTGAGCAACAGGCGGGCATAGGCCAGCCGCAGGTCTGCATGGACTTGGGGTTGGGAAAAGTAGCGCTCGACCGGCCCGGCAGCGTCGGCATGGCCGCGCTCTAGCAGTTCTAGCGCCAGCAGGGCAGCGGCGTCGTCGATGGGGGCTAGGCGCTCGGCTTGCTGCACAGCTTGCAAGGCACCGGGCAAATCTTCGGCTTGCAAGCGTAAGCGGCCCAAGGCCGCCCAAGCGGCAGGGCCGGTGTGGGGTTGGTTGAGGTAGGGAGCTAAGACTTGCTCGACCAAACTGGCGGCCAAGGCTTTGTCACTGACGCGGCGGTACAGTTGCGGCAGCGCCAAAAAGGCGCTGGCTTGGCTGGGTGCAGGGGTGAGTGACAGCTCTTGTGCCAGTGGTGTTGCTGTGTCGCGCACCCGGTTGAGGGCGATGAGAATTTGCAGCACATAGCGGTTGGCCTCGCGTGACTGTGGCCAAGCCTGTTGCCAAGCCCGTGCCGCTGCCAGTGCTGACTCGCCTGAGCGTGCCTGCAAGGCAATGTCGGTGGCGCGTTGGTAGAGTGGCTCGTCGTGACGGCTGCGTGCGGCCTCTAGCATCAGGGCAAAGCCGGTGGCTGGGTCGCCGGTGCGGGTGGCTATTTCACCGAGCAAGATGTCATAAAAAACCTCGGCGTTGAAGGCCGCATTGAGTGCGGAGGTGCGCGCCTCTTCTTGCGCTAAACGGCGTTGATTTTTTGCCGCATGGGCCGATGGGGCGGATGGCGTTGCCGCCACCGCAGCATTGACTGTAAGGGCAGCGGTAAGAGTGCAGAGCAAAAAACGACGAATGGAGGCCATAGACCATAATAATCCATGCTTCGATACATCCAGCCAAAGTGGTGAAACATGCCTGAATTGCCCGAAGTAGAAGTCACGCGCCGCAGTTTTGCGCAGTCTATTGCGGGGGCCAAAATTTTGGCCGCCTTACCGGGCAAGCCTTTGCGCTGGCCGTTGGGTTGCGCACCCACGGATTTGGTCGGGCGGGTGGTGCAAGGGGTGCGCCGGCGCGGCAAGTATTTGTTGCTCGATTTGGAGCCGGGCCTGTTGCTGCTGCACCTAGGCATGTCGGGCAGCTTGCGCTTTGCACCCACCTTGCCTGCCCCCGGCCCCCATGACCATTTTGATTTGCACACCACGCAGGGTAGTTTGCGCTTGAACGACCCACGCCGTTTTGGCGCTGTGGTTTATGCCAGTGCCGAGCACGATGCGGTGGCACAAAAGCTGTTGGGCCATTTGGGTATGGAGCCTTTGTCTGATGCCTTTGAGCTGGCAGCATTTGAGCGTGGCCTGCAGGCCAGTCGCTCTAGTATTAAGCAGTTGCTGCTGGCTGGGCGCTTGGTGGTGGGTGTGGGCAATATCTATGCTTGTGAGGCGTTGTTTCTAGCCGGTATTTTGCCTACTGCGCTTGCCCGTGATCTGCTGCCCGTGCAGGTGCTGCGGTTGCATGGGGCGATTCGGCAGGTGTTGGCAAAGGCGGTCGATAGCGGTGGCAGCACCTTGCGCAATTTTTCCAGTGCCAATGGCCAGAGTGGTCATTTTCAGCAGCAAGTCCATGTTTATGGCCGGGAGGGCCAGCCCTGTCATACTTGTGCTACGCCAGTGCGCATGGTGCGCCAGGTGCAGCGCAGCAGCTATTACTGCCCTGTCTGCCAACATGGCTGATCGCCCCGATTCTGTACGGTGTGAGCGCTGTGCGGGCAGCCTACGGCGGCACGTATTTTGTTGCAGTGGGCTTTTTGAATTCCGGGAACAAAGTGGAATCTTCATTCAACGACCAGTTTGAGCAACATGGCCAGTGGCGGCGTGCATTTGCCCAGCAGTTGAAGCAGTTGGCGCAATGGATGGACGCCCAAGAGCTGATGGATGCTGCGGTGCAAGAGCGCCTGCAAAGACTAGAGGCGCAGGTGCGCTCAGACAAAATCATGGTTGCCTTTGTGGCCGAGTTCTCGCGCGGCAAGTCTGAGCTGATTAACGCCATTTTTTTTGCCAACTATGGCCGGCGCATCATGCCCGCCAGTCCGGGGCGCACCACCATGTGCCCGACCGAGTTGGGCTACGACAGCACAGAGCCACCCACCTTGCGCCTGTTGCCCATTGAGACCCGGCTGCAAGCGCCCAGCCTGAGCGAGTGGCGCTTGCGCCGCGACACTTGGGTGACGCTGCCCTTGGACATTCACCACGCCGCTGAGATTGCTGAGGCCATCGAAAAGGTGGCCCAAGTGCGCAAGGTGAGCCTTGACGAGGCGCGCGCGTTGGGTTTTTGGCACGACGAGTTGCCTGAAGACAACCCTTTCCCCGATGCCCACGGCCAAGTAGAGGTGCCGATGTGGCGTCATGCCATCATCAACATGCCGCACCCGCTGCTCAAAGATGGGCTAGTCATTTTGGATACCCCCGGCCTCAATGCGGTGGGGGCCGAGCCAGAACTGACCGTCAACCTGATTTCGCAGGCCCATGCTGTAGTATTTATTTTGGGGGCCGATACGGGCGTGACGCGCTCGGATTTGGCGATTTGGCGTGAGCATTTGGCTGCCCCCCAAGGCAGCAACGATGCGCGGCTGGTGGTACTCAACAAGATTGATACCCTGTGGGATGCGCTCAGTACCCCTGAGCTGGTACGCACGCAGTTGCAGCGTCAGTGTGCCACCTCGGCTCAGTTGTTGGGGGTGACTACCGCTCAGGTGCTGCCGGTATCGGCACAAAAAGGCTTGCTGGCCAAAATCACCAGCGACGATGCCCTGTTGCAGGCCAGTGGCTTGCCGAGGTTAGAGGCAGCGCTGGCGCACGGCATCATGGGCCAGCGCCAAGCCATTTTGCGTGCTGCCGTAGCAGCTGGGGTCTCTAGCCTGAATGTCGAGATGACCCGCGTGTTTAACATCCGCCGCCGCGATTTGGACGATCAGATGCTAGAGCTGCGCAGCTTGCGCGGCAAAAATGCCTCGGTGATTGAGTCCATGCGCAGCCGCATTGAGCAAGAGCAAACAGAATTTAACTGCAGCGCCGCCAAGATACAGGCGGTGCGCACCGTACACCTTAGGCTGTTGCAGGACGTGTTTTTGCAACTGGGGGCCAAGGCACTCAAAGAGCACATGCGCTCTTTGGTCGAGGCGTTGCAGCAAAAGGGCCTGAAATTGGGGGTGCGCAAGCAATATGCCGAAACTTTTGAGCACCTAGGGGCCACGCTGGATGCTGCCCAAGCAGCGGCCACCGAGATTCAGGCCATGTTGGGGGGCACCTTCAATCAGCTCAATGCCGAGTTTGGCTTTTCATTGCAGGTACCAGCACCGCCGCGCATGGAGCAGTTTTCTGCGGATTTGGCGCGTATTCAAGAGAGCCATTTACAGTATCTGAGCTTGGGCAATGCCCTGAAACTGGCGAACTCCGATTTTGCTGAGCGCCTAGGCCGGGCGCTGTTTATGCGCGTGCGCGCCGTATTGGAGTCGGCGGCCAATGATTTGGAGTTGTGGAGCAAAACCGCCACGGCGCAATTGGACGCCCAATTGCGCGAGCGTCGGCGCAGTTTTACCCGGCGTATTGAGGCGGTAGACCGCATCCAATCGGCAGCCAGTGGGCTGGTAGAGCGCATTGCCGAAATTGAGGAGAGCGAGGCTGCGCTGTCTCGTTTGCAGCAAAGGCTACAAGCCCACACCCAACAGTTGCTGGCTTTGTCGGCGGGGGCATCCACGGTGCCAAGGGTATTGCCAGCGTCAGCGCCCGATGTGGCAGCGGTGGTTGCTGCTGCATGAGTACCTTGGCCGATACGGTGGTGGCTTGGCAGGCCCAGCATGGCCGTAACCACTTGCCTTGGCAGCAAACGCGCGACCCGTACCGGGTCTGGCTGTCAGAAATCATGCTGCAACAGACCCAAGTGAGCACGGTGCTGGACTATTACGCCCGCTTTTTGGTTCGGTTCCCAGACGTGGCAGCTTTGGCCGCCGCATCGCAAGACGAGGTGCTGGCGCTGTGGAGTGGCTTAGGCTATTACAGTCGGGCGCGCAATTTGCACCGCTGCGCCCAAGTGGTGGTGCAGCAGCACGGGGGGCAGTTTCCGCCCACCGCGGCCCAGTTGGCGCAGTTGCCGGGCATAGGCCGCTCTACAGCGGGGGCGATTGCCTCTTTCTGCTTTGCTGAGCGTGTGCCCATTCTGGATGCCAATGTGCGCCGGGTGCTCACCCGTGTGTTGGCTTTTGGTGCCGATTTGGCTGTAGCCGCAAATGAGCGCCAGCTGTGGGATGCTGCGCAGGCCCTTTTGCCTGAGCACAACCTAGCAGTGACCATGCCCGGTTATACCCAAGGCCTGATGGACTTGGGCGCTACGGTGTGTTCAGTGCGCAAACCCAGTTGCCTGCTGTGTCCATTGAGCGGGCAGTGCGTAGCGCTAGCCCAAGGCGAGCCTGAGCACTACCCCGTCAAAACACGCAAGTTGCAGCGGCAGGCGCAGTCGTGGTGGCTGTTGTGGTTGCAAGATGCCCAAGGCCGGGTCTATTTGCAGCGGCGGCCTGCCACGGGCATCTGGGCTGGTCTGTATTGCTTGCCGGTGCTCGATTCGGCGCAAGCGCTGGCCCAGCATCCCGCCTTGGCCGATGCCAGCGCAGTAGAGCATTTGCCCGCCTTTTTACACGTACTCACACACCGTGATTTGCACTTGCACCCGGTGCGCGCACACATAAAGGTGCCTGATGTGGCGTGTGACGAGGGCGGGGGCTGGTTTGCGCCTGCGCAATGGCCCGATTTGGGCTTGCCCGCCCCCATCCGTAAATTATTGTTGGCCGGGTGAGGGCCCCGGATGGTTTGTCGATGAAGATTTTGTTTGTTCACCCGTATTTTCCGGGGCCGTTTGCGGCGCTTGCTGCTACTTTAGCCGCTGATGCTGCCCATACCGTGCTGGCCTTGGTGGCGGCACAAGCCGAGCCACCCGCACCGTGGCAAGGGGTGACGCTGGTGGCTTGCCCACCCCCGCGTGCCAGCGTCGAGGGCCTGCACCCTTGGTTGCAAGAGGCCGAGCGCCAAACTTTGCGCGGCGAGGCGGCCTGCCATGCGGCGCTGCAACTGCAAGCGCAGGGCTTTACGCCTGATGTTATTGTGGCCCACCCCGGTTGGGGCGATAGCTTGTTCTTGAAAGAGGTCTGGCCCCAAGCCCGGCTGGGTTTGTATGCCGAGCTGTTTTACCAGCCGGGCAGCATTGCCGCTGGTTTTGATCCGGAGTTTCCAGCCCCCGGCCTGTTGGCTGGGGCTGCATTGCGCCTGAAAAACCTGCCCCATTGCTTGCACTGGCAAGAGGCCCAAGCCGTCATCAGCCCCACGCAATGGCAGGCCGATACCTTTCCGCCTGCTCTGCGCCAGCGCATCACGGTGATTCGTGATGGCATCGACACGGCGGCTATTGCCCCTCATCCAAACATTAGCATCACCCTCAACGACTGTTTGGTGTTGACGCGCGCGCACGAAGTTGTCACTTTTGCCAGCCGTACGCTAGAACCTTGCCGGGGTTTTCATGTGTTGATGCGCAGCCTGCCGCCGTTGTTGCGCTTGCGGCCCCAAGCCCATGTGGTGATTGTGGGAGGCACCGAAGGCGGTTATGGCCCTCGGCCTGACAGCGGCCAAAACTGGCGTGAGCTGCTGGTGCAGGAGTTGCAGCCGCAGATGGACGCAGCAGAGTGGGCGCGGGTGCATTTTGTGGGCCAAGTACCCCACGCCAGCCTGATCGGTTTATTGCAGGCGTCTAGCGTGCATATTTACCTCAGCTACCCTTTTGTGTTGGGGCGTAGCCTGCTCGAAGCCATGAGCGTGGGTTGTGCCGTGGTGGGCAGCAACACCGCTCCAGTGCGCGAGGTGTTGCAGCACGGCGAGACCGGCCTGCTGGTAGATTTTTTTGATGCCTCTGCTTTGGCCGCTACCGTGGCCCAATTGCTGGCGGATGCCCCCACACGCCAGCGCTTGGGGGTGCAAGCTAGGCAATGGGTGCAAGCGCATGGCGATGGGCAAACGGTTACGCTGCCCCAGCAACAGCAATGGTTACAGGCATTGGCAGGTGCTGATGCCGTAGCGCAAAAGCCAGCGCCCCTGCCAGCACAGAGCAGCGCCCCAGAGATGGTGCAGCTGCGCCAGTCATTGGCTGAGGTGCGGGCTTTGCTGGACGAGGAGTTGTAGCGGGAGAGGGCTTATGCAGCGTTGCCGCGCACCAAGGCCAGATAGTCGCGCCGTGTTTCTGGAGAAACGCTGGCCACCAGTTGTGCATAGGGCGTTTGGTGGCGCGCCTGCATCCGCGCTGATGCCATGGCATGGGATTTACAAAACCAGTGGCAGGTGTGTTGCATTAAAAACAGTTCTGCCGACATGGTAAAGGCGCGGTCGCGCTCCGATTGGCCGGGCTGGCCTTGCACGGCACGGGTCAGGCCGCGTGCATGGATGACCAGTGCCTTGCGCATATCAAAAGTGGCCTGGGGCCACCAGACATCGGCCAGTGGCAAAGGCAGGGCCAAGCGGCTGATGCGGGCACTGGTGGCATCGACTTTGGCAAAGTCTGCGGCAAAACGGCCAAATTGTTCGCACAACTGGTTCTCGGTAGTGGCCAGCAGATGCCAGATTTGCCCGCGCCGCTCAGGGGTGCTCTCTCCCAAAGCACGCAGATAGCCTTCAGTGAGTGCTTCCATCAGCTTTTCGATCTGATAGGGATGCAAGTGCTGGCCCAGCAGAACGATGCGCTTGCGTTGGTGCTGCCGGCTGAAGAAATAGACACCTGCGGTGAGCAGGATAGCCAAAGTGAAGATGTCCATTACAGCAACAATAGGCAGAAAAAGTGGGCCAGAAAAAAGGTGGAGTGTAGCGGTGGCGTCACATGCAATGGGCGTCAACTGAGTTGGAATTTGGCAATTTCAGCCATGAGCGTATCTGCTTGGGCCTTGAGTGCTTGGGCGGTGGTGGTGGTGTTTTGCACCATCGCAGCGTTGTTTTGCGTGTCTTTGTCTAGTTGGTGAATGGCTTGGCCCGCTTGCTCTACCCCTGCCGCTTGTTCTTGGGCACTGGTGGCAATTTCTGCTAGCAAGGTGCGGATGCGTTGGGCATTGGAGCGCAGCTCGTGCATGGTTTGGCCTGCATTTTCAGCCACCGCTGCGCCTTGGCTGGCTTGGGTGACGCTGGCTGTAATCAACTCCTTGATCTCTTTGGCGGCGTGGGCGCTGCGTTGGGCCAGAGCGCGTACTTCGGTAGCCACCACGGCAAAACCACGGCCTTGCTCTCCGGCTCTGGCCGCTTCTACAGCAGCGTTGAGCGCCAAAATGTTGGTTTGGAAGGCGATACCGTCAATAACGCTGATGATGTCGCTGATTTTGCTCGAGGCGGTATTGATGCCTGACATTACCGTGACCACCGAGGCCATGACTTCACCGCCCCGCTCTGCTACGTCTGCATTAGTTTGGGCCACTTGGGCTGCCTGTCGTGCATGTTCTGCGGTGTAGTTGACGGTGGAGCCGATTTCTTCCATCACCGCAGCTTGTTCTTCTAGGCTAGCGGCTGCCGACTCGGTGCGGCTCGATAGCTCACTACTGGCATGGGAAATATGATCGGCGGCTGCATCAAGTTCGGTGGCTGAGTAGCGCACCTTGCGAATCAAGCTGTGCAATGCCTCATAGGCTTGGCGCAAATCCGTAATCAGCAGGGCTGGTTCATCTTTGCCCCACGGCATACTGGGTGGGCGGCGCAAATCGCCGGTGGCCATTTCTTGCAAGTGCTCGCGGATCAGGTTCAGCCCGCCCCGGGTGACCAGATAGAACGAGTAGAACAGGTACATCGCCACCAGAATGAAAAGGGCCGCCACCATGAAGATGGAGTCGCGCGATTGTGTTAGTTTAGCTTCGCGCTCGGCCAGCAGATGTTCCAGCGCAGGCAAGCCAGTTTCATACAGTGACAACAGAGCAGACAGGTTCTTGTCACCCAGATCGTAGACCTGTTCTGGTGTCTGCGCGCTGGACAGCAGCTGTATTGGGTTAGACACTTGATGGAGGTAGGCCTTGACCTGTTGTAACTGCTCTAGGTGCAGGCGCTCTTTCAACAAAGGCGATGCCTTGATGGCACGGCTAAAGTAGCTTTCTAGGTCTTCGATGCCGCGCAGCGCGCCTGCATTCCAGATACGGTAGCGTTCTAGCTGCTCAGGAGTGACCCCGCCTTTGGCTACACTGAAGGTGCTCCAGCCCCACAATTGGCCGATTTCTTCGGCGGTGCGTGGCATGGACAGCACTAGCGCATTGGTCAAGTAAAAGCTCTCTAGCTCTGGGTCTAGGGTCAGGTTCGAGTTATCAGCCATGTCTTCCAGCAATGCAATGCTTGCTTGGGTCAGATCGTTGAAGATCGTGCGCCCCTGTGCATCCACCCCACTGGGTTGCAGGGGGGCGTTAGCCCAAAATTTTTGCAGTGCCTTGACGCTGGGATTGAGGCCCAGTCCATCGTTGGACTCGCCGATGTGTTCTACCAGTTCAGCCATGGCCTTTTCCATCTCTGCACGGGCTGCGGTGTATTGGGTTGTTCGGTCTAGCCCGCCTAAGTTGGCCCGTGTGGCATTGCGCGCTTTGAGGATGCTGTGCATCACAGGGGCATAGTGCTCCATCGTGGCGACACCGAGCCGCTCTTTGCGGGTGAATTCGATCAGGTCTTGTTTGGCGGAGAAACTGACCCAGCCCAAATACACCAGTGGAATCAAAAACGCCAAGGAAATCCAGAGCGCCTTGGTACCAAAGTTGATATTGCGCATCCATTTGACGCCCAAGGCCCAGATGCCGTGGGGGTAAAAGATGCTGTCACCTACCGATGGGCTGGAGTGATGGGCCGGGGGCGGAGAGGATTGGCGAGTAAGACGGGGTACGGACATAGCAAGCGTTGACGTAGGGCCAACCAGTATCAGAGGGTAGGACAGAAGTGTTATGACAAAGCGGTGGCAGGTTACCAGTGCAGGGCAGAGAGATCATTGACAAAGATCGGCATATCTTTCCAAAGTCCCTTCAGGCGCTTGTCGGCTACCGTCACCCATTGCGGTTGGTACAAAAAAGCATGCACTGCATCTTCAGCCAGCATGCGCTGGGCATCGCCCAGCAGCCGGGCGCGGTCTACTGGCCGAGCGGCAGCTTGTATTTGTGCGTACAGCGCCTGAAAGGCCGATGAACGGTAGCCCCAGTAGTAATCGGGTTTGGCAAAATTGCCCAAGTCAAATGGCTCGACATGGGAGATCAGTGTCAGGTCGTAGTTTTTGTGCTGGTAGGTGCCACTGAGCCATTGCGCCCACTCTACGTTTTGCAATTTGACTTGGATGCCCACCTTGGCCAGTTGGGCCGCCACAATCTCGCCGCCTTGGCGGGCATAAGGCGGTGGTGGCAAGGTCATGGTCAGTTTGAGTGGCAGTTGGATACCGGCCTCGCGCAGCAGCCGTTTGGCTTTGTCGGGGTCGTAGGGGTTGATGCCGGTGGTATCAACATAGCCAAAGCTGCCCGGTACATAGTGGCTGCCAATGGGCACGCCATAGCCATCGCCACCGCCATCGATCAGGGCTTTGCGGTCAATGGCGGCGGCAATGGCGCGGCGCACGCGTACATCGCTCAGGGGTTTGCGGGCGTTGTTGATGGCAACGATGGTTTTGGCGCGTGAGTTGCTCACCTGCACCTGAAAGCGCGGGTTGGCTTTGAACTGGGCTACGCTGCGCGGTGCCACGCGGGCAAACAAATCGACATCACCCGCCAGCAAGGCTGCCACTTGGGCCGCTGGATCGGCAATAAAGCGAAAAGTGGCTTGGCGGATGCGCAGTGGTGCGCTGGCGCGAAAGCCGCTCCACTGCTCTAGTGTGAGTGAAGCGCCCTTGCGCCACTGCTTGAGCTGGTAGGGGCCGGTGCCCACCGGCTTGGTGGCATTGCTGGCGGCGCTTTGCGGCTCCACCATTGCGGCGCTGGCTTGGCCAAGCATAAACAGAAAGTCGGGATCAATGTCTTGGTGGCGGATGGTGAGGGTGTGCTCATCCACCACCTCGGTGCGCAGCCGGGCAAAGCTGCTTTTGTCTTTGTTGGTGCTTTTGGCGCTGCCCGCACGCTCTAGGGAGAACTGGGCCGTGGCCGCATTAAACGGTACGCCGTTGTGAAATTTGGCATCCTTGCGCAGGCGCAGTGTGGTGGTTTTGAGGTCGGGCGAGACCTCCCAGCTCTCGGCCAGTAGCGGTGAGACGCTGCCGTCGGCGTTGATTTTGGTCAGGGTCTCAAACAGGTTGTAATGGACGATCTCGCCAATCGCTGAGGCCGCGCCAGAGGTAGGGTCTAGCCCCGGCGGCTCTAGGTGCAGTGCCAACACCAAGGTATCTTTGGTGGACTGGGCCAGACTGGGCAGAGAAAAACAAGTGCTGGCAAAGGCACCTGTGGCCAAAAGGGTGCGGCGGTGGAGCATGAATGGGATGGTTTTTAGAGCAAGGGAGGCACCTGCCCAGCAGCGGGGCGGGGTGTAGGAGGATTGTCGTCCACCGCGTTGGCGATGCGTTGGCGCAAGGTTTGGCGTCGGCGGGCGCGACCGGGGTCAATTTGTGGCACAGCCTGCACCAAGGCTTGGGTGCAGGGGTGGTGGGGGTCAGAAAACAGCGCTTGCGGCGTGCCCCGCTCTACCACTTGGCCCTGATCGAGCACCAGCACCTCGTCACACAAGTGCTGCACCACAGCTAAATCGTGGCTGATGAGCAAATAGCCCAGCCCATGCTGTTGTTGCAGATCGATGAGCAAATTGAGTACCTGCGCTTGCACTGACACATCTAGCGCACTGACCGGCTCGTCGGCCACGATCAGCAAAGGCCGGGTGATGAGTGCGCGAGCAATGGCAATGCGCTGGCGCTGCCCGCCTGAAAATTGATGGGGGTATTTGTCTAAATCGCTACTGCTCAGGCCCACTTGGGCCAATACCTGTGCCGCCTGTTCCCGCTGTGCAGCCCGCTGGGTAGCGGGTTCTAGCACCCGCAGCGGCTCAGTGATGATGCGTTCAATGCGTTGGCGTGGGTCGAGGCAGCTGTATGGGTCTTGAAACACCATCTGCATATTGCGCCGTGCTTGGCGCAGTGCCGAAGGCGCTAAGGTGTGCAGCGTGCGGCCCAGCAGCCGGATGGAGCCGCTGGTGGGTTGCAGCAAGGCCATGACCAGCCGGGCCAGCGTCGATTTGCCTGCCCCAGAAGCGCCCACAATGCCCAGACTGCGTCCGGTGTGCAGCGTAAAGCTGATGTCTTGCAGCACCGTCCGTTGCTCTGGTTCCGACCACGGCCAGCGCCGGTGCAAGGGGTAGCTGAACCCCAGCCCTTGTGCTTGCAGCAAAGGCAGTTCTGGCAGGTTTTCGAGGTCGGGGGTTTGCCATGCGATGCCGGGTAGATCTCGAAAGGTGATGTCGATGGGATTGGTGGCGGTTTTGGCCATCATCGTACCCTCCAAGCGGCTTGCCCTGGCCCAGCATACAGGGTGGGTTCCATGCGCCAGCAGCGCACAGTATGGCCGTCATCGGCGCCAGTTTGTGCCGGGGGCGCATCGCGGTGGCAGGCCGCCAAGGTCAGTTCGCAGCGTCCGGCAAAGGGGCAGCCCGCAGGCAGATCGGCCAGTGCGGGCAGGGTGCCGCTCATAGCAGGCAAGCGTTGGCGCAAGGGCTGGCGCAGGCCCAGAACTGGGCGTGCCGCGAGCAAACCCCGGCTGTAAGGATGGGCTAGGTGGGCAAAAACGGCAGCGGTGGGGCCGCTTTCCATCACGCTGCCGCCGTACATCACAAGCATCTGGTCGGTGTTTTGTGCAATCAGCCCCAAATCGTGCGAGATCAGCAGCAGTGCCATGCCACGCTCGGCGGCCAAGTCTTGTAGCAAATCCAAAATCTGCTGCTGCAAAGTCACGTCCAGTGCGGTGGTAGGTTCATCGGCGATGAGCAAGTCGGGGCCACAGGCCAAGGCCATCGCGATGGTGATGCGCTGGCGCTGGCCGCCAGAAAATTGGTGCGGATAGGCGTCCATGCGTTGGGCGGCCTCTGGCAGGCCCACCCGCTCCAGCAGGGCTTGGGCTTGCTGGCGGGCTGCTGCACGCCCCAACTTTTGGTGCAAGCGCAGTGGCTCGGCCACTTGGTCGCCAATACGGTGCAACGGGTTGAGGGCCGTCATCGGCTCTTGAAACACCATGCCAATGCGCTGGCCCCGAATGCGACACAGCGCCGCTTCGGGCAGCCCCAGTAGTTCTTGGCCGTTCAGGCGCACGCTGCCACGGGCTTGTGCTCCTTCGGGCAGCAGCCCTAGCAGTGCTAAGGCGGTGAGCGATTTTCCACTGCCCGACTCCCCCACCAGCCCCAGCACTTGGCCGCGCTCCAAGGTAAAACCAATGCTGCGTACCGCCGCTGCCCGGCCTTGGGGCGTGGGCAGGGTGATGTGCAGATCTGCAACTTCTAGCAGGGGGATAGGCATGAGCGTCAACGGGGTCTAAGATGCAGGGGAACAGTCCAAGAGGACTCAGGGCAAGCCGCGAGCCTTACTTGACAGAAGAAGCCCCTCATTTATTGGCTGGAGCAGATTCCGACGCAGGCGCGGTCAACATCGTTCGTCAGGCCATCCGATTTCGGCCAACCCTCCTTGACTGAACGGTATTACGCCGGAATCTGCCTTTCCTCCTTGGGCTGCCGCTGATCTGCTAAGGCAGTTTTTCGATCACTGCTGCACGATTTGGCTTCCCCTGACCACAAAAGGGAGTACGCCGAAATAGCGGGTATTTGCCGATTCCATAATATCGAACGCTTCTCGGGTGTTTCCTTTGCTGTCGGTGGCAGATACCTTCAAATACCAGCTTCCATCAGGCAACATCGGCATCAGCCATTCGTTCTCGGTCAGATCGATTTGCGTCCTGATACTGGAGAAATCGGGTTTTGCCGAGATCATCGCCGTATAACGAACGGGGTCGCCCTGTAAATCGACAGATTGACCCCAACTAAACCGAATCTGATTACCTTGATTGGTAGCCGATTGCCAGAAAGGCATCGGGTTTTCCAGCGTACTGGTGAAGTTGGCGAGATTAGTTCGAATCACTTTAGCGATTCGGGTGCATTCGGCATCCCATTCGCTGCTTGCGGCATTGCTGACAAGTGGCAGATCGTTGAGATCCGGGGAGGTTGTAACCGATGGCCTGACTAATGGCCGATAGGCATCGATTTTCTCCTTGATTTTAGCTTCGGTCAGGTAACGTTCGGCAAGCTCATTGACGGTCGCCACCAGTTCGGCCCGGTACTTAGGATTGCTCAGGAATCGCTGGTGTAGGGGCGCTCCCCACCAGTTGGCTACCGTTTGCTGGTGGGGGGCATAAAGTGGGCTGGCTACCTTTTGGTCTGGTTGATCTTCAAAGCCGAAGGCACCGTCATAATCCCAGGGCAGGAAGTAAAACTTGTCGTTGGCCTTTGGTTGGTGAAGCGCGAAGTTCTGGTTGATGGTGTCACGATTGCCCATCAGGATGTTCGAGGCCAACCAGGTCAGGTAATTTTTCCGATCAAAGTATTTAGTGAATACGGTGTCAAAATCCGTGCCTGAGTCATTAACTGCATTAATCATGGCAATCAGTTTTTCATGATTGCCGTTGTCGGCCTCAAGACTTAAAACCTTTTCGAATTCGGTTTTACTGAGCGGTTTGCCTTTGCTGTCTAGGGCGAGATTGGCGCTCAAGCGAAAGTCGAAATCCTCGGCCTTGTAAATATTCCCATCGGTAGGCAGGCCTCGTTTGCTGAGGTACTCCTTGCCCATTTTTTCGACGTGGGTGAAAAGTCCGAAGTCTCCGGTGGCGTAACTGATTCCGCTGGCGTTCTTGTTGGTGATGCTGATGCGGACGAATTGAGTGCGCAAGCTGGGAATGTGCGGAATGTCTCGGAACAGGTCAAAGGCCAGTTTGTTGCGCATCCGGGTTAGGTCATACGGATGTTTGTTGAACTGCAGGGTTTTTTCATCGCGCCATGCTGCGGCGTCGTTGGCAAGTTTTATCCGGTAGGATTTCTGTGCTGAGAAGCGTGAACTATGGCCGCGTAAGCGCAGCGTGGCGTTGGTGGTTTTGCCATCATCAGGATAGCCATCAACGATGAAGTGAGCGGCAACCTCCGGAACAATCGCGTCGCTGTCATCAATATCAGCATTGACGTCGGCAAAGGTATACGTCCCGTCCGTGGTGACCACTGTTGCCTTCAATACTTTCGCTTCTTCGACCGCATAGACGCTAGGGGCATCCTTGACGTAGGGCGATTCTTCCACCGGTACTTCGATCATCGATGCCGGATCTAGCCTAAAGACACTGAGGTCGGTGGAACGCAGCGCGGCCTGAAAGGCACGGGTGACGCCGCCGTCGGCATACTCCAGATAGGGGATGTTCAGCGTGAAAGCGCCGTTTACCTCAGCGATAGTGGTGGCGTTCACTGCCGGAGTGACTGGACTTACGATACCGACTGAACCCGGTTCCAGTTGAAAGATTCCGCCATCGCTGGTGGTCAACGCCACCCGAAATCCTTGTTTGCTGACACCGCTGTTGTATTCCATATAGGGAATGCTCAGTCGGAAGCCGTTTTGAGCGGCGGTAAAGAAAGGAAATTCCTGGCTGCCGGCTAAGGCTGGCAGCAGGAGAGAAGCCGCGCAACAAAGTTGTTTGATCGAACGGGTCATAATGATTCGGTGATTTCCGGTGGTGGGTGGTTGACATCCAGTGACATTGAAGCACCAATGCCCCGGCGGTCTTGTCTGAAAGAACTGCCGCGCAGTTTGTATTTGGACAGCGCGTAGTTGCCCAAGAGGCTCAATTTTTGGCTTGCAAAGTGAATGTGTCCGTCTTTGAATGGTATCCAGCCTAGCGAATAATCAGGATTAGATACGCACCAATTTAGCTGCCTTTTCTTGAACTGCTTGCGTCGCGTGACGTACTCGACATACACCCGTTGCACGGTGCCACTGCCCACGCTGATACCACCGGATCGGCTGTAGCCTGCTGTGCATTTTTGCAGACCATAGGATAGATATTTTGGCTTGCTGTGGAAGAGGCATGCTGCCTTGACCGGTACTTCGTTGATGTGGCTCCAGACCTGATTGACTTCACGTTCCATCTGATGCAACACTTTGGCGTGCTTGTCTTTGAGGCGCAGTTGGAGGGTTTTTGTGTTAGCACTCACAGTGGGCATCATAGCGCTCGAACTTGGGCTTGAACCCCGAGGTTGGCGCGAGCAGGTCGGTACAGCCTGTGGTGTTTTGGGGTAGCGTCGTCTATGATCTTTGGCGTGAGCACCAGCATCAAAACTCCGCAACTGCCCCTCAAAGACAAGTACGCTAAAGTGTTGCGTCAGATGATGCGTGAGATCAATCAGGTCTGGAACCACATCAATGAAGTCTCGGCCAAGGTAGCGTGGCCTTTTCATGGTAGGTCTCAATTTTTATCAGGTGACGATCTGCAAAAATGCACGGCAGGCTATAGCCCATCCGGTGGTGTCAGTGTGGGTAGTGGCACCGTGCAACGGGTGTGTGTCAAGTACGCCACGCGGCACAAGCAGTTCAAGACAGAGCGCTTTAATTGGCGTGTTTCTAACCAAAAATCACCCAAGTATTCGCTGGGCTGGATACTGTTTAAAGGCGGGCGTTCCAAATGCAAAGTTGGGCAAATCCATTTTGCTGGTCAAAAAGACGGCAGGGGGCGTTGGTACTTCAATGTCACCATTGATTTTTCAGAATTCGTCGGCCCCCGACTTTCTGCTCTAGATGTTGGTATCGACTTGGTTCTGAAAGGGTGCGCCACGGCGTCAAACGAACAAAAGCTGTGTGGGTGCTGGTATCGCCAGCACGAGAACGCTGTGATCTTCGTCGGCGGCGGGACATCGCCGTCTGGCAGCAGGAATTGCCGTCCTTTAGGGCGGAGAGGATGTCAAGCATGATCCTTGCCCTCATCAATAACATCGCATTTTTGGTTGCCTTGGTAGCTGCCGGGCAGATCGTTATTTCGCGTTTTCACAAGAATCCACTCAATCGCCAGCTGCTGCTCGGTTTGCTGTTTGGCGGCGTTACTTTGCTGGGTATCGCCAATCCCTTGAATTTTTCTCCCGGTGTGATTTTTGACGGGCGGTCGATTGTGTTGTCGGTGGTTGGGGTAGTGGGTGGCGGTACGGCTGCGCTGATTGCCGCCGTCATGGCTGCCTTATATCGCTACCATCTGGGCGGTGTCGGCATGCCGGTCGGCATCGCGGTGGCACTTGCATCGGCTTTGCTGGGAGTGCTGGCAAGGCAATGGTGGCTGCGCCAGAGAAGCCCACCACAGCCGATGCACTACTGGGCACTGGGCGTAGTGGTTCAACTGATGCAGTTGGCAGCGTTCACGCAGGTTCCGAATCAGGCTGGTTACGCTTTTATTGCGCAGGCTTGGTGGTTACTTCTGCTGTTTTACCCCCTTGCCACGATGTTGCTATGCCTTATTTTTCGCAATCACGAACAGCAGTTGATTGATCTGCATGCTTTGTCTTGCGCCCAAGCTGCGGTAACTGCTGCGGAAACTGCCAGCAGGGAGCGCTTTCACGCCTATTTCGACCATTCCATCGTTGGCCTTGCGATCACCAGCCCAGAAAAAGGATGGATAGAGGTCAACGAAGCACTTTGCGCCATGTTGGGATACACGCGGGACGAACTGACCCACACGACTTGGACAGAACTGACCTACCCCGAAGATTTAGCTCCCGACTTGGTGCAGTTCAACCGGATGCTGACGGGCGACATCAACAGCTATACCCTGGATAAACGGTTCATTCACAAGGATGGGCACTTGGTGTACACGCGCTTGGCGATCAGCCATGTACGCAAGGCCGACGGCAACATCGATTATGTCGTCGCAATGGTAGATGACATCAGCGAACGCAAAAAGGCGCAGATGGCCAGCGATGCGGTGCGTCGTCAGTTGCAAGCCACGTTGGATGCCTTGCCCGATCTGCTGTTTGAAATGGACGCCGAAGGCCGTATCTTTAACTACCACAGCCACCGTAATCATTTGCTAGCAGTCCCGCCAGAGGTGTTTATTGGCAAGCGGGTTGCTGATTTGCTGCCGCCAGATGCCGTCAGTGCCTGTCAGCAGGCCATTGATGAGGCGACGCAAAAAGGCTTTTCTACTGGCCTGACTTACCAGCTTGCTTTGCAGCAGGGTCTATTTTGGTTTGAACTCTCTGTGGCACCACTGCATGCTGACGCTCAGGTCGGCCAGCGCTTCATCATGATCTGCCGTGATATTACCGACAGGATGCGTGCCAACGAGAGCTTGCGCCAGGCAGCCAGTGTTTTTAGTCACACCCGTGAAGGCATTGCTATTACGGACGTCGATGGGGCTATTCTCAATATCAATCAAGCCTTTACGTGCATCACTGGCTATAGCCGCGAAGACGTCATCGGTCAGAAGTTGCACATGCTCAATTCTGGCAGACAAGATACCGGGTTTTACCAAGCAATGTGGGACGACTTGGCCCATCAAGGCCATTGGAGTGGCGAGATTTGGAACAGGCGCAAAGACGGTGAGGTGATTGTTGAACGGTTGACCATCAGCGCGGTACGCGATCAACAAGGCACCACACAGCAGTATGTAGGCTTGTTCTCGGATATCACCGACATCAAGGCGCATCAGAGCCAACTCGAACATATTGCCCACTTTGATGCACTGACCAACTTGCCCAACCGCGTGCTTTTGGCCGAGTGCGTGCAGCAGGCGATGGGCCGTGCAGTACGGCATCAGCAGCAGTTGGCAGTGATTTACCTTGATTTGGATGGTTTCAAGGTGATTAACGACCAATATGGCCATGGCGTGGGCGACCATATGCTCATTACTCTGGCCCATCGTATCAAAGATACGCTGCGTGCGGGCGACACGATGGCCCGCTTGGGTGGTGATGAGTTTGTGGCAGTTTTGATTGACTTAGAAGACACCTCAGCCTGCTTGCCGCTACTCAAGCAGGTGCTGGCTGCTGCCGCGCTGCCAGTGCAGATGGGCGACCTGAGCTTGCAAGTTTCGGCCAGTCTGGGCGTCACTTTTTACCCGCAAGCGCACGACATGGATGCCGACCAACTTTTGCGCCAGGCCGACCAAGCCATGTACCAAGCCAAAGTGGCTGGTAAGAACCGCTACTGCATATTTGATGCTGCGCAAGACAGCAGCATCCGCGACCACCACGAAAGCCTAGAGCGCATTCGCCTAGCACTTGAAAGTGGTGAGTTTGTGCTGTACTACCAACCCAAAGTCAATATGCACAGCGGCAAGGTGATTGGTGCCGAAGCGTTGATTCGTTGGCAGCACCCGGACAAAGGGTTGTTGGCCCCTGCCACTTTCTTGCCGGTGATCGAAAATCACCCACTGGCTGTGAAGATGGGCGAGTGGGTGACTGACACTGCCATGCACCAGATGGAGCTGTGGCAAGCCGCTGGTCTGGTGTTGCCTGTTAGCGTCAATATCGGGGCCCGGCAATTGCAGCAAGGCGATTTTGTGGAGCGCCTACAGGTCATCTTGGCCAAGCACCCGCAGGTGCACCCGAGCTGCCTTGAACTGGAAGTGCTCGAGACCAGCGCACTGAGTGACATGGGCCAAGTGTCACAAGTGATTGACGACTGTGCAAAGATGGGCGTGAAGTTTGCCCTCGATGACTTTGGAACTGGTTATTCGTCGCTCACCTACCTCAAGCGTTTGCACGTGGGAATGCTCAAGATCGATCAGAGTTTTGTGCGTGACATGCTCGAAGACCCAGAGGATCTGGCCATTTTGGAGGGTGTTATCGGTCTGGCGGCTGCTTTCAAGCGCGAGGTGATTGCCGAGGGTGTGGAGACCGTGGCACACGGCACCGCGCTGCTACAGCTAGGTTGTCAATTGGCACAGGGCTATGGCATTGCCAGACCTATGCCCGCCGACAAAATGCCTGCGTGGGTGGCCACTTGGCAGCCTCATGTCGCGTGGGGTGCAGGCCATAAATGAGATACCTAGCGTGAGCGGCCAAAACCCCAAGCCATTGTCACTCGGCCTCTTCATGGCCTAGACTCGAAAGACGCGGGTCTAGGGCATCGCGCAGGCCATCGCCCAACAGGTTCAGCCCCAACACGGTCAGCACGATAGCCAAGCCGGGCCACAGGGCCAGCAGCGGCGCTTGCCAGAGCAGGGTTTGGGCCTCAGTGAGCATTCGGCCCCATGAGGGTTCGGGCGGCTGGGTGCCCAGCCCCAAATAAGACAGAGCTGCCTCGGCCAAAATAGCTAGCGCAAACTGCACCGTGGCCTGCACCAGCAGCACTGGGGCGATATTGGGCAGCACATGCTCAAAGGTGATGCGCCAGCCCCCTTTGCCACACACCCGTGCGGCCAAAATGAAATCGCGTGTCCAGACTACACGGGCCGAAGCCCGCGCCACGCGCACAAAGACTGGGATATTAAAGATGCCAATTGCCACCATCGCATTGACCATGCTGGGGCCGTAGAGGGCGGTGAGCATAATCGCTAGCAGCACCGCCGGAAAGGCAAAGGCCAAATCGGCGATGCGCAACACCATCTGTTCTATCCAGCCGCGCCATGCTGCTGCCAGCAGGCCCAGTGCGGTGCCCAGCACTAACCCGATGCCCACTGCCACCAGCCCGACGATCAGGGACTGCCCCGCCCCCAGCAGCAACATCGAGGCTACATCACGGCCCAAGGCGTCGGTGCCCAGCCAATGCTGGCCGCTGGGCGGCAGCAGCTTGATAGATAAGTTGACCTCGTAGGGTGAACCGGGTGTCCACAGCTGACCCAATGCAGCAGCTAGTAGCCACAGCAACACCAGCAGCATGCCCAAGGCCAAACTGGGGTGCTGGCGCAAGTGGCTGCGCCAAGACGGTGGGCGCGGTGCAGCAGGGGCAGACAAGGAGGCAGGAGGGTTCACGGCAGAACGGCGTTAGCGCGAGTGCTTTTGCAGGCGTGGATCAATCAGGGCGTACAGGATATCGACCACCACATTGACCACAATGACCAAGGCTGCCAGCAGCAGCACGCCGTTGCGCACCACGATCAAATCGCGATTGGCAATGGCCTGAAACAGCAGCCGCCCTAGGCCGGGCAACTGAAAAACATTTTCAATGACGATGGCCCCCGCCAGCAAGTTGGCAAATTGCAACCCCATGACCGTGAGCACCGGAACCATAGCGTTGCGCAGTGCATGACGCCACAGCACCTGCTGATAAGACAGCCCCTTGGCCCGCGCCGTGCGCACAAAGTCTTCGTGCAGCACTTCAAGCAAGGCCGAGCGCAGTGTGCGCGCCAAAATGGCCCCTTGCACTACCGCCAGCGCCACGGCGGGCAAGAGCAGCGCTTGCAGGGCAGGCCACAAGCCCCCGCCTTCGTCAGCCGTCCACCCCGGAAAGCCCCCCGCCGCCAGCCAAGGCAGTTGGATAGAAAAAAGCCAAACTAGGCCCATCGCCAGCCAAAAGCCTGGCACGGCCATGCCCAGTTGCACCAGCCCCATCACCGCTGCGGCATCCCAGCGGCGGTGGCGGGCGGCAGCGTACAGGCCCGCCGCAAACGCCAGTGCTGTACAAAGGATCATGGCCAGCATGGCCAAGGGCACGGTCACGGCCAACCGCTCCAGCAGTAACTCTGCTACTGGGGTGCTGTAGGAATAGCTTTGGCCCAAATCGCCGGTGAACACACCAGCCAGCCATTGGCCGTAGCGTTGTAGCACGGGTTGGTCTAGCCCCAGCTCGGTGCTCAGGGCGGCCACAGCATCAGGGTCGGCATCTGGCCCCATCAGCACTTGAGCTGCGTTGCCCGGCAGCACATCCAGCACGCCAAAGATGGCCGCAGAAGCGCCCAGCAGTGTGAGTGAGAACATGGCAAGGCGTTGCAGCAGAAAAAATCCCATAGCGAGGCAGTTAGATTGGGGCAGGCAGCATAGCGGCAAAACGGCCCTATGCGTGGTGGCGGCTTCTAGGCCGAGGGGCTAGGCCAGTGTGTAGGCCACTGGATAATCGTGGCCATGAAATTTGCCTTTGCTTGGAGTGCCCGATGGCGCTGATGATTACCGACGAGTGCATCAACTGCGATGTGTGTGAGCCTGAATGCCCCAATGATGCCATCTTCATGGGGCCAGAGATTTACCAGATTGACCCCCGCCGCTGCACCGAATGCGTGGGCCATTTTGACGAGCCACAGTGTATGCAGGTGTGCCCGGTGTCGTGCATTCCGGTTGATCCGCAGCATACCGAGAGCCGTGACACCCTGTGGCAGAAGTACCAGCGCCTGCAAAACGCTTGAGGGGGCATGGTGCGTTTGCCTAGGCCACAATGATAGAGCGTTCGGCTTGGCAGTTGGATATCGACGTGCAGGCAGCCTTTGTCGCCAAGAGGATGGGTTTGTGCGTTGTGCGCATTGCCCACGAGTTGGCCGACCCACCCGAAGAACAGCAGGCGGCTGCTGCCGCTTAAACCCCAGCCGCTACAGCCTGTGCAGCCGCAGCCCCCAGCCACGCACTAAAGGCGGCCAGCACCGCAGAGGGTGCTTGCGCCGGGTGAATCAGGTAGTAGGCCCGCTCGCCGCGCAGCGGCTGGGCGCAGGCCACCACCAGTTCGCCACGGGCCAGTTCGGCTTCAATCAGCAGCGGTGGCATCAAGGCCACACCCAAGCCATGCGTAGCCGCCATTGCCAGCATCGAAAACAGCTCGTAGCGTGGCCCATCCAAGGCATGGGGGGCCTCTACCTCCATAGCTTCAAACCACTGCCGCCAGCCATAGGGGCGGGTGCTTTGTTGCAGCAGCGGCAACTGCGCCAAGGCTTGCGCGGCCACGGGCTGATAAGCGCGCCCTAGGCCGCGCTGCGCGGCAGCCTCTAACAGGCGTGGGCTGCACACCGGCACTACATCTTCGTGCAACAGCAATTGCGCTTGGGTGCCGGGCCATTGGATCACCTGCTCAGGGGTGCCTGCATAGAGCGCGGCATCGAACCCGGTGTCGCTAAACAAAAAGGGCCGCGTGCGGGTGTCGATGTGCACCACGATGTCGGGGTGCTGGGCGGCCAATTGCGGCAGGCGCGGAATCAGCCAGCGGGTGGCAAAGGTGGGCACCGCTGCGAGGGACAGGGCACCACCGTGGCCTTGGTGCGCCATCACCTCTAGGGTGTCGCGCTCTAGCGCTTGCAAGCGTTGGCCGACTTGGCGGGCGTAATGGCTGCCCGCTGGCGTCAGGGCAACGCCGTGGCGCGTGCGCCGAAATAACGACACGCCCAAAAATTCTTCTAGCGACAAAATTTGCCGTGATACCGCGCTTTGCGTCAGGGCCAGCTCTTGCGCGGCGCGGGTATAGCTTTCGTGGCGGGCGGCAGCCTCAAAACAGGCCAGAGCTTGGGTAGAGGGCAGGGTGCGGCGCATGGTTAAAGATGATAAAAACGCATAACTGGATGCTGCATTTTCGTTTGCATAGAAGCTATTTGTAAAGATACGATGCAGCACTCGCCCATCATTCATGCTAAATGGGCACATCAAACTTTACTTTTCAGGAGACAACATGGCCAGCCACAGCTTTCAATGGAACGACCCCTTCTTGCTCGATCAGCAATTGACCGATGAAGAACGCATGGTGCGCGATGCCGCCGCCGCCTACTGCCAAGACAAGCTGGCCCCGCGCGTGCTCGAATCGTTCCGCCACGAAAAGATGGACACCAGCATCTTCCGCGAGATGGGCGAATTGGGCTTGCTCGGCCCCACCATCCCGGAGCAATACGGCGGCCCCGGCCTTAACTACGTCAGCTATGGCTTGATTGCCCGCGAAGTCGAGCGCGTCGATTCGGGCTACCGCTCGATGGCCAGCGTACAAAGCTCTTTGGTGATGGTGCCGATCCACGAGTTTGGCACTGAGGCGCAAAAGCAAAAATACCTGCCCAAGCTGGCCAGCGGCGAGTACATCGGCTGCTTTGGCCTGACCGAGCCTGACCACGGTTCCGACCCCAATAGCATGGTCACGCGTGCGCAAAAGGTGGATGGCGGCTACCAGCTCACCGGGGCCAAAATGTGGATCACCAACAGCCCGGTGGCCGATGTGTTTGTGGTTTGGGCCAAAGAGGTGTCTGAAGGCGGTGCTGTCGGCCCGATTCGTGGTTTTATCCTAGAAAAGGGCTGGAAGGGCCTGTCGGCCCCGGCCATCCACGGCAAGGTGGGCTTGCGCACTTCTATCACTGGCGAGATCGTCATGGACAACGTGTTTGTGCCCGAAGAAAACGCCTTTCCTGAAGTACGCGGCCTCAAAGGCCCTTTCACTTGCCTCAATAGCGCCCGCTTTGGCATTGCTTGGGGTGCGCTGGGGGCGGCAGAATTTTGCTGGCAAATGTCGCGCCAGTACACGATGGATCGCAAGCAGTTTGGCCGCCCCTTGGCCGCCAACCAGCTCATCCAGAAAAAGCTGGCCGATATGCAAACTGAAATCACCCTTGGCTTGCAAGCTTGCCTGCGCGTAGGCCGCATGAAAGATGAGCACCAAAACGTGGTCGAGATCACCTCGCTTATCAAGCGTAACAGCTGCGGCAAGGCATTGGACATTGCACGCTTGGCCCGCGACATGATGGGCGGCAACGGCATCAGTGATGAGTTTGGCGTAGCCCGCCACTTGGTCAATTTGGAAGTGGTGAACACCTACGAAGGCACACACGACATCCACGCCTTGATTTTGGGCCGTGCCCAAACCGGCATCCCGGCCTTTGCCAACTAAAAGCGTTGAGCGTCGCCATGAACCCTTCCCTTCCCCCCTCCACGCCTGCCGGTGCTCTGGCGGGCTTGAAAGTGCTTGATTTGTCGCGGGTGCTGGCTGGGCCGTGGTGTACGCAAATGCTGGCCGATTTGGGCGCTGACGTGGTCAAGGTGGAGCGCCCCGGCATGGGTGACGACACCCGCCACTGGGGGCCGCCCTTTCTCAAGGATGCCCACGGTAACGATACCGATCAAGCCAGCTACTTTACCGCTTGTAACCGCAACAAGCGCTCCGTCACCATCGACATGGCGACTAAAGACGGCCAGCAACTCATCCGCCAGATGGCCTTGCAGGCTGATGTGCTGGTAGAAAACTTCAAGGTGGGTGGGCTGGCCCGTTATGGGCTGGATTACGCCAGCCTCAGCGCACTGAACCCTCGCTTGATTTATTGCTCGGTCACGGGGTTTGGCCAAGATGGCCCCTATGCCGAACGCGCCGGTTACGACCTGATGGTGCAAGCCATGACCGGCATGATGAGCATCACAGGCCGCGCCGATGGTGAACCCGGCGGTGGCCCGCTGCGCGTGGGCGTGGCGCTGATTGACCTGTTTACCGGCGTTTATGCCAGCAATGCCATTTTGGCGGCTTTGCAAGCGCGCCACCAATCAGGCCGGGGCCAGCATATCGACATGGCCTTGCTGGATGTGGGCATGGCTATTTTGGCAAACCAAGCGGCGGGCTTTTTAGCCACCGGACAAGCCCCCAGCCGTCAAGGCAACAGCCACCCCAGCTTGGCACCGTACCAAGATTTTCCCACCCAAGATGGCTCTATGCTGCTGGCGATTGGCAATGACGGCCAGTTTGCCCGCTTTTGTGCCGCTGCCGGTCAGCCACAGTGGGCGCAAGACCCGCGTTTTGCCAGCAACACCCTGCGCGTGCAGCACCGGGCCGAGCTGATCCCCGCTCTGCAAGCCGTGACCCGCACCCGCACCACAGCGCAATGGATTGCCCTGCTCGAAGACAAAGCCGTGCCTTGCGGCCCCATCAACACCATTGCCGAGGCCTTTGACGATGCACAGGTGCAAGCCCGTGGCTTGCGGGTAGAGCTGCCCCGTGCGGCGGGCGATGGCATTGAGCGCATTGCGGGCGTTGCCAGCCCGCTGCGGCTGTCGGCCAACCCGCCAGTGCTGCGCTATGCACCCCCAGCCTTGGGCCAACACACCGATCAGGTGTTGCAGGAGCTGGGCATAGATGAAGCCGAGCGCACACGCTTGCGCGCCACTGGGGCTATTGGACGCAGCAGCTAAGGCTGCCTGCCCCACATACACACGATACAATCAAAATTCGGGTGCGTGAACTCTCCAGTCAAAGAGAACACGTTAAACGGGAAGCCGGTGACGCTGCACATTGCAGCCATTCCGGCGCAGCCCCCGCTGCTGTAAGCCAGACGCCTCCGCTCATGCCACTGTGTGATTGAACATGGGAAGGCGCGGACAAGAATGATGGTGAGCCAGAAGACCGGCCCGAAAAAATGTCAGCACCATTCCCCGGGGTGACGGGAAAACTGCCTGCAATCGCCCCGGCTCCGCTTAAGGTGTTTGCTTGCTTTCTTCTGCCCCGCATGGTGTTCTTATGAACCATTCGACGGGAGGATTCGAATGCACATCATGGAAGGCTTTCTTCCACTGGAGCACGCGCTGGGCTGGTCTGTCGCCTCTGCTCCTTTCTTGGCTTATGGACTGTATGCCGTGCGCCGCGATGTTCAACAGCACCCTGAGCGGCGCATGTTGTTGGGCGTGGCGGCTGCTTTCAGTTTTCTGCTCTCGGCGCTCAAGTTGCCCTCTGTCACAGGCAGTTGCTCCCACCCTACGGGCGTAGGCTTGGGTGCGTTGTTGTTTGGCCCTTGGGTCATGGTGCCGATTGCCTTTGTCGTCTTGCTGTTCCAAGCCCTGCTACTGGCGCATGGTGGTTTAACCACGTTGGGGGCTAATTTGTTTGCGATGGGCATCGTCGGGCCGTTTTGCGCCTACGCGGTGTTTCGGCTGGCAAGGGCATTGGGTTTGCCCTTGGTGGCGGGGGTGTTCTTGGCCGCCTGTTTGGGCGATTTGGCTACCTACCTGATGACCTCAGTGCAGTTGGCTTGGGCCTTTCCCGATCCAGTGGGCGGATTTGTGGGTTCTTTGACCAAGTTTGGCGGGATTTTTGCCTTGACCCAAATTCCGTTGGCGATCAGTGAAGGCTTGCTCACCGTGCTGGTGATGAACGCCTTGCAGCGCTTTAACCAAGAGGAGATGCGCGGCATGCACCTGCTCCAACCCGCCAAGGCACGCGCATGAAAAAGTCTAACTGGTTGCTCGCGGCGGCGGTGCTGTTGCTGACCGTCTTTCCGCTGTGGTGGGTGGCCGAGCCTGCCCAAGGCACTGAAGCTTTTGGTGGTGCCGATGCCCAAGCACAAAACCTGATCCAAACCATTGCACCGCACTACCAAGCGTGGTTTAAGCCGTTGATAGAACCTGCTAGTGGCGAAATCGCCTCGCTGTTATTTGCCTTGCAGGCCGCTTTAGGCGCTGGGGTGATTGGGTACTGGCTGGGGGCCTCCATCACGCGGGAGAAGCTGCGCCAAGCCCAAGCTGATGCACCGTCTACACAGGCTACTGGCCGTGTGGATTGAACGAGCGGCCTACCACAACCACTGGAGCCACGTCACCCCCCGCGCCAAGGCGATTTTTGCCTTGGCCGCGTTGGTCGCTGCCTATGCGGCACGAACGCCTAGCGCTGCACTGGGCGTGGCCTTGGTGGGTGTGCTGGTGGTGTGGCGCGGGGCAGGTGTGCCGTTGCGTTTGTACCTGCGCGTAGCGGCGGGGCCACTGGGGTTTTTGCTGTTGTCGGGGGCTTCGCTGCTGGTGTCAGTGGCGTGGGAGCCGGGCGGGACGCTGGCTTGGCGTATGGCGCCCCATGCGCTGTCGGAGGTGGCGATGGTCACGGCCCGGTCGGTGGCGGCGCTGTCAGCGCTGTTGACGCTGGTACTGACCACGCCATTGGCACATCTGATGGCGCTCCTGCGCCAGCTCAGGCTGCCAGAAATTCTGCTCGATCTGATGGTGCTGTGCTATCGGCTGATTTTTGTTTTCTCTGAATCGTGCCACGACACGCTGGCTGCCCAAACGGCACGGCTGGGTTTTAGCAGTTATGGGCGCTCTATGCGTTCGCTGGGGCTGCTGGTGGGCAGTTTGGCCGCACAGGTGGCACTGCGGGCGCGGGGTTTGCAGTGGGCCGCTGATGCCCGCTGTAGTGATGGCAGTTTGCGCTTTCTCACGCCCCATTTTGCCCATGTTCGCCGCGACACCGCCATCGGCGTGGTGGCCGGGTTGGGGCTGTTGCTGCTCGCAAGGTGCTTGCCATGAGTGTTATGTTTGAACTGCAGCAGGTGGACTACCGCTATCCCGATGGCCGATCCGGCTTGCAAGCGTGCTCGATGAGCCTGCGCCGTGCCGGTCGCCATGCCATTTTGGGGCCGAACGGCTCCGGCAAGACCACCTTGCTGCAACACCTCAACGGCTTGTTGCGCCCGGCGGCAGGTGCTGTCCATGTGGATGGTGCCTTGATGGACTACCGACGGCGCGGTTTGCAAGTTGTGCGCCAGCAGGTGGGCATGGTGTTTCAGAACCCGGATCGGCAATTGTTCTCGGCCCATGTCTATGAAGATGTCTCTTTTGGGCCGCTCAATCTGGGGCTGGACGAGGCCACAGTGCGCCAGCGCGTAGCACAAGCCCTAGAGGCCGTGGACATGACCGCCCACGCTGACAGGCCAGTGCATGAACTCAGCTTCGGCCAGAAAAAACGGGTGTGTATTGCCGGGGTGTTGGCGATGCAGCCCCGTGCCTTGCTGCTCGATGAGCCAATGGCCGGGCTGGATATGCCCATGCAAACTGAACTGGCCGCGCTGCTCGACCGTTTGCACGCCCAAGACGTCACGGTGGTGCTGTCTTCGCACGATATGGATTTTGCCTACCGCTGGGCTGACGATATCCACCTCATGGCCGCAGGCCGCTGCGTCGGCTCGTTTGCGGCCACGGCGCTGCCACAAAACACCGATGCGCTGGCTGCTGCCGCCCAACCCTTGCCCACTGCCGTGCGTTTGCACACCGCCCTTGTTGGGCGCGGCTTGTTGCCAGCACACCCGCTCCTGCGCAGCGTGGAGGACGTGCTGGCGGCACTGCCTCCCTCCACCCCATTGACTGTTGCATCCCCGATTGCAGGAAAGTTGGCCCCATGAGCCGTTCATCTCTAGGAAAAATTTGGTTTGTCGGGGCTGGCCCCGGCGACCCAGAACTCATTACCGTCAAGGGCCGCAACCTGCTGGCCCAAGCCGGTGCGGTGCTGTTTGCCGGTTCTTTGGTAGACCAAGCGGCCACCCAATACGCTCCACCCGGTTGCCTGATTCGCGATTCCAAGGACATGACCTTGGAAGAAATGACCGCATGGCTGATGGAGCAAGCACAGCAGCACCCCACCGTGGTGCGGCTGCAAACCGGCGATCCGGGCCTGTATGGTGCCTTGATCGAAATGACCCGCCCTTTGAATGTGGCGGGCATTGAGTGGGCGGTGGTGCCGGGCGTTTCTTCGGCGATGGCGGCGATGGCGGCAGCGGGTGAATCCATGACCCTGCCCGAAGTCACGCAAAGCGTGATTCTCACGCGCGTAGAGGGCCGCACCCCCATGCCTCCCGGAGAGGATTTGGCCTCACTGGCTGCCCACCGCACCACGCTGTGCATTTTTCTGTCCATCACGTTATTGCACAAAGTGCAGGCCGGGCTGCGCGCCGCTGGCTGGCCCGAAGATGCGCCCATGCTGGTGGTACACAAAGCCAGTTGGCCCAATGAAGAAAAGATCGTGCGCGGCACGCTGGCCGATATCCGCCAGCGCTGCCGTGAGGCGGGCATCGTCAGCCAAGCCATGATCGTGGCCAGCCCCACCTTGGGCGCACGCGACTGG
The DNA here is from genome assembly GCF_900111115.1 of Giesbergeria anulus. GTDB lineage: Bacteria > Pseudomonadota > Gammaproteobacteria > Burkholderiales > Burkholderiaceae_C > Simplicispira > Simplicispira anulus. Next base: position 53,396 of record NZ_FOGD01000003.1, read on the forward strand.
GAAACGCTGGCCCGCTCCAAGCTCTACGACCCCGCATTTACCCACCGTTTTCGAAAGGCCACGTTATGAGCGCTTTATCCGACACCATCTTGCTTGTGGGCCACGGCTCGCGTGAAGCCTCCGGCAACCAAGAGATTTTGGCCTTTGCCGAACAATGGCGCGTGCGCTGCCCCGACTGGCGTATTGAAGTCTGCTTTATTGAGTTTGCACCGCCCTCCCTGCACGATGGCCTCTTGGCAGCCACTCAAGGGGCGCGGCGCGTGATTGTGGTGCCGCTGATCCTCAATGCGGCTGGGCACGTGAAAATGGAAATCCCCGAAGCCATTGAACACGCCCGCGCCCATGCGCCACAAGTAGAGTTTTTGTACGCCCCCCACCTGAGCGCTTGCGATCCGATTCTGAGTATTTTGAAGCGCCGTTTGCGCCAAGCCATGAGCGCCCTCGATATGCCCGACCCCACCACCACCGGCGTGGTGCTGCTGGGGCGTGGCTCGTCGGATCGTGCTGCCAATGGCGATATGGCCAAAATGGCGCGCTGGTTGCAAGAGGCTGGCGACCACGAAATGGTTGATCTGGCCTTTACCGGCATCACCTTTCCGCGCTTGGAGCGTGTGGTGCAGCGCCAAGCGTTGATTGGCATCAGGCAGGTGGTGGTGTTGCCCTACTACCTGTATACCGGCACCCTGATGCAGCGCATCCACCGCCAAGTCGAGCATCTGCGCCAACAGTATCCGCAACTGCGTTTTGTCTGCGGCACGCATTTTGGCTTTGAGCCAGAAATTTTTGCCCTGCTAGAGCAACGGGTGGCCGACCTGCAAGCGGGCACCCCAGAGAGCAAGATGGCCTGCGATGGTTGCAGCTTCCGCGAAATCGCCCACGACATGGGCCACGGCCATTCCCATGAACACACCCATGCTGGGCCCGCTGTGGTGCAACTGCATGGCGCACTGGAAGGAGCCTTGGCATGAGCACCATCAACACCGTGACCGAACAGCTCACCCGCGCTGGGCAAGTGATTGAGCACGACAGCTTTTCCATCATTGATGCCGAAGTTGGCCCCCACACCTACACCGAGGCGCAGTGGCCGATTGTGCGGCGCATGATCCATGCCAATGCCGATTTTGACTTTAATGGTTTAACGGATTTTCACCCGCAAGCCGTGGCTGCTGGCGTGGCGGCGATGCTGCGCGGTGGCACCCCGGTGGTGGCCGATGTCGAGATGATCTGCTCTGGGTTGTCGGCACCACGTCTGGCCCACTTTGGCATGAAAACCCACCAGTTCATCAGCGATGCCGATGTCATTGCCCAAGCCCAAGCCGAAGACACCACCCGCGCCGTGCAGGCCATGCGCAAAGCCCATCGCCAAGGCTTGCTGCAAGGGGCCATCGTCGGCATTGGCAATGCGCCCACGGCCCTGATTGAACTGGTGCGCTTGATTCAAGAAGAAGGCGTGCGCCCAGCGTTGGTGGTGGGAATGCCGGTGGGGTTTGTGGCGGCGGCGGAGTCAAAAGACCTGATCGCGCTGCAAAACGAGGTGCCTTGGATCGTGATTCGGGGCCGCAAGGGCGGCTCTACCTTGGTGGTGGCTGCCTTGCACGCCCTGCTGGCGCTGGCCGAAGCGCAGCAAAAGGCGCAACTAGCCATGCACGCATAAGGTTTGGTGATGGAAAAAAGTACCCCACGCGGTACGCGCACCGGCTTTACCACCGGAGCTTGCTCGGCGGCGGCAGCCCGTGCTGCCGTCTTGGGCATCGTCAGCGGTGAGGTGCCTACGGAGATAGAAAGCCTGCTGCCCAATGGCAACCGTGTTCGGTTTGCTGTGCAAGAGGGCCGCTGTGATGAGCACAGCGCCCATGCCGTGGTGGTCAAGTTTGCGGGCGATGACCCCGATTGCACCGATGGTGCCCACCTGACCGTCGATGTACGCCTGTTGCCTGACCAGCCCGGTACCGTTGTTTATTGCGCTGGCACGGGCGTTGGCACCGTCACCATGCCGGGGCTAGGTCTGGAGGTAGGCGGCCCGGCTATCAACCCGGTGCCCCGGAAAAACATCCTCGACAATCTGCGCGAAGCTGCCCCCGGCCTGCTGGCCGAACAGGGCTTAGAAGTGACCATCAGCGTGCCCGGTGGCGAGCAAATGGCTAAAAAAACCACCAATGCCCGGCTGGGCATTCTGGGCGGCATCAGCATTTTGGGTACCACCGGCATCGTCAAACCCTACTCCACAGCCGCATGGCGGGCCAGTGTGGTGCAGGGCGTTCGGGTGGCGGCCACACTGGGGCATGGCATGGTGGCCCTGACCACCGGCGGGCGCACCGAGAGCTTTGCCATGGCCGAACTGCGCCGCGAGCAGCCCGGCTTGCCTGCGGCTTGTTTTATCCAGATGGGCGACTTTTTGCGCTACGCCTTGGATGAGGTGGTGGCACAAGGCATACCGCTGGTGGTGTTGGGCGTGATGGTGGGCAAACTCACCAAAATGGCCCAAGGCGAGACCATCACCCACGCCAACCGCGCCGAGGTCGATACCGATCTGGTGGCCCGCATTGCCCGCCAAGTGGGTGCCAACGAGGCCGACTGTCAAGCCATTGCCCAAGCCGAAACCGCCCGTTTTGGCGCTGAACTGATGGTCGAGCGTGGCTTGGGCGAGCCATTCCACCGCGCATTGGCGCAAAGCGCCATCAACACCCTGACCGCCTCCGGGCGCTACGGCAACGCCTTTCAGTTGCGCGTGCTGGTGTGTGATTTTTCTGGCAACAAGGTGGCCGATGTGCTGTGTGCCCCTGCCGCCTCGACTTTGGATACCTGATGGAACCCCGCGACAAAGACCCCAACCCCTGCCGCGTGATTGGCGTGCTTGATGACGGTATCGCCAGTCTGAACGCTACCGCTTTGGCCCATGTGCGCAGCGCCGATGTGGTGATTGGTGGCACCCGTACCTTGGCGCTGCTGGCGCAAGAGTTCAAGCCCGGTGCCGTGTTGCACGACTTGACCGGCCAACTGCGTGCCGTGCCAGATTGGGTGCGTAGCGCCCGCCAAGCTCACCAGAGCAGCGTGGTGTTGGCTACGGGTGATCCCCTCTGCCACGGTATTGCACCGTTTTTGGCGCAGCACCTGTGCGTGCAAGCGCTGGATATTCTGCCCAATCTTTCTACCTTGCAATTGGCTTGTGCTCGCATTGGGCTGGCATGGCAAGATGCGCGCATTGTCTCGGTGCATAGCCAAGATGCCGGGGAGTGGGTGCGCGGCAGCACCCCCGCACATGGCCTGTATGCACTGGCGCAGGCTTTGCGCGCCCACCAGCGCCTGCTGGTGCTCACCAGCCCGGCCAATAGCCCGGATCGCATTGCCCGCTTGCTGCTGGCCGAAGGTTTGGGCGAAGACTTCCAGATGGCCGTGGCCGAAAATCTGCTGCAACCTACCGAGCGGGTGTTGGCCGAGCTATCGCCAGAGGCGGCGGCCCAGATGCAGTTTGCCCCGCTCAATGTGGTGCTGCTGTGGCGCACCCGGTTACAGCCGGAGCCAGTGCGTTTTGGGCTAGAAGATGCGGCCTACCAACAACGCCAACCCGACAAAGGCTTGATTACCAAGCAGGAAGTGCGCGCCGTCAGTTTGGCGCGGCTGCAACTGCGCGCCAACAGTGTGGTGTGGGACATCGGTGCAGGTTCTGGTTCGGTGGGGTTAGAAGCAGCGCGGCTGTGCCCACGCGGCCATGTTTATGCGATGGAGAAAAACGAGGCCGACCACGCCATTGCCGCACGCAACCATGCCGCCTTTGCTGTGAGCAACTACAGCCTGCATTGGGGCAAAGCCCCGCAAGGCTTAGAGAGCTGGCCCGACCCCGACGCGGTGTTTATCGGCGGCTCTGGTGGAGAGCTGGCCGAACTCATCACCTTGGTGCTGCGCCGCCTGCGCCCCAGCGGGCGCTTGGTGATGAACTTTGTCACGCTGGAAAACCTGAGCACCGCCATCCAAACGCTGGAATCTGCGGCCAACGTAGCGTGGGATGTTCTGCAATTGCAGGCTGCCCGCAGCAAACCGATTTTGCACATGCATCGCATGGCGGCAGAAAACCCAGTGTGGCTGGTTTGCGCACAAGCAACAACTCAGGAGGCCGTTCATGGTTGAAACCCCTACCGCAGGCCGAGGCACCTTGTGGGGCATCTCGCTCGGCCCCGGTGATCCGGGCCTTATCACCCGTGCGGCTTGGGCGGCCTTGCAACGCCGTGACACCGTTTGGGTCTATCCGGCCCGCAGCGGCAAAACCCCCAGCTACGCCTTGGACATCGTGCAGCGGGCAGAACTAGCCCCGCCCACAGAGCACGCGCTGCTGCTGTTCCCCATGACCCACGATGCCGAAAAGCTGGGCCGCGCTTGGCTTAAGGCGGCGCAGACGGTGCTGCCTTGGTTGCAAGCGGGCCGGGATGTGTTGTTTCTGGTCGAGGGCGACGCCAGCACCTACGCCACCTTTGGTCATTTGGCACGCACGGTGCGCGGCTTGGATGAGCTGGTGCCCGTGCAGGTGATTGCGGGTGTCAACTCCTTCACGGCGGCCTGCGCCGAGGTGGGCGAGCCTTTTGCCGAGCAAGACGATACCGTGGCGATTGTGCCTGCGGCCTATGGTGTCAGTGCGGTGGATCGGCTGTTGCCCGACTTTGACACGCTGGTGCTCATGAAAATCAAACCCCTGCTCGACGAGCTATTGGACTGGCTGGAGCGCAAAGAGCTGTTGGCCGGTGCTCACTTTATTGAGCGTGTCGGGGCATTGGACGAGCGCCGCCTGTCTGGCACCGATCTGCTGGCCTTGCGCGGCAGCAAAGTGAGTTATTTGTCATTGTTGATCGTAAAAAACCCGCACCGGGTGCGTGGCGAGCGCATCAAAGGCTGCCTGAAAAAAACCTCCCCGGAGAACATGGCATGAGCGTTGAAAATCCCACGGTAGTAGTGTCTGCCCCCGCCAAAGCGCAGCCCCGCATTGGCATCATTGCCATCACCAAACATGGGGCGGCACTGGCTGCCCGGCTGGCGCAAGACTTGCCCGAAGCCCATATTTGCACCGCTGGCAAGTTTGCCGCAGCCTTTGCCCACCTTTCCCAGCCGGTGCATTCCTACGAAGGCGCTTTGCGCGATGAAATAGCGCGGCTGTTTGCCGAGTACGACCAGTTGGTGTTTTTTGTCTCGCTGGGGGCGGTGGTGCGCTTGATTGCGCCGCACCTCAAAAGCAAGGACGAAGACCCCGGCATCACCGTGGTGGATGATGCGGGCCAGTTTGTCATTCCGGTGCTGTCGGGCCATGTGGGCGGTGCCAATGCCATGAGCGAGCGCGTCGCTGACCTGATGGGTGCAACGCCAGTGCTAACCACAGCGTCTGATGTGGGCAAAACCATTCCAGTGGATATTTTGGGCCGCCATTTGGGCTGGCGCGTGGAAGCGCCCAAAATCAACATCACCCGTGTCTCGGCCCATGTCGTCAATGGCGAACCGATTGCCGTGGTGCAAGAGGCAGGCCGCCACGATTGGTGGACACGCCCGACACCGCTGCCCGCCCATATCGAACTGCTAGAGCGCTTTGACCAAGTGCGCCCCGAACACCACCGCGCTGTGCTGTGGATTACCCATGCCGATATTGCCCCAGCGCAATGGCAACAATGGGCCGAGCGCTTGGTGGTATACCGCCCTCCCACCGAGGCCACACCATGACCCAGCCCACAGCATCGGCCCTAGTGTTGGGCTTAGGCTGTGACCGGGGCACGGCTTTTGCCACCTTGCAAGAGGCGGTAAGCCAAGCGCTGCACCAAATAGGCGCTCAAGTGGGCAATGTGGTGGCTTTGGCCAGCATTGACCTCAAAGCCGATGAGCCTTGTTTGCTCGCTTTAGCGCAGCAATGGGGCTGCCCTATCCATTTCTACCCCGCCGCTGTACTGGCCCCGGTGCCAGTGCCCAACCCCAGTGCCACCGTGTTGCGTTACACCGGTACGCCCTCGGTCAGTGAGGCCGCTGCCCTGCTGGCCGCAGGCACAGCGGGACAGCCCGCCCCCATCCACGCCTTGTGCCTAGAAAAACACAAATGGCGCGGCGCTGATGGCAAAAATGCCACCGTGTCTATCGCCCGCCTGCACCCTCCTATGTCGCCATCCATGCCCCCAGAAAGCCACTCCAGCATGACCACCTCCCCCACTCCAGACACCACCACGGCCCCAGCCACGGCGGGCAAAATCATGCTGGTGGGCATTGGCCCCGGCAGCGCAGCCCACATGACCGCCCGCGCCCGCGAAGCCATCATCGAGGCCGACACGGTAATTGGCTATGTCACCTATATCAAGCTGGTGGCCGATCTGCTCGATGGCAAAGAAGTCATCCGCAAAAGCATGACCGAAGAGCTAGACCGGGCCGTGACGGCGCTGGAATCGGCGCGCCAAGGCAAAAAAGTGGCGTTAATTTCTTCGGGGGATGCTGGCGTGTATGGCATGGCTGGCCCCACCTACGAAGTGCTGTTTCAAGCCGGTTGGACGCCCGATGACTCCGTGCAGGTAGAAATCATTCCGGGGGCTTCGGCGCTCAATAGTTGCGCCGCGCTGGTGGGTGCCCCGCTGACGCACGATTTTTGCGCCATCTCTTTGTCGGACTTGCTCACGCCGTGGCCCACCATTGCCCGGCGGTTGGATGCCGTGGCAATGGCCGATTTTGTCGTGGCACTCTACAACCCCAAAAGTGGCCGCCGCACCCGCCAGATTGTCGAGGCCCAGCGCCTGTTTTTGCGCCACCGCCGCCCAGATACCCCGGTGGCTATCGTTAAAAGTGCCTACCGCCGCCGCGAGAGCATTGTTTTTACTACGCTAGACCAGATGGCCGAGGCCGATATTGGTATGTTGAGCACCGTGCTGATTGGCAACAGCAATACCGTTGTCCGCCACGGCTTGATGGTCACGCCACGCGGCTACGCCAACAAATACGATTTGGAACAAAACGGCGAAACCCGCGATGGCGAAAAACGCGGGCGCTCGCTGTCCACCGGGCTGCTGGGCTGGCTAGAGACTTTGCAGGCGCAATATGCCGAGGGCATAGCCATCGAGACCTTAGCGCAACAATACCGGCTGCCCACCGACTATATTCGCGCCACCTTGTTGGAGCCGATTTCTGAGCTTGCCAGCACCGATACCGCTGAGGATGAAGTATGAGCACTGAGAGCGTAGAGAAACCCAAAATTGGTGACTACCGCCGCCACCTGCTGGTGTGTACCGGCCCGCGCTGCACCCAAGATGGCGCGGCGCAAGCCCTGTTTGATAGTTTGGGCGATAAATTCAAGGCGGCAGGTTTAGACAAGGGCGATTTGCGCGTCAAGCGCAGCCGGGTCAGTTGCTTTGCGGCTTGCAAAGGCGGCCCGGTGATGTGCGTGCAGCCCGATGGCACTTGGTACTACAACGTCACGTCCGAGAACATGGATCGCATCATTGCCGACCATCTGGTGGGTGGGCAGCCGGTGCAAGAACTCGTTTTCCATCAGGGGCCAGCGGCATGATGCCCGTGCTGTCAGAACAAGCGCCGGGCACGGTATCGCTGGTCGGGGCCGGGCCGGGCGATTTGGAACTGCTCACGCTGCGCGCTTGGCGGCGCTTACAACAAGCCCAAGTCGTGGTTTATGACAATCTGGTCGGCCCCGGCATTGTGGATTTGGTGCCCGCGCAGGCACAGCGCATCTATGTCGGCAAATCTGCTGGCAACCATACGCTGGCCCAAGAAGAAATTTGCCAGTTGCTGGTCGATTTGGCCCGCCAAGGCTTGCGCGTGGTGCGGCTCAAGGGTGGCGATCCCTTCGTTTTTGGCCGGGGCGGCGAAGAAATGGATGTGCTGTTGCAACAGCAAATTCCGGTCGAAATCGTGCCCGGCATCACCGCCGCTTTGGGGGCCGGGGCCAGTTTTGGTTTTCCGCTCACGCACCGCGACCATGCGCAAAGCTGCACCTTTGTCACCGGGCACCTCAAAGACCATACGGTAGATTTGAACTGGCAAACGCTGGCGCAACCGCACCAGACCGTAGTGATCTATATGGGCATTACCGGGCTTGCTACCATTGCCCGCGAGTTGCAAGCGGCGGGGCTGGCGGCGGATACCCCAGCCGTGCTGATCTACAAAGCCACTTGGCCGCAACAGGCCATTTACACCACTACCGTGGCCGAGTTGGACGCCACCGCCCGCCGCTATGGCATCAAGCCGCCCACGCTGTTGGTGATTGGCACCGTGGTTTCCTTGATACCGCCTTCTGCACTCGGTGCAGAATCGCAGCATGGATGATATTGTTCAACAAGCTTTGGTCAAATGGCCCCATGTGCCCCACTGCTATGGTTGGTTAGGGCTGGATGCGCGTGGGCGCTGGTTTATGCGCGACGATGCTGCCCAAGCTTTAGGCCCGTTTGTGCAGAGCAAAGGCTCGCTGTTGCAACACGAGAAGCTGATCGAGTTTATAGGCCGCAATTACGAGGCCGATGCTTTGGGGCAATGGTTCTTTCAGAATGGGCCGCAGCGCGTGTATGTGGAGTTGGAATGCACGCCGTGGGTTTGGCGTTTGCAGCCCGACCTGAGCGTGCGCAGCCACACCGGGCGTTTGGCCGAGCCGCAAGCCTGCCTGCTCGATGAAGAAGGCAAAGTCTATCTGGTGACCGATTTGGGCCTAGGGCTGGTGCATACCCAAGACGTGGCGGCACTGGCAGAAGCCCTAGAGCAATGGCAATGGGAGCCGCTGCCGGTGCAAGCCGCAGAACTGGCGCAGCACTATGGGTTTGTGCGCAGCCCCGTGGCTCCCGCTGGAGCGGCATTTTTTGAAGGACGATGAGATGAGCATTGCCGGACAATTTGTGGTCGTACCTGTCGATGTATTGCGCCAGCATTTGGCGGGGGAACAGGATTTATGTCTGTTTGTGCATGGCGAGCTGCTGGGCCACCCTCCCTTGGTGCTAGACATCGGAGACCACTGGCATGGTGTTAATGCCCTTTGCGATGCACTTGATATTGCCTATGTGACGGGCGAGCACGACATCGCGCTGGACTGCTGCGAAAGTGCTTTCTGGGTGTCAGAAACCCGTGTGCCCCTGATTGCCCATCAGCTTCAAGATGTATCTGTCGAGGATTTGCAGTCGGCCATAGACACCCTCGATTACGACAGCCTCTACCACGGCGACTATTTGCAAGAGCACCCGCAAGAAGTGGCCGACACCTTCCGCCAGATTGCTGCGTTGTATGAAAAAGCAAGCCAGTCTGCGCAGGCGGTGCTGTTTATGATTTGCTGATCTGCATTCAGCCCACTGGACGGCTATTTGTCCGTTGGTGTGCTCAGGCCAGCGGCAGTTGAATCCGCAGCACGGCTTCTATTTCCGGCAATCGCGCCCGCACGGCTTCTTCCTGCTCTAGCGCTCGCTCGCGCTGCGCGACTGCCCAGACCGGGGCGGGAAAATGGCTGTCCCAATCAAACCGGGCAATCACATGCCAATGCAGGTGCGGCACCATATTGCCCAGTGCCGCCAGATTGATCTTGGTGGGCTGCAACTGCTGGCGCAGCGTGCGCTCCACCGTAGTCACCACCTCTAGGCAATGCAGGCGCTCAAAGGTGGACAGATCCGACAGTTCAGGCAGGTGCGAGTTCCACACCACCCGGTAAAAGGCCGGAAAGCCGGGCTCGTCGGTGCGAATGACGCGCAAACGTTCATTGCGCCAGACCACCTCACCGCCATCTTGGCTGCACAGCGCACAGCGGGGCTGAAACACTGGGGGCCGGGAGGGTGGTATGGTGGACATAGCGCGTTCGGTCATACTAAAACTCTTTCTATACCGCCCTGATTGGCTTTAGCCACATACTCGGGCAACCAGTTTTCGCCCAGCAGTTCGCGGGCCATTTCAATCACGATGTAATCGGCTTCGAGCAGGCCGTTTTGCAGGTCATCACCGTAGCGGGTCAGACCTTGCAGGCAGCTGGGGCAGCTGGTCAAGATTTTGACATTGTCCTGCGCACCCACGGCACCGCTGGCGCGCAGTGCAGTTTCGCCTTTGCGAATTTCTTCTTCCTTACGGAAGCGCACTTGCGTCGACACATCAGGCCGTGTGACACCCAGCGTGCCCGATTCGCCGCAGCAACGCTCGCTCTTGAGCACCTGTGGCCCGACCAGCGCTTTCACGGTCTTGAGCGAGTCTTGCAACTTCATCGGGTTGTGGCAGGGTTCGTGGTAGAGGTAAGCACCCTTGCCTTGCAGGGTGAGGCCCTTTTCTAACAGATATTCGTGAATGTCGATGATGCGGCAGCTGGGGAAAATCTGCTCGAATTCGTATTTTTGCAACTGATCGTAGCAGGTGCCGCAACTGACCACCACGGTTTTGATGTCCAGATAGTTGAGCGTGTTGGCGACGCGGTGGAACAGCACCCGGTTGTCGGTGATCATCTTCTCGGCCTTGTCAAACTGGCCGCTGCCGCGCTGTGGGTAGCCGCAGCACAGGTAGCCTGGCGGCAGCACGGTTTGCACCCCGGCATGCCAGAGCATAGCTTGGGTAGCCAGCCCCACTTGGCTGAACAGGCGCTCAGAGCCGCAGCCCGGAAAGTAGAACACCGCCTCGGTCTCAGAGGTGGTGGTTTTGGGGTTGCGGATGATCGGGACGTAATCCTTGTTCTCGATGTCCAGCAGCGCACGGGCAGTCTGTTTGGGCAGGCCACCGGGCAGCTTTTTGTTGATAAAGTGGATCACCTGCTCTTTGATGGGTGCGGTGCCCACGGTGGCGGGGGGCTTGGCCGTTTGTTTGCGCCCCATCTTACGCAGCAAGTCCACCGCCATGCGTTGGGCCTTAAAGCCCACGCCCACCATCGCCGAGCGCATCAGCTTGATGGTGTCGGGGTTGGTGGCATTGAGCATGGCCATCGCGGCGGCATTGCCGGGGCGGAAGCTCTTTTTGCCCATTTTGCGCAGCAGGTTGCGCATGTTCATGGTCACATCGCCAAAGTCGATTTTGACCGGGCAGGGGCTTTCGCAGCGGTGGCAGACCGTGCAGTGGTCGGCCACGTCTTCAAACTCTTGCCAGTGCTTGATGCTCACGCCCCGGCGGGTTTGCTCTTCGTACAAAAAGGCTTCGACCAGCAGCGAGGTAGCCAAAATCTTGTTGCGTGGGCTGTACAGCAGGTTGGCGCGTGGCACATGGGTGCTGCACACCGGCTTGCACTTGCCGCAGCGCAGGCAGTCTTTGACCGAATCAGCAATCGCGCCAATGTCGCTTTGCTGCATGATGAGCGATTCATGCCCCATCAGGCCAAAGCTGGGGGTGTAGGCATGGGTCAGGTCAGAGAAGGCGACCTGCTCGCTCAGTGCATCGCGGTTGCCTTGTGGGGCGGTGGGCTGGTCTTGCGGGCGCAGCAGTTTGCCCTTGTTAAAGCGCCCTTGTGGGTCAATTTTGGCCTTGTATTGGGCAAAGGGCAGCAGCTCCTTGTCGGTCAAAAATTCCAGCTTGGTAATGCCAATGCCGTGTTCGCCAGAGATCACACCATCCAAGCTGCGCGCCAGCACCATGATGCGCTCTACGGCACCGTGCGCGGCTTGCAGCATCTCATAGTCGTCGCTGTTGACGGGCAGGTTGGTATGCACGTTGCCATCACCCGCGTGCATATGCAAGGCTACCCACACGCGGCCCTTGAGCACGCGCTGGTGGATGGCATTGCACTCGGCCAGAATCGGCTGAAAGGCTGCGCCGGTAAAGATGTCTTGCAGGCGGGCGCGGATTTGCGTTTTCCAGCTCGCGCGCAGGCGGTGGTCTTGCAGTTGCGGAAACAGGTTTTCCACGTCCAGCAGCCAGCCTTGCCACAGGTCGCGCACTTCTGCCAATACTGCCACGGCTTGGGCCACGCGGTCTTCGAGCATTTCTGCGGCAGGGATCTCGCTGGTCTCGTCGTGCTTGCCCAGTGGCAGATTGCCACGCAGGAAGAAGGCTTCGAGCGCATCGACCAGCTTGAGCTTATTGCGCAGGCTCAGTTCGATATTGATGCGCTCGATGCCATCGGTGTACTCGGCCATGCGCGGCAGCGGAATCACCACGTCTTCATTGATTTTGAAGGCGTTGGTGTGCTTAGAAATGGCGGCAGTGCGCTTGCGGTCGGCCCAGAACTTTTTGCGCGCTTCGGGGCTGATGGCAATAAAGCCTTCGCCGCTGCGCGAGTTGGCAATGCGTACCACTTCGCTGGTGACGCGGGCCACATCGTCGGCGTTGTCACCGGCAATGTCACCAAACAGCACCATTTTGGGTAAGCCGCCGTGCTTTTTGCTCTTGGTGGTGTAACCCACCGCTTTGAGGTAGCGGTCGTCCAAGTGCTCTAAACCGGCCAGCAGCACGCCCGAGCGCTTTTGCTCGGCAAACATAAAGTCTTTAATTTCGACAATGCTGGGCACGGCGTCTTTGGCATTGCCAAAGAATTCCAGGCACACGGTGCGGGTGTGTTCCGGCATGCGGTGGACTACCCAGCGGGCGCTGGTAATCAATCCGTCACAGCCTTCTTTTTGGATGCCCGGCAGGCCACTGAGGAACTTGTCGGTCACGTCCTTGCCCAGTCCCTCTTTGCGGAAGGTCTTGCCCGGAATATCGAGGCGCTCGGTGCGAATAAAGGTTTTGCCGTCGGCTTGGTAGTAGTTCAGCTCAAAGCTAGCCATGTCGGCATCGTGGATTTTGCCGAGGTTGTGGTCTAGGCGCGTGACTTCTAACCACTGCGCATCCGGCGTGACCATGCGCCAGCTGGCCAAATTGTCCAGCGCTGTGCCCCAGAGTACGGCTTTTTTGCCACCGGCATTCATGGCGATGTTGCCGCCAATGCACGAGGCTTCGGCGCTGGTCGGGTCTACCGCAAACACAAACCCGGCGCGTTCGGCGGCATCGGCCACGCGCTGCGTGACCACGCCCGCTTCCGTCCAAATTGTGCCCACTTCGCGCTCGACGCCGGGGAGCTTGCGCATCTCCACCTCGGTCATGGCTTCGAGCTTTTCGGTATTGATGACGACGCTCTTCCAAGTGAGGGGGATGGCACCGCCGGTGTAGCCGGTACCACCCCCGCGTGGAATGATGGTCATTTCTAGCTCAATGCAGCCCTTGACCAACGCGGCCATCTCGGCTTCGGTGTCGGGGGTGAGCACGACAAAGGGGTACTCAACGCGCCAGTCGGTGGCGTCAGTGACATGGCTGACGCGGCTGAGTGCATCAAACTTGATGTTGTCTTTGGCCGTCAGACGGCCCAGTGTGCGCCGGGTTTGGCGGCGCAGCTCGGCAATTTGGTCAAAAGCGGCATCAAAACGGCGCACGGCATTACCGGCCAGTTCCAGCAGCTCGCCTACCAACGCATCGCGGGCGGCATCGTCTTGCGGCTTGCGGCGCTTTTGCACCTCGCCCAGCCGGTGTTGCAGTGCTTGCACCAAGAGCTTGCGCCGGTCGGGGTTGTCGAGCAGGTCGTCTTGCAGATACGGGTTGCGCTGCACCACCCAAATATCGCCCAACACTTCATAGAGCATACGGGCCGAGCGACCTGTGTGGCGCTCTTCGCGCAGTTGTTGCAATACCACCCAAGCGCGCGCACCCAACAGGCGGATGACAATTTCGCGGTCAGAGAAGCTGGTGTAGTTGTAAGGAATCTCGCGCAATCGCACGGGTTCGGGGGACTGCGCCATCAGGGCGGTCAACGCGGTGGGAGCATTCATGGGGTGAACCTTAAAGGGGCGGCGCACCCGGCCAAGCCGGGAAATCGCAAAAGGCGATTTTAGAAGCGCAAGACACCATTGTTGATGTCAGGGGCAAGACGGAGCCATGCTGCACTGGTCAACAGATGCGCGGCAGGGCTGCGGCGGCCAGCCAATCGACCATGTGCCGCCTGCCCATATGGGTGTGAATCTGCATAAAACAGCGCTCGTCGGCAATGATCTCGCTAGGGCGCACCGAAATATATGCCTTTTGCAGTACCACATCGCAGGGCTGGGCATAGGCACCAGACACATTGACATCTTCGTGCAATACCCCGACGCCCGTGGTCGCGCTAAAAATACCATCGGCTTTGCTGCGCTCCACCACTTCGTAGCGCAGGGGCAGCCGAGCACCATCGTCGCTTTGGGCTAAAAAATCGTTGTGCAAGGAGCGGGAAAGCAGTTGCTCTATCAACTGCGCCATCACTTGGCTCTCAGCGCCATGTGACTGATCAATGCGGCCATGTTGCAAATCCAGCGGGGCAGCGGCAAAGGGCATCATGTTTTTTCTTGCAGAATGGAGATAAACATTTTCAATTGCTACATCATGCACCACGTTTCCACACGACTTTCTTTTTTACGCCCGGCTCTGCTGGCGCTGTTGGTTTTATCTACTTGCACGACGGGCTGCGCGGTGGTCACAGTGGCGGGGGCGGCAGTGTCGGTAGCTACTACCGCCGTCGGGGTGGGGGTGGCAGTGGTCGGCACGGTAGTCGATGTGGGTGCAGCGGGCGTGAAGGCGGTGGTGGGCAGTAAGAAAGAGAAAGAGAATTGATCGCATAGGTAGTTTGAGGGCATACCACCGGGTATCAAAGTTCGTAACAATCCAAAATTCAAAGAGAGCTTGTGTGCATGAAGAAAATTCTGGGTAGTAATCGGTACCTTTCGGAGTGGATCTTGTTGCTTGGTGGTTTGTCGATTGTGGTGGGGGTGATTGGTTTTAGTTTTTACCGAGAATATGTGAATATTGGCAATCGTGAGCGTGAGCGACTGGCGACCCAAGCTCGTGTCCTAAACAAAAATCTGGGTCAGGCTTTAGAGGTGGTAGATAACGCCTTGATTGGCATTCGTCATGACCTGCCGGGTTGGCACGGTACTGAAGGAGGAGTATCACAAGCCAGTCACCGCTTGCGCGCTTTTGCCGATGCTATGCGTGTTGTACGCACTATGTTTGTACTCGATGCAGATGGCAATATGATTGCTGCCAGCCGACCAGAGTTAATCGGGCAAAATGTTAGCTACCGGCCCTATTTCAGCGAGGCCCGCGCGCATCCTAATCCTGACATTCTTTACGTAACACCACCATTGAAGACTGTGCTTGGTGCTTGGGTTATGAATGTGGTGCGTGTGATTCAGGGCCCTGAGGGTCAATTTGCAGGTGTGATTGTGGCGGGTCTAGACCCGGAGGGGCTTAGAGAGCAATTGGGTGCTGTGGTTTACCATAAGGATATGTGGGCGGCTATTGCACATAGTGATGGCTTGCAAGTAGTAATGGAACCTAATCGACCCGGACAGGATGGTCTAAATTTAGCCCAGCCTGGTTCAATTTTCTCGCGCCATATGGCTAGCGGCCAAGTTTCACAAGTGCTCGAAGGTACCTCTGTGGCCACAGGAGAGAATAGATTAATGGCTTTACATACCATCATTAATCCGAGTGTGCCGATGGACAAGCCCTTGGTGGTTGCAGTCGGGCGCAATATAGAGGCGCTCTATGTCGAATGGTATGCGCAGCTATGGTTAACTGGTGGATTGTTAATTTTATTAGTGGGAGGATCTTTGCCTGCATTGGCTTATGTTCAGCAGCGCCGCCGGAGTGCTGACGTTATCAAGGCGCAGGCAGATGCCGCCTTAGCCCAAAGTGAGTGTTTTATGCGCTCATTGATTAATATTATTCCTGGTATGGTGGGGTACTGGACAAAAGATTTACGCAGCACTTTTGCCAATGATGCTTATTTAGATTGGTTTGGTAAAACGCAAGAACAGATGAATGGAATTCACCTCCATGATTTGATGGGGCAAGAGCTTTTTAAAGAAAATGATTCTTATATCTGTGCTGTGATGGCTGGAAAGCATCAGAGTTTTGAGCGCACCTTGGTTAAAGCTGATGGCAGTATAGGCTATACATGGACGCATTACATCCCAGATTTTATGAATGGGCAGGTACAAGGATTCTTTGTTTTGGTGTCTGATGTGACAGAGCTGAAAAAATCAGAAGCGGCTTTGCGGGAGAGTCGTCGGTTTTTGCAAGACCTGATTGAGCATAGTGGCACACTGATTTTTGCTAAAGATAAAGAGGGTCGTTATCTTCTGATTAATCAGATGTATGAGAGGTTGACTGGCCATCACCGTGACCAAGTGCTAGGTCGCACAGATTTTGAAATTTATTCTGGTGAAGATGCTCTGATATTCACAGAAAATGATAAATTTGTCATAGAGTCTATGAAAACCCGGCGTTACGAAGAATTGCTTGGCGCACATCACTTCTTAACAACAAAATTCCCTCTATTGGATGCAGACGGCAATGTGAGTGGTGTCTGTGGGATTTCTGCTGATATCACTGAGCAAAAAGAATTGCAGAAAAAAATGGAGTGGCTTGCCAATACAGATGCGTTAACCCGGCTGGTTAATCGGCGGCGTTTTCATGAGTTGGCTGATTTGGAAATATCACGAGCAAGGCGTTTCATTCATTCCTTGTCAGTATTGATGCTAGATATTGATAATTTCAAGTCTATCAATGATACTTATGGTCATGATGTAGGCGATAAAGTGATTGCTTACATTGGCGATATGTGTCGCAATGAATTACGTGATATTGATATTGCTGGGCGTTTGGGGGGTGAGGAATTTGCCATTCTCTTACCAGATACATCGCCAGAAACAGCACTACAGGTGGCAGAGCGCCTGCGCCATGAGATTGAAAATTATGAAATGGAATTTTCTGGGGGTGCTGTGCTCAAGTTTACCGTGTCGATTGGCTGCGTGAGCAGTACCGATTTGTCATTAGATGTAGAGCAGCTACTTAAAAGGGCCGATCAATGTTTGTATGAGGCCAAAAAATCGGGCCGCAACCGCGTCGTGGTGTGAGTGGAAACGTGGAGCATGACAGCCCTAAGATGAGAAGGAATCAATAACCCAAGACTTATAGCGTATGGCTGCACGGCAGCGCAGCTATCGGGGCATGATCTGTGGCGGTTTAACACGGCGCAAGGCCGTGCACTTGCTGCACCCATGCCCTTGGTGCGTATCCGATTGGAGTTTGGTCATGTCCCTCAAAATTGAAATTGTCCCCTCAGTGGGTGCGGTGCCCGCAGCAGAGTGGAATGCTCTGGCCGGGGGCAACCCTTTCACCCAGCACCATTTTTTGCACCTGTTGCAAGAAACCTCTTGTGCCACACCAGACACCGGCTGGACACCCTGCCATGTGCTGTTGCGTGAGCAGGGGGTACTACAAGGGGCGGTGGCTGCTTATCTGAAAACCCATTCGCGCGGCGAGTTTGTCTTTGACCAATCATGGGCGCAGGCGTACCAGCAGCATGGGCTCGATTACTACCCCAAACTGGTGGTATCGGTTCCGTTCACGCCAGTGGCTGGCCCGCGCCTACTGGCCTACAAGCCAGCGCATCAAGTCTTGTTGATTCAGGCACTGATGGCGCTGGCCCAGCAGGTACATGCCTCTTCCATCCATGTGTTGTTTCCAGCAGAGCAAGACCTTGCTGCGCTCAAAGACGCCGGTTTTATGGTGCGCGAGAGTGTGCAATTTCATTGGCGCAATGCCGCTTATGCCGACATGGACGCCTTTTTGGCAACGATGGCGCAAGAAAAACGCAAAAAATTCAAACAAGACCGCAAAAAGGTGCAGGCAGCAGGAATCACGTTTTCTTGGTTGGAGGCGGAGACCCTCGATTCTGAGGCGCTGCAATTTTTTTACCGTTGCTACCAGAACACCTACGAGCGCCATTGGGGCAAGCCTTATTTATCGCTGGAGTTTTTCCTGCGCCTGCATCAGCAAGAGCCCAATGCCTTGATGCTGGTATTGGCGCTGCGGCAGGGCGTGCCGGTGGCCTGTGCGCTCAATGTCCGGGGGCCAGATGTGTTGTATGGGCGCTATTGGGGCTGTGTAGAACAGGTACCGGGCTTGCACTTTGAAACCTGTTATGCCCAGTCTATCGCTTACTGCATTGATCGGGGCCTACAGTGGTTTGAGGGCGGCGCTCAAGGAGAGCACAAAATTTCCCGTGGCCTGCTGCCGGTCAAAACCTTTTCTGCCCATTGGGTGGCCGATCCGCGCTTTGCCGAGGCCATTGCCGAATTTTTGCAGCGTGAAATCCAAGCCGTGGAGGATTATGTAGAGGTGCTTGAGCAGAGTTCGCCGTTCAAGCGGCAGGGTTAAGGCAGGGGTGGCAGTGGCCCGTCCGAGGGTGTCTGCCACCATCGTCGCATCCAAATGGCAGCCCTTGTTGGTGCCCTAGTGGCACGGATGCGCTTGGCATCAAGGCTGGTTTGTTGATTGCCTTCGATCTGCCATGGGCAATTGTCCGGCAATGCGATCAATGGTTTTGACCAGTAGGGTGGTTTTGCCTGAGCCGGGGCTAGAGACTACATTGAGCATTAATACGCCCACTTGGGTAAATGTGCGGCGGTTGGTGGTGGCTTGAGCGTTGTTGTGTGCCAGCAAATTGGTGTACGTGCTCGGACTCTGGGGCGGTGTTGTGGCCGTATTATGGCTGTGCGTATGGTGGCTGCCAGCGGCAGGGTGGTGATGAGGGTGTCCGTGGTGGTGTTCTGCGGGTATTGCATATAGGGGGTTTCTC
Organism: Giesbergeria anulus; assembly: GCF_900111115.1. Taxonomy (GTDB): domain Bacteria; phylum Pseudomonadota; class Gammaproteobacteria; order Burkholderiales; family Burkholderiaceae_C; genus Simplicispira; species Simplicispira anulus. Next base: position 71,949 of record NZ_FOGD01000003.1, read on the forward strand.
CTGATTTCATTCACCACATTTAAGTCCCGAACCTGCTTGAGCATCCGAGGCTCCACACAGGCCTGCCCCTCCCCAGCTCCAGACGCACCATCCAGATGCACCATCTACACGCTGCGGAAACCCTCGCGCTGCTGTGCCTGTTCGATCAACTGCACCATGCTTTCTGCTAAGGACAATTCATTCAGGCATAGCTGCCAGTTTCTGCGTTTTGGCTGGGCTTGTGCAGGCGGAGTTACTCCGACTCTGAATCTGGCTCGGACTGTCGCAATGCCAATGCGCGCTCATACAGAGCATTGCGCGGTGCTCCAGTGATCTGGGCGGCCAAACGCACGGCTGTTTTGAGCGGTAATTCGGGTAACAGTAGTTCCAGAACACGCTGGCTCTGGCCCGTTTCTTCTACTGCCGCGACCGGGTGCAGTACCACCACAAACTCGCCTTTGGCGCGTTGCGCATCGCCTTGCAGCCACGCTAACAATTGCTGCGCGGGTTGGGTGCTCACCTCTTCAAACTGCTTGCTGATTTCACGCGCTAGCGTGACCGGGCGCTCGCCCAGCACAGCCAAGGCTTGGGCCAAATCAGCAATGCGGTGCGGCGCTTCCAGCAGCAGCACGCAGCGTGGCTCAGAGGCCAAGCGCTGCACGCTGGCGGCGCGCTCGGCATTTTTTACCGGCAAAAATCCGGCAAAAACAAAGCCGCCATCGGTGCCTGTGGGGGCCACGGCACCGGCCACGCTCAGGGCGGCAGTGAGGCTGCTGGCCCCCGGCAAGGGCATGGCCCGCAGCCCAGCGGCCCGCACCACTGCCACCAAACGTGCCCCCGGATCACTGACGCCGGGCGTGCCTGCATCGCTGACGTAAGCGACGCGCTGACCCGCTTGCAAACGTGCCAGCACGGCTTGTGCGGCCTCGGCCTCGTTGTGCTGGTGCAGGGCCAACATTTGGGCACCGCTTTTGTCGATGCCATAGGCGCGCAGCAGGCTGTGGGTGTGGCGCGTATCCTCACAGGCCAAGGTGTCGGCCAACTGCAAGACGTGCAGGGCGCGCAAGCTGATGTCGGCCAAGTTGCCGATGGGCGTGGCTACCACATACAAAGTGCCTTGGGGATAATGCTGTGCAGCCGCCGCATCACGGGCGGCCCCTAGGGCTAAAGCGAAAGATGCGCTCAATGGAATTCCTTGGTAAAAAAGCGGCCAGCGCGCCCACAAAGTCTGCCACAGCGCAGCAAAAAGGCCAAGCCGCAGAAGCGCTGGCGCTGGCCCATTTGCAGGCAGCCGGCTTGCGCTTGCTGGCGCGCAATTATCGAACGCCCGGACGCGGCGGTGGCGAGATCGACCTGATTGTGCGTGACCGTGACGGCACGGTCGTTTTTGTCGAGGTGCGCAGTCGCAGTCGCCGCGATTTTGGTGGTGCCGGGGCTAGTATCAACGCTGCCAAGCAGCGGCGCATCATCTTGGCTGCGCGCCACTATCTGATGCGTTTGAGCACGCCACCACCCTGCCGTTTTGATGCCGTGCTGATTGACGGCGAGACGCTGCAATGGGTGCGGGCTGCCTTCGATGCCTCATAAGCAAGGCACCAAAACGATACGGGTATCATCGCCGCCATGCTAGAGCAACGCATCCAACAGCACTTTATCGACAGCGCCGACCTGCAATACCAAGCGGCGCAAGCCTTGGGCCAGCCCATTGCTGATGCCGTGCAAGCCCTGCTGGCCTGTATTACCGGGGGTGGCAAAATCCTCGCCTGCGCCAGTGGCCCCTCGGTGGGCCATGCCTTGCAGTTTGTCGGTTTTTGTCTGGCCGGGTTTGAGCGCGAGCGCCCTGAATTTGCCGCACTGGCCCTGTCCTCTGACAGCGCCTTGCTGGGGGCTACCCAGCAGCCCTTTGCCCGCCAAGTGCGGGCGCTGGGCCAAGCGGGCGATTTGCTGCTGGCTTTGTGCGTTGATGGCAACGACGCTGGGGTGCTGGCCGCCGTAGAGGCCGCCCACGAGCGTGATATGAGCATTGTGGCCCTGAGTGGCCGCAGCGGCGGGCGTTTGGCCTCAGTGCTGCGCGAGACCGATGTGCTCTTGTGCGTGCCCCACGACCGTGCGGCGCGGGTGTTAGAGGTACACAACCTTATCGTCCATTGCCTGTGTGATGGCGTGGATGCGCAATTGTTTGGTGAACAGGAAGAAAGCTGATGCAAAAATTTTCTACCCGCCGTGTGGGTGCCCTGCTGCTGGCAGCCAGCACTTTGGCGGCTACGCTGGCCGGTTGCGCCCCAGTGGTGCTGGGTGGTGTGGCCCTGAGCGGCATTGTGGCTGCAGACCGGCGCACCACAGGCACCCAAGTCGAAGACGAAAGTATTGAGTTGCATGCCGTCAATCTGCTGCACGGCCATTATGGCGACCGTATCCATGTCAACATCACCAGCTATAACCGCCAAGTGTTGCTGACGGGTGAGGTGCCTACTGCCGCTGACCGCCAACGGGTGCAAGAGTTGGTGCGCGGCCTAGAAAATGTACGCTCAGTGGTTAATGAGCTGGGCGCTTTGCCCAACACCTCGCTGGCGCAGCGCTCTAACGATACCTTTATCACGGGCAAGGTGCGCGCCAGCTTGGTCGATGCCAAAGACCTGACCGCTAACGCCTTTAAGGTGGTGACCGAGCGAGGTGTGGTCTATTTGCTGGGGCGCGTTACCCAGCGTGAGGCACAACGGGCCGCCAGCTTAGCCAGTGGCGTCACGGGCGTGGTCAAGGTGGTGCGGGTGTTTGAATCTCTGAGCGAAGAAGAACTCTCGCGCATGAGCATCATTCGCCCAGATACGGCAGGTAACGGCAATGCCAGCCCACGCTAAGCAGCGTGGTGGCCGGATGGGCGCCCAATGTCTGCTTAGTCGTCCAACCGTTTGATAAGGCTGGAGGTGTCCCAGCGCTGGCCGCCCATGCCCTGCACGTCGCCATAAAACTGATCGACCAGCGCCGTGATGGGCAGGCGGGCACCATTGCGCCGCGCCTCGGCCAGCACCAGCCCCAAGTCTTTGCGCATCCAGTCCACGGCAAAGCCGAACTCAAACTCACGCGCCACCATCGTCTTGCCCCGGTTATCGAGTTGCCAACTTTGCGCCGCACCCTTGCCAATCACGTCTAGCACTTGGTTCATGTCCAGCCCGGCGCGCTGGCCAAAGGCCACAGCCTCGGCCAAGCCCTGCACCAGCCCAGCAATGCAGATTTGATTGACCATTTTGGCTAACTGCCCGGCACCCGATGCACCCAAGTGGGTAAACGCCCGCGAAAACGCCATGGCCACCGGCTGTACGTTAGCAAACGGCGCTGCGTCGCCACCGCACATCACGGTCAGTAGGCCATTTTGTGCCCCAGCTTGGCCGCCCGACACTGGCGCATCCACAAAATGCAGGCCCAGCGTGCGCCCGGCACCATACAGCTCGCGCGCTACCTCCGCTGATGCCGTAGTGTGATCGACAAAAATACCGCCCGGCTCCATACCCGCAAAAGCACCATCAGCGCCCAGCACCACCGAGCGCAAATCATCGTCATTGCCGACGCAGCAAAACACGATGTCAGCTCCCTGTGCGGCCAAGCGCGGCGTGAGTGCATGGCGCACGGCTCCGGTGTGTGCGTATTCTTCACACCAAGCCAAAGCCTTGGCCGTGTTGCGGTTGTACACCGCCACTTGGTGTCCGGCCAGCGCCAAATGCGCTGCCATCGGGTAGCCCATGACGCCCAAACCAATAAAAGCCACCTTGCGCGAAGGCACAGCGTCGTAAGAGCGGGGGTTGGTACCAGCCATGATAAAAATCCGTAAAAAAGGGTAAAAAGAAAAACCGTGCGCTCTGCTTAAACAATCGCAAAGTCTTCGGTGCCCGCTGCCAGATCGGTGCTGCGCGCCCGCTGGCTGCCCAGCTTGATCTGCAAGCGCAGGTCATTGACCGAATCGGCATTGCGCAGCGCATCCTCGTAAGTGACGATGTTCGACTCAAACAGATCAAACAGCGCTTGGTCAAACGTCTGCATACCGAGGTTGCGGCTCTTTTTCATGATCTCTTTGATTTCGGACACTTCGCCCTTAAAGATCAAGTCTGCAATCAGTGGCGTATTGAGCATCACCTCTACCGCCGCAGCCCGGCCCTTGCCGTCTTGCTTGGGCAACAAGCGCTGCGACACCATAGCGCGCAGGTTGAGTGATAAATCCATCAGCAATTGGGCGCGGCGCTCTTCTGGGAAGAAGTTAATCACCCGATCGAGTGCTTGGTTGGCACTGTTGGCGTGCATGGTAGCCATGCACAGGTGGCCTGTTTCAGAGAAGGCAATGGCGTGTTCCATGGTCTCGCGGTCGCGGATTTCGCCCATCAAAATAACATCCGGTGCTTGGCGCAGGGTGTTTTTGAGGGCTGCTTCCCAACTTTCGGTGTCTAAGCCCACCTCGCGTTGCGTGACCACACAATTTTTGTGCGGATGGACAAACTCTACTGGGTCTTCAATGGTGATGACATGACCAAAAGAATTCTCGTTGCGCCAATCGACCATGGCAGCCAGTGTGGTGGATTTGCCTGAGCCAGTAGCACCGACCATGATGCACAGGCCACGCTTGGTCATGGTGACTTCTTTGAGCACCTGCGGTACGCCAAGGCCATCAATGGTGGGCAGAATCAGTGGAATCGTGCGCAGCACCATACCCACGCGTCCCTGCTGAATAAAAGCATTGACCCGAAAGCGCCCAATACCGGCAGGAGAGATGGCAAAGTTGCACTCTTTGGTGCGCTCAAATTCTGCCGCCTGCTTGTCACTCATGATGGCGCGCGCCAAGGTCAGGGTGTGGCCCGGCGACAGCGGTTGCGGCGAGACCTTGGTAATAGCCCCATCGACCTTGATGGCCGGAGGAAACTCTGCCGTGATAAACAAATCACTACCGTGGCGGCTGACCATCAGCCGCAGCAGGTCGTTGATAAATTTACTGGCCTGATCGCGTTCCATAGGCGGTATCCCTCACTCTGGCACCTACGCGCCAGCGCTGGTTGGTCTTATTTTTGGTTTTCGCCCAAATGGGCACTGACCGCACGCAGGCGCAGGCACAGCTTGCGCGCCAACACCGCTACCAAGGCAGCGGCTAGTTGGGGGTCTTTTACCATCATCTCATCGAGTGCATGGGCACTGAGCACGGCTATCTCGCAATCGGTCATGGTGGTACAGGCGGAAAAGCGGATGCCGCTATCGAGCAGTGACATCTCGCCAATCATGTCGCCGGGGCGCGTTTGTGCCAGCAGCAATTTCTCGCCCCAAGGCTGAACCCTGTTGACCGCCATGGTGCCTGAGAGCAAAAAGAACATGAAATTGCCATATTCATCTTGGCGCACTATTTCGCGGTCGGAGGGCACTTGGGCAAAATCAAAAAACGCGCCCATGCGTGCCGTCAGCTCAGGGGGGAGTTGGGCCATGTACTTGTTCTTGGCACACAACTCTTGCAACAGTTTGCTACTACTGTGGCCCGAGGGCAGGCGTTTGGCTCCAACCTCTACGGCACGGGCCTCCCAAGGCGCCACTGTCGCTGAGTGGTCTGTACCGTCTGAGAACGCAGTAGAAAAAAACACCGAATCTTGGGAATCAGCAACTTCTGCGGCACCTTTGGCGGGTGCCGAGGATCGCCACATATTAAAAATGCCATTCATACAAAAACTCCTGTTGCCACCCAACAGCGGGGGCTCGCACTATCAGATGGCCTATCAGCCAGGGAAGTTCTCAGGAATCTTCGCTTTGCTGCGTGCTTCAGCCGGGCTGATAATGTTGCGACGCACCAAGTCGGCCAAATTTTGGTCGAGTGTTTGCATTCCCACATTGCTGCTGGTCTGGATGGTCGAATACATCTGTGCCACCTTGGCCTCACGGATCAGGTTGCGGATGGCGCTGGTGCCAATCATAATTTCGTGGGCTGCCACGCGGCCTGAGCCGTCTTTGAGTTTGCACAGCGATTGCGAAATCACGGCCTGCAAAGACTCAGATAACATGGCCCGCACCATTTCTTTTTCTTCGGCAGGGAAGACGTCAATGATCCGGTCAATGGTTTTGGCGGCGCTGGAAGTGTGCAGCGTGCCAAATACCAAGTGCCCAGTTTCTGCCGCCGTCATGGCCAAACGGATGGTTTCCAAGTCGCGCATTTCGCCCACCAAAATGGCGTCTGGGTCTTCACGCAGGGCCGATTTGAGCGCTGCCGCAAAGGACAGCGTCATTGGCCCGACCTCGCGCTGGTTGATAAGGCACTTTTTGGACTCGTGGACAAATTCAATCGGGTCTTCTACCGTTAGGATGTGACCGTATTCGTTTTCATTCAAATAATTGACCATCCCGGCCAGCGTGGTGGATTTGCCCGAACCCGTAGGCCCTGTCACCAGTACTAAGCCACGCGGCCTGAGCGCCAAATCGGCAAAAATCTTGGGCGCATTGAGCTGCTCTAGTGTCAAGATTTTGCTAGGAATGGTACGAAACACCGCAGCTGCCCCCCGATTTTGGTTAAAGGCATTGACGCGAAAACGCGCCAATCCTTCAATCTCAAACGAGAAGTCCACCTCCAAAAACTCTTCATAGGCTTTGCGCTGGGCATCGCTCATGATGTCGTACACCATACTGTGTACGGTCTTGTGGTCAAGCGCATCGACATTGATGCGGCGCACATCGCCATGCACCCGGATCATCGGCGGCAAGCCCGCAGACAGGTGCAAATCGGAAGCCTTGTTTTTGACGCTGAATGCCAGCAACTGGGTGATGTCCACAAATCCCTCTGTCGTTTGGTTCGCTTGGCGGTCATTATGACCAGAATCGGGCGATCAGATGTAGTGCGCCGTGGTCGTCATCACCTTGGCCGCTACCTGCATCAGGGCTTTGGCGGGGGCGGGCAGTTCTAGTGCGCCAGCGGCGAGAGCATCAGCGGCGTGGCGCTCCTCATCGTCTTTCATGCGGGCGACAATGGCGCGGGAGGCTTCGTCTTCTTCGGGCAAGCGTTCTAGGTGGCTTTGCAAGTGTGCGGACACTTGGTTTTCGGTCTCGACCACAAAGCCTAGGCTGACGGCATCGCTGATTTTGGATGCCACCACGCCAATGGCAAAGGCCCCGGCGTACCACAGCGGATTGAGCAGGCTGGGCCGGTCGCCTAACTCGTCTAAGCGCTCGCGCGTCCAAGCCAGATGGTCGCCTTCTTCGCGGGCCGCCTGCCACAGGTGGGCGCGCAGTTGTTCATCGCGGGTCATGGTCGCTTGGGCGGTGTAAAGGGCTTGGGCACAGATTTCTCCCACATGGTTGACACGCATCAAGGCCCCCGACAGACGCTGCTGCGCAGGTTCCATTTCAGGCTTGGCGCAATGGCGTGCTGGGGAGGCCTCTTGGGCGCGGTGGGGTGCAAACAGGGTGCGCAGGGCGGCATCAGCAGCAGTGAGCAGGGTATCCATCAGGTTCTCCAATTAAGGGGCATGGTGCCCCGATGTTGCGGCAGTGCAACGGATTTTGCGTTTGACGCCCATTGTGGGGGAATTCCTTTGCGAAACTGGCGCGCCTCTGGTGCAATAGGAGCAACTTCCCCACCAGGAGGTTGGCCCGGGGAACCGGCGGGACTGCGCAGGCACTGCAACCGAGCCCCCCGTACCGGCGCCCTCTGTTTAACCTTGGAGTACTCGCAATGAAAAAATCCCTAATCGCTCTGTCCGTGCTGGCTGCTTCCGGCGCCGCTATGGCCCAATCTTCTGTCACCCTGTACGGCGTGGCTGATCTGAGCCTGCAAAAGTCCAATGGCATCTCCACTCAACTGAGCGGCAGCGGCATGTTGAACAACGGCAACAGCCGTATCGGCCTGCGTGGCGTGGAAGACTTGGGCGGTGGTCTGAAGGCCTCCTTCAATTTCGAACAAGGTATCAACCCTGAGTCTGGTGCCCTGACCGGTGGCGCTACTGGTGCTTGGAACCGTGCTGCCTTCTTGGATCTGTCGGGTGGTTTCGGTCGCGTACGTCTGGGTCGTGACTTGACACCTAGCTATATGGGTCTGGCTGCTTGGGAACTGACTGGCGCTGCCAACTACTCTGCCGTGGCTAACCAATTCGGCTTCGTGGCCGCTGGTGCCCGTAACGACAGCCAAATCGCTTACACCACCCCCAACTTCGGTGGCGTGACTGCCAGCTTGGCCGTGGTTCTGAAGCCCGATACCCCCGATGCAGTGGGTGACAACGCTAAGTACGACTTGAACGTCATCTACGCAAACGGCCCCATCGCTGCTGCTCTGTCCTACAACAAGGTGCAAGAGCACAAGGCCAATATGGCTCTGGGCGGTTCGTATGATCTGGGCGTTGCCAAGATCGCTGCTTCCTACCAAGACGGTTACAAGGGTGGCGTAGCTCCCTCCAACACCACTGCTATGAAGCAACGTGGTTTCACCCTCGGCGCTACTGTGCCCGTTGGTGCTTTCTCTGTGACTCTGGACATCGCTCGTGATACCAAGGCCAAAGACACCGACGTGTTGGTCGAAGGCAAGTACGCCCTGTCTAAGCGCACCTTTGCTTACGCTGCTTACTACAATGACGGCAAGCAAGACGGCGCTGCTGTCTACAAGACCGGTGCTAAGAACCACCTGGGCCTGGGCATTCGCCACAACTTCTAATCACCCGCTGGCTTAAGCCAGTCGTGATTGAGACAAAAAGCCACCAGCCTACCGGTTGGTGGCTTTTGCTTTTTCGGCGGATACTTACTGCCTGTGTCTTTTCAGGAGTTTGTTTTGAAAAAAACTACCGTATCCGCAGTGCATCCTTTAGATCAGGCGCTGACCCTGACCCCAGTGGCTAACACCGCCCATGAGCATGGCCGCGAGGCTGCGCGCCACTGGCAAGGCCAAACCCATCACGATTACATGAACATGGTGGGGCCGTTTGGTGGCCTCATCGCCGCCCAAGCCATGAATGCCGTGCTCCAGCACCCTGAGTTGCTGGGCGAACCCATATCGTTTACCGCCAATTTTGCCGCTGCGCTACAAGAGGGCAGCTTTCGTGCCGAGGCCCGGCCCGTGCGTACCAACCGTTCTACCCAGCACTGGCAAATCACCCTCTCACAAACCAACAGCGAGGGTGTGGATTCGGTGGTGCTGACGGCCACCGCTGTTACTGCCAAGCGTCGCCAGACTTGGAGTGCGGTAGATGCTGTGATGCCCGATGTGCCGCCACCGGCTACGGTGGCGCGGGCCACGCAGCCCAAGCCGGTGGCTTGGGTGCGCCGCTACGATATGCGCCCTTGCGCCGGTGAGGTGCCCACGGAGTGGAACGGCACCGAGGCTGACAGCCTAACCCAGCTCTGGATGCGCGACGACCCACCGCGCCCGCTCGATTTTTGTAGCCTGACGGCGCTGGCCGATGTGTTTTATCCACGGGTGTGGCGTCGCCGCGCCTTCATGACGCCAGTGGGCACGGTATCAATGACGGTGTACTTTCATGCCAGTGCGGCTGAACTGGCTGCCACTGGCACCGATTACCTGCTGGGGCAGGCGCGGGCGCAATCGTTTTTTAATGGCTTTTTTGACCAAAGCGCTGAGCTGTGGAACGAGTCCGGCCATCTGCTGGCCACTACGCACCAGATTGTTTACTTCAAAGAATGAACCCGATGAGTACCTCCAATACCGATATCTTGGTGCATACCGAAGCTGGCATCAGCACCATCACCTTTAATCGGGTGGGAAAAAAGAATTCCATCACCAGCAGTATGTACGCCACGCTGGCCGATTTATTCGAGGCGGCCGCCACCGATGCGGCCGTGCGCGTGGTGGTGTTGCAGGGCGATGTAGCCGTGTTCAGTGCTGGCAATGATATTGCCGACTTTTTGCAAAATCCACCCGAGACGCTGGATGCGCCGGTGTTTCGCTTGATGCGGGCCGTGGCTGCCTTTCCTAAGCCCTTGCTGGCCGCCGTGTGCGGCCCCGCCGTGGGTATTGGCACCACGCTGTTGTTCCATTGCGATCTGGTCTATGCGGGCGACAATGCCGCGTTTTCCATGCCTTTTGTCAATCTGGGCTTGTGCCCTGAGGCAGCATCGAGCTTGTTGGTGCCGCAGATGTTGGGCTACCACCGCGCCGCTGAAGCCCTGTTGTTGGGTGAGCCGTTTTTTGCCGAGGCGGCGCTGGAGGTGGGCTTGGTCAACCGCATACTGCCGCCCACCGAATGCAACGCGGTAGCGCAAGCGCAGGCGCGCAAACTGGCAGCCAAGCCACTAGCGGCGCTGATCGAGACCAAGCGCCTGCTCAAGCTGGGCCAAGCCCCCGCCGTGCTAGAGCGCATCGAGCAAGAGGGCGCGCGCTTTATCCGTATGCTGGCCGAGCCAGCGGCCCGCGAAGCCTTCAGTGCCTTTGTGGAGAAGCGGCGGCCAGACTTTCAGCAGCTTTGAAATTAGCGCCAGCCAGAGTGCTTGACATGCTCGGTACACTCTAAAAAACCTTGGTTGGTTCCTGCAAGCACCACGCCCGTTGGCGGGCGTGGGTGTTGCTTTCAGGTATTTGTATTTCCCCATCGAAAGTGCTGCTTCCATGTCTCTCATTCCTGTCACTATCCTCACTGGCTTTCTGGGTTCAGGTAAAACCACGCTGCTCAAGCGCATTCTGAGCGAGGCCCACGGCCAGAAAATTGCCGTGATTGAAAACGAGTTTGGCGAAGAAAACATCGACAACGATATTTTGGTCACGGATGCCAAAGAGCACATCATTCAGATGAGCAATGGCTGTATTTGCTGCACCATCCGCGAAGATCTGCGCGAAACGCTGCAACTGCTGGCTGCCAAAAAGCGCAAGGGCTCGCTCGATTTTGAGCGTGTGGTGATCGAAACCACCGGCTTGGCCGACCCCGGCCCGGTGGCGCAAACCTTCTTCATGGATGAAGAAATTGCCGAAACCTACCTGATCGACTCCATCATCACTTTGGTGGATGCCAAGCACGCCGCCCAGCAACTCAATGACCGCCAAGAAGCGCGCCGCCAAGTAGGCTTTGCCGACCAAATCTTTTTGTCCAAAACCGATTTGGTCACTAGCGAAGAGGTAGATGCCCTGACGCACCGTCTCAAGCACATGAACCCACGTGCCCCGATCAAAGCGGTGCATTTTGGCGAGGTATCCCTGAAAGAGGTGCTGGACTTGCGCGGCTTTAACCTCAATACCAAGCTCGATATTGACCCAGATTTTCTCAAAGAGGAACCAGCGCAACACGAGCATGACCACGACCATAGCCACTGCGGCCATGACCATGCGCACGACCACGGCGAGCACTGCCACCATCCATCGCACCAGCACAGCCACGGTCACCACCATCACCACGACGATGACGTCAAGAGCTTTGTTTACCGCTCTCCGCGCCCCTTTGACCCGGCCAAGCTCGAAGATTTCTTGGGCGCTATCGTCAACATTTATGGCCCGCGCATGTTGCGCTACAAAGGTGTACTGTACATGGTGGGTACGGAGCGCAAGGTGATTTTTCAGGGCGTACACCAGCTCATGGGTAGCGATCTGGGGCCTGCTTGGGCACCGGGCGAGGAGCGCAGCAGCAAGATGGTGTTCATCGGCATCGACCTGCCCCAAGACATTTTGTTGCAAGGGCTCGAGCAGTGCTTGGGCAGTGTTTAGCCTGAACGCTATTGCCACCGTGTATGCTTCATACTGTGGCTATGGCACCACGCTGCGCGCTGGGGCGGTGCCAGCCGATACAATCGCGCCCCGGTAAACACATGGGCTTATTGCCCCAGTGCCTCCTGGCGCGCCGCTGGCGTCGCCACAGGCGCGCCGTACTGTGAGGAGACAGCAAACATGACAGCCGACACCAGCAAATCCAAGGCCCCTGCGGCCACCACTGCTGCCGCTAAGGCACCAGCAAAGTCTGCTGCCAAAACGTCCGCCAAGGCCAGCAGCCCTGTGGCGGTGGCCGCCGCCGCCCCCGCCGGGGCAAGCCAAGAGCCTGTGCGCAGTACCCGGCCTTCCTCGCGTCTGGCCTCATTGACGGTTCCGTCCATGGCCCAAACCGTGGCCTCCACTGCTGCCAAAGCCAGCTATACCAACACCATGCCCTCTACTATGCAAGTGTCGCCGCTCGCCGGCTCTATCAAGAAAGACGCCAAACTGGCCAACAATTGGAAAATCAAGCCTCTGCCAGAGCTGACCGATGCTGACGTGCTGGCCATGCCCGACAGCGAGTACATGAACGATGTGCAGATGGCTTTTTTCCGCCTCAAGCTGGTCAACCTCAAGAACGACATGCACACCAATGCCGGTGAGACCACCGAGCACCTGCGTGAAGACACTGTGGTGGTGCCCGATCCCGCTGACCGTGCCACCATTGAGGAAGAGCACGCCCTAGAGTTACGCACTCGCGACCGCGAACGCAAACTGCTGAAAAAGATTGAGCAATCCATTGGCCGCATTGATGCGGGCGACTACGGTTATTGCGATGAAACCGGCGAGCCTATCGGTGTCGGGCGCCTATTGGCGCGGCCCACGGCCACGTTGTCCTTAGAAGCACAGCAACGCCGCGAACTCAAGCAAAAAATGTTTGGCGATTGATATGCGCACCAGCACTGCTTGATGTGCTTTAGCATCCTCCGGTCTATATTGCCATGAGCAAAGAAGAATCTCCCCCTGGTGGTCTGCTGTCCAAGGTGGTGCGCTTTGTGCGCAACCCCACCGCGAACTGGACGGACCTCGATGCCATTGAGACCGACCGTGAGAGCCAGTACAGCAAGCAGATGCTCAAGGAGATGCTCGAACGCAAGCGGCGCAACGATTTTGTGCGCAAGCGCGAGTTTGACTACCTGCGCAAGCTACGCCAGCGCGATGCGTTGGCTGGGCACCGGGTAGAAGACCCGGCGGTGCGCCCCTCGTTCTTTCAAAGCAGCCTGACTTTGCCTGACGACCGGGCTGGCACCATCAAAAAAATCGACGAAATCGAAGCCCAGATGTCGATGCAGTGGTGGAAAGGCAAACCGGCCACCCCTGAGGCTGGTTTTGCTGCCCAGCTTCCGGTCTCGCCACTGGCAAGGGCAGGCGTGCAGCCACCGGCACCGCCAGAGTCTCGGCCACACTTGGGCGCATTGCCTGGCTTGCTGGCCGATTCGGTGCCTGCGGGCAATACCAGTGCTACGCCCTTGAGTGTGTCGTTCGCCTCGACGGTACCTGTGTCTTTGCACGGTAATCTTGACCCCCAAGCTGCGGCTGAACCCCTCTTTGCCCATGACAGCATGCTCATCGCCAATTTTGGTGGTGTGGCGGCGCAGTGGTTGTCTTCGCCCCCGGATGCCCCGCTGGAGTTCTCGCCCTTGCCTGCGGCGGCACCTGTTCCCTTGGAGCCTTTCGTGCACGATCCCGACCTGGAAGAAGCCGCCATTTTGTTTGCCAATGCCGACTATGCCGGTGCCGGGGCTTGTCTGCTGGACGCGTTGGCCCAGCATCCCACCGAGGCCACGCCCGCGTTGCAAGAAATCTGGATGACCCTGTTTGACCTGTACCGGGCCACTGGCAACCAAGAAGCATTTGACAAACTGGCTATTGATTTTGCTGCGCAATTTGGCCGCTCGGCACCGTTGTGGTTTTCTATGCCTGAACAGTTGGGCTTGGCCACAGCAGCCCAAAACAGTGCCGCCGCCCCAGTGCGCCGTGATTTCAACTGGAATGCGCCGTCCAGCATGACATTGCAATCGGTAGCGGCGCTGCAAGCCTCGTTGGGGCGCACTAGCCCGCCTTGGACGATGGTTTGGAGCCGCTTGGCCTCCATTGATGAGGCTGCCCTGCCCGCCCTTACCCAAGAGTTCAACCGCTGGGGTGACCAAAAAGCCCAACTGGTGTTTGTGGGGGCCGAGCGTTTGCAGGCGCTGTTGCAGGCGCACACCCAGTCCGGCGATCGCAGCAACAACCCCGAATGGTGGCGCTTGCGCATGGCGGCGCTGCGTTTTATGGCGCAGCCCGAAGAGTTTGAGCTGGTAGCGCTCGATTATTGCGTCACCTACGAGGTCTCGCCGCCCTCTTGGATCGATCCGCGTTGTACCTATGTCGATGCGGCCCAAGGCGATACGGCCAGCCATGACCTGCTGGCCCCCAGTACGCCCGCCGAGGGGGCGCAAGCGGCTGCGCCAGTGGGTTTGGCTGGCCATATCGAGAGCGATGCCACCGAAGTCCTACAGACGCTGGAAGTATTGGCCCACCCCGGTGAGCCTTTGGTGGTGCCCTGTGACCGGCTGATCCGCGTCGATTTTTCTGCGGCAGGCTCCATCTTGAACTGGGCGGCAGAACAGCAGGCGCAAAAGCGCGAAGTACATTTCAAGAACCTGCACCGGCTGGTGGCGGTGTTGTTCAATGTGGTTGGCATCAATGACCACGCTTGGATTATTCCGCGCAAAAATTGACGCTGGCCGCAGCGGCTGGCTTGTAAATCGGGCCTTTGCTCCCAATTAGGGTTTTATGCAATCGAACAGCGAACAGGCCGTGTTTCACGGCACTACTATTTTGAGCGTACGCCGCCAAACCCCCGATGGGGTGCAGGTGGCTATTGGTGGCGATGGTCAAGTCACTTTGGGCCATATCGTGGTCAAAGGCACGGCGCGCAAAGTGCGCAAGCTCTACCACGGCAAGGTGCTGGCCGGTTTTGCCGGTGCCACTGCCGATGCTTTTACTTTGTTTGAGCGCTTTGAAGCCAAACTCGAAAAGCACCAAGGCCACCTGACCCGTGCCGCCATTGAGCTGACCAAAGACTGGCGCACCGACCGCGTGCTGCGCCGCCTAGAAGCCATGCTGGCCGTGGCCGACCACAGTGCCAGCCTCATCATCACCGGCAATGGCGATGTTTTGGAGCCTGAGCAGGGCATTGTGGCGATTGGCAGTGGTGGCGCTTATGCCCATTCTGCTGCCAAAGCGCTGCTCAACAACACCGATTTGCCCCCGGCTGAGATCATCAAAAAGTCGCTGGAAATTGCGGGCGAGCTGTGCATTTATACCAATATGCACCACACCATTGAGACGCTCTAAAAAGGTTTGCCCATGTCTTCTATGACTCCCCAAGACATTGTTACTGCGCTCGATCAGCACATCATTGGTCAGCCTGCCGCCAAGCGGGCCGTAGCCATTGCTTTGCGCAACCGCTGGCGTCGCCAGCAGGTGGCCGAGCCGCTGCGCCATGAAATCACGCCCAAAAATATTTTGATGATTGGCCCCACGGGTGTGGGCAAGACCGAGATCGCCCGGCGCTTGGCCCGTTTGGCCGATGCGCCCTTTATCAAGGTAGAAGCCACTAAGTTCACCGAGGTGGGCTATGTGGGCAAAGATGTCGATGCCATCATCCGCGATTTGGCCGAGATTGCCGTCAAGCAAGAGCGCCAAGCGCAAGTGCAAAAATTGCGTGAACGCGCCGAAGACGCTGCCGAAGAGCGTATTTTGGATGTGTTGCTGCCATCGGCACGCACCGGCGAGCCACCCGCCGACAGCACGGCGCGCCAAGTGTTTCGTAAAAAACTGCGCGAAGGCCAGTTGGACGACAAAGAAATCGACATTGATCTGGCCGATGCCCGCCCCCAAGTCGAAATCATGGGGCCACAGGGCATGGAAGAGATGGCCGAGCAGTTGCGCAGCGTGTTTAGCCAAATGGGCCAAGACAAGCGGCGCACGCGCAAGCTCAAAATTGCCGAGGCCCGCAAGCTGCTGATCGATGAAGAAGCGGGCAAGCTGGTCAATGAAGAAGAAATCAAAACCCGCGCCCTGCACAACGCCGAGCAAAACGGCATTGTGTTTATTGACGAAATTGACAAGGTAGCGGCGCGCCAAGAAACCAGCGGTGCCGATGTGTCACGCCAAGGCGTGCAGCGCGATTTGCTGCCGCTGGTAGAGGGCACCACCGTCTCC
Source organism: Giesbergeria anulus (assembly GCF_900111115.1). Classification (GTDB taxonomy): domain Bacteria; phylum Pseudomonadota; class Gammaproteobacteria; order Burkholderiales; family Burkholderiaceae_C; genus Simplicispira; species Simplicispira anulus. The sequence goes on from NZ_FOGD01000003.1 coordinate 87,829, forward strand.
ACCAAATATGGCATGGTCAAAACCGACCACATTTTGTTTGTGGCTTCGGGGGCCTTTCACCTGAGCAAGCCCAGTGACCTGATTCCAGAGTTGCAGGGGCGCTTTCCGATCCGCGTCGAGTTGGATTCGCTCTCGGTGCAAGATTTTGAGGGCATCCTGAACCAAACCAACGCCTCACTGGTAAAACAATACCAAGCGCTGTTGGCCACTGAGGGCGTGCAGCTTGAATTTACCCCTGAGGGCATCACCCGCTTGGCGCGCATTGCCTTTGAAGTGAACGAGCGTACCGAGAACATTGGTGCCCGGCGTTTGTCTACCGTGATGGAGCGCCTACTCGATGAGGTCAGCTTTGATGCCACCCAGCGCAGCGGCCAAACCGTGTTGGTTGATGCGGCTTATGTGGATGAGCGCTTAAAAGCTTTGAGCCAAGACGAAGACCTGTCCCGTTACATTTTGTAACGCCAAAGACCTCTGGATAGCTGCCCCCAAACTTGCTAAATTGGGGTATGGCCTTGGGGGGGAATGCCAATTCCTGCTACAGTGCAAATAGTTTGCGCTATGGCAGGAAAAAGCGCATTTTTCCCCGGTTTTTCGGGGCAAGTCAACGAAAAAATAGCTGGGGTGTCTGTGTTTCAAGGGCGTTGTTCGCGGGGTCGGGGTGCGAAGGGGCGGCTGTGGCTGTGCGTCCCTACAGGATGGGCACGCTTGGGCGCTCACTATGGGAGGCAGCCATGACGCTCGCTTCCCCAGTGTTGCAACACACCACGGTGCTGCTAGACGAGGCCGTGGCGGCTTTGTTGGGCAATACCGCCGCTGTGCCCCCAGACAGCCTCTGGATTGATGCCACCTTTGGCCGGGGCGGGCACTCTAGGCATATTTTGTCGCGATTACCGCCCGTCGGGCGCTTGCTGGCGTTCGACAAAGACCCCGAAGCCATCTCCGAAGCAGCGCGCATCCACGATGCGCGTTTTTCGATTCGCCATGAGGGGTTTTGTCACTTGGCCGATCTGCCTGCGGGCAGCGTGGCCGGGGTGCTGATGGACTTGGGCATCAGCTCGCCGCAGATTGACAGCCCAGAGCGCGGCTTTAGTTTTCGCTTTGATGGGCCGCTGGACATGCGCATGGACACCACGCGCGGCCAAAGTGTGGCCGACTGGCTGGCCCAAGCAGATGCGGGCCAAATTGCCCAAGTAGTGCGCGACTATGGCGAAGAGCGCTTTGCGGGCCCGATTGGTCGGGCGATTGTGGCGCGGCGTCAAGAGCGTGGCCCACTGCAAACCACGGCAGAACTGGCCGATTTGGTAGCCAGCGTGGTCAAAACCCGCGAAGGCGGCCAACACCCGGCTACCCGCACTTTTCAGGCGCTGCGCATTTTTATCAATGCCGAGCTAGACGAATTAGAGCAAGCCTTGCAGGCTAGCCTGAACGTGTTGCAGCCGGGCGGGCGCTTGGTGGTGATTAGCTTTCACTCGCTAGAAGATCGCATCGTCAAGCAGTTTATTGCCCAACATGCCAAAGAGGTTTATGACCGGCGTATGCCTTTTGCCCCGCCCCAAGCCATGCGCTTGCAGGCGCTCGAGCGCATCAAGCCCTCTGCGGCTGAAGTGGCGGCCAATCCGCGTGCGCGCAGTGCCGTGATGCGTGTGGCCCAGCGCACCGAGGTGACAGCAGGAGATGCGCGGGCATGATGCGCTTGAATTTGGTGTTGTTGGTGCTGGTCATCCTCAGCGCCATGCAGGTGGTGCGCACGCAGTATGAGTCGCGGGTGCTGTACACAGCGCTTGACCGTGCTGTGGCTGAGGCGCGGCGGCTAGAAACTGAACATGAGCGCTTGCAGGTAGAAAAGCGCGCCCAAGCCACCCCGTCGCGGGTAGAAACCATGGCCCGCGACCAATTGCACATGCACACCGCTACACCCCCCATCACGCAGTATGTGGCGTTACCAGCTAAGGGGCAGCCATGAGCCGCAGTGTGCTCTATACCTCCAGCCCGCTGCTGGCCAGTAAGACGCCCGCTTGGCGCAGTCACTTCATTGTGGGCATGATTGCGTTGGGCTTTGTGGGGTTGGGTGCGCGGGCCGCCTATGTGCAGGTACTAGACAACGATTTTTTCTTGCGCCAAGGCGAGGTGCGCTTTGCCCGTACGCTGGAGTTGCCTGCCAACCGGGGCAAAATTTTGGATCGCAATGGCCTGATTTTGGCCTCTAGTGTGCCGGCGGCCAGTATTTGGGCCATTCCAGAAGACGTAGAGCTTGATAACCCTGAAGTGCGGGCCAAGCTGCCAGCTTTGGCCAAGCTGCTGGAGATGCCGCTGCCTGAATTGCAGGCCAAGCTGGCCGATGAAGACAAAACCTTTGTGTGGATCAAGCGCCAGCTCGATTGGGATATCGGGCAAAAAATTGCCGCCTTAGACATCAAGGGCGTGTACCAACGCAAAGAATACAAGCGCCAATACCCTGAGGGTGAATCTGCCGCGCACGTCGTAGGCTTTACCAACGTCGAGGACAAAGGCCAAGAGGGCATGGAGCTGGCCTTTGACAAGTTGCTGTCAGGAAAGGCCGGTTCGCGCCGTGTGATTAAAGACCGGCTGGGTCGGGTGGTCGATGGCTTGGGCGAAGAGATTCCGCCGCAAGATGGCCGCGATATGCAGTTGTCCATTGACAGCAAGGTGCAGTTCTTTGCCTACCAAAAGCTGCGTGACCAAGTAGAAGCGCACAAGGCTAAGGCGGGCAGTGTGGTGGTACTCGACGCCAACACCGGCGAGGTGCTGGCGCTGGCTAACTACCCCAGTTATGTGCCAGACAAGCGTAAAAACCTCACTGGCGAACAATTGCGCAACCGCGCCATTACCGATACCTTTGAGCCGGGCTCGACCATGAAGCCCTTTACCATCGGCATTGCACTAGAGACCAAGCGCGTGCGTCCCGAAACGGTGATCGATACCAACCCAGGGCGCATCACTATCACTGGTTCCACCATTTCAGATACGCACAACTACGGCGCATTAACGGTCGAGGGCGTGATCCAAAAATCGAGCAACGTGGGCACCACCAAGCTGGCGATGCAGATGCCCGCTAAAGAGATGTGGGAAACCTTCTCGGCAGCCGGTTTTGGTCAAAAGCCCCAAATTGCGTTTCCGGGGGCCGTTAGTGGGCGCTTGCGGCCGTACAAAACATGGCGTCCGGTGGAGCAGGCCACCATGTCGTATGGCTATGGCCTCTCGGCCAGCCTGTTCCAGATGGCACGTTCGTACACCGTGTTTGCCCACGATGGCCGCATCATTCCGGCCACCATGCTCAAGAGCAGCGAGCCTGCGGTGGGCGTGCCGGTGTTTTCACCCAAAACGGCCAGCCAGATTCGCAAGATGCTGCAAATGGCCGCTGGCCCCGGTGGCACCGGCCAGCGCGCACAAACCCAAGGGTATTCGGTGGGTGGTAAGTCGGGCACGGCGCGCAAGCAAATTGGCAAGAGTTATGCCGCTGGCAAGTACCGTGCTTGGTTTACCGGCATGGCCCCTATCGACAAGCCGCGCATCATCATTGCCGTCATGGTCGATGAGCCGAGCAACGGCCAAGTCTATGGCGGCTTGGTGGCAGCCCCGGTATTCAGTGAGGTGGCACAGCAAACTTTGCGCATGATGGGTGTGCAGCCCGATATTGACGTCAAGCCGCAGATTGTGGCCAACCCAGTAGAGGAGTCTCTGTGATCGTTCATCTCGCTTCGCCTCAGGAGGCCATGCACTGGCTGCGCGCCCGCGTCACCGGAACTTTGCACACCGACAGCCGCCAAGTGCAGCCCGGTGATGGCTTCATCGCTTGGCCCGGAGCCAGCAGCGATGGCCGTGCCCATGTGCGCGATGCCCGCGCCCGTGGGGCGGTGGCTTGTTTGGTAGAGCTGACCGGGGTAGAGCCCTTTGCCCTAGAGGGCGAAGATGTAGCCACTTATGCTGGCCTGAAAATGGCTACCGGTTTGATCGCTGCCGATTGGTTTGCAGCCCCTAGCAAGGCGCTGGATGTGGTGGCTTTTACGGGCACCAATGGCAAGACCAGTAGCGCTTGGTGGTTGGCCAATGCCCTGAGCGGGTTGGTGCGTGAGCCGGAACACGATACGCCCATTCCTTGCGCCCTCGTGGGCACTTTGGGCATGGGTATTTTGCCGCGCCTGACCATGACCGGCCTGACCACCCCTGACCCGCTGCGCCTGCAACGCGCATTGCGCCAGTTTGTGGATGCTGGTGTGCGTAGCTGTGCCATTGAGGCCTCGTCCATCGGGCTGGCCGAGCACCGCCTTGAAGGCACCCGCATCCGCGTGGGCGTGTTTACCAACTTCACCCAAGACCATCTGGATTACCACGGCACTATGGAAGCCTACTGGCAGGCCAAGGTGGCGCTGTTTGACTGGTTGGGCATGGAAGCGGCGATCATCAACATTGATGACCCGCATGGAATGCAGCTCCATGCCTCGCTGGAAGGGCGTGGGCTGGACTTGTGGAGCGTGTCCATGCACCAAGAGGCCCGTTTGCAGGCACAAGACTTGGACTTGGGCGGCGATGGTCTGCGCTTTGTGGTGGTAGAAGGGCAAGAGCAGTACCTGCTGCAAACAGCACTGATTGGTGACTACAACGTTTCTAATTTGCTGGGGGTGATTGCTGCACTGCGCACCTTGGGTATCCCGTTACAAGCGGCGGTACAGGCGTGCGAGCACTTGGAGCCGGTGCCGGGCCGGATGCAGCGCATTGCGGCCCCCGGTGTGCCCTTGGTGGCCGTGGACTATGCCCATACCCCCGATGCGCTGGCCCAAGCCTTGCGCGCATTGCGCCCTGTGGCCGCTGCCCGTGGCGGCCAGCTGTGGTGCATTTTTGGCTGTGGTGGTGAGCGTGATAGCAGCAAGCGCCCGCTGATGGGTGCTGCGGCCCAGCAAGGGGCCGATTGGATAGTAGTGACCAGCGACAACCCGCGCAGCGAGCCGCCTGAGCACATCATCCACCAAATTTTGCAGGGCACGATTGCGGGCACCACCTTACTGGTCGAGCCAGACCGGGCCGCTGCCATCTCCGAGGTGCTGGCCGAAGCCGATGCAGCTGATGTGGTGTTGATTGCCGGTAAAGGCCACGAAGATTACCAAGAGACCGCAGACGGGCGTCGGCCCTTTTCCGACATGGCCCAAGCCCAAGCGGCCTTGCAACGTCGGGGAGGCGGTGCTTTATGAACAGCATGATGAAACTCGCCCAAGCACAGGGCTGGATAGGCTCGTGGCAGCCGCAGGCCAAGCTGGTGGGGGATGGTACGGTGGCGGTAGCCCGCGTGCATACCGATAGCCGTACTTTGCAGCCGGGCGATTTGTTTGTTGCCCTCAAGGGTGAGCGCTTTGATGCCCACGATTTTCTGGCCCAAGCCCGTGCTGTGGGGGCGGTAGCAGCCATTGCCCACGCTGGCTTGGCAGAGGTGGGCCTGCCCGGCATTGAGGTGCCCGACACCCTTGTTGCCTTGGGTGCCTTGGCTGCCGGTTGGCGCAGCCAGTTTGCCCTGCCACTGATTGCGGTGACGGGCAGCAATGGCAAAACCACCGTGACGCAGATGGTCGCCTCCATCTTGCGCGCCCATGCGGGCGAGGCCGCGTTTTTTACCCAAGGCAACCTGAATAATGCCATTGGCGTGCCACAAACGCTGCTCCGCCTCACGCCTGCCCACCGCGTTGGTGTGGTGGAGTTGGGCATGAACCACCCCGGCGAGATCGCCGAGCTGGCCCGCATCGCCCAGCCCACGGTGGCGCTGGTGAATAACGCGCAGCGTGAGCACCTCGAATTTATGGGCACGGTGCAAGCCGTGGCTGAAGAAAACGGCTCCGTGCTCACGGCGCTGCCTGCCGATGGCGTAGCGGTGTTTCCCGCTGATGAACCCCATACCCCGCTTTGGCAAGGTCTGGCTGGGGCGCGCCGCTGCCTGACCTTTGGCGGCACAGGTGCGGATGTGCAGGTGCTGGCTGCCGACTGGCACGCTGGTGCTTGGCAAGTACAGATCACCACCCCGCAAGGGCCGTTGGCTTGTGCCTTGCATATTGCGGGCCGCCACAATGTGCGCAACGCGCTGGCCGCTACTGCCTGTGCGCTGGCAGCTGGGGTGCCGCTGGCGGCGATTGCGCAGGGCCTAGAGGATTTTGCGCCGGTCAAGGGGCGCTCACGCGCTTTGGACGTGGTGCTGGCTGGGCGCAACGTTACCGTGGTGGACGACACCTACAACGCCAACCCCGACTCGGTGCGCGCCGCCATTGACGTACTGGCCGATTTGCCCGGCCCGCGCCTGCTGGTGCTGGGCGATATGGGCGAGGTGGGCGACGAGGGGCCGCAGTTCCATACCGAAGCGGGGCAACACGCCCGCGCCAGTGGCATAGCGCAACTGCTGGCGCTGGGGACACAAACCAAGCACGCTGTGGCCGCCTTTGGCCCCGGCGCGCAGCATTTTGACAACATGGCGCAACTGCAAGCCGCAGTGCGCGCAGCCCTGCCCACGGTGGGCAGTGTGCTGATTAAGGGATCACGCTTCATGAAGATGGAACAGGTGCTGGAGGTGCTACCAGCGCCCGCACAAACACAAACCGTAGCCACGACTATCCAAGCACCAGCCACCATGGGGGTTGCATGCTGATTTGGTTAGCGCAGTGGTTGCAGGGCTTGTCGCCCGATTTTGGGTTTTTCCGGGTTTTTCAGTATTTGACGTTTCGCGCCGTGATGGCGGCCTTGACGGCGCTGCTCATCGGCTTGGTGGCCGGGCCAGCGGTGATTCGCCGCCTTACTTCTTTAAAGATCGGCCAGCCCATCCGCACCAACGGCATGGAAACCCACCATGTCAAGAGCGGCACGCCCACGATGGGCGGTGTGTTGATTTTGATGTCGATTGCCGTCTCTACTTTGTTGTGGTTTGACTGGGCCAATCGCTTCGTTTGGATTGTGCTCATCGTCACTCTGGGCTTTGGAGCCATCGGCTGGGCCGATGATTGGCGCAAGGTAGTGAACAAAGACCCTGAGGGCATGCCCTCGCGTGAGAAATACATGTGGCAGTCCATCATTGGGCTGCTGGCGGCGTTGTATTTGGTGTTCAGCATTTCTGAGAGCAACAACTACAAGGTACTGGAGTTGTTCATGTCGTGGGTGCGCTCAGGCTTTGATGTCAATTTGCCCGCGCAGGCCGGGCTGCTGTTGCCCTTCTTTAAAGAAGTGAGTTACCCGCTGGGCGTGCTGGGCTTTGTCATCATGACCTATCTGGTGATTGTCGGGGCTAGCAATGCCGTCAATCTCACTGATGGCCTCGATGGCTTGGCGATCATGCCGGTGGTCATGGTGGGGTCGGCGCTGGGGGTGTTTGCCTATGTCACTGGCAATGTGTTTTACGCCAAGTACCTGTTTTTGCCGCATATTCCGGGGTCGGGCGAGCTGCTGATTTTCTGCGCTGCGATGGCTGGGGCGGGGCTGGCATTTTTGTGGTTCAACACGCATCCGGCGCAAGTGTTTATGGGCGATGTGGGGGCGCTGGCGCTGGGCGGCGCGCTGGGCACGATTGCCGTCATCGTGCGCCAAGAGATCGTGCTGGCCATCATGGGCGGCATTTTTGTGGTCGAGGCGCTGTCGGTGATGGCGCAGGTGACTTGGTTCAAGTTCACCAAAAAGCGTTACGGCGAAGGCCGCCGCCTGCTAAAAATGGCCCCACTGCACCACCACTTTGAAAAGAGCGGCTGGAAAGAGACCCAAGTGGTGGTGCGCTTTTGGATCATCACCATGCTGTTGTGCTTGGTCGGCCTGTCCACCCTGAAACTGCGGTAAACGCCATGTCCTTGCAAGAGCAGCATATTCTGATTTTGGGCCTGGGAGCTTCTGGGCTGGCCATGGCGCGTTGGTGCGCGCGTGCCGGTGCCCACGTCACGGTGGCCGATACCCGCGCCCAACCGCCGCAGTTGCCAGCCTTGCAGGCCGAGTGGCCGCAGGTGGCCTTTGTGGCTGGGCCGTTCAGTGCTGATCTGGTGCAAGGGCGACCTGTGCAGGCGGTGTACCGCTCGCCGGGGTTAAGCCCAGAGGCGGTGGCCCCAGTGCTGGCGGCAGCCCAGGCCAGTGGCATCGTGACCGGGGGAGAACTCAGTTTATTTGCGGCCGCCTTGCAGGATTTGCAGACTGCCCAAGGTTATGCCCCAGCGGTACTGGCGATTACCGGCACCAATGGCAAAACCACCGTCACTTCTCTGACTGGGCAATTGGTTGAGCGGGCCGGTAAAACAGTGGCCGTGGCGGGCAATATTGGCCCCACGCTGCTCGATACGCTGGCGGCGCGGCTAGAGGCTGGTGTTTTGCCCGAGGTTTGGGTGTTGGAGTTGTCCAGCTTCCAGCTCGATAGCGTGACTGGCTTTGAACCCACCGCTGCAGCGGTGCTCAATGTCACGCAAGACCATTTGGATTGGCATGGCAGCATGGAGGCTTATGCCAGCGCCAAGGCGCGCATCTTTGGTGCCAACGCCCTGATGGTGCTCAACCGCGAAGACCCAGCGGTAATGGCGATGCTGCCCGCGCCCGTGCGTACCAAGTTGCAAAAGCCCCAGCAGCGTGCCCATGTCACCTTTGGTGGCGACCTGCCCCGGCGTCCCGGCGATTTTGGCATCGAAACTGTGAGCGGCATGGCGTGGCTGGTGCGTGCCGCTGAGGCCGACGAGACGCGCCAGCGCAGCCGCAGCCAAGAGCCAGAGGAACTGCATATCCAGCGCCTCATGCCCGCCGATGCCCTGCGCATCCGGGGCCGGCACAATGCCATCAACGCCTTGGCAGCTTTGGCCTTAGCCCAGTCGGCTGGATGTGCGCTGGCCCCGATGCTCTACGGCCTGCGCGAGTACCAAGGTGAGCCGCACCGTGTGGAGTCCATCGGCTTAGTCAACGGTATTGAATACTTTGACGACAGCAAAGGCACCAATGTGGGTGCCACGGTGGCGGCGCTCACCGGTTTGGGGGCAGATCGGCGCTTGGTGGTCATTTTGGGTGGTGATGGCAAGGGGCAAGATTTTTCTCCGCTGGCCGTGCCAGTGGCCCGCCACGCCCGTGCTGTGGTGCTGATCGGGCGTGATGCGCCCCACATCACCGCTGCCCTGCAAGACACCGGCGTGCCTTTGTTACAAGCCGCGACCCTGCCGGAGGCCGTGCAACTGGCCACGCAGCAGGCCCATGCTGGCGATGCCGTGTTGATGTCACCCGCCTGCGCCAGTCTGGATATGTTTAAAGACTACGCCCACCGCGCCCAAGTATTTTGCGCTGCGGTGCAAACTTTGGCCGATGAGTGCGGCCAAACACTGGCAGGGGGGCTGTGATGGACGCCGCAGCTGCACCGATGGGCTTGCGCCACCGCATTCGGGGTTGGTTTCACCCTGCCCAAGGGCAGGCGTTCGATGGTCTGCCGGTGCGGGTGGGGGGTATGGAGTACCGCCAGACGTCCACCACCCCAGCCAGCGTGCTGGGGTTCGATCAGGCGCTGCTATGGGTGGTGGTGGCTTTGTTGGCTTGGGGGCTGGTGATGGTCTATTCGGCCTCCATTGCGCTGCCCGACAACCCACGCTTTGGCAAGATCACACCCATGCACTTTTTGGTGCGCCACATGGTGGGGCTGGTGCTGGCCTTTGTGGCTGGGCTGATGGCTTTTCAGGTGCCGATGGCGATCTGGGAGCGCTATGCGCGCAGCTTGTTCTTATTGTCTTTGTTCTTGCTGGTGCTGGTGTTGGTGCCCCATGTGGGCACAGTGGTTAATGGGGCGCGGCGTTGGTTGTCGTTGGGGGTGATGAATTTTCAGCCCTCTGAACTGGCCAAGTTTGCCGTGCTGATCTACGCCGCCGACTACATGGTGCGCAAGATGGAGGTCAAAGAGCGCTTCTTCCGCGCGGTGCTGCCTATGGGTGCTGCCGTTGCCATCGTCGGGGCCTTGCTTCTGGCCGAGCCAGACATGGGGGCCTTTATGGTGATTGCCGTCATTGCAATGGGCATTCTCTTTCTGGGCGGCGTCAATGCGCGCATGTTTTTCCTGATTGCCGCCATCTTGGTGCTGGCGTTTGCCGCCATGGTTTGGTTTTCTGACTGGCGGCGCGAGCGCATTTTTGCCTACCTTGACCCGTGGAGCGAGAAGCACGCCTTGGGCAAGGGCTATCAGTTGTCGCATTCACTCATCGCTATTGGCCGGGGTGAGATTTTTGGCGTGGGGCTGGGCGGCAGTGTTGAAAAGCTGCACTGGCTGCCCGAAGCGCACACCGACTTTTTGTTGGCAGTGATTGGTGAAGAGTTTGGCCTGATTGGCGTGTTGGTACTGATTGGCCTGTTTTTCTGGCTCACTCGGCGCATCATGCATATTGGCCGCCAAGCCATTGCCCTAGATCGGGTGTTTGCCGGGCTGGTGGCCCAAGGGGTAGCGATGTGGATGGGCTTTCAGGCATTTATCAATATGGGCGTGAACCTTGGGGCTTTGCCCACCAAGGGGCTGACCTTGCCTTTAATGAGTTTTGGTGGTTCGGCCATTTTGATGAATCTGGTAGCACTGGCGGTGGTGTTTCGGGTCGACTATGAAAACCGCTTGTTGATGCGTGGGGGCCACGCATGAAGCAAAGAACAGCTCTCATCATGGCCGGTGGTACTGGCGGACATATCTTTCCAGGGTTGGCCGTGGCGCATGCGCTGCGCGAGCGCGGCTGGAAGGTGCATTGGCTGGGTGCGCCCGCCAGCATGGAAGCGCGCTTGGTGCCGCCGCAAGGCTTTGCACTCGAAACCATTGATTTTTCTGGTGTGCGCGGCAAGGGCCTCAAAACTTTGGCGTTGGCACCGCTGCGCTTGCTCCGTGCCTGTGGGCAAGCGCTGGCCGTAGTGCGGCGCGTGCAGCCTGATGTGGTGGTCGGGCTGGGGGGCTACATCAGCCTTCCGGGTGGCCTGATGGCGCGGCTGGCAGGCAAGCCGCTGGTGCTGCATGAGCAAAACTCTGTGCCGGGCATGGCCAACAAGCTGTTGGCCCGCGTGACCGATCAGGTGTTTACGGCCTTTCCGGGTGTGTTTGCCCAAGGGCATTGGGTGGGCAATCCCTTGCGTGCCCCCTTTTTGCAGCAAGCCGCACCGCAAGAGCGCTTTGCTGGGCGCAGCGGGCCGTTGCGCCTGTTGGTGGTGGGGGGCAGCTTAGGGGCCAAGGTACTCAACGAGGTGGTGCCCCAAGCGCTGGCCCTGTTGCCGCCGGGGCTGCGGCCTTTGGTCACGCACCAAAGCGGCGCGGCACAAATTGATGCTCTACGCCAAAACTATGCTGCTGCCGGGGTGGAGGCCACCCTGACGCCATTCATTGACGATACTGCCCAAGCTTTTGCCGACGCCGATGTCATTGTTTGCCGGGCCGGGGCTAGCACTGTCACCGAGATTGCTGCCATTGGTGCCGCTGCCATTTTTGTGCCCTTTCCGGCGGCAGTCGATGACCACCAAACCGCCAACGCCCGCTTTTTGGTAGACGCTGGTGCCGGTTGGTTGCTGCCACAGCCCGAATTGTCAGCGCAGATGCTGGCCAAAATGTTACAAACCCTAGAGCGCCCAACGCTGTTGCAGCGCGCAATCAAGGCAAAAGAAATGCAGAAAACAGAAGCGACGCTGATGGTCGTCAGTGCGTGCGAGGCGCTGATCGCATGAAGCACGCAGTACAACATATCCATTTTGTTGGCATGGGTGGCTCTGGCATGAGCGGCATTGCCGAGGTGCTGCACAACCTGGGCTACACCATCTCTGGCTCCGATTTGGCCGATAGCGCCACGCTGCGCCGCTTGCAAGGGCTGGGCATTGCCACCCACTTGGGCCACGATGCCGCCCACATTGCCGGGGCCGATGCTGTGGTCACGTCCACCGCTGTGCAGGCCGACAACCCTGAAGTGCAGGCCGCCCGCGCCAAAAAAATCCCGGTGGTGCCCCGCGCCCTGATGCTGGCCGAGCTGATGCGCATGAAGCAGGGCATTGCCATTGCCGGTGCCCACGGCAAAACCACCACCACCAGTTTGGTCACCAGCGTGCTGGCCGAAGGCGGCCTTGATCCCACTTTTGTCATTGGAGGCCGTTTGAATAGTGCTGGGGCCAATGCCAAATTGGGCAGTGGCGATTACATCGTGGTCGAGGCCGACGAGTCTGATGCCTCGTTCCTGAACCTGCTGCCGGTGATGGCCGTGGTGACCAACATCGATGCCGACCACATGGAAACCTACGGCCACGATTTTGGCCGTTTGAAAAAGGCGTTTGTTGATTTTCTGCACCGTATGCCGTTTTATGGCACGGCTATTTTGTGCATCGATAGCCCCGCCGTGCGCGACATCTTGCCGCAAGTCACCTGCCCCATCACCAGCTATGGCTTTGCCGAAGATGCCCAAGTGCGTGCCGTTAACGTGCGCGCCCAAGCCGGGCAAATGCACTTTACCGTCCAGCGGCGCAACGGCGTTACTCTGCCCGACTTGGAGGTGGTGCTTAACTTAGCGGGCGAGCACAACGTCCTCAATGCCTTGGCTGCCGTGGCCGTGGCGGTAGAGCTCAATATCCCCGATGAAGCCCTGCTGCGCGCATTGGCCGGTTTCCGGGGCGTTGGGCGGCGCTTCCAACATTATGGTGACTTGCCCTCCCCCGCCAGTAGTGGCATTTTTACCCTGATTGACGATTACGGCCACCACCCGGTAGAGATGGCCGCCACACTGGCGGCGGCGCGTGGGGCTTTTCCGGGGCGGCGCTTGGTGCTAGCCTTTCAGCCACACCGCTACACCCGCACCCGCGACTGCTTTGAAGACTTTGTCAAAGTCATTGGCAGTGCCGATGCCGTGCTGCTGACTGAGGTCTATGCCGCCGGTGAGGCCCCCTTGGTGGCCGCCGATGGCCGCGCTTTGGCCCGTGCTTTGCGTGTGGCCGGGCGCATTGAGCCGGTATTTATCGACAATATCGCTGATCTGCCGCACACCATCCTCAACCAAGCCCAGCCGGGCGATGTGGTGCTGTGCATGGGCGCAGGCTCCATTGGCGCTGTGCCAGGTAAGGTGGTCGATTTGTTAAAGAAGCAAGAGCTGCCCAGCGCAGCGTCGGAGTAAAGGCATGAGCCTTCAGGATAACAACATAGATACAGCGGCCCTAGGCAAAGTGGCCGTATTGATGGGTGGCAGCTCCGCCGAGCGCGATGTCTCGCTCATGTCGGGCAGCGGTGTTTTGCAGGCACTGCGGGCGCGTGGTGTCGATGCCCATTCCTTCGATCCTGCCTACAACAACTTGGGTGATCTGAAACGCGATGGCTACAGCCGCTGCTTTATTGCCCTGCATGGCCGCCACGGCGAAGACGGCACCGTGCAAGGCGCGCTAGAACTGCTGGGTATCCCTTACACCGGCTCAGGCGTGCTGGCCTCCAGCATTGCCATGGACAAAATCATGACCAAGCGCCTGTGGCGCGCCGAGGGCCTGCCCACCCCCGATTGGCGTTTGGTAGCCAACGCCACCGAGACCGAACAGGCCCTGCAAGCGCTGGGCGCGCCCATGATCGTCAAGCCCGCCCGCGAAGGCTCCACCATCGGCCTGACCAAAGTCACTGATGTGGCCCAATGCGCCCAAGCGTACGCGCTGGCCTCACGTTACGACCCTGAAGTGCTGTGCGAGCAATTTATTGCTGGTGATGAGACCACCTGCCCGGTGCTGGGCGAGGCCGCCAGCGCGCAGGCCTTGCCCGTGATTCGGATCGTCGCTCCCCAAGGCAACTACGACTACGAGCACAAATACTTTACTGACGACACCCAATACCACTGCCCCAGCGGCCTGCCCGAGGCAGAGGAACAGGCCATCCAAGCGCTGGTGGTGCAAGCCTTTCGCACTTTGGGTTGCCGGGGTTGGGCGCGTGCTGACATCATGATCCGCGCCACCGACCGTCAGCCTTTTCTGCTAGAGATCAACACCTCGCCGGGCATGACCGGGCATTCTCTGGTGCCTATGTCGGCTCGTGCTGCTGGTGTCAGTTATGAAGACCTGTGCTTGCGCCTGCTGGCCCAGGCCACCCTCGACACCCCGTTGCCAGACCGCGATACCGCCGCGCACTCCGGAGATGCTGCATGACAGACACCCTGCCCGCACCGCTGGACGTCCGGCTCATGAACCTGGCCGCCTCGGTCTTGTTCTTGGGCTGCGTCGTACTGGTGTTGGCAGCCGGGGCCTGGTGGGCATTACGCCACCCCGCCTTTGCCATCGGGCGCATTGTGGTGCAGGGCGAGCTGGTGCACAACAATGCCGTGACCTTGCGTGCCAACGTGGCCCCTGAGCTGACCGGCAACTTCTTTACCGTCGATCTACCCGCAGCGCGCAAAGCGTTTGAGCAGGTGCCGTGGGTGCGCAAGGCGCAAATCCGACGTCAATACCCGCGCACCTTGCAGGTAGTGTTGCAAGAACACCACGCTGTGGCCCATTGGGGCAAAGAGCCAGGCGAAGCAATGGTCAACACCGAGGGCGAGGTGTTTGAAGCCAATGGTGAAGATGCCGAGTTAGAAAGCCTGCCACGCTTACATGGCCCCGAAGACCAATCAGCCCAAGTCTGGCAGATGTACCAGCAGTTGCAGGGCCTATTGGCTACGCCCATCAAAACACTCGAGCTGTCTGGCCGTGGTGGCTGGAAAGTCACCCTAGAGGGCGGTGCCGTGGTGGAATTGGGGGGAGGAAGCGCGCAGGAGGTACGCCAGCGCGCCCAGCACTTTGTCAGCACACTGGGGCAGGTGGCAGCGCATTATGGCCGCAAGCCCGAGACCTTAGAGTCGGCAGACTTGCGCCACAGCAACGGCTACGCCGTGCGCTTGCGCGGCGTGACCACGGTGGCACCGGGCACACCAACAGTAGCGCGTAAGTAAAGCGGCACAGCACAACAAAAGGCAGACACGGATATGGCAAGAGAATACAAAGATGTAGTGGTTGGGCTGGATATCGGTACCGCCAAAATCATGGCGGTGGTGGCTGAAGTGTTGCCCAACGGTGCCCTCAAGTTGGTGGGTTTGGGTGTAGCGCCCAGCAATGGACTCAAGCGCGGGGTGGTGGTCAATATCGACGCCACCGTGCAAAGCATCCAGTTGGCGCTCAAAGAGGCCGAGTTGATGGCCGACTGCAAAATCCAGCGCGTCTATACCGGCATCACTGGTAGCCATATCCGGGGCCTCAACTCTAGCGGTATGGTCGCTATCAAAGACAAAGAAGTTACCGCCGCCGATGTGGCCCGCGTGGTCGAAACCGCCAAGGCCATCAACATCTCGAGCGACCAGCGTCTGCTGCTGGTCGAGCCGCAAGAGTTTGTCATTGACGGCCAAGACGTTAAAGAACCCATAGGCATGAGTGGCATTCGCTTAGAAGCCAAAATTCATATCGTTACCGGCGCGCAAAGCGCTGCTGAGAACATCATCAAATGTGTGCGCCGCTGTGGCTTAGAGGTTGAGCAGCTCATGCTCAATCCGCTAGCTTCTAGCCAAGCTGTACTCACCGACGACGAGCGCGAACTGGGCGTGGCGGTGGTGGACATTGGTGCTGGCACCACCGATGTGGCTATTTTTACCGGCGGTGCTATCCGCCACACTGCCGTAATTCCGGCAGCGGGCGATTTGATTACCAGCGACATCGCGATGGCCTTGCGCACGCCCACCAAAGACGCAGAAGACATCAAGGTCGAAAGCGGCTATGCCAAACAACTGCTGGCTGACCCTGAGGCCCAAGTGGAGGTGCCCGGTTTGGGTGACCGTGGCCCGCGCATGCTTAGCCGCCAAGTGCTAGCAGGTGTGGTGGAGCCGCGCGTAGAAGAAATTTTCTCCTTAGTGCAGCAGGTGATTCGTGAATCTGGCTATGAAGAAGTGCTGTCTTCGGGTATCGTACTGACTGGCGGCAGTTCCGTCATGCCCGGCATGGTGGAGTTGGGAGAGGACATCTTCCTAAAACCCGTGCGCCGGGGCATTCCAAAATATTCCAGCGCCCTGGCCGACATGGTGGCTCAGCCGCGTGCTGCTACCGTGATGGGCTTGCTCGAAGAAGCACGATTGGCGCGCATGCGCGGCTTCAAGGTAGCACAAAAAACCGGTACGGTGCAAACCGTTTTTGGCCGGTTCAAGGATTTCATCGTAGGAAACTTCTGATCGTGGCGCTGCGCGAGAACTTACATTGCGCGGCAAAAAAACACAGCTTTTATCTTTTATTTACTTTTGCCAGCGCATACCATTCAGGGACAGGAGCACCAACAACATGCCAATTGAGATCATCGACGTTGAAGAGTTCAACCAAGGCACACAAATTAAGGTCATTGGTGTCGGTGGTGGTGGCAGCAACGCGGTAGAACACATGATTGCACGTCATGTGCAAGGTGTCGAGTTTGTCAGTGCCAATACCGACGCACAGGCACTCAACCGCAGTTCTGCCCACCGCATCATCCAACTGGGCCAAAGTGGCCTAGGGGCGGGAAGCCGCCCCGAAAAAGGCCGCGACGCCGCCGAAGCCGCCATTGATGACATCCGCGCCGCTATCCAAGGCGCACACATGCTGTTTATCACGGCGGGTATGGGTGGCGGTACCGGCACGGGTGCTGCGCCCGTGATTGCCCGCGTCGCCAAAGAAATGGGCATCCTGACCGTCGGCGTGGTCACCAAGCCCTTCGATTGGGAAGGCAACCGTCGGATGCAAAACGCCGACAACGGCTTGGCCGAGCTCGAATCGAATGTTGATTCGCTCATTGTGGTGCTCAACGAAAAGCTGCTTGACGTGCTGGGCGACGAAGTCACCCAAGACGAAGCCTTTGCCCATGCCAACGATGTGCTGCGCAATGCCGTGGGTGGTATTGCCGAAATCATCAATGAGTACGGCCAAGTCAACGTGGACTTTGAAGACGTGCGCACCGTGATGGGGGAGCCGGGCAAGGCCATGATGGGCACCGCCACTGCCAGCGGCCCCGACCGTGCCCGCATTGCCGCCGAGCAAGCCATTGCCTGCCCACTGCTAGAAGGCATTGACTTGTCGGGTGCTAAGGGCGTGCTGGTGCTGGTCACGGCCAGCCGGGGCAGCCTCAAGCTGTCTGAGTCGCGTTTGGCTATGAACACCATCAATGCCTATGCCTCACAAGATGCCCATGTCATTTTTGGTGCCGCTTACGACGAAACCTTGGGCGAGGCTATCCGCGTGACTGTGGTAGCCACTGGCCTATCGCGCCAAAATGCGCGCCGCCAAAACATCCAAGTGGTGCAAGGTGGCCTGCGCACAGGCACCGACAACGTGGCCTATCAAGTGGCGGGCTTGGGTGGCAATATGGGTTCCAGCTCTGGCTTGGGGGTGGGCAGTGCTTCGGGCACCGACTACCACAGCGGTATGGCTGTACCCAGCGTCTGGCGTAACAACCGCAACCAAGCGGCAGCGCGGGTGGATGCGTTGTCGTCGGGTGGCATGGACGACCTCGAAATACCCGCCTTCCTGCGCAAGCAGGCCGACTGATCCTGTGCGGCGCGGCATACCGCGCGCACAGACTGTAGTAGCGTTGGTTGCCATAGCCCATGTTTTGGGGGCCGGGCCTGTGCATTGCTGCCCCCAAAAAACTAAAATCGGCCTATGCTCCAGCAACGTACTCTGAAAACGCTGACCCGTGCTGTCGGCGTCGGTCTCCATAGCGGCCAGCGGGTAGAACTGACCCTGCGCCCCGCCCAACCCAACACCGGCATCATCTTTCGCCGCATTGATCTGCCAGAGCCGGTAGATATTCCGATCTCGGCCACTGCTGTGACCGACACGCGCATGGCCTCCACCATCTCGGTGGGCCAAGCCAAGGTGCATACGGTCGAGCATTTGATGTCGGCCTGCGCCGGTTTGGGCATCGACAACCTGTATGTGGACATCACTGCCGAAGAAGTTCCCATTTTGGATGGTTCTTCGGCTTCTTTTGTCTTTTTACTGCAAAGCGCCGGTATTGCCTTACAAAAAGCGCCCAAGCGCTTTATTCGTGTTAAGCGCCCAGTACAGGTAGCCCAAGGTGAAGGCGCACAGGCCAAATGGGCCACGCTAGAGCCTTACCACGGTTTCAAACTACGCTTTGAAATCGACTTTGCCCACCCGGCGGTAGACTCTACCGGCCAGTGCGTCGAGTTTGACTTGGGCACCGGCAACTACAGTCGCGATATTGCCCGTGCCCGCACTTTTGGCTTTACCAAAGATGTGGAGATGATGCGTGCCAACGGGCTGGCCTTGGGCGGCGGCTTGGACAACGCCATCGTCATGGACGACTACAAGGTGCTCAATGCCGATGGCCTGCGCTACGACGACGAGTTTGCCAAACACAAAATTTTGGATGCGATGGGCGATCTGTACCTGATTGGACACCCGTTGCTGGCCGCCTACAGTGCCTTTCGCTCCGGACATGCCTTGAATAACCTGCTGCTGCGCGAGTTGCAAGCCCAGCCCGACGCTTGGGAGTGGGCCAGCTTTGAGAGCGAACGCCAAGCGCCCAAGGGTTTTGCCCTGCCAGCGCGGGCTTGGTAAAGCGGCTGCTGCGCCATGCTGTTGTTTCGTGGGCTGGTCATTTTTCTGCTGTTGGTGGCCGCCGTGTGTTTTGCCTTTTATGTGGGCACGGGGCGGCCTTACTACCAGCGGCTGGGTTTCATGGTGCTCAAGTGGACGTCGATTGCTGCCGCGCTGTTTTTTGCGGTGCTGATTGCCGAACGGGTGTTCTAAGGCACCTGCTATGTCGGAAATCCGATGGCCTGTAGTGCCGCATTGCCGAAAATCCGATGGCGCTGGGTATTGGTTGCTAAGTTAATATATAAAAATCAATAGGTTATATGCATTGATTGGGGCAGTGCAAGCTGGCACAGTGTTTGCAAAATGAAGAGCGTGAAGCCGACAGTCGGCACTCACCTGTTTTGGAGACAAACCCATGAAAAACATTGCCCTCATCGCTACCTTGTTTGCTGCCACCTTGGCCTCTGGTGTTCAGGCGCAGGAGTCGCCCACGCTCAAGAAGATCAAGGATAGCGGCACCATCACGCTCGGCCATCGTGAATCCTCCATTCCCTTCTCCTACTATGACGACAAGCAGCAGGTGATTGGCTATTCGCAGGAGTTGATGCTCAAGGTGGTAGAGGGCGTCAAGGCTGAACTCAAGCTCGCCAAGCTCGATACCCGGTTGATGCCCGTCACCTCGGCCAACCGTATCACCCTGGTGCAAAACGGCACGGTAGACATTGAATGCGGCTCCACCACCAACAACAGTGAGCGCCAGAAGCAGGTCGCATTTTCTAACAGCATCTTTGTCGTCGGCACGCGCTTGATGGCAAAGAAGACCTCCGGCGTCCAAGATTTTCCAGACTTGGCGGGCAAAAATGTCGTCTCCACGGCGGGCACCACGTCTGAGCGTCTGATTCGCAAGATGAACGAGGACAAGAAGATGCGCATGAACATCATCTCGGCCAAAGACCACGGCGAATCCTTCCTGACACTGGAGAGTGGCCGTGCAGTTGCCTTCATGATGGACGATGCCCTGCTCTACGGTGAGATGGCTAAGGCCCGCAAGCCCGATGACTGGGCCGTGGTGGGCACCTCGCAATCGAAAGAAGCTTATGGCTGTATGTTGCGCAAAGACGACCCCGGCTTCAAGCAGGTTGTAGATGCCGCGCTGGCCAAGGCCATGACCTCTGGCGAGGCCACCAAAATTTACGCCAAGTGGTTTACCAGCCCGATTCCTCCCAAGGGACTCAATCTCAATATGCCCATGTCGGAAGACATGAAAGCGTTGCTCAAGGCTCCTAACGACAAGTTCTTCGATTAACAGCCAACTGGGTGGCCCGCAGCCTTAAAAGTTGCGGGTGCCTAGATAAGGAGATCGCATGAGCTATCAATGGAATTGGACGGTCTTCCTGCAGCCGAGTGCCAGCGGGGATGACACCTATCTGGGCTGGATGTTGGCGGGTCTGCAAATGACCGTCTCGCTGTCATTAGCAGGCTGGCTGCTGGCGCTGCTGCTGGGTGCGGTGGTGGGGGTGCTGCGTACGGCACCCAACCGCGTGCTGGCGGGCATCGCGGCGGCCTATGTGGAGCTGTTTCGCAACGTGCCGCTGTTGGTGCAGTTGTTTGGCTGGTACTTTATCTTGCCCGAACTGTTGCCGCCTGCGCTGGGCGATGCCTACAAGCAATCGAATCCGGTGCTGCAACAGTTTTTGGCCTCGATGATCTGCTTGGGACTGTTTACCAGCGCCCGCGTGGCCGAACAGGTTCGGGCCGGTATTGAGTCTTTGCCACGCGGCCAGCGCAATGCTGGATTGGCGCTCGGTCTGACGCTGCCACAAACTTACCGCTTCGTGATTTTGCCAATGGCCTTTCGCGTCGTGGTGCCACCGCTGACATCGGAGTTTCTCAACATCTTCAAGAACTCGGCGGTGTGCTCCACCATCGGCTTGCTGGAGTTGGCAGCCCAAGGGCGGCAGTTGGTCGATTACACAGCGCAGCCCTATGAGTCCTTCATTGCGGTCACGGTGGCCTACCTGCTGCTGAATGTGACGGTCATGACGGTGATGAAAAAAGTCGAGAGCCGCATTCAGGTGCCCGGCTACTTGGGAGGAAAGTGACATGCATGAATTTGATTGGTCTTCCATCCCCGGAGCGCTGCCTTTTCTTTGGGAGGGTATGCAGACCTCGCTCAAGATCACCTTCATTGCGATGGTGGTCGGCATTGTCTGGGGTACTTTGCTGGCGATGATGCGCCTGTCGTCGGTGCGCTGGTTGTCACTTTTTGCGGCCAGCTATGTCAATTTGTTCCGTGCCATCCCATTGGTGATGGTGTTGCTGTGGTTCTTTTTGATCGTGCCGCGCTTCATTGAGGAGTTGTTTGGCCTGCCTCCGGGCACCGATTTGCGTCTGGCGTCGGCGATGGCCGGGTTTGCCCTGTTTGAGTCTGCGTATTACTCGGAAATCATTCGGGCTGGTATTCAGAGTGTGCCTAAGGGACAGTTGAGTGCTTGCTATGCGCTGGGCATGAACTACCCACAGGCGATGCGCTTTGTCATCTTGCCGCAGGCGTTTCGCAACATGGTGCCGCTGCTGTTGACACAAGGTGTGATTTTGTTCCAAGACACCTCGTTGGTTTACGTGTCGGCGCTGGCGGACTTCTTTGGCGCGGCCTACAAGGTGGGCGACCGCGATGGCCGTTTGATTGAGCTGTTGCTGTTTGCAGGGGTGGTCTATTTTGTGATCTGCTTTGCGATTTCGATGCTGGTCAAGCACGTACAGAAAAAACACCGTCCGGCCTAAGAGCCGCACTCTAGGAGACTTTCATGATCCAGATTTCTAATGTTGGCAAGCACTATGGTGCTTTCCAGGTACTGAAAAATTGCACCACCACGATCAACAAGGGTGAGGTGGTGGTGGTGTGCGGCCCCTCCGGTTCGGGCAAATCAACGCTTATCAAGTGCGTGAATGGGCTGGAGCCGTTCCAGTCGGGCGATATCGTGGTCAACGGCACCTCGGTGGGGGCGGCGGGCACCAATTTGTCTAAGCTGCGGGCGCATGTGGGAATGGTGTTTCAGCATTTCGAGCTGTTTCCCCACATGAGCATCACCGACAACCTGAGCTTGGCCCAAGTCAAGGTGTTGGGTCGCTCCGAAGACGAAGCGCGTGACAAGGGCCTCAAATTGCTCGAACGCGTGGGGCTCAAAGCCCATGCCCACAAGTTTCCGGGCCAGCTTTCGGGCGGTCAGCAGCAGCGCGTCGCCATTGCACGGGCGCTGGCGATGGACCCGATTTGTATGTTGTTTGATGAGCCCACCTCGGCACTCGACCCCGAAATGGTCAACGAGGTGCTGGACGTAATGACCGAATTGGCCCAAGAGGGCATGACCATGATGTGTGTGACCCACGAAATGGGCTTTGCCAAGCGGGTGGCAAACCGGGTGATCTTCATGGATCAGGGCAGCATTATTGAAGACGACCAGAAAGAAGCCTTCTTCAGCAATCCGCAGTCGGAGCGGGCGCGCCAGTTCCTTGCAAAAATCTTGCAACACTGAGCCGCAAGACGACAAAAAGTAACTATAGGAGACAAAAATGAACCAGACCACCACCAACCACCAAGCCAAGGACAGTCTGTCCTTTCTCAACCCTGCTGCACCGGAGCCGTGGGCCAGCTTTATCGAGCAAATTGACCGCGTAGCTCCACACCTAGGCCCACTGGCCAAGTGGATCGACACCCTCAAGCACCCCAAGCGCATTTTGATTGTGGATGTGCCTATCGTGCGTGACGATGGCACGGTGGCCCATTACGAAGGCTACCGCGTGCAACACAATATGTCGCGTGGGCCGGGCAAAGGTGGGGTGCGCTACCACCCAGCGGTCACGCTCAATGAGGTCATGGCTCTGTCGGGTTGGATGACGGTGAAGAACGCGGCCCTCAACCTGCCCTATGGCGGTGCCAAGGGCGGTATCCGGCTTGATCCGCGTGCCCATTCGCGCGACGAGTTGCAGCGCATTACCCGCCGCTACACCTCCGAAATTGGCGTCATCATCGGGCCAGAAAAAGATATTCCGGCCCCCGATGTCGGCACCAATGACCAAACCATGGCGTGGATGATGGATACCTACTCCATGAACGTCGGTTGCACGGCCACCGGCGTGGTCACAGGCAAGCCGGTGTCACTGGGCGGCTCCTTAGGCCGCCACGAGGCTACTGGGCGCGGCGTTTTTATCGCCGCGCGTGAGGCGGGCCAGCGTATGGGCGTTGCTATTGCTGGTGCGCGGGTGGTGGTGCAGGGCTTTGGCAATGTGGGCGGTATTGCGGCACGCATGTTCCATGAGGCGGGCGCGAAAGTAGTGGCCTTGCAAGACCACTCGGCTACGCTAGCCAACGAGGCGGGCATTGATGTGCCTGCTGCGTTGGCCTATGTCCAAGCCCACGGCGGGTTGGCAGGCTTTGGTGGTGCAGCCCCGATCTCTTCGGACGATTTTTGGCTGTTGCCCAGTGATTTTTTGGTACCAGCAGCCTTAGAAGGCCAAATTGTGCCAGAGCGCGCCCAGCAGTTGCGCACCAAAATCATTGTGGAAGGTGCTAATGGCCCCACTACCCCAGCCGCCGACGACATCTTGCGCGAGCGTGGCATTTTGGTGGTGCCCGATGTCTTGGCTAATGCCGGGGGCGTCACGGTGTCTTATTTTGAGTGGGTGCAAGACTTCTCTAGCTTCTTCTGGAGCGAAGAAGAAATCAACAGCCGCTTGGAACGCATCATGGTCGGGGCTTTTGATGGCATCTGGAAGATGGCTACGGAACGCGGGGTCTCGCTGCGCACCGCCACCTTCATCATCGCTTGCCACCGCGTGCTGGCAGCCCGTGAGCAACGTGGCCTCTACCCCTGACAAGCTGCACGGCTGGATGCGCTCACGCCCTAAGATGCCGCTGTAGCCATGCCAGACCCCCACCACGCCCACCCGTCTTCTTTGCCACCGGGGCGACGGCGTGCGGCGTGGCTGTTGTTGGCTACGGTGCTGATTGTGGTGGTGGCGGGGCTTGTTTTTCGGTACTCCGAGCGCTTAGAGGTGGAGCGTATGCGGGGAGTAGCCAGCCACGAACTGAATGTCCGTGCCGCTGCCATTGATGGGGTTGTGACCCGCCATGCGGCCATTCCGGCAGCCATCCAGCTCCACCACGGCGTGCTCGATCTGCTGCGCGCTCCGGCATCGCAGCAGACGGTGTTGGTGCAGGAGGTGAACCTCTTTTTGCAGCAACTAAACGACCATTTAGGTGGGCCAGCCATCTTTGTGCTGGATGCTCAGGGCCGGGTGGTGGCCTCTAGCGACTGGATTTTCTCGGACAACCTGTTGGGTACCGACCTGTCTTACATGCCATTTTTTCGCAGTGCCATCAGCGGGATGCCTGCGCGCCACTATGGCATTGACCCTGTTCGGCCAGAACCGGGCTACTATTTTGCCCAGCCGATTCGCGATGAAAAACACGGCTGGCGCGTGATGGGGGTGGCGGTGGTCAAGTCCAGCATCCGCGAGTTGGAGCGGCGCTGGCTGCAACAGGATGCCCCAGCAGTGATTGTGGACAACAATGGCATTGTGCTACTGTCGTCCCCACCCGAATGGCGCTATGCCAGTTTGCAGCCGTTGTCCGGTGAGGCTTTTGCCGATATTGACCCGCGCCACTTTTCGGGGCAAGAGGTGGGGCAGCATAGCCTGAACATCTCGATTGATGGCTCGGACGAGGGCGTGGTGGTGCGCTTGCCCAAGGATTTGCGCGACGATGTGCGCCAGTTCTCTGGCATTGGCCCCTATTTGGCGTTGTCGCGCAACCTGCCTGAAACTGCGTGGAAAATCGTCGTTTTTGCCGATTTACGGCCTGTGGCCCTGCTGGCTGCCACCCATGCCGCGCTGGCGGTGGCAGCATTGGGTTGCATGTTGCTGGGGGCCTTGTATTGGAGCCAGCGCCGCCGCTTGGCCTTGAGCCGCGAGCAGGCCCGTGTGCTGATGGAGCGCTCACACCAGCAATTGGAGCGCATGGTGCAAGAGCGTACCGCAGACCTCAGCCATGCCATTACCTCGTTGCAGCACGAAGTGCTGGAGCGCCAGCGCGCCGAGCGCACCTTGCGCGCTGCCCAAGATGAATTGGTGCAGGCGGCCAAATTGGCGGTATTGGGGCAAATGGCGGCAGGCATTACGCACGAGCTGTCGCAGCCGCTGGGGGCCATCCGCATCTTGTCGGAAAACGCGGCAGAGTTTATGCGCCGGGGCGATCAGGCCACCGCTGAGCGCAATCTTGCCACAGTAGGGCAGTTGGCGGGCCAGATGGGCAATATCATCAATCCGCTCAAAACCTTTGCCCGCAAATCGTCTGCGGTGTCTTCTGCCGTGGATTTGGCCCATGCCACAGATGCAGCGCTGTTCTTGTTTGAGCAACGCTTGCAAAAATTGCAGGTGAAAGTGCAACGCAATCTGGAGCCGGGTGTCTGGCTGGCCTATTGCGACCCCAACCGCTTGCAACAGGTGCTGGTCAATTTGATTGGCAATGCGCTGGACGCGATGGCCCAAGCGCCACAGCGGCAATTGGGTTTGCAGGCCGAACGCCAAGCGCAACAGATTATCTTGCGGGTGTCCGATACCGGCTGTGGGCTAAGTGAACAGGCCCGCCAGCATTTGTTCGAGCCGTTTTTTACCACCAAGCAACCCGGCGAGGGGCTGGGCTTGGGCCTGACGATTTCGCGTGACATCCTGCGTGATTTTGGCGGCGACCTGCAAGCCGAAGCCTCCCCCAACGGCGGCGTATGCTTCGTTATTAGCCTGCCCAGTATTCCTTCTGAACAAGACGATCCCACCCATGCTTAAAGTCCTGCTGGTCGAAGACGATCCCCATGTGCGGCTGGGCTGCGAACAAGCCCTGCAACTCGATGGCATTCCTGTCTTGGCCGTGGGTTCGGTAGAGGAGGCCGAGCGGGCGCTGCTGGCAGAAGATTTTGGCACCGTGGTCACGGATATGCGCCTGCCCGGTGCCAGTGGCATGGAGTTGCTGCGCCGCGTGGTCGAGCGCGACCCCGGCCTGCCCGTCATCATCATTACCGGCCACGGCGATGTGACGCTGGCGGTGGAGGCCATGCGCAATGGGGCGTACGACTTCATGCAAAAGCCCTTTTCTACCGCCGATTTGGTTGATGTGGTGCGCCGGGGATTGGAAAAGCGCGGGCTGGTGCTGGAAGTGGAAACCCTGCGCCGCCGCCTAGACCACCGCGATGTATTAGAGACCCGACTGATTGGCCGCTCTCCCCAGATGAGCCGGGTGCGCCAGCGCATTTTGGACGTGGCCGAGGCCGCCGTGGACATCCTCATCATTGGGGAGACTGGCACCGGCAAAGAAATGGTGGCTCGCTGCCTGCACGACCTCTCCCACGGTAGCCAAGAAAATTATGTCGCTCTCAACTGCGGCGGCATGACCGACACCTTGCTCGACAGTGAACTGTTTGGCCACGAACCCGGTGCCTTTACCGGCGCACAAAAGCGTCGCATTGGCAAAATCGAATACGCCAGCGGCGGCACATTGTTCTTGGATGAGGTCGAATCCATGCCCATGGCGATGCAGATCAAGCTGCTACGGGTGCTGCAAGAGCGCGTGATTGAGCGGCTGGGGGCGAATCAGCAAATACCGGTATCGTGCCGGGTGGTGGCGGCCAGCAAAGCCGACCTCAAGGTGCAGGCCGAGCAGGGCCGCTTTCGCGCCGATTTGTACTATCGGCTCAATGTGGTGCCGATTGAGTTGCCGTCGCTGCGCGAGCGGCGCGAAGATATCCCTGAGCTGTACAACGAGTTTTTGCTCCAAGCCGCCAAGCGCTACAACCGCCCCCCGCCCACGCTCACTTCCGAGGCCCTGCGCCGTTTGATGGCACAGGACTGGCCGGGCAATATCCGAGAGTTGCGCAACGTGGCCGATTGTCATGCGCTGGGCATTAACCGCAGCACAGCCAGTGCCAAAGAGTTGCCCGTGCAGTCCCTGACCGAGGCGGTAGAGAGTTATGAGCGCCTGTTGATTGCAGACGAGTATGGCCGCCAATCGTGCAACATCACCCGCACCGCAGAGGCCCTGAAAGTGGCCCGCACCACCTTGCACGATAAATTGAAAAAATACGGCCTGCTGTAACTGCCCGTCTGGCCCGTTAGGCCGGGTGGTCTTGTGGGCAGGGCTGTGCTTTAACCGGGGCTGCGCCCTATACTTGGGCCTGCTCCGGGGTGTGCGTTGCACTGAGATGGGGGTGGCCAAGCCAATGGCGCATCCGCGAACCCGACGAACTTGATCCGGTTCATGCCGGCGGAAGAAGAGCCAATGCCCCCCTGCCCGCCTTGGCGCAAGGGCCAGGGCAACGATCTACACCGGAGCGCAACCCCCGCCACAGCCTCCGGAGATTGATTGATGAATGCCCCCGACACCCTTGCCCGCGAAAAGTTTGCCGACTTGTTGGCCCTGACTCGTGAGCCATTTCCTGCCTCGCGCAAAGCCTATATCCCCGGCCAATTGCACCCTGAACTGCGCGTGCCCGTGCGCGACATCGCCTTGACCAATGGCGAAACCGTGAGCGTTTACGACACCTCCGGCCCCTACACTGATGCTACCGCTGTGATCGATGTGCGCAAGGGCCTGCCCAGCGTGCGCAGCGCTTGGATTGAAGGCCGTGGTGATGTCGAGCACTACCAAGGCCGCCCCCCCGTGGCGCTGGACGACGGCCAAAAGAGCGACGATGCCGCCCGCTTGGCCGCCCTGCGTGCCGAAGCTGCTGCGCTGCAACGTCAGCCCCTGCGCGCTAAAAGTGGTGCCAACGTTACGCAGATGCACTATGCCAAAAAGGGCATCATCACGCCAGAGATGGAATTTGTAGCTATCCGCGAAAACGGCAAGCGCGAATGGATGGCGCAGTATCAACAAGATGCCGCCCGCGAGCAGCGCCTGATGGGCAACCCGCTGGGCGCGAGTATCCCCAAAATCATCACCCCAGAATTTGTGCGCGATGAAGTGGCCCGTGGCCGCGCCATCATCCCGGCCAATATCAACCACCCCGAAGTGGAGCCGATGGCTATTGGCCGCAATTTCTTGGTCAAGATCAACGCCAACATTGGCAATTCTGCCGTCACGTCCAGCATTGAAGAAGAAGTCGAAAAGCTGGTGTGGTCGATCCGTTGGGGCGCAGACAACGTGATGGATTTGTCCACCGGCAAAAATATCCACACCACCCGCGACTGGATTGTGCGTAACAGCCCGGTGCCGATTGGTACCGTGCCCATCTACCAAGCCTTAGAAAAAGTGGGCGGCATTGCCGAAGACCTGACTTGGGAAATCTTCCGTGACACGCTGGTGGAGCAGGCCGAGCAGGGCGTGGATTACTTCACCATCCATGCTGGCATCCGTTTGGCTTATATCCACCTCACGGCCAACCGCCGCACCGGCATTGTGTCGCGTGGTGGCTCTATCATGGCGAAATGGTGCATGGCCCACCACCGCGAGAGCTTCTTGTACGAGCACTTTGAAGACATCTGCGACATCATGAAGCAGTACGACGTCGCCTTTAGCTTGGGCGATGGCCTGCGCCCCGGTTGTGCGTCGGATGCCAATGATGAAGCCCAGTTTGCCGAGCTGCACACCTTGGGTGAATTGACGCAAGTGGCTTGGAAGCACGACGTACAAACCATGATTGAAGGCCCCGGCCATGTGCCCATGCACATGATCCAAGCCAACATGACCGAGCAGCTCAAGACCTGCCACGAAGCACCGTTTTACACCCTTGGCCCGCTGACCATCGACATCGCCCCCGGCTATGACCACATTGCCAGCGCTATTGGTGCTGCCATGATTGGTTGGATGGGCACGGCCATGCTGTGCTACGTCACGCCCAAGGAGCATTTGGGCCTGCCCGACCGCGATGACGTCAAGCAGGGCATCATTGCCTACAAAATTGCCGCTCACGCCGCTGACGTGGCTAAGGGCCACCCCGGTGCGCGCGCCCGCGATGATGCACTCAGCCAAGCGCGCTTTGATTTCCGTTGGCAAGACCAGTTCAACCTGGGCCTCGACCCCGAAACCGCCAAGGAATACCACGACGAGACCCTGCCCAAAGATGCGGCCAAGGTGGCGCATTTCTGCTCCATGTGCGGCCCCAAGTTCTGCTCAATGAAAATCACGCAAGAAGTGCGCGACTTTGCCGCACAAAAGGGCTTGGCCGAGGCTCAAGCGTTAGAGCAAGGCCTGCACGCCAAGGCTGAAGAGTTTCAGCAGGGCGGCGGTAGCCTGTACGTGCCGATCAAGCGCGTGGACTGATCGGCGTTTTCCGCCCGCTCAGTCGAAATACTTGACCAGCTGATCTAGCTCGCGGGCGGTTCGCTCTAGCCGCTGCGAGGCAGCCCAAGCACCTTGGACGTCTTCGCGGTTTTGTACGATCAGCCGCGCCACTTGGTGCAGTTGGCTAGACACCTCTTCCACCGCCAGCGCTTGGCTGCGCGCTTCGCTGGCCACGGTTTGCACCTGTGGGCCTAAATCGGTGGGGGCGGGGGTGAATGTAGGCCCTGCGCTCGGTGCCGGTGCGACGACTGGCTGCGCGGCAGGTTCTGGTGTTGGTGCGGGGGCTGGTGGCGACAGGCTGTCGCCAAACACCGCCATCAGTTCTGCGGGCATCAACTCAAAAGCGGGCATGGGGGCTTCGGCCTGCACTGGTGCCATCAACGCGGGGTGGCCGTTGTCGTTGTCACCAGCATGAACGGCTTCTAGCAAGGCGTCCATGTGCTCAGCAATCGCCGTCATGGCGGTGCGTGAGGCTTTGACGGCATCCACGGTTTGGTAGATGCGCTCTTGCTGCTCATCTGAGTGCTCTGCCAAGTCCATCATCACCCGGTTAAGCTGGTTGCATTGCTGGTGGATGGAGCCAGACGATTGCCGGATTTCGTGCAGCATCACTTTCAGGTGCATTTGTGTCACCATCACGGCGGTCATCACACGGCCCGGCTCGCCGTAGCCCGAAGGATCGACGTTGTCCGACAGTTTGCCTTCGGCAATGTTTTCTAAGGCCAGTACCGCTTTTTCCAGTGGGCGCGCCGTAATGCGGAAGAAGAAGAATCCGGCCACAATCAGCACCAAGCAGCTCAGGGCAATACCTGCCACGGCCATCTTGAAAATTAACTCACCGCGCTCGGTGGTGTCTACCAGTTTGTTGTGGGCGCGCTCAGACAGGTAGGTCAATAACGCCGAGGCGTGGGTATTGGCCGTGTCGTACAGGGGATTGACTTGGTTAAAAAACACCCGCTGCGCTTGTAGGTAGTCTTCCTCCTCCACCGCTTGGCTCCCTTGTGTCAGCCCCTCATTGACATAACGGTTGCGTGCTTGGATGTAGGCGCTGGCTAGTTGCTGCTCTTTGGCATCGGTGACTTGGCCGATATAACTGGCCCAGAGGCGGTTGATTTCGCTCTTGTTGGCGGCAATGGCCTGCATGTGGTTATTGCCTGCGCCATTGTTAAGCACCACATCCGAGTGGGCACCAAACTTAAAATTGAGGGCCAGTGCTAGCTGGGTGCGGTTGTCGGCCATCAAAAAGTTGATGCGCTGGATGGCCTGCACGGGCACCATTTCTTTGTGATAAAGCGCCTGAATATCCGCCTTGGACAAATTGAGGCCAGTAATGCCCAAAACGCCACCGCCAATCATCAGCAGGGTGACAAATGCAATCCACAGCGGAATCCCATTTTTGATCGATAGGTGTTTTTTCCAGCCCGGCGACAAATCTTCTTTCAGGATTTCAGGGCGGCTCTTGGCGCTTTCGTAGGCCGCTTCGGCGGCTGCCACATCTTCGCGCGAGGGGCAGCTACGCACCGACATATAGCCAGTGACCTCACCGTTTTTCTTGATGGGCACGATGCGGGCATCGACCCAATAATGGTCGCCGTTCTTGCAGCGGTTCTTGACGATGCCGCGCCACGGTAGGCCACGTTTTAAGGTTTTCCACATGATCTCAAAGGCCACCGGCGGCATGTCCGGGTGCCGGATCAAATTGTGGTTTTTGCCGACCAGTTCTTTTTCCGAAAAGCCACTGACCTCGACAAAATCTTGGTTGGCAAAGGTGATGATGCCCTTGGTGTTGGTCTTGGTGACCATGCTCTTGTCGGCAGAGAAGCGTTGTTCCTGTCCGGTGACCGGTAGATTCATTTTCATGGTGAGTCCCTTCAGGCTTCAATGGCGTAAATGTGGGCGTATTTAACCGGCCCAGACTTGCCGGATGGAGACGACAGCCGTCTGGCAGTCAGAAAACGGCACCAGACCGACAATTTCGCAGCCAGGCTGCGAGGTGTCACGGCGTGCGGGTGTGGTCAAAATCATGCCAGTTTTGCCATAAACGCTATAGACAATCGCGGCGTCCGATTTGACGGTGGGGCTTTTGACCACAGCAATCTCACCCGACTTGAGTCTGACCAAGGTTCCGGGCGAGAGTAGCCCAACCTTAGAGATCAGGATGCGCGCGATTTCTTCATCCACTTCCGTATCCTTTTTCAGATAGATTTCTTTCAGGGCGTTTTGCGGAAAGTGGGCTTGAGCGCGGTAGGGGCGCATTTTGGTCATGGCGCTGTAGCGATCAGACACAGCCAATATTTTGGCACCTAGGCTGAGTTCTTCGCCGCGCAAACCTGCCGGATAGCCCTTGCCGTCTGGGCGTTCGTGGTGGCTACGTACAGTAGCCAGCCAGACTGGATCAGTCACCCCGGCATGTTCTAGCAATTGGGCGCTACGCTGTGGGTGCTGGCGCATTTGTGTGAGCACATCGTCGGGTAGGTAGCCGGGGTGCTTGTCCAATTCAGGCTGCAACATGATTTGTCCGATGTCGCGCGTCAGGGCTGCGCACAGCAGTGGCAACCGCTGCGTGGCGTCTAGCCCTTTGCCTTGGGCAATTAGCTCGGTGAGTACAGCACCCATCATTTGGTGCGCTACAAGGTAGGGCACATGGGTATCTACCGAAGGGGCAGCCAGAGCGCTGTCCACATCTTTATGGCAAATGGTTTGCACGGCTTGGGCCATTTTGCCGATACGTGCGGTCACGTCTATTTGTTCGGGGCTTTTGAGGGTGGTGCCCAGTACGTGCTTGAGGTTGAGCAGCAGCCCGCTGAGGTGATCAAACGGGGGTGGGTCTTCGTAGACTGGTTCGGGTGGCGGCTCATTGGAGGCGTAGGGGCGTGGGTCGATAGTTTCGGCCTCGTTGTATTGGGCACCACGCACTAGCAAGCGCGATATCTGGTCGGGCATATGGATGACCGATCCCCGGCGAAAAAGCAGGGTGCCGTCCTCGCTGTAGATGGAAAACCCGATGGGTTGGCCAAGAACGATATCGCTGTGCATTACCTTCTTCACTGCTGCGCCTTTTCTTGCTCGCCCAAATTTAGCTTTGCTATAACAAAAAAATCGCTGGCGCACAGGGCATCCGCGATCAGTAGAGGACAGGGTACAGCAAAAAATGGCGGCTTTGGGTTGGTGGTGCTATGCCTTTTTGCTATCGATATTGCAAACAGCGTAGGAAATTTATTACATCGCATTGAACAAGAGTGCCCGCCACTTGCATGGCTAATGCCTGTAGCCAAAAATGCCGCTGCCTACGCGCACCAAGGTGCTACCGGCCAGAATGGCCGCTTCAAGGTCGGCGGTCATGCCTAGAGACAGGGTGTCCCATTGTTCTAACCCGGCGCTGGCACTGTTTTTGATCTGCTCAAACAGATTTTTGGCTGCTAAGTGAACGGCATACTGTGCGTGAAACTCTGGGGCAGGCTCTGGGATAGCCATCAGGCCACGCAGTTGCAAGCGGGGCAGTGTAGCCACGGCTTGGGCCAGTGCCAAAGCCTCGTCGGGGGAGACGCCCGATTTGTTCATCCCGCCATCCATATTGACTTGAATACACACTTGCAGCGGTGGCAGGTGCGCTGGCCGCTGCTCGGACAGGCGTTGTGCAATTTTGAGCCGATCCACCGTGTGCATCCAGTCAAAGTATTCGGCCACCAGCCGCGTTTTGTTGCTTTGCACCGGGCCAATGCAATGCCATTGCAGGGGCTGGGCCAGTGTGGCATCGTGGCGCAGCAGCGCGATCTTTTCTACGGCTTCTTGGAGGTAATTCTCGCCAAAAGCACATTGTCCGGCATGGGCAGCCTCGCGCACGGCGTCGGGGCCAAAGGTTTTGGATACCGCCAGCAGAGTCACACTGTGGCGCTCGCGCCCGGCGGCAATGCAGGCGCGTGCGATGCGTTCATGCAGCTGTTGGAGGCTGTGGGCAATGGTGCTCATTCAAGCAGCCACCAAGTCAAAACTGGTGGTGATGTCAGCCGTTTTGCCTAGCATGATGCTGGCCGAGCAGTATTTGTCGTGACTCATGGCAATGGCGCGCTCTACGGCACCGGGCGGGATGTCTTTGCCGGTCACGGTAAAGTGCATGTGGATTTTGGTAAACACCTTGGGGTCGGTATCGGCGCGCTCGGTGGTCAGTTTGACGCTGCAAGCGCGTACATCGTGGCGGCCACGCTTCAAAATCAGCACCACGTCGTAGGCGGTGCAGCCACCGGTGCCTGCCAGCACGGTTTCCATTGGGCGTGGTGCTAGGTTCTGGCCGCCGTTTTCGGGCCGGGCGGCATCGGGGGCACCGTCCATCACCAGCGTGTGGCCACTGCCGGTTTCGGCGATAAAACCCATGCCTGAGCGTGTGCCCGCAGCGCCCGTCCAGCTCACTGTGCATTCCATGATGGTTTCCTTGATGGTTGTTTTTTAACCACAGCATTGTCGTGGATTTTGTTGCTGTGCAACATAAGATCACACCGTGGCTTATAATTCAAATCACGCAATGCTTACTTTGGTATTAACCCGAAGCATTGCACCATTTGTCTCCTCCATCTCCTCAAAGGATGGATTCAGCCCCAAGCCTCACGGCTTGGGGCTTTTTTTTGCTTTGGGCCCTATGATGTTCGCCATATTCTCTGCTGTCCAATCATGACTGAGCCTCTTTCTCCCCTTGATTATCTAAAAAAAATCCTCACGGCCCGCGTCTATGACGTTGCCATTGAGACCGACTTGCAAGTGGCGCGTACCCTGAGCCAGCGCTTGGGCAACAAAGTCTTGCTCAAACGCGAAGACCAGCAGCCGGTGTTCAGCTTCAAGCTGCGCGGTGCTTACAACAAGATGGCGCACCTGACGCCCGGTCAGTTGGAGCGTGGCGTGATTTGCGCCTCAGCGGGCAACCACGCCCAAGGCGTAGCCATGAGCGCGCGCAAGCTGGGGGCGCGGGCGGTCATTGTTATGCCCACCACCACGCCACAGCTCAAAATTGACGCCGTGCGGGCTTTGGGCGGCGAGGTGGTGCTGGCAGGTGAGAGCTATTCCGATGCTTACGCCCATTCGGTCAAGCTAGAGCAAGAGCAGGGCCTGACTTTTGTCCATCCCTTTGATGACCCTGACGTCATTGCCGGGCAGGGCACTGTTGCCATGGAAATTTTGCGCCAGCTGCAAAAGCTAGGCAGCAACCGGCTCGATGCGGTGTTTGTCGCCATTGGCGGCGGTGGCTTGATTGCCGGTGTGTCTAACTACATCAAAGCCATCCGCCCTGAGATCAAGGTGATTGGCGTACAAATGAGGGATTCTGACGCCATGGTGCAATCGGTGCTCAAGGGGGAGCGCGTTACGCTGCCCGATGTGGGCCTGTTTTCTGATGGCACGGCGGTCAAGTTGGTGGGTGAAGAAACTTTCCGCATTGCGCAAGGGTTGGTGGACGAGTTCATCACCGTCGATACTGATGCCGTGTGTGCGGCCATCAAAGATGTTTTTGTCGATACGCGCTGCATTGTGGAGCCAGCGGGTGCGCTGGCGGTGGCCGCCATCAAGCAGTATGTGACCACGCACCACACCGAAGGCGAAACCTACGCCGCCATTTTGTGTGGTGCCAATATGAACTTTGACCGCCTGCGCTTTGTGGCCGAGCGTGCTGAGGTGGGCGAAGAGCGCGAGGCCCTGCTGGCTGTGACCATCCCCGAAGAGCGTGGCAGTTTTAGGCGCTTTTGCGAGATCATTGGCGGTTTGCCGGGTGGCCCGCGCAACGTCACTGAGTTCAACTACCGCATCAGTGATGCCGCACGCGCCCATGTTTTTGTCGGCCTGACCACGCACGGCAAGGGCGAATCAGCGCAATTGGCCCAAGCCTTTAGTCAGCACGGCTTTAACGCCCTCGACTTGACGCACGACGATCTGGCTAAAGAGCACCTGCGCCATCTGGTGGGCGGCCTGTCGAACTTGGCGCAAGATGAGCGCTTGCTGCGCTTTGTCTTTCCAGAGCGCCCCGGTGCCTTGCTCAAGTTTTTGAGCCTGATGCAGCCCAGCTGGAATATCAGCTTGTTTCACTACCGCAACCAAGGGGCCGACTATGGCCGTATTTTGGTTGGTATTCAGGTGCCGCCTGAAGATGGCGCGGCTTTTGCTGATTTTCTGGCAACCTTGGGCTACCCTTACGTGGAAGAGACGCAAAATCCGGCTTATCGCCTGTTTTTGCAGGCACCCGCCACCCACTAAACAAGGCCCATGCTGCCCCAAGTCCAACCGATCGGTTCACTCAAGACCCGCATCACCTTGTTCACGCTGGCCATTTTTATGACCAGCCTGTGGTCATTGACGTTTTATGCTGGCCATATGCTGCGCCAAGACATGCAGCGGCAGTTGAGCGATCAGCAGTTTTCGGTGGTGTCCTTTATTGCCAGCGCCGTGGATGTGCACTTGACGGAACGCATCCGGACGTTGGACTTGGTGGTCAGCAGCATTGACCCGTCGATGATGGGTCAGCCCACGGTTTTGCAGCACCTGCTGGATAACCGCACGGTGCTAGGAACCATGTTCAGTGGTGGCGTGCTCATTACTGATAAGTTGGGCACTGCCGTGGCCGAGGCCCCGCGCTCGGTAGGGCGGGTGGGCCTCAATTTTATGGATCGAACCGCAGTGGCTGGGGCCTTAAGTCAAGGCCAAACCGTGATTGGTACTGCCGTACTGGACAAGCGTTTGGGCGTGCCGGTAATTGGTATTGCGGTGCCGATACTCGATGCTCACGGGCGCAGCATTGGCACCCTCGCGGGGGTGATGGCACTAGAACACGCCGGGTTTTTAGACCAACTGACCCAAAGCGCTTATGGCAAGACGGGCAGCTATTTTTTGATGGATCGCCAGCAGCGGCTGATTATTGCAGCCACCAACAGAGAGCGCGTGTTGCAGCCTTTGCGCCCGCGTGGTGAAATTCCGGCCATTGACCGCTTTGTGGATGGCTTTGAAGGCTCGCAGGTGTACAGCAACTTAGCTGGGGTAGAGGTGCTCAACTCGGTCAAGCGCCTCACGGTGGCCGATTGGGGCGTTTCGGCCTCTATTCCTACGGCAGAAGCGTTTGCGCCTATCCGCGCCATGCAGCAGCGCATGGTGATGGCGGCATTGCTGCTCACGGTGCTGGTGGGCGCTTTGACTTGGTGGCTGTTGCGGCGCAATTTATTGCCACTGACCAACACTACCAAAATTTTGGCGCAGATGGCATTGTCGCCAGAGCTGCCGCAGCCCTTGCCGGTAGAGCGCCAAGACGAGATTGGCATCCTGATCCAAAGTTTTAACCACCTGCTCCACAGCATGGCGCAGCAAAAAGAGGCGCTAGAAGTGCAGTTGCGCTTGTTTTCTGCGTTTATCGATGCGCTGCCCAACCCGGTTTTTATCAAAAACAAGGAAACGGTTTTTACGGCCTGCAACAAAGCCTACGAGGAAGCCTTTGGCATCGAGCGCGCCCACTTTATCGGCAAGACGGTGCTAGAGCTGGACTACCTGCCCTTGGCAGCCCGGCAAGCTTTTCAAGTCGCTGATGTGGCCTTGATAGCACAGGGTGGCCAGACCAGCGAGGAGATTGAGCTGATTTTTTGCGATGGCCTGCGGCGTACGGTGCTGTACCAGCGCTGCACCTTTGATTTGGGGCCAGAGCAGGGCGGGGGCATGTTGGGCTTGCTGGTGGATATTTCTGAGCGCAAACAGGTAGAAGAAGCCCTGAAGCTGCGCGAAGCGCAGTACCGGCTGCTGGCAGAAAATGCCAACGATGTGATTTGGACACTGGATGTGCAGGGGCGCTTTACCTATGTTAGCCCCTCGGTGGCTAAACTGCGCGGCTACACCAGTGCCGAAGTAATGCAGCAATCGTTGCAACAAGCCCTGATGCCCCAAGGCGTGCCGTTGGTGCTACAGGCCTTGCAAAAAAGCCAAGCCGCTGCCAAAGCGGGTTTGACCATTCCAGAATGGCGCGCTGAGTTAGAGCAGCCTTGTAAGGACGGCAGTACAGTTTGGACGGAAGTTACTACCAATGGGGTGCTAAATGCCGACGGCGAGTTTTTGGGCCTGTTGGGCATTACCCGCGACATTTCTGAGCGCAAAGAACGTGATGATTACCGGCGCTTTCACAGCCAAATTTTAGAAAAACTGGCCGCTGGCACCCAACTCAAGGCCATCTTAGAAGCCATTGTGTTGGGCATTGAGGCGTTGCACCCCAACAAGCTGTGCAGCATTTTGCTGCTGGATGAGGCGGGCCAGCGTGTCACGGGCTGCATTGGCCCTAGTCTGCCCGACTTTTACAACAAGGCTTTGGAGGGGTTGGTGGTAGAGCTGGGCATGGGCTCGTGCGGTACCTCGGTATGTACTGGGCAGCGGGTGGTGGTGGAAGACATTGCCACCCATGCTTACTGGGCACCGTTTCGGGTGTTGGCCGCCCAAGCACGGTTGGGGGCTTGCTGGTCGGAGCCGATCCGCTCTGGTTCAAACCGGATTTTGGGGGTTTTTGGCATTTACCACCGCAACAAACACACCCCCAGCGATGCCGACATCGCCTTGATCGAACAAACGGCCCGGCTGGCTAGTATTGCGATTGAGAAAACGGTTGCTGAGGAGCAAATCCGCAATTTGGCCTACCGCGACAGTCTGACCCGGCTGCCCAACCGGCGTCTTTTGGATGAGCGTTTGGCCTTGGCCTTGGCCAGCAGCCGACGCACTGGGCTGCATGGTGCGCTGATATTGTTGGACTTGGACAACTTTAAGCCACTCAATGACACCTACGGCCATGCGGCAGGCGATTTGTTGTTGATCGAGGTGGCTCGCCGCTTGAGTGCCAGCATCCGGGAGGTAGATACTGTGGCCCGTTTGGGCGGGGATGAGTTTGTGGTGGTGATTGGTGATTTGGAGGCTGATGCCAAAGTGGCCTTAGAACACGCGCAGGCAGTGGCCGAAAAAATTCGGGCAGCATTGGCCCAACCCTACCTGTTGACCGTGGTAGCACACCAAAACACCCCAGCCATCATGATTGAGCACCACGGCTCATGCAGCATGGGTTTGGCCCTGTTTACGGGGCAAGATACCCAGCGCCAAACAGAACTGCTCAAGCAAGCCGACGATGCCATGTACCGAGCCAAGCAATCGGGCCGCAACACCATTCATCTGTGAGGTTGCCGTTTCTCATGCAAGCTATTCGCCACTATCTGCTGGCCGTGCAGTTTTTTACCCGCATCCCTATCACGGGGCGGTTGGCCCACTGGGTTGGCTTTAGCCCAGCCATGTTGCGTGCCAGCAGCGCGCATTTTCCCGGCGTTGGTTGGATCGTGGCGGTGTGGGCGGCGTTAGTCTATGCCGCATTGCATGCAGCGCTGGGTAGCAACCCTTTTGCCCCAGCGGTGGCCGCTGTGGGTTGCACCATTGCCACGGTGCTGCTGACTGGCGGCTTTCATGAAGATGGCTTGGCCGATGTGACCGATGGCTTGGGCGGTAGCTATGACCGCGAGCGTGCGCTGGACATCATGAAGGATTCGCGCATTGGTGCTTTTGGCGCGATGGCCTTGGTGCTGGCTTTGTTGGCTAAGTGCAGCTTGTTGGCGCTGCTGGGGGCGCACAGTTTGGGGGCAGCATTGGCAGCGTTGGTGGGCGGTCATGTGCTATCGCGCTGGTGGCCGCTGTGGCTGGTGCGTTGTTTGCCCCATGTTGGGGATACGGCCAAATCCAAAAGCAAGCCCCTGGCTGATCAGATCAGCAACTTCTCTTTGGCTGCGGCGGGTCTGTGGTGCGTAGCACCACTGGCGCTGGTGTGGCAACTGCAATCGGTGCTTTTGGTGGCGCTGGCGGCCTTGTGCAGCGCTGTGGCTGCGGCGCATATGGCGCGCCGACTGGCCCGGCGCTTGCAAGGCTTTACCGGCGATGGTTTGGGCGCGGTACAACAGCTGGGCGAGGTGGGGTTTTATTTGGGCGCAGCCTTGGCACTGGGGCCTCTGGCACAAGGCGTTAGCGCATGAGGGTACCGCAATTGTGGCTGGCCCGCCATGCACAGCCCTTGGTGGCCCCCGGCCATTGCTATGGCGTGCTGGATGTGCCTGCCGATGCGCTGGCTACAGCACAGGCCGCGCAGCGCCTAGCGCAAGCCTTGCCTGCAAGCCTTGCGGTTTGGCATTCGCCGCTGCAACGTTGCACCCAACTGGCGCATGCTTTGCAAGCGCAGCGGCCTGAGCTGCACAGCCAGCCCGACACCCGTTTGCAAGAAATGGATTTTGGCTGCTGGGAGGGCCGTGCTTGGGACAGCATTGCCCGCACCGACATCGACCGGTGGGTGGCAGGTTTTGCCACGCACCGCCCCGGTGGGGGCGAGAGCTTGCAAACCATGCTGGCACGGGTAGCAGCAGCCCTGCAACAGGCCAAAGATACGGCGCAACAAAAGCACACCGATGTGCTCTGGCTCACCCATGCCGGGGTGGCGCGCTGTGTGCAATGGTTGCTAGAAAGGCACCATCAAGCCCCGTGCGCCGCGCAGTGGCCGGTAGTAGCCCCTGAGTGGGGTGGCTGGGTCTGCTGGCCCTTGGCCTGAACCGTGGGTTAGGTAGTTGTGTTTAGTGCCGTGGCGGCATGTCCAGCGTCAGGGTGGCTGGCCCATTGAGCGTAGCCCCTAGGCGGGCTTGGCGTGGCTCTAAGGCTTGCAGTACCAGCCCGTCAGCCACTTGTGCGCCCACGCGAAATGGCTTGGCAGGTTGGCCTCCGACGGCAATCAGCGCTGCGCCCAAGCTGCTGCGCTGCCCGGCCAGTACACCCAGCAGAGTGAGTGGTGCTTTGGTGGCTGGTTCTGTGGCCTGTGGCTTCTCGGCTCCTGTGGGAGCTGCTGCGCTGCCCAGTAAACGGCTGATGGCGGCCACATCGGGTGCCACCGGCGCAGCCACAGCCACGGCAGGCACGGCCCCACCCAAAGGGGCGGACAGGCGCAGGCCCCAATAGGCCGCGCTGGCAGCGGCGGCGGCCCAAAGCGCCAAGGTGGCTAGGCGCACGCCCCAGCCGGTATCTGTAGTGGTCACCATCGTCGGATTATCATTCAGGCGCTTTGTGTGACTGCCCTTCTTCTGGATACCGATGCATCTTCTTGACTTTGCCCGTAGTGCACGCCACTCTCTTCAACGTGGCTTTACCCTGATCGAACTGATGGTGGTGCTGGTCATTATTGGCGTGCTGGCCGCGCTGATCGTGCCCAATGTGCTGGATCGGGCCGACGATGCACGCACCACAGCGGCGCGCACCGACGTGACCAACGTCATGCAGGCCCTCAAGCTCTACAAGCTCGATAACCTGCGCTACCCCACCGCAGAACAGGGCTTGCAGGCCCTCGTAGCCAAACCCAACGCTGGGCCACCAGCACCCAATTGGAAGCCCTACCTAGAAAAACTTCCCAACGACCCTTGGGGTCGCCCGTACCAATACCTCAACCCCGGCATCAAGGGCGAGATCGATGTGATGTCCTTTGCTGCGGATGGTCAACCGGGTGGCGAAGGCAAGGATGCCGATATCGGTAGCTGGCAATAAGCTGCCCGTGGTACATGCCCCTGTGGCCTGCACAGCACACCAACGCCAGCGCGGCTTCACGTTGCTGGAGTTGTTGGTGGTGATCAGCATCATCGCCGTAGCCACGGCTGGTGTGGCACTGGCCCTGCGCGACAACGCTGGGGCCACGCTAGAGCGCGAGGCGGTGCGCTTGGCTGCGCTGCTAGAGGCGGGCCGGGCGCAGTCGCGCGCCAGCGGTGTGCCGGTGCGCTGGCGCAGCGTGGCTGGGGGGTTTAATTTTGAGGGTCTGGCCGAAGGCCAGTTGCCCACGCAGTGGCTATCGCCCAGCACCTCGGTGCGTGGCGATGATGCCTTGCTACTGGGGCCAGAGCCTTTGATTGCCGCCCAAGGCGTGACGCTGGTGAACCGCGATGAGCCGCAAACGGCGTTGCGCGTATCTACCGATGGCCTGCGCCCGTTTGCTGTGCAGGCCACGCCATGAGGCTGCACTGCACACCGTCGCCTGTCACGAGGGCCGCCGGTTTTACGCTGGTTGAAGTGCTGGTAGCCTTGGCGATTGTGGCGGTAGCGCTGATGGCCGGGTTACAGGCCAGCGCGGCACTGATCCGCAATGCCCAGCGCCAGTCTGATATTTTGCTGGCCCAGTTGTGCGCTGAAAATGAACTGGTCAAAATCCGGCTAGCGCGCCAAATGCCCGCCATTGGCGACAGCAGCCCATCGTGTGAGCAAGCTGGGCGCACCCTGACCGTGGCTCTAGCGGTGCGGCCCACACCCAACCCGACCTTTCGGCGCGTAGATGCCTTGGTGCTCGATGGCAGTAGCCCCATCTTGCGCCTGAGCACCATTGTGGGCCGACGCTAAACAGCCATGCCGCGCGCTCACCCCCGTTTACCGCTACCACCCCAGCGCCCGCTGGCGCAGGGCTTTACGCTGGTCGAATTGTTGGTGGCTTTGGCGATGATGGCGCTATTGGCCATCATGAGCTGGCGTGGGCTGGATGGCATGGTACGCACGCAGCAACACACCCGCGAGCGCAGCGAGCAATTGTTGGTGTTGCAAACCGCCTTGGCCCAATGGGGCACCGATCTGGATGCGTTAGTCACGCTGCCTTACACCACACCGCTAGACTGGGATGGCCAAGTGTTGCGCCTGACGCGCCGCAGCAACGCCACGCCCGATGAGGGTGCGCTGGTGGTTGCGTGGGCACGGCGCAATGTGCAGGGCAGCGAGCAATGGCTGCGTTGGCAGTCTGGCCCAGTGCGTACACGGGCGCAGTGGCAACAGGTTTGGCAACAAGCGGCCATGTGGGCGCGTACCCCCGGCGACGCCGAGCGCGCCCATGAGACCGTGCTGCTGCCTCTGGCGGGCTGGCAATTGTTTTATTACCGGGGCGATGCTTGGAGCAACCCGCTATCGAGCAGCGGCAGCCCTGGCGAAGGTGCAGGCAGCGCCAGCGTGAGCATTCCTGATGGCATTCGTTTGCAACTGGAGTTGCCACCGGGCCAAGGCTTGACCGGGCTGATGACCCGCGATTGGGTGCAACCCCTGCAAGGCGGAGGCAAAAATTGAGCGGCCAAAGATTTTTTGGCTACCGCCAACGTGGTGCGGCCCTGCTGGCGGCCATGCTCACAGTGACGCTGGTGGCTACCTTTGCTGCTGCGGCGCTGTGGCAGCAATGGCGCAGCATTGAGATCGAGACCGCCGAACGCGCCCGCGTGCAATCGGCGTGGATTCTGATCGGCGCGCTAGACTGGTCGCGCCTGATCCTGATTGAAGACTACAACGCCAACCCCGGCGGTTCCGACCATCTGGCCGAACCCTGGGCTGTGCCACTGCAAGAAGCGCGGCTATCCACCTTTTTGGCCGCAGAAAAGAACATCTCACAATTAGACGATGCCAGCACCGATACCACTGATGCCTTTTTATCCGGCCAGATACTGGATTTGCAGGCCCGCCTGAACCTGAGCAACCTGCTCGATGGTGCCACCATACAGCCCGAAGCGCGGGCCCAGTTTGAGCGGCTGTTTACCCGTTTGGGCTTGCCCAAGGCTGAATTGGAGCAACTGATCCAAGCCCTGCTGCAAGCCAACAACCCTGACAGCGCCGATGCCCTGCTGCGCCCGCCCACGCTGGGCCAGTTGGGTTGGTGGGGTGTGGCTCCGGCCAAGCTGGCTCTGTTGGCACCACACACGACGCTGCTACCGCAGCGCAGCAAAATCAACCTGAATACCGCCAGCGCCGAGGTGCTGCTGGCCGGCATTGAGGGGCTAGACCAAGCCGGGGCCAACCGACTGCTGGCGGCACGCCAAACCCAGCACTTGCGCAGCCTAGAAGACGCCCGCGCCTTGCTGGGTCAGAACGCGCAAATTAAAGAGGCCCTGCACGATGTGAGCTCTAGCTATTTTGAAGTGTATGGCCGCTTGCGCTTGGGTAATGTGACCGTGCAAGAGCGCTCCATCGTTTATCGCCAACGCCGTGAGGTACGTACTCTGTGGCGTGAACGGATGGCCTTGCCGCCCCCTACAATGGCCCGCCAGACCTACCCATGACCACCCTGATCCTCCACCTGCCGCTGGCTTTGCCGGGGCCTGCCACTGAATACCGCTACACCCTGAGCAGCGACGGCCAAAGCGTCAGCAGCCATGCCAGCGCCGCCTTGGCCCTGCTGCCGCGCCCCGGACGGGCCACTGGCGAAACCGTGGCGCTGGTGCCCGCACAAGCGCTGTCGTGGCAGCGGGTCTCTTTGCCCCAAGGGGTGGGCTTGGCCTCGCCGCGCTTGCGTGCCGTGCTCGAAGGTTTGCTCGAAGAGCGCCTCTTGGACGACCCGGCCCAACTGCACTTTGCTTTAGAGCCGCAAGCGCGCAGCGGTACGGCCATTTGGGTGGCCGTGTGTGATCGGGCTTGGCTGCGCGCCCACTTGCAAGCGCTAGAAAACGCGGGCATCCCGGCAGCGCGGGTGGTACCAGAATGTGCGCCCAGTAGCGCTGATGCCCCCCCGGCACCTATACAAGTGCTGGGTACCCCCGAAGACCCCCGGTTGCTGCTGCCGCGCTGTGGCCCCGATCAAGGCGTGCTGTGGCTGCCGCTGTCCGCCGCTGCCCTCGCGCTGATGCCCCGCACTAGCGCCGCAGATGGCTCCATCGTCCCCATGATCTATGCCGAGCCTGCCGTGGCCGCACTGGCTGAGCAGCTCTTGGGCCAGCCGGTGCCACTGCAAACGGCCAGCGCACGGGCGCTGCACGCCTTGGGCAATGGCTGGAATCTGGCGCAGTTTGATCTGGCCAGCACCGGCAGCCTGCGCCTACAGCGCAAGCTAGCCGCCGCGCTGGGGGCTTGGTTTGGGGCACCACAATGGCGCGCTGCCCGCTGGGCGTTGGGGCTGTTGGCGGTGGTGCATCTGCTGGGTTTGAACGTTTGGGCTTGGCAAGAACGCCAAGCACTGGCCGCCCAAAAAACCCAAGTGCAGGCAGTGCTGACACAAACCTTCCCACGGGTGCAGGTAGTGGTAGATGCTCCTGTACAAATGGAGCGCGAATTGGCGCTGCTGCGCCAAGCCACTGGCAGCTTGTCTGCACGCGATTTAGAACCCTTGTTAGCCAGCAGCGCCAGCGCCCTGCCGCCCCAATGGCAAGCGCGCAGCATCGACTACAGCCCCGGCCAGTTGCGCTTGCAAGGCCCGGCACTCAGTGCCGCTGAGCAAACCCAAGCCACAC
This sequence comes from Giesbergeria anulus, assembly GCF_900111115.1. GTDB lineage: Bacteria > Pseudomonadota > Gammaproteobacteria > Burkholderiales > Burkholderiaceae_C > Simplicispira > Simplicispira anulus. Next base: position 131,917 of record NZ_FOGD01000003.1, read on the forward strand.
AAGCGCTGCGCGCCAGCGGCCATACCCTCGACACCGACGGTGACACCTTGGTGGTGCGCGCTGTGACTACCCCATGAGTTCTGCATCTTCTTCTCTTTCAGCATGGCGCACGCATTGGCAGGCGCTGGCCCCGCGTGAGCGGCAACTGCTGCGTGCCGCAGCAGCCTTGGTGGTATTGGCCTTGCTGTGGTGGCTGGCGCTGGCACCGGCTTTAGATACCCTGCGCCACGCCCCAACCCGCCATGCCAAGCTCGATAGCCAATTGCAGGCCATGCAAGCCTTGCAAGCTGAGGCGCAACAGTTGCAAAAGGCCCCGCGCTTGCCCACCGATGCCGCTGCCCGTGCGCTACAGGCCGCTGTGGCCGAACACTTAGGCAACAGCGCCCGCCTGAACATCACCGGCGACCGGGCCACGCTCACTTTGCAAGGCACACCAGCCACAGCGTTAGCCCCGTGGTTAGCCCAAGCACGTGCCAATGCCCATGCCATCACCCAAGAGGCCCGGCTGGTGCGTAACCCCGGTGCGGGCAGCCCGCGCTGGGATGGCACCATCGTGCTGGCTTTGCCTGTACGCTAACAACGTGTTGACCACCCCGCGCCCATCCCCCCGCCGACCAGCCAGCGCTGCGTCTCGCACCCCTTGGGGGTGGGCGGTGTCTGGCGTGCTGTTGGGCACCAGCGTGGCTGTGCTGGCCTTTGCCCCGGCCTATTGGCTGGGTTGGGGGCTGGCACAGATCAGCGAGCAACGCTTGCAGTTGCTCCAGCCACGCGGCACGGTCTGGAATGGCTCGGCGCAACTGGTTTTGACTGGCGGCGGTGCCAGCCAAGACCGTGCCAGCCTGCCTGGGCGTGTGAGCTGGAAAATGCAGCCCTCTTGGGATGGATTACACGCCCAGATCGATGCCGCGTGTTGCACCACGGCACCGCTGGCAGTGCAGGTGCAGCCGCAGCGCCAAGGCGTGAGCGTGGTGCTGGCCGATGGCACGAGCCAATGGCCCGCTGCGCTGCTGGCCGGGCTGGGCACGCCTTGGAACACGGTACAACTGCAAGGCCAATTGGCCTTGAGTACCCAAAATTTGCAAGCGCAATGGGCCGCCGGACGCCTGCGCCTGCACGGGCAGGTGCAGCTGGATGCGCTGGCCCTGTCCTCGCGCTTGTCTACCCTGCACCCTTTGGGCAGCTACCGTATCACCGTGCAAGGCGGGGATGTGCCGGGCTTGAGCGTCCAAACTCTGCAAGGCGAGCTGCAACTGAGTGGCACCGGCCAATGGGTAGGTCAGCGGCTGCGCTTTACCGGGCAGGCCAGCGCCAGCCCAGGCCGTGAGGCCGCCCTGTCCAACTTCCTGAACCTTCTGGGACGCCGCCGTGGTGCCAGCGCCCTCATCACTTTGGGTTGATTCCAAATACTGTCTCGTATGTACCCCCCCCTGACCTCCACTCCTCTGCGCACCACCCTTCACGCCCTGTTCGCCAGCGCCTTGCTGCTGCATTCTGGCGTTCCCCTGTATGCGCAAAACACCCTCAGCCCCAGCAGTACCAGTGTGCGCCTTCATGAGCCGGTCACGCTCAACTTTGCCGGTGCCGATATTGAGGCGGTGGCCCGCACTTTGGCTACCATTACCGGGCGCAATGTGGTGGTCGATCCACGGGTGAAGGGGCAGATCAATTTGGTGACGGAACGCCCGGTCAGCCCGGCAGCGGCCTTTGAGCAGTTTTTGGCCGCGCTGCGCTTGCAGGGCTTTACCGTGGTGGAAGCGGCGGGCTTGTACAAAATCGTGCCGGAGGCCGATGCCAAATTGCAAGGCGGCAGCGTGAGCGTAGCGCGTGAAGGGCGCTCGGCCCCAGCAGGCGGGCAGATCATGACGCAGATTTTTCGTCTGAATTACGAAAGCGCCAATAACCTCGTGCCGGTCTTGCGTCCGCTGATTAGCCCGAACAACACCATCAACGTCAATCCGGGCAGCAACGCCCTCATCATCACCGACTACGCTGACAACCTGCAACGCTTGGCCAAAATCATTGCGGCAATGGATGTCTCTAACGCCAGCGATGTCGAAATCATCCCGCTGCGCCATGCTGTGGCTACCGATCTGGCCCCGCTGGTGGCCCGGTTGATTGATTCGGGCAATGGCAGTGCTGGTACCAACGCCACCCCCGGCGTTAGTGACACCGCGTTCAAAACCACGCTGCTGCCTGAACCGCGCAGCAATGCCTTGATTTTGCGTGCCGCCAACCCGGCCCGCGTAGCCCAAGTGCGGGCGCTGGTCGCCAAGCTCGATCAGCCGGCCCTGCCCGGTAGCAGTGCCGCCACTGGCAACATCCACGTCGTTTACCTGAAAAACGCTGACGCCACCAAGCTGGCCGTGACCCTGCGCGCCGCCATCGCTGCCACCTTGGGCACCAGCGGTGCCAGCCCATCCACCCCTAGCACGGGCAGTAGCGGCAGCAACGCTGGTGTGCAAAATACCAGTATGGGCGGCAACGCGGGCCTCAGTGGCAGCGGCTTGAGCACGGGCGGCGGTAGCCTTGGCAACAACGCCAACAGCAACCAGCCCTCCACAGGTGGCATTATCCAAGCCGATCCCAGTACCAATTCTTTGGTGATTACGGCCCCTGAGCCGCTGTACCGCCAGTTGCGTACCGTGATCGACCAGCTCGATGGACGCCGCGCTCAAGTGCTGGTAGAAAGCTTAATTGTTGAAGTGGCGGCCAACAAAATGGCCGAGTTTGGCATCCAATGGCAGGGCGTGCTGGGCAAAAGTGGCGATGGCACCGTGGGTGTAATTGGCACCAATTCCAGCAATGCTGGGGCCAACATTGTGAGCATGGCGGCGGGCATTGCCAAGGGTGATGCAGGCGTGTTGTCCTCGTTGGGCAAGGGCCTGAATTTGGCGCTGGCACCGCGCACCAACGGCCAGTATTACTTGGGGGCTTTGGCCAATTTTCTGCAAAACAGTGGTGATGCCAATGTGCTCTCCACCCCCAACTTGATGACGCTGGACAACGAAGAGGCGCGTATCGTTATTGGTAACAACGTGCCTTTTGTTACCGGCTCTTATGCCAACACCACCGGCACCAGCACCGTCAACCCCTTTACCACTGTAGAGCGCAAAGACGTGGGCTTGATGCTGCGTGTGCGCCCACAAATCAACGAAAACGGCACCGTCAAGCTGGCAATTTACCAAGAAGTCTCCAAAATCGACTCGGCCACGCTCAAAGATGCCAACGGCCCGACCACCAGCAAGCGCTCGATTGAATCGAATGTGCTGGTCGAGGATGGCAGCATCATCGTCATTGGCGGCCTGCTCGAAGACAGCTATGCCCAAGCCGAAGACAAGGTGCCGCTGCTGGGCGATTTGCCCGTGGTGGGCCACTTTTTCCGCAGCGAGAACCGCTCGCGCAAAAAGACCAACCTGATGGTATTTTTGCGCCCGCAAGTCATCCGCGATGCGGCTGCCAGCGACGCTCTGATGGTTGACCGCTACGAAGCCATACGTGCCTTGCAACAGGCCACGCAGCCCAGTCCCCATCTCATTTTGGGGTCGGTGCCAGACTCCCCCGTGCTACCCGCGCTGCCAACACAGCCCTTGGCCCGTCCGCTGGGAGAAGGCCAAGCTCCCCCGCCCGCAGGCACCCTCTAAGGCATGGCCATGCGCTACCCCCTGCCCTACGCTTTTGCCCGCACTGCGCAGTTGCTGCTACAAGACGACGGCCAGCAATTGCTGCTGTGCCACGGCCCCGCGCCCGATGTATCAGCCCTGTCCGAAGTGCTGCGCAAATACCCGACGCTGCAATTGCAAGCCGTGGACGCTCCAGCGCTGGCCCAGCGCATCAGCAGCGTCTATGCCCAAGGCGAATCCAGCGCCGCCACCGTGGTCAGCGAAGTTGAAAGCGATGCCGACCTCTCGCGCATGATGCAAGAACTGCCCGCCGTGGAAGACTTGCTCGAAGCCGCCGACGATGCCCCGATCATCCGAATGCTCAACGCCCTGCTTACGCAAGCGGCGCGCGATGGTGCCAGTGACATCCACATTGAGCCTTATGAGCGCCACAGCAGCGTGCGCTTTCGTGTTGACGGCACACTGCGCGAAGTGGTGCAGCCCAACCGGGCGCTGCACGCGGCACTGATCTCGCGCCTGAAGATCATGGCCGATTTGGATATTTCCGAAAAACGCCTGCCGCAAGATGGCCGCATCAGCCTGCGCTTGGGCACTCGCGCTATTGACGTGCGTGTTTCCACCTTGCCCAGTGCCCACGGTGAGCGCGCTGTACTGCGCTTACTGGACAAAACCAGCGAAAAAATCAGCCTAGAGGCCGTAGGGATGCAAGGCGAGGTGCTCACACGTTTTGAGCAGCTCATTGCGCAGCCGCACGGCATCATCCTTGTCACTGGCCCCACCGGCTCGGGCAAAACCACCACTCTCTACGCGGCGCTGTCGCGGTTGGACGCCAGCCAGAGCAACATCATGACGGTAGAAGACCCGATTGAATATGAACTGCCCGGTATCGGCCAAACCCAAGTCAACACCAAAATCGACCTAACTTTTGCCAAGGCCCTGCGCGCCATCCTGCGCCAAGACCCAGACGTCATCATGATTGGTGAAATCCGCGACTTTGAGACCGCGCAAATTGCCATCCAAGCCTCGCTGACCGGCCACTTGGTGCTGGCGACGCTGCACACCAACGATGCCGCCAGCGCCGTCACCCGCTTGACCGATATGGGCGTGGAGCCGTTTTTGCTCAGTTCCTCCCTGCTGGGCGTACTGGCGCAGCGGCTGGTGCGCAAACTGTGCGCACATTGCGCGGGCAAGGGCTGTGATGCCTGCGGCCACACCGGCTACCAAGGCCGCACCGGGGTGTTTGAGCTGCTCACTACCACCGATGCCATTCGCGCCCAAATCCACCAGCGCGCCGCCGAGGCCGACATCCGCGCCGCCGCCATCGCCAGCGGCATGGCCCTGATGCGCGACGATGGCGAGCGCCTGATTGCCAGCGGCATTACCAGCCGCGAAGAAGTGCTGCGCGTGACCCGCGATTGAGGCTCTGGCAAGACTTCAGCTGCTTTGGGCCGCACGGGGTTAGTACATCTTGACGACGATCTTGCCCTTGGATCGTCCTTGGGCCAGGTAATCAAGTGCTTCCTTTGCTTGCTCGAAAGGAAACACCTTATCGATCACTGGCCGGATGCGCTCCGTTTCGAGTAGTTTGCCTATTTCGCCAAGCTGGGCACCATCGGGGCGCGCGAAGAGGAAGGAGTAAGTGACGTCCCGCCTTTTCGCGAGGCGCATGATCTTGCGGCTCATCAAACCGAACACGAAGGTCAGGACGAAGTTGAGTCGCTTGGCACGAGCGAATGCCGCGTCCAGCGGCCCGACCAGAGAGACAATCGTGCCCCCTGGCTTGAGGATGCCAAGGGATTTCTCAATCGCATCCCCCTTGACGGTGCCGAGCACCGCATCGTAGCCGTGCAGCACTTTCTCGAATTCCTGCTGCTTGTAGTCCACCACCTCATCGGCGCCAAGGCTGCGCACCAGGGCGACATTGCCCGTGCTGGTGGTTGTTCCCACCTTGGCTCCTAGGTGCTTTGCCAACTGGATCGCGAACGTGCCGATACCACCAGAGCCTGCCGGGATGAACACCTTTTGGTCGGCCCGAAGCTTCGCACGCTCCTTCAAGGCTTGCCATGAGGTAAGCCCGACCATCGGGATCGATGCCGCCTGCACGAAGTCCAGATTGGCCGGTTTCAATGCGGCAAGATGCTCCGGCACCACCGCAAACTCGGCGATAGCGCCGGTACCTAGATCGAAGATATTGGCGAAGACGGCATCGCCGGGCTTGAAACGGGTCACGCCACTGCCGACCTCGGTGACTACACCGGCCAAGTCGCTGCCCAGCGTGGCCGGTAACTGGAAATGCAGAATCGGTTTGAATATTCCCGTCAGGATCATGTTGTCAACCGGGTTCACGCTGGCAGCGTGGACTTGCACGAGCAACTCATCGACCTTCAGCGTGGGGCGAGGCACGTCGGCGAAGCCGATCCCAGGCGACTTGCCATAGCGTTTGAAGGTCAGTGCTTTCATGGTTTGAGTGTTCATTTTTGGTCTTTCATCGGATGAGTCGGCGAGGAAGTCCAAAACCGCAGGCACAAAAGCCCGGTGGTGCTGGAAAATTCCGCCGTGCCCGGAGTCTGGGTAAATCGTCAACTGAGCATGGGGCAGACGGCGAGCCATGTCCGCCGAAAGGCTGCTGGCCACCATGAGGTCTTGGTCGCCATTGGCGACGAAAACGGGTTGTTGAATCACCGAAAGGTCGTCGGGCGTGCTCAGTCCGGCGGTTCTGATCGCCTGCAATTGGGCGCGTCTGGCTTGCAGGGAAATGGGCTTGTCGCGGTTCTCGGTGCGCTCCTTCAGCCGGGAGAAGTAGTCTTTTGCGGCGTGCTTGCCCTCCGGGGTACGGGGGAAGAACAGAAAATTCCTCGGATCGCTCAACGTGAGCGCCGCTTTGAGGTAAGCAACGACGGCGATTTTGTTGATCTCGTCGATCCCGCCACCACCTCTGGGCCCCGTTCCGGCAAGAACCATCCGACGCACGAGGTCAGGGGCTTGCAACGCAACCATTTGGGCGACGCCACCGCCCAAGGAGAAGCCGAGCAGATCCACCTGCTGGAGCCCCAAGGCCCGAATGAAGGCGATGGCATCCCGCCCCATCTCCTCAAGGGTGTGCGGTGCCGCTCCTCCCGAAGCACCGACGCCGCGATTGTCGAAGGCGATGACCCGGCGGTGTGCAGCGATGCCGTCGATCACACGCGGATCCCAGTCATCGAGCACGGCCATCAGGTGGTGCAGGAAAATGACCGGCACGCCGGAATCGGAACCAAGCTCCCGGTAGGCGAAAGGCACCCCGCACACATCAATGGTGCGGGTTGGCACGTTTTTCCATGTCACATGGCTCATCTACAAATGCTCCGTACGGGGTGGATTGCCCATTGTTCAAGTGTTACTATCAAATTGAAACGAACGATACTACCAATTTGAAAGTTAGTCACTACTAAAATGGTATGAACAACGAAAATAATGGCCATGAGCCTTGCCCCATCGCGCGCAGCTTGGCTTTCGCAGGTGATGCGTGGAGCATCCTGATCCTGCGGGATGCCCATGCTGGCCTCACGCGCTTCGACCAATTTCGCAAAAGCCTGGGTATCGCTCCAACGATGCTGACGCGGCGGCTAGCGACGCTGACGGAGGAAGGATTGCTGGAGAAACGACGCTACTCAGAGCACCCACCGCGTGAGGAGTATTTATTGACTGCGGCGGGTCGCGATTTTCTGCCGGTGCTCTTCATGATGGGTGCGTGGGGACGCCAATACCGGGGCGGCGGAAAATTGGTTCGCTTCTTGGATGCAGAAACAGGAACAGAAATTAAGGCAGTGGCTGTGGATGAAGTCACGGGGGCAAAGATTGGGACTCGCCCCATACGGATAGTCACGCCCGATGAAAGCTGATAGGTGGTGTGGCGCTGTAAGGTCAACGCGCCCAGTGCAAAAATCCAAAACAGTATCGGGAGATCGCCCCCAGAGTACACAACAAGCTGTAAGCTGATTGGACTGGCACCAGACCAGAGACAAAGGGGGAGCACTGTGGGAACCTTGCTGCAACGTTGGATTTTTGGGCAGGTCAGTTTTCAGGACAACGAGGAGTTTGACGAGTTCCGTTTTCGTTTCCTGATGATTGTGTTGCTGTCAGGCGCTGTGTGTACGGGTTTGCTGATCGTGGGCGACCATTCCAGCATCAACCGAATCGCTCCGTTGCACGTGCGCTCCATGCTGCTGTTTACCCTGTGCTCAATGGTGCTGTGGTGGTTGCTGCGTAGCCACAAAGAGCGGTTTTTGCCTGTCGCGGTGGTGTACGAGACCATTTGCCTGATGGAATACGTCTCTGCCTTGATCTTTGTTTCAGAAGATGAACTGCGGGTGCTTTGGTTTATGACCAACATTCCCGGCGTCTATATTTTGCTGGGACAACGGGCCGGGGCTTTTATCACCGGGCTCACGCTGGTGGGGTTGGCGTGGGGCAATCGTTATCTGGCCGCGCCGTATTCGCCCAATGCCTTGGCTACCCTGCTGACCAGCATTGCCTATACCGGCGTTTTCTTCCACTTTTATGGTGCGCGCTCGATTTCGTACTTTGTACGGATGCGCCAATCGTATGAGCGGGTGTTGCACATGGCCACCCACGACCCCCTGACCGGCGTGCTCAATGCCCGTGCTTACTATGCCACTTGCGACCAGTTGATCGAACTGGCCAAACGCCAGCGTACCCCCTATACCGTGCTGTTTGTGGATCTCGACCATTTCAAAGCCATTAACGACACCCACGGCCATGCCGCCGGAGACTTGGTGTTGCAAGCGGTGGCCTCGGCGCTGCAACAGGGTATCCGGGCCAGTGACGCTTTGGGCCGCATTGGTGGCGAAGAGTTTTCTATTTTCTTGCCCCATACCGATTTGACCAGCGCTAGCCGACTGGCCGAAACCCTGCGCCAGACCATCCAAGACCTGATGCCAGCCATCAGCGCTGCGCAGCGTATCCGCATCACTGCCAGCATTGGTGTCGCCCGCAACCAGCACAGTGACCAGACCATGCTGGCGATCCAGCAACAGGCCGATCAGGCCATGTACTTAGCCAAATCCCAAGGCCGCAATCGGGTTTCCTGCTTTGCTCAAGAAGATGCAGGCTTACAAACGGCTACCGGCACCCTCTGAGCCTATCGCGCCCTAGGGGCTTGAAAATACGATAATCCAAGGCTTCGCCGTTTGGCATTTACCCACCCACCTTCACCATGATTCTTGTCACCGGCGGCGCAGGCTTTATTGGCGCCAACTTCGTCCTCGACTGGCTGGCAGGCAGCGACGAGCCTGTTATCAACCTCGACAAGCTCACCTATGCGGGCAACCTCAACAACCTGTCTAGCCTGCAAGGCGATGACCGCCACATTTTTGTCCAAGGCGACATTGGCGACAGCGCCCTGCTGGCGCAACTGTTGGCACAGCACCAGCCCCGCGCGGTGGTCAACTTTGCTGCCGAAAGCCATGTAGACCGCTCTATTCACGGCCCGGAAGACTTTATCCAGACCAACATGGTCGGCACCTTCCGGCTGCTGGAGGCCGTGCGCCACTACTGGCAGGCCCTGCCCACTGATAACAAGTCAGCCTTTCGCTTTTTGCACGTCAGCACCGATGAGGTGTATGGCACCCTGAGCAAAGACGCTCCGCCCTTTACCGAAGAGCACACCTACGAGCCCAACAGCCCGTATTCGGCCAGTAAAGCCGCCAGCGACCACCTCGTGCGTGCTTGGCACCACACCTATGGCCTGCCGGTGCTCACCACCAATTGCTCCAACAACTACGGCCCCTACCACTTCCCAGAAAAACTCATCCCGCTGATGATCGTCAACGCGCTGGCGGGCAAGAACCTGCCGGTCTATGGCGATGGGATGCAGGTGCGCGACTGGCTGTATGTCAAAGACCATTGCAGTGCCATCCGCCGCGTGCTGGAAGCCGGGCAACTGGGCGAGACCTACAACGTGGGCGGCTGGAACGAAAAACCCAACATCGAGATCGTCAACACCGTTTGCGCGTTGCTCGATGAATTGCGCCCACGCACCGACGGCCAAAGCTACGCCAGCCAAATCACCTATGTGCAAGACCGCCCCGGCCACGACCGGCGCTACGCCATCGACGCCCGCAAGATCGAGCGTGAACTGGGCTGGAAGCCCGCCGAAACCTTTGATACCGGCATCCGCAAAACCGTGGCTTGGTACTTAGACAACGCTGACTGGGTAGCCAACGTGCAAACCGGCGCTTACCGCGACTGGGTGAGCAAGCAATACACCACCAAGGACGCCGCATGAACATTCTTCTTTTGGGCAAAGGCGGCCAAGTGGGCTGGGAGCTGCAACGCAGCTTGTCGGTGCTGGGCCAAGTGACGGCGCTAGACCACGACAGCACCGACTACTGCGGTGACTTCAGCAACCCCGCTGGCGTGGCCGAGACCGTGCGCGCACTGCGCCCGGACGTCATCGTCAATGCTGCCGCCCACACGGCGGTGGACAAGGCCGAGAGCGAGCCAGAACTGGCCCGCCTGCTCAATGCCACCACCCCCGGCGTGCTGGCCCAAGAGGCGGCAAAGCTGGGCGCATGGCTTATCCACTACAGCACCGATTATGTCTTTGCGGGCAACGGCAACCGCCCGTGGGTTGAGCAAGACGCCACCGGCCCCCTGAGCGTTTATGGCCGCACCAAACTCGAAGGTGAGGAACTGATCCAACAATCGGGCTGCCAACACCTGATTTTGCGCACCAGTTGGGTTTATGCGGCGCGGGGTGGCAACTTTGCCAAGACCATGCTGCGCCTTGCGCAAGAGCGCGACAGCCTGACTGTGATTGATGACCAATGGGGTGCGCCGACCGGGGCTGATTTGCTGGCCGATGTCACTGCCCACGCCATTCGCCACCTGCAACAGCGCCCGCAAGATGGCGGCCTGTACCACTGCGTAGCCGCTGGCGAAACCAACTGGAACCAATACGCCCAATTTGTGATTGAACAGGCGCGGCAACTGGCCCCGGCTTTACCGATTCAAGCCACCCAAGTGGCCCCGGTGCCCACCAGTGCCTTCCCCACTGCCGCCACACGCCCGCACAATTCGCGCCTCGATACCAGCAAACTGCAAGCCACCTTTGGCCTGCGCCTGCCACACTGGCAACAGGGCGTGGCCCGTATGCTGGCTGAAATTCTTTGATTACCCCCTGACACCATGACCACACGCAAAGGCATCATCTTGGCCGGAGGCTCCGGCACCCGGCTGCACCCCGCCACCCTGTCCATCAGCAAACAACTGCTGCCGGTGTACGACAAACCCATGGTTTACTACCCCCTGAGCACCCTGATGCTGGCGGGTATCCGCGACATTCTGCTCATCAGCACACCGCAAGACACGCCGCGTTTTGAGCAACTGCTGGGCGATGGCAGCCAATGGGGCGTGAATCTGCAATACGCCGTGCAACCCAGCCCGGACGGGTTGGCCCAAGCCTTCATCATTGGTGAAGAGTTTGTCGGCAACAGCCCCAGCGCCTTGGTGCTGGGCGACAACATCTTCTACGGCCACGACTTTCACCTGCTGCTCAATCGCGCCCATGCCCGTACCGAAGGGGCCAGCGTCTTTGCCTACCATGTGCAAGACCCAGAGCGCTATGGCGTGGCCGAGTTTGATGCCACTGGCAAAGTGCTGTCACTGGAAGAAAAGCCCACTGCACCTAAATCCAATTACGCCGTCACCGGCCTGTACTTTTACGACAACCAAGTGGTGGAGCTGGCTAAACACCTGCAACCCTCGCCACGCGGCGAGCTAGAAATCACTGACCTCAACCGCCTGTACCTAGAGCAAAGCCAGCTCAACGTCGAAATCATGGGCCGGGGCTACGCTTGGCTCGATACCGGCACCCACGACAGCCTGCTCGATGCCGGTCAGTTCATTGCCACGCTAGAGCGCCGCCAAGGTCTGAAAATCGCTTGCCCCGAAGAAATCGCTTGGCGCTACGGCTGGATTGATGCGGCCCAGCTAGAACAACTGGCCCAGCCGCTGCGCAAAAATGGCTACGGCCAGTACTTGATGCGCCTGCTGCAAGAAAAAGTCTATTAAGGTTTCATCCCATGCAAGCTACCCGTCTGCGTATTCCTGAAGTCGTGCTCATCGAACCCAAAGTGTTTGGTGATGCACGCGGCTTTTTTTACGAGAGCTTCAACCAACGTGCCTTTAACGAGGCCACCGGCACCAACCATGCGTTTGTGCAAGACAACCACAGCCGCAGTGCCAAAGGCGTGCTGCGTGGCCTGCACTACCAAATTGAGCAAGCCCAAGGCAAGTTGGTGCGTGTGGTGCAAGGGGCCGTGTTTGATGTGGCGGTGGATATTCGCAAAAGCTCGCCCACCTTCGGCCAATGGGTCGGGGCAGAACTCAGCGCCGACAACCACCACCAGCTTTGGGTGCCACCGGGTTTTGCCCACGGCTTTCTGGTGTTGAGCGAGAGCGCCGAGTTTTTGTATAAAACCACCGACTACTACGCCCCCGCACACGAACGCTGCATTGCTTGGAATGACCCCGATCTGGCTATCACTTGGCCCGATATTGGCATGGCCCCGCTGCTGTCTGCCAAAGACAGCCAAGGCCAAGCCTTGACCAGTGCCGCTACCTACCCCTAGGCCCTGCTACCCCCCAGTACAAAAAGCCCCCTTTTTGGGTGGGGTAGGACTATCATGTTCTCTCATCTGGTTTATTGAGAGAGAAATATGAAGCCATATACGCAATATTGGGTTCGCACGGCACTGGCAGCCGCTTGCGGCGCCGCATTGAGTTTGGGGGTAGTTGCCCAAGGCACTACGGTCGATTTCTCCAGTGCTCGTGGCACGGGCATGAACCAGCAAGACGTGCTGATGGAAAACGTGCGCGTGCAGGTGCCCGTGCCCAATCCGTTCCAGCCCGGCACCACCAGCGTGGTCACTACCAACTACAACGTCACTTTCCGCTTTGATCCCACTACCCTGCATCTGGTACCGGTGGGCATCCAGACTACGGATGGTGTGGGCTGTGCCGAGGCCCAAGTCACGGTGTATGATGCTGTGCGCGGTGCTGCTGCGCCGCTAGCCAATGCTTCTGTCACCATTGGTAGCCGTACCCTGACCACCAATGCTTTGGGCGTTGCCACCTTCTCGCAACTGCCTGAGGGCATGACCAGCCTGTCTGCAGCAGCATCTAACTACACCTCTGCCAGCCAAACCGCCGTGCTGCAATGTGCCAGCCCCAATCAGGTGGCTGTGGCCTTATCGCCTGCGGGTGGTACCCAAGGGGGATTGGGCAGTGGTCAGTTCCGCATCATTCTCACTTGGGGCGAAAATCCCCGTGATCTGGACTCGCACATGACCGGCCCTGCCGCCGATGGCAGCCGCTGGCATGTTTACTACAGCGCTAAAACGGCAGGTGGTATGTGCGCTCTGGATGTGGACGATACCAGCTCGTTGGGGCCAGAGACCATCACCTGCCCGCCCACCAACACCACAGCCACCTTGCAACCCGGTGTGTACCGCTATTCCCTGCACCATTATTCTGGGACGCAAAACATCGGTACCTCTGGGGCCAGTGTGCGGCTGGAGTTTGGCAACGGCCAAACCTACAACTTTACGCCCCCGGCCACCAACTATGTGGGCAGCAAGGATGTCTGGACGGTGTTTGAGCTGACAGTGCAGGCCAATGGCAGCGTCAGTGTGGCCCCGGTTAATGCTGTTATGCCCGGCATTTCTGCGGGTAGTGTGACCAGTACCCAGCCTATCGCCGCAGGCACTGGCTTGGGTCAGATGGAAAGCCCCGTGACTTTCCGCGATCTGACAAAATAAGCCCTTGAGTGCAGGGCCAGCCCCTGCGCTGTATCACCAGCCCCTGTGCCCTGTGGTTTTACAGCCCACGGGGCTTTTTTTGACGTCACCGGATGACCACGATGGTAACTACTGCCACCGATTTAGAAACCATTGTTTATTCTGGCGACCACCGCGTCGATGCTCTGCTGGGTTTTCCTGCCGTTTGGAACTTTTGGCCCGATGGCCGCAAGGTGCTGTACTACACCTTTGATGCCAGCACTGGCAGCATCATGGATGTAGAGACCACGCAGTCGGTCACGGCGTTCAATGTTGCGCAGCAGCAGGCTGCGCGCCAGATTTTGCAATATGCCAGTGCGGTTACTGGCATTGTCTTTAGCGAAGTGGGCAGCAGTGCCTTGGCCGATGTGCATTTTGCAGCCACCAACTTGCAAGGCCGCACCACTGCTGGTCTGACCTCCTCGTTCTACAGCTATTACACCGACCGCAATGATGTCCTGACCGATCTAGATGCCGAAAGCTTGGTGTATCTGGACAATGTGGAATACGCCAGCAGCAACCAGCAACCTACAGCAGGCTCGGTGGGCTATGAAGTCCTGCTGCATGAAATCGGCCACATGCTGGGCTTGGGCCATCCCTTTGATACCACCTACGCTCTACCGGCCTCCGAAGACCATACCAATAACACGGTGATGTCTTACACGGATCGGGGCAGCCCCAAATCACAGTTTCAAGCCTACGATTTACTCACCCTAGACTGGATTTATGGCCGCGATGGCTTGGGTGGCAGTTGGGGCATGAATTCCAGCCACGGCCCCACGCTCAATTTGGGTAGCACCGAGCCGGTCATTGAGCGCGGTACGCTGCAAAATGACCGCCTCATCAGCACTGCTGCCAACCAATCCTTTGATGGTCTACAAGGCATCGACACCGTGGTGCTTGATGGCTTGCGCTCCAGCTATACCCTCACGCGCCAAGGCAGTGGCTGGCAATTGCAAGACAGCGTGGCAGGCCGCGATGGCACCGACACCCTGAACAACATCGAGCGCTTGCAGTTCTCTGACAAAGCAGTGGCTTTGGATTTGACTGGTGCCGCTGGCACTGCTGCTCGCTTGCTGGGGGCCGTCGTGGGGGTTGCGGGGCTCAACCGTGCTGATTGGGTGGGCGTGGTGCTAGACGCTGTTGATTCCGGGCTGCCCAGCACCACTTTGAACCAACTGGCCTTGCAGGCGGTGCTTGGCCCCAACGCCAGCCATGCGCAAATTGTTTCGCACCTGTACAGCACGCTCTACCACCAAGCCCCTGCGGCTGCCACCTTGCAGTCCCTCACGGCTGCATTGGACTCTGGGCAGTACACACCGGCAGATTTTGTCGCGTGGGTAGCTGCCAGTGATACCAATGCCAGCAATATCGGCCTGGTGGGTCTGAGCACGCAGGGGTTAGCTTTTGTCCCGGTCTGAGGCCCAGCACTGTCGCACTACTACTGCGGGGATAATCGCTGCTTTGGCCGTTTGGCATTCGCATGGGGCATTTTTTTGAGACACAACAGCAGGCCGGTGCTGCGCATTGCCATTTTGGGCACGCGGGGCATACCCGCCAGTTACGGCGGCTTTGAGACCTTTGCCGAGCAATTGGCCACGCGCCTAGTGGCCCGGGGCCACCAAGTCACGGTCTATGCCGAGGCCGATAGCGCTGGGTTGCCTGACACTTGGCACCAAGGCGTGCGTATCCGGCACATCCAGCGTCCGCGCTGGGGGGCGGCCTCCGTCATCGCCTACGACTGCCGCTGCTTGGCCGATGCCCGCCACGGCCATGATCTGCTCTATATGCTGGGCTATGGCGCCGCTTGGGCCTGCTGGTGGGCACGCAAGGTCTGGGGGCAGAAGGTCTGGCTCAATGTGGATGGCCTAGAGTGGGCACGCAGCAAATGGAGCCCGCTGGCCCGTGCCTATCTGCGGGTGATGGAGTGGGTATCGTCTTGGGCACCTACGCGGGTGTTGGCCGATGCCCAAGCCATTGCAGACCGGTATCGCCAAATCTATCCGCATGGAGTGCCGTGCAGCTTTATTGCCTACGGTGCGCCGCTGGTGGATGCCGGTGCCCAAAATACCGATGCGCTGGCGCAATGGGGTTTGCAACCGGGGCGCTATGTTTTGGTGGTCGCCCGGCCCGAACCAGAAAACCATGTGTTAGAGATCATCCAAGGCCATGCCCGTGGTACTTGTGCTTGGCCGTTGGTCATCGTCGGTGACATCAAGCCCGTCACGGCTTACCAGCGCACCCTGCTGGCCCACGCCAGCGAGCGGGTCAAATTGATTGGTGGCGTTTATGACAGCGCACTGCTGGGCTGTTTGCGACTGCACGCTGGCTGCCATGTGCACGGCCATTCTGTGGGGGGCACCAATCCCTCACTGCTCGAAGCGTTGGCCTGTGGCAATGTGGTCATTGCCCACGACAACCCCTTTAACCGCGAAGTCGCGCGCAGTGCTGCGCTGTATTTTCAGTCGCCGCAAGAACTAGCCGAGTGTTTGGCTAGCGTTGCTGCCTTGACGCCTGTGGCCCGGCAAAGCATGGCCGAGCAAGCGCGGCAGATTGTGGCTACCCACTACACATGGGAAGGTATCGCCGACGCCTACGAGGCGCTGATGCAGGCCGAAGTGGCAGGCGCTGTACCCCCGGCAGCCCGTCCATGAGCGCCGCAAACCAAGTCTATGCCGTGGTGGTGTCGCATTGCAGCGATGCAGAGCGCCTTGTATTGCAATTTGAGCGCCTATTAACGCAGGTGCATACCGTGGTCTGGGTAGACAACGCCTCAGGCGAGGCGCTGCGGCAATTGCAATCACGCTGGCCGCGTGAGCGCGTACACCCCCTTTGGCTTGATGAGAACCAAGGCATTGGCGCAGCGCAAAACCGTGGCATAGAGTGGGCCTTGGCACGCGGTGCCTCGCACGTTTTGTTGATGGACGATGACAGCCTGCCCGCCCCCGACATGGTAGTGCGCTTGCTAGAGGTGTTGCACGCCCAACCTTTGGCCGCCGCTGTCGGGGCCTGCCATACCGATTCCAGAAGAGGTGTCGCCCGCAGCCCCTTCACCACGGTTCGGAGCGGGCGTTTGCATTGGCTGGGCTGTACCGATGCGCAGCAGGTCTGGCAGGTCGATCATGTGATTGCATCGGGCTGCTTGATTCCTGCGTCCGTGTTACAGGCCGTGGGCTGGATGCGCGAAGATTTTTTTATCGACTGGGTGGATATCGAATGGTGCCTGCGCGCACGAGGCCACGGTTATCGTATTTTTGGCGCTTGTGGTGCTTTGCTAGAGCACTCGCTGGGCGATAAGGTGGTGCAGGTGCTGGGCCAAGAAATCGCCCAACACGCGCCGTGGCGGCATTACTACCAAGCGCGCAATTTTGTTTTGATGCTGGGGGCTTGCCCGATAGATTTGCCAACCAAGATCCACATGGTGCTGCGCCAGTTGAAGCGCTTTTTGGTGTTTTCTACCTTGGTGCCGGGGCGTGGGCAGTATTGCAAAATGTGGCTGCGGGGATGGTTCGATGCTTGCCGGGGGCGCTCTGGGCCGTTGTTGCCCCCCGGCAGTCGGTAAGCCACCGTTACCACCATCACTCCAGCAATACAGGTACCATCGCCCCCCTATGATGTGGTTGTCTTTGGTGGCGTTTTTGGTTTCGGCTATTGTGGCCGGTTTGGTGGTGCGTTGGCTGCGGGGCCATGCCGCACGGTACGGGCACGAAATGCCGCAACGCTTTCACTTGGGCCATGTGCCCCGGCTGGGTGGGGTGGCCTTATTGGCCGGTACCGGGCTGGGCTGGTTGCTTGGGCTGGCACAAATGGCTTGGCGCGACCCCGGCAACTTGGCCTTGGGCCACTGGACGGCGCTGTGGCTCATTACCCTGCTGCCTGCCGCTGTGGGCGGTATTGCCGAAGACATGACCCAACGCCTGCCAGTGCGCTTTCGGCTGGCCTTTACAGCGCTGTCGGGCTTGCTGGCGGTGGTCTTGCTCGATAGCACGGTGGCGCGCTTGGGCCTGCCTTGGCTCGATGCACTGCTGCACATGGCTCCGTGGCTGGGCTGGGCCATTGCGCTGCTGGCGGTGGCCGGTTTGCCCCATGCCTTCAATATCATTGATGGCTACAACGGCCTAGCAGGCATGGTGGCGCTCATTGTTTGCTTGGCGCTGGCCCATGTAGCGCTGCAAGTGGGTGATCGGGCGCTGGCTACGATGTTGGTGGTCACGGCGGCGGCCACTGGGGGCTTTTTGGTCTGGAATTACCCACGCGGTATGTTGTTTGCCGGTGATGGTGGCGCTTATATTTGGGGCGTGGTGATTGCGTTGGCCAGTTTGGCGCTGGTGCAGCGCAACACTGATGTGTCGCCGTGGTTTCCGATGCTGTTGCTCATCTATCCGGTGTGGGAGACGGTGTTTTCGATCTATCGCAAGCTGGCCCGTGGCATATCGCCGGGGTGGCCGATGCGCTGCATTTTCACCAGTTGATTTACCGGCGCATTGTGCGCAGCGTGTTCCATGATGATGAATCACGCCGCATGCTGATGCGCAACAACCGCACCTCGCCCTACCTGTGGGGCTTTACCATGCTTACCGTAGTGCCTGCGGTGCTGTTTTGGAACCGCACTTGGGTACTGATCGGGTTTTGCCTGCTGTTTATTGTTAGCCATGTGACGGCGTATCTGGCCATTGTGCGCTTTAAAGTACCCAACTGGTTGCGTCATTAAACTGCCCATCTGCTGCGGCACAATTTGCACTCTGTTCTTCTTTTTGGATTGATGCCATGACCGACACCCTCGCCGCCATCGCCCCGCGTGACCATGCCCAATTGCTGGCACAAATGCTGCCAGCCCTGCGCCAGTTTCGCGGCAAAACGATGGTGGTCAAATACGGCGGCAACGCCATGACTGACCCGGCTTTGCAACAAGCCTTTGCTGAAGACATCGTACTGCTGCAATTGGCGGGCATCCAGCCCGTGGTGGTGCATGGTGGTGGCCCGCAAATTGAAGCCGCGCTCAAGCGCGTGGGCAAGCAAGGCCAATTTATCCAAGGGATGCGCGTCACCGATGCCGAAACCATGCAAATCGTGCAATGGGTGCTGGCCGGTGAAGTGCAGGCCGACATCGTTGGGCGTATCCAGCAGGCCGGTGGCCGGGCGGTGGGCCTGACCGGGCGCGACGGTGGCCTGATCCGCGCGCAAAAATTGCGGCTAGTGGATCAAAATGATCCTAGCCTGACCCACGATGTCGGTCAGGTGGGCGACATCACCGCTATCGACATCAGCATTATTCAAACGCTGCAAGGCGCGGGGCTGATCCCGGTGGTCAGCCCAGTGGGCTTTGGCCCCGACAACGAGAGCTACAACATCAATGCCGACGTGGTGGCCGCTGGGCTGGCCGTGGCCCTGCAAGCCGAAAAGCTGCTGATGCTCAGCAACATCCCCGGCGTGCTAGACAAACAAGGCCAACTGCTGACCGAACTGACGCCCCAGCGCATTGACGCCTTGGTGGCCGACGGCACCATCAGTGGTGGTATGCTGCCCAAAATTGCTGGGGCACTGGATGCTGCCAAGGCCGGGGTCAATGCCGTACACATCATTGATGGCCGTGCGCCGCACACCATGCTGCTCGAAGTGCTCAGCGGCCAAGCCCACGGCACCATGATCCGGGCGCAATAAGCACCAGAGCAACGCTCAATCGAGCATCAGCACATAGCCCGGCCAATCGTGGCTGTCGGCCACCCCCACCACCTGAATCACCGGGCCACTGCCTTCGGGCAGCGGCAGGTGGCTTTGTAGCAGGCAGGCATTGGGAGCCAGCCAAGTGCTGTACGGCCCCACCAGCCCCTCTATGGCACTGCCCATGATGGGCGTGGCCATCAGATCGTCCTTCATCTGGATAAGAGCAAGTGATGGTGCACTTTGCACTTAACCCAGCGATGCCAGCTGGATGGTGTCGCCACCACCCACCACCGGCAGTGCTGCCTTGAGGGCCTGTACATAGGCATTGCGGGCTGTTTGCAACGCTGCAACATGGGCTTGCAAGCGAGCCAACTCCTGATCGACAAACTGGATGCTGGCCAATTGGGCTTTGGCTTCGTTGGGTAGGGAGGCCAAATCGTAATTTCGGTTGTCGATAGTAATGGTAGTCATGGTGGTGTGCAAAAAGTCGTAGATCGTACCCAACTGCCAACTGCGTGTGGGCAAACAGGGCCAGTTTATCTAAAAGATAGAGTCAACGTCGTATCCAGCCTTAATAGCCCAAGCGCGCTGGAAGCCACAGGGCCAGCGCCGGAAACGCGATCACCAGCACCATGACCAGGAACATGGAGAACAACATCCACCCCACCCAGCGCACGGTGGACTCCATGCGCACGCCAGCAATGCGGCACGACACCATCAGATTGACGGCCAGTGGCGGCGTAAATTGGCCCAGCGCTACTTTGAGGGTCAGGATGACGCCAAACCACACCGGGTCCCAGTGGTAGTGCTGCATGATGGGCAACAGCAGGGGAACAAAAATCAAAAAGATGGAGATGCCATCCAAAAACATGCCCACCGTGACCAGCAGCAAGATCAGCAGGGCCAGTACGCCATATTCGCCCAGCCCTGAGTTCACAATCGCCTTGGCTACTGGGTCAATCACCCCCAGCGTCGAGAGCGAATAGGCAAAAATACCGGCCAGCGATACCACCAGCAAAATCACGGCTGACAGCTCGCCAGACTCGCGCAGAATGGGGAACAAGTCACGCACCGCAATGGTGCGGTGGATCACCATGCCAACAAACAAGCCATAAAACACCGCTACCACTGCAGCCTCGGTGGGCGTAAACCAACCGGCGCGCATACCGCCCAAAATGAGTACTGGCGCAGCCAAGCCCCAAGCGGCTTCGCGCAGGCTTTGCCAAAACAGGGGGCGGGGCAACTCGGCTTCTAGCGCCCCCATTTTGTGTTTGCGTGCCATCCACACAGCGGGCACGATCAAGGCTAAACCGGCCAAAATGCCGGGTATCATGCCCGCCGCAAACAGCGCGGGCACTGAGGCCCCCGGTACCAGCACCGAATAAATAATAAAAGCCACCGAGGGCGGAATCAAAATATCGGTGGCTGCTGCCGCCCCCACCACACTGGCCGAGAACGAGGCCGGATAGCCCGCCCGCGACATGGCGGCAATCATCACGCCACCCACCGCTGCGGCATTGGCCGGGCCGGAGCCAGAAATACCGCCCAAAAACATCGCCACCGCAATGGCTACCAGCGGCAACATGCCGGGGCCGCGCCCCACAATCGCTACGGCAAAATTGACCAGCCGCAGGGCCACGCCTGATCGGTCAAAAATGGAACCCACCAGCACAAACATCGGAATCGCCAGCAGGGGGTATTTACCCAGCCCGGCATAAAAGTTTTGTGGCACGGCCAGCAGGCCAAACCACTGGCTGTCTAGATTGGCTACGGCAATGGCAGCAGCACCGGCCAGCCCCAAGGCGGCACCAATGGGCACGCCTACCAACATCATCAGCAGAAACGCTGCAAACAACAGGGTGGCGATCATGGTTGATGCTCCGGCAAAAACTCTACATCCGGCTGCTTGCCGCGCCGAATGAACAAGCCAATGGCTCGCACCGTGATCAACGCGGAAAAAATAGGCAACCAGACCGAGTACCACCACTGCGGCACGCCAATACCGGGCGAGGTCTCTTCAAAGCGGTAGTCATCCCAGACCACACGCACACTCAACACCGCAATGGTGCCAAACAGCAAAGCCACCATCAGCGCACCAAAACGGGCCAAAAAACGCCGCCGTGCACCAGAGCCGCTCTCGGCAAAGTACTCGATACGGATATGCCGGTCACGGGCCACCGCAGCCGAACCTGCCACTAGCGCCAGTGCAATCATCAAAAATACGGAAATCTCTTCTGTCCAAGCAATCGAGTTGTTGGTGAAGTAACGGGCCAGCACATTAGCCAAAGTAATGAGCGCCAAGGCCGCCATGATGAGCACGGTCAGTCCATCTTCAATGTACAAGGCGCGAGGCTCGGTGCCAGCAGAGGGTGTCGCACCCCCGGTGTCGGGCTGCTCGGTGGGGGAAGGAGAGGGCATGGGCAAAGACAAGTTCGAGAAAAACAAAATGCGCCCTGAAAGCGCGGGGCCTATTATGCGTTTGGCCTGCGCCTGCTCCGCAGGGCCTAGGCAGCGCCCCATAATCAACCCATGGAAACCAAGTGGCTTGAAGACTTTGTCAGTCTGGCAGAAACCCGTAGCTTTAGCCGGTCGGCGCAGTTGCGCCACGTTACGCAACCGGCATTCTCCCGGCGCATTCAGGCGCTAGAGGCTTGGGCGGGCACCGATCTGGTCGATCGCAGCTCCTACCCCACACGCCTGACCGCCGCAGGCAAAACCTTGTACGACCAAGCGCTGGAGATGTTGCAAGCGCTGCACAACACGCGCACTACCTTGCGCGCACACGGCAGCTCTAGCCAAGACATGATCGAGTTTGCTGTGCCGCACACGCTGGCCTTCACTTTCTTTCCCGCTTGGGTATCGGGCCTGCGCACCCAGTTTGGGCCATTCAAGAGTAGGCTGATTGCGCTCAATGTCCATGATGCGGTGATGCGGCTGGTAGAAGGCAGTTGCGACCTGCTTATCACCTACCACCACGCGGCGCAGCCCTTGCCACTCGATGCCCAGCGCTACGACATGGTGATGCTGGGCCAAGAGGTGTTGGCCCCTTACACCAAGCCTGATGTACGGGGCAAACCACTGCATGTGTTGCCAGGCCGGGCTGGTCAGCCCTTGCCCTATCTGGGTTATGCACCGGGGGCCTATTTGGGTGAGGTCACGGACATGATTCTGAAACGATCGGCCTTGCCGATGCACTTAGACCGGGTTTATGAAACCGACATGGCCGAGAGCCTAAAAGCCATGGCCCTGCAAGGGCATGGGATTGCTTTTTTGCCCTATAGCGCTGTGCAGAAAGATCTAGAACAGGGCCGTTTGGTACGTGCCGAGCCTGCCGGGCTGCCAGTGTTGGAGCTGACGATGGACATACGTGCTTGCCGCAACATGTCTTCAGGCAAAGAAACTAGCAAAAGTACCGCACAAGCCCTATGGACATTTTTGCAAACCCAATCTACCGTGCAGACAGAGGCCCATATTGCCTGATTCCGTAAAAATTGGAGTGTCATCTGTCACCACGAGGCCATCTGGGCAAGTATCTTGCTAAGGTAATGTTCTGTGCGATGTCACCGTTTTTGCACCTTCCATTTCATCCACAAGGAGAGCTCCATGAAAAAACACCTGCTGGCCCTGGCCATTACCACTTTGGCTGCCACAGCCGCCGTTGCACAAACTGGCGACACCTTGGCTAAGATCAAATCCTCAGGCAGTGCCACCTTGGGCGTGCGTGAATCCTCCGGTTTGGGTTACACCCTTGGCAATGGCAAGTATGTTGGTTTTCATACAGAAATGGGCGAACGGGTGCTGGCGGACATTCAAAAACAGCTGGGTTTGGGCAAACTAGAGCTTAAGTACCAGCCCGTAACGTCGCAAAACCGCATTCCGCTGATCACCAATGGCACCGTAGATTTGGAGTGCGGCTCCACCACCAACAATGCAGCCCGCCAAAAAGATGTCGCTTTTGCCATCACCACCTATGTCGAAGAAGTGCGCATTGCCGTCAAGGCCAATTCGGGCATTCAGGCCATCAAAGACCTGAACGGCAAGAACGTGGCTGTGACTACTGGCACCACTTCGGTGCAGCACTTGCGCAAGCATGAACGCGCAGGTGGTGTGGACTTTAAAGAAGTCATGGGTAAAGACCATGCCGACAGCTTCTTGTTGCTTGAAACAGGCCGTGCTGATGCTTTCGTGATGGATGGCTCCATTTTGGCGGCCAATATTTCTAAGGCCAAGAACCCAGCAGACTTCAAGATCGTCGGTGAAGTCATCTCTGTCGAGCCTATTGCCTGCATGTTGCGCAAGGACGATCTTGCCTTCAAGAAGGCGGTAGACGACAGCATCAAGCGCCAGATTGCCGATGGTTCGCTGGCCAAGCTCTACGACAAGTGGTTCATGCAGCCCGTGCCTCCCACCAACACCAAAATCGGCCTGCCCCTGTCTGAGGCTACCAAGGCCGCTTGGGCCAATCCTAACGATAAGCCTTTGGAAGACTACGCCAAGAAGTAAGCCTAGCTAGCCACTGCACCCCTTCAAGCGGTGGCGTTTGAAGGGGATTTTTTGTCCATACAGGAAAGGACCACGCTATGGCCTGGGATTGGCAGGTGTTCTGCGAGGACACCATTGAACGCGCGCCCGTGCAGGGTTGTTTTGGCAAGGGCGGGGACATTACTTACCTCGATTGGATGTTGTCCGCTTGGGGCTGGACGCTATCAGTATCGCTGTTGGCCTTGTTGCTGGCCTTGTTGCTGGGCACCTTGGTAGGCACCTTGCGTACCCTGCCCGACCGCCCCCGTATCGTGCAATTGGGCAATGCTTGGGTAGAGTTGTTTCGCAACATACCGCTACTGGTACAGATTTTCTTGTGGTACCACGTGCTGCCCACTTTTTTTCCGGCTTTGCAGGCTGTGCCGGGGTTTGTGCTGGTGGTGCTGGCACTGGGATTTTTTACCTCGGCACGCATTGCCGAGCAGGTGCGCTCCGGTATTGAAACTTTGCCTCGCGGCCAGCGCTATGCAGCCATGGCGATGGGTTTTACTACCTTCCAGAGTTACCGCTATGTGCTGCTGCCTGCCGCCTTTCGGATCATCATCCCGCCACTGACCAGCGAGACGATGAACATCTTCAAAAATTCTTCGGTGGCCTTTGCCGTTTCGGTGGCTGAATTGACGATGTTTGCGATGCAGGCACAAGAAGAAACCGCACGTGGTGTTGAGGTCTATCTGGGTGTCACAGCGTTGTATGTGGTGTCAGCTTTTGCTATCAACCGCATCATGGCTTTTATCGAACAACGGGTGCGCGTGCCCGGTTTGCACGCTGCCAGCGGCGGAGGACATTGATATGAATCTCGATCTGTCCTTTTACAACTGGGACCTCATCAGCAATTTTGTGCTCAAGGGGTTGGGCTTTAGTCTGATGCTCACAGTGGTGGCTACCATTGGTGGTATTTTGCTGGGCACCGTGCTGGCACTGATGCGCCTGTCGGGGCGCAAATGGCTGGATGTGCCCGCCACCATTTACGTCAATGGGATGCGCAGCATTCCGCTGGTGATGGTGATTTTGTGGGTATTCTTGCTCGCCCCGATGTTGATTGGCCGCCCGATTGGCGCAGAGTTGTCGGCCATCGTCACCTTTGTGGCTTTTGAGGCAGCTTACTTTAGCGAAATCATGCGCGCTGGCATCCAAGCCATTCCACGCGGCCAGATTTTTGCTGGGCAAGCCTTGGGCATGACCTACGGCCAAAATATGCGGCTGGTGGTGTTACCGCAGGCGTTTCGCAACATGCTGCCGGTGCTGCTCACGCAAACCATCATTTTGTTTCAAGATACCTCGCTGGTCTATGCCATTGGTGCTTACGACATGCTCAAGGGCTTTGAAGTGGCAGGCAAAAATTTTGGCCGCCCGATTGAAGCCTACCTCGCTGCTGCCGCAGCGTACTTTGCCATTTGCTATGCACTGTCGTGGACGGTCAAGCGCTTGCACCGCAAAATTGCCATCATCCGCTAAAGCCGACTGCCGAAAGGAATTACCATGATTGAACTTAAAAATGTCTCCAAATGGTATGGCAGCTACCAAGTGCTGACCGATTGCTCGGCCCGTATTGGCCGGGGTGAGGTGGTGGTGGTGTGCGGGCCATCCGGCTCAGGCAAGTCCACCCTCATCAAAACCATCAATGCGCTAGAACCGATCCAGTCGGGCGAGATTTGGGTCGATCGTGTGCCCCTGCACGACCCGCACACCAACTTGCCCAAGTTGCGTGCTCACGTGGGCATGGTGTTTCAGCATTTTGAGTTGTTCCCGCACCTGTCGGTGACGGAAAACCTGACCATTGCGCAAATCAAGGTGCTGGGGCGTACGGCTGATGAGGCCAAGCAGCGTGGCCTCAAAATGCTAGACCGCGTAGGCTTGATAGCGCACAAAGACAAGTTTCCGGGCCAGCTCTCCGGTGGTCAGCAGCAGCGTGTGGCCATTGCCCGCGCCCTGAGCATGGACCCCATCGTGATGCTGTTTGACGAGCCGACTTCGGCCCTCGACCCCGAAATGGTGGGCGAGGTGCTCGACGTGATGGTGGGCCTAGCCCAAGAAGGCATGACCATGATGTGCGTGACCCACGAAATGGGTTTTGCGCGCAAAGTAGCCAGCCGTGTGATTTTTATGGATGTGGGCGGCAAAATTTTGGAAGATTGTTCCAAAGACGACTTCTTCAATCACCCTGAGGCACGCCAGTCCCGCACCAAAGAGTTCTTGAACAAAATCCTGCAACATTGAACTGTGCCAATGTGGTCTGCCTGCATGGCGGCCACGGCGTTGTTTCGCATTTTTTAGAAAGGAGACGCCATGCGTTGTTCCACAATCATCCGCCGTTGTATTGGCTTGCTGGGGGCCGCTGCCGTCAGTTGGGCCGGAGCCGTAGAAACAGCCAGTTTTGATCTGGCTACAGGGCGGTTGACGTTGCCACTGGTAAAAATTGATGGCAACACCCAATTTAGAGATGTGATTTTGCGACTGAGCAACCCCGGACAGCTGCAACTCAATGACAGCGCAGTGGGTAGCCAGATTGAGTTTTTGTCTAGCGGCAATGTGCTGCGCCTGCCCCAAGTGACGGTGGCTGGTGTGACTTACCCGCGAGTTAGTTTGGCCAACCCGGCTTTCTCATTAGAGAGCTATGGTGCCATCGTGCTCGACACCAATCTACAAGGCCAATATCGGCTAGAAGTGCAGGTCACGGCCCAAGGGTTTGCTGCCCCCCCCATCGTGCTTGAAAACGTGCCCAAGCCCAGCACCCAAGACGAGTTTTGCAATGATCCGCAACTACGCGAGAACATCATCCAATCCACCAGTGGCATCACCGGCTCTTGGGCAATGAACTCGTGCAGCTTCAATGGCACAGTGGGCAACATCAGCATGACACTGACCACGCCCTTCTTTACCCTGCCTTACAGCGCTACCTACACTTACCGCTAAAGAAAAGAGGGCTGGGCAATGGGAAAATAGCGCCATGACCACGCCTACCTCTGCCCCCACCCGCATCACCCTGACCCGCCCTGACGACTGGCACCTGCATGTGCGCGATGGTGCTGCTTTGCACACCGTTGTACCGCATACTGCTGCCCAGTTTGGCCGGGCCGTCATCATGCCCAACCTCAAACCGCCAGTGACCACGGCGGCACAGGCGTTGGCTTACAAAGAGCGCATTTTGGCTGCTGTGCCCGCTGGCGTGGCTTTTGAGCCACTGATGACGCTCTACCTCACAGACAAGCTGCCGCCCGAAGAAATTGGCCGTGCCCAAGAAGCTGGTGTGGTGGCCTGCAAACTTTACCCAGCCGGTGCCACTACCAACAGCGATGCCGGCGTCACGGATTTACGCAAAATTTACCCCACGCTGGCAGCCATGCAGCGCGCTGGTATGCCGCTGCTGGTGCACGGCGAAGTGACCAGCGCCGATATTGACCTGTTTGACCGCGAAGCGGTGTTTATCGACACGCAACTGATTCCGTTGCGTCGCGATTTTCCAGAACTCAAGATTGTGATGGAGCACATCACCACCAAAGAGGCTGCACAGTACGTGTCCGAGGCTGGCCCCCATACCGCCGCCACCATCACAGCGCACCACCTGCTCTACAACCGTAATGCCATTTTTACGGGTGGTATTCGCCCGCATTACTACTGCCTGCCAGTGCTCAAGCGCGAAACCCACCGTGTGGCACTGGTGCAAGCGGCCACCAGCGGCGCGCCCCAGTTCTTTTTGGGCACCGATAGCGCTCCGCACCCGGCGCACCTGAAAGAGCATGCCAGTGGCTGCGCCGGTTGTTATACCGCCCATGCCGCGATGGAGTTGTATGCCGAGGCGTTTGACAACGCAGGTGCCTTGGACAAACTCGAAGGCTTTGCCAGCTTGCATGGCCCGGCTTTTTACGGGTTGCCGCGTAACCAAGGCAGCATCACTCTGCAACGAGAAAGCTGGACATCACCTGAGAGCTTTGCCTTTGGCGAGGCCCAACTCAAGCCGCTGCGCGGGGGCGAGGCCCTGCCGTGGCGGCTGGTCACAGGGTAAATACGCACCCCAGCAGCACATCTGTGTTGCTGGGACTGTCGTGTTTCATGAATCGTTTGATGGTGAGCCTAAGCAGCCAGCCAAAAGCCCACCACCCACCCCCTTGATTGGCCGATTACTGCCCCATGGCCGGTGATACCATGAACCACTCAATTCTTACCCCCCTACGGTTTCATGGCTGCTGTTGACACCCCCCTCAAAGACCCAGCAACAGTTGCACTCCCAGGTTTGGGACGGGCACTCATTTCTGCCGGCAAGCTGACGCAGAAGGTTGCTGAGGACATCTATCGTAAATCGCAGTCCAGCCGCACCAGCTTTATTGCTGAGCTGACCGGCTCTGGGGCCATTTCTGCGGCGGATTTGGCCCATGCGGTATCTTCAGTGTTTGGCGCGCCCCTGCTCGACCTTAGTGCCGTTGATCCCCAGCGCCTGCCCAAAGACTTTCTAGACGCCAAAATTTGCAGCGCCTACCGTGTGGTGGTGCTGGCCAAGCGCAACAACCGGCTCATCATTGCCTCTGCCGATCCTACCGACCAAGAAGCGGCCGAGAAAATCAAATTCACCACCCAGATGGGCGTGGATTGGATCATTGCCGAGTACGACAAACTCAGTGCATTGGTCGATGCGGGCAGCAAAAGTGCTGCTGAGACGCTTGATGCCTTGAGCAACAGCGGCGATTTCACGTTTGACGACGTGCCGGTGGAAGAGGCTACAGAAAGCCAAGACAACGCTGCGGCTGAAGTTGAAGATGCCCCGATTGTCAAGTTCTTGCACAAAATGCTGATTGACGCCTTCAATATGCGGGCCTCAGACTTGCACTTTGAGCCTTACGAGCATTACTACCGCGTGCGCTTTCGCATTGACGGTGAGTTGCGCGAGATTGCCACGCCGCCTATTGCTATCAAAGATAAACTGGCCTCGCGCATCAAGGTGATCTCGCGTCTGGATATTTCAGAAAAGCGCATCCCGCAAGATGGCCGCATGAAGCTCAAAGTGGGGCCAGACCGGGTGATTGACTTTCGGGTCAGCACCTTGCCCACGCTGTTTGGCGAAAAAATCGTGATCCGTATTTTGGACCCCAGCAGTGCCAAGATGGGCATTGACGCCTTGGGCTACGACCCGGAAGAAAAGACCCGGCTCATGCAGGCCATTGGCCGCCCCTACGGCATGATTTTGGTGACTGGGCCTACTGGCTCCGGTAAAACCGTGTCGCTCTACACCTGCTTGAACCTGCTCAACCAGCCGGGCGTGAACATCGCCACCGCCGAAGACCCGTCCGAAATCAACTTGCCCGGTGTCAATCAGGTCAATGTGAATGAAAAAGCGGGCCTGACTTTTGCCGCCGCGCTTAAATCTTTCTTGCGTCAAGACCCGGACATCATTATGGTGGGGGAAATTCGCGATTTGGAGACGGCAGACATCTCTATCAAAGCGGCCCAAACTGGTCACTTGGTGCTCTCGACCCTGCACACCAACGATGCGCCCACTACGCTCACCCGGATGCGCAACATGGGCATCGCGCCTTTTAACATTGCTTCCAGCGTTATCTTGATTACCGCCCAGCGTTTGGCGCGGCGTTTGTGCCCACAATGCAAAGCGCCTGCCGACATTCCCCATGAAGCGCTGCTAGAAGCAGGCTTTAGTGACGAGGAAATCGATGGTTCTTGGGCACCCTATAAGGCGGTAGGTTGTTCGGCTTGCAACAACGGTTACAAAGGGCGTGTCGGTATCTACCAAGTGATGCCTATTTCTGAAGAAATTCAGCGCATCATCCTGCGCGACGGTAGTGCGATGGACATCGCGGCACAGGCCAAGGCAGAGGGGGTGCGTTCCTTGCGTGCGTCGGGTTTGCATAAAGTCAAGGTGGGTCTGACCTCGCTAGAAGAAGTGCTGGCTGTTACCAACTTATAAATATTGCACAAGCAAGGGAGCGCCATGGCAACTGCTGCATCACGGGGAGTCAAAGACTTTATTTTTGAGTGGGAGGGTAAAGACCGCAACGGCAAAATCGTGCGCGGTGAGACCCGTGCCTCCGGCGAAAACCAGGTGCAAGCCATGTTGCGCCGCCAAGGGGTCTTGCCCAGCAAGATCAAAAAGCGGCGCATGAGCTCGGGCAAGAAGATCAAGCCCAAAGACATTGCCTTATTCACGCGCCAAATGGCCACCATGATGAAGGCCGGTGTGCCGCTGTTGCAAGCCTTTGATATTGTGGGGCGGGGCAACACCAACCCCAGCGTGGGCAAGTTGCTCAATGACATCCGTGCTGATGTTGAAACCGGCACCTCGCTCAATGCGGCCTTTCGCAAATATCCACTCTACTTTGACAGCCTGTATTGCAACTTGGTCGAGGCCGGTGAGTCTGCCGGTATTTTGGAAGCGTTGCTTGACCGGCTAGCGATGTACATGGAAAAAACCGAGGCCATCAAGGGCAAGATCAAATCAGCGTTGATGTACCCGATTTCGGTGGTGATTGTGGCCTTTGTCGTGGTCACGGTGATTATGATTTTTGTGATCCCGGCCTTCAAGGAAGTGTTTACCTCCTTTGGCGCGGATCTGCCTGCACCTACGCTGTTTGTGATGGGCATCAGCGAGGTTTTTGTCAAATGGTGGTGGCTGATTTTTGGCGTGATCGGCGGTAGCTTTTACTTTTTTATGCAAGCTTGGCAGCGCAGCGAAAAGGTGCAGATGTTCATGGATCGTGCTCTGCTCAAACTGCCCGTGTTTGGCATCTTGATCGAAAAATCTGCGGTAGCGCGCTGGACGCGCACCTTGTCCACCATGTTTGCTGCGGGTGTGCCGCTGGTGGAAGCATTGGACTCGGTGGGCGGTGCGGCGGGCAACTCGGTCTACGCTATGGCTACCGAGAAAATCCAGCAAGAAGTCTCTACTGGCACCAGCCTGACGTCAGCCATGTCCAATGCCAATGTATTTCCGTCGATGGTGATACAAATGTGCGCTATTGGCGAAGAATCAGGCTCGATTGACCACATGTTGGGCAAGGCGGCTGATTTTTACGAAGAAGAAGTCGATGAAATGGTGGCGGGCTTGTCTAGCCTGATGGAGCCTATCATTATTGTGTTCTTGGGTGGCCTGATTGGTGGCATTGTGGTCTCCATGTACCTGCCTATTTTCAAACTGGGACAGGTGGTCTGATGATGGGTGTCGATCCGTGGCTGGATGCCATTTTGCTGGGTGTGGTGGGGCTGTTGGTAGGCAGCTTTTTGAATGTGGTGATTCACCGGTTGCCCAAAATGATGGAGCAGCAATGGGCGGCAGAATGTGCCGACTATGTGGCCAGTCAAGCTCCCGCAGGCAACCCCCCTGCCCCTGCTGACGCACCTGCACGTTTTAACCTCTGGACGCCACGCTCGCGTTGCCCCTCTTGTGGGCACCCCGTGCAGTGGTATGAAAATATTCCGGTGTTGAGCTATCTGGCCCTGCGCGGGCGCTGCTCAGACTGCAAGACCCGCATTAGCTTGCGCTACCCGCTGGTCGAGTTGCTCACCGCCGGATTGTTCTTCTTTTGCGCCCAACGGTGGGGCCTAACGCCCACTGGACTGGCTTGGTGTGGCTTCTCTGCCACGTTGGTGGCGCTGGCCTTTATTGACTGGGACACTACACTGCTGCCCGATGATTTGACCTTGCCCTTGTTGTGGGCGGGGCTGCTGGCCTCGGCGCTGCAATGGACGAGCCTTGCGCTGTTTAGCAGCGTGATGGGGGCGGTGGCGGGTTACTTGTCGCTGTGGCTGGTGTATTGGGCTTTTAAGCTCGCTACTGGCAAAGAGGGCATGGGTTATGGCGATTTCAAGCTCTTTGCGGCTCTTGGTGCTTGGTTTGGCTGGCAGGCGCTGGTGCCACTGATTTTGATGGCCTCTGTGGTGGGTGCCGTGGTGGGTATTGCCCTTAAGTTAGCCAGCTCGCTGCGTGAAGGCGGCTATGTACCTTTTGGGCCATTTTTGGTCGGTGCTGGTTTGATTGCACTGGTCTGGGGGCCACAGGTGGTGTTGCAAACCATTTTGGGCGCACTGGGGCTGTGAGTATGGCGCTGCATCCCAAACGCTTGGGCCTGACGGGTGGCATTGGTAGTGGCAAAAGTACCGTGGCGCAGATGCTGGCCGAGCACGGCGCAGCGCTGGTCGATGCCGACCAAATTGCCCGCGAAGTCACGGGGCCGGGTGGCGCGGCCATGCCGACCATTACCCAAGTGTTTGGTGCCGATTTTGTCGATGCCCGTGGCGCTCTCGACCGAGACCGGATGCGTGCCCACGCCTTTGCCCACGCAGCGGCACGCCAGCAGCTTGAAGCCATCATCCATCCGTTGGTGGCCGACTTGTCCCAGCAGCGGGCGCAGACAGCACTGGATGCCGGAGCATCGCTGGTGGTGCTGGATATTCCACTGCTGGTGGAGTCTAAGCACTGGCCAGCGCGGCTCGATGCCGTATTGGTGGTGGACTGTCGCCCAGAAACCCAAGTGGCCCGCGTCATGGCGCGCAATGGCTTAGAGCGCGCTGCTATTGAGCGTATTTTGGCGGCCCAAGCCAGCCGCGAGCAGCGGCTGGCCCATGCCGATATGGTTCTTTACAACGATGGGCTGTCATTTGCTGCACTGCAACAAGAGGTGCACGCACTACTACAGTGGTTCGGGCTATGATCGAAGGCTTTGCTTTAGTGGCCTGCTCTGCGCAGGTCGTTTGCGCCCCTCTTTTCTCAAAAATCCGGCAGTGTGATCCTCTACGAATACCCCTTCAACGAACGCATCCGCACTTATTTGCGGCTGGAGCAGCTTTTTCGCCGCATGGGCGAACTGATTCCGCGCAGCCATCCGCTCGATCACCACTTTGCCCTAGCCACCCTGTTTGAAATCATTGAGGTAGGTGCGCGCACCGACCTCAAAACCGATGTACTCAAAGACATCGATAAGCAAAAACAGTTGCTTGAAAGTTACCGCAGGAATCCGGCCATCTCAGAAAAAGCGCTCAATGCTGTATTGGCACAATTAGAGCGTTGCTTTGCGGCACTCAATGAGCAAACCGGGCGTAGCGGCCAAGTCTTGACTGAGAACGACTGGCTCATGAGCATCCGCAGCCGAATGGGTATTCCGGGGGGCACCTGTGGCTTTGATCTGCCCAGCTACCATGCTTGGCAGTGTGCCGAGCCGGGGGTGCGGCAAAAAGCCTTGCAAGAGTGGACGGCCACGCTGGCACCACTGGCCGAGTCCATTTATATATTGATGCAGTTGTTGCGCGATACCGGGGTGCCGCAAAAAATGGCGGCGCTGCAAGGCAGTTTTCAGCAAAATTTGCCGCAGGGGCGTACCTTTCAGCTACTGCGCTTAGCCATTGACCCCACCTTGGGCTTGGTTCCAGAAATCAGTGGCAATCGGCTGCGGGTGTCGGTGCGTATGCTGCAAATGCAGCCCGATGGGCAATTGCTGCCCAGCACTGAAGACGCCGCCTTTGAACTCTCTTTGTGTGCTTGATGTCCGCCAAATCTGCCATGCCTGTAACTGCCGCCCTGACCGATTCCACTCCTTTGGTGGCTACGCGCACCGTGACCTGCCCAGCGTGCAAGGGGCCAAGCCTGTACGGCCCCGGCAATCCGTGGCGGCCCTTTTGTAGTCAGCGCTGCAAGCAGATGGATTTGGGCGCTTGGGCCAGCGAGAGCTTTGCCTTGCCGGATACCGACCCTGCCAACGAAACTATGCAATCTGAACAGCCATAGCGATAATTGAGGCTCGGTTGCTGGTTTTAGCGCACTTTTCTGGGGCGTATTGAGATAATCTTCTACCACGAGGAGGGCTATCTCGTGGTCAATTTCAATTTCGGTTTTGGCACGGTGGCAAACGGTGCCGCTCCAGTGCTGCCCGACCCGGTGCCAGCACATCCGTTGCTGGATGGCAAAGAAGAAATTGGGCGCGGGCAGTATTCTGTTGTGCTAGACAAGGGCGATGGTGAACGGGTTTACAAAGTGGTGAGCTCGCCTGCCGATTATTGGTTGCATACGGCTACCGATAGGCCCCAAGGAAAGCACTTTCCTATCGTCTATGCCGACCACGGTGACATTGGTCAGGCACAGTCTGGCTACCGCTTTTGCCTGCTAGAGATGGAGCGGCTCTACCCGCTAACCCCGGAGTCGCAGGCGGCCATCGTGGCTGCCCAGTTGAGCAAGGCTTATTGGGAAGGGTGCAGGCGCTGGAGCCAGTTGGGCGCACGCATGGGCCGAATGGCGATGTACCACCTAACGCAAGGCGATCAGCCATTTGGCGATGTGCCGATGCAATCGGCACTCAGGGCCCTGTCAGAATTTATTGAAGAATACCAGTTGCTCCCGGACATCCTGAAAGCCGACAACCTGATGGTGCGCAAAGATGGCACCTTGGTTTTTTCTGACCCGGTGTTTGTTTCCTGAGCCGCCACCAGGCAGCAGTTATCGGGCAGGGTGAATCTCGGTAATCACCATCTTCCCGCTCTCTGTGACCACCATAAATTGGATTTTTTCGCCCGGTTTCAGGGGAGTGAGTAAGTTTTTGTCCTTGGCGCTAAAAACCATGGTCATGCCCGGCATATCGAGGTGCCGGATGTCGCCATGTTTGATGGTGATTTTGCCGTTGTCTAGGTCAATCTTTTTGACTTCGCCATCGGTCAGGGCTGCGGCCAGTGGTGTGCCGTCATGCGGATGATGGTGCTCTTCTGCCGTAGCCTGTGCCAAGCTACTGAGAGGCACCGCCATTGTCACAGCCAAGGCCCACAGGGTAAGCGTCTTTTTCATGGTGTTTATTTTTTAGCTTGAACTCACAGATTTAATGACCCCGGTGCGCGCCGGGCTTGCGCACTTGCACCGAGGTGGGCGTGGCCGTTTTTTGTACACGCGGCATGGATTGACCGCCTTCAGCCTTGAACCGCGCCGGTTCAGCCAAGGGGCGGGTGTACTCATGGGCCACGGTGCCAGCAGGGTGTT
Organism: Giesbergeria anulus; assembly: GCF_900111115.1. GTDB lineage: Bacteria > Pseudomonadota > Gammaproteobacteria > Burkholderiales > Burkholderiaceae_C > Simplicispira > Simplicispira anulus. Next base: position 166,545 of record NZ_FOGD01000003.1, read on the forward strand.
GAAACCAGCCGGGGTCTTGGTAGTTGCCCGGTTTTTGCTCTTTGCGCACCTTGAGCACGCTAAACATGCCACCCATTTCGACCGAGCCAAACGGGCCTTGGCCGGTCATCATGGGTATGGTGTTATCGGGCAGGGGCATCTCCATTTCGGTCATGTCTGCCATGCCGCGCTCGCCCATGACCATGTAATCTGGGATGAGTGGGTGGATTTTGGGCGCTATGCCGCGATGATCGACGCCAATCAAGGTAGGTACGGCGTGGCCCATCGCGTTCATGGTGTGGTGGCTTTTGTGGCAATGCAGCGCCCAATCGCCTTCTTCGTCGGCAACAAACTCTAGCTGGCGCATTTGCCCCACGCCAATATCGGTGGTTACTTCAGGCCAACGGCTGCTTTTGGGGGTGGGGCCACCGTCGGTACCCGTTATAAAAAACTCATGGCCGTGCAAGTGCATGGGGTGGTTGGTCATGGTCAGATTGCCCACGCGGATGCGTACTTTGTCGCCCAAGCGTACGTTGAGCGAGTCAATGCCCGGAAAGATACGGCTGTTCCATGCCCACAGGTTGAAGTCGAGCATGGTCATGGTTTTGGGGGTGTAGCTGCCCGGATCAATGTCAAACGCATTGAGCAAGAAGCAAAAATCGCGTTGCACGGTGTCGATCAACGGGTGCTTGCCCTTGGGGTGCGTGACCCAAAAGCCATACATGCCCATCGCCATTTGCGTCATTTCGTCGGCGTGCGGGTGGTACATGAAGGTGCCGGGCCGCCGTGCCACAAATTCATAAACAAAGGTTTTGCCCGGCGCAATGGCGGGCTGGGTCAATCCGGCCACGCCGTCCATACCATTGGGCAGGCGTTGGCCGTGCCAGTGTACGGCGTGGTGTTCGGGCAGCTTGTTGGTGACAAAAATGCGCACCCGGTCGCCTTCGACCACTTCAATTGTTGGGCCTGGGCTTTGACCGTTGTAGCCCCAGAGGTGGGCTTTGAAGCCGGGGGCCATTTCGCGCACCACCGGCTCGGCCACCAAGTGGAACTCCTTGACACCTTGGTTCATGCGCCAAGGCAAAGTCCAACCATTGAGCGTGACCACGGGGTTATAGGGGTGGCCGGTGCTGGGTAGCAGTGGGGCCATGGTGTCTGCCGAGGTTTGGATGACCGGCTCAGGCAAGGCGGCCATCGCCACACGGCTGACGCTGCTGGTGGCCACAGCCCCCCCAGCGACGCCAGCAAATTTGAAAAAATCTCTTCTGGAGGTCATGGCAGGGTTCTCGTGTTCAATGGCCTGCACTACCGCCGCTGGGGGCGCTGGTGGTCGTTATGGACAGGGAAGCGTTATGGCTGGTGGGGCGGCCCATCACCGCCGCTTGCAGGGCGGCATCGGCCAGCCAAAACTGCTGTTCGGCATCGATGGCGGCCATCACCGTATTGACTTGGTCGCGGGCATCGGCCAGTAGCTCAAAGACCCCAATCATCATGCCGTTGTAGCGCAGTTGGTTCTCATCCGAGATCACCTTGCGCAAGGGAATCACCTCGTCACGGTAATGGCGGGCGATGTCGTGGGCGGTGCGGTAGGCGGAGTAGCTCTCACGCAGCCCGGAGCCTGCTGCGTGCAGGGCCGCTTCAAGCTGGTGGGCGGCGGCCAGTGTGCGCGCATTCCACGCATCGCGCTGCATGGTGCCCCAGTCAAAAATGGGCAGGCGCACACTGATTTCGTAGCCCCGCGCTGTCGAGCGGCTGCCCGCTGCATCGTCAAAATGGTTGTTGCGGCGGGCGGTTAGCTCGATGTCGGTCAGGCTGGTTACTTGCTTGATGCCCTGTGCTTTGCTGGCCTCGTCTAGGGCGCTTTGTGCCAGTCGGATGTCCAGACGTGCCTTGCTGGCGGTGGCGGCCACCACCGCTGGTGCCAGCGCTTGCTGGGGCAGATCGGGCAAACGTGCTGGTAGTTGGAGCATGGCCGCTTGCGCTGCGTCTAGCCCTAGCCAACGCACCAATACTTCGCGGCTGGACGTGGCCTGATGCTGCGCCGCCGCCAAGCGCGTGGCTGCGTCGGCATAAAAGGCCTGCTCTCTGGCCCGGCTGAGGCGGTTGAAGTTGCCCACGGCCTGCATACGACGGGCCAGCTCGGCGCTGGCCTGTGCATTCTCCAATACCTGTTGGGCGTAGTGGTGTAGCTGTTGCGCTGCTACGGCACGCACCCAAGCTTGGCGCACTTGGGTGAGGTGATCGACGACATCACCTGCCAAACGCAGCTGTGCCTGTTCTATGCCGCGTTGGGCCATGTTGTGGCGTGCAGGCAGCGTGAGCACATCGAGCAAGCCCCAAGACAAGGCGCGGCCCAGTTCCAAGCTGTCACCGGCCACCATGCGTTCAAAGCTGAACACGGGGTTGGCTATGCGGCCCGCTTGGGCCGCGTCTGCCGATTGCGCCCAACCTTGGGCCAGCAAGGCTTGTAAGGCTGGGCTGTTGACCAAAGCGAGCTGCACAGCTTCTGGCTGCCCCACGGGGGCGCGCAATAGCTTGGTGGCTGCCTGCTGGCGCTGCATATGCTCTGTAGGGTCGCGGGCCAACGACAGGGGGCCGCCAGCGAAAGCAGCGGTCTCTGCGTTGACTCGCTCAAGGTTCTGCTCAAGGCTGACGCTGGTGCAACCCGACAGCAGCGCCACCATGACGGCGGCGAAGGCCCATTGTGTGCCGAGGCAAGGCCGTGCTTGCCTCCTCCTCATGGTTGGGCGTGCTGGTGCTGTCCAGCGTGTGGGTTAGCCACGGGGGCTTGTGGGGCAGATGTGCCGCGCGCTGCTTCTTTGGCATAGGTACGCCAGCCCCCGATACGGCCCACGCGCTCATTGGCCTCGCGCCAAGGCTGCACCTGCTCGTCGGTATAGGCTTGGTAAGCGCTCAGAGCCGATGTGTATGGCAACGGGCTGGGTGGTGCTGCACCCGCAGGGCCTGCAGCGCTGGTCTGCGCCGCCGCTGCTGTGGTGATGAGCAACAGCGACCAAGGCCACCAGGACAGTAGGCTGCCGGGGAGAATGGGCGTGGATGTCGGCATGGGCTGCTCGTGCGGTCTTTCTGGTTGGAGCCTTAATGGCTTACCAGAAAGAGCACCGTTTTTCCCATTGGTTCCCACGCTGTGGTGGCGGTGGTTCAACCGCCGCGCTATTGGCTGTCAGCAGCCAGTTGCTCGCGCACCAGCGCAAACAGTTCGCGGTAGGCCCGCCCCTTGCGGGGGGCCAGCCCTTGCGATTCGGCCACGGTTGCGTCGTGCGGTGCTGGCGCATCTTTGCGCGCTTGCCGGATCAGTGCGCGCAGCTGCTGAATATCGGTGTCGGGGTACTGGGCAATCCATTCTGCTTGGGCAGCATCTTGGGCAATCAGTACATCGCGCCAGTGTTCGGCTTGGTGCAGCCGCTGCTTGTCGGCGGCAGAGCCGTTGCGCTGCTCATCTAAGGCGGCGCGTGCCGCCGCTACGGTGTTTTCATCCAATTTGCGCATCAGCTTGCCCACAAACTGCATTTGACGGCGCTTGCCTTCAAAGTTAGTGATGCGCCGGGCCTCAGCCAAGGCGTCGGCCAGCTTATCGGGCAGGCCAATGCGGTTAAACAGATCGGCGCGCAGCGTGAGCAATTCTTTGCCCAAGTCTTGTAGGGCATCGCTTTCGCGCTTGAGGTCGGTACGGCTGGCATCAGGGGTGCCTTTGAGCTCGGCCTTGAGCTCGATATCGAGTTCGCTGCCTTCGGCAACAAAATGGCCTCGGACAAAATAGCCTTTTTTGGGTTTACGTGACATGGTAGATCCGGGAGATAGGGGCGTGGTGGCGGTGTTGCAGCCCAACGCCCCCGCTGCCCGGTCATACAGGGCCGGGGAGCGGGCGCAAGTATCATAGCCGGGCAATGAAACCCACACGCTCTGCCGCTTCCCCTTCTCGCCGCGCTGCCCCAGCAGCCAAGTCCACCCACACCCCCGCTGCCGGTGCCGACCGCCCCGACACCGGCTTTAGCTACAGCCGACCCTTTTTTGAAGGACTGGTCGATAGCGCCTTGGCCCATGCCAAGAAGCTGGGAGCCACCGATGCCGGTGCCGAAGCCTCTGAGGGCTGCGGCCTATCCGTTAACGTGCGCAAGGGCGAACTAGAAACCGTCGAGCGCAACCGCGACAAATCCTTGGGCATTACCGTCTATGTCGGTCACCGGCGTGGCAATGCCAGCACGTCCGACTTTTCACCCGCTGCCGTCGAGCGCACGGTGCAGGCGGCTTACGATATTGCCCGCTTTACCGCAGAAGACCCGGTGGCAGGCTTGCCCGATGAGGCCGATATTGCGCCCCCCAGCAGCCACCGTGACCTAGATTTGTTCCACCCGTGGATTTTGAGCAGCGAAGAAGCCGCCCGCCTCGCCATGGAGTGTGAGGCCGCTGCCCTGGCTACCCACAAGCGCATCACCAACAGCGAAGGCGCAGGTGTCTCAGCCCAGCAAAGCCACTTTTTTAGTGCCCATACGCATGGCTTTCGGGGCGGCTATGCCACCTCGCGCCACAGTATCTCGGTGGCACCGATTGCCTCGCTGCCGGGGCGCAATGCCGAAATGCAGCGCGATGCTTGGTACAGCTCCATGCGTGATGCTGCCGATTTGGCGGCACCAGCTGCGGTGGGCCGCTATGCCGCCGAACGTGCGTTAAGCCGCTTGGGCAGCCGAAAAATTGCCACGACCGAATGCCCGGTGCTGTTTGAATCGACCTTGGCTGCTGGCTTGCTCGGTGGTTTTGTGCAAGCCATCAGTGGTGGTGCGCTGTACCGCAAGAGCACATTTTTGCTCGACTCGCTGGGCAAAAAGGTGTTTCCCAAGCACATCGACATCTTAGAAGACCCGTTCATCCTGCGTGGCAAGGGCAGTTCACCCTTTGACGAAGAAGGCGTGCGCGTAGCGCCGCGCCAAGTGGTGGAGGCTGGCCGCGTAGAGGGTTATTTCCTGAGTAGCTATTCAGCGCGCAAGCTGGGCATGAAAACCACTGGCAATGCGGGCGGTTCGCACAATTTGGTCATGGCTTCGCGGCGCACCAAGGCGGGCGATGATCTGGCCGCCATGCTGCAAAAGCTGGGCACCGGCCTGTTTGTCGTTGAGCTGATGGGCCAAGGCGTCAATTACGTGACCGGCGATTATTCACGCGGTGCCAGCGGCTTTTGGGTCGAAAACGGCCAGATTGCCTTCCCGGTGCATGAAATCACTATTGCGGGCAACCTCAAGGATATGTTCAAAGGCATCGAGGCCATTGGCGCTGATGCCTACAACCACGGTGCCAAAACCGTGGGTTCTTTGCTTATCAACCGGATGAAGGTGGCGGGTAGTTGAGGCTTAGCCTGCCAGCGCTGCCTTCACGGCGGCAGAAACTTGGCCCATATCGGCCTTGCCTGCCAGTTGCGTTTTGACCGCACCCATCACCTTGCCCATGTCTCCGGGGCCTTTGGCACCCAACTCGGCCACAATGGCTTGTACGGCGGCTGTGACTTCTTCGGCAGACATGCGCTGGGGCAGGTAGGCTTGCAGCACCGTCAGCTCGGCCTTTTCTTTGTCAGCCAGATCTTGGCGCTCGGCTTGCTCAAAGGCGGCAATGCTGTCTTTGCGTTGCTTGACCAGCTTGTCCACGATGGCTACCACGGCGGCATCGTCCAGCACCACGCGCTCATCGACTTCTTTTTGCTTGAGGGCCGCCAGCAACAGGCGGATGGTGCCTAGGCGCTCGCTGTCTTTGGCGCGCATGGCGGTTTTCATGTCTTCGGTGATCTGGTCTTTGAGGCTCATCGTTATCTCCTAGAGTGAACAATCCACGGGCTTTTTGCCAGCCCGAAAAACAAAAAACCCGCGCTCGGCGTCCCTAGCGCGGGTTGAAATTCCAAGCAAACTTGGAGTTTGTCGATCAGTACAGCTTTTTGGGCAGTTGCATGGAACGCACACGCTTGTAGTGGCGCTTAACGGCAGCAGCCTTCTTGCGCTTGCGTTCGGCAGTGGGCTTTTCGTAGAACTCGCGGGCGCGCAGGTCAGTCAGCAGGCCCAGCTTTTCGATGGTGCGCTTAAAGCGGCGCAGAGCAACGTCAAAGGGTTCGTTTTCTTTTACACGGATGGTGGTCATTAGCTAATGTTTTCCAAATATATGCCCGCAGAGGGTCTTGGGGAGATCGGGCCTCAAGACCATGCATGGCGGGTTCCCCGTCTCGTAACTAGTATTGGCCGACGGGGTGATGCCAGCAAAGCCGGACATTATAGCGATTGTGCCCAAAGGTTCAATAGCGTGTCTGTCCCAGTTCAGCAAAAAGATCGCCGTAAATGCGGTAGCGGTTGGCGCTGATGTGGCCCGCTTGCAAGGCCGACAGCACGCCACAACCGGGCTCGTGCAGGTGCGTGCAGTTGTAAAACTTGCAGCCGCTGGCGTGGGCAGCAATGTCGGGCATACAAGATGCCAGTTGCATGGGGGCAATGTGCTGCAAACCAAACTCCTGAAAGCCGGGCGAGTCGATCAGTGCGGTGCTGCGCTGGGCATCTACCCAATACAGCGTGGTGCTGGTGGTGGTATGTTTGCCAGAATTGAGCGCCTGTGAGATTTCATTGGTCAGCACGGTGGCACCCGGCACCAACAAGTTGATAAGCGTGCTTTTGCCTGCACCCGATGGCCCCAGCACGAGGGTCGTTTTTCCCTCTAAATAAGGCAACAACTCGGCGCGCTGGGCTTGCGGGTTGGCATTGAGTGATAGGCCCAGCACGGGGTAATGCGGCTGCCCATCTTTGCCTGCAATGTGGCAGTAGGGTTGCAGACGTGCCCAAGCGGCGGCAAACGGCCCGGCCAAGTCGCTCTTATTGAGCGCAATAATGGGTTTGATGTGGGCGGCCTCAGCGGCCACCAATGCCCGCACCAGTTGGCTCTCAGAAAACACTGGCTCGGCGGCAATCAGGATCAGTATCTGATCGAGGTTGGCGGCAAATGATTTGGTACGGATTTCGTCTTGGCGGTAAAAAAGGTTGCGCCGCTCTTGCACCTTCTCTATCGTGCCCTCCTCGCCTTGGCCGGGGGGCGGGGCTTGCCACAGCACCGTATCGCCCACCACCGCTTGGCTTTTTTTGCCCCGTGGGTGGCAAATGCGGCGTTGGCCGTCGGGGGTTTCTACCATGCAGTGGCGGCCATGACTGGCTACCACTAGCCCGGCTTCTAGCGCACTGGCTGCGCTGGCAGCGGCCGCTTTTTTGGATTTGGAAAAATGGCTCATGCCGCTGTGTGTGGTACCAAAGGCATCCGGGCCAGCCGTTCACTGGCAGGGGGATGGGAATAATAAAACTGCACGTACACCGGGTCGGGGGTGAGCGTGGAGGCGTTGTCTTTGTAGAGCTTGAGCAAGGCACTGGCTAAATCGGCACCATTGGCCTGTTGCATGGCGTAGGCGTCGGCTTGGAACTCATCGCGGCGCGAAAACTGCGCCAGCACCGGCCCCAGAAACACGGTAAACACCGGCACCACCAACAAAAACAGCAACAGCGCCACGGCATCGTTGGGGGCGGCTGAGGCGTTGGGCACCAACAAGGCCAAGCTGGGCTGCACGCCCAAGCCGGTATAAAACCACGCCTGTGTGGCTAACCAACCCAACAAGGCAAAACCGGCCAGACTCAAGGCAAACAGCATCACCATGCGCTTGGAAATATGGCGGTGGTGAAAATGCCCCAACTCATGGGCCAGCACTGCTTCTACCTCGCCGGGGGTCAGTTGCTTGAGCAGGGTGTCATAAAACACCACCCGTTTGGCGGCACCAAAGCCGGTAAAGTAGGCGTTGGCATGGGCGCTGCGTCGGCTGCCATCCATCACAAACAGCCCCTGCGCCTTAAAGCCACAACGCTCCATCAACGCCGTGACACGGGCCTTCAGTGCTTCATCGGCCAAGGGCTGAAATTTGTTAAACAGCGGTGCAATCCACATCGGATAGGCCACCATCAGCAACAGGTTAAAACCCATCCATAAGCCCCAAGCCCACAGCCACCACCAAGGGCCAGCGGCCCCCATCAGCCAAAGCACGGTAGCGGCCAGCGGCAGTCCGATGATGGCTCCCACCAGCATAGATTTGAGCGCATCGGCCAGCCACAAGCGCCAAGTCATCTGGTTAAAGCCAAAACGCTGCTCAATGACAAAGGTTTGGTACAGCGTGAGCGGCAGCTCGATCAAGCTACCGATCAGCACAAAACAGGCCAGCAGGGCCAATTGCTGCGCCATGCCGCCGCCTAGCCACTCCAGCAAACCTTGGTTAAGGGCATTCAACCCCCCCAGCAGTGTCCAGCCCAAAAGTACGGCAGCACCTAGCGCCATCTCGATCAACCCCAGCTGTGCTTTTGCCAAGGTATATCGGGCAGCTTTTTGGTGTGCTGCCAAGGTGATATGTCCGGCAAAGGCTGCTGGCACGGCATCGCGGTGGCGGGCCACGTGGCGAATCTGGCGCGAGGCCAGCCAGAACTTGAGCAGCAGGCCCAACACCAGCGTGGCCGCAAAGGCCATGCTCAATGCCAGAGAAGGCGTAAAAAAAGCAGAAGGAGCAGCAGGCATGGAGCCGGAGTGTAGGGCATGGGCGACAATCGCGCCCCATGTCAGACACCCCGCACATTACCCCTCCCACCTTGGCCAAATCCGACCAAAATCTGGTCTGGCTCGATTGCGAAATGACCGGCCTGAACCCCGAAGTTGAGCGCATTATTGAGATTGCCGTGGTCATCACCGATGCCCAATTGACCGTGCGCGTTGAAGGCCCGGTGCTGGTGGTTCACCAGTCCGACGAGCTATTGGGCAAAATGGACGCTTGGAACAGGGGCACGCATGGCCGCAGCGGCCTAATCGACAAGGTCAAGGCTTCTACTACCACCGAGGCCGAGGCCGAGCACGAACTGATCCATTTCTTGAAGAAATACATCCCTAAGGGCAAGGTACCTTTGTGCGGTAACAGCATAGGCCAAGACCGGCGCTTTATGGCGCGCTACATGCCTAAGTTAGAAGCGTACTTTCATTACCGCAATGTGGATGTGAGCACCTTCAAGGAGTTGGCCAAGCGTTGGAAGCCAACGGCCTACAGCAGCTTTAAAAAGGCGCAAAAACATACCGCTTTGGCTGATGTGCATGAGTCCATCGATGAGCTATTGCACTACCGCCAGCATTTTTTGGCCGTATAAAACTTGCGGGGAAACCCTTAACTATGTAATAATCGGTAACTGCACAGCAAATGCTGATGCAGATTGTGCATCTCCCTTCACACATCGGGTCTGCGAGCTAACAAGCCAAGCGCTTTGTAGTTCGTGTTAGATACCCAGCCGCGCCAACACGTCCGTTGGTGCAGGTTTCGTTTGATGGTTGATGTTTTTTAACCATAAACGAAGCCACCGTTGGCACCTTGCCAGCGTTGTTCTCGTGTGAGAAAAATATGACTGACACTTTTCAAGTGCAGGGCGATTTCGCCTCTGCTGACGCCGCTATTTCCGAAGTTTCTCTGCAAGACACCATTGCGCTGGCCGATGACGCTGCCGTGACCGCAGAACCCAATGGCTTTATCGAGCTGGGTTTGGCCCCTGAGCTGGTGCAAGCCGTAGCCGATCTGGGCTACACCCAGCCCACCACCGTGCAACTCAAAGCCATTCCGTTGGCTATGGGCGCTGGTGGCGAAAATGGCCGCTACATTGACCTGATGGTCTCTAGCCAAACCGGCAGCGGCAAAACTGCCGCCTTCTTGCTGCCCGTGCTGCACACGCTGATTGGCCAAATGGCCGAAGCCGAAGCCGAAGCCCGCGCCGAATACGAACGCGCCGCTGCCGAGGCTATTGCCCGTGGCGAAGCCCCCCCCAAGCGTGCCAAGCGTAAAGACCCGACCAATCAACGCAACTTCAAGGCTGCCACCCCCGGCGCTTTGATTCTGTGCCCCACCCGTGAGTTGGCCCAACAAGTAGCCCACGACGCTATTGATCTGGTCAAGCACACCCGTGGCCTGCGCGTAGCCAATGTGGTGGGCGGTATGCCTTACCAATTGCAAATTGCCAAGCTGCAAAACGCTGATCTGGTGGTAGCCACTCCAGGCCGCCTGCTGGACTTGCAACGCTCGATGCAAATCAAGCTGGACAAGGTGCAGTTCTTGGTGGTGGACGAAGCCGACCGTATGTTGGATTTGGGCTTCTCCGATGATTTGGCCGAAGTCAACCAATTGACCAGCCAACGCAAGCAAACCATGATGTTCAGCGCGACCTTTGCGCCGCGCATTCAGCAGTTGGCCATGCGCGTCATGCACGATGGCGGCTCGTCGGTCAAGAAAATCCAAAACGATGCTCCCCACGAGAAGCACGTCAACATCAAGCAAGTGCTGTACTGGGCCGACAACGCGCAACACAAGCGCAAGATGCTCGACCACTGGCTGCGTGATACGTCGATCAACCAAGCCATTGTGTTTGCCAGCACCCAAGTCGAGTGCGATGGTTTGGCCGCTGACTTGCAACAAGAAGGCTTTAGCGCCGTTGCTCTGCACGGTGCCCTGAGCCAAGGCTTGCGCAATCGCCGCCTGATGGCCTTGCGCCAAGGCCAAGTGCAAATTTTGGTGGCTACTGATGTGGCAGCACGCGGTATTGACGTGCCCACCATCACCCACGTCTTTAACTACGGTCTGCCCATGAAGGCCGAAGACTACACCCACCGCATTGGCCGCACAGGCCGTGCTGGCCGCGATGGTTTGGCTATCACCTTTGCTGAATTCCGCGACCGTCGCAAGATTTTCGACATCGAAGGCCATACGCACCAGCAGTTCAAGGCGGAAGTGGTTCCGGGCCTAGAGCCTGTGCAACGCTTCCCGCAGCCCGGTAGCCGCCCACAAGGTGACTTTGGCGGTGGCCGCAGCGGTGGTGGCGGTGGCCGTAAGTTTGGCGGCGGCGGTGGCTCTGGCTCCCGTGGCGGCTTTGGCGGTGGCTTTGGTGGCGACCGTGAGCGCAACTTTGGTGGTGCCAGCGGCTTTAATGACCGTCCGCGCGTTCAAGGTCGCCCCGATGACCGTGGCGGCAGCTTTGGTGGCCCGCGTGAAGACCGTGGCTTTGCCCCGGCAGCCCCCCGCCGTGACGGTGAAGGCTATGGCCGCAAGCCCGGTTTTGGTGATGGCGGTGGTCGTGGCGGTTTTGCTGACGGCCCCCGTGGTGGCGCACCACGCGGTGATTTTGCCCCCCGTGGCGAGATGGCTCCCCGTGGTGATTTCGCACCGCGCAAGCCCGCCTTCTCTAAGCACGCTGGTGGCGGCGCTGCCGGTGGCAAGCCCTCCTTTGCGCCGCACGATGCACGCAAGCGTCCTGCCCGTCCCGCACGTTAAATACTACTGAGAGCTGCCCTTTCATCAGGGCGGCACACTTTAGACGATAAAAAAGCGCAGCCCGTTGTGGGTTGCGCTTTTTTTATGCGTGGGTGGTTTTAGCCCACCAAAAACAGCGCCGGATCGACCATAGCGCGGTTGAGCATCACGCCCCAATGCAGATGCGGGCCGGTGGCACGGCCTGTAGCCCCTACGGCACCCAAGCGCTGTCCGGTCTGCAATAGCTCGCCCACCTGTACATCCGTGCGGCTGAGGTGGCACACCATTGAGAGCAGGCCGCCGCCGTGGTCAAGCCAAACGGTTTGGCCGTTGAAGAAATAATCACCCACGTCTATCACCCGCCCCGGCAGTGGTGCGAGCACCGGCGTGCCGGTGGCAGCGGCAATGTCCATACCGCTGTGCGGATTGCGCGCTTGCCCATTGAACACCCGCCGCAGGCCAAACGAGCTGGAGCGCCGCCCCGGCGTGGGCACCTGCATCCGCAGGGTAGTGGGTAAAGGTTCGCTCCAGGTAGCCATGATGTGGCGTTGGTGGTCGCGTTCGCGTTCGTAGCGTGCGTTGTCTTCAGGAGACAGATCAACCGTGCGCTGCGCTACCTTCAATTGTTGCTCTTGGTATCTTTTCGGGGCCACGGTATAGGGCAGTTGCCTGATGCCACCTCCGGGCTGTTGCACTGCAAGCTGTGCCGCGCCCGGAGTGGCTGCCAAAGGAATACCAACCAAGGCCGTCCACTCAATGGCATCACCTAGCACCAGCACAGGCACCTCCCCAGTGTGGGCCACGGGCCGCTGCGGCGCTGGCCCCAGCGATAGACGCGCTACACCACCGGGCACCGACAAATGCCGGGGCCAGTGATCGGCGGACATAGATTCTGCGGTTGGCGTAGCGGCCAAAGCCATCGATGGCAGGGTTAGGCAAGCCAGCCCGCCCAGCAAGGCAGCTCGGCGCTGCAATAGGGGATCGACAAAAGGAGAATGAATATGGGACATCACGGCATTTCAATGAGGCACAAAGTGGGCCTAAAGATACCGCAGATGTACGCTTTGGTCCGCAAAAATTGGGTCAAGGCTCCTAGGGCCAATGCCTGCCAGCGCCCCAGACAGCAGGCGGCAGACTGTGCGTTGTGGCTTATAAAAAGCGCTCCAGCAGGCGGCGCGAAGCCTTGTCCAGCGTCGTGCTGTCATCGATCTTGAATTGCACGCCATCGGCACTGGCAATCAGCAGACGTGTGCGCCCGGCCAACCGGCGAATGTCTTCTTCGGCCTTGAGCACCAGTTGCGCCGCCCCCCGGTCGGTCTCTACCTCCCACGTGCTGGGGGTGGAAAAGCTGGACACCGCACAGATTTTTTGGATCGCCGGGATAAATTCGCGCACCGCCAGTTCTTCTTCGATCAGGCTGCGCGGCCCGGCAGGCAGGTCGGCCAGACGCTCAATCCAGAGCAGTTCGTGGCCGTTGCTGCCCACCAACGATAGGCCCTCACCGGGGGCGGCAATGGGAAAGGCGCGCACCGGCTGCACATCGGTGTGTTGGGTGCCATTGGGCAGTGTTAGTACTAAGCGGCCATGCGCATTGCGCTCTAGCAAAACGCTGGCGGTAGTGGTGGAAGAAATGCTCATCAGTGTGCGCGGGAAACCTTGGCCCTAAAGGCCAAGAAGGGATAGCGCGGCGTGCCCAGCACGCCCTTTCTCCCGCATCCTTGCTTCAAACTATCCTTAGGAAAACAGAAAATGCCAGCACCCCTATTCGGTGCCAGCACACTGATTACACCAAAGAAGTGCAGGCGCGGCGCGTTGCGCTACCGCTTTCAAGACAGGTGAAGTGAGCCAGCAGGAGCTTGCATGGCTTGCTCGACCACGGCACGGGTCAGGGTGGGCACAAATGACTCAATGAAGCTGTAGGCGTAGCCGCGCAGCCAAGCCCCCCGGCGCAGCCCCAAGCGGGTCAGGTTAACCTCAAACAGGTGGCCTGCATCAATCAGGCGCAAATGGCGGTCGCGTTCGGCATCTACGGCCACCGAGGCCACAATGCCCACGCCCATGCCCAGCTCAACATAGGTTTTGATGACGTCGGCGTCCATCGCACTGAGCACGATATCAGGGGTGATGCCCTCGCGCGCAAATGCCTCGTCAATATGGGCGCGTCCGGTGTAGCCCAGCTCGTAGGTGATGATGGGGTAACAGGCCAATTGCTCTAGCGTGATCGGCCCGGTATGGGCCAACAGCGGATGCTCAGGCGGCACCACAATGCTGTGTGTCCAGCGGTAGCAGGGCAGGGTGAGCAGTGCATCGTAGCCTGCCAGCGCCTCGGTGGCTACGCCAATATCAGCCTCACCAGAGAGCAGCATTTGCGCCACTTGGCTGGGAGAGCCTTGGTGCAGGTGCAGGCTCACTTGCGGAAACAGCACCCGAAAATCGCGTACCACTTGGGGCAGCGCATAACGGGCCTGTGAATGGGTGGCAGCAATGGAGAGGCGGCCCTGTTCGCTGGCTTTAAAGTCTTTGCCTACCCGGCGCAGGTTGTCTGCCTCTAGCAGCAGGCGCTCCACAATCGGCAGCAGGGCGTCTCCGGGGGGGGTCAGGCCCGTGAGGCGTTTACCAGCACGGGCAAAAATTTCGACACCCAATTCTTCTTCCAGTTCGCGAATCTGGCGGCTCACGCCCGGTTGGGAGGTGTGCAGCATGGCTGCCACCTCGGTCAGGTTAAAGCCGCACCGTGCGGCCTCGCGGACAGAGCGTAATTGCTGGAAATTCATCTCAAACGGCCCAGCGCAAGCCGTGGGCCGGAATGCCGGGCCACAGTGGTTCATCATGGGGCTGGTCAGGCTTTTGCAACACCCGGTCAAGGATGCGTTTTTCCAGCGCAGCAAAGCGGGCATCACCGTGCGAGCGGGGCCGGGGCAGATCAATCACTTGGTCTAGGGCGATTTGGCCGTCCTCAATCAAAATCACCCGGTCGGCCAAGGCCACGGCCTCTTGCACATCGTGCGTCACCAGCAGGGCCGTAAAGCCGCTGCTGCGCCACAGTCCTTCGATCAGGCGGTGCATTTCGATACGTGTCAGGGCGTCAAGGGCACCCAGTGGCTCGTCTAGCAGCAGCAGGCGCGGCTGGTGTACCAGCGCACGGGCCAAAGCGACGCGCTGGCGTTGCCCGCCGGACAGGCGCGCAGGCCACTCGTGCAGGCGCTCTCCCAAACCGACACGCTCTAGCACTTGCGCGGCAGCATCATGCTTTTCGGGCGGCAGGCCCAAGGCTACATTGGCCTGTACCCGCTTCCAAGGCAGCAGGCGCGAGTCTTGAAACATGATGCGGGTATCGTTGGACAAGCCGTTCAGGGGCTGACCATCGACAGTGATCTGGCCGCTGGTGGCTGGCTCTAGCCCAGCCACCAGCCGCAACAACGTGCTCTTGCCGCAGCCGCTGCGCCCCACAATCGCCACAAACTGGCCCGGTTCAATGTCCAGATGGGCATGGTGGAGCACGGTGCGGCTGCCGTAACGTTTGCTCAGGCCGCTGATGTGCAGGCGCACGCCACCAGCACGGGGGGAGGAGGAGGGTTCAGTGCTCACAATAAGGCTCCAATGCGGGTAATGTCAGTCTTGGTAGCCGGGGTGCCAGCGCAGCCAGTAGCGCTCTAGGCTCTTGGCAAACACGTCGGCCAGTTTGCCCAGCAGTGCGTAGAGCAAGATGCCCACCAGCACGATGTCGGTTTGCAGAAACTCGCGGGCGTTCATCGTCAGGTAGCCGATACCGGCTTGGGCCGAAATGGTCTCGGCCACAATCAAAATCACCCACATCAAGCCCAGCGAAAAGCGCAACCCCACCAAAATCGACGACATGGCACCGGGCAAAATGATCTGGCGGTACAGCTCCCAGCGGCTCAGGCCATAGGTGCGGCCCATCTCGATCAGGCCCGTATCCACATTGCGGATGCCATGAAAGGTATTAAGGTAAATTGGAAAAAACACCGAGACGCTAATCAAAAACAGCTTAGCGGTCTCATCAATCCCAAACCACAAAATCACCAACGGAATCAGCGCCAGCGCTGGGATGTTGCGCACCATTTGGATGGTCGAGTCCAGCAGGGTTTCGGCCATACGCACTGAGCCAGTCAGCAACCCCAGCAGCAGCCCTAGGCCACCGCCCACGGCCAGACCAGCCAAGGCGCGGCCTGCACTGACTTGGACGTGCGTCCACAACTCGCCAGAGAGCGTCAGCGTCCAAGCGGCGCGCAGTACATCCACGGGGGCGGGCAATACGCGGGTGGACAACCAACCCAAAGCCGAGGCGATTTGCCACAGCACGATCAAGCCCACGGGTACCGCCCAAGGCAGCAGGCGCTGCCAGAGGGCCGTGACCCAAGTGCTGCCGTGGGCTGTTGCGTCATTGGCAGCGGCCAGACCGGCTGCCCGGTGGGTTGGTAATGGCTCCACAGCTTGTGTCATGCGGCGTACTCCTGTTCGGTATCGGGTTCCAAAAACTCCAGCTGGTTGCCAGCGGGGTCTTTGACGTAAAAGCGCAGGTAGCCGGGCAGGGCGCGGTTTTCTACCAAGGCCAGCTGCGCTTGCAGCAGGCGGCTGCGCAGTTCGGGCAGGTTGTCTACTTCCAGCGCCAAATGCGAGGCCGCACTGGCCGCTGGCCCGCGTTCGGTGGGCACCAGTTCAATGCGCTGTGGGCCAGCAGCAAAGCGCAGGGCCTTGCCAGTGGGGTAACGCAGTTCAGGTAGCCCCAGCAAATCGCTGTAAAAGTTGCGAATCTGACCTTCTGCCCCCGCAGGAAAGGTCAACTGCACATGGTTGATCGAATGGATAGCCATAGAGGTGCTGCTTTCAGTAGGAGATGGCAAACCCGCCCTTAGGAGCGCGAGCCAGCACACGGCAAGAGCGTGGCGCGTTCAACCCCCAGGCAGTGGCCGTGACGCATAACAAACGTTGCAGGCGTTGGTGCAAGGGAAAGGGCATAGGTGCGGGCATAGCGTTCTCCTAAACAGAGGCGGGGCAGACGCTGCGCTTTAGCGCAGGTCGATAGGCGCGGCGTGGCGCAAATTGAGCTTTTTCGGGATCAACTTCAGCTCAAAAAAAGTGTCGGCAATGGCTTGCTGCTCGGCCAAAATATCGGGCGTGACGGGTAGGCTGCCGTAGCGCAGGTTATTGAGATACAACTCCACAATCGAGCGATCCAGCCCCAACACCTTCGAGAGTTCTTGCGCGGCCTCGGCCTTGTTTTTGGCTGCCCAAGCGTCAATCGCGCTTACTTCCTCAATGGCGATCTTTAGGGCGTCGATGTTCTTGGTGGCAAACTCGCGCGAGGTGAAGTAATACTGCCGGTTGTTAGCCACCCCAGCAGCATCGGCCAGCACCCGCGCCTCTAGCGTCTTGATGGCCGAGGACAAGAACGGGTCCCAAATTACCCACGCATCCACCGAGCCGCGCTCAAAGGCGGCACGGGCATCGGCGGGGGGCAAAAACACCACTTGCACATCAGCGTATTTCAGGCCGTGCTTTTCTAGCAGCTTGACCAAAAAATAATGCACATTGGAGCCTTTGTTCAGGGCAATCTTTTTGCCCTTGAGGTCGGCCACTTTTTGCAGGGTCGAGCCTTTGGGCACCAGCACTGCTTCGTTGTGTGGGCGCGGCACGGTGGTGCTGGCATAGACCAGCGGCGCACCGGCGGCTTGGGCAAAAATGGGCGGCGCTTCGCCCACATCGCCAAAGTCAATCGAGCCGACATTGAGCGCCTCTAACTGCACTGGCCCGGCAGTGAACTCCGTCCAAGTCACGCTCACGCCCAATGGGGCAAGGCGTTTTTCTAGCGTGCCCCGGCCTTTGAGGATAGAGAGCCAGCCCTTTTGGTAGCCAATGCGCAGCACACGGCCTGTGCTGCCCGATTGGGCCAGTGCGGTGCCAGTAGCGCCCAGTGTGGTAGCCACAGCAGCAGCACCAGAAGCCAGCAAACGGCGGCGCGAGAGGGTCAGAGTAGTAGTCATGGGGGTGTTTCTTTCTTCATCAATCGGTGAACCAAAGCGCAAACAAAGCGCCGCCCAGCCCCAGCATCGGGGCCAAAATGCAATACAGGAAAAACTGGCGGGCCGGGTGTTCACCCGCCGGTGTGGGGTGGGGCGTTACACGCTACAGCGCACTTGAGAAAAACTCACTGCCTCAAACGCTCCAGCCGCCAAGCTGGCCGGGCGCAGGGTGTCGCTCAGGAGGATATGGGTGGCATCGTCTAACCGGGCACCAATGTCGGGGTGAACGGTGTAGGCCCCTTCTGGCGTCAGTGTGACTTGGGCATCGGTGGCATAAATGCCGGGCAAGATGTGTTTGGCCCCCAGCGACTGCAACACTGGGCGCAGCGCATAGTCCAGCGCCAACATATGGTGCGGGCTGCCACCAGTAGCCAAGGGTAATACCGTTTTGCCCTTGAGTGCCGTTTGCGGTAGCAAATCCAAAAAAGCCTTGAGCACGCCGCTGTAGGCCGCCTTATAAACTGGCGTAGCCACCACAATCACTTCGGCCCGCTCTACTTGGGCTGCTGCCGCTACCACCGCCGGGTGGCCAAAATCGGCACGCACCAAGGCTTCGGGGGCTACGTCGCGCACATTGATGCGCTCGCTGCGAATGCCCTGCACCGACAAGCGCAGCGCCACGGCATCCAACAAAGCAGCGGAACGTGAACGCTCAGTGGGGCTGCCAGCAATCAACAAAACAGACATGATGGGCTCTTTTCTGTGGGTGTTTGCTTACTTGCGGGCGTAAATTTGGTCAAAACTGCCGCCGTCGGCAAAATGCTCTTTGGCCGCCTTGTCCCAACCACCAAAGGCATCGTCAATCGTGAACAGGTTCAGCTTGGGAAACTGCGCTGCATACTTGGCCTTGGCTTTGTCCGACACCACCGGGCGGTAAAAATGCTTGCCCGCAATGTCTTGGCCTTCTTCGCTGTACAGGTACTTCAGGTAGGCTTCGGCCACAGCGCGGGTGCCCTTTTTGTCCACGTTTTTATCCACCACTGTGACGGCAGGCTCGGCCAAAATGCTGATGCTGGGCACCACAATCTCAATCTTGTCGCCAAACTCTTTTTTCAGCAGATAGGCTTCGTTTTCCCAAGAGATAAAAGCATCGCCTTGGTTGCGCTGCGAGAAGGTGATCGACGAGCCACGTGCCCCGGTATCGAGCACTGGCACATTGGCGTAGAGCTTTTGCACAAATTCTTTCGCTTTGGCCTCGCCGCCATACTTGCGCTTGGCAAACTCCCACGCTGCCAAATAGTTCCAACGCGCCCCGCCAGAGGTTTTGGGGTTGGGGGTAATCACGCTCACGCCGGGCTTGACCAGATCGTCCCAATCTTTGATGGCCTTGGGGTTGCCCTTGCGCACCACCAGCACAATGGTGGAGGCGTAAGGCGAAGAGTTGTGCGGCAGGCGCTTTTGCCAGTCTTTGGGAATCAACTTGCCGTTGGTGTGCAGCGCATCGGTATCGCCCGCCAAGGCCAGAGTCGCCACATCGGCATTGAGGCCATCAATCACCGCACGGGCTTGCTTGCCTGAGCCGCCGTGCGATTGCTGGATGGTCACATCTTGCCCGCCTTGGGCCTTCCAGTGCTTGGCAAACGCTTGGTTAAATTCAACATACAGTTCGCGGGTCGGGTCGTAGGATACGTTCAAGAGCGTCACGCCTTGGGCGAGAGCCGACACTGTGCTGAGGGTCAAAGCCGCAGCGGCCAAAGGAATCTTGATAAAGTGGCGACGAAGGCTCATGGCGAATCTTTCTGGGGTCTGAAATGCAATGGCCCGATTCTGAAAGCCATGCCTCCAAACTGGAACGACTGAATTTTTGGTTTTTAATTACTTAAACATCTAAAGAAAAGAATTGATATGGCAAGAATGGTTCAATGCGTCAAGCTCGGCAAAGAAGCCGAAGGTTTGGATTTCGCCCCGTACCCCGGCGAACTGGGCAAGCGCTTGTGGGAAAACGTGAGCAAAGAAGCGTGGGCCGCGTGGCTCAAGCACCAGACCATGCTGGTTAATGAAAACCGCCTGAACTTGGCCGACGCCCGTGCGCGCCAGTACTTGGCCCGCCAGATGGAGCAGCACTTTTTTGGCGGTGGTGCCGATGCCGTGCAGGGCTACGTACCCCCCAGCGCCTGAATGGCCGAACCGATCCACTGGCTAGACGACGGCACCCCCTATAGCCCGCGCTTTAACGACCGCTACCACAGCGAGCAGGGGGCCGTATTAGCGCAGGCGCGCGAGGTGTTTTTGCAGGGCTGCGGCTTGCCCGAAGATTGGGCCGGTCAGCCGCAATGGCGGATTTTAGAAACCGGCTTTGGCTTTGGTCTTAACTTTCTCGTCACTTGGGCTGCATGGCGTGCTGACCCACAGCGCCCCAAGCTGCTGCATTTTGTCTCCCTAGAGGCATGGCCGGTAGCGGCAGACGATCTGCTGCGGGTGGCCTGCGCGCACCCAGAACTGGCCGAACTGGCGCAAGCCTTGGCCGCCCAATACTGGGGTTTACTACCGGGGGTGCATCGCTTGGCCTTTGACGGTGGGCAGGTGCTGCTCACGTTGTGCATTGGCGATGCGCAAGCGCTGCTGCGCGCACAAGAGTGGACGGTGGATACGGTGTATCTGGATGGCTTTAGCCCCGCCAACAACCCAGACCTGTGGAGCTTGCAAACCCTCAAAGGCGTCGCCCGTTGTTGCCGCCGTGGCACCCGTCTGGCTACTTGGACGGTAGCTCGCCCGGTGCGCGATGCCCTGACGCAATGCGGCTTTACCGTGGCTAAGGTGCCCGGTGTGCCGCCCAAACGCCATAACGTGCAAGCCACGTTTGACCCGCGCTGGGAGCCGCGCAAAGCCCGCCCAGCACAGCCGCCGGTAGAAGCGGCCTCGCAGTGTTTGGTGATTGGCGGTGGTTTGGCCGGGGCCGCAGTGGCCTCTAGCCTAGCCCGGCGCGGTTGGCAGGTGCAAGTGCTAGACCGCGCCAAAGCGCCTGCCGCCGGGGCCTCCGGTTTACCAGCAGGCTTGTTTTGCCCGCATATTTCTCCTGATGATGGCGTCATTTCGCGGCTGTCACGCAGCGGCATCCGGGTGTTGCTGGCCCAAGCACAAAATTTATTGCAGCTGGGGGTAGATTGGCAACCCAGCGGGGTGCTAGAGCACAGGGTGGAGGGGCGGCTGGGGTTGCATCCCCAGTGGCACGATGGCCTCGGTGTCGATTGGAGCCACGAGGCGCTGGCTCACCAGCTTGCTGCTGCCAGCTTGCCGCCAGACGCCACAGCCTGTTGGCATGTTCGGGCAGGGTGGATTCGTCCGGCACGGCTAGTGGCTGCCTTGCTGGCGCAGCCGGGCATTGTCTGGCGCGGTGGGGCCGAAGTGGCCCGGCTGCATTGCACCGAGGTGGAAGGCTGCATCCAGTGGCATGCCCTCGATGCCCAAGCCCAAGTCTTGGCCCAAGCCCCGATGGTCGTGTTGGCGGCGGGTTTTGCCAGCCGTGCCTTATCGGGGGAACATTTATCCTTACAGGCTTTGCGCGGCCAAATCTCTTGGGGGGTGCAAGATGCAGCCCTAGACGCCGCACTGCCGCCGTTTCCGGTCAATGGCGAGGGCAATTTGGTGACCCATATTCCGCTGGGCGATGGCCGTCGGGCTTGGTATTTAGGCTCTACCTTTGAGCGCGATATCCACACCCTGCCGCCCACCCCGGCTGAACGTGTGCAAGCCCACGCTGCTAACCGCCAGCGCTTATCTGACCTACTGCCCGGTGTGCTGCCTGCACTGGAGCCTGCATTCACGTCAGCCCTGGAGGAGGTGAGCGCCGATCAACCCTTGCCTGCCCATGCTGTCCAAGGCTGGGCTGCCGTGCGCTGTGCCGCACCCGACCGCCTGCCTATGGTTGGGCCCTTGGATAGCGCTGCCTTGCCCGGCCTGTGGGCTTGCTCGGCGATGGGGGCGCGTGGCCTCACGCTGTCCCTGCTGTGCGCTGAACTGCTGGCGGCTCGCCTGCATGGTGAACCCTTGCCATTGGAAGCCAAACTGGCACAGGCATTGGCAGCGGAGCGTCTGTAACGATAGTTGTTGCGCCATCGACCAGTGCGGCCACGCCACTGGCGATGGATTTTTGGTGCTTTTGCCTTATGCAAAAGCCCTGTGAAACGGTAGATGTCTTATTGCACCAAGGAGATCAAGCACTGCACGCTGCCAAGGCCAGAGGGCAGAACAATGATTCTCCTTCTGTGCTCTTTTGAAAATATTGTGAGTAAAAGTATATTACGTAATTCTTTGTATTTATTGCAGGCTATTTGAATTGAATGCTTTATCATTAAATCTAAAGATTAGCTTTTAATGGGATGTAAAGTTATGGTTATCCGCTCCATCATTGCCGCAGTAGCCTCTCTGCTATTGGTTGGGCAAGTTCATGCAGGCCGTACAGGCTATAATATGCAGAAAAATATACTCACTATTCCCAGTATGGTGGTGGAGGGTGTGCGTTACAACTTTCCAAGATTTCGAATCGTTTCCGTGGAGTTGGTTGATCCTGGAGTCTCTAGTCAGGCTCCATCTGGTTTGCCTGTATGCGCCTTGACAACGAGTGCCGATCCTTCTGTCATCACGCAAGAGAAGTTAGATAGAATTCAACTAGGCATGACCCTAGATGAAGTCAATCAGATCATTGGGTGCCAATATGAAACGCCCGTCAGTAGCATCTACGATAATATGTCTTGTGATGGCCCCGGTTGTCCGGATGAGTCCTATGAGAATTTTATATGGTATGGGTTTCGTTGTGGCGATTATTGTGTTAACTCAATATCAGTAAGTGTGGATATGATTAGCCGTCGGGTGGTTGAGAAATCTGGTATTTTTCGTCAATAGTTTTAATGGTTTAGCAGATAATTAAAATAGTCAAAGCAAATTTTGACCCCTTGATTTTTGCTCAATAGCCCATAGCGCTGGTGTCGGCATATCTATTTCCTCTGAAAGACGTTACATTGCAGCTAGGGTGTCTTGAAAACAAGATGCCCCTGCCCCAATTGCCAGTCATTCAGAGGAACAACCCATGCGCATCGACAAACTCACCACCAAGTTTCAGGAAGCCTTGGCCGACGCCCAATCGCTGGCTTTGGGCAGTGACAACGCTTACATCGAACCCGTCCACCTATTGGTGGCCCTGCTGCGCCAAGAAGATGGCCCCCGTGCCCTGCTAGAGCGTGCTGGGGCCAATGTGCCCGGCTTGCTGAAAGATGCCGAGGCGGCCGTCAAGCGCCTGCCGCAGGTGCAAGGCCAAGAACAGGTGCAGGCCAGCCCCGAACTGGGCCGCGTCTTACAGGCCACCGAGAAAGAGGCCATCAAGCGCGATGACAACTTTATTGCCAGCGAGTTATTCTTGCTGGCCCTGACCGACAGCAAAGGCGATGGCGCACGCATTGCCAAAGACAACGGCCTGACGCGCAAAAGCCTAGAAGCTGCGATCAGTGCGGTGCGCGGCGGCCAAAAAATGGACAGCGCCGAAGGCGAAGGCCAGCGCGAAGCCCTGAAAAAATACTGCATCGATCTGACCGAGCGTGCCCGCGCAGGCAAACTCGACCCCGTGATTGGCCGCGACGACGAAATCCGCCGCGCTATCCAAGTGCTGCAACGGCGCACCAAAAACAACCCGGTGCTGATTGGCGAGCCGGGTGTGGGCAAAACGGCCATCGTCGAAGGGCTGGCGCAACGCATTGTGGCCGGTGAAGTGCCCGAATCGCTCAAAGGCAAGCGGGTGCTCAGTTTGGACATGGCAGCACTGTTGGCCGGGGCCAAATTCCGGGGCGAGTTTGAAGAGCGCCTGAAAACTGTGCTCAAAGAATTGGCCCAAGACGAAGGCCAAACCATCGTTTTTATTGACGAGTTGCACACGATGGTGGGCGCAGGCAAAGCCGAAGGGGCAATGGATGCGGGCAATATGCTCAAGCCTGCGCTGGCCCGTGGCGAACTGCACTGCGTAGGTGCCACCACGCTGGACGAGTACCGCAAATATATCGAAAAAGATGCAGCGCTAGAGCGGCGCTTCCAGAAAATATTGGTGGGTGAGCCTACCGTCGAGGCCACCATTGCCATTTTGCGCGGCCTTAAAGAGCGCTACGAAAAGCACCACAACGTCGATATTACCGACCCAGCCATTGTGGCCGCCGCTGAGTTAAGCCACCGCTATATCACTGACCGCTTTTTGCCAGACAAAGCCATTGACTTGATCGATGAGGCCGCCTCCAAAATCAAGATTGAGATGGATTCCAAGCCGGAGGTGATGGACAAAAAAGACCGCCGCCTGATCCAGTTGCAGATTGAGCGCGAAGCCGTGCGCAAAGAAAAAGACGAAGCCTCGCAAAAGCGCTTTGAACTCATCAACGAAGAAATTGCTACCCTGCAAAAAGAAATAGCCGATCTGGATGAAATCTGGAAGATGGAAAAAGCCTTGGCTTTGGGTTCAGGCCAGTTGCGCGAAGAAATCGAAGACCTCAAGCTGCAAATTGAAGATTTGACGCGCAAAGGTGATTTTGCCAAGGTGTCCGAGCTGCAATATGGCAAGCTGCCTGAGCTAGAGAAAAAACTCAACGAGGCCCAAGCCAAAGAATCTAATAAAGACGGCAGCAACGCGGCCCCGCGCTTGTTGCGCACTCAAGTGGGCGCAGAAGAAATTGCCGAAGTGGTTAGCCGCGCTACCGGTATTCCGGTCGCCAAAATGATGCAGGGTGAAAAAGACAAACTCTTGCAAATGGAAACCAAGCTGCACGAGCGCGTCATCGGCCAAAACGAAGCCATTGCTGCCGTGGCTAATGCCATCCGTCGCTCACGTTCGGGCTTGTCCGACCCTAATCGCCCCACGGGTTCTTTTTTGTTTCTTGGCCCCACTGGCGTCGGCAAAACCGAACTGTGCAAGGCGCTGGCGGGCTTCTTGTTTGACAGCGAAGACCATCTGGTGCGTATCGACATGAGCGAGTTCATGGAGAAACACTCGGTGGCCCGCCTGATTGGTGCGCCCCCCGGTTATGTGGGTTACGAAGAAGGCGGCTACCTGACCGAAGCCGTGCGCCGCAAGCCCTACAGCGTGCTGCTGCTCGATGAGGTAGAAAAAGCGCACCCCGATGTGTTCAATGTGTTGTTGCAGGTGCTTGATGATGGCCGCTTGACCGACGGCCAAGGCCGCACCGTAGACTTCAAGAACACGGTCATCGTCATGACCAGCAATATCGGCTCACAGTTGATTCAGGCGATGGTGGGCCAAGACTCCGACGATATTAAAGATGCGGTGTGGGGCGAGCTGAAAAACTACTTCCGCCCAGAGTTCCTCAACCGCATTGATGAGACGGTGGTATTCCATGCCTTGGATGCGCAGCACATTGCCGCCATTGCCCGCATCCAGTTGCAACTGTTGCAGCAGCGGCTAGAGCACATGGATTTATATTTGCATGTCTCAGAGGCTGCGTTGGCCGAACTGGCTAAGGTGGGCTTTGACCCGGTGTTTGGTGCGCGTCCCCTCAAGCGTGCCATCCAGCAGCGTATTGAGAACCCGCTGTCTAAACTGCTGCTTGAAGGGCGTTTCCCACCCAAGAGCACGATTGCTGTGGATGTTGATCCGGTGCTAGAGCCAGGGGTGTTCCACTTTAGCGTTCAGGCGGCTGCATAAGCGGGCCTGCTGCCCCAGCTTCGGTATCGGATGGGGGTATTCCCACAGAATGGCGTAAAAAAACCATTTTGTGGGAGATTTTTTTGCGCAATGTGCGTACTATGGCTTCTCTGAGGGATTTCTTTATTGAAGAGAACCGGACAGGTTCGGGAGAACGCCATGACGACACATCTGCGCAGGATCACCAAAAACACTGCCGCTCTATCGGCTGCTGTTTTGTCATTCACACTGGTTCCGGCATGGGGGCAGCCTGTAGGGGCTGCGGCACCCTTGTCCCGTCTGGAAGAGATCGGGCGTCAGATTTTTCATGACCAAAATCTGTCCGAACCACGCGGCACTGCCTGCATCAGTTGCCATATCCCCAACCGAGGCTTTGCAGGCAACCACGGTTCAACCATTGGTGTTCCGTTGGGCAGCCGTGCCAACGTTCTAGGTGGGCGCAATGCCATGTCCAATGCCTACACGGCTTTCGTGCCCAAATTCACATTCCGGGTGCAGGGTGGCGATGTAGACCCGGTGGGGGGCCTGTTCTGGGATGGGCGGGCAGACACACTGGCACAGCAGGCGCTGGGGCCGTTGCTTAATCCGCTAGAAATGAACAACCCGGATGCGGCGTCTGTGCTGACCAAAATTGCCAGTGGCATTTATGGCAAAAAGTTTCGTGATGAGTTTGGGGCCAACATCTTCAGCAATCCAACGCTGGCCTTTCAAAAGGTGGGTGAGGCGGTTGCCGCCTACGAGAGAACCGCAGAGCTACAGCCGTTTACCAGCAAATACGACCAGTTTATCCAAGGCAAGGCATCACTAACACCGCAAGAAGCCAATGGCATGAAGGTGTTTATGGACCCGAACAAAGGCAATTGCGCCTCGTGCCACACAATGAACCCCCAGTCGGCCAATCCGCGTGATTCGCTGTTTACCGACTTTTCCCACTACGCGCTGGGGGTGCCCCGCAATGCGCGCATTCCGCGCAATGCCAACCCGTCTTTTTATGATCTGGGGCTGTGTGGCCCAGATCGGAACAAACCTGCGCTCACGGCGGATGTTCCTGCCAACGTCACCATTGAGCAGTTTTGTGGGCGCTTCCGTATGGTCTCTTTGCGTAATACGGCAGAGCGGCCCGCTTGGATGCACAACGGCTATTTCACCCGGCTGCGCGATGTGGTCAGCTTTTATGCCACGCGCAACACCGACCCCAAACGTTGGTATGGCCCGCAGGGTGTACCTGATGACCTGCCCCAAGCCTACCTTGGCAACATCATCCGTGACCGTGTGCCCTTCAATCGGCTGCCTTCGGCTGGCCCGGCCCTGACCGCGCGCGAAATTGACGATGTGGTGGCCTTCCTCAGAACGCTGAGTGATACCGTGCCTGCGGCTCCTACCGCTCCAGTGCCTGCTGCCCCGCCGCCCAACCCGCGCACAGCCACCATCAATCCCTTCCAGTAGGCAGCGCACAGCAACGCGATGCCAGCGCAGCGAGGCCCGCTGCCCTCTTTGCGGGGCAGTGTGGCCTGTGCTTGCATTTTCTTTTGGCGCAGTTTAGAGTGTCAGAAAAATATTACAAGCGCTGTTTCATTAGGGTCTCTTTTTCCTAGTTTTCCTAGTGTGGCGCTGCCAAGCTTTCAGAGAGTTCTCCATGTCGCATAAGCCATTCACTCTTTCGCTCGTTTCTATGGCTTTGCTCGGTGGCTGCGTCACCCCTAAAGAGCATCAAAATTGGAAAGAGCCAGAAGCCAATGTCACTGTGGCTGCTGCTCCCAAGGCCTCAGCGGTCAAAACCATTACCAGCTTTTCACCCGCTCTGCGTTGTATGGATGAGTTGTTTTTAGCCTATGGCAAAAACGGCATCGTCATTACCTCCACCGGCATCCCCGATGAAACCGGCAAGGTACGCACTGGCACTAAAGAAATGCTGATTACCGCCATAGCCAAAATGACGGTCAAGAGCAATGCTTTTGAGTTTATTGACTTTCATGGTGGTGGCGATGATTTGGCCCGTCTGTTTGATGCCAAGGGGGCGGAGCGGATGCGCATCCCCGACTATTACATCCGTGGTTCTGTCACGCAGATGGATGACAACACCATCCGTAAAAACAAAGGTATAGGGCTTTTTACCCAGTTTTTTGATGTCAGTACCGCCACCGATGTAGCCTATGATTTGATGAGCATGGACATGAGCATTGGCGATGCCAGTTCGCGCAAAATTTTGCCGCAAACCAGCACCTCTAACACCATGCTGATCAGCAAAATGGGCAAGTCTGCCGAGTTGGGAGCTGGTAAAGTAGGCAAAATCGGCCTTACCTTCAACCTCGACTTCAGTCGCTCCGAAGGCTTGGGGGCCACTACGCGCACCTTGCTGGAGTTGGGCCTGATTGAAACCTTGGGCAAATTTACCCAAGTGCCCTACTGGCGCTGCCTGGATGCCGACATTACCAATCCCGTAATCCGCGAGCAGGCGCTAGAAACCTACAGCACCCTGACCGAGGTTGAGCGCGTCACCTTTGTCCAGCGCAAGCTCGGTGGCAGCATGAAGCGCTACACCGGCCCGATAGATGGCCAAATGAACCCCGCCCTCAAAGAGGCGCTCCTAGAATACCAAGCGCAAAATGGTTTGGTGGCAGATGGCAAGATCAACTTTGATGTCTATGCCAACCTGATGGACGATGTGCAAAACGTCTTGGCCTATGTTCCGGTAACGCCTCCCGCCAAAAACGTTGCCCCTGCACGTGCTCCCATGCCCCAAAGCCCCAGCCCTGCACCGGCGGCTCCTGTGGCATCGAGCTTTCGCATCAACCTTGACAGTGACCGTGGTGCGCGCCCCAATTACAAAGTGGGTGATTTCCTGAATATGTCTTTGTCACTGAGCGGCGACGGTACGGTGTATTGCTACTACGAAGACAGCAATCGGCAGGTAGCACGCATCTTTCCTAATCAGTTTGCGGGCAACCCCACTTTGCGGGCGGGCAGCTCTTTGCGCTTGCCAGCCGGTGGCTTCAAAATCCGTTTCGATCAACCGGGCAAAGAGCGTGTCGCTTGTATCGGTTCTGACCGTGAACAGGTACTTCCTAGCCACCTGAAAGGTGCCAAAGACCTCACGCCGCTGCCTGTGCGCTCGCTCGATGAGGTGGTGCAGCAGTTCCGCCAAGCCAACCCAGCCGCTGTAGTCAGTTTCGTTGATATTACGGTGGCCCGTTAGGATGGTAATCATGCCAACGCTCCTTCCCTTTGCCCGCAGTTGTCTTCTAGCCAGCTGTCTGGCAGTGGCAGGAGCGCAGGCAGAACCCGCGCTGCAAGTAGCCGAGTTGATTTTGGATTCGGGGCCAGCCACACCAGCGGCGGCCGCCAAAGCCACGGCCCAGACCCAGCGTGAAAAGGCAGAGGCGTTGTACAAAGGGCACCCATCCACCATCGTTGTGGAGCCCGACGATGAAGATGGCGTACTTAGCCCGCGTGGTGGTGCGCCAGCCCAAGAGCGTGCATTTGAACAACGTTGGCGCGGACGTGTTCTGCGCGACAGTAGTACCAAACCCATCACCCCTGAGTTGCCATTGGGGCCTGTCCCAACCCAGTTACAAAATGCGCGTGACACCAATGCTCGCTTGCGTAGCCGGGGTGCAGCCTACACTGGCTCTGGCAATTGGCACGACCTTGATTTAAGCCACCGCGATAAAGAAGGATTGCCCCTAGTCAACTGTCACAGCATTGACAATGTTTCTGGCCGTATTGGTGACGACACGGCCTCTGGCAGCACGGTGTTTCTGATTCGCAACGGTCAACAAATTAAAGTTCGGTGTCGCTAAGAAATGCGTCAACCAAGCTACAGCGACAATCGTTGCTGCTATGAAGACGTTGTAAGAGAGGGGCTGCCATTATGAAAAACATTCTCATTTACAGCGTGGGGTTGCTGTTTTCCACAGCGCAGGTCTATGCTCAAGTGGCCGTTGATATATCTGGCACGGGCATCAAGGTGCAGACGAGCGGTGCGTATGGTGCTTCGGTAGCCACCAATAGCACAGGCTCTTTGGGGCCTGAGGTCGAAATGGAGGGCGTTGCCGTCATCAACGGTGAAGTCTTTGTTGATGGTGTCAAAGTGCCACGCGGAAAAACTAGCTATTTCTCCAAAAAATCGGGTAAAACTTATATTATCCAATGGGGAAAAGATGGCAATGTGGCAGTTCACGAAAAATAACGGTTGCGCTATGATGCACTCATAAAAAACGAGACGGGAGGGTAAGATGGCTTATCAGTTAGAGCAGCTCAAGAAAAAAGTGCGCCTTGTTTGTGCTACGGGTGCGTTGCTGGCTTGTCTGCAAGGGGCTTGGGCCATACAGCCTGTCAGTGCCAATTTTACGCAAGTGTTTGATGCCCAGTCTCAGGCCCTAACCATCTGGAAGATGGCTGACAATCCCGATGTTTTCATCTTTGATTTTCCGGGTTTGGTGTATCAGGGGCGCAGCTTTAACCGTATTACCCAATTTACGGAGCAACAGTTCACTGAACCTTATCCTAAGGTATTAAATAACCAAGAGTTAGCCAGTTATATCCAAGCATCGCGCCGTACCCAGTCAGATTTTGCTTTTGGGCACGACGTCTTGGTCTCTGAATTGGTGCAATTCTTCAATTATGCCCTGCGTGATAAGATTGAGTTATATCCAGAAGAACTGGTGATTCGTGATTTTTTGCTAGAGCAGGAGTTGGTTCGTTTTTGGCGTGGGTTTTACCAAGCAATGCGGCCAGATGCCGTGGTGTTGGCGGTGCCTCAAACCCAGCACCGCAAAACAGACGAGCCTATGATTACGGCAGGGGCACGCTATACGATCCTGTTGCATGAGTTGGCCCATGCCGAATATTACACCAATAGCCATTACCGAAAGTTCTGTCAGCGTTTTTGGTATCAAACACTGAAGCAAGAGCAGCGCAATGCTTTCAAAAATTTCCTTGCAAGTTCTAATTATTCGGTAGAAAATGAAGAACTCCTGATTAATGAAATGCAGGCTTACCTGATTTTCACACCAGACCGCCGGTCATTCAGCGCCCACAGGTTAGGAATTTCTGATCTGGAGTTGCAGTCTATGCGTGATGCCTTTCGTCATGGTGCCCCACCAATCGCACTGCCCATGTCTGTCCCGGGAGGTTTGTAATGCGATGCACCCACGCCAAGCCTTTTTTATTGCTGGTAAGCCTATCGGTCGGTTTTGTTGCTAGCGCTACGTGGGCGCAGACCAGCCAGCGCACCCGTATTCAAGGTAATACTGAAATCAATGCCACCACTGAAAACATGACGGCGATTGCCACCGGTGAAAATAATGTAGCCAAAAACCGGGTAGGTGTAGTACAAGGTGAAAAACGCGGCAATACACGTATCAATGTGGTCACTAAGAATATCACTACTATCACCAGTGGCCGCAACAAAAAAGCATGTACCAATATTGGAGGAATTGTCAGCGATGAATGCAAATAAATATGCGATGGGAATGCTGTGGATAACTCTGGCGCTGGCCCTGCCGTTTAGCGCCCAAGCCGTGCAAGGACTCGATTCTTCTGGGCAAACCAAGGTAAATAAGGCGATGGCTCAACGCTGGATGCAAAAAGGCGGCACAGAAAACACCCCAACACAAGATAAGCGGGTGGTCAATGTGGGCAATAAGCGTTCGGGTACCTGCAATGTCAATGTAGGTACCGCGCCAGCAGATAGCCGCACGGGCCGTGCGCCCAAGGATATCGTCGTAACGACGAAGGAAGTTATCAATGTTTGCAAATAAGCCAACCACCCAAAAGACAGTGAGCGGCATGGCCTTGTCTCGTCTGGCTGTCATCGCTTTGGGTATGTGTGCTATGGGGATGGTGAACGCGCAAACTAATATGGACGATGAAGAAAAATTGCGCGAGTTGGAGCGTGCTATTCACGCACCTTCTGAAAATACCGGAGCAGCAAAGCCAAAGCCAGCTCGGCGTACCCGTGCCATTGTTTTTGATGGTGAACCAGAGCCACAAGCTGCTGAGCCGGGCAATGCTGCGCCTACCACGAGTGCCTCTGCGGCGATGGATTGCGCTGCTTTGCCACCTGGGACTAAAACCATTGGTGTCGATTTTGCTATCCAGTTTAATGTTGGTAGTGCTACGGTATCGCCAGCTTCAGAGCGTACCCTCAATCAAATTGCACGCATTTTGGCTTTGTCGCCAGACCGTTGTGTCATTGTAGAAGGGCATACAGACGCCACGGGCAACTATGATAGAAACATCATGCTTTCCCGCGACCGTGCTGGTTCTGTTGTCAACTTTATTTCCAACCGCAACGGAATTGATCGTAAGCGCCTCGTACCCGTAGGTAAAGGCTCTAGCGATTCAATACAGAACCTCGACCCGCGCGACCCCAGAAACCGTCGCGTAGTATTCAAGGTAGTCACTGGCTAAGCCAGAAAATTTTTGTTAATCAGGAGAATCTCATGCGTCTTATTTCTATCATGATCGCTGCCGCTGTTGTTGCTGTCCCCGCTTTTGCCCAGCAAGCCCAACGCTCTAGCAGCCCCCAAGGTGTGCAGATTCAGGGCAACACCAATATTGATGCCCAAAACAAGAACGTGACCGCGATTGCAGTGGGTGAAGGCAACGAAGCCAAAAATACCACAGGTGCTATCAAGGGTGGTACCCAGATTCAAGGCAACACCAACATCAAGGCTAAGCAAACCAATGCTACCGCTATTGCTGTAGGTAAGGATAACAAGGCCGCCAACGAAGCTGGCGTGATTGGCGGTAAATAAACCGACTATGCCCAAGCCTGAAAAGGCTCAAGCTAAAAATGACAGCTGCCCGGAGTTTTTCGGGCAGCTTTTTTTTATTAGAGAAAGATAAAAATATTACTTTTTGCGTGCAGCAATGTCTTTTTCGGCTTGGGATACCAGATCAGCACCAATCTGGCTTTTCCACTTTTCTACCACTGAACGGGTGGCTTTGACAAAAGCATCGCGCTCAGTGGCTGTAAGCTCAGTGACGGTGGTGCCATTGGCCATGAGTTGTTTGACCAAGGGCTTATCGGCTTCGACCAGTCCTTTGCGAGCAATCACGATTTGCTCTTTAGCAGCATCGATGGCGGCTTGTTTCACAATATCACGGTCTGCGGGTGTCCAAGAGTTCCAGATGTCTTTATTCACCACAAAAACCAGTGGATCATTCATATAACCCCACAGGGTGACATATTTTTGTGCCACGGTGTGCAGTTTGGCAGTTTGATAGATGGACAGGGGATTTTCCTGACCATCCACAGCACCACTGGCCATGGCGGGCTGGGCATCGGCCCAGCTCATTTGTGTCGGATTAGCACCCAATGCGGTAAAGGTGTCCAAAAACAGGGGCGAGCCTACCACGCGGATTTTCATGCCCTTGAGGTCGTCTGGGGACTTGATCGGCTTTTTGGAGTTGCTGATTTCGCGGTAACCATTTTCACCCCAAGCCAGCGGCACGACACCGGCTTTGTCTAAGGTTTGGAACAAGCTCTTGCCCACAGCGCCTTGGGTCAGGGCGTCGGTGGCGGCGTAGTCGGGCATCAGGAAGGGCAGCGAGAACAGATTGAGCTGTTTGACTTGGGGCGACCAGTTGATGGTTGAGCCAATCGCCATGTCGATCACGCCTTGGCGCAGGGCAGAAAACTCACGGGTTTGGTCACCTTGGATGAGAGAGACGCCAGGGTAGAGCTTGATATTGATGCGGCCTTGGGTGCGCTCACGTACCTTGTTGGCCCACAACTCGCCACCCTTGCCCCAAGGAAAGGCCGTGCCCAATACCAGTGAGAGGCGGTATTCGCTCTTGTAGGCCGCTTGCTGTGCCAATGCTGCTGGGGCGGTAAAAGCCAACGTAGCTGCCGCAGCCACGGTGCTCATCAAAAAGGTACGCAGTTTCATGGATTTTTCCTTGGAGTGGTGCAATTGCCCAGATAGGCAGGGAGCCTACCGTGCCAGTGCAGGGTTCGATACGGTGATTTTGGGAGTTTGCTTGCGCGTAAATCTTCGTTGGCGCTTGCGCCCCCTGTAGCCATTATGACGAGGCCGGATGCCTCCGGCCTAGGCCAGCATCCCGCAGCCTAGCGTTTCTTTCTTGTTAGGACTGCACGATGAGTAACCATGTCTATCAGATTCTCGAATTTACTGGCTCTTCCAGCATTGGCTCGGACGAAGCGGTAAAAAATGCTATTGCCAAAGCCACCGATGCGACACGCCAGATCAAATGGTTTGAAGTGGTAGAGACGCGCGGCCAAGTGCAGGAGGGCCAAGTGGCACATTGGCAGGTGACGCTCAAGGTGGGCCACACCCTGCCTTGAGGATTGGTTTGGTGCGTGCGCCGGTGCCGTGCCACGGCGTTCGGTGCAGCAGAGCAGATTGGCTGCGCCTCAAAAGATGTTTAAGTTATTTAAACTCTGTTTTTTATTCTTTTGTGAAATGAATGTTTTCTTCTAAATTGGCGGCCATAGCCATCTGAGAACCCCAAGGAAACATTCGCCATGACTGCCGACGCTGTAGAAATTGCCCTGCCTGTAGCACTAGAACAAGCCCATGCTGATGCTGTGGCACAAGGACTGTCGTATGCCGGGGGCGTGTCGCCCACCACCGCTTGGGCACTGGTGCAAAACGGCCAAGCCCTGCTGGTGGATGTGCGCACCACCGAGGAGCGCAAGTTTGTCGGTCATGTGCCCGGCAGCTTGCATGTGGCCTGGGCCACCGGCACGGCCCTGACGCGCAATCCGCGCTTTGTGCGCGAACTGGAAGCCAAACTGGCACCGCACGGTGGCAAAGAAGCCGTGGTGCTGTTGCTGTGCCGCAGCGGCAAGCGCTCGGTGCTGGCGGCTGAAGCAGCAGCGGCGGTGGGCTTTAGCCATGTCTTCAATATCTTAGAAGGCTTTGAGGGCGAGATTGATGCTACGCAGCAGCGCGGCAAAGATGACGGTTGGCGCTACCAAGGCTTGCCTTGGGTGCAAGATTAAAAAGGCCCGCCACCATGTCTACCTTTGATATTGCGGGCATTGCCCAAGCCTTGCATACCGTGCGCAGTGAATGGCGCGAAGCACAAAACCGCTCGCAAGAGCCGGGCGGGCGCGAATTGCCCTCACGCGATGCCTTGGCCAAAATTGTCGATCAGCTCAAGGAGGCGCTGTTTCCGATGCGTCTGGGGCCGCTGGACTTGCGCCAAGAGAGCGAAGACTTCTTTGTGGCCCACCGGCTAGATGCCGCTCTGCACGCCTTGCTGGGGCAGGTCACGCTGGAGTTGCGCTATAGCCAGCGCCACAGTCCGCGCACGGGCAGCGATCTGCAAGCTCAAGCGCTGACTGCCACGCGCAGTTTGGCCCAATCGTTGCCGGAGATTCGCCGCCTGCTCGATAGCGATGTGCTGGCTGCCTACCACGGCGATCCGGCGGCACGTGGCGTGGACGAAGTGCTGCTGTGCTACCCCGGCATTTTGGCGATGATCCACCACCGGCTGGCGCATCGGCTGTACCAATTGGGGCTGCCGCTGCTGGCGCGCATTGTCTCGGAGTTAGCGCATGGGCAAACTGGCATCGACATCCACCCCGGTGCGCAGATTGGCGCTGGTTTTTTTATCGACCACGGTACCGGCGTAGTGATTGGCGAAACCGCTGTGATTGGCCAAAACGTGCGTATCTACCAAGCGGTAACGCTGGGTGCCAAGGGTTTTCCGAAAGACAGCCAAGGCAACCCGCAAAAGGGCCTGCCGCGCCATCCCATCGTAGAAAACGATGTGGTGATTTATGCCGGGGCCACCATTTTGGGGCGCGTCACGCTGGGGCAAGGGGCGGTGATAGGCGGCAATGTCTGGGTGACGCACGATGTGCCCGCTGGCGGCCATGTCACCCAAGCTATCTCCCGCGAGGGCCAAGCATGAGCAACCTGATTCAGAGCTTTGGCGTGGCTGTGCGCCAGTCGCGCGAGGCGCAGGGCTGGTCACAAGAGCGGCTGGCCGAACACGCCGACCTCAATCGCTCCTATGTCGGTGAGATTGAGCGGGGCCGCGCCATTGCCTCTTTGCAGACCGTCGAAAAGCTGGCGTTGTCACTGGGCATGGCCCCCTCGACCTTGGTGCTGCGCGGTGAAACCCTGCGCCAAGCCAATTTGGTGCGTGGCCTGCAATTGGCGGCTATAGCCTGTTGAAGCAGGCCCACAGAACTTTGACACTGCACTTCGAATTTTTTGAATTTTTCCATTGTTGTTTTTTGAGGGAGTTTTTCTATGTCGGCAACTGTAGGCGGCACCACCGCACTGGGCGATAACGCAGCGCGGCAACTAGCCAATGCCACCAAGACAGCACCACAGCTGTCTACCATCACGCCCCGCTGGCTCACGCACCTGCTGCAATGGGTGCCGGTAGAAGCAGGTATCTTTCGCCTCAATCGCGTCAAGAACCCCGAAGACATCAAGGTGGTTTGCACTGCCAAAGAAAAAGACAACAAGCAACTGCCACGCACTTTTGTGGAATATGAAGAGCATCCACGCGAGTTCTTCCTCAATGGCGTGAGCACGGTGCTGGATGTGCACACCCGCATCTCTGATCTGTACAGCAGCCCGTACGATCAGGTCAAAGAACAGTTGCGCCTGACCATCGAGACCATCAAAGAAAACCAAGAAAGCGAACTCATCAATAACCCTGAATACGGCCTGTTGGCCCAGGTCACAGATGAGCAACGCATTTTCCCGCTGACTGGCGCGCCTACCCCAGACGATCTGGATGAGCTGCTGACCAAGGTTTGGAAAGAACCGGCCTTTTTCTTGGCCCACCCGCTCACTATTGCTGCTTTTGGCCGCGAAGCCACCCGCCGGGGCACACCACCGCCCACTGTGAGCCTGTTTGGTTCGCAATTCATTACTTGGCGCGGCGTGCCGCTGATTCCGTCGGACAAAATTCCGGTAGCCGATGGCAAGAGCAAAATTTTGCTGCTGCGCGTAGGTGACAAGCGCCAAGGTGTGGTTGGCCTGTACCAGCCCGGCTTGCCCGGCGAGCAAAGCCCCGGCCTGTCGGTGCGCTTTATGGGCATCAACAACCATGCGATTGCCTCGTACTTGATCTCGTTGTACTGCTCGCTGGCTGTGCTGACCCCCGATGCACTGGCGGTGCTTGATGATGTCGAGGTGAATAAGTACCACGACTACCCCGACACCTACAAATAAAGTGGCCGCGTGGTGACTACCCTTTCATCCACCTCTACCGGCGGCGTGCCCACAGCCCCTGAAGCGCCCATCGATCCAGCCCTGCTGGCGCGCATGGCTACGGCGTTTTTCACGGCGCTACCGGGGCAGCAGCCCCATTTTGCGGGTGATGTTGCCGCCACGCCCCCGGCCTCGGTGCCGGGCGTGGGGCAGGCATCGCCCCTGCCGCCCGGCGTGCAAGCGCCGGTGAACATTGCGCCTGCTGGGTCGCCCTTGGCCAGCCCAGCGGGTTTTGGCCCCAGCGTGCCCGGCACGCCGTTTCCGCAAGGCATCGTTCCCGGTGCCAATCTGATTCCGGCATCGCCGACACCGCTGGCCTCGCTGGCACACCGGGCACCAGCGTTGCTACCCCATGCCCCAGCAGGCAATGGCGTGCCCGACACGGTGTCTAGTGCTCTGCCCGCTTACGAACCGCGCTTTGGCAGTGGTGTTTTGGGCGTGCCCGAAGCCGCTACCGCTGCACGGCCCGCAGCCGCTACGGCGTCGCCGTTCTACTTTCTGGCAGATCAACAAGGGCAACCCACGCCGCAAGTTGCCAGCACGGCCAGTCGTGGCCCAGACGCGCTCGATACCTTGGCCCATGCACCGTTTGCTGCACCGGAGGTGCCTCGTGTTAGCACGCCTACGGCAGGTAGCGGCGTGCCCAGCACCGTGCCCTCGGCGGAGCCAAAGTTTTACTTTGTGGATGCCGTGGTGTTGCCCGGCGGCTACACCACACCGGCGCACCCTACGCAGGCAGGGGCCGCCGTTCCCCAAACTGGTCACAGTGCCCACCCGGCGTTTGATGTCCATGCGGTGCGGCGCGATTTTCCGGTGTTGCAAGAGCGCGTGAATGGTCGGCCTCTGGCTTGGCTAGACAACGCTGCCACCACACACAAGCCCAAATCGGTCATTGATCGCATCGCCTACTTCTACGAGCATGAGAACTCGAACATCCACCGCGCTGCCCATGAACTGGCCGCTCGTGCTACCGACGCCTACGAAGGCGCACGGGAACGGGTGCGCCGTTTTATCAACGCGCCAGATGTGAACGAAGTGATCTTTGTGCGCGGCACCACCGAAGCCATCAATTTGGTGGCTAAAAGCTGGGGCTGGCAGCACATTGGTGAGGGCGATGAGATCATCGTTTCTAACTTGGAGCACCACGCCAACATCGTGCC
Organism: Giesbergeria anulus; assembly: GCF_900111115.1. GTDB lineage: Bacteria > Pseudomonadota > Gammaproteobacteria > Burkholderiales > Burkholderiaceae_C > Simplicispira > Simplicispira anulus. Next base: position 203,918 of record NZ_FOGD01000003.1, read on the forward strand.
TTGGCAGCAACTGGCTGCGGCTAAAGGGGCCAAGCTGCGCGTGATTCCGGTCGATGATTCGGGCCAAGTGTTGCTCGATGAGTACCAAAAGCTGCTCAACAGCCGCACTAAGCTGGTCTCAGTCACTCAGGTGTCCAATGCCTTGGGCACGGTGGTGCCAGTCAAGCAGATCGTGGAGTTGGCGCACCGTGCCGGTGCCAAAGCGTTGGTAGATGGCGCGCAATCCATTTCGCATATGCGGGTGGACGTGCAAGACATCGGTGCCGACTTCTTTGTCTTTTCCGGCCACAAGGTATTTGGCCCGACCGGCATTGGCGTAGTTTGGGGCAAACGCGAAGTGCTTGAAGATATGCCCCCGTGGCAAGGCGGCGGCAACATGATTGCCGACGTTACCTTCGAGAAAACCGTGTTCCAGCCGATTCCGAACAAGTTTGAGGCCGGTACAGGCAACATTGCTGATGCCGTAGGCTTGGGCGCTGCCATTGACTATGTGAACCGCATTGGTATTGAAAATATCGCCCGTTACGAGCACGATTTGTTGGTTTACGGCATGCAGGCTTTGGGTGATATCCGGGGCGTGCGCCTGATTGGCACCGCCGCCGATAAGGCCAGTGTGATGTCATTTACCTTGGCGGGTTACACCACCGCTGAGGTGGGCGAAGCGCTGAATGCCGAAGGTATTGCCGTGCGTACCGGCCACCACTGCGCGCAGCCCATTTTGCGGCGCATGGGGGTAGAAACTACGGTGCGTCCCTCATTGGCGTTTTACAACACCTTTGACGAAATAGACCGTCTGGTGAGTGTGGTGCAGCGCTTGTCTAGCCAGCGGCGCAGCGGGTAAATTCCTGCCGCCTACCACCTGCCAACCCAGCGCCAGAGGCTCGTGCCTGCTGGCGCTTTTTTGTCCCCCTCTAGAATGCCCGAAGTCACCTGAACCACATCCAAAACACCCTGGCCCGCTGTGCAAGCCCTGAATTATGGAGAACGACGGTATGAAGCGCTTTGCCTGCCGCTATGCCATTGGGTGGCCCTGACGCACCCGCGCGAGGCCATCGTGCGCTTTGGAGTAGTGCGCCCGATACTGACCCCAGACCCAGCGACGCAATTGGATCAGTTGTTCAGCCACTATGTAGATCGCGTCTTTGCTACACACGAGGTACAGCGTTTACATGGGCAAGTTGCCAAGGTCATCAAACCTTTTAATCTTGCGCAAAACGAAGCCAACGCTATCTATGTGCATGGCGATGCTTGGTTGCAAAAAGTTCGCCGACTTCGCCAGCGCCAACTGCTGCCACATGATGTGTTGTTTGCGGTGGAAGCACCACCGCCAGCGGATGCCCAACGGTTTGCCGCCTACCAAGAGATTTCTGGCGAGTTGCAAGAACAGGGCGTACAACTGGTACAGAAAGACCAAGAATCAACCATCTTGGCGTTTGCTGCTGCGACGGTTGACCTGCACTGACCCGGTTTCACACCAACTCCCGCTATGGCTTTGAACAGCATTTTTTGTATATCGATGCGCGCATTGGTCGTTTGTTAGCGGGTGAGCAGCGCGGTACATTGACTGCACTGCGGTAGGTTGCGCAGCACATCCAGTGATGGATGGATCGAAGCTGGTAAGGGGAACTTTGATAGCCCGCCTTGTGCGGGCTATTTTTTGTTAGAAGATGCGTAATCGTTTAACCTTCAACCTGTGCCGCCCCACCTATCCCAGTAACGCCTTGGCTGGCTGGTCAGGCGGGCTTCCTTTCGCTATCCCGACACGATTGATTCCAACATGCCCTCTCTTCGTACTTCCCTGACCGCTCTGGCCTTGGGTCTGGCCGCCCTCGTGCCCGCCCATGCGGGCAAAACCCTCGACACCATCCAGCAGCGCGGCCAGATCGCTGTGGGCGTGAGTACCGGCGTGCCCGGTTTCTCTGCGGCCAACAGCCAAGGCCAATGGGTCGGCTTGGATGTGGACATTGCTAAAGCCGTAGCCGCTGCTGTGCTCAGTGATGCCAACAAGGTGAAATGGGTGCCGCTGGCCTCGCAGCAGCGCTTTACGGCCCTGCAATCGGGCGAGGTGGATGTGCTCTCGCGCAACACCACCGTGACGCTGACGCGTGATGCCTCGATGGGGTTGGCCTCCACCGCTGTGGTGTTTTATGACGGCCAAGGCTTTATGGTGCCCGCCAAGCTCAAGGTGAAAAGCGCCAAACAGCTCAAGGGAGCGACGGTGTGCGTGCAATCAGGCACCACGTCGGAGAAAAACCTGACCGACTTCTCGCGCTTGCATAGCCTGAACCTCAAGCCAGTGGTGTTTGACAAGTTTGATGCTGCCAACGCCGCCTATTTTGCTGGGCGCTGCCAAGCCTACACCACCGATACCTCGGGGCTGGCCTCGGTGCGGGCCAAAGAAGCCAAGAACCCGCAAGAGCACGTCATCTTGCCCGAATTGATCTCCAAAGAGCCACTGGGGCCGCTGGTGCGCCGGGGCGATGACGAATGGCAAGCCATCGTGCGCTGGGTGGTGTATGGCCTGATCGAGGCCGAAGAAAACGGCATCACCCAAGCCAATGTGAACCAACTCAAGGCTGACAGCACCGACCCTGTGGTTGGCCGCCTGCTGGGCAAGACCGAAGACACTGGCAAGCTGCTGGGCTTAGACCGTGACTGGCTGGCGCGTGCCGTTCAAGCTGTGGGCAACTATGGCGAAATCTACGAGCGCAACGTGGGTGAGAAAACCCCAGTCGGCCTGTCGCGTGGCCTCAACCGCCTGTGGAACCAAGGTGGCCTGCTCTACGCCTTGCCGGTACGTTGAGCCCATCTCCTTCGCTGATCGCTGCCCGCCCCGCGCCACCCCGCGCGCGGCGGCGCTGGTCTTGGCACCACCCCGGCACGCGGGCGTTGGTCTGGCAACTGTTGGCCTTGCTGGCCGTAGTGCTCGGCTTGGGCTGGCTGCTGCACAACACCCAAGCCAATATGGCGGCACGGGGCATCCAGAGCGGCTGGGATTTCCTCAGCCAAACGGCAGGCTTCGATATTGGTGAGCAAGCCATCGCCTTTGTTTCCACCGACAGCTATACCCGCGCCTTTGCCGTGGGTGTTCTTAACACCTTGCGTGTGTCGATCATCGCCATCGTCCTGTGTACGCTGCTGGGGATGCTGGTGGGCATTGGGCGCTTGTCGCGTAATCTGCCGGTGCGGGCGCTGTGCCGGGCTTATGTCGAGGTGTTTCGCAATGTGCCGCTGTTGGTGCAGTTGCTGCTGTGGTACCTGCTGCTGGTGGAATACCTGCCTGACCCGACCGAGGCTTGGCACTGGGGCGAATCCGTGTTTTGGAGCAAGGCCGGTCTGAGCCTGCCCTTTCCGGTGCAAGACGCACAAGGCTGGCACTGGAGCTTGCCGACGCTGCAAGGCTTTGCCATTGAAGGCGGCGCGGCCCTCTCGCCCGAATTTTTAGCGCTGCTGCTGGGCTTGACGCTCTACACCGCTGCTTTTGTGGCCGAAGTGGTGCGCGCGGGCATCACCGCCGTACCACGCGGCCAGATAGAGGCAGCTTTGAGCATTGGGCTGGGCCGATTCCAAACGCTGCGCCATGTCACTGGCCCGCAGGCGCTGCGCATCATCGTGCCACCGTTGACCAACCAATTTTTGAACCTAACCAAAAACTCCTCGCTGGCGGTGGCGGTGGGCTACCCGGATGTGGTGTCCATTGCCAATACCAGCATGAACCAAACAGGCCGGGCGCTGGAGTGCATTGCCGTCATCATGGCGGTGTATCTGGGCTTGTCGCTGTGTACCGCGTTGGTGATGGGCTATGTCAATCGCAGGGCCGCCTTGCGGGAGCGTTAAGCCATGCCTGAAGAAACCCCTGCGCGTTGGATTGCCGCCCGCCCTGCCCCTGCCCGTAGCGGTGGCCTGCTGGGCTGGCTGCGCCGTGAACTGTGGGGCGGCTGGGTCAGTAGCCTGACCACGCTGGCCCTGTTGGGTTGCGCCCTGTGGTTGCTGCCACCGCTGGCCGATTGGGCTGTGTGGCAAGCCATTTGGCAGCCCGATGTTGCCGCCTGCCAAGCGGCCCGCGGTAGCGGTGCCTGCTGGGGTATGTTGGCCGAGAAATACCGCTTCATCATTCTGGGCCGCTATCCGCAGGAAGAGGGCTGGCGTCCCTGGTTGGCTACGGGGTTGCTGCTGGCGCTAGTTGTAGCCAGCGGGGTGCGCCGCTGCTGGAACCGTTGGCTGCTGTTGGCTTGGGTGCTGGTGTGGGTGGTGTTTGTGGCCCTGATGGGCGGTGGCGTGTTCGGCTGGGCTGCCGTACCCACGGATCGCTGGGGCGGCCTGCCCCTCACGTTGATGCTCAGTACCCTGTCTATCGTGCTGGCTTGCCCTTTGGCTGTGGCCTTGGCATTGGGGCGGCGGTCGCAAATGCCTGCTATTCGCGCTTTGTGTAGCTTGTATATCGAACTGGTACGCGGTGTGCCGCTGATCTCGGTGCTGTTCATGGCCAGCTTTTTGTTTCCGCTATTTTTGCCGGTGGGGGCTACGCCCGATGTGTTGCTGCGCGTGTTGCTGGGCATTGCCTTGTTTGCTGCCGCCTATTTAGCCGAAACCGTGCGCGCTGGGCTGCAATCGGTGCCACGCGGCCAAATCGAAGCTGCGGCCAGCGTCGGTTTAGGTTGGTGGCAAACCCAGCGTTTGGTGGTGTTGCCCCAAGCCTTGGGGGCGGTGGTGCCGGGGCTGATGAACAGCTTTATCTCCATCTTTAAGGATAGCTCACTCATCACCATTGTCAGCCTGTATGAATTGACGGGTTCGCTGGGGTTGGCGCTCAGTGGTGATCCAGTCTGGCGTCCGTTCATGCTGGAGGGCTACCTGTTTATCACGCTGATCTATTTTGTTGTCTGTGCGGCCATGTCGCGCTATAGCCTGTGGGTGGAACAACAACAGGCCCGCAGCCGCGCCCGCTGATCTTTTTTTGAATGGGATGCTATGACTGCTCCTGCCAATACGGCCCCACTGATCCACTTTCAGCAACTGAACAAATGGTTCGGCAGCGATTTTCATGTGCTGCGCGATATTGACTTGGACATTGCCCGTGGTGAGCGGGTGGTGGTGTGCGGGCCGTCGGGTTCGGGCAAATCGACGCTCATCCGCTGCATCAATGCGCTCGAATCGTTCCAGCAGGGCGGCCTGTTGGTGGCGGGGGTGCGGTTGTACCCCGAAGGCCAAGAAGACGAGCGCGCCATTGCCCAAGTGCGCCGCCATGTGGGCATGGTGTTTCAGCAATTCAACCTGTTTCCGCACTTGAGTGTGCTCGACAACCTGACGCTGGGGCCGATCCATGCTGCCAAGGTGCCGCATGCGCAGGCCCAAGCCCATGCCTTAGCGCAACTGGAGCGCGTACACATTGCCGATCAGGCGTATAAGTTTCCGCTCCAGTTATCGGGCGGGCAGCAGCAACGGGTGGCGATTGCGCGGGCGTTGTGCTTGTCACCAGAGATTTTGTTGTTTGATGAACCCACCTCGGCCCTCGACCCCGAAATGGTGCACGAGGTGCTGGACGTGATGACCGCGCTGGCACGCCAAGGCATCACGATGGTGTGCGTGACGCACGAGATGGACTTTGCCCGTTCTGTGGCCGACCGTGTGGTGTTTATGGACCAAGGCCAAATCATTGAGCAGGCCGCCCCAGAGGCATTTTTTGCCCGGCCCGCCACCGAGCGGGCGCAGCAGTTTTTAGACAAACTCATCGGACGCAGCGGCGGCGTTCAAGCTGCCTGAAGCGCGCCGTAGGCGCTGCCGTTATAGCGGCAGCATCGCAACTTATGACGACAACATCTTTGTCTTTGTACATCGCTTTTTATTATTTATAAGTTTTAAGAAAATGTTTTACATTCGTTTTGGTTATTAAAAAACGGATGGGGACTGCTCCCGTCCGGTGCCAACTTCACCACCGTTTAGGAGTTATCCCATGTCGATTCAAGCTATCAACGTACGCAACCAATTCAAGGGCAAAGTCAAAGAAATCATCCGTGGCGATGTGGTCTCGGAAATTGATGTCGAGACCCCTTGGGGCATCGTCACCTCCGTCATCACCACGCGCTCGGTGGATGACTTGGGCCTGACCATTGGCTCCGAAGTGGTCGCACTGGTCAAATCGACCGAAGTGTCTATCGCCAAGCTCTAAACCCATAGGAAGAGGGAGACGCGCCATGACCACCGCTGCTGCACCGCGCCAACTGCATTTGGGCGCTTTTTTGTTTGGTGTCGGCCACCACATTGCTGCTTGGCGTCATCCCAACGTAGACCCGGCTGCCGCTTTGCGCCCAGCCCACTATAAGCAACTGGCCCGCATTGCCGAATCGGGCCTGTTTGATGCCATCTTCAGTGCCGACACGATGGGCCTGCCCGGCACGCCCGCCGAGGCGCTGTCGCGCAACGTGCCGCCGCACCAGTTTGAACCGCTAGAGTTGCTCACCGCCTTGGCTGGTGTCACCGAGCGCATCGGGCTGGTGGGCACGGTTTCTACCACCTACCTGCCGCCCTACCATCTGGCGCGCAAGGTAGCCACGCTAGACCACCTGAGCGCAGGTCGCGCGGGCTGGAACCTCGTCACCTCTGGCTCTGACCCCGAAGCCCAACTGTTTGGCTTAGACCAACAAATTTCGCACGCCGACCGCTATGAACGCGCCCGCGAATATGTCGATGTTGTTAAGGGGCTGTGGGATACCTTTGAAGACCAGCCCAACTTGTTTGATAAGGCCGCTGGCCGTTATTTTGATCCGGCCAAACTGCACCGCTTGGCGCACGATGGCAAATACTTTAAGGTACATGGTGCCCTGCAAAGCCAGCGCCCAGTGCAAGGCTACCCGGTGCTGGTGCAGGCAGGCTCCTCTGAAGATGGGCAAGAACTGGCTGCCGCCACCGCAGAGTTGGTGTTTACCGCACACCAATCAGTCGAGAGTGCGCGCACGTTCTACGCTAGCCTCAAGGGCCGTTTGGCTGCGCATGGCCGCAGCCCCGATGCCCTGAAAATTTTGCCCGGCGTCTCGCCCGTAGTGGGCCGCACCGAGGCCGAAGCCCAAGAAAAATACGAGCAACTGCAAGCGCTGATCGAACCTTCGGTGGGGTTGGGGTTGCTGTCGCATTTTGTTGGGGGCTTTGATTTCTCGCCGTATCCGCTCGATGGCCCAGTGCCCGACTTGCCTCCCACTGAGGGCTGGCAAAGCCGCCAAGATTTGTTCTTGAAGTTGGCCCGCGAAGAAAACCTCACCCTACGCCAGCTCTACCAGCGCGTCGCCACAGCACGCGGCCATTGGACAGTGGTGGGCACGCCCGAATCGGTGGCGGATCAACTGGAGCACTGGTTTACCACGGGCGCTGCCGATGGCTTCAACATCATGGCCCCCACACTGCCTTTTGACTTGCAAGATTTTGTCGATCTGGTGATTCCAGAACTGCAACGGCGCGGATTATTCCGCACTGCCTATACCGGCCATACCCTGCGCGAGCATTTGGGTTTGCCACGGCCTGCACACCCTGCCCAGCGCTAAAAGGGCAACGCTCAAGGTTCAGCCTACCCCCTGCACCTTGAGCCGAATGCTGCTGACCTCCCTGCCTTGGGCCTGCAAGCGGGCCTGAAAGGTGGGTAGCAACTGGCGTAGCTTGGCCGCCACGGCATTGTTTTTGACCACCAAACACCAGTGGCCGCCCTCAATCGGCCCGGCCTGCACGCTGGGGCGCAGCAGCACCGGAATCAAGGGTTGAATGGCTTGTAGGCGCTCGCTAGACTCGCGCATCAACGCCAGCAACGGGGCCAGTGTGGGCGCTTCTTCTGAGGCTTGCAGCAGCGTAACGGCATGGTGGCGGCGAACAGCGGTCATTCTGGATGCTGATGGTTAATAGCGAGGATCTCCGGCAGGTGTGCCAAAAAGCACGCTACTACCGCCGGATCAAAGTGACTGCCAGCGTTGTCGCGCACAAAGGCTATGGCATTGTCTATCGTCCAAGGATTTTTGTAGGGCCGCGAAGAGGTCAGTGCATCGAACACATCAGCGACCGCCACAATGCGTCCGGATTGTGGAATCGCTTCGCCTGCCAGTCCGTTTGGATAGCCACTACCATCCCATTTTTCGTGGTGGCTTAGGGCGATTTCTCGCGATAGACGCAACAGTGCAGAATCATCATCGTCTAGCAATGCAGCACCGATAGTGGTGTGGGTATTGATGATTTGTCGCTCTTCTGGTTCAAACTTACCTGGTTTGAGTAGCACATGATCTGGGATGCCAATTTTGCCCAAGTCGTGCATGGGGCTGGCGTGCAACATCAGTTCGCTGTAAGCATCGCTCCAGCCCAACTTCTTTGCCAGCAGGGCTGAAACTTGGCTGACCCGAATGATGTGATTACCGGTCTCGTTATCGCGATATTCTGCGGCACGGCCAAGGCATTGCACGATTTTCAAGCGCGTGCGCTCGAGTTCTTGGGTGCGCAGGCGCACCATCTCATCTAGCACCTCTTTCTGCTGGTACAGCATGCGGTGGCCCAGTTGTGCATCCAGCAAGTTGCGCACACGCATCAGCAGTTCAACGCGGTCAAAGGGTTTGCCGATAAAGTCGCGCGCGCCAGCAGATAGCGCCTTGAGCAGATAGTCGCGCCCATGCTGGGCTGTGAGGACAACAATCGGCGGTGCCAGCGGATCGTCTAAGTCCCTGAGTTGCTCCATCACTTGGTAGCCGTCAAGGTGCGGCATATTGATGTCGAGCAGGATCAGATCGGGACGTGCCTCGAGATAGCGGGCCAGCACATCGCGCGCATCTTGAATCAGAATGCGCTGTTGGTAACCTTGGCTGGCCAGCATCTTGTCGAGCAGCTTGAGGTTGGCCGGTTCATCATCAATGATGAGAATACGGGCCTGATCGAGTAATAGTGCGGTGCTCATGGCAATGGCTTCTTGGTGTCTTTGAGGCAATACTCGATGGTCTCCATTAGAGCGCTGATTTGTATCGGCTTGGTCATGTAGTTGGCAAAACCAGCTCTCTTGCCGCGTTCAATATCGTGCGGCATAGCATTGGCCGTGACGGCAATGACCGGAATAGCGCGCAGCACCATGTGAGATTTAAGTACCTCAAGTACCTGATAGCCGTCCATGCCGGGCATATTGATATCGAGCAAAATCAGGTCAGGCCGGTGCGCTAGTGCCAGCTCAATGCCCAATTCTGGCGTATGGGCAGACAGTAGGTGAATATTGTCGCGTGTGCCCATCACTTTGGCAATCAGCTTGAGGTTGGCCGGATTGTCGTCAATCGCTAGCACGGTAGATGTTGCCATGCCGACTTCAACCGGGGTATTTGCGTCGTTGAGCATCTCGTCAGTGCCGATCTGTGCCGTGAGACCTACTGCCAGATTGACCCAGAAAGTGGAGCCGACGCCAAGGGTGCTTTCGACGCTGATCTCCCCCCCCATCATCTCTACTAACCGGCGCGTGATGGTCAGGCCGATGCCAGTGCCTTCGATCTCGCTGGCTTCAGCACCAAGGCGGTTAAAGGGCTGGAATAACTCGGTGATGCGTTTGGACGCAATGCCTAAGCCCGTATCCGCCACAGCCAAACGCAGATAACCGGGCTTGCTGGCGGTTACGCTCAGACGGACGGTGCCATGGGGCCGGTTGTACTTGATAGCATTAGAGAGCAAATTGAGCAACACCTGCTTGAGACGTACACGGTCGGCGAACACCACGCTCTTGCTGGGCAGTTCGATGCCAAGGTGGATGCCTGCTTGGTCAGCAATGGGTTGGAGCAACTGGCGGCAATCTTCGCCCAGTACAGCGAGGTCAATCCCCTCCATCGACAGGTCAACCCTGCCCGACTCAATTTTGGCCAGATCGAGAACCTCGTTGATGAGGTCAAGCAGATGGCGTCCCGCCTTGAGGATTTCATGCACATTGTCCTGCTGGTCAGCTGTCAACTCGCTGTCGTATTCCAGCATCTGGGCAAAACCGATGATGGCGTTCATGGGCGTGCGCAGCTCGTGGCTCATGCTGGACAGGAAATCAGATTTGGCTTGATTGGCGCGGTCGGCGGCTTCACGAGCTGTAATCAGCGCCTCTTGGCGCGCCATCTCCTCGCTGTAATCAATGAACATATTGAAGCTGTGCAGGAGTTCACCCGACTCTGGTGAGGTGATGCTGCGGATATTGCTTTGGCTGATAAATTCACTACCGTCCTTGCGTCTGAGCTTGAAAAGGCCCCGCCATCCCTCGCTTCGAGAGAGGCAGTCCATGATGCCCTGCACTTGCTGATTTTGGTCTGGGGCTGTACCGATGAGGGCAAAGTCTTGGCCGATGACTTCTTCGGCTTGGTAGCCCAAAAGGGCTTGATAAGCCGGGTTGACGTATTGGATACGGCCATCACGGTCAGCCACGCGGATGGCTTGGTCAGTGCTTTCTACCAGCCGCCGAAACACCAGCAGTTCATTTTCAGCCTGCTTTTGCGCCGAAATATCGCTGTGAATGCCGATCATGCGGGCCGGTTTGCCATCGGCGTTGTGTTGCACTACGGTGCCTCGGCACAGAACCCACTTGTAGCTACTATCTTTGCAGCGCAGACGTACTTCCACCGTATAGTGGGGGACTCGGCCTTCTAGGTAGTCCGTTAAGTTTTTTTGAACACCGGGCAAGTCTTGCGGATACACCATAGCGATCAAGTGGGTGATATCGTTACTGAGCTCGCCCTTGGCATAGCCCAGCATGCCTTCGTAATTGCCCGAAAAGGATATGACACCTGTGGCAATGTTCCAATCCCACACTCCATCACCGGCACCTTCTACCGCGAATGCGAAGCGCGTCTCGATGTACCTGCTCTCGGTAACATTGACAAAAGAAACCACAGCTGCCGAGATCTGCTGTGGATTGTCTGGGGCCCGAATAGGCTCAGATGATGCACTAAGCCACACAAGGCTGCCATCGGCACGATACACCCCCATCAGAACATCGCGCAGGCTGACACCAGTTCTGAGCGTTTGGATGGCCGGATAGTCTGTGTCAGCAAACGCGCGCCCATCAGGATGAATGCAGCGCCAGACAGCATCAGCGTGTAAGCGTTCTAGGATCTGTTCTCTGGGCAAACCCAAAATTTGTTCGGCAGCCGGGTTGCATTCCGTGATGGCACCGTGGCGGTTGTGGAGCACGATACCCACACTGACTGAGTTAACCAGAGAGCGGTAACGCAGTTCATTTTCTCGGAGCACCAGATCCACCGCTTTGATGTAGGTGATGTCGGTACGGATGGAGATGTATTTTTCCGGTAGGCCATCTGCGCCCGGTATGGGTGTAATGGTGGAGCGCACCCAGTATTCTTTGCCATCACGCGCCCGATTGCACAGATCACCCTGCCAAGTGTGGCCGGCGCTGATGGTGTTCCACATTTCTTCGTAGAACTGAGCCGGGTGCCGCCCCGATTTAAGCGCCCGATGATTTTGCCCGAGCAGTTCTTCGCGTCGGTAGCCACTGATAGTACAGAACTTGTCATTGACCTCAAGGATGTTGCCCGCTGCGTCAGTCAAGCTCACGATGGCGTGCTGGTCAAGGGCGTGGCGGAGAATCTCTGTGCTGGTCATGTGCTAGTAGGCGGTTATTTGGTTTTGACATCCTCGTCGCCGTAAAGGACGGAGATTCCGGCTGCCAGACGGCGATGTCCCGCCGCGAAAATGTTGCCTGCTGCATTCACGTCGCGCTCGTGTATCGCCGCGCAATCGTTGCGCGTCCATTCTCTTATGCCAAATCCTGCTTGATCCTTGGGCAAAGGCGTTGACTGTCGCTAAACCGGTTTCGACGTGGGTGACGGTATGCCCCTCGTGCTCAAGAAAGGCAATAACGAGGCTGGCAAGGGATTTGGAGTCGGAGTCTTTTGCGAAAAGGATACGCATCGTTATCGATCTGTTACATCTTGAAATATTTTCGGTGACAAACCGCTAGTCGCCATGTGTGATACAGAAAAAATAAACAACGGTAAGCCGCTGTTGCACCATTGCAACGCCAGCAGCCGAGCCTGTGCTGGGGCTTGTTTCCAAGCTTGCACCAGCGTAACCGCATGGTGGCTGCGCACATGGGTCATGGCAGTGCAAGGGTGTAAGGGGCGGGCAGAAGAAGGGCCGATTGTCGGCAGCTAAAATCAAACTTCTGGTGCCGTTAGACTCTCTCGTGCTGTCCACAGCTACAGTGCTGACTGGCACCACCCGACATCTTTATATCTTCACAGGGATTCGGACACCTTGCGGGCTTGGGCCTGCTCTGGTGTTCCCGCGCGCATGGCCATCAACTTCCTCACCAAACTTTTCGGCAGCCGCAACGACCGGTTGCTCAAGCAGTACCGCAAGACCGTGGCACGCATCAATGCCCTAGAGCCAGAGTTAGAGAAGCTCGACGATGAGGCATTACGGGCCAAAACCGAAGCCTTCAAGCAGCGCGTGGCCCAAGGCGAATCGCTCGACGACCTGTTGCCCGAAGCCTTTGCTGTGGTGCGCGAAGGCTCCAAGCGCGTCATGAAGATGCGCCACTTTGATGTGCAATTGCTCGGCGGTATGGCTCTGCACTACGGCAAAATTGCCGAAATGCGCACTGGTGAGGGCAAAACCCTCACTGCGACGCTGCCGGTGTACCTCAACGCCCTGTCGGGGCAGGGCGTGCATGTTGTGACCGTCAACGACTATTTGGCTAACCGCGATGCGCAGTGGATGGCCCGCCTGTACAACTTTTTGGGCCTCACGGTGGGTATCAACCTGCCCAATATGCAGCGCGAAGAAAAGCAAGATGCCTACGCCGCTGATATTACCTACGGTACCAACAACGAATACGGCTTTGACTACCTGCGCGACAACATGGTCTACGAATCGGTAGACCGGGTGCAACGCCAGCTCAATTACGCCATCGTCGATGAGGTCGATTCGATTCTGATTGACGAGGCGCGTACACCGCTGATCATCAGCGGCCAAGCCGAAGACCATACCGCACTGTATCTGGCGATGAACCACGTCGTGCCGTTGCTCACGCGCCAAGAGGGCGAGGCCGACCCGCGCACTGGCGAGGGTGTGACCAAGCCCGGCGACTTTACGCTGGACGAAAAATCGCACCAAGTCTTCTTGACCGAACAAGGCCACGAAACTGCCGAGCGCGTGCTGGCCGCCCAAGGCTTGCTGCCCGAAGGCACCTCGCTGTACGACCCGGCCAATATCTCGCTGATGCACCACCTGTATGCAGCGCTGCGCGCCCACAACCTGTACAACCGCGATCAGCACTATGTGGTGCAAAACGGCGAGATCGTGATCGTGGATGAGTTTACCGGCCGCCTGATGGCGGGCCGCCGCTGGAGTGAGGGCCTGCACCAAGCCGTAGAAGCCAAGGAAGGCGTGGACATCCAAGCCGAAAACCAAACGCTGGCCTCTATCACCTTCCAAAATTATTTCCGTCTCTACAACAAGCTGTCGGGCATGACCGGCACCGCCGACACCGAAGCCTACGAATTCCAAGAAATTTACGGCCTTGAAACGGTAGTGATTCCGCCCAATCAGCCCAGCAAGCGCGAAGACCAGCTCGACCGCGTTTACAAAACGACCAAAGAAAAGTACGACGCCGCCATCCAAGATATCCGTGAGTGCCATGAACGCGGCCAGCCGGTGCTGGTGGGCACCACGTCGATTGAAAACTCCGAAATCATCGACCAACTGCTGACGCAAGCTGGGCTGCCGCACCAAGTGCTCAATGCCAAGCAGCACGCCCGCGAGGCCGACATCATTGCTCAAGCAGGCCGCTCCGGCATGATTACCATTGCCACCAACATGGCTGGTCGTGGTACCGACATCGTGCTCGGTGGCAACATCGAAAAAGACATCGCCGCCATTGAACACGACGAAGCACTAGACGCTGCTGCCAAAGCCACCCAAATTGAAGCCCTGCGTGCTGCTTGGAAGCAAGAAAACGACAAGGTCAAGGCCTTGGGTGGCCTGCGCATCATTGCCACTGAGCGCCACGAATCGCGCCGCATTGACAACCAGTTGCGGGGCCGTTCGGGCCGCCAAGGCGACCCCGGTTCTTCGCGCTTCTATCTGAGCTTAGATGATGCGCTCATGCGTATCTTTGCCGGTGATCGGGTGCGCTCCATCATGGACCGCCTGAAGATGCCCGAAGGCGAAGCTATCGAGGCGGGTATCGTCACGCGCAGCATTGAATCGGCCCAACGCAAGGTTGAGGCACGCAACTTTGACGTGCGCAAGCAACTGCTCGAATACGATGATGTGGCCAATGATCAGCGCCGCGTGATTTACCAGCAGCGCAACGAGATTTTGGATGCCCCGGCCCTGCACGATGTCATCCACGCCATGCGCGAAGATTGCTTTACCGACTTGGTACGCCAGCATGTGCCCGCCGAATCGGTAGAAGAACAATGGAATCTGCCTGCCCTAGAGGCCACCCTGACCCAAGAATGGCAACTGCCACTGGAGCTGCGCAGCTTGGTCGAGGGTGCAGAATCGATCACCGATGAAGAGATTTTGGAAAGGGTGCTGGCTGCTGCCCATGCCGCATTCCAAGCCAAGGTCGATTTAGTGGGCGAAGACAACTTCACCCATTTTGAGCGCATGGTGCTCTTGCAAAACTTTGATTCCAACTGGCGCGACCACCTCAGCGCCTTGGACTATTTGCGCCAAGGTATTCACCTGCGCGGTTATGCACAAAAGCAGCCAAAACAAGAATACAAGCGCGAAGCCTTCGAGCTGTTCCGCCAATTGATCGATACCGTCAAAACCGACGTCACCCGTACCTTGATGACGGTGCAGGTGCAGTCGCCCGCCCAAATCGAACAAGCTGCCGAAGACATGGAGCAGCGCGCCGAGCACATTGCCAACGTGACCTACACCGCGCCCACCGAAACCGGCGAGGCCCAGACCACGCTGGACGAAAGCACCGTGCCACACCTATCCAAGGCCGCCATGGTGGCAGCGGTAGCCGGTGCCCACATAGGTCGCAATGATCCCTGCCCTTGCGGTAGCGGTAAAAAATACAAGCAGTGCCACGGCAAACTGGCTTGAGCCACGGCGTCATAAAACCACTGCACAATGGCACGGGCTTTGGCCCGTGTCGGCTTTGCCTCCCTTCTTTTCGCTTGGTTCGATTTCATTCAGGAAGCTCCCTATGCCCGTGAATTTGTCTGCCCCTGTGGCCTCTGATCTGCTGTCGGTGGCCGGTGTGCGCATTGGCGTCACCGAAGCCGGTGTGCGCAAGGTCGATCGCAAAGACCTGACCGTGTTTTTGCTCGATGAAGGTGCCAGTGTGGCCGGTGTGTTCACCCAAAACCGCTTTTGTGCGGCCCCAGTGCAGGTCAGCCGCGAGCATTTGGCCGCAGGCCAAGGCATCCGCGCGATGGTGATTAACACTGGCAATGCCAATGCTGGCACGGGCGCACAAGGGTTAGAGAACGCCCGTGCCACCTGCGCCGCACTGGCAGCACAACTGGATGTGGCACCAGCGCAAATCCTGCCGTTTTCTACTGGCGTCATCATGGAGCAGCTGCCGGTGGAGCGCATCACCGCCGCCTTGCCTGCCGCTTTGGCCGATGCCCAAGCCGCCCACTGGGGCCGTGCTGCCGAAGGCATCATGACCACCGACACCCTGCCCAAAGCCTACAGCCGTCAGGTAGAAATTGGTGGCAAAACCATCACCATCACCGGCATCAGCAAGGGTGCGGGCATGATTCGCCCGAACATGGCTACCATGCTCGGCTTTTTGGCCACCGATGCGGCCATTGACCCAGCGCTGGTGCAGCCCTTGGTGAAAGCCTTGGCCGATGGCTCGTTCAACCGTGTCACCATTGATGGCGATACCAGCACCAATGACTCGTTTGTGCTGGTGGCTACGCACCAAGCGGGTAATACAGCCATCACCAGCTTGGAGAGTGCTGAAGGCCAAGCCCTGCAAGCGGCCCTGCTGGATGTGGCGCAAAAGCTGGCCCAAGCCATTGTGCGCGATGGTGAAGGTGCCACCAAATTTATCACCGTGCGTGTGGAGGGTGGCAAAACTGGCGCAGAGTGCCGTCAAGTGGCCTACGCCATTGCCCACTCGCCGCTGGTCAAAACCGCCTTCTATGCCAGCGACCCGAACTTGGGCCGCATTTTGGCGGCAGTGGGTTACGCGGGCATTGACGACCTCGATCAAACTGGCATCGACTTGTATTTGGACGATGTGCATGTCGCTATCAAGGGTGGCCGCAACCCTGCCTACCAAGAAGAAGACGGCCAGCGCGTGATGAAGCAACAAGAAATCACTGTGCGCGTGCTGCTGGGCCGGGGCGAGGCGCAAGACACCGTTTGGACTTGCGACTTCAGCCACGAATACGTCACCATCAACGCCGATTACCGCTCCTGATCGCTTCGGCTTTGCCGGGTGCCTGCTGCTATGACTTCTCCTTTGGATACCTTGATGGCCCGTGCCGAGCAACTGCTGGCACGCATTGAAACCGTGCTGCCGCAGCCGCTATCGGCCCCGCCGGACTGGTCGGTAGCTGTGGCATGGCGCTACCGCAAGCGCAGCAGTGGTCACGCCACGCTGGAGCCGGTGCGCCATGTCAGTGGCATGGCGCTGCACGAGTTAAAAGAAATTGAGGTGCAAAAGGAAAAGATCGAGCGCAACACCCGGCAGTTTGTGACGGGCCGCACCGCCAACAATGTGCTGCTGACGGGCGCGCGCGGCACGGGCAAATCCTCGCTGATTAAAGCCTGCCTGAATGCCTTTGCAGCGCAGGGTCTGCGCCTGATTGAGGTGGATAAGGCTGATCTGGTGGATTTGCCCGATATTGTCGATGTGGTTTGCAACCGCCCCGAAAAATTCATCATCTTCTGTGATGATCTGAGCTTTGAAGATGGCGAGCCGGGCTACAAGGCGCTGAAATCTATTTTGGATGGCTCGGTGGCGGCGGCTACGCCCAACGTGCTAATTTATGCCACCAGCAACCGGCGGCACCTGTTGCCCGAATACATGTCCGAGAACCTGAGTTACCAGCACACCGCCGATGGCGAAGTGCATCCGGGCGAAGGCGTCGAAGAAAAAATCTCCCTGTCTGAACGCTTTGGCCTGTGGGTCAGTTTTTACCCGTTCAGCCAAGAGGAATATTTGGCCATTGTGGCGCAGTGGCTCTCGGCCTTGGGTTTGGATGCCGCTGCCATTGCTGCTGCACGCCCCGAAGCACTGATTTGGGCGTTGGAGCGTGGCTCGCGCAGTGGCCGCGTGGCCTACCAGTTTGCCCGCGACTATGCCGGGCGCACAGACGCGCAAACCACCAGCCCGGCAGGTATTGCTGATGTGGCAGGGCTGGCAGAATCCAGCACCATTTAATTTGACCGTCTGAAAGCCTTGCCGTGAGCGATGCCAACCCCCTAGCCATCCCTGCGCGCCAACACACCGAGGTGGCCGTGGGCGTACTCCTGCGCCCCGATGGGGCGCTGCTGCTCTCCACCCGGCCTCCGGGCAAAGCCTATGCGGGCTACTGGGAGTTTCCGGGCGGCAAAATCGAAGCCGGTGAAACCGTAGAGCAAGCCCTGCGCCGCGAATTGATCGAAGAACTGGGCATCACCATAGGCCCGGCTGAAGTTTGGAAAGTGACGGAGCACGACTATCCCCATGCCTTGGTGCGCTTGCACTGGTGCAAGGTCTGGGATTGGACGGGCGAGTTCGAAATGCGCGAAGGCCAGGAAATGGCGTGGCAACAGTTGCCGCTGCAAGTGCGACCGGTGTTGCCCGGTGCCTACCCGGTGCTAGAGTGGCTGGCGCAAGAACGCGGCCAGCTGTTTGACTTGGCCGCCCTTCAGGCCGGGTAAATGGCCCCCAGCACCCGCGCGCCACGCGCGCCGGTCACGCTGGGCAGATTGCCGGGTGCCCCCAGTAGGGCTTGGCGGGCCAGCCAAGCAAAGGCGGCAGCCTCTACCTGTTGGGCGGGTAGCCCGTAGCTGCCGCTGGCTTGCACTTTCAGGGTGGGCAAGAGCGCTTGCAGGCGCGCCATCAGGTGTTGGTTAAATGCTCCACCACCGCACACCAGCAGCAAGTCACTGTGCGGGCCGTGACTTTGCGCGCTGGCAGCACAGACCAAGGCGGTGAACTCGGTCAAAGTGGCCTGTACGTCCTGCGGGGCTAAATCGGCATAGCCTTCGAGTTTTGCCGCCAGCCAATCCAGATTGAACAGGTCACGGCCTGTGCTCTTGGGGGGCGGCTGGTGCAAAAAAGGCTCGGCTTGCAAGCGCTGCAACAAGGCTGGGATCACCTGCCCGCTGGCGGCCCAAGCGCCCGCATGGTCAAAAGGCTGGCCCATGTGGCGCTGGCACCAGCCATCCATCAGGGCATTACCGGGGCCACAGTCAAAACCGAGCACGCTGCCATCGGCAGCCAATACGCTGAGGTTGGATATGCCGCCGATATTGAGCACCAGTGTCTCTTGTCCCGGTCGGCCAAACACCTGCTGGTGAAAAGCAGGTACCAACGGCGCGCCTTGGCCGCCTGCGGCCACATCGCGGCTGCGCAAATCGGCCACCACGGTAATGCCGGTCAGTTCTGCCAGCAAGGCTGGACTATTGAGTTGCAGGGTATAGCCAGTGCCATCGTATTGTCCGGGGCGGTGGCGCACGGTCTGGCCGTGGGCACCGACGGCCCGAATGGTTTGGGCGGGTAAATCGCTAGCGGCCAGCAAGGCCCGCACCACCTGCGCATAAATGCGTGCCAAGGCATTGGCGGCCAGTGCGGCGCGGTGCAGTTCATCTGGGCCGCTGCGGTTGAGGGACAGCAGTTCGGCGCGCAGGTCTGGCGGCAGCTCTGCTGACTGGTAGTGCGTGACGGTGCAGCGCGAGCCAGAAAACTCGGCCAGCACCCCATCTACCCCATCGAGGGAGGTGCCTGACATCAGGCCGATATAGCGCTCCATCGCTCGGGCCTAGCTTGCTTGTTTATTGTGCGCTGGCTTGGAACACCAAGTCGGCGGAGTTGAATTGCATGCGCATATTGGCTGCAAGGCGGTTAAATTCGGTGCGGTGGGCTGCCGCTACGGGTGCTGCTGCCTCGCTTTGCTTGGCGATCACCATGGGGTCTTGGTGGACGCCATTGACGCGGAACTCAAAGTGCAGGTGCGGGCCAGTAGCCCAGCCAGTAGCGCCCACCGCGCCAATGTTCTGGCCTTGGGATACGCTTTCGCCCTTGCGCACATCAATGCGGCTCAAGTGGGCATAGGCCGTCACGTGCTGGTTGCGGTGCTTGATAACTACGATGTTGCCATAGCCGTTTTGCGTGCCAGCAAACTCCACCACGCCATCACCAATGGTGCGTACGGGGGTGCCAGCAGGGGCACCAAAGTCGGTACCCAAGTGGGCGCGCCAAGTTTGGTGGATGGGGTGGAACCGCATGGCAAAGCCACTGGTCACGCGTGAGAACTCCAGCGGCGAGCTGAGATAGGCGCGGCGCAGGCTTTGGCCTTCGAGGTTGAAGTAAGCACCCTTGTCAGCCCCTGGCGCTTGGAACCACACCGCTTGGTGGGTTTTGCCGTGGTTACGAAACTCGGCACTGAGCACGCGGCCACTGCGCAGTGGCTCGCCGTCGGCTTCTAGCGTTTCGTAAACGACAGAAAAACGATCTCCCTTGCGCAGGGAGCGACGGAAGTCAATTTCTGTAGAGAAAATCTCGGCCACTTGGGTGGCTACATTGTCTGGAATGTTGGCATCGTCGGTGGCAGCAAACAGCGAGCTATGAATGATGCCCCCAGCCAGCCGAGAGGAGACGGTCAGTGGGGCGGTTTCTAGGCGCGAGACGAGTTTGCCTTCGCTATTTTTTTCTACCACCAAGCGTGAGAACATGCCATTGTCTTCATGGGCCCAACGTGCCACCAAGCGCAGTAGGCGGTGGTCATCGGTGGTTTCGGCGCGTACGAGGCGACCATGGCGGCCTAGTAGATTTTGCTGGGTTAGGCTATCGCGGCGCAAAAAGGCTGCTGCTGCTGGATCGGCAATACCCAGACGGCGCAACAGGGATTCTGCGGTGTCAGTGTTGCGCACATTGTCGGCGCGGTACAAAGAGAAAGTGGCACCATCGCTCAAATCGGCCAAGGTGGAGCCGCTGGCCAGCGACTGCACGGGTTCCTCTACCAAGCGCACTGGCAAGTCGGCGGCGTCTGGCCCCAACGAGGCCACAGCAAAAGCACCACCGCCACCGGTCAACAGCACGGTGGCCAAGGCGGCGGTAATGCGTTTAGGGTGTTGTTGCAGGCTGTAAGAAATTCGCGAAAGCAGGGCCGCACTGGCGGTGGTAAAGCCGTTTTTCAAAATGATTTCCCCTAGGTGAGCGTGTGTCCGGGGCAAAATTCCAGCACAAGCACTGGATGCGGCGGAGCGCACAAACTGACAGACTGCAGCGTCTCAGGTGTGCCTGAAAAGGTGGGCCACTAGAATCGGCCACTGCAAAGTGGGCGAAGTATAGCCAAGCCCATCGTCCAAGGTTGTAAAAAATAACATATGAATGACTCTTTTGTGACGTCGACCCCGTTGTCGGACGGGGTACGCCAAGCCCTAGAAACCTCGCTGCGCGGTGCGCAGGAACTGTTGCCCCAAGATGAATGGGTCAAAAAACTGGTGCGTGCTGAAACCACCGGCCAGCCCCTGCGCATCAAATTGGGCCTAGACCCCACCGCCCCCGATATCCATATCGGCCACACGGTGGTGCTGAACAAAATGCGCCAATTGCAGGACTTGGGCCACCAAGTCATCTTTTTGATTGGTGATTTCACCAGCTTGATTGGCGACCCTTCTGGGCGCAACAGCACACGGCCACCGCTCACGCCGGAGCAAATCAAGCTCAATGCCGAAACTTACTACCAGCAGGCCAGCTTGGTGCTAGACCCCGCGCGCACTGAAATCCGCTACAACAGCGAATGGTGCGAGCCGCTGGGGGCCAGTGGCATGATCCAACTGGCGGCCAAGTACACCGTGGCCCGCATGATGGAGCGCGATGATTTTCACAAGCGCTTCCACAGCGGCCAGTCCATTAGCGTGCATGAGTTTTTGTACCCGTTGATGCAAGGCTACGATTCGGTGGCGCTTAAGTCCGATTTGGAGCTGGGCGGCACCGATCAAAAGTTCAACCTGCTGATGGGCCGCCATTTGCAAGAAGAATACGGCCAAGAGCCGCAGTGCGTGCTGACCATGCCGCTGTTGGTAGGGTTGGATGGCGTGGACAAAATGTCCAAGTCCAAGAACAACTATATTGGTATCACCGAAGAGGCCAACAGCATGTTTGCCAAGGTGCTGTCGATCTCTGACACGCTGATGTGGGACTGGTACACGCTGCTGTCGTTCAAGAGCTTGGCCGACATTGCCGCGCTCAAAGCCGAAGTAGCCGCAGGCCGCAACCCCAAAGAGGCCAAAGTGATGTTGGCTAAAGAGATTACGGCGCGCTTTCACAGTGTGGCGGCAGCGGATGCAGCCGAGCAAGACTTTATCAACCGCAGCAAGGGCGGTGTCCCCGATGAGATTCCAGAGGTGAGCCTGTCTGGCGCGCCCTTGGGCATTGGTGCTCTGCTCAAGCAGGCCAATCTGGCCCCGTCCACCAGCGAGGCCAATCGCCTCATTGACGGTGGCGGTGTGCGCGTCGATGGCAGCGTGGTCAGTGACCGGGGCCTGAAGGTGGCCGCTGGCACCTATGTGGTGCAGGTGGGCAAGCGCAAGTTTGCCCGCGTTGCACTGAGCTAACCACGACAAGCCCATCATGACATCACCTATCGATATCCTCATCATGGCTGCCGGTAAGGGCACCCGCATGAAAAGCCGCCGCCCAAAGGTGCTGCACCGGCTGGCTGGCCGTGCCCTGTTGCAGCATGTGTTGGATACGGCAGCGCAGTTGCAGCCGCGCAGTGCCATCGTCATTACGGGCCACGAAGCCGCTACCGTAGAAGCAGCGATGGCCGCATCCCACGGCCCCAGCGCCGACTTTGCTTTGAAATTTGCCCGCCAAGAGCCGCAATTGGGCACGGGCCATGCGGTGCAGCAGGCGGTGCCTTTGCTGGCCGGTGATGGCACCGTGCTGGTGTTGTCGGGCGATGTGCCGCTCACCCAAGGTGATACCCTGCGTGACCTGATTGCGGCT
Organism: Giesbergeria anulus; assembly: GCF_900111115.1. Lineage (GTDB taxonomy): Bacteria > Pseudomonadota > Gammaproteobacteria > Burkholderiales > Burkholderiaceae_C > Simplicispira > Simplicispira anulus. Next base: position 226,056 of record NZ_FOGD01000003.1, read on the forward strand.
TCACAAACGGCGGTTGGTGGGGCGTTGGCCCTGCTCACTGTGACTTTGCCCGACCCTACCGGCTATGGCCGCATCGTGCGTGCTGCCACTGGTGCCGTGCAGGGCATTGTGGAGCACAAGGATGCCAGCGCGGCACAGCGCGCCATCACCGAGGTGTACAGCGGCATCATGGCGGTGCCTGCACAGCGGTTGGCGGGCTGGTTGGCCCGGCTCACCAATACCAATGCCCAAGGCGAGTATTACCTGACCGATATCGTGGCGATGGCAGTGCAAGACGGTGTGCCCGTGGTGGGCCACTGCATTGCAGACGCCTTGCAAGTTGCGGGTGTGAACAGCCCCTTGCAACTGGCCGAGTTGGAGCGTGCCCACCAGGGGCGTCAAGCCCGTGCGCTGATGGAGCAAGGGGTGCGGCTGGCCGACCCGGCCCGCTTTGATCTGCGTGACGATGTGCGCTCAGGTGCCAAGGCCGCGCTGGTGTGCGGCCAAGATGTAGAGATTGATGTCGGCTGCATCTTTACCGGGCGCGTAGAGTTGGGCGAAGGCGTACAAATTGGCGCGCACTGCTGCATTGCCAATGCGCGTATTGCTGCCGGAGCCATCATTCACCCCTATACCCACATAGATGGCGAAAAACTGGGGGTCAGTGTGGGTGAAGGCGCTTTGATTGGCCCCTTTGCCCGCTTGCGCCCCGGTGCCCAATTGGGCCCAGAGGTGCATATCGGCAACTTTGTCGAAGTCAAGAACAGCACGCTGGCCGCTGGTGCCAAGGCCAACCATCTGGCCTATTTAGGCGATGCCACGGTGGGTGAGCGGGTCAACTATGGCGCAGGCAGCATCACCGCCAACTACGACGGTGCCAACAAGCACCGCACGGTGATTGAGGCCGATGTACATATCGGCAGCAACTGCGTACTGGTGGCACCACTGACCATCGGAGCCGGTGGCACCGTGGGTGCTGGCACCACCCTGACCAAAGATGCGCCCCCTGGCAGCTTGAGCGTGGCCCGTGGCAAGCCGATCAACATTGCCCAATGGCAGCGCCCAGCCAAACAACCCAAAGGCTGAGGCCACATGACGCCGCCCACGCCCAGCACCGAGCAAGAAGTGGCGCAGTTGCGCATGCTGCTGGCGCAGCGCGAGCGTCAATTGGCCGAGATAAGCCAAGCCTACGAGGATTTTCTGCGTGCCGTATCGCACGATTTGCGTGCGCCGCTGCGCCATGTTACCTCCTATGGCACCCTGCTGGCCGAGGTGTTGCCAGAGGCCGGGTTGCAAGGCCCCGCTTGGGAAGAAGCCGAGGAGTTTCTGGGCACCATGAACCAATCGGCACGGCGCATGGGCCAGATGCTCGATGGCCTGCTGGCCTTGTCGCGCATCGTGCGTGCGCCGCTACAACGCCAGCCGGTGGCCTTGGCGGCTTTGTTGGCCGAGGTGCAAACCGAGCTGGCTGCGCGCACGGCGCAGCGCAGCATTGAGTGGCAAGCACAATTACAAACCGCCCACGTCGAGGCTGATGCCGCCCTGCTGCGTCAATTGCTGCGGCAACTGCTGGACAATGCGCTCAAGTTCACACAATCGCGGTCACCGGCGCGCATTGCCATTGCCTGTTGGCGCAACACCGAGGGCCAAGTGGGCTTGCGCATCCAAGACAATGGCGTCGGTTTCAATCCAGCGCAAGCGGCAGGGCTGTTTGGCTTGTTTCAGCGCCTGCACCGTGAAAACGAGTTTGAGGGCGTGGGGGCCGGTTTAGCAGCGGTGCGTGCCATTGCCAAGCGCCACGGTGGTGATGCACAGGCCAGCGCCATCCTTGGCGAGGGCTGTACTGTCACGGTGACTTGGCCGGGTTAGCTCTTAGGTGTTTGGGGTAGGGATTCGCCCTGCACCAGCACCACCCCAAGGCGCTGCAATAAAGCAGCAAATTCGGGCGAGGCCAAATAGGCGTATTCCACCGCCCGCTGGCTGCCAATGGCATCGCCCGGCACTGGGGTGCTGGCTGGGTGGCACATCAGCAAGGTGCCCTCCGTGGCTTGTGCCAGCCATTGCACCATGTGTGCGCCATAGGCTGCTGGCGTGGTGGCATCAAAGCCATACACCCCGGCAAAAGCCGGGTGGTGGCGTACCCCCGCCCGCACCAGATGGCGGCGCAGGCTCCAGCCCCCCAACACGGCCAGTACCGTGGCCTTGTCTGGCCCTAGCCGCACAGGCAGGGTAGAGCGCACCCAAGGCTGATGGCTGCCATAGCGGGCGTGCAGCACTTGCAACAAGGCGGTGCGTACCCCCGGCAGTTGGTGGACATGCTGGTGGCCGTCAATAAAATCGGGGGCGGTGCCCAAGTGCTGCTCAAAGGCATCCAACTGGCTGTGCAAGATGGGGGCGATCAGCGCCGGGCGCAACTGCCCACCGTAGGCCCGCGCCAGCACCTGTACCAGACTGGGGGCCGCAGTGCAGCCATGCCCCTCGGTCAAATTAAAGTGCAGGCCCACTTGCAACGCTGGGCGCAGGGGTGGCAGCAGCTGGGCTGCTTCCGGCCAGCGCGGAGAGGTGGTCATGCAACTGGTGGCGCTTAGTCGGCCTCTTTGGGCCAGCGCCACCACGGCGGTATCGACTGCCGGGTGCAAGGCAAAATCATCGGCACACAGGGTGATGTGTTTCATGGGGCTGGCTGGGCAAAGGCCCACAATTTGCTGCTGATAAAGGTGCCCACCGCCACTGCCAGCAGCACCAAAAACAAGCTGATGAGGTAGTGCCACGGCAGCCAGCGCAAGGCAGCAAAGTAGAGCACTTCATTAACCACAAAGGCTGCACAGGCTACGACAAAAAAGCGCGGCAGCGCCTGCCGGTGTGCCACGCCTGTATGCGCAAACGTGAGCAGTGTATGGCCGCCGTAACTGACCCAGAACGCCAGCAAAAAGGCCAGCACATTGGCTGCCAACGGCGGCCAATGCAAGCCCTGCACCAGCAGCGCCACTACCAGCAAATGCGTACTGGCGGCGGCACCGCCCACGGCCATAAAACGCAAGGGCTGCGGCCAGCCGCGCAGCCACATTAGCAAGGCTTTCATGGGTGGGGCGGGGCCAGTGGGCTGTGGTCTTCGTCTTGCGCGAGCAAATACACCGGGCGTTGTTTCACCTCTTCGTAGATGCGGCCAATGTATTCGCCCAAAATACCAATCGACAGCAACTGCACCCCCGAAAACAACATCACGCTGGCCGCCAACGTGGGCCAGCCGCCCACTGCGTTGCCAAACAACAGTGTGCTAATGGTGATCCACAGGCCATAGGCGATGGCCAACAGTGAAATGCAGCCTCCGGCCACGCTCCAAAAACGCAGCGGCAGCGTCGTAAAAGAGGTCAGGCCCAACAGCGCCAGCGCTCCTAAGCGCCGCAGGCTAAAGCTAGACTGGCCGCTAAAACGCTCAGCGGGCACAAAGGGCAGCGCCACCGTCGTAAATCCAACCCAAGCGTATAGCCCTTTCATAAAGCGGTTGCGCTCCGGCAGGGCCTTGAGGGCATCGACCACCTTGCGGTCCATCAGCCGAAAATCTCCGGCATTGCGCGGCATCTGTACGCTAGAGCCCCAGTTCATGAGCCGGTAAAAGACATTGGTGCCCAAGCGCTTGAGGCTGCTCTCGGCTGCCCGGTCGGCAATCACACCATAGACCATGTCGTAACCATTGCGCCAGAGATCAACCATACGTGGCACCAGCTCCAGCGGGTGCTGAAAATCGGCATCAATCAGCAGTACGGCATTGCCCCGCGCGTGATCTACTCCCGCCGATAGTGCTGCCTCTTTGCCAAAATTGCGCGAAAACTCCAAGTAGCGCACCCCCAGCGCCTGTGCTTGCGCCAGCGCCACCTCGCGCGTGGCATCGCGGCTGCCATCGTTAATCACCAGAATTTCAAAATCGCTGGTCAGGGCTGCCGCACAGGCGTGCAAGGCTTGTAAAAATTCAGCCAGATGACCAGCCTCGTTGTAGGCAGGCACCACGCAGCTCAGGCGCAGTGGCGGACGCGGATGCAGGGGTGTCATGGGAGGGGCAGAAGAACTCATGGCAGACGGTGCGCCGATGCAGGCTGCGGCAACACATCAAACACGGCGTAAACAAAGGTTTGGGGGTGCGGAAAGCGCCAACCTTGGCGCTGCGCCGTGAGCAATCGGGGGGTGGCATTTTGCCCGCGCTGCAACAGCCACTGCTGGGCTTGCTGGTCGCACACCGTAGGCAAAGGCTGGCTGCCATCAGGCCGTAGAGTGCCGCGTGGACACAGCAGCATACCAGCCTGTTGCTGCCATGCCGGATGTGGGTTGAACAAGGCAGGATAGCTATCGGGCAGGCCCGGCAGGGTACGGGCCTTTGGCAGGGCATAGAACGAGAGCAGGGCGTTTTCGGCCCAAGCGCCACCCACCCAGCCCAGCGTCAGCGCCGGATGGCGCTGCGCCCAGTCTTGGGCAATGACTTGGGCGGCCTCGGCACTGGGGCGGTAGTAGCCACCTTGGCCGGTGCGGGCGCTGCCTATCCCCAGCGCCAGTGCCACCAAGGCAACGGCGGCCAAAACTGGCCCCACAGCCCGGTACAAGGCGTGTAATGCGGCTGGTGTGGCCTCAGGGGTTGCTATCTGCATATTGCGCAACCACAACAAAGAAAAAGCAAAGCCAATCGGAATGGCCCACGGGGAGGACAACTCGGCCACACCTGCGATGCCAAACCCCAGCGTCAAGGCCCACGGTGCCCAAGCCAGCCAAAACAGGGTGTCTGACGACCCAGTGGGCAGCCAACTGCGCCAAGCCAGCCGCCCCAGCAGCGGCCAAAAACGTTGACCTTGCCGCTGCGCCTGCTGGTAGCTAAACACCGCCACACAGGCCAGCCAGCCCGGCAGCCAATACAGCCACGGTGCCAATGCAAAGCGCAGCACATAGCCCCATTGGGTAGCGCCGCTGCCTTGCTCCATGGCATAACCCAAAGTGATCCAGCCATGCCCAGCTACCCAAGCCAGATGCGGTGCCAATACCAAGGAGAACACAGCCAGCGCTAGATACGGACGCGGCGTGCGCAGCCACTGGCGGCCTTCAGTGCTCAAGAAAATGGGCAGTAAAAACCCCGCCAGAAACACGCCGCTGTAATACTTGCTCAACATGCTGGCCCCAGCCAGCAGCCCCAGCGCAACGCTGTAGGCCAGTCCGCGCCCACCGCGTTCTTGCCAGCTTGCCAACAGCAAAGCTGCCGTCCAAGGCCACAGCGAGAGCAATTGGCTGTTGGCATTGAACTTGGCAGCCAGCGTGGTGTAAGGCAGGCACCACAGCAACAGCAGCACGGCTGTAGGTGCCAGCGTGCGCAAGCCCAAACGTGCTGCCAGATGCCACACCCCCCACAAACCTACCGCTACATTGACATAAGACAGCAGGTGATAAAAAAAGTCGTTTTGCGGAAAAACAGCAAACCATACCCCAACCACCCAAGCAAAGAAGGGCGGATGCTTGTGTGTGCCCCAATCCCACGCTTGCGCCCAAGCGTAGTTTTCGAGCATATCGTGGTAGCCGTCCAGATTGCCTCTGGCTAGCCACTGCACCAACGCCCACAGCAGGCAAGAAACACCCACAGCCACAGCGCCCGAAGCGGCAGACCAAAAAGAAGGGGCTGCCACAGCAGCAGACGCAAAAGGTGGGGAGGTTTTCAAGGACAGACAGACCCAAAAAGACGGCTCGGAATTGTAGGTGCCTGCCGCACAATGGTGGGCATGAGCAAACATACCCCGTTAGCCGCAGTATTTGAACCCGAATTTATTGCAGGCATGAAAGACATTTTTGAGCAGCGCATCGTCTTTAACCAGATGTTGGGCTTGAAGATCGTCACCCTGCAGCCCGACCGCGTGGTGGCCCGCATCGACATGAAGCCCGAACTGGTCGGCCACTTTGCCTACAACCGGGTGCATGGTGGTGTAATCAGTGCCGGGCTAGACGCCACCGGCGCACTGGCGGTGATGGCGGCCATAGGTGCCAAGCACATGGACGAGCCACCAGCGCAGCGCCTAGCGCGCTTTCACAAACTGGGCACCATTGACCTGCGCGTAGATTACCTGCGCCCTGGCATCGGCACGCATTTTGAGTTGCACGCCCAAGTGTTGCGCCTAGGCTCGCGGGTAGCCAGCACCCGGATGGAGTTTGTGGGGCCAGAGGGGCAGTTGATGTCGGCAGGCTCGGCGGCCTACATCGTCTCCTGAAGTTAAGCCGCTGGCGTTTGGCAGGGCAGCGGGCGCGGGCGGCCTTCGTGGTCGATAGCCACATAGGTCAGGCGGGCCTCGGTCACCTTCACATAGCGCCCCTGCTCGGTAAAGCTCTCGGCAAACACATCCACCAGCACGGTGACAGAGGTGGTGCCAATACGGATCACTTTGGCATAGAACGACAGCAAATCGCCCACGCGCACCGGCTGCTTAAAGATGAACTCATTAACGGCCACCGTGGCCATACGGCCCCGTGCGTAGCGGTTGGGCAGGATGGAACCGGCCACATCCACTTGGGCCATCACCCAGCCGCCAAAGATATCGCCATTGACGTTGCAGTCAGCGGGCATGGGCACCACTTTGAGTACCAACTCCATATCTGTAGGGAGCTGGACACTGGGCAAACGGGCGGGTGCAATAGTACAGGTGGAAGACATAGGCACAATCTCGCTAAGAATAACTTGAAGCATTGTCCCCTATGCGCCACCACGGCCACAGTACCCCCCCGGCTCCTGCGGATACCGCCGCCTTGCCCCGCTCCGACTGGGCCACGCTTTCGCGCCTGCTGCCCTATCTGTGGCAATACAAGTGGCGTGTGTTGGCTGCCATCGCTTTTATGCTGGCGGCCAAGGTGGCCAACGTCGGGGTGCCGGTACTGCTGAAAAATTTGGTCGATGCCATGTCCATCCAGCCCGGCCAGCCTGCCGCGCTCTTGGTGGTGCCGGTGGGGCTGCTACTGGCCTATGGTGGCTTGCGGCTATCGACCTCGTTTTTTACCGAATTGCGCGAACTGGTGTTTTCTAAGGCCACGCAGGGGGCGGCCCGTGCCATTGCGCTGCAAACCTTTGAGCACCTGCACGCCCTGAGTTTGCGCTTTCATTTGGAGCGCCAAACCGGCGGCATGACACGCGACATCGAGCGCGGCGTGCGCGGCATTGAATCGCTCATTTCCTTCTCGTTGTTCAACATTGGGGCCACGCTGATCGAGGTGCTGCTGGTGCTGTCAGTGCTGGGGGTCAAGTTTGACGTCTGGTTTGCAGGCATCACTTTGGCGGCGTTGGTGTGCTACATCGCCTTTACGGTATGGGTGACGGAGTGGCGCACACAGTTTCGGCGCGAGGCCAATGAGTTTGATTCGGCTGCGCACAGCAAAGCCATTGATTCGCTGCTCAACTACGAAACCGTTAAATACTTCAACAACGAGGCTTTTGAAGCCCAGCGCTACGACCAAAGCCTGCAACGCCTGCGCACAGCGCGGCTCAAGGCACAAACCACGCTGTCGATGCTCAATGCCGGTCAGCAGGTGATTATTGCTGTGGGCTTGGTGGCTATGCTCTGGCGCGCCACTGAGGGCGTGGCCGCAGGCCGCATGACACTGGGCGATTTGGTCATGGTCAATGCCTTCATGATCCAGCTTTACATTCCGCTCAACTTTTTGGGCGTGATGTACCGCGAGATCAAGCAAAGTCTGACCGACTTGGACAAAATGTTCACGTTGATGGATCGCGAACGCGAAGTGGCCGATGCCCCCAGTGCCCAAGCCTTGGTGGTGCCGCCCGAAGGGGCCGCCCTGTGCTTTGAGAACGTCCACTTTGCCTACGACCCGGCCCGCCCTATTTTGAAGGGCATTAGCTTTGACGTGCCAGCGGGCAAAACGGTGGCGGTGGTGGGGCCATCTGGCTCTGGCAAATCGACGCTGGCCCGCCTGTTGTTTCGCTTTTACGATATCCAACAAGGCCGCATCACCTTGGCCGGGCAAGAACTGCGCCAGCTCACGCAAGGCAGCGTGCGCCAAGCCATCGGCATCGTGCCGCAAGACACGGTGCTGTTTAACGACACGGTGGAATACAACATTGCCTATGGCCGGCCCGGTGCCAGCCGGGCTGAGGTAGAAGAAGCCGCCAGCGCAGCCCGCATTCACGACTTTATTGCCGCCACCCCCAAGGGCTACGCCACGATGGTGGGTGAGCGCGGCCTTAAGCTCTCTGGTGGTGAAAAGCAGCGCGTGGCTATCGCCCGCACCTTGCTCAAAAACCCGCCTATTTTGATCTTTGACGAGGCCACCTCGGCGCTCGATTCGGCTAATGAGCGTGCCATTCAGGCCGAACTAAGCAGCGTAGCGCAAAATAAGACTGCGCTGGTAATTGCGCACCGCTTGTCCACTGTAGTCGATGCCCACGAAATTTTGGTGATGGAAGCGGGCCAGATCATTGAGCGTGGCACCCATGCACAATTGCTGGCTGCCAATGGCCGTTACGCCACGATGTGGGCCTTGCAGCAAAGTGGCGAGGCGGCCTAAGAACACCCTCGTCGCTTGTGCTATACACCGCCTTTCACTTATACCCATAGCTTTATTTTTCGAGACAACTCCATGAGCGCACTCAAAGAAACCGTGATTTATGGCACCGAAGATGTGCTGGTCAGTCTGTGCAATTCTGTGACGCGGGTGCTCAATGTAGCCACCCAAACCCAGATCAATTATTCGGGCATGGTGCAGCGCATCAGCAAAACCTGCCTCAAGCCTGACATTGGCTGCTTTGTGTTGTTTGATGGCGGCTTTTCGGGTCTGGTCATCATCAATTTTTCTGGCGCTGCGGCGATGGAAATTTACGAGAGCTACATGCTCAGTATGGGCATGTCGAAAAAAGAACTGGCCAGCTCCTTTACCTCGGATGAAGTCAGCAACGTCATGGGCGAGCTGATGAACCAAGTGGTGGGCGACTTTACTGGCAAGGTGCGCCGTGAGCTGCAAACGCACATCACACAAAACCAGCCAAAAATGTTGGTACTTAACAAAGAGGTGGTGCTCAATGTGGATGCCAACCTTGACCAGCCTGAGGCCCGCCGCGTTACTTTTTACACCGCCTCCAATAACATCTTTTACCTAGAGATGGCTATTGACCGCACTGAGTTCATCAAGCTCTATGATTTTGAGGCCCAAGCCGCGCCTGATCCAGACGCTCTGATGGCCCAGACCCGTGAGACCAGCCAAGCGGCTGCCAGCGCGCCTGTGCCCCCAGTAGTTTTGAGTGAAACTGACGAGCTGCTCAAGTCCTTGGGGATGTGAGCACCTTTGGTTTTTAGGTGCCAACATGGGTTGGATTCTTGGGCCGTCTTTGACTGTGGTGGCGGTGGTTTGCACCACCCAGAGACGGGCCGATTGCGTAGGGCATAGTTGTGGCTGATTTCATTGCGTTGCTGATCCGCTGGACTTTCCGGGCCGTCTTGTTGTTGTTGGGCACGGTAGTGTTTTTGGTGGTACTGGCACTGGGGCTGGTGCTGGCCGTGGTTTGGGCGCTGCGCGCCCTGTGGGCACGTTTAACGGGGCGTCCTGTCACCCCTTGGGTGATGCCGCTAGATCCGCGTGCCAGTTGGCGCATGGTGTACCAGCGGGGCCAAACACGCCGCGCATCGGCCTCAGCGGCCACGGGGGCTGATGTCACCGATGTGACGGAGATGCGTGAGACCCCCGGCGAGTGGCCGGAAAGCCAATTTGGGCGTATCTTGCCTGGTGAAGCTGATATGGATATCACTGACGTGCAGCCGCGTGAGCCTCAGCGGCCACTTTGACTGGCCGTACCCTATAGCTCGCACGGGGCTGTCACATACAGTCTTGGCTCCAGCCATACAATGCAACGCTTTAGCACTTTCAGGGAGCGCTAGGCTCCCTTTGTATGGAAATAGCAATACTTTTCGCTCTCATCTTGCTCAATGGCCTGTTTGCCATGTCGGAGATCGCGCTGGTCACGGCACGCAAAACGCGCTTGCAAAAGCTGATAGATGAGGGCGACCAAGGCGCTTTGGCTGCTGCCAAACTGGGCGAAGACCCCACCCGCTTTTTATCCACCATCCAAATCGGCATCACCTCCATTGGGGTGCTCAATGGTATTGTGGGCGAGGCCGCATTGGCCGCTCCCTTGGCCGTTTGGCTCGAGCGCATGGGTGCCCCCCAGCCCTATGGTGGCTATGCTGCCACGGGCTTGGTAGTGGTATTGATTACCTATTTTTCCATCGTCATCGGTGAGCTAGTGCCCAAGCGCATTGGTCAATCGCACCCCGAAACTTTTGCCCGGTTGGTGGCACGGCCCATCCATTTGTTGGCAGTGGCCACTAAACCCTTTGTGCTGCTGCTGTCGGGTTCTACCCGCACCTTGCTGCGGATGCTAGGCGTGAAAGAAACCAGTGGCAGCCCCGTCACAGAAGAAGAAATCCATGCCATGCTGGTCGAAGGCACTACCGCTGGCGTGATTGAATCGCACGAGCACACCATGGTGCGCAATGTGTTTCGTTTGGATGACCGCCAGATTGGCTCACTGATGGTGCCGCGTGGCGATGTGGTGTGCCTCGACCTTGACTTGCCGTTTGAAGAAAATCTGCGCCGTATTGAAGATTCTGACCACGCCCGTTTTCCGGTGGTGCAGGGCGGCATGGACAACATCCGGGGCGTGATTAATGCCCGCCAGTGGCTGGCGCGCACGCTGCGCGATGGCGACCATGCTTTGTCTAGCCAGCATTTGCAGGCGGCGCTCTATGTGCCTGAGACCATCACAGGCATGGAGCTGTTAGACAACTTCCGCCTGTCGGATGTACACATGGCGTTTGTGATTGACGAGTACGGCGAAGTGCAAGGCATCGTGACCTTGCAAGACTTGATTGAAGCCATTACTGGCGAGTTCCAGCCGCGTGACCCCGAAACCTCTTGGGCTTTGCAGCGCGAAGATGGCAGTTGGCTGCTCGATGGCCATATTCCGGTGCCCGAACTCAAAGACCGTTTGGGCTTGTCCACCGTGCCCGAAGAGGAGCGGGGCCGCTACCACACCCTGAGCGGCATGATTATGCTGCTCACAGGCCGCTTGCCCAAAGAGACAGACACCGTGCAGTGGGAAGGCTGGAAACTCGAAGTCGTGGATATGGACGGCAAAACTATCGACAAAATTCTGGCCTGCCGCCTGCCCGACAATTTGCCAGAAAACGCTCAAGCCCTGCCTGATGCTGAAGTTCAGCGGCCATAAATCATTGCATCTAGGTGCATAGAGCGCAGTTTGGCAGCGGCCCGGTCAGCCTCAGCACGACTGCCAAACGGGCCTACGCGCACCCGAATCAAGTTTTTGTCGGCATTGGTAAAGTTTTGCAGGGTGGCTGGTAGGCCTGCCATTTCAATGCGGGCGTGTACCTTTTCGGCATTGCTGGCTACAGAAAAGGTGCCAGCATGGATAAAAAAGCGGCCTGTGGCTTTGTCTGGCGGCGGTGGTGTTTCTTTGGCAGGGGGGGCGGCCACTGCCAGCTTGGCTGGGATTTTGCCCGGCGTCTTGCCCGGTGTTTTGCTTGGTGCGGGGGCGCGGATGGGTTCTGCTGTTGGGGCAGGGCGTGGTGCCGTTGGTTGGCTGGCATCTTGGCTGCTGTAAACCTTGGCGCGTGGCTTGGGGAGTGCTACAGGTTCTGGTGCTGGCGCTGGTTTGTTGACCGCCACCTTGCCGGGGCGGCGTGGCACAGGCTCGGCTGCCACCGTGCTGTTGACGGGGTTGGCCGCTGGCGTTGCTGTGGTGTGCTCTGGGCGAGGGGCTGCCGGGGGGCTGGTCACGCTTTTATCCACTGGGGGTGGTAGTTCCGGAGCTACGGGCGCCGGTTGGGCGGCTTGCGCTGGCCCAGAGATGATGGGGGGCTGCTGCCCGCCAATAGCCGTGGTTGGTGGTGGCACTGAGGGCGCTGGCGGTGCTGCTGGTGCTGGCGTGATCGCCCCAGTAGCGGGGGCGTTGAGCGGCAAAATTGGCGCTGGCCGGGGCAAAATCGGCGTTGCCATGGTGGGTTCTGGTTGCCGGCTGGTCAGCTGCGGTTGCTTGTCTGGGGCCATACTGACCAGTGTGACCATGCCGCCCAAGGCCAGCAGAAGCAAGTGGGCCAATGCCTGCCAGCCCATGCGCTTACCAGTGCCTGCTCGGCGTGCCAGCAGAGCGCGGGCTTGTGTCAGGTTTTGCGATGCAGCAATGGCGTTGTGTACGCGCAACTCGGTTTGTGCATAGAGCAAGATATCGCCGTACAGGCCCGGCAGCAGGGTGCCGACCACGACAAAGGCCAGCAGCAGCCACCAGCGCACTGAGGCCAAGGTAGGCATGGTGGCCGCATCAACTGCCAAAAAAAGACCCCACAAGATGGCAGCCAGCACAGCGTACAGCGCTGCCGGACGCCAAAGCCGGTAAAACACCATCCAGTGCAAGGTGAGAAAGGCTGCTGCCGAGTTCCAGCCGGGCCGCGTGCGGCCGGTGGCCTCAAACACCGAGAACACCCGGATATTGCGCTCAATACCCAGCGGCCCCAGCGCCTGCCGGTACAGCGACATGAGGGGGGTTTCGGTGGGGGCGCGAGTGAGAGGGGAAACCGGGGGAGAAGCGTCAGGCATCGTCAAATTTTGCTACGTTGAGATCGTCCACACGTTCTTAGCGCACCGGGATCGGAATGCTCCTGTCCACTGCCACCGCCGTGACGCTATTTTGCGGCGAGCCGTCGATCAGCTTTTCTGAATAGGTCAGATAGACCAATGTGTTGCGCGTGCGATCAATCATGCGCACGATGCGCAGATGTTTGAACAGCAGGGACATGCGCTCGCTAAACACTTCTTCTTGCTGGCGCAGCGGTTTGGGAAAGCTGATCGGCCCCGTCTGGCGGCAGGCAATGGAGGCTTCGGCGCGGTCTTCGGCCAAGCCCAATGTGCCCTTGATGCCCCCCGTACGTGCTCGCGACACATAACAGGTGATGCCGGCTGCGCCGGGGTCATCATAGGCTTCGACCAGAATGTCGTGGTCGCGGCCTATGAGTTTGAAGGCGGTATCGACGGTGCCGATTTTTTCGCCACCGGCATGGGCCAGCCCGATGCTGGCCCATGCCAGCAAGAGCATGGCAGCGCTGCGGTGCCAGAAAGAAGTGCAAGAGCGGTGGGGCAATGTGTGCATGGTGCCCGAATTGTGCCGCACACCCTGCCCCAGCGGTAGCTCAAGCCTCGCGACAGCGCTGTGCGAGATGGGCCAGTGCCTCTTCTACCTGATCGACCAACACCAAACACAGGTCGCCGGGGGTCAGACGCTCTAGCGCCGCATCAATGGCCTTGAACTCGCCGTAAATCTCTTCGACATGGCGGGTGCGGCTGGCGCCTTGCAAACCTTCGCGCAACAGGGCGATGACTTCGCCAAAGGCGGCACCCAAAATCACGGTTTGGGCGCGGATATCTTCATCGCGCCGGTCTCCAGCACCACTGATGACCACGCTGCGGCGTTTGCCGGGCAGGGCATCCACCGCCGCTACCAAGGCGCGCATGGCGTCGGGGTTGTGGCCGTAGTCGGCAATGATGGTGGCCCCTTTGTAATCCATCAGGTTAAAGCGGCCAGGGGCGTTGTCGCTGTCATTGACAAAACCGGAGAGGCCCCGGCGGATGGTTTGCCAAGACAAGCCTACCCCCCAAGCACCGGCCACGGCAGCCATGACGTTTTCGACCTGAAAGCCAATTTTTCCATTGCGGGTGATGGGCACATCGCGCAGGTGGATGGTTTCGCGCCACGAGCCTTCTGCCGCGACGATGGAGTCACCATCGACATACACCGAGCGGTGCCCTTGGGCGCGGTGCGTTGCCATGACGGGGTGGTGGCGGTCGGCGGCAAAGAAAATGATCTTGCCAGTGCAGGCTGGGGCCATCGCTGCCACGATGGGGTCGGCGGCATTGAGCACGGCGTAACCGTCGGGGGCTACGTTTTGCACAATCACGCGCTTCAAGACGGCCAAATCTTCTACGGTGCTGATGTAGTTCAGGCCCAGATGGTCGCCCTCACCAATGTTGGTAACGACGGCCACTTGGCAGCGGTCAAAGCCCAAGCCCTCGCGCAAAATGCCGCCACGGGCGGTTTCAAACACCGCTGCATCCACTTCAGGATGCAGCAGCACATTGCGGGCGCTGCGCGGGCCGGAGCAATCGCCGCTGTCAATCTGGCGGCCATTGACATAAACGCCGTCGGTATTGGTCATACCCACACGCAGGCCCTGTGCGGAGAACAAATGCGCCAGTAGCCGCGCTGTGGTCGTTTTGCCATTGGTGCCAGTCACGGCCACCACCGGGATGCGGCCATCTTGGCCGGGGGCAAATACCTCATTAATCATGGCTTGGCCGACATTGCGCGGCTTGCCATAGCTGGGGGCCAAGTGCATACGCAAGCCGGGCGCGGCGTTAACCTCGACAATGCCGCCGCCTTGCTCTTCAATCGGGTGCAGCACGCTTTCGCAGACCAGATCAACACCGCAGATATGCAGGCCAATCATCTGTGCTGCTGCTACAGCACGGGCCGCCAAATCGGGGTGGACGTCATCCGTGACATCGGTGGCGGTGCCACCGGTCGACAGGTTGGCGTTATTGCGCAGCACCACGCGTTGGCCCTTGGCGGGGATGGAGTCGGGCGTGAGGCCTTGGGTGGCCAAACGGGCCACGGCAATATCGTCCAAGCGGATTTTGGTCAGGGAGGTAGCATGGCCTTCGCCCCGGCGCGGATCGAGGTTGACCAAATCGACCAGCTCCCGCACGGTATGGATGGCATCGCCCAGCACTTGGGGCGGCTCGCGCCGCGCTGCGGCTACCAAATGATCGCCCACCACCAGCAGGCGGAAGTCGTGGCCGGGCAAGAAGCGCTCGACCATCACCGTGCCATACTCTTCGGCCACGCGGTAGGCATCGTCCAGTTGGGCGCGCTCAGTGATGTTGACCGTCACGCCTTTGCCTTGGTTGCCGTCTTGCGGCTTGACCACCACCGGCAGGCCCACTTCTAGGGCCACGGCCCAAGCCTCGTCCATGCTTTCGACGGGGCGGCCCAGTGGCACCGGCACACCGGCGGCATGCAGCAGGCGCTTGGTCAGGTCTTTGTCTTGGGCGATGGATTCGGCTACGGCGCTGGTGGAATCGAGTTCCGCCGCTTGGATGCGCCGCTGCTTGCTGCCCCAGCCAAACTGCACCAAACTGCCTTGGGTCAGGCGGCGGTACGGAATGCCACGCGCCACAGCAGCATCGACAATCGCACCAGTGCTGGGGCCTAGGCGCTCGTCTTCGTCTAGCTCGCGCAGTTGTGCCACTGCGGCGGCACCATCAAAACTGCCGCCGTGGAGTGCGGCCTCGATCAGCGCTTGGGCATGGTCAAAAGCTTGGCGGCCTACCGCTTCTTCGGTGTATTCGACAATCACTTGATAGACACCGGGGTCTACCGTAGCGGCGGTGCGGCTAAAGGTGACTTGGCAGCCCGCTTGGGCTTGCAGCGCCAGCGCTGCCGATTGCAGCACATGGGCCAAAGAGATGTCGCTGTCACTGCCTTCGGGGTGCAAGGTGCCAATGGCAGGGAACAAGGCGCGCAGGCGCGCTTCAAAGCCATCGAGCTGGGCCATGGCGCGCTCTTGTGGCAAACAGGACACAACAGCCTCAATGGCGGTATTGCGGCTCCAGAGATTGGGGCCACGCAGGGCACGGATGCGGGAGACGTCCATGATGGGTTCTTCTTTCCGAAACTAAAGAGAGCGATGCGCTTACAGGGGCAATACCGGCGCACGCGTGGCGTTGGCCGTGGGCGTGGCAGGCTCAAAGGTCTTGATGCCAGCGGCAATCAGGTCGGGGGCAATGTCCAGCGCCCAAGCGGCAGCCACAGCGGCCAGCAAGGTGGGTACATCAGCGGCCAGCGATTCGCGGCCCGCCGTCAGGCGCTCTAAGGTGCCGATAGACTTTTCGCTGCTGCCGGTAGCCAGCACGACCTTGCCGTCCAGCAACAATACAGCACGGCCTTGGTTCTCAGTCCGATGGGCGATGATGGCGGGCAGGTTGGCGTCAGCGGCATACAAAATGACATCACCATCGCACAGCGGGGCCAGCTCGGCCACCTGAGGCTCTGCCGCATTGAGCACCGCTGCACCTTGCTCTAGCACCACATCCACTTGGGTGCGCAGCACCTTGGTCATTTGGGCTTGCTCTTGGATATCGAACTCGGCCAGCGTTTCAAAGCCATCCATATCGGTCACTACGCCCACCGTGCAGCGGTCGTAGGCCAAGCCGTCTTGCAAGATGATGCGGGCATCGTTCTCGATCACCGCTGCTTGCACCATTTGGCTCACCAGCAGGCGGTGCGCGCCAGCCCAGTGGGCGCTGTCGCGGGTATCGACGCAGCGCTCGTTCATGAACATGCCTTCGCGGCAGGCTAAACCCGTAAAGTGGCCGCCTAAATGCAGCAGCCATGCCACCAAACGGGCAATGGTGGCCGTGCCACGGCGACCGGCCACCCCGACGACTGGAATGCGGCCCGGTGCGGGTGTATCTTCGCCTTCTTCTGCCGGGAACAGGTGTTCGGCAATGGCCTGCCCCACCGGGCGCGGCGCGCCCACAGCGGGCTTGAGGTGCATGAGCAGGCCGGGGCCAGCGTTGACTTCGACAATCGCACCGCCTTGGCTGTGCAGCGGTTTGGAGATGTCTTGCGCCACCATGTCGATGCCCGCAATGTCCAAGCCCACCACCTTGGCTGCCAACTGAGCGATATAGGCCACTTCGGGGTGTACCTCGTCGGTGCAATCGACGGCCACATTGCCATTGCGCTGCACCACCACCTGCTGCCCGGCGGCAGGTATGGCGTTGGCGTCTAGGTCTTGGCGTTTGAGTTCTAGCTGCACCTTGGCGTCGGTGGCTATGTCGATGATTTCTAGCGGGTACTCTTCTTCGTGACCGCGCCGGGGGTCAGAATTGAGTTGGCTGTCGATGAGTTCGCGCACCGTGTTGCGGCCATTGCCAGTAATGCCCACTACCTCGCCACGGGCCGCCGCTACCAGCTTGCCACCCACCACCAGCAGGCGGTGCTCGTCACCAGGGATGTAGCGCTCGACCATCACATCGCTGCCCTCAGGGTAAGCGACATGGTAGGCTGCCTCAATGTCTTGCTGCTTGCGCAAATCGAGCGTTACGCCCCGGCCATGGTTGCCGTCTGACGGCTTAACTACCACCGGCAGGCCGATGTCTTGGGCTGCCTCCCAGGCTTCTGCCGGGCTATTGACGATTTGCCCTTCTGGGATGGGCACGCCGCAGGCTTTGAGCAGGCTCTTGGTCAGGTCTTTGTCGCTGGCAATACCTTCGGCAATGGCGCTGGTGTATTCGGATTCTGCTGTCCAGATGCGCCGTTGGCTGGCACCGTAGCCCAGTTGCACCAAATTGCCATCGTTGAGGCGAATGTGCGGAATGCCGCGATCCCCCGCTGCGGTGACGATACAGCCGGTGCTGGGGCCAAGGTAGCGGTCATCCACCTCGGTACGTACCAGCGCCACAGCGGCTTGTACGTCAAAAGGCTGGTCGTTGATGGCCGCCATAATGAGGCGATGGCCTTGCTCTAGCGCCACGCGGGCCACCTGCTCTTCACGGGCGCGAAACACCATGCGATAAACGCCGTGCTGCGAGGTGCTGCGTGTTTGGCCAAAGCCAGTGGGCATACCGGCCAAATTGAGCAACTCAATGACGATGTGCTCAAGCACATGGCCGCACCAAGTGCCTTCTTGCAGGCGTTGCAAAAAGCCGCCGCGCTCGCCCACGCCACAGTGGTGCTCAATCAGTGCGGGCAACCACGCAGTGAGACGCTCATTGAAGCCGGGCAGCAGGTTGGAGGGGTAGTCCTCTAGGGCACCAAGGTCTAACCAGACCTCTAGCACCGGGCGATAAGTCCAGATATTGGGGCCACGCAAATAGTTGATGCGCAGCAATTGGATGTCGTTAAATGTCGGCATGGGGTGCAGCGTGAAGCAAGTGGAATAAAGGAGTATTGCAGGCCCGGCGGGCTGAAAAGTGATTGTGCGCGCACGGCGGGTGTCAGCGCGCAACGCCTTGGCAGCGTTATTGCAAGGTGCGCAAGCACCCCGACGCCCCGCAGGGGCGATAACCCAAGCCGCCATGCAGGCAAGCACTACGGGCTGTCGGGACTAAAAAGACCAAGCAAAAATGCCACATCATCCTGTGAATACCTCGGAGGTTCCGGGCGGCCCCTTTGGGGCCGAACTGCGGGCCAAGCTCGCTTCCCATGAAAACGTTTTGGCAACGCTGTCGGTTGACTTGAGTGTCGATCTGCGCTTTGCCACCGGCCAGCTCCTGCTCACTCCGCAGCGCCTGCTGGCCCAGACCCCCGGTGCCACCGGAGTGCAAGAGTGGACTTTGGCCCCCAGCCACAGCTTGCGTTTGGTAGATCATGGCGGCGTGGCTACCCTAGAGTTGCACGACGCACAGCAGCGCTTGGCCCTGTGGCGCTTGACGATGGGGCTGCACGCCTCGGCCTTGCAACTGGTGCAACGCTTTGAGCAGCAAATCGCACACCTGCAATCGGGCAACGCGGTGCAGCAGCAAGCGGAGGCGGTGCCTGCCTGCCCAGTCTGCCATACCGCGCTGCCCCCCGATAGCGATGAGTGCCCCGCCTGCGCCCGCGCCCAGCCCGCCAAAACCTCCACTTGGGTGCTGCTGCGCCTGTGGCGTTTTGCCCATCCCTACCGCTGGCAACTGGCCGCCGGTTTTGGCCTGACGCTGGCTTCTACTGCCGCCACCTTGGTGCCCCCTTACCTGACCATCCCGCTGATAGATGACATCCTGATCCCGTTCCAAAACGGTAAGCAGATCGACCCGATGTTGGTGCTGATGTACCTCAGTGGCTTATTTTTGTCGGCGCTGGCCGCTTGGGGCTTGGGTTGGGCGCGTACTTATATTTTGGCGTTGGTGTCTGAGCGCATTGGGGCTGATCTGCGCACCACTACTTACGAGCATTTGCTCAAGCTGTCGTTGGATTATTTTGGCGGCAAGCGCACCGGCGACCTGATGGCGCGCATTGGCTCCGAGACCGACCGCATCAACGTCTTTTTATCTTTGCATGCGCTGGATTTT
This sequence comes from Giesbergeria anulus, assembly GCF_900111115.1. Lineage (GTDB taxonomy): Bacteria > Pseudomonadota > Gammaproteobacteria > Burkholderiales > Burkholderiaceae_C > Simplicispira > Simplicispira anulus. The sequence continues at coordinate 245,184 of NZ_FOGD01000003.1, forward strand.
TTAACCGACGTGCTCATGATCTTCATGACCGCAGCCATTTTGTTCAGCATCAACCCGTGGCTGGCGCTGGTCACACTGGTGCCGCTGCCCTTTATTGGCTGGATGATCCACACCGTGCGCGACCGCTTGCGCACCGGCTTTGAAAAAATTGACCGTGTTTGGTCTGAAGTGACCAACGTGCTGGCCGACACCATCCCCGGTATCCGCGTGGTCAAAGCCTTTGCCCAAGAGCAACGCGAGGCCAAGCGTTTCCACGATGCCAACCAGCACAATTTAGAAGTCAATGACAAGCTGAATAAAACGTGGTCTTTGTTTAGCCCCACCGTATCGTTGTTGACGGAAATCGGCTTATTGGTAGTCTGGGGTTTTGGTATCTGGCTGGTGGCGCACAGCCAGATCACGGTCGGGATATTGACCGCCTTTATCGCCTACATTGGCCGCTTTTATGGCCGCCTCGATTCGATGAGCCGTATTGTCTCGGTCACGCAAAAGGCTGCTGCCGGGGCCAAGCGCATTTTTGACATCCTTGACCATGTGAGCAATGTGCCTGACCCTGCCCAGCCGGTGAAAGTCGGCAAGGTACAAGGGGCCATCACTATGCAAAATGTCGGTTTTCGCTATGGCAGCCGCTCGGTGATTAGGGGGCTGGATTTGAATATCCGCCCCGGTGAGATGATTGGCTTGGTGGGCCACAGCGGTTCCGGTAAGAGCACGCTGGTCAACCTGATTTGCCGTTTTTACGATGTCAGCGATGGCTCGATTCAGTTGGATGGTGTGGATGTGCGCCGCATGGCGGTGGCCGATTACCGCCGCCATATTGGTCTGGTGTTGCAAGAGCCGTTCTTGTTCTTTGGCACCATTGCCGAAAACATCGCCTATGGCAAACCCGAAGCCACCCGTGAGGAGATTGTGGCCGCTGCCCGCGCTGCCCATGCCCATGAGTTCATTTTGCGCCTGCCACACGGCTACGACTCGTTGGTGGGTGAGCGCGGTCAGGGCCTGTCGGGCGGGGAGCGCCAGCGCATCAGTATTGCCCGTGCTTTGCTGATTGACCCACGCATCCTGATTTTGGATGAGGCCACCTCTGCTGTGGACACCGAGACCGAGAAGGAAATCCAAAAGGCGCTAGACAACTTGGTGCAAGGCCGCACCACCATCGCCATTGCCCACCGCCTGTCCACGCTGCGCAAGGCCGATCGGCTGGTGGTGATGGATCGGGGCGAGATTGTGGAAGTGGGGCCGCACGACGAGCTGATGGCAAAGCAAGGTGCCTACTGGCGTTTGTACGAAGCCCAAGCCCGTCGCGCCGAAGAAGATGCCCAAGCCGCTGGGCTGGTGATTGATGTGGTGGCCAGTGCTAGCCCTGTTGTTCACGCTAGGGACTTGATCGCTGCACGGTGATGATGCTGATGGCCAAAATGGGGTTGTTCTGATTTGGCACCAATTTGGCCGCTGGATGCTACAGGGCGGTTCAAATCCCATTTTGGGCAGCCGCCACAAACACCAGAAAGTGCAGTCGACCCAGCACCTGTGGCAACTGTTCGTAGCTCCTCGCTAATCAGTCAAAGCTGCGCTCCACTACCTAGTGCCTAGGCAGCAGTACAAAGCCCTTCTTGGCCTCTGGCAACTTGACCACTTTCAACGGCACACCATGTGCTTGGGCATCACTGCGGGCCTTCTCGCCTGTATAGGCCTGATCGGCCCACGCTAACTTCACGGTCTCCCCTGTGACCGAGTGGATACCATGCTCTAGCGATACTAAAAAACCAGCTTACTATGGCTTGATAGCCACCTTGAGCACACCATCGCGCTGGTGGGCAAACAGGTCATAGGCGGCCTCGATGTCATCGAGCTTGTACTGGTGCGTGACCAGCAAGCCTAAATCAACGCGGCTAGATGCCACCACATTCATCAGGCGGCGCATCCGCTCTTTACCACCGGGGCACAGCGCCGTGTTGATTTTGTGATCGCCCAAGCCTGCCGCAAAAGCTGACAGCGGAATTTTTAAATCTTCAGAATAAACGCCTAGGCTGGACAAGGTACCGCCCGGCTTGAGCACCCGCAGTGCCGATTCAAACGTAGCCTGTGTGCCCAAGGCTTCAATAGAAGAATCGACGCCCCGACCCCCGGTGAGCTTCATGATTTCATCGACCACATCGCAGTTGCGGAAGTTGAGCGTGATATCGGCCCCCATTTTTTGCGCAATGCCCAAGCGGTGGTCATTACCATCGACCGCAATGATGGTGGTGGCACCCAGCAGACGCGCACCAGCGGTAGCGCACAGGCCAATCGGCCCTTGCGCAAACACCACCACAGTGTCGCCAATTCTGATGTTGGCATTTTCAGCACCCTTAAAGCCGGTGGACATGATGTCGGGGCACATCAGCACCTGCTCATCGGTCAGGCCATCGGGAATTGGGGCCAAATTGGCTTGGGCATCGGGCACCAGTACATACTCGGCTTGGGTGCCATCAATCAGATTGCCAAAGCGCCAGCCGGCCGTGGCCTTGTAACCGTGGCAGCCGCACAAGCCACCGGCAATCAGGTAGCTGCCATCTTGCGATGCCACGCCATCTTGCGCCGCATAGGAGTTAAAGTTGGGGCAGATAGCCCCGGCAATCACGCGCTGGCCTTCGGTGTAGCCGACCACGGCACTACCGAGTTTTTCGATGATGCCCACAGGCTCGTGACCGATAGTCAGGCCCTTAGCGACCGGGTACTCCCCCTTGAGAATATGCACATCGGTACCGCAGATCGTAGTGGTAGTGATGCGCATCAAGGCGTCATTGGGGCCTACCTCCGGGATCGGCTTGTCTGCCAACTCGATACGACCGGGGGCAACAAAAACGGCGGCTTTCATCATGCTCATGGAAAACTCCTGTGCGATGGGGTTGGAGCAAAACACGCAATGCGTCTTGCTTCCCACGGTTTACCCCAAAACGCCGCCCCTGTCATTGGGGTAAGCGCAAGGCACGGTGGTTTCGTGCCTTGCGCTCTGGCCTATCAGCCCCAGCTGTCTTTTAGGCCCACGGCCAGATTGAAAACCGGCTTGCCCAGCGCATGATCGACCCGGTCGGCCACAAAATAGCCATGGCGCTCAAACTGGAACTTGGCATCAGGCTGGGCATGGGCCAAGGAAGGCTCGATGATGGCCGTGACCACCTTCAGGCTATTGGGGTTAAGCGCTTGCAAAAAGTCTTTGCCACCGGCATCGGGCTGGGCATCCGAGAACAGGCGGTCATACATCCGCACCTCGGCCTGCACGCCATCGCTCACGCCCACCCAAGTGATCGCCGCTTTGACCTTCACGCTATCGGCTCCGGGGGTGCCGCTCTTGGTATCTGGCACCACAGTAGCCAGCACTTCGGTGATATGGCCGTTAGCATCTTTGGTGCAGCCGGTGCATTCAATCACGTAGCCACCCTTGAGGCGCACCTTGTTGCCGGGGAACAGGCGCTTGTAGCCTTTGGGCGGTACTTCGGCAAAGTCTTCGCGCTCAATCCATACTTCTTTGCCAATCTGAAAGTGGCGCAGCGGCGATGCCACGCCCTCTGGCGGGTGTGGCAATGCGGGCAAGGTGCAAGGCTCTAGGTGGCCTGCGCCCATCACTTCGTCCCAGTTGGTCAGCACCAGCTTGACTGGGTTGAGCACCACCATGCCCCGGTGGGCAGTGGTTTCTAGGGTTTCGCGTAGGCAGCCCTCTAGGGTGCTGTAGTCAATCCAACTGTCGCTCTTGGTCACGCCAATGCGCTCGGCAAACAGTTGCAGGCTTTCGGGGGTGTAGCCCCGGCGGCGCAGGCCAACGATGGTGGGCATACGGGGGTCGTCCCAACCATTCACTTTGCCTTCGTTGACCAGTTGTGCCAGCTTGCGCTTGCTGGTCACGACATAAGTCAGGTTCAGGCGGGCAAATTCGTATTGGTGCGGCGCCGGGGCGGCCAACAGGCCGCCCTCAATCAGGCGCTGCAACAGCCAGTCGTAAAACGGGCGTTGGTCTTCAAACTCCAGCGTGCAAATGCTGTGCGTGATTTGTTCTAGCGCATCTTCAATCGGGTGCGCAAAGGTGTACATCGGGTAGATGCACCATTGGTTGCCGGTGTGGTGGTGTTCGGCATGCTTGATACGGTAGATGGCCGGATCGCGCAGGTTGATGTTGGGGCTGGCCATGTCGATTTTGGCACGCAGCACGGCAGCACCATCGGGCAAGGCACCATCACGCATCTGGCGAAAGCGGGCCAAATTTTCTGCGGGGCTGCGGCTGCGGTAGGGGCTGTCCACGCCGGGTTTGCCAAAGTCGCCCCGGTTAGCGCGCATTTCTTCGGCGGTCTGCTCATCCACATAGGCGTGGCCGGCCTCAATCAGGGCCTCGGCGGCACGGTACATAAAACCAAAATAGTCGCTGGCTTGGTAGGGCTGGCTGTTGCCCGGTTGGCTCCAGTCAAAGCCTAACCAACGCACGGCATCAATGATGCTGTTGACGTATTCTTGGTCTTCTTTTTCGGGGTTAGTGTCGTCAAAGCGCAGGTGGCAAACGCCGCCATAGTCACGCGCCAAACCAAAGTTAATGCAGATGGATTTTGCATGACCCACATGCAGGTAGCCATTGGGTTCGGGCGGAAAGCGGGTGCGGATTTTGGCCGGGTCGGGCTCTCCAGCCGCGTGGTGGGCGGCATCGCCGGGGCTACCGGCCCAGCGGCGACTGGCGTAGGTGCCTTTGTCCAGATCATGCTCAATGATTTGGCGCAAAAAATTGCTGGTTTTGCTGGCTTCAGGGGCCGCTGTAGCGGCAGGGGCAGATGTGGGGGTACTCATGGCGGACATTTTAGGATGCCAGCTCGGCAGTGCTGGTACGGCTACCGCCACCCGATATATACGTCCAGAAACAAGTTCACAGGAATTTTTTACCTTTCCTTGCCATCCTATGGCCTAGGTGCTGCGTTATAGGTCTATCAAGCCACAGATGCTGTGGGTGTGCAGTGTGGTTTTCAGGAGATTTTGGTATGGCAAATAAACGTTCTGTCCGTTCCATGCTGGTCAGTGCCGGTCTGGCTTTGGTCGCGTTGGCCGGGGTTGGCATGGCGCAAGCCAGAGATGTCAATTGGTCGCTAGGGATCAGTTCGCCCGGTGTGGTGGTGGATGTGGACAATGGCCGTGGTGTGCGCGTCTTGCCGGCCCCAGTGTATTTGGCACCACCCCCACCGCCCCCACCGCGCGCGGTGTATTACCCGGCACCCGCCCAGCCGGTGTATTACGCACCGCCCCCGCCGCGCCCGGTTTACTATGCTCCTCCGGTGTATGTGGCCCCGCCACCGGGCTACTATTACCGCGATGAACCTCGGCACCACCGCCACCGCCACCACGACCGTGGGCATGGCCGGGGGTATGGTGATCATGGCTATGATGACCGTCGCAGTGGTTGGGAGCGCCGCTAAAGCTGCCCGCTGGCGCAGATAATCTGGCATTTGGGCCTGTGGGCGGTGGATGCAGACAGGCCCCCCCCGTTAGGAGTGCCCATGAAAACCGTTTTTGTCCTCAATGGCCCCAATCTGAATCTGCTAGGCACGCGCGAGCCTGCCGTTTATGGTGCCCAAACACTGGCCGATGTCGAGCAACTCTGTGCCGCTGCCTGCGCCCGCCACGGCTTTGCCCTGCGCTTTCACCAAAGCAACCACGAAGGTACGCTGCTAGATTGGATTCATGAAGCAGGCCGCTTGCACGCTGCCGGGCAATTGGCCGGTGTAGTGCTCAATGCCGGGGCCTATACCCACACCAGCATTGCCCTGCCCGATGCTATCAAGGGCACTGGGGTTACGTTGATCGAATTGCACATCAGCAATGTTCATGCGCGTGAGAGCTTTCGCCACCACTCTTACCTGTCGGCAGTGGCCAAGGCGGTAATGTGTGGCTTTGGCGTGCCGGGCTATGGCTTGGCGATTGACGCGATGGCCTTGCAGGCGGGGGGTTAACATGCTCGATTTGCCGCTCACCTGCTCGCGGCGCGCTGTGGCACCGGGCACGCCCCGGCCTTGACGGGTGGTGCTGCTGCACGATGTGGACAGCAATGCACATGACTCGGGAGTTTGCTGTCGGCCACGAGTTGCGTGGTGGCGAGGTAGCGGCTGCTGTGTCGTGGTTGGATGAGCTAGCTACCAGGCAACCGTCTGTTTAAGTGCTGGTGCTGGCCTGTGGGCGAAAAAACTCATCCAACAAGGGCAGCAAGCTAGGAAACTCGGTGCTAAACCGCTCCCGCTGGACAAAATAGGCTTCACACACCACCGCAAAGAATTCTGCTGGGGCCGTAGCGCCATAGGCATCAAGCCAAGGCTGGGGGCCACCAAAGCGCTCGGCCATGCTCACGCGCTCCTGAAAATGCATATAGGCAGGCTCCCAAGCGTCCCACCAGCAGGCATGGGCGGCGCGGGCGCTGTGTGTGCCCATAAAGCCCGCAGGCAGGGGCGGGCAGCCATCTACTGGGCCATTGCGCATATCGAGTTTATGCACAAACTCATGGATCACCACATTGCTGCTACCCGTGCGGCTCTGGCGCACATCGGGCCAACTGAGCATGATGGGGCCGCCAGACATGGCCTCGCCCGCCAACACTTGACGGTAATCGTGTACCACGCCCGCCGCATCTACCACCTGACGGCGAGCGCGGGCCGGGGCAGGATGCAGCACGATACCGACAAAATCGTCGTACCAGCCTAGTGCATCTTCTGGCTCGCCCCAGTGCAACAATGGCAGGCAGGCTTGGGCGGCAATTTCTACGGCCATATGGTCGCTTACCACCAAGCCATGCACACCCTGAAACTCTTTATCGTGCAAAAACAGCGCAGCCAGCACGCGCAACTTGGCCTGCTCTGCCAAGCTCAGTTGGGCTAAAAAAGGATAGTGGCGCAAGGTAGGCAGCCACAGGGCGTCACTGATGGTGGGCAGCGGGGCCACAGCTTGCCGCAGGCGTTGCCAGCAGCGTTGCCAAAAAGGCAGGCTCATGGCTTACACCAGCGCGATGCGGTGCAGGCCGTGGGCATCCAAGCGCAGCACTTGGGCACGGGCCGGTTGGGCCGCCAAGTCCCAATCGCTCAAGACGATGCGCGATAAATCAGGGGCCAAGGTATGCTCTGCCGGGCGGTGGGTATGGCCGTGGATCAAGGTGTGGGCCTTGGCTGCTTCTAGCCAGACGATAGCGGCGGCAGCATCCACATCGGCATAGAAGGTGCCCGATTGCTTGTGCGCCTCGCTCTCTTGCCGCAGGTGGCGGGCCTGCGCCCGGCGCTCGGCCAAGGGCTGGGCCAGAAACTGCTGTTGCCATGCTCGATTGCGCGCCACGGCGCGAAAGCGTTGGTAGGCTACATCGTCTAGGCACAGTGCGTCGCCGTGGCTCAGGAGCAGGCGTTGCTGTTGCCATTGAAGCACGGTCGGGTCGGACAAAATGTGCAGGCCACACTGCTGGGCGAAGGCCGAACCCAGCAGGAAATCCCGATTCCCAGCCATAAAAAACAATGCCCGGCGCTGCGCTGCCGCGTGTAGCACGGCGGCACCTTGGGCTTCAAAACTATCAGGCTCGGCCAACGCATCGTCGCCCACCCAGACCTCAAATAAATCACCGAGCATAAAAACCGCATCCGCCGGTGTCGTGTCTAGATAGCGCTGCCACGCTGCCCAAGTAGCCAAATCGCCCGGATGCAGGTGCAGATCGGCCAAAAAATCGACCGTGCGCCAGTGCGAGGGAGCAAACAGCTCTTCGAACTGGGGCACGGTCGTGGTCACGGGTGCAAACGGAGGTAGGGCTTACAGCGCCACAGCCTTTTCGATCAGCACGTTTTCTTTGGGCACATCGTCATGAAAGCCGCTGCGGCCCGTTTTCACGGCCTTGATCTTATCGACCACGTCGTTGCCCGACACTACCTTGCCAAACACGGCATAGCCCCAGCCTTGGGCGCTGGGAGCGGTGTGGTTCAGGAAACCGTTGTCGGCCACGTTGATAAAAAATTGGGCGGTGGCCGAGTGTGGATCGCTGGTGCGGGCCATCGCGACGGTGTAGTTGGCGTTTTTCAGGCCGTTGTTGGCTTCGTTTTCAATCGGGGCGTCGCAGTCTTTTTGCTTCATGCCCGGCTCAAAGCCACCGCCTTGGATCATAAAACCCGGAATCACGCGGTGGAAGATGGTGTTGTCGTAGTGGCCCTTGTTCACATAGGCCAAAAAGTTAGCCACCGACTTGGGGGCCTTGTCGGCATCCAGCTCAAGGGTAATTACGCCGTAGTTGGCAATGTGCAGTTCGACTTGGGGGTTGCTCATAACAAAAAACCTTCGTTAAAAAAAGAATCAGGGCAGCAGTGTGGCCGAAGTGATGGTCACAGGCGTGCTGGGCACATCTTGGTGGAAGCCTTTGTTAGCTGTAGGTACGGCTTTGATTTTGTCCACTACGGCGGTACCGTCAATCACCTTGCCAAACACGGCGTAGCCATCGTTGCCGGGCTGGCGGGCGTTGAGCATCTCGTTGTTTTTGACGTTGATAAAGAACTGCGCCGTGGCCGAATGTGGATTGCCGGTGCGTGCCATCGCAATGGTGTAGGGCTGGTTTTTTAGACCGTTGCCCGATTCGAGCATGATCGCGGCCTTGGTTGGCTTTTGCGTCATGTCGGCGGTAAAGCCACCGCCTTGGATCATGAAGCCGTCGATAACGCGGTGAAAAATGGTGCCGTCGTAGTGCTTGTCTTTGACGTAAGCCAGAAAATTTTCTACCGTTTTGGGGGCCTTGGCCGCATCAAGCTGCACCACGATGTCGCCCATCGAGGTACTGAGCTTGACCTTAGGGGCTTGGGCATCTTGGGCGGCTACGGGTTGCACGAGGGCCAAGCCCAGAGCCAAGCTGCTGGCAGCCAGTGCCAACAGGGATTTTCTTTTGGACAGCATCAACTGATTACTCCTTCATAGAATATTTGCCACTGGTCGCCTTGGCGTTTCCAGTATTGGCGTCGCGTCGTGCCGCTGCGCTCGCCTTTGGTTACTTCACCAAAGGTGACCACCATGGTCTCGCTGGCATCACGCCAGTGCAGGTAAGACTTGTCTTTGAGTTCAACTTCTTTACTCTGCTGGGTGCTTGTGCTGGCTAGTTTAGTGAGCCACTGTTGCCGGGGCTGCTGTGAGGCACTTTTGAAGTCAGCGGTATAAAAGCGCTGCAAGCTTTGCACATCGCCTTGGGCCTTGGCATCGCTCCAAGCTTGCAACACGGTATCAAACTGCTGGCGGGCGGTATCGACGCTGTGCGGCGCTACCCAGCGCAACTCTGGGGCAATCACTACTGGCGTAGAACGCTCTACGGTGCGCAACAAACGCTCCAGATCAGGATTGGCCAAAGCGACACAGCCATCGGTGGCTTGTGGAGCGCGGGCAAACTGGTGGGGCGGGGTGCCGTGCAGCCAGATGCCGCTGCCGGTTTTACCCCGGCTTTGGTCTAGCGGATTGGGGTAGTTCAGGGGCAAAGCACCGGCACCATAAAAATCGCGCAAGGTGCTGGGGTCGAGGCGACTGGTGATGAAGTAAACACCAATCGGTGTGCGCTGATCGCCTTCGACATATTTGTCGATACCCAATTTGCCCACCGAGGCGTAGTAATCAGCCACCAAACGCAGGCCATCGGGAGTGTTTTCAAACAGGTACAAGCGCGAGCGTGAGGCATCTACCGCCACCGCATGGCGCTGGCGTGGCGACAGGGTTAAAAACTGCGCTGGAATGGTATTGGCCGGTGGGCGGGCGTGCAGTGCTTGCAAGCGGCGGCGCGATTCTTCGCGCAACACATCCAGATTCTTGTTGTCTGTAGCGCTGGCCAGATTGCTGGGCAAGTGGGCACCGGGCACGGCACCTGTTGGCTGTGCTGGGCGCGCGCGCGCGGCCCACAAATCACCCAACACCAACTGCGCCAACTGAAAGTTGGGGTAGTCGCGCACCAGCGCTTCGGCACCGGCCAAGGCTTGGCGGTGCTGGCCTTGGCTAATCGACTGGTACACCTCTAGCAGGCGAGACTCCGCCTGACCATCGACCAACGCTGCTGGTGGCGCTTTTTTCGAGGCTTTGTTGGTGGGTTTGCTAGGCTGTTGTGCTGTGGCCGGTGGTGTGTGCACGACCAGCAAGGCGGCCAAGGTAGCAGCCAGCGCAGCACCGGGGCCAGCACGGCCAGAGCGAGAAAAATACCGAGAGATCACATCCATATCCATATCTTTGACGCAAGGGCGGCTGGCCTAGCCGCTTAATTACCGACGGTTTCGCGCACGATCACCCAACGCCCCTGTACCTTGCTCATCTCTAGGGTTTTGCGGCTGCTTGTTTGCAGTGCCCCAGCGCTGTAGTCTTGGCGGAAGCGTGCCGTGGCGCTGTCGCCATCGATGCTCACTTTCAGGTCTTGCACCTTGACACTGATGCGCGATTTTCCCTCAATGCGAGCACGCCGCTCGGCCTCCCAGTCTTTGCGACTTTGCTTGCCAGAGGGCACCGTATTTTTGGCATACGCAGCAAAATAGCCATTTATGTCTTTGCTGCCCCAAGCGTTGGCCCAACCCTGCACAGCGGCACTGACGGCCTGCACGGCAGCGGTATCGACTGCCGGGGCTGCTGGGGCCGCAGTGGGCGCTGGTGGCGGCGCAGCCACCGGGGTGGCTGCCGGAGCAGGTGCTGGGCTGGGAGCTGGTTTTACTGCCACTGGAGCAGGTGCAGGTGCAGGCGCTGGCGCTGGCACCGGTGCGGCCACGGGGGCTGGGGCAGGTGCAGGGGGCACAGCGCTGGGCTTGGTATTGCCAGCGGCCGGATACGCCAGCCCTTGGATCATCTCTAGCTTAGGCTGCACGCTGGCCGTCTGGGTGCTATCGACTTGCAGCGCCTTGTTGTAGGCGGTGCTGGCCAGACGGGCATAGACATCGCCTAGATTTTCGTGGGCAGTGGCGTAGCTGGGGTTGGTGCGAATAGCCATTTCCAGCGCCGAGCGGGCTTTGTCAAACTGGTTTTGTCCGGCATACAGCACGGCCAAGTTGTTGTACGGCTCAGGCAGTTCGGGGTAGTCTTGGGTCAGTTTGGTAAAGACGGCAATAGCTTGGTCTTGTTTACCCGCCTGCGTCAGGGCTACACCACGCAAAAAGCGCAATTGCGGATCACGCGGCTTGGCGCTCAGGAGTTGGTCGGTGCGGGCCAGTGCGTCGGCGGGTTTACCCGCGCGTAGCAGCTTCTGGATGTCGCCATACTCATCGGCTTGAGCCACGCTGGTGCCCAGCAGTGCAGTCAAAGTTAACAGGCGCAGAGCATGGGTGAAGGTGCGGCGAACGTGCATCATGAAGAGGGAGAAATGGAAGGGCCGGAACAGGCCCGCAGGCGCTTATACTGGCGCGGATTGTAGCGGAGGGGGTGCCGCGCTGGTGCCTATTCCCTCTGTACGTGCTGCCATTGCCTGCCGGGCCGCTGGCCTCTTCCTTTCCCACACCCAATACCCCATGAGTTTGCGTATCTACAACACGCTATCGCGTGCCCTGGAAGCGTTTTCGCCGCTGGAGCCGGGCCATGTCCGCATGTACGTCTGCGGCATGACAGTTTACGACCTGTGCCATCTGGGCCATGCGCGTTCTATGGTTGCCTTTGACGTGGTGCAACGTTGGCTCAAAGCCAGCGGCTTGCGCGTCAGCTATGTGCGCAACATCACCGACATTGACGACAAAATCATCCAACGTGCCGTGCAAAATGGCGAAAGCATCCGCCACCTGACGGACAGGATGATTGACGCCCTGCACCAAGATGCCGATGCCTTGGGCATTGAGCGCCCCAGCCACGAACCGCGCGCCACCGACTACGTGCCGCAAATGCTGTCACTGATCGGCCAGCTCCAAGACAAGGGCTTGGCCTACCCAGCAGGCAATGGCGACATGAACTATGCCGTGCGCAAGTTTGTGGGCTATGGCAAGCTGTCGGGCAAGTCGCTTGACGAGTTAAACGCTGGCGAGCGCGTTGCCGTGCAAGATGGCAAACACGACCCACTGGATTTTGTCCTCTGGAAATCGGCCAAACCCACCGAGCCCGCAGAAGTGCAATGGGACAGCCCGTTTGGCAAAGGCCGCCCCGGCTGGCATATCGAATGCTCGGCCATGGGTTGCGCATTGCTAGGCCAGACCTTTGACATCCACGGTGGTGGTGCTGATTTGCAGTTTCCGCACCACGAAAACGAAATCGCCCAAAGTGAAGGGGCCAGCGGCCAGCCTTTGGCCCGCTTTTGGATGCACAACGGCTTTATCAATATCGACAACGAGAAGATGTCCAAGAGCTTGGGCAACTTCTTCACCATTCGCGATGTGCTGCAACAGTACGATGCCGAGACGGTGCGCTTTTTTGTCGTGCGCAGCCACTACCGCAGCCCGCTCAATTACAGCGATGTGCATCTCAACGATGCCCGTGCGGCGCTCAAGCGCCTGTATACCGCTCTAGCCGAAGTGCCTGCCGCTGACGTTGCCATCGACTGGGCCGATCCTTATGCTGCCCGCTTCAAGGCGGCCATGGATGAAGATTTTGGCACCCCTGAAGCCGTGGCCGTGCTGTTTGATTTGGCCAGCGAGGCCAACCGCAGCAAATCGCCCCAAGTGGCCGGGCTGCTCAAGGCACTGGGGGGCATACTGGGCCTATTGCAAACTCCCGCGCAAGATTTTTTGCAAGCGGGCAGCAGTTTGGATGCCAGCGCCATCGAAGCGCACATTGCCGCCCGTGCCGCTGCCAAAGCCGCCAAAAACTGGGCCGAAGCCGACCGTATCCGCAAGGAACTGCAAGCGCAGGGCATTGTCCTGAAAGACAGCCCCAGCGGCACCACTTGGGAAGCAGTGCAATAAACCCCTGCGTCGTCCGTGAAGCCTGCCAAAAAAACCAGCCGCCGCACCAGCCACCCCGATCTGCCACCTTACTGGGCGCAGGCTTGTGCGCAGTTGGGGCAGAAAGACCGGGTATTGCGGCGGCTGATTCCGCAATTGGGCGAGCATGTGCTAAGCCCTAGCTGCGATGCCTTTACCACGCTAGCGCGTAGCATGGTGGGGCAGCAGATTTCTGTACCGGCCGCCAGAACCCTATGGCAGCGTCTGCTGGAGTTGTTGCCTGCCCCTGTTGCCGCAGCGTCGCTGCCCCAGACCCAACTGGCCTTGGATTTGGCACCACCACCCACACCAGACGAGCCACGGATCGTCCTGCCTACTGAGCTATTGCAACTGCGGGTGGAGGATATGCGTGCCGCCGGGCTATCACCACGCAAGGTAGATTACCTATTAGATTTGGCTCGGCACTTTGCCAGCGGCAAATTGCGCCCGCACAGCTGGGCCACGATGGACGATGAAGTCATCATCCAGCAATTGCTGCCCATTCGCGGCGTGGGCCGCTGGACGGCAGAGATGTTTTTGATGTTCCACCTGCTGCGCCCCAACGTGTTGCCGCTGGACGATGCAGGGCTGATCAAAGGCATCAGCCTGAACTATTTTTCGGGCGATCCAGTCAGCCGCAGTGAGGCACGCGAGGTGGCACAGGCTTGGCAGCCGTGGTGCAGCGTAGCCACTTGGTATATTTGGCGCTCGCTGGAGCCCCAGCCGCTAGCGCCCTGAACGCCGTTGCTCGCGCCACCTCAGGCACCGAGAACGCACAAGGAGAACCTATTTTGGCCAAAAAAACCTTCCTCGATTTCGAACAACCGATTGCCGAACTCGAAGGCAAAATTGAAGAACTGCGCTACGTACAAAACGAAAGCGCCGTCGATATTTCCGAAGAAATCGACCAGCTCAGCAAAAAAAGCCTACAGCTGACCAAGGATATCTACAGCGAGCTGTCGCCTTGGCAAGTCACCAAAATTGCCCGCCACCCAGAGCGCCCCTACACGCTGGACTACGTGCGCGACTTGTTTACCGACTTTGTAGAGCTGCACGGCGACCGCCACTTTGCCGATGACAAATCCATCGTCGGCGGCTTGGCGCGCTTCAATGGTCACGCCTGCATGGTGCTGGGCCAACAAAAGGGCCGCGACACCAAAGAGCGCGCCCTGCGCAACTTTGGCATGACGCGCCCCGAAGGCTACCGCAAAGCTCTGCGCCTAATGAAAACCGCTGAGAAGTTCAAGCTGCCAGTGTTCACGTTTGTGGATACCCCCGGTGCCTTTCCAGGCATTGATGCCGAAGAGCGCGGCCAGTCTGAAGCCATTGGCCGCAACATCTACGAGATGGCACAACTCGAAGTGCCTATCATCACCACCATCATTGGCGAAGGCGGCTCTGGCGGTGCGCTGGCCCTGAGCGTGTGCGACCAGTTGCTGATGTTGCAGTATTCGATCTACTCGGTGATCAGCCCCGAAGGTTGTGCCTCTATCCTCTGGAAAACATCGGACAAGGCGCAAGATGCCGCCGAAGCGCTGGGCATCACCGCCCACCGCTTGAAGGCCTTGGGGTTGGTAGACAAAATCGTCAATGAACCTGTGGGCGGTGCCCACCGCGATACCAAGCACATGGCCGCCCTGCTCAAACGGGCGCTGGGCGATGCCTTCCGCCAATTGGCTGACCTCAAAGTGGACGAGCTAATTGAGCGCCGCTATGCTCGTCTGCAAAGCTATGGCCGCTTTACCGACACCAAGGCCAACAGCCGCTAATACCCACGCCCCCCAGCGGCTATGACCCACTCTGTAGAAGCGGCGATGGCAGCCTTTACGCCAATGCTGCCACTGGCTATCGGCTTGAGTGGAGGGGCAGATTCCACCGCACTGCTGCTGGCTTGCGCACGGCGCTGGCCGGGGCAGGTCTCGGCCATCCATGTCCACCACGGCTTGCAGGCCGCCGCTGATAATTTTGAGCAGCATTGCATAACTCTGTGTGCGCAGCTTGAAGTCCCTTTAACGGTGCAGCGGGTCGATGCCCGCCATGCCCGTGGGCAAAGCCCCGAAGACGCGGCGCGCACGGCGCGCTACCAAGCCTTGCAAGCAGCTGTGGCAGCCCATACCGTCGTGCCCGCTTCTATAGCACTGGCACAGCACGCCGACGACCAAGTAGAGACCCTGTTGCTGGCGCTCTCACGCGGGGCTGGAGTAGCCGGGCTGGCGGCTATGCCCGCGCAATGGCAACGCGGCGGCTTGGCTTGGCACCGGCCCTTGCTAGAAGTACCCGGTGCAGACATTCGCCGTTGGTTGCAAGCCCAACACCAAACTTGGGTAGAAGACCCCACCAATAGCGATGAACGCTACACACGCAACCGTATCCGCGCACGGCTCCTGCCTGCACTGGAGGCGGTGTTTCCGGCCTTTCGCGCTACCTTTGCCCGCAGTGCATCCCATGCTGCACAGGCCAAGGAGTTGTTGCTAGAGTTGGCCGAGCAAGACTTGGCCCAAGTGGGCAACCCACCGCGCATCACCGCCTTACAGGCCCTGAGCACGGCACGCCAAGCCAACGTATTGCGCCACTGGCTGCTCATCGCCCACCAAACGACACCCGCCAGCAGCCAACTGGCCCAGTTGCAGCAGCAGATACGCGCTTGCACCACGCGGGGCCATCGCATCCACCTCAAGGTGGGGCGTGGGTTTGTTTTGCGCGCTGGTGCGGTGCTGGATTGGTACAATTGACAAGTTTTGGCCCACTTTTGCACGAAACGCGGCGACGCCCCAAAACATTGTTCAACCTGCGCCGCGCCCTCTGGGTTTCGTCACCACACATCTCCAATGGCATTGATCGTTCATAAATATGGCGGCACGTCGATGGGTTCGCCCGAGCGCATCCGCAACGTTGCTAAACGCGTGGCCAAATGGGCGCGCGCTGGCCACCAGATGGTGGTTGTCCCCAGCGCCATGAGCGGCGAGACCAACCGCCTGCTGGGCTTGGCTGGTGAACTGGCTCCATCCAAAGCCAGCAGCGAGTACCACCGTGAACTCGACATGCTGGCCGCTACTGGCGAGCAAGTATCTTCGGCACTGTTGGCTATTGCCTTGCAGGCCGAGGGCATGGAAGCCATCAGCTACACCGGCTGGCAGGTGCCCGTTCGTACTGACAGCAGCTACACCAAAGCCCGTATCGAGTCGATTGATGACCAGCGCGTGCGTGGTGATCTGGCCGCTGGTAAGGTGGTCGTCATCACCGGCTTCCAAGGCATTGACGAGGCTGGCCACATCACCACCTTGGGCCGTGGCGGCTCCGACACCTCGGCTGTAGCCATTGCCGCCGCCATGAAGGCCGATGAGTGCCTGATCTACACCGATGTCGATGGCGTTTACACCACCGACCCGCGCGTAGTCTCTGCGGCCCGCCGCCTGCACACCGTCAGCTTTGAAGAAATGCTCGAAATGGCGAGCTTGGGCAGCAAAGTGCTGCAAATTCGCTCGGTGGAGTTTGCTGGCAAATACAAGGTGCCGATGCGTGTGCTCTCCAGTTTCACGCCTTGGGACATCGATCTGGCCGAAGAAGCCCAATCGGGCACGCTCATCACTTTTGAGGAAGACGAAAAAATGGAAAAAGCCGTTGTATCCGGCATCGCGTTCAACCGTGGCGAAGCCAAGATCTCGGTGCTCGGTGTGCCCGACACCCCCGGCATTGCCTACCGCATCCTCGGCCCGGTGGCAGAAGCCAACATCGAAGTCGATGTCATCATCCAAAACATCAGCAAAGACGGCAAGGCTGATTTCAGTTTTACCGTCAACCACAGCGATTACAACCGCGCCTTGGATTTGCTGCGCACTAAGGTGGTGCCCGAACTGGGTGCCAAGGAAGTGGTGGGCGACCCCAACATCTGCAAGGTGAGCATTGTCGGTATCGGTATGCGCAGCCATGTGGGCGTGGCCAGCACCATGTTCCGTGTCCTCAGCCAAGAAAACATCAATATCCAGATGATCTCTACTTCCGAGATCAAGACCTCGGTGGTCATTGACGAGAAGTACCTTGAGTTGGCCGTGCGTGCCCTGCACACTGCTTTCGGTCTGGACAAGCCCGCAGAATAAATCCAGAGACCCCGATTTTCGGGGTATAATAGTGGGATTGGAAACGTGACCGAGTGGCCGAAGGTGCTCCCCTGCTAAGGGAGTATGGGGTGTAGAGCCTCATCGAGGGTTCGAATCCCTCCGTTTCCGCCAAAACCAGCCCCCTGAAGCAATTCAGGGGGCTTTTTGTTTTGCCCCCGCTGCCGCCTCAACACCCGGCAAAGCGCCTCGCCCTTCGGCGTACCTGCATGGCGCTCCAGTACGGCATTTACCAGCACTTCCACAGGGTCAAGCCCTACCAGATCAGCAATTCGCGCTTGATCTTCGGGTGGGCATGGCTTCGCGCCTGATTTCCAGTTGTTCACCGTCATTCTGGTGACTCCTAACGCTTCTGCTAGGCGTGAATAGTTCCCACATTTCTTAGCAGCCGCTTCTAAAAGTTCATTTATTTGTTGCATGGTCGTATTCTTCTGGTATACATTTCCGCATGTATGCAAAAGGCATACAGCTGTTCTGAACCAGAACTCTACACCCACAGGAGCCGCCATGCACCAGATTCCCCCAGTCTCTCAAGTTCTTCCCCTGCCTGCTCAACAAAGTGTTGCCCCTGCTGTGGCGGCTCCGGGCACATCGCAGGCGGGGGATTTTCTTTTTTCTGACGCCCCTATCGTCAACTGGTTCGATGCTCAGGACTACGCAACTCGATTTTTTTGGATTGATTGTGCGTCTGAGCAATTAGGTTTGTCGGACTACTCTGCTACTGAGCAGCAATGTTTCGCGGCTTTTCGTGCTTTTGCTACCCGTGGCGTTTTGACGGCAGCATCATGATGATTTGCACCGCTGTTACCCCTGAGCGTGTAGGTTTGTGTGGACTTCCGATTGATCTTGACTCTTCTTACGCTATCAATCGTTTCTACTTTTTTCACTTCCGGACTATGTATCGTGGGCATCTTGCTCTTAGAGGGCCAGATGATCCAGATGTCCTGTTTTACTTTCAGCAGTTGCGTTTTTACGCTGCTTGCCTGATTGCGGCCATGCCCAGCACAGGAAATTTCCTGTCCATCATTGACCGGGGTTGAGCATGACTTCTCGCATTCATGTTTCAACATCTCAGATCGAAGTATCGCTTCCGCACTTGGTACAGCGTTGCCTCGTCCGCGTTCTTGGCATTGATTTTTGTGTCCAGCCAAGTGCACTCGAATTTGTCTTGCGCAGGCAGCTTCATTCTTCGTCGTTCGACCTTCATTTGCTCGTGGGTCAACCCGGTGAGCGGCATCACGGCGTTATCTATTCCTTTTATGAGATCTTCCTGCCGCGAGCGTGCGTTCGAAGTTCTCTTTCCGCTGAGGCTGTGCGCTCCCTCGGTCGGCAGTACATCTACCACTTTGGCGTTCATACAAGGTTCATCCGAGTACCCAATTTTTCCTTGGTACTCACACCGGTAGATCGGTTGCCCCAGCGCTGGAACATTTATCAACAACAGCAGAAAAAGTTGTGCAATTTTCATGGTTTGGTTGTCCATCAAGGTGCAGTGCAACAGACCGTACAAGTAGTCCGTACAGACAGCCGCCCGGCAGGCGTCAAGCGTAGCGTCACGCCTGCCGGGCGGCTGTCTTTGGGCTTGAGGTTTTCTGTCTTCGCACTGGCCTCCCCCTATGGTAATCACGGGAATCACGGGGAGAGATTAGGCATGGTCGTTGATCGCTCGTTTCTGCCGGGGGGTACAGCGTGACACGTCCTAATCCGCTCGTCCTTGATGGTTCTGAGGTGAAGTTGCGTTTGCAGGCTCAACGCCAGTTCACCGGCTCTCCTGTTCATGTTGACTGGTTGCGCTTTACTGTGCAGCTTCGTCATGCACCTGCGCCCTCTGCTGATGATCTGTTTCCTCTGCCCCCTCGTGCTGCTATGCCCGTTGGGCGTGACCTTGATTCTTGGTATGCCGAGAACATCAAAGACGGGTGTTATTGCCCTCGCTTTGTCAGTGACCAGCACTGGCAAGAAAAGCTCCTAGGCCTAAGCAAAGTTCTCAATAGCCTCCCTGATGCCGACTTTGCTGCCAGTGCTCAAGCCAAAGAACTAGCTACCCAAGTGGCGGCCTGTCTTGGCCATGAGTTCTCGCTGCATCCTGAAATGCTCAAGGGGCATGACTTCTATCGTTTCCGCTGGTCTATCGTGCGCAATGACAAAGAAGTTGCTTGGGTGGGCTTTCTTGCTTCTAGCACTTCCCCTCGGCAGAAGTCCCAAGCCAACACCATCCATGTCAACATCACTGGCACGGCTTGCACTTTTGCAGAACCTGTTTGGCCGTCCCGCATGGTCGAATTGATAGAAGAAACCAATGCCAAGATTACCCGCTGTGATCTTGCCCTTGATTTTTTTGATGGCATCTCTGGGGGATTACAACGGGTCAAGGCCGACTATGAAGCTGGGGCCATGAAAGTCCGGGGCAATCAGCCCAAATGCAACATGCTTGGCGTTTGGTTGGACTCTGGTGGTCATTCCCGTTCCTTCTACATTGGCTCGAAAGAGGCAGGCAAGCAAACCAACATCTACGAAAAGGGCCACCAGCTTTTCGGCCCCCAGGACACCAGCGCTTGGCAGCGTATTGAGCTGCGCTATGGCAACAAGCTCCGCGAACTCTCGCCTGACATGTTGCGCCGTCCGACTGACTTCTTCGCGGGTGCCTCTGACTGGCACGAAAAGCTCTTGAAGGAGCATGGCGATTTGGCCCCTGCTCCGTCTCCGGCATTGGTTAAACCTCGCCGCGCCTTGGAAACTGTCCGCGCCGAGGTCTCGCGCAATATTCGCTGGCTGCTCAACACGGCGGCACCTTCTGTGGCGCTTGCTTTTCATCATCTCGGTGATGAATTTTTAGAAATTGTCACCGGCAAATCGGCTCCGGGTCGTCTCCAGTCGTTTGCTCATTCTGAGGTGCAAAACGCCTACGCCTCGGCCTTCTCCCGTCTTTCTTCAGGCTCCCGCGCGGGCGGCGGGGCTGTGCCTGCTTTTGCCCCGTAACTAAGGTACACCATGAAATTTCAAAACATTGTTCTTTGCACTGGCATCAAAGAATCAAAGGGCGACTATGAGGGGCGGCCTTTTAGCTCTACCACCTTTCACCTGATCGTCGATGTGGCCGAAAACTCTAGCGGGCGCAGCATCGGTGCGGTCACTCGCCCCTTTAAATTCGGTGACGCTTCCGAGTTTGACAAGTGGGCGCATTTGGCTAAATCGTGGCCAGCTGCTGGCCTGCCTTGTATCGCTGACTTTGACATTGTGGCCGGTGCTGGCAATGACTCCAAGCTGACTTTGTTGGGCATTAAGCCTGCTCCCGCACCTGCTAAGGCTGCCTGATATGCCCCGGCTCCTTGTCCAGTCCATTGCTACCGGGCGTTTTCTCGTTCCAGCTTTAGAGTTCCCCTATTCTCCTGAATGGGTGATTTCTCTGCGTGAGACTGGAGGGGGCGTTTTGTCTGATTATGAGGTGGCTTGCGCTTTAGTCGAAGAATATTCAGAAATCGACGATATTTGTATTATCGTCGATTTAGATAAAATCGGAACTGTTAACGATTATCCAATATGACTATGTGAAACATGTTCTGCTTGAAACACGACGGCACAGCTTATCAAGAGGTCTCTTGTGACATTCCTGATGCGTTGATTGTCGTCAACCGGATAGAACTGGCCCAATTAAGCCCGTTATATTTGGATACCGAATCGGCAATGGCAATCTCTGGGGCCATGCTGATGATTATGGCGGTGGCGTTTGTGCTTCGCCAAGTCCGTAAATACCTAGAAACTGAGAAAGAAGAATCATGAACCTCGTCAACGTTGTGAAACGCCGTGTCCAGTCTGCAATGGACTCTGTTCGGGCTACCGCTCTGGCATTCCGTCTGTTTTTTCTGGGCTTGATTGGCTTATCTCTGTCCACTGGTGCCAATGCGGCAGCACTGATTGACACTTCTGCTGTGGTATCTGCTATTTCGGAAGGTGTCACGATTATCTCTGCAATTGGTGTTGCTATTTTGTCTCTCGTGGTGGTAATTAAGCTGTTCAAATGGGTTCAGCGCGTTCTGTAAAAGTCCGTGCTTTTTAAGGGGGCTGCTTCTTTTGGGGTAGCCCCTTTTTATTTTCTAGGAGATTATTATGGGTTTTTGGGTTGTCATTGCTTTATTTTCGGCGGGTTTAATTTTGTTTTGGCCTTGATTTGGAGGCGGCATGGCTTATGTTTACCGCTTAATTGTTTTTATATTTTTTCTTTTTTCTTTACTTAATATTTCCCATGCTGCTCTTCCAAAAGTTAAAGTTTGGACTTGGAGTTTAAACGGCTTGTCTTCTTCAGTTACTTACTCTTCATATAATGCTGCTTGCCGTGGTGTTTTTGATGCTTTTGTTTCTCAAGCTGGCGGTGGTAGTTATGAAAATGAGGTCGTTGCTGGCCCATACTGCCGGGCTTGGAAAATTGTTGGTGGAGAGCGTTATTCTAATCAATTGCTTTTTCCTGTTGCAGTTATGTCTTGTCCTGAGAATTCTACGGCTTCCGGTTCCGATTGTATTTGTAGCGCAGGATTTGAAGAAAAAGACGGTGCTTGTAAGTCACCAGAGCTTCCAAAAGATCCAAAATGCGGCTCTTTAGCAGATATGCCTTTAGGCTTAAATGATTATGGTGCTAGTTTTGGAAATAAATCAATCGACTGGGCTAAGAATCAAGTTGGCAAACCCGCTAATTCTTGTTTTGCTGGTGGTTGTCAAGTCACTGGCGATGTTACTGGTTGCATGAGTGGAGGTACTGCTTCTACATATTGCAAAATGTCAAATCCTAAATTTACGGGTGAATCTTGTATTGAGTCCGATACATCGGGCGATAAAGATAAATGCCAAGATGGTTATTCGGCTAGTAAACATGTTCCCGGTGTTTGTGTGCCTGACGCTGATAAACCTGACCCAAGTAAGGACAATAATGGTGATGGCAAACCAGATGATGCCGATGGTCTTTGTCCTGATAAAACTGACCCTACTAAGCGTGTCCCTTGTGAGGGTAAAAAATCTAATTGTTCAGTTGGGCTTTGTGAAAGTAAATTTGCGCCTGATCTTTGTATTCCTTGCGATACTAATGTTGATAAAAGCACAGGTGCAGGTACAAAAACTAGTACTACTTGTAATGGTTCTAGCTGTACTACTACCAAAGAAGATGGTACGAAAGAAGAAAAACCAAAGGAACAATTTTGCGCGGAAAATCCTAAATCACCACTTTGCATAGTAAATAAATGGGGCGGAGGTTCTTGTGCTTCTGGAAATTTTAGCTGTGACGGTGATGCAATCATGTGTGCTGTCGCTAGAGAACAGCACCTTAATAATTGCAAAATCTCTAAATTATTTGAATCTGATAATGATTCTGCTAGTTTATTTAATAAAGCTGCCGCTGGTACTGATGAATTTTCTCCGGATAAAATGAAATCACAGGCGCAGCAAATTACCGTTTCTTCTTTCGATCAATCTGGTTTTGGCTGGTCTCATTCTTGTCCTGCTGACCCTTCTTTTAATCTTCCTTTTGCTCACGCTGAATTCTCCATCCCTTTCAGCAAAATTTGTCCTTTGCTTGCTATCTTATCTAATGCGGGTGTTGGTATTACTTTGCTTGGTTCTCTGGTTTGGGTTTTAGGTGGTCGTAATAATAGGGGTTAATAATGCCTTGGATTCTTTCCACTTTGCTCGGTGGTCTTTTACAGATTGCGAGTAGTCTTGTTGGTCGAGTTTTAATTGCTTTGGGTTTTGGTTTTGTTGAATATATTGGCGTTTCTGCTTTAGTGGATTCCGTTAAAACTCAAGCCACTTCTTTAATTAATTCGGTGGGCGCTTCTACTCTTGCGGATTGGGCTGGATTTTTTCGTATTGATGTTCATATTTCTATTGTAATTAGTGCCATCGGGGTTAAGCTGGTCTTAAACTCATTGACTGGCGATAAAGTTCGTAAATTAATTCAAAAATAAATATGCCTATTAATTTTGTCACTGGTTTGCCACGTACTGGTAAAACTTTATTCACTTTTATACAAGTTATTGATCGTGCGAAAAAAGAAAATCGCCCGGTTTATTATTGCAACATTCCAGAAGTTACTATTCCGGGATGGATAGAAATTGATCATCCAGATAAATGGATGGAGTGCCCCAACGATTCCATTATTATTGTCGATGAGTTGCAGGATTTTTGGGGCGATGCAAGTCCGGGCGCTAAAGTTCCATTGCCAATTTTGGAATTATCAAAACACGGCAAGCGCGGCATTGATTTTTATTTTATCACCCAAGACCCCACACTGGTGCATAAAACTCCGCGCAAATTGTGTGAGACTCATTGGAATGTCATTCGCGCTTTTGGCACAGAAAAAGCAATGGCTCACAAGTTTAGCCGTATGCAGACTGATCCAGAAAAAGTTAAAAATAAAGCAGATAAATACCCTTGGTCATATCCGAAGGAAGCATTCGGAAAAAAGGATAAAGCTGGAAATTGGATTACTAAACCTTGGTACAAAAGCGCCGACGTGCATAATATCAGGCGTCAAATACCTCTTAAATTAATAGCTATTCCAGGTGGCATATTAGTTGCTGGTTTAGCTGTTTGGATTGCTTTTTCATTTTTCGGTAATTTTGTTGAAAATGCTAAAAATCCAACGGGTGCAAAATCTGCCGTTGGTGCAAAGCCTGCTTCTGCTGCGTCGGGTGCAAACGTGCCCACTATTGCAAAGCCTGCTTCTGCCGAAGAATACGTTTTGGCTCGCTTGCCTCGGCTTCCGAGTTTTCCGCACACTGCCCCGGTTTACGATGAAGTCACTAAACCCACCCACGCACCTTATCCAGCTGCGTGTGTTCAGTCTGCAAGCGTCTGTAAGTGCTACACGCAACAAGGCACTTTGCTTCGTGTTGAAGTATCGGTTTGTGCCCGTATCGTTGCTGAGGGCTTTTTCATTGACTGGGACGCTGGGCGTGGTCAGCAACAGCAAGCACACGCCCCTGCGCCGCACCAAACAGCCCCTACACAGGAGGCCCATCAGGTGCAGTCTATGCCCGCCCCTCTACTGGTGGCGTCGGCCCCGTCTGTACCGGCTCCAGCTCTACCAGCTCCGTCGAAAAATTTGGGCTATCTCGAATCACTGCGCCTGCGTAATGCCGAAGTCCGTAGCGTTCTGCGGTAAGCCCTACTGGGGGTATGGGGGCTGTAGCCCCCATGGTTACGGTGCGTTTTTGCTGCGCTGTGTTTGCACTGTACATGCAGCATCCTGCCCGTCGCTTCGCCCCGGCCTTGGCGCGCGGGGCGCTGGTTTCACTTTGTCACTACTCGTCCCCCGTCGCCCTGATAAACATGGCTTTTAGCAGGGGCGGGCGTGGTGGCCCTGTCTCTGTTTTTTGGGCATCCGCTTGTGATGCCCGCTGCCCTCTCTGTGAGAGAGCAACATGATTTACGGTTATGCCCGGGTTTCTACAGTCCATCAAGACACCCACTTGCAAATTGACGCCCTGACTCGTGCAGGGGCCACCTTTATCGTTGAAGAAAAAACCTCCTCGGTCGGGGCGCGGCGCGAACTCAACCGCCTTCTGTCCCGGCTCCATCGTGGCGACTGCGTGCTGGTTTACAAGCTGGATCGATTTGCCCGCAGCTTGATTGATCTGCTCAAAATCATTGACCGCATCGAATCAGCAGGCGCGACATTTCGCAGCATCACTGAATCAATTGACACCTCAACCCCAGCAGGTCGGATGATGATGCAGATGCTGGGTGCGTTTGCCGAATTTGAGCGCGGCATCATCCGTGAGCGCAGCATTGCGGGCCAGCAGGCTGCACGCGATAGGGGCCACCTGCCGGGCCGCCCCCGTACTTTGACGTTTGACCAAGAGCGCGAACTGGTAGCGCTCTACCAGTCTGGCGCTCACACGTTCAAGGGGCTTGCTACCCGCTATGGGGTGTCGATTTCTGTAGTCAAGCGGTCGGTGTATCGCGTCACCAAGCCCTGCTCTAGCAGTTTGAAATGATCTAACGGTGTCAAAATATGCACTTGAAAGAATACTCATTAGGGGGAATAATGTCCGGTAAGTGGGAAGTGGAATACACCGATGAGCTTGGTCAGTGGTGGGCTGACCTGACCGAAGCGGAACAGGAATCCATTGATGCATCGGTTCGGCTTTTAGAAGAGAAGGGGCCGAATCTTGGGTTCCCCCATACGTCTGGAATTGAGAGGTCAAGGCACTCTCATATGCGTGAATTGCGGGTACAGCATGAAGGTCGGCCCTATCGGGTTCTCTATGCGTTTGACCCGCGCCGTAGTGCCATCCTCTTGCTAGGTGGTGACAAAACTGGCAATGACCGCTGGTATGAAGTTCATGTTCCGATAGCTGACAAGCTGTATGACACGCACATCGAAATTTTGAGAAAGGAAGGGCAGATCAATGGCTAAGAAGTTCAGCGAATTGCGCACCAAAATGTCACCAGAGGCCCAAGCTCGTGCTGCTGCACGCGCTGAGGCCATGCTGGTGGAAATGCAACTCCAAGAGCTGCGCAAAGCCCGCAAGGTGACACAGGTGGAAGTAGCCAAGGCCATGAGTGTGGAACAGGCCACGGTTTCCAAGTTGGAGCACCGGGACGACATGTATGTCAGCACACTGAGGGAGTACGTCAAAGCCCTTGGGGGCGAGTTGAAGCTGGTTGCCTCGTTTCCTGATGCAGACATTCAGGTGCATCCGTTCGAGTTAGCCCATTGAAGGAGCTACTCACAGGCAAAAAAAAGCCGGGTGAACCCGGCACTTTGGTCTAGTCATCTTGGTTCGAAACCTTGGCTAGTTGTCCTTGTAAACGCTGTACCAACGGAAAATTGGCATGAATTTGTTCGTCGCCGATGCGTTCGTTTCCGCCAATTTGCATCAGCCCCTAGCTCATCGCTAGGGGCTTTTTGCTTTGGTGCCCACTGTCTTAGCACGCGGCAAAGCAGCCTCGCTGCCCATATTTTTCTGTGGCTTGCTCCAAAAGCGAAATTTCTTGTTGCATAGCTGTTGTCTTTTTGGCATCAAGTTTTGTAGCCAGAGCTCTACACCTACAGGGGCTGCCATGCACTATCCGGAAAGCTTAAAACTGCTTCGCGCTGAGTCTTCTTCGTTTGTGTGCCATCTGTGCCACCCTGTACGTCATTTTTCGGCCCTGAATGCCTACCGCCTCCAACAAGCCTTTCTCGGCATTGAGCGGGTGCCACCTCGCAGCCCTGGTCAGCCACATAAGCAGCACTCTGCATCTCAACAACAGTGGGGCGTTTGATGGTTTATCTAAAGTCCATTGCCACCTGCTCAATGTCTGGGATGCCCCGGTACCGTAGCACCCGGTATCCAGCATCCTTTAGCAGTTTGTCTCGGTTAGCGTCTTGTGCTTCTCGTCCGTCGTGGCTGCTGTCGTCCAGTTCAATCACTGCCAGCACCTTGAACGATTTATCGCAGATCACGAAATCGGCGCGCTTGCGGTCAAAGGTGTTGCGTGCTCCTCGTGATTTGGCTGTTAGCAGTGCCCCAAAGGACACCTGCGATAGCACGATCAAGGTAGGCAATGCACTTTGCAAGCGGAAGAACATCGCTTGTTCGTTCTTGGTCAATGGTGGACAAGCCCTTGGCTTTTCTCCTTCGATGGCCTTATCGGGTATCTCCTTTGGCCCTTGCTGCTTTTTTGAGAGTGCTGCTATGACAACAACAGCAATGACCAACACTATCAACACCAGCATGATGGTTTGCATTTCTTTTTCCTTTCTGGGGGGCGGTTCTGCCGCAGATTGTGCTGCTGTTGCAGCCACAGGGGGGGCTGTTTGAACTTCGCACAGTCTCTCCGTCCTGTAACACGGGAGAAAGTTCTAACGTTCAGGATCAGGGTGTCTTGCGCTTCGAACGCTCCATCAAGCTCTTTGCACATCATAGTTCTTTGCCGTCGTCTATCGGTTGCGCTGTTATGGAAAGGTTTTCAATTATCTTTATGATATTGGTGCAAATTAAGAAGAATTGATAGAAGATGTTAACGTTATTAGATTAAATCGTCGGGTTAATTTATCCAGTGTGGTGTCTGGCGTGTCGAGGGGTGTCTTTAATCATTGTTTAATAGTTTAAAAATGGATAAAATAAAAATCACAGGATACGAAAATTGTGCTGGTCTTGGAAAAGCGTCTGACAAGGCTTATGCCATCGGTCAATTGCATACTCTCGCACCTCTTATTGAGTCATTTCCTGAGGGTGGGATTTGTCGTGGGGGATAGATCCTAATTGCCAATGGTTGCTTCCTCTTGTATAGAGAATTAAGCGTATTCAATCTTCATTATTATCAGAATTTTATATTCAGGAAGTTATGATTTTTCTTGCAAGCGAGAACAGCAAGTTCGTGACATAGCGCGTGTTATCAACTCCCAGCGGTAGAAAATATCCGGGTCGTCGATAGCAGGATCAGAACTGCAAAGTGCATTCATCCAGAATTAAGGCGCTGGGCTAGCCTTGTCTATCTTGGGCGACACGAATGATGGAGCGCAGATCCGAGGCCATCGCTTCAAAACAACCTGCCTGCAGCCAGCGGCGTATTTGTTGGTACACCGCTTCCCAAGGGGGTAGATCGTTGGGTAGCATGCATCAAGTTGTCCCGGCACGCACTAGCCAGCGCAGGGCATTACAGACTTTTCGCATAGATCGTGGTAACGCTGGGGGCGTTGGTGCCAATCAATGCCAAGTAGGGTTGGGTGAAATTCCATTTTTCACCACTGACATCAGTGGGGTAGGTCTTGCACTCACTAAGTGCGCGGCAAGCCTCGGGGTTCAGCCCGAGTTTGAGAGCGCGGATGCCGTAGGCATCCTCATGGGTGTTTGCTACTCTTGGATGTCCAATTGATAATGCACAGCATGGACTGCACCAAAACCCTGCGCCTACGCATCAAAGACAAACATGCCCGCGTGTTGTCTGCGATGGCGCGTGAGGTCAACCAAGTCTGGAACTTCTGCAATGAAACCAGCCACCGTGCCATCCGTGAGCGCCACCAGTTTCTCAGTGGCTACGACCTGCAAAAGCTAACCAACGGTTTCAGTAAGTGCGATGGGGTACAAATCGGTTCGCCCACCGTGCAGCAAGTGTGTGAAGACTACGCCAAGGCCCGCAGGCAGTTCAAAAAGGCCAAACTGCGCTGGAGAGTCTCCAACCCCCAAAACAGCAAATACAGCTTGGGCTGGATTCCGTTCAAAGCGCGGGCCTTGCAATACAAGGCAGGGCAGGTCGCCTTTGCGGGCCAGAAATTGAGCCTCTGGGACAGCTACGGATTGGCAGACCATGAGCTACGCTCGGGCAGTTTTAGTCAAGACAACCGGGGGCGTTGGTATCTCAATATCGTAGTCAAGGCGCAAGCGAAGCCCATAGCGGCAACGGCCAGTGTGGGTATTGACTTGGGCCTGAAAGAAGCGGCGGTAGCCTCTACGGGCGAACGCATCGAAGGGCATTTTTATCGCAAGCTCGAATGCCAACTCGGTATTGCACAGCGGGCAAAGAAGAAAAAGCGTGTCAAAGCCATCCACGCAAAAATTGCCAATCAGCGCAAAGACCTACTGCACCAGTTCAGTACGCAATTGGTCAAAAACAACGCTGCCATCTT
>NZ_FOGD01000002.1 GCF_900111115.1 Giesbergeria anulus
CTCGGATCTACGCTCCATCATTGGCGTCGCCCAAGGTAGACAAGGCCAGCCCAGCGCCGTGATTCTGGACGGACGCACTTTGCAGTCGAGCTGTGAGAGTGGCCCTCGGGCCGGTTATGACGGCTACAAGCGCAGGCGTGGCAGCAAGGTACATATGGCAGTCGATACGTTGGGGCATTTGCTGGCTTTGCATGTGACACCTGCCGATGAGCAAGAGCGTGCGCAGGTGCAGGTGCTGTGTGAAGCCGTGCAAGAGGTCACTGGGGAGACGGTGAAGTTAGCGTGGGCTGATCAGGGCTATACAGGGGAGAAGGCCCGCAGTGATGCCCAAACGCATGGTGTGCAGTTGGAAGTGGTCAAGTTGCCAGAGGCGAAGAAGGGCTTTGTACTGCTGCCTAGGAGCTGGGTGGTCGAGCACAGCTTTGGATGGCTGGCGAGGTTTCGCCGGTTGGCCAGGGACTACGAGCGGTTGCCACAGGTGTTGGGTGGGTTGCACTTTCTGGTCTTTGTAATACTGATGCTGCCAGCAGCGACCCGGATATTGGCTACCGCTGGGAGTTCACAACACGCTCTAACCTAGTAGTCAAGCCGACCCACCTTCGGCAGACAGCTTACTTTCAACGTTAGACTGCAATGAAACCACGCGCCATACTCTCCGATGTACCTCCAGAAAGTGCAATCAATGCACGACTATCCGGTGCATATTTTCACGATTCCTACGTTATTTCTGTTCACGACACTACGCCCACGGCACTCAACTATTTTTTAACTGCTCTGGCAAATACCCCATCTTGGGTTAATTTGCTCATGACGTTGCGAAACAAGATCGTTCGATTTTTCGGCTTAAAGGATCTTGGTGATCTCGGAAATTTGAATCTCTCAAAACCAGCGTCAACTTATACGTCAGGTGATCGTGTCGGCATCTTTACACTTATTTCCAATTCACCTAATGAGGCACTGCTTGGAGATCGCGACAAACATCTGGATGTTGTGCTGTCTGTCTACAAAAATCCGCTTGATCGAAGCGGCATTCAGTCCATCTCAGTGACAACAGTGGTTCATATCCATAATCTGTGGGGGCGGATTTATATGTTTCCGGTCACGCCACTGCACAGACTCATTGCACCAGCAGTGCTCAATCGCATCATAGATGGAAAAAATTCGGTTTAACGCCATGCTCTAACAAACAGCTTGCAGTTACTACTTGCTTTATTTCATTAGGTTTCATAGGAGCACACCGTGCCGCTCATTTGGTCACATTCAATCGAAGACATCGACTGGAATGAACTTGCTGCCCTTTACCATTCCGCACCTCTCAGAAATAAAAATCCGAGTGGGCTAAAGACAGCATTCACGAACAGCATTTTCAAATGTTTCGTCTACGAAGATGGAAAACTAATTGGCGCAGGGAGAGCACTGGCTGATGGAGCCGACTGCTCATACATCTGCGACGTCGCGCTGCTTCCCAGCCATCAAGGTCTTGGCCTTGGAAAGCAGATCGTTGCCAAACTGCTGGAGTTATCCAGAGGGCACAAGAAGATTATTCTTTACTCGGTACCCGGCAAGGAGTCGTTTTACCAGAAGCTGGGGTTTAAACGCATGAGTACTGCAATGGCTATCTTTGAAAACCAAGCTGGGGCGCTGGAGCAAGGGTATATCAATGAAACCTAGCCTTGCGCTCTAAGGGATGCTGTGCCAAAGAGCGGCGCAGCGTCCCTGATTAAGAAGCCGTAACGCGGCTATTGCGGCGCAGCAAGGCCACGAGCAGCGCCGTCAATACCACGCTGAAGCTGGCAAAAGCCACAAATGACCAGTTGGCAATGGAGCCGCCCAAAAATGTCCAGTCGATGGCGGTGCAATCGCCGGAGCCTCGGAAAATCATGGGCAAGGCGCGGCTGATGGGGTAGTTTTCGATCATGCCGTAAAAGTCGCGGCCACAGGTGGCTACCTCTGGGGGATACCATTGCAACCAGCTTTGGCGCGCAGCGGTAAAGGCTCCAAAATCAGCGGCCAGCAAGCCCGCCACCGACCAGCCCATCTGCCAGCCTCGGCCCTCACGCAAGCTGGCGATGCCGGTGGTGATAGCCACCAGCAGCAGCGCATAGCGTTGCACGATACACATCGGGCAAGGCTCCAGCCCTAAGCCATGCTGCAAATAAGCACCAAAAGCGAGCATAGCCACACAGGTGGCTGCCGTTAGCAGCAGCACGCGGCGGGAAAGCCCAGCCAAGCAGTTCAAAAATACCATATCCATCCTTGTGGCTGCCACTGGGCCGCCCAGCATGGCAGCAAACTCAGATATTGGCAGCTTGATCTAGAAAAACACGCGCACGCCGGGGAGTGACCACCAGCGTCTCGCCTTCACGCAGGCCCATCTCTTTGAACTGTTGCGCTGGGATTTGCGCTTCAATCAAGGCTTCGGGGGCTGCATTGTCTGCGGGTTTGGCATCGTCCACCGGAATAAGTTCCAGCCGGGCAATCGGCCCGACCACAATGGCCCGGCTTAGTTGCGCCACAATGCCCCGTGGGCGGCCCTGCGCATCCAGCCCAGCGCCAACGGCGTAACGCTCCACATCCAAATCATGTGGCCGCACATAGGCAAACGCCTTGGCATTTTGCGCCGCGCTGTGCTCTGGTGAATCGAGTTCCATGCCCTCCAAATGCACCAGCCCCTCATGGGCGCGGCCATGAAACAGGTTCACATCGCCCAAAAAGCCATAGACAAACGGACTCGCAGGGTGCTCCCAGACTTCTTGCGGCGAGCCGCTTTGTTCGATTTTTCCTTGGTTAATCACCACCACGCGGTCAGCCACTTCTAGCGCTTCTTCTTGGTCGTGCGTCACAAAGATGCTGGTGACGTGCAGCTCATCGTGCAGGCGGCGCAGCCAGCGGCGCAATTCTTTGCGCACCTTGGCATCGAGGGCACCAAAAGGCTCATCAAGCAGCAGCACCTTGGGTTCTACCGCCAAAGCACGGGCCAGAGCAATACGCTGGCGTTGGCCGCCAGAGAGCTGCGAGGGGTAGCGGTCGGCAATCCAATCGAGTTGCACCAGCTTAAGCAGATCGGTGACTTTTTTCTTGATCTGCGCTTCGCTGGGGCGCTCGTTGCGTGGCTTGACGCGCAGGCCAAAGGCGACGTTCTCAAACACCGTCATGTGCCGAAACAGCGCATAGTGCTGGAACACAAAGCCCACGCCCCGGTCGCGCACATGGACATCGGTGGTGTCTTCACCCGAAAAATGGATGGTGCCAACATCGGGCGTTTCTAGCCCGGCAATGATGCGCAGCAAAGTGGTTTTGCCACAACCTGACGGCCCCAGCAGGGCGATCAGCTCGCCGGACTCGATGTCTAAGCTGACGTCGCGCAGGGCTTGAAAGGTGCCAAACTGCTTGCTGATATTGCGGATTTCAATGCTCATGGTGGGTTCTCTTTCAGCGCGCCGTCGGGGCTGTGGCCGGTGTGGGCCGCTCAGGGGGCAGTTCTGCCGCTGCTTTCATGGCCTGCTCGTTGCGCCATTCGGCCACGGATTTGATGACCAAGGTAATCAACGCCAGCAGCGCCAGCAGGGAGGCCGCAGCAAAGGCCGCTACCGATTGGTACTCGTTGTACAAAATTTCAACATGCAAGGGCAGGGTGTTGGTCTGGCCCCGGATATGGCCCGAGACCACCGATACCGCGCCAAACTCGCCCATGGCACGGGCATTGCACAAAATCACGCCATACAGCAGCCCCCATTTGATGTTGGGCAGGGTGACATACCAAAAGGTCTGCCAGCCGCTGGCCCCCAGCACAATGGCGGCTTGCTCTTCATCGTTGCCTTGGGCCTGCATCAGCGGGATCAACTCGCGGGCAATGAACGGGAAGGTGACAAAGATGGTCGCCAACACAATGCCCGGCACCGCAAAGATGATTTTGATATCGTGCTCTTGCAACCACGGGCCAATCCAGCCTTGGGCACCAAACATCAGCACATAGACCAGCCCGGCCACCACCGGCGAGACTGAAAACGGCAGATCGACCAGCGTGGTTAAAAACGCCTTGCCTTTGAATTCGTACTTGGCAATGCACCACGCTGCCGCGACGCCAAACACCAAATTGAGCGGGAGGGCAATGGCCGCTGCAATCAAAGTGAGCTTAATGGCTGACCAGGCATCCGGCTCGGTCAGGCCCGCAAAATAGGCACCAAAGCCTTTGCGCAGGGCTTCGGTAAACACTGCCGCCAACGGCAACACCAAAAACAGCAGCACAAAGGCCAGCGCCACGCTGATGAGCGTATAGCGCACCCAAGCGGCTTCGGTGGTGCCCGCCTTGGCGCGGCGCACGGTACGGGTAGGGGCGGCACTCATGCGGGGGCTCCGGCGTGGCGGCGCTGCCAAGCTTGCAGCGCATTGATAACGAGCAACAAGGTGAACGAGATGACCAACATCACCACCGCCACGGCGGTGGCACCAGCGTAGTCGTACTGCTCTAGCTTACCGATGATGATGAGCGGCGTGATCTCCGAGATCATGGGCATATTGCCTGCAATAAAGATCACGGAACCATATTCCCCTACTGCACGGGCAAAGGCCATGGCAAAGCCGGTCATCAGCGCTGGGGTCACGGTGGGCAAAATCACTTTGTAAAAAATCTGCCAGCGCGTAGCACCCAGACTGGTGGCGGCTTCTTCGAGTTCTTTTTCTGCGTCTTCGAGCACCGGCTGCACGGTACGCACAACAAACGGCAGGCCAATAAAGATCAGTGCAATCACAATACCTGCCGGTTTGAAGGCCAACTGGATACCCAGTGGCTCCAGATACTGGCCCACCCAGCCATTGCCTGCCAACAGCGCTGTGAGCGAGATACCCGCCACCGCCGTGGGCAGGGCAAAAGGCAAATCAACCAGCGCATCGACGATTTTTTTACCCGGAAACGGGTAGCGCACCAGCACCCAAGCAATCAGCAGGCCAAACACCAGATTGACCAGTGCCGCCAGCAGCGAAGCCCCAAAGGTGAGCTGGTAAGAGGCCACAACGCGGGGCGAACTGATGGCTTCCCAAAATTGGGGCCAAGTGAGGGTGAAGGTTTTGAACAGCAGCGCCGACAGCGGGATCAGCACAATGATGCTGAGATAAAAAAGTGTGTAGCCTAGGGTCAGGCCAAAGCCGGGCAGCACCCGTTTGGCTTTGCCAGATGTACGGCGGGGCGCAGCAGCCCCCGCCGCACCCAGCGGTGCGGAAGACGTGGCAGTGTTCATAGCTTATTTAGCGCCGGGCGTGTAGAGCTTGTCGAACTGGCCGCCGTCGTTAAAGTGGACTTTTTGCGCTTCACCCAAAGAGCCAAAATACTTGGCTACCGTGAACTGCTTGAGCGGCTTGAACGTGGTGGCGTGCTTTTTAAGCACGGTTTCAGAGCGGGGGCGCAGCGCGTGTTTGGCGGCGATTTCTTGCGCTTCGTCTGAGTAGAGATAGTTCAGATAGGCTTTAGCCACATCGCCCGTGCCCTTCTTGGCTACCGTGCGCTCGACGACAGCCACTGGGTTTTCTGCAACGATACTGGCGGATGGGTAAACGGCATCCACCTTGCCCGCACCAAACTCGCGGTCAATGGACAGCACTTCGGATTCAAAGGTGATGAGCACATCGCCAATGTTGCGTTGCAAGAAAATGGCCGTAGCATCGCGCCCGCCCTTACCCAGCACCGGCACGTTTTTATACAGTTTGCTCACAAACTCCGCCGCTTGGGCATCGGTGCCGCCCTTTTCACGCACGGCACCCCAAGCAGCCAGATAGGCATAGCGGCCATTGCCGCCGGTTTTGGGGTTGACCACAATCACTTGCACACCGGGCTTGGTCAGGTCATCCCAATCTTTGATATTTTTGGGGTTGCCATTGCGCACCAAAAACAGCATGGTGGAGGTGGTGGGCGAGGCATCGTGCGGAAATTTTTTCGCCCAGTCTTTGGCTACGACGCCATTGGCGGCCAGAAACTCGATGTCAGTCGTGGTGTTCATGGTGACGACATCAGCGGCCAAACCATCGTTCACCGCCCGCGCTTGGGCGCTAGAGCCACCGTGGGCTTGGTCAATTTTGACGTCCTTGCCGGTGGTTTTTTTGTAGTGGGCCACAAAGGCCGGGTTGTAGTCTTTGTAAAACTCGCGTGCTACATCGTACGAGGCGTTGAGCAGCGTTGTCTGTGCCGAGGCCATGCCACCGACCGCCAGCGCGGCTGCCGCCAAAAGGGACTTGAGTTGGAAAGAGGTCATGGTTGCACTCACAGGAAAAACAAAACAGACAAGATGGCACGATTTTGCCGCAGCCACCCTCAAAACCAAAAGAACATATTCTTGTTAATTTATCTATCAAAAAGAATATAAAGGATGCTTACCCACACGCAGTGGACACCGCAGAGCTACCGCCCCAATCGAGCTCTCCGGTGAGCGATTGCAACAAGGCCATGCCCAACGGCCACTCGCCATAACCCGACTCAATGTTGATATGACCCGCGTTTTGCAGGCGCACAAACTCGCTACCCCAAGCACGGGCATAGGCACCGGCCAAACGAATCGGGCAGTAGGGATCGTTGCTGCTAGCCACCACAATGCTGCGGTAGGGCAGTGGCGCATAGGGCACCGGGGCAAAATCGCTCAAGATAGCACGCCGCTCTGGATCAGCTGGGGCCACCAACAACGCCCCACGCACCCGTGCTGCGGCTTCGGCCCCGATATGGATGCTGGCGATGCAGCCTAGGCTGTGCGCTACCAGCACTACCGGATGCGGTGCGGCCAGCACGGTTTTTTCTAGTTGCCCGACCCACGCCGTGCGCGATGGGGTGATCCAGTCGTCTTGCACCACACGCGAGGCACCATCCAAGCGCTGCGCCCACAGGGTTTGCCAATGGCCGGGGCCTGAGTCGCGCCAGCCCGGAACGATGATGGTGGAGGTACGGGAAGTCACGCTTGCAGTCTCGGGAAGGTTGCCATATGGTTGATTCTGCGGCGCACTCTTTAAAACCCAAAAGAATATATTTCTCTTAATTCATACTTAAAAAATCTAACACCAGCCGCAGCAGACCCACACAGCAACCGCTGCCGTTAGGGCGGCTAGGATGTCTCATCTCAAAAATTTGAACTATGCGTACCCTTTTTACTATCGTGGCCTTGGTGCTGGCGCTGGCCGTGGTTGGCTTGCTGGCACGTCAGCAGTTGTCCGGCTCCCACAGCGCCGTATCCGGGTTGCCCACTGCACCCGGCGTCGCCCCTGGTGCCAATATGGGCCATGCTGCGCCACCCGCCCAACAGGTGCAGCAAGTCAAGCAGACCGTCGATGCGCTGATGCAGCAGCCCCGCGTCCTACCCGACGACACCAAATAAACCATGCAAGCACCTGATGACGCCTACTGGATGCGGCTAGCGCTAGAGCAGGCGCAAGCCGCTGCGCAGGCGGGCGAGGTACCAGTGGGGGCGGTGGTGGTGCGGGCGGGCCAGTTGATTGCCACCGGGCGCAATGGGCCGGTGGCGGGCCACGACCCCACCGCCCATGCCGAGATTGTTGCCCTGCGCGCTGCGGCGCAGCAGTTGGGCAACTACCGGCTGGAAGATTGCACCCTGTATGTCACGCTAGAACCCTGCGCTATGTGCAGCGGGGCCATGCTGCACGCACGCCTGCCCCGCGTGGTGTTTGGTGCCGCAGACGCCAAAACTGGCGTCGCTGGCTCGGTGCTGGATTTATTTGCCCAGCCCCAGCTCAACCACCAGACCCAAGTGCAAGGCGGTGTGTTAGCGCAAGACTGCGCGCAATTGTTGGGAGAATTTTTCCGCCAGCGTCGCCAGCAGCAGCGTGCTGCGGCCCTCGCCGCCCACCCCTTGCGCGATGACGCCTTGCGCACCCCGGATGCACGTTTTGCCCGTTTGCCCGATTGGCCTTGGGCAGCCCACTACTGTAGTGATTTGCCCGCACTGGCCGGACTGCGCTTGCATTATCTGGACGAAGGCCCGCCCGACGCCGCCATCACTTGGCTGTGCCTGCATGGGCCACAGCACTGGGGCTATAGCTATCGCCATTTGCTGCCCGCCCTGACCGCCCTAGGCCAGCGCGTGCTGGTGCCCGATCTGATCGGCTTTGGCCGCAGCGACAAGCCGAAAAAAGAGCGCTGGCACACCCCAAAACAACACAGCCAAGTGTTATCTGAATGGCTGCAACGCCTCAAAATCGAACAACTGGTGCTGGTGGTGCCTAGCCACACACCCAACGTACTGACATTACTGCCTGAATGGTGGCCCGGACGCTGCCTAGGACAGTGGGTATGGGATGAACCGCCTGCGCCGCACCATGCCACTGATGCCAGCGTGGATGCATGGCAAGCCCCGTTTCCAGATCGGGGTTTTCAGGCCGGGCCACGGGCTTGGGCTAGATGGGCCACAACACCGGGCCGCAGCGCCAGCGGCCTACCCTTGCTGCATACCCAGACGAATGATCGCCCCCCGGCACAGCTGGCTAGCTTGGTGCGGCAGGCGGTGGAATGCTTTACTCCCTGAGTTCTTTGCGGGCTGGGATAATTAGCGATTCTCTAAAAAGTCGCTGCCTTGACCGCTTGCACCCCCGCCTCCCCCCTGAAAATCACCTTCCCTGAGTCACTGCCGGTATCAGCCCGGCGCGACGAGATCATGGCTGCCTTACAGCAGCACCAAGTCATCATCGTCTGCGGCGAGACCGGCTCGGGCAAAACCACGCAGTTGCCCAAAATCGCCCTCGCTTTGGGCCGGGGCAAACTCAATGCACCGCCCGGCCAAAAAGGCCAGCTCATTGGGCATACCCAGCCCCGGCGCATTGCTGCCAGCAGCGTCGCCAAGCGCATTGCCGAAGAGCTCAACACGCCACTAGGCGATGTGGTCGGCTACAAGGTGCGCTTTCAAGACCGCCTGAGTCGCGATGCCTCGGTCAAGCTGATGACCGACGGTATTTTGCTGGCCGAAACGCAAACCGACCCGCTGCTCAAAGCCTACGACACCCTCATCATTGATGAGGCGCATGAGCGCAGCCTGAACATTGATTTTTTGCTGGGCTATATCCGGCAAATTTTGCCGCGTCGGCCTGATCTCAAGGTGGTGGTCACATCGGCCACCATTGACGCCGACCGTTTTGCCAAGCACTTTGCCAGTGCCAAGGGGCCAGCGCCAGTCATCATGGTGTCGGGGCGTACCTTTCCGGTAGAGCAACGCTGGCGGCCTTTTGAAGAAAGCCGCGATTACAGCCTCAACGATGCCATTGCCGATGGCGTGGATGAACTCTGGCAAGGCAATGCCGGTGGGGATATTTTGGTGTTTTTGCCCGGCGAGCGCGAAATCCGCGAGGCCGCTGACCACCTGCGCAAACACTTGGCCCACCATCCCGTCACACGCAGCGCGGAGGTACTGCCGCTGTTTGCCCGCCTCAGCCAAGCCGAGCAAGACCGCATTTTTGACGGCCACACCGGGCGGCGCATTATTTTGGCTACCAATGTGGCTGAAACCTCACTCACGGTGCCGGGCATCCGCTATGTGATTGACGCGGGCACAGCGCGTGTGAAACGCTACAGCCTGCGCAGCAAAGTCGAGCAGTTGCTGGTGGAACCCATCAGCCAAGCCGCCGCGAATCAGCGGGCGGGCCGTTGTGGCCGCGTGGCTAACGGCATTTGCATCCGCCTGTACAACGAGCAAGATTTTGCGGGCCGCCCGCGCTTTACCGACCCTGAAATTTTGCGCAGTTCGCTGGCAGGGGTGATTTTGCGCATGAAATCCTTGCACTTGGGCGTGGTGGAGGATTTTCCGTTCATTGATGCGCCTTCGGGCCGGGCCATTGCCGATGGCTACCAGTTGCTCAACGAATTAGGCGCAGTGGATGAGAAAAACGACCTCACCCCTACAGGCCGCGAGCTGGTCAAGCTACCGCTAGACCCGCGTGTGGGCCGCATGATTTTGGAGGCCCGCGCCAGAGGCGCTTTGAACGAGGTGCTCATCATTGCCAGCGCCTTGAGCCTGCAAGACGTGCGCGACCGCCCCTTGGAGGCGCAGCAACAGGCCGACCAACAACACGCCAAGTTTGATGACGACAAGAGCGAGTTCAGCGGCTACCTGACACTGTGGAACTGGCTGCAACAAGCCCGTGGCGGCACACCGCCCACCTTGCCATCGGCGCGGGTGCAGCAAATACAAGCCCGGCGCAAGGGGCCATCGCAGGCGGTGCTGCCGGTAGCGCAGCGCCTAGCCGCCCCAGCGCCAGCAAATGCGCCCGCCGTGGCCGTGGCACCGACGCACAAACTGAGCAACCGCCAATACGAGCAATTGCTGCGGCAAAATTTTATCAACGTGCGCCGGGTGCGCGAGTGGCGCGACGTCCATAGCCAGTTGCTCACTGTGGTGGCTGAACATGGCTGGACGCTCAATCCACAACCGGCCAGCTATGAGCAGTTGCACCTGTCCATGCTGTCGGGCTTGCTGGGCAATATCGGCTTTAAGCCAGAGGAAGAAGATGTTTACTTGGGCGCACGCGGTATCAAGTTCCATCGCCATCCGGGTGCGCATCTGCGCAAAAAGCCGGGCCGTTGGATTGTCTGTGCCGAGCTGGTCGAAACCACGCGCCTGTTTGGCCGGGGCATTGCCGCCATTGAGCCGCAATGGCTGGAAGAAGTCGGCGCGCACCTGCTGAAAAAACAATTATTAGACCCCCACTGGGAGAAAAAAGCCGCCGAAGTGGTGGCCTTTGAGCGCGCTACGCTCTATGGCATCGTCGTCTATAGCGGGCGGCGCATGGGTTACGACAAAATTGACCCCCACGCCGCACGCGAGATGTTTATCCGCCAAGCGCTAGTGGCGGGCGAAGTGCCAATCGATTGGGACAAGCGCCTGCCGTTTCTCAAGGCCAATGAAAAGCTCATCGCCAAGGTCGAGGAGCTAGAGCACAAATCACGCCGCCAAGATGTGTTGGTAGATGAAGAGCTGATTTTTGCTTTTTACGACCAGCAGATTCCGCAAGACCTGTGTAACGGTCGCAATTTTGAGCAGTGGTACCGCGCTGAGAGCAAAAATCGCCCCGATCTGCTCAAACTCTCACGCGACGAGCTGATGCGCCACGAGGCGGCAGGCATTACCACCAGCGCCTTTCCACGTGTCGTGCGGCTGGGGGGCGTCGATTGCGCTGCCAGCTACTTGCACGAGCCGGGCGACCCACGCGACGGCCTGACCGTGGCCGTGCCGCTGTTTGTGCTCAATCAGGTTCAAGATGAGCGCTGCGAATGGCTGGTGCCGGGGATGCTCAAGGACAAAATCCAAGCCCTACTCAAAAGCCTGCCACAGCGCCCGCGCAGCCGCTTCGTGCCGCTGCCTGAATCGGCTACCCGGCTGGCCGAATTACTCGGTACGCCGGATCGGATTGGTCATATCGGGCTGGTAGATGCCTTGCTCAAACAGGTGCGCGATGAAACCTCATTGGATGTCAAACGCACCGATTTCAAGTTGGATATGGTGCCTGCGCATCTGTTTATGAACTTCCGCATTGTGGATGAGCATGGCCGCCAATTGGGGCATGGCCGCAATTTGGGCGCGCTCAAGGCCGAACTGGGGGCCAAGGCGCGTGGTGCGTTCCAAGCGCTGGCCGGGTTAAAGCTGGCCAGCCAGTCTGGCGCTGCGGCCAACCCGGAGCCAGAGGCCAGCAGCCCCGCCACGGCCAAGAAAACCAACGCCAACGCGACCCCCACACCACCAGAACAAACCGCTGGCCGCCAAAGTTCAACCACAGCCCCAGCCAACGCCGAGCAGCGCTACACCGCTTGGACGTTTGGTGAATTGCCCGAACTAATGGAAATGGGCCGACGCGGCCAAACCCTGATCGGTTTTCCGGCCCTGATCGACGGCGGCGATGCCGTGACCATCGAAGTGTTTGATGAGCCGGAAGTGGCGGCGGCCAAACACCGTTTGGGCCTGCGCCGCTTGTGTGCGCTGCAAATCAAAGATGCGCTCAAATACCTCGAAAAGAACATCCCCGATCTGCAAAAAATGGCTGTGGCCTATATGGCACTGGGCACCCAAGAAGAGCTGCGCAGCCAAATCATCGATGTGGCGATGGATCGGGCATTCTTGCTAGAGCCATTGCCGACTACTGCGGCGGAGTTTCAGCGCCGCATTGACGAAGGCCGGGGCCGCCTGACGCTGATTGCCAATGAAGTAGCCCGGCTGGCAGGCACCATTCTGGCCGAATACGCCGTGGCGGCACGCAAAATCAAAGACACCAAAAGCGCACCCGAGGCCACTGCCGATGCGGCGCAGCAATTGCAACGCTTGGTGCCCAAAAACTTTTTGGCGATGGCCC
The DNA here is from genome assembly GCF_900111115.1 of Giesbergeria anulus. Lineage (GTDB taxonomy): Bacteria > Pseudomonadota > Gammaproteobacteria > Burkholderiales > Burkholderiaceae_C > Simplicispira > Simplicispira anulus. Next base: position 12,325 of record NZ_FOGD01000002.1, read on the forward strand.
CGTGGCCGCAATTGGCCCATTTTGCGCGCTACCTCAAGGCCATCACCTTGCGGCTGGACAAGTTCCGCGCCGACCCGGCCCGCGATGCCACCAAACTGGCTGAGTTACGCCCGCAAGAGCAACGCTATTGGCGGCTGGTGGCCGAGCGCAAAGGGCAAGTCGATGCCCGAATGCAGGAGTTGCGTTGGCTGCTAGAAGAATTGCGCGTGAGCTTCTTTGCCCAAGAATTGCGCACGCCACAGCCGGTCAGCATCAAGCGACTGGACAAGTTGTGGGTGCAAATCAACAGTTGATGGCGGTGGCTGGCTCTATCCGCTATCCTGCAATGCCCGTTATCCGCTCAAAGAAGGAATTACCATGCAATCTTCCGTTTGTTCACTGACACGCCGTGCCACGGTCTTGGCTCTGGCTTCCTTGGCACTAGCTCCGGCAGTACAAGCGCAAGATGCTTGGCTGTCCAAGCCCATCGTTTTGGTCTCGCCCTACGCTCCAGGGGGCACCACCGATGTGTTGGCACGACTGCTGGCCCAGCAACTGCAAAAGCGCCTAGGCCAGAGCGTGATTGTGGACAACCGCGCCGGTGCCGGTGGCAACATCGGCACTGACTTTGTCAGCAAGGCCAAGCCTGATGGGCACACCTTTTTGGTGGCCTCCAGTGGCCCGATTGTGATTTCTGGCGCGCTGTACCCCAAGCTGCCCTACAAGCCCGCCACCGATTTCACCCCAGTAGCCCCATTAGCACGCGCCTCCTTTGTCTTGGCCGTGCATGAAAAATCGGGCCTCAATTCAGTGGCCGATGTCATTGCCAAGGGCAAAGAAGGCAAACTCAATTTTGGCTCGGCGGGTTCTGGTACGCCCCAGCACATCATTGGCGAGATGTTCAATGCTGCCACAGGCAGCCATATCCAGCATATCCCCTACAAAGGCTCTGGCCCGGTAGTGACCGATTTGGTCGGCGGCCAGATTCCGATGGCCTTTGAAAACCCGTTGCCGATCATGCCCCAAGTCAAGGCAGGTAAAGTCAAAGTGCTGGCCGTGACCAGCGCCCAACGTTCGGCAACGTTCCCACAGGTGCCCACTTTGGCCGAAAGCGGCATCAAGGGATTTGATGCCACACCGTGGTACGGCTTGCTGGCTCCCGCTGGTTTGCCAGCAGCCATCACTGCCCGCATGAACACTGAGGTGCAGGCGATCATGAACTCCGCAGAAACCAAAGAGAAACTGGCGGCTTTGGGGGCTGAACCGATGGCGATGAACCCTGAGCAATTCAAGACCATGATTGCCGCTGACATTCAGAAATGGTCAGCGGCTGTCAAGTCATCAGGGGCCACGGTTGACTGAGCTGTGCTTTAGCGCATAGCCAAAAGCTCTTGGGCCGAAACTGCCGTCAAACCGTAAATCTGTAGGGTGCAAATCGGCTCTGATTTTCATTGACATCCAACGGACGACCAATGAAAGGGAAGGCCCGTTGTAGGCAACTTTCGCGCTCACAGACCTTACACCCCATGCCAATGGGTATAGCCGTATCGGGATCGTTCAAGGCTAATCCTTTGGCATAGACCAGCCTATGTGCATGGCGAATGTCGCATCCCAACCCAATCGAGAAAGTCCGGCGTGGTGCGCCATAACCGCCCTGACCTCCAGAAACAGTGCTGGCAATCCAAAGGTATGTGCGCCCATCGGGCATCTGTGCCAGTTGCCGCAGGATATGCCCCGGCTGCCCAAATGCCTCATAGACATTCCACAGCGGACAGGTACCGCCAGTGCGGCTGAAATGGAAATGCGTTGCCGATTGCCGTTTGGAGATATTGCCAGCACGATCAACCCGCACCAGAAAAAAAGGCACCCCTGGTGCTCCCGGACGCTGCAAAGTGCTCAAACGGTGGCAAACCGTCTCCAACCCCACACCGAAGTGCTGTCCCAACAAATCAATGTCGTAACGCAGGGATTCAGCCGCCCCCAGAAAGTTGCTATAGGGCAGCAGCAAAGCGCCAGCAAAATAATTGGCCAGTCCAATCCGGGCCAAACGGTTAAAAGCTACCTCTTCAGTAGGGGAAGCTGCTTGGATCAAGGCGTTGATCTGTGTACCAGCTTCGAGCAGGGCCAGTTGTGTGCCCAATTGGAAGGCTTGCTGCCCTGGCTCGAGCAGAGCTGAAAGATACAGAATGCGCTGCTGCGGATCGTAGTGACGTTTACTGCTCTGTGTGGTGCCGTTGGTATAGACCACCCGAATGCCGTGTTTGACGTCTAAGCGCTCCATGAGCCAATCGCCCAAGCGTTGGCCCTGCGCGCTGGCCTCCAGGGCTAACATCTCAGCGCTGCGGTCTAAAGCATCAAAATAATTCTGTTGGGCAAAGAAAAAATCACGCACCCGCTCAAACGGCATTGCCCTAGGGGCCACCATGTCGGAGCGATCATCCCCGATCCAGTCGGCCATGGCCTGCAAACGCTCTAAGGTTTCTGCATGGCGCTGATGCAACGCCACCAACGCTCGCCCCACGGCAGGCATTTGGGATGCCACCTCCTGCAATTCAGGCAATGTGACCGGCTGTTGTGCATCAGCCAGGGCTTCACGCATAGCTGCCACCAGCCGCGTCTCTTCATCTTCAGAGAATTGTTGGATATCGACGCCCAGCGTCCGGTGAATCTTGAGCAACACCTGTACGGTCAGTGGCCGCTGGTTCTGTTCGATCTGGTTCAAATAGCTGGCAGAGATACCCAAAGTTTGGGCCAGTGCGATCTGCGATAGGCCCCGCTGCGCCCGTAACCGACGCAGCCGCACCCCCATATAAGTTTTCTTCATACGCTCTCCAGTAGTACCGTTTTATTTGCAAAATTTGCAATTTGCATGGATTTCATTCACAAGAATTTGCTTTTTCAGTGCTTTCTAAGCAGCCTTATTTTGCGTAAATTGCGAATCTTCACAACCCCAATCATCACCAGGAGACGAGCGTATGAACACCCCCCATGCCGAAGGCAGCACCTTCAAACCCAAAAAATCGGTGGCACTGTCAGGTGTTACCGCTGGCAATACGGCACTGTGTACTGTGGGGCGCACGGGCAACGATCTGCACTACCGGGGCTATGACATTCTCGATCTGGCCGAACTGTGCGAATTTGAAGAAATCGCTCACCTGCTGGTACATGGCAAGCTGCCTACCCGTGCCGAACTGAAAGCCTATAAAACCAAGTTGCGCGCCATGCGGGGTCTGCCCGTCAATGTGAAGGAGGCACTGGAAAAGCTGCCAGCCAGCGCCCACCCAATGGACGTAATGCGCACCGGTGTTTCGGCCTTGGGCTGCGTGCTGCCTGAAAAAGACGATCACAACCTGCCGGGGGCGCGCGATATTGCCGACCGGCTGCTGGCCTCCCTCGGCTCCATGCTGCTGTACTGGTACCACTGGAGCACCCAAGGCAAACGCATTGACGTCGAGACCGATGATGACTCTATCAGCGCCCATTTTCTGCACCTGTTGCATGGTCACACACCCAGCGAAAGCTGGGTGCGTGCAATGCACACCTCACTCAATCTCTACGCCGAGCATGAATTTAATGCCAGTACCTTCACGGCGCGTGTCATTGCTGGCACTGGCAGCGACATCTACTCTTGCATTGCGGGTGCTATTGGTGCCTTGCGTGGCCCCAAGCATGGCGGTGCTAACGAGGTGGCTTTTGAAATTCAGAAACGCTACGACAACCCAGACGAGGCTGAGGCTGATATCCGCCGCCGGGTGCAAGCCAAAGAAGTGGTGATCGGTTTCGGCCACCCCGTCTATACCGTGAGTGACCCCCGCAATGAAATCATCAAGAGGGTAGCCAAGCACCTATCCGAGGAAGCAGGCAGTACCAAGATGTACGACATTGCCCAGCGGCTGGAATCGGTGATGTGGGAAGAAAAAAAGATGTTCCCGAACTTGGACTGGTTCAGTGCCGTCAGTTACCACATGCTGGGGATACCTACCGCCATGTTCACCCCTCTGTTTGTCATTGCACGCACCAGCGGTTGGGCTGCCCATGTGATTGAGCAGCGCACCGACAACAAGATTATTCGCCCCAGTGCCAACTATGTTGGCCCCGAAGATCAAGTATTTGTTCCGATTGAAGCACGTTACTGAACGCCTGACCTCACCCCATGAACACACCCTACCGCAAACCCCTGCCCGGTACTGCACTGGATTATTTTGACGCCCGCACTGCCGTGGATGCTCTGCAATCTGGCGCTTGGGCGCAACTGCCCTACACCGCTCGCGTACATGCAGAAAATTTGGTGCGTTGCTGCGCGCCGTCAATTCTTGATGAATGTTTACAGCAGCTCATCGAGCGCCGCCGTGACCGTGATTTTCCTTGGTACCCCGTCCGTGTGGTGTGCCACGACATTTTGGGCCAAACAGCACTGGTTGATCTGGCGGGCCTGCGTGATGCCATTGCCAAAGAGGGAGGAGACCCTGCCAAGGTCAATCCGGTAGTGCCAGTGCAGTTGGTTGTCGATCATTCACTGGCCGTTGAATGTGGCGGCTTTGACCCCGATGCCTTCGAAAAAAATCGGGCCATTGAAGATCACCGCAACGAAGACCGCTTTCACTTTATCGAGTGGACGAAAAAAGCTTTTGCCAACGTGGAGGTGATTGCGGCAGGCAACGGCATCATGCACCAGATCAACCTCGAAAAGATGTCACCTGTGGTGGCGGTTCGAGATGGCATTGCCTTTCCCGATACCTGTATAGGAACTGACAGCCACACCCCGCATATAGATGCGCTGGGCGTGATTGCCATCGGTGTTGGCGGCCTAGAGGCAGAAAGCGTGATGTTAGGCCGTGCTTCATGGATGCGCTTGCCCGACATTGTGGGCGTAGAGCTGACGGGTCGATGCCCCCCCGCAATCACGGCCACCGACATTGTGCTGGCCCTGACCGAGTTCTTGCGCCAAGCAAAGGTAGTGGGTGCCTATTTGGAGTTTTTTGGCGATGGCGCACGCAGCCTAACCATTGGAGACCGCGCCACCATCTCCAATATGTGCCCTGAGTACGGTGCCACCGCAGCACTGTTTTATATTGATGAGCAAACCTTAGCGTACCTCCAACTCACAGGCCGGGAGTCGTCGCAAATTGCATTGGTAGAGACTTATGCCAAGAGCGCTGGACTCTGGGCTGACACACTGCAAACCGCCCGTTATGAGCGGGTGCTACGGTTTGATCTGTCTACAGTGGTGCGCAATATGGCGGGGCCATCCAACCCACACCGCCGCCTACCCAGCGCTGCGCTGGCCGAGCGTGGCATTGCCGTGGGACTAGACACCGCACGCAGCCAAGAAGCACAGGGCCTGATGCCCGATGGTGCGGTCATTATTGCCGCCATCACCAGTTGCACCAATACCTCCAACCCACGCAATGTGATAGCCGCTGCCCTGCTGGCGCGCAATGCCAACCAATTGGGGCTAGTACGCAAACCTTGGGTCAAAACCTCGTTGGCTCCGGGATCAAAGGCAGTAGAGCTGTACTTGAAACAGGCGGGGCTATTGACCGAGCTGGAAAAGCTAGGCTTTGGCATTGTCGGTTTTGCCTGCACCACCTGCAATGGTATGTCGGGGGCACTCCATCCAAAGATTCAACAAGAGATCATTGACCGGAACCTGTACACCACCGCCGTGCTGTCGGGCAACCGCAACTTCGATGGCCGCATCCACCCTTACGCCAAACAGTCTTTTTTGGCCTCTCCGCCGCTGGTTGTAGCCTACGCCATTGCTGGCACCATCCGCTTCGATATTGAAAACGATGTGCTGGCGCTGATGAATGGCCGGGAAATCCGCCTCCAAGATATTTGGCCATCAGATGAAGAAATTGATGCCGTGGTGCAGGCGGCGGTGAAACCAGAGCAATACCGCGCCGTGTACGAACCGATGTTTGCGCTGCACCCCAACGATGGCGAGCAAGTCAGCCCGCAGTACGCTTGGCGAGCACCATCGACCTATATCCGCCGCCCCCCTTATTGGGACACCGAGGGCATTGGTGCGCTGGCGGCCCATCCGCGCACCCTAAAGGGTATGCGCCCACTGGCTATCCTGCCAGACAACATCACCACCGACCACCTGTCGCCATCCAATGCCATCTTGGCAAATTCGGCTGCCGGTGAGTATCTGGCTTCTATGGGGCTGCCAGAGGAGGATTTCAACTCTTACGCCACCCACCGGGGCGACCACCTGACCGCCATGCGCGCCACGTTTGCTAATCCCACGCTCCAAAATGAAATGGTGCGCGATGCAGACGGCAAAGTCAGAGCCGGATCTCTGGCCCGTGTCGAGCCAGAAGGGCAGGTGATGCGAATGTGGGAAGCCATCGAGACCTATCTTCACCGCAAGCAACCGCTCATCATCATTGCGGGTGCCGATTATGGTCAAGGCTCATCACGCGACTGGGCGGCCAAAGGCGTACGCTTGGCGGGTGTAGAAGCCGTGGTAGCTGAAAGTTTTGAACGTATCCACCGTACCAATTTGATCGGCATGGGCACCTTGCCACTGGAGTTCAAACCCGGCACCAACCGCATCTCGTTGCAACTCGATGGTAGCGAAATTTTCGATGTGGAAGGAGCGCTAGAGCCACGCACCGACCTCACCTTGGTGGTGCAACGCCCAAATGGTGATGTGGTGCATGTGCCCGTCACCTGTCGTCTGGACACCGCAGAAGAAGTGTCAGTTTACAAAGCCGGTGGTGTACTCCAGCGTTTTGCCCAAGATTTCTTGGCATCCAACCAAAAGGTGGCATGACATGTCCTTTACTGCACAAATCCGTATTCCCGCTATCTATATGCGCGGCGGCACCAGCAAGGGCGTGTTTTTCTCTCTTAGGGACTTACCTGTATCTGCCCAAGCACCCGGCCCAGGCCGCGACCGTTTGCTGATGCGCGTCATCGGCAGTCCAGACCCTTATGGCAAGCAAATTGATGGTCTGGGCAATGCTTCATCAAGCACGAGTAAGGCCGTCATCCTCTCACGCAGCAGCCGGGCAGACCATGATGTGGACTATCTGTTTGGTCAGGTATCCATCGATCAGGCTTTAGTCGATTGGAGTGGCAATTGTGGCAATCTGTCGGCTGCAGTAGGGCCTTGTGCCATTCATATGGGCCTGATCGATCCGGAACGCATCCCACAGCAGGGCAGTGTCATGGTGCGTATCTGGCAGGCCAACATCGGCAAGACCATCATTGCCCATGTACCCATCAGCAACAGCTTAGTACAGGAAACAGGAGATTTTTCACTCGATGGCGTCACCTTTCCGGCAGCTGAAATTCCACTGGAATTTCTCGATCCGGCTGCCGAGAGTGAGGGCGACGGCAATGGCGGTGCCATGTTCCCTACGGGCCATGTTGTCGATGAACTGGAGGTGCCCGGTATGGGCACCTTCAAGACGACACTGATTAATGCAGGCATTCCCACCATTTTTATCAACGCCCAAGATATAGGCTACACCGGTACTGAGCTACAAGAAGCCATCAATAGCGACGCCCAAGCCCTGGCGCGTTTAGAAACCATTCGTGCTTGGGGGGCTGTCAAGATGGGCCTAATCGGCGACATCACTGAGGCGGCCCAGCGCCAACACACACCCAAAATTGCCTTCGTTGCCCCGCCCAGAGACTATGTCACATCCAGCGGCAAGACCGTGCAGGCCACCGATATCGATCTACTGGTGCGCGCCCTGTCTATGGGCAAGCTACACCACGCCATGATGGGTACTGCTGCCGTGGCCATTGGTACGGCGGCAGCTATCCCCGGCACCTTGGTTCACCAAGCCGCAGGTGGTAGCGAGCGCCAGTCTGTGCGCTTTGGCCACCCATCAGGCACGTTGCGAGTCGGGGCACAGGCACAACAGATCAATGAGCAATGGCAAGTGACCAAAGCATTGATGAGCCGCAGCGCCCGCATTTTGATGGAAGGCTGGGTACGTGTCCCCGGCAATAGTTTTTGAATACAGGAAACAACATGTCTACTCGCAAACAACTTCACTCGCTAGTAGAAGCCCGCTGTGGCTTGCTGGTACCGGGGGCTTTTAATGCACTGTCGGCCAAGGTGATTGAGGATTTGGGCTTTCAGGCTATCTACATCACCGGTGCTGGAGTCACCAATATGTGGTTTGGTATGCCCGACCAAGGCTTCATGGGCTTGCACGAAATTGCCGATCACACGGCACGCATTCGTGATGCTGTGGAGGTGCCGCTAATCGTGGATGCCGACACTGGCTTTGGCAATGCGCTGAACGTTCACCACACTGTACGCACACTAGAGCGTGCAGGGGCCGACTGTATCCAGTTAGAAGATCAGGTGGCTCCCAAGCGTTGCGGTCATTTCTCGGGCAAGGAGGTGATCTCCACCGAGGAGGCCGTGGCCAAAATCAAGGCGGCTGTTGATGCCCGGCACGACCCCAACCTCCTCATCATGGCTCGCACCGATGCCGCTGCCATCCACGGTTTTGAAGCCGCTGTGGAACGAGCGCAGAAATTTGCCGAAGCTGGAGCCGATATTTTGTTTGTGGAAGCCGTCACTCAAGCGGAACAGGTGCGTACGCTCCCCCAGCGACTCTCCAAACCCCAACTGATGAACATGGTTATTGGTGGCAAAACACCCATCTTTAATGCGCAACAGTTGGGCGAGTTGGGCTACGGTATGGTGCTTTATGCCAATGCAGCATTGCAGGGAGCCGTAGCCGGAATGCAAAAAGCCCTCACTGTATTGCGCGACGAAAAAGAGGTACAGGAATCCAGTGGCTTGGTCACTTCGTTTACTGAACGCCAACGTCTGGTGGGTAAACCCGCTTGGGACTTATTGGAGAAACACTATGCCTAAACACACAACACGCTCGGAGGCTCCTTGATGGGCACACAGTTTCTTCAGCCCCGCGCATTGTGCGAGGCCATTGCAGACCGGGTGCGTGAGCGCATCTTGTGCTACGACCTGAAACCCGGTGAGGCCGTAAATGAAGGTGAACTGGCCCAAGCCTATGGCGTCAGCCGTACCCCCGTACGGGAGGCGCTAAAACTACTGCACCACGAAGGCTTACTGACAGCCCACCCGCGCCGGGGCATGACCGTCACCGTACTAAGTGAGCCACAACTGGCTGAGGCCGTACAACTGCACCACCTGCTATGCGCCTATGCCCATCAACACGGGGTGCCTAGCGTGGCTGCCTCTTGGAATTCCATGCTCAACCGAATGCTGGAGATGACAGAGCGGCGCTTACAGTTGGGCTATGGGCCAGAATTTAGGCACCGGCTGCAAGCAATACCCTCACAGTGAGCACCGAAGAAGTTTGTTCACAAGATATGAGTTAGCATCGCACCGTCTCAAAAAACGGCTTTGGGAAGGAGTGATGCCGACTATCCGATTTCGCCGCTTTTTCGAAAATTGATTACGAACCCATTCGAACAATGCAATTGATCCTGTTCACTACCGCACATACAGCACATTTCTCTGGGTGGCTACATGCGTAGTACAACAGGCCCGGATACTGATGGAATGGTTCCATTAACTTTGGTAGCGCTGGTGCTGGGGCGGTTAACCGCCGTGCGATGGGGATTTATCGGATCTGTAATTGCAATACTATTGGTGTCAAAAGAAATTATCGGCATCCAGCTTCCCCTCCGCCCTATACTGACGATCACTACACTATTGCTGCTGTGCAACGTGATTACTATTTGGCGTGTCCACTGTGGGCAAGCTAACAGTAAAGATATTTTGATCGGTATTTGGCTAGATCTGATGTGCCTGACCGGCCTGTTATATTTCTCCGGTGGGGCTACAAACCCTTTGGTCTCGATACTATTGCTGCCCGTGGTTGCAGGGCTGTTAAGCTTGTCACATACCCAGTCCATCTGCATAGCACTGGCTGCCATCGTCAGTTACTCGTGGCTCATGACCCACTTTGTGGCGCTTCATGTACATGATCCAGACAATGCGAGCAACCTCCATCTCTCGGGAATGTGGATCACTTTTGTCGTATCAACCATCTCGATTGTTTGGCTGGTTTTACGTCTGTGCCATGCTTTGCAGGAACGAGCCACTGAACTGAGCCAAGCGCGAGAGCAAGCATTACGAGATGAGCGTATCGTCGCCATTGGAACCTTGGCTGCAGGTGCAGCCCACGGGCTTGGTACTCCGCTGTCAACCATGGCGGTAATCATTGAAGATTTGCGAGATTTTCCCAATATTGGGCCAAAGATCGAACAGGAGCTCGATTTGCTGGAAAGTCAGGTAACAAAGTGTAAACAAATCATTGGGAGCCTTACCGATAGTGCTGAAGTTTCTCGTTCTGCTGGTGCCCAATCTGTAGTGGTAGGTGAATGGCTGATAGAAGTTCTGGCACGCTGGCGTGCTATGCGTGCCTTGCCCGACAGTGCCGTTGAGCTAAATATATCTGAGGCCCAGTATGCCACCATTGTCTGCGAGGCCACCTTAGAACAGGCATTGGTCAATATTTTGGATAATGCATGGCGTGCTGGAGGCCCTATATTGGTCTACTGCATGGCCCCCAGTAAACATCAACTCCTACAAATCAGTATTTCTGACCACGGCCCTGGCTTTATATTAGCAAGCCAAGGTTGCACCTCCACTGGTATCATCGCTACCCCCCCGTTGGGACAAGGCTATGGTTTGATGCTAGCACGAGCAACCATAGAACGCATGGGAGGAAAGTTAAATCTGGGTAACCGGCCCAATAACAAAGGTGCCCAGGTTGATATTCTGCTGCCAGTGGCCGGATGAAGACCCAATGACTGAACGTATTTTGGTGGTAGATGATGACCCAACATTCAACGCTGTCTTGGTGCGTTCGCTCGCCCGACGCGGCTGGGATGCCTTGGGCTGCTATGCACATGATGATGTGTTGGCAATGACTCAAAAATTTGGTGCACAGCGCGTTGTTCTTGATCTAAATCTGGATGGCCGGTCTGGGTTAGGTTTAATTCAACCTTTACTGAATATTGTGCCCCACTGTAAGATCGTGGTGCTTACCGGTTATGCCAGCGTAGCAACGGCTGTAGATGCCATAAAACTTGGTGCGGTGCAGTACCTTGCAAAGCCAACCAATGTGACGGCGATACTCAATGCCTTTGTGTCGGAGCTTCCCCAACCCGAACGGATACCATTACCTGCACCGATGTCAGTGAATCGAATGGAGTGGGAACATATCCAACGTGTGCTACTGGAGCATAATGGAAATATATCTGCCACGGCACGTGCATTAAAGATGCACAGGCGTACCTTGCAACGCAAACTTTTGAAGCGTCCGGCAAACGAATAGCTTGGTATATGACGATACAAAAAACCAACTTATTCCAGAATAAAGATAAGGCAACTGCTATGCAAAAGAACCCTGTTGCTTTGTATACTCTCCATGCACTGTATTGCACGTAATTTCACAGCTCTAGGAACTCCTTGCAGCTTTACCATACACGGCACTTCGCAAGAAAATTTGCACACGCTTGCTCATGATCTTTTGGCCGAGCTTGAACGATTAGAGGCGAAATATTCACGATATCGCGCTGATAGCATCCTGAGTAAAATTAACAAAATAGCAGCTTTCGGAGGTATGGTAGTAGTCGATGATGAGACCCGCACATTGCTAAACTATGCCCAAACATGCTACCATGAAAGCCGAGGCCTGTTCGATATCACTTCTGGTACATTAACAGAAGTGTGGCACCGTGGTCTAAATCATTTGCCATCTCAGGCACATATCAATCAAGTCTTGTTAAGAGTAGGTTGGCACCGCTTAAAATGGGATGAACACTGCTTGGACTTCCCAACACCTGGTCTAACTCTGGATTTAGGAGGTATTGTCAAAGAATACGCGGTAGATCGACTAGTCACACTATGCCGAAATTCAGGTATTACATCGGGTTTTGTCAATCTGGGAGGTGATTTGGCCGTTATCGGCCCCCAGCCCAATGGAGAGCCATGGCAAGTTGGCATTCGTAGTCCATGGGATAAGGACTACCCTCTGACGCAAATCTCCATATCTTATGGAGCATTGGCCAGCAGTGGCGATTACGAACGTTGTGTGTGGTTAGAAGGTAAAAGATATGGACATATCCTAAACCCTTTGACTGGCTGGCCAACCCGTGTTATGGCTGCTGTTTCCGTGTGGTCTCCGTTATGTGTCATGGCAGGCAGTGCTGCCACTATAGCTTTGCTCAAAGAAGAAGAAGGCCCTGCTTGGTTGCGAGATATTGGTTGGCCATGCTGGTGGGCCACCACCGATGGCGCTGTAGGTAGCAGCTCTGGGCTTGCTCATCAAGGCGTTTGATCCACACCGACATGCGACAATTTGCCGCACCTGTGCCAGCCCAGTATCCCTTACCATTTGCCACTGCGACGCAGAGCTAGCTTCTGTAGACATTGCGCGCGCCACATTTGCACTCACCGCTACCCAAGGATTCCTTTATGTCCCAGTTTTCTGCTTCTGTTCGTACGTTAGCTGTCGTTGGTGCCTTTGTCGCCCAGAGTGCTGTAGCACACACCACGATCCAAGCTCAAGCAACAGAAGGCACGACCACCTACAACAATGTAGTCATTGGTCATGGCTGTACCGTCAACGGCGTTTCTATCCCTGTTATTGCGCAAAGTGTATTGTTTCCTACTGTCAACCCAATCGTAACAGTCAGTGGTGCTGTATCTGAAACAATCACAGAAAATCCCCTATCTATTGAGTCTTTCGCTAATATTGCACAACTCATTCAAAACCGCAATGTTTTCTCAAAGCAAGCTGAGAAAAAGAACGCTGCTGGACAAGTTATTGGTTTTGCAAACACTGAAGGCTCGTTGGATCCGAGTTTGCATGGCCTAGTTCCTTTCCGCACCGCAGGTGTCACATTTAAATCCAACTCCTGCGCCAAGCAATTGCTAATTAAGGTGGCCATCGCTGATATTTGCACACCAAATGGCGCGGCCAACCTTTGGATTCCTTCCGTCACAACCAAGTACTCCAACCCTAATATAGACGGCATTGGCTCTCCTGCCACACTGACTATCAATCGTGATTTAACTAAGAATCCTCTGCCCAGCTCCTGTGGAGCAGGGTACACTATCACCCTAACGCCATCTCCTGCGGACATTGATGCCAACCTAGGCATCCCTGGATATCTACCTTAATAATTTTATTGGCTTCCGTGACTACACACATTCTCCGCCGTTGGAATCAGGCTTCATTCGTTGCGGCCTTTTTATTATCACCACTATTGGCAAAAGCACATTCTTTCGATGTACCTATGAGTGCTGCACCAGGCATCACCCATTATGTCGGAGTTATTTGCTCCAACGATGCGGGGTATGACTCAGATCACCTTATAGCCAATGTCAGAAATAACACACTCAATGCTCCTTTATTGAATGTGCAAATAATTAAGGGACAATCTGCTGCTCACGCTACCGACACCATCAGTGGTGATAACCAAGCCAGCCCATCTATTCAAGTGCGTGGCGGAAATGGTGTTTATCAACTGCTAATCAACAAGGCTGGTGCAGGTGCTCTGCAATACACCTTGACGGTTCACTGCATGGATGCTAGTGGTCAGATTCACACCGGTACCGATGGCATCGTTTATCAATACGAGTAGATTTTTTTGGCGGATAGTGTGGGCATGCAGTTTGGCTTGCACTCTGGTAGCCTGTAGCACCACGGTTGCACCTTGGGAGCGCGGGCTGCTAGCCAAACCCCATATGTCACTTGAAGGAGACCCCGCGACGGCTCTGCGCTCGCATGTGCAGTCGAGCCGTGAGGCGGGATTTTCAGCCCCCGCTAGCGAGGGTGGTGGATGTGGGTGCTACTGACAAGTTCAGACTGTCGTGCAAATCTTCTATGTGTTCAGATACTGATAGCATCCCCCCTAACTCGGTTTTGCCATCGTTCCACACTGGGCGGTTTCTGGAGACGCTGACAGCAGCTGCCTTAGCTCTACCAGGTATTGCTTGGCATGAGCCTGTACAGGCTAAAGATGATCAATTCACTGTGCAGGGATCGCATCTGCGCGAGCAAGGACGGGATGCAGTAGGTGCTTGGAACGCAACGCCTCTCAAAGTCGATACCCTTCAGGCCCAAGGATGGATCACACTGGGCGAGAACATAGATTTGGGCATTCGTGCCACACAAGACACATGGTCAGGTGCCACCCCTGTGGCAACAGCTCCGAGCAGCGCACGCAGCAATCGACCAGTACAAACGGGCCTTCCTGGACAATTGATTACGGTGGGCGCATCACCCATGGTGACAGGGCGAGTGTTGGTAGACCACCAACTTAGGCCATTGGCTGTGGATGCCATGACAGGCCAAGTCACAGGACTACTGGATCAGCCCGTTCATACGTATAGTTCTGCATCCCCAGAGACACGGCGACAACTAGACCTTGACCTGCGCACGCGTAGCAACACAGATGTACACCAAGTGGGTTTGGGCTTGTCACAGGAGCGTGACTACGCATCTGGCACTGTGCGTGGTAGCCACAGTTGGAGCCTTGGCGAGGATCAACAGACCACGTTCACGGCAGCGCTTCAATTCACACACCAGCGCGTCAATGCCACGCTCGATCATGATGCAACCCCCTACCTGAACACCACTGCTTGGCGCAACAGTATTCGGTCTAATGGCAGCTACAGCGTTCTACAAGAACAGCGCAATGATACAGGTGCGTCTTTGGGCATCGTGCAGGTAATGAATGCCACATCGGTGTTGCAGGCCAATATAGGGGTCATTAACCAACAAGGGTACCTCTCTAACCCTTACAAAGCAGTGAGCGCGCTGTTTATCGACCCAGTTGCCCTAAGCCATAGTTCAGGGCCAGTGCCAGCCAATTTACAAGCGCTGATGGAAAAGAGGCCTTCACATCGGCGCCAGTGGCAATTCGGACTTCAATGGCTACGTTACATCGAAAACACTGACGCCGCACTACGTTTAAATTGGCACCATTCGCGGGACAATTGGGCCGTTCGATCTCATTCACTAGAGGGGCAATGGGCACAGCCGTTTTCAGATGGCTGGCAAATCACACCAAGGCTGCGTTACTACACCCAAACTGCTGCCCAGTTTTATACACCTTGGTTGGTGTCGCGGCAAGCCTACCGATCAGTCGCTTTCGGCGGGGATGGACAACCTATTGTCACTTCGTTCAACCCAGCGCTGCTACCAACCCACTACTCCAGCGACACACGATTGGCAGGCTTTGGCAATCTATCGTTTGGGCTGGGGGTGTCGCGCCAGTTGGGCAAAGGAGTGCATTGGTATGCGGGGCTGGACTGGACGCACCAGTCGGGAAAGCTCAAGGCGGGCGGTGGCGGGCTGGGATCTTTTGCCGATTTGCGATGGATGGTAGCCTACATGGGACTCACTGTCCGTTTAGATGATCCGCTGGATGCACGCCATAATAATCCCTCCGATAAACCAGCCCATCACACATCGCTCGACGCCCATTCCCATACCCATACCCATACCCATACCCATACGGATGTGGCAATGCCTCCCGGAGTGCATTTCGGACATTGGATGGAGCCTGGCCAATGGCGGATGGGGCATCAAATGCAAGTGGTACACCAAGGCCCTAGACTACTCAATGCAGGGGGAGCAAGCATCAGTGATACACAACTGCAAGCCCAAGGTTGTGGTTCAATACCCTGTCTGCAACGCCCTGAGAGTATGCGCATGAACATGCATATGCTGGAATTCATGACGGGTATTAGTGAACAACTCAATATTATGGTGATGTCGCATTACATGGACATGGCAATGAGTTCACGCCGCATCGGTTCAAGTATAGCTACCCTAGAGCAACCCCAAATACATGAAGGCCGCCATGAAACAGGTGGATTAGGTGATACCCACATCTATGCCGTAGTTAAGGGTAGTAGCAGTTTGCAATCACTCAACACCTGGGCCGTGGGACTGAGTGCGCCAACAGGTGCCAGTGGACTACGAATGCGCCGTACACACCAAGTAGATCCCCCTCTAGTAGATTACAGCATGCAATTGGGCAGCGGAACTTGGGATTTGTTGGTTGCCTCCACTTGGAGTTGGACGCATGGCCCGTGGGGCTGGGGTGCACAGATACATGGAGCACAGCGCCTACAATCGTCCAATGCACAAGGCTATGCGTTAGGCAATACCTTACAACTTAATGCGTGGGTTACACGTCAAATCATACCCTCTTTAACCTTGACGGGCCGATGGCAACACACACGTCAAGGCGCTATTCAGGGAAAGTACGCAGACGTAAAGGTAACCACCTCGCCTACAGATAATCCTATCAACTACGGCGGACGCCTCAACCAGCTGGGTTTGGGTGCCGTATACAAGATATCTTCTGGAATCTGGCAAGGCAGTGAATTTCATCTGGAATGGATGCAACCATTGCGCAATACCTATAACGGGGTTCAATTGGAGCACCGCACTGGTTTAGCATTAGGCTGGGCCTATCACTTCTGACAGCCTTTACAACTACTTCCCGATCCACTGGATTATCAGTTGACTCAAGTCTGCGCCATCTGAATCCTTGAACCCTGTATGGATGTGGCGTACCACGCCCTGCCGATCAATGAGAAATGCCGTAGGCATCACCTTGACTTGATAACTGCGGGCCGTGTTCCCTTGAGCATCAAACGCGACGGCCAATTGCGAGCCAAACTTCTTTAAAAAACTCAGTGCATCCTCGGCTCGCCGATCCACATTGATGGCAATCACCTCCAAACCTTGTGCGCCCCATTGCGCTTGCATAGATTGCATCCAAGGAAACGAGCGTGCGCAGGGGGGGCACCAGGATGCCCAAAAGTCCAACCACACCACGGCCCCACGCAACCGCTCTAATGCAATGGTTTGTCCTTGGAGACTGGGAAGAACAAAATTGGGGGCATTGGTAATTGAGGTGCCTGTAAGTGCATGGGCATAGCTACCGCAGCCTGTGGCTGCCAAAGCTGCCAAAGCATGGCGACGAGTAAGAGCGAGACCTGTGGACGTGAACTGCATGTAGGTCGATCAAAATACCATACAAAGTACTGATTAAACAGTTTTTTCGGTTTGAGGCATGGTCAATCCTCGGGCCAGTGCAATGAAAGCCTGAAGATAGTCAATCTGTGAATCAACTATGCGTGTACCAAGAAATATCTGCTTGGCAATGCCATGCGGCCCCAGTTGCATAGGCACGATATTAACTTTACTCACATATTCCAGCACCAGCCAGCGGGGCAAGGCAGTTACGCCCCGACCACTGGCTACCATTTGCAACATGATATCGGTGGTCTCTATGGTTTTATGCCGGTAGGGTGTGACGCCAGCGGGCATCAAAAAACGGGTGTAAATGTCTAGGCGCTCTAAGCCCACGGGGTAGCTGAGCAGTACCTCGCGTGTCAGTTGTTCTGGCTCTACATAGGCTTGTTGTGCCAAGGGGTGCTCGCGCCCTACCACCAACACCTGTTCATAATCGAATACCGGCTCAAATTGCAGTCCGGGCCTATGCAAGGGGTCAGGCGTGACCAGTAGGTCAATCTCATACCCAAACAGGGCACCCACGCCCCCAAACTGGAATTTTTGCTTCACATCTACGTCCACATCCGGCCAAGAGGCCAAGTAGGGCGAGACCAACTTCAGCAACCACTGGTAACAAGGGTGGCATTCCATGCCAATGCGCAGTGTGCCACGCTCGCCTTGGGCAAATTGTTGCAATTGTGTTTGGGCCAACTCCAGTTGCGGCAGTACCCGATGGGCCACGGCCAACAAATATTGCCCGGCCTGGGTCAAACGCAAGCTGCGCCCCTCACGCAGCCAGATAGCCGTACCCAATTGCTGCTCGAGCTTCTTCATGCTGTGGCTCAAGGCCGATTGCGTTAGGCACAGCACCTGAGACGCAGCAGTCAGTGACCCTTGCTTTTCAACTTCCCGCACGATGGTCAGGTGGATGCGCTCCAGCATATTAATGAATATTTTTCATGTATTGTTGAAATAATACCATTTTACTTCATAGATCATCTTACCTACGATCCGGTGCTTCTCTGTTTTGAAGGACGATCCCTATGACAACCATCCACAATCTTGGCTTTCCCCGCATTGGCGCCCAGCGTGAACTGAAATTCGCACTGGAGTCTTACTGGCGGGGCGAGTCCTCGCTGGATGCTCTGCAACAGTTAGGGGCGCAATTGCGCCAACGCCACTGGGAAAACCAAAAAGGTCTGGATCTGGTGCCGGTCGGTGATTTCTCGTTCTACGATCAGGTGCTGGACATGGGCTTCACGCTGGGCCATCTGCCCGAACGGGTACGCGGGTTTCAGGGCGATGCCTTGGACAATTACTTTCGTGTGGCTCGTGGGCGTTCGGCACCTGTGAGTGAGGCATCGAGTACCTGCTGTGGTGGTGTGGCTGCTGGCGAGATGACCAAGTGGTTTGATACCAACTACCACTACATCGTCCCAGAATTTACCGCTACTACCCCGTTCCAGCTCGACACTTCGCGCCTGCTGGCACAACTGGCCGAAGCGCAAGCCCAAGGCGTCCAAGCCAAGCCAGTCATCATTGGCCCTGTCACTTATCTGGCGATTGGCAAAGCCAAAGACGGCTGCGACAAACTGGCCTTGTTGCCACGCCTGCTGCCGGTCTATGCCGAGTTGCTGGAGACGCTGGCAGCCCAAGGGGTGGAGTGGGTTCAGGTAGATGAACCCATCCTCGTGACCGAGTTGGATGCCGATTGGCAACATGCCTTCAATACGGCATACCACCAACTCAAAAGCTGCCGTGTCAAATTGCTACTGGCTACTTACTTTGGCCCGTTGCAAGAGAATTTGTACTTAGCAGCACATTTGCCTGTGGCTGGACTGCATCTGGATGCTGTCAATGGACGAGACGACATTGTGCCGCTGTTAAATTTGTTGCCAGCGCACAAGGTGTTGTCCTTAGGCGTCATCAATGGCCGCAATATCTGGAAAACAGATCTGAACGCAGTGCTTGACTGGCTCGAGCCTCTGGCTCAACGGTTGGGGAGCCGTTTGTGGCTGGCACCGTCGTGCTCTTTGCTGCATGTACCTGTGGACTTAGCGAACGAACAAAAGTTGGATACCGAAGTTCGCTCTTGGCTGGCTTTTGCGCTCCAAAAGCTCGACGAGCTGCAATTATTGGCTACGGCTTTGCGCGATGGTCGCCATGCTGTCAAAGATGCTTTGGCAGCCAACCAAGCCGATATGCTGGCACGGCGTACATCGGCTCGTGTTCATAATCGAGCCGTCCAATCTGCCGTGGCGCGTATCAGCCAGCACATGGGGCTGCGTGAAAGTTGTTATGCCCAGCGCGCCCCCAAGCAGGCCGCCTTGTTGCAGTTACCCCTCTATCCAACCACTACTATCGGCTCCTTCCCACAGACTGCAGCCATCCGCCACACCCGCAGCGAGTTCAAGGCAGGTCGATGCACCACAGAAGCCTACAAGGCCGCCATGCAGGCTGAAATTGCTCGCAGCGTGCATGAACAAGAAGCCCTTGGACTGGATGTGCTCGTGCATGGTGAGGCCGAGCGCAACGACATGGTGGAGTATTTTGGTGAACAACTTGAAGGCTATGCCTTCAGCCAGTTTGGCTGGGTGCAGTCTTATGGTTCACGCTGTGTGAAGCCACCGATTCTGTTTGGTGATATTTACCGACCCCACCCTATGACAGTAGAGTGGATTGGCTATGCCCAATCACTGACTACAAAACCTATGAAAGGTATGCTAACCGGGCCGGTAACAATGCTCAATTGGTCATTTGTGCGTGACGATCAACCCCGGTCTGAATCTTGCAAACAGTTGGCACTGGCCATTCGCCAAGAGGTGCTGGACTTGGAGGCCGCAGGTGTGCAAATTATCCAGATCGACGAAGCAGCACTACGCGAAGGTTTGCCGCTGCGCCAATCCCTCTGGCAAGAATATCTGAACTGGGCGGTGGAGTCGTTCCGCATCACTGCCAACGGCGTGCGGGACGAAACACAAATTCATACCCATATGTGCTATTCAGAGTTCAATGACATCATCGCTGCCATTGCCGCAATGGATGCGGATGTGATCACGATTGAGACGTCACGCTCTGATATGGAACTGTTAGAGGTATTTAAGCATTTCAACTACCCCAACGAGATCGGGCCGGGCGTCTATGACATCCATACGCCCAATATCCCCACACAGGAGCACATCATTCATCTCATGCGCAAGGCTGCAGAACATATTCCTGCCCAACGGCTTTGGATCAACCCCGATTGTGGCCTCAAGACGCGGCAGTGGGCCGAAGTGATTCCGGCCCTGAGCAATATGGTGGCTGCCGCCAAAACTTTGCGCGCAGTGACTTGATACCATAACGCCTTACATGCAGCCTCAGCACATCGCAAAAAGCTCTTGGTGAAAGCGGTGCGCGGGCCAGCCCAGCGCTATCAAGTCTTGGCACAGAGCTTTGCCAAAACCTGCCGGACCGCAAAACCATACATTAGCATCGCGCTGATCCCACAGCACACGCAGGCGCACATTCGCGGCTTGGGCTGCCTGTGCTAGCAGGGCAATAGCTTGGTCTTCATACACTGCCGTGCTATGGAACAGATCAATCTTAGACTGCGTTGGATATTTTTCATGCCTGCACCACTTGGTTGCGTCCAGCTTCTTTGGCCCGGTAGAGAGCAGCATCCGCCTGTTGGAGTAAATCGGTGGGCTGGTCACTGGGGAGCGGCACCGTGGCTGCCATACCAATAGTCACAGTCACAACGCCAAAGGGCGACAGCAAATGTGGCAATTGCAACGCCTGCACCGCTTGGCAAATCGATTGCACCAACGCCTGCGCCCCGTCTGGATTAGTGCTGGTGACGATCAACACAAACTCCTCGCCACCATAGCGCGCCACTAAATCACCTACCCGGCTGGCATGGGCTTGGATGCTGTGGGCCACACACCGCAGGCATTCATCGCCAGCTTGGTGACCATAATGGTCGTTGTACTTTTTGAACCAATCTACGTCCAACATCGCCAGCATGATGTAGCTGCCGCTGCGCATGGCACGACCCCATTCCTCGCCCAGTACCTTGTCAAAGTGGCGTCGGTTGGCTAGACCTGTCAGGCTGTCCGTGATGCTCAAAGCGGCGAGCTTTTGATTGGCTTCTTCCAAGGCCAGTGTGCGCTGTTGCACCATCGACTCCAAGCGCTCATGGGCCTCGTAAATACGCTCCGACATGCGGGTAAAGTCGCGAGCCAATTCGCCAATTTCATCCTCAGATTGCACCGGAAGATCGTATTTTTCTAGCTCGGCGGTGGCCCCCACCGCGCGTGTGGCCCGCATCAGCCGCTGTAGCGGGCGCGTGACCTGATTTTGCAAGATGGAGCGCAAAAGAAACACTTCCACCAACAAAGTGACCAACCCCAAGGCGGCAACCACGGCCAAATTCTGCAAAATAGCTGGCTGCATCAAGGCACGGGGGTAGTGGATCGTCAAGATGGTGGGGGTTTCTGGAATCCGGCCCACAGCCACGATGTCATCCGGGGTGTCCACCAACACCACTTTGCCCGGCTCCAATTGGCCCCCGGTGTGCAACAAGGGGTGATACGCCCCAAGATGCAGAGACTGGATCGACGCCTTGCCCTCGGTTTGCTTGATGGCCTCCATCTGCTGCGGATGGAACATCAATGTGCCTTCGGCATCGGCCAAAAACAAGGTGCTGTAAGCCCCTTCAATCGAAGGGCGCGCCAAACGCTCCATCAGGTCATCAAGCAAGATATCCACACAGGCCAAAATCCGGTGCTGACCATTTGCCTCAACGACATCAGGTGTCGCCATCGTCGTCATCCAAGCATTGTTGGAGGAGTCAAAATACATCCGCGTTAAGAACGTATCGGACTTGCTCGACGTAAAGCCACGGGTATAGAACTCATAGGTTTCAAGTTGGAGTGCTTGCGGGCCGCTATAGCTAAAGACTTTGGCGATGTCGGCAGCCTGATAAATCGGAAAGCCCTTTTCCGGGAGCACGCCATAAAAATTGAACAAGCGGCCTTGGGTCACTGAGCCGTATTTGTGCGAGAGCAGATAAGACAGAACAAAACGCGCCTTCACATCGTCTGAAGGCGGAATATCTGGCGCATAAGTAGCCGACATATGGGCAAAGCGCCTGCCATCGCCCAACGGCTGGCCCTCAAACAGGCCAGGACGTTGTGTATAAGAACCATCGTCATGGCGGTAAAAGATATCGTCAAAACTGCGCACCAGCGCCAAACGCTGCAAGGGATCGCGATCAATCGCCTGAAACTCGGCCAGAAAATTTTGCTGTAGTTCGCGAATCTCCCGAAAGGGCAGGGATTCGCGTTGGATGGTTTTTTCAGTAGACAGCAGCAGTTGGGCACGCACTGCGTCTTCGATCAAAGAACGGTTGAGAACATAAGAGATCACGCTGGCGCAGACCACGACCATGCTGATCCGCAAGACAGCCAAACGCAGGGTTCGGCCCGCCAAAGAATGTCTCAAATCCATGTCTTGCCCGTAAATTTTGCAGTATGGCAAAAAAAAGCCACCGCAGGGGTGGCTTCTGAAGCAGTGGTGGGCTAAGCCGCTTATTTGCTCTCGCTGCTACCCAGTTGTGCCAGCGCGGCATTGCCACCCAAAGACAGCAAGCCCGCGTCTGCGTAAATACCCAGCTTGGCGCGGGTATCCACAATGTCGAGGTTGCGCATGGTCAGTTGGCCAATACGGTCTAGCGGCGAGAACGGTGCGTCTTCTACCTTTTCCATGCTCAAGCGCTCAGGGTGGTAGGTCAGGTTGGGCGACTCGGTGTTCAAAATCGAGTAATCGTTGCCCCGGCGCAACTCCAGCGTCACCGTGCCAGTGATAGCACGGGCCACCCAGCGTTGTGCCGTCTCGCGCAGCATGATGGCTTGGGGATCAAACCAGCGGCCTTGGTACAGCAGGCGGCCCAATTTCAGGCCATTCATGCGGTATTGCTCAATGGTGTCTTCGTTGTGGATGCCCGTCACCAAGCGCTCGTAGGCAATGTGCAGCAGCGCCAAGCCGGGGGCTTCGTAGATGCCACGGCTCTTGGCCTCGATGATACGGTTTTCGATTTGGTCGCTCATGCCCAAACCGTGGCGGCCACCGATGCGGTTGGCTTCCAAAATCAGCTCGACCGGGTCATTGAACTCGACACCGTTGAGGGCCACGGGCTGGCCTTCTTCAAAGCGCACCGATACTTCTTCGGCCTTGACCACGACGTCATCTTTCCAGAACGCCACGCCCATGATCGGGTTGACGATACGGATGCCGCTGTTCAAGAACTCCAAGTCTTTGGCTTCGTGCGTAGCGCCCAGCATATTGCTGTCGGTGCTGTAGGCTTTTTCGGCGCTCATTTTGTAGCCAAAGCCGTGCTGCGTCATGAACGCAGACATCTCGGCGCGACCACCCAGCTCGTCAATAAACAACTGATCGAGCCAAGGCTTGTAGATTTTCAGGGCTGGGTTGGTGAGCAGGCCATAGCGGTAAAAGCGCTCAATGTCGTTGCCCTTGAAGGTGGAGCCATCGCCCCAGATGTGCACATCGTCTTCCTTCATGGCGGCCACGAGCATGGTGCCGGTGACAGCGCGGCCCAGTGGCGTGGTGTTGAAGTAGGTGATACCAGCGGTGCTGATATGGAAGGCACCCGCTTGCAGCGCAGCAATGCCCTCGTGGGCCAGTTGCGTGCGGCAGTCAATCAGGCGGGCCTTTTCAGCGCCGTATTCCATCGCTTTGCGGGGGATGGCGTCGTAGTCTGGCTCGTCGGGCTGGCCCAAGTTGGCGGTGTAAGCGTAGGGCAGAGCCCCCTTGAGCTTCATCCAGTGCAGTGCAGCGCTGGTATCCAAGCCGCCAGAAAAGGCGATACCGACCTTTTGGCCGACGGGAAGGTTTTGGAGAATGGTGGCCATAGGCTTCAATCTTGTCGGAGGAAAAGGGTTTAGCCGAAATGGCAGATGTAGTGGTAAGCCTCAGTGACGCGGATGTCAAAGCTGGAGTTGCCCGGAATGCTGAATTTGTCGCCGGGCGCGCTCTTGAGCCAAGCGTCGCTGCCTGCGAGCTTGTATTCACAACTACCCGCCACGCATTCCATGATTTCTGGCGCGCCGGTGTTAAAAGTCAGGGTGGCGGGCAGCACCACACCGACCGATTTTTTCGTGCCATCAGCAAAAGTGATGCCGTGGCTCACGCACTTGCCATCAAAGTACACATTGGCTTGGGTAGAAACGGAAACGCCGTCGATTTTTTCGGTGGTCATGGGCAACAAACGCAAAGGGTAAAGCTGCAATTTTAGGCCGCCACACAGACAGCCCCCAGACGGGGACGTAAAAAACCACAGCGGCAGGGCTTAACGCCAATCTTCACGGTGATGACGGTAGGGGCGTGGCGGGGGCGGTGGGGGGTAATAATCGCGCTGGCGGTCGTATTCAATCACCGTCACGGGGGGCGTGATGATGACTGGCGTCAGTGGCGTTGGCTCGTCACGGTAGAGACGGTTGACTACCCTGCCTGGCTGGCTAGGGCCGTCAGGCAGGGTGGAATAAGTCCGCCCATGCCGCCCTTCGGCCAGCGGTTGCACACTGACTGAAATCCAGCCGCCCGGATCGCGGTCGGTGCGCGTGGTGTACTGGTGGCCTGCATACTCATACAGCACGTTGTAACCCACAGTACGGTTTTCGTAAAAAGTCTCGGTGGTGCAGCGCTGCACCTCTTGGTATTGGGGCGGGCGGCCTTGGCCTTCAATTTGGTTGCCGAGCAAAGCGCCGCCAATCAAGCCAATCGCCGTAGCGGCTGCCCGGCCCGTGCCGCCACCAATGGTATTGCCCGCAGCGCCCCCGGCAATCGCACCGAGCACGGCACCACCGCCCGTGGTGCGCGGTGCCGTGGCGATGGTTTGGTCTTGGCAAACTTGCTGCGGTACCGCCACCTGCTGCACGATGGGGGTAGAAGAAATGACGCGCGCCTGCTCCTGCGCTGTGGCCAGTCCGGCCATACCCCACAGGCCCGCCAGCAGTAGCAATCGTTTCATGAAAAATCCTTTCAAATCCGTTCAGTCTTTTAACGTTCCAAGCACACCTGTGGTTGCCTTACTGGGTGGTAAAACTGCGTAAAGAAATTTAAGCCAGCCGCTGCGCCCAGCTTGGGGCATCAAAGCCCACCGTCACGTCGATGGTAGCGCCTTGGTGCCATTCGACCACAGGGCGCTTGATGGCGCTACTGTGCTCCAGCAACACCTCGCTGGCGCTGGCCGTATCGCAAACGGTGTTTTGCTGTGCAGGCTCCAGCTTGCGCCAAGTGGTACCTTGGCGGTTGAGCAAGCGCTCCCAGCCCACAGCGGCCAGCCAAGCCTGCAAACGCTCGGCGGGCACGCCCTGCTTTTTAAAATCGTGAAACTGGTAGTCTAGGCCCTGTGCCGTCAGCCAAGCGCGGGCCTTTTTGACTGTGTCGCAGTTCGGGATACCGTAGAGAATAATGTGGGTAGTGCTCATGGGTACCATCATGCGCCACAGTCGTCTGGGCGACAATAGCGGCCTGTATGCACACCAAAATCCACACCCTTGCAGGCTGGCTGGCGCATTGCGAGCGTCTGCATCCGCAATCTATCGACATGGGCCTAGAGCGCGTGCGCGAAGTCTCGCGCCGCATGGGCCTGCGCTTTGACTGTCCGGTCATCACCGTGGCGGGCACCAATGGCAAAGGCTCTACCTGCGCCATGATCGAAGCTATCGCCCTGCAAGCGGGCTGGCGCACCGGGGTGTATACGTCGCCCCACTTGGTGCATTTTGAAGAGCGCTGCCGCATCCACGGCGATATCATCCCAGCGGCTGATTTACTGCCCCACTTTGAGGCGGTAGAAAACGCCCGCACGCAAAACGGCAACGAGGTCTCGCTCAGTTACTTTGAGTTCACCACGCTGGCTATTTTGCGTTTGATGAGCCACTCTTTGCTCGATGTGGCTATCTTAGAAGTTGGGTTGGGCGGGCGGCTAGATGCCACCAATATCATCGATGCCGACTGCGCCGTCATCACCAGTGTGGACATTGACCACACCGAATACCTCGGCCCCGACCGCGAAACCATAGGCCGCGAAAAGGCCGGCATCATGCGCACTGGGCGGCCTGTCATCGTCAGCGACCCAGTGCCGCCCCAAAGCGTGATAGACCACGCCCGCGAAATTGGTGCTGATTTGTGGCGTTTCGGCCAAGACTTTAATTATTCTGGCGATAAGCAGCAATGGGCGTGGAGCGGACGCGGACGCCGCTATGGCGGTCTGGCCTATCCAGCCTTGCGCGGCGCCAACCAACTCATGAACGCCTCCGGGGCCTTGGCGGCACTCGAAGCCCTGCGCGAGCGCATTCCGGTCACAGCGCAAGCGGTCCGCAATGGCCTAGGGATGGTGGAGTTGCCGGGGCGTTTTCAGATTGTGCCGGGCCAGCCCACGCTGGTGCTGGATGTGGCGCACAACCCGCATTCGGTGGCCGCTCTCACTGCCAACTTGGATGCAATGGGCTACTTTCCCACCACCCATGCCGTGTTTGGTGCGATGGCCGATAAAGACTTGGCCCCGATGCTAGCCAAAGTCGGGCCACTGATTGACCACTGGTATTTCACCGACTTGCCCACGCCGCGTGCCGACACCGCAGTGAACTTGCAGCAAAAGTGGAACGCTGTACACCTAGCAACTGGCCGGGGCCGCCAAGTACCCACCAGCACCCATGCCAACCCGCAAGCCGCATTAGAGGCCGCCGTCGCGGCAGCCGACCCCGCTGATAGAATCGTCGTCTTTGGCTCCTTCTATACGGTCGGTGCTGTTTTGCAAAATGGTACGCCCCGTTTGCAAGCCAAACATCTGGACACTTGATGTCCGCCCCGTGGTTGCTCATTCATGGCATTTTTCAAGTTTCGGTGGCCTAGTTCCTCTGCTTCTGCTCCCAGTGACACGGCAATGAGGCCCTCGCGCGCGCCCCGTGCCGAGAGCATCGAGGTCATGCGCCGCCGCGCCCGCCACCGGCTCATTGGCGCTGCGGTGCTGGTGTTGCTGGGCGTCATTGGTTTTCCGATGCTGTTTGATACGCAGCCACGCCCCATCCCGGTCGATATCCCCATCGAGATGCCCGACCGCAACAAAGTGGCACCTTTGGTAGTGCCTGCCGATGGCTCTGCTGAAGGCGGCACGACGGTAGCGGCCAACAGCACAGCACAGGCGTCTGGGCTGATTGATGGCGAGCAGGTACTGTCCTCCACCCGTGGGGCTAACCCAATGGCATCGGTGCTACCAGCGCTGCCCACCATAAGCACGCCAAACAAAGCAGCGCTCAAACCAGAAGCCAAACCTGAGCCTAAGCCAGAACCAAAACCAGAACCCAAGCCAGTGGCAAAACCAGAACCCAAACCGGTTCCTAAGCCAGAACCAAAACCTGAGCCTAAGCCCACCAAACCTGAGCCTAAGCCAGAACCAAAACCAGCCCCCAAGCCAGAGGCCAAACCAGAACCCAAACCGGAGACCAAGCCCCGCACTGATGATGCCGCCCGTGCCCGTGCCTTGCTAGAAGGACGTGCCTTCGAGTCACCCGCAGCAGCAACCAGCCCAGCACGCACTGACGAAGGCAAACGCTTTAGCATCCAAATTGGAGCCTTTGCCGATAGCAGTAAGGCTGTAGAAGTGCGCCAAAAGCTCGAAAGCGCCGGGCTGCGGGCCTACACCCAAGTGGTAGACACCAAAGACGGCAAACGCACACGGGTGCGGGTGGGGCCTTTTACTGGGCGCACGGATGCTGACAAAGCCGCAGGCCGTATCCGTGGTTTGGGTCTTCCAGCTTCTGTGGGTGCGTCTTAAACGCTGCCGTCATGGCCGTATTGGATTGGTGCGTACTGGCGGTGCTGCTGGCCTCTATGGCCTTGGGGGCTGGGCGCGGCTTGGTCTTTGAAGTGCTTTCCCTGCTAGCTTGGGGGGTAGCGGCTGTGCTGGCGCGCCTGTTTGCTGCGGATGCCGCAGCCTATTTGCCGTTAGGGGCCTTGCAAGGCAGCCTGCGCTACGCCGCCAGTTTTGTATTGGTATTTATTGCTGCTGCTTTTTTATGTGGCTGGGTAGCAGCCTTAGGGCGTCAGTTGGTGCAAGTGGTAGGGCTGCGGCCTGTCGATCGCACGCTGGGCGCTTTGTTTGGTGCGGTGCGTGCCGGGTTGCTGCTGATGGTGGCCACCTTGGCCGTCGAGTCGCTGCAAACGCAACGCCAGCTGCTCTGGTGGCAAGAGTCAGTCACGGCACCTTGGCTATCGATGGCCTTGCGCACCATCGCGCCGGTCTTGCCGATGGAACTGCTGCAAAACCTGCCTTGGTAAAAAAATCAAATCCCTGGGTGGTTGGGCCAATAGCCTAGCCACAGCCTCAAAGTATGCGGGCCAACCCCGTCAACAGATGAAAGTCAATTATGTGTGGAATCGTCGGTGTCATCAGCAACGCTCCAGTCAACCAACTCATTTATGACTCCTTGCTGCTGTTGCAGCACCGAGGCCAAGATGCAGCTGGTATCGTCACGCAGCAAGAACGCAAGTTCTTTATGCACAAAGCCAAGGGCATGGTCAAAGATGTGTTTCGCACGCGCAATATGCGCGCTTTGCCGGGCAACTGCGGTTTGGGCCAAGTGCGCTACCCCACCGCAGGCAACGCATTTAGCGAAGAAGAAGCACAGCCCTTCTACGTCAATGCGCCGTTCGGCATCGTGCTGGTACACAACGGCAACCTGACCAACGCCCAAGCACTGCGCTTGGAGCTGTTTACCACCGACCACCGCCATATCAACACCGAGAGCGACTCCGAAGTCTTGCTCAATGTGCTGGCCGATGAGATCGACAAAGCCACACGCGGCAAGGCGTTGGATGTGCAAGACGTGTTTGCTGCCGTGGCCGCCGTACACCGGCGCATCCGTGGCTCCTATGCCGTCATTGCCCTGATTGCGGGGCATGGTCTGCTGGCTTTCCGTGACCCCTATGGCATTCGCCCACTGTGCTTGGGCCGCAATACCGATGGCACCATCATGGTAGCCAGTGAATCTGTGGTGCTCGAAGGCTCCAGCCATGTACTCGACCGCGATATCGCCCCCGGCGAAGCCGTGTTCATCGACTTGGAAGGCAACATCAGCACCCAGCAATGCGCACAAAACCCGCATTTGTACCCATGCATTTTTGAATTTGTCTATCTGGCACGGCCCGACTCGGTGCTCGATGGCATCTCGGTCTATCAGGCCCGCCTCAACTTGGGCGAAACACTGGCCAAGCGCGTGGTGTCTGCCGTACCGCCCAGCCAAATTGATGTCGTTATTCCGATTCCAGAATCGAGCCGCCCCAGCGCCATGCAGTTGGCACAGTTGCTAGGCCTGCCCTACCGCGAAGGCTTTGTCAAAAACCGCTATGTCGGTCGTACCTTCATCATGCCGGGGCAAGGCGTGCGCAAAAAATCGGTGCGCCAAAAGCTCAATGTCATTGGCAGCGAGTTCAAGGGCCGCAATGTGCTGCTGGTCGATGACTCCATCGTGCGTGGCACCACCAGCCGCGAAATCGTGCAAATGGCCCGCGAAGCCGGAGCCAACAAGGTCTATATGGCCAGCGCCGCGCCGCCCGTGCGCTACCCCAATGTCTATGGCATCGACATGCCCACCAGCAGCGAACTGGTGGCCCACGACCGCACCATCGATCAAATACGTGACCTCATTGGCTGCGACGCCCTGATCTACCAAGATGTCGATGCCATGAAGGAGGCCGTGCGCAGCCTACGCCCTGATCTGGATGGTTTTGACGCCTCTTGCTTTGATGGCGTGTATGTCACTGGAGACATCACCTTGGCCGATATTGAGCGCATGAACGACGAGCGCCCCAACGCACAAGAAGATGAAGAAGACACCTCACGTCTCGCCCTGCCCAATGCCCGGCATGGCTGACCGCGTTTTTCAATGGTTTGCCCTCAGGCCCTGAAAATGACTCCAGAATTACTCGCTACCCTGCACCCCGACACCCTAGCCGTGCGCCAAGCCATGCCGCGTAGCGCCTACGGTGAGCACTCCGAGGCGCTCTACCTGACCAGCAGTTTTGTCCAGCCCGATGCGGCCACGGCAGCACGCCGCTTTGCTGGCGAAGAAGAAGGCTATACCTACTCACGCACCTCCAATCCCACCGTCAGCAGCTTTGAGCGCCGTTTGGCCGCCCTAGAGGGCACCGAAAGCGCGATTGGCACCGCCAGCGGTATGTCAGCCATCTTGCTGATGTGCATGGCCCTGCTCAAGGCGGGCGACCATGTCATTTGCTCGCAATCCATGTTTGGCTCCACCCTCAACCTGATTGGCAAGGAGCTAGCCCGCTTTGGGGTGCAATCGAGCTTTGTGGCCCAAACCGACGCCACCGCTTGGCAAGCCGCCCTGCGGCCCGAAACCCGGCTGATGTTTGCCGAAACCCCCACCAATCCCCTGACGGATTTGTGCGACATCCAAGCCTTGGCCGATATTGCCCATGCCGCTGGAGTCTTTCTGGCGGTAGACAACTGCTTTGCCTCTCCGGCCTTGCAGCAGCCTGCTAAGCTGGGGGCTGATTTGGTCATCCACTCTGGCACCAAATTCTTGGACGGCCAAGGCCGGGTCATGGCCGGTGCCGTCTGTGGCCCCCGTGCATTGATTGATGACAAGCTGGCCCCACTGATCCGCAGTGCGGGCATGAACCTGTCACCGTTCAATGCATGGGTGGTGCTCAAGGGCATGGAGACCCTGTCTTTGCGCGTCAAGGCGCAAAGTGCCAACGCGCTGGCGCTGGCCCAGTGGCTAGAACAGCAGCCCCAAGTCGCGCGGGTGTATTACCCCGGACTGGCTTCGCATCCACAACACGATTTGGCCATGCGCCAGCAATCGGGTTTAGGCGGTGCCGTACTCTCGTTTGATGTGCGCGCCAATAGCCCCGAAGAAGGCCGCACCCGCGCCTTCCATGTGATTGACCACACCCAAGTGTGCAGCATCACCGCCAATTTAGGTGACACCAAAACCACCATCACCCACCCCGCCAGCACCTCGCATGGCCGCTTGACCGAAGCCCAACGCCAAGCGGCGGGCTTAGGCCAAGGGCTGATCCGCGTGGCCGTGGGCCTAGAACATATTGACGACTTAAAAGCCGACCTCGCACGCGGCCTGGACACCCTGTAATGACTGAGCAAAATCTCTCTACCCCCGCCCGTGTGCGTACCCGCTTTGCGCCCTCGCCCACCGGCTTTATCCACTTGGGCAATATCCGCTCGGCCCTGTACCCTTGGGCCTTTGCCCGTGCCACCGGCGGCGATTTCATCCTGCGCATTGAAGACACCGATTTAGAGCGCTCAAGCCAAGCAGCGGTCGATGTCATTCTGGAGGGCATGGACTGGTTGGGCATGAACCCCGACGAAGGCCCGTTCTACCAAATGCAGCGCATGGCGCGCTACAAAGAAGTGCTGGCCCAATTGCAAGCTGCCGGTCATGTTTACCCTTGCTACACAAGTGTGGCCGAGCTAGACGCCCTGCGCGAACGCCAAATGGCCGCCAAAGAAAAACCCCGCTACAACGGCACATGGCGGCCAGAACCGGGCAAAGTGCTCCCCCCAGTGCCTGAAGGCGTGCAGCCAGTGTTGCGCTTCAAAAACCCGCAAGAAGGCGTCGTGGCTTGGGACGACAAGGTCAAGGGCCGCATTGAAATCCGCAACGATGAGTTGGATGATCTGGTCATTGCCCGCCCCGACGGCACCCCCACCTACAACTTCTGCGTGGTCGTAGACGATATGGACATGGCTATCACCCATGTTATTCGGGGCGATGACCACGTCAACAACACGCCGCGCCAGATCAACATCTTCAAAGCCTTGGGCAAAGAGCAGCCGGTCTATGCCCACCTGCCCACCGTGCTCAATGAGCAGGGCGAGAAGATGAGCAAGCGCAACGGTGCCAAGCCCGTCACGCAATACCGCGATGAAGGCTACCTGCCCGAGGCCATGATCAACTATCTGGCCCGCTTGGGCTGGAGCCACGGTGATGATGAAATTTTCAGCCGCCAACAATTCCTAGAGTGGTTCGATCTGGATCATTTGGGCCGCAGCGCTGCCCAGTTTGACGAGGCCAAGCTGCGCTGGGTCAACGCCCAACACCTTAAAGCGATGAGCGATGAGGCACTGGCCGCTTTGGTGGCACCACAACTCGAAAAGCGCGGCATCGCTGCTGCCGATCTGGCCGATGGCCGCCTGCCACGCATCTGCGCCCTGTTCAAAGACCGCTGCGACACCACCGTCGCCTTGGCAGATTGGGCCTATGTCTTCTATGCAGATGCCATCAGCCCCAGCGCCGAAGAGTTGGAAAAGCACGTCACTGGCGCCATTGCCCCCGCTTTGGATGCCTTAGCTGCCGCCTTCCAGTCCTGCGATTGGGAAAAATCAGCCATTGCCGCCACTTTCAAGCAGGTACTGACGGCGCAAGGGCTTAAAATGCCGCAACTGGCCATGCCGGTGCGCGTGTTAACGGTGGGCACAGCCCACACTCCTTCCGTTGATGCCGTGCTTGAATTGGTCGGAAAAGAAAAAGTTTTGGCACGTTTGCAAAAACGCTAAAAAATCGTTCTATAATTCAAGTCTCAGTTAAACAGCAGCAAGCAAATGTTTGTTGCTAGATGTGGGGGTATAGCTCAGCTGGGAGAGCGCTTGCATGGCATGCAAGAGGTCAGCAGTTCGATCCTGCTTATCTCCACCAAGTTTTTCTGCCGGATTAGTTCCAAGGTTTTGACCCTATCGTCTAGAGGCCTAGGACATCACCCTTTCACGGTGAGTACCGGGGTTCGAATCCCCGTAGGGTCGCCAAGTTATAGCGCTTGGCTTGCAGTCATACTGTAAGTAAAAGCTATCTACCAGGAGTGGTAGTTCAGTTGGTTAGAATACCGGCCTGTCACGCCGGGGGTCGCGGGTTCGAGTCCCGTCCACTCCGCCAAAATTCAAAGCCCTATCAGTTCGCTGGTAGGGCTTTTTGGTTTTCTAATCCACCCCTATCGTGCAATCTCCCCTGTGGTGTTCTGCCCCACAGGGGATTGCTTTTGTCTGTGCTTAACGTGGAGGCATACGAATAGCACCATCCAAGCGAATCACTTCGCCGTTGAGCATATCGTTGTCCAAAATATGCCGTACCAGCTTGGCGTAATCCTGCGGTGTACCCAAGCGGCTAGGGAAAGGCACACCAGCGGCCAAGCTGTCTTGCACCGCTTGGGGCATACCAAAAATCATCGGGGTGCCAAAAATGCCGGGGGCAATGGTCATGTTGCGAATGCCATTGCGCGCCAAATCGCGTGCAATGGGCAAAGTCATGCCGACAATACCACCCTTGGAGGCACTATAAGCTGCTTGGCCCATTTGACCATCGTAGGCCGCAATGCTGGCGGTCGAAATCAACACACCACGCTCGCCGGTGCTGGCGGTAGGCTCGTTCTGGCACATGGCTTCGGCAGCCAAGCGCAGCATGTTAAAAGTGCCGATCAGGTTGATTTGGATGGTTTTGCTAAACCCTGCCAAGCTGTGCGCACCTTGTTTGCCCACCATTTTTTCCGCTGGAGCCACGCCTGCACAGTTGACCAAACCCGACAAACGCCCCAGTGCCACCGCTTGAGCCACCACCGCCTGAGCGTCAGCCTCTTGGCTCACATCACAGCGCACAAAGGTAGCGCCAAGCTCTTGGGCCAGTGCTTGGCCTTTTTCGGTTTGCACATCGGCAATCACTACCTTGCCACCTTGTTCGGCCAGCATGCGGACGGTGCCTTCACCCAACCCAGATGCACCGCCCGTGACAATAAAAACGTTGTTCTTGATTTCCACAGTTTGTCTCCTTGATTTAACGTTGACGTAAACGTAAATTATGCCCTGCTGCGATACCCAGCCCGGCACAGATGCAAAAAAGCCCGGACAAGCCGGGCTAGGATCAAGACGAGCAAGGGTCGCGCTATTTATGGAAAGCCCACACGGTCAAGCATTTGCTGCACTTTACCCATATTGGCACCCACCGCACTGATCGGGATGGTTTCGCTTTTGAACGGCACGCCACCGGTCATGGCCTTAAGGGCCGAATTTTCTACCTGAACACCTTTGGCAGCTGGCCACTCATTGTTGCCATTGGCAAAATAGTTTTGCGCTTCTGGACTGGCTAAGTATTCAAGAAATTTGACAGCGTTGGCTTGGTTTTTAGCATAACGTGCCACTGCACCACCCGCAATGTTCAGATGTGTGCCCCAAGTTTGCTGGTTTGGAAACACCACCCCCACCTTGTTGGCGATGGTCACTTCTTCGGGCTTGCTAGAACGCAGCAGGCGGGCCAGATAGTAGCTGTTGGTGACTGCAATGTCGCACTCTCCAGAGGCCACGGCTTTGATCTGATCGGTATCGCCCCCTTTGGGCGGACGCGCCAAGTTGGCTACCACACCCTTGAGCCAGGTCTCGGTGGCCTGTTCTCCCAAGTGTTCTAGCATAGAACCAAACAGGCTCAGGTTGTAGGGGTGGGAACCAGAGCGAATACACAGCTTACCCTTGTTCTTCGGGCTGGCCAGTTCTTCATAGGTATCTACATCGCTTTTTTGTACCTTGACCTTGTTATAAACGATCAGGCGAGCGCGGGTGGACAACCCAAACCAAGCAGTGCCACCATCGGCACTGGGCTGGCTGCGCAGAGTAGCTGGAATCAACTCCTCTAGCGTTTTGGATTTGATGGGCTTGAACAGCCCATCGACTTCACCACGGTACAGGCGGGCTGCATCAACCAGCAAAATCACATCGGCGGGGGAGGCACTACCTTCTGCCTTTAAGCGCGCCAAGATGCCAGTATCGTCGGCATCCACCCGGTTGATCTTGATGCCTGTGGCTTTAGTGAAGCCAGTATAGAGTGCTTCA
This sequence comes from Giesbergeria anulus, assembly GCF_900111115.1. Lineage (GTDB taxonomy): Bacteria > Pseudomonadota > Gammaproteobacteria > Burkholderiales > Burkholderiaceae_C > Simplicispira > Simplicispira anulus. Next base: position 47,233 of record NZ_FOGD01000002.1, read on the forward strand.
TCCGTGCTGTAGTGGCGGGCCGAGTACAGGTTGAGCACCTGTTCTTGGGCTTGTGCAACGCCAGTAGCCATCAAGGCAAAACAAGCCGTTGCCACCGCAGAAAAAATGTGTCGCATTGGAAGATCGTGTAGATAGAAGATAGTCCATCATATCGAAAACGCGAACCATTCGCAATAAGTGGCAGACAAAAAAGAAGCCCAGTAACGACTGGGCTTAAAGGACTCCAAGAACCGATGTCGAGAAGCCCAAGGAGACAACAGGGCCGAAGCGAATGTCTGGAAAAATTAACGCTTGCGCGGCGTGGCCGACTTGGCAGCATCAATAGCCGAGGCAGTCACAGCATTGAAATTGGCTTCTGCCGCTTCAGAGGCTTGCTTGACCGCCTTTTGCACCGATTCCAAGGCATTGGTGGCCGCAGAGATGGCGTTCTTAACCACGGCGACCGCAGGCTCAGTACCAGCAGGGGCATTCTTGGTGGCGTTATCAACCAAGGTAGCAAAGTTCTGCTGTGCTTCTGCAGTTTGGGCTTCCAAGGTTTTGGTAAATTCAGCGTTGGTACCCGAAGCGATATCGTACAAATGACGGCTGTAGGCAGCAGCTTTTTCGGCCAAAGGCTGGAACAGGCCCGCTTGCAGCGCCAGCAACTCTTGTGCATCTTTGACGCTAAGCAACGCTTGGGAGTGGCTAGCAGCCTCATTCAAAGCAGCACGGGAGGCAGTAACATTGAGCTCCACGAGCTTTTCTACGCCTTCAAATGCTTTGCTGGTCAGGCCAAACAGGGTTTCAATGTTGGCCTTGTGGGCAGCCAGAATTTGTTCGTTGGTCAGCGACATGGAGTCTCCAAAAAATATGAATAAAAAGAGGGGAATAGGGGGCGCAGGGCCAAAAATATAGGCACCGCACTGCCTGCACCAGACAGACAAGCAGCTATGTTGCGACGCAGCATTCATTGCATTCTAGGCAAGGTGATTGCAAATGCAAGTGCTATTTTTGTATGATCTGTTACGAGATGATAGGTTTACATCTCGCCATGTTTTTACGGCGCTGGCAGTGGCCGTAAAGTGCCTTCGGTCAGTAAGCGATCACGGATACGCCGTGTCATAGATTGTGTGCTGCCGTCAGAGCCGGTAAACAAAAACAATGTGCCTTTGGGGCTGGCCCAAGTCAGCTGGGTACGCATCGCCTGTCGGTTGCTTTGCAACTCAAACCAGGTACCAATAGAAAAGTCCCCATGTGCGACGACCGCAGCCGCTGGCACTGGGTTCGGTATGGCTGCCAGTTCGGCGGGTATGCCGTGGGCCGACTCCAACTCAATATCCAATTCGATATCAACGTCTGGGCTCGCTTGCACTACAGGAGCTGGAGAACGGGCCACCATGCTGGCGTGGCTGGGCACAGGGGGCGAGGCACTGGCCAACGTTTGCCGATGGAGTTGTTGCAGTCTGGCCAGAAAGCGGTCTGTTTCTTGAGCAGGGTAGCCAAACCGTGTCAAACCGTGTTGCAAGGTGTGCAACATCTCAGGCACAGCTTGGGTGATTTGCCGACGCTCATCTATAGCAATGCCTGGCCGTACACTCCAAAATAGCAAAGGCACTAAAGCGAGGTAGCCATGCGGATCTCCATCTCTGCTATCGGGCTGTGCCAGTTGTGCTTTGGCAATCACTTGGGCCCAAGGGCCGGTGGCAAATTGCATGATGTCGGTGGGCACCAAGCCAATATTTGGCAGTTTGCGGATATTGGCCGCCACCTCTTGGCTCAGGCGCAGGCATGGGTTGGACCGCCCAACTGCGGTGGTTGGAGTCACTTGAGGCAGCTTGTCTTGCTGTGCCCATTGGGCATAAGTCTGCTCTAGGATTTGCAGTGCCGTGGCAAAGGGAGCTGATTGGCGCGTATCCTGCTGGGCCAGATAGAGATTAATGTGCTGGAGCAGTGCGATAAAACGGCTGCATGTTGGTGTGTTATCAGCCTCTAAGGTCAGGCTGCGTTCAGTGACTTCATCCAACAAACGCCGTGCCGGATGCTGGGGATTGCTAAAAAACGTGGAATCATGCCCTGCCAGTTGGCCAACCGCAGGTTCCATGCCCTGCAAAATCTGCCGCACAGCAGGGAGCAAACGACCATCTTGGGCGATGTTGTCCATCATCTGGGCCACTACCTGCGCAGCCTGCACAGCAGGATGGGGGGATGACATACCACTGGGTAGCTCCCAAGTGGGTGACAACGTACTGTAAGGCTCTGCACCGCCTTGCAGCAATTGATGGAGGATACTGGCAGTTAGTGCATCTTCTTGCGCTTGGGCTGCTTGTTCGTTCAGGCTGGCTTGGGCCAAGCCAGCACCGTGACTGCTGGGGCCATACTGGCTACTACCATAGCGGCTTGATGCCACGCTATAGCCCACAGGAACAATGCCTTGTTGGCGCAATATCTGGCTGGTTTGTTGGTACACCTCGCGCAAAGCCCCCCCCAGCGCGGGCAGCAGGTGCTGCATCCAAGTTTCGCGCACAGCGGCTGGCACATCGGCGCATTCTTTCAGTACCCGTTGCAAGGCGCGCAGATAATTTTCTGGCCGCAAAGGGTTGCGCTCGACCTGTACACGGGGCAATCCCTGCGCTGCACTGACCAAGGCGTTAAGCTCTGCCAGCACGGCATCAGTGGCATGGGTAACCTGCTCTTGGGCACACCGTAGCTCGACTTGGGCGTGGTGTTCTTTCTCATCAACCAAAGACAAGCTGTCGATGTTGAGTAGGGCGGCGCCGGATGACCGGGGTGGGGTTGAACCACTGCCGGGGATGCGATCCTGCGCGAAGCATTCGAGCAGGGCCAAAGGGTAAGCACGGTGCAGGGTAGCCTCGTGGGCTTGGAGCAGACACAAGGCATCACCCGCTTGCTGGCGGGCCGACGCACTGGCGCTGCTGCTTTGTGCCTGATCGCTCAGGCTTTGGCTGGCGGCAGCTAACAGCTGCGCTAGCAAGGCGGGGCTGTGCTGCACGGCCTCAAGAACACAGGCTTGGAGCACGGGCTGGGAGTTGAAAACGGGTACCGACATGGCGTGTCACAAACTCTCAGTCCGGGCTCCTGCGAGCAACAGAGGATTTACTTCAGTGCCTTGAAACGCATACGGTGGGGCCGTGCACCTTCATCGCCCAAGCGCTTTTTCTTGTCGGCTTCGTACTCTTGGTAGTTGCCATCAAAGAACGTCCATTGGCTGTCGCCTTCAGCGGCCAGAATGTGCGTAGCGATGCGATCCAAGAACCAGCGATCATGGCTGATAACCAGCACGGTGCCCGCAAACTCCAGCAGTGCGTCTTCAAGGGCGCGCAAGGTTTCAACGTCCAAGTCGTTGGAAGGCTCGTCCAGCAGCAGCACGTTGCCGCCTGCAATCAGGGTTTTGGCCAGATGCAAACGCCCGCGTTCACCACCCGACAACATACCCACCTTCTTTTGCTGGTCACCACCGTTGAAGTTGAAGCGGCCACAGTAGGCGCGGCTGGCCATCTGGAACTTGCCAACATTGAGAATGTCCAGACCGCCCGACACATCTTCCCAAACGGTTTTTTCGTTCTCTAGTACATCGCGGTGCTGATCGACGAAGGCCATTTTGACGGTAGCGCCCACCACCACCTCGCCGCTGTCGGGCTGCTCTTTGCCTGCCAGCAGCTTGAACAGAGTCGATTTACCGGCACCGTTGGGGCCGATGATGCCGACGATAGCACCCGCTGGGATGTTGAAGCTCAGGTTGTCAATCAGCAGGCGGTCACCGAAGGACTTGCTGACGTTGTGGAACTCAAACACCTGATTGCCCAAACGATCGGCCACAGGAATAAAAATTTCCTGGGTTTCGTTGCGCTTTTGGTATTCAAAATCGCTCAATTCTTCAAAGCGGGCCAGACGGGATTTGCTCTTGGCTTGGCGGGCCTTGGGGTTCTGACGCACCCAGTCAAGCTCTTTCTTGAGGGCTTTGGCACGGGCTTCTTCGCCTTTTTGTTCGGACTCAAGGCGCGACTGCTTGCCTTCGAGCCAAGTGCTGTAGTTGCCCTTCCAAGGGATGCCGTGGCCCCGGTCAAGCTCCAAAATCCACTCGGCGGCGTTGTCGAGGAAGTAGCGATCGTGGGTAATAGCCACCACGGTGCCGGAAAAACGCTTGAGAAACTGCTCCAGCCAATCGACCGACTCAGCGTCCAAGTGGTTGGTTGGCTCATCGAGCAGCAGCATGTCGGGCTTGGACAGCAGCAAACGGCACAGCGCAATACGACGCTTTTCACCGCCCGAGAGTACGCCCACTTTGGCATCCCACGGTGGCAGGCGCAGGGCGTCGGCGGCAATTTCTAGTTGGTGCTCAGAATCGGTGCCTGCGGTGGCGATGATGGCTTCGAGGCGGGCTTGCTCGGCAGCTAGAGCGTCAAAGTCGGCATCTTCTTCACCGTAGGCGGCATAGACTTCTTCGAGCTTGGCTTTGGCGGCAAACACCTCGCCCATCGCCTCTTCTACGCTCTCGCGCACCGTGTGCTCAGGGTTGAGCTGCGGCTCTTGCGGCAGATAACCGATTTTCAGGCCCGCCATAGGGATGGCTTCGCCCTCGATTTCCTTGTCTACGCCCGCCATGATCTTGAGCAAGGTAGATTTGCCCGAGCCGTTGAGGCCCAGCACGCCAATTTTGGCACCGGGAAAGAAGGACAACGAGATGTCTTTCAAGATCTGCCGCTTGGGCGGCACGGTCTTGCTGACATGGTTCATGGAATAGACGTATTGGGCCATCGGTACTGGTTGGGTCTAAAAAAAGGGGCAGAAGCTTCTGCGAATAAGCCTCCATTATCGGCCCATGCGACAATAGCCGCCGTTGCGCACTCCAGTTGTGGGCAATATCAGCAGTTTGCTGGGGACGACGCAAGCCATTGCCGGCTCCCACCCTTGAACCTCATTGGCCTAAAACACTGGCTCGGCAGCTCTTAGGTTGCCACGACAGGCCGATACCCGGCGCCCGGATGGGCGCGTCTGACATCCATGACATTTGACGAATTGAATCTGGCCCCGGCCATTCTGAAGGCCGTACACGAACAAGGCTACGATACCCCCACGCCTATTCAGGCCCAGGCTATCCCCGCTGTACTGGCTGGGCACGATCTGCTGGCAGGTGCCCAAACCGGCACCGGCAAGACGGCGGCTTTTACCCTGCCCCTGCTGCACCGCCTGTCGCTATCGAGCGCACCCAAGAGCAAGTTTGGCAACAAGGGCGTGCGCGCCTTGGTGCTCACACCCACCCGTGAGCTGGCCGCGCAAGTGGAAGAATCGGTGCGCCAATATGGCAAGTACCTCGACCTCAACTCCACCGTGGTTTTTGGTGGCGTGGGCATGAACCCACAGATTGACCGCATCAAGCGTGGTGTGGATGTGCTGGTAGCCACCCCAGGGCGTTTGCTCGATTTGCAGCAACAGGGCTTTTTGGATTTGTCCACAGTCGAAGTGCTGGTGCTGGACGAAGCCGACCGCATGCTCGACATGGGCTTTATCCACGATGTGAAGAAAATTTTGGCACTGGTGCCCAAAGAAAAGCAAAGCCTGCTGTTCTCGGCCACCTTCAGCGATGAAATCCGCGAACTGGCCGCCACGCTGCTCAAAGACCCGCAAAGCATCCAAGTGACACCGCGCAACACCACCGTGCAGCGCATCTCGCAAGTGATTCACCCAGTAGGCCGGGGCAAGAAAAAGCAAGCGCTGCTGCACATCATCCAGCAAAACAACTGGAGCCAAGTGCTGGTGTTCACCCGTACCAAATTTGGTGCCAACAATGTGGCCGAGTTTTTGACTAAGCACAATGTGCAAGCGATGGCACTGCACGGCAACAAGAGCCAAAGTGCGCGCACGCAGGCGCTGGCAGGCTTCAAGAGCGGCGACATCCGCGCCTTGGTGGCCACCGACATTGCCGCGCGCGGTATCGACATTGACGATCTGCCACACGTCGTTAACTACGAAATCCCCAACGTGGCCGAAGATTACGTCCACCGCATTGGCCGCACGGGCCGTGCTGGTGCCAGCGGTGAAGCCGTGAGCTTGGTCTGCATGGACGAAGAAGGCTTCATGATGGACATTGAGCGCTTTACCAAACAAACCATTCCCGTGCAGGTGGTGGATGGCTTTGGCCCTGAAGAAGATGAAAAAGCCGAACCCATTGCTATGGGCCGCCAAACCATTTGGGGCGGCGCAGGCAAGCCCCCCAGCCGCGACGTGATGCAAGCCGCAGCCAAGGCGGCACGCGGCGAGATGATGGAGCGTATGCGGGCTGGTAAAACCGGGCAGGGCGAGCGTGCCGCTGGCGGCAAAGCGGGCGGCGGCGGTGGAGGCAATGGTGGTAGCGGCCCCCGTGGCGGCGGTAATGCGGGCGGCGGTGGTCGTGGCGGCCCGCGCAATGCAGCCGCAGGGCATCCGGCGGGCGGTGGAGCGGGCGCGCGTGGCCCAGCACCGGGCCGTGGTCGTCCCGGTGGAGGCAACCGATTTAACAGCGACGCCCAGCCCCCACGTGAAAATGCCCACTTGGGCACCCACGGCGGTCACAGTATGCCGTCTAGCCGGAGTGCGGGTGGCTCAGGTCAACCCGACCCGATGCGCACCAGCGTCGATAGCATGTTAGATCGTGGACGCCGGGGCGGTGGTTTCCGCAGCGGTGGTGGCGGTGGTGGTTACGCCGGTGGCGGTCGTGGTGGTTCGCGCAGTGGCGGTGGTGGTGCTGGCGGCGGTTCACGCGGCGGCTCTTTCAACCGTTAAGGCCAGTGTAGAGGGGTGAGGTGGCCTCTCTTACTGCGGTTAGGGCGGCGGTGCGGTAGTAATATCACGCTGCCATTTCTGGCCCCATTTGCTTGGCGGCTTTTGCAACCCCTTGCCTGTAATACACACACCATGACCTTGCCGATGCCTCCTCGCCTCCAATGGCTGCACAATCGCTCTATGGGTGCAACTGCCGGGCGTTGGCGTAGCAGCGGTGCTTCTTTGCTGCTAGCCACCCTGCTGACGGGTTGCGCCACCACACCGCTGCCGCCGTGGCCCAATCCCTTTAAGCCCTCGGCCACCAAGCTGCCACCACCGCTGTATTCAGGGGCTACCCCTATGGCGTCTGTGAGACCTTTGTTGCCCTCAGAGGCAGTATCGCCTCGCACCACAGTAGTGGCAAGCCCCGAAGAGGCCAAAGTTGCGGCACACTTTCCCGATCCTGCCCAGCGCTACCATACCCCCGGCTTGGCTGCGCAGCGCGAAACTTTTACCAGCAATGCCGAATTAGCGCAGTGGCTGCGGGCGCTTGCGGGGGCCTCCTTGTCGGGGGGCACCCAAACCACCTTATTGACCCCCGGTGCCTCGCAGCGTGGCGAGCCTGTCCATGCCTTGGTGCTCACCCGCGCTTCGGGCACCGACCCCGACACGCTGGTGGCCAGCAAACGGCCCACAGTGTTGCTGATCGGCCAACAACATGGCGATGAGCCTGCCAGCAGCGAAGCCTTATTGGTCTTGGCACAAGAGCTGGCTTATGGCCAATTGGCACCGCTACTAGACAAAATCAATGTGCTAATCGTGCCACGGGCCAACCCCGATGGTGCCGATTCTGGCAGCCGGGCCACCGCCAATGGTGTCGATTTAAACCACGATCACCTATTGCTACAAACGCCCGAAGCACGGGCGCTGGCGGTGCTGGTGCGGGACTTCCGGCCCACCTTGGTGCTCGATGCCCACGAATACAACCCGGCAGGCGATTATTTAGCACAATGGAGCGCTTTGGCTTACGACGATGTGCTGCTGCAATACGCTAATGCTGCCGGCACCCCCGAATTTCTCTCCAAAGCGGCCCGCGAGTGGTACTACCCGGCGCAGGTCAGTGCCTTACAGGCCCAAGCCCTGCGCAGTGACTGGTACCACAAGCCCACCACACAGGGTCAAGAGGCCCGGATGGTTATGGGGGCCACCACCCCCGACAATAGCCGCAACGCCAACGGACTCAAGCACGCCGTCAGTGCCGTGGTGGTAACGCGTGGTGTGGGTTTGGGGCGGGCGCATGTGCAGCGTCGGGTTCATGCCCAAGTGACGGCTATCAGCAGCGCCTTGCGCACCACGGCAGAGCGGGCAGCCAGCCTAGAGCAGGTGCGCTCGTTTGTCGTGCGCGACAGCATGGCGCAAGCCTGCCGTGACCGCATCGTGCTAGAGACCGCCACAGTGCCAGAAAACCGTGATATCTCTTTGCTAGAGCCTGCCACTGGGGCGGTACGTACACAGCGTGTCAGTTGGGAGTCGACTTTGCAGCCGCGTGCTGTACAAACGCGGGCGCGGCCCTGCGGTTACTGGCTGGCCCCCAGTGCAGCAGACGCTGTAGAGCGTTTGCGCCTGCTGGGCGTGCAGGTGCTGCGCGTGGCCGAGCCGGGGGGTGTGGTGGCTGAGACTTTTAGCGCCACTGGCGATGGGGCAGCTCCCGAACCCAAGCCGATTACGCTAGTACGTGCGGCATTGGATATACCTACAGGCAGCTACTACGTCTCACTCAGCCAGCCCTTAGCCAATTTGGTGTCTGCGGCACTAGAGCCTGATACCCACTACAGCTATTTTGCCCACCAGTTGATTGGTGGGCTGCCAGAGGTGGCGCGGGTCGTGGCCCGACCCACTCTGGTGTTTGAAGAAGCCGAATAGCAGCGCCAGCAGCTTCTGCGCTCCAGTACCCTACCTGATGGCGGGGTGCTGGAGGTTAAGCGTTTAGGGCTGCTTGGCCACGCAATCGGCGTAGTAGCGCACCACGCCTTCGCTGTCTTCCACTTCTACCAAGCCGTGGATATCGGTCTCAAAGCCGGGGCAAATTTTGGCAAACTCACGGGCAAACTTGAGGTAATCGACAATTTTCTTGTTGAACACTTCGCCCGGAATCAGCAGCGGAATGCCCGGTGGGTAAGGCGTGACCAAACCCACGGTAATGCGCCCTTCCAAATCATCAATGGCCACGCGCTCGGTGGTGCGGTGGGCAATGTGGGCATAAGCATCCGAGGGCTTCATGGCGGGCTTGAGATCCGAGAGGTACATCTCGGTGGTCAGGCGGGCAATGTCGTACTTGGCGTACATCTCGTGCACATGCTGGCACAAATCACGCAAACCCATGCGCTCATACACTTTGTGCTGCTGGCAGAACTCCGGCAGGATGCGCCACATGGGCTGGTTCTTTTCGTAATCGTCCTTGAACTGTTGCAAGGCGGTGAGCATAGTGTTCCAACGGCCCTTGGTGATGCCGATGGTAAACATGATGAAGAACGAATAGAGGCCGGTTTTTTCAACCACCACGCCATGCTCGGCTAGATACTTGGTGACGATAGAGGCCGGAATGCCGGTTTTATCAAACTCGCCATCGAGGTTCAGGCCCGGCGTGACGATGGTCGATTTGATCGGGTCGAGCATGTTAAAGCCATCGGCCAGCGCGCCAAAACCATGCCACTTGCTGTCGTTCTTTTTGCCTTTGCCCTTGCTATCGCTGCGGATGATCCAGTTTTCGGCGCGGCCAATGCCCTCCTCGACCAGCTTTTCTGGCCCCCAGACCTTAAACCACCAGTCGTTTTTGCCAAACTCCTCTTCAATTTGGCGCATGGCACGGCGGAAATCCAACGCTTCCAAAATGCTCTCTTCCACCAGCGCCGTGCCGCCGGGCGGCTCCATCATGGCAGCGGCCACATCGCAACTGGCAATGATGCTGTACTGCGGGCTGGTGCTGGTGTGCATCAGATAGGCCTCGTTGAACAAGTGCCGATCCAGCGGAGTCGATTGGGAATCTTGCACCAGCACATGGCTGGCTTGACTGATACCAGCCAACAGCTTGTGGATGGACTGCGTGGCATACACCACCGAATGCTTGGGGCGCGCACGCTTTTTGCCCATCGCGTGGTAGCTGCCATAAAACGGGTGGAAAGCAGCGTGCGGCAACCAAGCCTCGTCAAAGTGCAGGTTGTCCACATAGCCATCAAGCATCCCCTTGATGGTCTCGGTGTTGTAGAGCACGCCGTCGTAGGTAGATTGCGTGAGCGTCAGCACACGCGGCCTGACCTTGCTGGCATCCACACCTTGGAGCAAGGGGTTGGCGCGAATTTTCTCTTGGATGGTTTCTGGCGCAAACTCGCTTTGCGGAATCGGGCCAATGATGCCAAAGTGGTTGCGCGTGGGCTTGAGGAACACCGGAATCGCGCCCGTCATGATGATACTGTGCAGCACCGACTTGTGGCAGTTGCGATCCACCACCACCACATCGCCCGGTGCCACGGTGTGGTGCCAAACGATCTTATTGGAGGTAGAGGTGCCGTTGGTGACGAAGAAGCAGTGGTCGGCATTAAAAATGCGCGCTGCATTGCGCTCTGACTCGCCAATAGCGCCGTTGTGGTCTAGCAGTTGGCCCAGTTCTTCTACGGCGTTGCACACGTCGGCGCGCAGCATATTCTCGCCATAAAACTGGTGATACATCTGGCCTACTGGGCTTTTCAAGAAGGCGACGCCGCCGGAGTGGCCGGGGCAGTGCCAAGAATAAGAGCCGTCTTCGGCGTAGTCCAGCAGCGCCTTAAAGAACGGTGGCTGCACGCCCTCCAGATAGCTTTTGGCCTCGCGGATGATGTGCTTAGCCACGAACTCCGGCGTATCCTCAAACATGTGGATAAAGCCGTGCAGCTCGCGCAGAATGTCGTTGGGCAGGTGGCGGCTAGTTTTGGTCTCGCCATGCACATAGATGGGTACATCGGCGTTCTTGCGCCGCACTTCGCCAATAAAGTTGCGCAGGCTCAGCACAATCGGATCAAGGCCAGAGCCTAAGGTAAATTCTTCATCGTCTATCGACAAAATAAAGGCACTGGCACGGCTTTGCTGCTGGGCAAACTGGCTCAAGTCGCCATAGCTGGTCACGCCCAGCACTTCAAACCCTTCAGACTCGATAGCTTGGGCCAGCGCACGGATGCCCAAACCCGAAGTATTCTCCGAACGGTAGTCTTCATCGATGATGATGATGGGAAAGCGAAATTTCATGGGCAACCTCTCGAAGTAGCGGTTCAAGGGCGCAGTGCCCTAAAAAAGAAAATAGGCGCGAAGTGTAAGGAATAACTTTGTCGGTGCCGTGACGCATACCGTCAATGTCCCAGAGTATGCTGTGGTGCAGATTGATTGCAAAGGGAGACTCTTGTGACCCTAGATGATTCCACGCTGTGGTGGCTGCTGGCAGGGGCGATTGTGGTGGCCGAGTTGCTCACTGGCACTTTTTACCTGCTCATGCTGGCGCTGGGGACGGCAGCAGGGGCGCTGGCGGCCCATGCGGGCTTGGCACAGCCAGTGCAAATTACCCTCGCAGCACTGGTGGGCGGTGGAGCCGTAGTGCTGTGCCACTGGTACCAGCGCCGCCGCCCCAGAGACCCCTCGCCCCGCGCTGACCGCAGCGTCAACCTCGATATTGGCGAGGTGGTACACATTGAGGGCTGGAGCCCCGACGGCACCGCCTCGGTGCGCTATCGGGGCGCACAATGGACGGCCATTCACCGCCCCGGCACCACGCCGCGCACAGGCGCACACCGCGTGGCCGAACTGGTGGGCAGCCGCCTGCTCGTAGACCCGGTGTGATACCAACGCCTGTTTTTTCCAGTTCCCGCAGAAAGACCCATCATGGAAATCGCCATCATCGTTTTTATCATTGCCGTGATTTTTATTGCGCGCTCCATCAAAGTGGTGCCGCAGCAAAACGCGTGGGTCAAAGAGCGGCTAGGCAAGTACGCTGGCACACTGACACCAGGGCTGAATTTTTTGGTGCCTTTTGTGGATAAGGTGGCCTACAAACACAGCTTGAAGGAAATCCCGCTGGACGTGCCCAGCCAAATCTGCATTACCCGCGACAACACGCAGTTGCAAGTGGATGGCATCTTGTATTTTCAGGTGACTGACCCGATGCGCGCCAGTTATGGCTCGTCCAACTACATCATGGCGGTAACGCAACTGGCACAAACCAGCCTGCGCAGCGTGATTGGCAAGCTGGAATTAGACAAAACCTTTGAAGAGCGCGACATCATCAACGCCCAAGTAGTGCAGGCGATTGACGAAGCGGCGCTCAACTGGGGTGTGAAGGTGTTGCGCTACGAAATCAAGGATTTGACGCCACCCAAAGAAATTTTGCACGCCATGCAAGCGCAAATCACCGCAGAGCGTGAAAAGCGCGCCTTGATTGCCGCCTCGGAGGGCCGCCGCCAAGAGCAGATCAACATTGCCACCGGCGAACGTGAAGCCTCTATTGCCCGCTCGGAGGGCGAAAAACAGGCCGCCATCAACCAAGCCCAAGGCGAGGCCACGGCCATCATGACGCTGGCCTCAGCCTCGGCCCAAGCGATTGAGCGCATTGCTACCGCTATTCGCCAGCCCGGCGGTGAGCAGGCGGTGCAGCTCAAGGTGGCAGAAAAAGCCGTAGAAGCCTACGGCAAGGTGGCCCAAGATGCCACCACCACCTTGATTGTTCCCAGCAACATGACCGAGGTCTCGGCGCTGATTGCTTCGGCCATGAAGATGGTGCAAGCGCAGCCTCCGGCTTGATAGATCAATATTTATTTCTGTTTTTGCTCTGGAGTTGCAAATTTAGCACTACAATCATAGGCTCACGGAGAGGTGGATGAGCGGTTTAAGTCGCACGCCTGGAAAGCGTGTGTGGGCTAATCCCCACCGCGGGTTCGAATCCCGCCCTCTCCGCCAAAGATAAGTTTTCAGTGGTTCACCACTGTTCGCTGAAGTACAAAGTTACCCCAGTAAGTCATTGATTTACTGGGGTTTTTTGTTTTTTGGCGTTCTTTCCTGTTCGCTGACGTTATGTTTAAACCGGGGAAGATTGGGGGTACTTTTGGGGGGATGGGGGTATCGTGTTGGGGGTATCTTGAAAACATCCCCACTCGAAACACTCCACCATGCCCCTGCTTGACGCTGCAATCGGCAAAACTAAACCCACCGACAAGTGCACATCAGACAGCGAATTTATGGGAATTCTGGCATGGGAGGATCGTTTTCTTGCCCCCCCCAATCTGGCGATCATTCGGTTGGTTTTAACGTTCCAACTTATAAAAATCCCGAATGATGGCCCACGCCTCAGCAGGATCATCGGTCACGTGAAACAGCTTGAGATCGTGGGCCGAGATGGTGCCCTCTTCGACCAAGAATTCCCAATTGATAAGCCGCTTCCAGTAGTCGCAACCAAACAAGATGATCGGCACCGGCTTGGCTTTTTTGGTCTGCACCAAGGTCAGCACTTCAAACAGCTCGTCTAGCGTGCCAAAGCCGCCCGGAAAGGCTACCAACGCTTTGGCTCGGATCATGAAGTGCATTTTGCGCAAGGCAAAATAGTGAAACTTAAAGCTCAAAGACGGCGAAATAAAGCGGTTGCCCCCTTGCTCGTGGGGTAGGGCAATGCTCAGGCCAACATTGGGCGCATCGACATCGTGGGCACCTCGGTTAGCTGCTTCCATAATGCCGGGGCCACCACCAGTACAGATGTACAAGCGGTTTTCCGGTTTTTGGCGCTTGCTGTGCTCTGCCACCAACCGGGCAAAGTTGCGCGCTTGGGCGTAGTACTTGGCATTACGCACCGCCCGTTCTGCTTCTGCCATCTGATGGGCATGGCCTTTCTCTTTGGCTTGGGCCAGTTGTTTTGCTGCCTGCTTGGGCGAGACAAAGCGGGCGCTGCCATAGACCACCACCGTATTGTCAATGCCCTGTTCGGCCTGCCCAAGGTCGGGCTTGAGCATTTCAAGCTGAAAGCGGATGCCACGGGTTTCGCGCCTGAACATAAACTCAGGATCAGCAAACGCCATGCGATGGGCATCAGCGTGCAGGGGGTTGCCTTGGTGGGCATCGGTGTGCAATTCGGCCCACGCATCGGCGAGGCGGCGTTGATTCAGGCGGGTATTAGCGTCCATGGTGTCCAAAAAAACAGTGGTTTTTACTCATGCAGTCTCAACTGCGCTGGGTCAACAAGAGAGATATTGTTTGCAATCCGGCAATGGTCATGAGCAAAGAGCCCAGCAAGTGCAGCGCACTCCAGCCTAACGCCATCAGATAACGCTGTTGTTGCAATAGCCCTACTACTTCGACAGAAAAACTAGAAAAAGTAGTCAGCGCCCCTAAAAACCCCGTCACAAGGGCCAGCCGCCACACTGGATCGAGCTGTGGCATAGCCTGAAACAAGCCAACCAAGACACCAATCAAATAGCCGCCGATCAGATTGGCTACCAACGTGCCCCACGGCAAGACGGCACCAGTACTGAGCCAAACCCCCAAACGCCAACGCACCAGCGCGCCCACACTGGCCCCGACACAGATGCTCAACACTTGCACTGGCATGACGATCACTTGGGTGCGTCTTGGCGGGTGGGTGCCGGAAGAATACGGCTCAGGGAGGGTGGCACCCCCTTGTGCCGCGCTTGACGGGCACGAAACAACCCCGCCCGCATCAAAAAAATGGTGGTGATGGGTACGGTAATAGCCATAAAGAGGGCAATCAATAGGATATGCAGCGCCGGTGGCTCTGAGCGCAAGGAAAAATACAATACAGCGGCACCCACCATACACCAGCAGCCCAAGGTAGAGATCATGGCTGGCGCATGAACACGCTCAAAAAAACTGGGCAAACGCAGCAAGCCGATAGAGCCAAGCAGCGCAATGATGGCACCGCACAACAACAGCGCCGCAATAGCGATTTCTGCCCACAGGGGCAAGGCAGTGCTGCTCATTCAATCACCTCGCCACGCAGCAAAAACTTGGCCATGGCTGTAGAACTGACAAAGCCGAGCAAGGCCACCAACAAGGCGGCCTCAAAGTAGTGTGGGCTGTCGTAGCGCAAGCCCAGCACCAGCATCGCCAACATGGCGTTAAGGTACATGCAGTCCAGTGCCAACACCCGGTCTTGGGCGGTGGGGCCGATCAGCACACGCACCAAGGTGCAAGCCATTGCCAGCACCAAGATCAGCAGAGCCAAAGGGATGGCCCACGACAAAATAGGCGCGGTGGTGGTCATGGTTCAAAAATCTCCATCAGGCGGCGCTCATACTGTTGCTTGATATGGGCGACGATGGCATCGGCATCATCCAACTCCAACACATGCAGCAGCAATACACTGCGGTCAAGTGCCAACTCGGCCCAAGCGGTGCCGGGGGTGATGCAGACAATCATGGCTAGCACGGCCAGCGCATGGGGGTCACGCACCTCCAGCGGCACATGGACAAAGCCTGCCGGATAGCGTCTGCGGCTGGGCAGCAACAAAAAACGCATCAGGGCGATGTTGGAGCGGATGGAATCGAGCAACACTGCCAGCAGCAAACGCACGATGGTGCCGGGCCGCCGCACCCGCACCGACAAGGGGCGCAGCCCTTGGGTCAGTAAAGGGATCAGCAGCGCCAGCAGCACGGCCATGAGCCAGTGGCCTGCACTCAAACTGCGATTGAGCAGCAACCACAACAGCAGCAAAGCCAGAGACAGCAACGGCGTGGGCAGCAAACGTTTCATCATGGGGTAGCCTCCGTGTGGGGGGAGGGTATCGGCATGGTGGACATCACCGCGCGTATGTAGGTTCCGGGCGAGTGCAGGGCATCGGCGGTGGCTTGGGTATAGCGCAGCACGGGTTCAGCCGCCACGGTCAGCAGCACACAGGCCAGCAGCAGCCCGGCAATCGGCAGCCCCTCTACCAAACGCAATTGCGGTGCGGCCCGGTCGTGGGCCGCCCAAAAATGCCGGATGCCCACACGGGTAAGGGCTATCAGCGCCAGCAGCCCGGAGGCAATCAGCAGCGCCAAAAAACTCCAGCCCGGCCAACCGGGTTGGTACCCCGCCGAGGCCCCCATGCCCAAGGGGTTGAGCACAGCCGTGAGCATGGCAAACTTGCCGACAAAACTGGCCAGTGGCGGCAAGCCTGCCACCATCAGGGTGCAGCCCAAAAAAGCTATGCCCATAAAGGCTGCTGCCGCCGGAATGACGCGGCCCACCAGCACTTCTTCCTCATCATCGAGGTTCATGCCTGCGGGGGCGGGTACGAGTTCAGCATCTAAAAACGGGGCTTCATCGGCCAGCGGTTCGTAGGGCATGGTGCCACTGCCGTCGGAGCGCCAACGGTCGATCAGGTCACTGAGCAAAAAGAGCGCGCTGACCGCCAAGGTGGAGCCGAGCAGGTAATACAGCAGGCTGCCTGTGAGCAGGTTGTGACCGAAACCCATCGCTGCCAGCAAGGTGCCCGACGACAACACCGCCGCATAACCCGCCAAATGGCCTAGGCGCTGCGAGCCGAGCATGCCTATCGCCGCAAAAGCCATCGTCAGTAAGCCGCCACTGAGCAGCCACAGACTACCAAACCACGCCGACGCCCCCGACTCGGTGCCAAACAGCAGCGTCCACAAGCGCAGCAGGGCGTAAATACCCACCTTGGTCATCAGGGCAAACAAGGCACCAACGGGGGCCGTGGCGGCACTATAGGCCGGTACCAGCCAAAAATTGAGCGGCCAAGCCGCAGCCTTGATGAGAAAAGCCGTGGCTAGCACCGCCGCCGCCGCGTGCAGCAACCCCCGGTCGTTGCTGTGGATGGCGGGCATACTGCGGGCCAAATCAGCCATGTTTAGTGTGCCAGTCAGGCCATAGAGCATAGACACGCCAATCAAAAACAGTGCCGAAGCGGCCAGATTGATAGCGATGTAATGCAGCCCTGCTTGCACCCGCGCCCGCCCAGAGCCATGCAGCAGCAGGCCATAAGAAGCGGCCAGCATGATCTCAAAAAAGACAAACAGATTGAACAAATCTGCCGTTAGAAAAGCACCGCTCAAACCCATCAACTGAAATTGGAACAGCGGGTGGTAATGCACCCCGGCCCGGTGCCAGCGCGCCGATGCAAACAGCACCGAAGCCAGTGCTACCACGCTGGTGAGCACCAGCATCAGCGCGGCCAGGCGATCGAGCGCCAACACAATGCCAAAGGGGGCAGGCCAGTTGCCGGGCAGATAGACCCCCAAGCTGGTGGGCAAGCCCTGCTGGTTTGTCCAGAACAGCAACACCACGGCAATGAGCAGCCCCAAGGCGGTAGAAAGCAAGTTGAGCGTGACTTTGAGGCGCTGCTGTTCTTCGCGCAAGATCAGCATCAAGGCGGCAGTCACCAGCGGCAACACCACCGGGGCCAGCATCAGATGGGGCATGGCGGCCTGCGCCAGTGAGAGCAGCAGGGCCTTCATGCATCGTCCTCAGGGGCTTGGCGCGGGTCGCGGCCATCGACATGGTCATTGCCTGCCAGCCCGCGTGAGGCCAGCAACACCACCAAAAACAAGGCCGTCATGGCAAAGCCAATGACGATGGCCGTGAGCACCAAAGCCTGCGGCAGCGGGTCGGCATAGTGCGCCAAATCTTGGGCCACGCCGGGGCGCAGCACCGGGTCCATGCCAGTGCTCAGGCCTAAGCGGCCCATGCTAAAAATAAACAGGTTAACGGCATACGATAGCAGCGACAAACCCATAATGACCTGAAAAGTGCGCGGGCGCAGCAGCAGCCAAACGCCAGAGCCAGTTAATACGCCAATCGCCAAGGCCAAAGTCAGTTCCATTTGTCGCCTCCGGGCTGATGGGCAGCCTCTTCTGCCATCCGGGCATGAAAACGGTGGCCGCGCACCGACTGGTGGGCAATCGAGGTCAAAATGACCAAAGTAGCCCCCACCACCAAGGTAAACACACCCAAATCAAAAAACAAAGCGCTGGCCAAGTGCAACTCGCCCAGCCAAGGCAAGGTGAGATGCGCGGTGTGTGTGGTCAAGAAAGGGTAGCCCCAATACAGCGCACCCAAACCGGTAGCCAAGGCAAACAGCAGGCCCGTAGCCATCCAGCGCCGGGGCGTGAGCGGCATATGGGCCTCGACCCACTGCGTGCCCGACACGATGTATTGCAGCAGCAGCCCGACTGAAAACACCAGCCCGGCCACAAAGCCGCCCCCCGGCTCGTTGTGGCCACGCATGAACAAATACACCGCCACCAAGATGGTGAACGGCAACAGCAAACGCACCAGCACCGCAGGCACCATCAGGTAGCCCACTGCTGTATCGGTGGCTTGGCGTGGATTGATGAGGTCGGTTTGCAAGTCTGCGGGCAGCGAGCGTTGCTGCACCGGCAAATCCAGTGTTTCAGTGGCTGGGCGAAAACGCCGCAGCAAGGCATAAACCGTCAAAGCCACGATGCACAGCACCACGATCTCGCCAAAGGTGTCAAAGCCGCGAAAATCGACCAGCATCACATTGACCACATTGCTGCCGCCGCCGCCCGTCAGCGCATTTTCTAAAAAGAAAGTGGAGGTGCTTTCGGGAAAAGGCCGACGGAGCATCGCCAGTGCCAAAACCGCCATGCCAGCACCGGCGGCCAGCGCCAGCCAAAAATCGCGCAAGCGCCGCGCTTGGGTGCGCAAGCGCCCCGTGGGGGCGGGGGCGATGTCTTGCTCGCGCCGGGGCAGCCAGCGCAGGCCGAGCAAAATCAGCACCGTGGTCACCATCTCTACCATCAGTTGTGTCAGGGCCAAATCGGGTGCAGAAAACCACAGAAAAGTCATGCTGGTACACAAGCCCGCCCCGCCCATCAGCGTGAGCGCTGCCATGCGGTGGTATTTGGCCTGCCAAGCTGCTGCCACCGCGCAGGCCATGCCCGCCAGCCACAACACGACAAAGGCAGGCGATACCGGCATGGCCGAGCGGTTGCCGATATGCAGCCCACGGCTCCACAGCGGCACCGAGGCCACTAACAGGGTGATGCAGCACAGCCAGAACATTTGCCATTGCAGGCGCTGGGTGCCCAGCAAGCGCCGCCCTTGGCGTCCGAGCAGCGACAAGCGCGCCAGCCCATGTTCAAACAGGCGCTGGGCATCCAAGCCCCGCAGCCCCGGTGTGCCCTCCAGCCCCACACGCGCCCGTTGCCAACGCAACAGACTGTACAACGCCGTGCCCCCCAGCAAGGCCACCACACTCATCACAAATGGGGTATTAAAGCCGTGCCACACCGCCAAGCTGAACTCAGGCAAACGCCCGCCCACCACAGGCAATGCAGCAGCATTTAAGTAAGGGCCAACTGCCCAAGCAGGCAACATGCCCACCACCAAACAGGCACACACCAGTAGCTCGACCGGCACGCGCATCCAATGCGGCGGCTCATGGGGCTGGCGCGGCAGGTCGGTGGCGGGTGGCCCCCAAAACACATCTACCGTAAAACGCAAGGAATAAGCCACGCTAAACACCCCGGCCACAGTGGCAGCGATAGGCAAGAAGTAATTCACCAGCGTACTGCCATCGACAAACACGGTTTCGGCAAAAAACATCTCTTTCGACAGAAAACCATTGAGCAAAGGCACCCCGGCCATTGCTGCTGCCGCCACAGTCGCCAAGGTGGCCGTAATTGGCATCATGGTGCGCAGCCCAGACAAACGCCGGATATCGCGGGTGCCGCTTTCGTGATCGACAATGCCTGCCGCCATAAACAACGAGGCTTTGAAGGTGGCGTGGTTCAAAATGTGGAACACCGCTGCCACTGCCGCCAACGGGCTATTGAGGCCCAACAGCAGGGTAATCAAGCCCAAATGCGAGATGGTCGAATAGGCCAGCAAGCCTTTCAGATCATTTTGAAACATGGCGACATACGCGCCCAGCAGCAGGGTACAAGCCCCCGCTCCCCCCACCAGCCAAAACCATTCTTCAGTGCCACTAAGCACCGGCCACAGCCGCGCCAACAAAAACACCCCTGCCTTGACCATGGTGGCTGAATGCAAATAGGCCGACACCGGCGTGGGTGCTGCCATGGCATGGGGCAACCAAAAATGGAACGGAAACTGCGCGCTCTTGCTCAAGGCACCAAGCAAAATCAGCACCAACGCCGTGAGATACAGCGGATGGTCTCGCACCAACTGGCCCGCCACCAGCACATGGTCTAGGTCGTAACTGCCCACAATATGGCCCAGCACCAGCATCCCAGCCAACATACACAGCCCGCCCGTGCCCGTCACTGTGAGGGCCATGCGCGCACCGCGCCGAGCATCTTTGCGGTGGTGCCAGTAGCCAATGAGCAAAAACGAGAACAAGCTGGTCAGTTCCCAAAACAGCGCCAACTGGATCAGGTTGCCCGACAGCACCACGCCCAGCATGGCCCCCATAAAAGCGAGAAAGAAGGCAAAAAAGCGCGGCACCGGATCGGCTGGTGACATGTAGTAGCGCGCATACAGCACCACCAACGCACCGATGCCCAGCACCAGCATACAAAACAGCCAAGCAAAACCATCCAGGCGCAGCACCAAGTTCAGCCCTAGGGCTGGTAGCCAAGTGATTTCTTCGCGCACCACACCGCCACCGGCCAACTGCGGAAAATACAGTGCCATCTGTACGCAGCAAAACAGCGCCACTGCTCCAGCCAGCGTGGACTCGGTATTGCGCGCATTAGATGGCAGGACAGCAGCAACAGCGCTGGCTAAAAATGGTAGAAAAAGCAGGAGAATCAAAGACATGCAGAAACCATTTTACGGGGTGACACTATCATCCACACCATGATGCGAATACAAGACCTTTTCGGAATCGAGCTACCGATCATCCAAGCACCCATGGCCGGGGTACAAAACAGCGCATTGGCGATTGCTGTGTCCAACGCGGGGGGCTTAGGCTCCTTGCCTTGTGCCATGCTCAGTGCAGAAGCCCTGCGCTCCGAGCTAGAAACCCTCCAAGCCCAGACCCAGCGGCCATTCAACCTCAATTTCTTTTGCCACCAGCCACCTACCCCTGATGCCAGCAAGGCTGTTGCATGGCAGTCCCTGTTTGCGACCTATTACGCACAGTGGGGCATTGACCCCACCCAAGTGCCACGCGGCCCAGCCCGGATGCCATTCAACCAAGAGATGGCAGCCTTGGTGTGCGAATACCAGCCTGCGGTGGTGAGCTTTCATTTTGGGCTACCCGCCCCAGAACTGCTGAACATGGTGCGCAACTGCGGGGCCAAAATCGTCTCGTCGGCCACCACCGTAGCCGAAGCGCTGTGGCTAGAGGCCCAAGGGGTGGATGCCATCATTGCCCAAGGGCTAGAAGCAGGGGGCCATCGCGGTATGTTTCTCAGCCAAGACATCAGCACCCAAGTGGGCACCTTTGCCTTGCTACCGCAGATCGTGCAGGCCGTCAAGGTGCCAGTGATTGCCGCCGGGGGCATTGCCGATGCCGCTGGGGTACGCGCCGCCTTGGCTTTGGGCGCGGCAGGTGTGCAGGTGGGCACAGCCTATTTGTTATGCCCAGAGGCTACAACCAGTGCCGTCCATCGCGCAGCGCTCCAGAGCAGTCACGCACGCGTTACGGCACTGACCAATGTGTTCTCAGGCCGCCCCGCGCGGGGCATTGTCAATCGCTTGATGCAAGAGCTGGGGCCGATGAATACGCTGGCCCCAGCGTTTCCACAAGCCACCGCTGCATCAGCCCCCTTGCGGCTTGCCGCTGAACGGGCGGGCCTTGGCGATTTCTCTCCTTTGTGGGCTGGGCAAAATGTGTCGGGCTGCCAAGAGATTTCTGCGGCAGCACTCACGCAGGAGCTGGCAGGCTGAAGTCCGTTTAGAATCAAAAGTTCCCGTCATTGGGGAGTAGCCGACCTGCACCACGCAGGAGTTTGCGTCAACACACTTGTCCCTCAGGACATGGCGCAAGCAGCTTCCAAGCCTGGCAAGACCTTTGACTGTACCGCCTGCGGATGGGCCGCCGGGCTGTGCAGTCTTTGTTTTGCTTGCGGCCCTTGGAGTTGTTATGGAATCCTTCTTTATCTCTACCGGCGTGGTCGCTCTGGGCGAAATGGGTGACAAAACCCAGTTGCTGGCCGTCTTGCTGGCAGCCAAATTCCGCAAACCCTGGCCGATTATTTTGGGCATTTTGGTCGCCACCTTAGCCAACCATGCCTTGGCCGGGGCGGTGGGGCAATGGGTAGCCAGCCTGCTAGGGCCAGAGTTGTTGCGCTGGGTAATTGGCGTGTCTTTCTTGGCAATGGCTGGTTGGATGCTGATCCCAGATAAAGTAGATGATGATGCCGCCGATAGCAAGGTGCTGCTGGGCGTGTTTGGCACCACCGTGCTGGCTTTTTTTATGGCCGAGATGGGCGACAAGACCCAAATTGCCACAGTGGCTTTAGCCGCTAAATACCCAGATTTTGTATCGGTTGTGGCCGGTACTACTTTTGGCATGATGCTGGCTAATGTGCCAGCGGTGTATTTGGGCCACAAGGTGGCCGAGCGCATCCCCATGAAGTTGGTGCATGGCATTGCAGCGGCTATTTTTGCTGTGCTGGGGCTGCTCACTTTATTCAATGTGGGTAATCTTTGGTAACAGACGGCACGGCCCAAGCACTCTATCTAACACCTTGATACTCCAAAGGAGTAGGTTTGACTATTGGTACATCATTTCTGCTCATCATTCTGGCCAGTGTGGTATTGGCCATGGCGCTGGCAGTGGTGTCGTACCGCCGCACCGGTACCCATGTACTGCATATCTGGGCCAGTGGACTGGTCGTCCATGCCATAGCCTATGTGCTGTTTGCCTTGCGCGGCCAAATCAACGATGGGCTGTCTATTGTGCTGGCCAATACCCTGCTGGCCTTTATGTTTATTCTGTTTGCATTGGGCGTGGCCCGGTTTCAGCAGCGCCCATTAGCACCCCTGCTGCTGTGGGGGCCGATGGTGGTGGTGCCACTGCTGTTTACCGTGTTGTTACCCTATAGCGAGGCCAGAGTGGTGCTGGGTGGGGTGATCTTTTCTGCACAAGCGGGGTTGGCTGTACTGCTGCTGTGGCAGCAGCGTCAGCAAACGCCGGGGCGAGGGCAATACATTTTGATGGCCGGGTTTTTTCTGGTCATTTCGGTGTTTAGCTTGCGCGCCGTCGCTACCCTGACCGGATACGTCAAAATGACCTCGATACTAGACGAAAACCCGGTGCAGTACCTCTCTTTTCTGACAGTAATTGTTTGTTTAATGTTGCTGGCCATGGGACTGGTGTTGATGGTTTATGAACGCCTAGAAACCGCTTTACTCGACAGCCAAGCCCTGTTGCAGGAACAAAACCAAGAACTGGCACAGTATGCGATTGATTTAAAGCGGGCCAATCAACAATTAGAAACCCTGTCTATCACCGACGGCCTCACTGGGCTGTTCAACCGCCGCCATTTTGATCATCTGCTAGAAACGCAGTGGGCGCAGGCGGCCCGCCAAGGCGGTGTGTTTTCGGTGCTCATGACCGATGTAGACTGCTTTAAGAAATTTAACGACCACTACGGCCACCAAGCAGGCGATGCATGTTTAGTGCAGGTAGCGCAAGTGCTGCAAAATCTTACCCTGCGGGCTGGCGATGTGGTTGCCCGCTATGGAGGTGAAGAGTTTGTTTTGCTGTTGGGCGGCAGCGCACAGCCCGCTGCCGCTGGCGCAGTGGCGGATGCCTTATGCCAAGCAGTGCAGGCGTTGCACATTCCCCATACCAAATCACCGTGGGGATATGTCACCATCAGTGTGGGCGTGGCCTCGGTAATGGCAACCCCACAGGGGTCGGTTGACCAAGTGTTAAAGCTGGCCGATGACGCTTTGTACGCGGCCAAAGCTGCTGGGCGCAATCGGGTTTGCACTGCGGCATCACTCAAGGCCAGCCCGCACGCCCTTGAGATTGCTCATTGATGTGGGCCACAAAAGCAGCGGCCTGCGTTTGGGGCAGGCGCAAATGCAGCGTGACCAACGAGGCGTGTTCTACCTGCAACAATTCGGCCCCGGCGTGTTCAATCTCGCGGCGCAGCAGGCCCTCTAGGGCATACGGCACAAGGCATTGCAAGGTTTGCATCCGTTGCAACTGCACTTTTTGCGCTGTGAGCAAGGCTTGGGCAATGGTGTCGGTGTAGGCACGCACCAAGCCCCCGGCCCCCAGCTTGACGCCGCCAAAGTAGCGCACCACGGTCGCCAACACCCCTTCAAGGTCTTGGTGGCGCAGCACATCCAACATAGGCCGCCCTGCCGTACCCCCCGGTTCCCCATCATCCACCGCTGCCGATTGCCCACCCGCCAGCAAAGCCCAACAAATATGGGCCGCCCCCGGATGTTCTTTCCAGAGGGCATCCACATGGGCTTGGGCCGAGGCCCGGTCGCTCATGGGCAGCACGCAACCGATAAAGCGGCTCTTTTTAATGATGAGTTCGCTGTGCGCTGGGGCAGCAAGGGTTTGGGACATGGGGCGGCAGTTTACGCGCCGAGATAGGCTTTGCGGATATCACCGTTGGCTAGCAGATTAGCCCCGGTATCTTCGAGCACGACCCGGCCATTTTCTAGCACATAGCCCCGGTCGGCAATTTGCAACGCTTTGTTGGCATTTTGCTCCACCAAAAACACCGTCACGCCCTCGCTGCGCACCTTTTGAATGATCTCAAAAATCTGGGCAATGATGAGCGGGGCCAGCCCCAGCGTAGGCTCATCGAGCAGCAACAGGCGCGGTTTGGACATCAGCGCCCGCCCAATCGCCAGCATTTGCTGCTCACCACCCGACATGGTGCCTGAGCGCTGATGCGCCCGCTCGCGCAAGCGTGGAAACAGGCCAAACACGTGCTCAATGCCCGCCTCAATCTCAGCGTTGTCGAGAAAGAAACCGCCCATTTTCAGGTTTTCGGTCACGGTTAAATCGGCAAAGACGCGCCGCCCTTCGGGCGAGATAGCAATACCCTTGCGCATCAAAAGGTGCGAGGGCAAGTTGGTGATGTTCTCGCCCTCAAACCACACCGAGCCACTGCTGGCGCGGGGGTTGCCACACACCGTCATCAGCAGGGTGGTTTTGCCAGCACCGTTAGAGCCGATCAAAGAGACGATCTCGCCTTGGTTGACGCGCAGGCTGACATCGCTGGCTGCCCGGATGGCTCCATAGTAGGTATTGATGTCGCGCAGTTCCAACATGGTTTGCATCATTCTTCTCCCAGATAGGCTTTGATGACCCGCTCGTCGTTGCGAATGGCTTCGGGGGTGCCCAAAGCAATCGGTTTGCCGTACTCCATCACCAAAATGCGCTCCGAGACTCCCATCACCAAGCTCATGTCGTGCTCAATCAACAACACCGTGACTTTGTGCTGATCGCGCAATTGCCGGATCAAGCCTTGCAGGTCTTTTTTCTCTTGGGGGTTCAGGCCCGCCGCAGGCTCGTCCAGCATCAGGACGCGCGGGCGGGTAATCATGCAGCGGGCAATCTCTAAGCGGCGCTGGTGACCGTAGGCCAAATTGCCCGCCTCGCGGTTGGCAAACTCGCGCAGGCCCATGTAGTCCAGCCACTGCACGGCTTGGTCGATGGCTTCTTGTTCGGCGCGGCGGTAGGCCGCCGTATTGAACAGCCCGGCCAGCAATCCGGCACGCACATGACGGTGTTGGGCCACCAGAAGGTTTTCCAGCACCGTCATGTTTTTGAACAAGCGGACATTCTGAAAGGTACGCACCAAGCCGTGCGTGGCTACGGTGTGGCTACCTAAACCGGCAATGTCGCGGCCTTCTAGCGCAATGCGGCCCGTGCTGGGCTTGTAAAAACCGCTGATGCAGTTAAACACCGTGGTTTTGCCCGCCCCATTGGGGCCAATGATGGCAAAAATCTCGCCACTTTGCAGCGAGAACTCGACGCCATCCACGGCCAGCAGACCGCCAAAACGCATCGACAGTTGCTTGATGTCTAGCAAAGGGGCGCTCATGTTCGCACCTCGATATGGTGACGTTGCATCGGCAGCAGCCCTTGGGGCCGCCAGACCATCATCAAAATCATGACCAGCCCAAAAATCAACATGCGGTATTCAGAGAACTCACGCGCCAGCTCAGGCAGCACCGTAATCAGGATGGCCGCGATAATCACGCCCAATTGCGAACCCATGCCGCCCAGCACCACAATCGCCAAAATCAAGGCCGATTCAATAAAGGTGAATGATTCAGGATTCACAATGCCTTGGCGCGCCGCAAAAAAGGCACCACCAAAACCGGCAAACATAGCCCCCAGCGTAAAGGCCGAGAGTTTGATTTTCATCGGGTTCAGGCCCAAAGAGCGGCAGGCGATTTCATCCTCGCGCAGCGCTTCCCAAGCCCGGCCAATCGGCATGCGGATCAGGCGGTTAGAAATCCACAGCGTCAACACCGCCAGCGCCAGCGCCATCAGGTAGAGAAAAATCACCATGTGCAAGGAGTTGAACTCCAGCCCCAGCCATTGGTGGAAAGTGGTACCCCCCTCCACACTGGGATTGCGGGCCAGCTCCAACCCAAACACGGTGGGTTTAGGAATGCTAGAGATGCCATCGGGGCCGCCCGTCCAGTCAGTCAGGTTGACCAGCAACAGGCGGATGATTTCGCCAAAGCCCAGCGTAACGATAGCCAGATAGTCACCGCGCAGACGCAGCACCGGAAAGCCCAACAAAAAGCCAAACAGTGCCGAGGCCGCGCCAGCCAACGGCAGCGCCTCCCAGAAGCTCCAGCCCGCCCAGTGGAACAACAGGCCATAGGTATAAGCGCCCACGGCATAAAAGCCGACAAAACCCAAATCGAGCAAGCCTGCAAAGCCGACCACAATGTTCAGGCCCAAGCCAAGCATGACGTAAATCATCGCCAAGGTGGCAATGTCCACGGCGTTACGACCGGCAAAAAACGGCCAGCTCACCGCAATCAGCAAAGCGGCCAATATCAGGCCGGTACGCTGGCTGCCAGACACCGATGGCAAGCTAGGCCAAGCCAAGTGTGACAGGCGCTTGCCTAGCACCGGGCGCAGCATTTGCACCACAAACACCAAGGCACAGGCCCAGAAGACCCCATTCCACTGCGGCAGCACCACTGTGCGGCCCCCAGCGCGCTCTAGGTGCAAGCCAAAAATCGGAATCACTACCAATGCCGTGAGCACGGTAGCCATGAACGCATGGCGAAGGTTAGAACGCAGCATCACACCTTCTCCACTTCAGGTTTGCCCAGCAGGCCCGTGGGGCGGAACAACAAAATCAACACCAGCAAGCCAAAGGCCACGATGTCTTTGTATTCCGACGAGATATAGGCAGCGGCAAAGGTTTCTGCCACCCCCAGCAGCAAGCCGCCGAGCATGGCCCCCGGAATGCTGCCAATCCCGCCCAGCACCGCCGCCGTAAAGGCTTTGATGCCAACCAAAAAGCCAATGAACGGATTGAGCTTGCCCACGGCTAGCGCGATCAGCACCCCGCCCACCGCAGCCAGCATAGCCCCCAAAATAAAAGTGAACGAAATCACGCGGTTGGTATCAATACCTAACAGATTAGCCATATGCATATCCTGCGAACAAGCCCGCGAGGCACGCCCCATGCGCGAATGCTTGATATACAGCGTCAGGGCAATCATCAAGGCCACAGCCACCACAATAATCAGCACACGCGAATAGGGGATATAAATTTCAAAGCTACCCTCAGTACCAAAGCGCATGGCACCGGGAATGAGCGAGGGCACAGCCATGTCGCGCGCACCTTGGCCCAAGGCCACCCAGTTTTGCAGAAAAATCGACATCCCAATGGCCGAGATCAGCGCGACCAAGCGGGGGCCGTGGCGCACCGGCTTGTAGGCCACTTGCTCGACGACAAAGCCATAAACGCCGGTGAGCAAAGCCGACACCAGCAGCATCAGCCCAATCACCACCGCCACGGGCAAACCGCTTTGCGTGCCAATGACCGACAAAGTGACCAGACCGGCATAGGCACCGATCATATAAATTTCGCCATGCGCAAAGTTGATCATGCCGATGATGCCGTACACCATGGTGTAGCCAATGGCAATCAGCGCATAAATCGCACCCAGCGACAGGCCGTTAAACAGCTGTTGAATCAGCTGTGGCAGGAGTTCAGACATCCAGAGCCATCCAAAAGAAAAGGGGCCATACGCCCCCAAGAATCAATGACGCACCAAAGCATGGCCCCCGCTACTGCGGGGCCATGCTCAGGCAAAAGGTTTGAGGGTGGGTTGCGGTTTACTTGGTAGCCAACGACTTGCCGCCGTCTTTGTGCCACTGGTAAATTTGGAACTCAAACGACTTCAGATCGCCCTTTTTGTCCCACGCCACGGTACCAATGGGGGTTTCAAACGATGCTTTGTGCAAATGTTCGGCCACCTTGGCGGGGTTGTCACCCACGGCCTTGATGCTGTCAATCAGCACTTGGGCAGCGGCATAAGAAGACAATTGGAAGGCACCGGCAGGATCGCGCTTCTTGTCTTTGAATGCCTTGACGATGGCGGCATTCTTGGGGTTGGCAGAAAAATCGGCGGGCAGGGTCAGCAACATGCCTTCTACGGCAGGGCCAGCAATGGCATTGATTTCGGGGTTGCCCACGCCTTCAGGGCCCATGATGCGGGTTTTCAGGCCCTGCTCTGCCGACTGGCGCAGCAACAAGCCCATTTCAGGGTGATAGCCACCGTAGTAGATGAAATCCACACCGGCACTCTTGAGCTTGGTAATGACGGCAGAGTAATCGCTGTCGCCCGCGTTAATGCCTTCAAACAGCACTACATTGACGCCCACCTTCTTTAGGTCGTCGCGCACGGAGGCGGCAATGCCTTGGCCGTAGGATTGCTTGTCGTGCAGCACAGCCACTTTTTTCGGCTTGATTTTGTCCGCAATAAACTTGGCTGCTGCGGGGCCTTGCTGGTCATCGCGGCCAATAGTGCGGAAGATGAACTGGAAGTTCTTGCCTTCGGTCAGGGCCGGAGAGGTGGCCGAGGGGGTGACGGCCACTACGCCTTCATTGTTGTAGATTGGCACGGCAGCAATGGCAGCGCCAGAACACACTGGGCCGACCACATAACCAATTTTGGCATTAACAACGCGGTTGGCCGCCACGGGGCCTTGCTTGGGCTCGCAGGCATCATCGACCGGCACCAGTTCAATCTTCTTACCGTTAATGCCACCGGCGGCATTGGCCATTTCTACGGCAGTGGTCACGCCTTCTTTGACCATATCACCGTACTGGGTGACGGGGCCAGTGGCCGGAATGACCATCGCAATTTTGATATTTTGGGCGTGGGCTACGGGCAACAACATGGCACCAGCCAAACCCAAGGCCGCAGCGACGGTGTGCAAGCGAAACGAAGACGTCATCGGAAATACTTCCAAAATAGGGTGATACCAAACTTACAGTTTGGCGAAAAGTGGCGCTATTGTCTGCCAAGATGAAAGAATTTGTATAGAAGGAACCCTGCCTGCTGGGGTATTACCGTACGACCTTATGTCAGACCACTGGTTGCTTGCCCCACACCCCAGCCACCGCTTGCAGTTGCCGCTGCAAGAGACTACAGCCTTGCTAGAAAAGTTGGGCCACGCCAGCAGCCATGCCGTGGCGGAAGATTTGCTGCGCCTGCTGGGCCGCCATGTGGCCTTGGCGCAATGCACCATCTTTACTTTTCGCGGCCAAGGCAGCCCACAACTGGTGGGGTTGGGGGATCGTTCTCGCACCCAGCAGTTGGCGCTGATCTCTAGCGACTATGTGCGCCGTTTTTACCTGCTCGATGGCAGCCAGCAGGTGATGCAGGCTGAGCAAAGCCGCCATCGCCGCTCAGGTGCCGCTGGTGATCGGCAGCGCATCTTGTTACACCGCCAGCGCAGCAGCGATGTACAGCACCCGGAATACCGCGCCATTTGTTATGAGCAGCCCCGGCTGGTGGAGCGGCTGTCTATTTTGCAGCCGCAGGAGGGCGGGCGCTGGCTGTCAGTCAATCTGTACCGGGGCGTAGAGCACGGCTTTTTGGATGAAACGGCCATTGCCACCATCGAAGCCTATGCCCCCTTGGTCATGCAGGCCATGCGTCTGCACTATGCGGGCCAAACCTTGGAGGATGACTTGGCGGGCTTGGTGCTGGCCCGCCTGCAACAGCGTTGTGCCACTTTAACGCCGCGTGATCTGGACGTAGTGCGGGCCGTATTGCAGGGCCTGAGCACCGAGGCGCTGGCCGAGCGCTTGGGCCTGACGGTAGAAAGCGCCCGCACTTACCTCAAGCGCCTGTACCGCAAACTGGGCGTGGCCGGGCAGCGCGAGCTGTTTGCGCTGCTGCTAGAGCCTGTGGCCTAAAACCTACCGCCCCCCACGGGAAAAACCACCCCTCAGCAGGAGCTGTATGTCCCCTTTTAGGGACATTTTGGACGCGCCTTCATTTCTACACTGCATAGCATTCAGATTGGAGACCTTGTTGATGCACCAGCCCACCACCCAGCCGCGTCCCTCGATTTACTATCCTTATCAGGTCTTTGCGCCGTGGCTGCCCTCGCAACACCCGGCCCAAGAGCGCAAAAAAGTGGTGATTGCCGGTTCTGGCCCCGCTGGGATGGTGACAGCGCTGGAGCTGGCCCGCCACGGCGTGCCCTGTGTGGTGCTGACCTCAGAATTGCAATTTTCGCAAGGCAGCCGAGCGATTGTGTTTACGCGCCGCAGCATGGAAATTTTGCAGCAGGTGGGCACCGCCGAGCGCATGACTGAAAACGGTCTGCCTTGGCTATATGGCAACTCTTACTACCGGGGCCAACGTGTATTTCGCATGGAAAGCCAGCACGACACGGACGACCGCTTCTTTCCGATGCTCAACATCCAGCAGCAGTACATGGAAGAATATCTGTACGAAGCCTGCGCCGCCCAGCCGCTGATTGATTTCCGCTGGGGCAACAAGGTGGTCAAGGTAGAACAAAAAGCCCCAGTGGCCCATGTCACGGTGGATACGCCGGAGGGTGAATACCAACTCGATACCGATTGGCTGGTGGCCGCCGACGGTGGCCGCTCTGACATCCGTACCGCCCTGAATTTGCAGATGGAAGGTGCATCTTACGAAGGCTTTTTTGTCATTGCCGACATCAAGATTGATTTGCCCTTACCCACCGAGCGCTTTGCCTATTTTGACCCCGACTGGAACCCCGGCAACACCATCTTGATGCACCGTGAGCCGCATGGCATTTGGCGCGTCGATTACCAATTACCCCCGGGTGAAACCCCGGAGCAAGCCCTGCGCCCCGAATCGCTCAAGGCGCGCATCAATGCGCAATTGGCGATGATTGGCCATGCTGGCGTGCCGTGGGAGCTGGATTGGAGTTCGGTCTATTCGGCCCGCACCCTGACTCTGCCCGACTATGTACACGGGCGTATCTTGTTCACCGGCGATGCCGCCCACCTGCTGCCCATTTTTGGCGTGCGCGGGGCCAACACGGCTTTCCAAGACGCGCAATCCTTGGGCTGGCAGTTGGCTTTTGTGGTCAAAGGCTTGGCGAGTGAGAAACTCTTGGCCAACCACAGCGCCGAGCGCGTTGGCGCGGCCCGCGAGATCATTGACGAGGCGGGCAAAAGCACCCGTTTCATGGCCCCGCCCAGCGCAGGCTTTCGCCTGCTGCGTGATGCGGTGCTGTCTTTGTCACTCACCCAAGCCTTTGTGCGTCCGCTCTACCACTGGCGCACTTCGCGCCCCCATGCCTATACCCATTCCATACTCAACAGCTTGGGGGACGATAACGCCCTGTTCAAGGCCGGGCCAGCGCATGGTGCGCCGCCACAAAATATCCGTTTGGGGGCCAACGATTTTCTGCTCGACCACTTGGGCGGTGGTTTTGACCTGCTGTATTTCACCGATGCAGCAGCCATCCCAGAAGCTTTGCAAAAGGTGGTGCAAGCTGCCCGCGCCCAAGGCGTGCCGCTCAAGGTGATTGCCGTGGGGGCCAACCAACCCGTGGCGGGGGCCGATCAAACGCTGGCCGATGCTGAAGGCCATTTCCGCCAGCGCTATGGCGTTTTAGCCAATGGTGTTGCTTATCTGCTGCGCCCCGATCAGCATATCTGCGCCCGCTGGCTCACGCTGGATGCCACGCGCCTGCAAGCAGCCCTGAACACGGCTTTGCCCCAGTAACCAGAGAACCCCATCATGACCACCACCCCCAACGCCCTGACCATTGCTGGCCTAGAAACCGTGTACGACGCCTTGGCCAGCGCCATCGACCAAGCTGGCCCCGAAAAATCGCAACTCTTTTTGGTCAAGCTGGCGCTGCTCAACGCCAACACGCTGGCCGATACCGAGCTGTTTGCGGCGCACATTGCGGCCTCCTTGTGCGATTTGTAACCGCGCTGCCCGTCAGGGCGCACTCAACGACCGCTGGCCCGACACGCAGGCTGTGGAATACTTCACGCTCTGAGTTTTTCTTCACGGAGCAGCGCCTTGCCGGGCCTGAATGTTTTGTCTTCTGCGCACACTTCCTGCCATTGCGGCCACGACCACGGCCCCAGCGCCAAGCATATTTATATCTATTCGCCCTCCAGCGCCGTGCGCGACAAAGCAGCGTTTCGCCGGGGCGTGAAGCGTTTGCAGGCACTGGGCCATGAGGTAGAAATTGATACCGATGCCTTGGCTAGCCATACCCGCTTTGCAGGCGACGATGCCACACGATTGGCCGCTATTGGGCGCGCCGCCGCCAGTGGTGCCGATGTGGCGCTGATCTCACGCGGGGGCTATGGTCTGACGCGCATTTTGCCCGGCATCCCCTATGCCGCAGTGGACAAGGCAATTGCGCAGGGCACACAGTTTGTCGGGGTGAGTGATTTCACGGCCTTCCAATTGGCCGTGCTGGCGCAAACTGGGGCCACCACTTGGGCTGGCCCGGCCCTGTGCCCCGATTTTGGCGGCACTGAGGCCCCCGACGACATCATGCAAGCCTGTTTTGAAGATTTGCTCTACGGCCACGGCGAAGGCTCTGGCTGGCGCTTGCCACCGCCCAAAAAGCTGCCAGCCGATCAGCCATCGCCACCACCACAAGAACTGCACATCGAATCGGGGCGGCTGTGGGGCGGCAACCTGACCGTGCTGTGCTCTTTGCTGGGCACGCCATATTTTCCGCAAGTGCCGGGCGGCATTTTGTTTCTAGAAGATGTGAACGAGCACCCCTACCGCATTGAGCGCATGTTGACGCAACTGTTGCACGCTGGGGTGCTGGCGCAACAACAGGCGGTGCTGTTGGGACAATTTACTGGCTACACCTTGGCCGCCCATGACAAGGGTTTTAAGCTGGCTACCGTGGTGGAAGGGCTGCGCAGCCAACTCAAGGTGCCGGTGCTGACCGGCCTACCCTACGGCCATGTCGAGACCAAGGTGCTGTTGCCCGTGGGGGCAACGGTGGAGCTATCGGTGCAGGGGCGCGATGCCCTGCTGTATTGGGGCCATCTATAAAGCGCAAGCAGAAAATTTGCGTCCCGCTACAGCGCACCCAAACTGGTACTGCGCTGGGCAGCATACAGCCCTACGCGCACCATGGTGCGGTGGTTAAGCTCCATCGTGACGGCGGCACGAGGCAGCGCAGACTGGATCAGCGGCTTGCTGTCAGCCGTTTGGTGCAATCGAGCCGGGTTGTATTGCTTGCCATTTTGATCGGCCAGACAGGCCACCAGCGGCAGGTTGGCTCTGTCGCTGCGGCGCAGCACAATGGCGGTGTCGCCGTTGTCTAGGCGCACAAAAGTGCCGGGCGGGCACAGGCCAATACTGCGCACCAGCAAATAGCCTACCTCGTCGCGTTGGTCAATGCCGGGGCCAACCAGCGCCCGTACAGAGTCGGTAGCACTGCGCCCTGGGCGGCTGTGGCGCGGGCTGATCATGGCGGCGTAGCGGTCAATGGTGTTCAAAATCCGCGTCAGGCGATCCACCTCTTCCAGCGCGGCCAGCGGTGTGCGCTGGGGCAGATTGAGATGGTGCTGGCCCACCACGTCCAGCCAGAGATGATCGGTGACGTACAAGCGCTCTAGCAAGGCTTGGCCTTCGTCGGGGTGCTTTTGGATGGCTTGTTGCTGCTCCGCGTTGGGACGCTCGTGCTGGTTAGCCAACTCATCTTGCAGCGCGGTCATGCCCACATTCATGGTCAGGGCAGCGCGCACCAAGGCATTGCGCTCGCGCTGTGGCAGGGCCAGCTCTGCGGCCATGATGTGGCACAAAGTAGCGCAGACCAGCGCGTGAGAGGTGCTGTAACCCACGGTAGAGGTAGAGGCCAACTGAAACATCAGGTACAGCGCGGCGTCAATGTCGTGGGCCACCAAGTCTTGCAGCCAGCGGTCACACTGGCGCACTTTGGCGGCAAAATTGCGCGCTTGCAGCGGATAGGCGAGCAATACCGACAGGCTAGACTCCAAATCGGCCCACAAGCCCAGCAGGTCTTCGTATTCTTCGTCTTGTGCCTGACGACGCGGCACTCTGGAATTCATGGCGGAGAGCAAAACGGGAGGTCAGCGGCGCTTTTCTAGCACCATCTGGTCGGGGCTGCGGGTCATCTGAAAATAGTTCAGAAAATTGTTGCCCAGTAGCACATAGGGCATGGGTTGCGACGTCACTATCGCATCGACACCAAAAACCTGCACATCCCCCAAGCGCACGCTATCGAGGCGCAAACGCCAGCCTTGGGCAATGCCATTGGCAGTGTTTATGCGTACCGGCGGGCCGCTGCGGTAGTCCAGCCCTAAGCGCTGGGCTTGGGCTTGGCCCAAGGCGATGGTAGAGGCACCGGTATCGACCATAAACTCCATCAACTGGCCATTGATCTGCCCTTGCTGCACAAAATGCCCTCGGGCATCGGCCACCAACACCACACGTTGGCTGCCACCGCCAGTGCCACCCACACTCACGGGCGCTTGGCCCAGTTGCAAGGTGCTGCGCGTGCCAGCCACCTCCACCACGGCCTCTTCTTTGCCCACCGAGAGCACACGCACGCCTTGGTGCGTTTCACCGGCAGCCACGGCGCGGGGCGCAGCGCCCGCCACCACCAACAGGGCCTTGCCACCGAGCACGCCACTCAAGGCCACGCTTTGTGCTGGCGCTAATGTGGGGGTCAGCGCCAGAAAGGCCGCTGCCAACAGGTGATGTATCCCGTGGGAGTAAGGCTGCAACATGGGGCCGATCCGCAAGCTGGGGCGCTTAGTCGCGGAAGTTGTTAAACGACAGCGGCATATCGGCAATGTCTTTGCGGATCAGTGCCATTGCAGCCTGCAAGTCGTCGCGTTTGGTGCCGGTAACGCGCACTTTTTCGTCTTGGATGGCCGCTTGCAGCTTGAGCTTGCTCTCTTTGATGAGCTTTTGCAGCTTTTTGGCCAGTTCGCCCTCAATGCCGTTGCGCACCTTGATGACTTGCTTGAGCTTGTCACCGCCCATTTTTTGCGGCTTGCCAATGTCCAAAAAGCGCACATCCACATTGCGCTTGGTCAGCTTGTTGCGCAGCAGGTCTTCTACCTGTTGGAGCTGGAACTCAGCATCGCCAAACAGGGTGATCTCTTTGTCTTTTAGCTCAATGCCCGCAGAGGTGCCCTTAAAGTCAAAGCGGGTGCCAATTTCTTTGGCCGCGTTGTCCACGGCATTTTTGACTTCTACAAAATCGGCTTCGCAAACGGTATCAAACGATGGCATAGTAAAAAATCTTTCCAAAAAAGCGTGTCGCACACAATACACAAGCCCGCCTAGCAGCCCGGTGCGACAATCTGGGCAATGTTAGTCGAGAAAAACGTTTCCTTACAACCTTGCAACACCTTTGGCATCTTGGCCCGCGCCCAGACCTTGGTGCGCGTGCGCAGCGTGGACGATTTGCATGCCCTGCGCGCCGATCCGGTGCTGGGCCGCCAACCTTGGCTGGTGCTGGGCGGTGGCAGCAATATCGTGTTTACTGGCGATGTGGAGCCGGTGGTGCTAAAAATGGAACTGCGGGGCCGCCGCTTGGTGCAAGAGACCGAGCGCGCTTGGATTATCGAGGCCGCCGCTGGTGAGTCTTGGCACGACACCGTGGCCTGGACGCTAGCGCAGGGCTGGCCGGGGCTAGAAAACATGGCGCTGATTCCGGGCACCGTGGGCGCAGCGCCAGTGCAAAACATCGGTGCCTATGGTATCGAGTTGCAAGACCGTTTTGAGTCTTTAGATGCCATCGACATGGCGACGGGCCAAGCTTTTACGCTGGATGCTGCGCAATGCGCCTTTGGCTACCGCGATTCGGTGTTCAAGCACCTGCCAGCCGCCAGCACTGCCGAGGGTCTACCGCGTGGCATGGGGCTGGCTGGGCGCGCCATCATCACACAGGTGCGCCTGCGCCTGCCCAAGCCGTGGAAGCCAGCGCTGGGCTATTTGGAGCTAGAACGCCGCTGCGCTCAAGAGGGTACAACGCAGCCCAGCGCACAGCAAATTTTTGACTGGGTGTGTGAAATTCGCCGTGCCAAGCTACCCGATCCGGCAGTGATTGGCAATGCAGGCAGTTTTTTCAAAAACCCCACGGTCACGCCCGAGCAGTGCGCCGACATCATCGCGCGCGAGCCGAAAATCGTGCATTACCCCATGCCCGATGGCACGATCAAGCTGGCCGCCGGTTGGATGATTGACGCCTGCGGCTGGAAGGGCAAAACCGTGGGCCAAGCCGCCGTGTATGACAAGCAAGCGCTGGTGCTGGTGAATCGAGGCCGAGGCGAGAACAGCGTCACTGGCGGCGAGGTGATGACGCTGGCCAAAGCCATCCAAACCAGCGTCTATGAGCGCTTTGGTATCCGGCTAGAGCCTGAGCCGTTGGTGGTATAGCACGGTCGTGGTTTAAGAATCTGGCTGCGTGCCATCGAGCAAGTAGCGCTTGACCAGATCAAAGAAGCTATCGTAAAAGCTGTCTGAGGAGATAGTCTGGCTACCCACCTTAGCCAAAGACTCGCCCCCGGAGCTAAATGGCAACGACACTGACCCCAGCCCCCCTACACCCAAGCTAGCCGAGTTGTTGATTTTTTTCAGGGTGTAGCTGTCTTGCACAGCGGTGACAAAGCCCAAACTGACGTTGCCGGTGTGGCCTTCGGACACACAAACGATGCGAATCAGCATTTGCAAGTGCGTATCGCCGTTGGGCTGAAAGTTTTTCTTGCCCTCAATCAGCTCAGGTTGGCTGGTTTCAATCAGATAGCCTTGGCTGAGCAGGGCACGCCGGGCGGCCTCGCAGGTTTGCGCGGGGGTGGCATCAAACAGCCGCGAATAAGTAGCCACCGAAGAAAAGCTCTCTTGTGGCCCCAGCACCTTGGTACGACTGGTGGCACAACCGGCCAGCAGGGCCACAGTGCACAAACCAACTGCACAGGCGCTGCGCGGCCCACGGGCCCAAGGGGCGGAAAACGGCAAATAGCTCATAGCAGGGGGCTCATTTTTCTACCGAGGCGCTCCAGCGGTCGCCCCAGTCGCGCACGCGTTCTAGGTCGCGGCGGTTGCGTTTGGTCGGGCGGCCTTCGTGCAGGCTGGCAGCAGGCTCTGGGGCTAGGCGGCGCTGCTCGGCAGCTTTCTCACGGGCCAAGATACTGTCGGGGGTTTCTTCGTACAGTTGCTGCGCTACGGGAGCCGGGCCACGGGTGTGGCTGATAGCGCGTACCAGCACAGTGCGCGGCACCAAGCCTTGGCGCAAGGCCACGGTGTCGCCGGGGCGCACTTCACGGGCTGCTTTCACCGCTTGGCCATTCACGCTCACGCGGCCTTTGGCGATTTCGTCAGCCGCGAGGCTGCGGGTTTTGAAAAAGCGGGCGCACCACAACCATTTGTCAATGCGCAAAGTTTCGGGAGGGTTCATGGCAAGGGCAGGTAGAGATAGAAACCGTTTTATGCTGCTGGCGTGAGCGGCGCTGGCTCACTGTCTTGTGGCAGGGGGGCAAGATCAGACAAGCGCGCCAGCCGCTGCGCCGCTTTATAGCCTTGCTCTACAGCGCGGCGCAAGTCGCTCAGGCGAGCCAGCCAGTCATACACCGCACCCACATCCACGGCACCACCGGCACCGGCGTGCAGCAAGGCAGCTTTGGCCGCTTGGTAGCTGTCTTCAAAATTATCGTGGGCCTCTGTCAGGAGCCAAGTGCAGCCGGGGCCTTGTTGCTCGCCCTCAGGGTCAGCGGTGGTAAAAAACTCCTGTGCGGCCTGAAACACCGGCACCACACACACGACGAGATCTGTGCTGGGGGTTTTGGTTGGCTCGGTGGGCACAGGGGCGGTGCCTGACGTGCTGGTTGGGGTCAATATCTGTTGCAGTACATTGGGCAAAATCAGCAGCGAGGGGGCTGCGCTGGCAAGGGCTGGCTCAGGCCGGGGCATATGCCAGCCTTGCAGGCCTACATGGTGCATGACCCGCGCCAAGGTATCAAAGTGGGTGGCAATGCGCAGCAGTTCGGGCAGTTGGCTCGATACATCTTGGGGCATGGGCTGGCGGCTCAGTTCCCCGACAAAATCACCAATGGCGCGTTGCAGGTGCTCCACGGTTTCTAATTCGCGGGCCAGTTGCTGCTCGGCATGGGCCGGTGCCGCTGCCCAAGGCAAAGCCAACGGATTCAGGCGGGTGGCATGGCCGGCTAATTGCACTGACAGATGGCCCATGCGCGCCAGTTCGCGCCGCAGGGCTTGCAAAGCCAGCACCGGCACCGCCGTCACGTTGCGATCAAGATAACGCGGGCGGGCCAAGTCTTCATGGCCGCTATCAAAGCGCGCCAGCAAAAATTGAACCAGCCAATGCGACAGCGGCCACATCAGCAGCACGCCCAGAAAATTGAACACCGTATGAAACACCACCAGCTGCGTGACCACATCGCCACTGTCGGCGGCCCACAAAATCATGGTGTGGATCAGCTCCAGCAAGGGCGAGAGCAGTGCCATCGCCACCACCGCCGTGACCACATTGAACAAGACATGCGCGGCTGCCAGCCGCCGAGCATTGGCAGTGGCACCAATGGCCGCCAGAATGCCGGTCAGTGTGGTACCCACATTGGCACCAATCACCATGCCTGCGCCCACCTCGACCGTCATCATGCCCCCAGCCACAGCGGTAAGCACCAGCGTCAGGGTGGCCGATGAGGCTTGCAACACAATGGTCAGCGCCAGCCCGATCAGCATAGCCAAGCCCACGCCATGCCAGTCATTGCCCAACTGCGGCAAAGATTCTGGCCCCAGCCCGGCAAAGCCGTTTTTGAGCATATCAATACCCAAAAACAGCACACCAAACCCGGCCAGCGCCATGCCCAGCCCAGCCCGGCGCGTGCCTGCCCCAGTGAGCTTGAGTGCCATGCCAATGCCAATAAAGGGCAGGGCAAAGGCATCAATTTTCATTTTGAAGCCAATCCAAGCCACCAGCCAGCCCGTGACCGAGGAGCCTAGGTTGGAGCCAAACACCACCCACAATGCCGAAGAAAACGTGAGCAGCCCGGCATTGACAAAGCCAATCGCTGCCACCGTCATGGCCGTGGACGATTGCACCAGTGCCGTGAGCAAAATACCTGTGATGAGCCCGTGCAGGCGGGTGCGCGTCCAAGCGGCCAAAATGCGCTCC
This sequence comes from Giesbergeria anulus, assembly GCF_900111115.1. Lineage (GTDB taxonomy): Bacteria > Pseudomonadota > Gammaproteobacteria > Burkholderiales > Burkholderiaceae_C > Simplicispira > Simplicispira anulus. The sequence goes on from NZ_FOGD01000002.1 coordinate 86,555, forward strand.
AAAGCCCGGCCTGCGGCCAGTTTCAGGCCATCGGTGAGCATGGTCATGCCCAGCAAGAACAAGCCAATGCCACCCAGCAAGGCGATGAGCATCATTGTGGGCGAAGGGGCAGCAGGGGTCATCGTTCTCTCCTTCGGCAAAGGTGCGCTAGGCCGTAGGCGGCAGGGTTACGACGAGCGGCGCGGCAGCCGCGTGCGCGCTGCGGCCTGACAAGCCCGGCGAAAGCGGCGCAGCGTCTGTTCGGCGCGGGCAATCACGCTGCCCGCTTCTGCCGTCATGCCGCTGGCATCGACACCGGGGGCGCAACCCGTGAGCAAGGCTATGCCATCGCCCACATGGCTGGCGGTATAGATATGAAAATTCCCTTGCGCTACCGCTTGCACGATGTGCGGCTCTAACATCAGGTGGTGGCGGTTGCGCGCCGGAATCAGCACCCCTTGGCGGCCATCCAAGCCCGCCGCTGCGCAGGTGCGAAACCAGCCCTCGATTTTTTCATTGATACCGCCCACGGGCAGCACCTCGCCGTGCTGGTTCAAAGCCCCAGTGACGGCAATGCCTTGTGCCAGCGGCAAGCCCGACAGCGCCGACAGCAGTGCATACAGCTCGGCGCACGAGGCCGAATCGCCCTCCACACCGCTGTATTCTTGCTCAAACACAATCGAGGCATTCAGCGCCAGCGGGGCAATGTGACCAAACAGCGCCATCAGGTAGCTGTGCAAAATCAGCACCCCCTTGTCATGGATGGGGCCAGACATTTCTACTTCGCGCTCAATGTTGAGCAAGCCCTCGTGCCCGGCAAAGGCCCGCGCTGTGATGCGTACCGGAAAACCAAAGCGGTAGTCGCCCAAGTCAATTTGCGTTAAGGCGTTGATCTGACCGATATGGCTGCCGTGCAGGCTCAGGAGCCGCTCGCCGTCGGTGATGGACTCGTGCAGGCGCTCTTCGGGGTAATTGTGGCGCAACATGCGCGCTTGCAGGGCAGCGTCAATATCGCAAGACTCGACCAAAGTGCCGCTGCGGCTGCTGCACTGCGCGGCACTCTCAATCACCAGCGCCTCGGTTTGGGCAAACAGGGCACTTTGTCGCGTTTGGTCGTCGGCATCGCGGTGGCTTTGCTCTAGCAAGCGGGCTACGGCAGCGGCAGAGAGATGCGGCAGGTTGCGCTTGCGCACCGTTTGGGCGATAAAAACGGCAGTGTTGTGCCGGGTGTGCGCCGTGGCACGGAAGGATTCGACAAAATCGACCTTGACACGAAAGCGCCGCGCCACTTCGGGGTCGCCTTCTTGCAGGGCGTAATACTCGTCCACCGAGCCAATCAGCACAATTTTCACGTCCACCGGCACGGACTCTGGTTGCAGCGCCACCGTAGCTAGGGGGCCATGCGGGGCACCCGGCTCCTCAATTTGCAGCCGGTTGCAGCGCAAAAAGCGGCGCAAGCGCTCCCACAAGCCCTCGTCTTCGAGCAGATCGCGCAGATGCAACATCAAAAAGCCGCCATGTGCGCGCAGCAAGCTACCGGCATGGATGCAAGAAAAATCAGCCAGCAGCATGTCGTCTTGGGCTTGGTATTCAATGCTGCCAAACAGGGTACGCACCTGCGGGTTGTCTTCGCTCAGCACCGGGGCGCTATCTAACCCGGCATTGTCTACCACCAGATTGACATGGCAATGCGCCAGCAGGTCTTCCAGATCGTCTTTGCGCTCTTCTTCGGCGGCCTCACTGCTAGGCTCGCTGCTGACAAACAACTCTAGCTGCTCAAGCACCTCTTTTTGCACTTGCGCTAGCCATTGCGTCAGGCGGGTAGGGTCAGCCTCTGGGGCCTCTGGGGCCTCTGGCGTCTCTGGGGGGGCTTGCAGGCTAGCGCGCACGGTTTGCAAGGCTTGCTCTACCAAAGGCTGGGCCGTTTGGCGGCGCAGTTGCTCTAGGGCCTCGTCGCGGGCGCGCTCCAACGGGCGCGTAACATCGAGAAAATGGGTGATTTCTCCGCGCAGGCGTTGCTCGGCGGTATCCAATTCAGCGCGGCGCTCACGCGGCAGAGCATGGGCTTCGTTTTCGGTCAGTGGGTGGCCTTTGGCCCCCAGCAGGGTAAAAACCATGTGGCCGTTATCGCGGCTGAGGCGAAAGTGCAGCGTTTCGGCCAAGGCATCGAGCGCAGCAAAGGCGGCATTTTCTTGCGTTTGGTAGTTTTTTTCGATGCGTTCGGCCTCGGCGCGAAAGTCCGCCCCTTCTAGCCGCTTGGGCAGTTCGGTTTGCAAGGTGCGGGTGCATTGCTCCATGCCTTGGCGCAAAAGGCGGCCTTGGCCTGCGGGCAGGCGCAGTGCATGGGGGTGCTCAGGGGTGTCAAAGTCGTGCAAATAGCAGACATCGGGCGGCACCGGGCGCTCCTTGGCCGCCGCCTGCATAGCTTGGCGCAGCAGTGAGGTGCGCCCGCTGCCCACTTCGCCCAGCACAAACAGGTGGTAGTCGGGTTGCAGCAGTCCTAAGCCAAACTGCGCCGCTGCCTGTGCGCGCTCTTGGCCTATCCACGGCACGGGCAACCCTTGCAGTTCTGCGGTGCTGGCAAAACCCAAGGTGGCAGGATCGATGGTCAGGCGCAGTTGGTTGGGGGCAAGGGTGGCAGCAGGCATGGAGCGATGTGGGTTTCTCAAGATGGGTTAATCGGAGGTGTGTCAGGCACCTTCTGGCGCGCCACCGGCCAGCGCATGGGCTTTGGCGCTAGCCTGTACCATGCGATCAGGCGCTTGCGTGGGCCAGCCCAACAGGTGCTGTTGGGCAATGCCTTGCAGCGCGGCAATCCAGCCGGGGCTGTCATTCAAACAAGGGATGTAGTGAAATTCTTTGCCACCAGCGTGCAAAAAGGCTTCGCGTGCTTCTTGGTTGATTTCTTCAAGCGTCTCTAGGCAGTCGCTGCTAAAGCCAGGGCAAATCACATCCACCCGCTCCACACCCGACTGGGCCAATTGCACCAAAGTAGGCTCGGTGTAGGGTTGCAGCCATTTGGCCTTGCCAAAGCGCGATTGGAAGGTGACTTGGTAATCGTCCTTCTGCAAGCCCATGCGCTGGGCCAGCAGGCGCGCGGTCTTGTGGCTTTCGCAGTGGTATGGGTCGCCCAGATGCAGGGTGCGCTCAGGCACGCCATGAAAGCTCATCACCAGCTTATCTGGCGGGCCATGGCGCTTCCAGTGGTTTTTCAGACTGGCGGCCAAGGCATCGATATAACCAGCATCATCGTGGTAGTGATTAACAAAGCGCAGCTCTGGGATGTGGCGCGTGCGCGCCGCCCACGCATAAACCGCATCACACACGCTAGCCGTAGTGGGGCCAGAATACTGTGGGTACAGCGGCAAAATCAGGATGCGCGTAGCCCCTTCTGCCTTCAGGGCATCGAGCTGGCTGGCAATCGACGGGTTGCCATAGCGCATGGCATGGCGCACCAACACATGGTGCCCGGCGTCTTCTAGGGCATCGTGCAACAGGGCGGCCTGCTTGGCTGTCCAAACGGCCAGCGGCGAGCCTTCGGGCGTCCAAACGCTGGCATATTTGGCCGCTGATTTGCGTGGCCGGGTGCGCAAAATAATGCCGTGCAAAATCAGCCACCACAGCGGCTTAGGGATTTCTACCACGCGCTGGTCAGACAAAAACTGCCCCAAATAACGGCGCAATGCTGATGGCGTGGGTGCATCGGGGGTGCCCAAATTGCACAGCAAAACGCCAGTGCGGGGGGCTTGTCCGTGGGTGTAGGCTGGTTCAGGATAAAAAGGCATCGGCATCAATCAAAAGAGCGTACGAGGCGCACGGCCAAGGGCGTGGTTTTGGGCAGATCGCCGGTAGCCTCGCCCGTTTGCGGGTTGAACGCCCAGCCCAACAAAGGCGACAGGGTACTGCCGCCTTCGCCGGTGCGACCTTGGGAAATGTTGGCATAGTCGTACTGATTGCCAGGGCTGTGCTGGATAGAGGGCGTAGACGTCCAGTGCAGATCGGTGGGCGCTTGCGGAAACAAACCCGGATGCAGCCCCGGTGGCTTGCTGTATTTGTCCACCAGATGGCGCAACTCAGACACACGCGGCAACCGCCAGCGCACTCCCGGCGCTGGGCTGCGCGCCGCCGCCAACTCTACGGCATCGGCATACTCAAACAACATGCGAAAGCCAATGCAAGTGCTGCCCGTCCAGCGCATCCCCTCCACACAGCGCGGCCAAATCAACCTGCTGCGCAGATCGAGCACATAGTTGCCATCGGCAGAAACCACCAAATGCGGTGGTACTGGCGGCAGGGCAGGCGTAGCACTGGGGGAGGCGGGTATGGGGGTGATGGTCACAGCCACCCCTGCCGGTGCGCTCTGTGCCGCCCCCTTGGTGGGAGCTGCACCCAGCACCAAGCAGGCCACGACACACAGGGCAGAAGAAAAAAGCGTGGAGTGCAGCATGGTAGGGGCCATCAGTGCCTTTAGTGCGCCTTGTGGTGCTGTTGTTCCCAACGCGACTTGCAAGCCACACAGTGCTGCGTTTGCGGCTCGATTTTCAGACGCTCAAACGGGATATGGCAACCACATTCACCACACAGGCCATAACTGCTGTCTTCAAGGGTCTTGAGGGCATGGTCAATGCGCTGGATGTCGGCAGCTTCAATGTCGGTCAAGGCTTGCTCTACTTCGCGAGCCACATTGCGCTGCACCACGCCACCTTCATCGGCAGAAGGCGGGGTCAGGTTCTCACGTTTTTGCGCAATTTGCAGCAGCAATTCGCTGCGGTGGGCCAGCAGCAAAGCTTTGAGTTCATCGCGTTGCACGGCGGTCAGTGCTTGGGGCATGTGGTTCTCCTGTAGGGGAAGGGTCAAAAAAAGATGGGCCTGCGGCCACCTGTCCAGAATACCCGTTTCCGCCCCCCGTGCCGGGCAAATGCAGCAACAATTGGGGTTTATGGCTCAAGCACGTGCATTGTGACGGCTTGCTGGCTCTGGCTACGCCCCCCTGCCTACACTAGTGGCAGTGCCCACCAAGAGAAGATCGTAGCCCTGCCAGTACATTATCAGAAACTTCTTTAGAAGAATGGTTTATTGTGGAATATATGCCATTTAAATAATTGGCAATCATTCAATTCGATAAAAATAAAAATCTAGAAAAATTAATACTGCCGGTAGTTTTTACAATCGTAACCAGCTTTATTATATCCACACCAAAACCAAGAAAGTAAAAATAACACAGAAAATAATATCTACGCCGAATTTTCGGCATCATGTTATATAGCATACGAGATTGAGGAAAATTTTTACAAATAGGAATTCCGGCTGCCGGAGCCAATAAAATTGGTGCCATCAGCACCCAACAATCCAGAACATCAAGAATTTATCTACAAACCAGCATTGCAAACCCCATACAAATAGTCTTTAATTCTTTATTCTGCTAACGGCATGGAAATTCCACATTATTATAATTTTCCTAAAAAACAAGGACATCAATCTACTGACCTCAGGCACTCTATTGAAAAATCCAATGGGGAAATCATAGAAACCCCATGTTAAAAATTTTAACCAAAGACCTGTTATCGCCAACAGACCGCCATCAAAAACAAATCTAGCCATATGATTAGCATACCGACTAAAATTTTCTTAATTATCCGAATAATTCTGCTTTGCCAGACAACCAAATTCGCTCTTGAAAATCCTAATCTTTCACCATCAATATGCCAAAATAATGAATTATTGCAACACCCAGAGATCAATCAAGCATACTTGATAAAATCAAAGAACCCAGTATCAATGCACGAACCCCTATTAAAACAACTCCATCGACTAGCTAGATTTTGTAAATTATCCTTCCAATCAAAGATTCCTTTATTCCTGTGCGCACAATACAGTGGCTGACCCACAAAAGCTCTGGTGGCCTTTCTACATTATTTCTTCTCTTAGCATAGTTTTCTTGTGGCGCATATAACATCCATTGCATGCAGCCACCACCAAAATCCAGAGCATGATCTGTGGCAAAGAAAAACCCCATACCTTGCCAGTATTTTTCAAGCTGAATTTCATATTTTTCAGTATCTTAAATATTTTTATTCGATCAATACAACGAATTAGCAAAAGACTTAGGCCAGAGCAACGAACCCCCTCATCTCCATTATTAAAACAGAATAAAAATAGCCATAATTACTCAAAAATATGGCAATCAACGAAACACTATTGCGAAAATTAAACATACTGGAAAAAAATATGCTCTTTCTAAAACATGAATGGCAGGCAATCGCCATAAAAGTGACACAAGCACTGCCGCCATCATACCAAGATGCTCTCAATTTCTTCAGCACCAAAATCAGCTAATAATTTTATGGATCACTGTATTTTTAAATCATTGGATTAAAAAGTTCACGCTATTGAATTGATAAATATTCTGTACTCACACACAATGCTCGCGACGACATTATCGGCCCGCCAAGTATGTCCAGTGATCTTAAAAAACGATCAAGTCTTCAACTCAGGCACTGTGAGGCCATCGTTCATTTTTCAAATGATACAATTATTAGAAAAATGCTAGGCGGTGTAATCATTAGCTGCCCCCAGAGGATGAATCTATTTCAAATTAAACCGATGGCACAATAATTTCAAAAATCAGCACCATGTTACTTCTAGAAGATTACCAGCATGAAAAATAAATTCTTCAGAATTAAGAAGCGGTATCGTCAAATTCCTGAGGGGCCGACTGTGCGAAGATAGTATGATGCTTAGCATCAGCGCCACGATTTTTCTGATCTTTGATGGTCAAGGAAATGTAGTCGGCACCTCTGAGGTTGCACGCGATAATACTGAGAAAATTCGCAAAAACGATCTAAAACGCTTGACGTAAACCCATATGCTCACAGGCTTGGCAATCGGCACCATTTCACAGCACTGACCGAGCAAGAGTTAGCACACACCGCTTTCTACGGTAGAAAATTATCGGCATTGATAATATATATTGACCACTTCAAAAATATCAATAGCACCTATGGTCACCATGCTGGCGATCTGGTTACTCAGAAGCTGGGACAATTGTTCCAACAAAATTTGCGTAAAGATATTGACGTGGCAAAGCGCATTGGTGGCGAGGAATTTGCTGTTATTTTGCCCAAAACAGACAGTCAGCAGACCGTGGATGCCGCAGAACGTTTGCACGACGGATTGCACGCACCGAGGTGCCTTGGGAGCAGGGTGGCCCGCTCCACTTTACCGTGTCAGTAGGGGTGGTCGGTACCTCTATGGTGCCAAAGCAAATGGCCGTAATCGGGTCTGCTGCGAGCATGCCGCCCTCTCGTGATGGTGGGTGACGCCGGAGCCAGCAGCCACAGGCGCAGGACAATACGGTTCTTACTTTTTGGAGGTACTTTTCCGATGTTGTTGTTTCCCCTGTTAACGCTGCGGTGGTGGCAGCCATGATTTTCGGCTTGACTGAAGAGCAAATTGCCGAATTTTTCCTCACCTATGGCGTCGGTGCCTTTATCGTACTGATGCTTTTTATCATTGGGCAACTGGCTTGGGAGTCCAAGGCGGGCAAGTTTGGCACGATGATCATGTTCATCGGCTTGGGCCTAGGTATTTTGGGTTTTGTGGCCAAAATGGTGTTGCAGTCGGTGCTCAAGTTATAGCGCCAGCTGGTCAAGCACGCCCAAACCCGCAGCGGTGCCACTGCGCACCGCCCCCTCCAACGTGGCGGGGTAAGGCCCAGCAATGTAGTCGCCACAGGCCCACAGGCCATTGGCAATCTGGCGCGCTGGGCGTTGCAGCCCTGGGGTGCAGGCAAAGGTGGCACGCTTTTCAATCACGGTTTGTACCGGCACCAATCCCTCGAGGCCCAGTTCGCGCTGCGCCTGTTCTAGCACCTGCTGCTCTAGGCTAGCGCGGTCTCCTTGGCTAGCGCTGGCTACAAAGGCCAACAGCCCCGGTGGGCCACCAAGCTGGCCCCGATCAAAAACAAATTGGGCAGGCCCATGCAGATGGCTACGCAAGGCCAGCATCGGGCTTGACAATACCGGCCCCGGCCCACGCTCTTGCATCGGCACTTGGGCATACACAGTGGCTATGGCCTGAAACTGCAAGGCTTGTGCGGTGGCCGTCCAATCGCACAAGCGGATCACCATGGCAGGCGGGGCCGTTTGCACGCAATGCGACACCAGCCGTGCCGCTTCATTGCTCGAGCAGGCCAGCACTACAGCATCAAAGGGGGTGCCGTTGATCAGCCAGCGCCCACTTTGGGGCATGGCATTGAGTGTGCGCGCGCGCACCCCGGTGCGGACAATCGAGCCTTGGCCCCGCAGCCAGCGCGCAGCGGCTTCTGGAAAAACCTCACCCAAATTGACACGCGGCAGCAGCAAATTGGAGCCCCCCGGCCCACTGAACAAGCTATCGTGCAGCACCCGCAAAAAAACTTGGCCACTGGCCTGTAGGGCGGGCGTGTTGAGTGCTGCCACGCACAGCGGGTCAATAAACTCATCGAGCAGGCGCTGGGGCAGGGCGCTACACAACTCGGCCACCGTCACTTGGGCATCACAGCGAAAACGCTTGAGCCGCCACTTGAGCGCCGTGCGCAACAGCGCCAGCCGCTCTTGGCGCTTCCAGCCTCTGGCAGTAGCAATAGCCACCAGTGCATCCCAAGGCGGCGATAGCCTAGGCCATTGCAGCCCGGTGCCATCGGCAAAACGCAGCACCAGCGGCAAGCGCAACAGCGCGGCATCTACATCCACACCCACTTGGCGCATCAAACGCAGCGATTCAGTATAGGCACCAATCAAGATATGCTGACCGTTGTCGAGCACCAGCGGCGCCTCATGGCTGGCACTGTGGCCCAAAATGGCCCGCGCCCGCCCGCCAATCACGCGCGCAGCCTCTAACACCGTGGCACGGTGCCCGCCTTGCACCACGGCCATGGCCGCTGCCATACCCGCCCAACCCGCCCCAATGACGGCTACTTTTTTCACAAACGCCCCAAGGCTTGAACTTTCCAAGCCAACCAAAATTTGCGCAGTGGCGTCAGGCTGATGCGCTGGTGCAGCACTTGGAATTCCTCGTCTTCAATCTCACGCAGCAAGGTGCGGTAGATGCTGGCCATCATCAGGCCAGGCTTTTGGGCGCGCCGGTCTGCCGCTGGCAGCAAGGCCAAGGCTTCGTCGTAGAGCTGGTGCGCCCGCTGGGCCTCAAACCGCATCAGCGCCACAAAGCGCTCGGAGTATTCGCGCTTGATGATCTCGTGCGCCTTGACATCAAACTGCTGTAAATCATTAACGGGCAGATAGATGCGCCCGCGCAGCGCATCCTCGCCCACATCGCGCAAGATGTTGGTCAGTTGCAGCGCTTGGCCCAAGCGGTGGGCATATTGTGTGGTGGCGGGGTCAGTTTGGCCAAAAATTTGCGCCGCCACCTCACCTACGATGCCCGCTACCAAATGGCAATAGCGTTGCAGGCCAGCGTAGTCCAAATAACGGGTTTGGTCTAAGTCCATCAGGCAGCCCTCAATCACGGCTTGCAGGTGGCGCGGCTCCATGTGGTAGCTGGTGGTGTGGGGCATCAGGGCCTGCATCACCGGATGGCTAGGTTGGCCCTGAAAGGCCCGTTGCACTTCGCCCTGCCACCACACCAGCTTGTTGCGCGCAACGCTAGGGTCGGAGGTTTCATCGACCACATCATCAACCTCTCGGCAAAAGGCATAAAACGCCGTAATAGCTGCCCGCCGGGGTGGAGGCAGGAACAAAAAGGCGTAATAGAAACTGCTGCCCGAAGCGGCGGCTTTTTGCTGGACGTACTGTTCCGGATTCATAGGGCGATTGTCACATGATGCCTGTTCGCTTTTGGCAGAGCTTTCGGGCGCTATCATCGCTGGCCCCCAGCCACTTCTCTCTCCTATTGCTTGTCTTGCCCCTATGTTCAATAACCTGCGCATTACCCAGCGTTTTATCGTCATCCTTTGTGCTTACTGGATTTCATTTGCTGCTGTGATTGCAGTCAGCCTCTGGGGTTTGCTGGCAGCACGCGATGGCCTGCGCATCGTGCATGACCAAGCCATGCAGCGCGCACTCATGGCCGAAGAATCCATGAATGCCACGATTCAAAATCGCTTACAAGTACTGTTGGCCTTCCAACACGCACCAGAGAACCCATTGGCGTCGGTACACACCCACCCAACCAATCTCCACTTGGATGCCATTGCCGAGACCCGTATCAAAGCTAACGCAACCAACAAGGCGATGGAAGAGGGCATTGTCGATCCCGAAGAGCGCAAACTCTACGATTCCACCAAGCCCATCCGCGCCGCATGGCGGGCCAAGCTCGATGAGACCACTGAAGCCATCCGCACGGGCAACTTCAGTACTGTGGCATTAGAACGATTTTTGGTGGCCAGCCGTACCGAAGGCGAGGCAGTTGTCCAGTCGATGGGGGCCTTTCGCGATTACCAAGTAAGCCGCGGCAAGCTGGCCTATGAAGAAGCGCAAAAGCGCTACGAAGCGGGCCTGTGGGTGTTTGGCCTGACCACCGTGCTGGGGGGCATTCCTGCCACCTTCCTGGCGCTCACCTTGCTCTCACGCATGCGTTCAGGCTTTGGCATGGCTATTGAAACTGCCAGCGAGATTGCAGGCAACAACTTGTCGCACCCCGTGCCCCATGCCGGTCACGACGAAATTGGCACACTGCTGGGCCAGATGGAAATCATGCGCAGCAATCTGCACAAAACTATCAGCCAAGTACGCCACGGGGCCAATGCCATTGCCGGTGCGGCTGCCGAGGTAGCCACGGGCACACACGATCTGTCGGCCCGCACCGACTCACAAGCCAGCTCTTTGGAGCAAACGGCGGCGGCCACCGAGCAGCTCTCAGGCACTGTGCGGCACAACGCCGACAACGCCAACCAAGCCAACCAACTGGCCTCTGCGGCCACCGGCATGGCTCAACGTGGCGGTACTGTGGTGGCACAAGTGGTAGGTACGATGGAAGCCATCAACACGTCTTCGCGCAAAATTGTGGACATCATCGGCGTGATCGATGGCATTGCTTTTCAAACCAATATTTTGGCGCTCAATGCAGCAGTAGAAGCAGCACGCGCTGGTGAGCAAGGCCGGGGCTTTGCCGTGGTGGCCTCTGAGGTGCGCAACTTGGCTGGACGCAGCGCTGAAGCAGCCAAAGAGGTGCGCGCCTTGATTACAGACTCGGTGGACAAAGTGGGCGTGGGCAGCACCCAAGTGTCACAGGCGGGCACTACCATGCAAGAGATTGTCTCTGGCATCCAGCGGGTGGCCGATATTGTGGGCGAGATCGCAGCGGCCAGCGTCGAGCAATCTTCCGGGCTGGCACAAATTAACCAAGCCGTGGCCCAACTCGATGGCGTCACGCAGCAAAATGCGGCCTTGGTCGAACAAACCTCAGCCGCGTCCAGTGCCTTGCAAGATCAAGCGCGCCAATTGGCTGCGCTGGCGGCCTTGTTTACTTTGGAGTCTGGCAGCAGTGCCAGCCAGACCCTGCGTTCTGTACCACGGACATCCGTGGCCCTGCTGGGCCGGTGATGCACTCGTGGCGCTCTGGGGCATACCAGCCATTGCCTTGTTATGCAGGCGTGGTCGGTACTGCCGTTGTTCATATTGATTGCAGCCAATCCAATGGGGTGTTGTGCTGATTGCGTGGGGAATTTATGTCGTCCGTTCTTCAAATTCCAGGTCTTTCGTTTGAGGAAGCTGATAACCAAATTTTGTTGGTGGCCTTGCCCACCACAGAGCGTCAGCCCATCGATAGCGATACCCTGCACGAATTGCTGCTACAAGCCGGTTACGGCGATTGCTCTATCAATCAAGCGTCGATCCGCAGCGCCGCTGAGATGTGCAATATGCAGAAAGAGCCTTTTGGCATTGAGCTGGCGCGCCGCTACGATGCAGAGTACCAAGTGCATGTGTCCTCTGATGGCATGAATGCCACCCTGACCATCATCGCGCCCATTGGTGGCAAAGCGGTCAGCACCGATGATGCTTTGCGCGCATTGAGCAAGGCCAGTGTCAGCTTTGGGATTGACCAAAGTGCCGTGCAAACGGCCTGCGAGCGCGGCAGTTGTACCCATGTGATTGTGGCGCGTGGCATTGATGCCATTGATGGTATCGATGCCTTATTTGAAGACCTGACCCCGCACACCGTCGATCGCGAGCCTAAGCTCGATGAAAATGGCCTGATTGACTACCGCGAGCATGGTGAAATCGTTGCTGTGCAGCCCGGCTATCCACTGATGCGGCGCACACCAGCCACCACCGGCACCGATGGCAAAAGCGTCAAGGGAACCGTGGTCAAGGCCAAACCTGGTAAAGACAAGCCTTTTGCCACCGGGCTCAAGGGAGCAGAAATCTCTGCCGATGACCCCACCGTGCTGGTGGCGGCCATCGGTGGTTTGCCAGTACGTGTCGATGCAGGTGTTAATGTCGAGCCGGTGCTGCATTACAAAGAAGTAAATATGGCCACCGGCAACATCCACTTTGATGGCAGCGTCCATGTCACGGGTGAGGTAGTGCAGGGCATGACCATCCATGCCACCGGCGACATCGTGGTCGATGGCATGGTCGATTCGGGCATTTTGCAGGCCGGGGGCGATATACGTATTGCTGGCGGCATCATTGGCCGCTCAACGATTGAAGCGGCAGGCTCGGTAACAGCCCGTTTTGCCGAAGGGGTAGAAATCCGCGCAGGCACTGTCATTGCACTCAAAGACATGGCGCTAGAGTGTGAGCTGCACGCCATCAACCAAATCACCATTGGCACAGGCGTGCGCAAAACTGGGCGCTTGGTGGGTGGCAGCGCCTCGGCCATGATGGCGATTCGTGTCGCCACCCTAGGCTGCGACAAAGGTGGCACCACCAAGGTCACGTTGGGCGTTAATCCAGCCTTAGATGCCGAATATGCCGCTCTGCTCAAGCGCATTGAAGAAGAAAAAGCCCAAGAAACCCGGCTAGAGCAAGTGGTCAAGCAACTCAAAACGGCTGATCCAAAAGGGATGCTGGAGCGCGCCCGTGCTTCTTGGCAACTGGCCGTGCAAGTGTGGGGGAAATCGCTCAAAGAGCGTGAGGTACTAGAAAAAGAACTCGAAAAAGCCCGTTTAGCACACCTAGAAGTCACTGTGGGCACTGAGGGCGCGGTAGAAATCACCCTGTGCAAATTGGTAGCCCGTTTGCGCCAAGACTTTAGTGCTGGAGCATTTCACTTGGATGAGGGCGGCAGCCTGATCTTTACGGGGCGCGACAGCAAACCGGTGATTTTGGCACTGGGCTAAACAGCCAGCACTTGTTTACATCACCAGCGCCCGCCCCAGCATCAGCGGCCCATCCCAAGCTCGGATGCGGGGCCGCTGGTGCAAGCTGGCACCGTGCAGCGCCTCCAGTTTGTCCAAGATGCGCAGGCCCCCTTGCACCACCAGCCGCAACTCCCAACCAATGCGCCCCGGCAACCGATGCACCAGTGGCGCACCGCGCAGCATTTCGCTGCGCGCCCATCGGGCGCAGTCCAGAACCAAGGCCACGGTGGCTGGGGTGCTGCGCAGCGCCAGCAGATCAGCCCGCGCCACGGCATGGGCAGTGCAGTCGGCTTCGGGCAGGTAGAACCGGCCGCGTGGAATATCTACACTCAAATCTTGCCAAAAATTAATCAGTTGCAGCGCCGTACAGATAGCGTCACTTTGCTGCAAGGCTTGGGGCTCTTGCACGCCATACAGGTGCAATAACAAGCGCCCCACAGGATTGGCGGAGCGGCGGCAGTAGTCGAGCAATTCGGTGCGGTCAGCGTAGCTGGCAGCGGCAGCTGTTTTTTGTACATCTTGTACAAAGGCACTGAGCAAATCGTCCAACAGGGCTACCGGCAGCTGGTGGCGGTGCAACATGGCTGCCAACGGCACAAACACCTGCGCCCAACGCGGGCCGGGGGCAGCACCCGTAGCAATGATATGCAGCTCCATGCGGTAAGCCGTTAAATCGGCCAGCCGTTCAAGATCTGTGGCATCACCTTCGTCGGCAATATCGTCAGCAGTACGCGCAAAGGCATAAATAGCAGCAATCGGTGGCCGCAGTGCGGGCGGGCACAAGAGCGAGGCCACCGGAAAATTTTCGTAATGGGTAATAGCTTGAGGTTTAGTCACAGGCCTGATTGTCGCTTGACAAGCAACGCCCCTATCGCCTAGATTACTAACCAGTCAGTCAGTAACTACCCGCTACTCTGGATTTTTCATGTCCTCTTTGCCCGCACCACCGTCCCGTAAGGGGCTTTTTTGGGTTTGTGCCGCCACTTTCTGCTTGGCGGCCTGCTCCCGGCCCGAACCTGCTCCTGAGCCACTGCGTGCCGTCAAGCTGCTGACGGTGGGAGCCAACGCCTTGCAAGCCCAGCAAGAATATGCGGGTGAGGTGCGCGCGCGCACCGAGTCACGACTGGGCTTTCGTGTGGCGGGCAAAATCATGCAGCGCCCGGCAGAACTAGGGGCACATGTGCGCCCCGGTGAATTGCTCGCGCAGCTCGATCCACAAGACTACCAACTGGCAGCGCAGGCAGCACAGGCCCAAGTCACGGCAGCACAAACACAGCAAGAATTGGCAGCTGCTGACTACCAACGCTACGCCCGTCTGCAAGCGCAAAACTTTATCAGCGGTGCTGAATTAGAGCGCCGCGAAACCACCCTCAAAGCCGCACAAGCCACGCTGGCCCAATCGCGCGCCCAAGCAGCGGCACAAAGCAACCAAACCGGCTACACCCGCCTGTTGGCCGATGTGGCCGGTGTGATTACTGCCATTGAGGCAGAACCCGGTCAAGTCGTCACTGCGGGAGCACCGGTGCTGCGCTTGGCCCACGATGGCCCGCGCGATGTGGTGTTTGCTGCACCCGAAGACAAAGTGTCCGCCCTGCGCACCGGCCAAGCGGTGCAAGTGCGGCCTTGGGTGCAGGGTGCCTTGTTGCAAGGGCGTATCCGTGAAGTAGCTGCCAGCGCCGATCCCACCACCCGCACCTACGCCGTCAAGGTGGCTTTAGAGGGGGCCAACCCGCCAGCTTTGGGGGCCACGGTGTATGTGCTTCCGCAGTCTTTAGGTCGGGCTGGTCAGACCGCTATCACCCTGCCCACCACTGCACTGCTGCAGCAAGGCAATGGCACCGCCGTCTGGGTGTATGACCCAGCCACCAGCACGGTGCGCCTGCAAAAAATAGAAGTGGCTACGGCCGATGGCAATGCAGCCGTGGTGGCCTCTGGCCTGACCCCCGGCATGCAGGTGGTAGCTACAGGCGTGCATGTGCTGTCGCCGGGGCAAAAAGTGACCGTGTACCAGCCCAAAACCGGGGTTGCAAATGGTGTTGTTTCTTCTCAGCATTAAACCGCCATGACTACCCCGACCAAGCCAGAGGGCTTTAACCTCTCCCAGTGGGCGCTAGACCATCCGGCCCTCACGCGCTACCTGATGATCGTGCTGATGCTGCTGGGCTTTGCGGCCTACTTTCAGCTGGGTCAAGACGAAGACCCGCCCTTTACCTTCCGCGTCATGGTGGTGCGCACCCTGTGGCCCGGTGCCACCGCGCAGCAGATGGCCGAGCAAGTGACCGACAAGCTCGAGCGCACCCTGCAAGAGGCCCCCTATGCCGACAAAATTCGCAGCTACTCTAAGCCCGGCGAGTCACAAATCATCTTCCAGATCAAAGACTCCTCCCCAGCCAGTGAGGTAGCCAATGTCTGGTACACCGTGCGCAAAAAAATCACCGATATGCGCCACACCCTGCCCCAAGGCATCCAAGGGCCGTTTTTTAACGACGAGTTTGGCGATGTCTATGGCGTGATTTATGCACTAGAGGCCGATGGCTTTAGCCCAGCGGAACTCAAAGTCTTTGCCGATGATGCGCGCCAGCAGTTGTTGCGCGTACCCGATGTCGCCAAGGTAGAACTCTTTGGCGTGCAAGACGAAAAGCTGTTTGTCGAAATTTCGCAAAAGCGCCTATCCCAGCTGGGGCTGGACATGAATGCTGTGCTGGCCCAACTGGGCCAACAAAACGCCATCGAGAGCGCGGGCACAGTGCAAACCCCGCACGACCAAATCCAAGTGCGCGTAGCCGGACAGTTCAACGCCATCGAAGAACTGCAAGCCATGCCCATCCGGGGCGCTTCGGGGCGGCCATTGCGTTTGGCTGATATTGCCGAGGTGCGGCGTGGCTATATCGATCCGCCCAACGTCAAGGTGCGTCACGAAGGACAAGACGTCATTGCCTTGGGGGTTTCGATGACCAAGGGCGGCGACATCATCGCCTTGGGCAAAGCCTTACACCACGCCACAGACACCATCGCCCAACAATTGCCTGCCGGTGTGCGGCTGGTCAATGTACAAGACCAGCCCCAAGCCGTGGCTAATTCGGTCAATGAATTTGTCAAGGTGCTGATGGAAGCCGTGGTCATTGTGCTGCTGGTGAGCTTTATCAGCCTAGGCTTGCACCGCCGCCCCGGCACGCAACAGTGGTGGCGACGCTGGACGCTCGACCCCCGGCCCGGCTTGGTGGTCGGCATCACCATCCCACTGGTTTTAGCCATCACCTTTTTGGCGATGTGGTACTGGAACATTGGGCTGCACAAAATTTCTTTAGGCTCGCTCATCATTGCGCTGGGCCTGTTGGTGGACGATGCCATCATCGCCGTAGAAATGATGGTGCTCAAGCTCGAAGAAGGCTACGACAAGGTGCGCGCTGCCACCTTTGCCTATGAAGCCACAGCCATGCCCATGCTCACTGGCACCTTGATTACCGCCGCAGGTTTTTTACCCATCGGCATTGCCAAGTCGGTCACGGGTGAATACACCTTTGCCATCTTCGCCGTGACGGTGATTGCGCTGGTACTGTCGTGGGTGGTGTCGGTGTATTTCGTGCCCTATTTGGGCACCTTGATCCTCAAGCCACCACCGCATTTGCCGTTAGTACCCGCAGCACCGGGAGCGCCTGAAGGCATCCACGCCGATCCGCACGAAGTGTTTGACACCCCGTTTTACACCGCGTTTCGCCGTTTGGTTGATGGGTGCGTGGAGCACCGCTGGCTCACCATTGCAGCCACGGTACTGATTTTTGCCTTGGGCGTAGTGGGCATGGGCCGGGTGCAGCAACAGTTCTTCCCCGATTCCAACCGCCCCGAAATTTTGGTCGATGCGTGGTTTCCCGAAGGCACCTCTTTTGTGGGCAACGAAGAAGTCACGCGCCGCATTGAGGCCCGACTGCGCGCCGAGCCAGGCGTGAACAGCGTCACTACGTGGATTGGTTCGGGCGTACCCCGTTTCTATCTGCCCCTCGATCAGGTGCTGCCACAGAGCAATGTGTCGCAGTTCATCGTCATGTCCAAAGACTTAGCCACCCGTGCTATTTTGCTGGAACAACTGCCTGCCACCTTGGCCAGTGAGTTTCCTGAAGTACGGGGCCGCGTCAAACTGCTGCCCAACGGGCCACCCGTGCCCTACCCGGTACAGTTTCGTGTCGTGGGGCCAGACCCGCTAGTGCTGCGCGCCCGTGCCGACGAGGTCAAAGAGGTGCTGCGCCAATCGCCACAAATGCACGGCGTCAATGACAACTGGAACGAATCGGTCAAAGCGCTGCGTCTGGAAGTCGATCAAGACAAAGCCCATGCGCTGGGCGTGAGCAGCCAGAGCATTGCCCAAGCCTCTAGGGTGATGCAGTCGGGCGCATCCATTGGCCAGTACCGTGAGGGCGACAAACTCATCGACATCGTGCTGCGCCAGCCCGAAGCCGAGCGCCGCTTGATTACCGACATTGCCAATACCTACTTGCCCACGGCATCAGGCCAGTCGATTCCAATGATGCAAATTGCCAAGCCCATCTTTACTTGGGAACCGGGCGTCATGTGGCGCGAAAACCGCGACTACGCCATCACCGTGCAAGGCGATGTCACCACCGGCGTGCAGGGCGCTACCGTCACCGAGGCACTGCTGCCCGCACTGCGCCAAATCGAAGCGCGTTGGCACACATCTGGTCAAAATGCCTACCGCATTGAGGCTGCTGGAGCGGTAGAAGAAAGCGCCAAGGGTGCAGCCTCAATTGCGGCGGGTGTGCCCGTCATGCTGTTCATCACCTTCACCCTATTGATGCTGCAATTGCACAGCTTTAGCCGGGCACTGCTGGTATTTTTGACTGGGCCGCTGGGCATTGCCGGTGTAGCTGCTGCCCTGCTGCTGCTTGATCGCCCGTTTGGCTTTGTCGCTCTGCTGGGTGTGATTGCCCTGATGGGCATGATCCAACGCAACTCCGTCATTCTGATCGACCAGATTGAAAAAGACCGCGCCCGTGGCGTACCGGCCTGGGATGCCATTGTCGAGGCTGCCGTGCGCCGCCTGCGCCCAATTGTGCTCACAGCCGCCGCAGCAGTGCTGGCTATGATTCCCCTGTCGCGCAGCGTCTTCTGGGGGCCGATGGCCGTTGCCATCATGGGCG
The DNA here is from genome assembly GCF_900111115.1 of Giesbergeria anulus. Lineage (GTDB taxonomy): Bacteria > Pseudomonadota > Gammaproteobacteria > Burkholderiales > Burkholderiaceae_C > Simplicispira > Simplicispira anulus. The sequence continues at coordinate 104,990 of NZ_FOGD01000002.1, forward strand.
GCTTGATCGTGGCCACCGTACTCACGTTACTGGGCCTGCCAGCCCTGTATGCAGCCTGTTTTCGTGTGCATCGGCCCAATCCTTTACTGCGTGATGGCTAAAACTGCTCGCCAACAGGTTAAAATAACGGACTCACCAATTTCACACAGGCGGCAAACTCAGCGTTGCCGCACTGTTTGTTAGAAGAGTGCGCGGGTGGCGAAATTGGTAGACGCACCAGGTTTAGGTCCTGACGCCAGCAATGGTGTGGGGGTTCGAGTCCCCCCCCGCGCACCACTCTTTTATAAAAACTTGCCCCCCATTGGCGTGCGCTATGGCGTCATGGGCAGGTTCAAATCCCCCCAATATAGGAATCGTCATGGCTGTTACCGTTGAAACCCTCGAAAAGCTCGAACGCAAGATCACGCTGAGCCTGCCTGCCACCGCCATCGAAACCGAAGTGCAAACCCGCCTCAAGCGCTTGGCCCGCACTGTCAAGATGGATGGCTTCCGTCCCGGCAAGGTTCCTCTGAGCGTGGTAGCCCAACGTTATGGCTACTCAGTGCAATACGAAGTGCTCAACGATAAAGTAGCAGAAGCCTTTTCCGTGGCCGCCAACGAAGCCAATCTGCGCGTTGCTGGTCAGCCCCGCATCAGCGAAAAAGAAGGCGCACCTGAAGGCGAACTGACTTTCGATGCCGTGTTTGAAGTCTTCCCCGAAGTCAAACTCGGCGACCTGAGCGACGTCACCATTGAAAAGCTCACCACCGAAGTCGATGACGGTGCCATCGATAAAACTGTGGACATCCTGCGCAAACAACGCCGCACCTTTGCCCAGCGCCCCCAAGACGCTGCTGCCCAAGACAGCGACCGCGTGACGGTGGATTTTGAAGGCAAGCTCGATGGCGAACCCTTCCAAGGCGGCAAGGCTGAAGACTTCCAGTTTTTGGTCGGCGAAGGCCAGATGCTGAAAGAATTTGAAGACGCCGTGCGCGGCATGAAGGCAGGCGAAAGCAAGACTTTCCCCTTGGCCTTCCCTGAAGACTACCACGGCAAGGACGTGGCCGGTAAAACAGCCGACTTCTTGGTCACCGTCAAGAAGATTGAAGCCGCCCACCTGCCCGAAGTCAACGAAGCCATGGCTAAGTCCTTGGGCATTGCTGATGGCAGCATCGATGGCCTGCGCGCAGACATCAAAGCCAATCTGGAGCGCGAAGTCAAGTTCCGCCTGCTGGCCCGCAACAAGCAAGCTGTCATGGACGCCCTGCTGTCCAAGGCTGAACTCGATCTGCCCAAGGCCAGCGTAGAGTCTGAAGTCGAGCGTCTGCGCGAAGGTGCCGTGGCCGACCTCAAGCAACGCGGCATCAAAGACGCCGACAAGATCGAAATTCCTGCTGACGTCTTCCTGCCCCAAGCCGAGCGCCGCGTGCGTCTGGGCTTGGTCGTAGCCGAGCTGGTACGTGCCAACGAACTGCAAGCCAAGCCAGAGCAACTCAAAGCACACATCGACGATCTGGCCGCCAGCTACGAAAAGCCTGAAGACGTAGTGCGCTGGTACTTTGGCGACCGCCAACGTCTGGCCCAAGTCGAGGCCGTAGTGATCGAAAACAATGTGTCCGATTTTGTCTTGGGCCAAGCCAAGGTCACCGAAAAAGCCATCGCCTTTGACGAGCTGATGGGCCAGAGCTGATCCACGGATTCCACGGTGCTTGGCGAAAATCTTTGATTTCGCCAGAACCTTTGGCATCCTAGGGGCTTGTGCTTACGCGCACAGGCCCCCATTTGTTTCTGGGTACAGTACCCGCCTGACAGGAGAAAACAATGAGCGCACTGGAAACACAAGGCCTGGGCATGATCCCGATGGTCATCGAGCAATCGGGCCGTGGTGAACGGTCTTATGACATCTATTCGCGCCTGCTCAAAGAGCGGGTGATTTTTCTGGTCGGGCCAGTCAATGACCACAGCGCCAATTTGGTCGTGGCACAGTTGTTGTTCCTTGAAAGCGAAAACCCCGACAAGGACATCTCGTTCTATATCAACTCGCCCGGTGGCTCCGTCAGTGCCGGCATGGCGATTTTTGATACCATGAACTTCATCAAGCCCGATGTGTCCACACTGTGCACCGGCTTGGCCGCCAGCATGGGGGCGTTCTTGTTGGCTGCTGGAGCCAAGGGCAAGCGTTTTTCGCTGCCCAACTCCAAAGTCATGATCCACCAGCCTTTGGGCGGTATGCAGGGCCAAGCCACTGAGATCGAAATTCACGCCCGCGAAATCCTCAAGACCCGCGAGCAGTTGAACAAAATCTTGGCCGAACGCACCGGCCAGCCGCTGGAAAAGATCGAGCGCGACACCGAACGCGACTACTTCCTCTCGGCGGCTGAGGCCAAAGACTACGGTCTGGTCGATCAAGTTATTGACAAACGCGCCTGAACCTAGCCACTGCACCGTGGACGGCGTTTTCCCCCACAGGGAAGGCGCCGTTTCTGTTTGGTTATCATCGCAGGCCCATTTTCTTCATTCTCGTCACAAGGCATTCTTCCCATGGCCGATAAAAAAGGCTCTCCCAGCGAAAAAACCCTTTACTGCTCTTTCTGTGGCAAAAGCCAGCACGAGGTAAAGAAGCTGATTGCCGGCCCGTCGGTTTTCATCTGCGATGAGTGCATCGACCTGTGCAATGAGATCATCCGCGATGAACTACCCGCCGACGCTGGCCGTGATGCGCGTGGCGATCTGCCCACCCCCGCAGAAATCAAGGGCAACCTTGACAACTACGTTATTGGCCAAGAAACGGCCAAACGCACCTTGGCGGTGGCGGTGTACAACCATTACAAGCGCCTGCGCCACAAAGACAAAGCCCACAAAGACGACATCGAGCTGTCTAAGAGCAATATTTTGCTGATTGGCCCCACAGGCTCCGGTAAAACGCTGCTGGCACAAACGCTGGCCCGTATGTTGGATGTACCCTTTGTCATGGCCGATGCCACCACCCTGACCGAAGCCGGTTATGTGGGTGAAGACGTTGAAAACATCGTAGCCAAGCTGCTGCAAAGCTGCAATTACGACGTCGAGCGTGCCCAGCGCGGCATTGTCTACATCGACGAAATCGACAAAATTTCGCGCAAGGCCGACAACCCCTCCATTACCCGCGATGTCTCCGGTGAAGGCGTGCAGCAAGCACTGCTCAAATTGATCGAAGGCACGATGGCCAGCGTCCCACCCCAAGGTGGGCGCAAGCACCCGAACCAAGATTTTCTGCAAATCGACACCACCAACATTCTGTTCATTTGCGGTGGTGCCTTTGCTGGGCTAGAAAAGGTGATTGAAAACCGTACCGAAGCCTCTGGCATTGGTTTTGGCGCTGCCGTGCGCAGCAAAAAGCAGCGCTCGTTGTCGGATGTGTTCACGGAGATCGAACCCGAAGATCTGATCAAATTTGGTCTGATCCCTGAGTTGGTAGGCCGGATGCCGGTAGTCACGGCGCTGGCCGAACTGAGCGAAGATGCCTTGGTGCAGATTTTGACCGAGCCCAAGAATGCCTTGGTTAAGCAATACAGCAAGCTGCTGACCATGGAAGGGGCCGAGCTAGAAATCCGCCCAGCCGCCCTCAAAGCCATTGCCCGCAAGGCGCTGGCACGCAAAACGGGTGCCCGTGGCCTGCGCTCCATTCTGGAGCAGGCATTGATTGGCACGATGTTCGATCTGCCCACCATGAGCAACGTGGAGAAAGTGGTGGTCGAAGAGTCCACGATCGAAGAAAGCAAGCCCCCGCTGCTGGTGTACCGCGAGGCGGCCAAGCAAGCCTAAGCCTCGACAGCCAACCTGTTTCTCACGCCGCAGGTTGGCGTTTGTGCTGCTATCGTCACGCTGGCGGGTTGAAAACCCCAGTCTGCGGGTCATCTTCTATCCAGCTTCATGAGAATTCCCATGTCCGGACACACCCCCTTGCCTGCTCTCCCGATTGATCTACCCCTGTTGCCGTTGCGCGACGTGGTTGTTTTTCCCCACATGGTCATACCGCTGTTTGTCGGCAGACCCAAAAGCATTAAAGCCCTAGAACTGGCGATGGAAGCCGACCGGCGCATCATGCTGGTGGCGCAAAAAGCAGCGGCCAAAGACGAGCCATCGGTCAGCGATATGTTTGATGTGGGTTGCATCTCCACCATCCTGCAAATGCTGAAATTGCCCGATGGCACCGTCAAGGTGCTGGTCGAAGGCCAACAGCGTGCCTTGGTGAAAGAAATTGTTGATGCGCAAACCCATTTCTCCGCCACCATCCTGCCGGTAGAACTGGAACTGACCGCTGGCAAACCCAGCGAGATCGAAGCCTTGCGCCGCGCGGTGATGCAGCAGTTTGACCAGTACGTCAAGCTGAACAAAAAAATCCCGCCCGAAATCCTGACCTCCATCTCCAGCATTGAAGATCCAGGCCGCTTGGTCGATACCATCGCTGCCCATCTGCCACTCAAGCTGGAAAACAAGCAAGCCGTGCTAGACCTGTCCGACATCAAGGATCGGCTAGAAAACCTGTTTGAGCAGCTCGACCGCGAAGTCGATATCCTGAATGTAGATAAAAAAATCCGGGGCCGCGTCAAGCGCCAGATGGAAAAAAACCAGCGCGATTTTTACCTGAATGAGCAAGTCAAGGCCATTCAAAAAGAATTGGGCGAAGGCGAAGACGGGGCTGATCTCGAAGAACTGGACAAAAAAATCCGCTTGGCCAAGATGCCGCTGGAAGCGCGCAAAAAAGCCGAGAACGAGCTGAAAAAGCTCAAGCTGATGTCGCCTATGTCAGCAGAAGCCACCGTGGTGCGCAACTACATTGACGTGCTGGTGGGTTTGCCTTGGAGCAAAAAAACCAAAGTCAAGCACGACTTGGGCCATGCCGAAACCGTGCTCAACGAAGACCATTACGGCCTCGACAAAGTTAAAGACCGCATTTTGGAATACCTTGCGGTGCAACAGCGCGTGGACAAGGTCAAGGCTCCCATTTTGTGCTTGGTTGGGCCTCCGGGCGTGGGCAAAACCTCACTGGGGCAATCGATTGCCAAGGCTACCGGGCGCAAATATGTGCGCATGGCCTTGGGCGGTATGCGCGATGAAGCCGAGATTCGGGGCCACCGCCGCACCTACATTGGTGCCATGCCCGGCAAAGTTTTGCAAAGCCTGAGCAAGGCTGGCGCACGCAACCCGCTGTTTCTGCTTGATGAAATCGACAAGCTGGGCACCGATTTTCGGGGTGATCCGTCCAGCGCCCTGCTCGAAGTGCTTGACCCAGAGCAGAACAGCAAATTTGCCGACCACTATGTCGAAGTGGATTTCGACCTGAGCGACGTCATGTTTGTCGCCACCTCGAACTCCATGAACATCCCTCCGGCATTGCTGGATCGGATGGAAGTGATTCGCCTGTCGGGTTACACCGAAGACGAAAAAACCAACATCGCCACCAAATACTTGGTTCCTAAGCAATTCACCAATAATGGTGTCAAGGCCGACGAGCTGCGTATCGACGAATCCGCCGTGCGCGACATCGTGCGCTACTACACCCGTGAGGCAGGCGTGCGCTCGCTAGAGCGCGAACTGTCCAAAATCTGCCGCAAAGTTATTAAAGGTTTGCAGCTCAAGCAGCTGCAAGCTCCGGTGGTGGTGGGCGCAGACAATCTGCCCGACTATCTGGGCGTGCGCAAATACAGCTATGGCCGCGCCGAGCAGCAAAACCAAGTCGGTCAGGTCGTTGGCTTGGCATGGACAGAGGTGGGTGGTGATTTGCTCACCATCGAGGCTGCCACTATGCCCGGCAAGGGCGTCATTACCCGCACCGGCTCGCTGGGCGATGTGATGAAGGAATCGGTAGAAACAGCCCGCACTGTGGTGCGCAGCCGCGCCCGCGCCTTGGGTATTTTGGACGAAGCCTTTGAAAAGAAGGACATCCATATCCATGTGCCCGATGGCGCTACCCCCAAGGATGGCCCTAGCGCGGGTGCCGCCATGACCACGGCATTTGTGTCAGCGCTGACGGGCATTCCGGTGCGCGGCGATGTGGCGATGACCGGCGAGATCACCCTGCGCGGTGAAGTCACGGCCATTGGTGGCCTGAAAGAAAAGCTGCTGGCCGCTTTGCGTGGTGGCATCAAGACGGTGCTGATCCCGGAAGAAAACGTCAAGGACTTGCAAGAGATCCCTGACAACGTCAAAAGCGGCCTAGAAATCGTGCCAGTGAAATGGATCGACAAGGTGCTAGAGATTGCCCTAGAGCGCCAGCCTGTGCCCCTGACCGAAGAGCAAGTGCAGGCGCAGCAGGCTGCCGCAGCCGCGAAAGCACCGGCCAGCGCGGTGGTAGCAGCTGTGGCCCCCCCTGCCCCAGTCCCGGCCAAGACGAGAAAAGCACCGGTCAAGCACTAAAATTTGTGCAAACCCAAAAAACTGCGCTATAATAAATGGATTGCAGCAATCGTAAGATTTCTGCTTTATGCGGGATTAGCTCAGTTGGTAGAGCGATACCTTGCCAAGGTATAGGTCGAGAGTTCGAGCCTCTTATCCCGCTCCAAATTGGCATAAAAGGGAAGCAACCGCTTCCCTTTTGTATTCGGATGATAAGGCGCGGTAGCAAAGCGGTTATGCCCCGGATTGCAAATCCGGTTAGTCCGGTTCGACTCCGGACCGCGCCTCCAAAGTTTGGAGCCTTCAAAAGCTCTGATATAATTGGAAACCACAAAATTGTGGTGACTCTGCGGGATTAGCTCAGTTGGTAGAGCGATACCTTGCCAAGGTATAGGTCGAGAGTTCGAGCCTCTTATCCCGCTCCAAATTAAAAACAAAAGGGAAGCAACGCTTCCCTTTTGTTTTGGGTATTGCCTTGGCGTAAAGGCCGGGTTACGCTGTGGTAAAACCATATGCACAGCACCCATGCCCCGATGGTGAAATTGGTAGACACTGCGGACTTAAAATCCGCCGCTTCCTGAAAAGGGGCGTGCCGGTTCGATTCCGGCTCGGGGCACCATTACGATTCAATCATGTCAAACTACAACGCTCCCTTCGAAATTCATGTACATGGCGAGGTGTTGCTGCGCGCCGATGTTCAATACGCACAGTTGCAAGAGGCGCTCAAACCCCTGTGGCAATACGCCGGGGCACGCTCCTTAGCTGCCGGTGCTGCCAGTGCCTATGAAGAAGAGCCGGGCATCAAGTTTGATGCCCCAGAGCATGTTTTGCGTATGTGCTGGACAGTGCGCGGCGACGAAGATTTCCGCCAGTCTTTGGATGAGATGTGCATGGGCCTCAACGAGTTGGCCGAGCAGGGCGCACCCATTGAAGTCACGTTTTACGATGCCCAATTCGATGACGACGAAGATGAGAACGATGACGCAGAGTCGCGCGATGACTTTTTGATGCTGTTCGTTGGGCCGACGCCCGCAGCCATCATGCAGGTGCAGCGTGATCTGTTGGTGCAAGATGTGGTTCACATGATGGAGCGCCATTTTGATGGTGCTGAACTGGGCGGCGTCGTCACTGAGATCGACAAGCTGTTTACCCAGCGTTTTGACGCTTTGGTCGATTCCTTAGAAATCAGCAAACCGCCCCGTGGCGCTTCGGGTGGTGGTCATGGTGGTGGCCGTCGGCCCCGCCACTTGCACTAAGCCATGGCCTTGGGGGGGCGCGGGGTGCCAGTCGCCCCGCCCGCGCATGATTTTCCTTATCTGCGCGCCTATTCTGAGAGCTTGCGCCAACAGGTAGCGGCGCTGATGGCGCAAGAGGATGGTTTGGCTGCGCTGCTGCGACGCAAGTACCCGCACGCGCATACCGTGCGCACCGACAAAGCACTCTACCACTACACCAGCGCCCTCAAAAGCCGCCATCTGCGCAATGCCGACGCGGTGAACAAGGTGGTGTTTGACAGCAAAATCCATGTCGTGCGCCATGCCCTAGGGCTGCACACGGCGGTGTCACGGGTACAGGGGGGCCGCTTGGCGGCTAAACACGAGATTCGTATCGCAGCGATGTTCAAGCAGGTGCCTGAAGAGTTTCTGCGCATGATCGTGGTGCATGAACTGGCACATCTGCGTGAGCGTGAACACAACAAGGCGTTTTACCAACTCTGTGAGCACATGGAACCTGCCTACCATCAGTATGAACTCGATGTACGGCTGTACCTAACGCATTTAGAGCACACTGGCCCTAGGCTATGGCAGGCTGATCTGGCGGTGGCTGAATAGCCATTACAGGTCAGTGGTGCGGCAAAGCAATGGCTTGGCAACAGCTGGTGGGCAGTTGCAGCCAGCGCGCTGCGGCGGTTTGCAGAGCAGCGAGGGTGCCGGTGGTGTAAAGCTGCACGGCTGTGTGAGGGGCGGCTATGGCCTCTGGTGGCGCTAGGGTGCCTGCCGCTTGCAACAAACGCCGTGTTTGGCGCGCTACCGGGTCTCCGGTGGCTATCAGGCGAATGTGTGGCCCCAGCAGAGCGCGCAGCTCCTCTTGGGCAAACAGATAGTGCGTGCAGCCCAGCACCAAGGTATCCATAGCGCCGGTCTGCGGGCCAAAAGCACCCATCGCTTGGGTATATTGAGCGCACAAGGCGTGGGTTTCTGTCTGCGTGGCATCGTCGGGCGGGGAATGCAAGGTGCTGCGCTCAATGGCATGGGCCAACCCATCGCACGGTTGCACCACAAACTCGGCCTGCCCTTGCAGGGAGGCCAACAGCCGGCCAAAGCGGGCGCTGCCCAGCGTGCCACGCGTGCCCATCACGCCAATGCGCTTGGTCTGGCTCTGGGCTACGGCAGGCTTGAGGGCTGGCTCCATGCCCACCAGCGGCAAGGCTGGGTGCTGGGTGCGCAATACATCAATGGCGGCGGCGGTGGCGGTGTTGCAAGCAATGACCAGCGCCTTGATATGGTGTGTTTGGCAAAGATAATCTGTAATAGCTTGGCTGCGTGCCGTGACAAAAGCGTCACCGCGCTCGCCGTAGGGTGCGTAAGCGCTGTCGGCCAAATAAACAAAACGCTCATGCGGCAACTCAGCCCGCAACGCTTGGAGCACGCTCAACCCACCCACGCCACTATCAAAGACACCAACAGGGGAGGAGGAAAGTGGCATGGCGCAGCAAAACCCAATGGCGAGGTAAAGAAAAATCGAGGCCCGATTGTAGGAAAACACGCCTCGGCTGTCGCTGGCTTAGGTGGGTGGTGGTGGCAGATAAAGCCGGTCTGACCACGTAGCCAGCCATTCTGGTCTAAAAGCCACAAAAATGGCGGTCATCATCCCAGTCATAAAGGCATCGCCCCAAGCCATGAGCCAATGCGCCACCATCGACAAATCGCCGCCCACACCGGGCAGGGGCTGGCCCAACCACTGCGCCAGCGCCGATGCCGCAAACAACGACAACGCAGTGCCCAAAAAGGCCCGGCCCAGCACATAAACAAACAGGTGCTCGCCGGTCAAGCGGCGCAACAACGCCCCCCAGCCCAGCGCCAGCGTAGCCGGAAGCACTCCCTGCCACAGCGCCAAGGCCATGATGCCATCCAGCGATGGCGCGCCACTGAACACACCCGCCACCACAGCCACCAGCAGGAATAACAGCACAGCCAAAGGCCAGCCCAACATCAGCGCCACCATGCAAGCGCCTGAGAACTGCAATTGCAGCGGCATAGCGTGCAACTGCGGCAAAGCCCACATCCACGGCAGCACCACCAAGGTAGCTAGCACGGGCGTGAGCAGGGCACCACCGCGCAGCCAGCGCCAAGGCTTCATCCACAGGGCGATAGCCAGAGTACAGGCCAATAGCAGCAGGGTAGGTTCTTGGTCGGTCATGGTGGCGATGTCTCTTATGCTACGGTATCTACCGAGGGAGTCAACGGCTGTCCCAAACTGCGCAAAATCTCGCGCACGGCTTGGGCACGGTCTTGCGGGTCGGGCAGGGCGCGTTCAATGCGCAGTTTCTCGTTGCCAGCCAGTTTGATATGTTTGTGCTTTTGCACCAGCTCAATGATGCGCATCGGGTCAATGGGGGGCTGGGGCTTGAAGGTGATGATGATGACGCCTGGTGTGGCATCCACCTTGGTCACGCCATAGGGCTGGGACAGCACACGCAAGCGATGCACATCGACCAGCGTTTGCGCCTGCGGTGGCAGCTTGCCAAAGCGATCGACAATTTCTTCCAGCAGCGCATCAATTTTGTCGGCGGTTTTGGCAGTGGCGAGCTTTTTATAAAAGCTCAGGCGCAGATGCACGTCACCACAATAATCATCCGGCAATAATGCCGGGGCGTGCAGGTTGATGTCGGTGGCTGCCGACAGCGGGGCCAGCAGGTCTGGCTCTTTACCGGCTTTGAGGCAGCGCACGGCTTCGGACAGCATCTCGTTGTAGAGCTGAAAGCCAATCTCCATCATGTTGCCGCTTTGGTTCTCGCCCAGCACCTCACCAGCACCACGAATCTCCAGATCGTGCATCGCCAGATAAAAGCCGCTGCCCAGTTCTTCCATCGCTTGGATGGCGTCCAGCCGCTGTTGGGCCTGTTTGGTCAGGCTCTCGATGTCGGGCACCATCAGGTACGCATAGGCTTGGTGGTGACCGCGGCCCACGCGGCCCCGCAACTGGTGCAACTGTGCCAAGCCAAACTTGTCGGCGCGGCTCATGATGATGGTGTTGGCGGTGGGCACGTCAATGCCGGTCTCGATGATGGTGGAGCAGAGCAGAATATTGAAACGCTGGGCGACAAAATCGCGCATCACTTTTTCGAGTTCGCGCTCAGGCATTTGGCCGTGGGCGATGGCAATGCGCGCTTCGGGCAAAATTTCCAGCAGCTTCTGGCGGCGGTTTTCAATGGTTTCGACTTCGTTGTGCAAAAAGTAGCACTGGCCGCCGCGCTTGAGTTCGCGCAGTATGGCTTCACGAATCACGCCGTTGTTTTCGCTGCGGACAAAGGTTTTAATCGCCAAACGCCGTTGCGGTGCCGTGGCGATCACGCTCAGGTCGCGCAAACCTTCTAGCGCCATGCCCATGGTGCGCGGAATTGGCGTGGCCGTGAGCGTGAGCACATCCACTTCGGCGCGCAGGGCTTTCATCTGCTCTTTGTGGCGCACGCCAAAGCGGTGTTCTTCGTCAATGATGAGCAGGCCCAAGTTGTGGAACTTTGTCGATTCACTGAGCAGCTTGTGCGTACCGACCACAATATCCACTGTGCCATCGGCAATGCCCTTGATGGCGGCAGAAATCTCTTTGCCAGAGCGAAAGCGTGACACTTCGGCAATTTTGACCGGCCATTTGGCAAAGCGATCAACCAAGGTTTGGTAGTGCTGTTCCGCCAGCAGCGTGGTTGGGGCCAAAAAGGCCACCTGTCTGCCCCCAGTGACGGCGACAAATGCGGCGCGCAATGCCACTTCGGTTTTGCCAAAACCGACATCGCCACAGACCAGTCTGTCCATCGGGCGCGGGCTAATCATGTCTTGGATCACGGCATGGATAGCGGCGTTTTGGTCGGCGGTTTCTTCAAAGCCGAAGTCGTTGGCAAATTGTTCGTATTCTTGCGGGTGGAAACGGAAGGCAAAGCCTTCGCGGGCGGCGCGGCGAGCGTAGATGTTGAGCAACTCGGCGGCGCTGTCGCGCACCTGTTCAGCCGCTTTGCGCTTGGCTTTTTCCCATTGGCCGCTACCCAGTTTGTGCAACGGAGCCTCGTCGGCACTGACGCCGGTATAGCGGCTAATCAGGTGCAACTGGCTGACCGGCACATAGAGCACGGCTTGGGCGGCGTATTCCAAGTGCAGAAATTCTTGCAAGGCCGGGCTGCCATCGGCGTTTTTCTCGCCCAAGTCCATGTTCACCAGACCCCGGTAGCGGCCAATGCCATGCTGGCTATGGACTACCGGGTCACCGATGTTCAGTTCGCTCAGGTCTTTGATGAGCGCTTCGACATCACTGACTTGCTCTTGCTTTTTGCGTCGGCGCACACTGGCCCCGGCGGAGAACAATTCGGTCTCGGTAATGAAGTCGATGCCCTGCTCTTGGCAAGAAAAACCCACGGCCAAGGCGGCAGTAGCCATGCCCAGCGGCTCGGTGCTGGCCGCAAAGGCGGCCAGCGAGTCAAACACCACCGGCTGCACCTTGCCTGCACGCAGAAAGTCGAGCAAGCTCTCGCGGCGGCCATCGCTTTCGGCTAGCAGCAGTACGCGCTGCGGGGTGTTAGCAATGTGGGCGCGCAAGCGGGCCAGTGGCTCCTCAGCGCCGCGCACCACCGACACATCCTTGATGGATTGGATGTCAGACGCGCCTGCTGCGGCATCGCTGCTGGCGGGGCGCAGCGCCAGTTGCGCATGGGCCTTGCACTGGCCGTAGAACTGCTCGGTACTCAAAAACAGCGCTGGCGGGGGCAGCACTGGGCGTTCTGGGTCGCCCTGCACCAGGCGGTAGCGGTCTTGAGTGTCTTGCCAAAAGCGCTGGAACACGGGTTCTAAATCGCCGTGCAGCACCACGGTGGCGTTTTCGCCCAAGTAGTCGAACATGGTGGCGGTGTCATCAAAGAACAGCGGCAGGTAATACTCGATGCCCGCCGTGGCTACGCCGTTGCCCATGTCTTTGTAGATGCGGCTTTTGGTCGGGTCACCGTCCAGCAGTTCGCGCCAGCGGCTGCGAAATTTAGCCCGCGCCGGCTCGTCCATCGGAAACTCGCGCCCCGGCAGCAAGCGCACTTCGGGCACCGGGTACAGGCTGCGCTGGGTGTCTGGGTCAAAGGTGCGGATGCTGTCGATCTCATCATCGAACAAATCCACGCGGTAGGGCACGGGCGAACCCATTGGGAACAAATCTATCAGGCCGCCGCGCACGGCATACTCGCCGGGGCTGACTACTTGCGTCACATGGTTGTAGCCCGCCAGCGTGAGTTGGGCGCGAAATTTAGCCTCATCCAGCTTTTGCCCCACCTTAAAGTGGAAGGTGTAGCCAGCCATAAAGCTCGGCGGAGCCAGCCGGTACAGCGCCGTGGTGGCGGGCACAATCACCACGTCTGCGCCGGTATCTTGGGTTTTTTGCCGGATGCGCCAGAGAGCCGCCAAGCGCTCGCTAATCAGGTCTTGGTGCGGTGAGAAGGTATCGTAGGGCAGGGTTTCCCAATCCGGAAACAACGCGCAGCGCAAGCCGGGGGCAAAAAAGGCCAGCTCGTCCAGTAGGCGACCAGCATCGCTGGCATCGGCGGTGACGATAGCGGTAGTACGCTGGGCGGCCTGTTCGCGCTGGCCGAGGCGGGCCAGCAACAGGGCATCGGCACTGCCCACAGGGCGGGGAAGGGTAAAACGTTTGCCGGGGGAGAGTTTGGGGAGTTCCATGCGCTCAAGGGGAAAGTGGCCGCGCCACGACCCCGGTGGCGCAAACTGTGCACACACCGCCCGCGACGGGAAGCGGCAATTTTAGAATGCTGCCATGACTGCCCCCCCGCCCCTATCCCAAAGCCTAGCCCATAGCACTGTCACACCTCCCCGTTTTTGGGCAGTGATTCCTTGTGCGGGCACCGGTAGCCGCGCCCTGTCTGCGGATCAGGCCAGTGCAGCCGCCCCCTTGCCCAAGCAATACCAACAGGTGGCGGGCCAACCTTTGGTGCTGCATACCTTGGCAGCTTTTGCGCTGGTACCACGGATACAGGCCACGCTGGTGGCCGTGGCCGCTGGAGACCACTTTTTGGCGGCCTACCCGGCGACCTCTTTCTTTTTGGCCGAATGCGGTGGCCCCACCCGCGCCGATACCGTGCTCGGGGGCTTACGCACCTTGCGCCAACGCGGCGCCCAAGAGCAAGATTGGGTGCTGGTACACGATGCCGCCCGCTGCCTGATTACGCCGCAGCAAATTGACGCGCTGATTGACGCCTGCGCCAGCGATGGCGTCGGTGGCCTGTTGGCGCACAAGCTGGCCGACACCCTCAAAACCGCTACCAACGGCCCAGCCGGTTTGCGCGTGGGCAGCACCTTAGACCGCAGCGACAAATGGTTGGCGCAAACGCCCCAAATGTTCCGCCTTGGCCCCCTGTGCCATGCGCTAGAGCAACTGGGGCCAGCGGCCACCGACGAGGCCAGCGCCATCGAGGCGATGGGGCTACACCCACGTTTGGTACCGGCCAGCGCGCTCAATTTCAAGGTCACGTATCCCGAAGATTTTGCGCTGGCCGAGGCGGTACTGACACAACGTGCCCACGGTGCCACGCTAGAACGCTTTGGCGGCGACCGGGGCTTGGCCAGCGATGCGCCACACCGCACTATTTTTTAAGGACGATTTGCATGAACTTCAGAATTGGCGAGGGCTGGGACATCCATGCCTTGGTGCCGGGACGCCGCTTGGTGCTCGGTGGCATTGAGATAGCCCACCACAGTGGCCTACTGGGACACTCGGATGCCGACGCGCTGCTGCACGCCATCACCGATGCCGTGTTGGGGGCAGCAGCGTTGGGCGATATTGGCAGCCATTTTCCAGACACCGATGCCACCTTTCGCGGGGCCAACTCGATGGTGCTGCTGGCCGAAGCCGTGCGCCAAGTGCGCGCCCAAGGCTACGACATTGGCAATATCGACAGCACCATCGTGGCGCAAGCGCCGCGCATGGCCGCACATATACCAGCCATGCGCCAAGCCATTGCCCAAGCACTGGGTTTGCAAATGGCACAGATCAACATCAAGGCCAAAACCGCCGAGCGCCTCGGCCCGGTAGGCCAAGGGCTGGCGATTGAAGCGCGTGCGGTAGCATTGCTGTTCAACTGTGTACCGAGTAAGGGCGCGGCGGCAGGTTGCGCTTGATCTGTGGGCGTTGTAGGCGTTGTTGCGGGTCGGCACCCTCAGGCAAATCACGGGCGCGTTGCAGTTGCACATGGGCTACTAAGCCCCCAGCGGCAGAATTGGCAAGGGCAAACACTCCCCCCATACGCTGCACGGTTTTTTCCACAATCGACAGGCCCAACCCCGCGCCAGCAGCCGCAGTGCGTGCCAAATCGCCGCGAAAGAACGGTTTAGTCAGGTTAGACAACAGCTCAGGCGAGACGCCCAAGCCGTGGTCGCGCACCTTGATAACTACCCAGTTTTCATTGCCTTTAGCCACCATATCCACATGGGCAATACCCGCACTGTCTGGGGTTTTGCCATAGCGGCGGGAGTTTTCTAACAGATTAGAAAGAATGCGCGCCAACTCTACCTCGTCGGCCAGCACGTTCAGGTCTTCGGGCACCTCGATCGTAATTTGCAGCTCGCGGTGGTCTTGCACGGCATAAACACAGGAGGCCACGACGGCATGGAGATTGACCGGTTTGAGCGTGACATGGCCAGGGCGGGCGTAATCCAAAAATTTGTCGATGGTGGCATCAAGCTGCACAATATCGGCCACCATGTGCTCGCGGGCTACTTCGTCAGAGACGCTCATTTCGGTCTCTAGCCGCAAACGCGCCAGCGGCGTGCGCAGGTCATGCGAGATACCCGCCAGCATCACGGCACGGTCTTGCTCTAACTTGGCTAGTTTTTCGGCCATGCGGTTAAAGCCAATATTGACCTCGCGGATCTCATTGGTCACGGCTTCTTCGTCCAAATGGCTGGCCGAAAAATCGCCGCCTTGCACCTTGTTGGCAGCGTAAGACAGCTGCTTGAGCGGCTGGTTAATGAGCTGTGCAATAGCAGCTGCACCAGCCAGTGACAGCACGCCAGCCATGACTAACCAGAGCAACCAAGTTTTATCGTTGGTCGGTTGCAGGCGAGACAACTCCATGCGCAGCCAGTGGGCCTGTCTGCCGGTGCTAAAACCTATCCACAAGCCCGGCTCGCTATTGACGCTACCCGCCATGACCGTACTAGGGCCCAGCTGTGCAGACAAGGTCTGACCCAGCAGCTCACTCACTGCCGTAGGCGGCAACGGGGTAAACTGGTCTTCAGGCAAGCGCAACTGGATGCGCAAACCCTCTTGTTCCGCCAAGATGTTGAGCAGGGAGGTACGCCCCAGCGGATCAGCAGACAACAAGGCCGTACGGCTCAGTTGCACCAAGGAAGTCAATTGCTGCGCTATATGCAAACTGCGCGGCTCAAACTCCAACCCCCGCAGGGTTTGTAGCCAAGCCAGAATGCTCACCACCAGCAGCAAGCCGAGTAAAAAGAAGGTGCGCCAAAACAAGTTGAGTCGCATCCGCCTGCTGGCTTCGCGCTGCCTTTCGCACAACTCCAGCGGAGCCGAGCCGGTGGCATCGGGGTGTACGCTGTGGCTCATGGCTGCGCACTCCCCTCAGCGTTAAGACTTGCCATCGGGCACAAAAACGTAGCCTACACCCCACACCGTTTGGATATAACGTGGCACAGTGGGATCGTCTTCGATCAACTTGCGCAGGCGCGAGATTTGCACATCCAAGCTGCGATCAAAGGGTTCAAACTCGCGGCCACGGGCTAGCAGGGCCAGCTTCTCGCGCGACAACGGCTGGCGCGAGTGGCGCACCAGCGCCTTGAGCATGGCAAACTCACCCGTGGTCAGGGACAACTCCTCACCCGTTTTTTGCAGAGTGCGCGTCGTCAAATCAAAGGTGAAGGGGCCAAAAGCCACCACTTCATCCTCTGCCGAGGGTGCGCCCGGCGCTTCTTGCAATGGGCGGCGGCGCAGCACAGCATGGATACGCGCCAGCAGTTCGCGCGGGTTAAAGGGCTTGCCAAGGTAATCGTCAGCGCCCACTTCAAGGCCCACGATGCGATCGACATCCTCACCTTTGGCAGTGAGCATGATGATGGGCGTGCGGTCATTGCAAGCGCGCAAACGCCGACAAATCGACAAGCCATCCTCGCCGGGCATCATGAGATCGAGCACGATCAAATCGACGCTATCGCGCAGCAACACCCGGCTCAGGGCTTTACCGTCTTCAGCTACCATGGTCTCAAAACCTTCTTGTGCCAGATAGCGGCGCAACAGCTCGCGGATACGCGCATCGTCATCGACGATCAAAATTTTGTCGGCCCGGTGGTTAGTGCCTGCCATATCGGGTGCCCTGCGGTTGTTTGTAACAGCAGCGATTGTTACCAGTTTGTACGGGCTCACTTTGGTTTTTTAGGCCATTGGCTAACCAAAGGTTACAAGTTTTGCCATTGAGGCACATTACTGGCCCCACCAGCCCGTGCTGGGGGGGCCATACGAGGGCATTACTGCGCTGCCCAACCGCCATCCATGTTCCAAGCCACACCGCGCACATTGTTGGCTGCCGATGAGCAGAGAAACACGGCCAACGCGCCCAGCTCATCTGGCGTCGTAAACTGCATGGATGGCTCTTTTTCACCCAGTAGCTGGCGCGTAGCCTCTTCATTGGAAATGCCCAAGGCAACCGCCTTGGCATCTACCTGCTTTTGCACCAGCGGCGTCAGCACCCAGCCGGGGCAAATCGCATTGCAGGTGATACCGGTGGTGGCCGTCTCTAGTGCTGTCACCTTGGTCAGGCCCACCAAGCCATGCTTGGCCGCCACATAGGCCGATTTTTGCGCCGAGGCCACCAAGCCATGCACCGAGGCCAAATTGATGATACGCCCCCAGTTGGCTGCCTTCATCGCGGGCAAAGCCAATCGGGTGGTATGAAAAGCGCTGCTCAGGTTGATGGCAATGATGCTGTCCCAACGCTCGGCAGGAAAATCCTCAATGTTGGCCACATGCTGGATGCCCGCGTTGTTCACCACAATGTCTACTGCGCCAAACTCGGCTTGGCAATAGCCAAACATGGCTTCAATCTCGCTGGCACGCGACATATCGGCACCGTGGTAGCCCACACGGGCCCCACTGCCTTGGGTGGCGGCCAGCACCTCGGCACGTGGCGCATCCACGTCACCAAAACCATTAAGCACCACATGGGCACCTTGGCTGGCCAATGCCTTAGCAATGCCCAAACCAATGCCGCTGGTAGAGCCGGTGACGAGCGCTGTTTTGCCTTTAAGCATGAAATCTCCTAAGAATGAATTACGATGGAAAGAGAAGGTATTGGCATCCTGAGCCATTATCCCGCCATGTTTCCCGGAGCTGCCCCCATGCTTAAACCTACGCTGAACTACGTACCCTGTCCTTGGGCCGCCCCCGCTGGCCAGTCTGAGGCAGTGCGCCGCATGGCCTATTGGGAATGGAATGCCACCGGCAACCTCCACCATCCGCATGTGGTGCTTTGTGTACACGGCTTGGCGCGCCAAGGGCGCGATTTTGATGTGCTGGCACGCACTCTTAGCCCCTATGCGCGCATCATTTGCCCCGATGTCGCAGGCCGTGGCCAAAGCGACTGGCTGGCCGATCCGCAGGGCTACCAAATACCGCTCTATGTGGCCGACATACTGGGCTTGCTGGCCCAACTGCACCAGCAGGCCCCCATCACCACGCTCGATTGGGTGGGCACCAGCATGGGCGGCTTGATTGCGCTGGGGCTACTGGGCCAGCCGGGCCTGCCTTTGCCGGTACCAGTGCGCCGTTTGGTGCTCAATGATGTTGGGCCAGTGATTGAATGGGAGGCGCTGACGCGCATTGGCGAGTACGTGGGGCAAATGGAGCAATTTGATTCTCTGGAACAAGCCGCTGATGCCCTTTGGGGGATATCAGGCAGTCATTTTGGCCCGCACACGCGCCAGCAGTGGCTCGATTTGTGCGCCCCCCAATTGCGCCCACGGCCCGAAGGGGGCCTCACCCTGCATTACGACCCGGCCATTGCCGTGCCCTTTCGCACATTAGCCCAAGCCACCCCGGAGATGGCCCAAGCCGGGGAGGCGGCGATGTGGCAGCTTTATGAGCACATCACGGCACAAACTTTGCTTCTGCGTGGCGCACAATCGGATCTGCTGTCTTCAGCCACCGCCGCTGCCATGACCCAGCGCGGCCCCCAAGCTCGCTTGGTTGAATTTGACAACGTCGGACACGCCCCCACCTTGGTGGTGGCCGAACAGGTGGCTGTGGTAAGTGATTTTTTATTCCCGGCCGATGAGCCAAGGTAGTGAGTGCATGACCGTTTCTCCCAGCCCCGCGCTTGATATTTTGTCCTTGCCCGAACCAGTGGCACCCGTGGCCCCACTGATTGTGGCCACCTCCCAGACCCTGCCAGAGCAAGAAAATGCCCTCATCCGCGCCCGTGCTTTTGCCGAGCCCCTGATTGCCGATGAAAACCTAGCCACCGGCGAAAATGCCCTCGCCCACGCCGATGCCGTAGCCGCCATCCTCAAGGTGATTGGCGGCTCCGAGGCCATGCAGGCGGCCAGCTACTTGGTGCATGCCTGTATGCACCTGAACAAGCCTGAAGAGGTAATTGCCAAAGCCTTCGGCCAGAACTTTGCCACCTTGGCCGTCGAAACCACCAAGCTGATGCGAGTGCAAGAGCGCGCGCGTGCCGTGCATCCGTCGGTGCAGCAGGTCAACGACCCGGCGGTGCAAACCGAAAATGTGCGCAAAATGCTGCTGGCGTTTTCACGCGACTTGCGCGTGGTGATGCTGCGGCTGGCCTCGCGCCTGCAAACCCTGCGCTACCACGCGGCCAGCAGCACGCCAGTGCCCCCCAGCATCTCGCACGAGGCGCTGCATGTGTTTGCGCCGCTAGCCAATCGGCTGGGCATCTGGCAAATCAAGTGGGAGATGGAAGACCTGGCCTTTCGCTTTCTGGAGCCACAAACCTACCGCGAAGTGGCCCGCCTGCTGGACGAAAAACGCGCTTGGCGCGAGGTCTATATGGCGCAACTACGCGCCAGAGTGGCGTCTGAACTGCGCGCACGCAGCATCAGTGCCAGCGTGCAGGGGCGGCCCAAGCATATCTACAGCATCGTCAAAAAAATGCGCGGCAAATCGCTGCATTTTGACCAGTTGTTTGATTTGCGCGCCTTGCGCGTCATTGTGCCCAGCGTGCGCGATTGCTATGCGGCCCTCAGTTGGATTCATGCCCAATTTGAGTCCATTGCCGAGGAGTTTGATGACTACATCGCCCGGCCCAAGCCCAATGGCTACCAATCGCTGCATACCGTCGTCTATGACGAAGCTGGGCGCACCATTGAGATTCAGATTCGCACCCAAGCCATGCACGACCACGCCGAGCACGGTGTGGCTGCGCACTGGGCCTACAAAGAGGCGGGCAGCAAAGGCTATGCCGGGGTCTCGGCCAATGGCGACTACGACAGCAAAATTGCCGTGCTGCGCCAGTTGCTGGCATGGGAGCGCGACTTGGTGGGCGCACCGCAACAACAAGGCCTGTTTGATGACCGCATCTATGTGCTCACGCCCGACGCGGCCATTGTTGAATTGCAGCAAGGCTCCACGCCGGTCGATTTTGCCTATGCCGTACACACCAACTTAGGCCACCGCTGCCGGGGTGCCAAGATCAACGGCAACATGGTGCCGCTCAACACCCAGTTGCAAAACGGCCAAACAGTAGAGATCATCGCGACCAAAGAAGGCGGCCCGTCACGCGATTGGCTCAACGCCGATTTAGGCTACCTCAACAGCAATCGGGGCCGCGCCAAGGCCAGAGCGTGGTTCAACGCCCGGGCCCTGCACGAAACCGTGGCCCGTGGCCGCGAAGCAGTCGAAAAACTGTTGCAGCGCGAAGGCAAAACCGCCATCAAACTGGACGATCTGGCAGGACAGTTAGGCTTCAAATCAGCCGATGCGCTGTTTGAAGTGGTGGGCAAAGACGAGTTCTCACTGCGCAATATCGAAAATCTGCTGCGCCCTCCAGAGCCGCCCCCTGATATTGAAGACTATCTGCTGCAAAGAAAAGTCCGCTATGCCGACCGCACGCCCAAAGGCGGCGTACTGGTGGTGGGTGTCGATTCGCTGATGACGCAGTTAGCCAAATGCTGCAAGCCCGCGCCGCCCGACGAGATTTGTGGCTTTGTCACCCGTGGCAAAGGGGTGAGCGTCCACCGGGCCGATTGCAGCAATTTTCATGAACTGGCCGCACGCACGCCTGAGCGCGTGATTGAGGTCGAATGGGGCCTGCCCAAAAAGTCGGACGTGGCTTCGGTCTATCCGGTGGATGTCATGGTGCAAGCCTCCGACCGCCAAGGCTTGCTGCGCGACATCTCAGAAGTTTTTGCCAAAGAAAAAGTCAACGTGGTTGGTGTGCAAACCCAGAGCGTCAAGGGCACAGCTTGGATGACCTTCACCGTAGAGGTCTCGGATGCTGGCCGTTTGAGGAAGGTACTGGCTGCGGTGGCGATGGTGCCTTGTGTGCGCTCGGCGCGTCGGCGTTGAAACTTTTTTGCATAAAAAACGGAGGCTGCCGTTTTTATGGTGCTACAATAGCGTTCTCTGTTGATTCAGACAGAGGCGCGTAGCTCAGCTGGTTAGAGCACCACCTTGACATGGTGGGGGTCGTTGGTTCGATTCCAATCGCGCCTACCAATTCTCCGCAAAAAGCGGCACAAAAAACCTTTCAGATTTCGGTCTGAAAGGTTTTTTTGTTTTTGCGTGCCTAAGCGCTATGCTTACCAACATGGCACAACTCATGGATTCCTTTTTTCGCGCCCTAGCGTATTGCATGCTGCCGCGTGTGATCGCTTGGTCTTTGCTACCCTTGCTGCTCATGGGGGCACTGGCCGTGGGTGGCGGCTACCTCTACTGGCAAGAAGCCGTACAGGCCATGCGCACCACCTTGGAGGCTACCAGTTGGCTTGGTTTTGTCTGGAGTTGGCTAGAGCAGCAGGGCCTGAGTAACGTCACACAGCTGCTGGCCCCGATCATGGTGGCCGTGCTAATCACACCCGTGATTGTGCTGGTCTCGCTGCTCACAGTCGCCTTTTTAATGACGCCCGCGTTGGTGGCTTTGGTCGGGCAACGGCGCTTTCCGACCTTAGAGCGTCTGCAAGGCGGCTCGTTACTGCACAGCATAGTGGCTTCTATCGGCGCAACACTGCTGGCGCTGGCGGCACTGTTGTTGTCTATGCCCTTATGGCTGATTCCGCCACTGGTGCTGATCGTGCCGCCCTTGATCTGGGGCTGGCTAACCTACCGAGTCATGGCATTGGATGCCTTGGCAGAACACGCCAGCAACGCCGAATGCCAAGAACTGCTGCGCCGCCACCGCATGACCTTGCTGCTGATGGGCGTGATTTGTGGCTATCTGGGGGCAGCCCCGGCCATTGTCTGGGCCTCTGGGGTGTTGTTTGTGGCCGCCTTCTTCATTCTGGTGCCCTTGGCCATCTGGATTTACACCTTGGTGTTTGCCTTTTCGTCTTTATGGTTTATCCATTTTTGTTTGGCAGCGCTGCAACAATTGCGTGCGGAGCAGCGCGCTGCCGCCCCAGACGGGCCGCTGCCCACCATAGCCACCCTGCCCGAAAGTGCCGAGCTGCAGCCACCGCCTGTTCTGCCACCTTCCGTTTCCTGAAAAAGCAACACCTTATGCAAAAATTCGGTCTCATTATCGTTGGCGATGAAATCCTCTCAGGCAAGCGTGCCGACAAGCATCTAGCCAAAATCATTGAGCTGCTGGCCGCACGCGGTTTGGCACTGTCTTACGCCGACTATGTGGGCGACGACCCCGAACGCATCACTGCCACCTTGGGCCGGGCCTT
Source organism: Giesbergeria anulus (assembly GCF_900111115.1). Classification (GTDB taxonomy): domain Bacteria; phylum Pseudomonadota; class Gammaproteobacteria; order Burkholderiales; family Burkholderiaceae_C; genus Simplicispira; species Simplicispira anulus. The sequence goes on from NZ_FOGD01000002.1 coordinate 127,468, forward strand.
TGCCTCTGGTGATGTGGTGTTTAGTACCGGCGGCATCGGTGCCACACCGGATGACCATACCCGCCAATGTGCTGCCCGCGCCTTGGGAGTGGCATTGGAGCTGCACCCGGAGGCCGCTGCCCTGATCCGCGAACGCATCCAAGACATGGCCCGCGAGCAGGATGTGCCCTTTGATCCCCAATTGCCCGACAACCTACACCGCCTCAACATGGGCATGTTTCCGGTGGGAGCGCGCATCATTCCCAATCCGTACAACAAAATTCCCGGTTTTAGTTGCAGCGTGCCCAATGCTGGTGCAGTGCATTTTGTGCCCGGTTTTCCGGTCATGGCTTGGCCGATGGTGGAATGGGTGCTAGAGCAGCACTATGGTCACCTGTTCCATCAAGCACCCCAAACGGAGCATTCTGTGCTCGTCTATGGTGCAATGGAAGCAGCACTCACACCGCTGATGCAGCAGCTAGAGCACGACCACCCAGAGGTGCGCGTGTTCAGTTTGCCCAGTGTCGATCACCCGGTGCATGGCCGCCATATTGAATTGGGTGTTAAAGGCCCCACCAGCGCCGTACCCGCTGCTTGGGTCGATTTGCGTGCAAAGCTGCACCAACTTGGTGCAAATTGTGGCCCCGAATTGGTGCGTAATCTTTAAGCGCTTATCCAAGCATAAGGCGGGCGCAAACAGGCACAATAGCGCCGTGGCTGGCATGTAATCTGCTTTGACCGGACATATATCTATTTTTTCAACGAGCGTTTTTCCAGGAGAACCTGATGGCCAAGACCGTTGCAGACGTGATGAACATGGTGAAAGAAAACGAAGTCAAGTTTGTTGACTTCCGTTTCACCGATACCCGTGGCAAGCAACACCACACCACGGTGCCGGTGTCGCATTTTGATGAAGACAAGTTCTCGTCGGGCCACGCTTTTGATGGCTCTTCTATTGCCGGTTGGAAAGGCATTGAAGCCTCCGACATGCAATTGATCCCTGACCCGAACACGGCAGTGATCGACCCCTTCTTTGAAGAACCCACCCTGGTGATGACCTGCGACGTCATCGAACCCAGCGATGGCAAGTCGTATGACCGCGACCCCCGCTCCATCGCCAAGCGCGCTGAAGCCTACCTCAAGGCTTCTGGCTTGGGCGACACCGCCTTCTTCGGGCCAGAACCCGAATTCTTCATTTTTGATGGTATCCGTTGGGGCACTGAGCCACACAACACCTTCTACGAAATCGAAGAATACGAAGCCCCTTGGAACACCGGCTCCAAGCTCGACGGCGGCAACCGTGGCCACCGTCCCACGGTCAAGGGTGGCTACTTCCCAGTGCCCCCTGTCGATAGCACGCAAGACATGCGCGCTGAGATGTCGCTGATTTTGGAATCCTTGGGCATTCCCGTTGAAGTGTTCCACCACGAAGTGGCTGGCGCAGGCCAAAACGAAATCGGCACCCGCTTTAGCACCTTGGTAGAGCGCGCCGACTGGACGATGCTGCAAAAGTACGTCATCCACAACGTAGCCAATGCCTACGGCAAGACTGCTACCTTCATGCCCAAGCCCTACCACGGCGACAACGGCTCCGGTATGCACGTTCACCAGTCGGTCTGGAAAGACGGCAAGAACCTGTTTGCTGGCGACGGCTATGCAGGTCTGTCGGACTTCGCCCTGTACTACATCGGCGGCATCATCAAGCACGCCCGCGCCCTCAACGCCATCACCAACCCTGGCACCAACAGCTACAAGCGTCTGGTTCCCCACTTTGAGGCTCCGGTCAAGTTGGCCTACTCGGCCAAGAACCGCTCGGCATCGATCCGTATTCCTTACGTGTCCAACCCCAAGGGCCGCCGCGTCGAGGCTCGCTTCCCCGATCCACTGATGAACCCCTACTTGGGCTTTGCTGCCCTGCTGATGGCGGGTCTGGACGGCGTGGAAAACAAAATCCATCCCGGCGAAGCTGCCACCAAGGATCTGTACCATCTGCCCCCCGAAGAAGACAAGCTGGTGCCCACCGTGTGCCACAGCTTGGATCAAGCGCTGGAGCACCTCGACCAAGACCGCGCCTTCCTGACCAAGGGTGGTGTGTTCTCTGACGCCATGATCGATGCCTACATCGAACTGAAGATGACTGAAGTGACACGCTTCCGTATGGCTGTGCACCCTGTCGAATACGACATGTACTACTCGCTGTAATCAGCACCGGGGCTGGGCTACATCGGCCCAGCTACCCAACCGAAGGCGGTGTGTATAGCGCACCGCCTTTTTTCATGCCAGTACAGCTGGTGTGTGCCAGCCACGGAACCTAGATGGCACACTGCTATCGGATGAACTGTAGGGTGCTGCTGCCATTTGTCTCGTAGACGGGCAAAGTCTTTCGCGGATACTCTGGCGCATACCCCTGCATGTTCTGGGCGAGGAATTGAATGAAGAAAACACGTTTCATCTTGCGGTCTGGCTTGCTGTGCGCCATCTTGGCAGCCCATGCAGCTTGGGCGCAAGATCGCATCTACCGCTGCGGTAACGAATACACCAACAATGCCACCCAAGCGCGAGAGCGCGGCTGCAAGGCGGTGGATGGCGGCAACATTACCGTGGTGCAGTCACCGCCACGCAACAATGCGGGCGCTGCTGCCGGTAGTAAACCGGCTGCCACCGCCACATCGCCTGCCGGGGCACCCAAGGTTGACAACAGCGCGCAGCGCGCCCGTGATGCCGATGCCCGTGCTATTTTTGAAGCCGAATTGCGCAAAGCCCAAACCCGATTAGCTGATTTGCAAAAAGAATACAACAACGGTTCCCCGGAAAAAACTGCCCTTGAGATGCGCAATGTGCAAGGCTACGCCGAGCGCACGGCAGAACTCAAGGCCAACATTGCGCGGGTAGAAAGCGATATTGCGAGCATTCAACGCGAGATGGGGCGCCTGAAATGACGCCATCCGCCCCCATGCCGGTACTGGCCGGACGTTTCCAGTCGCTCGATTTGCTGTCGGTGTTGGTAGCCGTGCTGCGCGGCGATGGCACTGTGCAGTTTGCCAATGCTGCCCTTGAAGACGCCGTCGGGCTATCGCGGCGCACCCTAGAGGGCATGGACTTTACCCAGTTCTTCACCCTGCCCTCGTTGCTACAAAATGCGCTGGCAGGCAACCGCAGCGAGGATTTTGCTGCCGTGCGCTTTGATGGTTGCCTCAAGCGCTTGCACCAAGAGCCGGTGCTGGTACACGTGAGTGTGGTGCCCGGTGATGGCCCCGGCGAGGTGCTGATAGAGCTGTGGCCGCTAGAGCAGCAGGCCCGCCAAGACCGTGAAGAGCGCCTGCGCGATCAGGCCCAAGCGCACAAAGAGCTGATACGCAATTTGGCCCACGAAATCAAAAACCCACTGGGAGGCATTCGCGGGGCTGCCCAGTTACTGGAGATGGAACTCGACAGCCCGGAGATGACGGAATACACCCAAGTCATCATCCATGAGGCCGACCGCCTGCAAAGTTTGGTCGATAGGCTGCTAGAGCCGCACCGCCACCCCCATCTGGTGGGCGACGTAAATATCCACGAAGTCTGTGAGCGCGTGCGCTCTCTGGTGCTGGTGGAGTATCCGCAGGGCTTGCGCATTGAGCAAGACTACGATATTTCGATCCCAGAGTTTCGCGGCGACCAAGCACAACTGATTCAGGCGGTGCTCAACGTGGTACAGAACGCGGCGCAGGCGCTGGTGCCGCAAATGGCACAGCACGACGCACGCATCATCTTGCGCACCCGCGTGGCCCGGCAAGTGACGCTGGGGCGCGAGCGCTACAAGCTGGCATTGGAATTGCATGTCATTGACAACGGGCCGGGCGTGCCCGATGCCATACGGGAGCGCATTTTTTATCCCTTGGTGTCGGGGCGCGATGGCGGGTCGGGCTTGGGTTTAACGTTGGCACAAACTTTTGTGCAGCGCCACCACGGCATGATCGAGTGCGATAGCGCGCCCGGTCGCACCGACTTTCGCATCCTGATTCCGCTGCCCTGAGGATAAATAACCGGTAACCAGTGAGAGACAACACCCATGAAGCCGATCTGGATAGTAGATGACGACCCCTCGATCCGCTTTGTGCTGGAAAAAGCACTGGCGCGTGACAACCTGCCCACGCGCAGCTTTACTAACCCGCGCGAAGTGCTGGAGGCGCTGGCCGAGGTCGGCTCTGGCGATGCCTCCCAGCCGGGGCCGCAAGTGCTGGTCAGTGATATTCGGATGCCCGGTGGCTCCGGGCTACAGTTGCTAGAAAAAGTCCATGCCATGCAACCGGCATTGCCCGTCATCATCATGACGGCCTATTCCGATCTGGACAGTGCGGTGTCTGCGTTTCAGCGCGGTGCGTTTGAATACCTGCCCAAGCCCTTCGATTTGCCCAAGGCGGTAGAGTTAATACGCCGTGCTGTGCAAGAAAGCCAGCGCGAAAGCGTAGCCCAAGACAGCCCCGCCGCCGCTGCCGAGATGCTGGGCCAAGCCCCAGCGATGCAAGATGTGTTCCGCGCCATTGGCCGCTTGAGCCAAAGTGTGGTCACGGTGCTGATTACCGGCGAGTCTGGCTCCGGCAAAGAGCTGGTTGCACGGGCCTTGCACAAACATTCACCCTGCGCCAGTGGGCCGTTTGTAGCCATCAACACCGCCGCCATCCCCAAAGACCTGCTCGAATCCGAACTGTTCGGCCATGAGCGTGGTGCTTTTACTGGCGCGCAAACCCAGCGCCGGGGCCGCTTTGAGCAGGCAGAAGGCGGCACGCTGTTTCTGGATGAAATTGGTGATATGCCCTTCGATTTGCAGACACGGCTGTTGCGCGTGCTGTCAGATGGGCATTTTTACCGCGTGGGTGGGCACAGTGCCGTCAAGGCCCATGTGCGCGTGATTGCCGCTACGCACCAGCATCTGGAGCAGCGCGTAAAGGATGGTGGTTTCCGTGAGGATTTGTTCCACCGCCTGAACGTGATCCGGCTGCGCCTGCCCGCCTTGCGCGAGCGCCCCGAAGATGTGCCGATGCTCACGCGCCACTTTTTACAACAAAGTGCGCGCCAATTGGGCGTGGAGCCTAAACGCATTGCCGATGCCGCCTTGGCCCGGTTGGCGCTGTTTGCCTTTCCAGGCAATGTGCGCCAACTAGAAAACATCTGCCACTGGCTGACCGTGATGGCCCCAGCCCAAGTGATTTCGGTGCAGGATTTACCGCCAGAGGTGCTAGAAGTGCCCGCAGCGCCAGCAGCAGCCGTAACGCCCGCACAGCTCCCCATACCCCCCTTGGGCCAACCGCCGATTCATGTGCCGCCAATGGCAGAGCCAAGGGCTGGGGCCATCTATGCCGACTGGGAGTCCACGCTGGAAGCAGAAGCCCAAGCGCTATTGGCAAGTGGGCAAGCGGATGTCTGGGATGTGCTGACGCGCCGTTTTGAGTCTCGGCTCATCACAGCGGCCTTGGCGGCCACGCATGGCCGACGCATGGAGGCGGCGCAGCGCCTAGGCATTGGGCGCAACACCATCACACGCAAAATCCAAGAGTTGGGCTTAGATGCCCATGAGGACTAAAGCGCTCGCCCTCAAGCCAGCATCTCTGCGACGCTAACCCTGATGGGCACATGGTACCAACCGATACTTGGCTGTGTAAATGACCCTGCCCCCCGCAAAACAACTCTATCAGCAAGAAAAATAGCAGTTTTTCTGCAACCCTGTAAATTTCTCGAGCGCTAAGTTGAATATACGCTGTGAGTGGTTGTAACCCACTGGTGGAGATTCCCAAGTCCACGTCACATCAGGAATTCGCATGACACAGCCAACCCTCTTTATCCATCAGTTGATGGTACATATCCTAGAAGGCAACCAAATTCCTAAGGTGCAGATCGAGCGCGTGGTTGGCCCGATACTAGGTTTCTTTTTGGCTGAGGTATTGACCACTACGCTGCAAAAAGATGAAGGGTTCAGCGGCCAGTACAGGATGCTTTGCCCGGAGTTCCCCTTGCTGAAACCGGTGGGGCTGCAGTCGAGCAATATCGACTGGCTACTCTACAACGAAACCCGACAAGAACTGGTGTTTCTGGAGCTCAAAACTGCCAGTGGTAGCTTCTGTACAAAACAGGCAGCGACCTATCTGGAAAAGAGGTTGCAGGTGCTAGACCAAGGAGCGGGTTTCTTGGCAGAGGATTTGAAGAAAATCGAGAAAGCTTCCTTAGCAGCTGACAAGTACGCCTTTGTTCAAAAGATGTTGGCAGAGCGTTTCCCTGGTGGCCTAGAAGCCCTGAAGGCTTGTCGCAAAGCCCAAGTCATGTATCTGGTTCCAGCTACAGCCCTGCAACAAGAGGCATGCCACTTCAACCGCATGGACAAGGTGCTGACATTTAGCGAATTGGCAGATCAAATCGATGACCCGTTTGCCTCAGAGTGGTACACCATCTGCCATGCACTACGCCAATTGGATGGCGGCAGCCAAGCGGCCCCAGAGAATTACCAAGCACATACTGATTTTGAGCAAATCAAGCGGTTGTGCCGTGATAAAGAGGCGCATATCATCGTCGGCTTTATGGGTGGTGAGCAGGCTTTGCAACAAGCCAACCTGACCTATTTGCGACAACGTACATACAAATGGGATCGGACAAACGGCGGTCATGGTTACAAACACCAAGCCAACTGGATTAATGGCGACCGCTTTTTAGAGGTAGTGAACCGCATTGAGGCAGACCTAGCAGCTTCCGAGCCTGCCACAAAAAGGCAGCCCCCTGATCTGCTGGGCATTTAGTACCGAGGTTTACGGCTCAATCGGCCAGCGTAACCACCACCGGGGCGTGGTCGCTGGGTTGCGGGTTTTTGCGGGGGGCTCGGTCAATGGTGCAAGCAGTCGCGGCAGGGCGCAGCGCGTCACTCACCAAGATATGGTCAATGCGCAGCCCCCGGTTTTTTTGAAAGCCTAGCATTCGATAATCCCACCAAGAGAAGCACTTGTCTGGCTGCTCAAACAGCCGAAAAGCATCGTGCAGGCCCAAACCCAGCAGGGCTTGAAATTGCGCCCGCTCCTCCTCGGTGTGGTGGATGCTGCCGCGCAAGCCTTCCGGATCGTACGAATCTCGGTCTTCGGGGGCGATATTGAAGTCACCCAACACCACCAGTCGGGGGTGGCTGACCAGTTCGGCCTTAACCCAAGCGCGCAGAGCGTCGAGCCAGCGCAGCTTGTAGGCAAACTTGTCGCTGCCCGGTGCCTGCCCATTGACAAAATAGCCATTGATGAGGCGCAGCGGCCCCTGCGGGGTATCGAGGGTGGCAGCAATAGTGCGCGCCTGCTCATCGGCAAAACCGGGAATGTTGCGCACCACATCGCGCACTGGCTGGCGCGTGAGCCACGCCACACCGTTGTAGGTTTTTTGGCCGTGGGCCACGGCGTGGTAGCCCGCTGCTTGCAGGGCCATAAAGGGGAACTTGTCTTCTACCAGCTTGAGTTCTTGCAAACCTAGGGCATCGACGGGGTTGGCGGCCAGCCAGTCCAACACTTGCGGCAAGCGCACGGAGAGGGAGTTGACGTTCCAAGTGGCAATTTGCATAAGTCCTACAATTTCTCTGATACCAAAAGCGCAAATATTGGATTTTGACTGACACCGATGACCACCACCGCTACTGAACTTTCCCCCGGCCTTGTTGTACAACACATTACCAGCCCCTTACGCCTGCAAGACTTCAAGCTGATCGCGTTCGATATGGACTCGACGCTTATCAACATTGAGTGCATTGACGAAATTGCCGATGCCGCCGGGCGCAAGGCCGAAGTGGCCGCCATCACCGAAGCAGCGATGCAGGGCATCATTACCGACTTCAAAGACAGCCTGCGCCGCCGTTTGGCATTGCTCAAGGGCGTGCCCGTATCCCATTTAGAAGCCGTGTTCACTGAGCGCTTGCGCTTTAACCCCGGCGCACAAGAGCTGATGGCTGCTGCCCGTGCTGCTGGACTCAAAACCCTGCTGGTTTCGGGTGGTTTTACCTTTTTTGCCGACCGGGTGAAGGCCGGTCTGGGCATGGACTTTGCCCGCGCCAACCAGTTAGAAATTGAAGACGGCCACCTGACAGGCCGCCTGATCGAGCAATGCTGGGGCGATATTTGCGATGGTGCAGAAAAGCGCCGTACCCTGCTAGAAGTAGCATCTCTGATGGGCATTGCGCCCAGCCAAGCCATTGCCGTGGGCGATGGGGCCAACGATCTGCCCATGATGGGCGCAGCGGGGCTGTCGGTGGCCTACCATGCCAAACCAGCCGTGCGCGCCCAAGCCAAGGTAGCCATCAACAGTGGCGGCTTAGATCGCCTGCTGGAAATACTGCGCTAAAGGCGGCCACTCGATGCCAGAGCCAACCACGCAACACCTGAACACCGAGAGCATCACCAGCTTGGTGCATGATTTTTATACTGATGTGCGCGCCGACCCGGTGCTAGGCCCGGTGTTTGAGCAAGCACTGCATGAACGTTGGGAGCCACACTTGCAACGCATGGTGGATTTTTGGAGCACGATTGCTTTGGGCGACAAACGCTACAGCGGCAACGTGTTTGCCAAACACATGGCACTGAGCGGCATTGCACCAGAGCATTTTGCTGCTTGGGTGCGCTTGTGGGGTCAGCACACTGAACGGCTGTTTTCCCCCGACGTAGCCCATGAATTGCAAAGCGTAGCCCACGGCATTGCGCGCAACCTGTATCTGGGCTACTTTGGCACTCGCCCGGTGTTTAGCACCGACCCGCCTGAAGACCCGCACGCCCTGCCCATTCTGCACGGAACTTCAAACGCACCGGGCAGTCCTATATAGGACTGCGACACCGCACCCTCACGGAGACTGTTTTTATGCTTGCCCCTTCCCTGCGCGCCACGGCCACCGTTCTCACCCTGACCACTGCGGCCATGCTCATGCCCTCACTGGCCCATGCCAAACTTTTTGGCCGGAGTAAGCCTGCACCCACCGCCCCTACTGCGCGCATTGGCAGTAACGCCACGCCCCCCACGGCACCAACGCCCCCGGTGGCACCGGCCAGCCCAGCGTTGCCTGCTGCGGCTGCGGCCCCCGCCGCAGGTGGCTCAGGCATGATGGGCACCTTGGGCGCAGCGGCAGTGGGTGCCGTAGCTGGCTCTTTGGCAGGCAACGCCATCGCCAGCGCTATGACGCCCGACGCCAAGGCCAAAGAGGCCGAGGCAGCTGCGGCCAAAGCCAAAGCTGCCGAAGCCGCCGAAAAAGAAGCCCAAGAGCTGCAAAAAAAGGCCGATGAGGCCAAAAAGAAGGCTGAAGCGGCCCGCGCTGCTGCTGCCGCCCCAGCAACCCCAGCCGCTACCCCCGCTAAGTAAGCCAGCCGCTCAGGCGCGGGGACGCAACCACCACAGTAGTTCTGCTGGGGCGAGCACCCAAGCCCCAGCATGCTCCGCTTGCGTGGCTTGGGCCTGGTCTTGCGTGACCAACAGCCGCAATTGGGCAGGAACGGCCACCTGCAAATGGTGCAGATGGGCCAAGATGCGCGCATCGGCCCGGTCACTGCCTTGGCCGCCAGAAAAATGCACACGCAGATTGGCCGCCCGTGTACTCTCCGAAAGCACGGGGCCATCAAACCATAAATCAATATGCAGCGTTGGGTAGCGCTGTGCCACCGCCAATAACAGGCGCGTGAGCTGCTCACGCGCTGGGGCACCGGGTTGGCCCTGCTCGTACCACGGCCTAAAGTTAGCCACTTGGGTATAGAGCACATTGTGACCATCCACCAGCAAGCTGGCATTGTGGCCTTGGGCCAGTGCTGTTTGCAAGGCGCGCAGGGGCAACACGCGCCACCAGTCCGAATAGTGCTCGCCACTGGGGGCCATGCTGACCTGTGCATAGAGCCGCACACTGGCCTGATCGACCAAGGCATAGGCCTGCGCTAAAGCTGGCCCCTGCAACCAACCCAAAGTAGCGCTGGCTTGCAAAGCTTGGCGTACGTCGGCCACACCATCCAGCGTTTGCTGCGCAGCCAAAGTTTGTTCGATTTGCGCCAGCAAAGGGTGCGTTGGTGCAGACGTCACCGCCGGTGCCGGGTCTTGCAAGCGCTGCTCTATTTGCTCGATACGGGCCTGTAGGCGCTGGGCCAAAGGCCATAACTCAGGCAAGGGACGCAGGGCATCATGGCGGGCCTGCTCCAAACGGGCATGGGCCTCATGGCAGGCTTGCAACTCGGTGCGCAACTGCGAACGCAAACCATGCAAACGGTCGTGGGCAGCCTGACGCTGCAACAGCGCGTCGGCCTGTTGCAATAGGCTGTGATGGGAGCCAGACAAAGCGGCTACCTCATCGGCCAAGGCTTCGGCAGGGCGCAGCCAAGGCAACAAGCGCTCATCCAGCAGCGCCGTGACGCGCTGGGTGACGCGCGCTTCCCATTGGGTTTGCAGCGCGGTGTGCTCTGCTTTGGCTGTAGCAGCCAGTGCTTTGGCATCGTCCCAGCCATGCAGGGCGGCAGCCAAATCCAGCGCCTGCTGCTGGTGCTGGCCGCTCAAGGCGTTGAGTTCACGGCGCAGGCGTTTGACCTCTTTATCCTTCTCACGCAGGGCCTGCACCAACCGCTGCTCATTGGCGGTGCGGTGGGTGCCAGCCATCGGCGTTGGGGGATCAGCAACAGTGGTAGGCACAGCGGCCTGCGTGGACAGGGTGTGCAAGTGCGCCCACAGCGGGGCACACTCGGCATGCAAGCCTTGCGCCGCTGCCTGTAGCGCCTCCGGGGCCGGTGCCTCATGGGGTGCTTGGCCCGGTGGCTGCTCTAGCCATTGCACTGCCAGATGGCGCACGGCTTCGCGCTCGTCCAAATACAAGGCGGCCACCAGCGCCAGCGTGCCAAAATAATGGCACAGCGGCGCTGCCCAGCGCTCCAAGGCCTGCTGCGACAACACCGACACCCATCCATCGGCCAACGTGGTCTGGCGCAGTAAAGCTCGGTAAGCAGGGGGCAATTCTGCCAACAGCCCCAACTGATGCTGGATACGGGTGCAGGCCACCTTGATATCCACCTTGCCCACGCGGTAACCGGCACCCAGCTCCTTGTGCTGGCCCACCAGCTTTTGGATGGCCGCAGGCGTGGCGTGCGCAATGGATTGCTTCCACGCCTGCAACACCAAGGCAGGAACGGGTTGATCGTCGATGTTCATGGGCAGGTTGGTGGGGTATTAACCACCTGCACGCTTCACGGTATAGCCCTGTTTTTTCAGGGCCTCCATGACACGCTCGATATGGTCGCCTTGCACCTCAATCACACCGTCTTTGACGGTGCCGCCGGTGCCACAGGCGGCTTTAAGCTGTTTGCCCAGTTGTGCCAGCGCTGCTGCATCCAGCAGCACGCACTTAACCAGCGTAACCGCCTTGCCGCCGCGCCCTTTGGTCTCCCGCGAGACACGCACAATGCCGTCGCCTTGGGGCACCGTAGCCGCTTTGCACACGCACTGCGCTTGCGGCTGGCGGCAATCGGGGCACATACGGCCATGATCGGTGGAATACACCAGCCCACCTAAACTCGCCAACCCCTTCATTTGCGGTTGCGGCCATCCGGCGCAAAAAACAGCATGACGCCCACCACAATCAAAATCAAAGGCCACCACACCCGGAACAGTTGAAATAGGCTGATATCAATCAGCTGTAGGTTGTTGAGCAGAAAAAAGCTGCCCAGCAGCACCAGCACCACGGCGGCAAAGTTGCCCTTCATAAAATTTCCTTTTTTTGCATCGTCGGTTGAACTTCTGCCATCGTAGCGTGAGCGTGGCCGTATGGCCGCGCTGGCACACTGGCCCGCCCACCCCAGTCTTTACTTATGCCCCAGCATATGAAAATTGAGCAGCCGGGTGGCCATCACGGTTTCGACAAAAAACAGCACCAGCGCCAGCAAAAACGACACCACGCCCGTCAAAAAGCTGCCCAGCGCCCAACTGTGGCCCCGAAAATTGGTGGTCTCGCCCAAAAACAGCAACACAATGGTCAAGCCGATCAGAAAACCGCACAAGGTCAGCAAACCAATGCAGCCGTTGGCCATGCGCCCTCGCGTACGCAAATAGCCCAGCTCCAGCAAGGCCCGTTGCAAAAATTCAGATTCAACGCTTTGGCGGGCGCGCTCTTCTACCACTCGGGCGCGGTCAATGATGCGCGCCAGCCGTCCGGCCACGGCACCAATCATGCCCGCGACGGCAGTAAGCAAAAACACCGGTGCCACCGAGAGTTGGATGCTGTGGGTGATGGTGGAAGAATCAATAGACAAAGGCATGGCACAAACTTTCACAGGCTAGGCAGCTAAGCGCACTCAGCAGCAATTATCAGGCCACACACCGCCATAGCGCACAATGCCCCCTTGCCGGGCTATCGCCCCTCTGTTCAGTCTCCTAGCGCCTATCCAACCATGCCTTTTGCCTCTCTTGGCCTCTCTCCCGCTCTGGCCCATGCTGCCAGCGCGCTGGGCTTTACCGTGCCCACCCCCATCCAAACACAGGCCATTCCGGCTATTTTGCAAGGCGCTGATGTCTGGGCCAGCGCCCGCACCGGCTCGGGCAAAACCGCCGCCTTTGCCCTGCCTGCACTGCAACAGCACCAAAACCTGCTGCTGGCGCGCCATTCTGGTGGCGGTGCGCGCCGGGTGCATACCTTGGTGGTAGTGCCCACCCGCGAACTGGCTGCCCAAGTGGGCGAGGTGCTGCGCAGCTTGGGCCAACCGTTATCGCAACCGCCCAAAGTGGTGGTGGCGTTTGGTGGCGTCTCGATCAATCCGCAGATGATGGCTTTGCGCGGCGGTGCCGACATCGTTGTGGCCACACCGGGGCGGCTGCTCGATTTGGTCGATCAGCGGGCGCTGCGCCTGTCTGCCGTGCAACTGCTGGTGCTCGATGAGGCCGACCGCCTGCTGGATTTAGGCTTTAGCGAAGAACTGAACCGCGTACTCGCACTGCTGCCCGCACAGCGGCAAACGCTGTTGTTTTCCGCCACCTTCCCTGACAGCGTACAAGCCCTAGCGCAGAGCCTGTTGCGCTCACCCGTACGTATCGAAGTCGCTGCCAGCGAGGACGAGACCCACGCCGACGCCACCATTTTGCAACGCGCCTTGGCCGTAGACGACAAACGCCGCACCCAGCTTTTGCTCAAACTGATTAAGGATGAAGGCTGGGATCGGGTGCTGGTGTTTGTCGCCACTAAATACACCGCCGAGCATGTGGCAGAAAAGCTCTACCGCGCTAAGGTATTTGCCACGCCCTTTCATGGCGATTTGAGCCAAGGGGCACGCACACAGGTGCTCGATGAGTTCAAGGCCAACCGCTGGCAGGTGGTGGTCACTACCGACTTGGCCGCCCGTGGCATCGACATTGCGCAACTGCCCGTGGTGGTCAATTACGACTTGCCGCGTTCTACCGAAGATTACACCCACCGCATTGGCCGCACTGGCCGAGCCGGTGAAAGCGGCTTGGCCGTGACGTTTGTCACTCCGGCCAGCCAAGCGCATTGGCAACTGATCGAAAAACGCCAGCACTTGAGCCTGCCGCTAGAGCACATTGCTGGCTTTGAACCGACGGAGGTGGCTCCGGCACCATCGCCCAGCAATGGTGGTATCAAGGGCAAACGCCCTAGCAAAAAAGACAAACTGCGCGCTGCACAAGCTGCCAGTGCTCAGTCCTCGCCCAAATAGGGGGCAGCCAGCGGCGGCTCTACGGGGCCACGCACCGGCGGCGCTTGGCGCTTGCCGTGGCCGGCCAGAATTTCCAGATAAAACTGGGTGCCGCCTTCTTTGGCCAAAGCATCGACCGCTGCGATGATCTCGCCCACGCCCACAGGGGTAGCGGCTTCTTTGCTGGGGCCAAATTGGCAGGCAAAGTCCCAATAGTCTGCGCCCTCAGGCAAGGGGCGGCTGCGTTCGCGCTTAAGGTATTTGCGAATCTCGTGCTTGGTGGCGTCAAGCAGCCGGTCGGGGTGCTTGCCTTCGATCTGAAGTTGGAATGTTTTGCGCATGGAGTTGTCCTTCAATGGGAAAATTCGCCCGGAATGGACGTCTCAGGGGCGCGATGATACGGCCTAGCGCTGTAGGGCAGCAGGGCCTTAGCCGCCTCGATACGCAGGGGCAAAGGCACGGTGGCGTCGTTCATCACGCGGTGCAGAAAATGGTAGGCCTCCCCCCCGGCAGGGCTAGGGGCTGCTGGCACAGCGCTGGGCGTGCTGGGCGCAGGCTGGCACTGCTGCACCATGCGGCTCCAAGCCGCTGGCGCAATGCTTTGCAGCGGCTGCAACAAATCAGCTTGGGCATCAGGGCTGGGGGCACGTTCCAGCCAAGGCTCCTCGGCAAACATGCTGCCCAAGCCGGGCACGATAAAAGCCGACCAATAACCCGTGCCACCCTGCACGGCAGGCACCAGCGGCGCGTGTTGGTGCTCTGGTGTGGGCCAAGTGCGCAACTGCGCCGGGGCAACATCGGCCCCATACTGCTGGCGCAGCCACTGCACCACGTCCAACGCCTCCGCCAACGGTACTGGCACAGCCAGCGAGAACCAAAGCTGAAAACCATCGCGCCCCGACACCGCCAAAGCCGGAGGCGGCAAGCCCCACTCATCCTGCACTTGATGCCAAAAAGCCGCCACCCGCTCCCAAGGTATGGCGCGGGCCAGTTCCACCACGATGGCGCGCACCCGGCCTTGGGCGTCGATCAGTGCCGGGGCTGTGTCATCTGCTGGAAAGTCCTCCAGCAGATACAAGCGCTGGAGTTCAGTGTGCAAACGGCTCATGCGGCGTTCAGGGCTTGGGCCAGCCGTGCTACACCTTCGCGGATTTTTTCCACATCAGCCGTGGCAAAAGACAGGCGCAGCGTGGCCGGGTCGGGGTTCTGGGCAAAGAAAGGCGCACCGGGCACAAAGGCCACACCGCGCTCAATAGCGCGCTGGGCCAAGGCATGGGCGTTGTGCTCCTTACCACCAGCCCCGGTCAGGCGCAGCCACACAAACAAGCCGCCCTGCGGCTGGACAAACTCCACTGCATCGCCCAATTGCGCGCGCAGCGCATCGCACAGGGTTTGGGCGCGCTCGGCATAGACTTGGCGCACATGGGCCAGCGTGGCAGGCATCCGGCCCGCTTGCAGGTACTGCGCCGCCACGGCTTGGGCAAAGGTACTGGTGTGGGCATCGCTAAACTGTTTGCACATTACCGCATTGGCCAGCAGGGCAGGCGGTGCCATCAGCCAGCCCACACGCAAGCCCGGCGAGAGCACTTTACTCAGGGAACCACAGTGCGCCAACCAATCGCGGCTGCCGGGCACTTGGCTAGACAGCGCCAGCAAGCTCGGTGGCGGTGCGGCGTTGAAATACAAATCGCCATACGGATCGTCTTCTACCACCAGCGTTTGGTACTGCGCTGCCAGCTCCAATACGCGCAAGCGCCGCTCTCGGCTCAAGGTAGCGCCGCTGGGGTTGCCAAAGGTGGGGATCAGGTAAATCAGCTTGGGGCGGTGCTCGATGATGAGTTGCTCTAGCACATCGGTTTGGACGCCATCACCATCAATCGGTGCCGTCACGATATCGGCACCATAAAGGCGGAAACACTGGATAGTGGCTAGAAAGGTCGGGCCTTCCACAATCACCTTGTCACCGGGGCTAATCATGGTTTTGCCAATCAAATCCAGAGCCTGCTGGCTGCCCGTGGTCACGATCAACTGCTCTGGGGCAGCATCTTGCACCCCCTTGCTAGCCATAAAGGCTGCTAGTTGCTCGCGCAGGGGCAGATAACCTTCGGTGGCACCATATTGCAAAGCCGCTCCGGGGTCTTGGCTCAAGGCACGCTCGGTAGCGGCACGAATACCATCGACATCGAACATCGCGCTGTCAGGAAAGCCACCGGCAAAGCTGATGATGCCGGGCTTGCCCAGCAGCTTGAACAGTTCGCGGATGGCCGAGGTTTCGATGGCGTCGAGGCGGGAGGCAAATTGCATGACAGAAATCGGTGGTGGACAAGTGAACTTCGCATTGTGCCCCCGTCAGCTCAAGCCCTACACTGCCACGCCATGAAAGCCGCACTGATCGAACCATTTTTCGCCACCCTACAAGCTGCCAACCCCCACCCACAAACTGAACTGCAATACCAAAGCCATTTTGAACTGCTCACTGCCGTGCTGTTGTCGGCACAAGCCACAGACGTGAGTGTGAACAAAGCCACACGACTACTCTTTCCGGTAGCCAACACCCCGCAAGCCATGCTGGCGCTGGGCCAAGAAGGGCTAGAGGGTTACATCAAAACGATTGGCCTGTACCGCAGCAAAGCCCGGCATCTGCTAGAAACTTGCCGCCTGCTACTAGAGCGCCACGGCGGCGAAGTGCCGCGCACCCGCCAAGAATTAGAGCAACTGCCCGGCGTGGGCCGCAAAACGGCCAATGTAGTGCTCAATGTGGCTTTTGGCGAGCCAACCATGGCTGTGGACACGCATATCTTCCGGGTGGGCAACCGCACCGGGCTGGCACCGGGCAAAACGCCACTGGCGGTAGAGCAGCAACTGCTGCGGCGCGTGCCCGATGCCTATGCGGTGGGCGCGCACCACTGGCTAATTTTGCTAGGCCGCTATGTGTGCCAAGCGCGCAAACCGCATTGCTGGGAATGCGCGGTGGCCGCTTACTGCGACTACCAGCCCAAAACGCCAGCGCCTTGATGCTGGAGGCACTGAATCCCCCACGCTAGACCTTAAACACACTCACCGTATCCACCACGGCATTGGCCTGCTGCTCTAGGGATTGAGCAGCGGTGGCTGCATCCTGCACCGAAGCGGCATTTTCGCGCGTGGCATAGTCCATATCGATCACAGCCTGTTTGACTTGGTCGATGTCCAGCGCCTGCTGCTGGCTGGCTTGGGTGATTTCTTGCATGATGGCGGCGGCGCGCTGTACGCTATCGACAATCTGGCTCATGGTGCTGCCCGCTTCTTCTACCAGCTTGCAGCCCGCATCTACACTATTGACCGAATTGCCAATCAGCGTTTTGATTTCTTTGGCCGCCTCGGCACTGCGACCAGCCAAACTGCGCACCTCAGAGGCCACCACGGCAAAACCCCGGCCTTGCTCACCGGCCCGTGCTGCCTCTACGGCGGCATTGAGCGCCAAAATGTTGGTTTGAAAGGCGATGCCGTCAATCACACCAATGATGTCGGCAATTTTGCGCGACGACCCGTTGATCGCTTCCATGGTATCGACCACCTGCGCCACCACCGCCCCCCCTTTGACGGCAATGGCAGAAGTTACCCCCACCAGTTCGTTGGCGTGTTGGGCACTTTCGTGGTTGTGCTTGACCGTGACCGACAACGCCTCCATCGCGCCCGCCGTTTGCTCTAGCGCGCTGGCCTGCTGCGCCGTGCGCGCGGATAAATCAACATTGCCGTTGGCAATTTGCGTCGTGGCAGTGGCCATTGCCTCAGCACTAGTGCGAATACGGGTGACGACATCGGTCAAATTGCGCTGCATAGATTGCAAATGTGCCATCAGGCTGTTGCTATCGCCCTGCTGCAAGGCGATACGCTCACTCAAATTCCCCTGCCCGACATGGCGCACCACACTAGCGGCATCTGCTGGCTCCGCGCCCAAATCGCGCCACACCGAGGCAATAATGGCCCGCGAACCCAGCCCCAACACAATCAGCACGCCGGTGATGATGTTGACCATCAGCCCCTCGCGCTGGGCAGCAGCCAAGTCGGTAAAACGCTCGTCTAGCGTGACATGGGCCTGCTGGCGTGAGATCTGCATCTGACGGGCCAATTCTTTTTGCGCTGCATTCATGCGCTGCACCTGTTCAGGCGAGACGCTTTTGCTCAACATGCCCTGCGTAGCTTGCAGTGCGGCTGCTTGATAAGCATCAAACGCAGCGCTTAAATCGGCCACTAGTTGAGATTTTCCATCGAGCTGGCGCGATTGATCCAAAGAAGATCGCACCTTTTGGGTGGTCTTTTGCGCATCTTTCAGCCTATCGGCATCGTCTTCTAGCGCTGCCGCCTGAAAATCAGCCTGCAACTGGTTTATGCCACGCTCGGCCTCAAACAGATTCTCTAAAAATGGGGTTTCTACCGTGCGCAACAAATCCAAATTGCGGTTGTTTTGCAGCCCAATGACCAGACTTAACACCAGCCCTGCACCAAATGCAGCCCCAACACTGAGGGGCAGCAGCCATATTTTTACACGAAATTTCATGAAATAAATTCCTTATTGTGAGCAGTGCAGAGTGATGGCTAAAAGGAAATTGGCTGCAATGCAAACCGTCAATCTACACTCAGCAACACTTTCACTGAACTGTCTACGGCGCTTTTTTCAATATAGCCCACCGCTTTCGGGTTGCTGGCCAGTGCTTTTTTTACCTCAGCAGAACTGGCTAATTCTTTGGGCAAGGTGGCCTTACCAGAGAACACCAGCCGCGCCCAAGCAGCCTTAACCTGCGCAGCCGATTTTCCGGTCACTTTGGTATAAAAATGCTCACGCACTGCCGCAGATTCTGGTTGATCGAGCAGCGTGACAGCGCCAGCCCCCGGAAGCTGATCAGCTTTACCTAAAAACAAGGCCGATGCGTGCTCGGTACTCAGTGGCGTAGCAGCGCTTTGCGCACCCACCACAATGGCTACTTGGGCCATACTGGCCTGTCCCAGTAACAACCCCGATGCCAGCAACAAAATATTTTTTATTTTTTTCATGGTACCCACCGATCAGAAAACGCGGTCGTAGCTAATGCGCAGCACGGTGGTGTTTCCACCCAACACCTTGCTGTCATCCACGTTGCGGTCTACCTGGGTCTTGACGGCACTGCTAGAAGACAGGTCGTAGCGCAGTGATACCGAACTGCGATGGTAATTGCCTACTTGGAACAACTCGCTGTTGGTAGTACGCTCTCCGAAGTGCGCATAGTTGACAAAGGGTGTCCATTTACCTAAGCGCATCCCAGCACCCACCGTCACGACTGGATCGGTAACTTTGTAATCTGAATATTTGCGCGTTAGTTGCGTAAACTCAGAAAGTACAAACCATTGATCCATGTCCAAGTTAGCAGCCAGCCCATAGGCACGCAGGGTGGCTTGGCTATCGACCGGATTGGCAGAATTTCTATTAATGGTGCTGACATCAGCCCCCATCAAGACGGCACGCAAGGTCAAGGGGCCATTGTTGACTTCAACATCGCCACCGATGATATTATTCCAGCGCACTTGGGTGCGGCCCTCAGGATAATAAATTTTTTGGTAACGCGAGTTATTGACTTTTTCTTGCCCGGCAAAAAAGCTAGCCGTGAGGCTGGCATCACCAATGCTGCGATTATAACGCAAGCTGGCACCGTTGTAATTGGTGGCTTCCCAACCATACAATTCAGGCGGTGGCGATACCCAAGGGTAAGCTACGCCAATATCCTGAAAATCAGAATAATAATACAGTGGTATGCGCTTACGCCCCAAATATAGTTCAAAGTTTTGGTCTAGCTTGTAGCTAACAAAAGCCCATGCCAGATCTGGGGTGGCTTTCGTACCGCGACTCACCAATTGCATGGTGATGCCTGCTTTTTCATTCAGGGTATATTTGCCCTGCACGCCAATGCGCGACTCAGGCCGCAAAGTAAATTGATCGCCATAAATACCGGCATTATTCCAATCAGCCACGTAGCAGGGGCAATCAGTACCGGTAATGCTACTGGGGCCAATATTACCTTGTAAGCTACCGCTAGTGGTTTTCCCACCCACAATAGACACATAGCCAGACAGCTTGAGTTTTGACTCGGTTGCTGCATCTTCTTGTGCCAGTGCAGAAAATGATGGCAATAAGCCTATCCCCACGATCAATGCACCAGCCCACAATGGTGGTTTTGTTTTTGTAATAAAATTGGTGGTCATAAAATAATAATAATAAAATTAAGGAGAACAACGCTTGCCTCATCGCTGTCCCACGAATGATCGTATGCGGCTTGCCACAAGCACCGCAGCCAGAATCGTAACAGCGCTACCTCTATAAACTAGGGCAGCGGGTAAGATAGATACAAAATCTTACACAGAACCCAGTTCTGCCACGCCTTGCATAGTGAGCCAGCCTTCGTGGTCACTGGCCCACAGGCGCACAGCACGGCCATCAGGCGATGGTGCGCCATGCACAGTAAAAGGATGCAGATCAAACGTAGGGCGCAGCGCTTTAAAGCTAAAACTGCGCACCGGTGCTTCAGGCCTCTGGCGGCGCAGCAAATCGAGCAGCAAGGTGGCAATCAACGGGCCATGCACGATCAGGCCGGGGTAGCCTTCGGTTTGCGTCACATACTGGCGGTCGTAGTGGATGCGGTGGCCGTTAAAGGTGAGAGCAGAATAGCGAAACAACAGCACATCATCAGGCACGATTTGGCGCTGCCACAGGGCAGCCGTTTCTGCGGCTACCGGGGCTGGTACCGCATCGCCGGGCAAGGGGGCAGCGCGGTACACAATGTCGTGCTCTTCGGTCAGCGCCAGCCCTTGGGCGTTGCTGATAGTGTGCTCCACCAGCACAAAGACCAAATCGCCCGTGCGCCCAGCCTTGTGCGTGACCGACACAATGCGCGAGACCCGCTGCACCGCATCGCCCACGCGCAAGGGGTTATTGGGCTCCCAGCGCAAACGGCCACCGGCCCACATGCGCCGGGGCAGCGGCACTGGCGGCAAAAAGCCACCGCGCAGCGGATGACCATCTGGCCCTAGGCCACTTTGCCGGGTTTGCGGCAAAAAATACAACCAATGGCCCAGTGGCGGCACCGGGGTGCCGGGGCAAGGCTCCGGGTCATCGCGGTCTAGCGTGGCCGACAGTCCACGCAGCGGTGGCACGGTGATCTGATCTTGCAAGGTCTCGGTGCGGCCTTGCCAACTTTGCAGATGGGCCAGTAGGCTGGCATCGACGGTACGGGGGGCAGTGCTCATCACGACGCTCCTATGCTTTGGTAGCCACGCCTGCCGTGGCAAAGCTAGCCATCTCGCGCAAGATGGCACAGGCCGACACCAACAGGGGCCACGCCAAGGCAGCCCCAGAGCCTTCGCCCAAGCGCAAGCCCAAATCCAACAAGGGCTGGGCCCGCAACTGCGCCAACATCAACGCATGACCCGGCTCACCCGAATTGTGCGCAAACACACAGCGCTGCAATACCAACGGCTCCAAGCGGCTGGCTACCAACACGGCAGCGCTGGTGATGAAACCATCCACCACCATCACGCGGCGCTCACTGGCGGCCTGCAACACGGCACCGACCATCGTTGCCACTTCAAAACCGCCCAAGGCGGCCAGTGCTTCCAGCGGCTCTACGGCCCCCGCATTGGCCTGCAAGGCCTGCTCTAACACTTGCCGCTTGCGCGCAATGCCCGCCGCATCCAGCCCAGTGCCCGCACCAGTACAAGCCTCCAAGGGCACACCGCACAGCCGCGCCAACAGCAGCGAAGCCACCGAGGTATTTCCAATGCCCATCTCGCCCAATAGCAGCACGTTGCCAGGCAGGCTGCGCACCACCTCCATGCCATGCGCTACGGCCTGCGCGCATTGCGCGGGCGTCATGGCGGGGCCAATAGAGGCATCTTGGGTGCCAGCAGCCACTTTGCGCGCCAGCAATTGCGGCTGGCCTGCCACGGCCTGACGTGGTGTCAAATCGCGGGCGACGCCGCAATCGACCACCGTCAGTGCCAAGCCATGCTGGCGGGCCAGCACGCTCACGGCAGCGCCACCGGCCAGAAAATTCTCCACCATTTGCCACGTTACATCACTGGGGTAGGCCGACACACCTTTGGCGGCCAAGCCATGATCGCCCGCAAACACCACCATTTGGGGAACCTCTAAACGGGGCTGCTCAGTGCCCAAAATCTGGCCCAACTGCAAGGCCAGCGCCTCCAGCCGCCCTAGCGCTCCCAACGGCTTGGTTTTGTGGTCGATCAGATGGTGCAGTGCGCTGGTCAGGGTGGGGTCGGCAAGGTCAGCCACCACGGGCAACGAGGGCAGTTCAGAAGGCAAGAGCATGGGCAAACACGAAAAAAAGACAAGACAGCCGCCATTGTCGCCGCCATCAGCGCCCCAGCACCAATACCACATTGGTGTGCAAAGCCGGTTCAATTTTGGCCACTGCGGCCTGCAAGGCGGGCAGGTAGCGCCGGGCAGCTACCGTCTGGACTTGCCCCCCGTTTTGACGGCCATTGTGGTCGGCGCGGATCAAATCACGCAAAACCAAGACAATATCGTTGACATCCTCTCCGGGCTAAACCCCGGAGATTCCTACTGCTAGACGGCGATGCCCCGCCGCGAGAATGTTGCGTGCTGCATTCACGTCGCGGTCGTGTACCGCTCCGCAGTCGCTGCACGTCCATTCCCTTATTCGCAAACCAGCCCTACCTTTCGGACTGCTGGCGGGAACGCTCCCGCAGCACGAGCAAGTTTGGGTTGAATACACTTCGTTCACTTGCCTAAAGACAATACCGGCCTGATGGCTCTTGTATTCCAACATCGTCTTTAGCATGGCCCAACCCGCATCCAGCGTGGACTTGGCCATCTTGGTTTTCACCAGCTTCGCGCTAGCTACGTCGCCCACGAAAATGGCGGCGTTTTCTCGCACCATCGTGGTGCTAAATTTATGCAGCGCATCTTTGCGCTGATTGGCAATTTTTGCGTGGATGGCGCGGGCCCGGTGCTTTTTATGCGCCCGCTGTGCTTTAGCCAGTTCCAACTCATGCTGGCGATACCAGCGGCCATGCTCTTTTTTCCCGTTTGACGCCGTGGCGCAGTCTTTCAGGCCCAAGTCAATACCCACACTGGCCGTTGCCGCTGTAGGCTTAGTTTGCACCTTGACTACGATATTGAGATACCAACGCCCCCGGTTGTCTTGGCTAAAACTGCCAGAACGTAGCTCATAGTCTGCCAAGCCGTAGCTATCCCAAAGGCTCAATGTCTGACCGGCAAAGGCGACTTGCCCTGCCTTGTACTGCAAGGCCCGTGCTTTGAAAGGAATCCAGCCCAAGCTGTGTTTGCTGCTCTGGGGGTTGGAGACACGCCAGCGCAGCTTGGCCTTTTTGAACTGCTTGCGGGCCTTGGCGTAGCCTTCACACACTTGCTGCACGGTGGGCGAACCGATGTGTACCCCATCGCACTTGCTGAAACCGTTGGTTAGCTTTTGCAGGTCGTAGCCCGAAAGCCACTGGTGGCGCTCACGGATGGCGCGGTGGCTCGTTTCGTTGCAGAAGTTCCAGACCTGATTGACCTCACGCGCCATCGCAGATAGCACACGAGCGTGCTTGTCTTTGATGCGTAGACGCAGAGTTTTGGTGCAATCCATGCTGTGCATTATGATTGGTCTAATAAATCAATGCAAGAGTAGTTATGGCCCGCCCACTCAAGCTAGATAGCGATTTACGTCACGGAAGACATTGCGTATTTGCGCTCCATGTTCATTTGGTATTCGTAACTAAGTATCGACGCAACGTGTTCAAGAAAGAGCATCTCGATGCCATGCAATTGATTCTTGCAAACGTCTGTAAGGATTTTGATGCCCAGTTGATGGAGTTCAACGGCGAACATGACCACGTCCATCTGCTAATCAACTATCCGCCCAAAGTAGCCTTGTCCACTCTCGTAGCTTCGCTCAAGGGTGTCTCATCGAGGTTGCTGCGCCAGAAGTTTGGAGACTTCCATCCGTGGCTTAAACGCAGGGGCGTTCTATGGTCGCCTTCCTACTTTGCCTCAAGTTGTGGAGGTGCGCCGATTGATATTCTTAGACAATACATCGAAGAGCAGCAAACGCCCTATTAGGACGCCTACGGCGTCCGCGCTCTCAACTTCGGGCTAAACCCCGAGGCTTCCTGCGCACTGGGTGAAATGCTGGGCAGCCAGTTGCGGGGTAACGCGCTGCCTGCCAATAACCCGTTTGGCGTCAAGCCCTCAACCCCTGTATTGCACTGCACCCGAGAAACACAAAAATGACCACGGAGATCATCAACCAACCCCCAGAGTGGCAACCCAATGCCGCGCTGGCAGCCCTGCCCCCAGTGTCGTCCAACGACCATCGGTGTGGTTTGCGCCACTTCGCCATTGGCGTCACCCTGATTTCGGCGCGGCACGGCGATCAGCGTGCCGGGCTGACGGCCACGGCTGTTTGCTCGGTCACTGCCGATCCACCGCGCTTGGTCATTTTTGTCAATAAAAACGCCGTGGCCTGCGACCTGATTTTGCAAAGCGGTGCCTTGTGTGTCAATGTGCTGGCGGCAGATCAGGAAGAAGTGGCCAAGGCTTTTGCGGCCATGATTCCAGACGTGCGTGGCGACAAGCGCTTTGAATACGGCCAATGGGATCAACTGGTCACCGGCGTGCCGGTGCTGCAACAATCTTTGACCAACTTTGACTGCCGCGTGGTCAAGGTGTTTGAGGAAAGCACACACCAAGCATTCTTGTGTGAAGTGCTAGCTACCCGCGAGCGCAACGACGGCGATGCCCTGGTGTACCTTAACGGGACGTTTCGCAGTCTGCCGCAGTAAGGGCAGTCAACACACCGGGGGCAAAGTGGCGGTCGATATAGGCGGCCATGCCGTCAAACACCTGCTCTAAGGTGGGCGCTGCGGCACCAAACAGCGCTTGCAAGGCCGCTGGGTCTTCCAGCAGACCATGCAGGTACAAGCCCAGCACATTGCCCGCGTTGTTTTGCCAAGCCAAGCCCGGTAGCACTTCTTGGGCTACATCGCCCTTAGCAGCCATCGCTGGGTGCTGTGCCGTTTGGCCGTGGTGGATTTCGTAACCCGATACCTCCACCCCCGACAAGGCCGCCCACGCCCCAGACAGGGGTGCAAAGCGCGCACGGGTATGGCGCACGGTTTTGGCGGTTTCAAACACCGTGACCAAGGGCAGCAGCCCCAATCCGGGGCCATTGCCATCAATGCCGTTCGGGTCGATCAGCGCCTCGCCAAGCATTTGCAAGCCACCACACACACCCAGCACCCGGCCTCCGGCCTGTGCATGGGCGGCTACGGCAGCATCCAAACCTTGGGCGCGCAACCACGCCAAATCTGCCGCCGTGGCCTTGGAGCCGGGCAATACCACCCAATCCGAAGGCTGTAGCCCTGCCAATTCTGCCGGGCTGCGCGCCCACAGCAGGCGTACACCGGGGATGTTCTTGAGCGGTTGAAACTCATCCAAATTGCTCAAGCGAGGGTAGGCAATCACAGCCACTGTGGTGTGCACCGCGCCTTGGCTGCGGCTGCGGTCATCAAACACGCCGTCTTCTTCGGGAAGACCATGCTGCCACCACATGGGCAAGGTGGCTACAGTGGGCACCCGCGTCAGGTCTTGCAACATTTGTGGCGCGGGGGCCAGCAAGGCGGCATCACCGCGAAACTTGTTGAGCACAAAACCGTGGATCAGCGCCCGCTCCTGTGGCGGCAGCAAGGCCCAAGTGCCATAGAGGTGGGCAAAAGCCCCCCCCCGATCAATATCCGTGACCAGCAGGCAGCGCGCCTGCGCGTGGCGGGCCACACGCATATTGACAATATCGCTGGCGTGCAGATTGATCTCAGCGGGGGAGCCAGCACCCTCAATCACCACCACATCGTTGTCTGCCCGCAAATCATCCAACGCCTTTTGGATCGCAGGCCAAACCCTCTCACTGCGCCCGCGCCAAGGCATGGCCGTGAGTTCAGCACTGACTTGGCCTAACAGCACCACTTGGCTGTGCGTATCGGCCTCCGGCTTGAGCAGCAACGGGTTCATGCGCACTTCGGGGGTAGCACGGGCGGCCAGCGCCTGAAAATATTGTGCGCTGCCAATCTCACCCAAACTACCACCCGGCCCCACCACCACCCGGGCGTTGTTGCTCATGTTCTGCGCTTTGAACGGTGCCACCTTCAAGCCTTGGTTGCTCAACCAGCGGCACAGGGCTGTGGCAAGCCAGCTTTTGCCAGCACCGCTGGTGGTGCCCAACACCATGACACACAGGGCGGGGCGAACAGAAGGTGCAGTCATGGTGTGTTAGGGGTGGCCGGGCGTTTTTGTAGCTCGGTACCAATATCAAAACGGTCGCTGTACTGGCCAAAACCGACGGGTGCTTTGGTTGGCGGCGATACCACCGGAGGAGCAGCCAAAGCCATCAGCTCCTGCTCTAAGCCCGCAGGCAAGGTAAAGTCCACATCGAATTCTTCGCCGTCAATCAAAATACGCCGCGCCGAAACTGTTGGCTCTGGTGCTGGCTTTGGCTCTGGTTCAGGTGCAATCACAGGCACAGGCACAGACGCCAGCTCCGGCAAAAGATCCATGGAAAAATCAAGTGCAGCCGGAGCCTCAGGAGACTTGGGCACCGCCGGAATCTCAGGCACTGGTGGCGCAACAGGCGGTGCTTGCAGAGCTTGGCTCGGTGGCGTCCAAGAAAAATCATCCATAGACAAGCTCGGCGGCAGCAACTCAGGCTCTGACGACGGTGCAGGTGCAGGTGCAGGCAACGGTGGCGGTGTCCAGTTCAGCTCGGACGGCAGCGAGAGCATCGCGCCCTCTTTCTGGGCGGCCACTGAAGGGGGCGGCTCGGTGCTACCTGTTTCATCAAATTGCGGTGTGGTGCGTGAACGCGGCAGGGGTAAACCACGGGCGTGGGGTGGCGTGGTTTGTGCAATAGCGTACAGCAGCATCAAATCGTCATAGGCATTGAGATCGAATGCTGGCGTATTGCCATCATGCTGGAATAAACAACGGGCCAGCTCCTCTAACACCTCTTGGCTGTTCCATTGCGCCTCAATGCGTGCCAGCACATCGGTGTAACCCAGCAAAGAACGCCCGGTCTGGCTGAAATGGGCAAACTCAGGTACAGCCGCATTGAAATGCTGCTCAAACTGAGCGCGCAACTGGCTAAACTCTTCTACCCGCCCTAAAGAGTGGTAGAGGCGCAACAACTCCAAATAAGCCAAAGGCGACGTAGTTTCGTTCTCGGCAATGTGCTGCTTCATGACCTCGATGGCCTGATCGTTCTCACCCACCGAGATAAAAAACTCAGCTTGCTGCTGCAAATCAAAGATGGCTTCTGGGTTAATGACCCGACGTGTCAGCTCCACCACAGCGGGCGCAGCAGTTTCAACGATCACGACCGGCTCTGCCTGGGCAGCTTGGGTGCTCTCTGGCTGCTGCATAAAAGCGATATCTACAGACGGCAACGTCTCTGGGCTCACCTCGTCCAAAATCACCGAGTCTGATTCTGGCTGCGAGTCTTGCTCTGACAAGAACGATGATGGCAAAGCCGTAGTGACTGGCGCCCAAGCGGCGGGCTGCTGCACATTGGTCTCAGGTGGAGCAAAGAGCGAATCTTCTTCTTGGCCTGTGGCTACCGCACGCGCCCGTTTCCAGAGCCACAATGCACTAGCCAACAGCACCACCAGCAGACCGAGCAGTATGTACACCAGTGTGGGCGAAAAGCCCTGCTGCTGCGCCTGCTCCAATTGCTGCAGCAGCTGCGCATTGGCCGCACGCAGCTCTTGCTGGTTAGCGCGCAAGGCGGCCATGTCCGAGCGCAGTTGTAGCAATTCTTGCTCTTGGCGCTCGGCTTGCGCAGAAGGCAAGGCCGGGGCGTCGGAGGCTCCTGAATCGCGCTCCCCATCGGGTTTGGGCAAGGCCGTGGGTGACGTGCTGGCCGCCTCAGGCACAGCACCCACAGGCTCCATTACCAAACGGTCTGAAGGTGGCGGCTGAACCGGCGCAGGTGCTGGGGCAGGTGCAGGAACGGGCGCTGGGGCAGGAACTGGGGCAGGAACTGGGGTAGGGGCTGGTGCCGGTACCGGGGCTGGAGCAGACACCGTAGCTGCAGCAGGCTCAGGGGCCGGGGCAGCCGTGATCGTTGGCCAATTTTTACGCACCTTGGCTGGCTGGTGCGCCACCGACACGGGTGAGGCCAGTGGCGCACGCACCAGTGGTGGCTCCTGTTTGGCCTCTTTGGGGCTGCTAGAAAATGTTTCTAACGCCAGTGGGCGCACCCGCACCGAAGAATCTTGAAAAGTGCTGGCTGCCGACTCGGGCAAATCGGCCAAAAAAGTGTAAGAGCGGCGAACCGA
The DNA here is from genome assembly GCF_900111115.1 of Giesbergeria anulus. Classification (GTDB taxonomy): domain Bacteria; phylum Pseudomonadota; class Gammaproteobacteria; order Burkholderiales; family Burkholderiaceae_C; genus Simplicispira; species Simplicispira anulus. The sequence goes on from NZ_FOGD01000002.1 coordinate 155,478, forward strand.
GCCCGCGCAACCGGCAGACATCTGCACCATCACCACCGGCTCGCGGATCGGGGCATACGTACGCACGCGGGCCAACAAAGCTGGCCCAGGCACGGTAGACAACGCCACGGTGCTGGGCATGACGCCCGAACTGCTATCGCCCTGCACCACCTGGGCCGTGACACATAGCGCCTGGTCTAACTGCGCCGCCGCATCAGGCTGGATATGAAAACGGATGTCCAGCGGACGGCCTAACACGGCCCCTCCTAACGATCCGCCCAGAGACAAGGCGCTGGCACCAGAAGTGAACAGCGCTGTACTGAGCGCAACGATAGAAGTGGGCAGTTTCACAGGATTATCTTCTCGAAATGTGGGGGGATTTTGGCACAGCCTTCACATCAAAACCCAGCCGTTGGGTGCCCAGCCAGCCACTGAGCAGCCCCTGCACCAGCACGTACCCCAGTGGCCATACTGGCCGTGAGCAGATAACCGCCGGTGGGTGCTTCCCAGTCCAACATCTCTCCCGCACAAAACACCCCCGGCAACTGACGCAGCATCAAGTGCTCATCCAAAGCCTCTAGCGCCACACCACCTGCCGTGCTGATAGCCTCGTCGATGGGGCGGGTAGCAACCACCGTCACTGGCAGCGCTTTGATAGCTGCTGCCAACGCCAGCGGCTCGTTCATGCGCTCTTTGCCCAGTTGCTCGTACAAAATGCCCATTTTGATGCCCTCTAGGCCCAAGCGGCTTTTCAGGTGGCTAGACAGGCTGCGCGTGCCACGCGGATGGCGCACCTCGGCCAGCACCCGCTCTGGGCTATGGTCTGGCAGCAAATCGAGGTAAAAAGTGGCGCTGCCGTGGGCTTCAATTTCATCGCGCAGCAAAGCCGAAACAGCGTAAACCAAGCTGCCCTCGACACCAGTAGCGGTAGCCACAAACTCGCCCCGGCGCTGAAAATGTGGCCCCGCGCTACCCTGAAAATTAATCGCTACCGATTTGAAGGGCTGCCCTGCAAAACGGCTGGAAAAATGCGCCGTCCAGCCAACGGTCGGAAACTGGCCCAGTAATTCCCGCAGAAACTCGCGGCGCGTCTCGCCACCGACACTGGCTTGGTGTAGCACATCAAAACCGCAGTTGGCCGGACGCAGCTTTGCCACCTCTACCCCCTGCGCCTGCAACCAAGGGGCCCAAGCACCATCCGAGCCTAAACGCGACCAACTGGCACCGCCCAAAGCCAGCACCACCGCCTTGGCCTGCACCTCTAGGCTGCCCGTGGGTGCATCCAAGCGCAAAGCACCATTCTGGCCCCAGCCCGTCCAGCGCTGGCGCATATGAAACTGCACCCCCAAACCGCGCAAGCGCTGCAACCAAGCACGCAGCAAAGGCGCAGCCTTCATGCTCGACGGAAACACCCGCCCCGACGTGCCCACAAAGGTATCCACCCCCAAGCCCTGCGCCCAAGCACGCACATGATCGGCACCAAACTGCTGCAACCAAGGCTGCAATTGCGCCTGACGCGCGCCAAAACGACTGACAAAATCAGCGGCTGGCTCTGAATGGGTCAGGTTCAGCCCGCCCTTACCCGCCAACAAAAATTTGCGCCCCACCGTAGGCATGGCATCAAACACGTGTACGGCTATGCCTTGACGGGCCAAGGTTTCGGCAGCCATCAGACCGGCTGGGCCAGCGCCCACAATGGCTACGCCATCAATAAAACAAGGGGATTGGGAGTGGGGTAAATTCATGGATTAGCGCTTACTGCATACCCTGCTTGGCTATCACTGCCATAGCCAAAACCAGCCCAGAGGGCCGCAGGAAAAAAGGGGGTTTCTGTCACAATGTGCGCACTTTATCTTGTGCGCCCCCGATTGAAGGAAAAATTCATGGCCAGCGAATTGATTAAACATGTCTCCGATGCCAGCTTTGATGCTGACGTGCTGCAAGCCGCCAGCCCCGTGCTGGTCGATTACTGGGCCGAGTGGTGCGGCCCCTGCAAAATGATTGCCCCCATCTTGGACGAAGTGGCCAGCGCCTACCAAGGCAAGCTGATCATCGCCAAAATGAACGTCGATGAAAACCGCGAAGTACCTGCCAAATTTGGTATTCGTGGCATCCCCACGCTCATGCTGTTCAAAGATGGCCAACTGGCTGCCACCAAGGTCGGTGCCCTGAGCAAAGCCCAGCTCACCGCCTTTATCGACCAGCAACTGGCCTAAGTGCCACCGTGGGGGATTGGTCAGCGCGGCCACCCCCCACGCACTGCGTAGCCAGGCCTGGTAATACGGCACAGTAACGGTAGTTGCCAGCCTACGTCAGCTTTGCAGGCGGTTGGCTCTGTTGTGAAACATTTTTTCCTGTCATAATCTCCCACTGATCCACGGTCTGCGCACATTGGCAGCACCCGGTTGGATCACCCGGCCCACACCAACGGCCCGTTGCAGCCCTGCACCGCCTCGCATTCCCCCAGAGTCAGATCCATACCACTCCGCCACGGAGTCTCATTCCCATGCACCTTAACGAACTCAAGGCACTGCACGTGTCTGAAGTCCTCCAGCAGGCCGAAGCACTTGAAATCGAAAACGGCGGCCGGATGCGCAAACAAGAATTGATGTTTGCCATCATCAAAAAACGCGCCAAGGCCGGGGAGCAGGTCTTTGCCGATGGGGTACTCGAAATTCTGCCCGACGGCTTTGGCTTTTTGCGCAGCCCCGACACCAGCTACACCGCCAGCACCGACGATATTTACATCTCGCCCAGCCAAGTGCGCCGCTTTAACCTGCACACCGGCGACATGATTGAAGGCGAAGTGCGCACGCCCAAGGATGGCGAGCGCTACTTTGCCCTTACCAAGCTTGATAAGGTTAACGGCGGCCCGCCTGAGCAAAACAAGCACAAAGTGATGTTTGAAAACCTCACGCCGCTGTTCCCCAAAGAACAGATGCGGCTAGAGCGCGACATCAAGAGCGAAGAAAACATCACCGGGCGCATCATCGACATCATTGCCCCCATTGGCCGGGGCCAGCGCGCCCTGATCGTGGCACCGCCCAAGAGCGGCAAAACGGTGATGATGCAGCACATTGCCCACGCCATCACTGCCAACAACCCCGATGTGCATTTGATGGTGCTGTTGGTCGATGAGCGCCCCGAAGAAGTGACCGAGATGCAGCGCACGGTCAAGGGCGAGATCATTGCCTCCACCTTTGACGAACCAGCAGCCCGCCACGTTCATGTGGCTGAAATGGTGATTGAGCGCGCCAAGCGCTTGGTCGAGCTGAAAAAAGACGTGGTGATTTTGCTCGACTCCATCACCCGGCTGGCCCGCGCTTACAACAACGTCGTGCCCTCCTCGGGCAAGGTGCTGTCGGGCGGTGTCGATGCAGCGGCGCTGCAACGGCCCAAGCGCTTTTTTGGCGCAGCGCGCAAGGTCGAAGAAGGTGGCTCACTGACCATCATTGCCACAGCGCTGGTCGATACCGGCAGCCGCATGGACGAAGTGATCTTTGAAGAGTTCAAGGGCACAGGCAACTGCGAAATCCACCTCAACCGCCGCCTGTACGAAAAGCGCGTGTTCCCAGCCATTGAGCTCAACAAGAGTGGCACGCGCCGCGAAGAGTTGCTGCTGGCCCCAGAGATTTTGCAAAAAACCCGCATCTTGCGCCAGTTTATGTACAACATGGACGAGATCGAATCCATGGAGCTGATGATCAAGAATATGAAAGCCACCAAGAGCAATGTCGAGTTCTTCGACATGATGCGCCGGGGCGGTTGATTAGCGCACCACTGTGCGATAATCGAGAGCTTTTTCTGCGGAAAGTACGCCAAATGGTTTGGCACGGCTCCCGCACCAGACATAAAAGGTAAAGATCATGAAAGCAGGCATTCACCCCAACTACCGCGAAGTGCTGTTCGTTGACCTGTCCAACGGCTTCAAGTTCGTGACTCGTTCTTGCGTGAACACCAAAGAAAAGGAAACTTTCGAAGGCACGGAATATCCGCTGTACAAGCTCGATACCTCCTCCGAATCGCATCCCTTCTACACTGGCACACAAAAGTCGGTGGACAACATGGGCGGTCGCGTGGAAAAGTTCCGCAACCGTTTCGGCAAGACCAGCCTGGCCAAGTAAGCCCTGCTTCTTCGCCACCAAGGGCAGCCCGGGCAACCGCGCTGCCTTTTTGTTTGTCCCGGCTCGTTCTGAGCCACTTTCTGCCCGTTGCACCGCGTGAGCCCACAGACCACCCCTGCTATCGTTGCCCAAAGCGCTGTGCGCCGGTTGCCACGTCTGGCATTGTGGCTGTTGTGCTTGGCCTATATCCTGCCCGGCTTTTTAGCCCGCGACCCTTGGCGCGGCAACGACATGACTGCCTTTGGCTACATGCGTGCTTTGGCCCAAGGCCAAACTGATTGGCTGGCTCCCCAATTGCTGGGCATGGCCCCAGACAACCCCGGCCTGCTGCCCTATTGGCTAGGGGCGTGGGCCATCCAAGGGCTTGGCCCACTGCTCACGCCTGAACTGGCAGCACGCCTGCCTTTTATAGCCATGCTGGTGCTCAGTTTGGTGGCTACGTGGCACGGCGTTTATTGGTTGGCCCACAGCCGGGGGGCGCAACCTGTAGCTTTTGCCTTTGGCGGCGAGGCACAACCAGCCGACTACGCCCATGCCATTGCCGATGGCGCACTGCTGGCCTTGTTAGCCTGCCTAGGGCTTGCCCAGCCCGCCCACGAAATCAGCTGCCACCTGAGCCAACTGTGTGGCACTGCTTTGGTGTTTTATGCGCTGGCGGCCTCCTCACCGCAGGCTTGGCGGCCCGTGTTGGCCTTGGCCGCTGGCCTAGGCACCTTGGTTTTGAGTGGTGCCCCGGCACTGGCGCTACTGTACAGCTTAGGCGGTGCCCTGTTGTGCTGGTGGGAGTGCACACAAGCCCGCCCCGATAGCAGCCATACCCGGCGCTGGGCCGCCACCGTCGCGTTGATGGGGTTGTTGGCAGGGGCCATCGCACTGCCACTCAACTTGCTGCACTGGCAGGCCACACCCCCGGCACTGGCTGATATCGGCAGCCTAACACGACTCTTGCTGTGGTTTCCTTGGCCCGCTTGGCCATTGGCGCTATGGACGGTTTGGCGCTGGCGCAAGCAAATTACCCACCGCCAGCCACACCGGCATTTACTGCTACCGCTGTGGTTTGTGCTGGTAGGCTTGGGGGCCACCCTGAGCACCCCCCCCTCTGACCGCGTTTTGCTGCTGGCCTTGCCCGCTTTGGCGGCATTGGCCGCTTTTGCCCTGCCCACCTTGGGGCGCAGTGTGGCAGCGCTGGTAGATTGGTTCACACTGCTGTTTTTTAGCATTTCGGCTATTACCATCTGGGTGATTTGGCTCTCGGTACAAACTGGCATTCCGGCCAAACCGGCGGCCAATGTGGCCCGGCTGGCACCGGGTTTTATGCCCGAATTTTCAGTGCTGGCCCTGCTGGTAGCCCTGAGTGCCAGTGCGGCTTGGTGTGTCTTGGTGGCTTGGCGTGCTGGACGCCATCGGGCAGCCATCTGGAAAAGTTTGGTACTGCCTGCTGCAGGTGCCACCCTGAGCTGGGTCTTACTGATGACGTTGTGGCTCCCTATACTCAACTATGCGCGCAGCGATGCCCCACAAAGCCGAGCAGTGGTGACAGCACTAGGGCAGCCATCTGGCTGTGTCTATGCACATGCCCTCAGCCGCACCCAAGTGGCTGCCTTGCAATACTACGGGGCGCTAGCGTTGCAACTTTTGCCGCAGCGTGGGCCAACCCACACCGCCCACACCACGTGTGATTGGCTCATCACCAGCCACAGCTATCGCTTACCAGAGGCTTGGACTGGCGCATGGACAGAACAAGCCCGCATCACCCGGCCTACTGACAAAACCGATGTGCTGATCGTTTATCGGCGCTTAACTGCCAGAGACTAAGGTGGCAGCATGGGGCAGCCCCACTGGTGCCCGCACCCGACTGGCCGGAAAATGCACACTGAAAGTGGAACCTTGGCCCAAGGTGCTCTGAATGTGCAAGGTGGCATCGTGGCGCTGCAACACATGCTTGACAATGGCAAGCCCCAGCCCGGTGCCGCCCGTTTCACGCGAGCGGCTGCGGTCAACGCGGTAAAAACGCTCGGTCAGGCGCGGAATATGCACCGCATCAATGCCGGGGCCAGTATCGCGCACGGCAAACACAGCGCCGCCATCATCCTGCCAGCGCCAGCTTACTTCAATCGTGCCACTGGCGGGGGTATAACGCACTGCATTGCTAATCAAGTTGGACAGGGCACTTTGCAACTCGGTCTGGATACCAGCAATCTCACCCATGCCCTCTGGCGGCGCAGGCAGCGGAAAAATCATCAGGTGGTGGCGCGCTTGATGGCGCGTGAGCAATTGCGACAAGGCGCGGCCCTCATCGGCACAATGCTCTAACAAGTGCTGGAGCGAAACCCAGCCACCCATACCGGGGCGTGGGCTTTCTTCTAGGCGCGATAAGGTCAGCAGGCCCTGCACCACGCTTTGCATCCGTGCCGACTGCTGCGCCATCAGGGCCAAATAGCGTGTTTGCTCCTCTGCGGTCAACTGCAAGGTTTGTAGGGTTTCAACAAACCCGGCCAGCACCGTGAGTGGCGTGCGGATTTCGTGCGACACATTGGCCACAAAATCGCGGCGCATGGCCTCGGCCTGCTCTAGCGCCGTGATGTCGCGCGAGATCATCAGCTTGCGCCCTTGGCCGTGTGGGTAGATTTGTACCGACAGCCGCACAGGCCGTGCTGGCGTGCTCAAGCGCCCCTGCAACACCACATCGTGGCTATAGTCCTTGCCGTTGTAGTAGGCGGTAAAGTCGGGGTCGCGCACCAAGTTGCCCAGCGATTGCATCTGATCGCGCTCGGCATCAAAGCCAAAATGGCCGCAGGCGGTTTTATTGCACCATTCAATATGGCCTTGTGAATCGAGCAGTACCAGCCCGTTGGGCGAAGCCTGCAACGCAGCAAACACATCATCCAAACGCCGTTGGTACTCTTGCACCTGTTGTTGCTGGATACGCAACAGACGGCGCACTCGATCCACCGCCAACCCCCACAAGCCATGCATATCTTGCGGTGCTGCATCCAGCTCGCCGCTGCGAAACCAGCGCAGCACCCGTGCCCCGCGCCAAAGGTCACTGGCAAACCAGCACCAGCCCGCGAAGGCCCCACCCAAGGCAGCACCCCAAGCACCGGCATACCACCAGCCCAACAGCAATCCCATAGCCTGGCTGAACGAGAAAATAAAAACACGCCAGGTCATTGCAAAGGCTCGGTGATGTTAGGGAAAAAATACTGTTTAAGCTTGCAGCAGCGCCTTGGGTTGCGCCGTCAGGCGGTAGCCCGCACCGCGCACGGTCTCGACCATCGTGCCTGCCACGCCCAACGCCTCGCGCAGGCGCTTGACATGCACATCGACGGTGCGCTCTTCAATAAAGACGTGGTCGCCCCACACCTTATCGAGCAATTGCGAGCGGCTGTGTACGCGCTCAGGGTGCTTCATCAAATAATGCAGCAACTTGAACTCGGTGGGGCCGACCTTGACCGGCTGCTCTTGGCACGACACCCGGTGCGTGGCCGCATCCAGCGTCAAAATGCCAATGGTCACGCTATCGTTGAGCTGCTCAGGCGCACGGCGGCGCAGCACAGCACGGATGCGCGCCAGTAGTTCTTGGGTAGAAAACGGCTTGGTGATGTAATCATCGGCCCCTGCATCAAGGCCAGCCACCTTATCTGGCTCATCGCCACGGGCCGTGAGCATCAAGATAGGGATGGGCTTGGTGCGGCTATCAGCGCGCCATTTGCGCGCCAATGCCAAACCACTCTGGCCCGGCAGCATCCAGTCGAGCAAAATCACATCCGGCAGCACGGCATCCAACTCGCGCTGGGCCGACTCGCCATCTTCTGCCCAGATCGGCGAGAAACCGTTGTGGCGCAGATTGACGGCAATCAACTCTGCAATGGCCGGTTCATCTTCAACAATCAGAACGCGGGGAAATTGTTTCATCGTTCAGGCCCGGCTTGAATATCGGTTCAGCGCAAGCTCGACTCGATCTGCTCTAGCGAGGTGTGGCGCACATCCAAGCCTTTGACCAGATAAATCACCAGTTCAGCCATGTTTTTGGAATGGTCACCAATGCGCTCAATGGCCTTGGCCAAAAACAGCAAGTCGAGGCTGGAGGAGATGGTGCGCGGGTCTTCCATCATGTAAGTGATGAGCTTGCGCACAAAGCCATCAAACTCTTGGTCAATCAAGTTGTCTTCTTTGAGGATGTCTACCGCTGCCTTGATGTCAAGGCGGGCAAAGGCATCAAGCGCCTTGCGCAACTGGCCCGAAGCCATGTCGGCGGCCACGCGCAAATCAGTGGCAGCAAAGGCGCGTGGCACACCACCACGCTGCACAATAGACTTGACCATGCGCGCCATGCGGCTGGCCTCGTCCCCCATGCGCTCGAGGTTGGCCGTGGCCTTGGACACAGCCATCAGCAAACGCAAGTCGCGGGCGGTGGGCTGACGCCGGGCAATGATGGAGGCCAGCTCGTGGTCAATCTCGACCTCCATGCTGTTGACGCGCGTCTCTAGCGCTTCAACGTGTTCTACCGCCTCTAGGTTGAAGTTAGCAAAGGCTTCAATGGCCTGATGAATCTGAGATTCGACCAGCCCGCCCAACTCCATGACACGGGCCGAGACATTGTTCAGTTCGCTATCAAACTGAGATGAAAGGTGTTTTTCGCTCATTGCATGTCTCCCTTTATCAGCCAAAACGGCCCGTGATGTAGTCTTCGGTTTCTTTGCGCTGGGGCTTGAAGAACATACGCTCGGTCTCGCCAAACTCCACCAAGTCGCCCAAGTACATATAGGCGGTGTAATCGCTGCAACGGGCCGCTTGCTGCATGTTGTGCGTGACAATGACCACGGTGTAATCGCTCTTGAGTTCAGCAATCAGCTCTTCCACCTTGGCGGTAGAAATCGGGTCGAGCGCCGAGCAAGGCTCGTCGAGCAACAGCACTTCGGGCTTGATGGCAATGCCACGGGCAATGCACAGACGCTGCTGCTGACCACCAGAGAGGCTAGAGCCACTCTGGTGCAGCTTGTCTTTCACCTCGTTCCAGAGGGCGGCCTTGTTCAACGCCCATTCAACGCGGTCTTCCATCTCACTGGCGTTGAGGTTTTCAAACAGCTTAACGCCAAAAGTCACGTTGTCATAAATCGACATCGGAAACGGCGTGGGCTTTTGGAACACCATACCGACCTTGGCACGGATCAGCGCCACGTCTTGCTTGCTGGTGAGTAGGTTCTCACCATCCAAAACAATCTGGCCCTCCGCGCGCTGCTCAGGGTACAACTCAAACATGCGGTTGAAGGTGCGCAGCAAAGTGGACTTGCCACAGCCAGACGGGCCAATAAACGCCGTCACCTTGTTGGCCGGAATGTCCAAATTGATGTTTTTCAGGGCGTGGAACTTGCCGTAATAGAAGTTCAGGTCGCGCACCGTGATTTTGGCATCGGAGGGTGCAATCGGGGTGACGTGGGCAGAAGAAGTCATGCAACAGTCCTTGTCTTATTTTTGGCGCGTCAGCACGCGCGCCAGGATATTGAGTCCGAGTACCGCCAGAGTGATCAGGAACACACCGGCCCAAGCCAGTTGCTGCCAGTTCTCGTAGGGGCTCATGGCAAATTTGAAAATCGTTACTGGCAGGCTGGCCATCGGTTTGGACAGGTCTGAGTTCCAGAACTGGTTGTTCAGCGCAGTAAACAGCAGCGGGGCCGTTTCACCAGCAATACGGGCAATGCCCAGCAGCACCCCAGTAATCACACCAGCACGGGCGGCGCGCAGCGTCACCATCGTAATTACCCGCCACTTGGGCGTGCCCAAGGCATAAGCGGCTTCGCGCAGACCTGCGGGCACCAGCAGCAGCATGTTCTCTGTGGTACGAATGACCACCGGAATCACAATCAATGCCAGCGCCAAAATACCGGCATAGGCCGAGAAACTCTTAAAGCGCGCCACCACCACCGCATAGACAAACAAGCCGATGACGATACTGGGGGCCGAGAGCAAGATGTCATTGACAAAGCGGGTGGACGTGGCCAGCAAGCTGCGTGGGTTGTATTCGGCCAAATAAATGCCCGCCATGATGCCAATGGGGGTGCCCACCAGCGCCGACAGGGCCACCATGACAAACGAACCATAGATGGCGTTAGAAATACCGCCCACCTCGTTGGGTGGTGGCGTCATCTCAGTAAACAGGGCGATACTCAAACCACCCACACCCAAGCGGATGGTTTCCCACAAAATCCAGATCAGCCAAAACAGGCCAAAAGCCATCGCCCCCAGTGACAGCGTCAGTGCCACTTGGTTGACGCGCTTGCGGCTGTTGTAGCGCGCTTGACGCGCTTGGTTTTGCTCTGGGCTGTGGGCCGAAGCGGGTACGGAACTCATGTGCGTGCTCCTTCGTTCTTTTGCAGACTGGCCAGCAACACTTTAGACAAGGCCAACACCACAAAGGTAATGAAAAACAGCACCAAGCCCAGATAAATGAGCGATGCTTGGTGCAGGCCCTCGCCCGCTTCAGCAAACTCATTGGCCAAAGCCGAGGTAATGCTGTTGGCGGCTTCAAACATCGACAGCGAATCGAGCTGGTTCATGTTGCCAATCACAAACGTGACAGCCATGGTCTCGCCCAGCGCTCGGCCTAGGCCCAGCATGATGCCACCGAGCACACCCGTCTTGGTAAAGGGCAGCACCACTTTCCAAACCACTTCCCAAGTGGTCGAGCCTAGCCCGTAGGCCGACTCTTTGAGCAGCGGTGGCGTCACTTCAAACACATCGCGCATCACCGAGGCAATGAACGGAATGACCATGATGGCCAAAATAATGCCAGCGGACAAAATACCAATACCTACCGGCGGGCCAGATACCAGTGCGCCCAAATAAGGCACACCTGCAAACAAGGCTTGTAGCGGCTGCTGCACATAGGTGGACAAAATGGGGCCAAACACCATCAGGCCCCACATGCCATACACAATAGAAGGCACCGCTGCCAGCAATTCAATGGCCGTGCCCAGTGGGCGCTTGAGCCAAGCAGGCGAGAGTTCGGTCAAGAACAGGGCAATGCCAAAACTAACCGGCACGGCAATCAGCAAGGCAATGATGGACGTGGCCAAGGTGCCATAAATCATGACCAAGCCGCCGTACTCGTCTTGCACGGGGTCCCAGACGGTACTGGTCAGAAAACCCAGCCCATATTTGGAGATAGAAGGCCAAGCCCCGGCCACCAGCGAGGCCATGATGCCCAGCAACAGCAACAGCGTCAGGATGGCGGCCCCACGGGCCAGCCAGCCAAACAAGCGGTCGGCCAACATGCCAGAAATCAATGGGTTGTGGGGGGGATTAGGCTTGGGTTGCACGCGGGGCTCGGTATGAACCGACGTGCTCCCGCTGACGGGCATCATGGTGGACACGTGGAGTCGCCTTGAGAGTGGGATAAAAATGCAAACAGCGGGGCAGCACTGGCATCAGCGCCACCCCAGCAAGGATTACTTGTAAGCGATGGCCTTGCCCGCAGCATCCTTGATGTTCTCAGCCCAAGACTTGGCAACCAAGTCTTTCACAGCCGCTGGCAGGGGCACATAGTCCAAGTCGGCAGCGGTTTTGTCGCCGTTTTTGTAGGCCCAGTCAAAGAACTTGAGCGAGGTAGCTGCATCCACCGCCTTGTCGGGGGTCTTGTGCATCAGGATGAACGTGGGGTTGGTGATGGGCCAAGTGGCCGCACCGGGCTGGTTAGTCAAGATCAGGTAAAAGCTCTTGGGCCACACAGCGCCAGCGGCAGCCGCCTTGAAGGCATCATCTTCAGGGGTCACAAAATTACCCGCTGCATTTTGCATCTGGGCATAGACCATCTTGTTTTGCTTGACGTAGGCGTATTCGACATAGCCAATCGAATTGGGCAGGCGACCCACAAAAGCGGCCACGCCCTCGTTGCCCTTGCCACCGGCACCGGCAGGCCAGTTGACCGCTGTGCCTTCGCCCACTTTGCTCTTCCACTCAGCGTTCACCTTGGATAGGTAGTTGGTAAAGATAAAGGTGGTGCCAGAACCATCCGCGCGGCGCACTGGAGCAATGCTGGCATCGGGCAGGGCCAAACCGGCGTTGATGGCTTGGATGGCTGGGTCATTCCATTTAGTGATCTTGCCCAAGTAGATGTCGCCCAGCACTTGGCCGGTGAGCTTGAGCTGTCCGGGAGCAATGCCCTTGACGTTGATAACGGGCACCACACCACCAATGACCATTGGGAACTGGGTCAGGCCCTTCTTTTCGAGGTCATCTTCTTTCAAAGGCATGTCTGAGGCACCAAAGGCCACGGTTTTGGCTTCGATCTGGCGCAGACCGGCACCCGAGCCTACCGATTGGTAGTTGATCTTGACGCTGGTGGCTTTGTTGTAATCGGCTGCCCATTTGGCATACAGCGGTGCGGGGAAGGTAGCGCCTGCACCCGTAACCTCTTGTTGTGCCAGCGCACCAGAGAATGCACCAGCACCAACAATACTAGCCACCAGCACGCGAATCATGGACAGTTTCATAAAAGAGACCTCTTAGGGTTGGAAAATACAATTGCTACCAACTCTAAAAGCCGTTTGTGACACCGTTGTGACACCCTTCACCAACATCTAACACCACCCCCACACTGAAGAAATCAAGTGCAGAATGCACCACGTCACTGCTTATGTGACAACCTCGTCACAGTAGTGTCATGATTTCTGCATAGTCTTCAGGCACCGGCCTACCCGCACAACCCCATGCAAAACGCAACATTGCTCGCTGCTGTGGATCTTGGATCCAACAGCTTTCGCCTGGAAATTGGCCGCTTCGAGCACGGCCACATCCAGCGCGTTGAATACCTCAAAGAGACCGTGCGCCAAGGCAACGGGCTGGACGAAGACCGCAACCTGACGCCTGAGGCCATGCAGCGCGGCTGGGATTGTTTGGCGCGCTTTGCTGAGCGGCTGACCGACTTTCCACGCGCGCAGGTGCGGGCCGTAGCCACGCAAACCCTGCGCGATGCCCGCAACCGCGAGATTTTCTTGCAACGGGCCATTCAAATTTTGGGCTACCCCATTGAAGTCATCTCTGGCCCCGAAGAAGCACGACTGATTTACCAAGGCGTCTCACGCATGTTGCCGCAGTCCGATGAGCGGCGGCTGGTGGTAGATATTGGTGGCCGCTCCACCGAGCTAATTTTGGGCCAAGGCTTTACTGCCCACACTGTGGCCTCGTTCCGCGTCGGTAGCGTGGCTTGGTCTAGCCGCTACTTTGACCACGGCAACTTCACCCCCCAAGCCTTTCACACCGCCGAGATTGCCGCCAAAGCCGTGCTAGACGAAGCATTGGTTTCTTACCACCCCAGCACGTGGGAAGTAGCCTATGGCTCCTCTGGCACGGTGGGTGCGGTGGGCGATATTTTGGCGGCGGCAGGCTATTTGCCTGCGGGCACCATCACCCGCGAGGGGCTAGATTGGCTGCAAGAACGCCTGCTACGCGCACAGAATGCCGACCGGGTACGCCTAGATGGCCTCAAAGATGAGCGCCGCGCTGTGATTGGCGGCGGCCTGAGCGTGCTGCGTGCTTTATTTGATCTGCTCGATATTCGGCAAATGCAGGTGGCCCAAGGCGCTCTGCGCCAAGGGGCACTGTACGACCTGATCGACCGCGAACAGCCCGAAACCGACCTGCGCAGTTCTACCGTGCGGGCGCTGATGGAGCGCTTTGCCGTGGATATGCCGCAAGCTGAACGGGTAGAGCGGGTGGCCTGTGGTTTGTTTGCTCAGGCCGCACCCAATGCCAGCGCCCATGCGCAACGCAAACTGGGCTGGGCAGCACGCCTGCACGAGATTGGCTGCCGTATCTCGCACAGCTACTCGCACCGGCATGGCGCTTATATTTTGGACAACACGGATGTGGCGGGATTTTCGCAGCCAGAGCTGCACCGCTTGGGCCTGTTGGTATTGGGCCACCGTGGCAAGGTACACAAGCTAGAGACCGATTTAGACGATGCCATCTTTGCCTTGCAACTGCTCTGCCTGCGTGTGGCCGTCGCGCTGTGCCATGCACGGCGCGAGCCACAGGTGCAAGGGCTACAGCTAGAAGTGCTTGGCAACGGCTTTTTACTGCAAGTACCACCGGGCTGGGCCGAGCGCTATCCGCAATCGGTGCATCTACTGCACGACGAAGTGCAAGCCTGGCAAAAAACCCCTTGGACACTCACGTTAGACATGCCCTAACGCAGCGCCAAGACCCCGCCTATCACCCACGCCCGTCGACAGGGTGAGGGACAGGGTGAGGGTGGCTGTTAGAGCAGTTCTGGCGACTGCACCGTGAGCAGCACGGTTTCGGTTTGCTCCAACTTTTGGCGCTGACGCAGCCACCAGACGGCACCCTTACGGATAGAGCATTCTCCAGCCTGTATGCCCAGCAACTGCGCTGCCACCTGCCCCAGCATGGGCTGGTGCCCCACCACCAGCACAGCCCCCTTGGCATTGGGCCAGCGTGCCAGTTCTAACAGTTCTTGCGGCGAGCCATCGGGCAGCAACTCAGCGCGCAACTTGTATTTGCGCTCCAAGGCGCGCACCGTTTGCTCAGTACGCACTGCCGGACTGGCTAGCACACGCAGGCCATCGGGCAGGTGCTTGTCCAGCCAAGCGCCCATGCGTGCTGCCTGTTTCTCGCCACGCGGCGTGAGCACGCGCTGCAAGTCATCTTGCCCCTCCGCCAAATCGAAGGCTTCGGCATGACGCCACAAAATCAAGTCCATCATGTCAAGCCTTTGTTGTTGGTTAGACGGGCTGTATAACGCTGCATGAGAGCGTCTTGCGCCCCCGTGCCAGTACCGGCATTGCAGTCTGCTTGGCAGGTATTGGCATAGACGCCATCTGGTTGCAAAATCCACGCATCACGGTTATCGCACAGGTAGGCGACCAGACATTCGTCCAGAATACGCTGGCGCAGTTTGGGGTCGGTGACGGGCCACGCCACCTCTACCCGACGCATCATGTTGCGGTTCATCCAATCGGCGCTGGACAGGTACAGGTCTTCTTGCGTACCGGCACGGAAGTAGAACACCCGGCTGTGCTCTAAAAAGCGACCAATGATAGAACGCACCCGAACGTTATCGCTCACGCCCGGCACTTGGGCGGGCAAAATACAGGCACCGCGCACAATCAGGTCAATTTTGGCACCATGCTGACCCGCCTTGAGCAGCGCTCGCACCAGCACCTCATCGGTCAGGGAATTCATCTTGGCCACAATCCGGGCATCTTTGCCTTCGGCTGCGGCACGCCCCACCTGCTCAATCTTTTCTATCATGCCCCGGTGCAAATGGAACGGTGCCACCAGCAAGCGGCTCATTTTGGGCAAACGGTTCTGGCTGGCCAAGTGGTTAAACACGTTGTCCATATCTGCCGTGGTGTCTTCGTCGGCGGTCAGATAGCTCAGGTCGGTATACAGGCGCGCTGTGCGCGGGTTGTAGTTGCCGGTGGACAAGTGACCATAGCGGCGCAACTGCCGCCCCTCGCGCCGGGTAATAAGCAACAACTTGGCATGGGTTTTTAACCCGACCACGCCATACACCACTTGTGCCCCTACCGATTCCAGCGCCTCGGCCCAGTTGATATTGGCTTCTTCGTCAAAACGGGCTTTTAGCTCGACCACCACCAACACTTCTTTGCCACGGCGCACGGCCTCGCGCAGCAGGTCGAGCATTTGTGGATCAGAGCCGGTGCGGTAGATGGTCTGCTTGATCGCCAGCACTTGCGGATCATTCACCGCTTCACGCAAAAAGGCCAGCACGCCATCAAAACTCTCAAAGGGCTGGTGGATCAGCACATCGCCTTTGTTACGCAATTGCGTCAGGATGGAGCCGCTCTGCGGCATCTGGTGCGGCCAGCACGGCACTGAACGCGGAAAAACCAGTTCAGGCATATCGGCCAGATCAATCAACTGGCCCAAACGCACCAGATTGACTGGCCCATGCACCCGGTACAAGGCTTCGGTGGGCAAATTGAACTGAGCCAGCAGAAAATCAGCCAAAAACTCCGAGCAGCCTGCCGACACCTCTAGCCGCACCGCCTCACCATAGTGGCGCTGTTGCAAACCTTGGCGCAAAGCGGTGCGCAGGTTGCGCGCATCTTCTTCGTCCACCGCCAAATCAGAATGGCGCGTGACGCGAAACTGCGAAAACGCCGTGACTTCACGCTCTGGGAACAAATCGACCAGATGCGCGCGCACCACGCTAGACAAGCTGACGCACTGCACGCCCTTAGCCACGCTGGCGGGCATACGGATCAGGCGCGGCAGCACCCGTGGGATTTTGACAATGGCAATCTCATTCTCGCGGCCAAAGGCATCGCCACCTTTGAGGCGCACAATAAAATTGAGCGATTTATTAGCCACCTGCGGAAAAGGATGCGCCGGGTCTAGGCCAATAGGAATCAGCAGCGGGCGCACCTCGCGCTGAAAATACTCGCGCACCCACTGGCGCTGCGCTGCATTGCGCTCGCCATGCGGAATGATACGGATGCCGTGGTCAACCAACGCGGGCACCAGCTCATCGTTGTAGAGTGCATATTGCCGCTCCACCAAATCGTGTGCCTTGGCCGCCAGCGCCTTAAAAGAAGCTTGGGTATAAACCCCTTTGGTGTCACCAGTGCGGGCAGCGGCCAGATGGGGGGCGGCACGTACCTCAAAAAACTCGTCGAGATTAGACGAGACGATGGTGAGGTAGCGCACCCGCTCTAGCAAGGGCACATCAGGGCGCACCGCCCAGTCAAACACGCGCTCGTTAAAGGCCATGATGCTGTGATCACGATCGAGCAAAGTAGCAGGATGCAAGGCAGGTGGTTGGGCAGCAGCGCTGACAGGATGCGACGCCATCACGACGGGATCCGCAGAAAGAGGTGGCATGGCACAGGCAGAATTCAAGACTAATTGTGACAGTATTGGTGCAGGGTGTGTCAGTTTCATGACGCCCATCATGATAGGACAGAGAAACAAGGGCAAGTGCCTATCTTTGCTGCACAACTGGGCATTTGTCCAAAGCAGAGCGAAACTTGCACAATCTGATCAAAGCATTACGGTGTGTTACGGCACTGCCATTTTTTCTGCTCTTCGCCACTGTGTACGGCTTGTACGGCTTGTACGGCTTTTTTGGTTTTTGCCTGCATCGCTGTGTGCTTTACTGTCTGGGTTTGACTGCTAGAGCAGCACAGCCAAGCCCAGCAGCGCACGCAGGCTTCTAGGGTGGCGAATGACAATGAACATGCCCTCGCCAAACGACACTTTTGGGGTTTTACCACCGTCACCATCCGCATAGCCCAAGCCTTGGATATACGCACCACCGCCAAGGGGGGTAGAAACCCAAGCCTAACGCGCCTTTTTATTGGCGCAGGGCTACAACGAGGGCCAAGGCTATCTGCTCAGCAGCCCCTTGGCCACAGCAGCCTTTGAAGCACTGCTGTCCACAGCCGGCTGATCGCTTTACTTTCCGCCACAATTGGGCGACGATCAGGCATCCAGTGCGCCTGACGTACCGGCACAATACGGAAAGCGTAAATTATTACCAAATACCCCCATCAGACAGCCCGCTGATCCGGTCTCCCTTTACCCGGCAAAGAGCCCTGATGGGCGGGACATTTTCAGGAGAGAGAACTATGGCTACCATCGCCGTCACCCCCACTGCCATTGCCCCCCAGGCCCAAGCCCAAATAGCTCGTCGCGAAGCCCAACAGGCCGAGCAAGATGCCAAAACACTGCAATCCAAGGCTCAAGATGCCCAGCGCACCGCCAATATGGAACAAACGCGTGCAGATCAAATTAACCAGCAGGCCGAGGACGCGGGCCAGCGTTCCGATGCAGCCAACAGCAATGCCACAGCCGCCGAGGCCAATGCCCGACGCAGCACGCCTGCGGCGGCCTCACGCATCAATGTGAATGGCACCGGGCAAATCACCGGCGTCTGGGTAGATACCAAGGCCTAAACCGCATCACCCACGAATTAGCCCATGCGTGCTGCTTGGCTCAACCGTTCGGCACAGCGGCTGGCCACGGCTTGGTCGGCGGCCTCCACCATGATACGCAACACCGGCTCGGTGCCGCTGGGGCGGATCAACACGCGCCCAGATGCGCCCAATTCTGCCTCAACGGCTTGGGCCTCTTGCACCAAGCGGGTGTTGGCGCGCCAATCTTGTCCCAAAGGCACACGCACATTGAGCAGCACCTGCGGAAACAGCGTCAGCCCCGCCAACAATTGAGCCATGGTTTGCTCACTGCGTGCGCAGTATTGCAATACCTGCAAGGCACTGACCAAGCCGTCGCCGGTAGTTTGGCGGTCTAACGCCAACAAGTGGCCTGAACTCTCACCGCCCAACACCCAGCCGTGGCGAGCCAACGCTTCGAGCACATAACGGTCGCCCACCTTGGTGCGTTCCAACTTCACACCCCGTGCGCGCAGGGCCAACTCTACGGCCATATTGGTCATGAGGGTGCCCACCACACCGGGCACATCCTCATCACGGCCCATGCGGTCAATAGCCATCAGGTAGAGCAGTTCATCACCGTTGTACAGGCGGCCTTGGGCATCCACCATTTGCAAGCGGTCGGCATCACCATCCAAGGCAATGCCGTAGTCGGCCCGGTTGGCACGCACTGCCCGCACCAAGGCATCAGGGTGGGTGGCACCCACTTCGTGGTTGATGTTTAGGCCATCCGGTGCGCAACCAATGGCAATGACTTCAGCACCCAGCTCATGAAACACCTTGGGAGCGATATGGTAGGCAGCACCGTGGGCACCATCGACCACGATTTTCAGCCCCTTGAGGGTCAGATCGTGCGGAAAAGTGCTTTTGCAAAATTCAATGTAACGCCCAGCCGCATCGTCTAGGCGGCGGGTTTTACCCAGTGAGGCCGAATCGGCCCACACCGGCGGCTGCTGCAAGGCAGCCTCCACTTCCAACTCCCAAGCGTCGGGCAGTTTGCTGCCTTGGGCGCTGAAAAACTTGATGCCATTGTCATGGTAGGGATTGTGGCTGGCACTGATAACCACGCCCAAACTAGCCCGCTGCGCACGGGTGAGGTAGGCCACCCCTGGTGTAGGCAACGGCCCCAGCAACACCACATCCACCCCAGCAGAATTAAAGCCCGATTCCAGTGCGCTCTCTAGCATGTAACCAGAAATGCGCGTATCTTTGCCAATCAGCACCGTGGGGCGCTCTTGTGTGCGCTTGAGCACCCGGCCCACCGCATGGGCCAATTGGAGAACAAAATCAGGGGTAATGGGATGCTGGCCTACCGTGCCCCGAATGCCATCGGTGCCGAAATATTGACGTGTCATGCGATACTGCCTAGTGAGAGAGCTGCACACGCAGCCGGATAAACATGCGCCAAAGCGAAAAGCCCTGTTATCGTTTGATAACAGGGCTTTGCTGTGAGTGGTGGGTCCTGAGTGGCTCGAACACTCGACCTACGGATTAAGAGTCCGCTGCTCTACCAACTGAGCTAAGAACCCACTATATAAATTGTGTCGCTTGCTGCGAAGAACTCAATTATGCACTATTTTTGCGGCACTTGGCAAAGATATCTAAAAAAATGGGAGCCGCTTAGGCCATACCATTGCGCTGGGCCAGCTCTAAGAACAATGCACTTTGGTCTAGATCGGCCCAGCCATGGTCTGCGGCCTGAGCGTATAGCCCAGTCAGTAGGCCGGTGACTGGGGCCTCAAAGCCCAGCTCTTGGGCGGTAGCGATGGCATTACGCATATCCTTAAGCTGCACACTGACCCGCCCCCGTGGCGCAAAGTCTTGCTCTACCATGCGCTGACCATGCAATTGGAGAATGCGGCTATCGGCAAAGCCACCGCTGATGGCCTCGCGCACTTTGGCCATGTCGGCCCCACCCTTGGCGGCCAACAACAATGCCTCGGCCACAGCCCCAATGGTGATGCCGACAATCATTTGGTTGGCTAGCTTGGTCAGTTGCCCCGTGCCATGCGGGCCGACATGGGTGGCTCGCCCCAGTGGTGCAAACACCGGCTGGGCACGGGCAAAATCTGCCGCCTCGCCCCCCACCATGATCGCCAAGGTACCTGCTTGAGCCCCCACCGTGCCGCCAGAGACAGGCGCATCCAGACAGCCCACGCCTTGCGCTTGCAAACGGGCGGCATGGTCACGCGCCTCACGGGGTTGGATAGATGCCATATCCACCCACAGGCTGCCCGGACGCATGGCAGCTGCCACCCCTTGCTGGAACAACACATCGGCCACCACTGGGCCGTTTTCTAACAGACTGAGCACGATATCTGCCGCGTGCACGGCATCGGCAGCATGTTCATGCACCACAGCACCCGCAGCAGCCAGCGGCTCGGCTTTGGCACGGGTGCGGTTCCAGACCTGCACGCGGTGCCCAGCAGCACACAAACGCCGGGCGATGGGCAGGCCCATCATGCCAATGCCCAGCACAGCCAGCGACAGGGGAGGTGCCTCATTGATTTGCATTTGATTGAACCCTTGACCACAATTGAACCAGCATGCGATCATACAACAGTCAATTAACTAAAGATGGCGTTTCTTCTTTCATCAATTTATCTACTAAGCTATGCGCGATTCTTTAAAAGAAAGAAATATTTTTCTTATCGAAAAATTATGCAAAGAAATTAAAAAATTTGTTAAGCAAGAAAAATGGAGCAATGTCGAGATTAGCTGCAAATCATTACTGCAATTAAATGAAAATCATTGCATAGCACACGAAAATTTACCGCTCGCTCTTGCCAACCAAGGAAAAAAGAAAGAAGCAAAAATAACATACGAAGAAGCACTTAAAATTTATCCAAATTTCGGAAACATCATTACCAATTATTCTATTTGCTTAGGTGATCTTGGTCTATTTGAAGCATCAGCCATACAAGCAGAAAAGGCTGCCGTCCAAGACCCAAACAATCTGCTTTATCAGATCAACTGGATGGCTGCATCTATCAAAAATAAAAAATATGGAACTGCAATCAAGATAGGAGAAGAAATAGCCAAGCTACCTGACATCAGACCAGAAATAAAAAATATCATACTGAACAACCTAGCCAACGCTTATCGAATCACTGGAAAATTAAAAGAAGCAGTAGCTATTTTTCAGCAGGCAATATATCTTGCACCAGAGCTATTAGACACCCACACCAATTTACTCCTTACCATGCACTCGGAGCCAACGGTAAGTGACATGGACATCTTCGACGCCGCAAGAAACTACTCTCAGCAAGCAGAAAAAATAGCAGCACAAACACCACCACTGCCCACCCCAAAAGACAAAAATCCACACAAGATACTGCGCATCGGCTTTATATCCCCTGACTTCAGAAAACATCCCGTCCTTTATTTTATTGAAGGCCTACTCGCCCAATTAGACCGCAATAGATTTTATGTGGAATGCTTCTCCTTGAGCCACCAAGAAGACGAGGCAACAGAGCGCATTATCAGTTACAGTGACAAATTCTTCTTGATTGCAGGATGGAAAAATTTAGATCAGGTAAATTTCATTCGGAATCGCAATATTGATATTATGATTGATTTAGCAGGCCATACTGCTGACAGTGGATTGGCTATTTTGGCACACCGCTGTGCTCCAGTTCAGGTGACTTGGCTTGGGTTTCCTGGAACCAGCGGACTCCGTACCATCGATTGGCGAATCACAGATCGAGTAGCCTCGCCTGCGTCTGATGACAATTTTTATACAGAACGTTTAATTCGGTTACCCAAGATTTTTTGTGCTTATCGACCATTGGCGCGCTGTATCCCATTACGCTACACTGAACCATACCAAGTCAGAGAATCACCTGCCCTCCATAAAGGCTATATCACTTTTGGCTGTTGCAATAGCCCTGCTAAATTTTCTGATGATATTTTAAACCTCTGGAGCAAAATTCTTCTAGAACTTCCTACATCACGCCTACTAATTGAGGCATCAGGAATATCTGAGGATGAGCCAAAAAATCAACTAATGAGTCGTTTAACTGGCTGCGGAATCCCAGAATCACGCATCATTCTTATCCACAGAAATCCTGATAATCAATACCTCACCTACCACGATATCGACATTGCGCTCGATACTTATCCACTCACGGGCGGCACCACTACGTTCGATACCCTGTGGATGGGTGTGCCACTCGTCTCCTTGGCAGGCTCTGGATTTAGATCCAGAATGTCTACATCTATTATTAGCGCCCTTGGATACCCACAATGGATTGCCCAAAACCCTGATGAATATGTACAGATTGCCAAAAACTTGAGTCAGAACCTATCACACCTGAACAGCACACGACTACAACTACGGCAACGTATGCAAAATAGTCCGCTGATGGATGAGCTTGGATTTTCACGTATTTTTGGTCGAATGCTGCGAGACTTGTGGTGGCACTGGCTGACAGACCACGAACACCCTGCCAATCCTCATATCCGAACACATGAAAGAGTCACTCTGTACCAACAGCAGTTTGCAAACTGGCGTCAGAGCGAGCCACTAAGTCAATCCTCAATCCGTGTCTGCCTCTCTGCGGGAAAGGCTATTACATTAGAGCAAGCATATGCACATCTACATGTGCTACTAGAGCGTGCGCAACAATCGCTGAATATGCCAGAAGCATGCAATACGCTGGAAAGATGGGCATGGACTATCCTGGCAGCACGCCCCGATGACAGACGGGCAGTACTGGCATTAGCCCACTGTGCACAAGCGCGAGGACAGCAAAGCACGGCAGAGACGCACCGAATGCTAGCCGATTCATTCACCTAAACACCACATTCAAAACGCCACATTAATTACATAGTAGCTATTTAGTACCGCAAAGCAACCAGACCACATTGCACACCTGCTAGGAGCTAGAGGACCAACATCAGGGTAAACCCCAATGTGGAACCCCACACTTGGCTAAATAGTGCCTCCCCCCTATCGTCACGGGTATCGGCCAGCGCTGCTACCAGCGCTGTTTCCACTCACTTTTAGCAGGGGACACCCATGTCGTCACCAACAGCGCAGCGCAAGCCGCTTTATCAATCCCTTTATGTTCAGGTACTGATCGCAGTGATCGCGGGCGTGTGCTTGGGCCACTTTTATCCGCAACTGGGGGCCGATATGAAGCCCTTGGGCGATGGCTTCATCAAGCTCATCAAGATGATCATTGCCCCGATCATTTTCTGTACGGTGGTGGTGGGTATTGCCGGTATGGAAGACATGAAAAAAGTCGGCAAAACCGGCGGCTTGGCTCTGTTGTATTTTGAAGTGGTCTCTACCTTGGCGCTGATCATTGGCTTGGTGGTGGTCAATGTGCTGCAACCGGGCAACGGCATGCACGTCGATCCCAGCACGCTCGATACCAAAGGCATTGCGGCCTACACCGCCCCTGGCAAAATGCAGGGCACGGTCGATTTCTTGCTGAACGTCATCCCCTCCTCGGTGGTCGATGCCTTTGCCAAGGGTGAAATCCTGCAAGTGTTGCTGTTCTCGGTGCTGTTTGGCTTTGCGCTGCACAAGTTTGGTGGCCGTGGCACGCTGGTGTTTGACTTTATCGAGCGCTTCTCCCATGTGCTGTTTGACATTGTCGGCATCATCATGAAGGTAGCCCCGGTCGGTGCCTTTGGTGCGATGGCTTTTACTATCGGCAAATATGGTGTGGCCTCGCTGTTCTCGCTGGGCAAGCTGATGGGCGCTTTTTACCTGACCTGCCTGCTGTTTGTTTTTATCGTGTTGGGCACCATCAGCCGCCTGCATGGCTTTAGCATCGTCAAGTTCATCCGCTACATCAAAGAAGAACTGCTGATCGTGCTGGGCACCTCGTCGTCCGAATCGGTGCTGCCACGCATGATGGAAAAACTGGAAAATCTGGGCGCACGCAAATCGGTGGTCGGTTTGGTGATTCCCACAGGCTACTCTTTTAACTTGGATGGCACCTCCATCTACCTGACGATGGCAGCGGTGTTCATCGCCCAAGCCACCGACACCCCCATGACGCTGACCCAGCAACTGACGCTGCTGGCGGTGCTGCTGCTCACTTCCAAGGGCGCGGCAGGCATTACCGGCAGTGGCTTTATTGTGCTGGCAGCCACGTTGTCGGCGGTCGGTGGCGTGCCGGTGGCCGGCTTGGCGCTGATTTTGGGCATTGACCGCTTTATGTCCGAAGCCCGCGCCCTGACCAATCTGGTCGGCAATGGCGTCGCTACCTTGGTAGTGGCTAAATGGACGGGCGATTTGGATATGCAGCGCTTGCAGCAAGGGTTGAATTCACCCACGATGATTGAGGCGCAAGAGCCAGAGGCTCTGATGGACGAGCGCGAAGAACACATGGCCGTGGCACCTGCCACCCGCTAAACACTACGGACATAACCCCAAGCCGTGGCAGACTGTTGTGGTCTGCCACGGCTTTTGTGTTTTAGGCTGCCTCTGGCGGCGACAGCTCCAAGCCACAGGCGCGTATATCGGCCACCGTGGTGGCCAAGGCGGCGGCAGAATCCACCCCCAGTTTCTCAAACACTTTGGCGCGGTGTACCTCTACCATGCGCTCGGATACATTGAGTTTGGCGGCAATCACCTTGTTCAAGTCCCCGGCGGCCACCAGCACCGCCACGCGGCGTTGCTGTGGCGTTAGGCTTTCCACCAACGATTGCAAAAACTGGCTGCGTTTGGCGGCGGCCTGCCACTGTGCTTCCAGCGCCAGCGCATCACGCAAAATAGCAATCAAAGAATCATCGGTGTAAGGCTTTTCAACAAAGTTCAGTGCCCCTCTGGCCATAGCGGCTACGGCCATCGGAATATCGCCGTGGCCGGTCAGAAAAATCACGGGGTTGCGCTGGCGCAGGCCCCGTTGTAACAACTGTTCATGCACTTGCGGCCCCGACATCGGCTCCATGCGCACATCGAGCAAAAAGACACCGCGTACCGGCGGCAGCAAAGCATCAAGGGCGGCAAGCAATTCGGGGCCGCTGCTGTAGGCGCGCACCTCAAAGCCATATTGCCGCAACAAAAATGACAGGGCACCACTGACGCCCGCATCGTCATCGCAGAGAAAAATAGTGCTCATGGCAAAGACTCCGGGGGAGATGGTGACAACGGGGCGGCCATAGGCAGGCTAAAACGGAAAATGGCACCGCCAGATTCTGCATCGCTGGCACTAAAAGTGCCGCCATGCGATTCGACAATCGAGCGGCAGATACCCAGCCCCAAACCCATGCCTTGGGTCTTGGTGGAGTAAAAGGTGGCGCACAGATCATCAATGTTGCGACCTTGCATACCGGGGCCATTGTCACTCACTGCAAGCTCTACACTCCCGCCACCACCCTCAGGGGCGTGGTGTGAGGTCAGGGTGATTCGGACATAGCCTGTCCGGCTTTGCTGCTCTGACAGCGCTTCGAGTGCATTGCGCAGCAAATTGCCCAACACCTGTTCTATGCCCACACGGTCGGCCAGCACGGGGCACTCTGAGTTGGGTGGTGTCCACTTGAGCGCAACGCCCGCCTGCTGGAAGGTATGCCGGTGCATCGCCAGCACCTCGGCCACCAAAGCAGCCATATCTAGCCGCTGGTGCTGGGCAGGCACGCGGCTGGTCTGGCGTCGAATCCAATGCACGATGTCACCCGCCTTACGGGCATTTTTTTGCAAGGCGTCTAAGGCGGCGAGGATGTCCGGGCTGGCTTGCTCCATTTTGCGCACCGCCATCGATAGGCCAGAGCTGTAGGCAATCACTGTCGCCAAGGGCTGGTTAAGCTCGTGTGCCAGTTCTGAGGCCAGTAAACCCAAATCGCTCAGGCGCGCATGTTGGGCCATCAGCGCGGTATAGCGGCGGTTTTTTTCTTCTAACAGTTTGCGGTCACTGATATCGACGATAGAACCCATCCAGCCAATATGCTGGCCCTGCGGATCGTGCAGGCGGGACTCAAAAATCATCACGTCAATGAAGTGGCCGTCGCGGTGCTGCCAGCGGCTCTCAAAGCCTGTGGCTGGGGCGGCTCCGGCCAAGGTGTCGAGGTTGCGCGCCATCATCGCATCGACGGCATCGGGCGGCCAAAACGGCAGCGGGGGCCGCGAGCCGATCAGTTCGTGTGCGCTGTAGCCCACCATATCGCACAGGGTTTTATTCACGTAGAGGATGCTGCCCTCAGTATCACGGGCGCGCAAGCCCACCAAGGCTGAGTCTTCCATGGATTGCCGCCAAGCAGCTTCGGTTTGGGCATCAGCCACAGCTTGAGCCACGCGCCGCATTTCACGGCGCAACAGCAAGGAGCCTCCGGCCCCCAGCAGCAGCAAGCCTGCTAACAGGGCAAAAGTGCGCGGGCTGCGCCACCACAGTATGGGCATATCGTAGGGGCGCAGGATAAGGCGGGTATCGGTAGAGGAGACTAAATGCCGCTCGAATGGGGCACCGTGGGCTATGCGCTGCGGATGCGCTGTGGTGGCAATCACCTCGCCCAATTCGGACAAAAACGATACCTCGTAGCGGCGGTTGAGCCAAGCCAAATCTGTGCTCCCAAGCAGATCGGTGATTTCGTAGCGGGCCAGCAATTGGCCGCCGGGCTGGCCGTAGCCTCCGGGGGCAGGCACCACCAAATGCTCGGCTTGGCCGCGCATCTGGATACGCAAATCGGTGCTGTCTTCCAGCCCACTCCACTGGGCTGGGCGTTCGGCACTGGCAAGCAGCCGCAACTTGTCATCGAGCCAAACCAGCCGGTTCGATAAACGCTGCAACCCAGCCTGCACTTCTGGCAGTTCGGCAAAGCCGGTGCGGTTTTTGGCAGACTCCAGCGGCAGCTGACGGGCGATATCACGCAAGCGCGCCCGCTCCACCTCTAAGCGGGCCACGATCTGAGCTTCTACACTGGCGGCATCAGAGGCCAAGGTTTGGGCAAAAGCGCGCTGTTCAGTCGCATCATTGACCGATGCCCAAGCTCCAACCATCAGCACAAACACCAGTGCCAGCAGGCCGGGCAGTAGCCAATAATTGCGTTTCACAAAAGACGCCCTCACCATAGGACGGAATGGGGTGGGGAGGTGAGCCGCTAGCATCTGTGCATTCTAGGATTGACCTAGGTTTAGAGTGCATTTTTGGCCGTATTGCTCTACGATTTAGCACCCGTCAGGAAAATCGACTCCACGACGGATGCCATTCCTCCTCTCGCGATGCGTCCCCGCCGTTCAGCGTCGATAACGCACACGATGAGTGAAAAGAGTGATTCTGTGAGCGCAGCAGCACTCACATCGACGCGGAAATACCCTGCACGCTGATAACGCAAAAAGAATGCGTCTAGGGCTGTCTCAAACTCTGCACAGACGCGAAACCAGCGCTCATCCTGAAGAGTGTCCGGCTTCCAGTGGTATGTCAAAAAGGCTCCCATTTCGCGATGCTCAAGCTGACTGTGAATGACCCGCCTTAGTGCCTCTTCAGCAGTCCCATCCTCCAAAGCAGCAGTTGCAAGGGAACGCTGCATCAGCTCTGCTCCATAGGACATGAGCTTTTCTACAAGCTCTTCGCGTGTTCTACAGGAGCGATAGAGAGTCGCTTTACTTACACCTATCGATTTGGCGAGCTCTTGCAAGGTGGCACGTGGTTTTTCCACCAGCGCTAAGGCTAGTGCGGCCATCATAGTTTCATCACCAAGTTTTGATTCCACAGCAGTCATCTTCTCTGAACTCCTATTCTCGAACTTCATAACGTACGCAACTGTCTGCGCACGCGCCTTCAATTGTCGCATCACTTGGAAAAAAGACCCAATTTAAACTTATTTGAATCAAATTTGATTCATATCATGACATAATGATTCCTTTGAAATGCCTGCAGTGAGGTGGGCGCAATAGGGGAAATTCATGGCGAGGGGTACTACAGATCGGTGGAGCATGGCAGCTGGTGTGGCGCTAGCGGTCTCGGTATTGCTACTTGGCTGCGGCGGCGACCAAGGACAGAACGGACAAGTGCAAGCACCGGGCGCTGCGGAAGTCAATGTCCTGATCGTTCAGCCGCGCATACTTGAACTGATGCAAGAACTACCAGGACGTATCTCAGCGACCAAAGTGGCCGAGGTGCGAGCACGTGTTGCGGGCATCGTGCTCACCAAGCACTTCCAAGAAGGGGCCGCTATCAAGGCGGGGCAGTTATTATTTACCATCGATCCTGCCCAATACAAGGCCGCCCTTTCACGAGCACAAGGCGAACTGGCTAAAGCAGATGCCGCTGTCGGAAACGCGCAGACAGTAATAAATCGATACACGCCTTTGGCCAAGATGGATGCCATCAGTCAACAAGACCTCGATACGGCACAGACTACGCTCCAATTAGCCCAAGCTGCACGCACATCAGCGCAGGCCGATGTGGAGACGGCCCAACTTAACCTAGCCTACACCCGTGTCACTGCCCCCATTGCAGGGCGCATTGGGCGCGCGGCAGTGACGGAAGGTGCGCTAGTGGGCCAAGCAGGAGAGGCCACGGCGCTTGCCACCATCCAGCAACTAAATCCCATCTATGCAGACTTCACGCAATCGGTCACTGACACAGTGCGTGCACGCGAATCACAGGCTGGGGCAATGCCCTTGCACGATGGCAAGCTGATCCACTCGAAGTTATCGTTAGCGGTGGAAGGTTCGAACAAAATAAGAGAAGGTAAGTTAATCTTTGCCGATGTCACCGTCGATCGCAGCAGCGGAAAAATCTCTCTGCGGGGTGAGTTTCCGAACGACGATGGGCTGCTGTTGCCGGGTATGTATGTGAGAGTTCGAACGTCGCAGGGAACAGAACAGGCTGCGATGCTGGTACCACAGCGCGCCGTCAAACGTACAAGCGATGGACAAGCACAGGTACTGATTGTTGGTGCAGATCAAAAAGTCCAAGCACGCCCTGTGCAAACAGGCGCAATGTATGGCTCGGACTGGCACATCCTCAATGGTCTCAAAACCGGAGATAGCGTGATTATTGGTGGCCCGGCTGTTAATCCGGGCGACCAAGTGACGGTTGCACACGCGCAACCAATGCCCGCCCCCTCTGCCAGCGCCCCTGAGACGGGTAGCAAGGCTGCTCAGTGAGCACACCCAGCATTCTTATCTGGCCTCAACAGGATCGATAGACATGTCCCGATTTTTCATCGGCAGGCCCAACTTTGCGTGGGTCATTGCCATCTTCATCACCTTGGCCGGACTGCTGGCCCTCCCGTCTCTTTCTGTCTCGCAGTTTCCAGACGTTGCACCGCCACAAATTTCAGTCCTCGCCACATATCCTGGTGCGTCGGCCACCACTGTGGTCGAGTCCGTCACCAGTGTGCTGGAAGAAGAACTCAATGGTGCCAAGGGGATGCTCTATTTCGAGTCATCCAGCTCCAGCGGCAGTGGTGAAATCAGCGTGACCTTTAAGCCAGGCACCGATCCAGCACTGGCCCAGGTAGACGTTCAGAACCGCCTGAAGAAGGCTGAGTCTCGGTTGCCTGCTGTAGTGACCCAGCAAGGACTGCAAGTTGAGCAGGCCAACTCCGGATTTCTGTTGATCTACGCACTCTCATACAAAGGAGATACGTCAGGCAAGGATGTCGTAAATTTGGGCGAATACGCAGTACGCAATATCAACAACGAAATCCGGCGTCTGCCTGGCGTGGGTAGGTTGCAGTTTTTTGGAGCAGAGGCTGCCATGCGGGTCTGGATTGACCCGCAAAAACTGCTGGGATTCGGTCTATCCATTGCCGACGTGAATGCAGCCATTGCAGCGCAGAACGTGCAAGTTCCAGCTGGCAGCTTTGGCGGACGGCCAGGTAACGCAGATCAAGAGCTAACCGCTACCCTAGCCGTCAAGGGCCTGCTTGAATCCCCAGACGAGTTTGGCAAAATCATCTTGCGGGCAAATCTAGATGGATCTTCCGTGCGGCTCGCTGATGTCGCCCGCCTAGAAATTGGTCGCCAAGACTACAACCTAGAAAGCCGTAAGGATGGCCGCCAAGCAGTTGCTGCGGCCGTACAGCTTACACCGGGTGGCAATGCCATTCAGACGGCAGATGCCGTCAAGGCGCGGCTGGCAGAGCTGTCAACTGCTTTTCCGGCGGATATGGAGTATTCGATTGCTTTCGATACCTCGACCTTCGTTAAGGTAGCCATCACAAAGGTGTTGTATACGCTGTTGGAGGCTATGGTTCTGGTGTTCCTAGTGATGTTCATGTTCCTACAGAACTTCCGCTACACCCTGATTCCATCTATCGTTGTACCTGTGTGCTTGCTGGGAACGTTTGCAGTGATGTACGTTCTCGGCTTCTCTGTGAACATGATGACGATGTTTGGCATGGTGCTGGCTATCGGCATTTTGGTAGACGACGCCATTGTCGTGGTGGAGAACGTAGAGCGCATCATGGCCACAGAGGGCTTATCGCCAAAGGAAGCGACGGTCAAGGCGATGGGCGAGGTGAGTGGTGCCCTCGTAGGCATTACCCTTGTTCTGACAGCCGTGTTTCTCCCGTTGGCATTCATGAGCGGCTCGGTGGGCGTGATCTATCGACAGTTTTCCTTGTCATTAGCGGTATCTATTCTGTTCTCAGGCTTTCTCGCCCTCACACTCACACCAGCCCTTTGCGCAACGTTGCTCAAGCCCATCCCAAAGGGCCATCATGCAGAAAAGCAGGGATTGCTGGGTTGGTTCAACCGACGCTTTGAAGCACTGACTGCACGCTTTGAGGCACTCAACTGCCGGCTGCTTCGCCGCACGGGCCGGTACATGCTGGTCTACGGCATCATCGTTGTAATGTTGGCATTTATGTACGTGCGCGTGCCTGAGTCCTTCGTGCCCGTTGAGGATCAGGGTTACCTGATCGTTGACATACAACTGCCTCCGGGCGCAACCTATTCGCGAACGGAAAAGCTAGTTACCGAGGTCGATCAGTTTCTCATGTCACGTGAGAGCGTAGCATCGAGCTTCAGCATTCTCGGGTTCAGCTTCTCTGGTATGGGCCAGAACGCGGCATTGGGCTTTCCCAACATGAAGAACTGGTCAGAGCGCAGTGCAGATCAATCGCCTGCGGCGGAAGCAGCTGCGCTCAACGAACGCTTTGCGGGCAACAAAGACGGCACTGTGATGGCTGTTACACCGCCACCGATAGAAGGGCTGGGGAACTCTGGAGGGTTCTCGTTGCGATTGCAAGACCGTGGTGGCTTAGGTCGTGATGCCCTGATTGAGGCCAGAGACCAATTGCTACAGCGCGCGAATACGACGCCGGTTATTGCTTACGCGATGATGGAAGGGCTTCAGGATGCGCCACAACTGCGGTTAGATGTTGATCGGGCTAAGGCTGAGACCTTTGGGGTAGGCTTTGATGTGCTCAATACAGCTATTTCAACAGCCTACGGGTCTGCAATGGTCAGCGACTTTGGCAATGCCGGGCGCTTGCAGCGCGTCGTAATCCAGGCAGATGTGCGAAGTCGCATGACGCCAGAGAGCGTCATGCAGTTACACGTACCAAGCAAAAGCGGAACACAAGTTCCTCTAAGCGCCTTTGTGAACGCACGTTGGGAAACTGGGCCTGTACAGATCTCTCGCTACAACGGTTATCCAGCATTCAAGATCAATGGCGATGCAGCACCTGGTCACAGTACTGGCGAGGCAATGGCAGAACTGGAGCGCATCATGGCCGAGCTGCCCAAGGGCATCGGCCATGAATGGACTGGACTGTCTCTTCAGGAGCGCCAAGCAGGTGGTCAAGCGCCATTTCTGTTTGCTCTAGCAATTCTTGCAGTCTTTCTGCTGTTAGTCGCTCTCTACGAAAGCTGGACGGTTCCTGTGTCTGTGATGCTGATCGTCCCGATTGGCGCTTTTGGTGCGGTGCTGGCAGTGACAGTGACGGGCATGTCCAACGACGTGTACTTTAAGGTTGGCCTCATCACCATCATTGGTCTGGCCGCGAAGAATGCCATTCTCATCATAGAGTTTGCCAAGAGCCTGCACGAGGAAGGACACTCACTTATTGACGCGGCCTTGGGGGCTGCCCGGCTGCGTTTTCGCCCCATCGTAATGACGTCACTGGCCTTCATTCTTGGCGTGGTACCGTTAGTGATGGCTTCTGGAGCTGGCGCTGCAAGTCAACGCTCGTTAGGCGTAGGCGTGATTGGTGGCATGTTGAGCGCTACGGTGCTTGGGGTAATTTTTGTGCCCGTGTTCTTCGTCTGGGTGATCTCTCTGTTTTCGCACAGAAATCGTATAAAGGACGATACACCACCTACCAGCCCCTCACATCTAATTTCCGCAGAATGATGTGCACAACTCAAAATGCAATAGGTCTGCTTGACGCGAACACCGAGCGTCAGGTTGCGCGCGCGAAATTGGTGATTCAATCTATTGAGATAAATTAGAATTTTTCTATAGTGTGGATGTCAACACACAGCAGTATGCGCAGCACCAGCTCCTCTCCAGACTCCACCCCGGCTTTGACACGCCGCAGCTTTGCCTGCGCACTGCCACTAGCCGTGGCGGGCGGCTGGCCCTTGGCCTACACCACGGCCCAAGCACAAACTGCCCATGACCCCATCGTGATCCAGTTCAGCCATGTGGTGGGTGCCGATACTGCCAAAGGCAAAGCAGCGCTGAAATTTAAAGAACTAGCCGAGGCGCGCACCGCAGGCCGAGTGCGCGTAGAGGTCTACCCCGACAGCACACTTTACAAAGACCGAGAGGAATTGCAGGCGCTGCAAATTGGTGCCGTGCAAATGCTGGCTACCTCGCTGTCCAAGCTCGCTACCGTGGGCGGCAGCGATTTCGAAGTCTTTGACCTGCCTTTTTTGTTCAAAGACCATGCAGCCTTTCGGGCTGCCGTGGATGGCCCGGTGGGAGCCTCCCTGCTGCGGCGCTTAGAACCCAGCGGCCTGCAAGGGCTGGCATTTTGGGACAACGGTTTTAAGGTGTTTACTGCCAACCGGCCACTGCTGAGTCCAGCGGACTTTCGCGGGAGCAAGATTCGGATTCAATCATCGCGGATTTTGGTCTCACAAATGAAGGCGTTGGGGGCCGATGTATCCATCCACCCAATGGCTAATGTGTATGAAGCCCTGCGCTCCGGCCAACTCGATGGCCAAGAAAACGTGCCCACTAATATTTACAGCCAGCACCTGCACGATGTACAAAGCCATTTGAGCGTAACCCGGCATGGCTATCTGGCGTATGTGGTGCTAGTGAACCGGCAGTTTTGGGACAAGCTGCCCGCTGATATTCGCGAAGCCCTGCGTTTGGCTTTGCGCGAGGCTACGCAATATGCCAACAGCATTGCCGAAGCAGAAAACCAACGGGCGCTGGAGTTGCTCAAGGCCAGCGGCAGACTCACCGTGCATGAGCCTACGGCCCCAGAGCTGGCGCTGTGGCGCACTACGCTAGCCCCGGTCTATCGGCAGGCCAGCGCTTGGATTGATCCCACCATGCTGGCAGCCATCCGGGCCAGCGGTGGCAGTACGCGCTAAACCGGCGGGCTGGCCCTTAAGCCATCAGGGCTTCGCGCACTACCGGCACCTGCCGCCGCGATACCGTCAGCCACTGTGCCAGCCCATGCAGACGCACTGCCCAGACTTCGCCCTCTTGCGGATCGCGGTGTTTTTCTAGCGCACGGATGGCATGGCGGGCCACCAGCGCATTGCGGTGGATACGCACCCAATGCGCGCCATAACGGGCCTCTAAGTCACTTAAAGCATCATCGAGCACATAGCTGTGCGTGGCAGTACACACGGTGACGTATTTGAGTTCTGCTTTGCAATACAGCACCTCGGCCAAAGGCACGCGCTCGGTGCGGCCCCGATCTTGGATCAGCAGCACCTCGCCCACGGCGGGTTCTAGGCCCAGCGCAGGCGGTGCAGCCAGCACCCGCCCCACTTTAGCCAGTGCCTGTTGCAATCGTTCACGGCGCACCGGCTTGGTCAGGTAGTCCACAGCATCCAACTCAAAGGCACTCAGGGCATGTTCGGTATGTGCCGTGACAAACACCACGGCAGGGGCGTGGACCAAGGTGCGTAAATGCCGGGCCAATTGCAAACCATCTTGGCCGGGCAGGTGGATATCGAGCAACAGCACATCAAAGGTTGGCCCGTCGCCCGCTGCCAGCAAAGCCAAGGCTTCATGGGCGGTGGCGGCCTCGGCCAGCTGGTGAGCCCCCCCTTCAGCCAGCAGGGTGTGCAAACGGCTGCGGGCCAGTGGTTCATCGTCAACGATCAGGATGTTCATGGCGGTATCAGGCAGAAGCAGGGGCAGGCAGGGTGATGCGCACTTCATAAACATCGCCGTGAACGCCCGCCCTGAAATCACACTGCACATCATGCAGCAACAGCAGCCGGGCGCGCACATTGGCCAAGGCAATGCCGTGGCCTTTGGTGCCCGCAGCACTCCCAGATGGGTGGGCCACTGGCAGGGTGTTGGTAATACGCACCACCACCCGGCTGCTCCGCAGTTCGGTACAAACACGCAATTTTCCGCCCCGCGCACAAGGCTCGACGCCATGCTTGACGGCGTTCTCTACCAAGGGCTGCAACAACAACGGCGGCAACAAGGCGGCGTCGGCACGCGAATCCAAACGCCATTGCACTTGCAAGCGCTCGCCAAAGCGCACCTGCTCAATGGCTAGATAACGACGGGCGAGGGTGATTTCTTCTTCCAGCGTCACGGTCTCGCCCTGCTCAGTCAGGGCACTGCGAAACAGGTCGCTCAGGTCTTCCAGCAGCGCCTCGGCCTTAGCCGGTTCATCGCGCACCAAGGCAATAGCACTGTTGAGGGTATTGAACAAAAAATGGGGCCGGATGCGCGATTGCAACTCGGTCAGCCGGGCTGTGGTGGCGGCTGGGGTGCGGGCCTGCGCCCTCAGCACCAAGGCCACCACCAGCATGGCAGCCAATAGGGCACCGCTGGCAGCACTGGCCAGCCACGGCACAGGCTGCTGCACCGCATCTATCCACGCGAGGATGGTGCAAGCATACAAGCCCGCCAACGCACCCAACAGCACCCCGGCGGCCAGTTGGCCCGCCACGCCCAAGCCTTGCAGGCGTTGTTTCAGGCTACAGGCGATGAGCAGCCAAGCCAGTGTGGCAGGCAGCACCACCCCCGTGAGCAACGCTAGCCGGGCCAACCACTCTAGCGCACTCTGGCTGCCAAACAAGGCACCCACCCCGACCACAGTTTCGACAAACAGCACCGCCCGCAACACCACACCTGCATCGCAGGCATCAAAGACCAACACGCGCCCAATCTCCACCCGCCCTTGCGGCTGTGTAGCGATGGCATCGGGCCGATGGAGCGGGGTCGATAAAATTCGCGGCTTCTGCATTGCGGCATCCGGGTGTTCCGGGTGTCTGTTTCACCGGATTATTGCCCTCCCATGCCCACCAGCCAAGCTACCCCCCCCTCACACAACCAACTCGACACCAAAGCACAGGCTTGGTCAGCGCTGTTTTCTGAACCCATGAGCGATTTGGTCAAGCGCTACACCTCTAGCGTTTTCTTTGACAAGCGCCTGTGGCAAGCCGACATCACAGGCAGCTTGGCGCACGCCGAGATGCTGTCGGCACAAGGCATCATTGCCCCAGCCGACCACGCTGCCATCGAGCGCGGTATGGCACAAATCAGCCAAGAAATTGAGTCCGGTCAGTTTGAATGGAAACTGGACTTAGAAGACGTTCACCTGAACATCGAAGCCCGCCTGACGCAACTGGTGGGCGATGCAGGCAAACGCCTACACACAGGCCGCAGCCGCAACGACCAAGTAGCTACCGATGTGCGTCTGTGGCTGCGCAGCGAGATCGACCTGATTGGCGGCCTGCTGACCGAGCTGCAAAAGGCACTGGTAGAAGTGGCCGCCCAAAACATCGACGTAATTTTGCCCGGCTTTACGCACCTGCAAGTGGCCCAGCCCGTGAGCTTTGCCCACCACCTGCTGGCCTATGTCGAAATGTTTGCCCGCGATGCCGAGCGCATGGCCGATGTGCGCAAGCGCACCAATGTGTTGCCCTTGGGCAGCGCCGCACTGGCGGGTACCACCTACCCGCTCGACCGCGAGCGCGTGGCTCGCACGCTGGGCATGGAAGGCGTGTGCCAAAACAGCCTCGATGCCGTGAGCGACCGCGACTTTGCCATCGAGTTCACTGCCGCTGCCAGCCTGTGCATGGTGCATATCAGCCGCCTGTCGGAAGAACTGATTATCTGGATGAGCCAAAATTTTGGCTTTATCAAAATTGCCGACCGCTTTACTACCGGCAGCTCGATCATGCCGCAGAAGAAAAACCCCGATGTGCCTGAACTGGCACGCGGCAAAACCGGGCGCGTGGTCGGCCATCTGATGGGCCTCATTACGCTGATGAAGGGCCAACCACTGGCCTACAACAAAGACAACCAAGAAGACAAAGAGCCACTGTTTGACACCGTGGACACGCTCAAAGACACGCTGCGCATTTTTGCTGAGATGGTGGGCGGCCAAATCAACCCAGCCACGGGTGCCAAAGAAGGCGGTATTACCGTCAATGCCCAAGCCATGGAAGATGCTGCCAAGAAGGGCTACGCCACCGCCACCGATCTGGCTGACTATCTGGTCAAAAAGGGCCTGCCCTTCCGCGATGCCCACGAAACCGTGGCCCATGCAGTCAAAGCTGCCACCGCCCATGCCTGTGATTTGTCTGAGCTACCCCTGACGGTGCTGCAAGGCTTTCACGCCTCGATTGAAAAGGATGTGTATGAAGTGTTGAGCCTGCGCGGCTCGCTCAACGCACGCAACACCTTGGGCGGCACGGCCCCGGCGCAGGTGCGGGTGCAGATTGCACGGCACCAAATGCGCTTGAGCTAAAGCCAACCCCTTGCACAGATCAGGACATACGAAACCGGGCCACGCGCTCGGACAACGCTTGTGCCTGTTCGCGCAAGGTGGTGGAGGCAGCAGCAGTGTGCTCGACCAATGCCGCATTTTGCTGCGTGCTGTGCTCCAGCGTTTTGGTGGCCTCATCTACCTGCACAATGCCTTGAGCACCCGCACGGGCATCTGCGGCGATGTCACCAATCAACTGGCCGATACGATCGGCGTTGGCCTGTACCTTGGCAATAGAAGCTCCGGCCTCATTGGCCACCTGCACGCCTTGGAGGGCTTGCACGACGTTGTCACTGATCAGTTGGCGGATTTCATGCGAGGCAGCAGCGCTGCGTTGGGCCAAATTGCGCACCTCAGTGGCTACGACGGCAAAACCGCGACCGGCCTCTCCGGCACGGGCGGCTTCTACGGCAGCGTTGAGTGCCAAGATGTTGGTCTGAAAGGCAATACCATCAATAGTGCCAATAATGTCATTGATCTTGCCCGAAGCGGTGCCGATGTCATCCATCGTGGCCACCATGCGCTGCATGATTTGCCCGGCCTCGTGCGCAGTTTTAGCGTTGTCGGTAGCCATTGCGGCAGCCTGCTCGGCGTTTTGCGCACTGTTTTGGATGGTGCCAGAAATCTGCGCAAGGGCATGTGCCGTTTCTTGTAAGGTGCTGGCTGCCGCTTCAGTGCGCGCCGACAAATCGATTGAGCCTTCGGCAATATCGGCACTGGAGCCGACGATCTCATCGCTGGCTACGTGCATATCGCCCACAATGGCCCGCAGTGAATCTTGCATCTGGCGCAAGGACAACATCAGCGCAGCAATATCGTCCGCCCCCCAAGGGCTGGGCTGGGTGGTCAAATCACCACTGCTCATGGCTTCTAGGTGGCGGCGCGTTTCTTTCAGGCCACCATCCATCACACAGTAAAAACTGTAGAAAAAATAACCCGCCAGCGCCAAGGCCAGCAAAATCAAGCCCATCGACAGATTGCGCTCAGTTTTGGCGGCCACCAAACGGGCCTCTAGGCGTTGGTGAGCCATTTGCATGGCGGCCGCTTGGGTAGCGTACAAATCGACCACCAACTGGCTGCCCTGACGCCACCAGCCATCTACATCGGCCACCAAAGCCGGGTCGGCCTTGGCAAATACCTTGTTTACTTGGGCCACATAGGTTTGGGCACGCTCTAGCACCGCTAGGTCAAGTTGCTTTTCTACGGTGGGTGCCGCTTGGATGACCCCTTGGAGCCAAGCTTTGCTCTCCATCACATGCTTTTGTGCCCGTGCGCTCCAACCAAACAACCGCTGTATGGCAGCAGGGTCTTGCAACTGCGTCACTAACGCTACCGTGCCCCAACTGCGCATTTGCCCCACCGCCTCGGCCAAGAAAGGCACCTCACGGGTGTAAGCCATGAGCAGCTGTAGATCGGCAGCATCCGAGTCGAGAATGACCCCAGAGCGGGC
This sequence comes from Giesbergeria anulus, assembly GCF_900111115.1. GTDB lineage: Bacteria > Pseudomonadota > Gammaproteobacteria > Burkholderiales > Burkholderiaceae_C > Simplicispira > Simplicispira anulus. Next base: position 193,799 of record NZ_FOGD01000002.1, read on the forward strand.
GGACATCAGGTTGTAGTAGTCCACCGTTTTTTGTAATACCGCCTCAATCGCCTTGATGTCGGCCTTGTCTGGCAAAGCCTCCAGTGCTTGGTGCAGTTGCACAGCCTCTTGCACCAGCCCCAAGCGTTCGACATAACTTCCTTCTACCAAACGCAGCGCCTCTTCAGCTTGGTGCAAATCGGCATGGGCCTGCACCAGCAGTGGCGCTGCCGCCGAGTAGCCCACACCTTGGGCGCGGCTGGCGTTGCGCAGGTCAGTGAGCGCGCGCAGCACCGGGGCCAACCGACCCGCAATCAACACCCCCGCCTGCTCTTTGCGTAGCTGCTCAATACCCTGCTGGGCACTACTCAGATACAGCGCTACCCCGATCAGGGTGGCAATCAGAAACAAGATGCTGACGATGGCTGCCTTAGCACCAAAGCGCAACTGACGAAACAGCCGTATGCCCAGCGACCAGATACCGTGGTGGGAAAAAAAACCGGGGTCTTGGTCAGACGAGGGGGTAGAAGGAGCAAAGGGCAGAGGGCGGTTCATATGCAAAAGGTAAGAACCTTTACATTTTGTAATTTTTTGCTTTATGCCGTCTCAGCACAAAGCAAAAGACCATTGAACGCACTCAGGGGGCGAGGCGTTCCAACCCACCCAAATAAGGGCGCAACGCTTCAGGCACCGTCACGCTGCCGTCTTGGTTTTGGTAGTTTTCTAGCACCGCCACCAAGCAACGGCCCACGGCCAAGCCCGAACCGTTCAAGGTGTGTACCAGCTCGTTCTTACCTTGGGCATTCTTGAAGCGCGCTTGCAGGCGGCGCGCTTGGAAGGCTTCACAGTTACTGACCGAGCTGATCTCGCGGTAGGTGCCTTGGGCGGGCAGCCACACTTCGAGGTCGTAGGTTTTGGACGCGCCAAAGCCCATATCGCCGCTGCACAGGCTCATGACGCGGTAGGGCAAGCCTAGCTTTTGCAAAACAGCTTCAGCGTGGCCGACCATGTCTTCGAGCGCGGCATAGCTTTGTTCGGGGTGGACGATTTGCACCATCTCCACCTTGTCAAACTGGTGCTGGCGGATCATGCCGCGCGTATCGCGGCCATAGCTACCGGCTTCGGAGCGAAAGCAGGGGGTGTGCGCCGTCAGTTTGATCGGCAGTTCGGCTTCTGACACCACCACATCGCGGACAAAATTGGTCAGCGGTACTTCACTGGTCGGAATCAGGTAGAGCGCGGCGTTGTCGGGCACGGGTTCGCCATCTTGGCCGCCCTTTTTGGCGGCAAACAAGTCGCCCTCAAACTTGGGCAACTGGCCGGTGCCCTTGAGCGAGTCGGCATTAACGGCATAGGGCACGTAGCATTCGGTATAGCCATGCTCTTGCGTTTGCACGTCCAACATGAATTGGGCCAAAGCACGGTGCAGGCGGGCAATGCCACCCTTCATCACCGTAAAGCGCGAGCCAGAGAGCTTGACGCCCATATCAAAGTCCAGCCCCAGCGGCGTGCCCACATCCACATGGTCTTTGACATCAAAGTCAAAGCTGCGTGGGGTGCCCCAGCGGCGCACTTCGACATTGCCGGTTTCGTCGCTGCCCACGGGCACGCTCTCGTGCGGCAGGTTGGGCACAGCCAGCAACAGAGTTTGCAACTCGGCTTGGATTTGCTCTAGGCGGGTGGCCGATTGCTCTAGTTCGGTTTTAGAGGCCGCTACTTGGGCCTTGGCGGCCTCGGCACCGTCTTTGTCGCCCTTGCCCATGAGCATACCAATCTGCTTGGACAGTTGGTTGCGCTGGGCCTGCAACTCTTCGGTGCGGGTTTGCAAGGTTTTGCGTTCGGCTTCGAGGGCCTGAAACGCCTCGACATTCAAAAATGCCTGGGGGGTTTTGCGGGTTTCCAGCCGGGCGATGGCCGAAGCGAGGTCTTTGCGGAGGAGGAGGATATCTAGCATGGGCTGATTTTAGGCGGCAGTGTCGCTAACATCCTTACCTTGTGCTTATCCACAGCGGCCACTAGGAGAACGTATGTTTTTTGTCTTTGGCCCTTCAGGGCAGATGTACCGGGGCGGCCCAGAGAACTTGGCCAAAATCTCTCCCGTGCGCGCCGTCACCCGCCCACAGGCCCTGCGCATCCGTGCTGCCGGTTTGTATGGCGAAGAGGCAGCACCGCCCATGCCACTGCCTGCACCCAGCGCTACGGCTGCCCCGCGCACGTTGCTGGCCCAAGATGCAGTGTCGGCCTATGCCAACAGCAGTGGGCTAGCACCTGAGCGACAACCGCTTACGCTGGTGCGCGACGTCATGACACGCGGTGCCCTGACGGTGCCGATGTCAGCGCGGGCACACGATGCTTGGGAGATGTTTGCCCGCTATCAAGTGGGGCAAGCGCCAGTGCTCAATGGGGCCGGGCGTGTGGTGGGCTTGCTGCTGCGCACGGATATGGGGCCGCCAGAGTTGTTGCCCGCCCCCGGCAATGTGGGCGAACAGCTAGAGCATGCCCGCCGCCCGGTGTCGGAGGTGATGGTCAGCCCAATACCTACGGTGTCAGAAGATACGGAGTTGCGCCGCTTGGCGGGCGTACTGCTAGAAACAGGCTTGCCCGGCCTGCCCGTAACAGACGACAGCGGCGAGCTGAAAGGCTTTGTCTCACGCACCGACCTGCTGCGCGCCATCGCCGCCAATCCGCCACTGGATTTGTGGACTTAGGCACCCCCTTAAATATGCAAAATATTGATTGCAATAGTAAAATCAATAGAAAAAAATCTATAAAAAGATGTTATTTAATACACCAACATCTTCTATAAAATGGCGAAACCATCAGGCGAAAGCCTGACTTATCGCTCTTTGAAAATTAGCTGACCTAGAAAAACAAGTCTGAGTCTTTTTCGAAAGAAAAAGACGCTTGCGTAAAACAATTTTGCGTAGGCTCGACCGGCATGCCCCTAGGAGTCGACGCCCGTAACACGGGAAGAAGACTAGAAAGGACGACGGCACACCATTGTTGAACGAATATACAGACGTCTAAAGCCCTGACAGGTTGTTATTGTTTTCTCTACCTCCTTAGTTGAACGGGGTCATGCGCCGCATGACTCAAAACATCGGAGGTAATTTCATATGCGTAAGCAGAAAAAATTGGGTCGGCGTAATTGTGGTGCATGCACCACTAAAAAGATTGGAGCCTCTCAGCTTGAAGGGTTAGGTTCCAAATTTGATAAGGCCTGTCGGGGTCTTGGAACTGTTTATCACGCATACAACGCGTACCGTGGTTTTGAAGTTCTTAAATCTTTGATTGATTATGTGATAAATATGCTCAATTGAAGTTAGATGTCTGTTATTTTTAATTCATGTATGAAGGCTAAATTCTTAGGGACTCCTATTGCTCGCGTGGAGTCGCTTGCTCGTACTCTCGGAGTATCTATCCATGATTTACGAACAATCGCTGGAGCAGCATCATCTAGATACAATGACTTTCAAATAGATAAAAAAGATGGTGGAAAACGTGATGTTTCATCGCCACGAATAGAGCTAAAATTAATTCAAAAGCGAATTAATAGAGAAATTTTTGAGAAAGTATATTTCCCAAGCTATTTAAATGGCGGGATCAAGGGAAGGGATTACGTAAAAAATGCATATGAGCATGGTAATTCTGAAACAATAATATCCCTTGACATAGAAAACTTTTACCCAAAAGTATCAAGAATAAGTATACTAAATATTTTTAAGAACTTCCTAAAACAACCAGAAGAAATTGCAGAAATACTTACAAATCTTTGCACAAAAGACAACAAACTACCTCAAGGTGGATGTGCAAGCTCATATTTAGCCAACCTTGTATTCTTTGACATCGAGCCAAGATTAGTCAGTCGCCTTCAAGAAGAAGGATTTACATACACAAGATTAATTGATGATATAACAATATATTCAAAAAATCTTATTAGCAAGAAAAAGATTTCCGATTTAATAGAAAGCATCACAAAAATGCTTAAATCTCGTGGTTTCAAATTAAAACAAAAGAAAACTCGATGTACATCTGCATCGAATCCTGAAAAATTAATGGAAGTCACCGGTCTTTGGTTAAATCGAGGTGCACCAAGAGTTCGACGAAATGAACGTGCAGAAATTCGAAAAGAGGTTAGAGAATGCTTGATTTCTGCCGAACTCAACAAAACCGACAAAGAATACCACGACCTCCATCAAAAAGTATCAGGTAGAGTTGCCAAGCTTTCTCAACTCAACCATTGTCAAGCAGAACGTTTTCGCAAAGAATTACGAGAAATACTTCCTATTTACAGTGATGCAGATATTCGTAAAACACGCCGCCTTGTTGCGAAAATCATAAAAACCCCAAGAACTACTCGCTCTAGTTTAGGATATATTAAAAAATATCATCAGATAGTTTACAGAATAAACATTCTAGCGAGAAGCAACAAATCAATCGCTAGAAGTCTAAGAGAAAAAATGAAAATTTGCGCGCCAACAATTACAAAAGAAAATTCAATTCATGGCTAAAGATGAAGATATTCTTAATGAAGGCCAGAGGATTTTTGGTGGAGTCAATTATTACTCTCCCATAAAAGGTTACGGATTTATCCGCAGAGAAAAAGGTCGTGATGTATTTTTCTTATGGACTGACGCAGCCAGCGAATCAATTCTAATTGAAGGATCAAAAGTATCCTTCGTACTAACAATCTCATCAAAAGGCCCACGAGCTAACGAGATAAAAAGAGAAGGCTAACGCCTCTTAAATCCTATAAACAATTAAGTAGTCCAGCATCACTGTGATTTATAAATCTATTCTAAGAATTAGAATACGCAAAAACCACATCAGTTACGCAGGATTACTTAACATGATCTATGGAAATACTTCTTAAGCGCTAAACAGCTGCCTCGATTTTGAGGCCCTTGGGCAGCGGGAACTTGATAGTCTCTTCCATACCTGGCACCGTGCGTACCGATACGGCTCCCAGCGCCTTGATGCGGTCAACCACTTGGCGCACCAAAATCTCAGGGGCCGAAGCTCCGGCGGTCAGGCCGACGCGGGTCACGCCTTCAAACCATTCGGGGCGCAACTCTTCTGCGCTATCGACCATGTAAGCGGGGATACCCAATTTCACGGCCAACTCGCGCAGGCGGTTGCTGTTGGAGCTGGTAGGGCTGCCCACCACGATCATCAAATCGACTTGGGCACTGAGCACCTTGACCGCATCTTGGCGGTTTTGCGTGGCGTAGCAGATGTCTTGCTGCTTAGGCTCGCGCACGCTAGGGAAACGCGCCCGCACGGCGGCAGTGATCTCTGCGGCATCATCGACGCTCAAGGTGGTTTGTGTCACCACGGCCAGCAGCTTGGTCTGTAGGGGCTGCACGCGGGCCACATCGGCCACATCCTCGACCAGATGGATACCATGCTCCAACTGGCCCATGGTGCCTTCTACCTCTGGGTGGCCTTTGTGGCCAATCATGATGAACTCGTAGCCTTCTTGTGCCAGCTTGGCTACTTCGACATGGACTTTGCTTACCAATGGGCAAGTGGCATCAAAGATACGAAAGCCCCGTGCCTCGGCCTCGTTTTGCACCGCTTTGCTCACGCCGTGTGCGCTGAATACCAGCGTCGCGCCGGGGGGCACCTCGGCCAGCTCTTCAATAAAGATGGCACCCTTGGCCTTGAGGTCGTTGACCACATAGGTGTTGTGCACGATTTCGTGGCGCACATGGATCGGGGCACCAAACTTTTGCAGCGCCCGCTCCACGATCTCAATGGCGCGATCAACCCCGGCACAAAAACCGCGTGGCTCGGCCAACAAAATTTCTTGCGGCTGGCTCACAACGCTCCAATCACATGCACTTCAAAGGTCACGGGCTGGCCTGCCAGAGGGTGGTTAAAGTCCACCAAAATGGCGTTGGGGCTGTCGGCATTGCCCACTTGTACCACCACACCAGCATAGGTAGCCATGCCGTCGGGGGTGGCAAACTCCACCACTTCGCCCACGGCATAGCGCTCATCGGGGTCACCCAGATCATTGAGCAGCTTGCGCGCTACCCATTGCTGCATATCGGGGTTGTGTTGCCCGAAAGCCTCGCCAGCGGCCAGCTCAAAGGTGGCGCGCTGGCCTTCTTCTAGGCCCAGCAGGCGCTCTTCTACCGCTGGGGACAGCTCGCCGCTGCCCAGCGTCAGGGTGGCGGGCTTATCGGCAAAGGTATTGATGATGTCGCCAGCGGGGCCCGCCAGACGGTAATGCAGGGTCAGAAACGAACCCGGTTGAACGGTTGCCATAAGAAGCCTCTATAAACTGGCTGCATTTTACGTTTGCCCTAGGCTCTTGCACCATGTCCTTCAAAGACCTTCCTGCCGACACCCTGCCGCGTGAAAAACTGCTGGCCCGTGGCCCGGCGGCACTGGCTGATGCGGAGTTGCTGGCAATTTTGCTGCGCACCGGCATTGCGGGCAAAAACGTGTTGCAAATGGCACAAGAGCTGCTCGACCCGCCCAGCACGGATGCCACCACCGGCCAACTGCGTGGCGGTTTTGGTGGTATTGGTGGCCTGCTGCACACCAGCGCGGCTGATTTAGCCCGCATCAAGGGCTTGGGGCCAGCCAAACGGGCCGAACTGGTGGCAGTGTTGGAGTTGGCCCGGCGCGCACTGGCGCAGCAATTGCAACAGGGCGAGGTGTTTGACTCGCCCGATGCCGTCAAGCATTACCTGCAATTGCACTTGGCCTACAAGGGCCACGAGGTGTTTGCCGTACTGTTTTTAGATGCCCAACACCGGCTGCTGGCGCTCGAAGAAATGTTCCGGGGTACCCTGACGCAAACCAGCGTTTACCCACGTGAAGTGCTGCTGCGGGCCTTGCATCACCAAGCCGCTGCCGTGGTGTTGGCACACAACCACCCCAGCGGCAGTGTGCAGCCCAGCCCCGCCGATAACGCCCTGACGCAAACTCTCAAAACGGCATTAGGCATGGTGGATGTGCGCGTGCTTGACCATGTGATCGTGGCACCGGGGGCTGCGTTGTCGATGGCAGAAAAGGGCTTGCTCTAAAGGAGAGTGTGATGGCATTTTTGAGCACCACCTCCCCACGTTGGCAGCAGCTACTCAGCCTGCGCCGTTGGGGCACAGCCGCGTTGATTGCTCTGTGCTCGCTAGCCCTGACCGAAACCCTCTGGCGGCAAGGTGCCCTCGAAAGCGTAGACCAGTGGTACAGCGATGCTTGGTTCAGGGTAGCTGGGCAGCGCCATGCGGTAGAGCGGGTGGTGCTGGTGAAACTCGACGAGGCTACCCTCAGTCAGTTTCCAGATGAACCATTGGTGTTTTGGGGGCCACATTACGCCAAGGCCATCCAAACCCTGCACGCCGCTGGTGCCACGGTCGTGGGCATGGACTTTTTGCTCAGTAGCAGCCCTGAGCAATGGTTGGCCAAACTAGGGGCCATGCCTACCTTGGCGGCACGCCAGTTTGACCAGCCACTGCGCCAAGCCTTGGCCACCGGCCAAGTGGTGGTGGCCGGAATGCAGGCCCCCGACGAGCTGTTGCTGCCCACCCCCGACTACCTTGCCGCCCTGCCTGACTGGGACGTGGCCCGCTTTGTGGGTGCTGCCAACCTGCAAGCCGATGCTGATGGTGTGCTGCGCGCTTACTCTCCTGCCGTGGCATACACCGATGCCGCTTCAGGGCTGCGCTTGCGCTCTTTGCCGTTTTTGCTGGCGCTGCACGCCAGCGGCCAGTCTGCGGCAGACAATAGTTGGCAGTTTGCTGGGCGCAAGGTGGCGGTGGATGATCGCCTGCGCTTGGCCTACGCTGGGCCGCCCGGCACGGTGCCCGCTGTGTCGATGCACGAATTGCTGCGCCCCGATGCCCTGAGTCTGCCGCAAGTGCAAGCCCTGCGCGGTAAGGTAGCGCTGATTGGGGCCAGCTATGGCGGCATGAACGATGTCCATATCACCCCCTATGGCCGTGGTTGGGGCCAAGCACCGCTGATGCTGGGCATGGAAATCCAAGCGCAAACCATCGAGGCGCTGTTGCAAGGGCATTGGCTCGATGCCACCCCGGCCAGCACGCGCATCGGCTTGGCACTGCTGCTTACCTTACCAGCCAGCCTGTTCTGGTGGCAGCAGCGGCTTTGGCGTGGTTTGCTGCTGTGTGCGCTGCTGTGGCTGCTGGCCGCTGGCCTGAGTTATGCCGCTTTGGGGCGCAATAGTTTGCTGTCTACCGGGCATTTGCAACTCACGGCGCTGTGCGGTTTTATGGGTATTTACGCTTGGCGCTTTACCCACGGTGAGCGCGAGCGCCAGCGCATCCGGTTGATGTTTTCGCGCTATCTGGAGCCGGGGGTGGTAGAGGCACTAATCCATTCCGACCAGATGCCACAGTTGGGCGGCGAGCGCTGCGAAATGACGGTGCTGTTTACCGACATCCGCAACTTCACCACCATCAGCGAGCAATTGACCCCGGAAGAAGTGGTGGAGATGCTCAACCACTATTTTTCTGCGGCCTGCGCGGTGCTGACCGAACAGGGCGGCTGTATCGACAAATTTATTGGCGATGCCATCATGGCCGAGTTTGGTGCCCCGCTCAAAAATGCCGACCACGCCCACCGTGCCCTGACCGCCGCCCTGCATTTGCGCACCGTGGCTGAGGAGTTTGACCAGTGGATGCTCCAGCGCTTTGCCGGGCGCAACCTGCCACCGTTTCGCATTGGTATTGGTATTCACACCGGGATGGCGATTTCAGGCAATATCGGCACTGCACAGCGCATGGAATACACCGCCATTGGCGATACCGTCAACCTTGCATCGCGGCTCGAGGGCATGACCAAAACCTTGGGCTGCGTGATTTTGGCCAGCCAAGACACCCTGCACGCGGCAGGCCCCGGCTTTGTGCGGGGCCGCAGCGACACCATCACGGTGCGCGGGCGCACCCGCCCCACCGAGGTGTTTGAAGTCATCGGATTGGAGGAAAAAGCATCATGAAAAAATGGCATTTGTGGGCTGTTCTGGGCAGCAGCATGGTTGTCTGTGGCATGGCGTGGGGGCAAGCCTCTTCGGCGATGGTGCTGAGTGTGCAAGGCGAGGTGCTGCTAGAGCTAGCCAACAAGACCCAGCCGGTAGAGCCTCTGATCCGCCTGCTTGAGGGCGACCGCCTACGGCTGGCACCGGGGGCGCAGGTGCGCCTGCTGTATGCCCGCAGTGGCTTGCAGGAAGACTGGCAAGAGGCCGGCGTGCTGCGCATTGAGGAGAGCGAAAGCAGCATTGTGCGTGGCAAGCCACAACGGCAAACCCGCCAGCTACCGCTGCTGATTACCCAGCAAATGGCGCGCACCCCCCGCACGGACAGCACCGCACGCATCGGGGGGGTGCGGCTGCGCAACCTCCCGGAGCTAACGGCTACAACCCCCAAGCCACCCGCCCCTGAAAAAATGGCCGAGCTGGAAGGAAACTACCAGTCCTTGCGCCACAGCAGCCCCCCTGATGACCGCAGCCCGGAGGTGTATTGGTTGGCTGGCCTGTGGGACTTAAAAGCCCATGAACGCCTGCGCAGCGAGTTAGAGCGCCTCAAAGGACTGCACCCCCAAGACCCGGTCATAGTGCGGTTGCAAACACTGTATGCAGGGGTACTGCCCGCCACGGGCACACCAGCGCCGGGGGATGCAGCAAAATAGCCTGCATGAGCCACAATGATTCGGGTGCCCTGCGTTCCGCACTGGCCCATGCCCTAGAGGCAGCGTGCCATCCCCCGGCAGGGGCCAGCACTGCTGTCACCCCACCCGCCTCTGTGCGTCCGGCGCGGGCAGCTCGCCGCGCCTTGGCTAATGCTAGTGCGTTATTAACGCGCTCTGTGCGCGCTAGCCGCGCCTTGGCAGGCAGCACGGGCACCGGGGGATCACCAGCCCAGCCAGCAGCCCGCCCACGGCGCACCAAGCAGCCACCAGCCCCCCGCCCGGCCAGTGTGCGCCTAGAGGGCCTGCACGACTTGGGCGTGGTGGCACAGCAATGGCGTGAGGCACAAGCCAAAGCCCAAGCCGAAGAACAAAAGCGCCGCGAGGCCGCCGCTCGCCAAGAGGCCGAGCGCCAGTGGTTCAGTCGGGCCGTAGGGCCGGTCAAGCCGCTGCACCAGCGCAACCACATCCACCTCAAGCACCCGCAACCCGAACCCCTGCCGCTGCAACTGTGGCTAGACGAAGAGCGCGTGCTGCAAGAATCCATCAGCGATGATTTTGATGTCAGTACCCTGCTCGATACCGATGACCAACTGAGTTTCCGCCGTCCCGGCATTGGTATCGAAATCACACGCCGCCTGCGCGCTGGGCATTGGAGCATCCAGCGCCAGCTCGATCTGCACGGCCTGCGCACCGACGAGGCCCGCGAAGCCTTGGGCGCTTTTATTCGCCAAGCACACCGCAGTGGCTTGCGCTGTCTGCGCATCATCCACGGCAAGGGATTAGGCTCACCGGGTAAAAGCCCGGTGCTCAAAGGCCGGGTGCAAGGCTGGCTGGTGCAAAAGAAAGAAGTGCTGGCCTTTGTCCAAGCGCGCCCAGTGCAAGGTGGGGCCGGGGCTTTGCTGGTGCTGCTGGTGCCAGCAGGGCACGCGCAAGCTGCTTCTGATCCAAGTTAAGGCCGATGCGCGCACCTACAAGTAGCGCGCAAACGGATCGACCTGTGCCGCCAACGAGTCTGGGCCGGGTTGCAACACCGGCTTGGGCGGTTGGGGGTCGGGGGGCATTTCGATACGTACCAGCGGCAGCGGTGGCATGGGGCGGCCATAAATGCGCCGCACCCGATCCAGCAACGGCGGATGGCTATCGAGCCACCGTGCCCAACGCCCACCACCAGCCAGATCGACCAGCAGCATATGCTGCAAGCTGGGATGCTCCAGACCGGTTTGGCTGTGCCTGTCTGCATCCGCTGCCTGCTGCTGGGCCAGCACCTTGCGCAGCACGCCGCCCAAGCCCTGCTGGTTGCGCGTCCATTGCACAGCACGGGCATCGGCCAAATATTCACGCTGGCGCGACACGGCAGCTTTGAGCACCTGCCCCACCAGCCAGCCCAACCAACCCACCGCCATGATAGCGCTGCCAAACAGCGTAGCCAGCCCGCCGCGCTCTCGCAGGGTATCGCCAAAATGGTGGACTAACTCTAGCCCAAATACCATGCCCGCCAAGCGCATTTTGAGGCGGGTATCGCCCTCGTGTAGGTGCGATAGTTCATGGGCCACCATACCTTGCAGTTCTTCGCGGTTCAGGTAGTCCAGCGCGCCTTGGGTAACGGCTACCACCGCATCCGACTGATCCCAACCCGCCGCAAAGGCATTGATGGCCGGGGTGCGCGCCAACACCATGACTTGGGGCACCGGCATATGGGCGGCAATGCACAGCTCTTGCACGATATTGCACAGGCGCTGCTCGGCATGCGAGCTACCGGGCCGTGCCTCGCGTGCCCCGACACGCACTGCCAACTTGACGCCGCCAGCACGCAAATTGGCCGTTTCTAGCCACCAGCCGCCCAAAATAAAAAACAGCGTCATGCCGATATTGACGGCCATAAAGCCTGCCGGGTAGGACAAATGTACCGACAGCAGGGCATTGAGCAACCACCAAGCCAGCACCAACGCACTATGCACCCCCGCCACCACCAGCAGCACGGCCATGCTAAAGGCCAGCAGCAGGCGACGGGTTTCGATGCGGGCGTTTTCTTGGTGATCCCAAAATTTCATGCGTTGGCGCTCCCGTCTTGTTTTAAGCCCAGCCGTTTAGCCAGCCTAGCCAAATTGGCCCGGTCGATACGCAACTCGCGCGCGGCTGCCGCCCAATGGTAATCATGCCGTTGCAAACAATCTTGCACTAGCTGGCGCTCAAAAGCATCTACCGCTGCACGCAGGCCCTGCCCCTGCGGCACAGCACTGGCAAGCGGCACTGGAGCCGCAGCCACCACTGGCCCCACAAACGGCACGAACTCCCGCAGCCCTAGATCGGCGGCGGTCAGCGTCAAAATCCGTGGGCGGGGCCGATGGCGGCCCAACGCCTTGAGCACACTGCGGCCAATCAGGTGCTCTAGCTCGCGCACATTGCCCGGCCAATCGTAGGCCAACAGCGCGGCTTGGGCCTCGCGGTCTAGCCGCAAGCTGCCCAGCCCCAAGCGGGTGCGGTTTTCTTCCAAAAAGAAGCCACTGAGCATCAGCACATCGCGCCCACGCTCGCGCAGTGCGGGCACCGGCAGCGGATACACACTGAGGCGGTGGTAAATGTCGGCGCGCATCCGCCCAGCGCGTACCTCGGCCACCAAATCGCGGTTGGTGGCTACGATCAGGCGTACATCGACATGGTGCTCCCGATCCGAACCTAGGCGCTGCAACTGTCCGCTTTGCAGCACACGCAATAGCTTGGCTTGCACCGGCAAGGGCAACTCCCCGACCTCATCCAGAAACAGCGTACCGCCATCGGCCAACTCAAACTTGCCTTGGCGCTCTTGCACCGCCCCGGTAAAAGCGCCACGCACATGGCCGAACAGTTCGCTCTCCACCAGTGTATCGGGCAGGGCGGCGCAATTGAGGCTGATCAAAGGCCGATTGGCGCGGCGTGAGCGCGCATGGAGCGCCCGCGCCACCAACTCTTTGCCCACGCCGGTCTCACCGCTGATGAGCACGGTCAAATCGCTGGGGCCGACCACCTCAATCTCGTGCAACAACTGCTGCAAGGCTAGGCTGTGCCCCATCAATTGGTGCGCAGAACCACCACCGCTGGCAGCCAACCGGTAAGACTCGGCACGCAGGTGCTCGTTGTCGGCCCGTGCTGCCAGACGGTTGATACGCATGGCTGCTGCCACCGTGGCCGCCGCCAAATCGCTAAAGGCTCGCAAGGCCGCCAAATGGGCCGGCGTAAACTGGCCCGGCACCAAGGCATCCAAGGTCAACAGCCCCCAAGGCTGGCCCTCTACCGCCAGCGCACAACCCATGCAATCGTGGACTTCCAAGTGCCCGCTCACCCCCTCAATCAGGCCATCGTAGGGGTCGGGCAAATCGCTGCCCAAAGGGAAATGCGTCGGCTGGCCCGCCTGCAACAGCGCTTGCAAACGCGGGTGGGCGCTGACGCGAAAGCGCCGCCCCAGCGCATCGCTGCTCAGGCCATCCATGGCTAACGGTACCAGCCATTCGCCCTCCAGCCGCAACAAGGCTACGGCATCGCAAGGAAACAGCGCCCGCACCGCTTGCAATAAACGACGATAGCGCTCGCGCTCAGGCAGTTCTTGGGACAAATCAGCCACCAAGGGAACCAAGGCAGCCAGCAGGGTCGATGTAGTCATATTGACTATTGTGCAGTCTTTATGACACTTATTTTGCTGTAGTCATTAAGACCACTATCGGTATAAGTCTTTGTTTTTCAAATGGCTAAATATTGGCACAGATGCTGCGTAGGCACAACAGGCTCACTTTGCCTTGCTGATTATTTTTTCTCTTGGAGACTCTATGCTCACCGAAGCCCAACGCGCCATTGTCAAAGCCACCGTCCCGCTGCTCGAAACCGGCGGCGAAGCCCTGACCAAACACTTCTACGGCATCATGCTCAAGGAGTACCCCGAAGTGCGCCCGCTGTTCAACCAAGCGCACCAAGCCAGTGGCGACCAGCCCCGCGCCTTGGCCAACAGCGTGCTGATGTACGCCCGCCACATTGACCACTTAGAGAAGCTGGGCAACCTGCCCGCGCAAATCGTTCACAAACACGTCGCCCTGCAAGTGCTGCCGGAGCAATACCCGATTGTGGGTACCTGCCTGCTGCGGGCCATCCGCGAAGTGCTGGGCGCTGACATTGCCACCGACGAGGTGCTGGCCGCTTGGGGCGCTGCCTACCAACAGTTGGCCGATATGTTGATCGGTGCCGAAGAGCAAGTCTATGCCGCCAACGCCGCCAGTGAAGGCGGCTGGCGCGGTGTGCGCCTGTTCCGTGTGGCGCGCAAAGTGGCCGAGAGTACCGAGATCACCTCGTTGTACCTAGAGCCCCAAGACGGCGGCCCCGTGCTGCGTTACCTGCCCGGCCAATATATTGGCCTGCGCTTGGCGCTAGAGGGTAAAGAAGAACAGCGGCGCAATTATTCGCTGTCGGCAGCCGCCGATGGCCGCAGCCTGCGCATCAGCGTCAAGCGCGAAGCGGGGGGCGTGGTCTCTAACTACCTGCACGACCAAGTGCAAGAAGGCAGCACGTTGGAGGTCTTCCCGCCCGCTGGCCCGTTCACACTGCAAACCAGCGACAAGCCCTTGGTGCTGATCAGTGGTGGCGTGGGCATCACCCCCACCTTAGCCATGTTGCCTGCCGCATTGGCCAGCGGGCGGCCCGTGCATTTCATCCACTGCGCTCGCAACCGCGCCGTCCACGCCTTCCGCGACACCGTGGACGCACTGGCCGCCGAGCACCCGCAATTGCAACGCTTTTATAGCTATGACCAAGCCACCGAGGCCGATGGTGCCGATGCCGTGGGCTACCTGACCCAAGAGCAATTGGCGCAATGGCTGCCCGAAAATCGCGATGTGGATGCCTACTTCCTTGGCCCCAAGCCGTTTATGGCACTGGTGAAACGCAACCTGCACGCACTGGGGGTGCCAGAAAGCCAAACCCACTACGAGTTTTTTGGCCCCGCTGCCGCGCTGGCCTAACCGAACGGGCGAACCCGGCTCAGAACTGCACGCGGGGCGCTTGGCGCTCGGCCTCAGACTGGGTCGATTCGAGCATCGCTGCTGGGGGCAAACCCGTCAGCCGTGCCACCAACACCGCAGGAAACTGCGTGGCGAGGTTATTAAAGTCCAGCACCTGATCGTTGTAGGCTTGGCGGGCAAAGCCAATGCGGTTTTCGGTGCTGGTCAGTTCTTCGCTCAAAGCGGCCATCGTGGCATCGGCTTTGAGGTCTGGGTAGTTTTCGGCTACCACCATCAGGTGGCCTAGGCTAGAGCCTAAAGCCCCTTCGGCCACCGCCAGTGCGCCCATGGTGGCGGCATTGGTGGGCTGGTTGCGTGCGGCTTGGGCTGCGCCTTGGGCTTGGCCCCGCGCTTGAATCACCGCTTCTAGCGTAGCGGCCTCGTGCTTGAGATAGCCCCGTGCCACCTCGACCAAATTGGGCACCAGATCGTGCCGCCGCTTGAGTTGCACATCAATCTGGCCGAAGGCATTGGCAATGCGGTTGTGCAGCTTAACCAGCCGGTTATATACCCCGATCGCCCACCACGCCACCGCCGCCAACACCACCAGTTGCGCCCAAGTTGTCAGGTTCATCACGCCTCCTATCGGTGCAGCTTTAACGCAACTGCGGCACGGCGCTTTGCGTTTGCAGCGCCTGTGCCATACCCAAGCCCGCTGCTACGCCAAAGCGCTTAGCCAAGCGCTCGGCCACGTTTTCGTGGCGGGTGTAGTCAATCAACTCTTCGGCCTTGACCACCTCGCGGGCGACATAATCGACGTTGCCCAAGCGGTCGGCCAGCCCCATGTCAATGGCTTGCGTACCCGTCCAGAACAGGCCGCTAAAGGTTTGCTCGGTAGGCTTGAGCCGGTTGCCGCGTCCGGCGCGCACCACGGCAATAAACTGCTGGTGGATTTGATCGAGCATGGTTTGGGCATAAACGCGCTGCTGCTCGGTTTGCGGGCTAAACGGGTCTAAAAACCCCTTATTTTGGCCCGCAGTGAGCAAGCGGCGCTCTACCCCCAATTTATCCATCGTGCCGGTAAAACCAAAGCCATCCATCAGCACACCAATGCTGCCCACAATGCTGGCCTTATCGACATAAATTTCATCCGCCGCCGCCGCAATGTAATAAGCGGCTGAGGCGCAGGTTTCTTCTACCACCGCATAAATGGGTTTGTGGTGTTTAGCCTTCAGGCGCACGATCTCATCGTTGATGATGCCTGCCTGCACCGGGCTGCCACCGGGCGAGTTAATCAGCAAGACCAGCGCCTTAGAGCCTTGGTCTTCCAACGCACTGCGCATAGCGGCGATGATGTTTTCGGCGCTGGCATCGGCACCAGAGGCGATCTCCCCTTTGATGGCTACCACGGCAGTGTGTGGTTTGCTCTTTTGCGTTGAGGCGGTCATCTCTTGTGATAGTGCCATCCACAACAAAAAGGCAAAAAAAGCCAGCCAGCCCAAGCGAGTAAAAATGCGCCAGCGCCGAGCAGCGCGCTGCTCGGCCAAGGTGCCCAGCAGCAGTTTTTCGAGCACCTCACGCTCCCAGCCTAGCATATTGGTATGGGGGGCCTGTGCTGCCGCAGTAGCGCTGGCTTGCGGCCCCCAGAGGTCTGAGGCAGGGGGAAGAGGGGATGCGGAGGACGGTGGGTGCGGTTCAGACATGGCTAGATCAAGGGGCTATCGGCAGGGGCGGGGCGTGAGAGTGCAGTATGCCAGCGGCACAAGGCGCTGCGCGTTCAACCATGAACACGCAGCCAGTCGTGTAGCTCCTGCACGGTATGCGCTACCCCTAAGGGCCGCAGGGGCGCAAAGGTCTGAGGGTCGTGGGCACCATAGGCCACGCCCACACTGGCACAGCCCGCATTGAGCGCCATTTGCAGATCGTGCGTGGTGTCGCCAATCATCAGTACGCGCTCAGGCGGCACATCAAATTCGGCCATCAGCTCTTGCAACATCAACGGATGGGGCTTGCCCGCCGTTTCATCAGCGGTGCGTGAGCCATCAAACACCCCCCGCAGCGCGGCGCTTTGCAGCGCATCATTCAAGCCCCGGCGGCTCTTGCCCGTCGCCACAGTCAGCAAATGGCCACGGGCGCGCAAATCGTCTAGCAGCGGCAAGATACCCTCAAACAGGCTCAATTCATCTTGCAGGCGCAGATAGTGGTAACGGTAGCGGTTGCTCAACTCCGGGTATTTTTCTGGCGGTACATCAGGCGCAGCATGGGCCAGTGCTGGTATCAAGGCCATGCCAATCACGTAGGCAGCCGCCTCTTGGCTGGGCACCACGCCCCCCACATCCTGCACCGCCTGCTGAATGCAGCGCACGATGATCTGAGTGGAATCAAACAAGGTGCCATCCCAATCAAAGGCGATCAGGTCAAAGCGGCGGGAGCGGGGCAGGGTCATGGCGGGGAGGTCAAAGGTCAAGAATCGGCAAAAAACACAGGCGCAGCGATGGTAAACCAGTCAATCGCTATCGCAGGCCATGCCCGAAACGACCGCAGACAAAGCACGTAGAACTTGCCCTCTCTGTGCAGCACATCAAGGCAAGGGTTTTTGATACACAGTGTTTCAATTTTCTACGGCCAGAGGTTGCTGATTTCTTGCGCAGAAATTAGCGAAGATTGCGGTCAAAAAATCCCCAATCAGCAAGCAGCAAGCAGCAAGCAGCAAGCAGCAAGCAGCAAGCAGTCCTACAATGATCTGGCTATGCCCCTACCAAACGCCATGCGGATAAACCGGGCGAGGCGTTTGTTTAAAAATCAGCAAGTTAGCGGCTACCATCGCCTTTTGTCAACTTGAATGCATGAACCACATGCTCAAGGTGCTCGGCTTGGTCTTGTAGGGATTGCGCCGCTGAGGCTGCTTGCTCCACCAAAGCCGCGTTTTTCTGGGTGACCTGATTCATATGGTCGATGGCATTGCCTACACGCTCTATGCCACTGCTCTGGCTTGCGCTGGCCTCCAAAATTTCAGCCATGATGTTCGTGACGTGGCCAATACTGTCAACGATGTCGTTCATGGTGCTGCCTGCTTGCTGCACCAGACTGCTGCCAGCATCCACTTTACTTACCGACTCATCAATCAGTCCCTTGATCTCCTGTGCCGCATTGGCCGAGCGCTTGGCCAAGTTGCGCACTTCGGCGGCCACCACGGCAAAGCCACGGCCCTGTTCACCGGCACGTGCGGCCTCTACGGCGGCGTTGAGGGCCAGAATATTGGTCTGGAACGTAATCCCATCAATCACTGCAATGATGTCCACAATGCGCTTGCTAGAGGCATTGATCGATGCCATCGTGTCAATCACCCCAGCCACCACGGTACCACCACGCACGGCCACGTCAGAGGCCGACTGTGCAAGCTGATTGGCCCGGCGTGCATGGTCTGCATTCTGGTTGGCTGCGGCAGTGACCTCTGCCATAGAGGCAGCCGTGTTTTCTAGCGTCTTGGCCTGTAGTTCGGTGCGGTTGGACAGGTCAAGATTGCCACTGGCAATGTCACTGGAGGCGCTAAAGATGGTGTCGGTACCAACCCTCACTTGGCGCACCACTTTCTCCAGACTGGTGTTCATCTCCTTGAGCGCTTGTTGCAATTGGCCCATTTCGTTGTGCGAACCCACTTGAACCTGTTGGGTCAGGTCGCCTGAGGCAATGCCTTTGGCCACCATGATGCAATACTCCAATGGCTGCGTCACCACCCGGCGGATGAATGGATAAATCAACATCAGTATCGGAATGCAGGTGATAAGTGCCATCAGTATGGACTTGAGCTGCTGGTCGGCCAAACTGGCATTGACCTTGTCTAAAGATACCTTCATGCTCACCACCCCCAGCACAGAGCCTTCAGGCACTTGGTGGCACATAGTGCAATCTTTGCCCAGATAATTCTTCAATGCCAGCGCGGGCCGCACAGACCGCAGGTGCTCACCACCATTGTCGCTCGATTCAACCAGCCATACTGCTTGGCCAGATTTCAGCACCTGTTGCTCCAGTGCATCAGGTTTGGAGTCATCTTTTTCGGTGCCTACCCCAAAGGCCTTAATAACGGCCTCGCCACGCAAGACGCGCACATCACGAATAGAGTCCAAACTTTTCATCTGATCCAGAAACACATCGCGCTGGGCCACAGTGCCGGTCACCATCATGCCAGTGAGTCCAGCCATAGTGGCATCGTGCATGGTGCTGGAAAAATCAAGCGCCTGATCCAGCGCCGCCTGCCGTGTGACATGGCCTTGCCAGAAGATCACACCAGTCCAAACCACCAGCAGCGCTGCGCCAATAGTGCCCAGGAGTTGAATCCAAATTTTGTATTTAACAGTGTTCACAAATTTTCCTGAGCAATATTTTTGGTGGTAGCAAATTATTATTAGATAGAGTAATTCAGACCCTAAAAATTCACTCCTCTAATATTGGTGCTAGGCGGCGGATAGCTCACCGATAGCCACTAGCAGAGATGTCCTATCTGTCTATGTTTCTCATAAACTTTTTTACCCCATCGCACAGTGGCAGTTGAATTTCAGTAGATAGCAACACCCCATCCTTCAATGCAACACGCTGGCCTGCAAGTACCCCAGCACCATCACCGCCACTTGCAGCAGCACCAACAGCACCAGTGATGCAAAATCCACGCCACCCACCAAAGGGATGATGCGGCGTACAGGCCGCAACAGCGGTTCACTGAGCCGGTCAATCACATCAGCCAGCGCCGAGCGCGTTTGCACCCAAGACAACACGGCATGGATGATGATGAGGCCCGTCATGCCAGTCAGTGCCACCCGCACCAAGGCACACAGCGCCAACCACGGCAGCCAGAGCAGTCCGGTGCCTGCGCCTAGCAGCAACCAGAGCAACAGGTATTGCAACAACTCCACCAGCGCAGCCGCCAGCAAGCTGGCCGTGTCGATGCGGCCCAGCGGCGGAATGACTTTGCGCAGCGGCAAAATCAGCCAATCGCTCAGGGCAAATACCATTTGCCCCACTGGATTGCCAAACGGCACACGCTGCCACTGCATATACAGGCGCAGCAGGCAGGCACCACAGAGCAGGCCAGCGGCCACATCAAGCAGAAAAGAGACAATTTGGTAAAGCATGGAGTGGCAAATCCTTGAGCGCAGTGCGTACACGGGATGATAACGATAACTTTTTTGCCTATAGCAGGCCGCACTGGTGGGCACCTGAAGGTGGTTCAGCAGCCAGCCTTTGCCTGAACCCATAAAATCGACCGTTTGGCTGTCAACAGCCCCATTTTTACGTCCCGCAGCGACGGCACCTATGTCTGACCATCTCCACGCCTCTCCTTCCCAAGATGAAAACCAACTCATGGCCGAGCGCCGCGAAAAACTGCGCGCCTTGCGCGAATCCGTGCAGGATGGCGCAGGCGTAGCCTTTCCCAACGACTTCAAGCCCGCACACCATGCCGCGCACTTGCAGCAAGAATATGCAGGCACCAGCGCCGAGGCATTGGAAACCCAGCCCGTCACCGTCTCGGTAGCCGGGCGCATGATGCTCAAGCGCGTGATGGGCAAGGCCAGCTTTGCCACAGTACAAGACGGCTCCTTGGGCAGCACCGGGGGCCGGGTGCAGTTGTATGTCACACGCGATGCGCTGGGTGAAGAGCTCTATGCCGCCTTCAAGCACTGGGACTTGGGCGATATTGTCGGTGCCGAAGGCACCTTGATGAAAACCAAGACCGGCGAGCTATCCATCAAGGTCACGCACCTGCGCTTGCTCACCAAGAGCCTGCGCCCGATGCCCGACAAGTTCCACGGCATCCACGACCAAGAAGTCAAATACCGCCAGCGCTATGTCGATTTGATGACCGATGAATCGGCCCGCCGCCGCTTTATCGCCCGCAGCAAGGCCGTCAGTGGCATCCGTGACTTCATGGTGCAACACGACTTTCTGGAGGTGGAAACCCCGATGCTGCACCCCATTCCCGGTGGTGCCAACGCCAAGCCCTTTGTTACGCACCACAACGCGCTAGAACAAGAGATGTACCTGCGCATTGCGCCGGAGTTGTACCTCAAGCGCTTGTTGGTGGGCGGTTTTGAGCGCGTGTTCGAGATCAACCGCAACTTCCGCAACGAAGGGATTTCGGTACGCCACAACCCCGAATTCACGATGATGGAGTTCTATGCGGCCTATTGGAACTACCGCGATCTGATGGACTTTACCGAAGCGCTGGTGCGCGACGCGGCCATGAAGGCGGTTGGCTCTTTGGAGCTGTCGTACCAAGACCGCAGTGTGGATTTGAGCCAGCCTTTCCAGCGCCTGACTATCCGCGAGGCTATTTTGGCGCACACCGAGGCCGGTGACAATGTAGATGATGCAGCTTGGTTGATCGCCGCCCTGCAAAAGCTGGGCATGAATGAGGCCAAAAATCGCCTGTCGCAGCGCACATTGGCAGGCTTGCAAGTGCTGTATTTTGAAGAAACGGTAGAAGACAAGCTCTGGCAGCCCACCTTCATCATGGAGCACCCGACCGAGATCAGCCCGCTGGCCCGCGCCAATGACCAGCGCCCCGAAGTGACCGAGCGTTTTGAGCTGTACATCACGGGCCGCGAGTTTGGCAACGGCTTTAGCGAGCTCAACGATGCCGAAGACCAAGCGGCGCGCTTCCATGCCCAGGTAGACAACAAGCACGCAGGCGATGATGAGGCCATGTATTACGACCACGACTTTGTGCGTGCGTTGGAGTACGGCATGCCCCCGGCAGGCGGTTGCGGTATTGGCATTGACCGCCTGATGATGTTGCTCACTGATAGCGCCAGCATCCGCGATGTGATCTTGTTCCCAGCCCTGCGCCGCGAACTCTGATATTGAGCATCAAGCTACAGCAGCATGGCAAAGCGCAATTGGCAAGATCAACTGCCCGAATGGGCACAAGACTGGCTAGAAGTCATCGTTCCGGGTGGGCAAATCTTGCTCATTTTGGTGGCTGCTTGGGCTTTGCAACGGCTGATCGTGCGCGTGGTGGATCGGGCAGGTACCCACTACCAGATGCCGCTGGAACTGATGGTACCCATCAATGGCTTGCTGCGCTGGACGATTTTGCTCAGTGCCTTGCTGTTGGTGTTGGAGCGCATGGGCGTGTCGGCCACGGTGCTATGGACAGCCTTTACCGGCTTTGCCACCGTGGGGGCGGTCGCCTTCTTTGCCGCTTGGAGCGTACTGTCAAACCTGTTTTGTGCGCTGTTGATTTTTACCATCGGGCCGTTCAGTCTAGGTGACACGATTGAACTGCTCGATACCGCAGAAAAACCCGGTGCCAAGGGGCGGGTGATTGACATTAATCTGCTCTACACCACGCTAGAAGACAGTACCGCACCCGGCACCTTTTTACAAATCCCCAACTCTCTGATTTTTCAGCGCGTGCTGCGCCGCTGGAAAGGCGGGCAGGCGGTAGCAGCCTCCAGCAGCACACCAGCCCCAGCTGCCGAGGTCACACCAGACCCTCACCCTGTAGTAGCACCACTGAACAATACACCAGCCCCCAGCCCTCCCTGAATGGGGGGGCATTCGTCCATCGCAACATTGCTGGCACTGTCATACGCTTGCCATACGGTTTTTGAAGAATGGATTCTTTTTGCATTCCATTGTCCTTTGGAGCCCCTGATGACCGCACCCAGCACCTACGATGACAACGAAATCGTTAACGCCTCCAGCAACTTGCATATGGATGCGCTGATTGCCACGCGCCTGAGCCGCCGCCAAGCACTCAAGGGTGGGATGAGCGTGACAGCTGCAGCCTTGTTGGGCAGCGTCAGCCTAAGCGCCTGTGGCGGCTCCGACGATGCAGCCACAGCGGATGGGCTACAGCTGAGTTTTAGCGCCGTAGCAAAAAACAAGAATGACTTGGTCACAGTGCCCGAAGGCTACCAAGTAAGCATTCTGCACGCGCTGGGTGATCCGCTGCAATTTGGTGAAGAATCTTGGAAGGGTGATGGCAGCGAAAGCGCTGAATCCTACAACCGCCGCATTGGCGACGGCCACGATGGCATGTATTACTTTGGCCTGTCCGACGACGGCAAATTCAACGCTGAGCGCTCAGATCGTGGCCTGCTGGCCATGAATCACGAGTATGTCGTCGCCCCTTATGTCCTGCACCCCAATGGCATGACCACAGGAGCCGCCCGCGTGCCCACCGAAGTAGAAAAAGAAATCTACGCCCACGGCGTCAGTGTGGTGGAGGTCAAGCGCAGCAGTGGCAATGACATGGCGATGGTGCGCGGCTCGCGTTTTAACCGCCGCATCACCTCGGCCACCGAGATAGCCTTCGCCGGCCCCGTGCAAGGCCATGCCTTGGTGCGTACCAAATTCTCGCCCGATGGCCTTAAAACCCGTGGTACCAACAACAACTGTGCCAATGGTTATACCCCTTGGGGCACTTACCTGACTTGTGAAGAAAACTGGCTCAATGTGGTGAGCCGTGCTGCGGGCGACGATGCCAAGCGCAGCGCCAAGGAGGTGGTAGCACTGAAACGCTACGGCCTGCCAGAAAACCGCAAAAGCCCCTACCTGTGGGACACCGCTGGCAGCGATGATTTGTTTGCCCGCTGGACTTCTTCCGTGACCGGAGCCAGCGCCAACGACGATTACCGCAACACTGCCAACACCTTTGGCTGGGTGGTAGAGATTGACCCCTTCAACCCCACATCGACCCCTGCCAAGCGCAGCGCCTTGGGCCGTTTTAACCACGAAGGTGCTTGGCCTGCGCCCGCCGTGGCAGGCCAGCCTATCGTCATTTACATGGGTGACGATGCCCGCAACGAGTACATCTACAAGTTTGTCTCTAAAGCCCTGTGGAACCCACAAGACGTAAACGGTGGCATGGCCGTAGGAGCCAAGTATCTGGACGAGGGCACGTTGTATGTGGCTAAGTTCAATGCCGATGGCAGCGGCCAGTGGCTAGAACTGAGCTATGGCAAGAACGGCTTGGATGCCAGCAATGCCGCCTACCCGTTTGTCGATCAGGGCGATGTCGTGACCCATGCCCGCTTGGCTGCCGACAAAGTAGGAGCCACGAAGATGGATCGTCCAGAATGGGGTGCCGTGCATCCGCGCAACGGCGAGGTCTATATGACCCTGACCAACAACAGCAACCGTGTCGATCCCAGCGCCACCCCCACCGGCAGCCAACTCAAGCCCGATGCCGCCAACCCACGCTACTACAGCGACAACTACACCAACAACGACGGCAGCAGCAAGAGCAACAAGGGCAACCCCAACGGCCACATCATCCGCTGGCACGAAAATGGCAGCAATGGTGCCGCCACGGCGTTTGCTTGGGATATTTACCTGTTTGCCGCCCAAGCCGATGCAGCGGGTGACGTCAACCTGTCAGGCTTGAGCGCAGTGAATGATTTTTCTAGCCCCGATGGCCTGTATTTTGACCCGCGTGGTTTGCTGTGGATTCAGACCGATGATGGTGCTTATACCGATGTGACCAACTGCATGATGCTGGCCGCTGTGCCCGGCCAAGTGGGCGATGGCGGTGCGGTCACTGCTGCGGGTGGCACAGCCACACGCAAAGGAGCCAATGCCTCGCCGGACAATCTGCGCCGCTTTTTGGTTGGCCCCAAGCAGTGCGAGATCACTGGCGTGGCCGTCACCCCGGACGGCAAAACGCTGTTCTTTAATGTGCAACACCCCGGAGAAGAAAGCAGCCTGAGCAACTTGGGCAGCCATTGGCCCGCCAGCCAGACTAATCCAGCCGCCACCCAGCGCCCACGCTCGGCTACGGTGGTGGTAACGCGTACCGATGGCGGGGCTATCGGGCTTTGACGCCAAATGCAGCCTGCCGGGCCATGCCTAGCGGGCTGTTTACGCCAGCAGGGCGTCCGCGCTGGCATAGGAAGGCCCGCTGTTGCGGGCAATGTCGCGTACCTCTTGGGTGGCTTGGCGGTTGATTTGATGGCGCTGCCGCATCGCCCTTGCCTGTTCTGGCGTCAGGCGAAGCTCAAAGGGAATGCCATTAACGCCTGACCAAGTTCTTGGGCGCTGGGGTGAATGCGTTCTACAAGGCTTTTCCATCAAAGAGCGAGGTGCGCCTTTATGCAGACCTTCTGTAGCGGGTTTTATTTTTAATCAGTTGCTGTGTACGTTACCGAACAGTCTAGACCAACTTACGAAGCTACTATCAGTTAGCACTTTGGTTAGGTGAAAACAAAACCAGTGCTGATTGACTGTAAATTCATCCACTTCTTCAAGTTAGGAAAATATTATGACTAATACCAACGAATCCAGCGCTCTGCACAAAAAAGCTGCCGGCGATCACGAAGCAGCCGCAAAACACCACCAGAAGGCAGCCGAATCCCATGACCAAAACAAGTTGAGTGACGCGAAGGTCAGCGCCAAGAGCGCCATGGATAGCTCCGACGCTGCACACAAAAATACGAAAGTCGCTTGCGACAGTTCGGCAAAGTAAATTCTTGCTGGAGGGCATAAATCGTCATCTAGATCAAATCTAATTTATCTAAATAAAATTTATGCCCTTCATTTCTAAAAATACAAATAAAAATTAATTTTTTATAGTCAAATAATTTATCTGGTATTAAAAAGCGGTAATGGCCGCTACCGGCACCAGAATCAAAACGTGCTATCGAGCTTGGTATCAGGCAAATCGACATCCGCAGCTTGGGGTGGCTCAAAGCAATCGCGGAAGGTAAAGACGATAGAGCTAAAGAACATGGCGGCCATCATCATGGCCATAGCCACCATCAGGCCCGCCATCGCCCCAGCGCTGAACAGGCCCAGCCCGGCCAGCAGCGCCCCCAGCAAACTGATAAGCACACCACCGATAGCAAAAGCCCCCAGCCAGCCTAGGCCAAAGAAGATAAAAGCCGTGATGTTGCGCGTACAAGCCACTAGGCTAAAAAAGAGGCTTTTGACCGGCGGCACCCCATGCCAATGCACCAAGCCCGGCGCATGCCAAAACAGCAGCGACAGCGGTAGGTACAGCAACATAGCCAGCCACATGGCATACTGGAACTCATCGCTTTCGGCCAGTTCCGCACTCATGGGGATATGGCCCAAATAGACTTGGGCAAACAGGCCGCCATCGACCAACGCAGACAGCGCCATCACCAGCAAAAACCCAACCGCATACAGCGCCCCCAACACTAGCATATCGCGCAGGTGTTGCTTGCCAGTGCGAAAAGCCACCAGCAGCACGGCGGGGGTCGGAAAGCGCCCTTGCATGGCCTCTGCCGCCGCCACCATCATCGCTAAGGTGGCCGAGGGCAACAGGCCCAGCGCCAGCGCAGGGCCAATCAAGGGCACGATGGAGACCAATGACATCGAGGCCATGGTCATGAAAAACAGCGCCGCGATGGCCATCGGCTGACGCCGGAACACGCTGATCCCCCCCTTGACCCAAGTGAGGCCGGTGCTGGCAGGGACGATGCGAAGTTTCATAAATCAGACGATCAAAGTGCCAGAGGCTGGGCAATGCGCTGGCGCAGCACGCGCTCAAAATGGGCGGGGTCGTGCGGCGTGAGCAAAGAGGCTTGGCGTGGTAGGTGGAAATCCCAGAGGCGCGAAATCCAAAAGCGCAAGGCCCCAGCGCGCAGCATGGCGTTGAGCAGTTCGCGCTCGGCAGCGATCAGCGGGCGCACCGCCTGATAGGCACGCAACATGGCCTCGGCGCGGGAGGTGTCGTGCTGGCCGGTAGCCAAGTCAATGCACCAGTCGTTCAGGCACACGGCCAAATCGAACATCCACGTATCGACGCCCGCAAAATAAAAATCAAAAAAACCGGTCAGGGTGTCGCCGTCAAACATGACGTTGTCGCGGAACAAATCGGCATGGACGGGGCCACGCGGCAGTGCGGTATAGGCCGAAGAGGCGGCGACATGGTTTTGGTAGGCCAGCTCCGATTGCAACAACGCAGCCTGCTCGGGCGCAAGGTAAGGCAGCACCACTGGCACAGTTTCGTTCCACCACGGCAGGCCGCGCAAGTTGGGCTGTTGGCGCTCGTAGTCGCGCCCAGCCAAGTGCATACGGGCCAGCATATCGCCCACTGCGGCGCAATGCACGGCTTGGGGGGCCAATTGGCTTTTGCCTTGCAGGCGGTTGACCAGCGCGGCGGGCTTGCCACAGACGCGGTGCAAAATCTCGCCATGCTGGTCGGGCCGGGGGTCGGGCACCGGAATGCCTGCATGGGCCAAGTGCTTCATCAGGTGCAGATAAAACGGCAACTGCTCGGCGGTCAGGCGCTCAAACAGAGTGAGCACAAACTCACCTTGGTCGGTGGTGACAAAGTAGTTGGTGTTCTCAATGCCCCCTTCAATGCCGCGCAGCGCTTGCAGTTCTCCGAGTTGCAACCGTTGCACGAGGGTGTGTGCATCTTTCAGGGGGACTTGGGTAAATACGGCCATCGCTCAACAGACTAGGGAATAGAGGCTAAAAAAAGGAAATCCCACAGCACTACCGAGCCAACACCGGCCCCGCAGCACGCACGGAAAAATCAGAACTGCTTAAGGTTCCAGACACGGGTGCCAGTATTGGTCTCGCCGCCGTTGCGTGGGCGGTTGCGCACACCATCGGAGGGTTGCACCTCGTAGGCGGGTACATCGCCCACCTTGGGCTGGACGGTGATGCTTTGGGTTTGACCACCAATGCGCAGCTCATCGACGCGGCTGCCACCATCTTCAACGTGGATGCGTTGGGTGCGTTGTTCGGGGCGATGGCTTTTAGCGGCAGGCGGTGGCGGATTGGTATGCCCGGCAGTGGCCTTGGGGCTGAAAGCATCAGGATTTTGGGCCAAGGCCGGGCCAGCAGCCAAAGCCAGCAACAGAAGGGGTAGAACAGCGCGCATAGCGCGATTGTAGGCCGCGCCTGCGCCCACTGGCCGGGCCATGCACAATCGGCCCCATGAGCAAGCCTAAAACCTTGGTGCTGGTCGATGGTTCCAGCTACCTATACCGTGCCTTCCATGCCATGCCCGACCTGCGCGCCGTGCCGGGCGACCCTAGCAGCCCCGCCACTGGGGCCATTCAGGGCATGATTAAGATGTTGCAGGCGCTGCGCCGCGAGCACCCTGCCGATTATGCCGCCTGCATTTTTGATGCGCCCGGCCCCACGTTTCGTGATGCCATCTATCCGGCCTACAAAGCCACGCGCAAACCGATGCAAGATGATTTGCGTGCGCAAATCGCTCCCATCCACGAGGTGGTGCGCCAACTGGGCTGGAGCGTGCTGGCCGTACCCGGCGTCGAGGCAGACGATGTGATTGGCACCCTCGCCCATGCAGCGGCACAACAGGGCGTGGATGTGATTGTGTCCAGTGGTGATAAAGACTTAAGCCAACTGGTCAATGAGCATGTCACCATCATCGACACCATGAAGCAGGGCAAGCGCCGCGATGTGGCGGGCGTGACCGCAGAGTTTGGCGTGCCCCCAGCGCTGATGGTGGATTTTCAGATACTGGTGGGCGATAGCGTGGACAACGTGCCCGGTGTGCCCAAAGTGGGCGAGAAAACGGCGGCCAAGTGGTTGCAAGAATACGGCTCGCTCGATGCCATCATCGCCCAAGCTGACCAGATCAAAGGCGTGGTCGGGCAAAACCTGCGCGCCAGCCTCGGCTGGCTGCCCACAGGCCGCCAGTTGGTCACTATCAAAACCGATTGCGATTTGGCCGATTGGGTGCCGGGCTTGCCCGCGTTGGATGCCTTGGCGGTGGGTGAACCGCAAACCCAAGCGTTGTACGATTTTTACAAGCGTTATGGCTTGAAGGGGCTGGCGCAGGCATTGCCCACAGCGGCAGCAGCCACCACGACGCCCACCCGGCCTGCCAAGCCAGCGGCGTTGGCGCGTGGTGAGAGTGGCGATTTATTTGCTGATCCACCACCGCCGTCCGCTGAAGGCCCGCAGCACCTTACCGTAGAAGGTGATTTGTTTGCTGCCCCCAATGCCACCGAATTGGCGCAGGCGGTAGAGCACCGCAGCTTGGCTTATGACACCATTGTGGATTGGGACACCTTAGAGCGCTGGCTGGCCAAGGTGCAAGCAGCAGAATTGGTAGCCATCGACACCGAAACCACCTCCTTGGACGCCATGCGCGCCGAGCTGGTAGGCATCAGCCTGAGCGTGCAGCCCGGCGAGGCGGCCTACATCCCGTTGGCCCACACCGGCCCGGAGGCCCCAGCACAGTTGCCCTTGCTAGAAGTGCTGGAGCGCCTGCGCCCGTGGCTAGAAGATGCCCGCCACGCCAAGCTGGGCCAACACATCAAATACGACCGCCATGTTTTTGCCAACTACGGCATTGAGGTGCGCGGCTATGCCCACGACACCATGCTGCAAAGCTATGTGCTAGAAGTGCATAAGCCCCACAGTTTGAGCAGCTTGGCGCAGCGCCACTTGGGGCGCAGCGGCATTAGCTATGAGGATTTGTGCGGCAAGGGCGTACACCAAATTCCGTTTGCCCAAGTCCCGGTGGATAAAGCCGCAGCCTACGCCTGCGAAGACGCCGACCAAACGCTGGACGTCCACCAAGCGCTATGGCCGCTGCTGGCCGCCCACGACAAGCTGCGCGCCATTTACGAGCTAGAAATCGCCAGCAGCGAGGTGCTCTACCATGTCGAGCGCCACGGCGTGCTGATTGATGCGCCACTGTTGGCCGCGCAAAGCCAGCAACTGGGCGCACGCATTGTGGAGCTAGAGCAAGAAGCCTATGCGCTGGCTGGGCAGCCATTCAACCTGAGCAGCCCCAAGCAGTTAGGCGAGATTTTCTTCGACAAACTGGACATGCCGGTGGTGAAAAAAACCGCTACCGGCGCACGCAGCACCGACGAAGAAGTGCTAGAAAAGCTGGCGCTGGACTACCCCCTGCCCGCCAAAATTTTGGAGCACCGCTCCTTGAGCAAGCTCAAGGGCACCTACACCGACAAATTGGCGGGCATGGCACATCCGCGCACAGGGCGCGTGCATACCCATTACGCGCAGGCGGTGGCCGTGACCGGGCGCTTGTCCAGCAATGAGCCGAACCTGCAAAACATTCCGATCCGCACCCCCGAAGGGCGGCGCGTGCGCGAAGCCTTTGTGGCCGCGCCCGGCTGTGTGATTGCCAGCGCCGATTACAGCCAGATTGAACTGCGCATCATGGCGCACCTGAGCGGCGACCATGCACTGCTGCACGCCTTTCAGCATGGCTTGGACGTCCACCGGGCCACGGCAGCAGAGGTGTTTGGCGTCAGCGTGCATGAGGTGACGCAAGAACAGCGCCGCTATGCCAAGGTGATTAACTTTGGTTTGATTTATGGCATGAGCAGCTTTGGGCTGGCGCGCAATTTGGGCATCGACCAGACGGCGGCTAAAAACTACATTCAGCGCTACTTTGAGCGCTACCCTGGCGTCAAGCAATACATGGACGACACCAAGGCCCAAGCCAAAGCGATGGGCTATGTCGAAACCGTGTTTGGCCGCCGGTTGATGCTGCCTGAAATCAACTCCCCCAACGGCCCGCGCCGCGCCGCTGCCGAGCGCGCTGCCATCAATGCACCCATGCAGGGCACCGCCGCTGACCTCATCAAAATGGCGATGGTGGCAGTGCAAAAAGTGCTAGAAGCTGAAAAGCCCAGCATCAAAATGATTATGCAGGTACACGATGAACTGGTGTTTGAACTGCCAGAGTCCGAAGTGGACTGGCTGCGCCAGCAGGTGCCGCGCCTGATGGCGGGAGTAGCCAGCCTGCGCGTGCCCCTGCTGGCCGAGGTGGGCGTGGGGCCTAATTGGGAGCAGGCCCACTAGAGCCGCGCGCATTTAGCGCCAAGCCGTTGCCACCAACCGGCGGTAAGGGACGGCTGAACGGCCCAGCAGACGAGCAAAATCAGCAGCATCGCCCACGTTATCGGTGCCCAACATAGCCAAAGTCTCACTGCACCAAGGCGAGGCGGGCACACTATCGCCCAACCGGGCGCTGAGTTTGGTGAGCCAGCTAGGCATCCGCAGCACCCACGCCGGGCCGTGGCCCAGTTGCTGGCGCAGGCTGGCAATAAAGGCCCCCATGCGCAAGGCTTCGGGGCCCACACATTCAACCATGCCAACGGTGGCTTGGGCTGGGCCAAGCAGCGCTACCACCGCAGCGGCCAAATCGTGTACCGAGACTGGCTGCACTTGGGCATCGAGCACCGGCCCCGGCAACACCACCATGGGAAGCCGGGCCAAATTCATGAATAGAGCGCTGCTGTCGCCGCCTTGTCCAAACACCACGCTGGGACGCAAAATAACCGGTCGCAGCTTGTGCTGCGCCGCCAGCGCCCACAGCCGCTCTTCCGCCGACCGCTTGGTGCTGGCGTATTGCGTGGTGCTGCCATCAATGCCCAAGGCCGAGATTTGCACTACGCGCTGCACCCCGGCTTGAGCACAGGCTTCAAACAGGGCAATGGGGGTGTCGCGGTGTACGGCTGCAATCGGGCGGGCGCTGCTGTCGCGCAGCACGCCCACCGCATTGACCACGGCATCCATGCCTTCAAGCCGGGGCAGCCAGAAGGCGGGCATGGTGTCGTAGGCAAAGTCCATCGGCACCTGCAAGGCATTGCGGGGCGTTTGGCGCGGCGAGATACCACCGTACACCGTATGCCCGGCGGCGGTCAGAGCAGCGTAGAGGGTTTGGCCAACAAAGCCGGTCGAGCCGGTGAGAAGAATACGCATGGTAGAGCTTTCTACGAATAGAGTGGTCTTTATAAGACAATCGGACACCATCTACACAGATATCAAACTGGCGAACGCACAGTTTTACCAAACCAAAGCAAGTGGCCGCAATCGGGCAGTAACTTTCGATCCTCGCCTTCTCTGGGGCGGTTGCCATCAAATCCAGACAATATCTGCGGACATGGCGCCTGCGCCTAGGGACTGCGCTAGGGCTGGCCCTAGACTGCACATTTTTGCAGGACCCCATCAATGCCAAATGCCAACTGGTTTTCTGATATCAATGCCTTGCTGCCGGGGCGCAGCACCACTACAGGCACCACCCGCCGCACCGCTCTAGGCGCTGCGCTGGGGCTGGGGCTGGGCTATGCGGCGGCTGCCGCCCCATTGATGGCACAAACGGCCATCCACACCACTGCGGAAGGGCTCGATGCGGGCTGGATCAGCTTTAGCGTGCAGGGCTTTGAGGTGCCTGCCTACCGCGCCGCCCCCAGAACCGTGCCCGAGGGCCAAAGTGGCCTGCCAGTGGTGCTGGTAGTGCAAGAAATTTTTGGCGTACACGAGTACATTGCCGATGTCTGTCGGCGCTTGGCACGGGCAGGCTATCTGGCCATTGCCCCACAGCTTTATGCGCGCCAAGGCAACCCCTCCAGTTACAGTGAAATCACCAAGCTGATGGCCGAGTTGGTGTCTAAAGTGCCCGACGCCCAGGTGATGGCCGACCTCGATGGTGCAGTGCATTGGGCTACCACGCACGGCGGCGATGCCAGCCGTGTGGCAGTCACCGGCTTTTGCTGGGGTGGGCGCATCACTTGGCTGTATGCCGCCCACGGCCCCGTCAAGGCGGGCATAGCTTGGTATGGTCGCCTCGTGGGCGAGGCTACACCACACACCCCCAAGCATCCGGTCGATCTGGCGTCGTTGCTCAAAGCCCCGGTGCTGGGCCTGTACGGTGAAAAAGACAGCGGCATCCCGCTTGACACGGTTGATAAGATGAAAAAATCCCTGGCTCAAGGCTCGGCAGCGGCCAAATCATCGCAGTTTGTGCTCTATCCAGATGCACCCCATGCCTTCCATGCCGATTACCGCCCCAGCTACCGCAAAGAAGCGGCGCAAGATGGCTGGCATCGGGCGCTCGATTGGTTGCATCAGCACGGCGTGGCCTGAGCGCGGCCCTTGCTGCACCCAAGCCGCCAGGCATTTGCCGGGCGGCTTTTTTGCTTGCTTGGCCGTGTATTTTTGATTCCACAGGGGCTTGTATCCCTGCAAAGAAAGTGTTTCAGCTATGGTTCTGTTCACCATCATCATCGCCACTTTGGTCACTGGCATTGGCAGTGTTTGGATTGCTGCGCTGTTGTTGCGCACCCGCTTTGGTGGCCGCAGCGATAGCTTGGGGCCACAGTATCTGCTTAGTTTGGCCGCTGGCGCGCTGTTAGCTACCTCGTTCATGCACCTGCTGCCTGAAGCCTTTGAGAGCCAAGCGGGCGCGCACGATCTGTTTACCGTGTTGCTGCTGGGGGTGGTTTTTTTCTTTTTGCTCGACAAGGCCGAACTGTGGCACCACGGCCATGAGCACAACCACGACGCCCCAGCCCCACAAGCACCAACGCACCCGCACAGCGCGGCCCGGCACGAACATGGCGCTAGCCCGCACCATCACGACCACCACCATCATGACCACAGCCACCCTGCAAACGGAGGTGGCTTGCGCACCGGCGGCTGGACGCTCATCACTGGCGATAGCGTGCATTGCTTTGGCGATGGTGTGCTGATTGCTTCGGCGTTTATGGCCGACCTGCGCTTGGGGCTGATTGCCGCCGTCTCGGTGCTGGCCCATGAGGTGCCGCACCACATTGGCGATTTGGTGGTGCTGCGCCAAAGCAGCGCCAACCGGCGCATGGCACTGGTCAAAGTGTCACTGGCTGGGGCCGTAACGGCCATTGGTGGGCTGGTGGGTTACTTTTTGGTGGCGCAGTTGCAAGACTGGCTACCGTATTTTCTGGCGCTGGCCTCCAGCAGCTTTATTTATGTGGCACTGGCCGATTTGATTCCGCAACTGCAAAAACGCCTGAGCGCCCGCGAGACAGCAGCCCAGATTGCTTGGCTGCTGCTGGGTATGGGTGTGGTGGTGCTGCTCAGCAGCATGGCCCACAGCCACTGAGGGCCGGGGCAGGCAGCCAGAGACTCAGCGCCCAAGGGCAAACACCACCGGGGTGTGTTTGTCCGGGGCTTGGGGATTTTGACGCCACTGGCGCACCGCCATGCTTTGGATACGGGCTTCGGCCAGCGTCAGGCCACTGGCCAGTGCCAGCCGGGTATTGGGCTGCAAAGTGTGCAGCAGGCCCTGCAACAGCGCGGCATTGCGGTACGGGGTTTCAATAAACAACTGGGTCTGACCGCTTTGCAAAGCCAAAGACTCTAAGGCCCGGATGCGCTGGGCGCGTTCGGCGGCGTCTTGCGGCAGGTAGCCGACAAAAGCAAAGTTTTGCCCATTCAAACCACTGGCCGCCAGCGCTAGCAACAGCGAAACCGGCCCCACCAGTGGCACCACGTTCAGGCCCAAGTCATGCGCAGCGCGCACCACCGAGCTGCCGGGGTCGGCCACAGCGGGCATACCAGCTTCGCTCACCAGCCCAATGTCGTGTCCAGCCAAGGCTGGGGCCAGCAGGGGCCGGGCATCAAACACGGCACCGCCCTTGTCGCCATGATCGCCTTTTTTGTGCGCTTCGCGCGGCAACTCGGTAATCTGTTGCGCTTGTAGCGGCTGGGCCAAGGGATACAGGGCTTCTACCCGTTTGAGGTAGGCGCGGGTGCTTTTGGCATTCTCACACACCCAATGCGTCAAACGGGCAGCCACCGTTAGGGTGGTTGCGGGCAGGCTGTCTTGCAATGGGGCTTGGCTGGTACAGCCAAAATCGAGCGGTGCAGGTACCAAATACAGGGTACCGCGCCCACTTTGGCTTTGTGAGGTAGCGGTCATGGCAGGATGATCCCGGCCGCCCGCAGCAGGCGGCAGGTGCGAATCAAGGGCAGGCCAATCAGCGCCGTAGGATCGTCGCTCACGATGGCATCGAGCAGACTGATGCCCAAGCCCTCGCTCTTGGCGCTGCCCGCGCAGTCGTAGGGCTGCTCGGCGCGCAGGTAGCGTTCAATCTCGTCTTCGGCCAAGGCGCGAAAGCGCACTTCCACCGCTGCCAGCTCTGCCTGTTCAAAGCCAGTGGCATGGCAGACCACCGCCACCGCCGTCTGAAAAATCACCGTATGGCCGCTCATCATGCCCAGTTGGGCCACGGCGCGCTCATGGTTGCCGGGCTTGCCCAGCGGGTGACCAGCCAAATCGGCTACCTGATCGGAGCCAATCACCACCGCTTCGGGGTATTGCGAGGCCACAGCATGGGCTTTGGCCAAGGCCAAACGCAGCGCCAGCGCTGGTGGTGCCTCGCCGGGCTGCGGGGTTTCATCCACATCAGGTGCTGTCACCTCAAAGGGCAGACGCAAACGTTGCAACAGCTCGCGCCGATAACGCGAGGTAGAACCCAGCACCAGTGGGCGTTGTGGGGGAAAGAAAGATTGCATGGCCGCGATTCTCTTACACTGCACCCCATGACCAAGACCTTCCACCCTGAGAAACTGGACATCAAAGCCTTTGCCAAGGCCAGCGGGCATCTGAGCGGCCATGACACGCTGCTCAAATATGCACGTTTGGCCGAAGAAGCCCACGGCTTGCTGCACCCCGATTTGCATGTGAACTGGCAGGCCAACGCTGAGATGCTCTCCGATGGTGGCAACGGCCATCAACCTTGGCTGCATCTGCATGTAGAGGCCACCTTTCCGATGCTGTGCCAGCGCTGCCTCGGGCCGGTAGATGTGCCGCTGCTGGTGGAGCGCTCCTTCCGCTTTGTGCCTGATGAGGCCACTGCCGAGGCGCTGGACGAGGAGTTTGAAGAAGACCTGTTGGCGCTAGAGCCTGATTTTGACCTGCACACGCTGATCGAAGATGAGCTACTGATGGCCCTGCCCGTGGTACCCCGCCACGACGAATGCCCTGAGCCGGTACCGCTGGCTTCCAGCGACGAAGATTTTGAAGCGGCCAATGCAGAAAAGCCCAATCCCTTCGCGGCGCTTGCCAGTTTGCGGGTAGAAAAACCCAAGAATGAAGGCCATTGAGGCGTTTGCTATAATCTTAGGCTTCGCGCGAATCCCACCTCGTGTCTTTTGAATGGGCTGATCGCGTTTTTACCAACCCCCTTTTTAAGACCAGGAGCCCATCATGGCTGTCCAACAGAATAAAAAATCCCCCTCCAAGCGCGGTATGCACCGTTCGCACAATGCCCTGAACGTGCCCGGCATTGCTGTCGAAGCCACCACTGGCGAAATCCACCTGCGCCACCACATCAGCCCCAACGGCTTTTACCGTGGCCGCCAAGTGCTGAAGAATAAATCTGCTGCCTGACCGCATTCAGACCTTCGTACCTCCAAAGGCCCGTGGCTACTTGTTTTGTAGCACGGGCCTTTGCTTTTCTCGCTGCTTTCTCTCTTGAACCGGCTGCGCATACAGCCCCACATTTGTTCCGATGATTACTCTGGCTGTTGATTGCATGGGGGGCGACCACGGCCCCCGCGTCACCTTGGCGGCGTGCCGCCGGTTTCTGGACGAGCACCCCGACGCCCGCCTGTTGCTGGTGGGTTTGCCTGAGGCTTTGCAGAGCTTTACCCATGAACGGGCGCAAGCCATCCACGCCAGTGAAGTCGTGACGATGGAAGACCCAGTAGAAATCGCCCTGCGCCGCAAAAAAGATTCTTCGATGCGCGTGGCGATTCAGCAGGTCAAAGAAGGTACGGCAGCAGCGGTGGTGTCGGCGGGCAATACCGGTGCGCTGATGGCCATTGCCCGTTACATCCTCAAAACACTCGATGGCATTGACCGGCCCGCCATTGCAGGCCAAATTCCCAATGCCTTGGGCGGCTCCACCACCGTGCTCGATTTAGGGGCCAATGTCGATTGCACCGAGCTGCACTTGCTGCAATTTGCCATCATGGGCTCGGCGCTCGACTCAGTGCTCAAGGGCCGAGAGCAGCCCACAGTGGGGCTGCTCAACATCGGTGCTGAAGCCATCAAGGGCAGCGAAGTGATTAAAAAAGCCGGAGAGTTGCTGCACCATGCCGGCGATTCCGGCAGCATCAACTTTGTCGGCAATGTGGAAGGCAACGACATCTTCAAGGGCACCGTCGATATCGTCGTCTGCGACGGCTTTGTCGGCAATGTCGCCCTCAAAACCGGCGAAGGGCTGGCCAGCATGGTCAGCAGCTTTCTCAAGCAAGAATTTGCCCGCAACCCTTGGACAAAATTTGCCGCGCTCATGGCCTACCCGGTGTTGTCGGCATTTAAAAAGCGCTTAGACCACCGCCGCTACAACGGTGCAGCCCTGCTGGGCCTGCGTGGGCTGGTATTCAAAAGCCACGGCTCCGCCGATGAGGTGGCCTTTGGGCAAGCCTTGAACCGGGCGTATGATGCGGCCCGCAACAACTTGCTGGACCGGGTTCGCCACCGCATTGCCAGCGCAGCACCCTTTTTGCTGCCTGCCAGCCCTGCTACGGAGCGCGCACCAACGCCAGTTTCTCACCCATGAAACCCTACTCCCGCATTATCGGCACGGGCAGCTATCTGCCACCACGCCGCGTAACCAACGCTGATCTGGTGGCCGATTTGGCTGCGCGCGGCGTGGAAACCTCTGATGAATGGATTGTGGAGCGCACCGGCATCCGAGCGCGCCACTTTGCCGATGCCGATGTGGTTAGCAGCGATTTGGCCTTAGAAGCAGCGCGCCAAGCGCTACAGGCCGCCCATCTGCAAGCCCAAGACATCGACCTCATCATCGTGGCCACCTCCACGCCGGACATGGTGTTTCCGTCCACCGCCACCATCTTGCAACACAAACTCGGTGCCCACGGTTGCCCGGCCTTTGATGTGCAGGCGGTGTGCAGCGGCTTTATCTATGCCCTGACCGTGGCCGACGCCATGATCCGTGCAGGCACCGCCACGCGGGCGCTAGTGGTAGGTTCTGAAATTTTTAGCCGCCTATTGGATTTCCAAGACCGCACCACCTGCGTGCTGTTTGGCGATGGCGCTGGGGCCGTGGTGCTCGAAGCCTCCGACGAGCCGGGCATCTTGGCCACCGACATCCATGCCGATGGCAAACATGTAGGCATTCTGTGCGTGCCCGGCCATGTGTCGGGCGGCAAAGTCACTGGCTTGCCCCTGCTAACAATGGACGGCCAAGCCGTGTTCAAGCTGGCCGTGGGCTTGCTCGAAGGCGCGGCCCGCACCGTGCTGAACAAGGCCAGTCTGACCGAAGCCGATATCGACTGGCTGATCCCGCACCAAGCCAACATCCGCATCATGCAAAGCACGGCGCGCAAGCTCAAAATGGGTATGGACAAGGTGGTCGTCACCGTGCAAGAGCACGGCAACACCTCGGCAGCCTCCATTCCGCTGGCGCTAGACCATGCTGTGCGCGCCGGTCAGGTGCAAAAAGGCCAAACCCTACTGCTTGAAGGCGTGGGCGGCGGCTTTACGTGGGGCGCGGTGCTGCTCAAGCTCTGATTTTTCGATCAAAACAAAAACACCATGAAGACTTTTGCATTTGTCTTTCCGGGGCAAGGCTCCCAATCCGTGGGTATGTTGGATGCTTGGGGCGACCACCCCGTCGTGGCCCAAACGCTGCAAGAAGCCTCCGATGCCTTGGGTGAGGATGTCGCCAAGCTCATCCACGAAGGCCCTAAAGAACAACTGGCACTGACCACCAACACCCAACCGGTGATGCTGGTGGCCGGTGTGGCCGCATGGCGGGTTTGGCAAGCCGAAGGCGGCGCTTTGCCTGCGGCGGTGGCTGGGCACTCGCTGGGTGAATACTCGGCCTTGGTGGCTTCTGGCGTGCTCACGTTGGCCCAAGCAGCGCCGCTGGTGCGCCTGCGCGCTGCCGCCATGCAAGAAGCCGTGCCGGTGGGCACCGGCGCGATGGCCGCTATTCTGGGCTTAGAAGCCGCCAAAGTCATTGCAGGCTGTGCCGAAGCCACCGCCGCACTGGGCAGCAGCACCGAGGTGGTGGAGGCCGTCAACTTTAACGACCCCGCCCAAACCGTGATTGCCGGTAGCAAAGCGGCGGTTGAAAAGGCGTGCGAACTGCTCAAGGCGGCGGGTGCCAAACGCGCCCTGCCGCTGCCGGTGTCGGCCCCGTTCCACTCCAGCCTGATGAAGCCCGCCGCCGAAAAGCTGCGTGTGGCCTTGGCCAACACCAGCTTGGCTGCGCCACAAATTCCGGTGCTCAACAATATTGACGTGGCGGTGCAGCAAGACGCCGATGCCATCCGCGACGCGCTGGTGCGCCAAGCCTTTGGCCCGGTGCGCTGGGTCGAATGCGTGCAAGCGCTCAAAGCCCGTGGCATCAGCCACATCATCGAATGCGGCCCCGGCAAGGTGCTGGCCGGACTGGTCAAGCGCATTGATGCCGAACTGGTAGGCGCTGCCCTGTACGACCCCGCTACCCTCACCCAAACCAAGGAATTATTGGCATGAGCGAAACCACCACAAAAGCCCCCGTCGCACTGGTCACTGGCGCCTCGCGCGGCATTGGTGCGGCCATTGCACAAGAACTGGCCGCACGCGGCTACCAAGTCGTTGGCACTGCCACCACCGCTGAAGGTGCAGAGCGCATCAGCGCGGCACTGGCCGCCTACCCCGGCTGCCGGGGTGCTGCCTTAGATGTGAATGATGCCCCCGCTGTCGAAGCCCTGATCGACAGCCTCGTCAAACAACAAGGCGGCCTGCAAGTGTTGGTCAATAACGCGGGCATTACCCGCGACCAACTCGCCATGCGCATGAAAGATGACGACTGGGATGCCGTGCTCGACACCAATCTCAAGGCCGTGTTCCGCGTCAGCCGCGCCGCCATCAAGCCGATGATGAAGCAGCGCTTTGGCCGCATCATCAGCATCACCAGTGTGGTCGGTGCCTCTGGCAACCCCGGTCAGGCCAACTACGCCGCTGCCAAAGCCGGTGTGGCAGGCATGACCCGCGCACTGGCGCGTGAATTGGGCAGCCGCAATATCACCGTCAACTGCGTGGCCCCCGGCTTTATTGACACCGACATGACCGCCAGCCTGCCCGAAGCGCAGCAAAAGGCCCTGACGGCACAAATTCCGTTGGGCTGCTTGGGCAAGCCCGCCGACATCGCCCATGCCGTCGCTTACCTCGCCTCCAATGAGGCAGGCTACGTCACTGGGCAAGAGTTGCACGTCAATGGCGGCATGTACATGTAATTGCCAGAAGATCAAGCCAGTTGCATCACCACCGCAGGCTGTTTCGGCTTACCTCCCGATACAGCTAGAATCGAGAATTCATTCACAACCTCCCCGAGGGAAACCATGAGCGATATTGAAGCACGCGTCAAAAAAATCATTGCCGAGCAATTAGGCGTTGAAGAGACCCAAGTCACCAACGAAAAAGCCTTCGTGGCTGATCTGGGTGCCGACTCTCTGGACACCGTTGAACTGGTGATGGCCCTCGAAGACGAATTTGGCATTGAGATTCCCGACGAAGACGCCGAGAAGATCACGACGGTACAAAACGCCATCGACTACGCCACCGGCCACCAAAAGGCCTAATCGGCGCTTTGCGCCTTTCGATCAGCACAAGGTTTTAACGCATGAGCCGTCGTCGCGTTGTCGTGACCGGCCTGGGTTGCATCAGTCCCGTGGGTAACACGGTGCAAGATGCCTGGGCCAACATCCTCGCCGGTAAATCCGGCATTGATCTCATCACCAAGTTCGATATATCGAACTTCGCCTGCAAAATTGCCGGTGAGGTCAAGGGGTTTGACCTGGGGTCCTATATCAGCGCTAAAGATGCGCGCACTATGGACAGCTTCATCCACTTTGGCATTGCTGCCGCAGCACAGGCGGTACAAGACGCCGGGCTGCCCACCGGCGATGCCTTAGATGAAGAGCTGGCCACGCGCATTGCTTGCGTGATTGGCTCAGGCATAGGCGGCCTGCCGCTGATCGAAAACACCCACGCCGAGCTGGCCAGTCGTGGCCCCCGGCGCATTACCCCTTTCTTCGTGCCCGCCTCCATCATCAACATGGTGGCTGGGCATGTGTCGATGCGCTTTGGTTTCAAAGGCCCCAATCTGGCCGTAGTCACTGCCTGCACCACTGGCCTGCACTGCATTGGCGAGGGTGGCCGCATGATCGAATACGGTGATGCAGACATCGTCGTCGCTGGCGGCACCGAGGCCACCATCTCGCCGCTGGGCGTAGGCGGTTTTGCCGCTATGCGCGCCCTCTCTACCCGCAACGATGACCCACAAAGCGCCTCGCGCCCTTGGGACAAAGACCGCGATGGTTTTGTGCTGGGCGAAGGTGCAGGCGTGATGGTGCTCGAAGAGTACGAACACGCCAAAGCCCGTGGGGCCAAAATTTATGCCGAGCTGTGCGGCTTTGGCATGAGCGCCGACGCTGGCCACATGACAGCCCCCAGTATGGACGGCCCACGCCGCGCCATGCTGGCTGCGCTGCGCAATGCCGGTATGAACGCCGATCAGGTCGATTACCTCAACGCCCACGGCACCTCCACGCCGCTGGGAGACATCAATGAGACCAACGCCATCAAGGCCGCCTTTGGCGACCACGCACACAACATGGTGGTCAGCTCAACCAAGTCCATGACCGGCCACTTGTTGGGCGGTGCTGGTGGCATTGAGAGCATCTTTACCGTGCTGGCCCTGCACGATCAAAAGATTCCGCCCACCATCAACCTCAACACCCCCGACCCTGAGTGCGATCTGGACTATTGCGCCAATACGG
Organism: Giesbergeria anulus; assembly: GCF_900111115.1. Taxonomy (GTDB): domain Bacteria; phylum Pseudomonadota; class Gammaproteobacteria; order Burkholderiales; family Burkholderiaceae_C; genus Simplicispira; species Simplicispira anulus. The sequence goes on from NZ_FOGD01000002.1 coordinate 234,946, forward strand.
CGCGTGATGCCAAGCTCGATATTGCTGTCAAAAACAATTTCGGCTTTGGCGGCACCAACGGCTCGCTGGTTTTTCGGCGTATCTAAGCACCACGTCAGGGCCTGCTGCTTCATGGCCTGCCCTGCACCACGGCCCACCCAGGCCCAAGGTTGCGCATGAGCCAGTCGGCTCCGGTGGTCACATACCCCATCACCCGCAGCCGGTCTGGGCGTTTTATGGGCTTGGGGGCTGTGGGGTGCTCCTGCGGGCCAAACCACCATGGCGATAGCCGCCGCTGCGTGGCTGCTGTGTGCCACGCTGGCAGCCCGGTTTTGGTGGCAATCGCCCCAAGGCCGCTTGCTCTGGGATGGCTACCACTGGGGCTGGACGCCTTCCTCTGGCACAGCCAGCGGCCCCGGCAGTGCCCATATCCATCTAGATTGGCAACACAGCCTGTGGGTGCGCTGGCAGTCTGATGATCGCACCCAAGTGTGCTGGTTCTGGCTAGAGCAGCGCCATGCCCCAGCACAATGGGCCGATCTGCGCCGCGCACTCCACGCACCTCCTGCTCCTCCACCTTCTACATCCACACCATGACCGCCTTTTCTTCTGCCGATGTGCCTGCGGGCGACAGTGACCTGGCGCTGGTTCAGCGAACGGTGGCCGGCGACCAGCGCGCTTATGAGTTGCTGGTGATTAAATACCAGCGCCGCATTGAGCGCCTGATCGGGCGTATGGTGCGCGACACCAATCTGGTAGAAGACATCGCCCAAGAAACCTTTATCCGCGCCTACCGTGCCTTGCCCCAGTTTCGTGGTGACGCCCAGTTTTACACCTGGCTGTACCGCATTGCCGTCAATACTGCCAAAAAAGCGCTAATGGATCTCAAGCGCGATCCGTTAATTTACGAAGGCGCGATGGCACTTCACGATGAAAACGATGAAACTTCACGGCCCGGACATGAACCAAGCACTGACGAAACCCCAGAAACCGTGCTGGCGGCCCAAGAAATCGCTGCGGCGGTCAATACCGCGATGGAAGCCTTGCCCGAAGACCTGCGCCAAGCCGTGACCCTGCGCGAAATTGAAGGATTGAGCTATGACGAAATTGCCTTGGCCATGAACTGCCCGATTGGCACGGTGCGTTCGCGCATCTTTCGGGCGCGCGAGGCTATTTCTTCGCGCGTGCGGCCTTTGCTGCAAAACCAGACGGGTAAACGCTGGTAAGTAGGCTCAGACGGCTCTAGCTAATGCAGGCCCCGCTCAGGGCCAAGACAGGTGAGAAAATCATGATGAAACAGCAAACTCAGCGGGAACAACTCTCGGCACTGGCTGATGGACAATTGCCAGATGAAGAATGGGCCTCGGCCCTTGGCTTTGCCGCCACAGACGAAGGGCGCGAAACTTGGCAGTTGTACCAACTGGTGGGCGACGTGTTGCGCTCGCCCGAACTGGCCCGCCAAACCCACGATGATGGAGCATTCTTGGCCCGGCTGCGCCAAGGCTTAGCCCAAGAGCCACTGCATGGTGTGCCCCCCGTGGCCGCTGCCACGACGCCCCCACAACCACCAGAGATACCCCAGCCTGCTACCTTCGTACCCAAAGCAGCAGCCAACGATTCGGTGTTCCGCTGGAAAATGCTGGCCGGAGTGGCTTCTCTAGCCACCGTAGCCGCCTTGGCTTGGAGCACTTGGGGCAGCAGCCAAGCCCCGGCAGCCCAGCAATGGTCTATGGCTGCACCGCTTGTTGCACCCGCCACTGTCTCCGCAGCCAACAGCCCAGCCAATCTGGCCTCTCACCCCCAAGTCATGCTGCGTGACCCCCGTCTGGATGAATTGCTGGCAGCACACCAGCGCTTCCACGGTGCCTCGGCTTTGCAACTGCCCGCCGACTTTTTGCGCAACGCCAATTTTGAGTCGCCCAAACGTTAAAGCTGCGGAACCAATCGGCTGTCAGGCCTTCTCAAGCACAAGGAACCGCACTGACCCTAGCGCGGTTTCATTGCTTCTGAATCGAGAAAGGCGTCTGATGAAAAACAACACACACTGGACAGTTTCGCGCTCTGTGCTGGCCGCTTGCGTGATGGCCGCAGCCAGCGTCACGGTGGTGCCCAGCACCGCTATCGCCCAACCCGCAGCAGCGGCCCGTGGCCTGCCCGACTTTACGGATCTGGTCGATCAGGTCGGGCCAGCGGTGGTCAATATCCGCACCACTGAAAAAACCGCTTCACGCACGCCCGTTAATGGCATGGACGAAGACATGCAAGAGTTCTTCAAGCGCTTTGGCCTGCCCATGCCCCATGCACCGCGCCCACAGCGGCCCCAGCGCCCGCACGACGACGAAGGCCAAGCCTCGCGTGGCGTCGGCTCAGGCTTTATTGTCAGCAGCGATGGCTACGTCATGACCAACGCCCATGTGGTGGAAGGCGCAGACCAAGTGCTGGTCACGCTCACCGACAAGCGCGAGTTCAAGGCCAAAATTGTCGGCACCGACAAGCGCACCGATGTCGCCGTGCTCAAAATTGAGGCCAGCGGCTTGCCTGCTGTCAAGGTGGGCGATAGCAACCGCTTAAAAGTGGGCGAATGGGTGATGGCCATTGGCTCGCCCTTTGGATTGGAGAACTCGGTCACGGCGGGCATCGTCAGCGCCAAACAGCGCGACACCGGCGACTACCTGCCCTTTATCCAGACCGATGTGGCTATCAACCCCGGCAACTCTGGCGGCCCACTCATCAATATGCGTGGCGAAGTGGTGGGCATCAACAGCCAAATTTATTCGCGCTCCGGCGGCTACATGGGCATTGCCTTTTCCATCCCCATCGATGAGGCCATGCGTGTGAGCGAGCAACTGCGCGCCAGCGGCAAAGTGACACGCGGGCGCATCGGGGTGCAAATTGGTCAAGTTTCTAAAGACGTGGCCGAATCTTTGGGGCTAGGCAAGCAACAAGGCGCGCTGGTCACTGGCATCGAGGCCGGATCGCCCGCCGACAAAGCCGGGGTAGAGGCAGGCGACATCATCACCAAGTTCAACGGCAAAGCGATTGATAAAGTCTCAGATTTGCCCCGCTTGGTGGGCAACACCAAACCCGGCAGCAAAAGCACGATTACGGTGTTCCGCCGGGGTGGCAGCCGCGATTTGAACATCACCATTGCCGAGGTGGAGCCCGACAAGGTGGCGCGCAAAGCAGCCGACAGCGATGCCCACCCCAAGGCCAAGTTAGCCAGCGCGCAACAGTTGGGCCTGCAAGTGTCTGACCTGAGCGAGGCACAAAAGCGCGATCTCAAGCTCAAAGGTGGTGTTTTGGTAGATGCTGCCAGCGATGCTGCTGCCCGTGCTGGTCTGCGCGAGGGTGATGTTATCTTGGCCATTGCCAACACCGAGATAGCCAGCGCCAAAGAACTGGAAGCCGTATTGACCAAGGCCGACAAAACCAAGCCTATCAATGTGTTGTTTCGCCGGGGCGAGTGGGCGCAATATGCGCTGATCAGGCCCAGCCGCTAAAGTGCGCAGGCCACCCCGTTGGGTAGAATAGCTGCTTGTCCCAGATGCAGGCCCTGCCGCCGGGACTTGCGCTGTACTGCCTCCAATACCACACCAACCACCGCAGTGGCACGGGAGAGTTGGTTCAGGGCGCGTCATCACCCGATGCGCCCTTTTTCTTGCGCGCGCCTTTTTCTGTAATCCTCTGACATGAACCATATCCGAAACTTTTCCATCATTGCCCACATCGACCACGGAAAATCCACGCTGGCAGACCGGCTGATCCAGCGCTGCGGCGGGCTGGAGGAGCGGCAAATGGAGGCCCAGGTGCTTGACTCGATGGACATCGAGAAAGAGCGTGGCATCACCATCAAGGCGCAAACCGCTTCTTTGCAGTACAAGGCCAAAGATGGTCAGGTGTACAACCTGAACCTGATCGACACCCCCGGCCACGTCGATTTTTCTTATGAAGTAAGCCGCTCACTGTCGGCCTGCGAAGGCGCGCTGCTGGTGGTCGATGCCAGCCAAGGCGTAGAAGCGCAAACCGTGGCCAACTGCTACACCGCACTCGATTTGGGCGTGGAAGTGGTGCCCGTGCTCAACAAAATGGACTTGCCCCAGTCCGACCCCGACAACGCCAAAGCCGAAATTGAAGACGTGATTGGCATTGATGCCACCGACGCCATTCCCTGCTCGGCCAAAACGGGCATGGGCATTGACGAAATCTTAGAAGCCATTGTGGCTAAGGTGCCCGCCCCCAAGGGCAACCCCGACGCGCCGCTGCGCGCGATGATTATTGACAGCTGGTTTGACCCCTATGTGGGCGTAGTAATGCTGGTGCGCGTGGTCGATGGCCGCCTGCTCAAGGGCGAGCGCATCAAAATGATGGCCTCAGAGGCCGTTTACAACGCCGACAACTTGGGTGTGTTTACCCCCGCCAACGAGCCGCGCAGCGCCCTGCGCGCTGGTGAAGTGGGCTACATCATTGCGGGCATCAAAGAGTTGCAAGCCGCCAAGGTGGGCGACACCATCACACTGGAAAAAAAGCTGCCCAACAACGCAGGCCCAGCCACCGAAGCCCTGCCCGGCTTCAAAGAAATCCAACCCCAAGTGTTTGCCGGTTTGTACCCCACTGAGGCCAGCGAGTACGACCAACTGCGTGATGCGTTAGAAAAGCTCAAGCTCAACGACGCCTCACTGCACTACGAACCTGAAGTAAGCCAAGCGCTGGGTTTTGGCTTTCGCTGCGGCTTTTTGGGCCTGCTGCACATGGAAATTGTGCAAGAGCGCCTAGAACGCGAGTTTGACCAAGACCTTATCACCACCGCGCCCAGCGTGGTCTATCAGGTGGTCAAGCCCGATGGCGAAGTCATCATGGTGGAAAACCCAGCCAAAATGCCCGACCAAGGCAAGCTGCAAGAAATCCGCGAGCCAATCGTGACGGTGCATTTGTACATGCCACAAGAATACGTCGGCCCAGTGATGACGCTAGCCAACCAAAAACGAGGCGTGCAGCAAAACATGGCCTACCACGGCCGCCAAGTGATGCTGACCTACGAAATGCCGCTCGGTGAGATCGTGCTCGACTTTTTTGACAAGCTCAAATCGGTCTCACGCGGTTATGCCTCAATGGACTACGAGTTCAAAGAATACCGCGCCTCGGATGTGGTCAAGGTCGACATCTTGCTCAACGGCGAGAAGGTCGATGCGCTGTCCATCATTGTCCACCGCAGCCAGTCCCAATACCGGGGCCGCGCCGTGGTGGCCAAGATGCGCGAAATCATCAGCCGCCAGATGTTTGATGTGGCGATTCAGGCGGCCATTGGTGCCAACATCATCGCCCGCGAGAGCATCAAGGCGCTGCGCAAAAACGTGCTCGCCAAATGTTATGGCGGCGACGTCAGCCGCAAACGCAAGCTGCTCGAAAAGCAAAAGGCCGGTAAAAAGCGCATGAAGCAGATTGGCTCGGTCGAGGTGCCACAAGAAGCGTTCTTGGCTATTTTGCAGGTGGAAGACTGATATGCAAGTGGTACAAATTTTTACCACGCTGCTGCTGGCCGCCTTTATTGGCTACATTGGTGCTTGGTACACCGGGGCCATTGAGGGCAACTTTGCCCTGCTGCTGTTCATGGCTACCGTGGTCACGGGCTGCTATTGGCTGGCCGAGCGCTTTCTCTTTTTGCCCAAGCGCCAACGCGCCGCTCAAGCCATTGCCGACGCCGCCGCCCAGCGCCGCGCCGAGCTAGACCGCATGGGCATTGCCAAGGTCGATTTGGATGTGAACGAGGCCCAGCAGCACGCACTGGCCCAGCCTTGGTGGCTGGACTGGACGGCGGGGCTGTTTCCGGTGATTGCAGCGGTGTTTTTGCTGCGCTCATTTTTGTTTGAGCCGTTCAAAATTCCTTCAGGCTCGATGATTCCGACGCTGCTGGTGGGCGACCTGATTTTGGTCAACAAATTCACCTATGGCGTGCGCCTGCCAGTGATTAACAAAAAAATCACTGAGGGCAATAAGCCCCAGCGCGGCGATGTGATGGTGTTTCGCTACCCGCCCCAGCCCCATATGGACTACATCAAGCGCGTGGTGGGTGTGCCCGGCGATGAGGTAGCCTATCTGAACAAGCGCTTGACCATCAATGGCCAAGAAGTGCCCACCACCACCGTGCCCGATTTTTTTGATGCCAGCGCCATGCGCTACTTTAAGCAGTTTGAAGAAAAAATCGGTGACCAGCCACATCGGTTGCTCAACAACCCTGAAGTGTCTGCCTTTATCCAAGGGGCTAGTGATTTTGCCTACCGTGACCAATGCCGCTACAGTATTGAGGGCGTGGTGTGCAAAGTGCCCGAAGGGCATTACTTCATGATGGGCGACAACCGCGATAATTCACTCGACTCGCGCTATTGGGGTTTCGTGCCTGATGCCAACATCGTGGGTAAAGCCTTTTTTGTTTGGATGAACTTTGGCGATCTCAAGCGCATCGGGGCCTTCCATTAACGCGCCTGTGCTCTATCCACACACAAGGAGTAAAGCTATGCACCTCAACCGTAGCAGAAGCCGTTTGCGCCAACGGGGCTTATCTTTTATTGGTGTCATCATCATCAACTTGTTGGCAGTGGCTGTCTTTGCCATTGGTGGTCAGTCGATTCCGATTTTTGTTGAGTCGCACGCAATCCAAAAAGCCTTAGACAAGTCCAAGGAGGGCGCTAGCGTGCCCGAAGTGCGTTCCATCTTTGATAAGGCCACGCAGATTGATGACATCAAATCGGTCAAAGCGGCTGATTTAGATGTGTCCAAAAATGACGAAAAGGTAGTGGTGCGGGCCAAATATTCCCGTGAAGTGGCCTTAGCTGGCCCGGCTTATTTGGTATACCGATTTGACCTCAAAAGTAAGTAACATCCCTGCCGCGCCCCTACTACAAGCACTGCAAGCGCGGCTACAACATCACTTTGCCAACCCAGCGCTGTTGCAACGCGCCATCACGCACCGCAGTTTCAGTGCCGACCACAACGAGCGCCTAGAATTTTTGGGCGATTCGGTGCTCAACTTGGCTGTCTCCAGCCTGCTGTACCAGCGCCTGAGCAACCAGCCTGAAGGCGATTTGTCGCGGGTGCGGGCCAATTTGGTGCGCGAGGGCACCTTGCACCAGTTGGCACTGCAATTGCAACTGCCCAACGTGCTGCGCTTGGGTGAGGGTGAATCGCGCTCTGGCGGGCAGCAACGGGCTTCTATTTTGGCCGACGCCTTAGAGGCACTGATTGGTGCTGTCTATCTGGATGCAGGCTACACCGTAGCTGAGGCGCTAGTGCATCGCTTGTTTGCCAACGTTGAGATCAACCCGCAGATGCAGGCCGCCGCCAAAGATGCCAAAACGGCGCTGCAAGAATGGCTACAAGGGCACAAAATGAAACTGCCCCAATACACCGTGGTGGCTACCGCTGGGGCAGCCCACCGGCAGACCTTTGAGGTCGAATGCCACATTGCCGAACTCGAACTCACCGAGCGGGGCAGCGGTGCCTCGCGCCGTGCCGCAGAGCAAGCTGCCGCAGCCTCCCTGCTGACCCTCTTGAAAGCCAAAAAAATATGAACGCAGAACCCGCCGCCAACGATTCCACCCCCGCAACCGCACCAGCACAGCCCGATTTGGACGCCATGCTGGCTGCCGCCCAAGCGCCGGGGGCCACCCCCGCCGTAGAGGGGCAGCGCTGCGGCGTGATTGCCATTGTTGGCAAGCCCAACGTGGGAAAATCTACGCTGCTCAATGCACTGGTCGGGCAAAAGATCAGCATTACCTCGCGCAAGGCGCAAACCACGCGCCACCGCATCACGGGCATTCGCACGCAGGGGGCGACGCAGTTTATTTTTGTCGATACCCCCGGCTTTCAGACCCGCCATGCCACCGCGCTGAACAAATCGCTGAACAAAACGGTGATGGGTGCCATTGGTGACGTCGATTTGATCTTGTTTGTGGTGGAAGCGGGCAGCTTTACCTTGGCCGATGCCAAGGTGCTCAGTTTGTTTAAACCCGGCATCCCAACGCTGCTGATTGCCAACAAATTAGACAACGTACACCGCCGCGCCGAGATTGCCCCTTGGCTGCGCGATATGCAAGAGCGCCACCCGTTTGCCGAGTTTGTGCCCATGTCGGCCAAGAACAAGGGCGACATTGGCCGCCTGTACGGCATCTGCGAAAAATACCTGCCCGAAGCGCCTTGGTGGTATGCCGCCGACGAACTGACCGACCGCAGCGAAAAGTTTCTCGCCTCCGAGACGGTGCGCGAAAAATTGTTCCGCTTTACCGGCGACGAGCTGCCCTACACCTCCACCGTCATCATCGACAAGTTTGAGGAAGAAAAGAGCAAAGTCCACAAGCGCATGATCCGCATTGCCGCCACCATCGTGGTGGAGCGCGATAGCCACAAGGCGATGATTATTGGCGACAAGGGCGAGCGCCTGAAACGCATTGGCACCGAAACGCGCCAAGAGCTAGAAAAACTCATGGACGCCAAAGTGTTTTTGGAGTTGTGGGTCAAGGTGCGCTCTGGCTGGGCCGACGACGAGGCCCGTGTGCGCTCCTTCGGTTACGAATAAGCCTTATTGTGGCCACTGCGCGCCGCTTTAGCCATGAACCAGCCTTTGTGCTGCACCGCTACGACTGGAGCGAGTCCAGCTTGATTCTGGAAGTATTCACCCGCCACCACGGCCGCACGGCGCTGGTGGCTAGGGGCGCAAAAAAGCCCAGTTCTAACTTTCGCCCGGTGCTGCTGCCCTTGCAGCCTCTGAGCCTGCACTGGACAGAAAGCGCCAGCCCCGCCACGGATGGCAGCGGTATCCACCCGCTCAAAGGGGCGGAATGGGTGGGCGGACATATCTTGCCCATGGGCGACGCCCTGCTTTCGGGCACTTACCTTAATGAGCTGCTGCTGCGCCTGTTGGCCCGCCACGACCCCCACCCGGCCTTGTTTGATGCCTATGCCGCCGTGGTGCGTGTGCTGGCCAGCGAGCATGGCGAGGCGCTAGAACCCGTGCTGCGCGCCTTTGAATTGTTGCTGCTGCGCGAACTGGGGCTGCTACCGGCACTCAATGCCCACACCCTGACCTTGGCCCCCGTGCAAGAACAGGCCCGCTATGCCTTGCTGCCCGACAGCGGCCTGTGCCCCACCCCAGCACAAGAGCGCGCCAGCCTGAGCGGCGCGCAATGGCTGCAACTTAATCAGGCTTTGGAGGGCACGGGCGTGCGCCTGTCGGCCCTGCTACAAGCCTGCGCCCCGGTGGCGGCAGAACTCAAACCGCAGTTGCGCACCTTGCTGCAATACCATTGCGGCGCACCGCTGCTGCGCACCCGCCAGCTCATGATGGATATGCAAACTCTATGAATTCTTCTACTCCCGCCCACCGCACCGCCCTGTCGGTCAATGTGAACAAAGTGGCCTTGGTGCGCAATACGCGCCATTTGGGTATTCCCAGCGTCAGCCGCGCCGCGTTGCTGTGCCTGCAAGCCGGGGCGCAGGGTATTACCGTACACCCGCGCCCAGACGAGCGCCATATTCGCGCCCAAGACGTGATGGAACTGGCTACCCTGCTGCAAAACTGGCCGGATCGGGAATACAACATTGAGGGCAACCCCTTTCATAACCTGATGGACTTTATCCGCAGCGTGCGCCCGCATCAGGCTACCTTTGTGCCCGATGGCGAAGGCCAGTTCACCAGCGACCACGGCTGGAATCTGGCGCAAGATGCCGAACGCCTGCGCCCCCTGATCGCAGAATGCCGCGCGCTGGGCGTGCGCGTGAGCCTGTTCATGGACCCCATCCCAGAGCAAATGGCCGCCGCCAAGGCCGTGGGTGCCGACCGGGTGGAGCTATATACCGAACCCTATGCCGCCGCTTGGGGCACACCGCAACAGGCCCAAGAATTGGAACGCTACCGCGCTGCTGCCCAAGCCGCGTTGGATGCAGGCTTGGGCGTGAACGCTGGCCACGACCTCAACCGCGACAACCTCGCTGCTTTTGTGCACACCGTGCCCGGCTTGCTGGAGGTGTCGATTGGGCACGCCCTGATCGCTGATGCGCTAGAGCTGGGCTATGGGGCTACCGTGCGTGCCTACTTGGACTGCATCCAGCAAGGGACAGCAGCCAACCCAGCATGATCTACGGCATTGGCACCGATATTTGCGACATCCGCCGCATTCAGGCCAGCCTAGAGCAGCATGGCGAACGCTTTGCCGCCAAAATTTTGACCCCCACTGAACTGGCAGCATGGCAAGAGCGCCGCAGTCGCTCGCCTGAACGTGGCGTGCGTTTTGTCGCTACCCGTTTTTGTGCCAAAGAAGCCTTGAGCAAGGCGATTGGCTTGGGTATGGTGCTGCCCATGTCTTGGCAGGCTTGCCAAATCACCACGCTCGATAGCGGCCAACCAGCACTACTCACGCATGGCGCTTTGCACGACTGGTTGCAAGAGCGTCAGCTCAGTATCCACCTCAGCATCAGCGATGAGCAAGACTATGCTGTGGGCTTTTGCGTGGTAGAAAAACTCCCTTTGTCTCCTCTTCATCCTCCTTCTTGCGCATGACCAACACCCATTCCCCCCTGATTTTGGACGTGGCTGGCACCGAACTGACCGACATCGACCGCCGCCGTCTGGCCCATCCGCTCACTGGTGGGGTAATTTTGTTTGCCCGCAACTGGCACAACCGTGCGCAACTGGTGCAACTCACCGCTGCCATCAAGGCCGTGCGTGGCGATTTGCTGATCTGCGTCGATCACGAAGGTGGGCGCGTGCAGCGCTTTCGCAGTGATGGCTTTACGCACCTGCCGCCCATGCAGGCGCTGGGTACTTTGTGGCAACGCGATAGCGCCAAGGGCAAAAACAAAAAAGGCCACAAAGCCAGCAAAAAGGGACAAAAGCGCAGCAGCTTTCTGAGTGGCAGCGCCCTCAAGGCTACCAATGCCGCTACGGCAGCGGGCTATGTGCTGGCCAGCGAACTGCGCGCCTGTGGCGTGGATTTCAGCTTTACCCCAGTGTTGGATTTAGATTGGGGCAGCAGCGGCGTGATTGGCGACCGCGCCTTTGGCCGCGACCCGCGCACCGTAACCCTGCTAGCCAAAAGCCTGATGCATGGCTTGCTGCAAGGCGGCATGGCTAACTGCGGCAAGCATTTTCCGGGGCATGGCTATGTCAAGGCCGACTCGCACACCGAAGTGCCGGTGGACAAGCGCAGCCTGAAAAAAATCTTGGCCGATGATGCCGCGCCCTACCCTTGGCTGCGCAGTAGCCTGACCAGCATCATGCCTGCCCATGTGATTTACCCGAAAGTGGATAGCCGCCCGGCAGGCTTTTCTAGCCGCTGGCTGCAAGATATTCTGCGCCAGCAAATGGGCTTTGATGGCGCTATCTTCAGCGACGATTTGAGCATGGAAGGCGCGCGCCGCTTGGACGGCCAAACTGTGAGCTACACCGATGCCGCCGTGGCTGCCTTGCAAGCCGGTTGCGATTTGGTGCTGCTGTGCAACCAAAGCCTGGGCGATGGTGCTGCCATTGACGAATTGCTCGATGGCCTGAGTGCCGCCCACGCCCAAGGTGACTGGCAACCCAGCGCTGACAGCGAAGCGCGCCGCATGGCCTTGCTGCCCCTGACGCCACCACTGCCGTGGGATGAACTGATGTTCCAGCCAGCGTACCAGCAAGCGCTGGAGTTGTTGCCTTAACGGATACCACCTCTATGTACTGCCCAGCCCACTTTCAACAAAATCAGCCTGAGTTGCTTTTAGGGCTGATAGAGGCGTTTCCGTTTGCCACGGTGGTAGCCAATGGGCCATCGGGCTTGGTAGCAGACCATCTTCCGGTGTTCCATCGCCCGGTGCCCAATGGATGGGGCCAACTGATGGGTCATGTGGCGAAGAATAATCCGCTATGGCGCTGCGCCCCAGAACAAGAACTGCTCTTGATTTTTCAAGGCCCATCCACTTATATCTCACCCCAGTGGTACGCCAGCAAACCCATAGATGGCAAAGTGGTTCCCACTTGGAACTATGCAGTGGTGCATGTCTATGCCACGCTCAAGGCGCTGCATGCGCCTGACGAGATTCTAGAAATCGTCACGCAACTCACCCAGCAGCACGAAGCAGCGCAGGCGCAGCCGTGGCAGGTGTCTGATGCGCCTGCTGATTTCACTCAGAAGCTGCTGGCGGGCATCGTTGGCGTAGAGTTCTCGATCCAACGGATACAAGGCAAATGGAAAGCAAGTCAAAACCAATCGGCATCCAACCAAGGCAGTGTGGTGGAGGGGCTGTTACAGCAAGGCACGGCACCCGCGTTGCAGATGGCCGAGTTGGTCAAGAAGTCTTTGGGCGCTCGGTGATGCGTGCGTACGTTCTGGCTCTGGTGGCCGTAGCCAGCTTGGGGGGCTGCGCCTCTGAGCAATGGTATGGCGCGGGCCAGCTTTGGCAGCGCCAAGAGTGCAACAAGATGCTCGATGCCCAGCAGCGCAGCCGTTGCGTGGCCAGCACCAGCAGCTCGTATGAGCAATACCAGCGCCAGCGCCAAGCCACCGAAGGCGCACAGTAGCACCTAGCCTTATGCAACGATGGTGAGCTTGGCTACCGCCAGCGCCAGCCATTTGCTGCCGTGGCGGCCAAAGTGAACGTGGGCGCGGGCATCGTCTCCCGTGCCTTCAATCGCTAAGACTTTGCCCTCGCCAAACTTGGTATGAAACACCGCTGTACCGGCACGCAACCCATGCGACGGTGTGGCTTTTTGCACTGGCACCGGCGGGCTGGCAAAGGTCTCGGTTTTGCTGCCTGTACTGCCCTTGCTGTAGCCGCTGTAACCGCCATAGCTGTTGCCTTGGCTGGCACGGGGCGCAAAACTGCCAAAACTGTTGCGCTGGGGTGTCAGCCATTTCAGGGCGCTGTCGGGCAATTCCTGAAAGAAGCGGCTTTTCTCGTTGTAGCGTGTCTGGCCGTGCAGCATCCGGGTTTGCGCGTGGCTGAGGTACAGGCGCTGGCGCGCACGGGTGATGGCGACATACATCAAGCGGCGCTCTTCTTCGAGGCCATCGCGTTCCCCTGCTGATTGGTCGTGCGGAAACAGCCCTTCTTCCAACCCACTGATAAAAACGCAGTCAAACTCCAGCCCCTTGCTGGCATGAACGGTCATCAGTTGCACAGCCTCTTGACCCGCTTGGGCTTGGTTGTCGCCCGCTTCCAGCGCTGCATGGGTTAAAAAGGCAGCCAAAGGCGAGAGCGTCTCGCCGGTATCACCATCCACAAGGTCGGGCAGGGTGGTGGTAGGGACGCCATGCTCGTCCACCGGTAGCGCCACCGCATCGCGGCCAAAGCCTTCTAAAGTGACAAAGCTTTCGCCCGCATTGACCAGTTCTTCTAAATTTTCGACACGGTCGGCACCGTCTTTGTCTGCGCGGTAATGCGCCACTAGGCCACTGGCTTGCAGCATCTGGTCGATGATGGTGCGCAGGTTTTGGCCTTGCGTTTGTTCGCGCAGCACCTGCACCAGCGCAACAAAATGATTCAGCTTGGCCCCGGCGCTGCCCGGCACCAACGATACGGCATCGTGCAGCGAGCAGCCACTGCTGCGGGCGCTGTCTTGCAAAATTTCGACACTGCGCGCACCAATGCCGCGTGGCGGAAAGTTAACCACGCGCATAAAGCTGGTGTCGTCGTGTGGGTTTTCTAGCAGGCGCAAATAGGCCAAGGCGTGTTTGATTTCGGCACGCTCAAAAAAGCGCAAGCCACCATAGACGCGGTACGGAATGCGGGCATTGAACAGCGCCGATTCAATCACCCGGCTTTGGGCGTTGCTGCGGTACAGGATGGCGATTTCTTGGTGCCGGAGCTGGTCGGATTTAAGCAACTGGCGGATTTCATCGGCCATCCATTGCGCCTCGGCCAAGTCGCTGGCCGCTTCATACACGCGCACTGGCTCGCCGGGGCCTTGTTCGGTGCGCAGATTTTTGCCCAAGCGGCGGCTGTTGTGGCTGATGAGCTGGTTGGCGGCGTCCAGAATGTTGCTGTAGCTGCGGTAGTTTTGCTCCAGCTTGATCTGCTGCTGCACATCAAACTCGCGCAAAAAGTCTTGCATATTGCCCACGCGTGCGCCGCGAAAGGCGTAGATGCTCTGGTCATCGTCGCCCACGGCAATCACGCTGGCATGGGTTTGCAATTGCCCATCTGCCTCGTCGCCTGCCAGTTGTTTGAGCCACAGGTATTGCAGCCGATTGGTGTCTTGGAACTCATCGACCAAGATATGCGCAAAGCGCCGTTGGTAATGGGCGCGCAGGGGGTCGTTGTCGCGCAGCAGTTCGTAACTGCGCAGCATCAGTTCACCAAAATCGACCACGCCTTCGCGCTGGCATTGTTCTTCGTAAAGTTGGTACAGCTCTACCTTTTTTCGTGTGTCTGGGTCGATACCAGCCACATCGCGCGGGCGGCGGCCTTCTTCCTTGCAACCGGCAATAAAGTATTGCACCTGCTTGGGCGGAAAGCGCTCCTCATCCACACCAAATTGTTTGCACAGCCGCTTGATGGCTGAAAGCTGGTCTTGGGTACCCAAAATTTGGAAGGTTTGTGGCAAACCCGCTGCTTGGTGGTGGATGCGCAGCAGCCGGTTGCACAGGCCGTGGAAGGTGCCGATCCACATACCGCGCACGGCAATGGGCAGCATGGCCCCAAGGCGGGTGAGCATTTCTTTGGCCGCCTTGTTGGTAAAAGTGACAGCCAAAATGCTACCGGGGCTGGCCTGCCCGGTGTGCAGCAACCAAGCAATACGGGTAGTGAGTACGCGGGTTTTGCCCGAACCGGCACCGGCCAGCACCAAGGCATGGCCGCTGGGCAGCGTGACAGCCGCTAATTGTTCGGGGTTGAGGTGGTGCAGCAGGGCTGCTGTGTCAGGGCTTGTAGGATCGAAAGGCAGGGAATGTGGGTGCATTCCGTCATTGTAGAAATTCCAAGGATTGGAGACGAACGCATCCGTGCTGCACTGGGCTGGCAATGTAGGCCAAAAAGTGCAAAAACCCTGTACCGGTGGCTACAAAAAACCAAAAAAGGCTTGCTACTAAATTTATAGTAGCAAGCCTTTGTATTTATTGGCGGAGAGGGAGGGATTCGAACCCTCGGTAGGGTCGCCCCTACGCCTGATTTCGAGTCGGGCAAAGTTATAATTCCGAACTGTTGATCTGTGTAGATAGATACTATAGAAATCAATGCGTTAAGTGTTTTCTCCCACTGAGAGAGCATGCCAAGTGTTGATTGATATTCGCCAAAATAGCCCAAAAGTGGCTACATGGTGGCTACATGGAATTTTTCATGTAGCCAAACAGCACAAGGAACCGACCGATGGCCCGCCCCAAAAAGTCCGAAGCACCCGACCTAGGTAGCCGCATCACGTTGACAGCAGGCAGCATCGAGCGACTGGCCTGCCCTGATGGCAAGCAGCAGGCATTCCTACGCGATAGCGAAGTGCCCGGCTTGCGTGTGCGGGTTACGGCGGCTGGTGCCAAGTCTTTTGTCTTTGAAGCAAAGTTGCAGCGCCAGACTATCCGCCGCACCATCGGGGATGTTCGGACATGGAGCATTGAGCAGGCCCGTACCGAAGCGCGCCGTTTGGCCGTGGTGCTGGACAACGGGCAAGACCCACGGGAGATAGAACGCCAGCAGCAGGCCGAGCGCCAAGCCGCCCAAGCCGCCGCTGCGGTGCAGGCCGTTACTGTGGGCAAAGTGTGGGCCGCGTATCTGCAAGCCCGCCGCCCACTTTGGGGAGAGCGCCATTACAACGAGCACCTGCTGATGGTCAAGGATGGCGGGTTGCCTACCAACCGCACCGCCACTGGTGTGACCTCCCCCGGTATCTTGCGCCCGCTGATGGATATGGCCTTGCGTGAGTTGACCGCGCCAGAGATCGAAGCATGGGCCATGCGTGAATCGGCACACCGCCCAGCAGCAGCCCGTCTAGCATGGCGCTGCCTGAAAGCATTTCTGTCTTGGTGTGAGGAGCAACCCCTGTTTGCCCCAGTGCTGCAACAGAACAACCCGGCCAAGATCAAGCGTACCCGCGAAGCCTTGGGCAAGTCCAGTGCCAAACAGGACGCGCTGCTGCGTGAGCAGCTACCGGCATGGTTTGGGGCAGTGCGCCAGTTACCAAACCCAGTGATGGCCGCCTACCTGCAAACCCTGCTCCTGACTGGGGCCAGAGCCGGGGAGGTTCTCGGGTTGCGCTGGGACGATGTGAACAGCCAATGGCGCGGCCTGACCATCCGCGACAAGGTAGAGGGAACCCGTGTCATACCCCTGACGCCCTACGTTCACCACCTGATCGCCACCCTCCCCCGACGCAATAGCTTTGTCTTTTCCAGTGCCACATCAGCCAGCGGAACCTTGGTGATACCGCGCAACCCACACCACGAGGCTTGCAAGGTGGCGGGCATTGATGGCCTAACCATCCACGGCTTGCGCCGCTCCTTCAAGAGCCTGACCGAGTGGCTGGAGATTCCTGCCGGGGTGGTAGCTCAGATCATGGGGCACAAGCCCAGTGCCACCGCCGAAAAGCATTACACCGTTCGCCCCCTTGACTTGCTGCGCGTACACCACGAGCGCATTGAGGCGTGGATGCTGGAGCAGGCCGGGGTGCAGTTTGATAGCGCCATCGAACCGGGCAAGCTACGTGCCGTGGGATAGCACACCAGAAGCAGCACAAAGACCTGATGAAGGGACTTCACTATGACTGAACAACACCGATTTACCAGCATTTGGGATGCCATCGAGGACACGCCTCAGCAAGCGGCCAGTATGCGTGCCCGTTCCAGCCTGACGATGAGTCTGACCGAGGCCATCCGCCAGCAAGGTATGACACAAGCCCAAGCCGCCGCCCTGTTTGGCGTTACCCAGCTGCGCATTTCTGACTTGATGCGGGGAAGGGTGAACCTGTTCTCGCTGGATACCCTGATCGATATGGCAGCAGCAGGCATGGCCCCGACCATCCATGTGTCCAAGCCCAAGGCTACACCACCGGCCCGCCGAGCCACACGCAAAACACTGGCCCACGCCTAACCGTTTTCGCCACCAGCTAGGAAGGGCTGCAATCCGACCGAACCGCCAGACCTCCCGCTGGTTTGCTGGTGGTATCTATTACGGGTTGCAGCATGATGACAATGCGATACCCAAAAGAACTTAGTCACCCAATAGCACGCCCGAAAGAATCGGACGATGAGACGGTGCGCCATGACTTCTCTCGAAAAATTGACAGAAAGATGCAACTGCTCTTTCAGTTTTTCAAGATCGAGGAAGGGGACTGGCCACAGATGGCAAACACTCTTGCAAGACGGCATTTGCCCGCATTCGAGCACTTGGAAATAAAGGCAGGCCACCATGAACAACTGGCACGCCTGCTTGCGCATACGTATGTGCCGGGACTCCAGTTATCCGATCGAGCAGGGCGGCCTACCAAATGGACTACGGAAGAAAGAAGGTCTCTCTTTTTTCATGTTGAATACCTTGTCCACGAACATCAAGAACTTTCTTTCGCCGAGGTGCTGCGCAAGGTTCAACGTAGCCCGGCATGGGCGAAGAAAACTAAAGGTCTAACCGATTCGGCCATGCGGAAATTGTTTGATACCTCTAAGGCTTTGGTAAAGAAAGAGGAAGCCGCTTTCAATCTGGCTATTGAGGAGGGGTTGAAGATGCTTGGTGCCTACCCCCAGCCAGCTCAACAAGAAAAATAGTTCGGAATCAATTGGGAGGGGGGCTATTTCTTCCCATTTTGGCTGGGCAAAGTTCATTTCGGAACACAAATCAACGTGTTTGAAAGACGAACTTTGCAAAACGACATCCATCACAACGCCGCTACCCGCCACGTAGCCACTGTCCCCAGCTTCCCACCGCTGGAGCTTGAAACCCGCCCCACTGTACCGACGGAGCAGGCCGCGTACTACTTGGCACGCCGTCCGCAGACAATGCGCTCATGGGCCTGCACCGAGCAAGGCCCACTGCGCCCTATCCGTATCAATGGTCGTTTGGCTTGGAAGACGGCAGACATTCGCGCTTTGCTGGGGATGTAAAAATGCCTATAAAGCAAAACGCCCTCAATCACCCAAAGGCAAAAGAGAGCGCCGCCGACAAGACGCATTTTGCCAGCACTGCACCGTACGTCAACCTGCTGGCGCTGGCCTGCACCGCTGGTGTGAGCTATGGCAAAATCAGCACCAAGGCGAAAGCCCCGGCGTGTGAAGACGCCTTTGGTAAAGCGGTAGCAGCCCCCACCGACAAGCGGGGTTTTGTCATGCCTGAATTCTTGGGACGTGGTGCAAGCCACGCCCACATGGTTTATGGGCATGGTGGGGGCTATCCGCAAGGACGCCCGCACGGCTTTACCCGTGTCTTCAACCACCATGCCCACCCGTTGTGTGTGAAGACGCAGCGCGTGGTTCTCAAGTCTCGTAAAGGAGCACTGACCATGCAGGTCAATCCATTGGGCCACCATGCGCCCACGCTCAAGGCCGCCCGTGCCATCCCCACCACCACCGAAGCCCAAGCCCACGCCCTGCTAGAGGCCACCACCAGCGCCAGCTTGGCAGCGTTCTATCTGCGCAAAGGCAATGTAGCCGCCGCACGCCGCAAGGCCGTGCAACTGCTCAAAAGTCTGCAAGTTTTGGAGGTGCCCGGCCATGCGTGAACAGCAACAATCGTTCGATCTACAGGCCGACATCTTTGGCGATATGCCAGCGCTGGCACCTTCGGTTGGGGCGGTGCCCGAAGCTATCACCATGCCAGTGGTGTCAGCCGGGAATGACTGTATCAACCGCCCCGGCGGTGCCAAAGCTGTGGCATTGCAGGTTCAGATTGACGCGGCAATTAAGGCAAATGATCCTGCCAAAGCTACACAGCTTTTTAGCGCAATGGCAGCCTTAGAGCTGGCCGACATCGACGCCCGCAAGGCTCTGTCTGACGCCTGTGACGTATGGCCCGAGTTGCGCGAGATCAAGACCGATTTGCCCGCCGTGCCTGCATTTGATGCTGTAACCCTATTGCCGCCGGTGCTGGCCGACTTTGTGCAGGACGAAGCCGACCGTATGCCGTGTTCGCCGGACTTTGTGGCCGCCTCGATGGTTGTTGCTTTGGGTTCGGTGATTGGTGCCCGCTGCGCTTTGAAGCCCAAGCGCCGCGACGACTGGATTGTCACGCCCAATCTGTACGGCGGCATTGTGGGCCTGCCATCGCAGAAGAAGACGCCCGCCGCCAATACTGTGATGCGCTTTCTCGACCGGCTGGAAGCCAAAGGAGCCGAGCTTTTGGAGGAAGAGCAGCGCATCCATGCTGCCGAGATGGCTGCTTTTGAAGCGCACGAGGCCGCCGTCAAGGCAGCAATGAAAAAAGCCGCCAGCAGCAAAGAGGGCCAGAACAAGATGGATGAAGCTATGGCTGACTTGCAGGCTCTGCAAGAGCCAGAAGAACCCCACGCCCGCCGATTCAAAAGCAACGACAGCACTGTCGAAAAGCTGGGAGAAATCCTATCGCGCAACCCGGCTGGCCTGCTGGTGTTTCGTGACGAGCTGATAGGTTTGCTATCGAGCTGGGAGCGCGAAGGCCACGAGGGCGACAAGGCGTTTTACTTGGAAGGCTGGAACGGTACCGGCAGTTTTTCGGTTGACCGTATCACCCGTGGCGAGATTCGCATCAAGAACTTTTGCCTAAGCGTATTCGGCGGCATTCAGCCCGACCTGCTGGAGCGCTATCTGTCCGGTATTGCCAACAGCATGGACAACGATGGCCGCATCCAACGCTTCCAAGTGCTGGTGTACCCCGATCCGGTGCTGTGGGAGTGGTGCGACCGCCGCCCGGTGCAAGGTGTCCGCGAAGCCGTGCGCGATCTGTTCGACCGCCTCGCCAGCTTTGACCCGGTGCAAGATGGTGCAGCACCCGCCGACGACTTTGTGAAGCTGCCTTACTTTAGCTTTGACGATGCGGCCCAAGAACTGTTTATCGAGTGGAGCCATCACCTGAACAAAGAGCTGATGCCGCAGGAAGAAAATCCGCTCATAGCCCAGCACTTGGGCAAGTTCGAGAAACTGTTCTGCGCATTGGCCCTGATCCTGCACTTGGCCGAAGGCAATATCGGCCCGGTGGGAGAAGAAAGCGCACTGCGCGCCGCCGCTTGGTGCGAATACTTGGCCGCACACGCCCGCCGCATCTATGGCACCGTGGAGGCCGCCAAAGTGAATACCGCAAAGACGCTGGCGCGGCATATCGGCAAGGGCAAGCTACAAGAGCACTTCACTGTCCGCGACGTGCATCGCAAAGGCTGGACGGGACTCAAGACCGCTGCCGAAGCCGAAACCGCCTTGATCGTGCTGGAGGAACATGGGGTTGTGCGTAGCTACGAGGCCATAGCCGATACAGGCCGCCCTACTGTCCGTTACCAGATCAATCCCAAATTGAGCGGGGCAGCATGAGTATGTGGGCAGAACGAGCAAAGGCGCATTTTTCACAAACGCCCCCAGAACGAACTGACGAAACTGACAAAACCCCTCTTTCGTCGGTTTTGTCAGTACCTTCCCAGCACTTTTGCGAAAAAACAGAAGAAACTTTTGGGGGTTTCGTCGGTTTTGTCAGTTCGCATCTAGTGCATCCTGAAAAAACCGCATTGCTAGCAACCGCCCCAGATTGGACGCCACCCGCACCATTGCCTGACCCCGGCATGGCCCGATTGCTGGCGCTGGCGATGACTTTGTGTGATCGAACGGGGGCCAGTGAAAAGACCCGGCAAGACTGGCGCGCTGATATTGAGCAGACACCGCACGGCTTGCGTGGTGGCTTGTATGCCCACTTGCTAGGCCAGTTGCCACCACCCCACAAACCCATGCCGCCCGCCGTGGTGGCAGTCCCAAGCACACCAGCGCCAGCACCTGCACCCACATGGCGCGAAGCCGACAAGGCCGACCAATCACACCATTGGAGCTGTGCCCAATGCCGCACGGGTGCCAAGTGCCCCGAAGGCCAGCGCCTGAGTGACGCCTATATCGAGGCCGCAAGCCGTGAGCGCTTCATTGCTGCCAAAACTGACCCGGCCAAGCCCTTGCCAAAGTTCCATGTTGCCCAGCCGGGGAATAAGGCAGACAAGACATATCAAGCCCACCATTGGAGCTGTGACGCCTGCAAAGCCTACGCCCGAAGCAATGGGCATGGCCAGCGCTGCATTGAAGGTCAGCAACTGCATTCCGCCTACGAGCAGGCAGCGGCAAAATGAGCCACACCATGACGGACACATTGCAACCGGGGGTTGCAAGCGTCCCCACCCGGTCATCCATCCCCGACCACTTGCGCGCCCAAGTGCTAACGCTGCGCCGTACACAATCGGCCAAGGCGGTATCTCAAACCCTTGGAATCCCCCTCGGCACCGTCAAGGCCATCAGTAGCCGATCAGGTATCACACGGGACAATGCCAACCTGCGCGAGTTCTTCAAGCTGCCCGACCCGGTAGCTAGCCGTTGCACCGACCTACAACCCCCGGTTGCACCGCCCCAGCCCGTAGCCGTCACAGGTGATAAGGACTTAGATGCGGTGCTGTGGTTGCGCCAAGTGGTGCAGACGGGTGATGCTGGCTTGATAGCCAAAGCCATGCAAGCAGCCGAGCGCATCCAGACCCCAGAGAAAGAGTTGGAAAACCGCTATGGCAACTACCTGATGCGCGTATCTGGTGGCAACACCATGAAAGCCGTCTTTGGCAGCATAGGCTTTGCCAATATCAAGGGACTGGCCGACCGCACACTGGACGAGCAGGCCCGCCGCCGTGAGGCACTGTCCCGCTTTGGCAGTCAAGATGCGGTGTTTGCCACCTTGCCCCAAGAACAGTTTTGCCTAGATGCGCTGGCGTTGGTGCCCAAGCAGGAGGGTATTTGGTCGTTCGACAAGGCCCAAGCCGCTGCTGCCTTTGCTACCCAGACCGATCTAGCACCGCACACCTTGGCCGACTGCCTTCACGAACTTGGATTCTGGAATCAGTTGTACCGCTTGCGCGATGGCTGGGGTACTGGTTGCGGCGATGGCCCCGCTGAAGTCAACGTCAGAGAGGGCTACCTGTTTCACTGCATGGGCCAGATCCGACCCAAGAGCAGAGAGGAAGCCAAATCGGTGCTGCGCTACTTGGCCGACCACGAGCGCATGGACAGGGAAGGCATCGATGCCATCTTGAACAACCTGATTGGATGACCCCCCCGGTTGCAATACTCAATCCCAGCCCGGCCACTGCGCCGAGTTTTTTGTTGCTGGCTCTGCTGGTATCCAGCGCGGTATCCACGGAATTGAGTGTTGGCAGGTTGGTTACCAAGCTAGTTACCAGCCAAACAAGTGCTTTGCGAGCTGTAACAGATGCCCGTGTAACAGGGGTCGTAACAGCTGGGACAGTGTTTCCAAAGCAGGTTTCGACGGAAACAGGCATTTTCGAGCTGGTACGCAAGATCACAGTACGCAGGCAGGTACGCACGGAAAAGGCCATCTAGTCGTGCGTACTTTCTAGTTAGCATGATGCTGGTTAGCGTCGTGGTTAGCATGCAAACAACGGAACCCGTAGGCGAACCCCTGCAGTGCAAGACTCATGCTTGGTATCCAAGGTGGTATCCACAGAATTGAGCGTTTGCAGGGTGGTTACAGCGCAATGGTTACCAGCCAAAGCTACATATTTGGAGCCGGTTTCCAAAGCGTGTTTCCAAGCTAGTTTCCAAGGAATTGGGCATTAGCGCATAGGTGTGCAAAATGAGGTACGCAGCGTGGTACGCACGGAAATGGGACTTTTGGGATGCGTACTAGACATGATGATCAAGTCCGGCCAACCAGAGCGTGTCGAGGGTATCCGTTGCTGTGAATTGTCCAAGCGGCCCGCGATAACTGCTTTAGTCAGTCTTTCTTGGCAGTCGTTCTAATCCGCTGGTACACAGCACGCATGAGGTGACTAGCAGCAACATTTCTGAAATCGTTGTCGTTCATCAAACGCATGAAGATTTCTTCGTTGCCATCCATGCGCTCAATGAACAGGTCTTCAAGCTGCTTGTTGAATACTGGCTCGAAGTTTTCTATGCTGTTGGCCATAACGGCATGGCGCAGCTGTTCATTGGCGACGGCTGTTTCACGAATTTGATCAAAGAAGAGCTGATCGGCAGGGGTGAACTCAGTTCCAAAGCGCTCATTGAGCTTGCCAACCAAGGTTGAAAGCTGCACATCCTGATCAGCTTGGCCTGTACCCACATCCGTCGGGCCTTTAAGCGCATCCGCTTCGCCCGCCTTGAGATCAATTGCACCCTCGCTGATTTTTTGCAGACGGTAGTATTTGAGCTCGACTTCATCATCGACCCGCACCGTTCGGTTGTCCAAAGTACGCGGCAACTTGGTCAGTAAGAAACGGGCGTAGGTGTACAGCTTCTCATGATCGGAGTCCTGATAAGGCACGATCTGAGAAACAAAGCTGTATAGATTGCGGAAGCTGACCAGCTGCCCTTTGAACAGGTTTTGATCTTCTTCCCCAAGCTTCTTGAATCGTTCAATTGCCAGATCAAGCAGGCCATTCAATTTTTTGTGCTCACCACCGGTGGGGTTCAGGCGATTGCGAAACCAAATTTCGCACCAATCGCTGATCTCTGCCTCGGTGTAAATCTTCCAACCAGCCAGTGTATGTGCCAGCGTGTTGAGCTGTTGTGGATCGGTGTCGTCGCCCTTTTCTGTCCTCTGGTAATAGGGTTTGAAGGCAGCGTAGATGTCTGCAGGCTCATTGACAAAATCGAGGACGAAAGTGTCCGTTTTGCCGCGTGTCGTGCGATTCAGGCGCGACAGCGTCTGCACCGCCTGAATGCCGGACAAATGCTTATCGACGTACATGCTGTGCAACAGTGGCTGGTCAAAGCCGGTCTGGTACTTGTCAGCCACCAGCAAGACTTGGTATTCCTCGGTGTTGAACTTTTCCGGCAGCTCAGATTCCTTGATGCCGTTGTTCATGCCCACTTCGGTGAACTTCTTGTCAACGAACTCTTTGAGGGTGATTTCGCCAGAGAAGGCCACCAATGATTTCACATCGGTGTAAGCCTTGTCTTTGATGTATTTGTCGAACCCCAGCTTATAGCGCACAGCATGTTCACGCGACCCAGTCACTATCATCGCTTTGGCCCGGCCACCAATCTTGTGGCGGGTATGGGTGCGGAAGTGTTCAACGATCACTTCGACTTTCTGCGCGATCTCATAATCGTGAAACTCAACGAACCGTGCGAGTGCGCGGGCAGCTTTGCGGCGCGGCACTTCTGGATCTTCCTCGACCTGCTGGATTAGGTGGTAGTAGCGCTTGTAGCAGGTGTAGTGCTTTAGCACATCGTGAATAAAGCCTTCATCAATGGCCTGCTGCATGCTGTAGTGGTGGAACGGCGCTTTACCATCGGGGCCGGGCTCATTGAAAACAGCCAGAGTCTTGAACTTGGGCGTTGCCGTAAAAGCAAAGAAACTCAAATTGGGCTGTTTGGCGCGCTTGAGCTGTTCACGCAACAGCCCCTTCTTCGCCTCTTCGCTCAAGGCATCATCGTCCATATCCAGCAACTGCTCGGCAATAGCGGATTCAATACCATCTTTATTCAGGATCTTGCGCAACTCCATCGCTGTTTCGCCGCTCTGCGAGCTGTGCGCTTCATCCACGATGACTGCGAAACGCTTGCCCGCTGTCGAGATGGCGACCGCTTTGCCGTTGGCCTCCATCGTGCGAATGGCTTGAGTGATGAAAGGAAACTTCTGGATGGTGGAAATGATGATCGGCACGCCATCGGCCAGCGCCTTCGCCAATTGCTGTGTGTTTTCGTCGATCTTCTGCACCACACCGAGCTTGTGCTCAAACTGGAAGATCGTGTCTTGCAGCTGTTGATCCAGTACACGCCGGTCAGTGATAACCACCACCGAATGAAAAATCTTGTCATTTTTGGCGTTGTGCAGACAGGATAGCCGGTGCGCCAACCAAGCAATAGAGTTTGATTTTCCAGAACCAGCAGAATGCTGGATCAAGTAGTTGTGTCCCGAACCATACGCCTGCGCGTGGCCGGTCAGTGCCCGTACTGCGTCTAGCTGGTGGTAGCGCGGGAAGATCATCGACTCTTTGCGGTGGCGCTTGATACCCTTCTCGGTAACGATGGTTTTTTCTTCGATGTCCAGATGGATGAACCGAGCCAAAATGTCCATCAAGCTGTCACGGATCAACACCTTGTGCCAAAGGTAGGTGGTACGCACATCACCCGCTGCTGGCGGGTTGCCCGCGCCGTGGTCATGGCCCAAGTTGAAGGGCAGAAAGAATGTGTCTTTGCCTTCCAGCCTAGTCGTCATGAACACCAACTCGGTATCCACTGCAAAATGCACTAGGCAACGCTGCTTGAAGGCAAACAGCAGCTCCTTGGGATCACGCTCAAAGCGATACTGGTACTTGGCGTTCTCCACGTTCCACCGCGTGGCCGACATTGGGTTCTTTAGCTCCAATGTGGCCACGGGCAGGCCATTGACAGCTAGCACTATGTCCGGAATGGCCCCGCTTTTGGTCTTGACCTGCCGCACGATGGTCAGGCGGTTGTGATCGTAACGCTTGGTACTCGCAGGATCTAGCCCGGTATTGGGCGCAAAGTAGGCCAGCCGCACTGTCTTGCCCACGCACTTGAAACCCTCACGCAAGATCGCTAAAGCTCCTTTGGCAGCAAGCTCCTTTACCAAATTATCCAGCAGCATCGCGGGTGCTTTGGCTGCATCAAGCTGGGTCAGGCGCGTCCAGATCTTGGGCTGGGTCTTCTGCACAAAGGTGACGACATCTGCCGGAAACAGCGCGGTTTCCGGGTCGTAGGTGTTGGGATCACCTTTTTCATACCCACCGCTACTGATTAGCGCGTGCTCAATGTCGTTTTCAAAGTCGATTTCTTTGTGCATACCTATCCCTTCCATGCCGTACCGAGGCTATCGCGAGACACATTCACCCTCAACATCTTTACCGATGCGTTCAGAGTCAAAAAAGAAATTATCTATAAGTCCATGATTTACAAGAGTTTTTTAAAGTTTCAAAGAGCAGCCGACGGTACCCAATCAAATAGCGGTCAAATAAGAAACATCAGGCCCAGAACGGCACGTACTTGGCATGCCGCCGTCCTTGGTCTGGGTCAAACGGCTTGACCAACCCTTGCGCAACCGCCTCCTTCATCACCCGACTCACCATCGCACTGTTCTCGGCGGCAATCCCAAACCGTTCGCGCAGACTGGCATTGGTCATCGGGTCGCGTTGCACATAGCGCAAGCAAGCATGCAGATAACACGCACGAACCCGGTCGCGACTGTCCATCTCTTTGTAGGCCGTGTGTGCAAACAGCACCGCACGGGTTGACCCTTCCGGCGTTTCAAAGCTTGGTGCGGGGAGTTGGTAGAACTCAGTTTCGGCAACCACCTTGTCCACACCACTACCGCGCTCTTCGCAAATGCCGACCCGCCGCATCAGCGATGCCAACTGCTCGTTGCGTGAGCGCGGCGGACTGTCCAGAAATCGTTGCGTATTCACCAGCGGCAGTCCAGGGTTGGTGATTTCCATCCGGTCAGCAAACACCTCCACCATAGGGCCAGCACCAGTGACAGAGAAATCCTGATGAATTAGTGCGTTGGCCACCAGCTCACGCACCGCAAGATCGGGATACATCGGCACCTCACGGCGCAAGGCTTTGCCGATGACCTCATTGCGGGGTAGCAAGGCGTTGACATAGTCCATCAACCCGGCAAATCCGCTGGCATAGCCTTTGCGGCCCTCCTGCTCACGCAGCGTTTTGATGCGTCCCTTGCCTTCGTAGACGACCACGCGCACCGCCTTGCGGGCCAATCCCCAAAATCGATGCAAATCCTTGGCAAACAAAATGGCACCTAGGTTGGTCACACCCCAAAGAGCCGCCGCATTTCGAACCAACAAACGATCTTCCTCAAGCCGCGCCAACAAGGCGGCTCTGTCCTCGGGTAAAGGCAGCTTTAGCAAGTCGAAGTAAGCGGGGTAGTCCAGCAAGGCCAAGGCATCAGAGCCTGACAAATTGTCTATCGCCAACTGCACCTCAAAGGGCGTGCTATCAAAGCGCCGCCACAGCTCACGCTCCAGTTCCGGATAGTCCTTCAGTGGCTTTTTGTTGCTGCCTACACGCACCCATTCTTTACCAGCAAACAGCGTGGGCTTGCCCGAAGCCGCTGGAATTTCCAACAATACCACTGGCTTGTCTTCCAGCTGCAAGGGCACAAAACGGAAATGCAAGCGCGGGCTGAGCATGCGCAGCAGCCAGCTTTCCAACTCTTCCCCGCCCTTGCGGGCCTTTGCCGGGGCGAAAGTGGTTCCTAGCACGGCATGGCTGTCGTTTTCTATGCCCCAGATCAGATAAGCATTGGCCTTGCCATCAAGCGCCGCCGCATTGGACAGCGCCGAAAGGTATTCACCGATAGTTTCGGGTTCGTCATTGTTGTGCTTGAACTCCAGCCATGATGTTTCAGCAGGCAATTTGCACAGTTCGCGCACCAGTCCAGCCCAGTAAGCCTGATCGCGGTCTACGGTCATGCGAATTCTTCCTGGATCTGTGCCTTCGCGGCAGATGCACTGGGCACTTGAAAGCCACGCACGTCGATTTTTCCGGTGACGGCATTAGTAATCAAAGCTGATCGGTACTCAATAAGGCGATCAATCACTAGACCAACTCGCTCCCGCTGCACATCAATGCTCTTTAGCTGAACAAGCAAGCGGGAAACAATTGACAATTGCTCGTTAATTGGTGGAACTGGGATGACGAGATTTGCGTATTTTTCAGCACTCACATTTTGAATTGTGGCTTGGATGAATACACTACTAAGCCATTGCCAGTAACAACTTGACTGGAGAAAAAGATATGCAAAATCTGGATTCATTGCATCTGACATCCTTGCGCGGATGAGATAACCTGCATAAGCTGCCATCCCCCAAGATGGCTTGTAAATAAATGACTTGCCCACCGTCGCACCACTACGGGCTAGAAGAATATCCCCATCGGAAAGTAAGTAATCATCCGCGATCTCTTGAGGTAAAGAACGAAACGTGTCCTCTCGAAGCGAGCCGTCATCATTGACGTCAGTAATTCGAATGTATCTTGGTAATTCAGGGTCAGTTAACTCTGCGGCCTCATTCGCGCCATATTTAAGTGGTTCACTGATGACAAATTTCAGGCGCTTTGCTTCCCAGTGCCTTGGAATATGGCCGAGCCAAGCTGCCTTCGAATCCTTCATCGGCACCGATGAATCAAGCCCCTTGGTGACGGCATGGCTGATAAGCGCCGTGCGCTTTTCGGCCAGCTTGTCGAGCAGTGCTTTTTTCTTGGCGATCAGGGCATCGATTTGTGCAGTTTTGAAATCGAGGAAACGGGCGATGGCTTTTTGTTCTTCCAGTGGTGGCTCTATGACCGGAATTCGAGCAAGGTCACTTGCATTGATGGCCGGGTAACTGACCCCTACCGAATTAGCCACCACATCGCCAACAAATCCATTGGACTGAAGTAGGTATCCAGCAAATCCAGAGAACAAGTTTTCTTTTGGTCGAACAACCGCAAAGCCGGTTGAAACGACCATATTTTCCGGAGGTTCGCAAACAGGGGCAATTGCCTTGAGATAAGTACGAACAGTCGAAACAATAATATCTCCATCTTTTACCTTGCGTCTAGCACGGGATGGAGACTTCTCGAAAGGCATCGCTTCTATTTTTTCGATCCCATTTACCAATGACACACTTGAAATATCGACGTACTTGATTTCCAAGTCGGGATCGGCTCTTTCATCAAGAGTCTCATCATTATGGGTGGCCACATTTTTCAGGCGTTTGAAGTCCCAGTGTTCTGGAATTTCCTTTAGCCAAGCGCAACGAGTCTGCTTGTATTTTCTGTAGGCCGGATAGTTTTCCATCACACCACCTCACTCAACATCGCTATGATGTCTTTTTCTAGCTGACTGATCTCGCTTGCAATCTCTTCCAGCGGGCGCGGCGGTTGGTACACATAAAAATGCCGGGTCAGCGGAATTTCGTAACCCACCTTGGTTTTGCTATGGTCTATCCAAGCATCCGACACATGCGGCAGGACTTCAGCTTTGAGGTAGGCTTCGCAATAGTCTTTCACCAACGCCAACAACTTATCGTGGCCGGTTTCGTTGTCATAGCCCAGCGGTAGCGGTAGGGTAATGTCTTTGGGCAGGGCCACTATTTCGGTATCACGCAGATCAGGATCAGGTTCCGGATTGCCTTTGGCATCCCGACAAATGTCGGCCTTGGGGTCGCGTTCAGACAGTGCCGCTAAGATGGCCTTCTTCACGGGTGCAGGAACCTTGCTGGGTACCTTTTTCAGGGCCGCTTCCAGCACGGCCTCAAAAGCAGGACGATTGCGGTACAGCGTTTCACTGTCCATACCTTGCAAGGCGGCCTTGATTGCCGCCTGTGTTGCTTTGCCCGCTGCGATTTCCGCTTGGTAGGCGGTATCGTCCCTGCGCTTTTTGCTGGTAGCCAAATTCACAAACGCGCTTTGTTGGCCCAGCTTGGCAATGCGTTCGGCACTGGCTTGAAAGTTCAAGCGCATCGGACGTTCCACCGTGAGCTTGAGGAAGCCAAACTCGCGGTTCTGAAAAATCTTGCTGCACACCCGGCGTTCAGGCTTTCCATCCACCAATACTTCGCTGGTTGCATCGTGTTCATGCTCGGCATACAGGCGCACCAGTTCTTTGATGTGCTCATCCGAGAGTTCGTTACGCTTGTTGCCCAAGCTTTTGTCCATTTTCTTGAAATGGCGCGTGCCGTCAATCAGCAGCACTTGGCCTTGGCGATGCTCGGGCTTCTTGTTCGTAACAATCCAGACGTAGGTATAAATGCCCGTGTTGTAAAACATCTGGTCTGGCAAAGCGACAACTGCATCCAGCATGTCACGTTCAATAATCCAGCGGCGGATATTGGACTCCCCCGATCCTGCATCACCCGTGAACAGCGGCGAGCCATTGAACACAACGGCAATTTTGGAGCCATCGCCACCAAGGTTCTTGCCATCGACCAGCTTGGGCGGCTGGTGCATCTTGGAGATCATGTGCTGCAAAAAGAGCAGCGAGCCATCGTTGATGCGTGGCAAGCCTGCACCAAAACGGCCATAGAAGCCTTGGTCTTCGTACTCTTCACGAACAAAGTCTTCTTCCGGCTTCCACTCCACGCCAAAGGGTGGGTTGGCCAGCATGTAATGAAATTTTTTGCCTAGGTGACCATCGTACGGCACAAAGCCGTTGGTCTTGTTCTTCGCGTCTTTGATGCCCAAGGTATCGCCATAGATCAGGTTGTTGATCGGCTCATCCTTGATCAACAGATCAGAACAGCAAATGGCGTAGGACTCAGGGTTGTATTCCTGACCGAACAGCTCGATGTTCGCATCCGGGTTCAACCCGGTGGTGAATCCATCACCGCAGATGAACTTTTCCGATTCAGACAACATCCCACCAGTGCCTGCTGTGGGGTCATACACGCTGCGGTAAATGCCTTTTTCGTAGATGCCATCTTCGCCGGTAAACAGCAACTGCACCATCAGGCGAATGACTTCTCGCGGGGTGAAGTGATCCCCGGCCTCTTCGTTGGCTTGCTCGTTAAACTTGCGCACGAGCTCTTCGAACAGGTAGCCCATCTGCAAATTGCTGATGGCATTGGGAGAAAGATTGATGTCTCCAGAACAGAACTCTTTGATGATCAGGTACAGCCGGTTCGCTTCGTCCAGCTTGGCAATCTCAGTTTCAAATTCGAACTTGTCGAAGATGTCACGGGCACGCGGCGAGAAGCCCTGAATGTAGGCAATCAAGTTGCCCGCGATGTTGGGCGCGTCGCCCAGCAATTTTTCAAACGTGAAGCCACTGGTATTGAACAGCTCTTGCTTGCGGTCGGTGGCAGCGATGCGGGACAACGCCTTTTCCAGCGCAGGGCCGGTGATGCCTTTGTCTTCCAAACGCTTCTTTTCGTCCAACACTTTTTGCTTGTTCTCAGCGAGCACCAGATCAAAGCGGCGTAAAACAATCAGCGGCAGCATCACACGACGGTACTGCGGCGGACGATAGGGGCCGCGCAGCTTGTTAGCGATGTTCCAGATGAAACCGACTAGGTTTTGGTGTTGTGTGTTCTGCATAGGCGATTCCTGAATACGGTGGACTGTTCTTACTTGGAGCTTCTGGTGTCGTCGTTGAGTTTGATTTGGCCAGATTTCAATTTGTAGGCACAACCCCAGTGATGTGCGGCGGCTCTTACAGGCATTTTTTGAGCTTGAGGGCCATGTTATCTATCTCCAAGCCGGTGACTTCATTCCTTCGGTTTGGGTGAAGTTCGGGCCGATAGGTTGACCATGTTGGTCGTGCTGCCCAGTCGATTGGGGTACAAAAACCATGTACCGCTGGCTACATGGTGGCTACATGAACCCAAAAACCAAAAAAGGCTTGCTACTAAATTCATAGTAGCAAGCCTTTGTATCTATTGGCGGAGAGGGAGGGATTCGAACCCTCGGTAGGGTCGCCCCTACGCCTGATTTCGAGTCAGGTACATTCGACCACTCTGCCACCTCTCCTGTGTGCCGAAGCGTAAATTGTAGCAGCAGTTTGCCGGGGCAGAAAGAAGGCGTGCTGGATAGGCTCAGTCAAGGTAAGTCAGCTCCGCTGAAACCAACCGCCCTTGTCGTGCCGTGATGCGGCAGATGTACCGCGAAAACGGCGACATCCCAGTAAAGGTGGCATAGAGCTGGTCATCGCCCTGCTCTTGCCGAAACCAGCGTGTCTGGCGCTGATCGGCCCCTTGCCCGATAGCCTCTTCTGCCAAGTGGGTACTGTCCATCCCTAGGGCCAGCGGGCGGCAAAACGCCTGCGCCCGCTGCTCTGCTTGGCGTTCGGCATAAGTGGCGTAAGCCAGCAATAACACCAGCGCCGCCACCAGCCCCAGCGCAGTTTTACCTAGCCGCCAAAGCCATCGGTACCCACGGCTGCTGGGCATGGCACTTTACTTTCCAGACGGGTTGGAGAGATTCACCTGCACCCGTGCATTGGGGTACTCGCCAAACATCTCTGGGGCATACATGGCTTCTACCCGGCTGGGGGGCAAGGCAAAGTCACCAGCATTGTTCAGGCGCACGGTGTATTCCATTTTTACGGTGCCTTTGGGCAGGTATTGGTAGTAGCTGCGGAAGGCCTCAAAGCTGCGCTCTTCAAATGCCGCCCAGCCGGAGCCGCTGCGTTTCTCGCCTTGGGTGGCCAGTTCCGAATCGCGCCCTAAGCCGCTGCCCAAAATGGTGGCACCACCGGGAATCGGGTCGGTCATGGCTACCCAAGTCATGTCGGCGCTGGCCGTCACCTCTAGACTGATGCGCAGCACATCGCCCCGGGTGTACTGGCCGGGGGGCAAGTGCTTGTTGGCCTGTTCTACCGGGGTGATGGTCTTTTGCAGGCTGTAGCCCGCCGCAAAAGGGGCTTTGCGCTGAAGAGCCGCTACCGATTGCAAGGTCAGCCACGGTTTGCCACTGCCTTGGTGCGTCACGGCCAGCGGGGATTTGTCAGCAGCCTTGGCCCAAGGCAGGAACATGCCGTTGCCGCGCAACATGCCGGGGGCTGCCGGGGCACCAAACCAAACACTTTGGTGCGCCGCACCGCTGGCGTCGGTGGACTGGATACGCTCTACCTTGGCCCAATCGACCTGTGCGCTCTGGCTGCCCAGCGTGGCGCGCGTCGTGCCTGCCACTGGAGTAGCCTCAAATTTTTGTGAGAAGCGCTCCAGCGCCAAGCCGCCCCACAGGTTGGCGGTGGTGGTGTGCCAAGCGCCGTTTTGTTGGCGCTGGATAAAGCCATTGGCCAAGCGGCCCATGTCCTCTTTCCAGCCGGGGTCGTCCATCACCGTCAGCATCAGCCGGGCCGTGTTGACATCACCGTTTTGCATCAGCCACCACCAGTAGTCATCTTGCTCGGTGCTAAACAGCAGCTTGGTGCCTTGGTAGCTCAGGCGGCCACGCACAATTTGCATGGCTTCTTCCAGACGCTTGTCGCGTTCGGGCATCGTGCTCAGGCGTTGCAACACATTGATCCAGTCGATCACGGCATGCGTAGGCCACTGGTTGGGCGCAATGGTGATGCTGGTCAGCATCTTGGGCGTGGCCTTGCCGTAGCGCGATAGTGCCTCAATGGCGGCCAGCTTGCGCATATCCAAGTCTTTGCGTGGGCTCCAGAAGCTGCGTTCAATGCGCCCCTCCACAAAGGCAATCAGGCCACGCTCCATTGGGGCGCGGGCCTCATCGGGCAAGGCAAAAGCCGGGTTGATACGGGCCGCCTCATGGGTAGCTGCCAGCAAATAGGCGGTCAGGGTGTCGCTGCCGTGGTTGGCCTCGCTGCTGTGCGGCGGAAAGTAGTTGGCCAAGCCATCACTGTCCAAGTAGGTGGGCAGTTGGGCCACCACGGTTTGCCAGAGTTTGGCATCGCGCAAGCCAATGGATTTGCTGGTTTTTTGCTCCAAGCAGGCAAAGGGGTAGTTGGCCCACCAGTCGCGCACACCGGGCAGGCCCTCGGCCAGCTTGGGTTGCAGCGCCATTTTCAGGCCGCCGCGTCCGGGCACAGCCTCGGCTGGCGGGCTGACGGGCAGGCTGTAGTTGCCGTCAATCTGCACCAAGGTGGCCTGCTGCACCGACAAAGGCACCGCAGGCACAATGCGCTGGCTCACCTTCAGGGCATCGCGAGCGCCGCTGCGGCTGTCTTTGGCCTCGATCTCCCACAAAATGGCTTGTATGCGCGTCTGGCCCAGCGGTGCCGGGGCTTTGACGTCCCAAGCCACTTCGCGGGCTTCTCCGGCAGGAATCTCTACCGTTTGCGGTTTGAGGTCGATCAGGGTGGCGCGAGGCGTCACTTCCACCTGCATCACCG
Source organism: Giesbergeria anulus (assembly GCF_900111115.1). GTDB lineage: Bacteria > Pseudomonadota > Gammaproteobacteria > Burkholderiales > Burkholderiaceae_C > Simplicispira > Simplicispira anulus. The sequence continues at coordinate 268,852 of NZ_FOGD01000002.1, forward strand.
CTTTGGTGGTGTTGCGCAGCGTGATTTGGGCGCGGAACAGGTCATCCTCGCGCACCAGTGGCGGCAGGCCGCTGATGATCTGTAAATCTTGTGTCGTGCGGATATGGGTTGCGCCAGTGCCAAACAGTCCGGTAGCGGCATCAGCCACAGCCACAATTTTGAAGCTGGTCAGGGCATCGTTGAGAGGCACCGTGACTTTGGCTTGGCCGTTGGCATCAAGCTGCACCGCTGGGTTCCACAACAGCAAAGTATCGAGCAATTCGCGCGTCGGGTTGCGACCCCCACCACCGCCCGCAGGCACGGCTTTGCGGCCATAGTGGCGTCGGCCAATAAGCTCCATTTGTGCTGTCGAGGTGGCTACCCCCCAACTACGCCGTTGCAACATGGCTTCCAGCAAGTTCCAACTGTGGTTGGGCATCAGCTCTAACAGGGCCTGATCGACGGCAGCCAGCGCCACTTCGGCATGGGCCGCAGGCTGGCCGTTGGGCAGTTTGGCGCTGATGGTGATTTGCGCTTTACCACGCACCGGGTAGCTGTCTTTGTCGGCTGCCACCTTCACATCCAGTTGGTGGCCTTTGGTGCCCACTTTGATTTCTGCCACGCCCAAGCGGAAGGCAGGTTTGCTCAAATCGACCAGCGCGCTGGGGGCCACATATTCGCGGCCTTCGTACCAAAAGGCTGTCCACCACTGGCGCGGGGCCTTGTAGCCCCAGCTAAAAAAGCTGTACCAAGGCACTTCTTGCAAACGCCCGCGCAGCGCCAGCACGCTCACATACACGTTGGGCCCCCAGCCTTCTTGGATTTTGAGGCTCACGGTCGGGTCTTGGCCGTTGAGTTCTACCACTTGGGTGTCCAAAATGCCTTCGCGCTCCACGCTGACCAGCGCAGTGGCAAAGCGGAACGGCATTCGCACCTGAAAGCGCGCCGTCTCGCCGGGTTGGTAGCTTTTCTTTTCTGGCAGCAGCTCGATGCGGTCGTGGTTTTCACCGCCAAACCAGAGTTCGCCTTGGCGCGTGACCCACACCGAGGCAGCAGCATCAAAGGTGTTGCCATCGGCATCGCGGGCGGTGGCAATCAGTTCGATCTCGCCGGGGTCGGCCATTTGGGTTTGGCACAGCAGCAGGCCACGGGCATCGCTCTTGCCAGTGCAAACAGTGCCCAAATCCTTGGTGCTGGTTTGGCTGTCGTAGCTATAAAAGCCCCCCACCATGCGCTTACGGCTGGTGGTAGTGATGCGGGCCATCGCCTGCACTTGCAGCGGCACATTGGCGGCTGGTTTGCCCTCTGGGGTCAGGGCCAACACTTGAAACTGTGCCTTCTGGCTGGCCGAAACCCAGCCCTCGGTTTTGATACCTGCCACCACCGCAGCAGGCCAAAGGGTGTGGGTGCTGCGCAGGGTTTGCACCTCGCCATTGGGGTCGGCATAGGTGGCCTCGAGCACCAAATCTTGGGCTTGGGCCGAGCGCGGCAGCTTCTCCAAGGTGATTTGGCCCGCGCCTTGGCGGTTGAGCGTCAGGGGTAGCTTATCAGCCACCACGCGGTTGTCTTGGCTGGCGCTAGCTTCTTCTTCGCCGTTGCTCTGGCCTTGTGGGCGCTGGCGGGGTGCCCTAAAGCTAAAGCCCTCGTAATCGGCAAAGTCTAGGCCCTTGCGGCGCACTTGGGCCGAGACCCGCACCGGCAGGTTGGCAGCAGCACCACCGGCCACATAGTTGATTTGCACATCGGTGGGCACCGAACGCACATTGACCAGTGGTTTTTTTTCTGCCGGGCCAATGCGGCCTTCAAACACGGGCAGGCGAAATTCTTCCACCCGAAACTCGCCCGAATGGAAGCTCTGTTCCTCGGCACGGCTATTGCGCAGCTCCACGCTATACAGCCCCAGCTTGGCGGCGGGTGGAATAGCAAAGCTGCTTTGCGCACTACGCCCGCCGGTAGCGGTTTTGCGCCAAGCCAGTGGCTGGGTAAATTGCTGGCCGCTGCCGCTGTGGGTGATGATGAGGGTATCGGGCCATTGCGCCGGAAGACCAAAGCCCTTGCTGGTCTCAGTGCGGATCAAGTGCTTCATCGACACCGTTTCACCGGCACGCAACAAGGTGCGGTCAAAAATGGTGTGGGCGCGCTCGTCCGGTTGGACGTTGTTACTGGTGGGTAGGTTAAAGCGCCAAGGCTCAATGCCGCGCTGCCACTCGCTCCACGTAAAGGCCATATCCTGCACGCCATCGGCCCCTTGGCTGCGCGCACTGACAAAATAGCCATGTGCCCCGCCGTATTCGTTATAACAACCGGGAGCCTCTGGGAGAAGCTTGTCAAACAAAGCCCGCCCTTGGGCATCGGTGGTGCCGCTGGCGAGCAACTTGCCGTGACAGTCAGACACTTGCACCTTGGCATCGGCCACCGCTTTACCCTTGTCTAAGGTAGTAACCCACGCCAAAGCGTTTTCGCGGCCCAACTTGAAATGCACGCCCAAGTTGGTCACCAGCGCCGAGGTGCGCACAATCATGGTGCGGCCCGCGCCGTGGCGCTCATCCAGCAGCGAGGCCCCCAGCCGGGATGAGGCAATCTCCACCACATGAAAGCCCGGTGTGAGCGGAATACCCACCACCTCAAACGGGCGCGGGTCGCCACTGGCAGGCTGGGGCAAGTCGAGGGTTTTCACGCCCGGCTGCCCAGCCAACAGCGAGAGCATCCGCGACTGCACATAGGCTTGGTCATCGGGGTTAATCACTTGCGGCAGCGGGCCTTTCACATCTTGGCGGGCTTGGCTACGGTCAACGATAAAGCTGTCGTAGTGCTGCACCTTGCGGTACCAAGCAATGATGTCGGCATCACTGCCGGGCTGCAAGGTACTGACCTTGCCTTGCGGGGCCGCCCCCGTGGGCAAGCCTTGGATACGCAAATTGGCCTCCACATTGCGCAGCGTGACGGGCAGCAGCGCTGGGCCGTTCGGGCCTTCGGCAAACCGCTCAACAATGCCAAACGGCGCAGCCGCAAACTTGGCCAGTGGCGGCCTGCCTGCCGTAGCCACTTGCAGCGGAAAGCTGGCTGCATTGACCAAGGTGCGGCCCGCTGCGTCGACAAACTGCTTGGGCAGTTCGACGGCAAAGCGGGTGTCTTCGGCCAGTGGCGGGGCAAACTGGATTTGCTCTACCAGTTCTCCCTCTAGTGGCTGGGGGGCCACGCTTTCGTTTTTGGATTTGAGCCGGATAGCGCTAGCTAGCTTGGCGGGCACCGGGGCATTGAACGAGAGCGACATGGGCCGGATCGGCAAGCAAGCGGCTTGGGCGTTTTCGCGCTCGCAATGGAATTCGGCTTGAAACGGTGCCCGCACGGTGAAAGCGAAGCGCTTTTCGACATGGTTGGCAATGCCGCTGGGGGTAGCTACGCCTTCCCCCCACACCAATTGCACCTTGGAAGATGGCGTCAGGCGTCGGTTGCAGGCCAGCGTGACCACCGATAGTGCCTCAGTGGCGGCCTGTTGGCGCAGGCCGTGGGCATCTAGCAGGGCGCTACGCTCCTTGCTATCGATCAAGCGCACCGGTATGCGCTCGCCCAGCCCTTCGGTGGCGCACCAGACATTGGCTTGCACACTAGCTGCCGTGGCCGGGCCATTGAGTTGCAGGATAAAAAACTGTTCTTCGTCAATCGGTTGCCAACTGGAGGGCCAAACCTGCTGCACAAAAGGCCCGCCGGTGTTGAACTGGTAGCGGGTGGTGCCACTCAAGGCGCTGTTGCTCGGGGATTGAAACCCCGGCTTGCCTTGCACGGTGCAGCGCACGCCGGGGGGCAAATCGCGGGCAAAGTCAAACACCCATTCGCGCTCGCTCGTCCAACGCCCCGTGCCTTGGCTGGCTTGGGCATCGCTACAGCGCACCTCCAGCGGCGCTGGGGCCTGCGGGTCGCCAAAGCGCACGGCGGCACCATCAAACTTGGCTACCAACTGGCGTACGCGGGCCACTTCGCCTTGGGGCGACAGGCTGGTGATCTGGAGCGCCTGTGCGCCCAGCGAGGTAAGGAGCAGGCCAGTGGCCAGCAAGAATTTTGCGGAGATCAAGGCAACGCCCTCACGTCTGAAATAGCACTTTTTAAGCATCGTAACAGCCTACTGTTCTTCAGCGCCTATGGGTGCTGTGGTTCTATTACCGCTTTTAATGTTGCAGAAGTGACATAGAGTTACAGCTCTCTACGCTCAAAAAACCTACGATAAAGCCGATATATACCTCAAATTCTTATAGAAAGGTTGTTATGACTATCATACGAGCAGCCCAATTGACCACCTCCCTCACCAGCGAAGCCTTGCGCGCCCGTGTGATTCAGGCGGGAGCCACCAGCCAAGCGGCCAAACCAGAAGTAAGCAGCAGTTCTACGTCGATGGAGGAACTGACAGCCAGTGCATCGGTTATTTATCGCCAGCGGCAAAATGAAGTGCCAAAAGATAATACGTATGTGCATTTACAATTATCGATAGACCCGCGATCTCCATCCCCATGGATGGATAAAGATATTCGTGAAAAACAGAAAGCCATTGACGTAAATTCAACATTTAATTCTATGGATAAGGCTTACAAAGAATTTAAGTCATCTTTGCAAAGAGTCGCGCCAAATTTAGCCAAACTTGACTTTGGATTCACCCTTAATCCTCAAGGCGATCTGATTGCAACAGGCGTAAGCGGACAGCAGAAAACTGAACTAACAAAATTATTAAATCAGTCCGAAGGCCTCAAAGAATTAGCATCGGAATTTGCTAATAAGGTAATGAAGTGGGGACAAGCAGACACATACCTAGGATTTGGACAATACAAGCTCAATGCTGAAAATTTTCAAAATACCATAAATATTGGCGAAGCATTAGATGCAAGCAATGGGAATATTAAAAAAGGAATATGGGTATATCAATTCTCTAGCAAAGGGGAAATTGATTTAGAGAAAAAAGAAAAAATGAAGCCCTATGCAATTGAATGGAATCCTCGTTAGTTTTAGTGGTTTTATATTTATGCGACTCATAAAACAAATCGCATGAATTTTTAAATTACTCAAATCATAGACATGCTACAGATATGGCCAAGATAGACTACTGGGTAATTTAACCCTCCAACACCAGCATCATTTGCGCCGCGAACATAAATTCTCCAAGCTCCTATATTAAAGTAATTTTACCAATTACGAGCAATTCCACTAGAGCCGTCTGGAAAAATAACATTATAATCGCCGACGCATTATTCAAAATCAACAACTCTAAAAGCTGAACCTCCACTATTCATTTCTAAATCATAGGATATAGTGCAATTGGGATCCGCAATTAAATTAGGCCATATTTTTAAAGTTGCCATAGATCTTGGCAGTGGACTATCTTTGGAATCTTTAACACTTGTGCTTCAGTTCATTTTTCGATAAATTTGCGTTGTTAAATAATGGTTTAAAATACAGAAAATGGAATTCTGATCAGGTTGTTTTCTCCAGATACTGAGTGACTTCCAGTCGTCGGCTTAGAGCCAAAATATAACTGATATTGAGCGGCTGCACTCCATGTGGCTGTGGGATTTGGGCGTACCCGCACATACAAAAGCTGATTCTGTTGCAATCCACCAATATTACTATAAATGTCATTCTGTAAAATATCCCAATTAATACCATTGCCAGAAATTTTAGTTATCCAGCGGTTACTGGTGCCGCTGGCTATGCCATTCAGTTCGACAACTACATCCTGTCCACGTACAGCGGTAAATTGGTAGTAATCATGATCGATGGTACTATCCGAATTGCCAACAATAGTATTAAATTTTTCCGGCAAAACCGTTGCCTTTGCTGGGGTGTCATTGACCTCGTAAGCATCAATTTGGTTGTTGACTGCTGCGGCAAAGTTGATAGGTGTGCCATCGGTAGCGTAAGGCACCATATACCAATAATAATTTCCCGGTTCAGTCAGGGCAACAATGGTTTCATCACCATTGCCAACCACATCTGAAGTGCCAACAATACTGACGTTGTTGGCACCGTCGTCTTTAAGTAGCATCAAACCAAAATCGGTGCCGCCGCTTTGGCCTGTCAAACCAACCATTGATTTAGCCTTTTTTGTGACCGCAAAGTGGTAACAGTAAGAATTACCTAATTGCACACCGCTCAAGGTGTAAAGCACATTCACATCTAATGTGGGACACAGCAGCGTAAAAGATACCGTGGCAGTTGCTGATTGCCTGCAGTGTTGTTTAGATTCAGTGGTGGTGGATGGTGCCTGCTTCTTGACCAATTCGTCCGGCAGCAAAGAGCGGGGCTGGGTCTCTATCAGCAGTGGCTGATCCGTGGTAATTTTTGGTGTCGAAATAAGTGGGGGTTGATTCAATTTCCCACACCAATTGCACCTTGGAGGATGGTGTCAGGCGTCAGGCAAGGAACGGCCCTCCTTGCCGTCAATTGGGCGCACAGGTACGCGCTTGCCCAACTCTGCTTCAGCGGGGCTGAAACCCACTTTTCTGAATGATGTGCGTCCAAGCCAAGCTATAGGCCCGCTCGCGGGTAGCCAATTGCTCGCTACTCATGTAGCCCACCGTCAAGCCCATGTCGGTAAGCTGTTTATGGACATCGGGCAAGACCAGCACCTTGGCCACCGCAGCCGACAGGCGTTGCACTTCAGCCGCTGGGGTGCCCTTGGGGGCGTAGATGCCATAAAAGGGCAGTTCTGCAAAACCCTTCAGGCCCAACTCGTCAAAGGTGGGCACATCAGGCAAGGCGGCTTGGCGCTGGGTGCCTAACACGGCCACCACGCGCACTTTGCCCGCCTTGTGGTGCTCAATGAAGTCTGGCACCGAACCTACGCCAGCGGCAATCTGGTTGCCCAGCATATCGGCCAGCATCGGGGCGCTGCCCCGGTAGGGTGCAGAGATCAAATCGAGGTGGTATTTGTCACCGATGAGCTTGACCAAAAATTCAGGGGTGGACGCTGGTGCCGGAATGCCCACGGCCCCTTTGCCTGCGCCTTGGGTTTTGACCCATTCCACATAGTCCTTAAAGCCCTTGGCTGGGGTGCCCGCCGACACAGCAAAGGCATTGACGAAGGTGGCAAACCCGGCCACCGGCACAAAATCTTGCGCTGGTTGGTAGCCGGGGTTTTTGACCACCAGTGGCAAGATGGAGATGGTGTGATCGTGCGACAAAAACAGCGTGGTGCCATCGGCGGGGGCAGCTTTGAGCGTTTGCGCCGCAATTTGCCCGCCTGCGCCGGGGCGGTTATCCACCACCACCGACGTGCCCAGCGGCTCCTTGAGCTTGTCAGCCAAGAGCCGGGCAACCATATCGGTGCCGCCCCCTGCCGGAAAACCAACCAGAATATGCACAGGCTTGGCCGTCTGTGCCAAGGCCGCAGCGCTGGCGGTACACGTTACGGCCAAAGCGGCAGTGCGCAAGATACGGGTCAGAAAATGGCGACGCGGGGCAAACATGGGCGATGGCTCCAAAAATCAAGAAAAGAAAAATTGCTGTTCAATGGCGCATAGAGCCAGACACTTGCAACTGGTGCAGGGCGGTGTGCAGCTCGCTAGAGGCCAGCACGGCGCGCAATTGCGCCAGCGCCGGGTGGCCCAAATAAGAGCGCAGATGGAAGGTGTCGGAGCCTAGATCGGCATCCAAGTCGTAGGCTTTGATAGAAGTCAACTGGCCCAGCGCCAGCTTTTCGCCCACACCAATACACAGATAACCCAGCGCCAGCAGCGGCACTTGTGCGTCATCGATGGCACTGGCCGGTGTCACCAGCACCCGGCTGATGACCGAGACATCTTCCACCAAGGTGGTGGGCAGTTCCCACAAGCGCAGTACCAAGCTGGCAACCTCACCAGCGGCCAAGCCAATCACCTCTTGCTCTAGTTTGGCGCGGCGCAGCCGGTCTTGCATCAGCCATTCTTCTACGCCATTGCTGGGCAGCAGCGAGGCTGCTGCCAGATGGCCGACAAACGCCAACACCACTTTGGTAGCCAAGACTCCCGGCTCAGGCAAGCCCAGCTCTTTGCCCAAGTACAAGCACAGCTCGCTGGCAGTGGCGCTGGCCTTCCAGATGGCATCAAACGAGCGCTGCGCTGATGCCAGCTCAGGGCGAAAGGCTTGCGCCAACATATATTGCAGGCAAACATTGCGCACCGTGTCCATGCCCAGCAGCGTCACAGCTGGCTCAATGCTGGTCACGGGCTGGGACAGGCCATACAACGGTGAATTGACGATGGCCAGCACCCGCGCTGCAATCAGTGGCTCACCCATCAGCAGCTCGCTTAGTTCTGCGGGATCAGCACGGGTAAAAAAATCAGGCTCCAGCAGTTTTTGCATCGACAGTGGCGGGCGCGGAATGCCACCAATCACCGTCATCAGTGCTTTATGCCGTGCCGAAGACAGGTCGCGCTCTAACATCCAGTGGAATGCGGCCAACTCTGGGGGAGTGTCAGGTGGCAAGACCACGGCGCTGTGCGCCACAGGCGCAGGCAGTGGTGCAACCGCCTGTCCGTCCATTCCTGCCAGCGGCACTGTAGGGCGCTTGGCGGGCAAGATGGTGGGTGGCTGTGGGGCGGGGGGGGGCATCTGCTCTTGGCCCAGTTTCTGGGGGGTATCGGTGTGGTTCTGGCGGGCGGCAGGGCGCAGCTTCCACCAGACCAAGGCAGCAAGGGCGATCAGGACAGGGATCAAGAGCAGCAAGGCAGGCACGGTTTCAACTCCTGGTGGATAGAAAAGCTGCCTATGCTAACGACTCTAGCCACGTTTTAGCCCCGGCACGGCGCGCCCAGCAGCAATTTCTGGGTATCCCTACAATGGCTGTCCCCCCCCTATGCCACCCGACTGCACCGTGCGCTTTACCCGCTCCCGTCAATTGATTTTGCTGGCTTTGCTGCTCTCGCTGGGGATTGGCACTCTGTTTGTTCATGCCATATCTACCATGCGGCAAGACCAGTGGAATTTTGCCAGCCGCACCCAAGTGAACTTGGCCCATACGCTGGCACTGGCCGTACGCCACAGCTTGGATGGCTTTGAAGATCCGCTACTGCATGTCGTCACGGAAATGCAAACCACGCCCACTCCGTCTATGGCATCGGTCTTGGGTGGAAACAGCTTGCCCGGCCTAGAGGCGGTGCTGGTGGTAAACCAAGCCGGACAAGTGGTGCTGGCCCCAGAGGCTGTGGCGTTGCCACCCAACACCCAGTTAGACCTTGAGGCTTTAGCGCTGTTGCCCTCAGGCCAGCACCACGGGCTGCACGTGGGCAAGCCGATGATAAGCCCCTTGTCTGGTCTCTATGTATTGCCGATGAGCCACACCTACCGTGGTGCCGATGACCAAGTGGCTGGGGTGGTGTTAGGGCTGATTCAATTGGAGCACTTTAATCGGTTGTTTTCCTCTGTCCAACTGGGGCCGCACAGCGGGATTAACTTATTTTTGCGCAATGGCACGGTGGTGGTGCGCTTTCCGTACGGAGGGAAGGACACCGGCAAATCGCTGGCGGGCACCGACAACATGCGCCAATTGCAAGCGGCCCCCCAAGGCACTTTCGCTAGCCAAGCGGTGTTCGATGGCGTATGGCGCATGTATGCGTTTGAATGGGTAGAGGGCTATCCGCTGGTGATTAACGTAGCCCAAGCGGTGGACTCAGTGCTGGCCGACTGGCGACGCAGCGCGATGTGGTTGGGTATTTTTGCCGTGGTGCTCATGGTAGCCTGCGTTGGTTTGGCAGTGCTGTTTGCCCGTGAACTGGAACGCCGCCAAGCCGTGAGTAGCCAGCTGCAACAAGCACAACACGACCTGCGCACCATTTTGGACAACCTGCCCTCAATGGTCAGCTATTGGGACAGCGATTTGCACAACCGCTTTGCCAACCGAGCCACCGAACGCTGGTTTGGCATTTCGCCCGAACAACTGCGCGGTATGCCCGCTGCCACCTTGCTTGGCCCCCAAGCCTACGCTGCCGTGCAACCCTACCTAGAGAAAGCTTTGCAAGGACAAGCCCAATCCTTTGAACGGCGTCTGACCGATGCCCAAGGCGATAAGCGCCATGTCTATATCACCTACACCCCCGATTTAGACAAAGGCCAAGTGCGTGGTATTTTGGCGCAGCTGATCGACATCACCGAGCGCAAGCGCATGGAAGATGAGCTGTTTGAAGAAAAAGAACGTATCCGCCTGACTCTGCGCTCTATTGGCGATGCGGTGGTCTGCACCGATGCTCAAGGGCACATCACTTACCTCAACCCAGTGGCCGAACGCATGACGGGGTGGCCTCTGGCCGATGCTGCTGGTCAAGATGCTGATGTAGTGGTGCCCCTGTATCTGGGCTATGGCAACCAGCCCCAACCCAGCCCCCTACATGATGTGCTCAGCACCCGTTTATGTTGTGGGCCTACCCGTGGCGTAGTGCTGCATGGCAGGCAGGGGCAGCGTTACGATGTAGAAGAATCGGCCAGCCCGATCATTGACCGCCACGACCAGCTCAGTGGTGCCGTCATGGTGCTGCACGACATGACCGAAACCATGGCGATGGCCGCGCGCATGGCCCATCTGGCGCAATACGACTCTCTCACCGATTTGCCCAATCGCCTGCTATTGCAAGACCGCACGCGCCATGCACTGGCCCAAGCGCGACGCGACGGCAAGCTGCTGGCAGTGGTTTATCTAGATTTAGACGGCTTTAAGCAAGTCAATGACTGCCTAGGCCACGATGCTGGCGACCAACTGCTGGTAGAGTTTGCCCGGCGCCTGAAGGCCACAGTGCGCGAATCTGATACCGTGTGCCGCCAAGGCGGCGATGAGTTCGTCCTCTTGCTGCCGGGGCTAGACAACCCTGCCCACATTGAGCGGCTGGCACACAAAATTTTGGCCACCTGCGAGGCACCATTCCAGTTACAACAGGGCTGCGCTGGCCAAACCAGTTGTGTGGGCGTCAGTGGCGGCGTGGCATTGTTTGCGCAGCATGGCAGCTCATTTGAAACGCTGGCACGCCATGCCGATGAGGCCATGTATGCAGCCAAGCGCGCCGGGCGGGGCCGTTTTTATCTCTACCAAGGCGAGGGGCTGGCCCCTGCCGCCATTGCACCGCGCCAAGCCTAACCCATTCGCCATGACCGACCTTGCCCATATCACCTGTATTGAAGACCTGCGCCAACTGGCCCAGCGCCGTGTGCCGCGTATGTTTTATGACTATGTAGATACCGGCTCTTACACCGAGAGCACCTACCGCGCCAACGAGGCCGATTTGCAACGCATCCGCCTGCGCCAGCGCGTAGCTATCAACCTGAGCGGGCGCAGCACCCGCAGCACGATGGTGGGCCAGACGGTGGCAATGCCCGTGGCACTGGCCCCCACTGGCCTGACGGGTATGCAGCACGCCGATGGCGAAATTTTGGCCGCCCGTGCGGCGCAAGCCTTTGGTGTGCCGTTCACGCTCTCGACCATGAGCATCTGCTCGATGGAAGACGTGGCAGCGCACACCGGGCGGCACCCGTTTTGGTTCCAGTTGTATGTAATGCGCGACCGTGATTTTGTGGGCCGCCTGATAGATCGGTCTAAGGCGGCAGGCTGCTCAGCGCTGCAACTGACTTTGGATTTGCAATTGCAAGGCCAGCGCCACAAAGACATCAAAAACGGCCTCTCAGTGCCGGTGCGCCCCACGCTGGCGAACCTGCTCAACTTGGCCAGCAAGCCACGCTGGTGCCGCGCTATGCTGGGCACGCCCCGGCGCACCTTTGGCAACATCATCGGCCATGTGCAAGGAGTTGATAGCCTGTCTTCTTTGGGAGCTTGGACGGCAGCGCAGTTTGACCCAACGCTCAACTGGAACGATGTGGAATGGATCAAGCGCCGCTGGGGGGGCAAGCTCGTCCTCAAGGGCATCATGGATGCCGAAGATGCCCGCCTTGCCGTAGCCACGGGGGCCGATGCCATCATCGTTAGCAACCACGGCGGACGCCAGTTAGACGGTGCGCCATCCACCATTGAAGCCTTGCCCGCCATCGCACAGGCCGTGGGCCAACACACAGAGGTGTGGATGGATGGTGGCATTCGCAGCGGGCAAGATGTGCTCAAGGCGCTGGCTTTGGGCGCACGCGGCACCTTGATCGGGCGCAGCTTTTTGTATGGCTTGGGAGCGGCAGGCCAAGCGGGCGTGACGCGGGCGCTAGAGCTTATCCACAAAGAGTTGGACACGACCATGGCCTTTTGCGGCCACACCGATATCCGCACGGTAGATGCTTCGGTGCTGTGGCCGGGTAGCTACCCACAGCCACGGGGGGTCTGCTGATGGCTGCGTCTCCAGATTGGTTATGGGTACCAGTGGTGCTGGTGGCTGCACTGGCGCAAACCGTGCGCAACACAGCGCAGCGCTCGTTAACTTCTGAATTAGGCACCCTGCCCGCCACCTTGGTGCGCTTTTTGTACGGGCTGCCATTTGCGGTGGTCTATTTGGCCGCCTTGTACCTGCTGTTGCCCGCAGCGCGGGTGCTGCCGCAGTTCAGCGCCAGCTATGTCGGCTGGATTGCCTTGGGGGCACTGTTCCAGATTTTGGCAACGGCGGCATTGTTGCGCGCAATGGAGGAGCGCAATTTTGCCGTGGCCGTCACGCTGGCTAAAACCGAAGTGCTGCAAGTAGCCTTGTTTGCTGCCGTGTTCTTGCACGAACTGCCTACTCCTTTGGCCTTGGTGGCGATGGTGCTATCGACGCTGGGTGTGGTCACGCTGTCTCTACCGGGGCGCGGGCAGTGGCTATCTTTGTCAGCTTGGTTAAGCCCGTCGGCCTTGTATGGGCTGGCAGGTGGTGCCTGTTTTGCCATTGCCACGGTATGTTTTCGGGGTGGCGCGCTGGCGCTGGATGCCGCCTCGCCGTGGGTGTCGGGGGCTTGGGGAGTCTTGTTGGCCCAGAGCCTGCAATCGGTCGGGCTGGGGGCTTGGGTTGCTTGGCGCAGCCCGCAGGGGCTGGCACCACTGTGGCGGGCTTGGCGGGTATCGTTGCTGACCGGCGCGATGGGGGCGACAGCTTCTATTGCTTGGTTTACCGCATATGCTTTGCAAAGTGTGGGGCAGGTGCGCACTTTGGGCATGATTGAGGTAGTGTTTAGCTATTTTGTCTCGCGACGTATCTTGAGTGAGCAACTGCTCTGGCAAGAAAAAACCGGCATGCTGATGGTGGTGGCCGGTTTGGTGCTGATTTGCTGGTTTTGATCTGCTTGTGCCCACTGCGGGCCATGCACTGATCGACTAGCCAGGCAGCAAGAAGAAAAAAATACAAAACCACTCGCTCCTGTCCAGTTATAAACTCTCGCGCACCAAAGTAGGACGGTTTTGAGGAGGAGACCCATTCATGCGTGTGAATTTGCCCGTGACAGATCAGGAGTACGATTTTCCTGCACAAAATATGTTGGTGTCTACCACCGACACCACCGGCGTCATCACGCATTGCAACCAAGCCTTTATGGACGCCAGCGGCTACTCTTACGAAGAGCTGGTAGGCCAGCCGCACAACCTGATCCGCCACCCCGATATGCCGCCCCAAGCCTACAAAGACCTGTGGGCCACGGTGGGCCGTGGTCTGCCTTGGTCGGGTATCGTAAAAAACCGGCGCAAAAATGGTGATTTTTACTGGGTGCGCGCTAATGTCACGCCCATCATGGAAAAAGGCAAGCCCACCAGCTACATGTCGGTGCGCACCAAGCCCAGCCGGGCCGAAATCGCCTTAGCCACCGGCCTGTATGCCCAATTGCGTGCCGATTTTGCCGCGCAGCGTGAGTCCTTGCGCTTGCGCCGGGGAGGGGTGGTATATCCCGGACTGCGCGGTGTCTTGCAGCGGCTGCGCCAGCTCGGCGCTACTCCCACGCTGGGCCTGATGCTAGTGGGCATCAGCGCTGTGGCTACGCTGCCGCGTTGGCTGGACTGGCAAGGGCCACTGGCTTGGGGCGCAGAGTTAGCTTTGGTACTGGGCGGCAGTGCCGCCGTGCTCGCTTGGTTCCACAGCCGCATTGTCGGTGGCATACGCTATGCCAGCGACTTTGCCCGCGATATTGCTGCCTGCAACCTCAATGGGCCATTTGACACCTCGCAGTTTGCCAACTCGCTGCAACCGATGGCGCGCAGCCTACAACAGATTCAGGTCAATTTACACGCTGTGGTCGGTGATGTGCGCACCGAGATTTCGGGCTTCATGAAGGCAGCAGACCACATTGCCCAAGGCGGCCACGATCTGTACCGCCACACAGAAGCCCAAGCACGCAGCCTAGAGCAAACGGCCACGGTGATGGAAACTTTGTCTGCGGCTGTACACCAAACGGCGCAGACCGCCGAGCAGGTCTCAGGCGACAGTATGAAAAGTGCTGGGGTGGCCCGCGAAGGCGGCCAAGCCGTGCAGCAGGTAGGCCAAGCCATGCAGGCCATTGAGCAGTCTTCGCGCCAAGTGGGCGACATCATCGCGGTGATTGAAGGCATTGCTTTTCAGACCAATTTGCTGGCGCTCAATGCGGCGGTAGAGGCTGCGCGGGCGGGCGAGCAAGGCCGGGGCTTTGCCGTGGTGGCAGGTGAGGTGCGGGCGCTAGCCCAGCGCAGTGCCCAAGCAGCCAAAGAAATCCGTACCTTGATTGGGGCCTCGGCGCGCCAAGTCAAAGACGGCACCGAGGAAATGGCACAGGCTGGGCGTACCATCGCCGAGGTGGTGGCCTCAGTGTCGCGGGTCAGTGAGTTGGTGCGCCAAATCAGCAATGCCACCACCGAGCAGTCGGTGGGTATTGACCGAGCCAATACGGCCATGATGCAGCTAGAAACCGCAACCCAGCAAAACGCGGCGCTGGTTGAGCAAACAGCAGACGCTGCCGATGCACTCAAGAGCAGCTCGACAGCACTGTCACGTTCCCTAGAAGTGTTTCGCCTCAGTTAACGAGTTTGCGATAAGTTGAAATAAGGCTGAATTTTGTTGCATTGGTGGCCCAAAAATGCTGCCAGCTTGCATATATTCAGGACTTCAACTGAGGATTTGCTCCATGCGCAACAACCTGCCTGTAACGCCACACGAGTTTGACTACTCGGGCCAAGAGTTGCTGATGTCCACCACCGATGCCAGGGGCATGATTACCCACTGCAATGCGGCGTTTTCTAGGGTGAGCGGCTACACTATCAGCGAGCTCATGGGCCAGCCACACAATATGGTACGCCACCCCGACATGCCCCCTGAAGCCTTTAAGGATATGTGGCAAACCATTGGCAATGGCCGTACTTGGGTGGGGGCAGTCAAAAACCGGCGCAAAGATGGCAGTTTTTACTGGGTACGTGCCCACGTCACACCACTGATGGAAAACGGCAAACCCAAGGGCTATATGTCGGTGCGGGTCAAACCCACCCGTGAAGAAGTCCGTGAGGCCGAGGCCCTGTATGTGCGCGTAGTGCAAGAGCGCCAATCTGGGCATCATAGTTTTTATCTGCACGCGGGCCGGGTGCGCCCCACAGGCTGGCGTGACTGGGTAGGGCGCTTGCAGCGCGCTACGTTTACCGAGCGTATGCTGGCCATGATGGTGCCCTTGTGGGCGGTGGCCTTGGTGCCGCAAACGATGGGCTGGGCCAGCAATCCTGCCGTGGTCGCAGGGCAAGTCACACTGGTGTTTTTGGTCTCCGGCATCATGTTGTGGCATTTTCATCAGCGCATTACATTGGCGCTGGCCGATGCCAATCAGTTGGCTATTGGCATTGCGGGTTGCAGTATCTCTGGCGATGAACGGCGAATCCAAGAGCGCCATCCAGTGGCGCTGTTGATGGAGCGTTTGCAACAAATACAAGTCAATATGCGCGCCATTGTGGGTGATGCCCGCGCTGAGATCAACGGCTTTGGTGAAATTGCCGACACCATCGCCTACAGTGCCCAAACACTGGCCGAGCGCACCGACGCGCAAGCCAGCAATTTGGAGCAAACCGCCGCCTCTATGGAGCAGCTCTCCAGCACCGTGCGCCAAGCCGCAGACACAGCCCAGCAAGTGCTGCGCGAGAGTGAGCACAGCGCCGATTTGGCGCGCCGGGGCGGTCAGGTAGTCACAGAGGTGGGAGAGGCCGTACAGTCCATCGAGCAGTCTTCACACAAGATGGGGCAGATTATTGGCACCATTGAGGGCATTGCTTTTCAGACCAATTTGTTGGCGCTCAATGCGGCGGTAGAAGCAGCCCGTGCTGGTGAGCAGGGCCGAGGCTTTGCCGTGGTGGCCGGTGAGGTGCGGGCGCTGGCCCAGCGCAGCGCGACCGCAGCGCGCGAAATCAAAAGTTTGATCGGTGAGTCCAGTGCCCATATTGAGCGCGGAGCCAGCCAGATGCAATCGGCACGCCAAACCATCCAAGAGGTGGTCGAATCAGTGGCCCACGTCAATCAGCTGATGGAGCACATGGGCGCAGCCACCCAAGAGCAATCACAAGGCATTGCGCAAGTCAATCAAGCCGTGACCGAGCTAGACCGCGTGACCCAAGAGAACGCCGCCCAAGTGCAGGAGTCGGCTTCTACCGCCGCAGCGATGAGCACCAACGCCGGGGTGTTGGGGCGCACGCTGGCGGTGTTTCAGTTGCCCTAAGCGGGGTGCATTTATTGCCGCGCTGTACGAACGTTGCGCGGCAGCGCCTGCGGGTGGCTGGTGCGCAGTGGGTTGATGTCTAACCCACCCCGGCGCGTGTAACGGGCATACACCGTCAGTTTGATCGGTTTGCAACGCTCGCGGATATCCATAAAAATGCGCTCGACGCACTGCTCATGAAACTCATGGTGGTTGCGAAAACTCACCAAATATTGCAGCAACCCCTCTTGGTCAATTTGCGGGCCACTGTAGGCAATTTGCACGCTGCCCCAATCGGGCTGCCCTGTAACCAAGCAGTTGCTTTTGAGCAGATGGCTCACCAGCACTTCACTCACTGGGGCTTGGTCAAACTGTGCCGTCAGTAGATCAGGAGCGGGTTGGTAGCGCGTGCACTCCACATCTAGCCTATCGAGCAGCAAACCATCGAGTTCGTGGACTGGCTCGCGGTCAAACACCTCCGGCAAGAGCAGTTTGACGCCCACCGTGGCGGTGCGGTCGGCACCGCGCCACGCAGCCTCACTGACATCGGCGCGGATGCGCGCCTGCACCTCGTCGGCATCGGCAAAGCGGGTGTTGTTCAAACTGTTTAAGTAGAGCTTGAACGATTTGCTTTCGATCAGGTTGGGCGTTTCGCAGGGCACCGTGATGTGGGCCAGCGCCACCTGCGGCTTGCCACGCAAATTGAGCCAAGACAGCTCAAAGGCCGTCCACAGATCAGCCCCAAAAAAGGGCGGCGCTGCCGTGATACCGATCTCACTGCGTTTGCTGGCCCGTGGTAGTGGAAACAGCAAGCTGGGATCGTATTGGTCGGTATAGGCAGAAGCCTTGCCCAACTGGGAGTGTTCAGGGATGTTCAAAGACATGAAGCAAAAAGGTTAAAAGCTTTCCCAGTCGCCATCGTTTTGTGCCGTGGTGGTGCGTGGTGCAGCGGGCGGGGGCAGTGCAGCAGCAGTTTTACGCGGGGGCGGGGTGGTGGACACGCTAGGCCGTGCAGCCGTGGCCGCTGGTAAGGCCGAAGCGTGGCGCACAGTGGGGCGAGTTGCTGGGCTGGCCGCTGCTGGTGGGCGTTGCTGCACCTTGCTGCGCTGGCCGTTGCCGCCCAACTGGAATACCGACACAGTTTGCACCAGTTCTTGTGCTTGCACTTTCAAGCTGCTGGCAGCAGCGGCCATTTCTTCAACCAGCGCGGCATTTTGCTGCGTAGCCTGATCCATTTGCGTTACCGCCTGACCAATCTCAATCACACCAGCGCTTTGTTCTGTGCTGGCGGCACTGATCTCGCCCATGATGTCAGTCACTTGCTGGATACTGCTGACCACCTTGCTCATGGTTTGGCCTGCCTTGTCCACCAAGAGCGTTCCTTGCCCTACGCGATCCACGCTGGCATCAATCAGGGTTTTGATCTCCTTGGCGGCGGCAGCGCTGCGTCCGGCCAAAGCACGCACTTCAGAGGCCACGACGGCAAAGCCACGGCCTTGCTCACCGGCACGGGCTGCCTCTACCGCAGCATTCAGGGCCAAGATATTGGTTTGGAACGCAATACCATCAATCACGCTAATGATGTCGGCAATTTTTTGCGAGCTGGTGTTGATTTCTTTCATGGTTTCAACCACTTGGCCCACCACATCGCCACCTTCGGCAGCCACACTGCTCGCTTGCTGGGCCAGTTGGTTGGCTTGGCGGGCGTTGTCGGCATTTTGGCGTACGGTCGAGCCTAGGTGCTCCATGCTAGAGGCTGTTTGCTCCAGCGCACTGGCTTGGTTTTCGGTGCGTGAAGACAGGTCTTGGTTGCCTTGGGCAATTTCAGCACTGGCGGTAGCCACTGATTCAGAACCTGTACGAACGCTGCTTACCACGCCAATCAGGGAGGTTTGCATTTCGCTCATCGTAGACAGTAAAGTGCCCAATTCATCGTGGTTGCGCACTTCAATGGGGCGGCTCAGATCGCCTTGGGCTATATGGCGAACAGCCTCTACGGCATAGTTCAGAGGGGTGGTGATAGAGCGGATAATAAAAAGGCTCAATGCCACAGTGGCACCAAGAGCAACAATTACGAGCACAATGATTTGCAGGTGTGCTGTTTTGTAGGCAGCATTAGATTTTTTTGCTGAATCTTCACTGCCTTTTTCATTAACTTTAACCAGCTTATCCAGATCATTGCCCATGCTATCAAACATGGGTTTAGATTCTCGCTCCAAAGCTATCTTGGTATCATCATCCAAGCCTTGACTACTTAATTGCAGTGCTCTTTTTTCAATTGCCTGAAGTTTCTGCCATTTTTCAAGATAAGATTTAAAAGCTATTTTTTCTTCTGGCTCAGTTATGAGCGCTTCATAAACTTTCTGAGTTTTTTCGATTTCTTTAATTTGCTCTTGAATAGCCGACTCTATTTTAGAAATGCTGTTTTTATCGGAGTTAATCATGTGCTCCATCATCAACAAACGCAAATCGCTATGCAGCAGATTCATTGTTTTGACAGAGGATATAGATGGCAACCAGTTGGTTGCTAAATCATCTGAAGCATCGCTCATGTCTTTCATCTTGAGCAAGGATGCACCTGCCAAAATCAAAAGCAATACAACAATCAAGCCAAAGGCACCTGATAGGCGGGTGCTTATCTTCCAATTTCCCATGGTCTCTACCTTTCTTCTATTAGTTGAAATAAACCCATTTATTTTGATATATCATGGGTGGAGGATTGCCTGATTGATGGTAACTTAATGCAACTATTGTAAGCTATTGTAAGCTATAGTTGCATCAACGATACCCTGATTGCGTCTATATGGCAACGTCAGAATTTCTCCCAGCCATCATCGTCGGATGTGGCTTTAGCTGATAGGGCCAGAGGCGCTATTGGTTTGGATGCAGCAGACCGCAGTTTTGGAGGTGTCACTGGGGTGGCTGGTTTGCGTACCGAACTGGCGTAAGCTGGGGCGCGTGCATTTGCTCCAGTCTGGGGGCCAGTGTGATGGGTGTTGAGCTTGAAAACGCCCACGGCCTGCACCAACTCCTGTGCTTGGCCCTTCAGGCTGGTGGCAGCGGCGGCCATCTCTTCAACCAAGGCCGCATTTTGCTGCGTTACTTGGTCCATCTGCATCACGGCATCACTCACTTGGCCCACCCCAGTACTTTGCTGCCCGCTGGCGCTACTGATCTCACCCATGATGTCGGTAACGCGCTGGATGGCACTGACCATCTCGGTCATGGTGCGCCCTGCCTGATCGACTTGGCTGGCACCCACCTCGACACGGTTCACGCTGGCGTTAATCAGCTCCTTGATTTCTTTAGCGGCATTGGCCGAGCGTCCGGCAAGGTTGCGCACCTCAGAGGCCACCACCGCAAACCCTCGGCCTTGCTCACCAGCGCGGGCTGCTTCTACCGCCGCATTGAGCGCCAGAATATTGGTTTGGAAGGCAATACCGTCAATCACGCTGATGATGTCGGCAATTTTGCGCGAGCTGTCATTGATCTCGCGCATGGTCTCAATCACCCGGTTCACGGCTTCACCGCCCTGCACCGCGACACTTGAGGCATGGCGGGCTAGCTCGTTGGCTTGGCGGGCGTGGTCGGCATTTTGTGTCACTGCCGAGCCTAGCTGCGACATGGAGGCCGCCGTTTCTTCCAGCGCACTGGCTTGGCTTTCGGTGCGCCCAGACAGATCGTGGTTGCCTTGGGCAATTTCGGTACTGGCAGTAGCCACGCCTTCAGCCCCTTGGCGCACTTTGGCCACCACACCGGCCAAGCCGTTTTGCATTTTTTGCAGTTGTGCCATTAAGCTGTCGTGGTCATGCGGGTGCACGGTAATCGGCTGGCTCAAATCGCCGTCAGCTACACGCGCAGCAATGGCTGTGGCGTGCTCTGGCTCGCCACCCAACGGACGCAACACCATGCGATCCAACGCTACGGCCAAGCCCACTGCCACCAACAGAATGCCCAACAGGCCCAGCCCAGCAGCCAGCCAGCGCTGCTGGTGGATTTTGTCCATGATTTCACTGTTAGGCACGCTAACAGCAAAAGACCAAGGCGTTTTGCTGGCCCCAATATGCAAAGGCATATAAATACGGGTTAGGCTCTGGTTCAGGCGCTCGCTGTGTACTTCAGTGCGCAACATCTGCCCTGCGGCAATAGCTGCTCGTGCTTGGTCGGTGTCGGCACCCTTAGCCATTTCTTTACCTACGTTGGCTGGGTCTTGGTCGGCCAAAAAGATACCTGTGTGCGACAGCAGGCTGGCGTAGCCGCTTTCAAAAATACGCACTTGCGAGGTGATTTTTTGCAGGCTCTCTAGCGTCAAATCGACCCCAGCCACCCCGACAAAGCGGCCATCTACCACAATTGGAACCACCAAACTGGTAATGAGCATTTCTTTGCCACTCACCACGTATTTGTAGGGCTCGATCAGCGTTTCTTCGCCGGTCTTTTTGGGCAGTAGGTAATAGTCACCAGCAACGGGCTTTTCATAATCCGTCAGCGGCTCCACAATCAACTGACCGCTGCCCCGGTTCCAGTAAGGGATGTAACGGCCTGTGGCATCGTGCCCCGGCTGGTTAACATATTCGCTGTCTTTGCCATCAAAAGCATTGGGCTCCCAGCCAGACCACACCGCGAGCAGAGAAGAGTTACCTGCCAACACCCCCTTGAGCAGCGCATCAGCACTGGCACGGTTGGCCAGTCCGGCAGTTTTGAGTTGCCCCAAACCATGGGCCAAGGTACGCGCTGCGTCCATGCCACGTTCTAGGTCTGTCGTCGCTTTGTGACCTTGGCTGGTAGCCAGCTCTTCGGTATAGCGCAATACGCCTTCGTGTTGGAGCTTGCCAGCTTGGTGTGCTAGCACAGTGAGTGTGAGGGCGTAGCCCAAAAACACAATCAGCGCTACCAGCAGCAACAGCCGGACGCGCAGGCTACTCTTGTGGGATGTGGGCATCTTTATCAACTCCGGTAAATCAACAATCAATCAGGTGAACTCGCGCTCACGCATCCATTTGGTGGCTATCCATTTTTCACCCGCCAGCACAGGGGCACCGCCGTGGAGGGTTCGCGTGGAAGGAACGGGTTGGGGGTAACTAAAAAATACTGCGTTACCCTTTTGCGCCGCCACGTTCAGGCCGATCTCTGGGAAGGTCGTACCCCCGCCTTGCTCTGGGGTGTTGAGGTACAGCACAAATGTGCCCACCCGCTGGCCGCCACGGGCCAAAATGCGCGGTGTGCCGGGCTGGCTGGGATCAAAATAATCGTAATGCGGTTTGTACTCTGCACCGGGGCCGTAGTGCAGCACCTGCACGCCCTCGCCGTTTTCTACCGGCCAATGGGCAATTTTGGCTAGCCGCGCTTCAATGCGCGCGATCAGTTCGCTCTCACCACGCTGGAAGAACATGCCATTGCTGGTGCGGTCGGCATTGATTTCTTCGCCGCCGGTTTGGGTGGCTACCGTCAGGGAACGGGCCATGCGTGGGCGCGCTGCCTCGATCAGGGCATCGCATTCTTCAGGCGAGAGCACATTGCCCAACACCACCACACGGGGCAAAGTGATGGACAGCAACACATCGACGTGGCGGTCGCCTGCATCCAAGCGTGCCGGTTCGCCTTGCAGAGCGGGTTCTGGCACAGCCGGGCTGGCGAGGGCGGTTGTGTCGCCAGTGCTACCGATGTCGCTCAAGTGCCCACGCAAGGTGTCTTCTAGGGCTTGCATGGCTACGGCTTCGCTCCAACCGGCCGCCGTCATGGCTTGTATCAGTGCCGGAGCACCAATGTTAGTTTGTGCTTGGCTGATGATCCAAGCGCGCAGCTCAGGCGTAATGGCCGGTGCAGCAACCACACGGGTGGCCGAGGTGGACGCGGAAGTAGTAGCAAAGGTTTCTTGTGCCATGATAGTTTCGCCCATGTAACATTCTCTTACATTCTTACATTTTGCGCCGCCGGAACACTAGCCGGTTTGGTTCCGAGGCATGTGGATCGAAGGCATAGCCTTCAGCACCAAAGCCTAGCAGGTCTTCTGGCTGGGTAGCACGCTGCACGATGGCATGGCGCGCCATCAGACCCCGGGCGCGTTTGGCATGGATACTGACGATTTTGTAGGTGCTGCCTTTCCACTCCTCAAACACACAATCGACCACTCTGGCTTGCAAAGCAGGGCCATCGACCGCCTTGAAATACTCTTGTGATGCCAAGTTGAGTACCACGGGTGCCGGATCACTGGCTTGCTCATTGCGCAAGTGCTTAGCAATTTTTGTACCCCAAAACTGATACAAGCTATGGCCGCTGGCAGTAGCCAAGCGCGTGCCCATCTCTAGCCGATAGGGTTGCATCCAATCTAGTGGGCGCAGTACGCCATACAGGCCACTGAGAATGCGCAGATGCTGCTGCGCCCATTGCAGATCAGCCGCTGGCAGGCTGCGCGCATCCAGCCCCTCATAGACATCACCATTAAAGGCAAGTATGGCTGGGCGGGCATTGCTGGCGCTGAACTGTGGCGACCAAGCGGCATAGCGGGCGACGTTGAGTGCGGCCAAGGCGTCGCTGATTTTCATCAGGGCAGCGAGGTCTTGCGGGGCCTTGGTACGCAGCAGCGCAATGAGTTCGGTGGTCTCTGGCAAAAAGGCGGGCAAGCTGTGCCCCAGCCCGGCGGGCACCGGGGTGTCGTAGTCCAGAGATTTGGCAGGAGACAGCAAGATGAGCATGGCTAAAGAAAGAAGAAATGGGCCGCAACAGAAAAGCGCCGGTCTGTAGGGCACAGACCGGCGCTGGGAAGGACGGTTCAAGTCGGCAAAGCAACAAACAGTGCGGGTGAACGCACTGTGCGCCTTGCCACTTGTGGGGCCGTTTTAGGGTTGGGTGGGCTGTTCTGGCTGTTGTGGCTGCTCACGCTCAAAGGGCAGCACCAACTCGCGCAAGTCGCGGCGGGTTTCTACCAGCACCAGCGGGCCTTCGTCTAGCAGCACCAGCGCCGGGCGTTGGCGCGGCACATGCACAGGACAAGGCTCGGCGGCAATAGCGGCCTGCACGGCAGCTACTTTGGCAGGGTCAGACTGCACCCATTGCAGCCCCACGCTCTCAGCCAAGGCCTGCATTTCACCCACTGGCAGCACAAAAGGCTGCACTGGCGCTGGGGCGCTGCTCTGGGCTGGCACCGAGATGGCTGCCGCAGCCACTGGGGTAGCGGCGGCAGGCTCGGCAACTACTGACACAAGCGCTACTGGCACAGGCGCTACTGGTGCAGGTGCTGCCACGGGGGCCGCTTCAACATGGTTGGCTGGTGCTACCAACGTGACCACTGCGGGCGTAGCCTCGGCTGCTGCCACCTCTGGCGTAGCTGGGGCTGGCTCGGCCACAGGCGGCACCGCTACGGCCACAGCAGGGGCTGGAGCAAAGTAGCTGCGGCGCACGGGCGGCTCGGTGCCTTCAGCGCTAGGAGCTTGGACGGGCAGGTCTTCGCTAGCGCTAGCAGCAGGTGCAGTGGGCTGCTCTTGGCGCTCTTGGCGCTCATCGCGTTCAGCACGCTCGCCACGCTCTGGGCGCTCACCACGCTGGCGGTCACGACCATAGCGGTCGCGGGAGCGGCGCTCGCGGCGCTCTTCGCTAGCCACAGCAGGTGCGGCGGTAGGTTCAGCGCGCTCATTGAGTGCCACCTCCGCCCCAGCGGCTGCTGGAGTCAAAGGCTGGCTCAAGTTGGCATCAGCGGTTTCAGTGATGCGCGCATTGCGCTCACGGCCTTCACCACGGGGGGGACGCTCGCTGCGTTCGCGGCGTGGTTGCTCACTGCGTTCACCACGGTCGGCGCGTTCGCTGCGTTCGCTATTGCGGGGTGGGCGTTCGTTGCGCGGCTCGTTGCCATTGGCCTCGTGGGGCTGCACAGACAGGTTGTGTGCCAGATCGGTGTCTAGGGCTTCGTCGTTGAGCGGGCGGTTGTCCGCTTCGCGGCCACGGCCTCGGTTGGCATTACGCGGCTCGCGGCGCTCGCTGTCAAAGCGCTGTTCGCGTTCGCTATCGCGTGGTGGGCGGGCCTCACTGTTGCGCTGGTCGGCACCGCGCTCATTGTTACGCTCTGGGCGCTCATGGCGGCGGGCGCTGTTGCCGTTGCGCTCGGTACGGTCTGTGCGCTCGTAGCGGTCATTGCGCTCGCCGCGCTCTGCGCCACGGCGTGGGCGGGCCTCGCCGGTGTGGTTGCGTTCGCTGCGCTCGTTGCGGCGGGCCTCGCGGGTGCTGGCCGGGGTGGGCGCGGGTGCCGCTACGGGGCGGCGGGCCACACGGCCAAAGCCAAACAAGCGCTTGAGCCAAGCAAAGAAGCCGCGCTCTGGGGGAGTGGGTGCTGGTGCTGGCTCAGGGGCCGGAGCAGCCGCCGGACGACCACCACGGGGAGGGCGGCTTTCGCCTTCGGCGCGGGGAGCCGCTTGCGGTGCGGGCGCATCGGGCAACACGCCACGAATCAGCGGTGTTTGCTTGTTGGTTGGCTCTTGCGAGCGACGTGTGACGGCGGTGGGGTCTTCAAAGTCTTCGGCCAGCTTGTAGCTAGGCTCGATACCATCCAAGCGCGGATCGTCGTGCTTGAGGCGCTCCAAACGGTAGTTGGGGGTTTCTAGCGTCTTGTTTGGCACCATCAGCACATTGACGCGCTGTTTGAGCTCAATTTTAGAAATCTCAGTGCGCTTTTCATTGAGCAAGAAGCTCGCCACCTCAACCGGCACTTGGCAGTGAACGGCGGCGGTGTTGTCCTTCATGGACTCTTCTTGGATGATGCGCAAAATTTGCAGCGCCGAGCTTTCGGTGTCGCGGATGTGGCCGGAGCCACCGCAACGTGGGCAAGGGATAGACGAGCCTTCAGACAAGGCGGGCTTGAGGCGCTGGCGGCTCATTTCCATCAGGCCAAACTTGCTGATGGTGCCAAACTGCACACGGGCGCGGTCTTGACGCAGTGCGTCGCGCAGGCGGTTTTCGACCTCGCGGCGGTTTTTGCTCTCCTCCATGTCGATGAAGTCGATGACGATCAGGCCGCCCAAGTCGCGCAGACGCATCTGGCGAGCCACTTCGTCGGCGGCTTCCAAATTGGTGCGCAGCGCCGTTTCTTCGATGTCGCCGCCCTTGATGGCGCGGGCCGAGTTGACGTCTACGCTGACCAGCGCTTCGGTGTGGTCAATGACGATGGCTCCGCCGCTGGGCAGTTGCACCGTGCGCGCATAGGCCGATTCAATCTGGTGCTCGATTTGGAAACGCGAGAACAGTGCGGCATCGTCGCGGTAGCGTTTCACGCGGCTGGCGTGCTCAGGCATGACGTGGGCCATGAACTGCTGTGCCTGCTCGTAAATGTCGTCGGTGTCGATCAGGATGTCACCGATGTCGGCATTGAAGTAATCGCGGATAGCGCGAATCACCAAGCTCGACTCTTGGTAAATCAGGAAGGCACCCTTGCTCGACTTGGCCGCGCCGTCAATGGCGTTCCAGAGTTTGAGCAGGTAGTTCAAGTCCCATTGCAGTTCTGGGGCTGTGCGGCCAATGCCCGCCGTGCGGGCAATGATGCTCATACCATTGGGGTAGTCGAGCTGATCCATCGCCTCTTTGAGTTCGGCGCGGTCTTCACCCTCAATGCGGCGCGAGACGCCACCGCCACGGGGGTTGTTGGGCATCAGCACGACATAGCGACCGGCCAAACTGATAAACGTGGTCAGGGCTGCGCCCTTGTTGCCGCGTTCTTCTTTTTCGACTTGGATCAGCAGCTCTTGGCCTTCGCGGATGACATCGTTGATGCGCGCTTGGCTGGGCGAGACGCCGGGGGCAAAGTATTGCTTAGAGATTTCTTTGAACGGCAAAAAGCCGTGGCGGTCTTCGCCGTAATCGACAAAGCAGGCTTCTAGGCTGGGCTCTACGCGGGTAACGACCGCTTTGTAGATGTTGCCCTTGCGCTGTTCACGCCCTTCGATTTCGATCTCGTAGTCCAGCAACTTCTGGCCATCAACAATCGCCAGACGACGTTCTTCGGGCTGGGTGGAGTTAATCAGCATCCGCTTCATGATGCGTTTCCTTTTTTTCTGCTGGGCAGCGCAGCACACCAACCTCAATGCTGGGTTGCTGCAGCCCGTGATTCCAAACAAACAACAGGCCCAATACGGGCCAACGATGCCTGGACTGACGCCTTGAAACGAAGGGAATTGCCGGGTATGCCAAAGGCCGCTGGGCTGTAGGTTAGCTCAGCGGGGGAGGCAAGGGCGCGTGGATGGGAGCGGGCCTGAGAATCTGTAGCTTTGCCATTGCAACAATGGCTGCTGGCGCAGGCAGGATGGGTACTGGCAGGCTGTTGTGTGCCCATAGCGGTGGCACGAGCCACCGCCCCAAGGTCTGTAACAACATCGCCAGCATCAACATGTTCGCTTTGATCCGCTGGCAGTTGCACCCCCGTGGGGTGAACTGCCAGATGGGGTATTCCGTATCTGTATTTCAATTGCGTCAGCCTGCCGTGCATCATGCGGGCCAAGGCAGGCGACGGGCCTGCGATTCTTGCGTGCATGACACCCGCTGGCATCGACCGGCCTGCGCGCGGGGAAATGGCCGTGTGGACTAAACTCCAGACGAATCAACCACTGACAAAACGCTGCGCAGGTGAACCAGATTATAGGCGGCAAAACCCCGCAACCCCGGCATATTGCCACCCCCTCCCAGAGCCCTGCTGGCGCTGCTGGCACGCAAGCTGTGCGCTTGCTGCTGGTCGATGCCGACTCCAGCGGCCAGCGGCTCGACAACTTTTTGATGCGCCACCTCAAGGGGGTGCCCAAAACCCATGTGTATCGCATCATCCGCAGTGGCGAGGTGCGTATCAACAAGGGCCGCGCCAGCGCTGACACCCGTGTGCAAGAGGGCGACAGCGTGCGTCTGCCGCCGGTGCGTGTGTCAGAAAAAATGGCCGACAAGGCGGCGCATCCAGCGCCAGCGCGCGAGTTTCCGCTGCTGCACGAGGATGAGCACGTCATCGCCATCGACAAGCCTGCCGGTGTGGCCGTGCATGGTGGCAGTGGTGTGAGTTTTGGCGTGATTGAACAATTGCGCCAAGCACGGCCCCAAGCCAAATTTTTGGAGCTGGTGCATCGCCTTGACCGCGAGACCTCCGGCATCTTGCTGGTAGCCAAAAAGCGCAGTGCGCTGGTGCATCTGCAAGACCAATTTCGCGAACGCGAAACCGGCAAGACCTATCTGGCATTGGTGCAGGGCACTTGGCCTGCCAAGCTCAAGGTGATTGACACGCCACTGCACAAATACCTGCTGCCCGATGGCGAGCGCCGCGTGCGCGTGACCACCCCAGACGACCCAGACGGCATGCGCTCGATCACGCTGGTCAAGGTGCGGGCTACGGCGGCGGCCCGGCCTGTGCAGGGCTTGCCCGCCATGAGCCTGTTAGAAGTGACCATTAAGACGGGGCGCACGCACCAAATTCGCGTCCATTTGGCATCGCAAGGCCACCCGATTGCAGGGGACGATAAATATGGTGATTTTGACCTAAACAAGCGCCTGCAAAAAGTGGGCTTGAAACGCATGTTTCTGCACGCTTGGCGCTTGCAGTTTACCCACCCGGCCAGCAGTGAGCGCCTGCAACTGTTGGCGGAGTTGCCACCGGAGTTGCTGGCTTTTGCGCCAACGTCAACGTCAACGTCAACGTAAACGTAAACCAAGACAGCATCACCCGGCACTAGGCGGGTGGATGCCACAGGCCCAACCGCCTGACCTTAAAAGCAGGTAAGGGGTGGTGCCTTATGCCACTGCGTCTGCTGGCAGCCGCTGCAACATGGCCAAGCTGCTGGCAATGGTGGCGCGCAAATCACGACGGTCGCAAATCAGATCGACAGCGCCCTTTTCTAGCAAAAACTCGGCGCGCTGGAAACCTGCGGGCAAAGTCACGCGCACGGTAGATTCAATCACGCGTGGGCCAGCAAAGCCGATCAGGGCTTTGGGTTCGGCAATGACCAAATCCCCGACAAAGGCAAAGCCAGCACTGACACCGCCCATCGTCGGGTCAGTAAGCACGCTGATATAGGGCAGGCCCTTTTTAGCCAGCCGGGTCAGGGCCGCATTGGTCTTGGCCATCTGCATCAGCGACAGCAGCCCCTCTTGCATCCGGGCCCCCCCGGTGGCAGTAAAGCAAATAAACGGCACTTTTTGCTCAATCGCGGTTTCGACGCCGCGCACAAAGCGCTCACCGACCACACTGCCCATGCTGCCGCCCATGAACTCAAACTCAAAGCAGGCTACGACCACATTGATGCTTTGCACGGCACCGCCAAACACCACCAAGGCATCGGTCTCGCCGGTGCTTTCTAAGGCTTCTTTGAGGCGTTCGGGGTATTTGCGGCTGTCTTTGAACTTGAGCGCATCCACCGGAATGACTTCTTGGCCGATCTCATAGCGGCCTTCGGGGTCTAAAAAGGCATCGAGCCGCGCCCGCGCACCAATGCGGTGGTGATGCTTGCACTGCGGGCAAACACACTGGTTGTGCTCTAAGTCGGTTTTGTACAGCACCGCATCACAGCTGGGGCACTTGATCCACAGCCCTTCGGGCATCTGGCGGCGCTCGGTGGGGTTGGTGGGCTGGATGCGCGAAGGCAGAAGTTTTTCTAACCAAGACATGGTTGCTTCCTTGGGGTTTAAGCGTCAAGGGCTTTGCGGATACCACGCATAAAGTCGATGATGATGGGTACGACTTTTTCGTAGGGCTGGTTTTCTAGCAACTGGATGATGCGCGTGCCAATCACCACGGCATCGGCCACCCTGCCAATGGCTTGGGCGGTGGCAGCATCACGGATGCCAAAGCCCACCCCGACGGGGATTTTCACATGCTCACGGATGCGTGGCAGCATGGCCTCCACCGCCGCAGTATCCAGCGCTGCTGACCCCGTGACGCCTTTGAGCGACACATAGTAGACATAGCCGCTGGCCACCCGTGCCACTTGGGCCATGCGCTCAGGGGTAGAGGTGGGAGCCAACAGGAAGATCAAATCCATGTTGTTGGCACGCAACTGGGCGGCAAACGCCTCGCATTCTTCAGGCGGATAGTCAACAATGAGGACGCCATCCACCCCCGCAGCAGCCGCATCGCGCACAAAGGCACCTTCGCCGTGGAGTTGGTCGTAGCGCTCTACCGGGTTAGCGTAGCCCATCAACACCACCGGGGTAGTGCGGTTGCGTTTGCGAAATTCGCGCACATGGCCCAGCACCTGCACCATACCCACGCCCAAAGCCAGCGCTTTTTCTCCGGCTTTTTGGATCACTGGGCCATCGGCCATCGGGTCAGAAAAGGGCACGCCCAGTTCAATCACATCGGCCCCAGACTCAACCATGGCGTGCATCAGTGCCGGGGTGATGTCGGCAAACGGGAAGCCTGCCGTAACGTAAGGAATCAGGGCCTTGCGGCCCTTGGCTTTCAATTGTTCAAACGTGGTTTGGATACGGCTCATTACTTGCTTTCTCCGCCCTTGACGCTCAGGCCGCGCATGGAGGGGCGGTCGTAAAAATCTTCTCCGGACAGGTCGGCCACGGTGCCAATGTCTTTGTCGCCCCGGCCCGACAGATTGACCAAAATGGATTGGTCAGGGCGCATGGTTTTAGCCAGCTTCATGGCATAGGCAAAGGCGTGGCTAGACTCTAGTGCCGGAATGATGCCTTCGGTGCGGCAGAGGTAGTGGAAAGCGGCCAGCGCTTCTTTGTCGGTAATGCCCACATATTCGGCGCGGCCCAGTTCTTGCAACCAAGCATGCTCTGGCCCGACGCCGGGGTAATCCAGCCCAGCGCTGATGCTGTGCGTTTCCATGATCTGGCCGTTGTCATCTTGCAAGATGAAGGTGCGGTTGCCATGCAGCACGCCAGAGCTGCCTTTTTGCAGCGAGGCCGAGTGCTTGGCCGTATCCAGTCCCTCACCGGCAGCTTCTACGCCAATCAGGCGGGTCTTTTCATAAGGGATGTAGGGGTGGAAAATACCCATCGCATTGCTGCCACCACCCACACAGGCCACCACCACATCGGGCTGCTCGGCGGCCATCTTTTGCTCGGCGAGCATGGCGGGCATTTGTGTCAGGCATTCGGTGCCGATCACGCTTTGGAAATCGCGCACCATCATCGGGTAGGGGTGTGGCCCAGCCACGGTGCCAATGATGTAGAAGGTGTTGTCTACATTGGCTACCCAGTCGCGCATAGCCTCGTTCAGGGCATCTTTGAGGGTTTTACTGCCCGACTCTACTGGCACCACGGTAGCGCCTAGCAGCTTCATGCGAAACACATTGGGGCTTTGGCGTTTGACGTCTTCAGCACCCATATAGACGATGCACTCTAGGCCATAGCGGGCGCAAATGGTGGCAGTAGCTACGCCGTGCTGACCGGCACCGGTCTCGGCAATGATGCGCGGCTTGCCCATGCGCTTGGCCAGCATGGCCTGCCCAATCACGTTGTTGATTTTGTGCGCGCCAGTGTGGTTCAAATCTTCACGCTTGAGGAAGATTTGCGCTCCGCCCATTTCTTGGCTGGTGCGGGCCGCGTGGTACACCGGGGAGGGCCGCCCGACGAAGTGGGCCAATTCGTAGTTGAATTCAGCCACAAACTGCGGGTCGTGCTGGTAGCGGGCATAGGCCTCGCGCAACTCTTGCAGCGCAAAGGTCAGGGTTTCGCTGGCAAAGCTGCCACCGTAACGGCCAAAGTGGCCAGAAGCATCAGGGTACTGGTAGGAAGCCATGAGAGGTATTTGCAAGTTGGGCATCGGCTGCACGCACGGCAGCGACGAAGCGATAAATCTTGTTGGCGTCTTTGACGCCCCGCAGGG
The DNA here is from genome assembly GCF_900111115.1 of Giesbergeria anulus. Taxonomy (GTDB): domain Bacteria; phylum Pseudomonadota; class Gammaproteobacteria; order Burkholderiales; family Burkholderiaceae_C; genus Simplicispira; species Simplicispira anulus. The sequence continues at coordinate 300,179 of NZ_FOGD01000002.1, forward strand.
GTTTGCCATCGGGGCCGTCTTGTTCGACGCCGGAGCTGACATCAACGGCCAGCGTTTTGCAACGCGGGCGCACCTGCACGATGCCATCGCTCACGTTTGCAGGCGTAAGTCCACCAGACAAGACGAGGTGAGCGTTGACGCTTGGAGGAAGGAGTGACCAATTGAATACCTTGCCGCCACCGCCGTAGCCGTCCACATGGGCGTCGAGCAAAATGGCCTGCGCTGGGGAATAGGAAGCTGCGTATTTTACGAGGTCAAACTGTGCCGCGTCATCGCCTAAGGGTATTCTGGCGGCACGAACAAAGGGCCTAGCACCATTGGCGGTGGCGGCCATGCAATCTGCCAACGATTCATCGCCATGAAATTGGGCCGTGGCCCCCGCGATGTGGGCACAAGCAGCCTGCACCTGCGCCGCAGACTCATTGACAAACAACAGCACTGGGGTGACAAAAGGCGGCAGGCGCTGGGCCAGTTGTGCAGCACGTTGCACGGTCACGGCTCGCGGGCTGGGTGCATAAAGCACAAAACCAATGGCATCGACGCCAGCGGCCACAGCGGCATCTACATCCTGCTCGCGCGTCAGGCCACAAATTTTGATACGGGTGCGGTGCAGCGCAGCGCGAGAAGCAGACAAAGTCATGGTGGCGCGATCAGGGAAGCCAATCAAAGGCGGGGGTGCGTTCTGGCAGGCCCCACACTGGGTCGTACACCGGCCCCAAAAAATACAGCCCATCGGCGGCAAAGGTGGGGGCCGCCACTTTGCGCGAGCGCGCCTGCAATACCTCACTGACCCAATGGGCGGGTTGGGTGCCACGCCCCACGGCCACCAAGCAGCCCATGAGGTTGCGGATCATGTGGTGCAAAAAGGCGTTGGCCTCGAACTCAAAACGCCAGTAGCACACCGGAATGCCCATGCCAGTGCGCCCGGCACCCATGAGCTGCTGGCTGATGTCAAGGCGGCGCAGGGTTTTCACCGGCGACAGCGCCTGACAAGCCGCTGCCCGAAACGAGCTGAAATCATGCTCTCCCAGCAACTGGGCGGCAGCTGCGCGCATGGCATCGCCATCCAAGGCATCAAACACCCAGCCCACGCGCCCAGCCTCGACACTGGGACGCACGGGCGACTGCAACAGCACATAGGCGTAACGCCGTGCTGTGGCACAGGCGCGGGCATGGAAAGCATCGGGCACGGCGTGCGCCCATTGCACGGCAATATCTGGTGGCAAAAAGGCATTACTGCCACGCACCCAAGAGGCGGTAGAGCGCTGCACGGGCGCATCAAAATGCACCACCTGCATCAACCCATGCACCCCGGCATCAGTGCGCCCAGCGCACAAAGTATGCACCGGCTGCGTCGCCAAGCGACTGAGCGCGGCCTCCAGCCGATCTTGCACTGTTTGCCCCGAAGACTGGCTTTGCCAGCCTTGATAGGCCTGACCGTTGTAGCTGACCCCTAGGGCCATTCGCATACCAGGCACGACTTTTAGGACAGATCAGCCAACAAACTTTGCGCCTTGGCCTTGAGCGCCCCAGACGATTCGGCAATCACCTCTTCAATCAGGGTACGGGCACCGTCGCTATCGCCAATGGCATTGAACTCTTCTGCCAAAGCGAGTTTGGTTTCTAGCGGGTCTTCCGATTGGCCTTCAAAGGGACCGTCTTGCTCTAAGGCTGCCACCGCTTCGTTGGTAGCAGTAGAGGCGGCGGGGGCTGGAGCCTCTGCCGACATACTGCCCAAATCAAAGTCCATCATTTGCGAATCAGTGGCTGGGGCGGTGCTGACTTCAAACTCTGGCAAGGGGGCTGGAGCAGGGCTGGCCTGCTCAGAAGGCATATCCAGCGAGAACTCTAGATCGGCCATAGCAGACGTGGCAGGGGCCGTGGGTAAGTCCAGCGCGGCGGGCGGTACTGGCGCAGGCGCTGGCACCGTAGGTAAGTCGGGCACATCCCACGACAAGCCCATATCTTGCGTTGCAGGCGCAGGCGTTGACACTGCTGGCGCTGACACCGGTGGCGGTGGCGAAACTGGCCCAGTATCTAGCATCGGCATGGTCAGTTCGGGCATCTCGGTGGCCGACGCGATAGCGGCGGCAAAGCCACCAGGGTCGGCTGCAGCATCTTCGGCGGGGGTGTCGTGCAGTTCGAGGTCGAGATCGAAATCGAGTTCAGGCGGCAACTGCCCGCCCACACCAGCGGGTGCTGCATCGCTCAAGCTACTGGCAACACTACCCACAACACCTGCTGCTGCACCAGCCAGTGCGGGCTGACCGCCGGGTTGATACATCGGATTGCCCGCATCAACTTCGCGGCCCAATTCGACCATCCGCTCCCAGTCCGGGCCTTGTCCTTTGGTCAATTGGTAGACGTCAGAAGCCACGGCTTGCAGAGCCTTACGATCGTGGCGCTTGGCATAAATTTCACCCAATTTCGTGTGGATGGCGATGCGCTCAGGGGTATGGCGCAAGGCTTCTTTGAGGATTTCTTCAGCCTGCAAATCACGGCCATAAGCCAGATAGACATCGGCCTCGGCTACCGGATCAACATCACCACCAGCGTCAAGCTGGCTGGGGCTGTAAGACATGGACGAAGATGCGCCGGTGCTGGACTGCGCAGCACCGGTGGTATCGACCTGTTGGCCGCCGCTGGTATTGAAGAAAGAATCGGGCTGGAGCTTGCTTTCAAAGAATGAGCTGTCCACCGACTCCTTGGCTTTACGCTTTTGGATGACGCGATAGGCGCCGTAACTGGCCAGCAAAGCCAGTATGCCAATACCACCCAAGGGCACCAGCGGATCTTCTAGCAGGCCACTGATGAAACTGGACTCCTCTGCGGTAGGCGCTGGTGTGGGGGCAGGGGCTGGCGGAGGTGGTGCAGGAGCCTCAACTGGTGCCGGTGCAGGAGTTTCTGCTGGTGCAGGAGTAGGTGCTGGCTCCGGCGCTGGTGCAGGAGTAGGTGCTGGTTCGGGCGTTGGGGCAGGAGCAGGGGTTTCTGGCACTGGCGCAGGAGCGGGTGCTGGTTTTTCTGCCGCTGGAACTGGGGCTGGCGCTGGCTTGGGTGCCAGTGCAGGGGCAGTGATATCGGCGTTGAGCTTGTTCAAATCCTCGATGTTCTTGGCAAGCTCTTGGGCACGGGTGCTAGCCTCGCTCTTTTGCTTGGCTTGCGCTAACTTTTCTTCTGCGGCTGCCTTTTGCGCGCTCATAGCCCCCTTAGACAGCGTGAGCTTGTCGGGTGCGGCATTGACGGAGCGCTTGTCTTCGACGCGAGTTTGCACTGCCCCGGTGGCCGAGCGGTCTGCGGCAGCCACTTGGGCCACTGGCGCAGTGGCGGCCAAGCGGCGGCGGAACTCATTGAAATCACGGCTCTGCGCCGCCATGATCTGGCGCGCTTGGGCTGGTGGCACGGTTTGCGCCTGCTCGGCATTGGGCACTTCTAGCACAGCCCCTGCCTTGAGGCGATGGATATTGCCTTGCGCAAACGCCTCTGGGTTGGCCCGCAATAGGGCCACCAACATCTGATCGAGTGAGACACCGGCGGCACGACGACCCTCGGCAATGCGCCCGGCGGTGTCTCCAGGACGCGCCTTGACCGTCATGTGATCGGCAGTAGGCCCGGCAGCAAGAACAGCTTCGCGGGGGGGTAATGTGGTGCGCGTGGTGCGCGGCGCTGGCGCTGTTACTGGTGCTGGCTCAGGGGCAGCTACTGGTGCTTGCGCTGCGGGCTGTGCTTGGCTAATTGGTTCAATCTCCACCGGGGCTGGCACTGTTGGCGTGGCCGTCGGTGCAGATGCAGATGCAGGTGCAGGTGTGGGCACTGGAGCGGGCGCAGGCGTAATTTGTGGCGCTGCAGCCAAAGTAACCGGCGCACGGCGCAACGCTGGCGGATCAAACAACATGGTGTAGCTGCGCGTGATGCGCCCAGTACCCCAAGAGGCATCAATCACCAGATCGACAAACGGGTCATTCACAGGCCGGTCGCTAGACAGCTGTAACACCATGCGCCCGTTGGCGCGGCGCTCCAGCCGCACACGCATTTGCGTGACGACGGGGGAGTATTCCATGCCCTGACTGCGAAAAATCTCTGCGGCGGCTGGACTAGCACGCAGGGTATCGGCTTCGGCGGGACTGATCTGGGGCAGTTCGATCTCAGCGCGCAAAGGCTCGCCCAGGGCGGACTGCACTGTGATTTGTCCTAGGGCCAGAGCCGAAGCGTCAGCGGCATACAGGCCAAGGGTCGCCACGACCGCTCCTGCCAGCGCAGAGTATTTCCAACGATGCATGGTTGCTATCAACTGATAAGAAAAGAGAGGCCCGATCAAGCGGACTTGCAGACAAGAAAAACTAGCGCTTGTGCCACTTGGAGAACGATCAAAACACCATAGCAGCAATGCCTTGGCCTGACAAGAACAGCTGCGTTTTACGCTGGTCTGGGTCTATCAATCGCGCCCCGTGGCACCCGGTGTGTTGTCCCCTGACAACGGGGCGTAATCGGGTGTTTCCAATGGACACACCCGGTTTTGAGTCCGCCGATCAGGCAGCCAGCAAAATACGCAACATGCGACGCAGCGGCTCGGCAGCACCCCACAGCAGTTGGTCGCCAATCACAAAAGCCGACAGGTACTCAGGCCCCATGTTGAGCTTGCGCACCCGACCCACACCCACTTGCAGGCCACCAGTGATGGAAGCGGGGGTCAGCTCCTTGACGGTGATAGCACGGTCATTGGCTACCCACTTCACCCAAGGGTTGCCGCCTTGGATGATGGCTTCGATCTCAGCCAGTGGCAGGTCTTTCTTGAGCTTGAGCGTCAGGGCCAAGCTGTGGCAGCGCATAGCACCGATACGCACGCACAGGCCATCGACGGGGATGGTGGCTTCAGTGCCCAAAATCTTATTGACTTCGGCTTGGCCCTTCCACTCTTCTTTGGATTGGCCGTTAGGCAGTTGTACGTCAATCCAAGGGATCAGGCCACCGGCCAATGGTGCGCCGAAGAACTCGGTGGGCACATCTTCACGGATGGTCTTAGCGACTTTGCGGTCGATGTCCAAAATAGCCGAAGCGGGGGTAGCCAGCTCATCAGCCACCGCCGCATGCACCACGCCCATGCCTTTGAGCAACTCGCGCATGTGGTTGGCACCACCGCCCGAAGCGGCTTGGTAAGTCATGGAGCTAACCCATTCCACCAGATCGGCCTTGAACAGACCGCCCAAACCCATCAGCAAGATGGAGTTGGTGCAATTGCCGCCAATCCAGTTCTTGCCGCCTGCGGCCAGTGCCTTTTGGATCACGTTGTCGTTGACGGGATCGAGCACGATGACGGCATCTTGCTCCATGCGCAGCGAAGAGGCCGCGTCAATCCAGTGGCCTTGCCAGCCTGAAGCGCGCAGCTTAGGGAACACTTCTTTGGTGTAGTCGCCACCTTGGCAGGTAATGACGATGTCGCACTGGGCCAGTGCAGCGATGTCATTGGCATCTTGCAGCGCAGTGTGTGCCTTGGCTTGCGCTGGGGCCTTGCCGCCTGCGTTGGATGTAGAAAAGAAGATGGGTTCAATCAGGTCGAAGTCACCCTCGGCCTGCATACGATCCATCAACACCGAGCCGACCATACCGCGCCAGCCGACCAAACCTACCAATTTGCTCATTTCAAGCCCCTTCGATGATAAAAAACGTTACCACACCGTAGGGGCTGATCGGTTGCCCGGCTCGTCTGGCCGGGAAGGGGCGCACGACGATACCGGAGCTGGATCAGCCCTTAATGGTCGTGGTTTTGGTGATGGTTGCGCGCACGGCCCCGCCTGCCATGATGGCAGAGGCGTTGTTCAGCAGGAACTGGCGGGCGGCAAACATAGCTTTTCATTGTAGCGGATGACTGGCCTACAAATCAGCCCAATGCCTTGACCACTGCATCGCCCATCTGCACAGTGTTGACCTTGGTGGTGCCTTCACTGTAGATGTCGCCGGTGCGCAGCCCTTGGGCCAGCACGGCTTTCACGGCGTTTTCAATGCGGTCAGCCGCTTCGGGCTGTTTCAGGCTAAAGCGCAGCATCATGGCGGCGCTCAAGATGGTGGCCAGCGGGTTGGCAATGCCCTTGCCTGCGATGTCGGGGGCACTGCCGTGGCTGGGTTCGTACAAGCCTTGGCCCTTGCTGTTGAGGCTAGCCGAGGGCAACATACCGATGGAGCCGGTGAGCATGGAAGCTTCATCCGACAAGATGTCGCCAAACATATTGCCTGTGACCAACACGTCAAACTTTTTCGGCTCTTTCACCAGTTGCATGGCGGCGTTATCGACATACATGTGATCGAGGGCCACATCGGGGTACTGTTGACCGATTTCGGTCATCACATCCTTCCAGAGTTGGAAGGTTTCGAGCACGTTGGCCTTATCGACGCTGGTCACGCGCTTGCTGCGCTTTTGCGCGGCTTGGAAAGCAACGTGGGCGATGCGCTCAATCTCAGGGCGCGAGTAGCGCATGGTGTCAAACGCTTCTTCGGCACCGGGAAAGTGGCCATCAGTGGCAATACGGCGGCCACGGGGCTGGCCGAAGTAAATATCGCCGGTCAACTCACGGATGATGAGGATGTCCAAGCCTGCCACCAGTTCGGGCTTGAGGCTGGAGGCGTGGGTGAGCTGCTCGTAGCAAATGGCGGGGCGGAAGTTGGCAAACAGACCCATCGCCTTGCGCAGGCCCAAAATGGCTTGCTCGGGGCGCAGCGGGCGGTCGAGTTTGTCGTATTTCCAGTCACCCACAGCGCCAAACAAAATGGCATCGGCTTCTTGCGCCAGCTTGAGGGTGGATTCGGGCAGCGGGTGGCCTGCCACCTCGTAGGCAGCACCGCCGACGGGGGCGGTTTCCATCTCAAACTTCAAATCCAAGGCATTGAGCACCTTGACGGCTTCAGCGACGATTTCGGTACCAATGCCGTCACCCGGCAACACTGCAATTTTCATAATTCGCTTTTCTTTGGAAGATTGAATATCTGTGGCGGACGTTTAAGCCACCATGGTGTGGGCCAGCCAAGGCTTGGTCGCCAAACGTTCGGCCTCAAAGGATTTGATCTTGTCGGCATGGCGCAGGGTCAGGCCAATATCGTCAAAGCCGTTGAGCAGGCAGTATTTGCGAAACGGCACCACATCAAACGGGATTTCTTCGCCTTGTGGGCGCACGATGACTTGACGCTCCAGATCAATGGTGAGTTGGTAGCCAGTAAAGGCAGCCACTTCATCAAACAACTGCGCCACCGTGGCTTGGGGCAGCACGATGGGCAACAAGCCATTCTTGAAGCAGTTGTTGAAGAAGATATCGGCAAAGCTAGGCGCAATGATGGCGCGAAAGCCATACTGCTCCAGCGCCCAAGGGGCGTGCTCGCGGCTGGAGCCACAGCCAAAGTTTTTGCGTGCCAACAAGACGGAAGCACCCGCATAACGCGGCTGGTTGAGCACAAAGTCGGGGTTGGACTGGCGGCTGGCCGGGTCTTGGCCCGGCTCGCCGTGGTCAAGGTAACGCCATTCGTCAAACAAGTTCACGCCAAAGCCGGTCTTTTTGATCGACTTGAGAAACTGCTTGGGGATGATGGCGTCGGTATCGACGTTCTCGCGGTCCATCGGGGCCACGATGCCTTGGTGAAGGGTAAATTTTTGCATGGGAAGCCTTTTACTTGGCGGCGCGTTCAATAGCGGAACCGGCTTTGCCGATATCTTGGCCCACACCCTTGACGGTGTTGCAGCCAGTCAGCACAAAGGCCAGCGACAGGGCGATGAAAGTGGCAATTTTTTTCACGACAGTGCTCCTGCGGGGCTATCAAGCAAACGTACGAACATCCACAAAATGCCCGTGCACCGCAGCGGCAGCCGCCATAGCGGGGCTGACCAAGTGGGTACGCCCCCCCGCGCCTTGGCGGCCTTCAAAATTGCGGTTGCTGGTGGAGGCGCAGCGCTCGCCCGGCTCTAAGCGGTCGGCATTCATCGCCAAGCACATCGAACAGCCTGGCTCGCGCCATTCAAAACCGGCAGCCTTGAAAATCTCGTGCAACCCTTCGCGTTCGGCCTGCTCTTTCACCAGCCCAGAACCAGGCACCACCAGCGCCTGTTTCACGTTCTTGGCTACTTTTTGCCCCAGCTTTTTCACCACGGCAGCGGCTTCGCGCATGTCTTCGATGCGGCTGTTGGTACAAGAGCCGATAAACACCTTATCGACAAAAATATCGTTCAGTGGTTTGCCCGGTTGCAGGTTCATGTACTGCAAAGCACGCTCGATAGCCCCGCGCTTGTTGGCATCTTTTTCTTTGTCGGGATCGGGCACGATGGCATCAATGCCCAGCACCATTTCGGGTGAGGTGCCCCAAGTCACTTGCGGCACGATGTCTGCGGCATTGAGCGTGACCACGGTATCAAACTGGGCATCGGCATCGGAGTGCAAAGTCTTCCAGTAAGCCACGGCCTGATCCCATTCCACGCCGGTGGGCGAGAGCGGGCGGCCTTTGACGTAGTCGATGGTTTTGTCGTCCACAGCTACTAGCCCGGCGCGCGCACCGGCCTCAATCGCCATGTTACACACCGTCATCCGGCCTTCGATGCTCATGGCGCGGAACACCGAACCGGCAAATTCAATCGTATAGCCAGTGCCACCAGCGGTACCGATTTTGCCGATGATCGCCAGCACCACGTCTTTGGCAGTCACGCCCTTGGCAAGTTGGCCATCCACCTGCACCAGCATGTTTTTGGCTTTTTTGGCCAGCAGGGTTTGCGTAGCCATGACGTGCTCGACTTCACTGGTACCAATGCCGTGGGCCAACGCACCAAAAGCACCGTGGGTGGAAGTGTGCGAATCACCGCACACCACCGTCATGCCCGGCAAGGTAGCGCCATTTTCAGGGCCAATGACGTGGACGATGCCTTGGCGTTGGTGCATGAACGGGAAAAAGGCCGCCGCGCCCGACTCGGCAATGTTGGCATTCAGCGTGGTGATCTGCTCTTTGCTGATGGGATCGGTAATGCCGTCGTAGCCCAACTCCCAGCCAGTGGTGGGGGTGTTGTGGTCGGCAGTGGCCACAATGGAGCTCACGCGCCAAACTTTGCGCCCGGCTTGGCGTAGGCCCTCAAAAGCCTGTGGGCTGGTCACTTCATGTACCAGATGGCGGTCGATATAAAGAACAGCGGTGCCGTCTTCTTCGGTATGGACGACGTGCTCGTCCCAGATCTTGTCGTACAGGGTGCGTCCCATGGTGGTCTCTTTGCGTTCAGGGGGGAGGGTGATTTTAGGCTGGGCCAGCCAGATATGTCTGGTAGCAATGAAAGAACCGCCTGGGCTAGGCCGCAGGCGGTTGTCGTTGGCGCTTTAAGGCAGCAGATCAGCTAAAAAAACTTTTGAGCTTGTCCGTCCAGCTCTCACCGCTGGGGGAGTGGCGCGCACCGCCCTTTTTCAAAGACTCTTCTAGCTCGCGCAGCAGCTTGCGCTGGTGCTCGGTCAGCTTGACGGGCGTTTCTACTGCAATATGGCAATACAGATCGCCGGGGTAGCTAGAGCGCACCCCCTTGATACCCTTGCCCCGCAGGCGGAACTGCTTGCCCGCTTGGGTGCCTTCTGGGATGTCGATAGCCGCTTTGCCTGCCAGCGTCGGCACCTCAATCTCACCACCCAAGGCTGCGGTGATAAAGCTGACGGGCACTTGGCAATGCAGATCGTCGCCATCGCGCTCAAAGATGTCGTGCTTTTTGAGGCGAATCTCGATGTACAAATCGCCCGGTGGGCCGCCATTGGTGCCCGGCTCACCATTGCCTGTGCTGCGGATACGCATACCATCGTCGATACCCGCAGGGATTTTGACTTCCAGCGTCTTTTGCTTTTTCAGCTTGCCCTGACCGTGGCAAGAGGTGCAAGGTTCTGGAATGATCTTGCCCGTGCCCCGGCAGTGTGGGCAGGTTTGCTGCACACTGAAGAAGCCTTGGCGCATTTGCACCACCCCTGAACCGCTACAGGTAGAGCAGGTCTTGGGGCTGGTGCCGGGTTTGGCACCGCTACCGTGGCAGGTGTCACAGCTCTCCCAAGCAGGGATGCGAATTTCGGCATTCTTGCCACGGGCCGCCTCTTCCAGCGAGACCTCCATGGCATAGCTCAGATCGCTGCCCCGATAGACTTGGCGTCCACCCGCACCACGGCCACCACGTCCACCGCCTTGGTTAAACATGTCGCCAAAAATATCGCCAAAGGCTTCGGCAAAACCACCAAAGCCCTCAGCACCGGGGCCACTGTGGCCCCGATTGGGATCAACCCCGGCATGGCCGTGCTGGTCGTAAGCGGCGCGCTTTTGTGCATCCGAGAGCATCTCGTAGGCCTCTTTGACCTCCTTGAACTTCTCTTCTGCGCCCTTGCTGGCCTCACCCTGGTTGCGATCCGGGTGGTGTTTCATCGCCAGCTTGCGATACGCCTTTTTGATTTCTTCATCGGAAGCGGTTTTTGCCACCCCGAGGATTTCGTAAAAGTCTCTTTTCGACATAGATAGGTACCCGGTTGGAACAGGAACGCCGCGCCGGACTCCCCGGTGTAGGAGCCTGGCGCGGCGGTATGGGTCAGCGCAAGCGCTACCCTTAGCCCTTCTTGACTTCCTTCACCTCGGCGTCCACAACATTGTCGTCATCGGCAGGCTTGGCCGAAGAAGCATGGGCACCATGCCCACTGTGTCCACCGTGGGCACCACCTGCGCCCGCCTCGGCACCCGCAGCTTGCGCTGCCTGTGCGGCTTGCTCATTGGCATACATTTTCTCGCCCAGCTTCTGGCTGGCAGCCATGAGGGCCGTAGTTTTTTCGTCGATAGCGGCCTTGTCTTCACCCTTGAGCGCATCTTCCAAGGCTTTGACGGCAGACTCAATCGCGCTTTTTTCGGTGGCATCAAGCTTATCGCCATGCTCGACCAAGCTCTTGTTGACGCTGTGGACGGCGGCTTCACCTTGGTTGCGTGCTTGCACCAGTTCTAGCTTGCGGTGGTCTTCAGCGGCATTGAGTTCAGCATCTTTGACCATTTGCTGGATTTCTTCTTCAGAAATACCGGAGTTGGCCTTGATGGTGATTTTGTTTTCCTTGCCGGTGGCCTTGTCTTTGGCGCCGACGTGCAAGATGCCGTTGGCATCAATGTCAAACGACACTTCGATCTGTGGCACGCCACGGGCCGAGGGAGGAATACCTTCGAGGTTGAACTCACCCAGCAGCTTGTTGCCCGAAGCAATTTCACGCTCGCCTTGGAACACCTTGATGGTCACGGCAGGCTGGTTGTCATCCGCCGTAGAGAAGGTTTGGGCAAACTTGGTCGGGATCGTGGTGTTCTTGCTGATCATCTTGGTCATCACGCCGCCCAGGGTTTCAATACCCAAAGACAACGGAGTCACGTCCAACAGCAGCACGTCTTTGCGATCACCCGACAGCACTTGGCCTTGGATGGCAGCACCCACGGCCACGGCTTCGTCGGGGTTGACGTCTTTGCGGGGTTCGCGGCCAAAGAATTCTTTGACCTTCTCTTGCACCTTGGGCATACGGCTCATGCCGCCGACCAAAATCACGTCTTGGATGTCGGCAACGTTGATGCCTGCATCTTTAATAGCCATGCGGCAAGGAGCCATCGTGCGCTCGATCAGCTCTTCCACCAACTGTTCCAGCTTGGAGCGGGTCAGCTTGATGTTCAGGTGCTTGGGGCCAGAGGCATCGGCAGTGATGTAAGGCAGGTTGATGTCGGTGGCTGCTGAGTTGGACAGCTCGATCTTGGCCTTTTCTGCTGCTTCTTTCAGGCGTTGCAGGGCAAGCACGTCACGCGACAGATCGACGCCTTGGTCGCGCTTGAACTCAGCGATGATGAAGTCGATGATGCGTTGGTCAAAGTCTTCACCGCCCAAGAAGGTGTCGCCGTTGGTGGACAGCACTTCAAACTGCTTTTCGCCATCGACATCGGCAATTTCAATGATCGAGACGTCAAAAGTGCCGCCGCCCAAGTCATAGACGGCAATTTTGCGGTCGCCCTTTTCGGTTTTGTCCAAGCCAAAGGCCAGCGCTGCGGCGGTGGGTTCGTTGATGATGCGCTTAACATCCAAGCCCGCAATACGGCCAGCGTCTTTGGTGGCTTGGCGCTGCGCGTCGTTAAAGTAAGCTGGCACCGTAATCACGGCTTCAGTCACAGTTTCGCCGAGATAGTCTTCGGCGGTTTTCTTCATCTTGCGCAGCACTTCGGCGCTGATTTGTGGCGGGGCCAGCTTTTGGCCGCGCACTTCGACCCAAGCGTCGCCGTTGTCGGCGCGTGCAATGGTGAAGGGCATCAGGTCGATATCCTTTTGCACTTCTTTCTCGTCAAACTTGCGGCCAATCAGGCGCTTGGCAGCGTAGATGGTGTTTTTAGGGTTGGTGACGGCTTGGCGCTTGGCCGAAGCACCGACCAAAATCTCACCGTCTTCTTGGTAGGCAATGATGGAAGGCGTAGTGCGTGCGCCTTCGCTGTTTTCAATCACTCTGGTGGTGTTGCCGTCCATGATGGCAACACAGCTATTGGTGGTGCCCAAGTCGATACCGATGATTTTTGCCATGATTTCTCTCTCCGCGATCTAAGTAAAATTATTGAATGCGTCTAACGTGTGGCCTGTTGACAAGGCTTCAAGCCGGACAGGCCCACTTTTTTTATTTGGGTGCCGTGACAGTGACCAATGCCGGGCGCAGAATGCGGTCAGCAATCACATAGCCCTTTTGCAACACCGCCACCACCGTATTAGGCTCCTGTTCTGCCGGAACCACGCTAATGGCTTGGTGGAAGTTAGGATTGAATTTTTCGCCTGCTGGGGGGTTGATGGCTACCACCTTGTTGCGCTCTAACGCGGCGGTCAGTTGGCGCAAGGTGGCATTCGAGCCTTCGCGCAACTGCTGCGCCGTGGCGTTGGGCAGAGCCAGCGCCGCATCCAAACTATCACAGACGGGCAGCAGGCTCTCAGCAAAGCCCTCAATGCCAAATTTGCGTGCTTTGGCAATCTCTTCTTCGGCGCGGCGGCGGGCGTTTTCGGCCTCGGCCTTGGCGCGCAAAAACTGGTCGGCCAAATCGGCACTCTTGGCCTTGAGTTCAGCCAGCTCGGACTGCAAACGCGCCATCTCGTCAGAGGCATTGGCGGCCAGCGCGGCCTCGATCTCTTCGGGAGCGGGGGCTACGGCAGGAGCAGAAGTGTGGTTTTCAGACATGTCGGAAACTCTGGTAGAAGAAACTGATAAAACAGTGTGCCCTGCACAGATGGGGCGCTTACCACCCATTTCAAGGGCAGCGGCGCATCACAGGTTTGGGCTACCTACCCCAAATTGGGCAGAATGGCTTGCCAAGTGTACAGGTGCGCTGGCCTAGGGCTATAATCTTGGGTTTTGCCTTGCCACACTGCTACAGGCGCAGCAGGTGGTTCTCATCCAGAAGGAGTATGCATGCGTCATTACGAAATCATTTTGTTGATCCACCCGGATCAAAGCGAGCAGGTTCCTGCCATGCTCGAACGTTACAAGGGCATGATCGTCGCTGGCGGCGGTCAAGTTCACCGTGTTGAAGATTGGGGCCGCCGTCAACTGGCTTACCTGATCAACAAGCTGGCCAAGGCCCACTACCTGTGCGTCAACATCGAAGCTGACCAAGCTGTGATGGCCGAACTGGAGCACGCCTTCAAGTTCAACGATGCCGTGCTGCGTCACCTCACCGTGCAAAAGAAGAAGGCTGAAACCGGCCCCTCTTCGATGATGAAGACCGTTGAGCGCGAAGAAGCCCGCAAAGCCAGCCAAGCCGAATACGCTGCTGCTGGTGAACGCGCTGAGCGTCCAGACCGCGCAGAGCGCACAGAGCGCTAAGCCCTAGGCCTGCCACCGGAGTGGAAAACCGCGTCGCCCTGACTGCCTGTATCGCCGAGGCCGAGCCTTTGCGATTCACGCCTGCCGGACTGCCCGCCATTGCCCTGCGTCTGGAGCACAGCTCGCAACAGCAAGAGGCCGGTCAGCCCCGCGAAGTCAAGGCCAGCATGAAGGCTGTGGCCTTTGGCACCTTGGCCGAGCAATTGGCTCGGCAGCCTGTAGGTAGCCTTTGGCAGTTCAGCGGTTTTTTAGCCACTCCGCGCAACGGCAGGCATGTGGTGCTGCACGTTCAGGATATTCAACAAAACTAATTTTCAAGAGGTCCGCAATGGCCACGTTCAAGAAATTCAACAAAGACAAGCGCCCCAAGCGCAATACCCAATCGCTGCTGTTCAAGCGCAAGCGCTTCTGCCGCTTCACCGTCACTGGCGTCGAAGAAATCGACTACAAAGACGTGGACACCCTGCGTGACTTTATTGCTGAAAACGGCAAGATCATTCCCGCACGCCTGACCGGCACCCGCGCCATCTACCAGCGCCAGCTCAACACTGCCATCAAGCGCGCCCGCTTCTTGGCCCTGGTGCCTTACAGCGACCAGCACAAGATCTAAGGAGCACAACCCATGCAAATCATCCTGCTCGACAAGGTTGTGAACCTCGGTAACCTCGGTGATCTGGTCAAGGTCAAAGACGGTTACGCCCGTAACTTCCTGATCCCCACAGGCCGCGCCCGCCGCGCCACTGCTGCCGCTAAGGCCGAATTCGAAGCCAAGCGCGCCGAACTCGAAAAAGCTGCTGCTGAAAAGCTGGCCGCTGCTCAAGCCGAAGGCGAAAAGCTGGCTGGCAAGGTATTCAAGCTGACGCAAAAGGCTGGCGTTGATGGCCGTCTGTTTGGTTCTGTGACCAACCACGACATCGCCGACGAGCTGAATAAGCAAGGCTTTAAGGTGCTCAAGTCGCAGATTCGTCTGCCCAACGGCCCCATCAAGACCATTGGCGACAACACTGTCAACGTGGCCCTGCACACCGATGTGGTGGCAGAAGTTACCGTGTCGGTGTACGGCGAAACCGCCTGATAGCGCCCTGCGCTGCCTAGCAACCGCCTTCGGGCGGTTTTTTGTTTTCCCGTTAGCATCCCCGGCTTGCTCCAAGGAACCCGATGTCTTCTGACCCCTTCATGCCTATGGATGGTGGCTTTGCCCCCTACGATGACCGCGAGCTTTCGCAACTGCGCGTGCCGCCCCAATCCATCGAGTCAGAGTCCAGTGTGCTGGGTGGCTTGTTGCTGGACAACAATGCTTGGGAGCGGGTAGGTGATCTGTTGATGGAGACCGATTTTTACCGCCACGATCACCAGTTAATCTACTCCAGCATTGGCAAGCTCATCAACGAGAACAAGCCCGCTGACGTCATCACGGTGTATGAAAAGTTGCAAGGCATCGGCAAAGCCGAAGAGGTGGGCGGGCTGACCTATCTGAACAGCTTGGCGCAGTACGTACCCAGCGCCAGCAACATTCGTCGCTATGCCGAAATCGTGCGCGAGCGCTCCATTTTGCGCAAACTGGTCACGGCCAGCGATGAAATTGCCACCAATGCCTTCAACCCCCAAGGACGTCCAGTAGAAAAAATTCTGGACGAGGCCGAGCAAAAAATCTTCAATATCGGTGAAGAAGGCTCGCGGATGAAGCAGGGCTTTCAGCCGATGGAGCAGTTGGTCAGCACCCTAATGGGGCGCGTCCAAGAAATGGCCGACAACCCCAACGATATCACCGGCGTAGCCACTGGCTTTATTGACCTTGATCGCATGACTTCGGGGCTGCAAGCCGGGGACATGGTGGTGCTGGCAGCGCGGCCCTCGATGGGCAAGGCACAGCCACTGGATGCCCAAGTGCGCACCCGCACCGGCTGGAAGGCGATGGGCGACCTAGAGGTCGGCGACGGGCTGGCCTCAGTGGATGGCCGAGCCTCTATCGTTACGGGTATTTTTCCGCAAGGAGTGCGACAGGTCTATCGCCTGAGCTTCTCGGACGGGCGTAGCGCCGAAGCCTGCGCCGAACATTTATGGCGCGTGCATTGCCGACACTGGCAAGCTGCCAAAGTACTCAGTACCGCTGACATCATGGCGTTGCTGGAAAAAACCCGCTACCAAGGGCGCTTATGGATAGATACGGCCAGTGGTGATTTTGGTCACCACGATCCCTTGCCCATCGACCCGTGGGTGCTAGGGGCTTTGTTGGGTGACGGTAGTTTGACAGGTACTGGCACGGTACGTTTTGCCACGGCCTCGCCCCAGATGTTGGCAACCCTAGAGGCCCGTGTCGGTGCCGACATGACCGTGACCCATGCGCAAAACTATGATTACCGCATCGTGCGCCAAGATCGGGGCCACGTGCTGGGGTTGCAAGGCGCACAGGCCAACCCCTTGCGGGTGGCGCTAGAGAGCCTACAGCTGTGGGGCTTGGCCAGCGATGCCAAGTTTATTCCGCGTCTGTATCTGGAGGCCCATCGGGCCGCCCGTTTGGATGTATTGCGTGGCTTGCTCGATACCGATGGTTGGGTAGAGCGCTGGGGCAGCGTGCGCTTTTCTACCGCCAGCCCCCAATTGGCTCAGGATATGGCCGAACTGGTGCGCTCGCTGGGGGGCTGGTGCTCCATCAGCAGCAAAACGCCACATTACCGCAACAGCCACGGCCTGCGGGTGCCAGGGCTACCCGCCTATATTTGCCACATCGCCCATCCGCAGCCACGCTCACTGTTTCTGTTGTCAGAAAAACAGGCACGCTTGCCGGTAGAGCGCCAACGGGCCAAGCGCCTCACCATCACTGGCATTGCTCCTAGCCGCGAAGCACCATGCCAGTGCATTGCCGTGAGCCACCCAGAACACTTGTACATCACCAATGACGATGTAGTCACGCATAACACCGCCTTTGCTGTGAACATTGCCGAGCATGTAGCCCTGCACGAAGGGTTGCCGGTAGCCATTTTCTCGATGGAAATGGGCGCTGCCCAATTGGCGGTACGGATCGTAGGCTCCATTGCCAAGGTAGATCAATCCCACCTGCGCAACGGCAGGCTGACCACCGACGAATGGCCGCGCCTGACCGAAGCCATCGAAAAACTGCGCAATGTATCGTTGCATATTGACGAAACCCCCGGTCTGACCCCGTCAGAGTTGCGCGCCAATGCCCGGCGCTTGGCGCGCCAGTGTGGCCAGTTGGGGCTGATTGTGGTGGACTATTTGCAACTGATGAGCGGTTCGGCAGGCTCGCAAGGTGAAAACCGCGCCACCGAATTGGGCGAGATTTCGCGCGGCCTCAAAATGCTGGCCAAGGAGCTGCAATGTCCGGTGATTGCGCTGTCACAGCTCAACCGCAGCGTAGAGACGCGCACCGACAAGCGCCCGATGATGTCGGATTTGCGCGAATCGGGTGCGATTGAGCAGGATGCAGACATCATCATGTTTATCTACCGTGATGACTACTACAACAAAGACAGCAAAGAGCCCAATGTGGCCGAGATTATCATTGGCAAGCAGCGCAATGGCCCTACCGGTACCGTCAAGCTGTACTTTCAAAAATCCCAGACACGCTTTGAAAGTCTAGCTACGGGTGCCAACGACGGCGATTACTAAGCACGGAGCACAGCCATGCCCTCCTTGGACTTTGAGCTCGAAGAAGCAGCCTTTCACGGCTTTCATGCCCAGCACCGCCAAGGCTTAGAGGCCGCCTTGGCGCAATACCTCGCCACACTGACCGAGGCGCTGGCCCAAGCCGGCGGCATTGAGGTGTCACGGATGGAGGGCCGCATCAAAGACAAAGCCGAGTGTGTGCGCAAGTTCTCGCGCAAATACCGCACGGCACTAGAAGAGAGCAACACCCCCTACACCATCGCCGCCTACATCAGCGACCTGATTGGCGTGCGCGTGGTGTGCCTGTACGAAGACGAAATTGACAAAATCACGCAGGCCGTGCGCCAGCATTTTGAGGTCATTGAGGTCACTGACAAAACCGCTGCCGTCGAGGGCACCGAAAGCGCCTTTGGCTACAAGGGCTTGCACCTCGATCTCAAGCCACGCTGGAGCGCAGAGACGGCACCCCTACTGCATGGCCTGCCGCTGGCCGCCTACCCGTTTGAGCTACAAGTACGCACCATTGTGCAAGACGCTTGGGCGGTGCTAGACCACAAAATCAAATACAAAAAGTCGATTCCGGGCGCGCTCAAGCGGCGCATCAATGTGCTGGCAGCGTTATTTGAACTGGCCGACCGCGAGTTTCGCCAAATTCGCGACGCCACCGAGGCGCAACTGCTGGCAGCCCCAGACGACACCGAGACCACCACCCCCGCCGCGCTGGCGCAGGAGCAAACGCCGGTGGTCAGCAGTGATCTGAACGCCTTCACCTTCCTGAAAATCGCCAGCCACTTTTTTAACGACTACAGCTTTGAGCCGCGCCGTGTGGACAGCTTTGTGGCTGATGTGCAGGGCTGGGCACCCGGCATCACGCGCACCGGCTTTAACACCCTGCTGCGCGAGAACATCGGCACCGTCAAGCGTTACAAGCAGTACATCGAAGAGCAGAGGGGCGGGCGTAAGCTCAACCCCTATGCCGTGATGCGCCACAGCCTGTATCTGGGCAACAAGGAGCAGTTTGCCGCAGCGCTAGGCCGTTTTGCCTGCGACACTTTTGAGGCCTGGCTGCGCGAATACAAGCCCGCTACCGGCCCCAGTTAGAGCACGTCGCTGGCAAAATCGGCCAAGCGTGAGCGCTCACCACGGGCCAGCGTGATATGGCCGCTGTGCGGCCAGCCCTTAAAGCGATCTACCGTGAAGGTCAGACCCGACGAGCCTTCGGTCAGGTACGGGGTGTCAATCTGCGCCAAGTTGCCCATGCAGACAATTTTGGTGCCCGGCCCGGCGCGCGTAATCAGTGTTTTAAGTTGCTTGGGGGTCAGGTTTTGCGCTTCGTCGATGATGACGTACTTGTTCATGAACGTGCGCCCACGCATAAAGTTCATACTCTTGATCTTGATACGGCTGCGGATCAGCTCATTGGTAGCAGCGCGGCCCCATTCGCCAGGGTTGCCGCCTTCGCCCTTGGCCAAGAATTCGAGGTTGTCGTCCAAGGCCCCCATCCACGGCCCCATTTTTTCTTCTTCGGTGCCGGGTAAAAAGCCGATGTCTTCGCCCACGCTCACGGTGGCACGGGTCATGATAATTTCGGTGTAGCGGCGCTCATCAAGCACCTGCGTGAGGCCAGCCGCCAAGGCCATCAGCGTTTTGCCGGTGCCTGCGGTACCCGTAAGCGTGACCAGATCAACTTCGGGGTCCATCAGCAGATTGAGGGCAAAGTTTTGTTCGCGGTTGCGGCTGTTGACACCCCACACCGCATTTTTAGCATGAGCGTAGTCTTTGAGCGTGCGCAGTACAGCGGTTTTATCGCGGATTTCTGTGACGCGCGCATACAGGCTAGGCTCGCCGGGGGCCTCAAAATAGACAAACTGGTTAATCATCCACTGCGCCACCATCGGGCCACTGACGCGGTAGAAAGTGTTGGGGCCGCTTTGCCAACTCTCAACCGCCTTGCCGTGGCGGCTCCAGAAATCAGCAGGCAAGGCCAAGGCACCAGAGTAGAGCAGGTCGTCGTCATCCAGCGCCTTGTCGTTTTGGTAGTCCTCAGCGGGCAAACCCAACGCACGCGCCTTAACCCGCATGTTGATGTCTTTGGACACCAACACCACCTCACGCGGAGCGTGCAGTTTGCGCAGTGCCTCTACCACGCCCAAAATCTGGTTGTCGGCCTTGCCTTGGGGCAGGCTGGTGGGCAGTTGGTAGTCGAGCGCCGAGGTCTGGAAATACAAATGCCCAGTGGCTCCGCGCTGACCGGTGGAATCGAGCTTGAGCCCTTGTCCAATGTCTGCACCTTGGGCCGCAGCCAGCCCGTCCAATGAGCGGCTGACTTGGCGGCCATTACGCGCCACTTCGGTCATGCCCTTCTTGTGCGCGTCCAGCTCCTCCAACACGATCATCGGCAGGTAGATGTCGTGCTCTTCAAAGCGGAACAGGCTGGTGGGGTCGTGCAGCAGCACATTGGTATCGAGGACGAACAGCTTGGTCGGGCCGCTGCTGCTGCGCACCGCCTTGCGGCTGCGGCTGCGCTGGCGGCTCTGGGGGGCTACCGCTGCCACGGCAGGGGGAACCACTACCACAGGGGCAGCACTGGCCGGTACAGAGGCCGCCACTGCGCTTACCACCACCGGTGGTGTAGCCGCTGGCGTGCTTGCTGGCACGGCTGCCACGACCGACACGGGAGCTTGCACCAATGCCGGTGTTTGCACACTGCGGCGGTTGCTGGTCACGGCAGGCACTGCCGCTGGAGCATCGCTTCGACGCCGCCCGCCTTTGCGCGAGGCGGTCGTTACCACCACGGTATCCACCAATGCGCTAGCCACAGCAGTGGCTGGCGCAGCCTCATAGGGTGCAGATTTTTCGGTGGCACTGGCTTTGCGGGCTACAGGCTTGAATGCCTCAGGGGGCAATTGGGCGGCGCGCCGGGTGGGTGCGGGGGGCAAAGGTGGCATGGGCAAAGACCTCAATCAGGCAAGTTCAGAAAGCAAAAAGCCGCCGGGAAACCCAGGCGGCTTGGTGGTCAGAAAGGAGCTTCGCGGAGTTCAGCGGCATTGATCCATTATGCACGCCAGCGATGCCAGTGCAATCAAGCGGCTTTTTTCAGCGCCTTGAGCGATTTGACGGCCTTGAGCACCTCTTCGACATGGCCCGGCACCTTCAGGCCGCGCCATTCGTGGGTCAGAATGCCGTCTTCGTTGATGAGGAAGGTGCTGCGCTCAATGCCCTTGACCTTCTTGCCGTACATGATCTTGTTTTTGACCACGCCAAACATGTGGCACATTTTTTCTTCGGTGTCAGCGATCAGCTCAAAGGGCAGCTCTAGCTTTTCACGAAACTCGTCGTGCGACTTCATGTTGTCGCGCGAGACGCCAAACACCGCAGCGCCCGCTTTGACAAAGTCTTTGTACTTGTCGCGGAACTGCATCGCTTCGGTGGTGCAGCCGGGCGTGTTGTCTTTGGGGTAAAAATACAAAACCATAACCTGCCCGTGATGCGAGGTATTGGTGACCTTGATGCCGCCAGTAGCGTTGGCTTCAAATTCGGGGAGGGGCTTGTTGACAACGATCGCCATATAACTGCAGTCTCTCGGGAGTGTGGTCGTTGGAAGCCGGAGGAACGGATGTGTTGTTCTTGATTGCCTCCGACCGCAACCCGCGATTTTACCCCGAAACGGTTTTTGCTCTGTTTTAGGCCGTTTCTAACAGCAGCGCAGCCACCACATTGCGGCCTTCACCAGCCAAAATGTTGTAGGTGCGGCAAGCCGCTTGGGTGTCCATCGTTTCCAGCCCGATACGCCGGGCCATTAGGGGCTGCAACCACGCTGGCGGCACAAAACGGTTGCGCACACCGCTGCCAAACAAGATCAGTTCAGCCTCTAGCTCGGCCAGTGGCGCAAAGTGGGCGGCAGTCAGGTCCTCAAAGCGGGTGCAATCCCAAGGCAGGCGCAGGCCATTTGCCCCCAGAATCAGGCTAGAAGTCACTTTGTCTGGCCCTACGTTGATCCAGCCGGGGCCGTAGCCGGTAATGCTGTGAATGCTGTGGCGATCGGGCTGAAATTTCATGGCGGTGGCGTACTGCGTTCGCAGGTGCAAGAGGTGGCGGAACTGTGTTCAAATTATAGGTTTCGCCCTGCTGCCCTTGCTGCCATGAAATCCATTCGCAAATCTGCCAAGCTCGCCAACGTCTGTTACGACATCCGAGGCCCGATCATGGACGCGGCCAAGCAGATGGAAGAAGACGGCCACAAAATCATCAAGCTCAACATCGGCAACTTGGCGGTGTTTGGCTTTGATGCCCCCGAAGAAATCCAACAGGACATGATCCGCAACCTGCCCAACTCGGCAGGCTACTCCGACAGCAAGGGCATTTTTGCTGCGCGCAAAGCGGTGATGCACGAAACCCAAAAGCAGGGTGTCAAGGGCGTGACCCTCGATGACATCTACCTAGGCAACGGTGCCAGTGAGTTGATCGCCATGGCCACCAACGCGCTGCTCGACACCGGCGACGAACTGCTGCTGCCCGCACCCGACTATCCGTTGTGGACGGCTTGCACCAGCCTCTCAGGTGGCACCCCCGTGCATTATTTGTGCGAAGAGGACAACGGCTGGATGCCCAGCTTGGACGACATCCGCGCCAAAGTCACACCACGCACCAAGGGTATTGTGGTGATTAACCCGAACAACCCTACGGGTGCGCTGTATTCAGACGAGTTGCTCAAAGGCATTGTGGCCATCGCCCGCGAGCATAACTTGGTGATTTTTGCCGACGAGGTCTATGACAAGGTGCTCTATGACGGCATCAAGCACACGCCACTAGCCAGCCTGAGCGAAGATGTGCTCACGCTCACCTTTAACTCGCTGTCCAAAAGCTACCGCTCCTGCGGCTACCGTGCAGGCTGGCTGGTGGTGTCGGGCGATAAAAAAGCCGCCAAAGACTACATTGAGGGCCTGAACATGCTCTCCAATATGCGCTTGTGCGCGAATGTGCCCGGCCAATGGGCCATCCAAACGGCGTTGGGCGGCTACCAAAGCATTAACGATCTCGTCTGTGAGGGTGGCCGCCTGCGCAAACAGCGCGATTTGGCCCATGCGCTCATCACCGCGATTCCGGGTGTCAGTTGCGTCAAACCACAGGCCGCGCTGTATATGTTTCCGCGCCTTGATCCGGCCATTTATCCGATCCAAGACGATCAGCAGTTCTTTTTGGAATTGTTGCAAGAAACCAAGGTCATGCTGGTGCAAGGCACAGGGTTTAACTGGCCTGCACCTGACCACTTCCGCATCGTGTTTTTGCCGCACGAGGCCGATCTGCGCGAAGCCATTGGCCGCGTAGCCAAGTTCTTGGAGCAGTACCGCAAACGCCATGGCACCGAGTAACCCTTCTTTTTATTGAGTAAATTTTTATGAAACCTATTCAAGTTGGCCTGCTGGGCATCGGCACCGTCGGTAGCGGCGTTTTTAACGTACTGCAACGCAATCAAGAAGAAATCAGCCGCCGCGCTGGCTGTGGCATCCAGATCACCATGGTGGCTGATCTGGACGTAGCACGCGCCCAAAGCGTGGTGGGCGAAGGCGTGCAGGTGGTGAGTGATGCCCGCGCCATCATTGCCAACCCCGATATCGACATCGTGGTCGAGCTGATTGGCGGCTACGGTATTGCCAAGGCGCTGGTGCTTGAAGCCATTGCTGCAGGCAAGCATGTGGTGACGGCCAACAAGGCCCTGCTGGCCGTGCATGGCACGGAGATTTTTGCTGCCGCCTCTGCCAAGGGCGTGATGGTGGCCTTTGAGGCCGCCGTGGCCGGGGGCATCCCGATCATCAAGGCGCTGCGCGAAGGCCTGACGGCCAACCGCATCCAGTGGCTGGCAGGCATCATCAACGGTACCACCAACTTTATCCTGAGCGAGATGCGCGACAAGGGCCTAGACTTTGACGTCGTGCTGAAAGAAGCGCAACGTCTGGGCTACGCCGAAGCTGACCCGACTTTTGATATTGAAGGCGTGGACGCCGCGCACAAGGCCACGCTGATGAGCGCGATTGCCTTTGGTATTCCGGTGCAGTTTGACAAGGCTTATGTTGAAGGCATCACCAAGCTGGGCGCTGCCGACATCAAATACGCCGAGCAACTGGGCTACCGCATCAAGCTGCTGGGCATCAGCAAGCGCACTGACAAGGGCATTGAGTTGCGCGTCCACCCCGCCCTAGTGCCTGCCAAGCGCCTGATTGCCAATGTCGAAGGCGCAATGAATGCCGTGGTGGTGCATGGCGATGCCGTAGGCACCACGTTGTACTACGGTAAGGGCGCGGGTTCCGAGCCTACCGCCAGCGCCGTGATTGCCGACTTGGTGGATATTGCCCGCCTGCACACCGCAGACCCACACCACCGCGTGCCGCACTTGGCCTTCCAATCGCATACGCTGGATGCCGCAATGGACAGCCTGCCAGTGCTGCCGATGAGCGAAGTGGTGACCAGCTACTACCTGCGCCTGCGCGTGGCCGACCAAGCCGGTGTGCTGGCCAAGGTAACGGGCATTTTGGCAGGTGCCGGTATCAGCATTGACGCCATGCTGCAACGCGAAGCCGATGAAGTGGGCGGCGAAGGCTCGACGCAAACCGACCTCATCATCCTGACCCACGACACCCGCGAAGGCACCATGAACGATGCCATCGCCCAGATGCAGCAGCTCCCTACGGTGCTGGCCAGCATCACCCGCATCCGCAAAGAAGAGCTGAACTAAGAGCGAGACACTGCCATGCTGTACCTCTCCACACGCGGCCACCCCGACCGCAAGCATTTTTGCGACATCCTGCTCGAAGGTTTGGCCCCCGATGGTGGCCTGTACCTGCCCGAACACTACCCCCAAGTGGACGACGCCACGCTCACGCGCTGGCGCACCGTTTATCACAAACAGGGCTACTCTGAGCTGGCGTTTGAGATTTTGTCGCTCTACATTGACGACATCCCCGCTGACGACCTGCGTGCCCTGTGCCACAAGACCTACACCGCTGCCGTGTTTGGCACCGGCGAGATCGTGCCGCTGCGCCACATTGAAAACAGCCTGTGGCTAGAAGCCCTGTCCAACGGCCCAACGCTGGCCTTCAAAGACATGGCAATGCAACTGCTAGGCAATCTGTTTGAATACGAGCTCAAGCGCCGGGGCGCACAGCTCAACATTCTGGGTGCTACCAGCGGCGACACTGGTAGCGCCGCAGAACACGCCATGCGCGGCAAAGAGGGCGTGCGCGTCTTCATGACCAGCCCGCATGGCCGCATGAGCGCCTTCCAGCAAGCGCAAATGTTCAGCCTGCAAGACGAGAACATCCACAACATCGCCATTGAAGGCGTGTTTGACGACTGCCAAGACATCGTCAAAGCCGTCAGCAACGATTTGGAGTTCAAGCGCAAGTACAAAATTGGCACCGTCAATTCCATCAACTGGGC
This sequence comes from Giesbergeria anulus, assembly GCF_900111115.1. Lineage (GTDB taxonomy): Bacteria > Pseudomonadota > Gammaproteobacteria > Burkholderiales > Burkholderiaceae_C > Simplicispira > Simplicispira anulus. The sequence goes on from NZ_FOGD01000002.1 coordinate 325,087, forward strand.
ACGTCTGTTGGCCCAAGTGGTGTACTACTTTGCCGGTTACATCCAAGCTACCGAGAGCAACGACCAAAAGGTCAGCTTTACCGTGCCCAGCGGCAACTTTGGCAATGTTTGTGCCGGGCATGTGGCACGCATGATGGGCCTGCCCATCGACACCTTGGTGGTAGCCACGAACGAAAACGATGTGCTCGATGAGTTCTTCCGCACCGGCGTGTACCGCGTACGCGCCAGCGCTGATACGCATGAGACCTCCAGCCCATCGATGGACATCTCGAAGGCCAGCAACTTTGAGCGCTTTATTTTTGACCTGCTGGGCCGCGATGGTGCGCAAGTACAAGCGCTGTTTGGCGATGCTCTGAGCAAAGAAGGCCGTTTTGACCTCAGCGGCCACCCCGCCTTTGCCCAAGCAGCGCAGCGCTACGGTTTTGCCAGCGGCAAGAGCACCCATGCCGATCGCTTGGCCACCATCCGCGACACATACGCCCGTTTTGGCATGACGATTGACACCCACACGGCTGATGGCGTGAAGGTGGCACGCGAGCACCGCTGCCCCGGCATCCCGATGCTGGTGCTAGAAACGGCCTTGCCCATCAAGTTTGCCGAGACCATTGTCGAAGCCTTAGGCCATGCGCCTGAGCGCCCCGCCAAGTTCTTGGGCATTGAAGATTTGCCCAAGCGCGTGCAGGTGATGCCTGCCAACGTGGAGCAAGTTAAAGCCTACATCGCCCAGCACTGCGATTGAATGGGATTGAACTCAGCAGGACGGCGCTTGCGCCGTCAGCTCGGGGCACGGCCACTCTAGCAACTCCGCCAGCCGCGTGACGATCCAAGTAGCTTCGGCCACTGAAACGCTCGCATCAGCAGCGCACAGCCCAGCATAGATGCGGCGCAATACCTCAAATTCTGACGGCACTTGCAACTGGTACAGCGTTTGCGCCTGCCCCACCAAGTGCCCGGCCAAGTCTTCACACAGCTCGTAACGCTCTCGCACCAAGGCGGTGCGCTCACGCAGGCGGCCACGGGCATCGCTGTACAGAGCGATGAACGATGGCGGGACAAAAATTTGGTTCTCGATGTCGGACATAGTCAATCGGGGGTAAACAGGCGCTCAAAGCGGGCTAGATCGGCGGGCAGCTCAAACGTGACCAACTGGCCCATTTTTTGATCGGCCAAGCGGCAAGCCGCAAACAAGGTGGCGGCACCGGCTAGGTTGTAATCTGGCAGGTGGATAAGCGCATAGGGGTAGGGCAAAAACAATTCGTGGACGAATATGGTGTTGCTGCTATTGCGCGGCGATGGATAGAGCTGGTAGGTGGCAGTAGTGATGGTAGAGGTAGCCATAGCGTGCCAATGGGCGTTAAAGAGGCGTTAAAGTGCAGCCCATGCTACCGGCATTTGCGCCGGACTTGCACAACAGCAAAGAAAGACAACGATGGCACGGGGAAAAAATGAATGGGCGACCAAGGTGTTTACACTGGTCAAATCGGGGCAACTGCCTGCGGCGGTGGCACAAATCAAGGTAGCGCCTACGGTGGCCGACCTGACCCGGCTGCAAACCCTGCTGGCCGCCTTGCCACCCACGCCAGCGCAAAAGCAACTGGACAAGGTGGTGGAGGAAGAGCGGGCCATGCTGGCTGCCCCGCGCCTGCACCGCTCGCCTTGAATGTGTAGAAAATTGAGCACCTTCTTGAGATGATGGTGTTTTCAGGTATATAATTCAAGTCTTCGGTGTGTGGCGCAGCCTGGTAGCGCACTTGCATGGGGTGCAAGGGGTCGAAGGTTCGAATCCTTTCACACCGACCAACAACCAGAACAAAGCCGTCCAACCTAGTACAGGTGGGCGGCTTTTTCATTGGGTGCATGCATTAGCCACTGTGCAGGCTAGGCTAAGAACACCAAGGCTGGCGGCTTTCACACAGTACCCGCTGCAATCCCCGACTGGCAAGCTCTTTAGACACCCGTTGAATGCAAAAAATACAGCGCACCACCAGCATGTATTAGCAGCGCCATGCGCCATGAATGGAGAAATATGCGTTCATTGAACTTCAAGGCAGCCACGCTGGCCGACCTCGACCGGATCATGGAACTAGAGGCCGCAGGCTTTGACCCCGGACACTGGGAAACACGGCAGGTCTATGCCCAGCGCATAGAGGTCTTTCCCGAAGGCTCTCTGCTAGCCTTTCACGAAGGAGAGAGCATTGGTTGCGTTTTCTGCGAGATGTGGCATGAAACGAGCGATGGCCCGGTACAAGCGGAACACTTTACCCTAGGACACGATATTCTTGAGCGCCACGACCCGGTGCATGGCAACACGCTGTATATCGCCTCCATGGTGCTAGATCCAGCGCTGCACGGGCGCGGCTGGAGCCAGCCACTGTTGCAGGGCTGCCTAGCACAGCTGGCCTCAGCCTATCCCCGGCTGCGCTCGGCGCTGCTGTTGGTCAATACCAATTGGACAGCAGCCCGGCGCACCTACACAGCGGCGGGCTTTCAGGAAGTGGCGCAGTTTCCGGGATTTTTTCAGCCCAGAGCACGGCCCGCCGAAGACGGCATCGTCATGCGCAGTCTACTGCTGCGCCCCTGACACTTGCCGGATGCTCAAGAAGCGGCGCGGGTCTGCACCAACGCTTTGAGCTTGCTGCTGGCGTGGAAAGTCACCACACGCCGCGCCCGGATGGGCGCTGGCTTGCCGGTGCGCGGGTTGCGTCCGGGGCGGGGTGGCTTATCACGCACCTGAAAATTGCCAAAACCCAGCAACTTGACCTCGTCTGCGGCCACCAGATGTTTGGTAATCAAGCCAAAGAAGGCATCGACGAGCTCTTGGATTTCGCGCTTGTTCAGCACGACTTCCTCTTGGAGCAGATCAATGAGCTGGGCCTTGGTCAGCACCGGGGCGGTGCTTTGTTCGGTATTGCTCATACCCGCAGCTTTGCGCCAGTTTGTTCGGCCAGTTGGGCCACCACAGCAGCCACGGCGGCTTCGATCTCGGCATCGGTCAGGGTGGCCTCGCCACTGCCCAAGGTCAGGCGCACGGCCAAGCTCTTTTCGCCCACGGCCAGCCCAGTGGCTGGTGCGGCCTCTGCGCCCTTGACGGGCTTGGGACGATAGACATCAAACAGCACGGCTTGGCGCAGCATGTCGGGCGACACGGCGGCTTCAATGGCAGCCATGAGTTGGGCATGGCTGACCTGTTCGGCCACGACCACGGCCAAATCGCGCTGCACGCTCTGGTGCTTGGGCACAGTTTTGAATTGGGGTACGCTGCGTTGCAGCACGGCGTCCAATTCCAACTCGAACAAGATGGGGGCTTGGGGCAGTTCCCACGACTGACGCCACTGGGGATGCAGTTCACCGACAAAGCCAATCGCCCGGCCAGCCAGCAACACACGGGCGCAGCGGCCTGGGTGCATAGCGGGGTGGGTGGCTGGCTCAAACTGCGCCTTGAGCGGGGCCAGCAGGGCCTCGACATCGCCTTTGGTGTCAAAGAAATCTACCGTTTGCTCTTTGCGGCCCCATTGCAGGCTGTCCGATGGGCCAAAGGCCAAACCGGCTACGCGCATGGGTTGGTCAAAGCCTTCGACGGTGTTGTCGCTGTTGGGCACGGCGGCATCGCGCAAGAACACCCGGCCCAGTTCAAACACGCGCACGCGCTCGGCGCGGCGATCGACATTGAACTTGAGCACCTGCAACAGCGAACCCAGCAAGGAGGAGCGCATCACGCCCATTTGGCTGGCAATGGGGTTGAGCAGCTTGATCGGCTGGACATTGCCTGCCAGCTCGCGCTCCCAGCGCTCTTCAACAAAGCTGAAATTGATGGTTTCTTGGTAGCCCAGCGCTGCCAGTTCGCGGCGCACAGCAAAGGCGCTGCGGCGGTTTTCGGCACGCAACTTGGGGGTGATGGGGGCCAGCGGCGGTGTGGTGGGCAACTGGTTGTAGCCGACCATGCGGGCCACTTCTTCGATCAGGTCTTCTTCGATGGTCAGGTCAAAGCGGTACGAAGGCGGCGTGACGGTGAGCACGCCATCGCCCTCTTGCACTGGCAGGCCCAAGCCCCGCAAAGCGTTGGCGCATTGCTGTTGCGTGACGGCCATGCCTAGCACTTTGGCGCAGCGCGCTACGCGCAGGGTGACGGGGCTGCGCTCAGGCAGGGCGGTTTGCTGGTCGTCGATGGGGCCGACTGTGGTGTCGGGGGTGCCACAGACGTCCATCACCAACTGGGTGATGCGCTCAATGTGCTCTACCGTGTATTGCGGATCGACGCCGCGCTCAAAACGGTGCCCAGCATCGGTAGAGAAGTTATAGCGGCGCGAACGGCCTGCAATAGCTTTAGGCCACCAGAAGGCGGCTTCGATGTAGATGTGGTGCGTATCGTCAGAGACAGCAGTGGCATCGCCACCCATGATGCCTGCCAGCGATTCGACTTGGCTATCGTCGGCAATCACGCCCACTTGCTCATCGACGGTGATGGTGTTGCCATTGAGCAGCTTGAGCTGTTCGCCGGGTTGGCCCCAGCGCACTTGCAGGCCACCGTGGATTTTGTCTAGATCAAAAATGTGCGAGGGGCGGCCCAGCTCAAACATGACGTAGTTAGAGATATCCACCAGCGGCGAAACGCTACGCTGACCGCAGCGGGCCAGCTTGTCCACCATCCACTGTGGCGTTTGGGCGCGGGTGTTGACGTTGCGCACAATACGGCCACTGAAGCGGCCACACAAATCAGGCGCTTGCACCGACACCGGCAGTTGGTCTGGGATGCCAACAGCCACGGCGGGAAACTCGGGTTGCAACAGCGGCGCGCCAGTGAGGGCGGAGAGTTCGCGGGCAATACCAAACACGCTCAGACAGTGGGCCAGATTGGGCGTGAGCTTGAGCGTGAGCAGGGTATCGTCGAGCTTGAGGTACTGGCGGATGTCTTGGCCGACCGGGGCATCCAGCGGCAGCTCCAGCAGCCCGGCGCTTTCTTCGGAGATTTGCAGTTCTCGTGCCGAGCACAACATACCTTGGCTCTCAACACCGCGCAGCTTGCCCAGTTTGATGATAAAGGGCTTGCCATCTGCGCCGGGGGGCAGTTCTGCCCCAACCAAGGCACAAGGGATTTTGATGCCGACGCGGGCATTGGCAGCACCACAAACGATATTGAGCAGCTCGCCCTGTCCGGCATCGACTTGGCAGACGCGCAGGCGGTCAGCATTGGGGTGCTGCACGGCCTCTTTGATTTCCCCGACCACGATGCGTGTGAACGGCGGTGCCACGGGCTGAAGTTCTTCGACTTCGAGGCCAGCCATGGTCAGCGTTTCGGCCAGTTGGGCCGTGGTGAGCGGGGGATTGCAAAATTCGCGCAACCAAGATTCGGGGAATTGCATAGTCAGACTCGGATACTTCAGGGGCCGGGCAGGGGAGCTGGAGGGGCTGGGTTCGCTTTATTGGAACTGCGACAGGAAGCGGATATCGCCGTCAAAGAACAGGCGCAGGTCATTGACGCCGTAGCGCAGCATGGTTAAACGATCCATGCCCATGCCAAAGGCAAAGCCGATGTACTTTTCGGGGTCTAGGCCCATATTGCGCACCACATTGGGGTGGACTTGGCCGGAACCGGCTACTTCGAGCCAACGGCCTGCCAGCGGGCCGGTTTGGAACTGGATGTCGATTTCAGCGCTGGGTTCGGTAAACGGGAAGAAGCTGGGGCGAAAACGCAGCACCAGATCATCGCTCTCAAAGAAGGTGCGGCAAAAATCGGTAAACACCACCTTCAGGTCTTTGAAACTGACGTTCTCGCCAATCCACAGCCCTTCACATTGGTGGAACATGGGCGAGTGCGTGGCATCGCTATCGACGCGGTAGGTGCGGCCCGGCACAATCACACGGATTTCGGGCATGGATTGGCCCGCATCAATCAGGGCGCGGTGCTGCTTGACGTGCTGCACGGCATGGCGCACCTGCACCGGGCTGGTATGGGTGCGCAGCAAATTGGGCGCTGTGGCCGAACCGCCTTCGACATAAAAAGTGTCGTGCATGGAGCGGGCGGGGTGGTCTTCGGGGGTGTTGAGCGCCGTGAAGTTAAACCAGTCGGCCTCAATCTCAGGGCCTTCGGCCACGTCAAAGCCCATCGAGCCAAAAATGCTTTCGATGCGCTCTTGGGTCAGGGAGACGGGGTGCAAACCCCCCATGCCGCGCTGGCGACCGGGCAGGCTGACATCGAGTGCCTCGGCCTTGAGTTGGACTTGCAACTCTGCGTCGGCCAGCGCTTGGCGGCGGGCGGTCAGGGCTGCTTCAATGGCCTGTTTAGCCACATTGATGGCTGCGCCGCGCGATTTCTTTTCTTCTACCGACAGCTGCGCCATGCCCTTCATCAGCTCAGTGATGCGCCCGGCCTTGCCCAAAAATTGGGCCTTGGCATTTTCTAGCTCGGCGGGGGTGGCACTTTGCGCGAACAACTGCTGTGCGCTTTCGACCAGAGAGTCCAACTCGTTCATTTTTTTCTGCTCTTGAAAAGGCACAAGGGCTAGTGCTTTGGCAAGCTCTAGCCCTTGTGGTTAGTGCGCTCACAGCTACTGCGGGCAGTAGCTACGGCTGTGAAACTCAAGCAGCCAGCTTGGCCTTGACTTGTTCCACGATGGCGCCAAAGGCGGCCTGGTCGTGCACGGCCAGATCGGCCAGCACCTTGCGGTCGATTTCGATAGCGGCTTTTTTCAGGCCGTTGGCGAATTGGCTGTAGGTCAGGCCCAGTGCACGAGCACCGGCGTTGATACGGGCAATCCAGAGGCGACGGAACACGCGCTTTTTGGCGCGGCGGTCGCGGTAGGCGTATTGGCCGGCCTTCATCACCGCCTGTTTGGCGATGCGATAGACGTTACCACGACGACCACGGAAACCCTTGGCCAGTTTCAGAACCTTTTTGTGACGGGCATGGGCCGTTACACCACGTTTGACGCGAGGCATGTGTTTACTCCTTGTTCGTCAGTGAATTACAAGCCGCACTTGGGCAGCATTTGCGCCATGTGACCCATATTGGTCTCATGAACGGCAGCCACACCACGCAACTGGCGCTTGTTCTTGGTAGTCTTCTTGGTCAAAATGTGACGCTTGAAGGCATGACCGCGCTTGACGGTACCACCTGGACGAACGCGAAAGCGCTTTTTAGCGCTGCTCTTGGTCTTCATTTTGGGCATGTGAATGCTCCTTTGTTTGTGCTCGTGAGGCGTTTGCAAACGGACTTGCAAACTTGTTGGCCCCGAGACACTTCTAAATGGCAGGCCAAGCCTGCCGCAAAGGGTGCGCTAGGCGCGCCCTTTGGTTTCCTGCACCAGCTTGCGCCAGTGCGGGCAATAGGGTTTAGTGGGCAGCGTCTGCGCCGCCGTCGGCGGGTTTAGCGCCGCCACCGCCACCAGCTTTTTTGCGCGCCGGAGCGATCATCATGATCATCTGGCGGCCTTCAAGGCGGGGGAACTGCTCGACCAAGATGGTATCGGCCAAGTCATCGCGCAAGCGGTTGAGCAAGGCCAAGCCCAGTTCTTGGTGGGTGATTTCACGGCCACGAAAACGCAGCGTGATTTTGCACTTGTCGCCATCGGCCAGAAAACGACGGATATTGCGCAACTTGATGTTGTAGTCGCCGTCATCGGTGCCGGGGCGGAACTTGACTTCCTTGATTTCAATGACCGTCTGCTTGGCTTTGGCTTCAGCAGCACGCTTTTGCTCTTGGTACTTGAACTTGCCGTAGTCCATCAGACGGCACACCGGCGGGTTGGCCGTGGCGGCAATTTCTACCAAGTCCACATCCAACTCGCCTGCCATGCGCAGCGCTTCCATCAGGCTGACTACGCCCAAGGGCTCATTTTCAGGGCCGGACAGGCGCACTTCGGGGGCCGCGATTTCGCGGTTGAGACGGTGCTTGCGCTCTTCGCGGTGGCGACGATCACGAAATTCAGTAGCTATGGCTATCACCTTCAATCAAAATGCTACGAAAAGCGTAGCGGCTTTCAAGCAGTCAGCAAGCGCCACGCCGTGATTTTATTAAAAATCACTGTTTAGCGACAACGGCTTGGGTGATGAGTTCAATGAACGCATCAACCGACATGACACCTAGGTCTTTATTGCCCCGGGCACGCACTGCGACTGTACCGGCTGCACGCTCCTTATCGCCAGCGACAAGGATGAACGGCAACTTCTGCATAGAATGCTCGCGTATTTTATACGTAATCTTCTCGTTACGAAGATCTGTTGCCACACGCAAGGGGTGTTGGGGCAGTGCTTTTTGCAAACGCGCCGCTACTTCACGGCAATAATCGGCCTGATCGTCGGTGATGTTGAGCACCGCCACCTGCACCGGGGCCAGCCACGTAGGCAGGGCACCGGCGTGTTCTTCGATCAAAATACCGATAAAACGCTCTAAGCTGCCCACAATAGCGCGGTGCAAAATCACTGGGCGCTTGCGTACACCGTCTTCGGCCACATACTCGGCATCGAGGCGCTCGCTCAGGTTAAAGTCCACCTGAATCGTGCCGCACTGCCATTCGCGGCCAATGGCATCCTTGAGCGTGTACTCAATTTTCGGGCCATAAAAGGCACCGTCGCCCTCCGAGATCACAAACTCGCAGCCCGAATGGCGCAGGCTGTCCATCAGCGCTTGCTCGGCCTTGTCCCACAACTCATCGGAGCCAATGCGCGCCGCTGGCCGGGTCGAGACTTTGTACAAAATGTTGGTAAAGCCAAAGTCGGCATAGACTTGCTTGAGCACCTTGGTAAAGGTGTCGCACTCAGGCAAAATTTGGTTTTCGGTGCAAAAGATGTGGCCATCGTCTTGCGTAAAACCGCGCACACGCATGATGCCGTGCAAGCCACCCGAAGGCTCGTTGCGGTGGCACTGGCCAAACTCGCCGTAGCGCAGCGGCAAGTCGCGGTAGCTCTTGATGCCTTGCTTAAAAATCAGGATATGGCCGGGGCAGTTCATCGGCTTGAGCGCGTAATCGCGCTTTTCCGACTCAGTCACAAACATGTTGTCGCGGTACTTGTCCCAGTGGCCCGTTTTTTCCCACAGCGTCTTTTCCAAGATTTGTGGGCCTTTGACTTCTTGGTAGCCATTTTGGCGATAGACGGTGCGCATGTACTGCTCCACCTCTTGCCACAGCGTCCAGCCCTTGGGGTGCCAAAACACCAAACCGGGGGCGTGCTCGTCCATGTGGAACAAATCGAGCTCGCGACCCAACTTGCGGTGGTCGCGCTTTTCGGCTTCTTCTAGGCGGGTCAGGTACTGTTGCAGCTCGTCTTTGCTCGTCCAAGCCGTACCATAGATACGTTGCAGCATCTCATTGTGGTGATCGCCGCGCCAATAGGCACCCGCCACCTTCATCAGCTTGAAATGCTTGAGTTTGCCGGTGCTGGGCACGTGCGGGCCACGGCACAGGTCTTCAAAATCGCCTTCGCGGTACAGGCTCACGTCCTCATTGCTGGGGATGCTGGCAATCAGCTCGGCCTTGTAGTTCTCGCCCAAACCCTTAAAGTAAGCCACCGCCTCGTCGCGCGGCAGCACGCGGCGCACGATAGGCTCATCCTTGTTTGCCAACTCGCTCATCTTCTTTTCGATGGAGGCCAAGTCTTCTGGCGTGAACGGGCGCTTGTACGAAAAATCGTAATAAAAGCCGTTGTCGATCACCGGGCCAATAGTGACTTGCGCCTCAGGAAACAACGCCTTGACCGCGTAGGCCAACAAGTGCGCAGTAGAGTGGCGAATCACTTCCAAGCCATCGGCGTCCTTGGCCGTGATGATAGCCAGCGGGCTGTCTTGGGTGATTTGATAGCTGGTATCCACCACTTTATCGCCAATTTTGCCCGCCAATGCCGCCTTAGCCAGACCGGCACCAATCGAGGCTGCGACTTCGGCCACCGTCACCGGGCCGGGAAATTGACGTTGCGAGCCGTCAGGAAGCGTGATGTTCAACATGGGGCAATGGAAAAATAAAAACGCGGCTCTGGGGCCGCGCTAAAAAACAAGAAAGAAAACCGGTGCAGGCGCGAACTGCCGCCCATCAATGGGCAGAAACCAACTCCGTGGTTGTCGTTCGCGGTGTCATAACCTAAGCACCTTTCTTGCACTGAAAAAGGAGAAATCGAAGCCTCCATTCTCCCATAAAACCCAGCGGCCTTTATTTGCTCCGGGCTGGCAATACGCCATGCAAGGTGGCGGCCAAGTCTTCGGCAGAGAACTTAGCCACATAACCATCGGCCCCCACGCCGCGCACATGGTCTTCGTTGGCCGAGCCTGACAGCGAAGAGTGAATCACCACCGGTAGCCCCTTAAAGCGGATGTCACCCTTGATGTTGCGTGTCAAGGTAAAACCATCCATCTCTGGCATTTCCAGATCGGTGAGCACCAAGCACACCTTGTCCATGATGGTTTTGCCTTGGGCAGCAGCCTGATCGGCCAACACCTGCAAGCGCTCCCAAGCCTCTTTGCCTGTTTTAACCATCTCATAGGGCGCATGCAGATGCTGCAACTCTTGCTCGATCAAGGTGCGGGCAACAAAAGAATCGTCGGCGGCCAAAATGATAGTGCCTGGTTTGATATTCAGGTCTGAGCGGGGCCGTTGCGCCTCATGTTGGGTTTGCTCTTGTGGCGAGACCATCTGCAAAATGGCTTCGACATCCAGCACTTGAGCCAAGCGCGTGCCATCGGTGTTGCCATCGAGCCGTGCGATGCTCGTCACCAGCTTGCCAGCAGCACCACTGCTCTCGGCTGACAACACTTGGTTCCAGTCCAAGCGCACGATGTCTTCTACCGACTCCACGGCAAACGCTTGGGTGGTACGAGCAAACTCCGTCACCAACATGATGTTCAAGCCAGTAGCGGGCTTGCAGCCCACAATGGCGGGCAAATCGAGCACCGGGATGACCTGGCCGCGCAAATTGACCACCCCCAAGGAGTGGGCAGTGCCCCCGGCAATCGGGGTAATGCTGGGCATGGCCACAATCTCGCGAATTTTGAACACATTGATGCCAAACAGCTCTGATTGCCCCAGCGCGTTATCAGTCCCTAAACGAAACAGCAGCAGCTCAAACTTGTTGGAGCTGGTGAGGTTGGTCCGCTCATCAATCTCGTGTTGTACAGATTTCATTGAATATCCTTTACGCGGAGTCTCGCGCTGGCAAATTCTAGGTTCTGGCGCGCAGTTGTACGAGACCGATTGCAACAAAAAAATCCTTTGAAACATTTCAAAGGCCACTGGTGCGTGAGCACAGTTTACTTGCAGTACCAGCGCAGCGTCATAAGCAATACCTCTATGTTCGCTAACGCACGGACAACAACGGGCCTAGAGAACTACCCTGCCAGCATCCGTACACTCTTTCTGGAGGCATACCAGTCCATGCCTTGGGGGTGGCGGTTATTTACGAGCCGACACTCGTCAACGACTACGACTGGAGCATCTCTATGATCATTCGCCCCTTCCTTGCTGCCGCCCTTGCCGCAGTGGCCCTGCTCAGTGCCACCGGCTGCGCCGTTGGCCGTGACCAAGAAACGGTTGGTGCCTACATCGACGACGCTGGCATCACCACGATAGTCAAGTCACGCCTGTTTGAAGACAAACGGGTAGCTGGCACCTCCATCAGCGTCGAAACTCTCAACGGCACTGTGATGTTATCGGGTTTTGCCAAGAATGCAGAAGAGAAAAGCGTAGCCGAACACATTGCCCGCCAAGCCAAGGGCGTGCGCTCGGTCAAAAACGAGATTGCCATCCGTCCCTGACACCGTTTTTTAGCAGCGTCCACATCACCACACACACAAGGAGTTCACTATGAACTGGGATCAAATCAAGGGCAATTGGAAACAAGTAGCTGGCAAAGCCAAAGAACAATGGGGCCAGTTGACCGAAGACGATCTGGACATCGTTGCCGGACGCCGTGAGCAGCTCGCGGGCAAAATCCAAGAGCGCTACGGCATTGCCAAAGAAGACGCAGAAAAGCAACTGGCCGACTGGGAACGCAAGGCCAGCGAGTCTTGGTTCAAGTAACTAACCTGCTAATCCATCAAAGCGGCCCCTTGGGGCCGTTTTGCTTTGCACCTATCGCCAGCCCATCGCTGGTAACGCTACCTCACCTCAACGCATGCGCGGCTCTCCCGGTCGGTTGACAGTGAACACCGCCTCCGGTGCTTTGGTCATTAAAACCAAAATGCTCAAAATTGCCGATTTCGCGCTCACTGGTAAAGAAACTCCCGCCAGAGCCCTTGCTTTCAAAAAAGTTGACTTGCGCGCTGGCTTGTTGGGTGGCCAGAGCTACCACGGTGAGGGCGCATGCAGTCTTGAATACGTCTTTCATAAACGCCCTGTCAACAGCATAATGAGGATGACCACCACCACCACACTCAACAAGCCACTGGGGCCATAACCCCAGCCACGGCTGTGCGGCCAAGAAGGAACAACGCCGATCAGCATCAAGATCAGCACAATCAACAATAGGGTACCCAAGCTCATAGAGTGTCTCCTTGCATTGGTAGGTGAAGAACGCTCAATAGGGGGGCGCTGCTGGCGGGGCCACGATCACTGTGGTGCTTTTTCCAGATTGTCCGGTGGCACCTTGCGCCCCCGGTTTGCCATCCGTGCCACTGACTCCCTTGGGCCCAGCAGGGCCGGGTACGGCTGCCGGGGAGGCAGCAGGAACTTGGATCACCACGGGCGGCGGCTTGTCGCCACACGCCACCAAGCCCAGCGTCAGGAGCAGCACTGCTGCCAGTGAAAGGGGAGTCATTCAGGATCCTTTGAACCTAACTGGGAGCACCCAAAACGGCACCTCCGAAGGCTTGAAGGCTAGACACTCACCCCTTATCGGTCGGTACGCTAGCGAACACAGTCCGCTTTTTACCGTGCTTGTAGCCGCTGAGGCTATTGCGCCAGCATTGCTGGCAGCAGCCGGTCGTACTCGCGCTTGACCACGGCATAACACTCGCAGGTGCGCAGTTCAATCCCCTTGCGGTCAAGTACCGTGATACGTCCGCGTGCATAGCGGATCAGGCCCGCCGCTTGCAGCCGGAGCGCCGCTTCGGTCACGCCCTCGCGGCGCACCCCCAGCATATTGGCCATTAGCTCTTGCGTCATCACCAGTTCATTGCCTTGTAGGCAATCCATACTAAGCAGCAGCCAGCGACACAATTGCTTGTCTAGCGAATGGTGCCGGTTGCACGCTGCTGTTTGCGTCATTTGCGAAATCAGCGCTTGGGTGTAGCGCAGCAGCAGCCGCATAAAGGGGCCGGACAGATTGAACTCATTTTTAATTCTTTGCGCATTGAGCCGCATCCCCATCCCAGCGCTTTGCACCACGCCTCGGCTGGGGGTGGTGTCGCCGCCCAGAAACAGTGAGACACCAACCACGCCCTCGCGGCCAATCACGGCAATTTCTGCCGAAGCGCCACTTTCCATGACATAGAGCACCGACACAATGGCGGTGGTAGGAAAGTAGGCATAGGCCATCGGCTGCCCAGACTCATAAAGCACCTGCCCCAGCGGCAATTCCACAGGCTCCAGAAAGTGCCCTATGCGCTGCCATTCGATATCGGACAGCGCGGCAAGCAAATGGTTAGCTTTGGAATGGTTTATCTGGAGCATGGAGCCTTTTTGGTGATGTGGTGGGGCGCAAATGTCTGCAAACCTACCTTACACAGTGCTCGCAGCACGCTGCCCTGAATGTTGCATTGTGCGCGCTTTCGTGGGGCTGCGCACAGACCAAACCGCGTACTATTCCAAAACCACTGCAGGAGTCCTACCATGCCGATGTTTGTCGATACCTCGCCGCCGGGCCAATGTATTTTTTGCCGCCTCGTGGCCGGAGAAATCCCCGCCGCCCGCGTCTATGAAGATGCACTCACCATCGCTTTCATGGACATCGGCCAAGTCAACCCCGGCCATGTGCTGGTGGCTACCAAACGCCATGCCGCCACCCTACTGGACATCACCCCCGAAGAAGCCGCTGCCGTGATGCAAACAGCGCAACGCGTGGCCAGTGCCATCCAAGCCACTTTTGACCCGCCCGGCCTCACGCCGCTGCAAGCCAATGGCCGTGAGGGCGACCAGACGGTGTTCCACTTCCATTTGCATGTGGTGCCGCGCCACGCGCAAGACGGTATCGCACTAAGCTGGCCGCGCAAGAACCCCGATGCTGCCACCTTGCAAGACTATGCTGCACAACTGACTCGCGCCATTGCGCCCACACCTTGAACGGCAGCGGTACCGGCTCAATAGTCGTGCTCGACAAAGAGCTCAAACACCTCTTTGAGCCGGTGCTGCCACAGGCGCTTGTCGGCCTCGGGCGCAAAGCTGGCCTCAAAGCTGTTGCTAGCCAACTGATAGGCATGGCGGGCCGTCATATCAGTGGCCGCAAACACCTGCACCAAGTTGTCGTTGAGGTAGCCACCAAAATAAGCCGGGTCGTCAGAGTTGACCGTCGCGCACAAGCCCGCCTCTAGCAACTGGGGCAGGTTGTGGTCTTTGAGGTTAGGAAACACACACAGCTTTTGGTTCGATAGCGGGCACACCGTCAGTGGAGTGCGGTTTTGTGCCAGCCGTTGCACCAGTGCCACATCGTGCAGGGCTTGCACACCGTGGTCAATGCGCTCGGCCCCCAGCACATCAAGCGCACTCCAAATATAGGCTGGTGGCCCTTCTTCGCCCGCATGGGCCACCACATGCAGCCCCAACTCGCGGCAGCGGGCAAACACGCGGGCAAACTTTTCTGGCGGATGGCCCACCTCGCTGCTATCCAAGCCCACACCAATGAACTTGTCTTGCCACGGCAGCGCCTGCTCTAGTGTGGCAAAGGCATCTTCCTCGCTCAGGTGGCGCAAAAAGCACAAAATGAGCGTGGCGCTGATGCCCGACTCGGCCCGTGCATCTTGGCAAGCACGGTGCAAGCCGTGGATCACGGTTTCCATCGGCACACCGCGCGCAGTGTGCGTTTGCGGATCAAAAAAGATTTCGGCGTGAACCACGTTGTCTTGCACGGCACGGGCCAGATAGGCACGGGCCATGTCGTAAAAGTCCTGCTCGTGCAACAGCACACTGGCCCCAGCGTAGTAAATATCCAAAAAACTCTGCAAATTGCTAAAAGCGTAGGCGCTGCGCAGCGCCTGCACACTGGCATAGGGCAGGGTGACGCCATTGCGCTGGGCCAAAGCAAAAATCAACTCTGGCTCTAAGGAGCCTTCAATGTGAATATGCAGCTCGGCCTTGGGCATGGCACGCAGCAACTCCGGCAAACGGGCGGCAGATACAGGGGGAATCTTGAACATGATGAACGTCTCCTTTGTGCCAGCTTACTGCCAATCGCTACCGAGAGAAACCGTCATAGTTTTTATTGCTTTTTCGGCTTTTAGTTTGCGCCATTTTGGTGTAATAGCACTGTCACTCAAGAACGCTAGGCTCGGTGCATTCTCCCTCATGCACAGGACATCAGCACATGCCTTTGACCGCTTCTATAGCCTGCGAAAGAGTGCTTACCACCCTGTCACCGGCCCTGCGCCAAGGTCAGGGCTTGCTGGCCAAGCTGGTGCGTTCGGGCCAACTGCACTGCGTTTTTCAACCATTGGCCGATTTGCGCTCAGGCACCATCTACGCCCATGAGGCACTGATTCGCGGCCCCGAAGGCACCGCTTGGCACACCCCCGACACCTTGCTCGATCTTGCCCGGCGCGAACATTTGTTACAAGATTTTGAGATCTTTTGTGCCTACACCGCCTTACAGGAGTGGGGAGCCTCCGGCGCAGATGGGCGCGTGTTTGTCAATATCAGTGCCGATGCGCTGGTGCAGGCCCTGTCGTTGTCGGGCACCCAAGGGCTGGTCGGTATGGTGCGCAGCTGGGGCGTCAAGCCGCGCATGGTGGTGCTAGAAATCACGGAACACGAGCGCGTGGGCGATATGGCCCAATTGCGCCACGCCGTGCAAAACGTTCATGCCGCCGGAATGCGGCTGGCCTTAGATGATTTTGGCGATGGGCGCTCTAGCCTGCGGGTGTGGTCTGAGATCAAACCCGATTTTGTGAAAATCGACAAATACTTTGTGCGCGACATCAGCGCCCAGCCGCAAAACCTGCAAATGGTGCAGGCCATCAAGGGCATCGCCCAAGTATTTGGCACCACACTCATTGCCGAGGGCATAGAAACCCCCGCCGACTTGCGCGCCATTCGCGATCTAGACATCACCTATGGTCAGGGCTGGCTGCTGGGCCGTCCGGCCCGCCAAGCGGCCCACGCCCTGCCCACTTTGGCGCAAGAGATCTTGCAAGACCAGCGCGTGGCCGTGTTGCCCCATGCAATGCAAACACCCACCCCGGCTGGCGTGCTGCGCCATATCTCTGTAGTGGCTGCCCCCACCTTGATGCCCGACACCGAAAATGATGCCGTAGCAGCGTGCTTCAAACAGCACAGCCACCTGCACGCACTGGCCATTGTCGAGGACGAGCGCCCCATCGCACTCATCAACCGCCAAAGCTTCATGACCAACTACGCCACACTGTATTTTCGTGAACTGCATGGCCGTAAATCGTGTCTGGCCTTTGCCAATCTACAACCCAGAGTGGTAGAGCGCGACTGCGATGTCGCGCAACTCCTAGGCATCCTGACCTCACAAGACCAGCGCTATTTGAACGATGGCTTTATCGTGACGGACAATGGCCGTTATGTCGGCCTAGGCACCGGCGAGCAACTGGTGCGCGCCGTGACGGAAGCACGGGTAGAGGCCGCCCGCCATGCCAACCCCCTGACCTTCTTGCCCGGCAACATCCCCATCAGCCAGCATATCCAGCGCCTGCTCGACCACCATGTGGCCTTTGTGGCTTGTTATGCCGATCTGAACCATTTCAAGCCCTTCAATGACCAGTACGGCTACTGGCGCGGCGATGAAATGATCCGGCTGCTGGCACGCGTCACCACCAGCCATGCCGATGCCGAGCGCGATTTTGTCGGCCATGTGGGCGGCGATGATTTTTTGCTGGTGTTCCAAAGCCCCGACTGGCTAGCGCGCTGCCACGCCATCGTCAGCGAGTTTGCCCAAGAAGCACGTAAATTGTTTGACCCGGAAGCACAACGGGCCGGAGGCATTCAGGCCGAAGACCGGCATGGTGTGCTGCGTTTCTTTCCCTGCACCACGGTCTCGGTAGGGGCTACCTGCATTGCCCCCGGCCAGCTCACCCAAGCCGAAGATGTGGCCAACCTAGCGGCAATGGCCAAGCACGAGGCCAAGCGCAGCACCCTGCCGGTGGTGGTGCATGGTGGCGGCCAGCGCCCCCACCCACACCTGATGGCCGTGCCACGTAGCACCGACCTAGATGCTGCCCCACGCGAGGCATTGGTCGCCTGAGCCTCTGGGGCTTGCCCCCCCTATCGGGCAGTGGCGGGTGCCGCCTCCGGGGCTTTCCACCCCCCACCGATGGCCTTGTACAGGGCAATCTGGTTTTGCCGCTGTGCCAACTGGGTTTGTGCCAGAGCCTGCTGGCTGGCAAACAGCGTGCGCTGGGCGTCGAGCACCTCTAGGTAATTGGCAACACCATTGCGATAGCGCAAATCGGCTAGCCGAAAGCGCTCTGTCTCTGCCTGTGCCTGCTCTTGCTGCGCCTGCAACTGTGGCCCCAGCGTGGCAAAACCGGCCAGTGCATCGGCCACCTCACGGAAGGCCGTTTGGATAGCTTTCTCATACTGTGCCAGCGCCAAGTTGCGCCCCGCTTGGGCAGCCTCCAGATTGGCCTGATTGCGCCCTGAATCAAAAATAGGCAACAGCGCCTGCGGTGCCAAAGTCCAACCCCAAGAACCGCTTTCGAATAAACCTGACAGCGCGCCACTGGCAGTGCCTGCACTGGCCGTCAGCGCAATGCGCGGAAAGAAAGCCGCACGGGCTGCGCCAATATTGGCGTTGGCAGCCAGCAATTGCTGCTCAGCAGCCCGAATATCGGCACGGTGTATCAACAAATCAGAGGGCAGCCCCACTGGCACCTCGCGCAATACCGGCGCGCCCAGCGTACCAGCACCCGACTCCAACAACGCTTCAGGCGGGGTGTGGCCCACCAACTGAGTCAGGGCATTGATATCTAAGGCGCGCAGGCGCTGCTGCTGGGCCAAGGTAGCTTTGGCCGACGCCAACAAAGACTGGGCTTGGCGCACATCCAACGCTGAAGTCACGCCACGCTCAAAACGCAGGTGCACCAGCCGCAAAGAGTCTTCGCGCGTAGCTAAGGTGTGCTGCGTCAGGGCCAACAGTTCGTTGTTGGTTTGCAAACTCAGCCACGTGCTAGCCACCGAGGCCACCAAGCTAGTCTGCACCGCATTGCGCGCTTCTTGGGTAGCCAAAAATTGCGCCAGCGCCGCATCCTTCAGACTGGCAATACGGCCAAAGAAGTCGATTTCCCACGATGTCAACAGCAAGCCTGCGGTGTAAGCACTGCTAATGTTGCCACTGCCGTCGGTTTTGGGCTGGCGGTTACCTGTGACCCCGGCGTTGATGCTCGGGAGCTGATCCGCGCTACGAATCTGGTATTGCGCCCGCGCCTGTTCGATATTGGCCACGGCCACATGCAAATCGCGGTTGTGCTGCAAGGCCAGCGCCACCAGCTCGCGCAAACGGGTATCGGCAATAAAGTCTTGCCATGCGGCAACATCTGCTGCCGCAGGGGTGTGGGTAGCGATGGCGGTGCCCTGTGCCGGCCACTGCGCCGCCACGGGAGCCTCCGGGCGCACATAATCTGGCGTCATGGAGCAGCCCGCCAGAGACAAGACGGCCAGCAAGCTAGCCCAAGCCAAGGGCCGGAAAGAAAAATTCAGCGGCATGGTTCAGTGCTCCTTGTGATTGATAGCTGGATGTTGCCCTTGGTGCAAGGCACGTTTTTCTGCTTCAGACAAACCTTCTTCCGCTTGGGCCAAGAAGGCAGCGCCTGCTTCGGCAGTGATACCTGCCTCTTCGGCATGGTGCTTAAAGCGCTCGCGCTGGCGCTCGCTGTCCTTAAACAGGCTGCGCACCACGACAAAGAAAATCGGCACCAAAAACACCGCCAACACCGTGCCCACCAACATACCCGAAATAACGCCGGTACCAATGGCACGCTGGCTGGCCGAGCTGGCCCCGGTGGCCATCGCCAATGGCACCACACCCAGCATAAAGGCCAACGAGGTCATGATGATGGGGCGAAAGCGCAAATGCGCAGCCGCCAAAGCTGCCTCCAACACGCTCTCGCCTTGGGCTTGCAAGTCTTTGGCAAACTCAATAATCAAAATCGCATTTTTGGCCGATAAGCCAATAATGGTGATAAGGCCCACTTGGAAATAAACGTCGTTGCTCATGCCGCGTGCGCTCACGCCCAGCAGCACCCCCAACACCCCCAACGGCACCACCAAAATCACGGCCAACGGAATCGACCAGCTCTCATACAGCGCCGCCAGTGCCAAGAACACCGCCAAAATAGCAAAACCGTACAAAATGATGGCTTGCGAGCCAGCCAGCTTTTCTTCGCGCGATTGGCCTGTCCACTCAAAGCCAAAACCCGGTGGCAACTGGGCGGCAAAACGCTCCATCTCGGCCATGGCGTCGCCCGTGCTGTAGCCCGGTGCCGCACCGCCAGAGATACGCATGGCCGGATAGCCGTTGTAGCGCACGGTTTGCATAGCCCCTGAAATCCAGCGCGTGCTAGCAAACGCCGACAGCGGCACCGCTTTGCCCATGTTGTTCACTGCTGTGAGTTTTAAGATGTCTTCAGGCTGCATCCGCTCTTTGGCCTCGGCCTGCACCACCACGCGCTGCAAGCGCCCAGCATTCGGAAAATCATTCACATAGGCCGAGCCTAACGCCGTAGAGATGGTGCTGTTGATGGCCGCAAAACTTACCCCTTGGGCATTGGCCTTGTCACGGTCAATATCTACCTGCAACTGGGGCGCATCCTCTAGGCCATCGGGGCGCACGCCCTCCAACACCTTGCTTTGGCGCGACATACCTAGCATTTGGTTGCGCGCCGCTACCAGCGCATCATGACCATTACCGCCACGGTCTTGCAAGCGGAAGGTAAAACCCGAACTGGTGCCCAGTTCTGGAATCGGCGGCGGATTGAGCGGGAAGATAAAAGCATCGCGCACGCCCATCAAAGCACCCATCGCCCGCTTGGCCAGTGCCTCGGCGCTGTGCGCCTCACCGGGGCGCTCGGCCCAGTCTTTCAGCGTCACAAACGACAGGCCCGCGTTCTGGCCTTGTCCAGAAAAGCTAAAGCCCAGCACCGCAACCATGCTTTTCACTTCGGGCTGCGCCAGCATAAAGGCTTCTACTTTTTCTGCCACAGCGCGGGTACGCTCTTGCGTCGCCCCCGGTGGCAACTGGATATTGACCAGCACATTGCCTTGGTCTTCATTGGGCAAGAAAGAGGTAGGCAAGCGCAAATACAGCACCCCCACAGCCGCCACCAGTGCCACATAAATCACCATCACCCGGCCCGAGCGGCGCAGCAATTTGGCTACCCAGCCCTCATAACCTTTGGTACTGCGGGCAAAGCCCCGGTTAAAGGCTCCAAAAAAGCCGGTTTTGGCATGGCCGTGGCCTGCTTTGACCGGTTTGAGCAGCGTGGCACACAGCGCGGGCGTGAGTGACAGCGCCATGAAAGCCGAGAAGGCAATAGACACCGCCATCACCGCCGAAAATTGGCGGTAGATATTGCCCACCGAACCGGCAAAAAAGGCCAGCGGCACAAACACCGCAATCAGCACCACCGTAATGCCGATGATGGCCCCGGAGATTTGGCTCATCGCTTTGCGCGTGGCCTCTAGCGGCGACAAGCCCTCCTCGCCCATGATGCGCTCAACGTTCTCCACCACCACAATGGCATCGTCCACCACAATGCCGATCACCAGCACCATGCCGAACATGGTGAGCACGTTGATGGAGAACCCCATAGCCAGCAGTGCGCCAAAGGTGCCCAGCAGTGCCACCGGCACCACAATGGTCGGAATGATGGTGTAGCGGAAGTTCTGCAAGAACAGGTACATCACCAAAAACACCAGCACAATGGCTTCGAGCAGCGTCTGCGCCACCTGCTTGATGGAGATTTTGATGAAGTTCGAGCTATCGTAAGGAATAGACCACACTACGCCGGGTGGAAAAAACTTTTCCAACTCTGCCAGCCGCACCTTGACAGCCTCTGCCGCCGCCAAGGCATTGCCCGACGGCGACAACTGCAAGCCCATACCAGCGGCGGGCTTGCCATTGAGCCGTGCGCTGGTGGCGTAAGACTGTGACCCCAACTCAATGCGCGCCACATCCTTCAGGCGCACCGTAGAGCCATCGGCATTGGCGCGCAGCACAATGCTGCCAAATTCTTCTACGCTGCTCAGTTGGCCGGGCACCACCACCGTGGCCGAAATCGTTTGGCCCACCATGTGGGGCAATTCACCCAAGCTACCCGCAGACACTTGGGCATTTTGTGCTTGGATAGCCGCCGCCACCTCTGCTGCCGACAGGTTGTAACCCTGCAACTTGGCCGGATCGACCCACACACGCATCGCACGCTCGGAACCAAACAACTGCACTTGGCCGATACCCGGCAGGCGTTGTAACTCTGGCACCACATTGCGCGAGGCGTAATCGCTCAAGGCCGAAACATCCACCTTCGGGTCATTGGACGAGAGCATGGCAAACAGCAAGAAGTTGGAGCGCGCCTTGTCCACGCGCACACCTTGCTGGTTAACCACCGCAGGCAGGCGCGGCGTAGCGCGCGACAGGCGGTTTTGCACTTCCACCTGTGCCAGCTCGGCATTGGTGCCCGGCTCAAAGCTCAAAGTGATGGTGCCTGAGCCATTGGCTTGGCTCACGGTTTCGACATAGGCCAAACCGGGCGCACCGTTCATCTCGCGCTCAATCACCGCCAATACACTGTCTTCCAGCGTCTGGGCCGAAGCACCGGGATAGGCCGCCGTGACCACGATGGTGGGCGGTGCCACTGCCGGGTACTGGGCAATGGGCAGCTTGGTGATAGACACCGCTCCCAGCACCATGATAAACAGGGCAATCACCCACGCAAAAATGGGCCGGTCGATAAAAAATTTAGCCATACCGTAGGCTCCTTACTGCTTGGCGGCACTGGCCGCTGCCGCTGGTGCTGGTGCTGCTGCGGAAGCAGCCTTATCGGTAGCTGGTGCTGGTGGCTGCGGCGCTGCGGGCTGGCCACCCAGTGCCTGCCACGGCACCGCCTTGACAGGGGTGCCCGGTGGCAACATTTGCAGCTTCTGGAAGCCATCGACCATCACCTGCTCACCGGCCTTCAGGCCATCTAACACTACCCATTGGTTGTTACGGGCGGCACCCACCTTCACGCTGCGTGGCACCAGTTTGCCCTCGGCAGTAACAATCGTCACCTTGTCGCCTTGCTGGGTGCGCGTGACCGCCTGCTGCGGCAGCGTGATGGCATCAGACACTTGGGCTTGCTCTAAGCGCACACGCACATACAGGCCGGGCAGCAACTCCCCCTTGGGGTTGGGCACTTCGGCACGCAGGGTGATTTGGCCGGTAGTAGCATCCACCGTCAAATCAGAGAACAACAGCTTGCCCGCCAAAGGATATTCACTGCCATCATCGAGCACGACACGGATACTGGCGGCATCCTTGCCCCCTGCGCGCTTGAGCTGCCCCGACTCCAAGGCGCGGCGCAGTTTCATCACCTCGGCAGCAGATTGGGTAAAGTTGACATACACCGGATGAATCTGCTGAATCACCGCCAGCGGCGTGCTCTCACCCTGCCCCACCAAGGCCCCCTCGGTCACCAAAGCCCGGCCAATACGGCCCGAAATCGGTGCAGTTACGCTGGCATAGCCTAGGTTGATCTGTGCCGTCTGCACTGCTGCTTGGCCTGCTGCCACATCGGCACGCGCTTGCTGATGCCCAGCCACGGCATTGGCATACTCTTGCCGACTCACGGCATCAGCCTCCACCAGTGGCTGGTAGCGTTCGGCCAGCGCTGCTGCTTGGCTCAAGTTGGCTTGTGCCCGTGCCAATTGGGCTTGGGCCGTTTGCAAGGCAGCTTGGTAGGGGGCGGCATCAATGGCAAAGAGCGGCTGGCCCTGTTTCACCTCAGCACCTTCGGTAAACAAACGCTTTTGCACAATACCTGCGGCGCGCGCCCGCACCTGAGCCACCCGTGAGGCTTCTAGCCGCCCCGGCAGTTCTGTTACCAGCCCCACATCGCCCAAGGCGGCCGTTACTACCCCGACTTCTGGGGGTGGCATCTTGCCTGCCGGGCCGCCCGGCCCCGCAGCGGGAGCCTCTGGCTTACCGCAGCCCGCCAACAACAAAGCAACGGCCAGCCCAGCAGCACTGGCAGCACGAAAAGACCCGCGATGCCAGAACGGCGCAGGAGAAAAAACAGTTTGGGAAGGGCGCACAGCAGGCATGGCAGGAATCCTTTGGGGGAAAAAGGCAGTGCAAGCAAAAAATACCCACCATCTTGGCAAGGTAGCACACGCACTGCACTGTCCTGAGTCCGCAGGACAGTCAAAGAAGGAAAGCAGTATACATACATTCTCGAATGTATGTATAGTGCAACCTTTGCCCTTGACATGGAGATAATTGATGGCACGACGCACAAAAGCCGAGGCGCAAGCCACCCGCAACAGCTTGCTCGATGCCGCAGAACAACTGTTCCAAACCAGAGGGGTCTCGCGCACCTCGCTCAATGACATTGCCACCGCAGCAGGCACCACCCGTGGGGCTATTTACTGGCATTTCAAAGACAAGGCGGATTTGTTCAATGCCATGATGGAGCGGGTCACTCTACCGCTAGAGGAAATTCACGCCCAAGCCAGCGCCATGACCGATGGCCATGCGCTGGGCCAACTGCGTACCGCCCTGCTCAATGCCTTGCATCTGATTGCCACCGATACCGCCACACGGCGGGTGTTAGAAATTGCCACGCAAAAAATCGAACTGACCAACGAGTTGGTGTCCGTACAAGAGCGCCGTTTGCACTCACACCGGCGATGCGTCGAGCAAAACCAATTGGCCTTGGCCTCTGCCAGCAGGGCAACGCAGCAGCCATTGACGATTCCTTTGGACACAGCAGCCATCGGCTTGCAAGCCCTGATTGAGGGGCTGGTGCAACGCTGGTTACTCGACCCACAAGCGTTTGACTTGGAACAGACGGGCCAACAAACCATGGATGTTTACTTGGCCGGACTGGGCTTACCCATCAAACACTTGTCCCCAATAAAAACCCCCTGCCTATCACACAGATTGGCAGGGGGTTTGGGGGAAACACTCAAAGCTCAGTGACGTGCTGCACCGGCCCCGCCACCACGAAACACCTTAAAGAATTCTGATGAATTGGGGTCAAGCAGCAGCACATCGCTCTTCTTACTAAAGCTAGCCTTGTAGGCATCGAGGCTGCGGTAAAACTGCGCAAACTGCGGGTCGCGGCCAAAAGCCTCGGCATAAATGCGCGCAGCCTCGGCATCGCCCTCGCCCTTGACCTTTTGTGCGTCACGGTAGGCATTGGCAATGGTGATTTCGCGCTGGCGGTCGGCATCAGCGCGGATTTTTTCGCCCTCAGCAGCCCCTGTAGAGCGCAACTCGTTGGCAACGCGCTTGCGCTCAGCCTCCATACGGCGGTACACCGACTCAGTGATGGACTCAACATAATCGACGCGGGTAATGCGCACATCGACCACATCCACGCCCCAAGGCTTGGCACCGCCCCGCACCGACTCCAGCACCTCGCGCTTGACATCAGCCATCAACTGCTCACGCTTGGACGAGAGCAACTCCTTGACTGTGCGCTTGTTGATTTCTTCTTGGAAGGCATTGCGCACCACCCGATTGAGCTGGGTGGCCCCGGCGTTTTCGTCCAGCCCGACATTGCGGATGTATTCGGATGGCTCGCTGATGCGCCAGCGCACATACCAGTCAATCACCACCCGTTGCTTTTCTGCCGTCAGCATGGGTTCGGTGTCGGTGCTGTCGAGCGTGAGCAGGCGCTTGTCAATGTAAGACACATTCTGAAACGGTGGCGGCAGCTTAAAGCTCAGGCCCGGCTCAGTAATGACTTCCTTGATCTGGCCCAAGGCATAGACGACACCAAACTGGCGCTGGTCTACGACAAACAGCATAGAGTTAGCCAAAGCTAACAAGGCAAAAATAAAAGACGCAAAAAATCCAACGCGATTCACATCGTTCTCCTAGCGGACTTCACGGTCACGCGTGCGACTGTTGTCGCGGGTGCGCGAATCCACCGGCACATGCGTCGCTGGTGGCGAGGCAGGTGGGGTGGCGGCGGGTGCGCCCAGCAGGTCGGTGGCAGAAGCCACATTCCCCTGCAAAATCTTCTCCAGCGGCAAATACAGCATATTGCCCCCTTGGCGTGAATCCACCACCACCTTGGTCACATTGCTGTAAATTTGCTGCATCGACTCCAGATACATGCGGTCGCGAGTGACTTGCGGGGCCTTTTGGTACTCTGCCAACACAGCGCTAAAGCGCTGTGCATCGCCTTGGGCTTGAGCCACAATGCGGGCCTTGTAGGCATCGGCTTCTTCTTTCAGGCGCGAGGCCGACCCCACCGCCCGTGGAATCACATCATTGGCATACGCCTCGGCCTCGTTCTTGGCACGCTCGCGCTCTTGGCCCGCCTTGAGCACATCATCAAAGGCCGATTGCACCTGCTCTGGCGGACGCACGCCACCTTGCTGCAAATTGATGCCCACAACCTCCACGCCCACTTTGTAACGATCCAAAATGGTTTGCATCAGGGCACGCACGCGGGGAGCAATCTGGTCGCGCTCTTCGGCCAGCGCCGTGTCCATGCGCATTTTGCTCACCACTTCGCGCACCGCTGTTTCGGCAGCTTGGATCACGGCATCTGCCGGATTTTTGCTTTCAAACAGCCAAGCCCGCGCATCATTCAAGCGGTATTGCACAGCAAATTTGATCTCGACGATGTTTTCGTCTTCGGTCAACATGGCCGATTCACGCAGACCTGTGGACTTGATAATCGTATCGCGCCCAACATCAGTAGACCGAATTTGGGTCACAAACACCAGTTCATGGCGTTGCACCGGATAAGGCAAACGCCAGTTAAAACCGGCCCCCACGGTACTGTGGTACTTGCCAAACTGGGTAATCACGGCCTGTTGGCCTTCTTGCACAATAAAAAACCCTGTGCCCAGCCAGATCAACACGGCAATGGTGGCAATCACGCCGATACCCAAGCCGGCACCCTTCATATCGGGGGGAGTATTGCCGCCATGATTGTGACCGTTGCCCGCGCCACCGCCTTGTTTCTCGCCAAATAAACCGGCCAGCTTGCGATTGAGGTCGCGCCACAACTCGTCCAAATCAGGTGGCTGCCCGGCTTGATTGCCCGTATCACGCCCACGCGGGGGTGCGGGGGGTTGCGGCTCGGACGGGGGGCGCTTGGGCTCAGGGGCCTGCTTGTCATCCGCCGAGTTGTTATCACCACGCCCCCAACGGGGATCATTGAGATTGAACATCCCACGCAAGCGCAGCAACCAAGGTGCCCGGCCACGGAGAGAAGAGGGTTGGTTCATGCAAAAATTCTCTGCTTCTGATTTCGGTTAGCTTAAAACAACGCTGCCATCGGGTGCATCCAGCGGCGGGTGCGAAGCATCGGCTGGAGCCGTCGTGCCAGTTAACGCGACCATCATCGCGGCCAGTTGGCTGCGCAGGCCCGCCAACCCAGCCCCTGTGCGCGCACTGACAAAAACTCTGGGCGTCTGGCGGCCATCGAGTTCATAAACATCTTGCCACTGCACAGGCTGTTGGCCATCGGGCAGCACATCTGCCTTATTGAACACCAGCAATTGCGGTATATCGCTGGCACCAATTTCTGCCAGCACCCGCTGCACTTGCGCAATTTGTTCTGGAAACTTGGGGTTAGACGCATCAATGACGTGCAGCAGCAGGTCGGCGTCAATCGCCTCTTGCAACGTGGCTTGGAAGGCATCGACCAAGCCGTGCGGCAAGTCTTTGATAAAACCCACCGTATCAGACAAAGAAACGGAACGCTCTAGCTCACCAATATAGAGCTGGCGCGTGGTGGTATCTAAGGTGGCAAAAAGCTGATCGGCTGCGTAGGCTC
Source organism: Giesbergeria anulus (assembly GCF_900111115.1). Lineage (GTDB taxonomy): Bacteria > Pseudomonadota > Gammaproteobacteria > Burkholderiales > Burkholderiaceae_C > Simplicispira > Simplicispira anulus. Next base: position 352,175 of record NZ_FOGD01000002.1, read on the forward strand.
TGGCCTTGACTAGCGCGTTGAACAGGGTTGATTTGCCGGCATTGGTGTAACCCACCAACGACACATTAAAGGTTTGGCGGCGCTCACGCTGACGCCGCTGCGTCGTGCGCTGGCGCTTGACCTTGGACAGGCGCTCTTTGAGCCGCTTGATAGACTCGCCAATCATGCGCCGGTCTAGCTCAATTTGCGCCTCGCCGGGGCCACCACGCGCACCAATGCCGCCGCGTTGCCGCTCTAAGTGCGACCAGCGGCGCACCAAACGGGTGCTCAGGTAATTGAGGCGCGCCAACTCGACCTGCAATTTGCCTTCGTGGCTGCGGGCGCGCTGGGCAAAAATTTCTAGGATCAGAAAGGTGCGGTCGTTGACGGGCAACTCTAAGTGGCGCTCCAGATTTCTCTGCTGCGCCGGGCTGAGGGCTTGGTCAAACAATACCTCGGCAGCGCCGTGCATCTGCGCCAACAGACGAATCTCGTCTGCTTTGCCACTACCCACAAAGAGTGCAGCATCCGGTGCCTTGCGCTTGCACACCACAGAGGCCACCGGCTGCATACCTGCCGTTTGCGCTAGCAGGCCCAACTCTTCAAGTTGGGCATCAAAATCGGCTGCACCAAAATCTACCCCAACCAACACCACAGGTGTTGGCTCTGGTTGCTTGTTGTTATCTGATGTCAAATGAGGCCACCATCAAGCCGACTCCGGCTCGACATTTTCAGCAATAGAGAAGTTCACGGCACGCCCCGGAACGATGGTGGAGATGGCGTGCTTGTACACCATCTGCGTCACCGTGTTGCGCAGCAGCACTACATACTGATCGAAAGACTCGATCTGGCCTTGCAGCTTGATGCCATTGACCAGATAAATCGATACTGGCACATGCTCGCGCCGCAAGGCATTCAGAAACGGATCCTGCAAAATTTGACCTTTGTTGCTCACGATATTCTCCGTGTTAAAAATAAAATGGAATGGAATGATAGTAATGGGAAGCAACCTTTACTAGGTTGCCCCCTCGACCGACAGGGTTGCAGATCCGATCCGCAGAAAAACCAGCAAGATCAAGAATCGGTGTTGGCATAGGGATTTTTAGAAGTTTTCATCTCTATGCGCAGTGGGGTACCCACCAAGTTAAATTCTTTACGGAAACGCCCCTCTAGGAACCGCTTGTAAGCCTCGGTGACATGCTCTAGAGAGTTGCCATGCACAATGATGACTGGCGGGTTCATGCCCCCTTGGTGGGCATAGCGCAACTTGGGCCGGAACATGCCTGCACGCTTGGGGCTTTGGAACTGTACCGCCTCTAGCAATAGGCGCGTCAGCACTGGGGTTGGCATTTTGCAGGTAGCCGCCTTGTGCGCTTGCAAGATAGCGGGCCACAGCGGGCCCAAACCTTGGCGCTTGATGGCCGAGATAAAGTGCAGCGCCGCAAAATTGAGAAAGCCCAGTTTGGACTCAATGGCGCGCTCTACCAACTGACGTTGGTAGGCATCCAAGGCATCCCATTTGTTCACGGCCAGCACCACAGCACGGCCACTTTCTAAAATGTAGCCTGCAATATGGGCATCTTGATCGGTCACGCCTTGGGTAGCATCGAGCAGCAACAGCACCACGTTGGCCGAATCAATGGCCTGCAAAGTTTTAACCACCGAGAACTTCTCGATGGCTTCAAACACTCGGCCTTTGCGGCGCAGGCCCGCTGTGTCAATCAGTTCAAACTTTTGCCCGTCGCGCTCAAAGGGCACCGAAATGGCATCGCGGGTGGTGCCGGGCATGTCAAACGCCACCAAGCGCTCTTCACCCAGCCAAGCATTGATGAGGGTGGATTTACCCGCATTGGGGCGACCTGCCACCGCCAACTTGATGGTTGGCTCTGGCTCGGCTTCGGCCTCGCCATCAGGCTCTTCTAGGTGCAAGCGCTCTAGCGCCAGCTCAACCAAACCGCGAATGCCTTGGCCGTGGGCAGCAGAGACAGGATAGACCTCACCCAACCCCAGCTCGTAAAACTCGGACAACTGCACGCCTTCGAGCATGCCTTCGGCCTTGTTAGCCACCAGCAGGCATTGCTTGCCCAAGCGGCGCAGGTATTGGGCGATGTCGTGGTCTTGGCCAGACAGGCCCGCACGGGCGTCCACCACAAAGACCACCACATCGGCTTCGGCCACGGCCTGCTGGGTTTGGCGGGCCATTTCACGGTAAATGCCCGAAGAGGCATCAGGCTCAAAGCCCCCGGTATCAATGACGATATATTCGTGTTTGCCTTGCTTTCCAGTGCCGTAGTGACGGTCGCGCGTCAGGCCAGCAAAGTCGGCCACGATGGCATCGCGGGACTTTGTCAGGCGGTTGAAAAGGGTAGATTTGCCCACATTGGGACGCCCTACCAGGGCAATGACTGGTTTCATTAAAAACTTATTTTTTATTCGGGACGGAAGCCGTAGATTTTTCCTGCCAGCGTCGTGACCACCAAGGTGTTTCCGGCCACTACGGGCTGCGCCGAGATGCCGGAGTCATCGGTGGTCAAACGGTTGAGCAGGCTGCCGTCGGTTTTGGAGAGGAAATAGAGGTTTCCGGCACTATCGCCTACCACTACGGAGCGGCCCAACACCAACGGCGCGGACAGCTTGCGATACTTGAGTTGCTCGGAAGACCATTGCGGTGAACCGTTGCTACGGTTCCAAGCGGTGACGATACCATTGCTTTCAACGCCGTAAAGCGACTGCGCATCGCCATTGACGCCTTGCATTCCTTGGGATTTTTGCGTCCAAAGGATTTTACCGTTGCTGGCATTGAGGCAACCGACCGCCGACTGAAAAGCCCTGGCGCACACCACGCCATTGCTTTTACTGACTGGCCCGACCACATCGACCAAGCGTTCGATTTCATTGGTGCCACGGGGAATCGACAATGGCGACTCCCACAACACCGTGCCGGTATCGGGCTGAACACCGGCCAAACGCCCATAAATGCCTACCAGCAGGGTGTTGTTGATGGCAGTGAGCACGCCTGCTTGGCGCAGTACCAGATTCTCACTAGAGTTGGCTGGCGTTTGCACCCAAAGTTGGTGGCCCGAACCGGCGTCCAGTGCCAGCAGGTTACGGTCTGCGGTGAGCACAAACACCCGCCCGCCCGCCACCAACGGCGGCGTAAACACTGGTGCATTGAGGCGCTGACGCCATTTTTCTTGCCCGGCTACCAGCACAATCAGTTCATTGTGGGCCGACACCACCGCAGCCACATCACCATCGGCACCGACACCGGCGGCCAGTGGCTCTTGCAATGCACGGTGCCACAACGGACGGCCTGTGCTGGCATCAAGAGCGGTTACTTCACCATCGCTGGACGCCAGCGTGAGGACTTGGCCCTTGGCCTGCATCGACAGTGGCGGTTTAAAGGCAGTACCGACTCTGGCTGTCCAAGCCTGTTGCACCCCCAAGAGTGGTGCATTGAGCACCACTTCTTGCGGTTTGTTTTCAGGGCTAGAACTCCAAGAGGAGCAAGCACTGACCAGCAACGCCGCAGCCATCGCGGCTAACAGACGCGACGGGCGGCCAAAACCACGTAGATAGATGCTATTTTTCACCCTGGGCCTCCTTTATCCGACGAAGCCACTGCCGTGCTGTCGGGGTTAAATCCTAAAGCGTTGAGCTTGAATGCAACCAGACGCTTGAACTCAGGATAGGCTCCCAGTTTGTCATGGGCTTTGCGATACTGCTCCAGCGCTTCAGCGGGTTTTTGTTGCAGTATGCGAATGTCGCCTTGGCGATCAGCCACAATGGCCTCAAATTCTGGTGGCACTGGCGCAGACAACTGCTTGAGCGCATCGTCATAGGCCCCTTTTTCTAGCAGCAGGCCCGCCAAACGCAAACGTGCAATGGCTTTTTGGCCCTCATCGGCACCACTTTGCACCACCCACAGCAGGGCCTCCTCAGACTTGGCGGCGTTCTTGTTGTCTTGCCAAGCCTTAGAAGCCAGCAGACCGGCTTGCACCGATTGCTGGGTGCTGGCATATTTGTCACGGATATCTTTGAACGCCTGCTCTAACTTGGCATCATCTTTGGCCCGGATGGCTGCGTTCAATTCTTCCTGCAAAGCTGCAGCTTGCATAGACTGGCGGTTTTGCCAAAATTGATAGCCATTCCAGATGGCTATCGATCCAAAAACGAGCAGCAACACCGAGCTGATCAGATTGCCCCAAGTATTCCAAAAATGCTTGAGCTGGTCTATTTGCTCTTGTTCTTCAAGATCGAGGTGGTTTGCCATGAGGTGAATCCGAATTTAGGGGGTCGATTTTAGGATGGCCGCCCACTCGCTCACTTGGGCCATGGCGTATTCTTGCTGCTGGCCTTGGCCATCGCGCAGGGACTTGACGGTGACGCAACCACGAGAGACTTCATCCTCACCAAAAATCAGCGCATAGCGGGCACCACTGGCATCGGCCTTTTTAAATTGTGATTTCATGCTGCCCATGCCCTCACCCGCTTGGGTGGGAGTGTGCATTTGCACCGAAGTTCCTTGGGCGCGCAATGGTTGTAGCACCCTAAAAGCCGCTGGCAACACACTGGCGCTGGGCAAGATAGCATAGACATCGGGGGCCACCGGCGACGGGGCAGCACCTTGCTCTTTGAGCAGTTCTAGCACCCGCTCTACCCCCAAAGCCCAACCGACTGCCGGTGCGGGCTTGCCGCCAATTTGCTCAATCAGGCCATCATAGCGCCCGCCCCCGCAAATGGTGCCTTGGGAGCCAAGCTGCTCGGTGATGAATTCAAACACCGTCAGGTTGTAGTAGTCCATGCCCCGCACCAAACGCGGGTTGATTTGCCAAGCAACGCCAGCGGCATCCAAAATCGACTGCACGGTGTGCAAATGCGCCAATGAAGCCTCGCCCAGAAAATCAAGCAGGCGCGGCGCGGCCTCTACCAAGTCTTTCATGGCCGGATTTTTGGTATCCAAAATCCGCAAGGGGTTGCTGTGCAAACGCCGACTGGCATCTTCATCAAGCTGATCGGCGTGGGCCTCAAAATAGGTGATGAGTGCAGCACGGTGGGCCTTGCGCTCTTCGGGCTGGCCTAAGCTGTTGAGTTCTAGCCGGACGTTGGTCAGGCCCAGTTCTTTCCAGAGCGCATCAGCGAGCAAAATCAGTTCGGCATCAACCTCGGCCCCCGGAAAACCCAGAGCCTCTGCGCCAATCTGGTGGAACTGGCGATAGCGCCCACGCTGGGGGCGCTCGTGGCGAAACATCGGCCCCATGTAGTACAGGCGCTTGCCGCCTTCGTACAGCATGGTGTGCTCGACCACGGCGCGCACCACGCCAGCGGTGCTTTCGGGGCGCAGGGTGAGCTGCTCGCCATTGAGACGGTCTTCAAAAGAGTACATCTCTTTTTCGACGATATCGGTCACCTCACCCAAGCCCCGAATGAACAGGCCGGTGTTCTCTAGGATAGGGGTGCGAATGTTTTGGTAGGCAAAGCGCGCCATCAATTGGCGCACCTTGTCTTCTAACCATTCCCATTGTGCAGAATGGGGTGGCAGGATGTCATTCATGCCCTTGATGGCTTTGATTTTTCCAGCTTTGGTCACAGTCTTATTGTTTTCGGTACTCACACGCATCTCTCATCCATAAAAACCAGAATCTGCCACCGCTTCAGGCACCAAACCGCTGGGCTACATAGTTGTCCACAATTTGCTGAAACTCGGCAATGATCTGCCCGCCGCGCAGGGTAGTGACTTTTTCGCCATCAATAAACACCGGGGCAGCAGGGGCCTCACCCGTGCCGGGCAAGCTGATGCCGATATCGGCATGTTTGCTCTCACCGGGGCCATTGACGATGCAACCCATCACCGCCACCTTCAGGGTTTCGACCCCACGGTATTGCGAGCGCCACGTGGGCATCTGCTGGCGCAGGTAGTCGTCAATTTGTTTAGCCAACTCTTGAAACGTGGTGCTGGTGGTACGACCACAGCCGGGGCAAGCGGTAACACTGGGGTTAAACATGCGCAGGCCCAAGGCCTGCAAAATCTCAGACGCAATGACCACCTCTTGGGTACGCGACTCGCCAGGCTGCGGCGTTAAAGAGACACGAATGGTGTCGCCAATGCCCTCTTGCAGCAATACTGACAGCGCCGCCGCAGAGGCTACCGTGCCCTTGGTGCCCATACCGGCCTCGGTCAGACCCAAATGCAGCGCATAGTTGCAACGGCGGGCCAACTCGCGGTACACCGAGATCAAATCTTGCACGCCGCTGACCTTGCACGACAGGATGATTTGCTCACCAGGCATGCCCATTGCCTCAGCCGATTGTGCCGATTGGATGGCCGAGGTAATGAGTGCCTCGTACATGATCTGCTTGGCATCACTGGGTACGGCACGCTGGGCGTTCTCGTCCATCAGCCGGGCCAGCAACTCTTGGTCTAAGCTACCCCAATTGACGCCAATGCGCACCGGCTTTTGCCAGCGCATGGCGGCCTCGATCATTTGACCAAACTGGCGGTCACGCTTTTCGCCCTTGCCCACATTGCCGGGGTTGATGCGGTATTTGGACAGGGCCTGCGCACAGGCAGGGTAGTCGGTGAGCAGAGTGTGGCCGTTGTAGTGGAAATCACCAATCAACGGTACGTCAATGCCCATGCGGTCAAGCTGTTCGCGCACGTAAGGCACGGCGGCGGCAGCTTCGGGGGTATTGACCGTGATGCGCACCAGCTCGGAACCGGCTTGGGCCAGCTCTTTGATTTGGATAGCCGTGCCAATGGCATCGACGGTATCAGTGTTGGTCATGGACTGGATGCACACCGGCGCATCGCCACCGATACGCACTTCGCGTGTGCCCCAAACTACCTTGGCTTGGTGGCTGCTGCGTGCCTTGGGCGCAGCAACAGGAATAGCATCTGTACTTGGTTGGAAGTCTTGCATTACTTCACCTCAAATCGGGCTGTGTTTTCGCGGGTGATAGCAGCGAGTTCAAAACGCTCACCCCGAATATAGACATCAGTGACGTCGGCACGGCCCACGCGCACCGACAGGGGTGGCTCGTGGGACACCGTGACGCTCTCGCCTGCACCCAAGGTACGTTGCAACACGGTCGTTCCCTTGGCATCGCGCACCTGAATCCACGAAGAGGCTTTGGCACTGAGTACCAACAAACCTTGGGGAGGCTTGGCTACCAACGATGCACTGGGTGCTGGCGCTGGCAACACTGCGGCTGACGGCTGCTGTGGTTTGGTTTCTAAGGGTACTGGCGGCAATACCGCCGGAAGTGGCGCATTACCCAGCACGGGCACAGAAGCTGACGGGGGCGTAAGCGGCACGGTGGCAGGTGTGGGGCTACTCACTGGGGGCGGCAGGGGAGCCACTGCTGCTTCGGCCTTATTTTCTTCTGGCACCGCAGCGGGCACCGGCACAGCAGCTTCTTCTTCAGGTTCTGACGCCAGCTTTTGCGGCAGAAAAAGCACCACCAAAGCCCCCAACAACAAGGCGACGATGGCTAAAGTAACCCATTTTCCACCCAGCAAGGTCAACAGCGAGCGGCTGCGCTCGTCCCGTAACCGGGTATTGATACCTTCACTGTGGGCTGCCAAACGTGGCTGCAATCCGGGAGGCATGGCCGCAAGGATGGGTGCCGGATCAATTTTGAGCGCTCGGCAAACACTGCCTGCAAAGGCACGAACAAAATTGGCATCAGGAAACTGCGCAAAGTTGTCTGCCTCCAAGGCTTGGAGCTTGGGTACCGACACTTTGAGCGAAGCGGCCAGGACTTCAACATGCAAACCCTGTGCCTGACGTGCTTGGCGCAACAACGCGCCTGGAGAAACAAAAGATGCCGCTGGGGCGTCCGGCACCACAGCCGAAGAGTTAGGCAATTCACTCATCAAAGCGACCTTTATCGTATAGGGCCTGCTCGGCGGAGTCAGGGAAACGCTTACGCAACTGATCGGCCAGTTGCTTCATGGCCACCATGTTGCCCAAAGCGCGCTCGACCTTAACGCCCAGCCACAATGTTTCTGCATTGGACAGATCGCTGTTGTTCAAGCGACGGATATAAAACTGGGCGCGCACCAGCTCCTTGCGCTTAAACAACAGGCTGGACAAGTGGTAAGCGACCACCGGATTGCCGGCATCAAGCTCGTAGGAGCGCATCAGTGCCTGCTCGGCGGCAACGTCATCACCAGCACGGGCATGGCACAGACCTTGCGCCATCAGGGTTTTGCTGCGGGCCATGTAAGCAGGATTGGTAAGCACCTGCAAAAAAATCTCATTGGCCTGTGGATACCTTTGTTGCACGCAGAGCAACCAACCACGGTTGTGCAGCACACCAGAGTCGGCGGGACGCAAATCTAACGCACGCTGAAAGCTGGCATCAGCTTGGGCATAGTCATTGAGCCGCATGTGAATCAGGCCGAGTAGGTTGTAGGCATCGGCATAGGACGAATCAGTGGCCAGCGCCTGCTTGGCCTCGTCCAAGGCCACCGAAGTCTGACCAGATTCAAAATAATTGGCGGCCAACTCTAACCGGATGCGGGCGCGGCGACGCACATCAGTCTCTTGTGCCGACGAGATCGGATCACTGCCGTTGCCCAATGTGCCGGTGGCACAGCCCGACAGGCCACCGAGACAGCACAGCAACATCCCGACACCTGCCCAATAGCGGCCTTTTGTCGTCAGACCTAGGGGCATATCAAGGCTTCTCCGGCCCGGGGGCTACTGGAATCAGTGGGATGGTGCGCCGCTGGGCCATGCGCTCAGTGGCGCGGGTGCGGTCTTGCACCTCACCGGCCAATTGGCCGCAGGCGGCATCAATATCATCGCCGCGTGTTTTGCGCACCGTGGTGATGATGCCCGCATCATTGAGCAACTTACCAAAGGCCAATACCTGCGGCTGTGCCGAGCGCTGCAAGCCCGACGCTGGAAAGGGATTAAACGGAATGAGGTTGAATTTGCACCAAGCCCGACCGTGGGCATAAGAGCGCACCAGATCGATCAATTGCTGGGCGTGCTCTGGCTGGTCATTGACGCCATCGAGCATGCAGTATTCAAAAGTGATGAAATCGCGCGGGGCGTGGGCCAGATAGCGCACACAAGCCTGCATCAATTCATCGAGCGGGTATTTGCGGTTGAGCGGCACGAGGTTGTCGCGCAAAGCATCGTTGGGGGCGTGCAAAGAGACGGCCAGTGCCACGGGGCAATCTACGGCCAGCCGGTCTATCATGGGCACGATGCCGGAGGTAGACACCGTCAGACGGCGGCGCGAGAGACCATAACCGTGGTCATCGAGCATGGCGCGCAAGGCCGGTAGCAGAGCGCCATAATTTTGTAGCGGCTCGCCCATGCCCATCATCACGACGTTGGAAATCACCCGCTCTGACACGCCCAAACGCTGGCGCAAGGTGTGCTCGGCAAACCAGAGCTGGGCCAAAATTTCGGCGGTGCTCAGGTTACGGCTAAAACCTTGGTGTCCGGTGGAGCAAAAACGGCAGCCCACAGCGCAGCCCGCCTGTGAAGAAACGCACAGGGTGCCCCGGTCGTCTTCGGGGATAAACACGGTCTCAACGGCGTTGCCTGCACCCACATCAAACAGCCATTTGACGGTGCCATCGGCAGATTGGTGCTCACTGACCACAGGCAGGGCGCTGATGTGCGCGCAGGTGGCCAGCTTTTGGCGCAGCGATTTGGCCAGATCAGTCATCTGGTCAAAACTGCTGGCACCACGCTGGTGAATCCAGCGGAACAATTGGGTGGCCCGAAAACGCTTTTCGCCCAACTGCTCACAAAAAGCGGTCAGGCCTTCAAGATCAAAATCCAGTAGATTGGTGTTCATGTCTTTGCAAAAACGCTTTCGTGCTTGCCCCCACACACGGGCTGGTCATAAATCCGTACGGCGCTGAATGCCAAGCCCGGTATGGGGTACGCCATTTCAGCGCGAGAAAACGTTCAGGCCAGCGAAGAAGAAAGCGATTTCGACGGCGGCGGTTTCGGGGGCGTCAGAGCCGTGCACGGCGTTGGCATCGATGCTGTCAGCAAAGTCGGCGCGGATGGTGCCAGCTTCAGCCTTCTTGGGGTCGGTAGCGCCCATCAGTTCACGGTTTTTCAGGATGGCGTTTTCTCCTTCCAGAGCTTGGATCATCACGGGGCCGGAGATCATGAAATCGACCAGATCCTTGAAGAAAGGACGCTCTTTGTGCACAGCGTAGAACTGTTCAGCTTCGAGGCGCGACAGGTGGGCCATACGGGCAGCGACCACTTTGAGGCCAGCGGCTTCAAAACGGGCGTAGATTTGGCCGATGACGTTCTTAGCAACTGCGTCGGGCTTGATGATGGAGAGGGTGCGCTCGATGGCCATAGGATTTCCTGATGAAATAAGAGTGGATTTAAGAATTTGTCTCTGCCAAAGCAGAAACAAAGCTTTTGATTCTAACCGGCTGTGTTGGCCGCTGGGCTTAGCGGCGGCCCCGTGTGCCCGTGCCACGGCTGGTGCGGCGCTGCTCTTGGCGGTGGCGTGAGAGGCTATCGGTACCAATGTAGCCGACCGAGGTTTTCATCGGGTCGGGCTGGGCGTTGGCAGGCTGGCGCGCGGGGCTAGGCTTGTCAGGATTGGCCGCAGGCAGGCGACGTCCCATAAAGCTGCGCTGGGCTGGTGCATGAGGCTCTGTTTTTTGTTCTAGTTTTTTCAGGCCGGTAGCTTGCAGCAGGGCGTTGATGTCGCGCTCATCCAGCTCTAGCCAAGCGCCGCGCTTGAGACCGCGTGGCAGCACCATCGCACCATAGCGGATACGAATCAGGCGGCTGACGGCATGGCCCACGGCCTCTAGCATGCGGCGCACTTCGCGGTTGCGGCCTTCAGAGATGGTGACGCGATACCAGCAGTTGGAGCCTTCGCCGCCACCGTCTTCAATCGAGCCAAACGAGGCCATGCCATCATCGAGTTGCACACCGTCGAGCAGGCGCTGCTTTTCTTCTTTGCTCAAGGCTCCGAGCACGCGCACGGCATATTCGCGCTCTAAGCCAAAACGCGGGTGCATGAGTTGGTTGGCCAACTCACCAGAGCTGGTAAACAGCAGCAAGCCCTCGGTATTCAAGTCGAGGCGGCCCACCGATTGCCATTTGCCCTGCATGAGGCGCGGCAACTTGCGAAACACCGTGGGGCGGTTTTGCGGGTCGTCTTGGGTCACGACTTCGCCCACGGGCTTGTGGTAGGCAATCACGCGCGGTGGCGGTGGGTCGATACGGTAGCGGATCGGCTTGCCATTGAGCTTGACGATATCGCCATACTGCACCCGTTGCCCGATATGGGCAGGCTCGTTGTTGACCGAGATGCGCCCTTCCAAAATGAGCTGCTCCATCTCTAGCCGCGAGCCCATACCGGCTTGGGCCAACACTTTGTGCAGTTTGGGCGTTTCTACTTGGGGCAGCAAAACCCGTTTGGTGGGCAGCACCACCTCGGCGCTGGTCTCATCGGCATCAAACTGGCCCGAAACCACGTCGGCAAATTGGTAGCCCTCGGCTTCTGCGGCCAAAGGGAGCGGTGCCGGAGTTGCCTTTTTGGGGGCTGTGCCAGGGCGGCGCTGCGCGGTAGCACCATTGCGCGCTGGACGCGCTTTGCCTGCGGGGCGCTGGGCAGCGCCTCGAGCTGGCTTACGGGGCTGGCCCGGTTGTGCGGCATCACCGCCGAAAGGAGTTTCTGGGTTCATGGATATTTTGCGCAAGGCCAAAGCATTGCCGGAGATAGACAAAAAAAGAATAGCGCCTTTATGCCCGGTGCCTGATGGCTAGTGGACTTGCGGCGATATAGGCGTCATCGTGGGCAAACCATCGTCTGGCACCACCGACGCTAGGGTTTGCAAAACTTGCAAGGCACCAGACGGCTCCGAGGGGCTTTCTAGTGCCGGTAGCTGACTCAGGGACTGTAGCCCCAGATCATCAAGAAACTGGCGGGTAGTAGCCAGCAAGGCCGGGCGGCCTGCGGATTCGCGGTAGCCAATGGCTTCTACCCAGCCACGGTCTTCCAATTGCTTGATGATGAGGCTATTGACGGCAACACCCCGGATATCTTCAATATCGCCGCGCGTGACCGGCTGGCGATAAGCAATGATAGCCAAAGTTTCTAGCGCAGCACGCGAATAGCGGCTGGGCTTTTCGGGTTGCAACCGATCAAGAAACTCGCGCATCTGCGGCCTGCTCTGAAAACGCCAGCCCGAAGCCACCTGTACCAACTCTAGGCCGCGCTGTTGCCAGTCTTGTTGCAACTGTAGCAGCAGCGATTTGAGGGTGTCAGCCCCCAAAGCGCCGTCAAACAAGGCCCGCAACTCACGCAATTGCATGGGTTGGCTGCTGCACAACAGCACAGCTTCGAGAATCCGTTTGGCGTCCGCCGTATTCATGGCTTGGGTAAATCGGGATTGTAGCCCAGCCCCCACAAAGAGAGGGCTTGCTGCATATCGACAGGCAGTGGCGCACGCAAATCGAGCGCTTGGCCCGTGCCGGGATGGGTGAAGGCCAAGCGAAAAGCATGCAGGGCTTGGCGCTGCATTCCAGCACCTTCGCTGCCGCCATACAAGGCATCAGCCAGCAAGGGGTGGCCGATATGCGCCATGTGCACGCGAATTTGGTGTGTGCGCCCAGTATGCAAAGTGCATTGCACCAAACAGCCGGCATCCGCCTTGGCCAGCAATTGCACATCGGTTTTGGCCGTTTTCCCGGCATGGAGGGCCAAATCAACCACCGCCATACGCAGGCGGTTGCGCGGATCGCGGCCTATGGGGGCGTTCACGCTGCGCTGGGCCGCACCTTGCCAAGGCCGGTGCGCCAGCGCCAAATATTGGCGGCGCACCTCACGGGCAGCAATCATTTGCACCAAGGCATCCATGGTGCGGCGGTTGCGTGCCACCACCATCAGGCCACTGGTGTCTTTGTCCAGCCGGTGAACGATGCCTGCGCGCGGCATCAGGCTAGCCTGGGCATCACGGGCCAACAAGCCATTGAGCAGGGTGCCCGTCCAGTTGCCAGGGGCGGGATGCACCACCAGCCCGGCGGGTTTGTGCAGCACCAATAGGTCTGCATCTTCATAGACCACCTCTAGAGCCATCGGCTCAGGCTTGAAGGCTTGGCTTTGCAGCGTAGCCCGCATCTCTAGCAAGACTTGATCGCCCACCTTGATGCGCTGAGCTGCCTTGCTAGCCACTGCACCATTGAGCCGCACAGCGCCCTGCTCTAGCAGTTGTTGCAGATAGCTGCGCGAGAACTCTGGCACCGTGTCGGCCAAGGCACGGTCTAGGCGCTGGCCATGCTGGGCCAGCCCCATGCTCAGGGTGCGCAGTTCTGCTTCTGGCGCGACATCGGTGTCAAAATCAAACTCGGAAGAGGCGTCGGGCAACCCCGGCACTTCAGGCACCGGGGATGAAGGCAGTGTCGGCTTCATGAAACGGGTAGACCACTGCTCAACGGTTGGGCAGGTAACGCGATGGATCAACCGGCTTGCCCTGACGCCGGATTTCAAAGTGCAGCTTAACGCGGTCGGCATCGGTGCTGCCCATTTCGGCAATTTTTTGGCCCTTGCGCACCGACTGGTCTTCTTTGACCAGCAGGGTTTGGTTGTGGGCGTAGGCGGTTAAAAAGGTGTTGTTGTGTTTAAGGATGATGAGGTTGCCATAACCACGCAAACCAGCACCCGCGTACACCACCCGGCCATCGGCAGCAGCCATGACCGGATCACCAGCTTTGCCGCTGATGTCATAGCCTTTGTTGCGCGCCTCGTCAAAACCGGCCAGCAAAGAGCCACTGGCGGGCCAGATAAAGCCGACATCATCATCGCCACCGGATGCGGCGGGCGCTGGCTTGCTGACCACGGGTGCTGGGGTGGCCGCAGGCGCTTTGCTGTTGCTGGCCCCCGGTGCAATCACAGTGGTGACGACGGGGCGCGTGGTAACCACCGCCGGACTGTCAGGGGGAACGACGCGCAACACCTGCCCGACCTCAATCAGGTTGGGGTTATCGAGGTTGTTCCAGCGGGCCAGGTCTTTCCAGCTTTGGCCGCTTTCTAGGCCGATGCGGATCAGGGTGTCACTGGGTTTGACGGTGTAGTAACCGGGTTTACCGGCGTTTTCTGCACCGGGCAAGGGCTTGTCCGCAACGAGCACAGTGCCCGGCTGAGTGATAGCTACTCCGGCGGAGGTTCCCCGGTCTTCGACGGGTGCCTTGGTGAGCCGAGTGCCACAGCCAGAGAGCACCACCCCCGCCAGCGCCACAGAACCCCAGACCTTCAGGCCACGCGATACCAACATAAATCAATCCCTTTAGGCAATGCCTGATTTTAGAGGGACAAAATGCACCGACTCCAGAATGCTTTTTTTTAGCCCTTGGGGGGTTTTGTCCACTACCAGTAGCACCTGCTTGCCACCAGAGACTACGGTGGGCGCTACCAAGCGTCCGCCTACGGCCAGTTGTTCGCACCAGCTAGCGGGCAGGACGTCACCACCAGCAGCAGCAATAATGCCTGCATAGGGGGCCCCCTTGGGGTAGCCCAGCATACCGTCGCCCAACATCAGATGCACATTCATGAGCTGCATGGGGCGCAAATTGACGCGGGCGCGCTCGTGCAGGCCGCGCAAGCGCTCCATAGAATACACCTCACGGGCTAGGCGACTGAGCACAGCGGCTTGGTAACCGCAGCCGGTGCCTATCTCTAGTATCCGCCCTAGACCACCGGCAGATTTGGCGATTTCGGCCCCCAACAGCAGCTCGGCCATACGCGCGACAATGCTGGGTTTAGAGATGGTCTGGCCCAACCCGATGGGCAGGCTGGTGTCTTCGTAGGCTTGGTTGACCAGTCCGCTATCAACAAAACGGTGACGCTCTACCGCACCCATGGCTTGCAACACTGGCACAGAACTAATGCCGGCAGCGGCCAGCCTTTGTACCATGCGGGCGCGCACTGCTGCCGAATCCCTGCCCACCCCCACCGGGGTGGCCAAGAGCGGCAGGGCCGCCCCTGGCTTGCGCGGTGCTGGTGCAGGCACCGCTGCCGGTGTGTTACCCGAGAGCTGCGCAATACGGGCAGGAAACCCAGGCCGACGTGGCTGCTGCATCAGTCCCCCTTGTCTGGCGTGGCCGCCACGGGTGCCATTGCAACCGCTTGCCAAGCACCTAAGTGCTCGTAATCGGTCAAGTCCACGCGCAATGGCGTCAGGGAGACATGACCTTGTGCTGTGGCATAAAAATCAGTGCCTTCGCCGTTGTCTTTGGCAGCACCGGCACCACCAATCCAGTACATGGTCTCGCCACGCGGGCTTTGCTGGGTAATGACGCGCTCTGCTGCATGGCGTCTGCCCAAGCGACACCACTGCGCCGGGCGCAGCGCCTGCAAAGGCAAATTGGGAATGTTGACATTGAGCAACCAAGGCTCCAAACCGATGCGCTGCTGCGCTTGCAACTGCAACACGATCTGGCGGGCCTGTTGGGCCGCTGCTTCTAACTCGCCCCAACCTTTGTCTACCTGCGAGAACGCAATGGAGGGAATGCCAAACAAATAGCCCTCCATGGCTGCGCCCACAGTGCCAGAATAAATGGTGTCATCGCCCATGTTGGCCCCATTGTTGATGCCCGATACCACCAAATCGGGCCGGTAGCCGAGCAAGCCCGTCAGAGCAATATGCACACAATCAGCAGGGGTACCATTGACATAGCGAAACCCATTGGCCGCTGTGTGTACGTACAAGGGCGAATGCAGCGTCAGGGCATTGGATTTGGCACTGTTGTTGTGTTCTGGGGCCACCACCTCGACATCGGCCACAGCAGACAAGGCCGCATGGAGCGCCACAATGCCAGGGGCTTGGTAGCCGTCGTCGTTAGAAATAAGAATTTTCATGGCGGATAAGCTGGGGCAGAGTGACACCAATTGTAGGCGGCCCGTGTGGTAGGGTAACGGCTTGCAGCAACAGTGCTTTGCAAATGGGCAGTTTGTCTGCCACACTCGCTGGCCCTGCTGCCCCACTTTTCTTTGTACCGGTGCCCTGCTATGGCGCAACGCCCCCCTTCGGATATAGCGCGCGAAACCCTCAAACAATTGGCGGTGCGCCGCCTGTCGCCTACACCTGCCAATTATCAAGCACTGTATGACGAGATTGCAGAAGTGCGCTCGCCAGTGCCCTTTCCTGAAGGGCCACTGCGCTATATCCTGCGCGTTATTCCGGGGCAGACCCCAGCGCAAAAACGCCTGCTAGAGCAGTTTGAGTCTGCCGTAGCCCTGCACGATTGGGTCGGACTGCAAAATGTGCTGGTAGCCTATGCCAAGCTGGGCTTGCACCCCCTTGAAGCCAGCAACGCCGAGCCGCCACCGCCACCAGGCACCACCACCGCACTGGCCGTGGTACTGCCCAACGAGCTGGCAGAACAAATCGCTCGCATGGTCGAATACACACTTCCAGCACTAGACTCTGAGGACGCACGCGTACACATGCTGGGCGAGCAGTTGATTCAATTTTTGCGCCAGCCCCAGCCCCCGGCCAGCACGGCACAGCTCATGTTGGCCAACTTTAGCTACCGGCTCTCTTTTGCCACCGAAGACCAAGCCGCCATCCGCAGCACTCTGCTGGAGCTGCTGCACATGATTTTTCAGAACATTGCTGCCCTCAGTAGCGATGACCAATGGCTGACGGGTCAGGCCGAAGCGCTGATAGCCGCTACCTCACAAACTCTGTCACTGCGCCGCTTAGATGATGTGCGCCTGCGGCTCAAGGATGTGATTTTTAAGCAAACTGAGGCCAAGGGCCGCATGGTAGAAGCCCAAGAGCAAATGAAGGAGCTACTGGCGGTGTTTATTGACCGGCTAGCCACCTTTAGCCAAAGCAGTGGTCAATACCAAGAACAGATCGAACGTTGTGCTGCACAATTGGAGAAGGCCACGGCACTGCACGAGATTACCCCGGTGCTCAAAGAAGTGATGGCGGCCACCCGGTCACTGGCACTCGATAGCCGCGTGGCCCACGGCGAGCTGTCCGATCTGCGCCAGCGCACCGAAGAAAAGCAAGCCGAAATGGCCCGACTGCAACAAGAGCTCGATCGCGTCAGCGCCCAAGCCCGCCACGACCCACTCACCGGCACCCTCAACCGTAAAGGACTCGATGAGGTCATGGAGCGCGAGTTGGCCCGTGCCCGTCGCCAAGGCACTCCGCTGTGCTTTGCCCTGCTTGATGTAGACAACTTCAAACAGATCAATGACACCCTTGGGCATGAGACTGGGGATGCCGCACTGGTGCATCTGGCCGACGTGGTGCGTGAAGTGATGCGCCCCCAAGACATGCTGGCACGTTACGGTGGCGAGGAATTTGTGCTTGTGCTACCAGACACCACCCTAGTGAAAGGTATGGATGCTATGCAACGCCTGCAACGCGAGTTGAGCACCCGGTTTTTCTTGCAAGGGCCAGAAAAAGTATTGATTACCTTCAGTGCTGGAGTGGCAGAAATCGAGAGTGGCGAGACCAGCACTGAGGCCCTGCGCCGCGCCGATCAGGGTATGTATTTAGCCAAGCGCACAGGCAAAAACCGGGTCATGGCAGCCTGAACAAAGCCACGCCTCCTTTGCTATGTCCATAAGCCATACTTTGCCAAGGGCGCAAATGGTATGGCGGCGCACCCTCACCACGCTGGCGGTGGCTAGCAGCATGGGGCTGCTGGCTTGTGCTGGTTTGCCCCAACGCAGCCCAGACGGCGGCCCGGCCCCGTTGCAGCCTGAAGCCGCCTCAGGCTATACCCCCAAACCCGGCTGGGCCTATCCGCGCTTTGCCGTGGCAGCAGCCCATCCCTTGGCCGTACAGGCGGGCCAACAAATGCTCCAAGCCGGAGGCACGGCAATAGATGCTGCCGTGGCGGTACAAATGGTGCTGTCACTGGTAGAACCCCAATCGAGTGGCATTGGCGGCGGTGCCTTTTTGCTCTATGCCGATGGAGTGCAGGTACAAGCATACGATGGCCGTGAAACTGCTCCAGCCGGTGTGCATGAGCGCTGGTTTTTACGCCCAGATGGTCAACCACTGGGGTTTCATGATGCCGCAGTGGGAGGCCGAGCAGTGGGGGTGCCCGGCATGGTGCGTATGCTAGAGCTAGCGCACCGCGAGCATGGTCGCTTACCGTGGGGAGCGTTGCTACAACCAGCCATTGCACTGGCCGAGCAGGGCTTTGCCATTGGCCCCCGTTTGCACCAACTACTGGGACAAGATCGTTTTTTAGCCCAAGACCCGGTAGCACGAGCCTATTTTTATGATCCACAGGGCCTGCCTTGGCCCGTAGGGCATGTGCTGCGCAACCCTGAACTGGCCGTGGTGTTGCGGGCCGTGGCCCAACACGGGGCACAAGCCTTGCACGAGGGGGCCATTGCCCAAGCCATTGTGGCCAAGGTGCAAAGCCACGCCCACAACCCCGGCACCCTCAGCCTGGCCGATTTAGCGGCCTACCAGCCGCGCAAACGCCAAGCCCTGTGCAGTAACTACACAGCGCAAACGCGCAGTTATTGGCTCTGTGGCTTTCCTCCACCCAGTGCGGGCGGCATCGCAGTGGGGCAAATTTTAGGCATCCTGCAACACACCGCCGCTGCCACCATGCCATTGCAAAATGGTGCTCCCTCAGCGCAGTGGTTACACCACTACCACGAAGCAGCCAGACTGGCTTGGGCCGACCGGGCGCTGTATGTTGCAGACCCAGACTTTGTCCCGGCACCAGCTAGCCATTGGGCCAGCCTACTGGAGCCCAGCTATTTGGCTGAACGCGCCCGCCTGATTGGCCCACAACCCATGAAAACTGCGCCCGCAGGACAACCAGCCAGCACCAGCACAGCCCGCTACGCGCCAATGCCTGAACAAGCAGAATATGGCACCAGCCACATCAGCATTGCCGACGCTGAGGGCCACACTTTGGCCATGACCAGTTCTATTGAAGACCAATTTGGTGCCCGCCAGATGGTCAGTACCAACCACCAGCGCTTGGGCGGGTTTTTGCTTAATAACCAACTGACCGATTTCAGTTTTACGCCCACAGATATCAACGGACAGCCGATTGCCAACCGCATCGAACCGGGCAAACGACCGCGCTCTTCAATGGCCCCCACCTTGGTGCTTGACGCCCAGAGCGGTCAGGTACTGGCCAGTGCCGGTAGCCCTGGTGGTGCCCTTATCATCCATTACACCGCCAAGGCCCTGCACGGTATGTTGCAGTGGGGCTTGTCACCACAGCAAGCGATTGACCTGCCCAATTTTGGCACCTTGGGCGGGCCTTTATTACTAGAAACCGGGCGTTTTGACACCAGCACGCTGCAAGAACTGCAAACCCACGGTAGTCCATTCAAGTCCACGCCGATGACCAGCGGTTTGCATATTTTGCACCGTGGTCAATCCAATGGCCAGCCAGTATGGCAAGGTGGTGCAGACCCGCGCCGTGAAGGTATTGTGTTGGGCAATTGACCCGTACACACACCTCTTTACAGTTTGTACACACATACACCTTGTGGATGCAGGAACCGGGCATATATCCATCGAGATCCTGTGTATTTGAATGGGTTTATGGTGCAAGGCGCACACTTACGATAATATAATGGCTTCCTTTTAATCCCTTATTGCAAACATCATGTCCAATTACAAAGAACTCCTGAAGAAACGCGACATTCTTGAAGCCGAAATCCAAGAAGCCCGTCGTGCTGAGTTGGGTGCAGCACTGCAAACCGTGCGTGCTTTGGTGAATGAATTCCAATTGACCGAAGCGCAAGTTTTTGCTGCTCCACGTGGCCGTGGTGCGCTGCCTGGTGCCAATGCTGGCACCAAAGTAGCCCCTAAGTACCGTGATCCAGCTACTGGCCAAACTTGGACTGGCCGTGGCAAGGCCCCGAAATGGATTCAAGGCCAAAACCGCGAGCAATTCGTCATTTAATAGCCTGCCAGCCCTGTCCACTTGAGCGGATAGGGCTGTTTTTTCTCCAGTGCCCGCATAAAAATCCTACCAGCACATACAACACACACCCGTGTGGACTCAATTTGGCATGAGAAAACAAGTCTTGATTGCCGGTGGGGGTATTGGCGGAATGGCATCTGCACTGGGGGCTGTGCGTGCTGGCTGGGATGTTCGTTTATACGAACGCGCTTTGACATTCACTGAAGTGGGTGCCGGTGTGCAACTGGGCCCGAATGTCGTGCGTTGTTTACAAGCCTGGGGATTACAACAGGGTTTGCAAGCCGTAGCAGCATTTCCTGATCGTTTACAGGTACGCAGCGCACTCAGTGGCCAAACTTTGGGCACGCTGCCACTAGGCACGCAAACCATACAGTCTTATGGTGCCGCTTACGCGACCATTCACCGTGCTGATTTGCACCAGTTATTGCTAGATGCTGTGCGCACTTGCTCTGAGGTACAACTCAATCAAGGCATCGCTATCGACAGCTATACCCAATCCGATAGCGTAGTACTGGTACGCACCAGCCAAGGTAAAGATATTGAAGGTGATGCACTGATCGGTGCCGACGGCGTACGCAGCCGTATCCGCACCCAATTACTGGCCGATGGCCCACCGCGCAGCACCGGCCATTTGGCCTACCGAGCACTAGCGCGCCAAGCTGCCTTGCCCAAACGCCTGCGCACCCAGCAAGTCACTGCTTGGCTAGGCCCACGTTTGCATGTCGTGCAATACCCGGTACGTCGGGGAGAATGGCAAAATCTGGTGGTCATTGTGCAAGGCCCGGCCCCCGATGATCTGGAGCACTGGAACCATGCCGCCAACGCGGCTGATTTGGCCCAAGCCTTGGCCGGAACCTGCACCGCCTTACAAGACATCATTCGTGCTGTGCCCGCCACCGGCCAAGGCTGGCGGCTCTGGCCCTTGGCCGACCGCCCCCCGGTGCGCCATGCCGACCAAATGGCACAGGGGCTGATAGCCTTGCTGGGCGATGCCGCCCACCCTATGCGCCCCTATTTGGCGCAAGGCGCAGGCATGGCTATTGAAGATGCAGTGCAACTACAAAATGCGCTATCCATGCACGACCTCGAAGTGTCCTTGCGTCTGCGCCGCTATGCGCTCAACCGCTGGCAACGCAACGCACGGGTGCAGGCACGCTCGCAGCGCAATGGGCGCATTTTTCATGCCACTGGGCTGGTGCGCTGGGGGCGTGATCTGTCAATGCGCCTCTTAGGTGAGCGCCTGCTAGATGTGCCTTGGCTCTACAGCGGCGGCCCGATGCAACACCATTTCTAAGGGCTTAGGGCCGTTATCTTTATTGGTATCAGGCAAGGCTACGCAACACAGCGCGCACTGGCGAGGCATCGGCCTGTGTCAAGCGCAAGGGCAGGGCAATCAGCTCATAGTCGCCCTCTGGCACCGCATCGAGCAGCAAGTTTTCTAGCACACGCAGGCCACGCCGCCACAGCACTTGGTGGCAGGGCAATAGAGCGCTGTCTGCCAAGTCCACGCTGGCGCTATCGGTGCCCACCAACAACACACCGGCATCAGCCAAGCGCTCTAACGTGTCTGGCGCAAAGGCTGTTAAGCACGCATCCCACTGCGTCGGGGCTTGATGGTAGGTGCGCACCAACACACGCGGAGGCAAATCAACCAGCGCATGGGCCAAATGCTGCCACTCAATGAACGGGCCACAGGCCATCACATGGATGACGCGGCACGGCCCAATAAAAGGCTCCAGCGCCAGCAGGCCCACGGCAGCGCCATCGACGGCATAGTGCAAAGGAGCATCAGCATGGGTGCCGACATGCGGTGACAGGGTGATGGCGCTGAGATTGACCGGGCCATCGTCGGGCAGGCGAGCGCACCAGCGCTGCGTATAAGCCACATCACCCGGATACACCGGGCTACCCGGATGCACCGGGGCCGAAATATCCCAGAGCTGGCGCATGGCGTGCGTTAAAGCACCGGCCCTTGCAGCGCGGGCAAGCCGTGGCGCTGGCGGGCCTTGTCACAGGCAGGATCACCCGCCGCAAACTCGCGGCAAGGTGACGGACGCCACTCGTAAATGCCGCAGGCCACTTTTTCACCAATCTTGCCCGTCAAGGCAACGCAACGCACCCGCAAATGATCCGTGCCGCGCATCCGACAGAGGGTGTCGGTAATGGTATCGGCCAAGCCATCAGGCACCTTGCCACCGCGCTCTTGCAGCTCGTATACCGAAAAATCGACACGAAAGCTAGCGCAGCAAGCCCCGCAACTCAGGCAAGGATGGCTCATGCGCTTTGGCGTCCCAGCAGCAGATACTCCATCAGGGCCTTTTGCGCATGCATACGGTTTTCGGCCTCATCCCAGACCACCGATTGCGGGCCATCAATCACCTCTGCTGTCACTTCTTCGCCCCGGTGGGCAGGCAGGCAGTGCATAAACAGGGCATCGGGCTGGGCCAGCGCCATCATCTCGGCATTGACGCACCAGTCGGCAAAAGCAGCCTTACGCGCTTCATTCTCAGCCTCGTAACCCATGCTCGTCCAGACATCAGTAGTCACCAAATCAGCGCCCCGGCAGGCATCGAGCGGGTTGCTGAAAAACTGGTAACTGCCCGCGCTGGCACCACTGGCTCCCATCGCCAATTGCTCATCCACTTCGTAACCACGCGGCGTACTCACATGGACTTTAAAGCCCAACAACTGCGCCGCCTGCAACCAGGTATTGGCCATGTTGTTGCCATCACCCACCCAAGCCACGGTTTTGCCAGCAATGCTGCCCCGGTGCTCAATAAAGGTGAAAATATCGGCCAAAATTTGGCAGGGATGAAACTCATTGGTCAGACCATTGATAACCGGCACGCGCGAGTGTGCGGCAAATCGCTCGATTTTTGTCTGCTCAAACGTGCGGATCATCACCAAATCGACCATGCGGCTAATCACGCGCGCTGAATCCTCAATCGGTTCGGCCCGACCCAACTGGCTGTCGCCAGTGGTCAAATGCACCACACTACCACCGAGCTGGTACATACCGGCCTCAAAACTGACGCGGGTGCGGGTGCTGGCCTTTTCAAAAATCATTGCCAGCGTGCGATCGACCAGCGGGCGGTGCTTTTCGTAGGCTTTGAACTTGTGTTTGATGAGGGCGGCACGCTCAAACAGGTAAGCGTACTCGTCGGCGCTCAAGTCGTTAAATTGCAGGTAATGTTTCATCAGATTTGCGCGCTTTCAGGCAGCCAAGAAAGCCTTGACCAACGGGGTCAGTAGGGCGACGATCGAGTCCGCTTCTGCCTCGGTGAGGATCAGTGGTGGCACCAAACGGATCACGCTGTCAGCCGTTACGCTAATCAGCAGACCCGAATCCGCTGCCACCCCGACCAAAGCACCGCAGGGCTTAGCCAACTCGACACCAATCATCAGGCCCATGCCGCGCACGTCAGTGACACCCTCGACATGGCCCAGCGCTTGTTGCAGGCTATTTTTGAGGTAAGCGCCCACTTTGGCGGCGTTGTCTAGCAAGCCCTCTTCTTCAATGATGCTCAGGGTCTCTACACAGGCGCGCATGGCCAGCGGATTGCCGCCAAAGGTACTGCCGTGGTTGCCCGGCTGCAACACATGGGCTGCCTTAGGGCCGGCCACCAATGCACCCACAGGCACACCAGAGCCTAGACCCTTGGCCAACGTCATCACGTCGGGCACGATACCGGCCCACTGGTGGGCAAACCACTTGCCAGTGCGGCCCACACCGGTTTGCACTTCGTCAATCATCAGCAGCCAGCCGCGCTCGTCACAAAGCTGGCGCACCTGTTGCAGGTACTCTAGGCGCATGGGGTGCAGGCCGCCCTCGCCCTGAATGGTTTCCAAAAATACCGCCGTGATGTTCGGATTACCTTCGGTGGCCTTTTTCAGTGCTTCAATGTCATCCTTAGGCACGCGGATAAAGCCTTCGACCAGCGGCGCAAACCCAGCTTGGATTTTGGGGTTGCCGGTGGCCGACAGCGTGGCAATGGAGCGGCCATGAAAGGCTTTCTCATAGACCACCACCTCAGCGCGCTCAATGCCCTTGTCGTGGCCGTATTTGCGCGCCATTTTGAGCGCTGCCTCATTGGCCTCTAGTCCAGAGTTGCAAAAGAAAACATTGCTCATGCCAGTCAATGCGACCAGCTTGGCAGCCAGCGTCTCTTGGTGTGGCACATGATAGTAGTTGGAGGTGTGGATCAGCTGCGTGAGCTGTTCTTGCAAAGCAGACACCAGTTTGGGGTGGTTGTGCCCCAAAGTATTGACGGCAATACCCGCCAGTGCATCCAAATACAATTTTTCATTCACATCCCAAACATGGCAGCCCTGGCCGTGCGAGAGCGCAATGGGCACACGGCCATAGGTGTTCATCACGTGGGGCGAGGTGGCCTCAATGAAAGCGGTCATGCAGAAATCTCCAGACAGGGCAGACAACGGGCCGCAAGCCTTTGCAGCCCCAAAGAACGCTGATTCTAGTGGCGCAAAATGTCTGGCACGGCTGTTGCGTGCAATCTGACCCATCAGGACGGTGCGGTGCAAACGCTTCACTCTTATACAAGAGTTAGAATCACGCACCACGCCACCCCCCCCCGCAGCGATCCTGCCCTGGCCGTTCCACTACCCTTGCTTTACCCAGATGGCTTCTCCTTCCACCCAAGAGGTTTTCATTCAGGGCATCACCCACAGCGGAAAAACCTTTCGTCCCAGCGATTGGGCCGAGCGCCTCGCAGGCGTCATGGGCCAGTTTCGCCCTGGCGGTGCCCAGCCCGGTAGCCACCTCAGCTATTCTCCTTGGTGCGTGCCCACCGTGATCCACGGTGTCAAATGTGTCATTGTCAATCGTGCCTTGCGCGACCACGAGCCTATGGCTTGGGACTTTGTCATGAACTTTGCACGCGACAACGATTTACAGGTGGCCGAGGCTTGCCTGCTACCCGACCCGCCCCCCGCTGCTGCCAAGCGCCCATAAAAAAACCGCCCAAAGGCGGTTTTTTCATTTTGCGGACAGCGCACCCAGTGCAAACGGCAGACGGGCTTAGCCCATCCGTGCGATTTGCCTGAAGAGGCTCAGGCGGCCAGTGCCAGGGCCTTGACCTTGGCAGACAGACGGCTCTTGTCGCGAGCGGCCTTGTTCTTGTGGAAGATGCCCTTGTCGGCCACGTTGTCCACCACAGATTGCATCTTGGCAAACAGTTCGGCAGCCTTGGTCTTGTCGCCAGCCAGAACAGCCTTTTCGACGTTCTTGACAGCGGTACGGTATTTGGAACGCAGCGAGGTGTTGGCTGCGTTCAGTTTGGTGTCTTGGCGGACGCGCTTGCGGCCAGATGCCAGACGGGGGTTCTTTTTCTTGGGTTTAGCGGATGCCATTGTGTGTATTCCTTGTGTTCGAGGATGATGCCAGCAAAGCCCACGATTGTAGCCCATTGCCCCCTGCCAGCGCATACACTGGCGCGGTGTCACTGCTCAAATCCGCCTCCACCGTTTCCCTGCTCACCCTGGCCTCGCGCGTTACGGGGTTGGCACGCGACCTCATCATGGCCTCGATGTTTGGCGCTAGTGCGCTCACCGATGCCTTTAATGTGGCCTTTCGCATTCCCAACTTGTTTCGGCGCTTGTTTGCCGAAGGGGCTTTTAGCCAAGCCTTTGTGCCGGTGCTGGCTGCGGCCAAAACCCAGCATGGTGAGGAGGCCACCCGCCTGCTAATCCACCATGTGGCTACCGTACTGGCGTGGATACTGGTGCTGACTTGTATTTTGGGTGTGGCCGGAGCGCCCATTTTGGTCTGGATGCTGGCCAGCGGCTTGCGCCAAAGTGGCGAAGGTTTTGATGCCGCAGTCCACATGACGCGCTGGATGTTTCCGTACATTGGCTGTATGTCGATGGTGGCACTGTCTGCCGGGGTGCTCAACACTTGGAAGCGCTTTGCCGTGCCAGCAGCCACGCCAGTACTGCTCAATCTGTGCATGATCGTGGCCGCTTGGCTGGGCGCACCACTGCTGGCCGCTCGCGGCATCGAACCCATTTACGCGATGGCAGGTGGGGTGATGGCAGGCGGTGTACTGCAACTGGCGGTGCAGGTGCCTGCGCTGCACCGCTTGGGTCTACTGCCGCATATCGGCCTGACATGGACAGCCCTGCGCACGGCTTGGCAAGATGCCGATGTGCGCCGCATATTGCGCCTGATGGCACCGGCTCTGCTGGGGGTAGGGGTGGCCCAGATTTCGCTGATGATTAACACCCAAATTGCCTCTTATTTGGCACCGGGCAGCGTGACTTGGCTGTTTTATGCCGACCGGCTGATGGAGTTTCCCACCGCCCTGTTGGGCGTAGCCTTGGGTGTGGTGCTCACGCCACAATTGGCCGCTGCCAAAGCAGCCGGTGATGCCGAGCGTTATTCGGCCATGCTCGATTGGGGGCTGCGCATTGTGCTGTTGCTGGCGGTACCCTGTGCCATTGGATTACTGGCGTTTGCCCGCCCGCTGGTGGCTACGCTGTTTCACTATGGCGCGCTGCAAGACAGTGATGTGCAACAAATTGCACTGGCCCTGACCGGCTATGGTGCGGGGCTGCTAGGGCTGGTAGCCATCAAGGTGTTGGCCCCCGGCTACTATGCCAGCCAAGACATTCGTACCCCAGTGAAGATCGCGGTGGTGGTGCTGGTCATCACCCAACTGCTCAATGTGGCCTTGGTGCCTTGGCTGGCCCATACAGGTCTAGCACTGTCGATTGGGCTGGGGGCGTTGGTCAATGCCCTGTGGCTGCTGCTGGGTCTATTGCGCCGAGGCAGCTACCGCCCCCTGCCCGGCTGGGGCCGCTACGCCTTGCAGGTGGGCACCGCCAGCATATTGCTGGCCGCCTTTTTACTGTGGGGAGAAGCGCGGTTTGATTGGATTGCCCTGCGCAGCCACAGTGGGGAGCGAGTGGGCCTATTGGCCTTGCTGCTGTGCGCGTCGGTGGGGCTGTATTTTGGCGTGCTGCGCTTGGCAGGTCTGAATTTGCGCCAAACGCTACGCCGCTGAACGCAGCGGGCAAAGGATCTTTGCTAAACCAGTCTGGCGGTGCTCAATTCTTTTTTCAGATAGGCATAAAACAAGGGGGCAGCCACCAACCCTGCCGGGCCAAACACCGCCTCGGCAACAAACATCACGCTCAAGAGCTCCCAAACACCCATGTGGGTGCGTTGGCCCACCACCTTGGCGTTAATCACGTATTCGGCCTTGTGAATCAACACCAAAAAGCCCAAACAAGCCAAAGCTGCCACAGGCGAGACCGACAAGCCCACCACAGTGATAATGGCGTTGCAAAGCAAATTGCCCACAATCGGTACTAGCCCGGCGATAAAAGTGATGGTGATCAACACTGGGGTATAGGGCAATGCCATATCCCAAAGTGGCAACACCACCAGCAAGAAAATAGCCGTCAGCAAGGTGTTAAAGGCGGCAATCCAGAACTGTGCCGCCACAATCTGCCTAAACGCATCGCCAAACAGGGCAATGCGCAACACCAGCTCTTGGGCCAAAGGGCCTCGCACGCCATGAATGTGGCGCACCGCCGCCAAAGCACCAATCAACATCCCCACATAGGCAAACAGCAAACCGCTCAACCAAACCCGCCCAGCCAGCGCCAGTGCCCCTGCTTTAGCCCCCAAATAGCTGGCAATCGCCCGTTGGATTTCCTGCGCCCCAGCGGGCAACTGTTCAGCCATATCGTGGGGCAACTTTTCGCGCAACTCCAGTACGGTGCGTGCCATGTAATCGAGCAGTTCACGGTACTGCTGCGGGGCTTCGACCAGATAACCGCGTGAGTGTGATAACCCAAGCCCCAGCAAGGCCAGCGGTGACAACATCACCAGTGCCGCCGCCAGCACCTGTGCCCAGCGGGGCACACCGGTGCGCCCCGGCACAGGGCGGGCCAACAGGGCAAAACGCGGGGCCAGCCAGCGGGTGAGCAAAAACCCAAGGCAAACACACAACAGCCCCGGCAATAGGCCACGCCACATGATGAGCAGCAAGGCTGCCGCCATCAGCAGATAGCTACTGAGCACCACCCCCGGCGGGCTGCCTTGTTGTGCAGCAAAAGGAGGCGCTGTGTCGGCAGAGGACACTAAGGCCGGAACAGGGGGCGGCGCAGCAGAGTGCGCAGCCGTGGGTGGCGGCCATTCCATAAGGGGTGAATAAGCCCTAAATTAGCGCACAACCACGGCAGCGCCTTCACCACGCGGCGCGATAGCACCGATGGTAAAGACCTGCTCGCCCGCAGCGCGCAAGGTAGCGGCAGTAGCCTCGGCCTGTTCTGCCGCCACCACCACCACCATGCCAATGCCATTGTTGAAGGTGCGGTTCATCTCGATATCGTCAATGCCCGCCGTGGCCTGCAACCAAGCAAACAACTCGGTTTGAGGCCAACTGCCCTTTTGCAGGTGCGCTGCGGTGCCTTCGGGCAGCACACGGGGAATGTTTTCGAGCAGACCGCCACCCGTGATGTGGGCCAGCGCCTTGATGGGGTGTTGTGCCAATGCTGCCAGCACGTTTTTCACATACAGGCGGGTGGGTTCCATGATGGCCTGCTTGAACGGCTTGCCATCCAAAGTGGCAGGGGCATTGGCCCCGGCACGTTCAATGCACTTGCGCACCAAACTGAAACCGTTGGAATGCACGCCGCTGGAGGCCAGCCCCAACACCACATCGCCGGGCTGCACGCTCTGACCCGTCAAAATCTTTAATTTTTCTACGGCACCCACCGCAAAACCGGCCAAATCGTACTCACCAGGCGGGTACATGCCGGGCATCTCGGCGGTTTCGCCACCAATCAGGGCGCAACCCGACAGCTCGCAGCCCTTGGCAATGCCACCAACGACCGCAGCGGCGGTATCTACATCCAACTTGCCACAGGCAAAATAATCCAAAAAGAACAAAGGCTCGGCACCTTGCACCAGCACATCATTGACGCTCATGGCCACCAAATCGATGCCCACGGTATCGTGCATGTTCCACTCAAAGGCCAGCTTGAGCTTGGTACCGACGCCATCGGTACCCGACACCAACACTGGTTCTTGGTAGCGCTTGGGCACTTCAAACAGAGCGCCAAAGCCACCAATACCGGCCAGCACGCCCTCGCGCATGGTCTTTTTGGCCAGTGGCTTGATGCGCTCGACCAGCGCGTCGCCAGCGTCAATATCGACGCCAGCATCTTTGTAGGAAAGGGGAGTAGGATGGAGTGCAGAGGAGCTCATGGCGGGCGTGGCACGGATCAGCGTGCTAACAGACTAAAATTTGCGCAGATTCTACGGGCTACGCGTGCAGCGCTGTCCAAAGTTGCCCTAAGGGGCGTGCGGTCAACAGCACTAGCCAGCCTGCAACCGCCGCCCACCACAGGCTGTCAGCTTTGCTGGCCGCTACACTGCTCTCGTCACTTTGCCCGCTGATCCATGCCACGATTTGCTACCCTTTCATGTGCCATCCCGCCTGTGCCGGGGCTACAGCCATGAAGCAGCTTGCCTTGGACATCGGTTTAGCGCCCATGCCCACGCTAGAGCGCTTTTTTCCCGGCCCCAATGCAGCGGCCCTAGAGCACCTGCTGCAATCGGTGCATAGCAGCGCCAGCGATGCCCATTCGCCCGTGCCTACGTACCTCTGGGGCGAGCCCGGCAGTGGCAAATCCCATTTGCTCAAAGCCGTGCGTGAAGCCCTGCGTGAGCACGGGGCCAGCGTAGGCTGGCGCGATGCCCGCAGCAAATATGCCCCGGCTTTTGATGAGCGCTGGACAGCGGTCATCCTAGACGACGTACACCTCTACAGCACCTCGCAACAGGCTGTAGCCTTTAACTGGTTTATCAACGCCATGAGCCCAGCCAACGGCGTGCCGCGCTGGGTGCTGGCCGCTGGCAACCTGCCACCATCAGACTTGCCCCTGCGCGCTGATTTGCGCAGCCGTTTGGGCTGGGGCGATGTGTTCCAGTTGCACCTGCTAGACGAAGCCGAACGGCGCTTGGTGCTGCGCCAGCAGGCCGAAGCACGCGGCGTGACGCTGGGGGGCGATGTGGTGGACTACATGCTGCGGCGCTTCTCGCGCGACTTGGGCAGCCTGATGCAACTGCTAGACAAGTTAGACCACCACGCCCTGCGCACCCAGCGGGCCATCACCATCCCGCTGCTCAAGGACATGCTCGACACCGAATGACGAGCCAGTCCATTTTTTCTATTTTCTCTCTGCTTCGAACCGCATGACCCTTGATTCCCCGGCATCGCGCCCCCGGCTGGCCCTGTTTGATCTGGACCATACCCTGCTACCCCTTGATTCTGATTACGAATGGGGCGAATTCACCACCCGTATCGGCTGGACGGACCCGCAAGAATTTAGCCGCCGCAACGCGGAGTTCTACGCCCACTACCAAGCGGGCACTCTGGACATCCACGACTATGTGCGCTTTGCCACCGAGGCCGTGCGCCGCCAAGGCCCGCAAGCGGCAGAAGCGGCCCATGCCCGCTTTATGCAGGAAGTGATTGCACCAGCTATTCGTCCGGCGGCCCTAGAACTGCTGCGCCAGCACCAGCAGGCAGGCGACCGAGTCATCATCATCACCGCCACCAACGAATTTGTTACCCGCCCGATTGCCCAAGCATTGGGCGTACCAGAGATTTTGGCCACCGACCTCGAACGCGGTGCCGATGGCTGGTTTACCGGAGAAATCCGGGGCGAGCCCAACATGCGCGAAGGCAAAGTGCGCCGCATGGCCCAATGGCTGGCGGCACAACAGCTGGGCTGGGACGATGTGTACAGCACCTTCTATAGCGATTCCACCAACGACATCCCCCTGCTGGAACAGGTGAATGCGCCTGTGGCGACCAACCCCGATGCCCGCCTGCGCGCCTTGGCGCAGGAACGCGGCTGGCGCACCCTTGACCTGTTTACGGCCCAACCATGATTAAAAAATTTATCGACAAACTCATCGCCAAGGCCAACCCTGGCGCCCGCCGGGCCGCACCCCGGTTTGGCCAACGGGTGGACGTGCCGCCCGAAGTGCATGGGATTGACCCTGCACTGGTGGACGAACGCGCTGCTGATGTGGTGCGCGTGCTCAAAGATGCTGGCTTTGAAGCCTATATCGTCGGTGGTGCCGTGCGCGATTTGCTGCTGGGCCTCAAACCCAAAGACTTTGATATCGCCACCGATGCCACGCCCGAAGAGGTCAGAGGGCTGTTCCACCGTGCTTTCATTATTGGCAAGCGTTTTCGCATCGTCCATGTCGTGTACGGCCACGGCAAAGAAAGCGACGTAATTGAAGTCTCGACCTTCCGCGCCTTTTTGGACAACAGCGCCGCAGAACAAGTCAGCGGCAACGAGAAAACCAGCCGCCGGGCGCTGGCCGGAATGCAGCACGCCGTCGATGCCAGTGGCCGCGTGCTGCGCGACAACGTTTGGGGGCCGCAGGATGAAGACGCCACGCGACGCGACTTCACCCTCAACGCCATGTATTACGACCCCGAAACCCAAATTCTGGTCGATTACCACCACGGCATTGACGACGCCAAAAAGAAACTACTGCGCATGATTGGCGACCCGGCTACGCGCTACCGCGAAGACCCGGTGCGCATCATCCGGGCCGTGCGCTTTGCTGCCAAGCTCAGTGATTTAGGTTTTGCCCTAGAACTCAAAACCGCTGCCCCGTTGGTGCAATCGCAGCAACTCCTGGCTGACGTGCCCCAAAGCCGCATGTTTGATGAAGTGCTCAAGCTGCTGCAAACCGGCCATGCCTTAGCCACCATTGAGCAGTTGCACAAACTGGGGCTGGCGCACGGCATTTATCCCTTGCTAGATGTGGTGGTAGAGCGCGCCGATACCGATTTTGTCCATGCCGCCCTCACTGACACCGACCGGCGCGTGCGTGAAGGCAAGCCCGTGGCCCCCAGCTTCTTGCTGGCTTGCGTACTTTGGGAAGATGTGCGCAACAACTGGAACCGGCGCTTGCAGGCAGGTGAGTTGTCTCTGCCCGCCTTGTACGAGGCCATTGACGACACCCTCAACCTGCGCATTGGTGATATTTCAGGCCGGGGCAAACTGGCTGGTGATATGCGCGAGATTTGGATCATGCAGCCGCGCTTTGAACGGCGCACAGGCCGCGTGCCCGACAGCATGGTGACGCAATTGCGTTTTCGCGCCGGGTTTGATTTTCTTTGGCTGCGTGCTGAAGTGGGCGAGGTCGATGAAGCCTTGGCTGAATGGTGGCAAGAGTACAGCACCGCCGACGAGCAGCGGCGCTACGACCTGCTAGAGCAAGCCCGCGAAGAGCAAAAAGCCTTACAACGCGCCAAACAACCCGTGGTGCGCCGCATCCCCAAAACCAACGCCACCACGACAGCAGAAACGGCAGCCACCGGGCCAGCCCCTGCCGGCGATGCCGCCAGCGATACAGCACCCGCCAAGAAGCGCCGTCGGCGCAAACGCAAGCCCGGCAGCACAGACGGTGCCCCGGCTGGCCCTATCGAACCATGACCGCCCCTGAAGCCACCCCAGCATGGCTGGGCCTAGGGGCCAACCTCGGTGACGCGGTAACGACGCTGGGTTGGGCCTTAGAACAACTGCACACCCGGCCCGGCCTGCAAGTGCAGCGCATCTCGTCGCTGTACCGCAGCGCCCCGATTGATGCCAGCGGCCCCGACTATGTCAATGCAGTGGCCCAAGTAGCCACTACCCTGGCACCACAAGCCCTGCTAGAGGCCCTACAGGCCCTAGAACAGGCCGCAGGGCGCGAGCGCCCCTACCGCAACGCCCCACGCACGCTGGACTTGGACATTCTGTGGTTTGGCAAGCAGCACATCAGCACAAACACCCTTACTGTGCCGCACCCGCGCATTTACGAGCGCGCCTTTGTGCTGCTGCCCTTGGTGGAACTGGTGCCCGAACGCATCAGCGCAGCGCAATTGCAGCGCGTGCAAGACCAGCGCATTGAGCGCATCGAGCACGCTAGGTGGAGGGTGCCTAGCGGCGGCGCAGAACGTGGATGAACTCATCCCCCACCGTCTCTTGCTCGACCAGCTCATTGCCCGTTTGTTTGGCAAAGGCTTTGAAGTCGCGCAAAGAGCCGGTGTCGGTGGCACGCACCTTCAGGAGCTGGCCACTTTCCATGTCGGCCAGTGCCTTTTTGGCTTTGAGAATCGGAAGCGGGCAATTGAGGCCACGCGCGTCAACTTCTTTATTCGTCAGCATCTGCAATACCTTCTGCGTTAAGCAGGAAAAACCCCGGTAGAAAGATAGCGGTCGCCCCGGTCACAAACCACAAAAACAATCGTGGCATCGCGCTCGCGGGCGGCGATTTGTTGTGCCACCCAGCAGGCCCCAGCGGCAGAAATACCCGCAAAAATACCTTCTTCGCGGGCCAAGCGGCGGCACATTTCTTCGGCAT
The DNA here is from genome assembly GCF_900111115.1 of Giesbergeria anulus. Taxonomy (GTDB): domain Bacteria; phylum Pseudomonadota; class Gammaproteobacteria; order Burkholderiales; family Burkholderiaceae_C; genus Simplicispira; species Simplicispira anulus. Next base: position 385,493 of record NZ_FOGD01000002.1, read on the forward strand.
CCTCTTGGCTGACCAAGAGCAGCTCATCCACCGCAGACGGTTCGTAAATGGCGGGCAAATACGCCTGCGGCCACTTGCGGATACCCGGAATGCGCGAGCCCTCTTGCGGCTGCGCACCAATGATCTGGATGGCAGGATTTTTTTCTTTCAAAAAGCGCGATACGCCGGTGATGGTACCGGTGGTACCCATAGCGGAGACAAAATGCGTGATCTGCCCTGCTGTCTGCTCCCACAATTCGGGGCCGGTGGTTTCGTAGTGGATGCGTGGATTGTCGGCATTGGCAAATTGATCCAACACCACCCCTTTGCCTTGCTGCACCATGCTGTTGGCTAAGTCACGGGCGTACTCCATGCCGCCGCTTTTAGGTGTCAGCACCAGCTCAGCACCAAAAGCCTTCATGGTTTGGGCGCGCTCAATGGACAAGTCTTCAGGCATGATGAGCACCATGCGGTAGCCCTTGATGGCCGCTGCCATCGCCAAGGCAATACCCGTGTTGCCGGAAGTAGCCTCGATCAGGGTATCGCCGGGCTTGATCGTGCCACGCTCTTCAGCGCGGCGAATCATGGACAGCGCTGGCCGGTCTTTCACCGAACCAGCGGGGTTGTTGCCCTCTAGTTTTCCCAGTACAACATTGCCACGCTCTGCGTTAGCCTGTGCGGCAATGCGCTGCAAGGCCACCAGCGGGGTGTGGCCGACAGCATCTTCAATGGTTGGATATTTTTTCATGGGCATAAATGTGCCATAATTCAGTCCTAGACAAATTACCCGCCCGGGTGGTGAAATTGGTAGACGCGCTGGACTCAAAATCCTGTTCCGAAAGGAGTGCCGGTTCGATTCCGGCCCCGGGCACCAAATGACAATATCAGGCTATGTCAGGCCACTTCAAAAGCCCCTTACCTCATAGGTACAGGGGCTTTTCTGTTGCTTCACGTCACTTCACAGGGCACCATGACATCGCGGTATTTTTACGGTACTTATTACGGTACCCGGTAGATACCGCGCTTTCAGATACCGTAAGGAGCGCAGACCGTGGCACTAAACGACACCTTCATCAAGAACAGCACCAAGCACAGCGGCAAACCGGCGGGCGATAAACACAGCGATGGTGGGGGGATGTTCCTGCACGTCAAAGCAGCGGGCAAATACTGGCGCATGGACTACGCCATCCACGGCAAGCGCAAAACCCTGTCCATTGGTGTCTATCCTGCTGTCTCGCTGGCACAGGCCCGCAAAGCCCGCGATGATGCCAAGGCCCAATTGGCCCAAGGCGTTGACCCCAGCACCGCCAAGCGCGAAGCCAAGGCCACCAGCGCCAGCGCTGCACAGAACACCTTTGAAGCGGTGGCACTGGCATGGCTCAAAAGCACTTCGGCCAAACGCACCCAGCCCGTGGCCTGTACGCTCCTGTGGCGCAACACCAGCCGCCGCACCCGATCAAACACACATGATTAGCTGATGGCGCAGTCAAAATTGAAGCGGGCGGCAACGTGCTAACACTGATGCCACTAGAGCACAAGACGCTGGTGCGGATGCTGGGGGGAGTGATGGCCGAGGCGATGCAGATGGCAGCCGAGTCAGCAGCGCTATCCCAACTGGCAGTGCAGGGGGCGCAGATTGCCCGCCTTGCACAGCGCCTTAACGAGCGCCACAGCCGCAAGCAGGTAGAAAAGCGTAGGGGCTAAGGGGCCTAACGATTCACACTATCAGCCCGGCCACTGTGGTCGTGATGACCACGCAGATGCACTACGTACGGCAAGCATATTCATAACGACAATGGTTGCTGGCGCTGGGTGTGGATGGAGGTGTGGGAGAAATTTCCCGCATCTTGGCCGGGATTGCCAGCCCGGCGCTATTTATTAAATAGCATGAATGAATACAAGCGTTTGCGTAGTATCCAAGGGCAAGGTATACAATTCGCAATCCATAGAAAAGCGCATTTGAAGGATGGTTACCAAGTCAGTTACCAGCCAAACAGCACTTTTTGAGCTGGTGCGCAGCAAAACCGCTATTCAATCTGTAACCACTGGAATCCTGGTGGTTTGGCGCTGATGCACCAAGACTCGGGGATGATGATGCTACGCAAGGCCACGGTACGCACGGAAAGCGCTATTTCTGAGCGCGTACTTTGGTTAGTGCTGAGCAGGTTAGCGCCATGGTTAACGCAATTTAAGGCGTTAACCAAAGTGGGTTTGCTCTAACCGCCAAGCGGTGGTCTAGCCCAAGCGCACCAGAACGCAACAGCCCAGATGCAGCAAAACGCAGCACGCCCAAGGGGTAGCCGGAAATTAGCCAGTATGCAGGCAGCAACCAACCCAACAAGTTTGTCTTTGATGCGTAGGCGCAGGGTTTTGGTGCAGTCCATGCTGTGCATTATCAATTGGACATCCAAGAGTAGCAAACACCCATGAGGATGCTTACGGCATCCGCGCTCTCAACCTCGGGCTGAACCCCGAGGCTTCCCGCGCACTTGGTGAGAGAATGGCCCGCGAAAGCAGAGAGTACATAGCTAAACTACCATGGTGGCGACGGTGGATGTACCGGACGCTTGAGGATCGGTTGACAGATTGACTCTTTGTGAGGAGGCGCCAGCTTGGTTTGCAAACCGGCTGTGCAATGGCCTGGCCCAACACGCGCACCACATAGCCCGCCACAAGAAAATCTGGGAGGTGCCTTGATCCCGCTGCTGTCGCGAACTTCGCGGAACCTGCATCTAGTACCCACGACGATGTTTCAAAGTCCTCTGCTCCAATGTATCCGATGACGCTGAACTTTGACTTCTACCATCGGTGGCAGTGAGAGCCAACCTTGCAAAATTTTTGCAGAGTCACTGCGGCACTGACCGGCCAATCCAAGCGCCGCACAGAAGTTTGGAGCGGTTTGCACCCGAAGCCTTCGCCAGATTAGAGCTTGGAGAACTATGGCGCCGATGATGAAGATCAACAGGAGACTCAAGTTGCGGCGTCACCCAGAATTTGGGTAACGTGCTTTGTCGCCTACCTGCTTGCTCAACTCGACGACAACGAAAAACGCCAGTCATTGCAAGAAGCGAGGAGACTCTAATTGCCCTTGGGCGGCACGAGTGCCACCATTACCTCAAGCCAAGCGACCGGCGTTAATGAAATCATACGCTCTGAGCGCATGGTTATCGAATTGGCTAAACATCAGCCAATGTGGTGCTGGCTGGAGATGGTTCACTTTTGAGCCATACCCTACACCGGACACCGAAGCAGGAATTCCTGCTTCGAGCGTGCTGCGTGCTAGGTGCTGGCGCTGCTGTCCGCTGTAGCATGCATGCAACAGACCCCAGCAAGGTAGCTGGAAATTTTCCCTGCTATGCCACGGGGAAAAATCCCGCATGTGACACCACTACAAAAACCATAGCTATCAAAGCACACACACTCAGGAGATACTTTTCTTTTTTACGGTAATTTTGCCATTTTTAGGCCATTCTCATAGGAGAGTTCAATTCCGGCCGCGTCCATTTGCTCAACTGGCAATAGGGTCTTTTTGTGTTGTATCGAGGTCTGCCATCAGAGCGTTTTGTTTTTAGTCGGTGTGCGCATCAATAGCAAAAGCAAAAAAGCCACTTGTCACAGTGAACAAGTGGCTTTGAATGCTGGTGCCGATTGTCGGAATCGAACTGACGACCTACCGCTTACAAGGCGGGTGCTCTACCAACTGAGCTAAACCGGCTAAGCTGAAATTATAGCATTAAAATCTACTACTCAATTTTATTTCACACGCTTGAGCGCAGGGCGTCCGCTGCCCGTAGGAGGACGCGGTGGCTCATCATCGTGCAGCCCCAACGCCGCATCAGTGGACACCAGTTGTATGATGCGATCAGCATCTGCCGCTGGATGGCTGGCCACATCGGCCTCAGACAAGGCTTTAGAGATAGAAACCAAGGCATCTGTAGCCTCAGAGCTGTCCTCATCGACTGGGTGGGGAAAAGCCATTCCTTGCCCGTTCTCACGCGCGTAAATAGCCACCACACGCTCCACAGGCACCATGATGTCACGCACCTTGCCCGCAAAACGGGCCTTGAACTCAATGTAGTCATTGCCCAGCAAGAGCCCACTGGTGGCATCCAAGCCCACATTGAGCACAATCTCCCCGTCCTTCACATACTCGCGCGGCACTTGGACAGAAGAGTCCACACGTACGGCAACGTAAGGCGTGAACCCGTTGTCAATGCACCATTCGTGCAAGGCACGGATCAGGTAGGGGCGCGTGGTGGTGGGTTCCTGTGCGTTCATGGGCTTGTGGCAGTGGATGAAGAAGGTAGAAAATTACTTGCGCATGACTTTTTCTGAGGGCGTCAACGCCTCAATATAAGCTGGGCGCGAGAAGATACGTTCAGCATACTTGAGCAACGGTGCCGCGTTCTTGCTCATTTCAATGCCGTAGTAGTCCAAGCGCCAAAGCAGCGGCGCAATAGCCACATCCAGCATAGAAAAGCTCTCGCCCAGCATGTATTTGTTCTTCAAAAACACTGGGGCTAACTGCGTCAGGCGGTCGCGGATATGGGCGCGGGCCTTTTCCATCGCCTTCTCGTTGCCCTTGGTGGCACGAGACTCCAGCGTGTTGACATGAACGAACAGTTCTTTCTCAAAGTTGAGCAAGAACAAACGCACACGGGCGCGATCTACCGGGTCGCCGGGCATCAGTTGGGGATGCGGAAAACGCTCATCAATGTATTCGTTGATGATGTTCGATTCGTACAAAATCAGGTCACGCTCGACCAAAATCGGCACCTGACCATAAGGATTCATCACGCTGATGTCTTCGGGCTTGTTGTACAAGTCCACATCGCGGATTTCAAAATCCATACCCTTCTCAAACAACACAAAACGGCAGCGGTGGGAAAAGGGGCAGGTCGTACCCGAGTAAAGCACCATCATGGCAAGGAACTCCTAAAAATAAAAGAGTGGAACGCATAGTGCGCCCACTCTGAAAAAGATGCGGCCACGCCGCTAGGGCGTGGCGTGGCAGGCACAACAGCTTACTTCACGTCTTTCCAGAACGCAGCGTTGAGCTTCCAAGCAGCCACACTGGCCAAGGCCAAGAAGGCCAACACCCAAATGCCAAGGTTAACGCGCTTCTTCTGCGCTGGCTCACCCATCCATTGCAGGTAGCCAACCAAGTCACCGATAGCCTCATCGTATTGTTCGGGCGTCATCGTGCCAGGGGTAATGGTTTCCCAGCCCTTGTGCACCTGCACAGTTTGGCCGTGGCTTTCTTGCTGCTCGAACACAGCGTGGCGTTGGCCTTGCAACTGCCACAGCGCATGCGGCATACCCACGTTGGGGAAGGCCAGATTATTCCAGCCCGTAGCCTTGGCTTCGTCACGGTAGAAGGTGCGCAAGAAGGTGTAGAGATAATCAGACCCGGTACCACCAGCACCAGCACGCGAACGAGCGATGACGGTCAGGTCGGGCGGATTGGCACCAAACCATGCCTTGGCTTGCTTGGGATCAATGGCGGCCTTCATGGTTTCACCGATTTTGTCGGTGGTGAACAGCAGGTTTTCTTTAATCTGCTCATTGTTCAGCCCGATGTCATTCAAGCGGTTGTAGCGCATGAACGCAGCCGAGTGGCAGCTGACGCAATAGTTGACAAATAGCTTGGCACCATTTTGCAAAGCACCTTGATCGTTGATGCGGTTGGGTGCCTTGTCCCAAGCCATACCACCGCCAGATGCATGCGCTGCACCGGCCACCAAGCCCAAAGCAGCGATGAACGAGAGAAGGATTTTTTTCATGGTATTCATCTCCAGCTCAATGTGCAGCAAAGGTCACGCGGTCAGGCACGGGCTTAGGCTCGCCCAAGCGGCTCCACCAAGGCATGAGCAGGAAGAAGCCGAAGTAGAACAGGGTACCGACTTGCGACACACGTTCGCCGATGGGCGAAGGTGGTTGCACGCCCAAGTAAGCCAGCACCACAAAGTTGACGACAAACACGGCATACACATACTTGTGCCAGCTTGGACGGTAGCGGATGGACTTGACGGGGCTGTGATCGAGCCAAGGCAGACCAAACAGAATCACTACTGCACCACCCATAACCACCACACCCCAGAACTTGGCATCGATGGACAACATCATGGCTACCACCACCACGGCAGCACCCAAAATGCCAACCTTGATGAAAGCAGGCAGCTTGCACTTGAGCACAGCCAACAGAGCACCAAGCGACACGCAGGCGATCAGCACATACATCATCTCAGTGGTGATAGCGCGCAGCATGGAGTAGAACGGCGTGAAGTACCAAACTGGTGCAATGTGCAGTGGTGTTTGGAACGGATCGGCAGGAATAAAGTTGTTGTATTCCAAGAAGTAGCCACCAAACTCAGGGGCGAAGAAGATCACCGCTGTGAAGGCCATCAAGAACAGGCACACCCCCATGATGTCATGCACGGTGTAGTAGGGGTGGAAAGGCACGCCGTCGAGGGGGTGACCATTGGCATCCTTAGGCGCGTTGGGGCCTTTGATTTCAATACCGTCAGGGTTGTTAGAACCCACATCGTGCAGGGCCAACAAGTGAGCAACCACCAAGCCCAGCAGCACCAGTGGCACAGCAATGACGTGGAAGCTGAAGAAGCGGTTGAGCGTAGCGTCAGACACCACGTAGTCACCACGGATCAGCAGGGCCAGATCGGGGCCAACAAAGGGCACAGCAGCAAACAGGTTCACAATCACCTGAGCGCCCCAGTAGGACATTTGGCCCCAAGGCAACAGGTAGCCCATAAAGGCTTCAGCCATCAGTGCCAAGAAAATGGCACAGCCAAAAACCCAGACCAGCTCGCGTGGCTTGCGGTACGAGCCATACATCAGGCCCCGGAACATGTGCAGATAAACCACCACAAAGAAGGCCGATGCCCCAGTGGAGTGCATGTAGCGGATCAACCAGCCCCAAGGCACATCACGCATGATGTATTCCACAGAGGCAAATGCTTTGTCAGCATCAGGCTTGTAGTGCATCACCAAGAAAATGCCGGTGACAATTTGGATCACCAGCACTAGCAGCGCCAATGAGCCAAAGATATACCAGAAGTTGAAATTTTTCGGAGCGTAATACTCCGACATGTGCACGCGGTAGGCGTCAAAAGCAGTGGGAAACCGGTTTTGAAACCAGTTGGTCAGCTTGGCACCGCCCGAGGCGTTGGGGGAAATTTCCTTGAATTCGTGAGCCATGTCGTTGTTCCTCAGGCCTTCTTATCTTCACCGATCAGGATCTTGGTCTCTGACAGGTACATGTGGGGAGGCACTTCGAGGTTGTCGGGTGCAGGCTTGTTTTTGAACACGCGGCCCGCCATATCGAAGGTAGAGCCGTGGCAGGGGCACAAGAAGCCACCCTTCCAATCGGCGGGCAGTGAGGGCTGGGCACCAGTGACAAACTTATCGGAAGGCGAGCAACCGAGGTGGGTACAAATGCCCACCGCCACGAAAACTTCAGGCTTGATAGAGCGGTGGCCGTTGCGAGCGTACACCGGAGTGAATTCAGCCGGTTTGCGCTCAGACTTGGGGTCAGCCAGCTGGTCATCAATCTTTGGCAAATCAGCCAACTGCTCTGGGGTGCGCCGGACGATCCAGACGGGCTTGCCGCGCCACTCGGCGGTCATTTTTTCACCGGGCTTGAGGGCGGAGATGTCCACCTCGACTGCAGCACCGGCTGCCTTGGCTTTTTCGGAGGGCTGAAAAGTACTCACGAAGGGGACGGCGGTTGCCAAGCCGCCCACCGCACCCGCGCAGCCGGACGCAATCAGCCACGTCCGCTTGCTGGAGTCGATTGGAGTGTCACTCATGGGGATCCTCGATGAACATCGCTAGTATTGGGGGTTTAGCCTCAAATTGTAGCGGACTACGTAGGGGTATCCCGCAGCCGCGACACTGCGGGCTTTAACCTTGGGCAAGGAGATGAACGTGGGAATGGTGCAAGAATTTAGAGAATTTGCCATCAAGGGCAATGTGATTGACTTGGCAGTGGGCGTGATTATTGGTGGGGCTTTTGGCAAAATTGTCGATTCAGTGGTGGGCGATCTCATCATGCCGGTGGTAGGGCTGGTGTTTGGCAAGTTAGACTTTTCCAACCTGTTTGTCGCGCTAGGCCATGTGCCCGAAGGCACGGCCATGACGCTGGACGCGCTCAAAAAAGCTGGGGTACCGGTGTTTGCTTATGGCAGCTTCATCACCGTGGCAGTCAATTTCTTTATTCTGGCCTTCATCATTTTTATGATGGTCAAGCAGATCAACCGGCTGAAACGCAATGCCGAAGCCGCACCAGCCGCTCCGGTGGCTCCCCCCCCCACCCCCGAAGATATTGTGCTGCTGCGCGAAATCCGCGACAGCCTCAAGCGCTGATCGCGCTACGACAGCCGTTTGGCCATGCACACAGCCTCAATCAGACTGGCCGCGTCGGCCACGCCCTGACCGGCAATATCAAAGGCGGTGCCGTGGTCGGGGCTGGTGCGTACCAGTGGCAGCCCTAGGGTGACATTGACGCCTTTATCCACCCCCAAATACTTGACGGGAATCAAGCCTTGGTCGTGGTACATGGCTACCACGACATCAAACTCGCCGGGGTGCGCGGGCGTTTGGCGGGCGCGCATAAAAATGGTGTCTGGTGCAAACGGGCCTTGGATGTTCATCCCTTCGGCGCAAGCCGTGGCAATGGCCGGGGCAATGGTGTCAATTTCTTCGCGGCCAAACAAGCCACCCTCTCCGGCGTGGGGGTTGAGTCCGGCCACGGCAATGCGCGGCACGCGCCCCAAGCTGCGACTCAAGGCATGGTGGGTGATGCGCAGGGTTTGCAGCACGTTGTCGTAAGTGACGGCAGCAATCGCCTCGCGCAGGGACACATGGATGCTGACCAGCACGGTGCGCAATTCGTCATTGGCCAGCATCATGCGCACCGGCATATCGGCCAACGCCACACCCGCATGGGCTGCGGCTTGCGCTTGGAGCAGTTCCGTATGGCCGGGAACATCGACCCCAGCGGCATGGAGCGCCTCTTTGTGCAGCGGTGCCGTTACCAGCCCTGCAATCTGACCATGCAAGGCCGCTTGGGCGGCCCAGAGCACGCAGTCAGCCGCCGCACGCCCAGCAGCGGCGCTGATCTGCCCAAAGGGCTGTGGGCTGGGCAGACCGGGTAGTGGCAACACGGGCAAGCAACGCCGTGGCACCTCCAGGGCTTGGGCTGGATACGCAATCAAGGCCATGGGCAGCGATGGCAGGCCGGGGCGCAGCACACAGGCGGCGGCACGACGCAGAGTAGCGACATCGCCAACAACAAAACAACCTTGGAGTTGCTCAGGCGCATCGCGGAAGGCTTTGGCAATAGTTTCTGGGCCAATGCCCGCAGAATCGCCTTGGGTGATGGCCCAAACACGGGGCACAGTGTTGGTGTTGGTATTCATGCTCAGGCCGGGTTATCGATGTCAATAAAGTAGTGGTCTAGCCCGTATTGCTCGGCCAACTGTGCAGCCACAGCAGGGGCACCATAGCGCTCAGTGGCATGGTGACCAGCGGCAATGAAGGCCACACCACATTCACGAGCAAGGTGCATCTGCGGCTCGGAAATCTCTCCCGTGATAAAGGCATCGGCCCCGGCAGCAATGGCAGCCTCAAAATAACTTTGGGCACCACCACTGCACCAAGCTACTTTGTGAATAAGGCCAGACCCATCGCCCACCAACGTCACAGGCCGCTCTAGCGCGGCCTCAACGTGTGCCGCTAGAGCGTGGGCACTGGAAAAAGTGCAGCCATCGTCGCGCTGGCCCAGCCAGCCCAAAGACTGCTCGCCAAAACAAGCCTCTCCCTGCAAGCCCAGCACACAGGCCAGTTGGGCGTTGTTGCCCAAGGTGGGATGGGCATCAAGCGGCAGGTGGTAAGCAAAGAGATTGATGTCGTGCGCCAATAGCCGTTGCAGGCGCTGCTTCATCCAGCCCGTGACGCGGCCATCTTGACCACGCCAAAACAAACCATGGTGGACAAAGATGGCATCGGCGCGGGCCTCAATGGCAGCATCAATCAAAGCTCGGCTGGCAGTGACGCCACTAACAATGCGCTCAATCTGTGCCTTGCCCTCCACTTGTAGGCCGTTGGGGCCGTAGTCCTTGAAACGTTCGGGTTGCAGCAACATATCCAGAGACTGCCGCAGGGTGTCGCGAAAAATGCTCATACGCCCATTGTCGCGCCAATAGCCGGTGTTGGCACCATGGCGTACTGGTTCACAATCGCCACTTGCCTCTTTTGGGCCTATTTTTTCTGATTGCTCATGAAACGCTTCTGGCTGATTTTTTCCCAGGCGGTGACGGTATTTGTCGCCGCCTATTTTGTCGTTGCCACGCTGCAACCAGATTGGCTGGCGGCGGGGGCTAGACGCTCTGGCGCTGGCGTGACGTTGTTTGAGGCGGCTCCGATCAGCGATCCTGCACGCCCGGCCCCCGGCAGCTTTAGCCCGGCGGCGCGCAAGGCCGCGCCAGCGGTGGTCAGCATCAACACCAGCAAGGCGGCAGTACGCCATCCGCGCAGCAACGACCCTTGGTTTCAGTTCTTTTTTGGCGATCAGCAGCAAAGCCAGCCCCAAACCGGGCTGGGCAGCGGCGTCATCATCAGCCCCGATGGCTACATCCTGACCAACAACCATGTGGTGGAAGGGGCCGACGAGATCGACGTCACGCTCACTGACAGCCGCCGCGCACGCGCCCGCACCATTGGCACCGACCCCGATACCGATTTGGCTATCCTGAAGATTGAATTGGACAAGCTGCCAGTGATTGTGCTGGGCAATTCGGATCAGTTGGCAGTGGGCGATCAGGTGCTGGCGATTGGCAACCCCTTTGGCGTGGGCCAAACCGTGACCAGTGGCATTGTCAGTGCGCTGGGCCGCAGCCAGTTGGGTATCAACACCTTTGAAAACTTTATCCAAACCGATGCCGCCATCAATCCCGGCAACTCTGGCGGAGCGCTGGTGGATGTGAACGGCAATCTGCTGGGCATCAACACTGCCATTTACTCGCGCTCAGGCGGCAGTATGGGGATTGGTTTTGCTATTCCGGTATCCACAGCCAAAATGGTGCTCGATGGCATCGTGAAAGACGGGCAGGTAACGCGCGGCTGGATTGGTGTCGAACCCAACGAGCTATCGCCCGAACTGGCCGAAACCTTTGGCGTTCGGGCCAGTGAGGGCGTGATTTTGACCGGGGTGCTGCAAGATGGCCCAGCAGCACTGGCCGGTATACGCCCCGGCGATGTGATTGTGCGCGTGGACGATAAAGCCGTGACCAATGTACCCACACTGCTAGCCACCGTAGCCTCGCTCAAACCGGGAGCACCTGCCAGCTTTCAGGTGCAGCGCGGTGATCGAATGCTAGAACTGGCCGTGACCCCCGGCGTGCGCCCACGCCTGCAACGGGCGCTGCGCCGCTGAGGCACAAGATCAAGAGGAGGCGGCAGGGGGGGTGTCGTCTTCTGCTGGGGCTTGGGTGTGGCGGATAAAAATCTGTGCAGCCCAAATACCCAATTCATACAGCAGGCACATGGGGATAGCCAGTGCCAACTGCGACACCACATCGGGTGGCGTGACGATGGCGGCAATCACAAAAGCCAGCACAATAAAGTAACCGCGAAACTCCTTGAGCTTGGCCACACTGACCACGCCCATGCGCGCCAGCACCACCACGGCAATTGGCACCTCAAACGACAAGCCAAAGGCCAAGAACATGGTCAAGACAAAGCCCAGATAAGCCTCAATGTCAGGCGCAGCCGTGATACTTTTGGGGGCAAAGCCTTGGATAAAGGCAAACACCTGCCCAAAAACGAAAAAGTAGCAAAACGCCACGCCCACCAAGAACAAAAGGGTGCTGGAGATGACCAACGGCAACACCAGTTTTTTCTCATGCGAATACAGGCCGGGTGCCACAAAGGCCCACACCTGCCACAGCACCATCGGTAACGCCAACAAAAAAGCGGCCATGAGCAAGATTTTGAGTGGCACCATAAACGGCGATATCACCGAGGTGGCAATCAACGTGGCCCCTTTGGGCAAGTGCGCCACCAGCGGCGCGGCCAACCAGTCGTACAGCGTGCCGGGGCCGGGGAAAAAGAACAAAAAGGCCGCCGCCACCAGCACGGCTAGCAGGGCCTTGACCATGCGGTCGCGCAGCTCTACCAAGTGCTGCACAAAGGGCTGTTCGGTGCCCGCGAGTTCGTCTGTGGAGGATGGATCGGACATGTGTAGGGGCGGCGGGAAACTAAGCCCGCCCGCGCCGCGCCAAGCGCTGCGGCATCAGTAAAACCGGGGGGAAGGACGGTGGCGCGCTACCCGCGCTGCACCAGACTGTACCTTGGTGCGTACACCTTGGCGAGATTTGTACCACTGCGGCATGGTGCCCCGCTTGAGACGCCAGTTTTTGCCGGGATGGCGGTAGGCTGGCACCACCATGCTACTGGCCGTACTGTCTGCGCCCAAGGCATCAAAGCGGGTGGCATCGGCCCAATCTTGCTCAAAAGCACTGGTTTGGCTGTGGATGGAATGCTCCACTTCGCGGGCGGCACCCTCGACCGTTTCTTTCATTTTGCGCAGCTCATCCAACTCCATCGAGCGGTTGACCTCGGCCTTGACATCAGACACATAGCGCTGCGCCTTGCCCAGCAAAGTGCCCACGGTGCGCGCCACACGCGGCAGTTTTTCAGGGCCAATGACGATCAGCGCCACGGCACCAATCAAGGCCAGTTTGGAAAACCCGATATCAATCATGCCATTGCCACCTGAAGGACTCAGGCCTTGCGTTTGGCTTCGACATCAATCGTCGATTTATCTACTGCTGCACTGCTAGCTACTTGGCCGGAGGGCGGGGGGGCAGCGCCATCAGCGGTGCTGCCGTCTTTCATGCCATCTTTAAAGCCCTTGACGGCACCACCCAAGTCGGAGCCAATGTTTTTGAGCTTTTTGGTGCCAAACACCATGACCACGATCAGCAGCACAATCAGCCAGTGCCAGATGGAAAACGAACCCATGAAAATCTCCTAAGCGATGCGCTTCATTGTAGAGGTGGGGGTATCAGCCCTTGAGCCAAGGACGCGGGCCACCCATGATGTGCAGGTGCAGATGGTGGATTTCTTGCCCGCCTTCAAGCCCCGTATTGACCACCACACGAAAGCCCCCATCAGGATAGGGGTTGCAGCCCTGCTCTAGCGCCAAACGTGGTGCCAAAGCCATCATGCGCCCCAGCAGGCCCGCATGTTCCGGCTGCACCTGTGCCATTGACGGAATGTGCAGCTTGGGCACCAGCAAAAAATGCACAGGTGCCCAAGGATGGATGTCGTGGAAGGCGAAAAGTTCTTCGTCTTCGTAAACTTTGCGTGACGGGATCTGCCCCGCAATGATTTTGCAGAAAAGGCAATTCGGATCGTGCATAAGAGCGCTCTGGAAAAACAGGTGGGTTTAGCTGGCGGGTGCCAATTGGAAACTAGAACGCAGGCCAATGTCAGTGCGGTGATCTTGCAGCCATTGCAGGCCTACCGTGCGGCCCAAGGCGAACAGCTGGCGCATAAAGCCTAGGTCGGCGCGTGTTTTGCCCGCCAAACCAAAATCGGCCAGCACGGCACCACCATCAATGCGGTGCATATACACCTCTTTAAAGTTGCCGGTGTCGATCTTGCCCTCAGCGCGCAGCCGATGGGCAAACTCTAAGGAACGCAACTCGGCCAGCAAACCGGCATTGAAGGTGATTTCGTTCACGCGGTCAGTGATTTCGGGCACTGTGGCGGGCACGCGCAAATGCTCCACCGGGTTGATTTGTACCAGCAAAATATCGCTGCTTTGGGCGCTGTAGATCAAGGGGTAAAGCGGCGGATTGCCCGAATAGCAACCATCCCAGTAAGCCTCGCCATTGATCTCTACCGCTTTGAACACCAAAGGCAGACAGGCCGAGGCCATCACGGCATCTGCCGTAAGACGATCGCCAGAAAATATCTCACCCTGCCCCGTGCGCACATTGGTGGCACAGACAAACACCTGTGGCGCGGCTGTGGAGGCAGCCAACAACTCAAAATCAACTTCGCGCTGTAGCAACTGACGCAAAGGGTTGATATCGAGCGGATTGGCCTGTGCTGGTGCCAGCCACGGCGTCATCATGGCCAGCCCCGGAAACACCTGCGACAGCGGCGCACCCCAAGCCAGATTGCCCAAGGCCCCGGTGCCCTCCCACAGGCGGGTGAGGGTAGCGCGGGCCAGATCAGCACCGGCTTGGCGCACATCTTGCGGGTCTTGGTATTGCTGCGCCGCTTGGGCAAAGCCGTGGGCCACGGCCACGGCATTCATGGCACCCGCACTGGTGCCACTGATGCTATCTAACTCAATCTGACCATCTTCGAGCAAGGCATCGAGCACTCCCCAAGTCAGGGCACCGTGGGGGCCGCCTCCTTGCAAGGCCAAATTGATCCGTTGCGGTGTTCGGGACTCAGTCATACAGTTCTTGTCCCTTGTTCATAGCCACCATGCCGCGCACGATGCGGTAGAGAAACCACAGCGAGATCAGCGCCCAAGCAATCCAGCCCGGAAAGAAAAACAGCAACCACAGCGGCGCTGTGAGCACATAGAGCACCCCAGCCCAGAGCACGGTACGGATGCGCCAAGAAAAATGGCTGGCCTGCCAAGTGCCCTCGGCATCACCTTTTTTTACCAAATCAATGATGAGCGCGATGACGAGCAGGGCAGCACCGGGCTGCGCCCCCGGAATCACTGCCCCCACCGCCACCACCAAATGCAGCAGGTAACTGGCCCAGCCCCAAGCCATCAGGCCACGGGCTTTTTCTTCGTTGCTCTGCGCATCAAAAACATCGCTCATGGCGCTGCCTGACGCTGGGCTTTTTCTTGCAGGCCACTGGTGCCCTCGCGGCGCTCCAACTCCGCCACCACATCCACCGGAGACAAATCGTAGTGGGCCAGCGCAATCATGGAGTGAAACCACAGATCGGCCACCTCGTACAGCAACTTGGCCTTGTCGACACCATGATCGACGTCTTTGGCCGCCATCACCACCTCGGTGGCCTCTTCACCAATCTTTTTCAGAAAGGCATCGGGGCCTTTGTGCAGCAAACGGGCGACGTAGCTTTTTTCTGGATCGCCGCCATGCGCCGGCTTGCGGCTCTCGATCACCGCAGCCACACGGGCCAGCGCGCCCTCGACAGAAGAATCATCAGCACAGGACATGGAGCCAACCTCTTTCACTTATTTGTAGATGGATTCGGGGTCTTTGAGCACCGGATCGACCGGCTGCCAATCACCATCACGCAGCACGCTGTAAAAACAACTGTGCCGCCCAGTGTGGCAGGCAATGCCCGGCTCATGGCCCTGCTGCGTGACTTGCAACAAGATGACGTCGTTATCGCAGTCAATGCGGATGTCGTGTACCGTTTGCACATGGCCGGACTCTTCACCCTTAAACCACAGTTTGCCGCGTGAACGGCTGAAATACACGGCACGACCCAACTCGGCGGTTTTTTGCAGCGCCTCGCGGTTCATCCAAGCAAACATCAGCACGTCACCCGTGCCACGCTCTTGCGCAATCACGGGCACGAGGCCCTGCGCATCCCATTTGACTTGTTCTATCCAGTTCATCGTGCGATTGTGAACGATTACGATTACAAGCGCACCGGAATACCACGGGCCGCCATGTGCTGTTTGGCCTGTTGCACGGTGTATTCACCATAGTGAAATATGCTGGCGGCCAGCACAGCATCGGCGCCGCCTTGTTGCACGCCATCGGCCAAATGGTCGAGGTTGCCCACGCCGCCAGAGGCAATGACGGGCACGGCCACGGTATCGCTCACGGTGCGCGTCAGGGCCAAATCGAATCCGGCCTTGGTGCCGTCGCGATCCATGCTGGTGAGCAAAATCTCGCCTGCACCACGCCGGGCCATGTCCGCCGCCCATTGCACCGCATCTAGGCCCGTGTTTTTGCGGCCACCGTGGCTGTAAACGTCCCAACCCATACCGACGGGCTGACCATTGGCACCGAGACGGGCTTCGTCTTGGGGCGTGCGGCGTTTGGCATCAATGGCTACCACGATGCACTGGGCACCGTACTTGGCCGAGGCAGCGTTGATAACGTCAGGGTTGGCAATGGCCGCCGAATTGAAGCTGACCTTGTCGGCCCCGGCGTTGAGCAGGCGGCGCACGTCTTCTACCGTGCGCACGCCACCGCCCACCGTGAGAGGAATAAACACTTGGCTGGCTACGGCCTCAATGATGTGTAGGATCAGGTCACGACCATCGCTGGTGGCAGTGATGTCTAGAAAGGTGAGCTCATCGGCCCCTTGGGCGTTGTAGCGCGCGGCAATTTCTACCGGATCGCCTGCATCGCGCAGTTCAACAAAATTAACGCCTTTGACGACACGGCCTCCGGTGACGTCAAGGCAGGGGATGATGCGTTTGGCAAGCATGGCGCGGTAAATGTAGCAATGGAGAACAAGCGCAGGAAGATACCACGCGGCTAGGCCACACTGCGGGCCTCACCGTTCTGCCAGCGCCAAGCATCTTGGCACATGCGGTCAATGCCATGCTGGGCTTTCCAGCCCAATAGCTGTTGTGCCAAGCTGGGGTTGGCCCAACATTGGGCCACATCGCCGGGGCGGCGGCCCACGATCTGATAGGGGATGGAGCGACCGCTGGCGCGCTCAAAGCTGTGCACCATCTCTAGTACCGATACCGGACGCCCTGTGCCTAGGTTGACAGTCAGTAAGCCGGGATGCTGGCGCAGATAACGCAGGGCAGCCAGATGCCCTTGCGCCAAGTCGGCCACATGGATGTAGTCGCGCACGCCGGTGCCATCGGGGGTGGGGTAATCGTTGCCATAAATGCTCAGACAACTGCGCTGGCCTGCGGCCACTTGGGCCACATAAGGCAACAAGTTGCCGGGTACGTCTTGCGGGTCTTCGCCGACCAGGCCACTCTCATGGGCCCCCACCGGGTTAAAGTAGCGCAGCCGAGCGATGTGCCACTGCCCCGGCTCTGCGGCATCCACATCAGCCAACACCTGTTCCATCATCAGCTTGCTCCAGCCGTAGGGGTTGGTGGCCGAGAGGGGAAAATCCTCACCAATGGGCAGGGTGGCCGGTTCACCATACACCGTGGCCGAAGAAGAAAAAACCAAAGTGCGCACCTGCGCCTGCTGCATGGCCTGTAGCAAGGTGATGGTGCCCGCCACGTTGTTTTCGTAATAGCGCAAAGGGGTGGCTACCGATTGCCCCACGGCCTTGAGTGCCGCAAAGTGGATGACGGCATTGATCGGGTATTGGGCCAGCAACTGCGCCAGCAAGGCAGCGTCGCGCACATCCCCCTCAATGCACACAGGCACCGCACCGATAATGCGCCCCATGCGCTCCAGCACCGAGCAGCGGCTGTTGCTGAAATTGTCCAGCATCAAAAAAGGCAAGCCCGCTTGCGCCAATGCGATGCAGGTATGCGAACCGATAAAGCCAGCCCCCCCTGTGACCAAAATCATGCCGTTGCACCCATTAGAAATAGCCCCGCCCCCGAACTAGCGCCACAACCACAGCCGCTTGGACACTTTAAAACAGCCACTGGCGCATAAATTTTAGCTAATGTTAATTATATTTAGATAGCATTTGTCTATAATTGAATTTAAAAACAACTGTATTACAGGTTTCACGTTCTGTGCCCAAACTCGTCTCTCTGCTGCTGTGGACTCTGGGCATTTTGTTATCTATGCCAGTCCATGCTTTGCCCGCAGTGGCCTTGCATTACGGTGCAGCAGCCCCGCTGAGCGATCTGAAAGTATTTGACATCGTGGTGGTAGAGCCAGACCACGGCCATGACCCCCTGCTACACCAGCGCAGTGACAGCCAGTTGTACGCCTATGTGTCGGTGGCAGAGGTGCAACCGTCACGCAGCTACTACCAAGACATTCCGGCGGCTTGGAAGCTGGCCCGCAATGGTGATTGGCAATCGGACGTGCTAGACCAAACGCCCGCAGACTGGCCTGAGTTCTTTGCCAGCCGGGTGGTGGCCCCGTTGTGGGCGCGCGGCTACCGTGGCTTCTTTCTGGACACGCTTGACTCTTACCGCCTAGCGGCCCAATTTGATGAAGCCGCGCAACAAGCGGGGCTGGTGCGGGTGATCGAGACGCTGCACCAACGCTTTCCGGGCATCCGCCTGATTTTGAATCGGGGCTTTGAAGTTGTGCCTCGCGTACGCGACAAAATTGAGATGGTGGCCGCCGAATCTTTGTTCCGAGGCTGGAATGCCAACAAAAAACGCTATGAAGAAGTCCCGGCGGCCAGCCGGGAATGGTTGCTAGGCCAATTGCAAACCATCCGACAGCAACAGGGCCTGCCGGTACTGGTGATCGACTATGTGCCGCCACAAGACCGCGCCTTGGCCCGTGCCACGGCCACCCAAATTCAGGCCCTGGGGTTTATTCCTTGGGTGAGTGATAGCCAATTGCACACCATTGGGGTAGGCAACATCGAATTGCTGCCCCGGCGTGTGCTGGTACTTTATGACGGCGACGAGACCGTCTCCCTCAACTACACCAACGCCCACCGCTACCTGCACATGCCGCTCAACCACATGGGCTACATCGTGGAGTATGCCGATACCAAACAGCCTTTGCCCCAAGGCATTTATCGGGATCGCTATGCGGGTGTGGCTACTTGGTTCTCAGGCTTTGTGCCTGCTGCCAAGGGCAAAGAGTTGAGCCGTTGGCTGCTGGCCCGTGCGAGTGAAGGCATGCCACTGGCTTTAGTTGATGATTTTGGCTTTTTGCCCGACCGCAGTTGGGCCGAGCAGCTAGGGCTGCAAGTGGGCAACCTTGGTATAGAAGGCAGGCTACAGACCGTGCGTCAGCACCCAATGATGGGGTTTGAAATTGCCCCCCCAGTGCCGGGCCGTGAGTATGAGCCGGTGCGCTTGGTCGGCAAGTCAGCGGCGCAAGCTACCCCGCTGCTAGAGCTGCAAGATCAGCGCGGACAACGGGTGGTGGCCGGTGCCATCATGCCTTGGGGTGGCTTTATGCTCGACCCGTTTGTGCTAGTCGCACTGCCAGGCACCGAACAACGCCGTTGGGTGATCGACCCCTTTGCCTTTTTGACCCAAGCACTGCGTTTGCCGCCCATGCCAGTGCCCGATGTCACCACCGAAAATGGCCGCCGCCTGCTGATGGCGCACATTGATGGTGATGGCTTTCCATCTCGGGCTGAAATGGCTGGCAACCCCTTGGCCTCTGAAGTGCTGCTCAAGGAGGTACTGCAAAAGTACCGTATTCCACACACCATGTCGGTGATTGAAGCTGAAACTGCACCCGACGGCTTGTACCCACAGCAAAGCGCCCAGATGGAAGACATTGCCCGGCGCATGTTCCGGCTGCCCCATGTCGAAATAGCCAGCCACAGTTATAGCCATCCTTTTTTGTGGAACCAAGAAGTGAAACATGGCGTGTTCTTGGAAGAAACCCAAAAAGACTACCACCTAGAGTTGCCGGGCTACACTTTCAGTTTAGAGCGCGAGATTGTCGGCTCAGTCAACTACATCCAGCAACGGTTGGCACCGGCGGGCAAGAAGGTACAAATCATGCTCTGGACAGGCGATACTGCCCCCAGTGGTGAAGCGCTGGCCATTGCCCACCGTGCTGGGCTGCTCAATATGAATGGGGGCGATACCTTTATCAATCGCAGCCAATCTTCGTTGACCGCCGTGCGCAGCCACGGCATCCAAAAAGATGGCTACATCCAGGTATTTGCGCCCATCACCAACGAAAATATCTATACAAACCTCTGGCAGGGGCCTTTCTATGGTTTTGAACGGGCCATTGAAACCTTCGAAATGACCGGCCAGCCACGGCGCATCAAAGCGGTAGATATTTATTACCACACCTACTCGGCCAGCAAGCGGGCCGGGCTTGAGGCGCTGCACAAAGTCTATCGTTGGGCCTTAGCGCAGCAGCTGCATCCAGTGTTTACCTCAGAGTACATTCGCAAAGTGCAAGATTTTTATGGTTACGCTGTGGCCCGTGATGGGCAAGGCTGGCGTGTGCGTGGCGGTGATGCCTTGCGTACTTTGCGCCTGCCTGCCAATTGGGGTGCGCCCGCACTGGCCCAAAGCCAGCATGTAGCTGGTTACCGCGAAGGCACCGAAGGCACCTACCTGCACCTGACAGGCAGTAGTGCCCACATCCAGACCCTAGAGAAAACAGCGCCCCCTCCACCTTTGCGCCCCTTCTTGTACGAAGCCAATGCACGCCTGAAAAAGTGGCAGGGCAACCCCCAGGCCACACAAACCGCATTCACCCTACAAGGCCATGTACCACTGCAATTTAGCCTAGGCCACAGCAGCCACTGCCAAGTGCGTGCTGGGCAGCGGCTACTGGCCCCCATCCGCACCACCACCACACCTGCAGGTGCCAATGTCCAGATGTTTGAGTTAACCGCGACCCATGCCGAGCTCCAGATCGTCTGTCCAAGCCACTGAGCGGCCTTTGCTGGCCCCTTACTGGCTGCTGCTGCTGTTAGCCACCATCGTGGGCGCTGGCCTGTGGCTGCTCTATCCTCGTCAGGATCTGGAGCGCCGTCTCAGCCAAGCAGGTGACCAATCGGCCCTGTCCACCAGCTACCTGCACAACCTGCTGCGCAGCGACGCCAACAACCCGCAACTGCGTCTGTTATTAGCCAAAGAACAGGGTCATGAAGGGGCCATCAATTCGATGAGCGAGACGCTCAGACCGGCCCTCACGTCCGACGATCCCACCCTACGCCGCCAGGCCCTCTGGCTAGTGTGGGAAAGCACCTATCGCACCTACCAACAAACCCCCAGCCAAGAAACCACAGTCCGCACCCAATGGCAGGCCACGTTGGTAGAGCAACTGCATACTTTGGTACACGAGAGCTGGCCCACAGAGCAACTACAACTCTTGACCCAACAAGCATTGGACTTGGAGCAGCAAACGATTGCCATCACGCTGCTGCGCCAGCAGGCCGTACAGCAGCGCCAGCCAGACAAGGCAGCACGGCTGTACGTACAGGCTGCACAGACTGCATTGGCCCATTCCAATTACGCGGCGTGTGCCCAGTTGTACCTATTGGCCCGCCAAGCTACACCAAATGGCCCACAGGCCAAGCCGTATTTTCGGGCGGCCATCGCTGCCATCCAGTCGAGCGGACAGCCAGTGCAAGCGCTGGAACTGGCAGAAAGAGAATTGGGAGCGCTGCACAGCGACAGCGAGATCATTGAGCTGCTGGTACAACTGGCGCGCGCCGCAGGCCGCCCCGACATTGCAGAGCGTTATGTCAAGCAACTGCTGCAACTGGCCCTTTTGCAGCAATGGCAAACCAGCCAGTGGGCGCAAACGCTGTTGCCGTCTCCGTTACAAGCTGTCGCAGAGCGACGCATGGCAGCTCTGCAAGCCGCGCCGCGCTATGAGGATCGGGCCTATCTGCTCGATCCATCCTTGTTGCAACACCCAAGCCATGATGCCGCCCAAAGCGCATGGCAATCCTTGCCCGTCAGTCAGAAATCTCCCCCGGCAGTGGCCCCCGGACTGCCCTTTGACGACAAGGTTTACACCCTAGGCTACCAAGTATTCTTAGAAAACAAAAACCTAGAAGATGCTTGGCGCGTGGCCAAGGCGGCGGTGCAGCAGGCCCCGCAGCTCATCATCTGGCATGAGCGGCTGGCCCAAGTCTCTGAATGGACTGGCCGCTTGGAACTGGCGCTACCACACTGGCTGCGGGTAGCCCAACAGACACAAAGCCCAGTGGCTTGGCAGGCCGTGCTGCGTTTAGCGCCCGGCCAGTTTGATGATGCTGCACTGGTGGAAGCACTGCGTTACGAGCTACGCCGCAAGCCCGGCCAGCCCACTTTGCTGCAAGAGTTGGTGGATGCCTACGAGCGTTTAGGCTCGCCCCAGCCTGCGCTCGATTACCTGCGCCAGCAGCCTGCCACCCCCAAAACCCTAGAAATGCTGGCTAACTTGGCCAAACGTGCCGGAGACCTCGACTTGGCCTTGACCAGTTGGCAACGCCTGTTTACCGATCCCACCCAGTTAACCCCCACGCTGGCCATGCGGGCCGCTGTATTGGCCCTGTTGCGTGGCCAAGCTGCCCAAGGACTGGCGTGGCTGGAAGCGGCACAAAAGAAGATCACGCCCAACACCACAGACAGCGCAACCTTCTGGCGACTCACGGCTCAGATGGCACAAGACCAGCAACGAGACCTCTTGGCCGTGCAAGCGTATCGCCAGTTGTTGGAAAACAAGGCTGCTGATGTGGGAGACTTTGATGCCCTGATTCGGCTGTTGCAAACCCACCAACCGTTGGAGGCAGCAGAGGTAGCACTGCTAGCTTGGCAACAACTCGATCAGCCCCGCCACCTGATACTGGCTTTGGGCATTTATGCCAGCCTCAACCAGTGGCGTGATGTGCAACAGGTGCTCCAAAAACTAGACCCCACACCCCAAGCACAGCGACGCGCCTTGCACCGCTTGCGCCAAGAGCCAGAGTTTTTGCGTTTGGCCGGGCTTTGCTACCAAAACACCGGCCGCCGCGCCCAAGCGCGCCAGTATTACGAAGCTGGACTCAAACTGGCCCCACAGTCAGCTGCCATGCGCCATGCTCTGCTGTGGCTGTTTATTGAGAGCAACGATGCCGCCGCTTTGCGCGACCTGCTAGGCCGTTACGAGGCGCAATGGAGCCAAGACAAAGAGTTGCACGACGCACTGGCGTCGGCCTACCAATCGCTGTCGCTGCCCGCCATTGCCTTAGAGCGCTACTTGCAACCGCGCATTCAGGCCCACCGCAATGACCTGCTCTGGCTGATGAACTATGCCGATGCGCTAGACCAAAACCAGCAATCTGACCGTGCATGGCGTCTGCGTCGTGATCTACTTAGCCAAGAATGGCAAAAGGCTAACCGTGATGTCAGCACCACCCCATCAAGGGCGCGCTGGTTAACCGAAGAAGGCTTGAACACCACCCGGCGGCTGGCCCGCGCCCGCCTGCAACTGACGCAACGCCCCGGCGATGCCGGTTTGGCTACCCTGCGCGAGCTGCTGCGGCTAGACCGTGATGCCCGCAATGGTTTATCCAATGCCGCCGCAGAAACCGCCATTGGCTGGTTGCAAGATGCTGGTGAATACACCGCCGAACGGGGCTTTTTGTGGCAGCAATACGCGCGCAGCCACAGCGTACAGGCCAACCGGCCCCTGTGGGCAGAAATCACAGTAGCCTTGGCCGAGAAAGACAAGCCCGCCACTGGAGAATTGCTCGAAATTTTTGACGAACGCCTGCAGCGCTACGACCGGGTCAATGCCGCTGTGGCGGTGGGCAATGTGCGCTTGGCACAAAGCGCCGCCTTTGAGACCCAACACAACCAGCCCGACGATAACCCGTTGCACCAGCAACTGGCCGAGAACCTATTGGCTTTTAGCCCCTCTGGCACTGGTAATGTCGCTTCGCGCCAACTCGACCGGCTAGAGGAAAAAGAAACCCAAACACAGCTGCACTATCCATTGAGCCCAGCCCTGTCTTTGGGACTCAAAATGTTGCATACCGAACGGCAGACCACCGGGCGAGAAGGTCTGCGCGAGCTATCACAAGAACGTGCCAATTACGGCAGCTTGCGCTGGCAGCAGCGCAGCGGCAGCTCTACCCAACTGCAACTGGGCTGGCGCGAAAGCCTTGCCCACTCTACGCCGTGGCAACTTGAGCACCTGCAGCGCCTCGACAATCGCCTGTCATTGCACCTAGACTGGGGCCAGCAACTACCCACCCAAGAAAGTTTGGCCTTGCGCACAGGTGGCATGAAAGATCGCCTAGGCGTGGGTATGCGCTACCAAGCCACAAGGCTCGACCAAGTCACGCTGAACCATTGGCGCGAAAAATACCAGTGGCAAACCAGCGCAGAAGTGGGCAATGGGCAGCATTCAGCCCTCAGTTATACCCACAACTACCGCTTAGACACACCCACCGTGGATGTGGGCATTTTTTGGTCTAGCCACAGTTACGACCGGCGCAACACAGACGATTTTTCTGGCCCAGATCGTGCCTTGATCCGCAACCAGCCGCCCAGCCTGAGCAACGCAGAACGAGGCCCCTTGCTGCCCGATAATTTCCAGTTTTACGGTGTGCAACTGACCACCAACCTGCGCTTTGAGCACGACTACATCCGCGCTTTTGCGCCTATGGTCAGTGTGGCACCCACTTGGCACAGCCGCCAAGGGCTGGGCTACAGTTTGCGCCTAGGCTTGGCTGGTAGCCTGCTGGGTGCCGATCACTTGGGTTTGGTGTGGAGTGCAGGCAAATCTGGCTCACAAACCCCTGGACTGAGCCAAGAAGTGCAATTGAACTATCGCTATCATTTTTAACCGTTATCCCTGCAAGGCTCCATGATCCGTCCATCCTTTTTTTTGCGCGTCCTCCAATGGCTGCTGGTTACCACGTTACTGGCTAGCTTGGTAGCTTGCTCCACAGTAGACCACGGCAAGGCACCAACACTAGAACGCGGAGCAAGCTGGGTAGTGCTGCCGTTTGCCAACCACACAGAGACCCCGCTGGCTGGCAACCGTGCCGAAGCGGTGGCGTTGGCTCTATTACAGGCGCAAAACATCGGTCAAATCAAGCGCTACCCCGGCAGCGTGCAACAAGAAGCCCTGTTTGATGGCACAGAGAGCAAACGCCAAGAAGATGCCTTGGCTTGGGCGCGTGAGCAAAACGTGCGTTACGCCTTAACCGGGGCAGTCGATGAATGGCGCTACAAAGTCGGGGTAGACGGTGAACCCGCCGCTGGCGTCACCTTAGAAATTGTAGATGTCAGTAGCGGCGATACCCTGTGGAGCGGCACTGGTGGCAAAAGTGGCTGGAGCCGCGAAGCTCTGTCTTCAGTAGCGCAAAAACTCATCCGCGAACTGCTGCGTGCAGGTTTGGCTAGTGTGCATTGATTGACCTTGTCCATGTCTAGCGCCAGTGGCAATACACGCCATCAGGAGCCATCACCACGCCCCCGCACACACGTCAGTAGTAGATTTGGCGGCTCCCCCTTGGGCAAGTTGGCCCCCACCGGCACACAGCCGTGGATTGTGCTGCTCGAAGCCTTGTTGCTGCCCGCCTTGGCGTTGGTGCTTGGCTGGTGGCTCAACCCCCAAGACCCGCTGTGGATCAATGCTGATTTTCAATGGGCTTGGCTCGCTCCAATGGTGGTAGCACTGCGCTATGGCCCCCTGACGGGTTTGTTATCTGTCGGTGCCTTGTTGGCAGGATGGTGGCTATTGCAGCAAGGGCGCTACGAGCAGTTTCCGCAGGTATTCTTTTTGGGTGGCCTGATTTTGGTCATGCTGGTGGGCGAATTTTCGAGCCTGTGGGTAGCGCGTACCCGACGCGCCGAAAGCATGCAGCACTACCTGCACCAGCGCATGGAGCACCTGATCCGGCAGTATTACCTGCTACGCCTGTCGCACGACCGCCTAGAGCATGAGTTGATAGGCCGCCCCATGTCGATGCGCGACGCCCTCAAAACGCTGCGTGGCTTGGGCAGTACCCAGTCCGACGCCCAAACCTTGCTAGACCTGCTATCGCAATACTGCCAAATCAGTGCAGCCGCTTTGTACAGCATGCAAGGCGAGCAACTGGATACACAACCCTTGGCCAGCATGGGGGCTCCTAGCGCTTTAGACACCAATGACCCCTTGGTGCGCCAAGCCCTAGAAACACGCAAACTGTGCCACGTCGTGCAAACCTTAGCACTCAAGCAGCAAAGCCAATACCTCATCACAGCACCGCTACTGGATTTGGGTGGCGAGATCTATGGCCTGCTGGTGGTAGATGACATCCCATTCTTTGCGCTACAAGAAGAAAATCTACAAACCATCAATCTTCTGCTGGGCTACTACACCGATGGATTGACCACCCAAGCGCTGGCACAACCGTTGTTGCAACACTGGCCCGACTGCCCGGCTGAATTTGCCTTTGAAATGCAGCGCCTGTGGCATATGCACGAAACCACCGGGGTACCCAGCATGGTGGTAGCGTTAGAGTTCACCCCCACAGCCATTGAGCGCGATTTGCCGCAACAATTGCTGCGCCTGCGCCGTCTGATGGACGAGACTTGGCTGATAGAAGGCCCAAGTCGGCAACTGCTGGCGGTGCTAATGCCTTTGGGCGATGCGGCCACCGCCGAAGGCTTTTTGGCCCGGCTAGAAAACTGGATCCATCAAAAAGCAAGCACTTCTCTGGCCGATGCGGGTATTTTTCCGCACCAGCTGCCCCTGAGCCAAACCCCTCCCCTCGCGCTGCTGCAACGCCTGCACGAAATCGCTGATGCTCAATAGCAAGCTTGGACTCTCGGCGGTACTGATGGAGCTGTCTGCTTGGAGCGGCCCGGTGCTGCTGCATGACCAGTCTGATACCGCACTAGCCAGCTACCTGCTGCTGCATGCTGTGGCCAGCACCTTGTTGGCCCTATTTACACTGCCTTTGCTGCCCAAAGAACAAACCCAACCGCGCAGCGCCGTCTTGGCCCTGATGGTACTGTGCAGCTATGCCGTGCCACTGGTGGGCTTTATCGGGGTTTTGGCAGCGGTACTGATTTTGCGCTACCACCGCCCCACGCAAACCTTGACGCTGTTTGAGTCTTTGCAACTGCCTGAGTTTGACCAGCACCAGCGCCTCACAGGGGCCTTTCGCCAAACGGGCCTAGGCTCGTTTCTGGGCAACCGCGACGTGCCCATGACCTCGCGCATGCGCGCTATGGTGTCACTCCAACACGTATCGGGGCGCGTCGCATCCCCCTTGCTACGCAATGCACTCAATGACCCCAGTGAAGATTTGCGCCTGCTGGCCTACGGCATGCTCGACAGCCTAGAGCAGCGCATCAGCCGGGCTGTAGACGAAGAGCTGCAAGCCCTGCGCATTGCCCGCGCCCGAGAAGGCACCGCCCGCCCCGGCCCCAGAACGCTCAAAGCGGTGCAGCACCTGTCTGATCTTTATTGGGAGTTCATCTACCAAGACTTGGCCCAAGGCGATCTGCGCGACTACGCCATTGCCCAATCGCTGCACTATTGCGATGAAGTCTTAAAACTGCAACCCAAAAATGCGCCACTGTGGCTGCGCAAGGGCCGCTTGCTGCACTCTCTGCGCCGCTTTGATGAAGCCGCACTAGCCTACCAACGCTGCGTCAGGCTGGGGCTGCCGCCCACACGGGTACTACCCTACCAAGCCGAACTGAGCTTTGAGCGCCGCGACATCGTGCGCACCTATATGCTCATCGCGCAACTGGATGCCGGCGATTCTCTGCCCCGACTGCGTCCCATCATCGACTATTGGAAAACCTGCTGATGGACACCCCGCGCAAGCCTCCCAAGGCTCCCAGCGCCGACATCGCCCTGCTGCTAGAAGGTACCTTTCCTTACGTCAGTGGCGGGGTATCGAGTTGGATCAACCAAATCATCCGGGCCTATCCTGAATACCGCTACGCCATTGTGTTTTTGGGCAGCCGCCGCGCAGACTACAAAGGCTTTAGGTACGAGCTGCCCGCCAACGTAGTGCACTTTGAAGAGCACTATCTATACGACGACCTGGTAGCACCGGGCCTGCCTGCTCCTCGGTCTGGCAGCCCACTGGCCTTTGAGATGATGAGCGCGCTGATCGAATCCTTGCGCCAAGGAGATGCCAAGCGCACCCTCACCTTGGGGCTGCTGCGCCATCTGGTGCGTGAAATCATGCCCGACGGCCAACTCCAGTTGGACGATTTTCTCTACAGCGAGCTGTCTTGGCAGCTGCTGTGCGACACCTACCGGCGCTACTGCACCGACCCATCGTTTGTCGATTATTTTTGGACGGTACGGATCATGTTTCAGCCGCTGTGGCTGCTGGCGCGCATTGCCCACCAATTGATTCCGGTGCGGGCGCTGCACAGCGCCTCCACGGGTTACGCTGGCTGCTTGGGGGCCATGCTGCGCCAGCGCCGTGGCCTACCACTGATCTTGTCTGAGCATGGCATTTACACCAAAGAGCGCCAAATCGACCTGCTCAAGAGCGAGTGGATTCGGGACAACCGCAACGTCTTCCAGCGCGACCCCACCGAGCTATCCTATTTTCGCCAAATGTGGATTCGCTTTTTTGAGTGGATGGGCCGTTACTGCTACGAAGCCGCCAACCCGATCATTGCCCTGTACGAAGCCAACCGTCTGCGCCAAGTACAAGATGGTGCCAAGCCTGAGCGCACCTCTAACATCCCCAACGGCATCAACCTAGGGCGCTTTGCCCCACTGCGTGCGCAGCGGCCCGCCACGCCGCCGCCCGTGCTGTGCCTGATTGGCCGCGTTGTCCCCATCAAAGACGTCAAAACCTTTATCCGCGCCATGCGCCGGGTGGTCAATCAATTGCCCCAAGCCCAAGGCTGGATTGCTGGCCCGGCAGAAGAAGACCCCAGCTACGCCCAAGAATGTGAAAACTTGGTGCAAAGTTTGGGCCTACAAGCCCAAGTGAAGTTTCTTGGTTTTCAGAAAGTGGAGGCACTGATGCCGCAAATTGGGCTGGTGGTGCTCTCCTCCATCAGCGAAGCCCTGCCCTTGGTGATTTTGGAAGGCTACGCCGCAGGCGTGCCTACCGTCTCCACCGATGTCGGCTCGTGCCGCCAATTGATTGAGGGTCTAGACGCTGAAGATCGCGCCTTAGGCCCCAGTGGGGCCGTAGTCAACATTGCCGACCCCCAAGCCTTGGCCGATGCCTCCATTGCCCTGCTCACCGATACACCGGCATGGACACGGGCCAGCACCGCCGCCATTGCCAGAGTAGAGCGCTACTACACCGACGAGATGATGTTTAGCCGCTACCGCAAAGTATATGAACAGGCGCTGCAAGACCCCAAAGGAGCGCGCTGATGGCGGGCATTGGGTTTGAACTGCGCCGCCTGCTGCGCAAAAACACCCTGCTGGGTTTGGCGCAGGCCTATACCTATGCAGGCGTGATTGGCTCTGGCCCGTGGATTTTCTCCATTGTGGGCATTTTGCTGGTCGGGATTTTCAGTGCCAGCGTGGTCGTGCCTTCTTTTTTGGTCACACAGTTTCAAACCTCCGTAACCTATCTGGTAGCCAGCAGCTTGGTGTTTACCGGCTTGGTGCAGCAGGCCTTTACCCGCTTTGTCTCAGACCGCTTGTTTGAAAAGCGCCAAGAACTGATTTTGCCCAACCTGCACGGCCTGCTGCTGGTAGTGATGGGTGCCGCCTGCGTGCTGGGCACGGTAGCCCTGTTTTGGCTGCTCCCCGGCGAGCGCCTGCTCTACCGCTTACTGATGCTGGCCGGGTTTGCCACCATGTGTGCGGTTTGGGTGCTCACGGTGCTGCTCTCGGGCATGAAGCACTACAAAGCCATCACCCTGCTGTTTGCGGGTGCCTACACCCTGATTGTGATTGCCGCACTGCTGCTGCGGCCTTGGGGGTTAGAGGGCCTGCTGGGCGGCTTTTTGCTGGGCAATTTGGTGCTCATGGCGGGCATGTGGCTGTTTATTGTGCATGACTTCAACCCCTCAGGGCCACTGATTGCTTTTGACTTTGCCCGGCGTGAACTGTGCTACCCCTCCCTGATAGCCGTGGGCTTTTTGTACAACTTTGGCATCTGGGTCGATAAGCTGATGTTTTGGTACTTTGAACCCACATCCCAGCAGGTGATTGGTAGCTTGCGTGCCTCGTTGATTTACGATTTGCCAGTATTTTTGTCGTACCTGTCCATCATTCCGGGCATGGCGGTGTTTTTAGTGCGCATTGAGACCGACTTTGTCGAGTTTTACGACAAGTTTTACGATGCCGTGCGCGGCGGCGGCTCGTTGGAATACATCGAGTCTATGCACGATGAGATGGTCTACTCCATCCAACAAGGCTTGGTAGAAATTGCCAAAATCCAAACCTTGGCCGTACTGGTCACGTTTGTGGCTGGCCCCGTGATCTTAGAGGCCTTGGGCATTTCACAGTTGTACCTGCCACTACTGTATGTGCAGGTGATAGGGGCGGGCTTGCAAGTGGGGCTGATGGCGGTACTGAATGTGTTTTTTTACCTAGACCAGCGCCGCATTGTGCTGTGGCTATGCGCGCAAGTGGTGCTACTCAATGTGGTACTGACCGGCATGAGCCAATACTATGGAGCCGCCCTGTATGGCTACGGTTTTACACTGGCCATGCTCATCACGCTGCTGACCGGGCTGGTTTTACTCACGCGCCAACTTAACCGTTTGGAGTATCAAACTTTTATGCTCCAGTAGCATACAGGCCCGATCCCCTGTTGAATCTATAGCCCAGACCATGCTGCCATTTTCTGCCGTGCAACGCACTCCCATTTGGCTCTGTGCCAGCTTACTGGCCGCCTGTGGTGGCGGCTCAGGCACTGCCCCCAGCATAGCCGTGGAAGTGACCGCCCCCAGCGCCCAAGCACCGGTGCTAGAGCTGCAAACGCCACTGCCCGTGGGGGCGACAGTAGAACTCGATGCCATGCCTGCCCCTGATGCCACCCTAGTGCATTTCAGCAGCTCTGCGGGTTTATTGTCACCAGCCACCGCATCTACCCACCAAGGGCAAGCTAGCAGCTCTTTGCTTGGCACGGTGCCCGGACAACACACCCTGCGGGCCGAGGTCGAGGTGGCTGGGGTACGCGCCACAAGCAGCACACAAACCTTCTATTTGCGCCAAACGCCGGTGCCGCTAGAGGTGCTGGTGCCTGCGTATTTTTATCCATCCACAGGTTCGGACTGGACATTGCTAGCCTCCAGCGTGGCCGCGCTGCCCGGCCTGAAAGTTACGGCCATTCTCAACCCCTCCAATGGCATTTTTACCAACGCCAATAGCCGCTATCTAGCAGCGGGGCGCGATTTTGTGCATGCGGGAGGACAACTGCTGGGCTATGTACACACCAGCTATGGCAGTGGCGAACGCACCCTGGCCGACATCAAAACCAATATTGATCGTTATCTAGAACTGTATGGCCGCGAGTTAATCAGCGGTATATTTTTGGATGAAATGAGCAACAAAGGCAGCACACTGGAGTTTTACCAGCAGTTGTACCGCTACATCAAGGCCAAAGACCCCAGCTTGCGTGTCGTTGGCAACCCCGGAACCATACCGGCCTCAGAGTTGGCAGCCACCGCTGACGCCCTGATTACCTTTGAAGGCCAAGCGGCAAATTTTGCCCAGTACGATCCGCGCAAAACGGGCGGCTGGCTTTACACCTTAAGCAACAGCAAACAAGGGGCGCTCATTCACACTGCCAGCACTTGCACCGCGATGCAAGCAGCCCTGCGTACAGCAGCCACAGCGCAAAGCAACAGCGGCTTGGTGTATGTCACCCACCGCCCATACGATTACGCCAGCAATACCGGTAATCCTTGGGCCAGCCTGCCCAGTTACTGGGCCAGCCTACTGAGCAGCGTTCATGCCCTCAACCAAGGCCAGCCCTTGCCCAACTGTTAAGCCAGGCTCAGTTCGTCAGCGCGCGCTTGGGCGGCTTCAAAATCGAGGTCGCCAGAGTAAATGGCGCGGCCACAAATCACGCCCTGCACGCCTTCACTTTCAACGGCGCACAAAGCATCGATGTCGGCCATGCTGCCCAAGCCACCGGAGGCAATCACCGGGATAGTCACGGCTTGGGCCAACCTGACTGTGGCCTCGACATTGATGCCTGAGAGCATACCGTCACGGCCAATGTCGGTGTAGATGATGGACTCTACGCCCCAGTCTTCAAATTTTTTCGCCAGATCGGTGACGTTGTGGCCGGTCAGTTTGCTCCAACCATCGGTAGCTACTTTGCCATCTTTGGCATCCAAACCCACAATGATGTGGCCGCCAAAGGCGGTGCAGGCATCTTTGAGAAAACCGGGGTTCTTGACGGCAGCGGTGCCAATGATGACGTAGCGCAAGCCACCATCAATGCAGCGCTCGATAGTGTCCAAGTCACGAATGCCGCCGCCAAGCTGCACCGGAATATCGTCCCCCACCTCACGCAAGATGGATTTGATAGCCGCCAGATTTTGCGGCTTGCCAGCAAAGGCACCATTGAGATCGACCAGATGCAAACGGCGCGCACCCGCATCAACCCAGCGGCGGGCCATCGCTGCCGGGTCTTCACCGAAGGTGGTGGATTGATCCATATCGCCTTGTTTCAGGCGTACACAGTGGCCGTCTTTGAGGTCGATGGCAGGTATGAGCAACATGGTGGGTTTGGCAAGAAAAGGCGGCCATCACAGCAATGGCCTGAACAAACAGAAAACGTGACAAAAAATACGGCAACACCTTGGAGGAGGGTACCGACCGGAGCTTAGGGGTTCCAGTGCAGAAAATTGCGATAGAGCTGCAAGCCCTGATCGGCACTCTTTTCTGGGTGAAATTGTGTCGCAAAAATATTATCGCGTGCAATGGCGGCGGCAAACCAGCCGCCGTAGTCGGCCTCGCCTGCGCAATGCTCAGGGTTTTGGGGCCGGGCGTAGAAGCTATGCACGAAATAGAAATAGCTGTTGTCTGGCACGCCTTGCCAGACCGGATGCACCGCGCCAGCATGGCTCACTTGGCGCACTTGGTTCCAGCCCATTTGTGGCACCTTGTAGCGGCTGCCATCGGCTTGGCTGCGGCCTTGCAAATCAAACTTGACCACTTCGCCCGGAATCAACCCTAGGCCGGGGGTATCACCCTCGGCGCTGTGGTCAAGCAGCATTTGCATACCGACGCAAACACCAAACAGCGGCTTGCTGGCGGCGGCCTCTAATACCGATTGGCGCAGGCCCGATTGGGCCAGCTCACGCATACAGTCGGGCATCGCGCCTTGGCCCGGCAGCACGACGCGCTGGGCAGCGCGCACTTGTTCGGGGTTGGACGTGACCTGCACCGTCCAGCCACTGCCTTGGGCAGCGGCTTGCACAGCTTGCGATACCGAGCGCAGATTGCCCATGCCGTAATCGACTACGGCGACAATTTTCTGAGCAGTCATCACAAAGAACCCTTGGTGGAGGGGATGGTGCCTGCGGCACGCGGGTCTAGCTCTAGTGCAGCGCGCAAAGCACGGGCAAAGGCCTTGAAAATGGTTTCGCACTGGTGGTGGGCATTGACGCCCTTGAGGTTGTCAATGTGCAGCGAAACGCCCGCATGGTTGACAAAGCCTTGGAAGAACTCAAACACCAATTGCGTATCGAGCTGGCCCAGCATACCGCTGGTGAATTTGACATCCATGTGCAAACCGGGGCGGCCAGAAAAATCCACCACCACGCGGCTTAAGGCCTCGTCCAGCGGCACATAGGCGTGGCCGTAGCGGCGAATGCCTTTTTTGTCGCCCACGGCTTGGGCAAAAGCCTGCCCCAGCGTGATGCCAATGTCTTCGACGGTGTGGTGGCCGTCAATGTGCAAGTCGCCTTGGCACTGGATGTCCAGATCGATCAGGCCATGGCGAGCAATCTGTTCGAGCATGTGGTCAAGAAAACCAATGCCACTGTGCAGTTGCGATTGGCCTGTGCCGTCTAGATTGAGACGCACAGTAATTTGGGTTTCCAGCGTATGGCGGGTAACGTCGGCTTGACGCATGTCGTGGGGCACTCGTTCAGGGGTGATGGAAAGCTGGGCATGATAGCATCCAGCGCCTGAGCGGCAGCCCCTGTCCCTGTCTGTTACAACGCTGCCGCCCCTCCTTGGGAAGCTACTGTATGAGCCGTTTTTGGAGCGCCGTTGTTCACGGCCTGACCCCTTATGTTCCGGGCGAACAGCCCAAAATTGACAATCTGGTCAAACTCAATACCAATGAGCATCCCTATGGCCCCTCGCCACGCGCCTTAGAGGCCATTCGCAGCGCCACCAACGACAGCCTGCGCCTGTACCCCGACCCCAATGCCGATGCCCTCAAAGCCGCCTTGGCCCAGCGCCACGGTGTGCAGCCCACGCAGATTTTTGTGGGTAATGGTTCGGACGAAGTGCTGGCGCACGCCTTTATGGCCCTGCTCGACCACGAGCGCCCACTGTGGTTTCCCGATATTACTTACAGCTTTTACCCGGTGTATTGCGGCTTGTATGGGGTGGCGCACAAAACCATCCCACTGACCGAAGACTACGCCATCCGCGCTGACGATTATTTGCCGCAGGGCCACGACAAGGCCGGGGCCATCATCTTCCCCAACCCCAACGCCCCCACCGGCTGCTTGCTGCCCTTGGCCGAGATTGAGCGCATCGTGGCGGGCAACCCCGATGCCGTGGTGCTGGTCGACGAAGCCTATGTCGA
This sequence comes from Giesbergeria anulus, assembly GCF_900111115.1. Lineage (GTDB taxonomy): Bacteria > Pseudomonadota > Gammaproteobacteria > Burkholderiales > Burkholderiaceae_C > Simplicispira > Simplicispira anulus. Next base: position 419,747 of record NZ_FOGD01000002.1, read on the forward strand.
TTTTGGCGGCGAGAGCGCTATCGCCTTGGTAAACCAATACCCCAATCTGCTGGTGGTGCACACCTTCTCGAAGAGCCGCTCTTTGGCCGGGCTGCGCGTCGGCTTTGCCGTGGGCCACCCAGCACTGATTGAAGGGCTGGAGCGGGTAAAAAACAGCTTTAACTCCTATCCACTAGACCGGCTGGCCTTGGCCGGTGCCGTGGCCTCGGTAGAAGATGAAGACTACTTCCAAGACAGTTGCCGCAAAGTGATTGCCACCCGCGAGCAATTGGTGGCTGATTTAGCCACTTTGGGCTTTGAGGTGTTGCCGTCGGCAGCCAACTTTATCTTTACCCGCCACCCGCAGCATGATGCCGCCACGCTAGCCGCCGCACTGCGCCAGCGGGCCATCATCGTGCGCCATTTCAAGCTGGCGCGCATTGACCAGTTTTTGCGCATCACCATTGGCACCGATGCGCAATGCGCCGTGCTGGTGGCGGCACTCAAGGAAATTTTGGCAGCTTGAACGCCCCGCACGCCCACGCACAGCAAAAAGCCGCACCCTGTGCGGCTTTTTTTATTTCAACCGCATTTCGGCGGCACGGGCATGGGCTTGCAAGCCCTCGCCATGCGCTATCACTGAGGCAATCTGACCCAAGGTTTGCGCCCCTTGCTCGCTGACCTCAATCAGGCTGCTGCGCTTTTGGAAGTCGTACACCCCCAGCGGTGAACTAAAACGCGCTGTACCCGATGTAGGCAGGACATGGTTAGGGCCAGCGCAGTAGTCGCCCAAGCTCTCGCTGGTGTAGGCACCCAGAAAGATCGCACCGGCGTGCTTGAGCAGTGGCTCCCAGCGGTGTGGCTCGTGGCTAGAGACTTCTAAATGCTCTGGAGCAATTTGGTTGCTGATGGCACAGGCTTCTTCCATGCTGCGCGTGTGGATGAGCGCACCACGGCCATTGAGGCTTTTGGCGATAATCTCGGCCCGTGGCATGGTGGGCAATAGGCGGTCAATAGCCTCTTGCACAGCATCCAAATAGGCGGCATCGGGGCTGAGCAAAATGGATTGGGCTAACTCATCGTGCTCGGCTTGGCTGAACAAGTCCATCGCCACCCAGTCGGGCGGCGTCGTGCCATCGGCCAGCACCAAAATCTCGCTGGGGCCAGCAATCATGTCGATGCCCACAGTGCCAAAAACGTGCTTTTTGGCACTAGCCACATAGGCATTGCCGGGGCCGGTGATTTTGTCTACCTTGGGCACGGTTTCAGTGCCATAGGCCAAGGCGGCCACGGCTTGAGCACCGCCAATGGTAAAAGCCCGCGTCACGCCTGCCACATAGGCGGCGGCCAGCACCAGCGGGTTCTTTTCGCCACGGGGGGTGGGCACCACCATGATGATCTCGGCCACGCCCGCCACATGGGCCGGAATGGCATTCATCAGCACGCTAGAAGGGTAAGACGCCTTGCCACCAGGCACATAAATGCCCACACGGTCGAGCGGCGTGACTTTTTGGCCCAGTAGGGTGCCGTCTTCGTCGCGGTAGCTCCAGCTTTCACCACTGGCCTTTTTTTGCGCCTCGTGGTAGCGGCGCACGCGGGCGGCGGCCTGCTGCAAGGCCGTGCGCTGTGCCTCTGGCAAGGCGTCAAAGGCGGCCTTGAGTTCTTCTTGGCACAGTTCTAGCTCTGCCATGCGGGTGGCAGATACGCCGTCAAAGCGCTGCGTGTATTCGAGCACCGCCGCATCACCGCCTTGGCGCACATCGGCCAAGATGTCAGCCACCCGCTGCTCAATGGCGGCATCGGTGTCGGCAGACCAATGCAGACGGGCAGCAAAATCGGCGGCAAACGAGGCGCTGTCGGTGCGCAAACGAACGGGGGTGGCTTGAATCATGGGATATCGTCCTGATGAGGGCTGGGCCGTGTTATACCTGCGCCGGAATGGCAGAGGCAAAGCTGTCAATGATGCGCCGCAGCGGGGCCATCTTGAGCTTGAGCGCTGCTTGGTTGACCACCAGATGCGAGCTGATGTCCATGATGCGCTCTACCTCGACCAAGTGGTTGGCTTTGAGCGTGTTGCCGGTAGAGACCAGATCGACGATGGCATCGGCCATGCCCGTCAGGGGGGCCAACTCCATGCTGCCATAGAGCTTGATCAGATCAACATGTACGCCCTTGCTGGCAAAAAATTCACGGGCAATGGCGGTGTATTTGGTAGCCACTTTCAGGCGCGAGCCTTTTTTGACCGCTTGGGCATAGTCAAAACCAGCACGCACCGCCACACTGACGCGGCATTGGGCAATGCGCAAATCCAGCGGCTGGTACAGGCCAGAGCGGGCGGAACCACCCCATTCGGCGCTGTGCTCAATCAGGGTATCTTTGCCACACACGCCCATATCGGCACCGCCATGCTGCACATAGGTGGGTACATCGCTGGCGCGCACCATGACCACGCGCACATCGGGCTGGTTGGTAGGCAAAATCAGCTTGCGCGATTTTTCGGGGTCTTCTAGTACCGTGATGCCAGCGGCAGCCAGCAGAGGCATGGTTTCATCAAAAATGCGGCCTTTGGACAGGGCAAGGGTAATCATCGCTCAAATTCTTTCTATGTCAGCACCCAAGGCGCGCAACTTGGCTTCCATGCAGTCGTAGCCACGATCAAGGTGATAGATACGATCTACCATCGTCTCACCCTCGGCCACCAAGCCAGCGATGACCAAGCTGGCCGAAGCGCGCAGATCGGTAGCCATCACCGTAGCACCCGACAGCTTTTGGCCTCGGTGGCCCAAGCCTTCAATCACAGCGGTGCGGCCATCAATTTGGATGTGCGCTCCCAGACGCAACAGCTCATTGACGTGCATGAAGCGGTTTTCAAAAATGGTTTCGGTGACGGTGGCCGTGCCTTGGGCCACACAATTGAGCGCCATAAACTGCGCCTGCATATCGGTGGGAAAGCCCGGATACTCAGTGGTGCGAAAACCCTGCGCCTTCAGGTAGGCACCACCAGGGCTGCGCACGCGGATGCCACTGGGTGCAGCCTGCACATCCACCCCAGCATCGCGCAGTTTGTCAGTGACAGCATCCAAATGATCGGGGCGGGCGTGGCGCAGCACCACATCACCACCAGCAGCGGCGACAGCACACAAAAAGGTACCGGCCTCAATGCGGTCGGCCACCACTTGATGGGTGCAGCCATGCAGGCGTTCTACCCCTTGGATACGGATACGGCTGCTGCCGTGGCCCTCAATCTTAGCCCCCATGGCGATGAGCATTTCGGCCAGATCGACAATTTCTGGCTCTTGAGCGGCATTTTCTAGCACCGTCTCGCCCTCGGCTAGGGTGGCAGCCATGAGGAAATTTTCGGTACCAGTCACCGTCACCATGTCGGTGGTGATGCGTGCGCCCTTGAGGCGGGTGCGGCCTTCGGGCAGGCGCGCAATCATGTAGCCGTGCTCGACCACAATCTCCGCGCCCATCGCTTGCAAGCCTTTGATGTGCTGATCGACCGGGCGCGAACCAATGGCGCAACCACCGGGCAGCGACACGGTAGCCCGGCCAAAACGCGCCAGCAATGGCCCCAGCGCCAGCACCGAGGCGCGCATGGTTTTGACCAGCTCGTAGGGCGCTTCAGGGTTAGACAGCGCCCCAGCATTAATCTGCACACCGCTGTGGTGGTCACGCTGGGCAGTGACGCCCATGTTGCGGATCAACTTGAGCATGGTGGCCACATCTTGCAGATGCGGCACGTTGTTGAGCTGTACCGGCTCTGCTGTGAGCAAGGCGGCACACAGTTCAGGCAGTGCGGCATTTTTAGCGCCAGAGACCACCACTTCGCCCTCTAGGGGGCGACCACCGCGAATCAGGAGTTTGTGCATGGTCAAAATCTCAGGTGCCCGATGCCGATTGAGCAGCCCACTCGGCAGGGGTGTAGGTTTTCATGGACAGGGCGTGAACCTCGTCCGTTTGCAGCTTGCTGCCCAGCGTGGCATACACGCGCTGGTGGCGGGCAATGGCGCGCTTGCCCTCAAATTCGGGCGAGACGATGGTGGCGTACCAGTGGCGGCCATCGCCCTCGACGCTCAGGTGCTCACAGGACAGGCCTGCGCTAATCAGTTGCTGGAGTTGGTCAGCGGTCATGGAGAAATCTCAGTTGCGGATTTTGTAACCTGTGCGCAGCAGGTGCAGGGCCAGCGCGCTCACGGCCAGCCAAGCCACACCCACAATGCCCAAGCTGAGCCAAGGAGAGACATCGCTCTGGCCGAAAAAGCCATAGCGAAAGCCGTCAATCATGTAGAAAAATGGGTTGAGGTGGCTCACCTGCTGCCAAAACGATGGCAGCGAATGAATGGAGTAAAACACGCCCGATAGAAACGTCATGGGCATGATGACGAAGTTTTGGAACGCGGCCATTTGGTCAAACTTGTCAGCCCAAAGCCCAGCAATCAGGCCCAAGGTGCCTAACAGTGCAGCGCCCAATATGGCAAACACGGCAATCCACAGCGGTGCCGCAAATTCTGGCGTAGCAAAGCCCAGCGTGACCAAAAACACGCCCACGCCCACCACCAAACCGCGCACCACCGAGGAGCCCACATAGGCCACAAACCAAGCCCAGTGCGACAGCGGCGTGAGCAGCAAAAAGACCACATTGCCCATGATTTTGCTTTGCACCAAGCTCGAGGAGCTGTTGGCAAAGGCGTTTTGCAGCACGCTCATCATCACCAAGCCGGGCACCAAAAAGCTGGCGTAGTCGATGCGGTCATACACTTTGACGTGGTCTTGCATGACGTGACCGAAGATCAGCAGGTACAGGGCTGCCGTGAGTACCGGGGCCGCGATGGTCTGGAAGCTCACCTTCCAAAAACGCAACACCTCTTTATAAAAAAGCATTTGCCAGCCGGTCATGCGGCACCTCCGGTGGTGTTGGCAGCCATGACACTGAGGAATACATCCTCCAAGTCCGCGCGGCGGATTTCTACGTCTTGTACCTGCACGTTGGCCTCGCGCAAAGAGGCCAGATGGCGCTCAATGTCTTGGGCGTCTTGGGCGACCATTTGCACCACACGGCCCGTAATGCGTGCTTGCGCTGCCAGCGCTGGCGGCAGGGTATCGTCGGTTTTGAACACCAGCACATTGCCCGATACCGCTTTGAGCAGCGCCGAAGTGTCATCGAGTGCCACCACCTGCCCGCTCTTGAGCATGGCAATGCGGCCACACAGGGCCTCGGCCTCGTCCAAATAATGGGTGGTCAGTAGCACCGTGTTGCCCTCTTTGTTCAGGCGGGCGATAAAGTGCCACAGTGTTTGGCGCAGTTCTACATCCACGCCTGCCGTAGGCTCATCGAGCACGATGATGGGCGGCTTGTGTACCAAGGCTTGCGCCACCAGCACGCGCCGCTTCATGCCGCCCGAAAGCTGGCGCATATTGGCATTGGCTTTTTCGGTCAACCCCAAGCTGTGCAAGAGCTCATCAATCCAGTCGTCGTTGTGCTTGACGCCAAAATAGCCCGACTGAAAACGCAGGGCCTCGCGCACGTTAAAAAACGGGTCAAACACCAGTTCTTGCGGCACGATGCCCAGTTTGCGCCGCGCCGCTGCGTAGTCGGCTTGAACATCGCTACCCTGCACCAGCACCCGGCCACTGCTGGCGCGGGCCAGCCCAGCCAAAATGCTAATCATGGTGGTTTTTCCAGCCCCGTTGGGGCCGAGCAGGCCAAAAAACTCGCCTTCCTGAATGTCTAAGCTGACGTTATTGAGCGCGTGGAACGGCCCTTGGGCCGTGGTGTAGGTCTTAGAGACCGATTGAAAAGAGATAGCTGGCATGGGAGTGGGCGATTTTACGGCCACCCCGATCACCGTGCAGGTGATACGGTTGGGGCGGCGGGTTTAGTCGCGGGTGGCGCGGCGCTGCACCGCAGCCACATAGGCATCGCCATCGGGCGGGCGGCCTGAGCGCTGGCTGTCCCACAGCATTTGCCCTAGGCACTCCATCGCGGCGTGGTGGGCATCGTGCAAAGAGTCTAGCCGCTTGGTCAGCAACTCCACCGCTTGGCGAATGCCCCGTGGCTGGTCAATGCTGCACTGCTCGCTGATCGACAGGTGCATCGACAGGTGCAAAAAGGGGTTGGTTTGCTCAGGGGTTTCGTCGTAGTTGCGCGCCAAGGCTACATCAACATCGGCCAAATCAGCGTGGTATTCGGGGTGCTCGGCGATCCACAGGCTAGCCAGGGTTTCTATGGCTTCCATCGGAGCACCGTTTTGGGCTTTGGCATGGGCAGCGCAAAAAAAGCGCCGCACATCGGCTTGGGAGGGATTGAACATGGCCGCAAGCGTAGCACGCACCAGCGCTTAAACACGCCAGATAGGCAACTGCCAATTGCGCCACAGCGCCAGCCCGCGCAGCCCTGCCGTGACTACCACGCAAGCCAGCAAAGTGAGCCAAGCTGGGGCCTCCAATTGGCGCAAACCTATATCGGCCCAGCCGCCCACAAAGGCACACAAAGCGTAGGGCCGGTGGTCATTAAATGCTTGGGGAATCTCATTGCACAGCACATCGCGCAGCACGCCGCCAAACACGCCGGTAATCAGCCCCATCATCACCGCCACCAGTGCGGGCATCTCGGCAGCACAAGCCACATCTACACCCACCGCCGCAAACAAGCCCAAGCCTATAGCGTCGGGCAGCAGCATGGCGCGCTCGGTGGGCTGAAAGTGGTGCTGACGCATAAACAGCATGGCTACAGCACACAGGGCCAAAATGCCCCAGACAAAGCCCACATGGCGCACCCAAAAGAAGGGCCGCTGGTCAAGCAGCAAATCGCGCAGCGTACCACCACCAAACGCCGCAACAAAGGCCACGACACACACGCCCACAATGTCCAGCCGCTTGCGCGCGGCCATGATGACGCCCGACAAGGCAAAGGCGATGGTGGCTGCTACCTCTAACAAATAGCGCAGCAGCTCAAAGGGGGTTTCAAACCAGCTCATGGCTTGCTTTCACCGCTGTATAGGCAAAACCATGCTGCCGCCAAGCTTCAAACACCGTCACGGCTACAGCATTGGACAGATTGAGGCTGCGCTGGCCCGGCACCATCGGCAGGCGCAAGCGTTGGGCGGGGGCAAAGGTCTCGCGCAGCTCTGGGGCTAAACCACGGGTTTCGGAGCCAAACACCAGCCAATCACCGGGGGCAAAAGCTACCTCATGCACCTGCTGCGTGCCACGGGTGGTGAGGGCAAACATACGCGCCGGATCAGGCTGGGCCTGTTGCAAAAAAGCCTGCCAATCGGCATGGCGCAATACTTGGGCGTATTCGTGGTAGTCCAACCCAGCGCGGCGCATCAGGCGGTCTTCCATCGAAAAGCCCAGCGGCTCAATCAGATGCAAGGTGCAGCCAGTGTTGGCCGCAAGGCGGATGATATTGCCCGTGTTGGGGGGGATTTCGGGCTCGACCAGAACGATATGAAACATAGCGCGTATTGTATATGCGCGGCTCCAGCCTCACGCAACACCGTAGCTGCCGTGTGCAAGGTGGTGCCAGTAGTCATCACATCATCGAGCAGCACAACACGCTTGCCCTGCACCTGCAGCTGGCGCTGTGGAGCCAGCGCAAAGGCCCCTTGCAGATTGTCTAGCCGCTGCGCTCGGCCCAAACTGCTTTGCGCGGGGGTGTCGCGCACGCGCAGCAGCAATTGGGCATCTACCTTGTTGGGAGCCAACGCCCGTGCCAGCAACAGCGTTTGATGAAACCCTCGGTTGCGCAGCCGTTGTGGTGATAAAGGCAGTGGCAGTAAGCAGTCGGCAGCCTCTAGTGCTGGTTCAGCCCACGGGGTACTGCGCAACAACAGCGCCAGCGTGCGCGCCCAGCCCGGATCACCGTGGAATTTATAAGCGCTCAGGATGCGCTCCCACGGAAAACCGTAGTCCACTGCCGCGATACAAGCATCCAGCGGTGGCGGCTGGCGCACACACTGCGGGCAATGCACCACGCCTGCGGCTACAGGCAATGCGCAGCTGCGGCAGCGCACACAGGGGCGCGCAAAGCGGGCCACGCAATCCTCGCACAGACGCTGTGCAGGCCAAGCGTGGCAAACTTCGCACTGGCTGGGAATGCCCGCCAGCAGCCGCTGCCATGCCGGGGAAACCTTGGCAAAAAACGGGTTGGTCATGATGGTGTCCAATATACGCGCTGCTTTTTTCTGCCTGCCCATGCCATCGTCCCCTACCCCAAGTACCTCCCCACCCACTATGGACCCCGTGGCCGCTGCCCGCTGGCACCACGCTGCTCCTGCGCCCTCACCTTGGCTGCATGAAGAAGTGGCCCGGCGCATGGAGGGCCGCCTGCAATGGATACGCCAGCCCCCCGCCAGTTGGTGCCACTGGGACCCGGTGCGCGGTGGCCTACAAGCCCATGCCCTGCTGCGCCAGCGCTACCCCGATGCCCTGTGCCACGTTTATGAAACCACACCAGCGCACCAAGCCACAGCCCAAGAAGCCCTCACACCCCCTTGGTGGAGCGCTGCCCGCTGGAAAGGCGGGGCCACCCAGTTTGGCCCACCGCCCGAAGGGGCGGTGCAAATGCTCTGGGCCAATATGGCCCTGCACATGCACAGCCAGCCGCAAGAATTGCTGGCGCAGTGGCACCGCACCCTAGGCGTAGATGGCTACCTGATGTTCTCTTGTTTGGGGCCAGACACCCTGCGTGAACTGCGCACCCTGTACGCCGCTTTGGGCTGGCCCAGCCCCAGCCACCAATACACCGATATGCACGACTGGGGCGATATGCTGGTGCATACCGGCTTTGCCGAGCCAGTGATGGACATGGAACGCATTACCCTGACCTTTGCCAGCCCACAGCGCCTGCTGCAAGAGCTACGCGAACTGGGCCGCAACCTGCACCCGCAACGCTTTGCCGCCCTGCGCGGACGCGGTTGGCACGGGCAACTGCTAGAGCAAATCACGCAACGCCTAGCAGTACCCAGCGAAGACGGCCAGTTAGCCCTGACTTTTGAAATCATCTACGGCCACGCCTTTAAACCGGCCCCACGCGTGCGTGTGGCCAGCGAAAGCGCCGTCTCTTTGCAAGATATGCGCGCCATGCTGCGCGGCAGCACACCATCCTAATCACCACCATGCTCAAAAGACAATTCCTGCGGCGCTTGGGTGCCACCACGCTGGCCATCAGTGCCGGTAGCCTGCTCAGTGCCTGCTCCAAAGAGGGCCCTACCTTCCGGGGCGTAGATATTTCTGGGGCCGACTACGCCCGCGACTTTGCCCTGACCGACCACCACGGCCAGCTGCGCCGCTTGCAAGACTTTCGCGGCAAAGTGGTGGTGGTTTTTTTTGGCTACACCCAATGCCCAGATGTTTGCCCCACCTCGTTGCAAGAACTGGCCCAAGCCAAAGAGCTGTTAGGCAAAGATGGAGAGCGCTTACAAGGCATTTTTATCAGCCTAGACCCAGCGCGCGACCAACCCGACATGCTCAAAGCCTACATGGCCAATTTTGACCCCAGCTTTCTGGCCTTGCGCCCCACGCCAGAGCAACTGCCCGCCCTGACCAAAGACTTCAAAATTTATTACAAAAAGGTCGATGGCCCCACCCCCACCAGCTACACCTTAGACCACTCTGCGGGCAGCTACCTGTACGACACCACTGGCCAATTGCGCGTCTATGCGCGCTATGGCAGCGGTGCCCAAACCTTGGCAGCCGACGTGCGCAGCTTGCTACAAGCAGAAACATCTGCACGCCATTGAATTACTAAGTTACGTACTTATTGCCGACTACATCACATTCACGTTCAATAGATGCAAAGATAAGGGATTACCCTATAGTGCTGTCATCAAACTTGCTTAAAGTGAAGGCAGTATGACCACCCCCCGTGGCCAGTGGGCTGCAGAAAAAGTGCTCTGTTGGCGATGTTTCTGCAGGATAGGAGCCGCAACCAATGCATTCTTTTGATCTCCCCGGGCTTCGCGAAAGCCCCAGCACCACCACAGCCTCCAAGCGTTGCCCGTTCCACCACGGCAGCACCCCCGCACCCCTCTATGCTGAGGGCTTGCGCGAGGTGCCTCATGGTTGGCTAGAGCAGGTGGCTATGCAGGCCGCGCCCGACGGCATCTTGCTGGTCGATGCCGAAGGCATCGTCATCATGGCCAACCCGGCCATTGAGATCATCTCTGGCTACCGCACCGATGAACTGATCGGCCAGTCGGTCAGTCTGCTGCTTGCACCCCATTTAAGTGCCAAGCATGCACAGCAAATGCGCAGCTACTTTCAAAACCCGACCCGCCGCCCGATGGGCATGGGATACGACCTATGGCTGCACCGCAAAGACGGCGCACTCATTTCTGTAGATGTAGCCTTAGGCCACTCCGAGGCTTATGGTGGGGCCGCAGTGGCTTTTGTGCGCGATATTTCTGAGGTCAAACGCCTACAAGCGCAAACCTGCTACCAAGCTACCCACGACAACCTAACCGGCTTGGTCAACCGCTGGCAATTTGGCCAGCGGCTAGAGCAGGCTATCCAGAGCAGCACTCAAGAGGGCCAGCCCTTTGCCCTGCTGCTGCTTGATTTGGATGATTTCAAGGCCATCAACGATGGCTACGGCCACGCTGCAGGCGATCAAGTGCTGGTCGAGGTAGCCCGCCGCCTCAGAACCGTGCTGCGCGCCAGTGATGTGGTGGGCCGCTTGGGCGGCGATGAATTTACCGTCCTGCTGCCCACACTGAGCCAAGAACAAGAAGCGATAAGCACAGCTACCAAACTGCTAGAACTGCTGCAAGAGCCGTACCGGGTACAAGGCTTTGAGCTGACCTGTGGTGCCAGTGCTGGCATTGCGCTATTCCCGCACGATGCCCGCGATGCCGAAACCCTCATGCGCTATGCAGACATGGCCATGTACCACTCCAAAGGCCGGGGGCGGGGCCACTACGCCCTGTATGCACCACCCATGGGCGAAAAAATGGCCGAAAAAGTGCTGCTGCACGACCGGCTCAAGCTGGCGCTGGCCTACGGCGGCTTGTCATTGCACTACCAGCCGCAGGTGGATGTGTTCAGTGGCGAGGTGGTGGGTGCAGAAGCCCTGCTGCGTTGGACAGATCCCACCTTGGGCGAGGTACCACCCTCGCGCTTTATTCCAGTGGCCGAGGCTACTGGGCTGATTTTGCCGCTAGGGCTGTGGGTACTCAATGCCGTGTGTCAGCAAATCTTGGTGTGGCAAGAAGCAGGCACACCGCTGCGCGTGGCTGTCAACGTGTCGGTGCTGCAATTGCAACAACCCGACTGGCCCGATCAGTTGCAAGAAGTGCTGCAGCGCCACGGTGTGCCAGCACATCTGCTAGAGCTAGAGCTGACCGAATCCGAGGCCATGGCCGACCCAGTGCTGGCGCATCAATCGCTAACGCGCATCAAGGCGCTGGGTATCAGCGTCACCTTAGATGATTTTGGTACCGGCTACTCCTCACTGGCTTATCTGCAACAACTGCCCATTTCGCGCATCAAAATCGCCCGCAATTTTATTGAACCCATGCTCAAAGGCGACAGCCAAGCTGCCTTGGTACGGGCAGTGATTGATCTGTCGCACACCCTAGACATGACTGTGGTGGCCGAGGGCGTAGAGTCTGCGGAGCAACTGCGCCGCCTGCACCGCTATGGCTGTGACATTGTGCAAGGCTGGCTGTACGCCAAGGCCGTGCCCGCCCAAGAAATGCCACGCTGGATGGGCACACCTGTATTGTTTGCCGCGCTGTGCGCTGCGGCCAGTTGCCCCATGCCCACGCTTTAAGAACGGGGTTGGCAGGCTGATGAGCACGCCACACTCCTTCGCCTTACTCAATCCGGATGCCAGCCGAGGCAATCACTCCCCCAAACAAGCGGGTATCGGCTGCTATGCGCCGCGCCAACCCTTCAGCGCCTGTACCTGCCACCTGCCAGCCTTGGTGAAACAGCTTCTCTCGCACATGCGAGTTGCGTACGATCTGGCTGCACAGTACCGAAAGTCGTCTCAACACTGGTGCGGGCAAGGAGCGCGGTGCAGCCAGCGCATTCCAGATTTCTAATTCAAAACCGGGCACTCCTACCTCTGCCAAACTAGGGGAATGCGGTACCAAAGTGCTACGCCCTAATGAACTGATACCAATGACCCGCAACTTGCCTGCCCGCTCTTGAGCAGCGGCCATGGCTGGGGGCAACAGCGCCAGCTGTATTTGCCCTGCTATCAAAGCTTGGATAACTTGCGGATTGCCCGGATAAGGCACATGCACCGGTGCCATGCCAGTTTTGGCTTTGAGCAGCTCCATGCCAATGTGGGCGACTGTGCCCACCCCCGGTGTACCGTAGTTCCAAGCGTCTCTTGCTTGGCGGGCCGATGCAAAAAACCCCACTGCTCCAGCCCCTGGGGCGTTGGCAGGTACTGCCAACGCCAGCGGTGCCATACCAATCAAGCTGACCGGAGCCAAATCTTGAATGGGGTCGTAGCCCAATTGGGGATTGAGTAAGCGTGCAATGGTCATGTTGCCATTAATCATCACACCCAAGGTATGGTGATCGGTGGCATGGGCCACCGCTTGGGCGGCGATGTTGCCACCAGCACCTACACGATTTTCTACAATCACTGGCTGGCCCAGCGCCTGCGCCAAAGGCTCAGCCAAAGTGCGCGCCACCAAGTCTGGCGAAGATCCGCCAGGAAACCCCACAATTATCTTGATGGGCCGAGTAGGCCAATCTGGCATTGCTGGAGAAGCCACCGACTGCGCCAAAGCCGCCGTAGTGCTACCGCCAACGCTAGCTGCCAAAGCCCCAACCAAGACGGTACGTCGGTGCAAGAGACAAGAACTCATCGATTAGACGTAAGCGCTCAAGGCTTTACGCATCTTTTTCATGGCTGCCACTTCGATTTGGCGGATACGCTCGGCGCTGACGCCATACACCGCCGCCAGTTCGTGCAGCGTCATGCCGCCAGAACCATCGTCATTGACCTTGAGCCAGCGCTCTTCTACGATGCGGCGGCCACGCTCATCGAGCGAGGCCAAGGCAGTGGCAATGCCGTCGCTAGCGAGCATATCGCGCTGGTGCGACTCAATCACGGCGGTAGGCTCGTGCGAGGCATCGGCCAAATAAGCAATAGGGCCAAAGGCTTGTTCACCATCGTCTGGTGGAGATGGGTCGAGCAGCACATCACCGCCAGACATGCGCGTTTCCATCTCAATCACTTCTTCACGCTTGACGTGCAATTGGCTGGCTACTTGGTCAATCTCAAGGTCAGACAGGCTGTTGCGGTGCGTGTCTTGGGCGTCGGTTTTAAAACCTTGCTTCATGGAACGCAGGTTGAAAAACAGTTTGCGCTGCGCCTTAGTGGTGGCTACCTTGACCATGCGCCAGTTCTTCAAAATATATTCGTGGATCTCTGCCTTGATCCAGTGCATGGCGTAGCTGACCAAGCGCACGCCCTGATCGGGGTCAAAGCGCTTGACGGCCTTCATCAAGCCGATGTTGCCTTCTTGGATCAGGTCGCCGTGGGGCAGGCCATAACCCAAGTATTGGCGAGAAATAGAAATCACCAGCCGCAGATGCGACATGACCAGCCGTCCTGCGGCCTCCACATCGTTGTGCTCGCGCAAACGCCGAGCGTAACTTTGCTCTTCCTCGTGGGTGAGCATGGGCAGACGGTTGGCCGCCGAGATGTAGGCGTCCAGATTGCCCAGCGACGGCACCACCGCCCAAGGGTTGGTTGCTGCCAAAGCCGCCGTTGCAGATCCAGATGAGAGTGTCATTCCAGAAGTCCTTTTTTCCAATTTCTTGATATTAGCACTCTGTTGGATAGAGTGCCAAGATTGGAAGTTCCCGACCCTAGAACAAAACTTCAGACGCTCAAATCGACGTGTTGCACCGTGCCCGCACTGCCGTCTTCTCTCAGATAGACACTGCTGGCGCGCACTGTGCCCAAGCTCTGCTGCTGACTGCCGCGCAACTCAAATGGCGTACTAGCTGAAGGGGTATAAAGCGCGCCCACGCCCACTTCTTGCAGGGTTTTGAGGCTGCCACTGCCATCGGCTTGGGGTGTCCAAACGCGCAACTGGGCAAAGGCGGGGTCGGTCTCATCGATCCAGCCATTGCCATCGCTATCGAGCTGGGCCAGCTCGGCAAAACCTTGGCCGGTGTTGGGGCCAAACAGCTCGCTGCCGTTGTCAATACTGCCATTACCGTTGCGGTCTAGCGCTAAGTAGCCCCGGTTGCCTGCCAGCATGGGTATTTGTTCGGTCGTGCCATCGGCATCTAGATCGAAAGCAAAACGCTGCTCTTGCAACTGCGCCGCTGTGCCATCAAAGTTAATCACCAGTGGGTCTTGCTGTTGCACCGCTGCTGCACCGCCGCGCACCACGGTGCTCGATTCAAAACGGAAGCTGCGCTGCATTTCTAGGCGCAAAGCAAAATTGATTTCGCGGCCATCGCTGGTATGCACCGTGCCCTCAGCGGCAAAGCGGGTGCTTTCGGCTTCTTCATAAACTTCGGTTTTTTCATAAACCCAGCCTAGCCTTGCAGGTGCCTCTGGGGCTGGTGCTGCTGTGGTGTCGTCTGCCACGGCAAAACGCACCCTGCCCTGACCGGCTGGCGCTTGGGCCGTGGGCGCATCGGCATCACCATAAATGCGGACGGTCTGGCCGGTAAGGCGCTCAATGAGATCGCGCAAGGCCACCAAGCGCGGCGGCAACTGGGCATTGCGTTCTTCTTGCGAGCCAGAGACTGGATCGATTTCGGCGCTGGCATCAGGTGCAGGGCGGCGCGGGCGCTGCATTACCGCTGGGGCTGGTGTAGCCACCAAGGGTTGCGCAGCGAGCGGCAAGTCTGGCAGGCGGGTAGCCACCGGCACACCGCTGCTGATGCGCAACCGCTCGGTGCTGGTTTGGGATTGGCTGGCGCGGTGCTGCGCTTGCAACTGCACCTGCGAGGTTTGAATCTTCATAACCGGGCACCTCTGTGAAGGATATACCCAGTTATCGACGCAACATAATCAGCGCTTGAGCACTGTTACCTTTTAAGACAAGAGTGCTTGGGCAAACTCGCGGGCATTAAAGGTTTCTAGGTCTTCTAGTTTTTCACCCACGCCAATAAAGTACACCGGCACCGGGCGCTCTTGGGCAATAGCTGCCAGCACACCGCCTTTGGCTGTGCCGTCGAGTTTGGTCACGATCAAGCCGGTCAGTTGCAGCGCATCATCAAAGGCGCGCACTTGCGCTAGGGCGTTTTGGCCGGTGTTGCCATCAATCACCAACAGCACTTCGTGCGGGGCAGTGCCATCGGCCTTGGTCACTACGCGCTTGATTTTTTTCAGTTCTTCCATCAAGTGCAGTTGCGTGGGCAAGCGCCCAGCGGTATCGACCAGCACTACATCTTTGCCACGGGCTTTACCAGCGGTGACAGCATCAAAGCTGACGGCGGCAGGGTCGCCACCTTCTTGGCTCACGATTTCGACCAAATTGCGGTCAGCCCACACGCCCAATTGCTCGCGCGCTGCGGCGCGGAAGGTATCGGCAGCGGCCAACAAGACGGAAGCGCCTTCTAGCGCCAAGTGCTTGGTCAGTTTGCCAATCGAGGTGGTTTTGCCTGCGCCATTGACGCCCGCCACCATGATGACGGTGGGGGTGTGCTGGCCGATCACCAGCGGTTTTTCTAGCGGTGTGAGCAGTTCGGTCAGGGCATCAGCCAACAGCGCTTTGACAGCGGCGGGGTCGGTGGTTTTGCTGTCTTTGACGCGGCGCTTGAGATCGTCTAGCAGCCATTGCGTGGCTTTGACGCCGGTGTCGGCCAGCAACAGGGCTTCTTCAAGCTCCTCGTAGAGGGCTTCGTCGATTTTGGTGCCGGTAAACACGGTGGCAATACTGCTGCCGGTTTTGCGCAACCCAGCCTTGAGCTTGTCCATCCAGCCTTGGCGTTCGGGCTTGGCGGTGGGTTCGGGGGCCGAGGTTAATGGCGATGCGGCTACCGGCAGCGTGCTGGCCTCTGGGGCTGGCTCTACGGCAGGGGCGGCGCTGGCTTTGTTGGCAAAGGGGTTGCGTAGCCAACTGCGTTTGGCTTCTGTGGCCTCAGCGGAGGGCACTGGCGGGGCAGAGGCGGGCGCAGCGGCAGCCTCAGGGGTGGGCACTACGGGTGCCGGGGGCTTTTTTTTGAAAAAACTGAACATTGCGGGGTGATATGAGCCTGTGCGGTCGGGCGATAGTGGTGAACGGGCACCACTTTAGCGCCAAGCGATGATGCCACCGATGGTAGTGGCTTGGGCACGGCCTTTAAAGTCGGCCTCAATGTGCATTTTGCTCAACGATGAGAGACGCGTATGGTTGCCAGTGGCAAAAACAAGGTCAATCAAGGCAAGTGCAGCGGCCTCGGGTGCAGGGAACATTGCTTAGTTCTTAGAATCAAGCGATCCATGAAACACGTCCTCCCCCTTTTCGGCCTCTTGGCCTGTTTTGCAGCCGGAGCACAAGATCCGGCCCCTACCCAGCCTGTGGCTTCTAACGCTACACCGGCAGCCCTGCCTACCAGCACCACAGCCAGCCCGGTACAGCAGTTCACCCTGCGCAACGGCATGACGCTGATTGTGCAAGCCGACCGGCGCGCACCCACGGCGCTGCACATGGTCTGGCTACGCGTGGGCGCGATGGACGAAGTGGACGGCACCTCAGGCGTGGCCCATGTGTTAGAGCACATGATGTTCAAGGGCAGTGCCAAGGTAGCCCCCGGAGATTTCTCACGCCGCGTAGCGGCATTGGGTGGACAAGAGAACGCCTTTACCAGCCGCGATTACACCGGCTACTACCAGCAAATTCCATCGGACAAGCTGGCGGCAGTGATGCAACTAGAGGCCGACCGCTTTGCACACAACCAATGGCCCGATGCAGAATTTAAAAAAGAACTAGAGGTGGTGAAAGAGGAGCGCCGCCTGCGCACCGAAGACAAACCCCGCGCCCTGCTGATGGAGCAACTGTATGCCACGGCTTTTAACGCATCCCCCTACCGGCGGCCCATCATTGGCTGGATGAGCGATTTGGACTCGCTCACCGCCAACGATGTGCGCCAATTCCACCGCCAATGGTATGTACCGGCCAACGCCGCTGTGGTGGTGGTGGGTGATGTCGATGTGCAGCAAGTGCGCCAACTGGCCGAAAAAACCTATGGCCGCATTGCGGCCCGTGCCGTGCCCACACGCAAGCCGCGCACCGAACCGGCGCAACAGGGCTTGCGCCGGGTAGAAGTCAAAGCCCCCGCCGAGCAAGGTTATGTGGCGCTGGGCTTTAAGGCCCCGGCATTGCGCCAATTAGACGCGCAAGCCATGACCGATGGCGACCGCGATGCCTTGGCGCTGATCGTGCTATCGGCGCTGCTCAGTGGCTACGATGGTGCCCGACTAGAGCGCGCCCTCAGCCAAGGGCCACAACGCGTTGCTGATGCTACCCACAGTGGCGCGGATGTCATGGGCCGAGGCCCCGGCTTGTTCGTGTTGCTGGGCGTGCCTAGCCAAGGCAAAACCGCACAACAGGTAGAAGACGCCTTGCGCGCCGAACTGGCCCGTGTGGCCCGCGATGGCGTCAACAGCGCCGAGCTAGAGCGCGTAAAAACACAATGGATGGCCAGCACCATCTACGAACGCGACTCACTGCAAAGCCGGGGGCAAGATGTAGGCAGCTCATGGGTACAAGGCTTGCCACTGGATGCCGAAGACCGGCTACTGGCCTTGCTGGGCACCGTAACGCCCGCGCAGGTGCAAGCCGTGGCGCAACGCTATTTTGTCGATGAGCAACTCACCGTAGCTACCCTGATCCCGCAGCCGCTAGACACCCAGCGCAAACGCGCACCCGGCCCGGCCCTCAGCACCCGCCATTAACGCTGCACCAAAACCCCTATGTTGATCTTCAAAAAATATATCGCCCGCACCTGTGTGCTGGGCGCTGGCTTGGTTTTGTCGGTGCAATCTGCTTGGGCACTCATCCCCATACAGCACTGGCAACAGGCCAATGGTGCCCAAGTCTGGTTGGTAGAAAGCCCCGCCATTCCGATGGTGGATGTGCAAATCCATTTTGATGCGGGTGGGCGGCGCGACCCTGCCGATCAGTCCGGGCTGGCTCAAGCAGTTGCGGGTATGGTAAGTAAAGGCGTGCGCGCCGTGGGCGAAGCCCCAGCCTTGGACGAAAACGCCTTGGGTGAGGCTTGGGCCGATTTGGGGGCCAGCCTGAACATCAGCGCCAGCGAAGACGCCTTAGCCTTCGGCCTGCGCTCTTTGACCCGCCCCGAACTACTGAACAAAGCGGCGCAGCTAGCAGCACGCCAACTGGCCGAGCCCGCTTGGCCGCAAGACATCTGGCAGCGCGAACGCCAGCGCTGGGGCGCAGCCCTGCGCGAGGCCCGCACCCGCCCCGGCACAGTGGCCCACGAAACGTTTGAGCAAGCCGTCTATGGCAACCACCCCTACGGCTACCGCGTGACAGATGACACGCTAGCGCGTATCGACGTGGCCGATATGGCGCAATTCCACAGCCGCTACTTGCAAGCCTGCAGCGCCCGCGTGCATATCGTCGGAGCCCTGACCAAGCCCCAAGCCGAAACACTGGTGCAGACTTTGCTGGCCCGCCTGCCCGCGCCAGCCCAATGCGACCCCCTGCCTGCCGTGGCGGAAGTTACGCCACTGACCACACCCACGCAGCAAAACATTGCCTTTACCTCGGCCCAAGCCCATGTGTTGATCGGTCAACCCGGCTTTCCCCGGAGCGACCCCGACTTTTTGGCACTGCTGGTGGGCAACCACATTTTGGGCGGCGGCGGTTTTGTCTCGCGGCTGATGGAAGAGGTGCGCGAAAAGCGCGGCCTGAGCTACAGCGTCTATAGCCAATTTGCCCCCAGCCTGCACGCCGGTGCCTTCACCATCGCCCTGCAAACACGCCCAGACCAAGCCGACCAAGCCTTGCAAGTAGCACGCCAAGTGCTGGCCCGCTTTGTGGCCCAAGGCCCTACGCCCGCCGAATTGCGCGCCGCCAAAGACAACCTGATTGGTGGCTTTGCCCTGCGCATCGACAGCAACCAAAAACTGCTAGGCAATGTAGTCAACATTGCTACCCACGGCTTGCCACTGGACTACCTAGAGCACTGGCGCGAGCGCGTGCAAGCCATCACCATCACTGACATTAAGGCCGCTATGCAACGTAAATTACAACCAGAGCGCATGGCTACGGTCATCGTGGGAGGCCAGCAGCCATGAGCCGCCGCCGCCTCACCCCCGCACAGGCGCAAGCCGCCCTGCGCGCCCCCGCCCCAGCACCTGCCGCCCCCACCAGCAAAACCGTGCCTGCACCCCGTAGCAAACCTGCCCCCGCCGGAGCCGGTGAAGTGCGCATCATTGGCGGCCAATGGCGACGCACTCGGCTGCCGGTAGCCACCAAGCCCGGTTTGCGCCCTACGCCCGACCGGGTGCGCGAAACCCTGTTTAACTGGCTAGGCCAAGATCTGAGCGGCTGGCGCTGTTTGGATGCCTTTGCAGGCACCGGCGCGCTGGGGCTAGAGGCTGCCTCACGCGGAGCCTCCAGCGTACAACTGATTGAGCAAGACGCCGCCTTGGTGGCCCAGCTCCAAATTCTGTGCCAACGCCTACAAGCCAGCACAGTGCAAGTGCGCCGGGGCGATGGCGTGGCCCAACTGCGGCAATGCCCACCCGCCAGCCTCGATCTGGTGCTGATCGACCCCCCCTTTGACAGCGACCTGTTCCAGCCCGCCCTGCAAGCCGCCGTAGCCACCTTGGCACCCCAAGGTTTTATTTACTTAGAGGCCCCCACCGCTTGGAGCGATGCCGCCCTAGAGCCGCTGGGCTTGGCGCTGCACCGGCACCTGCGCGCCGGGGCCGTCCATGCCCATTTGCTGGTACTGCGCCAGCCATAAACCACCCCATCACCGGAGACACCTCTATGGCAAACGACATTCTGGCTATTTACCCCGGCACTTTTGACCCCATCACCTTGGGCCACGAAGATATGCTGCACCGCGCCGCCCGCCTGTTTGGCCGCGTCACAGTGGCGGTGGCTATCGCACACCACAAAAAAACCATGTTCACGCTAGACGAGCGCCTGCACATGGTGCGCGAGGCTGTCAAAGACTACCCCCACATCCAAGTCGAACCCTTTGAAGGGCTAGTCACAGAGTTTGCCGCCGCCAGTGGCGCGCAAGTCATGGTGCGCGGCCTGCGTTCGGGCACTGATTTTGATTATGAATTTCAACTCGCGGGCATGAACAGCGCCCTGCGCCCTGAAATAGAAAGCGTGTTTTTAACCCCCAGCACCCCCTACCAGCACATCAGCAGCACTTTGGTGCGCGAGATTGCCATGCTGCGCGGCGCTGTGGCGCAGTTTGTCTCGCCCGCTGTGCATGAGCAGTTGCTGCGCAAGCTCAACCCAGCAGCCAACGCATAAACTCCAAAATCGGGTGACTAGTGCTGGTTCTCGTGCACGCTCATGAAGGCATCGACCACCTCAGGCACCAACTGGCTGCCGCGCCCTTGTTGGATTTCATGGGTTGTTGCAATACCTTGCAAAATTTGAGATGACACCGGCTAAGTCGCGCTTGCGCACACTTCGCACTCTGGGTTGTGCGGCACCCTGAGGCTGCGCCACTGCATAGAGCGGGCATCGAGCATGAGCAACCGCCCCGCCAGCGAGGAGCCAGTGGCACACAGCAGCTTGAGGGCTTCGGCGGCCTGCATGGCCCCGATAATCCCTACCAAGGGTGCCAGCACCCCCATCGTGGCACAACGCAGGTCTTCAAATTGGGCATCAGGGGCAAACAGGCAGGCATAGCAGGGCGATGCCGCTTGGCGCGGATCCACTACGGTAATCTGCCCCTCCCACCGGCTGGCAGCCCCTGCCACCAAGGGTACGCGCTGGCGCACACAGGCAGCATTGATGGCATGGCGGGTGGCGTAGTTGTCACTGCAATCGAGCACTACGCTGGCTTGGCCTACCAGCTGGGCCAGCAAGGCTGCATCAGCACGGGCCTGCACCGCAGTAACCTGCACCTGCGGATTGACCTCGTGCAGCGCCTGCGCCATCGACTCCACTTTGGGCAGGCCTACCCGCGCCGTGGTGTGGGCAATCTGGCGCTGTAAGTTGGTCAGCTCTACGGTATCGTCATCGACGAGCGTGATGTGCCCCACCCCTGCTGAGGCCAAATACAGTGCTGCCGGTGAGCCTAGGCCCCCGGCACCGATCACCAGCGCATGGGCAGCCAAGAGCTGCTGCTGGCCCTCTATGCCCAAACCATCGAGCAGAATGTGGCGCGAGTAGCGCAACAGCTGCTCATCGGTCATGGCGTTTCTTTTTTCTCGTCCTTGCGCTCGCTTTGCGTTTTGCTCACCAGCACCGGCTGGCCGCGCAGTTGCTTAATCGCTTGCAACAGTTGGAAGTCTTTCTCGGAGCCAAATTCAGGCAGTTTGCGCTCGGTCAGTGGCTTTTTGGCTTCTTCTTCGAGGCGCTTGCGCGCTTCCTCGCGGGCCTGTTCGCGGACTTCGTCTTTTTTCTCAGCAGTTTGGCCGTTGCCTAGGTGTTTTTCGAGGTCAGCCTCGCGGGTACGCAGCGCGGCAAACAAGTCGCCCTCGGCGGTTTCGTCGAGCATGACATCGGGCACGATACCCTTGGCTTGGATGGCTTTGCCGCTGGGCGTGTAGTAGCGCGCCGTGGTCAGCTTGATGCCGGTATCCGGCCCCAAGGGGCGCACGGTTTGCACCGAGCCTTTGCCAAAGGTTTGGCTGCCCATGACGGTGGCACGTTTGTAGTCTTGCAGCGCACCGGCCACGATCTCACTGGCCGAGGCCGAGCCTTCGTTCACCAGCACCACCAGCGGCACGGTTTTCAGAGCCACCGGCAGGCGCTTGAGCGGATCACCACTGCCCCGACGCGCATAAAACTCAGGCGATGCCTTGTAAATGGCCTTGCTCTCGGCCAGTTGGCCGTTGGTAGAGACCACCGTGACATCCGAAGGCAAGAAAGCTGCCGACACCGCCACCGCTGCATCGAGCAAGCCACCAGGGTCATTGCGCAGGTCGAGCACCAAGCCCTTGAGGTGCGGGTCTTGCTTATACAACTCTTCGATTTTGCGCACAAAATCATCGACGGTGCGCTCTTGGAACTGGCTCAGGCGAATCCAGCCGTAGCCGGGTTCGATCATTTTGGCTTTGACCGATTGGGTCTTGATTTCTTCGCGGGTGATAGTCACCGGGAAGGTACGGGCCTCGTCTTTGCGCAAAATCATTAGCGTGACTTTGGTGCGTGGCTCGCCGCGCATTTTTTTCACGGCATCGCTCAGGGACAAACCCTTGACGGCGGTGTCATCAATTTTGGTAATCAGGTCGTTGGTTTTGAGGCCAGCGCGAAAAGCGGGCGAGCCTTCAATGGGCGAGACCACCTTGATGAGGCCGTCTTCTTGGGTGATTTCAATGCCCACACCGACAAACTTGCCCGTGGTGCCTTCGCGAAATTCAGCGAACGATTTTTTATCGAAATACTGTGAATGCGGATCAAGGCTGGCCACCATGCCAGCGATGGCATCGGTAATGAGCTTTTTATCGTCCACTGGCTCGACATAGTCGGTCTTGACCAAGCCAAAGACAGCGGACAGTTGCTGAATTTCTTCCAGTGGCAGCGGCGACATGGCACCGCGCGCCATGGTTTGTAGCGACACCGTGGTCAGCGCCCCGGCGACCACGCCTATCGACACCCACCCTGCAATTTTGAGTTTGTGGCCCATAGAACACACCTTTACCGTTTCAATCATTCCCTTGGAGGGGCCGCGCCTGCACCAGTTCCCGGTGCAGACACTTTACTTATATGCTTTGTGGATGGAGCCGCTGCGAAAGCAACCAGTTTTTTTATGCTTTGCCTTGCGAAGCCACAGCGGCAGCGGCCTTGGCTGCTGCCTCAGCATCGCCCAGATAGTAGTTGCGGATGGGCTTGAGGTTTTCATCCAGTTCATATACTAGCGGAATACCGTTGGGAATGTTGAGCCCCACAATATCTTGCTCAGAGATGTTGTCTAGGTACTTGACCAAAGCCCGAATGGAGTTGCCGTGCGCCGCCACCACTACACGCTGGCCGCTTTGGATGGCTGGAGCCATCACTTCGTTCCAGAACGGCAGCACACGGGCCACGGTGTCTTTGAGGCATTCGGTCAGCGGCACTTGGTCAGGCGTGAGTGCGGCGTAGCGGCGGTCATCGCGCTGGCCTCGGGGGTCGTTTGCTTCAAGGGCGGGCGGGGGGGTGTCGTAGCTGCGACGCCAGATCAGCACCTGCTCATCGCCATACTGCTGTGCCATGTCGGCTTTGTTCAAGCCCTGCAAAGCACCATAATGGCGCTCGTTCAAGCGCCAGCTTTTTTGCACCGGCAGCCAAGTGCAATCCATCTC
The DNA here is from genome assembly GCF_900111115.1 of Giesbergeria anulus. Taxonomy (GTDB): domain Bacteria; phylum Pseudomonadota; class Gammaproteobacteria; order Burkholderiales; family Burkholderiaceae_C; genus Simplicispira; species Simplicispira anulus. The sequence continues at coordinate 443,148 of NZ_FOGD01000002.1, forward strand.
ATCTAAGGCATACCACAGGGTGTGGATGGCGCGCTTGAGCACGCTGGTGTAGGCCAGATCAAACTCGTAGCCTTCGGCCTTGAGCAGTTTGCCCGCCGACATGGCCTGCGAAACGCCCGTGGGGGTCAAATCGACATCAGTCCAGCCGGTGAAGCGGTTTTCAAGGTTCCAAGTGGATTCGCCGTGGCGGATCAGAACGAGTTTGTGCATGGTTTCCCTAGAGAGAGCAGGTCAAAACCGTACATTCTAAAATTGTCGCTGTTTGCTAACCCAAGGAATAACGTGAATTTCATCGTCGAGAACTGGTATTTGATCCTTCTGGCCGTGGTCTCCGGCGCTATGTTGCTGTTGCCCGCCCTGCAAGGCGGGGCCGGTGGCCTGAGCACGGCAGCAGCGGTGCAGCTCATCAACCGCGAAAAAGGCGTGCTCATTGATGTCTGCGGCGCCGATGAATACGCGGCCATTCATGCCGTGGGTGCCAAAAATGTGCCACTGGCAGACCTAGAAAGTCGCCTGCCTGCGGTCGCGAAGAACAAGGCCCTGCCACTGGTGCTGGTGTGCGCCCGTGGCAGCCGCGCCCAGCGCGCTGCAGCCGTGGCGCAAAAGTTGGGCTACACCAATGCCCAAGTGCTGGCAGGTGGACTCAAGGCTTGGCAAGATGCGGGGCTGCCGGTAGAAAAGAAAGCCTAGCCGTCTCTTCTCCTAGCCAGCCATCAAAAGGACACACCATGCAAGCCGTCAAGATGTATACCACCGCCGTTTGCCCCTATTGCATCCGCGCCAAACAGTTGCTCAAAAGCCGAGGGGTAGAGCAGATTGAAGAAATCCGTATCGACCAAGACCCTGTCGCCCGCCAGCAGATGATGGAGCTGACTGGGCGGCGCACCGTGCCACAAATTTTTATCGGCAGCACCCATGTGGGTGGCTGTGATGACCTGATCGCACTCGACGGCCAAGGCGGCCTGCTACCCCTGCTGGGCGCTGCATAATCCACCTACCGTGTGCCCGCTGTGGGAGCCACTCCCCGGTGGGCTTTTTCATGTACCTATTGCAGAAAGACTTTTGCCATGAGCGATCAAGCTAACAACCCCGTATTCCAAATTCAGCGCGTTTACCTCAAGGATGCTTCTTTAGAGCAACCTAATTCGCCCGGCATTTTGCTCGAGCAAGAGCAGCCCAGCGTGGATATTCAATTGGGCGTAGAAGCCACCCCCGTGGCCGAAGGCATTTTTGAAGTAGCCGTGACCGCCACGGTGCAAACCAAAGTCAAAGACCGCACCGTGTTTCTGGTGGAAGCCAAGCAAGCCGGTATTTTTGAAATCCGCAATATCCCTGAAGAACAAATGGGCCCCATCATGGGTATTGCCTGCCCGCAAATTGTTTACCCTTATCTGCGTGGCAACGTGGCCGACCTCATCACCCGTGCAGGCTTTCCGCCCGTGCATCTGGCAGAAATCAATTTCCAAGCCATGTACGAGCAGCAACAACAGGCCCAAGTAGAAGGCCAAGCGCCCTCTACCTTGCTGCCACAGTAATCTTTTGTCCAGAGGGCACCTGCGGCACACCCGCCGGGGTGCCCGCACGCCATCATGAAAATTCTTGTACTTGGTGCCGGTGCTTGGGGCACTGCTGTGGCTATCAGTGCGGCCCAGCATCCAGCAGGCCATGCCGTCACGCTGTGGACGCGCGATGCCCACCAGTGTGCCGATATGCTGGCGGCGCGGTGCAATACCCGCTATTTGCCCGCTATCGCCCTGCCCGCTCCCTTGGCTTTGGCCGATGGCCCAGTGCAGGCGCAATGGGCAGGTGCTGATTTGGTTATTGTGGCCACGCCCACAGCAGCACTACGCAGCCTGCTCACACAGTTGCGTGACTGCCCTGCCCCAGTGGCTTGGCTGTGTAAGGGTTTTGAAGCGGTACCGGCAGGCTCCAATGCTTTTGGCCTGTTGGCGCATGAAGTATGCGCCCAAGTAGCACCCCATTTGCTGTCTGGGGCGCTCAGTGGCCCCAGTTTTGCCCAAGAAGTAGCGCGCGGCCAGCCTACGGCCTTGGTGGCCGCCAGCGAGCACGCCAGCGTGCGTGACGCCTTGGTACAAGCGTTGCACAGCCCCAGCCTGCGTGTGTATGCCAACGACGACATCGTGGGCGTAGAGGTAGGTGGTGCTGTCAAAAATGTACTAGCCATTGCCACCGGCCTGTGCGATGGCTTGGCGCTGGGCCTCAATGCCCGTGCTGCACTCATCACACGCGGTTTGGCCGAAATGACCCGCCTAGGGTTGGCGCTGGGCGCACGAGCTGAGACCTTTATGGGGTTGTCTGGGCTGGGTGATTTGGTGCTCACGGCCACTGGCGATTTGTCGCGCAACCGCCGCGTCGGCCAATTGCTGGCCCAAGGGCAAAGCCTAGAGCAAGCGGTTAACTCATTGGGCCATGTGGCCGAGGGTGTTTACAGCGCCCGCACTGTGGTGCAGCGCGCCCGCCATATGGGCGTAGAAATGCCGATCAGCGAGGGCGTGGTGGCTTTGCTCGATGGCCTACTGCGCCCCTTGGACGCAGTGTCTATCTTGATGGAACGCGACCCCAAACAAGAATGCGTATAAATCAGCAATCCCAGCATGCACCTCAATGCTGCTGCAATTCCTCTACATAGAGAGCGCTGGCCAAAATTTTAACCTTGCTGGCATAGTAGCGGTCTAAACGCCATTCTTTGATAATCTCGACTGCAACTTCAAAGTTTTTATAATCCAACTCATAAAGACGGTGCAGATTGAAATTGGTATCTTTTTCCAATGACAGCACCAGCTCAGAGAAAATGGAGGCAGCAACAGAATCTATTTCTCGTTGAATGATTTTTTGCGCTTTTTTGATGGCAATCATTGTGAATCCTTACAATTTTTCATGCAGATGAGAAATTTGAACATCCCGCAACAATTCTAGCAGCATTCCTTGCATATGCTGCAGCGCAACATATCATCTTGTCATTCATATAAATGTCACATTTGACTTTTACATTGGGCACTTACCCTTACCAAGGATGACCATGTTGCCCACTGCACGTCCGTTTTTTCTTTCGTCTGATCCGTTTGAATTTTTTCAGCAGCTCACACGCCAAACCTGTGAAAGCATGGTGCAAATTTCTACGCTCAATGTGCAAACCACACAGGCGGCCTTAGGCACACAAACACAGCATTGGACCAAACTGCTCCAAGTGCAACGCCCCGAAGAGTTAAGCGCTTTACAGGCCGATGTGGTGCAACCGCTCGCTAAGCAAGCCAGTCAGTACGGCCAGCAGCTCTACCAAATTGCCAACGATCTGGGGCAAGCCTGGCAAGTGCAGCCCAAGGCGGGGCTGGGTGATGTGTCTAGCCAGTGGGAGCGGATGCAAAGCAACATGGACAAAATGCTCAAAAATATGCCCGTGGCCGCCCAAGCCCTCAGCGCCAGCGTTAAAAACCGCTTGGCTTCGGCCAACGAGGCCGTCAGTGCCATTCAGCAAGTTGTGACCCAAGCGAACAACGCCACCCAAGCTAACCTGTTGGCCGCAGTGGAAAGCACAGCACACCCCGAAACGGCCTAAGCGCCTACCTTCCCCCCGTCAGGCTCCAGCTCTGGCGGGTGGCACCGGGGTTTGGCGGCGGTAAATACTGGGCAACTCCTGCACCAAAGCTTGGCTCACGCCCTTGAGGGATTCAGAATGGCCCACAATGAGGTGGCCGCCCTCGCGCAAAAACGGCAGCAAGTTGGCAATCACCCGCTTTTTGGTTTCTAAATTGAAATAGATCAGCAGGTTGCGGATAAAAATCACGTCAAACAAGCCTGTAACCGCTGTCGGGGCCAACAGGTTGCAATGCAAAAATTGCACGCGCTGGCGCAGCTCTTTACTCACTAACAAGGTGCCATCTTGCTGACGTATGCCTTTGCGGCAGTATTTTTTCAGTAAGGGCAACGGAATGCCCTCCGTGCGCGTCATCGGGTAATGGCCGCCTTGGGCGGTGGCCAGCACCTTGGTACTGATGTCGGTGCCCAGCACCTCCCACGGGCGCTTGCCCAAAGTCTCGGCCAACACCATGGCCACGGTGTAGGCTTCTTCGCCACTAGAGGCAGCAGCGCTCCACACCCGAAACGCCCGCTTGCCCTCGCAGCGGTGCTGCTCGGCCTGTTGCTGCAAAAAATCAAAGTGCTTAGGCTCACGGAAAAAATACGTCTCGTTGGTGGTCACCAAGTTGACCATTGCCTGCAACTCAGCGGCATTTTTACCTTTGCTCAGGTAGTCAAAATACGCACTGAAGCTGTGGCAGCCCAGCGCCTGCACGCGCCGCGCCAGCCGCCCCACCAACAAGTCTTGCTTGGCCTCTGACAGGCTGATGCCCGTCATCTTGAAGATCAGCCCCTGAAAGCTGGCAAACTCTTTGCGCGTGAGCCGAGTCACCAGTGGCGGCAGCGGTGCATGGGGCATCAGCGCAACGCCCCCATGATCGCTACCTCTGGCAGCCAAAGCACGCGCTCTAGCTGGAGCAGCACCACAAACTGCCCACCGATACGGCCCATCGCTTGGACAAAATCGGGCCGCATGTGGGTACCAAACTCCGGGGTGGGCACTTTGTCGGCCTCTGGTAGCTCTTGCACCTGAGACACCGCATCTACCACCAGCCCCATTTTGTAACCACGCGGCAGATGCTCGGTGCTCTCCAACTCAACAATAACGATGCAGGTTTGCTCCGTTACCGGGCCAGCGGTGCGCCCCAACCGCACCGCCAGATCAATCACTGGCACCACGGCCCCACGCAAATTGATAACCCCCCGGATCAGTGGTGGCACCAGCGGCACGGTGGTCAGGTCGCGGTATTGCAGGATTTCGCGCACGCTGACCAAGCCCATGCCAAAACGCTCTGCACCTAACTGCACCATCAAATACTGCGACGCGGGCACGGGCACGGCCTCCACCACCGACTCAGTGGCTGTTGCCAGCCCCGGCGCGCCTGTTTGCATCAGCATAGGGTCACTCCAGCATCAAAACGCAACAAAATCGACCTCATCAGCGCTACCAATCGTCAGCTTGGGCGAGTTCAGTGCCGGTGACATGGCAAACAGGCTGGCGGCGGGCGACAGGCGGGCCATCTTGGGCTGGGGTGGCGCACTCCAGCGGCTGGGGCCACCGTCTCTGTCACTGACCTGAAAAAATGCCATCACTTCTTGCAGATTGGCCGCCTGCGAGGACATCTCTTCGGCGGTGGCCGCCAGCTCTTCGGAGGCACTGGCGTTTTGCTGGGTAATCTGGTTCAGCTGGCCCATGGCAATGGTAATTTGACCGGCACTGGTGCTCTGCTCTTGCGAGGCGGCGGCAATCTCTTGCACCAGATCAGCGGTTTTTTGCGTAGTGGGCACAATCTCATCCAGCAAAGCCCCGGCACGCTCGGCCATGCTGACGCTGTTGCCCGCCAATTGGCCGATTTCTTGTGCTGCCACTTGGCTGCGCTCGGCCAGCTTGCGCACCTCGGCGGCCACCACAGCAAAGCCCCGGCCATGCTCACCGGCACGGGCGGCCTCAATGGCGGCATTGAGCGCCAACAAGTTGGTTTGGTAAGCAATGTCGTTGATGATGCCAATTTTGCGGGCAATTTGCTGCATGGCACCCACGGTTTCACTCACGGCTTGGCCGCCTTCGGTAGCGCGCTGGCTGCCTTGGGCAGACATGCCATCGGCCACCTTGGCGTTGTCGGTGTTTTGTTGGATTGAGGCGGCCATCTGGTTCACGGCTGCCGAGGTTTGCTCCACCGAGGCCGCTTGCTCGCTAGAGGCTTGGGCCAGCGATTGCGAGGTGGCCGATACCTGTGCCGTGGCCGAGACCAAATTGGCGGCGGTGGTGTTGACCTCGACAATCGCCTGCGAGAGTTTTTCTACCGTGTTGTTCACCACTTCCTTAAAGTCGCGCAAATCGCCCCGGTAGTCGCCCTTCACTTTGCGGGTCAAGTTGCCACGCTCCATCTCTTTGAGCACCGCCACTGCCTCATTGACTGGCAGCACAATGGCGTCCAGCGTTTGGTTAATGCCCTGCACAATTTTGCGGAAATCCCCTTGGTGGTGCACCGCATCAGCACGGGTAGAAAGCTGGCCCTGCGCAGCAGCATCGGCCAGCATGGCGGCATCGGCTACCAGTGCCTGCACGGCGTCAATGCAGGTGTTGAGGTTGTTTTTCAGGGTATTAAAGTCGCCTTGGTAGGCATCGGTAATGCGCGCCGGAATAGCCCCGCGTGCAATATCGTCTACATAGCGCGCTGCCACGCCCAAGGGGCCAATCACGGCATCCAAAGTCTGGTTAACACCTTCGACGATTTTGCGGAAGTCCCCTTGGTGTTTAGAGGCATCGGCACGGGTGGCCAGCTTGCCTTCTACGGCGGCCTTGGCCAACACACCAGCATCGGCCACCAAAGCATTGACGGCATCAATGCAGGTGTTGAGGTTATTTTTCAGCGCATTAAAGTCGCCTTGGTAGGTGTCGGTGATGCGTGCGGGCACATCGCCCTTGGCAATGCGCTCCACATGGTTAGCAGCCATGTTCAGGGGGCCGATCACGGCGTCTAGGGTCTGGTTAACCCCTTGGATAATCTGGCGGAAATCCCCTTGGTGGCGGCTTTCATCGGCACGGATCGAGAGCCTACCCTCCACCGCCGACTTCACCAGCAATTGCGCATCAGCGGCCATGCTGTGTACTGCACCGTGCAAGGCACGCATGGCTTGGGCGAGTTGGCCCACCTCGTCTTGGCCCTGCAAGGTGATGCGGCTGCTAAAGTCGCCTTGGGCCATTTGCTCAACACTGTGCAAAAGTTGGCGCGTGGGCACAGTGACGCTGCGGGTAATCAGCACCCCTGAGAGCACACTGAGCAGCGCCGCCAAAGCCCCCAAGCCCAGCAGCAGCCATGCTGTATCGTGGGCTTGCTGTGTGGCCTGTGTGCCAATTTGCTTGGCGGTATGCGTGACCAAAGCAATCAGGCTGTCCATGCTTTGCACGTAGGCATTTTGTGCTTCTAAGGCTGGGCCTAAGGCCTCTACCGCTGCCTCTTCGGGTTTGTTGGCACGCAGCAGAACCACCACCCGCTTTTGCGCCTCACGGTAGGTTTTGCGCGCATCGGCCACTTTGGCCAGTTGTTGTATGGTTTTTGGCTGATGCAGCAAGCCCTCTAGCTGCTGGTAGCGGTCGTTGATCTTTTCGCTGATGGGTGCTAGTTTTTCTAGCTGGTTTTGCATGTCGGTATCGGCACGCAGCATCGCATAGATGATGGCTCCATTGACAGTACGTGCATACAGGTTGATCTGATCAATCATTTCATTGGCTATAACAACTTGGGCTAACTGCTCAGTAGCCAAGGCATCTACATCTTTGCTGATAGCGCCGATACGGCCTACGCCCACGGCCACAATGGCGATCAAAAAAGCCAAGGCGGCGGCAAAGGCCAGTCCTAGCCGCGTTCCGATCTTGAGGTTTGCGAACATATAAGCGCTTTCTTGGTTAGATTTTTTATGCAGTAGCTACCGTGCTAAGGAGCTGGGGCACATCCACAATCAGGGCGACACGGCCTGTGCCCAAAATAGTGAAGCCGCCCATACCGGGCAGGCCGTCAAACACCGGCCCCAGTGGGCGGATCACGGTCTGAAACTCGCCTTGCAGGGCATCGACAATCAGGCCAGCGCGGTGCGAGCCGCAGCGCACTACCACCACGTTTTCGCGCACGGGCGGCTCTTGCCCCACCATAAAATCAGCGGGCACGCTAGGCAGTTCGGGCAGGCCAAACCAAGGCCGCAGCCGAATGACGGGCAGCAGGGCATCGCGCAGGTTGATGTGCTCGTGAGCGTCTTGCAGCGCCTGCGCGGGCAGCTCGACGCACTCTTCCACCATGTCCAGCGGAATGACCAAGCTGGACTCGCCCACCGTGACCAAAAAACCATCGATGATGGCTAACGTGAGCGGTAAACGGATGCGGATGCGGGTGCCTGCCCCCTCGACGCTGTGCAACTCAATGCTGCCGCGCAAGGCGCTGATGTTGCGGCGCACCACGTCCATCCCCACGCCGCGCCCAGACAGGTTGTTGACCTGCTCGGCGGTAGAAAAGCCCGGCTCAAAAATAAGCTGATGGATGTCGTGCTCAGTCAAGGCTTGGTCGGGCCGCACCAAGCCGCGCTCAATCGCCTTGCGCAAGATGCGCTCTTGCGACAGCCCGCCGCCATCGTCGGACACTTCAATCAGGATACTGCCGGAGTCGTGGCAGGCGTGTAGCCGCACCCGGCCTTGGGCTGGTTTGCCACAGGCGACACGCACGGCCACGGGCTCGATGCCGTGGTCAATGGCGTTGCGCACCAAGTGGGTGAGCGGGTCGCCAATTTTTTCGATAACGGTTTTGTCCAGCTCAGTATCGGCACCGCTGATGTCTAGCGCAATGTCTTTGCCGATCTCTTGCGAGACTTCGCGCACCACGCGCTGAAACTTGTTGAAGGTGGCACCAATTTGCACCATGCGCAATTGCAAGGCCGAACCGCGCACCGACTCCACCAAGCGCGCCAGCACCGAGGAGATTTCTTGCAACTGCGGCAGCCCACTTTGTGCCACCGCCAAGTGCATACCGGCACTGGCAATAATCAGCTCGCCAATCAGGTTGATGTGCTCGTCCAAGGTATCGGCATTGACGCGAATCAGCGTGGCGGCCTCGCTATTTTTGGCCGCTGGGGCTGGGTATGGCTTGTCCGGCGTAGGGGCCTGGGCTACAGGCAACACTACGGGCGCAGCAGGCACCACGGGTGCAACAGGCGTGGCAGCGGGCCAAAGCTGTGCCCGCTCCTCTGGGGTCAGGCTGCCACAGGCCACCAAAGCATCGGCCCAAGATGCTGCCCATTGCGCTGGGCCAGGCAGCACGGCGTAATCAGCCAAGGGGCTGTGCGGCGGCACGATGTGTACCTGCGCCATGTCTTGCACAAACTCGAACACGCTGACAATGGCTTTTTCACCCAGATCGCTGTGGTAGCGGATGGCAAAACCGAGGTAGCAAGCCTCCGGGTCTAGCTCGGCAACGTCGGGCAGCTCATCGGCCAAGGTGGCTACGCCCACGATGCGGCCTTGGCTGCCCAAGCAGTGCAACAGCGCCAGCGGCTCCATGCCATCGCGCAACATGTCGCGGCCACAGCGCAAGGCAATGTGCCAGTCACTAGTGGCGGCCAATGGCCCAGAGGCGGCAGGGCTGGCAGCGGGCGGTGCAGGCGGGGCCAACTGGCTGGCCGGGGGAGATGCGGGGGCAGCAGAGGCCTGCACGGCGGCCTGTTTGTCTGCACTGGCCGTTTTTTGCAAGGCCAGTATCAGCACCTCACTGTGGGCATGGATGGCAGCGGTAGGCACTGTACGCTGCTCGGCATGGTCAACCAACGCACCAATGTGGTCACGCACCTGCAACAACAGGGCCAGCAACTCGCGCGAAAGTGGCTGCTCACCGGCACGCACCCGATCGAGCACATTTTCGGCATGGTGGGTAAAGGCCACCAGATACTCTAGGCCAAACAGCCCCGCCGAGCCTTTGATGGTGTGCGCCGCTCGAAAAATGGCATGGATCAACTCAGAATCGGTCGGGGCTTGCTCCAACTGCAACAGTGCGTGCTCCATGCCCTCCAACAGCTCGCGGCTTTCAACAATGAATGTCTGAAGGATCTCATCAAGATTCATGATGAACGAACAGCCTTCAAGGAGCATCTAATCACCAAATGGATTTTTTTGCCATCCAGATGACCCAGCGCGTCTTGGCTACCACTGGCTTCTATGACCTCCAAGCCTGCACCGCGCAGGGCGATGCGTACCACTTGCCGCAGGGAGGCTGAGTCGTCAACGATCATGATGGTTTTGGCCACAGCGCGTTCCAATCAAAGGGTGGATGTATCTCTCTTTCCAAGATACCCAGCCTTTGTGACACTGGTATGGCCCACCCGCTAGGGGGTGCAGCAGGGGCTAGGAGAACGCCGCTGCCGTGAGTGTGGCGGGCACTTCGCGCCACTGGCCGGGGGCCAGATCGTCCAATGCCCACGGGCCAATACGCACACGCACCAGCCGCAGCGTAGGCAAGCCCACCGCCGCCGTCATACGGCGCACTTGGCGGTTGCGACCTTCACGAATCACCAACTCTAGCCAAGCGGTAGGAATATGTTGGCGAAACCGCACCGGCGGCTTGCGCTCCCACAACGCCGGAGGCTCTAACGCCCGCACTTGCGCGGGCAGGGTAGGGCCATCGTTGAGCAACACGCCCGCGCACAACTGTTGCAATTGCGCTTCGGTAGGCGTGCCTTCTACCTGCACCCAGTAGGTTTTAGCCAGTTTGTGCCGAGGGTCGGCAATGCGCGCTTGCAGGGCACCATCGTTGGTGAGCAACAACAGGCCCTCGCTGTCTCGATCCAAGCGGCCTGCCGGATACACACCGGGCACAGCCACAAAATCTTTCAGCGTGGCGCGGCCCTCGCCACCGCTGAACTGGGTGAGCACATCAAACGGCTTATTGAGCAGCAACAGGCGCGGCTGTACTGGCGCGGGCTGCGGGCTGCGGCGCGCCAGTTGCGTGGGTCTGCCAGCGCTACTGCTGCGCTGCCATTGCGCTTTAGATTTCAAAGTTGTCGATCAACCGCGTATTGCCCAAGCGGGCCGCGCCCAACACCACCAAGGCACCAGCGCCATCACCTGCTTGGGGCAGCTGCAAATCACTGCGGCGGCGCACCGTGAGGTAGTCGGGCTGCCAGCCGCGTGCGCCCAGCGCTTGCATGGCTTGCGCCTCTAGGGCAGCACATTGTTCGGGCAAGGCTTGGGCGGCGGCCACGGCATCGCGCCCCAAGGCTTGTAAGGCCAGCGAGAGCTGCACCGCCTCGGCGCGCTCGGCCTCACTCAGATAGCCGTTGCGTGAACTGAGCGCCAGCGCGTCAGCGGCGCGTTGCGTCTGACCAGCCACCACATCGATTGGCAAGGCAAACTGCTGCACCATGCGCCGCAGCACCATCAGCTGCTGGTAATCTTTTTGGCCAAACACGGCCACGCCCTGTGATTTGCCCGCAAACACGGCGCTCAACAGCTTCATCACTACGGTGCAAACACCGGTGAAGAAACCGGGGCGAAATTGCCCTTCCAAAATGTCAGCCAGTTGCGGGTCAGGCTGCACCTTGAAGGTTTGTGGCTGCGGGTACAAATCCGACTCGCGCGGGGCAAACAACACATCACAGCCCGCGGCTTGGAGCTTGGCGCAATCGGCCTCCCAAGTGCGCGGGTAGCTGTCAAAGTCCTCATGCGGCAAAAATTGCAAGCGATTGACAAAAATGCTCACCACCGTGGCATCGCCCAGTGGCTTGGCTTGGCGCACCAGCGCGATATGGCCGTCGTGCAGATTGCCCATTGTGGGCACAAAAGCGGGCTTGCTGTACGCCGCCAAAGCGGCGCGCAGTTCGGGAATGGTATGGACGATGTGCATAAGAAAAAGGGCTGAGAATCCGGCAGCAACCAGCCCGCCGGTAAGGTCAATAGTTAATTTGCATTGACTATTACATTTCGATACACCGTGGTACGCTTACTGCCTTTTCAGACGGACGGGATGTGCTACATCGGCCAATGTGCCGCTACGCCTGAACATGCTAATTTTACGTGTTAAGGGAAATCACTTATGGAAGCATTCCAACTCACCTCCATCAAAGCAAAACTCATTGGCCTGATCGTTGCCATTTTGATTGCGTTGTCCACCTCGGTGCTAGTGATGGATGCAGCAGCGGCGCGGGCACTAGAGCAGACCATACGCTCAGTGGCCGCCTATGAATCAGGTATCAAGCTGGCCTTGGAGTGGAAAGGGCTGATCGGCAACAACCTACAGCGGGTAGTTGCGATTGCCGTGAGTTCAGACGAGAACGTAGCCAAAACCTTTGGCTCTCAAATCAAAGCCACCATTGAAGAAATCGGCAAGGTTCACGAGCGCATCGTGGCCGAAACCCAAGATGAAAAAGCCAAAAAAGCCCTGCTCCAAGTTCATGCCTTCCGCCAGCCCATCTTGGCGATGGTGACCGAGATCAATGCACTGAAAAAAGAGCAGAAGTTTGATGAGGCCCGCTCCTTGGCAACCAGCAAGCTCATGCCGATCAGCCAGAACTACTTGGAATCGCTCCAAGCCTTTATTAGGGTGCAAGAATCGCTGCGCGATCAAGCCCGTGATGATGGTTTTGCTTCTGTTGAACGCGCCCGTATGTTGGGGGGAGTGGCTATTGCCGTAGTGCTGGGTTTGAGCCTGTTGGCAGCATGGTGGATGGTGCGCTCAATCACCGATCCGCTGGCCCGTACGGTAGAGCTAGCGCAGACCATTGCCCGTGGCGACCTCAGTGCCAGCCTGCAATCGCAGCAACAAGATGAAATCGGCCAGCTTATGAATGCTGTGGGCACCATGAACCACAAACTGCGCGAGCTGGTATCGCAAGTGCGCTCTGGCACCCAATCGGTCACTGCGGCCTCGACTGAAATCGCCCAAGGCAATCTGGACTTGAGCCACCGTACCGAACAGACCAGCAGCAACTTGCAAGAAATGGCCGTTGCCATCGACGAGTTGACCCGCATCGTCACCCAATCGACCGACTCTGCCCAACGGGCGGCCCACTTGGCCCAAACCGTCTCTAACTCTGCCAATCTGGGCGGTGACGTAGTAGCCAAAGTGGCAAAGAACATGTCGCAAATCACCGAGCATTCCAAGCACATTGGGGATATCGTCGGCATCATTGATGGCATTGCCTTCCAGACCAATATCTTGGCACTCAATGCTGCGGTCGAGGCGGCACGGGCCGGTGAGCAAGGTCGAGGCTTTGCCGTGGTGGCCTCTGAGGTGCGTACCTTGGCCCAACGCAGCGCCCAATCGGCCAAAGAAATCAAAGAGTTGATCCAAGCATCTGAAACCTCGGTGGGGGTGGGTGCCACGTTGGTGGGCCAATCTGGCGATGTGATGCGCGAGATGGTGCAAGGCGTACAACAGGTCAGCCAGCTGATTGCCGAAATCGCGGGCATGGCGCAATCCCAGCGTGACGGCATCAGCCAAGTACAAATGGCAGTGGGCCAGCTTGACCAAATGACGCAGCAAAATGCCGCGCTGGTCGATGAGTCTGCAGCCTCGGCCCACTCTATGAATGAGCAGGCACAAAAGCTCTCTAGCTTGGTCGGGCAGTTCCGCCTATAAGGCCCACCACCGCCCAGTGCCGCTTACCAAGCGTGCCGGGCATTGTCTGGAAAGGTGCCTGCCTTGACGGCGCGCACATAGGCTTCCATTGCACCACGCACGCTGCCTGCATCTTGCATAAAGTTGTGGACAAATTTGGCCATCTTGCCCAAATTCATGCCCAGCATGTCGTGCAACACCAGCACTTGGCCCGCCGTGCCATTGCCCGCACCGATGCCAATGGTGTGGCAGTGCGCAAGCTCTTGCGTCAGTTCGGCTGCCAGCTGCGCGGGCACCATCTCTAGCACTACCATCGTGGCCCCAGCGTCTTGCAAATCGAGCGCGTGGCGGCGTAGGGTTTGCGCTGCTTGGTCGCCCTTGCCCTGCACGCGGTAGCCACCCAAGGCATGCACCGTTTGCGGTGTCAGGCCCAAATGGGCGCAGACCGGAATGCCGCGCTCGACCAAAAAACGCACGGTCTCAGTCGTCCAGCCACCGCCTTCGAGCTTGACCATGTGGGCACCGGCGTGCATCAGCGCCGAGGCACTGCGCATGGCCTGCTCTTTCGATTCTTGGTAGCTGCCAAAGGGCAGATCACTCACCACCCAGGCCGTGCCCTGCACCCGGCGCAAGCCACGGGCTACGCTGTCGGTGTGGTAGATCATGGTCTCTAGCGTGACGCCCACGGTGCTGCCCAAGCCTTGGCAGACCATGCCCAAAGAATCCCCCACCAGCAAGCACTCGACGCCAGCGGCATCGGCCACAGCGGCAAAAGTGGCATCGTAAGCCGTGAGCATGGTGATTTTGTCACCCGCCTCGCGCATCTGTTGCAGGCGCGGCAAACTGACCGGGCGGCGCTGGGGCAACGGCGAAGCCGGGGGCAAGGTGCCGTAAGGGGTGGCAGAGGCAGCAGAGGGCATGGCAGTTTCAGTCATTGAGCCAACTCGCAAAATCCATAAAAGGGCCAAAGTGTAGCCCCGCACTGCGCAACCCGCACAGCACAGGCAATGAAGCCGCTATGCTTATCACACTATGACCTATCTCAACGATGAAACCCGTCAGGCGCTGCACAGCCAAGTGCTGCTGGATGTAGCCCGTGCATTGCAAGAAGACGTGGGCAGCGGCGATTTAACGGCGGCCTTGGTAGCCCCCCAGCGCCGCGCCCGTGGCCGCATTTTGGCCCGCGAAGCGGCGGTGATTTGCGGTGCCCCTTGGGCCGAGGCCGCCTTTCGTGCCCTAGACCCCACCGTACAACTGCATTGGTGCGTGGCTGAAGGCCAGCGCTGCGCCCCCGATGAAGTGGTGCTGGAATTCGAAGGCAATGCCCGCGCCCTGCTCAGTGCCGAGCGCACCGCCCTCAATTTCTTGCAATTGCTGTCGGCGGTAGCCAGCAAAACTGCCACTTATGTCGAGGCAGTGCAAGGCACCCGCGCACAGATTGTCGATACGCGCAAAACCATTCCCGGCCTGCGCTTGGCACAAAAATACGCCGTGCGCGTGGGCGGTGGCACCAACCACCGTATTGGCCTGCACGATGCCGTGCTGATTAAAGAAAACCACATTGCCGCTGCGGGTGGTGTCACGCCGGTGCTGCAAGCCGCACAACAAACAGCCGCTCGCGCCCAGTTCATTGAAATCGAAGTAGAAACGCTGGCGCAACTAGAAGAAGCCTTGGCCGCTGGTGCCAAGATGGTGCTGCTGGACAACATGCCCAAGGCGCAACTGCACGAGGCCGTACGCATCAATGCCGGGCGGGCGATTTTGGAAATCTCTGGCGGCGTGACGCTGGAGGGTCTGCGCGCCTTGGCCGAAACTGGCGTCGATCGTATCTCCATTGGCGGCCTGACCAAAGATGTCAAAGCCACCGATTTTTCTATGCGTTTGCAGGAGCTTGCTTAAATGACCACCCCTGAAGCCCTCAAAGACGTTGAATACGAACAGCCCAGCGAAGGCACCGTCTGCGCCACCAAGCACGTTTGGGCGCGGGTGCCTGCCGAGCCAGCACCAGCAGAACGCGTTGCGCTGAAAGACAAAATCCGCCGCCTGCTTAAAGAAAAGAACGCGGTATTGGTGTCGCACTACTATGTGCATCCCGACCTGCAAGACTTGGCCGAAGAAACTGGCGGCCTTGTGAGCGACTCGCTAGAAATGGCCCGTTTTGGCCGCGACCACGCTGCGCAAACCTTGGTGGTGTCGGGCGTGCGCTTTATGGGCGAGACGGCCAAAATCCTCTCGCCAGAAAAAACCATCCTGATGCCCGATCTGGATGCCACCTGCTCGCTCGATTTGGGCTGCCCAGTGGATGAATTTAGCGCTTTTTGCGATGCCCACCCAGATCGCACCGTGGTGGTGTATGCCAACACCAGCGCCGCCGTCAAAGCGCGTGCTGACTGGCTGGTCACGTCCAGTTGTGCGCTTGACATCGTGCGCGCCCTCAAAGAAAAGGGACAAAAAATCCTCTGGGCACCTGATCGCCACTTGGGCGACTACATCCGCCGCGAAACCGGCGCAGACATGGTGTTTTGGAACGGTGCCTGCATCGTCCACGACGAGTTCAAAGCCTTTGAGCTACAAGAGCTGAAACAGCAACACCCCCAAGCCAAGGTGCTGGTACACCCCGAATCCCCCGCCGAGGTGGTGGCACTGGCCGATGCTGTAGGCTCAACCTCGGCCATTTTGCACGCCGCCAAAACGCTGGATGCCCAAGAGTTCATCGTCGCCACCGACAACGGCATGATGCACAAGCTGCGCACGCTCAACCCCGGCAAGGTGTTTTACGAAGCGCCCACGGCAGGCAACAGCGCCACCTGCAAAAGCTGCGCCCATTGCCCGTGGATGGCGATGAACAGTTTGGCTGGCGTCGCGCAAGTGCTAGAGAGCGGCAGCAACGCCATTGAGGTCGATCCGGCCTTGATTCCACGCGCCCGCCTGCCAATTGACCGGATGCTGGCCTTTACCGCCGCACTGAAAAACGGCCAGCCTACTGCTGGGCTAGTGCCGAATATCGGGGCGGCCTAAACGGCTTATAAATCCAGCGTACAGCTATCGCCCACTGCGTCGCGCCACACGCGCACACGGCTGGGCGGTGGTTGCATATCGGCCAGCGCGTTGGCAATAAACAAGCACAGGTTCTCTAGCGTGGCTGGCCCCAAGTTGGGCACTTCATCGAGCAAATGGTGGTCTAGCTGCTCGCGCAGGGCGACTAGCCGCTGGCGCACATGCCCCAGATCAATCACCATGCCACTGACAGGGTTGCGGGGGCCAGAGATAAACACTTCGGCGTGGTAAGTATGGCCGTGAATACGGCGGCTGCCTTCGGCCTCAATCTCGCGTTGTAAGGTGTGGGCGGCGTCAAAGAAAAAACGTTGGCTAACGGTCAATTGCATGGTGGGGCCTCAACGGATGCCGGTGAGTTTGTGGGTTTGCAGGCTCAAACGCCAAGCGGGGCGTTGCAAGCAGGTATCAATGCACAGGGCAATATGCTGTGCCTGTTGTGCATTATCCAAGGGCTGCAAAAAGCGGTGCGCAAATTGGCCCGTGCTTTCGAGCAGGTCTAAATCCAGCCCCGGCTGCGGCCACACCACTTTCAACTCTTGGCCCTGCTGTTGCACCCAGGTGGTACCAGCTTTGGGGCTGACACACAGCCAATCAATGCCCGGCGGTGCCAGCAAGGTGCCATTGGTTTCTAACGCAATCCGAAAGCCTTGCGCGTGCAGAGCGTCGATCAGGGCGGTATCTACTTGCAGCAGTGGCTCGCCGCCGGTGAGCACTACGAGGCGGTGCTGCTTATCGCCCGCTGGCCACAGCGCAGCAATTTGCTCGGCCAAGGCCATCGCACTGTCAAACTTGCCGCCCAAAGTGCCATCGGTGCCCACAAAATCGGTATCGCAAAAGCGACACAAGGCGCTGGCACGGTCTGAAGGGCGGCCACTCCAGAGGTTGCAGCCAGCAAAGCGGCAAAATACGGCGGGCAGTCCGGCTTGGGCACCTTCGCCTTGCAGGGTATAAAAAATTTCCTTGACGGAGTAGCTCATGGGGGTGGGGTAATGTCGGGCCGGGAACGATACTAGGGGCGTGCGAGTCTATGCGATGCTGCCATTCAAGATACCACCACCAGCGCTAAGCCCCCATAAGATACGCGACGAGCCTCCTTTTGTTTCCATCCGATCCTCCTCTTTCCATGCCAGTGCGCCTGACCGCCCAGCTTGATTTTTCTGACCCGCACGCTGGCCCCGACGCCCCCCGGCTGCGCCACACCTTTGGCACGCCCCGGCAGGTATTAACAGCGCACACGTGGGCAGAGGTGCCCACCGTGCTCGATAGCGTGCAAGCGGCTGCCGCAGCGGGTGCTTGGTGCCTTGGCTATCTGCGCTACGAAGCCGCAGCCGCCTTTGATACAGCCCTGCGCACGCACCCAGCCGATGGCCCGCTGGCTTGGTTTGCCCTGTACGATCAAGCCTTGCCTTGGCCCGACAACGCCGAGACAGTGCCAGCCCCCCGCTTGCACTGGCAGCCAACGCTAACGCGCAGCGCCTTTGATACAGCCCTGCACCAGATCCAACAGGCGATTGCCAACGGCGAGTATTACCAAGTCAACTACACCGCGCCCATGCTGGCCCGTATCGAGGATGATCAAGCAACCGCAGCCCCGGCTCTGTTTGCCGCCTTGCAACGGGCACAACCGGGAGGCTACGCTGCCTATCTGGACACCGGCGATACGCAGGTGCTTTCGGTATCACCCGAACTGTTTTTTGATTGGCACTGCCACACCGATAGCGGGCAGATACTCGCCCGCCCGATGAAGGGCACCGCACCACGCGGCAGCACGCCAGAGCAAGACGCTGCCCAAGCCACTGCTTTGCGCACCAGCCCCAAAGAACGCGCAGAAAACGTCATGATTGTGGATTTGCTGCGCAACGACCTCTCGCGCATTGCCAGCCCCGGCAGCGTACAGGTACCCCAGTTGTTCCACACCCAAGCCCTGCCCGCTGTTTGGCAGATGACGTCGGATGTGCAAGCCCGCACCCGTGCAGGTACCACGCTGGCACAAGTGTTTGCAGCGTTGTTTCCGTGTGGCTCCATCACTGGAGCCCCCAAAGTGCGGGCTATGCAGGCCATTACTGCATTAGAGAGCGGGCCACGGGGCATTTATTGTGGCGCGCTGGGCGTGGTGCGCCCAGATACAGCGGGTGGCATCCGGGCCACCTTCAATGTACCGATCCGCACAGTAGTGCTCCAAGGCGGCCAAGCCCGCTGCGGTATTGGCAGCGGCATTACCGCCAGTGCCCAAGCCAGTGCAGAATGGAATGAATGGCGTCACAAACGCGCTTTTGTGGAACAAGCAAGTATGCCTTTTGATCTTCTGGAAACCCTAGCGCTAGAGCAGGGCCAATGGCGCTACGGTGCCCACCACTTGGCACGCTTGCACAGTGCGGCCCAGCATTTTTCTTATCCTTGGGATATGGCCCGCGTGCAGCAATGCCTCAACGACTTGGCCCAAACCCACCCCCAAGGTTGCTGGCGTGTGCGCCTGCTACTGAACGCCAGCGGCCAGCCCAGCGCCCAAGCCTTTGCACTGGAACCCTCTCCAGTTCAGGTACGCTTGCAACTGGCTGCCCAGCCGCTGGCTGAGGCGCATGGCCCCTTTGTTCGACACAAAACCACCCGCCGCGTACATTACGAAGCGTTTGCTCCCAGCACTGCCGACATTTACGACACCGTGCTTTACAACCAAGAAGGCGAAATTACCGAATGCACCCGGGGCAATGTGGCTATGCTGATCGATGGACAATGGGTCACGCCTGCGCTGCACTGCGGGCTGCTGCCCGGTGTCGGGCGGGCGGTGGCTCTGCATGAAGGACGTCTGCGTGAGGCCGTAATACGGCTAGAAGACATGCCAAAGATACAAGCCTGGGCCTTTATCAACAGTCTGCGCGGCTGGATCAGCGCCCAACTGGCCTAAACCCGTGAACAAGCGATCACAAAAGAAGATGCAGGGAGACAGGCATGGATGACTTCGGCGAATACACCAAAGCGCTCATTATCATGGGCATGATTACCGTTTCGGTGCTGGTGTGGTTTCTGGTGGCCTCCATCGCTGGAGAAGTGTTTGACCACAAAAAAACCGCGCCCTCGGACGAGCCAGAAGTGGAAACACCTCCTACCCCCGAACCTGCTGCCACCCCTGTCGCAACGACAGTGCGGCCCGCACTCGACCGCACACCCGCCGATCCGCGTCTGTTGGCAGCGGTGTCGGCGCGCAACTGGGCAGCGGCAAACCAATTGCTACGTGCTGGCGTCTCTCCACGGGGAATGGATACCCAAGGCAATTCGCTTCTGACTTTGGCGCAGAAGAGGCAGGACGAGCAAATGGTGCAACTGCTCAAATCGCATGGGGCCAAGCACAGCGGCTAGGCCCCTGCACGCAGCTTACAGGCGGGTTTTGATGTAGGAAGGCCGATCCATATCGACAATCTCGACGCTCAACTGCACCAACACGCCCTCAGGCTGGGGTGTCAAGCGGCGCAACACATCAACAATGCGCTGCGAAAAATCGAGCTTGGCCTCAGGGCTGCGGCCCGACAACAGTCGCAATTGGGCATGGACAAAAGCACGGCCCGTGGTTTGGGTGCCTACCGCGTAAGACGCATGGGCCACGCAGCGGCTCTTGAGCTCAATCTCATCAGGAATTTCTGGGCTAGCGGTGACGGTCTGGTTTAGCTCGGCCAACATTTGGGCTTCAGGAAAACCGCTCAGGTTGGCAGAATATTCAACAATCAAGTGGGGCATGGTGGGCTTTCAGGCTGCTTAGAGTTGCTGGGTAGGCACATGGTGGCGCAGTTCGGTCTGGCGGTTGTTGTCATCAACAAACACCAGTTCTGGCTCGTGCGTTTTAACGTGATCTTCATGGACTTGGGCAAAAGCAGCAATGATGAGCAAATCGCCCACACAGGCGCGGCGCGCTGCCGAGCCGTTGACCGAGATCATGCCACTGCCGCGTTGGCCCTTGATGGCATAAGTGACAAAGCGTTCGCCATTGTCGATGTTCCAGATATGGACTTGTTCGTTCTCGGCAATATTGGCAGCATCGAGCAAGTCTTCGTCAATGGCGCAGGAGCCTTCGTAGTGCAGCTCGCAATGCGTGGTTTTAACGCGGTGGATTTTGGATTTGAGCAAGGTACGGAACATGGTGGATACGTCCAATTTCAGTGGGTAAGGGGAGGAACAAGAATGGTGGGAGCCGCCGGTGCGGCCAGACTGGGGTAATCACGGCTGTAATGCAAACCCCGACTTTCACGGCGCATTTGCGCCGAACGCACAATCAGGTCAGCCACCTGCACCAGATTGCGCAGCTCCAGCAGGTCGCGGGTGACATGAAAATGGGCATAAAACTCTTGGATTTCAGCTTGCAACAGCCGGATGCGGTGTGCAGCCCGCTCCAGCCGCTTGTTCGTACGCACTATGCCCACATAGTCCCACATAAAGCGGCGCAGCTCATCCCAATTGTGCGAGATGACCACGGCCTCATCGGCGTCTTGCACGCGGCTGTCATCCCAGCGCGGCAGCGCCGGAATCAAAGAGCGTGGCGCGGCAGCAATGGCTTGGGCAGCGGCACGTGCAAACACCATGCACTCTAGCAATGAATTGCTGGCCAGCCGGTTGGCACCATGCAGGCCGGTGCAGGCGGCCTCGCCCACAGTGTAAAGACCGGGCAGGTCAGTGCGCCCAGCCAAGTCGGTCAAGACACCGCCGCAGGTAAAGTGGGCGCTGGGCACCACCGGAATCGGGTCTTTGCTGATGTCAATGCCCAACTCGGCGCAGCGCGCCAAGATGTTGGGGAAATGCTCTTGCAAAAACGCCGGGCTTTGGTGAGAAATGTCTAAATACACGCAATCGAGGCCGTGCTTTTTCATCTCAAAATCGATGGCACGGGCCACGATGTCACGCGGGGCCAGTTCAGCGCGCGGGTCGTGCGCCAGCATAAAGCGCGTGCCATCGGGCAACTTGAGCTGCCCGCCTTCGCCACGCACGGCTTCGCTAATCAAAAACGATTTAGCGTGTGGGTGGTAGAGGCTGGTAGGGTGAAACTGGATGAACTCCATGTTTGCCACCCGGCAACCCGCCCGCCAAGCGGCAGCAATGCCATCGCCAGTAGAGGTATCGGGGTTGGTGGTGTACAGGTACACCTTGCCTGCGCCGCCGGTAGCCAACACCGTTTGTGGCGCACGGAAGGTAATCACCTCGTCGGTTTGCTCATCTAAGGCATACAGGCCCAAGCAGCGCTGCCCGGCCAGCCCTAGCTTTTGGCTGGTAATCAAATCGACCAACGTATGGTGCTCAAACAGCGTGATGCCCGGCGTGGCCCGCACCACATCGATCAGTGTTTCTTGCACGGCAGCACCCGTGGCGTCGGTGACGTGGGCAATGCGCCGAGCGCTGTGGCCGCCTTCACGCGTCAGGTGCAACTGCTCACCTTCGCGGGTGAAGGGCACACCCAACTCGCGCAACCACGCAATGGCCGCTGGCGCGTTTTCGACCACAAAGCGCGTGCTGGCTAAATCACACAAACCGGCCCCGGCCACCAGCGTGTCTTCAATGTGGGCGGCAAAGCTGTCGCTGTCAGACAGCACCGCCGCAATACCCCCCTGCGCCCACGCGCTGGAGCCATCGTGCATGGTGCGCTTGGTAATCACTGCCACGCGGTGGGTGGCGGCCAGATGCAAGGCGGCAGACAAGCCCGCCAGACCACTGCCCACAATCAGAACATCAAAATCGTGTGAAGCCATAAAGAATAGGAATAAAAAAAGAGCACCCACCAAGGGCACGGCATGGAGGCATCAGACGGGCGTATAGGCCAACCTGACATAGATGGGGGCAAAGGCTTCGGCCTGCGTGATCTCGATCAGCGTTTCTTTGGCTAATTCCAAGAGGGCAATAAAAGTCACCACCAGCACGGTGCGGCCTTGGGCCGGATCAAACAGTTCTTCAAACTCGACAAAGCGCCGCCCTTGCAAGGCGCGCAGCACTTGGCCCATGTACTCGCGCACGCTTAACTCTTCGCGCGTGATGCGGTGGTGCTGCACGAGGGTGGCACGCCGCAAAATATCACGCCACGCCGTTTGCAAGTCCGCCACACACACATCGGGCAGGCGCTGTTGCAGGTTTTGCCCCACTACCACCTGCGCCACCCAAAAGTCGCGCCCTTGTTGCGGCGCTTGGCCCAACTGCACGGCAGCGCCCTTGATCTGCTCGTACTCTAGCAAGCGGCGCACCAATTCGGCGCGGGGGTCGTCCACATCGTCACAGCTGTCGGCCTTGCGCACCGGCAGCAACATGCGCGATTTGATCTCGATCAGCATAGCGGCCATCAGCAGGTACTCGGCGGCCAGCTCCAGGTTGCGGCTGCGAATCTCTTCGACATAGGCCAAATACTGGCGCGTGAGCGCCGCCATCGGGATGTCGAGGATATTAAAGTTTTGCTTGCGGATCAGGTACAGCAGTAAGTCCAGCGGGCCTTCAAAGGCATCAAGCATGACCTCCAGCGCATCGGGCGGGATGTACAAATCCGCTGGCAAGGCAAACAAAGGCTGACCATACAGGCGCGCCAAAGCCGAGCTGTGGCTATCTACAGGCTCTACAGATACAGCAGCACCTGCCAAGGCCACTGGGGGCTGCTTGGCAGGCGTATTGGCAGGGATACTGCCCATTATTGGCTCATGCCTTTATCGCCTTGAGCGCTGGGGGCCGTTGCCAAACCAGTGCCAGCGACCATGCTGTGCTTACAAATCCTTGCTGGGACTGGCTTGGTAGGGATAGGGCTTTTGCGCCACACGGCCAGCGTCGTAGTCTTGCCAGAGATCGCGGTCTACCTGCTTGTCCCACAGCAGGGCACGGCCTGCCACCTGCTGGACATCCAGCTCGGGGCGCTGCGCTTTGAGCTGGTTGATGAACTGTGTCGCGTCGGACATATAGTGGGGGCGGGCAAAGATGGACATGGACTGGGTTAACCTCTCTGGCCGCAATTTTACCGGGGGATGCGCGATGCCGTCTTTGAAACACCTTGCCAGCCGCTTTGCTATCGCTTGCGCCCTGCTCGCGCTAAGTGCCTGCGACCCCCAGCGCATCAGCGAACTGGAGGAGGGGCTATCAACCGAAGTGGATGTGCGCGACCGCTTTGGCGTGCCCGATCAGGTGTGGGACGACGGCGGCGGCAGCCGGACGCTGGAATACAACCGCCAGCCCGCTGGCCTGCGCAATTACATGATTACCATTGGCCCCGATGGCAAGATGAGCGCGCTGCGCCAAGTGCTGACACCAGAGAACTTTGCCCGCATTATCCCCGGCATGGGCATGGACGAAGTGCGCAGGCGCTTGGGCAAACCGGCCAAAGTCACGCCCTTGGCGCTACAAAACGAAACGCACCACGATTGGCGTTTTTTGGAACCACCGACGAATACGACGATGATGTTTACGGTGGTGGCAGATCGGCAACTGCGGGTGCTGCGTACGCAGGTTGGGCCTGATCTAAATATGCAACAGGGTGGGGGGCGGTGAGAATGGGCAAATCGGTGGTTTGAATGGGAGGTGCTTTTTCCAATGGTGTAGGTCGGGTTACGGACTTTTTTACGCTCAAAATGTCTCGATGACAATCACTCTGAAGGACGGGGTTTGACATACATTTTGATTACGCACCGGCATAAATAACAAATTTGTTATTATTAAAATCATGCCGTACGCTATTCAATTTTATGATGCCACTGTCCAAGGGCAAGTGCTGGCCCTACCTTCTACGCTGCTGGCCCGTTACATTGTCTTGGAGGATCGCATGGTGAATTATGGCCCCCATATGGGCCTGCCACACACCAAGGCGCTGGGCGATGGCTTTAGAACTACGCCTCAAAGGCGCTGAGGGTATCGCCCGTGTGCTGTACTGCACTTTATTAGTCGGGCAGCGCATCGTGGTGTTGCACAGCTTCATTAAAAAAACCGACAAGATCCCAACCAAGGAATTGGCGGTGGCCCACAAACGCTTAAACGAGATTAAAGATGCTCACCCATGAACAACTCAAGGCCCAAGCACTGAAAAACCCAGCTGTGCGCGCAGAGTACGAACGCCTGCAACGCGAAGAAATGCCCATGCTCGATGCCATTCTCAAAGCTCGGCACGAGGCGGGCTTAACGCAAGCCCAAGTGGCAGAGCGCATGGGCACTAAGGCCCCTGCTGTGGCCCGTTTGGAGGCTTCGCTGATCAGTGGCAAGCATTCACCATCATTGGCTACGCTGCAAAAGTATGCGGCTGCATTGGGTAAACGGGTACAGGTTCAATTGGTTTAGTGGTTATCTGACCCCAATTTTCTTCTGACCGTTAAGTTTCTCAAATCCTCTATGCCACATGCCATTTATCTTCATGAAGTAGAGTTCAGCGCAGTGCGCTCCCAAGGGCCGGGCGGTCAAAATGTCAATAAGGTCTCTAGCGCCATTCATTTGCGCTTTGATATTGGCCGCTCCTCCCTTGCCCCAGCGGTGAAAGAAAAACTGCTTCGGTGGCAAGATCACCGCATCACCAAAGACGGCGTTATCGTCATCAAAGCGCAATCTTCGCGCAGTCAAGATCAAAATAAGGCAGAAGCCCTAGCGCGCCTTGGCGAGCTGATCGCCCAAGCATCGTTAGTGCTGCCGGTACGTCGGCCCACCAAGCCCACTTTTGCCTCCAAGCGGCGGCGACTCGAAGGCAAGTTGCTTCGCTCTGGTATCAAATCGGGCCGTGGCAAAGTAGATATTTGTATGTAACGCGGAGGGCTGGCCGCCCCTGCACCAAGGTTCTAGCAAACTGCTACCATGCGCTGAAAACCCGTCTACAGCGGGGCACATCCGACTTGAGACCGCCTACTTCCATGCCCTTGCTACCACCAGAAATGACCGTCATGGAACGCGGTTGGCTTTCAGCCAACACTATCGTGTTTACGGGCGGGCCTTGCGGCCCTGTGGTGGTCGATACTGGCTATTGCACCCATGCGGAACAAACGGTGGCTTTGGTGGCACACACGCTACAGGGCCAAGCGTTAGAGCGGATTGTTAACACCCATTTGCACAGTGACCACTGTGGCGGCAATGCCGCCTTGCAACAGCATTGGCCCCAAGTGCAAACCGCCATTGCGCCCGGATTGGCAGCCGCTGTGGCGCATTGGGATGCCCATGCCTTGAGCTACACGCCCACGGGCCAAGAGTGTCCGCCCTTTCGTTACGATGCCTTATTGCAGCCGGGCCATGAAGTTTGGCTGGGCGAGCGCCCTTGGCAAATCCACGCCGCGCCAGGCCATGACACCCATGCCGTCTTGTTGTTTGAACCGCAGCAGCGCATCCTGATCTCAGGCGATGCCCTGTGGGAAAACGGGTTTGGCGTCGTCTTTCCAGAGCTTGATGGTGAGGCAGCCTTTGCAGATGTGGCAGCCACCTTAGACCTGATTGCTGATTTGGCCCCGCACACCGTAGTGCCCGGACACGGCCCCGTGTTTCAAGACACGCCCCGCGCTCTAGATACCGCTCGCCGCCGTCTTGACACATGGGTGCGTGATCCGCTCAAACATGCGCGCTATGCCGCCAAGGTACTGCTCAAGTACAAATTGCTAGAGTGGCAACAGACACCCGTGAGTGTTTTGCAGCACTGGTTTGCCCACACCCCGTATTTTGCCCAGCTCCATGCGGCCTATTTTGCCGAGCTGCCGTTGCCAGCGTGGTACCACAGTTTGGTCGATGATCTGGTGCGCTCTGGTGCAGCCCGTCGGCAAGAGCAGCACCTGTACAACGTTTAAGACCCCCGCAGACTATCGGGCCAGTGGGCTGCATCCGCAGTTTTTTCCCTCAAATGGTGCCTGCTCCTTCTATGATGGCTACCGATGGTGGTGCATAGCACCGCTTTCGTTGTTCAAGCATTCAAGATAGCCCACAAAGAAAGGATGCGGGAGAGGGTCGTGCTGTGGCACGATGCGCTATCCACCCTAGGCATTTGCTGCCGGGGCGTCCCGCGAGTCACCAGATGCATACTGTGTTCGACCCGCTGCGCCTGTCCTCGATCTCCATGGACGTCATGGCTGTGAACCGGGGTACACCGCAAGGTATTGTCCAGCGCCAGCAGGCCCGTTTGGCCCAGTTGTTGGAGGCCACCTTGCGCGGCTCGCGCCTGTACCGCTCACTATGGCCTGCTGGCACCACCGCCAACACGCCACTAGAGCAGCTGCCCATGGTCACGCGCGGCCAACTCATGGCTAATTTTGACCATTGGGTCACTGATCCACAGATCAACCTAGAGGCACTGCGCCAGTTTACTGCCGACCCCACGCGCATTGCCCAGCCTTGGCTGGGACGCTACATGGTCTGGGAGAGTTCAGGCACCAGCGGGGAGCCGGGTATCTTCGTGCAAGACGTAGCCACCATGGCCGTCTATGACGCCCTAGAAGCCCTGCGCCGCTGCGCTACCCGGCCTTTGGCGCGCTGGCTCGATCCTTTAGGCCTGACCGAGCGTATCGCTTTTGTCGGGGCCACGGGCGGACACTTTGCCAGCTATGCCTCGGTGCAGCGCTTGCGGGCTATCAACCCGGTGTTGTCTAGCACCATGCGCAGCTTTTCTATCCAAGTACCTACCCACATGCTGGTAGCCCAGCTCAATGCCTTTTCGCCTTCGGTGGTGGTTACTTATCCCACAGTTGCGGCTTTGTTGGCCGATGAAGCCCGTTCTGGTGCCCTACGGGCACGCCCGCGTGAAATCTGGACGGGCGGGGAGTCATTGAGCCCAGCAGTACGCACCCACGTGCAGCAAACCTTAGGCAGTCTGGTGCGCAACAGCTATGGCTCCTCAGAGTTTCTGGCTATTGGCTGGGAATGTGCACATGGCCACATGCACGCCAACACCGATTGGGTCATTTTGGAGCCGGTGGACGAGCATTTCCGTCCGGTGCCGCCGGGGCACCCCTCTTGCAGCGTGTTACTCACCAATCTGGCCAACCACGTCCAACCCTTGGTGCGCTACAACCTCAGTGACCACCTGACCCTGCACCCAGAGCGCTGTGCTTGTGGCTCACCATTGCCGGTCATTACGGTGCAAGGACGCCGTGATGAGCCATTGATCATGGCAGGTGCTAACGGCCAACCTGTGACGCTGCTGCCCTTGGCCTTGTCCACGGTGCTTGAAGACGAAGCTGGGGTATTTGACTTTTATTTGCACCAATTGGATGACACCACCTTGGTGCTGCACATCCCCCTTGAGGGAGAGGCTGGACGGGCCGCTATGGTCAGGGGTTGTGCCGCCCTGACGGCATTTGCCATAGCCCAAGGTGTCACGGCGATTGAGGTGCGTGCCGAGCTAGGCCAAGCCGTGCCCCGTGGCCGCAGCGGCAAAGCCTGCCGTATCACGGCCTGTATTGCCGACTGATCTCTCCTGATCTTTTTTCCTTTTTACCTTGTGACAGTACGGTGCCACCCCTTTGCGGGTGCCACTGTGCTCTTAGTGTTGCCCGTTGTGGGTGCAGCATTGTCATAGAACACTCATTTCTTTGTCATGGCTTTGTCGTGATCGGTGGCTTATTATCTGGTCACAGTGATTGGGGCATGGATGGTGTCAAAGCAGTGTCACATCGGGGGGATTTTAAAAACCACCGGGTTCTTCACACGCTAAACGATATGTCAGTCATAAATGAAGTTTGGCATACTGCCTTTTTTGTAATGTATTGAGCCTGAAGGATTTGCAATGGATAAAGCTAATGCCTCCTGTGTGCCGTTTGAACGTCAGCGCGAAGCTACCAAAGCGCTAGATGAGACGTTCCACGGTTTTCTGACACGCAGCACAATGGGCCTATCCCCCATTGCACTGGCGCTGGCAGCTGCTGATTGGGCCATGCACTTGGCCGCCTCTCCTGGCCGCCAGCTGGTGCTGGGCCAGCGGGCGCTGGCTTTGGGCCAACAAGCGCTGGCCAGCGCTGTGGCGCCCCCAGAGGACGAGCAAGGCCAGCCTATGGTCGATAACGACAACCGCTTTACCGATCCAAGCTGGCGTCAGTGGCCGTTCAGTGCACTCAAAGAAGGTTACAAAGCCAATAGCGCTTGGTGGCGCGAGGCGGTGCAGGTCGATGGCATGTCCCGCCACCACAGCCACATGGTGGAGTTTTTTAACCGCCAGATCATGGACACCTTTACCCCGTCCAACTGGTTATTGACCAACCCAGAGGCCCTGCACAAAGCCCAAGAAACCCAAGGCCAGAGCTTGGTACAAGGTTATGAGCATTTTGCAGACGACATGCGCAAGGCCGAAGTGGCCCGCAGTGCGCCCGAAACACTAGAGCCACTCACCTTTGCTGTAGGCAAGGATGTAGCCATCACACCCGGCAAGGTGGTGTACCGCAACCACCTCATTGAGCTGATCCAATACAGCCCAACCACTGACAAAGTCTATCCAGAGCCGTTGCTCATCGTGCCTTCGTGCATCATGAAGTACTACATTTTGGATTTGTCGCCGTCCAACTCGATGGTGCGCTACATGGTGGGCCAAGGCTACACCGTGTTCATCATCTCTTGGCGCAACCCCGACGCCTCCGACCGCGATTTGGGTATGCAAGACTACCTGCACATGGGCGTGATGGATGCCTTGGCTGCCATCAAAGCGCGCACCGGCGCACCGCGTGTCCATGCCTTGGGTTACTGCTTGGGTGGCACCTTCATGGCCATTGTGGCTGCTGCGATGGGGCGCCACACCCGCATGGCCCAAAACTCTGGCAATGCCCGCCGCCGTGCCGAAGACCACCCAATGGATCGTCTGCCTCAGCTGGCCACCGTCACGCTGCTGGCGGCGCAAACCGACTTTACCGAGCCTGGTGAAATGGGAGTGTTCATTGACGATGAACAGCTCAAAACCCTGCGCCAGCAAATGGATCGCAAGGGCTATCTGCCCGGCAGCGCGATGGCCGGTTCGTTCCAGTTCCTGAATATGCGCGAGCTGGTGTTTATGCGCAACACGCGCCGCTACCTGCTGGGCCAAGATGAGGCCGACTTCGATCTGATGAGCTGGAACGCCGATCTGACCCGCCTGCCCGCGCGGATGCACTCGGAGTACCTATCCTCGCTGTTCCTGAACAATGCGTTGGCTACCGGCAAATACCGGGTGGGTGGTCAAGCCGTTGCCCTGATGGATATTCATGCGCCCATGCTGGTGGTGGGCACCACGCGCGACCACGTCTCGCCTTGGCGCTCGGTGTACAAAATCCATTTGCAAACCGACACCCACGTTACCTTTGTGCTGGCCGCTGGCGGCCACAATGCCGGTATCGTCTCGGAGCCGGGGCGTCCACGGCGCAGCTACCAGATCAACAGCATTGAAGACAACCAAGGCTGGACAGAGCCTGATGAGTGGCTGGCCAACGCCCCCACCCGCCAAGGCTCGTGGTGGGAAGCCATGGATGCGTGGCTCAAAGAGCGCTCGGGTGCGCCCGTGGCACCGCCCGCTATCGATCCTGCCAACGTACTCTGTGATGCCCCCGGCGAGTATGTGATGGTGCGCTATGTCGACTGAGGAGATTCATCCCTCTGACGCCCACCTGACCGGCTATTTGCAGCGCATGAGCGAGTCGATTGAATCGATCAATGCGCGCATTGCCCGTTTGGCCACCACGTTAGACATCAATCTGCAAAACGAGAGCGAACTCAACGACGTACTCACCCAAAACGATGAGCGACCGCCCCCGGTCGAGCGGCGCAAACCCGGTGCAGCCCGCACCGGCATGAGCCCAGAGCGGCGCAAATCCCATTTGCGCCAAGAGCTTCGCGCCTTGCTCGTGCTGCGCTATGGCGTAGCCACCCGTTACGTGGAGCAGGTGGGGGTAGATACCACCCGCCACATTTTGGTCAGCGCCCAAGACAAACTCGAACGCGAGGGCTTCAAGCCCGGTGCAGCCGGGGTTGACTTGCGGCGTGTATTCAGTGGGCATTAGCCCTTTTTTCTGGCACACCTTGTGCTTTGCCAGCAGACGCAGCGCCGCTGTGCCTGGCTTTTCTTTGGAGATTTTCCACCCATGACGCTCAACACATCCTCTTTCGGTCTGGCAGGCAAAAAAGGTTTGATTCTCGGTGTGGCCAACAACAGCAGCATTGCTTGGGGTTGCACCCAAGTCATGCACCAGCTTGGTGCTGATCTGGTGGTCTCCTGCCTGAACGAAAAGGCCCGTCGCTTTGTCGAGCCACTGACCGATCCTTTGGGCGTGGAGCTGGTCAATTGCAACGTCGAGGGCGAAGGCGAACTCGAAGCCACCGTGGCGCGTGCTGTAGAGCGCTTGGGACATCTGGACTTTGTGGTGCACTCGATTGCTTGGGCACCACTGGAAGACCTGCACGGTGATGTGATTGACAGCTCCAGCGAGGGCTTTGCCCGCGCCATGAATGTCTCTTGCCACTCCTTTGCCCGTTTGGCCAAACTGTGCGCGCCGCACATGCGCAATGGTGGCGCGATGCTGAGCATGACCTACCTCGGTGCCGATGAGGCCGTGCCCCATTACGGCCTGATGGGGCCAGTGAAGGCTGCACTCGAATCCCTGACGCGCTATATGGCGATGGAACTGGGCCCTCAAGCCATCCGCGTTCATGCTGTATCGCCCGGCCCCATCCTGACCCGTGCCGCCTCCGGTATTGCCAGCTTTGACGACCTGATGGCCCACGCCGCTGAGAAGTCTCCACTCAAGCGTCTGGTCAGACTGGAAGAAATCGCCAATCTGTGCGCCTTCCTGTGCTCGGACGCTGCCTCGGGCATGACCGGCCAGACCATCTATGTCGATGGTGGTTGCCACGCGATGGCCTAAACCGCGCCTTGCGCCCCGATTGGCTGTCTTTAAATTTCAAGGATTTTTGCACTATGAACATGGCAACCCCCACCGCTGAATGGATGGAAAACGTCACCTTTGACGAGATGAGCGTTGGCCAAAGTGCCCGCTTGGTGCGCACGGTCACGCAGGCCGACATTGAAGCCTTTGCCGCCGTGTCCGGCGACATTAACCCGGCCCACCTGAACCCCGAATACGCCGATGCCACCATGTTCCACGGCGTGATCGCCCATGGCATGCTGGGCGCAGCGCTGATCTCGGCACTGTTTGGCACTCAGTTCCCCGGCCCCGGCACCATCTACTTGGGCCAAGAGCTCAAGTTCACCAAGCCAGTGCGTATTGGTGACACGCTCACCGTCAGCGCCACCGTGTCCGAAAAAGACGACGAGAAAAAGCGCGTCAAAATGAGCTGCCTGGTCACCAACCAAAAGGGTGAAACCGTGCTCAAGGGCGATGCTAATTTGATGCCGCCCACCACCAAGGTGCGGGTGGAAAAAATCAACGCACCACAAATCCAACTGTTTGATCCTGAAGCGCGCTTCAATGAGCTGCTGGCCCGCGCCGAAGGCTTGGAGGCGGTGCGCTGCGCGGTGGTGCATCCCTGCGATGAAGGCTCGCTCAGTGGCGCGATGGACGCTGCCCGCCACGGCCTGATCGTGCCGGTGCTGATTGGCCCCGAAGCCCGCATCCGCCAACTGGCTACCCAGTTTGAGATTGATCTGACGGGTGCTGAAATCATCTCGGTCGAGCACAGCCACGCCGCTGCTGAGTTGGCCGCCAGTATGGCCGCCAAGGGCCAAGTGGAAGTGCTGATGAAGGGCAGCTTGCACACCGATGAGCTGCTGCACGCCGTGCTGTCGCAGCCCAGCTTGCGCACAGGCCGTCGCATGTCGCATGTGTTCCGCTTTGATGTGCCGCTGTACCCCAAGCCGCTGCTGATTACCGATGCCGCTTTGAACATCGAGCCTACGCTGGCCGAGAAAGTGGACATTATCCAAAACGCCATCAATTTTGCCCATGTGATGGGCGTAGCCAACCCCAAAGTGGCTATTTTGGCCGCCGTAGAAACAGTCAGCCCCAATATGCGCTCGACGCTGGATGCAGCGGCGCTGTGCAAGATGGCCGACCGGGGCCAAATCAAGGGCGGTGTACTCGATGGCCCCTTGGCTTTTGACAACGCCATCTCGCCAGAAGCTGTGCAAATCAAGCATATCCAATCGCCGGTGGCAGGCCACGCCGACATTTTGGCCGTCCCCGATCTGGAAAGCGGCAATATGCTGGCCAAGCAGCTCGAATATCTGGCCGGTGCCTCCGGTTCTGGTTTGGTGCTGGGTGCCCGTGTGCCAATTGCCCTCACCAGCCGCGCCGACGGCCCCATGAGCCGCGTGGCTTCGGCCCTGCTGGCGGTGTTGGCTGCCCACGCGGCGCGCGCAGCCAAGGCCGCTTCTATTCCTACTGCTTAAGGTCGTCTTATGGCTATTCTTGCTGTAAATGCGGGGTCATCGTCGCTGAAGTTCTCTTTGCATCCATTACAAGATGGCGGCAAGGTGCAGCCCAGCGTACTTAACGGCTGTATCGAGGGCCTAGAGCCGGGCGGTACACCGCAAATGGACTGGACTTTTGCCGGCCAGCGCCACCAAGAAACCATCACCACGCCCGGCGAGTCGTCCTTTCAGCGTGCGCTGGCCCGCCTGCGCGTGCTACTGGGCGAGCTGGAAGGCGCGCCCACCATCAAGGCGGTGGCGCACCGGGTGGTGCATGGCGGCCAAGCGTTCAAGCAGAGCGTGGTGGTGGCTGGCACCGTGCTAGAGCAGCTCGAAAGCCTGAACTCGATGGCACCACTGCACCAGCCGCACAACTTGGCCGGTATCCGCTCGTTCCAGCAGGCTTTCCCCAACCTGCCGCAGGTGGCCTGTTTTGATACGGCCTTCCATACCAGCTTGCCGGATGTGGCCAGCGCCTTTGCACTACCGCAATCGCTGACCGAACAAGGCGTGCGCCGCTATGGTTTTCATGGGTTGTCTTACCACTACATCATGGACACCCTGCTAGAGCAATCGCCCCGCGCCACAGGCCGGGTGCTGATGGCCCACTTGGGCAACGGTGCTAGCCTGTGTGCTGCTGTGGCTGGGCGCAGCTGTGCCACCACCATGGGCTTCTCGGCTCTGGATGGCTTGATGATGGGCACCCGCAGTGGCACATTGGATGCCGGTGTGCTGCTGTACCTGATGGAGCAGGGCTGGGACCACGACCGCATCCAAAAGCTGCTCTACAAGCAAAGCGGCTTGCTGGGCGTGTCGGGCATTTCTGCCGATATGCGCCGCTTGCGCGCCGATGGCAGCGAGGCCGCACAGCGCGCCATCGACCAGTTCACTTACCGTGTAGTGCGTGAATCGGGGGCCTTGATTGCCAGCATGGGCGGCTTGGATGTGCTGGCCTTCAGTGGCGGTATTGGCGAGCATGATGCCGTGCTGCGGGCACAGGTGTGTGAGCGCTTGGGCTGGCTGGGGGTGGAAATTGATGCTGGCCGCAATGCTGAAGCCACGCGCGATGCCATCAGCGCCATCCATACGTCCGGCAGCAGCATGGAGGTGTGGGTGATTCCTACCGATGAGGGTCGTGTGGCTGCCCGCGAGGCCGCTACCCTGTTGCACCAAGGTGACGATGAGCCTGAACAGGCACAGGAGCTGGCGCTAGAAGGCATCGAGTAAGCCCTCAGGGGTGCTCTAGAGGCCGGGATAAGGGTGATTACCACCTCTATCCCGGTTTTTTTTTGCTGTGTTGGATATACGATGGCACGTGCCTGTCGCTGTCGTAAAGTCCATAGGCTGTAGTAGCAGACGGGGCCTGAAAAAACATAGCAAAGGAGAGACTCCATGGACGCATCGCGATTTTCAGGCGACATGTCAGCCCTGAGCGGCTTGGCAGTAGCGCTGGGCTGTGGTTTGCTCATGGGCATTGAGCGCGAGCGCCGCAACAGCGTGGCCTCAAAACAGGTGATGGCGGGGATGCGCTCGTTCGCATTGGCCTCCCTCACAGGGGCCTGCGCAGCCTTTTTAGACTCGCAAGCCCTGATGGCTGTGGGAGCAGCCTTTGTGGCACTCATCAGCGTGGTGGCCTATGCCTACGACCGCTCTGACTCCCCAGGCATCACCACCGAAATCGCCCTATTCATGGCCTACCTGATTGGCGTACTGGCGGTACAGGCTCCCATGTTGGCCGCCGGGCTAACGGTGATGGTGACGGGGCTACTGGCCGCGCGAGACTCACTGCACCAATTTGCCCGCGACTGGCTGCGCCCCGGCGAGGCACAAGGCGGGCTGATTTTGGGCGCATTGGCGTTGTTGGTGATGCCCTTGGTGCCCGACCGGGCGTTGTGGGGGCCGGTGCTCAACCCCCAACTGGTGATGAAGCTGCTGATTGTGCTGCTGCTCATCCAATCCTTGGCCCACGTGGGGCGGCGCTTGTTGCAGGCGCGCCAAGCGGTAGCCTTGTCGGCACTGGCCTCAGGCTTTGTCTCTAGCACTGCCACCATTGGCAGCTTGGGTATGGAGTTACGCACCACACAGGGCTCGCCCAAGCTCCAAGCCGGGGCGGCTTTACTGTCTTGCGTGGGCACCACCACGCAAATTTTGATTATTGGTGGCACCATCGAGCCTGCTTGGATTATGCCGCTGTGGCTGCCTGCCCTATCGGGCAGTTTGGTGGCTGCGCTTTGGGGCGGTTGGATGGTGTGGCGCTACGCGGTTCCTGCTGGCAGTGAGGCAGCAGGTGCCAAAACCCCCGATACCAAGCTGTTTCGCCTGCGTGATGCGGCGCTGATCGTGTTGCTGCTCACAGCTATTCAGGCCGGTGTGCATGGCTTGCGCCTGTGGCAAGGCGAGGCTGGGGTCATGGCCGGCACCTTGGTGGCAGCACTGGCCGATATTCACGCCGTCACGGCGGCGCTGCTGACCATTGGCATGCCCGGCACCAAAGAAGCAACCAACATTGTCTGGGCGCTGGGGGCGGCGATGGTGGTGCATGCCTTTAGCAAAAGCACGGTGGCTTGGGCCAGTGGCGGCTGGCGTTATGCGCTGGCGCTGGCGCCTGGGCTGTTTGCCCACACCTTGGCGTTTGTGGGCATCTTGATGCTGCTGACGCTGCGCAGCTGAACGGAGCTGCCGCTTTTTTCTGGGCAAGGCGGTACTTTTTCCGCCTTGCTACAGTTCACCCAGATAGGCTGAACGCACTTTCGGGTCGGCCAGCAGCGCTTGCCCAGACCCAGTGAGTGTGATGCGGCCAGATTCCATCACATAGGCGCGCTGTGAAAACTCCAGCGCCAAAGTGGCGTTTTGCTCTACCAGCAAAATCGTGACCCCTTCGGCAGCCACCGAGCGAATCACCTCAAAGATTTTTTCTACCACCAGCGGGGCCAGCCCCATCGACGGCTCATCGAGCAGCAACAAACGCGGGCGTGACAGCAAAGCGCGGCCAATGGCTACCATTTGCTGCTCGCCGCCAGAGAGCGTACCCGCCACTTGGTGCAGCCGCTCTTTGACCCGTGGCAGCATGGTAAACACCCGCTCCATATCGGCCTCAATGGCGGCGGCAGCATCGCGGCGCGCATAGGCCCCCATGCGCAGGTTCTCTTCTACCGTCAGGCGGGTAAAAATGCCACGGCCTTCGGGCACCAAGGCAATGCCTTGGCGCAAACGCTGGTGGGTAGGCAGCCGCTCAATGGCAGCGCCCTCGTAATGCAAACGGCCTTGGGTTAAGGGCAACAAACCGGCAATGGTGTTGAGCGTGGTGGTTTTGCCTGCCCCATTGGCACCAATCAGCGATACCAGCTCGCCGTGGTGCAGCACCAAGTCTATGCCTTTGACGGCCATGATGGCACCATAGGCCACATGGGCATCTTGCAATTGCAACAAGGGCTGCTGCTCGTTCATACGCTGGCTCCTGTGTCTGCCGCTGCCGCTGGAGGATGGCTAGGCCGTCCCAAGTAGGCGGTAATGACGGCCTCGTTTTGCTGCACCGCCGCCGGGACATCCTCGGCAATCTTGGTACCAAAATCCAATACCGCAATGCGGTCACACAAGCCCATCACCAGTTTGACGTCGTGCTCAATCAACAGCACCGTCATGCCATCGTGGCGGATGGTTTGTACCAGCTCGCGCAGCCGGGCGGTTTCGGTGGCGTTCATGCCTGCCGCCGGTTCATCCAAGGCCAGCAATTGCGGCTCGGTGGCCAGTGCGCGGGCAATTTCTAGGCGGCGCTGATCGCCATACGATAAATTGCGTGCAAGGGTGTCGGCAAAGCGCTCAATGCCCACATATTTGAGCAGTTCGTAAGCGCGCTCGGTAATCAGGTCTTCTTCCATGCGGGCAGCGCGGGTTTGCCAGAGGATAGAGAACAAATTGGCACGGGTACGAATATGGTGCCCAGTCATCACGTTCTCTAGCGCCGTCATTTCACGAAACAGGCGGATGTTTTGAAAGGTGCGTGCAATACCTGCCGCCACGATTTGATCGGGGCTGCCCACAGGCAACTCGGTGCCATTGAACACCAGCTCACCGCCATCGGGCGTATAAGCGCCGGTCAACACATTAAAGAAGGTGGTTTTGCCTGCACCATTGGGGCCAATCAAGCCATAGATTTCACCCTTGCGGATGGTGAGCGACACCTCCGACAGCGCTTGCAAGCCACCAAAGCGCTTGGTAATGTGGCGCGCTTCGAGCAAAGAGATCATGGCGTGCCCTCCTTGCCCAGCACCTGCTGTGGGCGCGAATAGCGGCTATACGACGGAATCAAACCCGCCGGACGCCACAGCATCATGCCAATCATCGCCAGCGAGAGCAGCAACATCCGCAGCACCTCTGGGTCAAGCAGCACCTGATTGAACACCGCCTGCTGCACCGGCACGGCCAAGTGGCGCAAAATTTCTGGCAGAAAACTCAGCAGCAAAGCACCAGTAATCACCCCCGCCAGATTGCCCATGCCACCAAACACCACCATCGTCAGCACGGCAATCGACTCCATCAGCGAAAAGCTCTCTGGCGAGACAAACCCCTGAAAGGCCGCAAACAACCCACCGGCCACGCCGCCAAAGGTAGCCCCCATACCAAAGGCCAGCAGCTTCATGTTGCGTGTGTTGATGCCAATGGCCTTGGCTGCCAGCTCATCATCACGGATAGCAGCCCAAGCCCGGCCCATGCGCGAGACCTGCATCCGCTGCACCAGCACGATGGACAGCACCACACAAATCAGAAACACGTAGTAATACAACAACAAAGAGTGGATGGTGATGCTCTCGCCAATCTTCAAGGGCCGCGA
Source organism: Giesbergeria anulus (assembly GCF_900111115.1). Lineage (GTDB taxonomy): Bacteria > Pseudomonadota > Gammaproteobacteria > Burkholderiales > Burkholderiaceae_C > Simplicispira > Simplicispira anulus. The sequence goes on from NZ_FOGD01000002.1 coordinate 480,514, forward strand.
AATATCCCAGCCAAACAGCACCAGCGGGTCAATCATGTTGATGCCTTGGGGGCCATTGGTGATGTTGATGGGGTGGTTCAAGTTGTTCATGAAGATACGAACAATCTCGCCAAACCCCAGCGTGACGATAGCCAGATAGTCGCCCCGCAACCGCAGCGTCGGCAAGCCCAGCACCACCCCGGCTAGTGCGGCAAAACAAGCTCCCAGCGGCAGCACCACCCAAAACGGCCAGTGCAAATCAAACTGTGGTGAGCCTAAAAAGGCAAAGGTGTAAGCCCCCACGGCATAAAAGGCGATGTAGCCCAAATCGAGCAGGCCCGCAAACCCCACCACCAAATTGAGGCCAATCGCCAACATGACATAGAGCATGGCAAAGTCGAGCACCCGCACCCAAGTGCGGCCAAACAGCAGCGCCAGCAGCGGCGCGCCCAGTGCCAATGCCAGCAACAACCAGCGGGCAGCCGCCGGGTTGCGCTTGCCAATCCAAGGCAGGGCCAGAGCAATATCGTTCATGGTGTGTGGCCCCTCAGGCGCGGTCGGCCACGCGCTCACCCAGCAAGCCCGTGGGGCGGAAGATGAGCACGATGCCGAGAATAATGAAAGCAAAAATATCTTGGTAGGCGGAATTGAGGTAGCCAAAAGTCCAGTCGCCGATATAGCCTGCGCCAATCGACTCCACCAGCCCCAGCACCAAACCACCCACCACGGCACCAGCCAAATTGCCAATGCCGCCCAGCACCGCTGCGGTAAACGCCTTGAGCCCCGGAATAAAGCCCATTGCGTAATGGGCCACCCCATAGTTGGCCGAATACATCATCCCGGCAATCGCTGCCAGCGCCGACCCCAAAATAAAGGTGATGGAGATGATGCGGTTGGTATCTACCCCCATCAGGCTAGCGACACGGTGGTTCTCTGCCGTGGCACGCATGGCCCGACCCAACGAGGTTTTATTTACCAAAAACAGCAACCCCACCATCAGCGTGGCCGATACCAGCAAAATGATGATTTGCACTGGGGTGATAAACACCCCAGCCACCGGTTGCAAGGGCGTACTCGACACCAACGACGGAAAGGTGTGGTAGTTGCGCCCCCAAATAATCATGGCCAGCGTTTGCAGCAGAAAAGACACCCCAATGGCCGTAATCAGCGGTGCCAAACGCGGCGCATTGCGCAAACGGCGGTAAGCGGTGCGCTCAATGGCATAGCCCAAGGCCATGCACACCGCCATCGCCACCAGCAAGCCGATCAGCAAGGTAGGTATGGCCCCCAGCCCCGGCGCATGGAGCAGCAAAAAATTGACGGTGGAGTAAGCCACCAAGGCTCCCACCATCAACACGTCACCATGGGCAAAGTTAATCAGGCCCAAAATGCCGTAGACCATCGTGTAGCCTAGGGCAATGAGCGCATAAACACTGCCCACCACCAGACCATTGACAATTTGCTGGAGCAGGGTTTCCATCAGTGCATCTTTAACAAGGCTTGCGAAACCCGGCAAGCCGGGTGCGTGATTCTCTGAGAAGGCAGATTACGGCAAAGGCTCCCACTTGCCCGCCTTGAGCTGGTACACCGTCACAGCGCCGTCTTTGATGTCTCCCTTGGCATCAAAAGCCACGGTGCCAATCACACCGGGAAAGTTAACCTTGCCCAACTGGGCCGTATATTTAGCAGGTTCGGCAGAGTTGGCCGCCTTCATGGCCTCGATCAGGGCCGAAGTGGCATCGTAGGCATAGGGGGCATAAATTTGCACGGGCGCATTAAAGCGCTTGCTGTAGCGGGCATTAAAGTCTTTGCCGCCCGGCATCTGCTCTAGCGGCAGGCCCGGCTGGGTGCAGTAGGCATTGGCACTGATGGCGTCGCCCGCCAGCTTGATGATCTCGCTGGTGCAACCACCATCGCCAGTGATGAACTTGGTGTTCAGGCCCAACTGCTTGATCTGCTTGAGCATCGGGCCGCCTTGGCTGTCCATGCCGCTGTACACAATCACATCGGGGTTTTGTGCTTTGACGCGGGTCAGAATGGCTTGGAAGTCGGTGGCCTTGTCGCTGGTGAACTCACGCCCGGTCACGGTGCCGCCGTTGGCCTTGACGGCTTTTTCCACCTCGTCGGCCAAGCCTTGGCCGTAGGCGGTACGGTCATCAATGATGGCAATTTTCTTGCCCAGTTTGGTGGCTGCATATTTGCCAATAGACAGGCCCTGTTGCACATCATTGGCAATGGTGCGGAAGGTGGCCTTGAAGCCTTGCTGGGTCAGCTTGGGGTTGGTGGAGGCGGGAGAGACTTGGGGCAGGCTGGCATCGTTGTAGATGCGCGAGGCCGGAATGGAGGCTCCAGAGTTCAGGTGGCCCACCACGCCCTTAACGCCACTATCGGCCAGCCGCTGTGCCACGGTGGTAGCGGTGCGCGGGTCAGCTTGATCGTCTTCGGCTTGCAGTTCAAACTTCACCTTCTTGCCTGCCAGAGTCACGCCTTTGGCGTTGTACTCTTCAATCGCCAAACGGGCACCGTTTTCGATGTCCTTGCCCAAGTGGGCTTGGCTGCCTGTCAAGGGGGCGGCCACCCCAATTTTGACGACTTCCTGTGCTTGGGCTACCGAAGTGAGCAAACCCAAAATGGCGATGGAGACGAGACTACGCTTCATGAATATTTCCCCTGAATCAAGATCAATGGTGAATGAAAGCTGTACGCAAAAAGCACCCTCAACGGCAGCGTCGAGGGACGCTCAGACTATACGCAAAAACCATGCCTTACCTATGGATTTTGTAGCAAGGGTATGCCCTGAGCTTGGCACCGATAATGGCCCCCATGACTTCCACCGCCGCGCACCGCGCCACCGACTTCAGCGCCTTGGCGCTCAGCCCGGCCACCTTGGCCAATCTGCAACAACTGGGCTACTTGCAAATGACCCCAATCCAAGCGGCCAGCCTGCCTGCCGCCTTGCAGGGGCAAGACCTGATTGCCCAAGCCAGCACCGGCAGCGGCAAAACCGCCGCTTTTGGGCTGGCTCTGCTGGCCCGGCTCAATCCGCGCTGCTTTGGCGTGCAAGCTTTGGTACTGTGCCCGACGCGCGAGCTGGCCGACCAAGTGAGTGCAGAAATCCGCCGTTTGGCCCGTGCCGAAGACAACATCAAGGTCGTCACGCTGTGTGGCGGCGTGCCGCTGCGCGGGCAAGCGCAAAGCCTATCGCATGGCGCGCACATTGTGGTGGGCACACCGGGGCGCGTCATGGATCACCTAGAGCGCCAAAATCTGTCTCTGGATCAGCTCAACACCTTGGTGCTGGACGAAGCCGACCGAATGCTGGACATGGGCTTTTTTGACGATATTGCCACCGTGGCCCGCCAATGCCCCAAAGTGCGCCAGACGCTGCTGTTTTCGGCCACCTACCCCGAAGGCATTGCCAAACTCAGCCAGCAGTTCATGAAAAACCCGCAGCAAATCACCGTGCAGGCGCAGCACAGCGCCAGCAAAATTGACCAGCGCTGGTTTGAAGTGAAAGAAAGCCAGCGCTTGCACGCCGTAGGCCAGTTGCTGGCGCATTTTCGGCCAGAGTCCACGCTGGCGTTTTGCAACACCAAGCAGCAATGCCGCGATTTGGTCGAGGTATTGCAGGCGCAGGGTGTGGGCGCACTGGCCCTGTATGGCGAGTTAGAGCAGCGCGAGCGTGACCAAGTGCTGGTGCAGTTTGCCAACCGCAGTTGCGCGGTGCTGGTAGCCACCGACGTGGCAGCACGCGGCTTGGACATTGCCCAGTTAGCGGCTGTGATCAACGTCGATGTCACGCCCGACCCGGAGGTGCATATCCACCGCATTGGCCGCACGGGCCGGGGCGATGCCGAAGGCTTGGCGCTCAATTTGGTCAGCATGGACGAGATGGGCAGCGTGGGCAAAATCGAAGTATTGCAAGGCCGCCCCTCCGAATGGACACCGCTGGCCGAACTCACCCCTGCCCCCGGTGGCCCGCTGCTGCCCCCGATGGCCACGGTGCAAATCATTGGCGGGCGCAAAGAAAAAATCCGCGCTGGCGATGTGCTGGGCGCTCTGACCGGCGAGATGGGCTTTACGCGCGAGCAGGTGGGCAAAATCAACGTCAATGAGTTCTCGACCTATGTGGCGGTAGAGCGGGGCATTGCCGAGCAGGTAGTGCATCGTCTCAACACAGGTCGCGTCAAAGGTAAGAGCGTTAAGGCACGGCTGGTATAAGACTCGTCTGTTCAACGATTCTTCACGGCCCATGCCTACACCTCCACCATCATCGAGCGCACTGCCCGCTTGGATGACACCACGCAATCTGCTGTGGGCCTCTGTGGGCATGGCCCTGACCACCATGGCCCTCAAAACGATGGCGTGGTACATCACCGGCTCGGTGGGGCTGCTCTCGGATGCGATGGAATCGGTGGTCAATCTGGCCAGCGCCATGTTTGGCGTAACGATGGTGACGCTGGCGGCCCAGCCTGCCGACGACAACCACCCCTATGGGCACCACAAGGCAGAGTATTTTTCCTCCGCCTTTGAAGGGATGCTGATTTTTGTCGCCGCCGGAGCCATTTTGTGGACGGCCATAGAGCGCCTGCTCGCACCGCAGCCGCTGGAGCAAGTGGGCTGGGGGTTGGCGCTATCGGTGTTTAGCTCACTGCTCAATGGCGGCTTGGCTTGGGTGATGCTGCGCGCCTCACGCCAGCACCGCTCCATCGCTTTAGAGGCTGATGCGCGCCATTTGTTCACCGATGTCTGGACTTCCGCCGGGGTCGTGTTGGGTTTAGGTGCCGTGGCCCTGACCGGCTGGAACTGGCTTGACCCCGTGGTGGCTATTGGTGTGGCCCTCAACATCTTGCGAGAAGGAGCACATCTGATCTGGCGCTCCTCGCAAGGCCTGATGGATGAAGCGGTGGAACCAGACGTGCGCGACACTATCCAGCAAACTTTGACCACTTTTTTACACCAACACAATGCCAGTACAACACCATCGGGTTGTGTACGCTTTGACCACATCACCACGCGCATGGCAGGCCAGCGCCGTTTTGTCGATTTGCATATGCACATTCCCGGCCATTGGACACTCAGCCATGCCGCCGAGCTGCGCGGCCAAGTAGAACAGGCACTGATGGCGGCTGTGCCCGGCTTGCGCACCACCATTGAGCTGCTGCCTTGTAATGTTGAAGCCTACCTAGACCCGGTAGCTGCCCCGGAGTCCCATCCATGATCAGCCTGTTACAGCGCGTGCGCCAAGCCCATGTCGAGATTGAGGGCCAAGTGGTAGGCCAAATTGGCCCCGGTGTGCTGGTGCTGCTGTGTGCCGAGCGTGGCGACAGCCCCGCCGAGGCCCAAAAATTGCTGACCAAGTTGCTCAAACTGCGCATCTTTAGTGATGAGGCAGGCAAGATGAACCGCAGCGTGCAAGATGTGCAGGGTGGCTTGCTGATCGTGAGCCAATTCACGCTGGCCGCCAATACCAGCGCCGGCAACCGGCCCAGCTTTACCCAAGCGGCAGCCCCCGAAGACGGGCGGCGCTTGTATGACTATTTTGTCGCCCAAGCCCGCGCCCAGCATCCACTGGTGCAAACGGGCCAGTTTGCCGCCGATATGCAAGTGCATTTGGTCAACGATGGCCCAGTGACCATTCCGTTGCGCATCGCACCCACGGCCCTACAAACCGCAGGGATGGGGGCCGCTCAGTTGGCGTAGTACGATGGCTGCGCCACCGATTGCGGCTTGGCCGTAGGCAGCTCAAAGGCACCGGCAGGCAAAGCATCGCTGTTCAGCGCCGGGGTGGTGGTATTGCCCAGCAACATACCGCGCAGCTTTTGCAGGCTTTCTTGGAACGAGCCGGTCAGGCGCTCGCCCTCGGCGCGGCTGGTCACAATGTAGGGCGTGATGGTGATGAGCAGCTCGGTTTTGTCGCGCACCTTTTTGGTCGAGCCAAACAAGCCGCCCAAAATCGGGATATCTTTAAAACCCGGCACCCCAGTGCTGGTGTTGTTGCCTTTGCTCTGAATCAGGCCCGCCAGCATGATGGTTTTGCCGTTCTCAATGGTCACATCGGTGGTCACTTTGCGCTTAGAGAAGCTCGGATACTCTGAGCCCCCAGTGGAGACAGAATTGCCCAAGCTGCTCACTTCTTGCGCAATGCTCAACGACACATTGCCCGAAGCGGTAATGCTGGGCTTGACCTCCAGCAAAATGCCGGTGGGGCGGTACTGCACCGAGTTGGAGGTGGAGAACGAACTACCACTGAGCAAACTGCCACTGCTGGGGGTAGACACCGTTTGCGTAATCACCGGAATCTCATCGCCCACTTCTACCTTGGCAATTTTGCCGTCGCTGGCCAGCACATGGGGCGTAGACAGGATGTTGACATCGGTATCTTGGCCCAACAAATTGAGCATACCAATCACCTGCCCAGCGCTGCCAAAAACAGCATAGTTCAGGCCAGTGCTTGAACCTGTTACCGCAGGTGTCGCCCCACCGGGACTACTAACACCGGGCTTAATAGCCCCCTCCAGCCCGACAAAGCCCGGCCAGCTCTTGCCGTTGCGCGACAACGCCGATTTGAGCCACCACTCCACACCATATTGCAGGGTATCGGTGAGCGTCACTTCGGCCACCATCACCTGAATCAGCACTTGGCGCGGCACCGAGTCGAGGCGCTCTAGCACCTTGCGAATCTGCTGATAATCTTGTGCTGAAGCACGGATGATGAGCGAGTTGGTCACATCATCGGCAATCACCTGCACCGAGCCACCCAGCCCGGTGCCTGTCCCGGTGCTACCGGGTGTGCCGGGCACGTTGCTGCCGCGCTCAATGGTGCGTGTGGTGCCTGCCGCCGCTGTATTGGCTGTACTGGCTATTGTTCCCCCCAAGCCCCCAGCGCCACCACCACCGCCGGCACTAGAGCTACCAAAAGCCGAGCTGTTGGCCGATGGCAAGGTCGAGGCCCCGGAGTTGCTGGCTGCCGGTGCAGCGGCCCCACCAAACAGTTGCTGCAAAATGCCCGACAGATGCTGGGCATTGCTGTTGACCACCGGATAAACGTGCACATAGGCCCCCAAGCCATTGCGTGGCTCGGTATCTAGCGTTTTTGTCCACTGCTCGGCGGCCTGCATCAGCTTGTCGTTGGCCGTGGCTACCAAGAGGGCGTTCATGCGCACCACGGGCAGAACATAAACCTTGTTGGCATCCGTGCCCGCCCAGTTAAACAGGCCGGAGGTTTTAAACAGGCCATCAATCTCCTTGGCCATATCGTTGGCCTCGGCGTGCTCTAGCGGCAGCAGCTTGATCTGGACATGGTTGAAGTAATCCACATCCAGTGTTTTCACCATATCGACAATTTTGTCTACGTTGGCCTGCCGGTCGGCCACGATCAGGTGCTTGTTGGTCGGATCGTTGGTAATGGCCGCCTGTGACCCGACAAAATTGCGCAGGGTATTGACAAGCTGGTTGGCTTGCACAAAACGCAGCGGAATGATCTGCATCACCACCGAGCCTGCACCTACGCCTTGGCCGCTCAAAGAATCACGCACCGCCGCCGCATCGCGCAGCACCTTGTAGGTCTTGCCTTGGCGCACGATGGCAATATTGCTGGTAGACAAGGCCGTCTCTAGCGCGCTAAAGATGTCGGCCATGCTGATGGCCCCGGTGCTCTTGAGCGTAATACGGCCCTGTACTGACGGATCAATGATGTAGTCGAGCTTGAGGATGTCGCCCAGCACCACCTGCAACACGTCGTAAATGTCGGCGTTGTCAAACTTGAGCGTCACGCCGGGGTTGGGGGTGTTAGACAGCTCGGCACCTGCATTGCCGGTAGGCGCTGCGGTTCGAGCTGGCGGCACAGGCGTGGCAGCAAGGGCTGGAGTGGCAGCCAGCGGCTGAGTAGCTACGGGCGTTGGTGCTGCCGGTGCGGGTGCTGGGGCCACTGGCGCAGGTTTAGCTTTGTTGAGTAGTGTAGACAGCGTGGTTGCACTAGCAGCCGTGGGTGCAGTGGCATCTGCTGCTGGCGTTGGCGTTGGCGCTGGTGCCGGATTGGCTGCCTGCATGGGCAGGCCGGTAAACGGATTGACCATGACCGGCGGCTGCTGCGCCAGCACGCTAGGAGCCATCAAGGCCACGCCGGGCACCAACAGACTGGCAAGGGCGATTTTGCGCAGCATGAAAGAGGGTAGTTTGTTCATTATTGTGGCTTACGAGAATTCGGAAGATCGCGGTTGTTTTTGGCAGTGGCTGCGGCTGCGGCTACGGTTTCCAGCGCGGCTGGCATGGGTTTCATGTGCAGGCTGGTCAGGCGCATGGTGATATCGAGCTGCTGGCCGCCGCGCTGTGGGTCGGGCACCACCTTGAGCTCCAGATTTTCGATGCCCAGCGTCTTGGGCGCTTGGGCCAAGGCCGCTTGCAGGCGGGGCAACTGCTGCGGCACCCCCTGAAAATGGGCAGTCAGGGAGATACGGTTTACCACCGTATTGACCGGCTTGTCTTGCAGGTCGGTGAATTGCACGCCATCAAAATACAGCGATTGCAGCATAGGCTGCAACTGGCCCTGCATGGCTTGCAGCGCCTCTTGCGCGTTAGCGTGGACAAAGACCTTTTGCTGCACAGTCTGAAAATCAGCGTTTAGCTTGTCATGGCTAGCCACGATTTTTTCGTTCAGTGCGAGGATGCTTTCGTTGTTTTCTGCCGTCAGTTGCTGATCGACCACTTCTTCGCGCTTTTCAAGATAAGGCCCCAGATGCTCATCGAACAAAGAGGCCAGCAGCAGTACAACCACCACCGGAAAAGCAAAGTATTTGATGCCGTGTTCACGGTACACACGTTGGGCCGCACGTTTCATGGTTTTGCCTTTTCTGGCTCGGTGGGTTTGGCCTCGGCGGCGGGGGCAGGTTCAGGCGCAGGTGCTTGTTTAGCGGCCTGCATATGGATGGCAATACTTTGCTCAGCCAAAAACTCAGGCACGGGCATCTCGGTAAAAGGCTGGTACTGCGGCAAAGGATGCTCGCGCAGCCACTGCACAGCAGCTTCATCGCCAGTGCCTGCCAAGGCCACGTCTTTTCCATCCAAGCGCAGGTAAAGCAGCGCTGCTGGGGGTGGCGGAAACACGGCCAGAACGTCAGGCAGGGCCGCTGCGGCTTGGCTGTCTTTGTCCAGTGCCTGGGCGGCATGCACCACATCGGCCATCCACAGGGTTTTGGCCTTGAGCAGCTTGGCCGCTTCTACCTTGGGGGCTTGCTTGCGCAAATCTTCGTGAGCGTCTTCGATTTGGCGCTCTAGCCGTCCATCGTGCCACAGCATGGTGCCCAAGGCTGCCAGCCCCAGCACTGCCGCCGCCATGCTCCAAATGTTGATTTTTTGGATCAACTCGTTGTGCGTGGCTTGCAGCACGATGCCCTCTAACCCAGAGCGCCAAAGCTGCTCTAACAAGGGGGCCGGCGGCTGTACAGGCAAGGCCTGCGCAGCATGAGGCCAAGCCTCTTTGGCAGGCAGCTGTGCAGCAGGGGCCAACAATTGCACGCCCCCCTTGGCAGCCTCCCTCTGGTTTTCAGGCAAGCTGGCCAGTTCGATCTGTAGCAGCCCGGCCAAACCATCGCCCAGCGCCGCAGACTCAACCACGCGGCTGCGCAAAATGGCCCCACTGGGGGCAAAAATATGCAAGAAATAATCGTCTTGCGCACCCTCTAACACCAAGCTGATGTGCTTTTTGCTGCGCGCGCACAGGGGTTGGAACAGTTGTGCCCGGGCAAAAAGCTCTACCGCCCGCAGTTGGCAGGCGCTACTGATACGCTCAATTTCAGTAGCCCAATCTTTGTGCATCCAAAGCAGGGATTTTTCCTCCTCTGGGCCAAAGCGGTCTGGTTGTGTGAGCACGCTGCCCGGCGCAAAGGGAAGCAGGGCACCCGGTTCTGCCAGCGCAGTCGCTGGCATAGGCGGCAAGACGCCCAGAATGTCGCCCGCCAACACCCAGTACACATCGCTGCGGGCCGGAATCTGCCAACTCTGGCAGCACTCCTTCAAGGCTGCCTGTACGCGCTGGAGATAGTCATCACCCTCAGGCAATGGTGTTTGGTGCGCATGGGCCTGCTTCCAGCCCAGCCAGCCGCGCTGAAAGTGCAGCACCTGCACACCGTGCGGAGAAAGAGAGACGAGCAGTTGGTGTCGCCGTGAAGGAGAAGTAAACCGGTTGCGCATGGGGTAAAGCGTCACAATCCTAAAAAATAATCGTCAATGGCCGTGCTGACCTCAAAACGGTAGGCTGCGTTCTGTCCATTGGTCCAGCACCTGCAAAGCCCCATTCTTTTTGCCCACCGTGGCCCGCAAAATGCTGCTACCAGCTACCGGTTTGCTACGCTGCGGATAAGCCCGCAACAACCACACCGGGTTGTCCGGGGTGGCTGCTGTCAGCCCCGTGCCCTGCAACCATGCCTGAAACTGCACCGGCGCAACCGAGCCAGCGCGCCGCCATTGGCCCAGTTGTTGCAACTGCGCATCTGTGGCGTTGCCCAGCACCGCAAACAGGGGCAGCGGCGTTAAGTCTTTATCCACCTTTTTGTGGCCTGACCCAACCACCAGCCAATGCTGCAAGCCCTGCACGGCCCCAGCCACGGTGGTAGTAGAGACCATTCTGCGCGGAATCTCTGGCCAATCGAGCAATTCTTGCAGACTGGCAAAGCCAGCACCACCACGCATGCGGATCAGCTCTTGCTTGAACTCCACCAAGCGGGCGGCCAAAGTTTGTGCAGCCAGCGGTGTCGGGGCCCCCAGCAGCAAGAACAGGCGCTCCCACTCTGGTGCCGTGAGTGTATTGGCATCAGGCAGGCCGAGGGCCTCTTGCACCTGCACCTCGATGCGCCGCTTGGCCACCGTGACGGTATAGGGCTGGGGGGTAGGCCGCCAAAACTGCCCATTGCGCAGCAGTTCATCTTTCGGGTCAAGCTGCAAACTATTGACCGCGTCAGTGAGGGCCAATTGGGCAACAGCATACTGCACAGCCCCGTGCAGGGCGTAGTTTTCTTGGAGCAAGTCTTTTTCGCGGGCCAGCAACTGGGTATCTAGGCGCAGCGAGGCACTGACTCCCAGCACCAAGGTAGACACCACCGCCAGCAGCCCCAAGGCGAACAACAAGACATAGCCGCGCTGGCGCGCACCGGGGCGGGGGTAAGGTAGAGGCAGTAAAGGCGGCATCAGCGCGCTCCATCCCGGTCTGCGCTATAGACCACTGGCGGCACATCGGCGTGCAGGCCCGATAGTGCCAGCCGCAGCAAAGCGGGTGGCGGTTGGGTGGGTTCCCAGCGTTTCACCCAACGCGGCTCTGGCTGGCCTTGCGCGTTCAGGCCCTGTAGTAAAAAGGAAAAAGCACACACCTGCAACTGCGCGGCCAGCACCGTTTGCGTGCCCTCTTCGGTTTTGGGGGGCGGCGGCAAACGCGTTGTGGAGGCACCCACTGGCAGGGGTGGAGGCAGGGGCTGCACCTGATAAAGCAAAGACCAGCCGCGCCCACCCGCAGATGGCTCACAACGGTAACGCACCCGTGCCAGCGGCAGCGGTAGCACAGCAGCCCCCTTGGGCAACTGCAAGGGATGCACGGTGTCAAACTCCAGCACCGCACCGTCTGAGGCCACGCGCAGGCCACGCCCAGCCCACTCGTGGCGCAAAATGCGTTCCACAGCGCGTACGCTGTCACGGGCTTGGGTGCGGCTTTGGTTGCGGGCATAAAAATCTGACGACATAGACAGCGCCACCGTACCCACCATCGCCACCAATGACGACAAAGCCAGCGCCACAATCAGCTCCAGCAAGGTAAAACCCTGCTGCCGTGGCCCAAGATGCTGCAATCGCTTCATGGCTTTATTGGAGCAGGTGGCGCTGGAGTGGCTGGGCTGGCCGCCGCTGGGGCAGCACTATCCAAGCGATAGGTACTAAGCCGGTACGACTGTGGTGCCCCTTTCGGCCCCCAAAACACCTCAATTTCCACCTCTTGCAATTTTTGCGTAAAGCCAGTGAGCCGGGCCATCTGGCGGGGCTCTAACAGGGGCACCGGGCGTATTTGGATACGGTAGCCCAAGTCGATGCCCGCAAAGCGTTCTTCACCGGCATCGGTAGCCAGCACATAGTCGGGGTGTTTGAGCACTTCATCGAGCTTGGCGCGGGCCAAGGCCATCGCGGCGGCGTGGGCACTGGCTTTGCCATCGAGCTGCGTGCTGCCAGAAATAGCGGTGAAGGCGATAGCCAGCCCCACACTGAGCAGCACCATCGCTACCAGCACCTCCAGCAGGGTAAATCCGTGCTGGGGGCGATGGCGGGGTTTAGGGGGCGGCTGCCACCCAGTCTTGTCGTTCGATACGGCCACTGATTTTTGCCAAATGAAAAATTTGCTGCATTCCCGTAGGGGTGCGGATCAAAAAACGGGCCTCAGACAGGCTGCCATCGGGATAGAACACCAGCGCTAGGCTAGAAGCCGCCACATCAGAGGAGACCGAAGAGGCGGGACGAAACTGGTAACGCGGTGGCAATTGGAGCACTGGGCGCTGCTCTTTGGCCGCTACTTGCTGCACGATAGTGCCGCGTTGAAAATCCACCAACGCCTGCACGGTGGCACCACCCAACACCGCTTTGTTGCGCAAGCGCTTGAGTTCTAGTTGCGTCCGGTCAATCCAGTGCCGTTCGTTGGCCCGCAAAGCCATCTGATCGACTGACACAATCGCCAGCCCGGTACCAATGCCAATCAACACCAGCACCAGTAGCAGTTCCAGCAGCGTAAAGCCTAGGGATGAATGCTTGGCCGGTGCGTGGCGTGCCAAGCGGCTCATTCCCAGCTATGGATGTCGGTGTTGTCGCCACTGCCCCCTTCTTTGCCATCAGCGCCCAGCGAGGACAGCTCATAGTCGGCTTTTTCGCCCGGCGCTTTATAGACATAAGAGTTGCCCCAAGGGTCTTTGTCCACGCGCTTTTTCAGGTAGGGGCCGCGCCACTTCAGGGCTTCAGCGGCATCAGCAGGCTTATCAGACAAGGCGCGGATACCTTGTTCCGTGCTGGGATACTGCGACATATCCAGCCGGTAGGTATCGAGCGCCGCACCCACCATCTCGATTTGGGTGCGTGCTGCCTTGATTTTGGACGAATCGAGCTGTCCAAACAGCCGTGGCCCCACCAGCGAGGCCAGCAGGCCCAAAATGACCATCACGATCAGCAGCTCGATCAGCGTAAAGCCGCGCGAGCGACGCCGAGAGTAAGACAATTTTTTGTTTTGAAATAGCATGTGTACCAAAGCCCGCTCACATAGGCATGTCATTGATCGAAAAAATAGCCGTTAGCATCGACACCACAATGCCGCCAATCAGGCCGCCCATCAGCAAAATCATCATGGGCTCAAACAAGGCCACCAGATTGCGCGTGGCTTTTTGGATGTCCTTTTCGTACTGGTCGGCTACTTTAATCAGCATGGTGTCTAAGGCCCCCGATTCTTCACCCACGGTGGCCAATTGCCCCAGCAGTTTGGGAAAGAACGGATCAGCGCGCACCGGCGCTGACACGCCCCGCCCTTCTTGCACCGCACGCACCAGCCGATCCAGCGCTTTGCGCAGCGGGATATGGTCGGTCAACTCGCGCACGATACGCATGCCGGTGAGTATCGGAACCCCACTGGACAGCAGAGTTCCCCAAGTACGGCAAACATGGGCCAATTGCACCTTGAGTAGCAACGGCCCCAGCACCGGTAGGCGCAGCAGGACTAGTTGCCAGCGCTCGCGCCACAGCTCGTCGCGCAGAGCCATCGTAAAGCCCACTACCGCCAGCACCAGCCCAATGACAAAGAAAATGCCATAGGTTTTGAGAAACTCGCCAATGCCAATCAATACCGCTGCGGGCAGGGGCAGGGCTTGGTTCATGTCAGAAAAAATCTGGCCAAACTTGGGCAGCACAAACACCGTCAGGCCCAGCAAGGCGCTCATGCCAAACAAAAATAGCAAGATCGGGTAGATGGACGACGTGACCAAAAACGAGCGAAACTCCATGCTGCGGGTATAAAACTCCACCAAACGGCGCATCACCACCGGCAGCACGCCGCCTTCTTCACCGGCACGCACCATGTTGATATACAACCGTGGAAATACCTTGGGATGCAGCATGAAGGCATCGGCCAAGGTGTTGCCCTTTTCTACCTCTAGCACCACCTGCTGCATCACGGCACGAAAATGGGCCTGCTCTAGGCTGCCCGTGCTGATGTGCAGCGCCCGGTCTAGTGGCAAGCCCGCATCGAGCAAAGTGAGCAATTGTTCCGTCATGGCCAGCACATGCTTGATGCTGACTCGCTCTTGGCCCCAACGCCCAGCGGTGGAGCCGGTGCCGGACGATGGCGTGGCTACTGGGCGCTCTGGTGCGGGGGTGGGCTGTGCTGCCCCGGCAGGCCGGGCGCGCGCGGGCACGGCTGCCGCAGCAGACGGCACATCCTTATCCGCAGCGCTGGGGCTTGGGCGTGGCCGCACTACTGAATCTCCTGCCGCGTCACGCGGGCCAATTCTTCTAGCGTAGTGATACCCGCCAGCACCTTGCGAATGCCATCGGCACGCATGGTACGCACGCCCTGCTCTTGCGCTTTTTTGCGCACGCCTTCAGCGGAGAGCTTTTTGATAATCGCCTCTTTGATGGCCGTGGTCATGGGCAACAACTCGTAAATGCCGGTACGCCCGGTGTAACCCGATTGCCCACAATGGCTGCAACCCCGGCCATGAAACAGTTGTGGCACCTGATCGGCAGAGACCCCTTCTTCGGCCAGAAACAACAAATCGGCCTCAGTGGGAGGAGTGGCCTCTTTGCAGTGTGGGCAAATCATGCGCACCAAGCGCTGCGCTACGATCAGCACAACGGAAGAAGCAATCAGGTAGCTTTCTACCCCCATGTCCATCAAGCGGTGCGCTGCGCCAAAAGAATCGTTGGTGTGCAGGGTAGAAAATACCAAGTGCCCAGTGAGCGCCGACTGGATGGAGATTTCAGCCGTTTCTTGGTCGCGGATTTCGCCTACCATGATGATGTCTGGGTCTTGGCGCACGATAGAGCGCAGGGCACTGGCAAAGGTCAGGCCAATTTGCGCTTTGACCTGAATTTGGTTAATACCATCAATTTGGTATTCCACCGGGTCTTCTACGGTGATGATCTTGTTTTCTGGCACATTCACGCAGCCCAGCGCCGCATACAAAGTGCTGGTCTTGCCGCTGCCAGTGGGGCCAGTCACCAAAATCATGCCGTGCGGCTGTGCAATGGCCTGCTCCAAGGCTTGCAGGGTTTCATCGTCCAGCCCCAAAGACTCTAGCCCCATCAGGCCCGGCCCTTGGTCTAGCAAGCGGATCACCATGCTCTCACCATACACCGTGGGCACGGTAGAGACACGCATATCCACTTGCCGCCCAGCCACTTCCATTTTCATGCGACCATCTTGGGGCAGGCGGCGCTCGGCAATGTTCATTTTGGCGCGCAGCTTCAGGTGCGAGATGGCCGGGGTGTACATACGCCGAGGCGGCGGTTCGGACTCGCACAACACGCCATCGACCCGGTAGCGCACCCGAAACTGCTGCTGGGAGATTTCAAGGTGCAAGTCAGAAGCCCGGCGCTCCACCGCCCGCAGCAGCAGAGCTTGCACCAAGCGCACCACAGGCGCATCTTCGGCCAGTGCCTTGAGGGTTTCTAGATCGTCGTCGGGGCTGTCGCCGCTGCTGTCTACCTCGGCTTGGGTAAAGGCATGGGCGTCAGAGCTTTCTGGGTTATAGACTTGGGCCAACTGGGTGGCAATCCAAGCCTTGGGGGCCAAAGATAGTACTACTGGGGCGGTAAAAAACTGCTTGAGCGCATCGAGCGCAGCCATGCGTACAGGCACAGCGCTGACCACTTGCACCGCCGCAGCATCCACTGACAGCGGCAATAAACCGTTGGCACGCAAAAACTCCGGTGACAGTCCGGCCACGGGCAGTATCGGCACGGATTGGAGTGCGGCAGTATCGAGCACTGGAGCGCGCAGATTGCGGGCAAACTCGGCCAGAAGGGGGGCCTCCGCAGCGTCCGTTGCGGTGCCGGGGGGATGGCTGCTCATATTCAAGGAAGTGGGGATGTTCTGCCAGAGGCTGCCTTGCCACGGCCCTAGGGGTACCGGGGCGGCCAAATAAAGGGACTGAGACCACCACCGCTAGGCGCTGCGATGGCTGGTCAGCCTGCTATTCTACCGATTCAGCTTTGGCAAGCCCCAGCAGGCCATCCACCCCATAAAGTACCGCCATGCGCCCCAGCGCAGCAGGCAAGCCCTGCACCTGCAAAGACCGGCCTTGCCCCAACACGGTGCGGCGGCATTCGAGCAGCACCGCCAAGGCTGACGTGTCAAACTGGCGCAGCGCCGAGGCATCGAGCACCAGTACGGCATCGGTGTGCGTGGTAAAGGCTTGCTGCAAACGCGCCAAAGTGGCCGCAGCTTGCGGGTGGGTTAACTCCGCTGGCAGGGCCAAGGCCGGAGCTCCGGGGGCGTTAACGCTTGGCGGCATTGCTCAGGTTGCGCGCAGCCAGCGATTCAATCAGGCCATCGACACCCTTGGCATTGATCTCTTGGCCAAACTGGGTGCGGTAGGTATCAACCAGCCAAACGCCCAGCACATTGAGGTTGTAGATTTTCCAGCCTGCCCCGACGCCGGGGGTTTTTTCGAGCCGGTAGTCCAACTGCACCGGATCGCCTCGGCCCCGCACTTCAGTGCGTACCAGCACATCTTTATCTTCCGGTGCGGCGCGCAGCGGTTTGACGGTGACGGTTTGGTCATTGACTTGGGTGAGCGCACCGGCATAGGTACGCACCAGCAGGGTTTTAAATTCTTCTTGCAAGCGTTGTTGTTGTGGCACGCTGGCTTGACGCCAGCCGGGGCCGACGGCAGCCGCCGTCATGCGGCGAAAGTTAACATTGGGCATGATGGTTTTGTCCACCAGCGTGATGATCTTGTCGATCTCACCGGCCTTGATGCTTTTGTCGGCGCGCAAGGCATCGAGCATCTCGGTAGAGAGGCGGCGGATCAGGGCGTCTGGGGCTTCATCATCAGCGGCATGGGCAGCAGGCAAGCCCGCGCCCATCATCCATAGGGCCAGTGTGGTGGCGGCCCAGCGGCCTAAAAAACGTCGTTGCATAAAATTCCTTTGAAACATCAGGGCGCGTGCCGGGCTTATTGTTCAGGCTCTGGGGGCAAGCTACCGTCGGAGCCGCCCTCTGCTGCAGTGCTAGCACTGGGGCCTGCACCTGCACGCTGGCTGCGTACCCGCAAAAACACATCGCGGGTAAAGCTGTATTTGTCTAGGGCTGCGCCATCGAGTACCTCGCCAGCGCGCAAAAAATTGGCACGGGTATCGACCAAGCGCAGCGCGTATAGGCTGTTGCGCGTAGCGATGTCATTGACGCCACTGAGCAGATTGCCTTGGCTATCGACCGGCAGGGCCAGCGTGTCACGCACCGTCGATGGCCCCAGCAGCGGCAACACCACATAGGGGCCAGATGGCACCCCCCAGTGGCCCAAGGTAAGGCCAAAATCTTGTTTGTGCCGCTCCAGCCGCATCTCGCTGGCAATATCGAGCACCCCCCCCAAGCCCAACATAGTGTTGATGCTAAAGCGGAAAAAGCTACTCATGGCTGCCTCACCACGCAATTGCAGGGTGTTGTTGACGAACGACCACGCATCACCCAAATTAGCAAAAAAGTTGCTGACGCCGGTACGTGCCAACGCGGGCACCGCCTGTTGGTAGCCGGTGGCCACTGGCTTGAGCACCGCCTCATCTACCACCTCATTAAAGCGGCTCATGCTGCGGTTGTAAGGCTCGAACGGGTCTTGTGGATGGGCTTGTGGGCCTGTAGCGCAACCGGCCAGCATCCAACTAGAGACGACCAAAACGGCAGTGAGGCGACGGGCCATGACAGGCTGGAAAGAGAGATTCATTATTTTTTACCGTCTGTGGGGGCAGGCTCGGATTCTGCGGCTTTGTTAAACAGCACTTGGCCGATCAGGTTTTCTAACACGATAGCCGATTGGGTAGCTGTGACCACATCGCCATTGACCAAAGTAGCCTCATCAGCACCTGCCTCGATACCGATATATTGCTCACCCAGTAGCCCGCTGGTCAAAATTTTGAGCGAGCTGTCTTTGGGAAAGGCGTAGCGTTTTTGCAATACCAGCGTGATCTGGGCCTGGAAAGTTTTGTCGTTAAAGGTGACGGATTCAACCCGGCCCACCACCACCCCAGCGCTACGCACTGCCGCTTTGGGCTTGAGGCCGCCGATGTTATCAAAGCGCGCCGTAACGCGGTAGCTGGACTCAAAATTGAGCGTGAGTAAATTGGCCGATTGCAGGGCCAAAAATACCAGCCCAAGCACCCCCAGCATGACAAAAAGGCCGACCCAAACATCGTTCTTGGATTGCTGCATTATGATTTTTCTCTCTTGTACCGCCCGCCGTAGCGGGCGTCAAATACTGAACATGGCGGCTGTAAGCACAAAATCGAGCGCCAGCACGGCCAACGAAGCCATCACCACCGTGCGCGTGGTGGCCAGCGAGACGCCCTCAGGCGTGGGCTTGGCGGTATAACCTTGGAGCAGGGCCACAAAGGTGACGGTAAAGCCAAAGGCCACACTTTTAATCACACTATTGCCCAGATCACTAAACACATCCACACCGCCTTGCATTTGGCTCCAGAAGGCACCAGCATCTAGGCCGAGCATAGGCACAGCCACGGCCCAACCGCCCATCACGCCAACGGCATTGAACACCAGTGACAGCAACGGCATGGCAATCACGCCACCCCAAAAACGCGGGGCCAAAATGCGCTGCACTGGATCAACGGCCATCATCTCCATGGCGCTGAGTTGCTCCCCGGCACGCATCAGGCCAATTTCAGCGGTGAGCGAGGTGCCAGCGCGCCCGGCAAACAGCAGTGCGGTAATCACCGGCCCCAGTTCACGCAATAGGCTCAGAGCCACCAACTGGCCCAATGCCTCGGTAGAGCCAAAGTCTTGCAAGGTGTAGTAGCCCTGCAAGGCCATGACAAAACCCACAAACAGGCCAGACACCGCAATGATGGCCAGCGAATAATTACCCAAAAAATGCACTTGGTCGCGCACCAGCCCAGGGCGGGCAAAAGTGGCGGGCAACAATTGCAACAAGCGCCCGAACAGCCGAGCACCTTGGCCGATAGCGGCCAACTCGCGGCGCACAGCCAAGCCGACAGTGGCGGGGTGGTACCAGCTCATGGGTGGCCTCCGCCTGTACTGATGGGGCCAAAATCTTGCTCCACCTCTGGCCCCGGATAATGGAACGGCACGGGCCCCGTGGGCAGCGCATGGACAAACTGGTGTACCAGCGCATCGGTGCTCTGGCGCACTTCGTCGGGTTTGCCTTGGGCGGCAATGGTGCCCGGCCCCAAAATAATAACGTGGTCGGCGATTTGGAAGGTGATGTCTACATCGTGCGAGACGATGATGGTGGTCAGGCCCATCGCATCGTTAAGCTGGCGAATCAACTGCGCTGCCGTACCCAAAGAAATCGGGTCGAGACCAGCAAAAGGCTCGTCGTACATCACCAGTTCCGGGTCAAGCGCAATGGAGCGCGCCAAGGCTACCCGCCGCGCCATACCGCCAGAAATTTGTGCAGGCATCAAATCGCGAGCGCCGCGCAGGCCCACGGCATGGAGCTTCATGAGCACAATGTCGCGGATCAGCAGCTCGGACAAATTGGTGTGCTCGCGCAACGGAAAAGCCACGTTGTCAAACACCGTCATGTCGGTAAACAATGCACCAAACTGGAACAGCATCCCCATGCGCCGACGCGCAGCATACAAGGCCGCTGTGTCCATACGGCCCACATCTTGGCCGTCAAACAGCACCTGCCCTTGCTGGGCTTTTTGCTGGCCGCCAATGAGGCGCAGTACCGTGGTTTTGCCACCACCTGAGGCTCCCATAATGGCCGTGACCTTGCCGCGTGGCACTGCCAACGACAAGCCGCGCAAAATAGGCCGCTCGCCATAGCTGAAATGGACGTCGCGCAGCTCGACAAAGGGGGCAACAGAAGAAGGTGGAGAAGATGAAAGCATGGAAAGGCAGCACGCAACCCGCCATGATAGGCGCTAAAGGCTGGCCCTGTGGTGTATTAGGTTTATCCCGTAGGCGGTTTGGCTATGATGCGCAGCCTTCGCCAGTGTCCGCCCGCAGGCTGTGAAAGAGATTTTTGCATGCCCCATGCCTTGCCCCTTGTTTCGCCTGTTGCTCCGCCCACTCCAGCCCACACCAGTGGCCTGCACCTGATGGCAGACCTGCATGGTTGCCAAGGCGATAGCCGCCTGATGCACGATGCCACCTGCCTACAAGCCTTTTGCCAAGCCAGCGTAGCACAGGCTGGCTTGACTGCTGTGGGCTGCTTGTTTCACCATTTCGGTGAACAAGGCGGCGTCACGGGCGTGGTGGTGTTGGCCGAGTCACACCTGTGCATCCACACTTGGCCTGAGGCCGCCTATGTCACGCTGGACGTTTACGTGTGCAACTATTCCAGCAACAACCAGCGCAAGGCCGAACAACTGTTAGCCACCTTGCAGCACGCCTTTCAGGCCAGCGATGCCCGGTTGCACCGGGTTGAGCGCCGCTAACACTGCAAGCAGGCGCGCCTAGGTCAGAGCGCGCACATGGCCCCGGCTATCGTGCAAGCGAAACACGCTCACCACCTGGGTCAGGGTATCGGCTTGGCTGTGTAGGGCGTCGGCAGCGCTGGCGGCCTCTTCTACCATCGCGGCATTTTGCTGTGTGGCCACTTCCATCTGCTCAATAGCCATATGCACCTGCTCAATACCTGCGCTTTGCTCGGCACTGGCAGCGGTGATCTCGCCCATGATGTCGGTGACGCGGCTGATGCTGGCCACAATCTGCTCCATCGTGTGACCTGCTTGCTCTACCAGATGGCTGCCAGTCTCGACTTTATCGACCGAATCGCTAATCAAGGTTTTGATCTCTTTGGCCGCTTCAGCACTGCGCCCAGCCAAGCTGCGCACCTCAGAGGCCACCACGGCAAAACCCCGGCCCTGCTCACCGGCACGGGCCGCCTCTACCGCCGCATTGAGTGCCAAGATGTTGGTCTGGAAAGCAATTCCATCAATGACGCTGATGATGTCCACAATCTTTTTGGATGAGGTATTGATGGAGCGCATGGTATCGACCACCTGTGCCACCACGTCGCCACCTTGGGTGGCCACCTGCGAGGCCGATTGCGCCAACTGATTGGCTTGGTGGGCATTGTCGGCATTTTGCTTGACGGTGCTGGTCAGCGTTTGCATGGAAGATGCCGTTTCTTCTAATGAAGTCGCCTGCTGCTCGGTGCGTACCGACAGCTCGGTGTTGCCTGCGGCAATCTGGCTCGATGCCGAGGCAATGGTATCGGTGCCGATGCGCACCCGCTGCACCGTATTGAGCAAGCTGGCGTTCATGTCTTTGAGGGCCTGCATTAGCTCGCCGGTCTCATCGCTGGACTCGACCACGATCTCCATCGTCAAATCACCACTGGCAACATGGCGCGCCACCTCCACGGCTTTGCGCAGAGGGCGGGTGATGCTGCGGGTAGTGCCCCAAGCCAGCAAACCGCCCAAGAGCACCGCTACCACCGCTGCGGCATACAGCAATTGGCTTAAACGGTGACTGGCCGCCTCGGCTTGTGCCCGCATTTGTTGCTCGGCCGTTTGTTGCCGTTGCACCAGCTTATTGATCTCCACCAGCACTTGCCGGTAGATAGGGTCCACCTGATTAGCGATGGTGCGAGCCACCCCCTCGGTATCAAAGGCCAAGGCTTGACCAATAGCTTGGGCAGTGGGGGCTTCTAGGCTCTTTTCTAGCTGGGTAATGCGGCTGAAGATGGTTTTTTCTTCTTCAGTAGCCCCTAATGCCATTAGTTGCTCGCGGGCTTGGGCAAACAGCTTCCACTGCTCTTTAAGCTGTGCCTCTTCTTTATTCATCCCCGCTACTTCGCTGTGCAGGCCAATACTGCGGATGGACACCACCCCTTCAAGCTGCGCCGCCTTCATGGCAGTAGTCCATTGGAGCTTGGCGCTGGCTAGCTCCAAACCTTGGAACAACTGCTCTTGGTTACGGGCATTACTGGTATTGACCAGTGCCACCACGGCAATCAACAGGGCCAAGACAATACCAAAGCCGACTTTTAGGCGCGTGCCGATACGCAGATCATTGATCTTCATATTTCAATCCACGCCCCTACTGGAGCGCTATCAAACCACAGCGGGCTTGAGGTAAGGTGCAATAGTGCAATAGTGCCGACCTATGCCACCGCAGTGCAGTGGTGGCATGGAGGAAAGAAAAATTTACTTGTAAATACCAACACCAATCAACACGTCGTCAATCTTTTCGACATAAGTAGATTTGGGTTCAACCACTTTAGTGATGGCATTGGGCCATTTGTAATCTACCCAACCCTTGCCGCTTTTCTGTGCGGTTTCAACAAAACTCTTGACGATGAACTTACCATCAGCGTCTTTAATTTCTAGCAGGTTTTTACCAATCAGCTTGGCGTTAGAACCGTGGCATTTGTTATTGCCCAACATGTCGTAACACATGACATACAGGTCTTTTTGTACAAAGGCACCCTTGGGGTTGTTGAATTCAGCAAATGCTTTTTCTTGTCCGCTCGACTTGATGAGGGCAACGCCCTTCTTGACCATCGCCATGGCCTCTTCTGCGGTGCCCTTGTCAGAAGCTACTGCACCAAAAGCCAGAGTGAGTGCTGTCATACCCACTGCGATCTGCTTGAACACGGTTTTCATAAAAATATCTCCTTTTTTTTTGATTTCAGATACTGCCATTGGGCACTATCTTGTGCCGGTTTTATGCCAAAGCAATGACAAAATCAATGGCACCGCCCCCAGTATCACACTGCGGCCTGTCACCAAATTGACGCACTGCACAAAAAAGCCGCCCTCACTTGCATGGGCAAGCACGGGCGGCTACAGCAAGTCGGTGTACCAGCTTAACGTGGCAGGCTCGATTGGCCCATCAAGAAGCTATCGACAGCGCGTGCCGCTTGGCGGCCTTCGCGGATGGCCCACACCACCAAAGATTGGCCCCGGCGGATGTCACCCGCAGCAAACACCTTAGACACACTGGTGGCATAGCCGCCCTGGTCTTCGGTGCTGGCACGGGCATTGCCACGGGCGTCTTTGTCAATGCCAAAGGCATCAAGCACGGCGGCCACGGGGTTCACAAAGCCCATCGCCAGCAACACCAAGTCGGCTTGGTAGTGCTTTTCAGTGCCTGCAATTTCAACCAGCTTGCCGTCTTTGAACTCGACTTGTACCGTGGTCAAGCCCTTGACCTTGCCCTTCTCACCGATAAATTCTTTGGTGGAAATGGCAAATTCGCGCACGCAGCCTTCGTCGTGGCTGGAGCTGGTACGCAGCTTGAGCGGCCAGTAAGGCCAAACCAGCGGCTTGTTTTCTTGCTCAGGTGGCATGGGCATGACTTCAAATTGGGTCACGCTAGCCGCGCCGTGGCGGTTGCTGGTGCCAACGCAGTCGCTGCCGGTGTCGCCACCGCCAATGACGATAACATGCTTGCCATCGGCACGCAGTTGACCCTTGAGCTTATCCCCGGAATTGACCTTGTTTTGCTGGGGCAAGAACTCCATCGCAAAGTGGATGCCATCCAAGTCGCGGCCCGGCACGGGCAGATCGCGCGATTGTTCGGCACCACCGGTTAGCAACACGGCATCAAACTCGGCCTGCAATTGCGCTGGGCTGATGGTTTCTTTGGCCCAGTTGGTGACTTTGGAACCTTTGCCCATGCCTTCTTTGGGGTCGGCCACCAGCACACTGGTGCGGATGGTCACGCCTTCGGCTTCCAATTGCTTGGCGCGGCGGTCGATGTGCGACTTTTCGAGCTTGAAGTCAGGAATGCCGTAGCGCAGCAGGCCACCGATGCGGTCGTTCTTTTCGAACAAGGTCACGTCGTGGCCGACGCGGGCCAGTTGCTGCGCTGCCGCCATGCCAGCGGGGCCAGCACCCACCACTGCCACTTTTTTGCCAGTTTTTTGCGCGGCGGGCTGGGGTTGCACCCAGTTGTTTTCCCAGGCTTTGTCGATGATGGCGTGTTCAATGCTCTTGATGCCAACAGGGGCATCATTGATATTGACGACACAGGCCGCCTCGCAAGGGGCCGGGCAGATGCGGCCCGTGAACTCCGGAAAGTTGTTCGTGCTGTGCAACACGTCAATGGCGTTTTTCCAGTCGCCACGGTACACCAGATCATTGAAGTCTGGAATGATGTTGTTAACGGGGCAACCGTTGTTGCAGAACGGGGTGCCGCAATCCATGCAGCGTGCGCCCTGCACCTTGGCCTGTTCGGGGGCCAAGCCGATGACAAACTCCTTGTAGTTTTTGAGCCGCTCCGGCACGGGCAGGTAGCCCTCTTCGATGCGGTCGTATTCCAAAAAGCCAGTAGTCTTTCCCATGATGAATCTGTCCTTGAATCTGTGTTCGCGTGAAAGGCAGGGCGCTTACTTGGCGGCCACTGCGGCGGCAGGAGCAGCAGGCGCGCTGGCGGCGGGCGTTTCCTTGGCGCTACGGGCATAGATCTCGCCCAGAGCACGTTGGTACTCGGTTGGGAACACCTTGACAAACTTGGCGCGGGCATCGGCCCAGTTGTCAAGCAGGTCGCGGGCGCGTTGCGATCCCGTCCAGCGGCTGTGGGCTTCGACCAAATTGCGCAGCAGTTGGTCATCGCTTTGGCCCTTGTGCCAGATGCCGGGGCTGACGCTAGCGACAAACTCGTCGTGGGGCAGCACTTTTTCTAGCTTGACCGAGGCTTTGTTGCAGCGCTGGGCAAATTGGCCGTCTTCGTCATAGACGTAAGCGATACCACCGCTCATACCCGCAGCAAAGTTGCGGCCTGTTTTGCCCAGCACCACTGCCGTGCCACCCGTCATGTATTCGCAGCCGTGGTCGCCCACGCCTTCGACCACCGCTGTGGCACCCGACAGGCGCACCGCAAAGCGTTCACCGGCTACGCCGCTGAAGAAGGCTTCACCGGTGGTGGCACCAAACATCACGGTGTTACCGACGATGGTGTTGCGCACCGCTTCGCCACGGAACTCGTGGCTGGGGCGTACCACCAAGCGGCCACCAGAGAGGCCCTTGCCGGTGTAGTCGTTGGCTTCGCCGGTCAGGTTGAGCGTGATGCCTTGGCACAGGAACGCACCAAAGGATTGGCCGCCCGTGCCTTCAAAGTGGATGCGGATGGTGTCATCGGGCAGACCTTCAGGGTGTACCTTGGTCACAGCACCAGAGAGCATGGCACCGACGGAGCGATTCACGTTGCGCGCCACTTCCATGATGCGCACCGGCTCACCCTGCTCAATAGCGGGCTTGCAGCGTTCGATCAGCTTGACGTCGAGGGCCTTCTCCAGCAAGTGGTCTTGCTTGGTGGTGTGGTAACGGGGCACGTCGGCAGGCACGGTAGGCTCGGCAAACAGACGCGAGAAGTCGAGGCCCTGTGCCTTCCAGTGTTCCACGCCCTTGCGGGTGTCGAGCAAATCGACGCGGCCAATCAGATCGTCAAACTTGCGGATACCCAGTTGGGCCATGAGCTGGCGCACTTCTTCGGCAATAAAGAAGAAGTAGTTGACGACATGCTCTGGCTTGCCGGTAAACTTTTTGCGCAGCACCGGGTCTTGCGTGGCCACACCCACCGGGCAGGTGTTGAGGTGGCACTTGCGCATCATGATGCAGCCCTCGACCACCAACGGTGCGGTGGCAAAGCCAAATTCATCGGCACCCAGCAGGGCACCGATCACCACGTCGCGGCCAGTCTTCATTTGGCCGTCGGCTTGCACGCGGATGCGGCTGCGCAGACGGTTGAGCACCAAGGTTTGTTGGGTTTCAGCCAAACCGATTTCCCACGGGCCACCGGCGTGCTTGATGGACGACCAAGGCGAGGCACCAGTGCCACCGTCGTGGCCGGCAATGACGACGTGGTCGCTCTTGCACTTGGCTACACCCGCAGCCACCGTGCCCACGCCCACTTCGGACACCAGCTTGACCGAGATGTCGGCGTGCGGGGCCACGTTCTTCAGATCGTGGATCAGCTGGGCCAAATCCTCAATCGAGTAGATGTCGTGGTGCGGTGGGGGCGAAATCAAACCAACGCCGGGTACCGAGTGGCGCAAGAAGCCGATGTAGTCAGACACCTTGCCACCGGGCAACTGGCCGCCTTCACCGGGCTTGGCCCCTTGGGCCATCTTGATCTGCACTTGGTCAGACGAAGACAGGTACTCTGCCGTGACGCCAAAACGCCCCGAAGCCACTTGCTTGATTTTGGAGCGCAGGCTGTCACCAGCTTGCAGTTGGATGTCGGACTCGACCTTGTCGGCACCGATGATGGAAGCCAAGGTTTCGCCTTGCTGGATCGGGATGCCCTTGAGCTCATTGCGGTAGCGCTTGGGGTCTTCACCGCCTTCGCCGGTGTTGCTCTTGGCACCAATGCGGTTCATGGCCACAGCCAAGGTAGCATGGGCTTCGGTAGAAATCGAACCCAGCGACATCGCGCCGGTAGCAAAGCGCTTGACGATTTCGGTGGCCGGTTCCACTTCTTCCACCGCAATTGCTTTGGCCGGATCGCACTTGAACTCGAACAGGCCGCGCAGCGTCATGTGGCGCTTGGTCTGGTCATTGATGAGTTGTGCGTACTCTTTGTAGGTGCTGAAGTTGCCGGAACGGGTGGAGTGTTGCAATTTGGCAATCGCATCGGGTGTCCACATGTGCTCTTCGCCACGGGCGCGCCAAGCGTATTCACCGCCAGCGTCGAGCATGTTAGCCAACACCGGATCATCACCAAAGGCGGCGCGGTGTGTGCGAATGGCTTCTTCGGCAATCTCAAAGATGCCAATGCCTTCGACGCGGCTGGCGGTGCCAGTGAAGTATTTGTCTACGGTCTCGCTGTTGACGCCCACGGCTTCAAACAGTTGCGCGCCGCAGTAAGACATGTAGGTGCTCACGCCCATCTTGGACATGATCTTGGACAGGCCCTTGCCAATCGCCTTGACGTAGTTGTAGATGGCCTTGTCTGCCGACAGATCGCCACCCAACTCTTGGTGCAGCTCGGCCAGCGTTTCCATCGCCAGATAGGGATGGACGGCTTCAGCGCCATAACCAGCCAGCACAGCAAAGTGATGCACTTCACGCGCGGTGCCGGTTTCTACCACCAAGCCAGCGCTGGTGCGCAGGCCAGCACGCACCAAGTGTTGGTGGATGGCCGACAGGGCCAGCAGGGCTGGAATAGCCACTTGCGTCGCCGAGAGCTTGCGGTCGCTGATGATGAGGATGTTGGCACCGCCCTTGATCTCATCGACGGCCTGCGCGCACAACGAGGCCAACTTAGCTTCTACGCCTTGCTTGCCCCAGTCCAGCGGGTAAGTGATGTCGATGGTGGCGCTCTTGAACTTACCGTGCGTGTATTTTTCGATATCGCGCAGCTTGGCCATGCCTGCAAAGTCCAGCACCGGCTGGCTCACTTCGAGGCGCATCGGTGGGTTGACTTGGTTGATGTCCAGCAGGTTGGGCTTGGGGCCAATAAAGCTGTTGAGCGACATGACGATGGCCTCGCGGATCGGATCGATCGGCGGGTTCGTCACTTGCGCGAACATCTGGCGGAAGTAGTTGTACAGCGGCTTGTTTTTGTCCGACAACACCGCCAACGGGCTATCGTTGCCCATCGAGCCGGTGGCTTCTTCGCCGTTCTGGGCCATGGGGGCCAGCAAGAACTTGATGTCTTCTTGGGTAAAGCCAAAGGCTTGCTGGCGATCCAGCAGAGCCAGCTCGGAGGCGGCGGGCTGCACGTCAGCGGAGGCCTCTAAGGCGTCGAGCTTGATGCGCAGGTTCTCAATCCACTGCTTGTAGGGCTTGGTGTTGACGATGTTGGCTTTGAGCTCATCGTCTTCAATCAGGCGGCCTTGCTCCAAGTCGATCAGCAGCATTTTGCCCGGTTGCAAGCGCCACTTGCGCACGATTTTGCTGTCGGGCACTGGCAGCACGCCCGCTTCAGAGCCCAAGATGACCAAATCATCGTCGGTGATGCAGAAACGCGAGGGGCGCAGGCCGTTGCGGTCTAGCGTGGCACCAATTTGGCGGCCATCGGTAAAGACGATGGAGGCTGGGCCGTCCCAAGGCTCCATCATGGCAGCGTGGTATTCATAGAAGGCGCGGCGGCGCTCATCCATAGACTCATGCTGTTCCCAGGGTTCGGGAATCATCATCATCACCGCTTGGCTGATGGGGTAGCCCGCCATAGTCAGCAGTTCGAGGCAGTTGTCGAAGGTGGCGGTGTCGGACTGACCGGCAAAGCTGATGGGATAGAGCTTTTTCAGGTCTTCGGCCAGCACGGGCGAGGCCATCACGCCTTCGCGGGCCAGCATCCAGTTGTAGTTGCCGCGCACGGTGTTGATTTCACCGTTGTGGGCCACATAGCGGTAGGGGTGGGCCAGCGGCCACTCAGGGAAGGTGTTGGTAGAAAAGCGCTGGTGAACCAACCCAATGGCCGAGACGCAACGCTCGTCGGCCAAATCTTTGTAATACACGCCCACTTGGTCGGCCAGCAGCAGGCCCTTATAGACCACGGTGCGGCTGCTCATGCTCGGAACGTAGTATTCCTTGCTGTGTTGCAATTGCAGGGCTTGGATGGCAGCGCTGGCCGTTTTCCGGATGACAAACAGCTTGCGCTCTAACGCGTCTTGAACGATGACGTCATTGCCCCGGCCAATAAAGATTTGGCGCAGCAGCGGTTCTTTTTCGCGCACGGTGGGGGACATGGGCATGTCCAAGTTGACCGGCACATCGCGCCAACCCAGCAACACTTGGCCTTCGGCCTTGATGGCGCGCTCCATCTCCTGCTCGCAGGCCAGACGGCTGGCGTGCTCTTTGGGCAGGAAGATCATGCCCACGCCGTATTCGCCAGCGGGGGGCAGCGTGACGCCTTGCTTGGCCATCTCTTCGCGGTAGAGCTGGTCAGGGATTTGGATCAGTATACCGGCACCATCGCCCATCAATGGGTCGGCACCCACGGCACCCCGGTGGTCAATGTTTTCCAGAATCTTCAGGGCTTGGGTCACGATGTCGTGCCGCTTGATGCCCTTGATATGGGCCACAAAGCCGAGGCCGCAGGCGTCGTGCTCTTGGGCCGATGAGTACAAACCGTGTTGTTGCAGATGCTGGATTTCGGCAGCCGTGGTCATTGGGCGCATTCCTCATTATTTTGGCAGGGGTGTGTAGGGTAGTGCAATGCAGCAAAACCATGCAAGCACTTTAATTGGGGTCAGATTCTAATTATTAAAAAAAAACGACAGTTCTTATTTATTTGGGGACGCATCAAATACCATAGCGTCATTCTATGGTTTCATAAGATTTTGGGCGTTACTTTGTTCCGTCTGCTAAGGTCGGTCTGACCGATAGGCGCGGTCGGCCTGGCTGAGCTTTGGTCACACGACGCGGCGACTTTTTTTGCAATTGCGCCACAAAGTGCTCGCTGCCCAAGGCCCAGCCCTTCAGTGCAGCATCGCTCAGGGCAGCTTGCGTATCAGCATCTAACCCAGCCTGCA
The DNA here is from genome assembly GCF_900111115.1 of Giesbergeria anulus. GTDB lineage: Bacteria > Pseudomonadota > Gammaproteobacteria > Burkholderiales > Burkholderiaceae_C > Simplicispira > Simplicispira anulus. Next base: position 510,132 of record NZ_FOGD01000002.1, read on the forward strand.
CCAAGGCACTGTAGGCCGCCTCACGGGCAAACGGGGTATTGCCCAGCAGCCAATACAGAGGATGCGCCGTGACCAGCTTATCTTGGCGCAGTCCTGTGTAATGGTTGTGACTAGACCAAGGCCAATCAGCAGGCTGCGCCAGCATGCCTGCACGCACTGGGTTCAAATCGATATACGCCATACAGGCAAGCAAATACCGTTCCGACTCAATGAGCGTAGCTCGGTAGCGGCCCTCCCACAGGGTGCCACTGCGGCCATGCCGGTGATTAAAGTAGCGCACATAACTGCGGCCCACCGCCTGCATCATTTTGGGTAGTGCCTCGGCAGTGGTGGGCGTAGCCAGCAAGTGAAAATGGTTATCCATCAACACATAGGCATGCAGAGCCACCGCACATTGCCGGGCGCTATCGGCCAGCAAAGCCAACATGCGCTCAAAATCTTGCCGGTCGATAAAGATCGGCTGGCGGTTGTTGCCACGCTGAATGATGTGGTGCGGGTAGTCCGGCAGAGTCAGGCGGGGGAGGCGGGCCATGAGGGAGTCAGAATAATGCGAATCTGACCCCGATTATTCCACCCCAAAGCGGGCTCCCAGACCCTGTTCTAATCCGAACTCTTGCAAAATGGCTCGCAGCCGCTCGGCGGCACTGCGCTTTTTCTGCCCGGTATAGCGGGCAATAATGAGCTCGTTTTTCATGCTGTGCTCCCAGCCTACCAGCTCAGTCACAGTGACTTGGTAGCCACTGGCCTCAAGGTGTAGGCAGCGCAGCACATTGGTGATTTGGCTGCCCAACTCGCGTGTGTGCAGCGGGTGCCGCCACAACTCGGCCAGTGGCGTGCGCGTTAGTTGCAACGCCTTGCCTTGGCGCAAGCAAGCGGCCACCTCGGCCTGACAACAAGGCACTAGCACCATCGCCCGCGCCTTCTTTTGCAGGCCAAAGGCAATGGCATCATCAGTGGCAGTATCGCAAGCGTGCAAGGCCGTGACTATGTCGATACTACGTTCGGGCAGTTCTGCGGCCTCGGTGCTATCAGCCACCGACAGGTTGAGGAACGACATGCGCTCAAAGCCCAGCCGCTGGGCCAACAAACTGGACTTTTCTACCAACTCGGCCCGCCACTCAATACCGTAGATATGGCCGCGCCCCAGCGCCTTGAAATACAAATCGTACAGAATAAAACCCAGATACGACTTGCCCGCGCCATGATCGGCCAGCGTGGGCGCATGGTCGTTCTGCGAAAACTCTTGCAACAGCGGCTCAATAAATTGAAACAGGTGGTAAACCTGTTTGAGTTTGCGCCGCGAATCTTGGTTCAGCTTGCCCTCGCGCGTCAGGATATGCAGCTCTTTGAGCAACTCCACCGACTGGCCGGGCCGCAACTCTTGCAACACCGCCGCCTCGGCGCTGGCTTTGGGGGCAACCACCTGCCGTGGGCTGCGGGCCTGTGGCTTGCTCATGCTTTGTCCTTGTCACTACTAGGCTGGTCGTGCTGCATCGGACAGCGTGCGCCCACATCTAAGGCTTTCCAGCCCTCTGGCCCCAGCTTGCGCAACACTTCCATATTGCGCTCATAAATCATTTCGGCCTCTGGAAAGGCTTCTACCGCTGCATCCAAACTCTCTTCGCGGATCAAATGCAAGGTGGGGTAGGGTGCGCGATTGGTGGCATTGGTGATGTCATCCAGCACTGTGCCATCAAACTGAAACTGTGGATGAAAGCTGGCAATTTGCAAAATTCCGCCCAAATCCAAGACGTCAAGCATCTCGTCGGCCAACTCCAGAAAATCATTGAAGTCTAAAAAATCTTCCATGCAATCCGGCACCATCAGCAGCGTGGTATCGCGCTTCTCAGGCGAGGCTTCGGCCAGCGCTTCCAACTCGCGTTGCAAATCTTGCAACAAGCCACGCCCGTCGGTGGCATGGCTGACGGCATAATGAATTTGCCCTTTGACGTGCACACCCTTAGCAAAGGGGCACAAATTAAGATCAATAACGGCACGCTCTAGCCAGCGCACCATGTCTTGCACCACGATGGCATCACGGGCTACAAGATCAACAGAAGAAACAACAGACTCAGACATAAGCAGCCCTATTAAAGAAAACGGCTAGGCTGCTGCACTAGCAGCTTGGCCAACTCATCCATCAAACCCACCGTCACTTTAGCCGCTGGCCAGAGAGCATCTTTAACACTGAACCCTGATACCGTCACCAGCCGGAACGCCACCATCCCTTGGTCGTGGTTAGGGGTGATGGTGACATAGCCACGCGCCTCGGTTTGGTACTCAAATCGGTAGGCTTGCAAGGTGTTCTTTTCGGGGTGGCGTATATCTTGGCGTTCGTGCGGTACGCTGGCAGCTTGCAAACTGGCTTCCACCCGTTGCAAGTCCGGCGGAAAGTTCACTGTAATCGTGCCACTACGGTTGCCGCCGGGCTTGGGTTGCAGCTTCCAGCCGATGGCAATATAGTCAAACACCTCGCGATCACGCAGTTTTTTCTTGCGCGCATCGGCCCGAAACTCTACCAACTGCATGGCAGGCCAAGCAGTTTTGCCATCCAAAGACAGCACCGGGCCATCGGGCAGCAGCACATTGAGTTGCGGTGCCAATTCTTGCAAATAGCGCCATGCTTCTTTGCAGGCCGATTCGGTGGCTTGGGTGTTTTGTTCCACGCCTTGGATGTGTTGCTCGCGTTGGCTTTGCACCGCGCTGGCTTGCGATTTCAATTGGCTTAAAAAGCTCATGGCAGTTATTTTCTACATGGGTTTATCTTCAGCACCGCCAGCACCTTTAGGCACAGCAGGCGTCAATCACTTCACGTACCAAGATATCGGGCGCAGCACGCATCACCGCTTGGCCCGGCCCGTCGATCAGCACAAAGCGGATTTCACCGCCTTCGGCTTTTTTATCGACACGCATCCACTCCAAATAGCGTCCGGCATTGTCCGACGCATCCAGCACCGGGCCGCGCACAGGCAGGCCAGCGCGTTGTACCAAAGCCGTGAGGCGCGCAACAAAGGCGGTATCCACCAGCCCCAAACGGCAGGACAGTTCTGCTGCCATCACCATGCCTGCACCCACGGCTTCGCCATGGAGCCAAGCGCCATAGCCCATACCGGCCTCTATCGCATGACCAAAGGTGTGACCAAAATTAAGAATAGCGCGCAGGCCCGATTCGCGCTCATCTTGGCCCACCACCCAAGCCTTGATCTCGCAACTGCGACGCACAGCATAGGCCAGCGCCTCAACATCACGGGCTAACAGGGCGTCGATATGGGTTTCTAGCCAGTCCATAAAAGCCATATCGGCAATCGGGCCGTATTTGATAACTTCCGCCAGACCGGCGCTCAATTCACGCACAGGCAGGGTATTGAGCGTAGCCAAATCACACAGCACCAAGCGGGGCTGGTAAAAGGCACCAATCATGTTTTTGCCCAGCGGGTGGTTGATAGCCGTTTTACCGCCCACCGAAGAATCGACTTGGGCCAGCAGCGTCGTAGGCACCTGCACAAACGGCACGCCGCGCATATAGCTGGCCGCAGCAAAGCCGGTCATGTCACCCACCACGCCGCCGCCCAAGGCAAATAGCACCGTTTTGCGGTCACAACCGTGGCCGAGCAGGGCATCAAAAATCAGGTTGAGTGTTTCCCACGTTTTGTATTCTTCGCCATCGGGCAAAGTGACCAAGTAGACGTTGGCATAACGCTGCTGCAATACGGCGTGCAAGCGCTGTGCATACAGCGGTGCCACGGTGGTGTTGCTCACAATCAGGGCACTGGCAGCAGCAGGGAGATCGGCATAAAAAGCCGGTTCGTCGAGCAGACCGGTACCGATGGCAATGGCGTAGCTGCGCTCGTCCAGTGCAATAGACACCTGCTGCACCGCAGCGCTGGCATGGGAAGAAGAAAAGGAGGGAGTGGGGTTGACGGCTTCTTGCATGGTCTGCAAGTGTAGGCCAGAGTGGCCTCAATGGCACCCCACCACCCCTGCCATATTGGCCTTGGGCCTCAGTCTGCCGTGGAAACGTGAGGGGCTTCTTCAAGCAGACAAGGAGCATCGGGCACCTGGTGGCCCGCCAACTCTAGCTGCATGGTAATCATGTTCACCAGCGTGGTAACAGAAGGCCGACCTGTTTCGACAACGTAATGCGCCGTCTCACGGTACAGCGGGTCACGCTGCACATAGAGGCTACGCAATTGTTCCAGCGGGTTAGCCACTTGCAACAAAGGCCGGGTTTTGTCGTAGCGGATACGGCGGAAGATCTCTTCAGGCGATGAGCGCAAATAGATCACCGTACCCCGCTGGTGCAGATGTTGCCGGTTGGCAGGGCGCAAGACAGCACCACCACCGGTAGAGAGCACTGCTGCCTCAGGTGCGGCAGACAGCTCATTGAGCACCGACTCCTCTAAGTCACGGAAACTTGCCTCGCCCTCGCGGTCAAAGAAAGCCCGAATCGAGCAGCCAATACGCTGCTCAATCACCTGATCGGAGTCGATGAATACCACCCCCAACCGCCGGGCGAGTTGTCGCCCAACGGTGGATTTGCCGGAGCCGGGCAAGCCGATCAAAGTGATCCGCATGACAAGCCTGAAGCCAGAGCTAGGAACATTCCAAGGCTCCAAGCATCACGGGGTAACCGTGACTGTAATGGTGTTGGTGGCACCTGCTGCATCACGCACTGTCACTGTGGCATTACCAGCCACTAAACCTGTGATGCTCAAGCCAGCCTGACTAGACAATACTGCTGTGGCAACCGCCGTATTGGACGATGTTACCGTGTAAGGCAACGCCCCCCCCCGGATGGAGAAAGTGCGTGAACTACCCACCAAAATGGAAGTGGCTGCACCAGCAGTAGTAGACAAATCTAAGCCTTGTGGGCAGGTTCCAGGCATACCCGAACCGTTATCACGGATGGTCATGGTACTGGTAGCAAACGCGCCGCCAGAATCTACGACCGTCAGGATAACATCAAAAGAGCCGCGAGGAATATATTTTGGAGGATCGCTATTGTCAACGGGGTTAATACAGCGATTACCTCGCGTTCCCAAACCCACAGTAAAGGTGTCAGCATTTACTGATACGCTAGAGAGCGTCAAATCACTGGTCAAAGCCCGATAAGGCCCTGTGCCACCAAATACTGTTAAGGTGATAGGGGCTAAAGAGTCCTCGCCCACCTCAAATGCACTGGGAGCAAAACGCAGTGAAGCCGATTGTGCCTGATTGGCGGTAACAACAATATTCAACGTTTGACCACGTGCATCCGTCACTACCAAAGTGGCCTGCCCGGCACCGCGCAATGCAGCTGCCACCGTATTAGCGTTCACTGTAGCTGTGGCAATACTGGGGTTAGAAACCACCACTGTATAAGGAGCTGTACCATTTTGCAACACAAAGAGCAAAGTTTCTTGCACTGATCCAGTCGCAGAGGCTGGTGATGCCGTCATTGGACTCACAGGGGCTGTTGCTGCAGTGACTGTGACGTTAATGCTAACTGTGCGACTTGCATCAGCTTGGTCACGCACCGTAATGGTCGTAGCGCCAGCGGTGGCGCCTGCAGTGATAGTCAACTTGTTGCCTGTGAGGGCAGCGGTTGCCACTGCCGAATTATTGGTGGCAAAGTCAAACCGGCCAGAGCCACCACTGAGCAATACATCGGACGAAGCGCCAGTCTGAATTGACAGGCTACTTGGTGATGCATCCAAGACCCCAACAGTTCCAGTTGACACAGTGATATTAATCGCAACAACACGAGTTGCATCGATCTTATCCCGCACAGTCACTGTTGCTGTACCTACGGTATTACCCCCTGTGACACGCAAAGTCCGACCCGTCAGAACAGCAGTGGCTACTTGGGTATTGCTGACAGCTAGCTCAAAATCTCCAGAGCCACCACTGATGAACACATCAGCTGCTGCACCCGATGGAACCGTCAATGCTGCTGGCGATGCACTTAACACAGATACACCACTAGCCGTTACGGTAACGGTCAAGTTGGTAGTGCGGGTTGGATCAGCCTGATCGCGAATCGTCACAGTAGCCGTACCCAAGGTGGTACCACCAGTAACACGTAAAGTTCGGCCACTCAAGACAGCTGTGACCATCTGGTTATTACTCACAGCCAGATCAAAATTACCAGAACCACCACTGATCAGCACATCAGCTGCTGCACCAGAGTTGAGGTTCAAAGTCTGGGGCGACGTAGTGATATTAGCAACAGCATCTGCCAGCACTTTTACAGGTAAGCTCAATACCTTAGAGATGTCTGATTGATCACGAATCGTAATAACTGCATTACCCGCAGTCGTACCACCGGTGACGATAACCACACCACCAGACGCAATAGCCGTGGCAACACGGGCGTTGTCAGAAGCCACAACATAATTGCCTGAACCACCGCTCAGAGTCAGTTGCTTGGTTTCACCAATACGCAGTTCAGTACTTGATGGCAACACAGAGAAATTGCTGCAACTGCCGTTATCTTGAATAGTTACAGTGGCGGTAGCAGTAGAGCGTTCTGCATCCACGACTGTTAACGTGACAGGTGTATTACCATTGACACAACGGCTACCACGGGTACCAGTATCTAGAGTGATGGTGCTGCGATTCATGCAGCCTGACGATGTGGGCTGCAAGAAAGTTGGGTCAGAGGTGAACACACAAGTGGCACCTTTAGCACCAAAGATGGTGAACTGAATTGGCTGATTGTCATTTTCTGACACTGTTACTATGCTAGGTGACAGGCGAATCGATGTGGTTACGGTGTTGATCGTTACTTTCACCTTGACAGTTTTTCCCGCAGCATCTATCACTGAAATATCTAGCTCAGAAGCCAGCGATCCTTGGATATGCAGTTCATCTCCTTGAATAGTGGCAGTAATAGCGGCTGGAATACCACCAGCAACCCGATAAGGGGGTTGACCACCAGATATTTTGGCAATAGCCTCCATGCCCACAGGCATAACCAAATCGGTAGGAGAAATTCGCAACTCGGGTGAACCCACAGTCAAGCTCACAGAAAGTTCTTGACCATCCGCATCACGAATTTTGACGGTGGTAGCGCCAATGGCCACACCAGTGACTTTCCACTGGGTAATGTCAAGCATTTGAACCAAAGCCACGTTGTTATCGCTACCTTCAATGACGTAAGGAGCCCTCCCACCACCAATCGTGAATATTCGGGCTGCGTTGGCACCGACACCGATAGTCAAACTTCCGGGGGCAGTGGTATACAAAGGAACGCTAGAGCCTACTTGGACACCCACTGTTACAGAAGCACCACTGTAATCCAAAACACTGATATTGGTGCTGCCAGCAACTACTGCACCGATGGTCAGCGTATTGCCATTGACTTGACCTATAGCAATCGCCTGATTACCATTGCTAACACGGTAGGGAGGCATACCTCCGCTAATTTGATAGTCGCGAGCCACACCAACTGGGAGAGTCAATGCGGTTCCCGCGGTGGTCACCAACCTAGCTTGGTTAGGATTGACGCCAGTGGCTTCGCCCCCGCCGCCACAAGCAGCTAATGCTGCAACCAGCATCAGCATCAAAATTCTGAATATATATTGCATTTTTTATCCTATCAATGATAAATTTTTAACGCTGCGCCGGACGCTCAGTGATAATTTTTGGTGTAATAAAAACCAGCATTTCCCGCTTTTCCGATGTTTTTGTTTTGTTTTTAAACAAATTTCCGACCACAGGCACATCACCCAAGAACGGAACTTTGTTTTCTTGGTTAGCCTCTTCCATTTCAAAGATGCCGCCAATCACAATTGTGCCGCCATTTTCAATTAATACTTGAGTTTTAATATGTTTGGTATCGATGGCTACGCCTTGAACGGTGGTTTCACCACGGGTATCTTTATTGACATCCAGATCCAGGATAATGTTGCCTTCGGGGGTTATTTGGGGTGTAACTTCTAGTTTGAGCACTGCCTTTTTGAAGGCAATAGTGGTAGCTCCATTAGGAGCCGTGACCGAGTAGGGGTATTCAGTACCTTGCTCAATCCATGCCTTCACCTGATCTGCAGTAATTAAGCGCGGACTAGAGATCACTTTACCTTGATTGTCTGCCTCCATGGCAGATATCTCCAAATCCAAAAACCGATTGGCAGCAGGATTAAAAATAGATAAGGCAAAACTCGCTACTGAACTCACATTCGACAGACTTGCTGGCAAGTTGATAAATGGTGTGTTGGTAACCCCACTGGCAGAACCATTGCTGCCGCTAAGATTAGCATAAGAAGATCCAAAAACAATCCGATTATCACCGCCAATACTGTAACCGCCCAAACCACCCCGGGTAGCACGCATATCTGAGCCACCTAACTTCACACCCAGTGAGCGACCAAAGCTATCACGAGCCTCCACAATACGGGCCTCAATCAACACTTGGCGCACCGCCACATCCAAGCTGGCAATCAGTTTGCGTACTTCTTCTAACTTACCTGAGGTGTCCGAGACAAAAATTTGGTTAGTGCGTGGCTCAGAAATTGCACTGCCGCGCTCAGACAAAAATCGCGTGGAATTGCCACCAGCACCACCTCCAGTGCCCGCTTTGGTCAACTGCTCAACGATAGCATCGGCTTTAGCATAGTTGAGCTGAAAGGCTTGGGTGCGCAGCGGCTCTAGTTTTTGAATTGCGAGAGCGGCCTCGTAATCTTTTTTCGTGCGGTCATCAATTTCATCTTTGGGAGCAATCCACAGCACATTGCCATTTTTACGCTGACCCAAGCCCTTGGCCTCCATAATGATTTGCAAGGCTTGATCCCAAGGCACATCCTTGAGCCGTAGAGTCATGGAACCATTGACCGTATCGGAGGTAACAATGTTGATATTAGTAAAATCGGCAAATACCCCTAGCAGGGCGCGCAGGTCGATATTCTGGAAATTGAGTGACAGTTTCTCGTTGCTGTAGCCCGGCCCTGGTGAGAGCTTACTCAAATCAATCTTTTTCTGCCGCACCTCTACGACAAATTGGTTGTCACTTTGGTAAGCACTGTGCTCCCACTCACCATTGGACTCAATGGTTATACGTACGCGGTCACCTTGCTGGGTAGCATTTATCAGTTGTACCGGTGTAGCAAAGTCAGCCACATCCAAGCGGCGACGCAAACCTTCGGGCAAGGATGAGTGCAAAAAATCGATACTCAGGCCCTTACCTTGCTGACGCAAATCAACGCCCACTTGGTTATTGGGCAAACTAACAATAATCCGCCCTGCACCATCGGGGCCGCGTCGAAAATCTACATCTTTGATCGGCAGAGTGCTAGTATTTTGATCCTCAGCAAAGGTGGTTTTTTGTATCGCCGGGGCCACACTAGCGGCATTAGCGGCAGGCTCCAGAATAAGCAACAACGATTTGCCTTGCAACTCTGTGCGGTAGGCAGTGGCTTGCTTAAGATTGAGCACCACCCGTGAACGCCCTTGCGCCTGCACCACATTAACCGATTTGAGGTTACCTTGGTTGATGTTGATCAGATTGTTGCCCAAGCCATTCATGGTTTCTGGAAAATCTAAGGCAATGCGTGCTGGCGACTGTGTGGCAAAACCATGAGGTAAGGCAGATAGCGGTTCGGTTAGGTCAATGCGCAGTACCTCGGTGCCCCCTTGGATAGAACCGGTGACTCCCTGAATAACTCCTTGTGCCAAAGCTACGGTCGAAACCAAGGCTGCAACAGCAACAGCCATGGTGCGGCGGAATGTCCCTATCATGGCCAGATTCTTCTGTTTCATTTTTTTGCTCCCTCTTGCAATTCCAGCGATGCAGCGCGCTCTACCCAGTCTCCAGTAGCATCCTGGACAATTTCTCGCAGTTGAATGGCCGTTTCAGTGATAGCGGTAATACGTCCGTAGTTTTGCCCTAAGTATTGGCCCACCTGCACTTGGTACAAGAGGTTGTCCACCCGCAGCAACGCAGTGGGTTTTCCCACCTTGTTGAGGCTGCCCACCATGGCCATAGTGTCTAACGGAAAAGCTTCTAGCGGCTCTTTGCGCCGTGCCAGTTCAGGGGCAATCAACCCAGCATTAGCTGTAACTTGCGCCGAATCGCGCCGCAGGGCCTGCACCAGTTTGAGCTTATCAAATGGCTCAATGCTAGCCTCAGCAGTGTAGGGCATGGGCTGGAACTGCTTAGGCTCGGACAGGGGGATGACTTTGGGTTTGGTTTGGGCGCGCTCTTGGGCCATCCAGTCACGCAGCTCTTGTTCCCCTGACGATTCACAACCAAGCAGCGGCAAGGCACAGCAGACCAACATCAGCACGCGCTTCATTTCTTCTTCCCTTCGGTGGCCTTGCGCTGTGCCTGCACTTCTTCAGGATCGAGGTAGCGGTAGGTGCGGGCTGTAGCATCCATGCTCAGGTTGGCACCATCTTTGGCATTGGGGGCAATGGCAATACTATCCATAGTGACGATACGCGAAAGGTGGGCCACATCAGCAGCAAAGGCACCCATATCGTGGTATTTACCCGTAACGCGCACGGCAATGGGCAGTTCGGCATAGTAGTCGCGTGCCACCACTTGGCCGGGGCGAAACAGCTCAAACTGCAAACTGCGACCTAGACCTGCTTGGTTGATGTCAGACAGCAGCGCGGCCATCTCAGCCTTGCTGGGCAATTGCTTTTCTAACTGAATCACGTATTGTTGAATTTGCTCGCGTTGCTTCTTTAGGGCATCTAAGCTCACAGCCTTGAGCAGCTTTTTTTGGTAATCTTGGCGCAGGGTTTCTTCTTGGTTGCGGGCCGTTTGCAACTCGGTTTCATAGTCCACCAGTACGGTCAACCACAAGGCGGCCGCCACACCCACAGCAATCAAGATACACAGCAAGATGCGCGGCAGCACCGGCCACAGCGACGGGTCTTTAGTATCGAGATTGGTAAACTGGCGCTGTACCTTTTGTTGCAACGCAACAAAGTCGATTTTAGGAATCTGCTTTTTGGGCATGTTCTACTTTCCGGCCTTGGCGGCATCTACGCCTTGGCTTGCGGCCGCTTTCTCGACTTCACTGGCACGCATCAACTGAAAGTTCATCTTAAAAGCAGCCACACGGCGCTGGTCACGGGCACTCATGGCCACATTGCCTGCCACAATTTCTACCAAATCGGGCTTGGTCAGCCAAGGGGTGTTGTTGCTGAGGTTGCGCAACATCTCCGAGATGCGCTCATTGGACTGCGCCATACCCTGCATAGTAACGGTGCGGTCTTGTTGCTTGAGGCTAGTAATATAGACACCATCGGGCAGTTGCTTGACCAGCTCACTGAGCAGATGCACAGGCAGATTGCGGTCGGCCTGCAAATCTTCTACAGCTTTTTGCCGAGCCGCCAAGGACGCAATTTCTTCTTCGATGGTGGCAATTTCTTTGATCTGGTTTTCTAATACCTTGATTTCGCCTTGCAGAAAGGTATTTTTGGCCTGTTGTTCACTGATTTGCATCTGGAACCACCAATAGACGCCAGCAGCAATCAACAGGCCGACCAAGAACGACGCAAACATCGTGGCTTGGAACATTTCACGCCGACGCTTGCGGGCAGCCTCCCGATGGGGAAGCAAATTGATCAAAATCACTGCAAGAACCTCCGCATCGCCAATCCACAAGAGGTGAGATAGGACGGTGCCTCACGCGCCATTTTTTTCATGCGAACACCACTGCCGATTTCCATGCCTTCAAACGGGTTGACCACGCTACACACGGCCCCGGCGTGTTGGGTGACGGCTTCGGTCAGGCCAGGTAGAGGGGCCGAGCCACCGGCCAACAGGATGTGATCGACGCGATTGTGCGGGGTACTGGTAAAAAAGAACTGTAGCGCCCGGCCAATCTCTTGGGCCAGTGTTTCAACAAAAGGTTTGAGCACGGCAGAGGCGTAATCGTCGGGCAAATCGCCGTTGCGCTTTTTGCTTTCAGCCTCTTCGGGCGAGAAGCCATACTGGCGCACGATGAGCTGAGTGAGTTGCGCGCCCCCAAAAGCTTGATCGCGGTCGTACAACACCTCTTCGTTGCGAATGACCTGCATACTGGTGGTCAGGGCACCGACCTCAAACAAGGCCACGACAGCATCAACACCCTTGTTGGGCAATGCCTCAATCAGGCGACTGGCAGCCAAACGGGCAGCATAAGACTCTATGTCAACAATCACGGCTTTGAGCCCGGCAGCTTCGGCCAAACCTTGGCGGTCTTGTACCTTTTCGCGGCGTGATGCGGCAATGAGCACATCCACATCGCCGGGGGAACTTTTGTTCGGGCCAACGACACAAAAATCCAAACTCACTTCGTCAAGCGAGAAGGGGATGTACTGATTGGCTTCGGACTCTACCTGCACCTCTAACTCTTGGTCGGTCATACCGGCAGGCAACGTGATCTTTTTGGTGATAACTGCCGACGGGGGCAGGGCCAGTGCCACGTTTTTGGTGCGAGTGCCACTCTTTTTGACTAAACGACGCAGGGCATCGGCCACTTCATCAAATTTTTCGATGTTGCCGTCGGTAATCCAGCCCCGCTCTAGCGGTTCAATGGCGCAGCGCTCCAACACCAGCCCGCCAGCCTTGTTGTGTGCAAGCTCTACCAGCTTGGCACTGGAGGAACTGATGTCAATGCCGACCAGCGGGGCGGGCTGTTGACTGAGCAAAGCTCCCACAGAAATCAAGATGGCTCCCCTTTGTGCTGAAAATATAGGCAATATATGCGCAATTGTCCATGGATGCTATCAGTAAGATAGTCCTGCAGCAAAAGCTTTTACGACCACGGTACTGGGTGTTCGTTGCCAAAAGCAGACGCATCGGCCCCAGCAGTGCTACTGTAGCAGCCGCTCTAGGGCCGTAAAACACAGCCGCAATGAGCGTCGGTTTTTCATGGGCATGGTCCCATTTTTATAATGTGCACTATTACCCATCCGGAGCGTTATGCCGCCCCCCGACTTTTCCCCTGAGCACACTCCCCTTTCACCTGAAGCCGAACCTGAGCAGGTACCCGCAGCGCCGCCGCCAGCGCCACCGCGCAAGCCCCATTGGCTATTGCGTCTGCTTTTTTGGAGCTTGGGGCTGTTGGTGGCTGGAGTTTTGGCTGCTGTGCTGGTAGCGGGTGTAGCGCTGGCCATGGCCTATCCCAATCTGCCAGATATCTCTGACTTGGCCGACTACCGGCCCAAGTTGCCACTGCGGGTTTATTCTGCCGAGGGAGCCTTGCTGGGCGAGTTTGGCGAAGAGCGTCGCAACCTGACGCCGATTCAGGACATTCCGCAGGTGATGAAAGATGCGGTGCTGGCGATTGAAGACACCCGCTTTTTTGAGCACAACGGGGTCGATTTCAAGGGGATTTTGCGCGCTGGACTGGCCAACCTTGGGCGCGTAAAAAGCCAAGGCGCATCTACCATCACTATGCAGGTAGCGCGCAATGTGTATTTGTCTTCCGAAAAAACCTTCACTCGGAAAATTTACGAAATTTTACTGACGTTCAAACTCGAACATTTGCTCAGTAAAGACCAGATTCTGGAAATCTACATGAACCAGATTTTTCTGGGCAACCGGGCCTACGGCTTTGCGGCAGCCGCAGAAATCTATTTTGGCAAGCCGCTCAAGCAAATATCGGTGGCAGAGGCGGCCATGCTGGCGGGCCTACCCAAAGCGCCATCAGCCTACAACCCGATCAGCAACCCTAAGCGGGCCAAAGTGCGCCAGTTGCACATCATTGACCGCATGGAAGAGAACAGCTTTATCACCGCAGAGCAGGCCATGCAGGCGCGTGAAGAAAAACTGCACATCCGCAGTGGCACTGACCAGACCCGCACCCATGCAGAATATGTGGCCGAGATGGCGCGCCAGCTAATCTTTGCCCAGTACGGTAATGAGGCCTACACGCGCGGGCTGAACGTGTACACCACCCTTAACGCTGGGGATCAAGAAGTAGCCTACCGAGCCCTGCGCCAAGGCATCATGGACTACGAACGCCGCCAGCCTTATCGGGGGCCAGAAAAGTTTGTCACCCTGCCCAGCAATCCACAAGCGCTGGACGAAGCGATTGACGATGCACTGGCCGATCACCCCGACAATGGGGATGTCCTCTCAGCCATTGTGCTAGAGGCCAGCGCACGCAAAGTAGTGGCGGTGCGTGGCAATGGTGATGTCTTGGAAATTACTGGTGAGGGCTTGCGCCCCGTGCAGTCGGGCTTGAGCGACAAGGCCCCTCCCAACACCAAACTGCGCCGGGGTGCCATCATTCGGGTGACCAAAACTGCCAAGAAAACCTGGGAGGCGACACAACTGCCTGAGGTTGAGGGAGCATTTGTCGCCTTGGAGCCACGCACGGGGGCCATCCGAGCGCTGGTGGGGGGCTTTGATTTTGACAAAAACAAGTTCAATCATGTGACCCAAGCTTGGCGTCAGCCCGGCTCTAGTTTCAAGCCGTTTATCTATTCGGCCTCGCTGGAAAAAGGCTTTACCCCGGCTACAGTCATTAGTGACAGCCCGCTGTTTTTTGATGCTGGTGTGACCGGCGGCCAACCTTGGGAGCCGAAGAATTACGACGGCAAATACGACGGCCCCATGACCATGCGTACCGGCTTGGCTAAATCAAAAAACATGATCTCCATCCGTATTTTGCAGGCCGTGGGTACCAAAAATGCGCAGCAGTGGGTCACGCGCTTTGGCTTTGATGCCGAAAAGCACCTGCCCTACCTGACGATGGCTTTGGGTGCAGGCTCGGTCACGCCGATGCAGTTGGCGGTGGGCTATGCGGTGTTTGCCAATGGTGGCTACCGGGTCAATCCTTGGCTGATTGCCAAGGTCACGGATCACAAAGGCAAGGTCATTTCAGAAACCCAGCCCCCAGTGCTGGACAAGCAAGAGCGTGCCATTGAGGCCCGCAATGCCTTCATCATGAATAGCCTGTTGCAAGAAGTAGCCCGTTCCGGCACAGCGGCACGCGCCCAAGCCACGCTCAAGCGCCCCGACTTGTATGGCAAGACCGGCACCACCAATGACGCCATGGATGCTTGGTTTGCGGGCTTTCAGCCCACACTGGCTGCCGTGACGTGGATTGGCTACGATACGCCACGCAACTTGGGTAGCCGTGAAACCGGCGGCGGCTTGAGCTTGCCAGTGTGGATTTCTTTCATGGCCCATGCGCTCAAAGATGTGCCCGTGATGGAGCCCACTGTGCCCCCCGGCGTGGTGCAAAGCGGCGGCGAATGGTATTACACCGAGTATGCGCGTGGCGGTGGTGTATCTAACTTGGGCGGCGAAGCGCGCCCTACAACCAGCAGCACCCGTAGCAGCACCGATGCGGCACCACAACCTCCGGCGGCTGAAGAGCGCAACCGCATCATGGATTTGTTCCGCAATTAAGAGCCAAAACGCAAGGCCAGCCCCGCTTGGGTGCTGGCATCTGCGTCTAAGCGGGCAAAAAATTCGCCGCTGCCTTTGGTGCATTGCCACTGGTGGCCGTCAAAACGGTAGTGGTAACCTCCAGAGCGCGTAGCCAGCCAGATTTCATGCAGCGGCTTTTGCTGGTTAATGACGATCTGGCTGCGGTTAGGAAAGGTGAGCGTGACCATGCCGCCGCTGCGCTGGCTGTCGATGTCGGCATCGGTGTTGTCGTTGATGCGGTCACAAGCCTGCTCCACGGCCAGTAACAATTTTTCAGCTTGAGCCAAGAATTCAAGGTCGGTCATACAATTTCACCATGTTAAAAGCGTTTCAAATTCTAGTCAGGCGCTTTGTCCTTGTTGCTAGCGTGGCAGCGGTATTGTCGGCCTGTGGTCAGCGCGGCCCTTTGTATCTGCCACCAGCGGCATCTGCTCCCGCCTCCCCAGCCCTTCCTGCCACTTCTATTGCTCCATGACCTCTACTGTATTGCCCGGCCATCCCCACATCGCCTATCGGGGCGCTGATCTGTTCATTGAAGACTTGCCTGTGGCCCAACTGGCACAAATGCACGGCACGCCGCTGTTTGTGTACTCTAGTGCGGCCATGCAAGAAGCTCTGGCGGCTTACCAGCGTGGCTTTGCTGGGCGCAAAGTGCAAATTTGCTATGCCATGAAGGCCAACCCCTCGCTGGCTATCGTGCAGTTTTTTGCGCGCCAAGGCTGCGGCTTTGACATTGTCTCGGGCGGCGAGTTGGAGCGCGTGTTGGCCGCTGGCGGTGATGCGGGCAAGGTGATTTTTTCTGGCGTTGGTAAAACCCGTGCCGAGATGCGCCAAGCCCTGCAAGCAGGTATTTTGTGCTTTAACGTTGAGAGCGAGGCCGAGCTAGAGGTTCTGAGCGAGGTGGCGGTGTCGATGGGCTTGCAAGCCCCGGTGAGCATCCGCGTCAACCCCAACGTCGATCCCAAGACGCACCCCTATATTTCTACCGGCCTCAAGGGCAACAAGTTTGGTGTCGCCCACGAGCGCACCTTGGCCACCTACCAACGCGCTGCCAGCTTGGCCGGTATCCGCGTCGTAGGCATTGACTGCCATATCGGCTCCCAAATCACCGAAGCGACGCCGTACTTGGATGCCGCTGACCGGGTGCTCGATTTGATCGAAGCCATTGAGGCCGCAGGCATCCCCATCCACCATATCGATTTTGGCGGCGGCTTGGGCATCAACTACAACGGCGATACCCCCCCTGCCGCCGATGACCTGTGGGCGCAATTGCTGGCCAAAATGGATGCGCGTGGTTTTGGTGATCGGCAGTTTTTGATTGAGCCGGGCCGCTCTTTGGTGGGCAATGCGGGCCTGTGCGTGACTGAGGTGCTCTACCTCAAGCCCGGCGAAGAAAAAAACTTCTGCATCGTCGATGCCGCGATGAACGATTTGCCGCGCCCGGCCATGTACCAAGCCTTTCATGGCATTGTGCCTTTGCAGCAGCACAGTGAGGTGCCTGCACAAGTTTATGACGTGGTGGGGCCGGTATGCGAGAGCGGCGACTGGCTGGGCCGCGAGCGCAGCTTGGCCGTGTGCCCCGGCGACCGTCTGGCCGTGCTCTCGGCAGGTGCGTATTGCATGTCAATGTCCAGCAACTACAACACCCGTGGCCGTGCCGCAGAGGTGCTGGTCAGTGGCTCGACCAGCACCGTGATCCGCCCACGCGAAACAGCGGCCGACAGCTTCCGCAACGAGCGTTTGCTAGCCCTCTGACAGCCGCTTGAGGAGGCGACTGGCCGCTGGGTATAGTCTCCTCAAGCATCCGACTTCACCCGATGCGCTCGTCTTGCGCTGCTCCTGATATGCCCATAGAACTTTACCGAGACAGAAACCATGCCTGTTATATGTTTACCGATTTGGTAGACGAAGACGGGCAGGCGGTGCAGGCCAATCAGTTTCTGATTGTGGATGACGACACTGGCGCTGTGATTGACCCTGGTGGCAATTTGGCCTACAACGAGGTGTATATGGGGATGCTCAAGCATTTTCCGCCGCAAAAGCTCTCGTATGTGTTGGCCTCCCATGCTGATCCAGACATCATTGCGGCGCTAGACCGCTGGCTCTCTAGCACCAAGGCCCTGCTGGTGATATCGCGTGTCTGGGAGCGCTTTGTGCCCCACTTTACCAAGGCGGGTAAGACGGAAAACCGCGTGATTAGCGTAGCCGATGCTGGTGGCCGTTTGCCGCTAGGTCGCCATGAAATCTGGCTGATTCCGGCACACTTTATGCACTCGGAAGGCAATTTTCAGTTTTACGACCCGGTAAGTCGTATTTTGTTCAGTGGGGACTTGGGGGTGTCTATGACCACCGGCGCGCAAGCGGCCCGCCCTGTGACTGACTTCAAGAGCCATCTGCCGCTGATGGAGGGCTTTCATCGGCGCTACATGGTGTCCAACAAAATTTTGCGCCTGTGGGTGAGCATGGTGCGCCGACTCGATATTGCGATGATCGTGCCGCAACATGGTGCACCGCTACTCGGTGCCAAGGTGATTAGCGAGTTTCTGGACTGGATTGAGAATTTGTCTTGCGGCATTGACCTGTTTGATGAGCGCGCTTACCAAGTGCCTACCGCCACCATTGACCCAGTGGTGCGCCCGTCTCTGCCCATGTTGCAGACGCTACGCAAGCCCAACTAAAAAATGCCCCCCGGTGCCTTAAAAGCACCGGGGGGCATCGCTATCGAGGTGCCAGGTGGCGGCAGTTACCGCTCAATCTTCGACAAAGGCCTCTTCGCGTTTGTTTTTCACAGCAGGCAGCAGCACAATAACCAGCAACAACAGGGCAGCCGCCAACAGGCCAGCCGACAAGGGTCGGGTAACAAACACGCCCCAGTCGCCACGCGACAACAGCAAGGTACGGCGCAGGTTTTCTTCCATCATCGGACCCAGAATAAAGCCCAGCAGCAGCGGTGCTGGCTCTGAACCCAATTTGTGGAACAGGTAACCAATCAGGCCAAAGGCACCCACCATCCAGATGTCAAAGGTGTTGTTGTTGGTGGAGTAGACCCCAATGGCACAAAACAGCACGATGGACGGAAACAGCCAGCGGTAAGGCACAGTCAGCAGCTTGATCCACATGCCAATCAAGGGCAGGTTCAAAATCAGCAGCATGGCATTGCCAATCCACATCGAGGCAATCAGACCCCAAAACAACTCAGGGTTGCTGGTCATGACCTGTGGACCGGGTTGGATGTTGTGGATGGTCATGGCCCCCACCATCAGTGCCATCACGGCATTAGGGGGAATACCCAGCGTTAGCAGCGGAATGAAGGAGGCTTGGGCTCCGGCATTGTTAGCGGCCTCAGGCGCAGCCACACCACGGATATTGCCTTGACCAAAGGGAACTTCACCTGGATGCAGTTTAGTTTTCTTCTCTAGCGTATAGGCAGCAAAAGAGGCTAACAGGGCACCGCCACCGGGCAGAATACCTAGCGCCGACCCCAAGGCCGTACCACGCAGCACCGCAGGGGTCATGCGCTTGAAGTCTTCTTTGGTCGGCAACAGGCCCTGCACCTTGGCGGTAAACACCTCGCGCTCACTGTCGGGCTGCGCCAGGTTAGCAATAATTTCACCGTAGCCAAACACGCCCATCGCAATGGCGACAAAGCCAATGCCGTCAGTCAGCTCTGGAATATCAAACGAGAACCGAGCCACCCCCGAATTCACGTCGGTACCCACCAACCCCAGCAGCAGGCCTAGCACAATCATCGCCACCGCCTTGAGCAGCGAGCCAGAGGCCAGCACCACAGCACCAATCAGACCCAAGATCATCAGGGCAAAGTATTCTGCTGGGCCAAACTTGAAGGCCACCTCAGTCAGTGCCGGAGCAAAAGCAGCCAGAATCAGCGTACCCACCGAACCAGCAAAAAACGAACCCAAGCCTGCAGCAGCCAGCGCCGGGCCAGCACGGCCCTTGCGCGCCATCTGATAGCCGTCAATCACCGTGACCACCGAAGCCGATTCGCCCGGCAGATTAACCAAAATGGCCGTGGTAGAACCGCCGTACTGTGCGCCGTAGTAAATACCCGCCAGCATAATCAGCGCTGCCACTGGTGGCAGGGCATAGGTAGCAGGCAGCAGCATGGCGATGGTAGCCACTGGGCCAATGCCAGGCAGCACACCAATCAAGGTGCCCAACACGCAGCCAATCAAACAGTAGATGAGGTTTTGAAACGTGAAGGCGACGCCAAAGCCCATCGCTAGATTGTCAAGAAGTTCCATGGGTGATGCTCCTGATTAGCCGACGATAAAGCTAGGCCACACTGGGAACTGCAACTTGAGCGCCCAGACAAAAGCCAGATAACTGGCCACCGCCAAAATGGTGGCCAGCACAAAAACGCCCTTGGCATTGAACTCGGTGCCCGCCAAGCTAGAAATGAAGGTCAATGCATAAATGGCGACGATCAGCCCCATGGCTGGAATGCCCAAGCTAGGCAGTCCCGCCAGCAAAATGCCAAACACCAGGTTGGCCGCCAAAATAAAACACAGTGGACGCCAAGCCCATGCACCGATTTTGTCGCCATCCAAAGTTTGTACCACTAGCGCCTTGAACGCAATGGCGGTGCCAATCAAGGCTAACAAAGCCCCCAGCACCATCGGAAAATAACCCGGCCCCATGCGGGCCCCGGAACCCATACTGTATTCAGTAGAGCCCCAGGCAAAGGCAATGCCGACCCCCATAAACATAAGACCGGAAAAAAAGTCTTTTTGACTCTTGATTTTCATGAGTTTGTCTCCCATACGGAATAACCAGCGGGCGATTGTGCGGTCGATTGTCCCGGCTACTGATGTGGATTCCACCTACGCATGCCCCGGTATTTACCCTTGTATGCGCCGCTTAGGGCTGTGGTGTGGTGGCTACCACTTCCTCTAGAGTCGTTAGGCCCTGCGCTACCCGCAGGGCACCGGCCATGCGCAGCGGGCGCATACCATCTTGCACGGCTTGGCGGCGCAATGCATCCATAGATGGCTCAGCATTGATACCCGTTTTGAGCGCCTCGCTGACGGTGAGCAGTTCATACAATCCCATACGCCCGCGAAACCCGGTCATCCGGCAATCAATACAACCCACCGGCTTGTAGGGCTGGTAGCCACCGGAGAGCTTCCAAGGCTTGACGGCCTCGGCCAGCAGATCTAACGGCGCATCAGGATCGGGCTGCTTGCACTGTACGCATAAGGTGCGCACCAGCCGCTGCGCCAAAACACCCAGCAGCGTAGCATTGAGCAAGTAAGCCGGAATGCCCAGCTCTAGCAGTCGGGTGACGGCGCTGGGCGCATCGTTGGTGTGCAAGGTGCTAAACACCAAATGGCCGGTCAGGGCAGCTTGCACGGCCATCTCTGCCGTTTCAAGGTCGCGGATTTCGCCCACCATGATGATGTCGGGGTCTTGGCGCATCAATGCGCGCACGCCTTCGGCAAAACTAAAGTCCAGTTGTGGCTGCACTTGGGTTTGGTTGAAGCTCGGTTCGATCATCTCAATCGGGTCTTCGACCGTGCTGACGTTCACCTCCTCAGTAGCCACGCGCTTGAGCGTGGAGTACAGGGTGCTGGTTTTGCCCGACCCAGTGGGGCCAGTGACCAAAATGATGCCATGCGGGCGCTGGATCAGCCCCTCCCAGCGCTGCGCGTCGTGCGGCAAAAAGCCCAGTGCATCCAAGTTTTTGACAGCGGTGTCAGGGTCAAAAATCCGCATCACCATTTTCTCGCCAAAGGCGGTGGGCAGGGTGGAGAGGCGCATTTCCACCTCGTCACCACGCTGGTTGCGCGTTTTGATGCGGCCATCTTGCGGGCGGCGTTTTTCTACCACGTCCATGCGCCCCAGCAGTTTGATGCGCGCCACCATGGCACTCATCACGCCGGGGGGCATTTGGTACACCGGGTGTAGCACACCATCAATACGAAAGCGGATCACACCTTGTTCGCGCCGAGGTTCTAGGTGGATATCACTGGCGCGCTGGTCAAAAGCGTATTGCCAGAGCCAATCGACGACCTTGACCACGCCTTGGTCGTTGGCATCAAGTTGCTTATTGCTACGCCCCAGCTCAACCAACTGCTCAAAGCTGCTGGCGCTGGCGCTGCCACCGGCTTTTTGTGCTGCCCGTACCGATTTGGCCAAGGCAAAAAATTCAGCGGTGTAGCGCTGGATTTCTTGCGGGTTAGCCAGCACGCGGCGCACACTGCGCCGCGCTTGGCGTTCGACTTCGGCCACCCAGTCCGTAATAAAGGGTTCTGCCGTAGCCACCACCACTTCCGTGGAGGTCACTTGTACCGGCAGTACCTTGTGGCGCTCGGCATAGCTGGCGCTCATGGTGTCGGCCACCTTGCCCACATCGACCCGCAGCGGGTCAATCCGCAGGTAAGGGATGCCCACATGCCGGGCTAAAAATTCAGTGAGCGTTTCTACATCCAACGCCTTGCCATCGCTGGCATGGGTCATGGCCACATTGGCCAAGCGCACCAGTGGATGTTGGCTGCTCTCCGCTTGAGAGCAACGGGCGATGGTGCGCTGGGCTTCTTCGGGCGTAATCACGCCATCGGAACGCAGCCATTGCACTATTTGACGCCACTCCAACGGGCCGTATTGGGGTTCGGTATCAGGCAGGGACATTGCGTCAGGCCGTGATGGGTTTGAAGCTGCGCACCCATTTGCGCGTCGGGATGTCCCAGCGCGCTTGCACGGCATCGCAGCGGGCCAACAACTCACCACGTTTAAAGCGGCTGGGGGTGCGTTGGGCCAGTACTACGGCGTTGCCCTCACGGGTAGGCTTGAAGGCCCAGACGGCATCTTCACCAAAGGCTGTAGCAATTTTTTCTAGGCTTTGGTCAAAGCTGGCACTACGGCCAAACAGGTTGACGGTCATGCAGCCGTCTTCGGTGAGCAGGGCGCGGCAATCGGCATAAAACTCGGTGCTGTCGAGCACGGGGGCGGCGGCGTTGTCGTCGTATAAATCGACGGCCAAAGCATCGACGGTGCCTGTCCACTCGTCGCGGCGGATTTCTTCGCCAGCGTCGGCCAGCACCACGCGCAGCATGGAGCTGTCTTGGGGCAGTTTGAACCAAGCCCGGCACACGGCCAGCACCTGCGGGTTCAGTTCTACGGCGGTAGTACACATGCGCAGCTTTTTGTGACAGAACTTGGTAATAGCCCCAGCGCCCAACCCCAATTGCATGGCATGGCGTCCGGCCACGGTCGCCGGATCGACAAACAACAGCCAAGCCATCATGCGCTGGACGTATTCCAGTTCCAGCTCAAAGGGTTCTTTGATGCGCATCGAGCCTTGAATCCAAGGCGTGCCTAGGTGCAGGTGGCGCACATCGCCATCGTCAGAGACACTGACATCGGGTAGGGTGGTAGCAGTGGTTTTAGTTTTGGGTCGGGCCATCAAAGAGGTTCCAGTAATCCATAAGCAGCCAAAGCCTGCACCCAAGCTACACGTTTGCGCGCAAATCTCCACAAAATATGGGCTAGGCTGATGTGGTAACAGTGTTTGTGCAGGCTGGTGGCGATCCAGTTTGGCGTCAGACAATCGACGTATTCTGACGCTTGATCGTCCCACACAATACACCTTCGATTTCACACTACGATGCAGGAGACAGCTATGGACATCAGCTACAAACAAAAAGTGATTTCTCTGGCCTCAGACTTTATGAAAGGCACAATGGCACCCGATGCTTTCTATCGGGGCCTAACTGAGGCCTTGGTGGGTACCGTGGGGTGCAGTCGTGCCAGCCTGTGGCGTTATACCAACGGCCTGTATGACAAGCTTGAATGCCTAGATCTGTACGACAGCGGAGAAAGCCAGCACCATGCCGGTTTCACGCTGCTAGAGACCGATTTTGGCGCCTACTTTGAAGCCATGCAGCGCGACAACATGATAGTAGCCCACCATGCACGCCAGCACCCCGCCACCGATTGTTTTAACGAGTCGTACTTTGAACCCCACGGCATTTACAGCCTGCTGGATGTGGGAATCAGTGTCAACGGTTCGCGTTGGGGTCTGTTCTGTTGTGAGCAGGTGACTTTTGTCAAAGAGTGGAGCCAAGCAGACACCGAAATTTTGCGCTCCATCAGTACCCTGTGCGGCATGGCCTTTAAAAAACTGCCCTGAACGCCAACGCCGCCGCCAACCGTGGCAGCGCGGCACCGGTATTGGCACAGTGGGCCTGTGCCAGCGTATCCAATGGCAACTGGCGCAGCCCAGCCAGTACAGCAGCAATGCGAGGCAACTGTGCTGGAGCATTGCGGCCTTGTGGCTGCCCTTGGGCACGCTCTTGTGCTGTGCGGTACAACCAGTGCGGCGGCATATCCGGGGCATCGGTTTCTAGCACCAAGGCCTCCAAGGGCAGTTCTAGCGCTAAACGGCGCAATTGCAAAGCGCGCTCATAGGTCAGGGCACCGCCAAAGCCTAATTTAAAGCCCAGCGCGATAAACGCTTGGGCCTGTTGCAAGCTGCCATTGAAGGCATGGGCAATACCGCCTTGCACGGGTATCTCGCGCAACCCCTTGAGCAGCCGGTCAGCGCTGCGGCGCACATGCAAAATCACTGGCAAATCAAAGCGCCGGGCCAATTGCAACTGCGCACGGTAAAACTGCTCCTGGCGAGCAGCGTCCAGCCCCGGCACGAAGTAATCGAGGCCGATTTCGCCCACGGCTACCAAGTGCGGGTCACTGCGGTACTGCTCTAGCAAACGCCCCAGCGCCGCCACATCGCCATCGCCTGCTTGTGGGGTGTAGAGGGGATGAATGCCCAGCGCATAGCTATCACCATACCGGTGGGCCAGTTGGCGCACCGCCTCGGCATGGGCCAGTTCCACCGCCGGAATCACTAAGTGATGTACCCCTTGGGCGCGGGCCTGTGCCCGTACGGCGTCCCGGTCGGGGGCAAACTCTAGGGCATCGAGATGGCAGTGGGTATCGATCCAAATGGGCATGGGGCAGCGGGCTAGGCTCAGGTCAGTACGCCCGATACCAAGCGCAACACCCGATCACAACGAGCGGCCAAAGTCTCGTCGTGCGTCACCATAATAAAGGCGGTGCCCTGCTCGCGTGCCAGCGCCAGCATGTGCTGGAACACGCCTTCGGCGGTGCTGCGGTCAAGGTTGCCGGTGGGCTCATCGGCCAGCACACAGGCCGGGCGCGTGACCAGCGCGCGGGCAATGGCCACGCGCTGGCGCTCACCGCCTGAGAGTTCTGCCGGGCGGTGTTCAGCCCGCTGCGCCAGCCCGACGCTAGCCAACATCTGCGCGGCTTGGCGGTCACATTCGGCCAGTGGCAGGCGGCGAATGCGCAGCGGCATGGCAACGTTTTCTAGCGCACTGAATTCGGGCAACAGGTGGTGAAACTGGTACACAAAGCCCAAGTGTTGGTTACGCAATTGGCCTTGCTGCGCCGCTGAACATTCTGCCAAGTTCTGCCCTAGCAAATGCACGCTGCCAGCGGTGGGGCTGTCCAATGCCCCCAGCAGATGCAGCAAAGTGCTCTTACCCGACCCTGAAGCGCCGACAATCGCCAGCGTTTGGCCCGCATGCACCTCCAGATCCACGCCTTGCAGCACCGTCACGTCTAAACGGCCTTCGCTAAAGCGTTTGCTCAGGCCCTTGGCCTGCAACACCGGGGCGAGGGAATGGGAAAAGGGTGGGTTACTCATAGCGCAGGGCCTCGGCGGGGTTGACGCGGCTGGCGTGCCAACTGGGGTACAGCGTAGCGACAAAAGACAGCAGCAGTGAGATCAGGCCAATCGGCACAATGTCGCCTGCCTGCGGGTTGCTGGGCATTTTGCTGATGAGGTAGATGTCTTTGGGCAAAAAGCTGGCATTGAGCAACCGCTCAATGGCGGGCACGATCACATCGATGTTGAAGGCAATACCTAGCCCCAGCAGCAAGCCGACCAGCGTGCCAATCACCCCGACCATCGCACCTTGCACCACAAAAATCCCCATGATGCTGCGTGGGCTGCTGCCCAGCGTGCGCAAGATGGCAATGTCGGCGCGCTTGTCTTGTACTGACATCACCAGTGTGCTCACCAAATTGAACGCCGCCACAGCCACGATCAGCGTCAGGATGATGAACATCATGCGCTTTTCCATCTGCACGGCGGCAAACCAAGTGCGGTTTTGCTGTGTCCAGTCGCGTATCCACAGCTCACCACTGATGGTAGCGGCCAGAGCCTGCGCCACGCTGCGGGCTTGATGCAAATCGTGGAGCTTGAGCCGGATACCAGTGGGGCCTTCCAAACGGAAGATGCGCTGTGCATCCTCGTGGTGCAACATCACCAGTGCCGAGTCGTATTCATAGTGGCCCGAATCAAAGGTGCCCGCCACCGTCATTTGCTTGAGGCGCGGCACGACCCCAGCCGGGGTCACCTGCCCTGCCGGGGCAATCAGCGTTACCGCATCACCCACCTGCACGCCTAGGCTGCGTGCCAGTTCCACCCCCAGCACGACACGAAACTCGCCCGGCACCAATTGCGCCAGCGTTTGCGCACTGGCTGCGGCCAGATCGGTCACTTCCCCTTCATGGGCGGGGTCAATGCCACGCACGAGGGCACCTTTCATATCTTCGCCACGCGCCAGCAGCGCTTGCGCCGCCACAAACGGGGCCACACCGGCCACCTGTGGGTTTTGGCGGGCCTCGGCCATTGTGCGCGCCACGTTGGGCAAAGCAGCGCCACCGGGGGCAAAGATCTCAATGTGCGAGACCACGCTCAACATGCGGTCGCGCACCTCTTTTTGAAAGCCGTTCATCACCGACAACACGATGATGAGCGCCGCTACCCCCAAAGCGATGCCCAGCATGGACACCCCTGAGATAAACGAGATAAAACCATTGCGCCGGGTGGCACGACCGGCGCGGGTATAGCGCCAGCCTAGGGCGAGTTCGTAAGGAATTTGCATGGAGCGGTGATTGTGGCACTGCCGAGCCACAAGCAAGCAGCCACGGTAGCATCACCCCATGCACCGATTGCACCGTTTTCTCCCATTCCTCCAATGGCCCCGACCCGATAGGACTTTGCTGCGCAGCGAGGCACTGGCGGGATTGACCGTCGGGCTGATGGTGATTCCCCAAGGCGTAGCCTATGCCGCATTGGCCGGAATGCCTTTGGTCACGGGCATTTATGCTTCCATGTTGCCTGCCTTGGTGGCGGTGTTGTTCAGTGCGTCTACGCGGCTGTCAGTCGGGCCTACGGCCTTGAGCTGCCTGTTGGTGGGCACCTCGCTGGCAGGGCTGGCAGAGCCGGGCAGTGCGCAATGGGTACAACTGGCGGTTTGGCTGGCGCTGCTCAGTGGTTTGTTACAGGCGATGCTGGGGGGGCTGCGCTTTGGCTGGCTGCTTAATCTGGTCAGTGCCCCGGTGCTAATGGCGTTTACCCAAGCGGCGGCAGTGCTCATCATGGGGTCGCAATTACCATCTTTGCTAGGCTGGCAGGGGGCTTGGCCGGGCTGGGGGCAAGCATTACCAGTGCATTGGCCCTCACTGGCATTTGGTGTGGTCAGTGTGGCCTTGCTGGTAGGGGTGCGGCGCTGGAAACCGGCTTTTCCGTCGGTGTTAGTGATTGTGCTCGGCAGTGCGGGCCTATCGCAGTGGTTGGGCTTTGCCGATGCCGGGGGTGCTGTGGTGGGGCCATTGCCCCAAGGGCTGCCAGCGCTGTATTGGCCCACCCTACCGCAGGCCGATGTACTAAGCCAGTTGATTCTCCCAACCCTCGTTATCACGCTGGTGAGTTTTTTAGAAACTGCTTCCAGCGCCAAGGTAGATAGCGAGCGCGCTGGTAAGCGCTGGAACCAAGACCAAGACCTGATCGGCCAAGGGCTGGGCAAGATTGCCTCTGGGCTGTGCGGCTCCTTTGCCACCAGTTCGTCGTTTTCTCGCTCGGCGCTCAACTTGTATGCCGGGGCGCGTACTGGCTGGGCCACCGTGGCCTCGGTGCTGGTGGTGATGGTGGCACTGCTGTGGTTGACGCCCGTGCTGCGCCATGTGCCCCAGCCGGTGCTGGCGGCCATTGTGTTGGTGGCCGTGGTGGGTCTGATCAAGCCGCGCGAATTTATCCGCCTGTGGCGCATCTCGCGCACCGAGGCCGCCATTGCCGCCGCGACCTTTGCCGTGACGCTGCTGGCCGCCCCGCGCCTGTATTGGGGCGTGTTGGTGGGGGTGCTGATGGCGTTAAGCCAGTTTTTGTACCAGCGCCTGCACCCGCGCATCATTGAGGTGGGGCAACACCCCGATGGCAGCCTGCGCGACCGCCATCTGTGGCAACTGCCACCTTTGGCACCCCACCTGTACGCGCTGCGCATGGATGCCGCACTGGACTTTGCGACCGCCAGCGCTTGGGAACGTGCCGTGGTCGAGCACTTGAGCCTGCATCCGGACACCCGCCATGTCTGTCTGTTTGCCCAACCCATCAACCGCATTGACGCCACAGGCGTCGAAGTATTTATGAAGGTGGCAGCGCAATTGCAACGCCAGCGCATCACCCTACATGTGAGTGGCATGAAGCTGCCGGTAGAAACCGCCCTGCGCCAAGCAGACGCCTTGCCGTCTGGCTCTGGGCTGGTGCTGTACCGCACCGATGCGGAGGCGCTCAATGCCATGAGCTTGCTGCGCGAATGGCCCGACGATATTGCAGGCAGCGCCATTTAAGCGCTATTTGACCCGGTGGCCCTAGGGGCCAGAGGCCATCCCGGAAAATACCGCCCATGCCCCATCCCGTAGAACTGATTGTTCCTTATGCCGCCTGCCAAACCCCTGCTTGCCAAGAAACCCTGCAAGCGCTGGCACTGCCCCACCTGAACCGCTTACTCGCCCGCCTGTCCCCAGCACCCCAACCACTGGCAGCCATCGACGAGATGGACACCAGTCTGTCCCTACCCCATGAACGGGCTTGGGCGCAAGCGCTGGGCCTGCCCGATGCCAACGGCCATATCCCTTGGGCAGCAGGGTATGCCTACCAGCAAGAGCTGGCGGGCATTGGGCCAGATACAGCTTGGGCTTTTATCACGCCCTGCTACTGGCAAGTAGGCACCGACCACATCACCCTGCACGACCCAGCGCAACTGCAACTGACGCCGCAAGATGCCCAAACCCTGCTAGAACTGGTCTCTCCTTGGCTGGCCGAAGATGGCTTGCAATTGCACCTAGACACCCCCGGCCGCTGGCTGGCCCACGGGCCACTGCTGGCCGAGTTGCCCATGCCCTCCCTAGAGCGGGTGCAAGGCCAAGATGTGCGCCACTGGATGCAGCATCAAGGGCAAAACCCGCACATCAGCGCCACCCAGCGCCGGGCCACGCAAGTCTGGCAGCGCCTGCACAGCGAGCTACAAATGCTGCTCTACACCCATCCCTTTAATGATGCGCGCCAAGACCGTGGCTTGGTGCCGGTCAATGCCTTCTGGGTGCATGGGGCCGGTTGCTTGGCAACGCCCCCCGCCGCCATCACGCTACCGCCGCAGCGGCTCGATAGCCTGCAAACGGCGGCCCAAAGCGGTGATTGGCCAGCTTGGGCCAGCGCGTGGCAAGCACTGGATGCCGGGCCACTGGCGCAACTGCTGCAACACATTGACGCTGGCGGTGCGGCACGGCTCACACTGTGCGGTGAACGCGCTGCCCTGACTTGGCACACCGCTCCGCGCAGCTTGGGGGAGCGCCTGTCCCGGTTTTTCCGGCCCCGTTCCTTTAGCGAAATCTCCAAGGCCCTATGAAAATCACCGTTCGAGAGACCCCACCCCGCAGCACTTGGGCATTGGAGCAGGCGGGCATTCACCCGCTGCTGGCACGCCTCTATGCAGCCCGTGGCGTGAGCAGCCCGCAAGAACTAGATGCCAGCTTGGCCCAATTGTTGCCACCGCAAGGACTGCAAGGGATACAAACTGCCGCCACCTTGCTAGCCGATGCCATAGCGCAAAACCTGCGCCTGTGCATCGTGGCCGATTACGACTGCGATGGTGCCACCGCCTGTGCAGTCGCCATTCGGGGATTGCGGCTGCTGGGGGCGCAGCAAGTGGACTTCCTTGTGCCCGATCGGGTGGTGGATGGCTATGGCCTCACGGCGGCTATCGCCCGGCGCGTCAAAGAGCGCGGTGCCGATGTGCTAATTACCGTAGACAACGGCATTGGCAGCCCCGAAGGCGTGGACGAGGCCCATGCCCTGGGCATGCAGGTACTTATCACTGACCACCATTTACCCTCGAACCAAGTGCCAGCGGCTGATGCAGTAGTCAACCCCAATCAGCCCGGTTGCACCTTTGCCAGCAAGCATCTCTCTGGAGTGGGAGTCATGTTTTATGTGCTGCTGGCATTGCGCGCAGAGCTGCGCCAACGCGGCCAGTTTGATGCCACTAGCCAGCCCCGGCTCGATGCCTTGCTGCCCTTGGTGGCCTTGGGCACGGTGGCCGATGTGGTGCGGCTCGATGCCAACAACCGCCGTTTGGTGGCGCAAGGGCTGCAACGGGTGCGCGCTGGGCAGATGCCGCCCGGTGTAGCGGCACTGTTTCGGGCCGCTGGGCGCGATGCCCGCCAAGCCAGCAGCCAAGACTTTGGTTTTGCGCTGGGGCCGCGCATCAATGCCGCAGGCCGCTTAGCAGATATGGCCTTGGGCATTGAATGCCTGCTCACCGACGATGCCAGCCGCGCCGACGAACTGGCCAAATTGCTCGACAGCATCAACCGCGAGCGCCGCGAGATTGAAGGCGGTATGCGCGACCAAGCGCTGGCGCTGGCCGAAAACCTCTTTGCGGCAGAAGACACCCCGCCCCCAGCCATCACTGTGTTTGACGAGGCCTTTCACGAAGGCGTAGTCGGCATTGTGGCCTCGCGCCTCAAAGACAAACTGCACCGGCCCAGCTTCGTGTTTGCCGTCAGTGGCGCACCGGGCAAGGAGCAAGAACTCAAAGGCTCTGGGCGCTCCATTGTCGGCTTTCATTTGCGCGATGCGCTGGATTTACTGGTCAAACGCCACCCGGGCGTGCTGCTGCGTTTTGGCGGTCATGCGATGGCCGCAGGCTGCACGATTGACCGGGCGCAGTTGGACACATTTACCCAAGGGCTGGCCCAAATCGCGCAAGAGCAACTCGATGCTGCGACGCTCACACGCCAATTAGAAACTGATGGCCCGTTGGCACCGCAATACCGCCGCGCCGATCTGGTCGATACGCTGCAACGCGAAGTCTGGGGCCAAGGCTTTGCCCCGCCTACCTTCAGTGAGGAAGTGGAGGTACTGAGCCAACGCTTGGTGGGCCAAGACGGCAAGCACCTATCGCTCAAGCTCAAGCACCAAGGCGAGCCGGTGGATGGAATTTGGTTTGGCCATACTGAGCAGTTACCCTCGCCGGTGCTGCTGGCCTTCCGTCTCGATGTCAACGAGTGGCAAGGCCAGCGCAAGGTGCAGTTTTTGGTCGAGGGCGCGCAGCTTTAACCGGATCAGTGGTCAGCAGGAGCAGCACTGTGGCTCATCAGCTTATCGGTTAGGGCAATAGCCAACGCACTGAGCAAGAAAGTGATGTGGATGATGGTTTGCCACATCAACACCTTCTCATCGTAGTTGGCAGCATTGATAAAGGTTTTGAGCAGGTGAATAGAGCTGATGCCGATGATGGCGGTACTGAGCTTGACCTTGAGCACCGAGGCATTGACGTGGTTAAGCCATTCGGGTTGGTCAGGGTGGCTCTCTAGGTTCATGCGGCTGACAAAGGTCTCGTAGCCGCCCACAATCACCATGATGAGCAGATTCGAGATCATCACCACGTCAATCAGCCCCAACACCACCAACATGATGATGGTTTCGTTGATCTTGGTGATCTGCACATCGGTTTTGTAGCCAATGCCACTGATCAGCGCCTGCAATGCCTCGCTGTTACCAAACACGGCTTCGAGCAAATGCACCAGCTCCACCCAGAAATGGAACACATACACCCCTTGGGCCACAATCAGGCCCAAATACAAGGGCAACTGTAGCCATCGGCTGGCAAAAATCAGCGAGGGCAGCGGGCGCAGGGGCGAAGGGGAGCCAGAACGGGGAGAAGACATGCAGCAGCCTGTGAATAAAGAAGGGGCGCCGATTTTACGCAGCGCCCCCTGAAACGGGTATGACGGGCACAAAACCCGTCTGCTCTATCAGAAGCTTTCCCAGTCGTCCTCGTGGCCCGGGGCCTTGGGGGCGGGTGCCGCAGCCAAACGCGGAGCAGGTGCCGCGACACGGGGGACGCTGCGCCCAGACGACACCGCAGGCCGGGGTTTGGCCGCAGGCGCTGCCACCGCAGGCGCTGGCGGGCGCGCACGGGTTGGCATAGCGGCGGCACGCGGGGCCGGTGCAGGTCGTGACCCCGTAGCAGCAGCCCCAGCCCCGACATTGAACACCGATACCACTTCAGCCAAATGCTGGGCTTGGTCACGCATGGCGCTGGCCGCTGCGGCCGACTCCTCTACCAATGCTGCGTTTTGCTGCGTCATTTGGTCAAGTTTGGTAATAGCAACGTTGACTTGGGCGATGCCATCGCGCTGCTCAGTGGACGAGGCGGTGATCTCGCCGATCAAGTCCGTCACACGGCGCACGCCCTCAACAATCTCGGTCATGCTTTGGCCCGCTTGCGCTACCTGCTGCGATCCGGACTCCACATTGGCCACCGAGGCATCAATCAAGCCCTTAATCTCTTTGGCAGCCCCGGCGCTGCGCCCAGCCAAACTGCGCACCTCAGAGGCCACCACGGCAAAGCCTCGGCCTTGCTCCCCGGCGCGGGCCGCTTCTACGGCAGCATTGAGCGCCAAAATATTGGTTTGAAAGGCGATGCCATCAATCACGCCGATGATGTCAGCAATTTTGCGCGAGCTGTCGGTGATCTGCTGCATACTGCTGACCACCTGCCCCACTACAACGCCACCACGCTCTGCCGCTTGGGCGGCAGTAGCCGCCAATTGGTTGGCTTGGCGTGCGGTATCTGCCGACTGCGTTACAGTAGCGGTGAGCTGCTCCATGCTGGCGGCAGTTTGTTCCAAATTGGCAGCCGTCTGCTCTGTACGTGCCGACAAGTCGTGGTTGCCAGTGGCAATCTGGCCAGAGGCCGCTGAGACGGACTCTACGCCACCGCGCACCTCACTGACCAAGCCGCGCAACCGCTCCGACATTTTCTGAAAGCTTTGCAGCAGGTCGCCAAATTCATCTTGGCGGCTGCTGTGCAGATTTTGCGTTAAATCGCCTTGGCTGATGGCATTGGCAGCCTGCACGGCTTGGTGCAAAGGTTGCGTGATCGAGCGCACCAGTGCTGCGGTCAGTAACACACCAATCAGCACCGCCAGCACAGCAATGCCAGAGGCCACCAAGGCGGCCTTTTCGCGGGCACTGTGGGCGGCGGCAATCGCCTTGTCGCGCTCGGCCTCTTCTACTTTGATGTAGTCTTGTACGGTTTTGGCTAGGTTCGTGGCTACAGGGATAAACTCTTGCTGGGTGAAAGCAAAGGTAGCTGCATAGTCCCCGGCTTGTTTGAGTTCAGGTACTTTCTTCAGCAGCTCCTTGGCTGGGGCTCGCGCCTGAGCCACTCGCTCCAGTGCCTGCTTTTCCACTTCACTGCGGGCGCGCTCATTGGCGCGTTTTTGGATTTCATTGATTTTGACCGAATCGGCCACACTTTTTTGGTGCAGGAAGTCATAGGCTGCGACAGATGGCACATTAATAGCCGCCACCGTGCGCTCCATCACCACCTCCGTCAGACCCAGCCAGCGCGTAGCATCGGTGATGGAGGTCTCGTAATGGGAAATCTCCTCAAACGCATGCACCATCGCGCTGGTCGAGCGCTGCTGCACAAAAAAGGCTGCTGCCAGCACCAACAGCAGCAAACCTAAAACAGTGCCCCACAATTTGTGGGCTACACGCATATTGTCTAAATTCATCGCTTATTTATCCTCTGGCAAATAGATGGGTGGTGCGTGTGCTAGGCACACATTGACCGATGAGGCCTTGTCTGAGGGATTCTACGAAGCCCTGATGATGAGTGCGCCACAATCAATCCACAAGCAAAGCCCTAAAATCGTTTGGTGACCTCCTACCTCAATGCCGATCTGCACTGCCATTCCACCGTCTCGGATGGCACCCTCAGCCCCCACGCCTTGGCGGTGCGCGCACGCCAGCAGGGCGTCGATCTTTGGGCCTTGACCGATCACGATGAAACGGGTGGCCTGCCCCAAGCCCAAGCCACAGCACAGTCTCAAGGCATGGCCTTTCTCAGTGGCGTAGAGATCTCTGTCAGCTTTGCCCACGAAACCATCCATATCGTGGGCCTAGGCTTTGATATACACGATAGCACGTTGACACAAGGGCTGGCCCACACCCGAGGGGGCCGCGATCAGCGCGCCCAAGACATGGCGCAGCAACTGGCCCAAGTGGGCATCGCAGGCGCTTACGAAGGTGCATTGCGCTATGTGGGCAACCCAGCGCTGGTCTCGCGCACCCACTTTGCCCGTTTTTTGGTCGATAGCGGGGTATGCCACGACACCAGCGAGGTGTTTCGCCGCTACCTGACCGAAGGCAAACCCGGTTTTGTGCCGCACCGCTGGGCGGGGCTGGGCGAGGCCGTGCGTTGGATCACCCAAGCCGGTGGTGTAGCGGTGATTGCCCACCCGGCCCGTTACCGCCTCACGCCCAACGAGGAGTTTGCCCTGTTCTCCGAATTCAAGGCGCATGGCGGCCAAGCGGTAGAAGTAGTCACCGGCAGCCATGCCGTACACGAATACGCGACCTACGCCGACATGGCGCGCGAGTTTGGTCTGGCCGCCTCACGCGGCAGCGATTTTCATGCCCCAGACGAGTCCAGCACCGATCTGGGCACCCTCCCCCCTTTGCCTGCCGACTTGGTGCCCGTATGGGATTTGCTGCGCCACCGTGTCCAAGCCCCTGTCTGAAAGTGTGACGTTATGGCCCAGTTCTTTGAAATCCACCCCGAAAACCCCCAGCCACGCCTGCTCAAACAGGCCGCTGCCCTGCTGCAAAAGGGTGCCATTTTGGCCGTGCCTACCGATTCGAGCTATGCACTGGTGTGCCACTTGGATGACAAACAGGCGGTAGACCGCCTGCGCCGCATTCGCCAAGTCGATGACAAGCACCACCTGACGCTGCTGTGCAGTGACCTCTCAGCGCTGTCTAACTATGCATTGGTGGACAACAAACAATACCGCCTGCTCAAGCTGGCTACCCCCGGCCCCTACACCTTCATTTTGGAGGCCACCAAAGAGGTACCCCGGCGCGTCAGCCACCCTTCGCGCAAAACCATTGGCTTGCGCGTGCCCGACCGCAAGGGCCTGCAAATGCTGATCGACCTGCACGGTGCCCCATTGCTGGCCACAACGCTGATTGCACCGGGCGAGACCGAGCCACTCAACGATGCCCACGACATCCGCACCCGCTACGAGCACCAGATTGACGCCGTGATTGATGCTGGAGGCTGCCCGTTTGAACCAACCACGGTGATTGATCTCACACCCATGTCCAGCGGTGATGACCCCGTAGTGCTGCGCCAAGGGCGCGGCAGCCTGTCGGCCATTGGCCTCTAAACCTGTTCAAACCCCGGAGAAGCTGCCCCCGTGGACGATTTTTCTCAACTGATCCAGACCGTTCTGATCTACGCCCTGCCGGTGCTGTTTGCCATCACCGTGCATGAGGCCGCCCACGGTTATGCCGCCCGCCACTTTGGCGACCCTACTGCCGCCATGCTGGGGCGCATCACGCTCAATCCGCTCAAGCACATCGACCCGATGGGCACCATCTTGATGCCGCTGCTGCTGTACTTTGCCACCTCTGGGGCATTTTTGTTTGGCTATGCCAAGCCGGTGCCGGTGCAGTTTGGCCGCCTGCGCAACCCCAAGCGCGACATGATCTGGGTAGCCTTGGCCGGGCCAGCCTCTAACTTTGTCCAAGCCATCCTCTGGGCGGCATTGCTGCTGGTGTTGATCGGCTTGGGTGTAGAAGAGCGCTTTTTTCGCGAAATGGCGCGGGCTGGCATTTTGACCAATTTAGTGATGTGGGCGTTTAACCTGTTTCCGCTGCCTCCGCTGGATGGGGGCCGTATTTTGGTCGGCCTGCTGCCTTGGAAGCAAGCGCAGTGGCTGTCTCGCGTAGAGCCCTGGGGCTTCTTTATTGTGATGGGGCTGGTGCTGGCGGGCATTGTGGGGGCCGTGTGGCTGCGCCCACTGATGGCCCTAGGTTACAGCCTGATCCAACTGCTGCTCACACCGCTGGCCTTGCTGCTGCGCTGAGTTTTCTCTTTTTCTGTTTTTATCGATCACTATTTCATGAGCACCACGCGCTTTCTCACTGGTATCACCACCACCGGCACCCCACATCTGGGTAATTTTGTTGGCTCTATCCGCCCAGCAGTGGCAGCCAGCCACACCCCCGGTGTCGAGAGCTTTTATTTTCTGGCCGATTACCACGCCCTCATCAAGTGTGAAGACCCACTGCGCATCCAGCGCTCCACTTTAGAGATCGCTGCCAGTTGGCTGGCAGCGGGCCTAAACCCTGAGCAGGTAACGTTTTACCGCCAGTCCGACATCCCCGAAATCCCTGAACTCAACTGGCTGCTCAGTTGCGTGACTGGCAAGGGACTGCTGAATCGTGCCCATGCCTACAAAGCCTCACAAGACAAAAACTTGGCTGCAGGCCGCGATGGCGATGAGGGCGTGACAGCGGGGCTGTTTATGTACCCGGTGCTGATGGGTGCCGACATTTTGATGTTCAAGGCGCACAAGGTGCCGGTGGGCCGCGACCAAATCCAACACATCGAAATGGCCCGCGACATCGCCAGCAGCTTTAACCACCTCTATGGCGAGCATTTTGTGCTGCCCGAGGCTGTGGTGGACGACAACGTAGCCACCCTGCCCGGCTTGGATGGCCGCAAGATGAGCAAGAGCTACGACAACACCATTCCGCTGTTCTCGTCGCGGGCGCAGTTACAAAAGCTGATTGGGGGCCTGCTCACCGATTCGCGCTTGCCCGGCGAGGCTAAAGAAGTCGAAGGCTCGGCACTGTTCCAAATTTACCAAGCCTTTGCCACCGAGCATGAGACCGCCGCGCTGCGCCAAGCCTATGCCGATGGCATTGCTTGGGGCGAGGCCAAACAGTTGCTGCTAGAGCGTGTCGATCAAGTCATTGCCCCCATGCGCGCCGAGTACGAAGCCCTGATTGCCGACCCCGCGCGCATTGAACGCACCTTGCTGGCTGGGGCAGAGCGCGCCCGCGCGCTGGCCACGCCGTTCATCCGTGAACTGCGCCATGCCGTGGGTTTGCGCAGCTTGGTACAAGTAGCCAGCGCTGCGCCCGCGAAGGCAGCCAAAGTGGCTAAACCAGCTTTCAAACAATACCGCGAAGCCGACGGGCAGTTTTATTTCAAACTGTTGGCTGCCGATGGCCGCTTGCTGTTGCAAAGTACCGGCTTTACGGCACCTAAAGAAGCAGGCCAAGCCATTGCCCGTTTGCAACAACAAGGCGAAGTAGCTCTGGCCGATCTAGCTGGGCAATTGGCCCCCGTGGCAGGCGTCACAGCGCCAGATGTGGCAGCGG
The DNA here is from genome assembly GCF_900111115.1 of Giesbergeria anulus. Lineage (GTDB taxonomy): Bacteria > Pseudomonadota > Gammaproteobacteria > Burkholderiales > Burkholderiaceae_C > Simplicispira > Simplicispira anulus. Next base: position 547,064 of record NZ_FOGD01000002.1, read on the forward strand.
CTTTGCAAGCCTTACGCGCAGAAGACTAAAGCGCACACAGCCCCACCGGGTGCGTCACGCAAACCCGTGGGCGCATTGCACGCGGTTGCGCCCCGACTGCTTGGCCCGGTACAGTTCTGCGTCTGCGATGCGGATCAAAGCATCAGGGCCATCACCAAGTGCGGTGGGCACCAAGGATGCCACGCCCAAGCTGATGGTCACCACACCCGGCGAAGCGCAGGCGTGGGGTATTGCCAAGCCCTCAATGCCACTGCGCAATCGTTCGGCCAAGGCACAAACCTCGGTGGCTCCTCGGCCCATGATGATGACGGCAAACTCCTCGCCCCCGTACCGGGCCACCAGTTCTTCGGGTAGCTCGACGTATTGAGCCAAGACCTGCCCCACCTGCCGCAGGCACTGGTCGCCTGCCACATGCCCGTAATGGTCGTTGTACTGTTTGAAATGGTCTACATCCAGCATGATGAGGGCGATAGGCTGGCCGCTGCTGCTGGCATGCGCCCATGCGTTAGCTAAGACCTGATCGAAGCGACGACGGTTAGCCAAGCCGGTCAGGCTATCGGTGGTGCCCAATACCTGCAACTGGGCATTGGCCCGTTCCAACTCAGCGGTGCGCTCACGCACGGCGCGCTCTAGTTTTTCTTCGGAGTGGCGCAAAACCTCTAGCATTTGCTGCTGGGCTTGCAGCGCCTGTTGCTGCGATTGCTCACGGCTGCGGCGCTCGGCGTGGATGATGTCAGCCAGTGCCAAAGACAGCAGCAGCATCTCAAAAGCCGAGGCAATCTGCAAGGCATAAGAGGTGAGCACATTGCTGGGCAGCCAGCCAAAAGCACGCAACCCCGCCACTACCACCCCAAACCACAACACCCCCCAAGCGAGTAAGAAAAAGCGGATATGGTGCGCACCAGTGCGCTGCACCCGCCAACCCGCCACAGCAATGGCCGCACCCATGCCCAAGGCATTGAACAGCATCCATTGGTTGAGCCATAGGATGGGTACCGCCCAATACAGCGAGGCTCCAAAACCACAAGCCAGCAGCAAGAACGCCACAGCATGGCCCTGCAACCACCGATCTAAATGGGGCGCACGCTGGCCGGTTTGCAAAAACAAGCGTGTGAAATGTGCGCCAAACAACGCCGCTAGGCAAAAAATACTGCTCTGCGAAATGGCATCAAAGGCAGGCGCTTCTGTCCAGAGGTACAAACGGCCATAGCCATTGCCCGCCAGCATCCCCAAGCCCAGAAATGCGGCGTAGAGGCTATAAAACAAGAACCGCTTATCACCCAAAGAACAATACAACAAGAAGTTGTACAGCAGTAGCGATAACAAAGCGCCGTAATAAAGAAACTGCCAAATTAACTCGCCCTGCTCGTGGCGCAAAAATCCTTTGATGTTCCACAACACCAGTGGCAAAGTCAGGGAATAGCTAGAAGTAGCACGGAGATAAAAAACCTGCTCAGTGGTGTCTAGCTCCACGGGAAACACAAAATGCCGGTGAAACACCGGGCGGCTGGACAAAGGCAAATCGTTGCCAGTGCTCAGTACCTCTCCTTGGGGTGGGTACCATTGCAGCGTGTTGATCTGGCCATAGGGCACCTCTAGCAGCCAGCGCGATGCTGCTTCTGGTTGACGCTGCAACCGAATGCGCAACCAATAAGCCGATGCCGTAAAGCCAAAATTGAGATCACCATCTGCATTGCTGACCGGGGTAAATCGCCCGGCTTGCGCCAATTGGCGCACTGCCTCGATGGTGAGCTGTCCAGTGCGGTCTTCCAGCGCCTCAATGTCCGATACCAGCGGTGTTTTACCAGCATAAGCCCGAATCTCTACCGCCAGCGCCCATTTTTGACAGCAACCCAGCAAGAGCAGGATCAGCAGCAGGCAGCGCCGGGTCACTAGCGTCGTCCGTCGTCTTACAGCGTACCGTAGCTGTGCAGCCCCGACAGGAACATGTTCACGCCCAAAAATGCAAAGGTGGTCACGGCCAAGCCCACCAGCGCCCACCAAGCCGACACGGTGCCACGCAAGCCCTTCATGAGGCGCATGTGCAGCCAAGCGGCATAGTTAAGCCAAACAATCAATGCCCAAGTTTCTTTGGGGTCCCAACTCCAGTAGCCGCCCCAAGCCTCAGCCGCCCACAGGGCACCCAGCACGGTGGCGATGGTAAAAAAGGCAAAGCCCACAGCAATGGCCTTGTACATCACATCATCAAGCAATTCGAGCGCTGGCAGCTTGGCAGCAATGCGTTCACGGCCAAACAAAATAGCTGCCACGATCAGCGCTGAAATTCCAAAATACACCGTCCAGTAACTGCTGCCATTTTGGCCTGCTGTGGGGCGAAACACCACCGGCTCAAAGCACAACACCACCCCCAGCAGCCACAGTGGGGCCAGCTTGTACCAGCGCGTTTCACCAGCAGATTGTTTAATCAGGTAGGCAAAGGCCACCATCGCTGACAGGGCAAAGGTGCCATAGCCAATAAAGTTGGCCGGTACATGCAGCTTCATCCACCAGCTTTTGAGGGCGGGCACCAAGGGTTGGATTTGGTGGGCCTCACGCACCACGGCATACCAAAGCAAAAAGCCCACGGCGGCACTGACCACCAGCATGACAAAAGCGCCCAAGGCCCGCGTGCGGTACTGCTCTTCGTAATAGAGATAAAAAGTGGCCGTCATCCAGCAAAACATTACGAACACTTCGTAGAGGTTGCTGACCGGAATGTGCCCGACATCGGCCCCGACCAAATAGCTCTCATACCAGCGCACCAAGGTGCCAATCAGCGCCATTGCCACCGCTACCCAGACCAAGCGCGAGCCAATCAAGGACATAGTGCCGCCTTCGCCCTTGGCAAACATGCCAAGCCAGTAAAACAGCGTGCTCATAAAGAACAACATGCTCATCCACAGGATGGCCGACTGGCTGGACAAAAAGTATTTGAGCCAAAACACGGTATCGGCCCGCGCCAAATTACCTGCATCACCGTCTTGGTACAGGCTGATGGCCAGCAGCGCGCAGCCCGCCGCCACCAGCATCAGCACCCGCAGGGGCCGCCAAAACCAGCCCAGCCAAATGGTGGCAGGGATGGTGCCCAACAAAATGCCTTTTTCGTAGCCATCCATGTAGGCGGCATAGCGTTGCAAAGCAAACAGGCCGCCGCACAGCACCAAGGCGGCAAAAATCCAATCTAAAGCGTTGCGGCGCGAGGCAAAGCTCGCATTCAGGGTAACGGTGGTGTTGGTGGCTGTCGCAGTATTCATTGCGTGGCTCCTGCGGGGGGTACCCCAATGAGTTTTTCTGTCAGTTGGGCAAATTCGCGGTCGGTGTCCATCGTCTTGCGGTTGCTGGACAGCGCCATCGTGGCGTGGCTGCCGCCTTCACGCGGGGCCAACCAGACCCAGATGCGGCGTTCACGCACATAGAGCATGGCAAACACCCCCAAAATCAGCAGGGCGCAGCCTAAATAAACGATATTTTTGCCCGGTGCCCGTGCCACTTGGAACACGCTGGCCTGCACCTGCTTAAAGTCTTTGAGTTGGAACAGCAGGGGCGCAGGGTAAATCTGCACATCGCTCAAAGCCAGTACCGACTGTGTCATAAAGCCTTGGGTTTGATCGTTGGCTGGCAAAGGAGGCAACTTGGCGCGCTCCTGTGCCAACTGGGCCAGTTCAAACAGGCTGCCGTTCAAAATACGGATCAGCACCTCACCGGCTTTGCTGCGCTCGGCTTCGGGCACATTGGTCTCAATAAATTGCGACAGCGCGGGCAAGCCTCCCACCGGCTCGCCCGGCTTGCCGGTACTCTCGGCCCCGGCAAACAGGCCCAGCGCCCGTGCCGCCGACTGGCGCAACTGCTCCACCACATCAGCGCGCGAGGCATCTACCGCTTGGACGGCGTAGCGGCGCACCGCTTGCTCGCGCAGAGCGGGATCATTGAGGGCAGCACGCAAGCGGATAAAACCATCCATGCTGCCTTGCTCATCGGCAGGCAAGCGCAGGTAGCGCAAGGGGGCGGAGGGGGTTTCACGCACCCCCAGCAGAAACATGGGCGTGCCCCCGGCTTCCATCTGCACAGGCAGCATGTAGTTGTGGAACTCACGCGCCTGCCCCGAAGCGTCACGCAACTTGTAGCCAATGCTGGGGCCGACATTGCGCAACACTTTTTGCGTCACTGTCTTGTTGGCAGCCCCTAGGCGGGCATCAATGGATTCGCGCAAATCTACCTTGCGCACATCCGCGCCAGATTTGAGACCATCGTCACCAAAGTTCTCGATGTTGAAAACGCGCAGCGAAGTGAACTCCAGCGTTAACCGCTCACCACCGCTGGTTTTGACCAATTGTGAGCTGCCACCAATCGTACCCTGCACCTCAAACGAGGGCGCTCCTAGCGTGAGCGGCAGGGCCTGCAAGGTTACGGCAGAGCCGCCATCCTCAAAGCCAGATTGATAAATCTCAATACCCTTGTAGCTGGCCGGGTGGTTCACCTCCACCCGCGCCGGGGTTTGTGCACCGGTAGCCTTGTCGTGGATGATGATTTCACTGGCAAACAGCTTAGGCATGCCAGTGGAATAGTGCTCAATGATGAACTTTTTCAGTTCAATGGCAAAAGGCAACTCTTGCAGCAAGATGCCATCAGATTGGCTCAGGATGGCGGTGTCAGACTGCGTGCCCTCGGCCACCAACAAATTGCCCCGAAAAGTGGGGTTACGCTCAGTCAGGCGGTGCTGCTGCGGCACCGCCGCAATCAAGCCACCGCCGGTATAGGGCTGTTTGCCCCCCCACCACATCTGCGCCCGCACCACCAAATCACCATCGAGCAGGCCACCAATACACACCAGCACGATGGCACTGTGCGCAGCAATATAGCCAAACTTGTTGGCTGCCCCCGCTTTAGCGGCCACCATCCAGCCGGTGCCGGGGCCAGCAGCGGTGTCGCGCTGCTGCAATTTGACCTTCCAGCCTCCCCCCACCAGCATCTGACCAATGCGTTGTGCCTCGCTGGCGCTATCGCCGCTCAATGTAGCCTGCGCCTTGTGGTGAAAAGCAGCCAGATTTTTCTCGCGGATGTTTTCTTTGTAGGTTTTGAGATCAGCCAAAATTTTGGGCGTACTGCGCGCAATACACAGCGAGGTACTCAACACCAAAAACGCCAAAATCAGCAAAAACCACCAAGCGCTGTACACCGCATTGAGCTTGATAGCCAAAAACAACTCAGCCCAAAAGGGCCCAAACTGGTTGACGTAATTTCCTACAGGCTCATGCTGCTTGAGCACGGTGCCAATCACCGAGGCGATGCAAATGACCGTTAACAGGGCAATGGCAAAGCGCATGGAGGCCAGCAGCTCCATACTGGTGCGCAAGGCTTGTGCGCCAGCACGGGAGCGAACGCCGGGGGAAGAATCAGACATGGGCGGAATTATGCGGGGCAAAAGTAAAACGGGCGGGCCATCTGGAGGATGGGCCCGCCCGTCTTGGGGTCTGTGGGTGGCGCTTGGTTCCGTATCAGGCGCAGCTAAAGTGCCACGATTGCACGGCCCCAGCTTTGGGACTTAGCGCAGGCCAGCAATGTAGTCGGACACAGCCTTGATTTCGCGGTCGTTGAGCTTGGCAGCAACGCCTGTCATTTGGATGCTGTTGTTGCGCACGCCGTCGCGGAACTGCACCAGCTGGGCGGCGGTGTAATCAGCATGTTGCCCAGCCAAGCGGGGGTATACAGAGGGGATACCAGCACCGTTGGGGCTGTGGCAGCCAGCACAAGCAGCAATGTTGCGCTCGGCAATACCGCCACGGTAGATGCGTTCACCCAGCGTGACCATCGCCTTATCTTTAGCAAAGCCAGCGGCTGCGGGCTTGGTGGCTACCCAAGCGGCAATGTTGCGCATATCGTCGTCGGTCAGGGCTGCCGCCATGCCAGACATAATGGCATTGGCGCGCTTGCCTGACTTGAATTCTTGCAACTGTTTAACCAAGTATTCGGGGTGCTGCTGTGCCAGCTTGGGGTTAGCGGCAATGGTGGAGTTGCCATCGGCAGCGTGGCAGGCAGCGCAGACAGCAGCAAAGCTGGCCTCGCCTTTGGCCAGATCAGGCTTGGCCGGGCCGGCAGAAAAAGCCGAAAACGCAGTAGCTGCCAGCGCGGCAGCCGTGAGCAAGGAGGCGAGCAACTTCATAATATCGAGGGTCTTGTTGGTGGTGGCGCAAAACCAGCCGATTCTACAATGCCGCTCTTACCGCCGGATTTGATTTAATGACCCCCTCTGTTTCTGCGCCAGTTGTTGGCACCCCTTCGCCTGCACCCGATGGCCGTACCGCCTTGGGCTGGATGCACACAGCACGCTTTTTGACCACTGCTGCGCAACTCAACCAGTTGCCAGAGGTGGATGTACCAGAAATCGCTTTTGTGGGCCGCTCCAACGCCGGTAAATCTACCTGCATCAACACCCTAACGCAGCAAAAGCAACTGGCTTTTGCCTCCAAAAAGCCAGGCCGCACCCAGCATATCAACCTGTTTAGCCTAGGCCGCCAAGGCATCACCGATGCCGTGCTGGCCGACTTGCCCGGCTATGGCTACGCTGCCGTGTCGCGCTCAGACAAAATGCGCTGGCAGCAAGTGATGGTCAACTACTTGATTGAGCGCCCCAGCCTGACCGGCATTGTGCTGCTGTGCGACCCACGTTTGGGTTTAACGGAACTGGACGAAGCCCTGCTAGAAGTGGTGCGTCCACGCGTGCAAGACGGGCTGAAGTTTTTGGTGATCCTGACCAAGGCCGACAAGCTCACCCGCGCCGAGCAGGCCAAGGCGCTGTCGATTGCGCGCTTGCAAACCGGCGGCGGCGAGGTGCAGATGTTCTCGGCGCTGAAAAAACAGGGGGTCGAAGAAGCAGCGCTGCGCCTGTGGCACTGGGCGCACCCAGCAGCCAAAGATGCAGCAGCCCCCAGCACCAATGCGCCAAGCGAGCTGCCCGAAGACGAACCGCCCGCACTGGACTAAAGCGCTCACTTCTGCCGTGGCACCCGCCCCATCAGATAAAACTCAGGGTTGGGCTGCATTCCGGCAAAGCTGGCCATACGGTTGCTCAGGCCAAAAAAGGCCGTGATGGCGGCAATGTCCCAGATGTCTTCGTCGTCCAAGCCGTGGGCGTGCAAAGCGGCAAAATCGGCGTCTTCAATGTCTTGCGAGCGCTGGCAGACCTTCATGGCAAAGTCCAAAATAGCCCGCTGGCGCGGCGTGATGTCGGCTTTGCGGTAGTTCACAGCCACTTGGTCAGCCAGCAGCGGCTGCTTTTCGTAAATACGCAAAATAGCGCCGTGGGCCACCACACAGTACAGGCATTGGTTCACGGCACTGGTGGCCGTCACAATCATTTCGCGCTCGCCTTTGCTCAGGCTGCCGTCCTCTTTCAGCATCAGGGCATCATGGTAGGCAAAAAAGGCGCGCCATTCTGCGGGGCGACGGGCCAGTGCCAAGAATACATTGGGCACGAAGCCTGCTTTTTCTTGTACCTCTAAGACTTTGGCGCGGATGTCGTCAGGCAAGGTATTCAGGTCAGGAAAAGGGTAGCGTGGTGGCATGGGTTTGTCTCCGATGTTGTGGTGTAAGCCACGATGTTAGCCAAGCCCCGGCATGGTTTAGCCCGCCACCAGCTTATGGACTAAATCGGCAGCGGTGGATGCGCCGTATTTGCGCATCAGCCGGGCGCGGTAAATTTCTACCGTGCGGTGGCTGATGCCCAAGGCTTTGCCGATTTCTTTCGAGGTCAGGCCCTCTAGCAAGCGGGCGGCCACTTCGCGCTCACGACCTGTCAGGTCGGCCTTGACCGGGCGCTGTGCGCTCATGTCCTCAAAGCTCCAAATGCCCGATTCGTGTGGTGCCTGCCGGTTTACCGCCCGGCCCGACACATGGCACCAAAACATCTCACCACTCAAGCGGCGCATGATGCGGCTATCGGAGTAATAGCCCTTGGCATTGAGGATGGGCACCAGCCGCTCACCAATACGCTCGTACTCATCGGCGCTGGGGTAGAGCAGCCGGAACGACTGCCCCATCAGCACCTCACGCGAGGCACCAAACATCTCGCAAAAGTGGCGATTGCAATCGACCATGATGCGGTGGCGCGACAGCACCAGACCCACTGGAGCCATATCAAAGGCAAGACGGTAATCAACATCCATAAGGGGTAGCAAGGCAGGGGAAGTCTTTAGGGGATACTACGTAATAGATTACGTAGTATCTTCCAGCATCTATCTCAAGGAGACTGTTGTGAACAAAGTGTTTCCCTCCGCCGCTGCCGCCCTCGAAGGCGTGGTGGCCGATGGCCAACTGATTGCCGTGGGTGGTTTTGGCCTGTGTGGTATTCCAGAAGCGTTGATTGATGCGCTGCGCGATTCAGGCGTCAAAGACCTGACTGTGATTTCTAACAATGCGGGTGTCGATGGCTTTGGCTTGGGCAAACTGCTAGAAACGCGCCAGATCAAAAAGATGATCTCCTCCTATGTGGGTGAGAACAAAGAGTTTGAACGCCAATACTTGGCGGGCGAGCTGGAGCTGGAATTTACCCCCCAAGGCACGCTGGCCGAAAAGCTGCGCGCCGGTGGTGCCGGTATCCCCGCCTTCTTTACCAAAACCGGCGTGGGCACGCTGGTGGCCGAAGGCAAAGAGCTGCGTGAGTTTGACGGTGAGACCTACGTCATGGAGCGCTCCTTGCTGCCCGAAGTGGCCCTAATTAAGGCCGACGTGGCCGATATGTCGGGCAACCTGCGCTTTAACCTCACAGCGCGCAACTTCAACCCGGCAGCAGCCACGGCAGGCAAGATTTGCATTGTGGAGGTAGAACGCATTGTGGCCACCGGCGAGATCGCCCCCGACGATGTGCATCTGCCCGGCATTTACGTGCATCGCATTGTTCACAACCCGACGCCCGAAAAGCGCATCGAAAAGCGCACCCTGCGCGACCGCAAAGTTTGAGGAGACACCACTATGGCCTGGACCCAAGACCAAATGGCTGCGCGTGCTGCGCAGGAACTGCAAGACGGCTTTTACGTCAATCTGGGCATCGGCATCCCGACGCTGGTGGCCAACCATGTGCCCGACCACATTGAGGTTTGGCTGCAAAGCGAAAACGGCATGCTGGGCATTGGCCCCTTCCCCTACGATGATGAGGTTGATGCCGACCTGATTAACGCGGGCAAGCAGACCGTGACCACCATCAAAGGCTCGTCCATTTTTGGCTCGGATCAATCGTTTGCCATGATTCGCGGCGGTAAAATTAATCTGTCTATCTTGGGGGCTATGCAAGTGACCGACCAAGGCGATTTGGCCAACTGGATGATTCCGGGCAAAATGGTCAAGGGCATGGGCGGAGCAATGGACTTGGTGGCTGGCGTCAAGCGGGTTATCGTGCTCATGGAGCACGTCGCGAAAAAGAAAGACGGCACCGAAGATATGAAGATATTGCCCCAATGCACTCTGCCACTCACTGGCAAGGGCGTGGTCAACCGTATCATTACCGACCTGGCCGTGATGGACGTAACACCCCAAGGCCTGAAGGTGGTGGAACTGGCCCCCGATGTGACTTTTGAAGCCTTGCAGGCCAAAACCGGCGTGCCACTTTTACAGTGACCCTGGTATTCATCGCCTGAAGTTGCCGAGGCCCGTATTTAGCGGGCCTTTTTGTTGTGCGAGGGGGCTGCGGTTTAATACGCAGCGTTCCTTTTTTTCTTGCCCTGCATGAGCGATTTCTCCGCGATGGCCGATATGAGTCCATCGGCCCTTCCCACCCAGTTGCCGCAAAGCACGCATTACCTGCGCGCTGTGACGGACTTGGCACATCGCCGCACCGTAGTGGCGCACGAGGCCATTTATGCAGAAAGCGGCATCAAGCTGGTAGAAAAAGGGATGCGCATTGATGGCCGCATCTATGACCGACTGGTGCAACACACCCTACGCGAGCCAGTCGATAGCCATTTGGTGGCCGAAGATGCAGTCGATCACACGGTATTGACTGCCGTGGCCCGCGAGCTGATACCCAACCATGCACTGCTGAAATTGCTAGTGCAGGACATGGGGGCCCAGTTTGACCAATTTTGGCCTACGCTGGCGCAAATACCGCTACCGGGGCCGATCATGTTCAAGCTCACGCTGATGCGCGACGAATGCCCCCAGTTGTTTACACACAGTGTGCAAATGGCCTTAGTGGCTTGGTTTCTGGGGGTGCGCAATGGGCTAGATGATGCAGACAATGTGGCGCTAGTAGCCGCCGCCTTGTTGCACGATGTGGGCGTGCTGCACCTAGACCCGGCTTGGCGTGACCGCCAACAGCAGATCGTTGGCGCACAGCGCAAACACTTGGTGGCACATCCAATCATTGGCATGCTGATGGTGCGAAGCACCGAGGCTTATCCGGCGGCAGTAGCCACTGCGGTGTTGGAGCACCACGAGCGTATGGATGGCAGCGGCTATCCACGCGCCATTGCAGCAGCAGAGATTTCACCCATGGGGCAAATTTTGCTGCTGGCCGAGGTGGTAACTGCGTTTTTCGATAAATATACCCATGACTCACCGGGGCTGCATCTGGCGACGGTGCTACGTCTCAACCACCGCAAGTTTCCCCCAGATTTGTGTCGCCATATGATCGCCTTGGTGCGCCAGGCCTTGCCTCCAGAGGGAGCGCTGGCCCTGCTAGGGGCTAAAGCATCGCATTATGTGCAGGCTATTTCGGTAGCGTTTGCACGCTGGGAGCAGTTGAGCAATGCGCTAGAGATCGTACCGGGCAGCGCGCTTGCTTTTATCCAAGAACGTTTGCAAGGCTTAAGCAAAAACCTGAGCGAGGCAGGTATCCACCCAGAATGCGCATCCCAGCTACTGGAGCTGGTTGAAGATGATGCACAGGCCAAAGCAGAATTGTCTTTTTTGGGGAGAGAAGCACTGTGGCAGTTGCAAACCATTGTGCATTGCTGTTTGCGCCGCTGGCCCGAAGTCACCCAGCGCCAGCAACCGGCTGATCGCTTTTTGGCCGATTGGTGCGATTGGCTACTGGCGCAACAGCAGCACCGACGGAAGGAGCGATGATTGCCATGAGTCCAGCCTCTAGCCCGATGGTTGCGCCCGTGTTACCCCTGCGCAAAGGTGTCAGCCCCAGTTGTATCGTATTGCCCGGCGTTGGGGCAGGCACGATGCTCGATTTTTTGGCGGCCCGCTTGTCCACCATTGGGCGCAGCCAATGGCAGCAGCGTATGCAGGCAGGCGACGTAGTGGATGCGCGCGGCGTGGTGGTAACGCCCCAGCGCCCGTTTGAACCCCATGTGCGGCTCTACTATTACCGCGATGTTGCAAACGAGCCAGAAATTCCTTTTGCCGAGCAGGTGCTGTACCAAGATGAACATTTGCTCGTGGCCGACAAGCCCCATTTTCTGCCGGTCATGCCCGCCGGGCGCTATCTGCAACAAACCTTGTTGGTACGCCTCAAGCAGCGCTTGGGCCTGCCAGAGCTGTCGCCGCTGCACCGCATTGACCGTGACACGGCAGGCTTGGTGCTGTTTTCGGTGCAGCGGTCTACACGCGGGCTGTACCAAGGTTTGTTCCGTGATCGTGCCATGCACAAAGAATATGAAGCCGTGGCACCGTGGCGGCCTGAGCTGGAGTTTCCGCGTGAGCACCACAGCCGACTGCAAGAGAATGGGCAATTCTTTCTGATGCACGAGGTGCCCGGCCCCGCCAACAGCCACACCCAGATGGAACTGCTGGAGCAAGCTGGTGCTTGGGCGCGCTACCGCCTGTGCCCCATTACGGGCAAACGCCACCAGTTGCGCGTCCATATGGCTGCCTTGGGGCTACCTTTGCGTTACGACCCGTTTTACCCTGAAGTCAACGATCCGCCAGAGGGCGATTTTTCGCAGCCCTTGCAATTGCTGGCGCGGGCACTGACCTTTACCGACCCAGTAACAGGCCAGCGACAACACTTTACGAGTCAACGCCAGCTCCTGCCTTTGGCTTGAATGCCCCGTGCAAGCACGATTTGGTAACTGCACGTTACACTGAAAAACTTAGCTTTTTTGCTTTCTTTTTTCCGATTTTTCCCTTTGTTCGCCCTTCTTGACCGCTATTTGGCGCCTGCCGTGCGCCCCCTTGCACACAAAGCACGCGCCCTGATGTTACGACCACTGGCTGGGTGGGCGGTCTTGCTGTTGGCGCTGTTGGTGTATTGGGCACAACTGTACCAATCGCACCAAGCCCAGTTGCAGCAGGTGCAGACGCAAGCCCGGCAGGGGGCTGCCCAAACCGTTCATGCATTAGCCTTGCAAACCGAGGCCATGATCCGCAAGATTGACTATGTGGCGGTGCATCTGGGCGAGCACTGGATGACGCAAAAACGCCAGGATTTTCTGGAAGGGTTGCGCGTGACGCAACAAACCTTTAGCGCGGACACCTTGGCCGAAGTCAGCGTGGCTGACGCGCAAGGCCACATGGTGTTTTCTAGCCTATTGTCGGATGAATCACCCCAAAGTGCGGATGGTGAACCCATCTCCATTGCCAAACAAGAGTATTTCACGGCCCATCTAGAAAATGTTGATGAGCCGCCGCACCTTTTTATCAGCCACCCCATGCTGGGCTGGGCATCACAGCAGTGGATCGTGCAGTTCTCCCGGCCTTTGTACGATGCACAGAGCCAGTTTGCGGGCATAGTGGTGGTGTCGATTTCAGCACGGCATTTGTCGCGGGCTTTGCAAGAGGTTTTTCCTGACCCAGTGGATATAGCCCTGCTCTTGCGGGCCGATGGCGCATACATCGCACGTTCTCAAGGCATGGAACGGGTGCTGGGCCGGTCGGTGCCAAGCACACGCCAGTTTTTAACCGATCCCTCGGCCATGCACGGCATTTACGAAGCAGCGGCCAACCCCGATGGTATCGAGCGCTACTATGCTTGGCACCGGGCCGTAAGCTACCCCGTGGTAGTCAGCTTGGGCATTGGCAAGGAGCGGGCACTGGCCTCGGTGCAGCAGGCCTTGCACTACAGTTATTTGCAAAATATCGTCGGCACCACTTTACTGCTGTTGGGGGCCGCATGGATCACCCGCCTGTGGTTGCAACGCAGTCAACAGGCACAGATGCTGGCTATCACCAGCGAGCGCTTAGGATTGGCGTTGCGCGGTGCTAATCTGGGCACTTGGGACTGGAACTGGCAAACCAAAGAAAACCACTTTAACGAACTGTGGGCGGCCAAACTGGGCTACGAGCGAGCCGCCTTGGCCCCACATTTTTCGACTTGGCAAGAGCGCGTCCACCCCGATGACTGGCCCGCCGTGAACGCCGCCTGCAATGCCCACCGGCAGGGGCACAGTGCGTACTACGAGGCCGAATACCGTATGCGCCACCGCGATGGTCATTGGGTCTGGGTGCTAGACCGGGGACAGGTGGTAGAACGTGCTAGTGATGGCAGTGCCTTGCGCATGGCGGGCACGGTGCTTGACGTTAGTGACCGCAAAATGGCCCAGGCGGCAGCGCAAGACTGGCGTGAGCGCCTGAGCAAGTTAATCCACCAAGTGCCAGGCGCGGTATACCAGTACCTACAACGGGCCGACGGCACAGCCTGCTTTCCGTACGCCAGCCCCGGCATCGAAAGTATTTATGGGGTGACGCCAGAAGAAGCAGCGCGCTCGGCAAACAAGGTCTTTGCACACATCCACCCCACAGATCGCCCCCGCGTGGTCGAGTCTATTCGGGCATCGGCCGAGCAACTGATAACTTGGCGCTGTGAACACCGGGTGCTACTGCCCAATGGCGCACTGCGCTGGGTGCTAGGGCAGGCTAACCCTGAGCGCAGCCCAGAGGGCGATACCCTCTGGCATGGCTATGTTCATGACATTACGGCAGAACATGCGGCTGCCGAAACCTTGCGCCTCAATGCCGAATACTGGCGCTTGGCTTTACAGGCCGTGCGCGATGGCCTGTGGTCTTGGGACATGGCCTGTGGCACCGTAGAGTGGGATGATCGCATCGGTGAAATGCTGGGTGAAGAAAACTTGCCCGCCACTTTAAGGTACCAAGACTGGATGGATCGACTCCACCCCAGCGACCATGAACGCATCCAAACAGAATGGAACCAGCAAATCCAGCAGCACCCAGAGCAAGTCATTATTGCCGAGTACCGCATGCGCACAGCGCAAGGGCAATGGCTGTGGGTAGAGGTGCGTGGCCGTATTGTGGCTTGGGGCGATGATGGTTTGCCCGCGCGCATGGTGGGCACCTGCACCGACATTAGCTCGCGGGTGATGCAGGGACAACTGCGCCGGGTGCTAATCGACCAAAGCCGGGCAGCGATCATGCTGGTCGATCAGCAGCGCCACATTCTTTATGCCAATGCGCGTCTGCTAGAAATTTTTGCCACACCGGGCGAAGACATCACCCAGCGCCCCATGTCGAGTCTGCACATCGACCAAGCACATTTTGAAGGAATGCGGGCCTATTACGAAGAGCTAAGCGATTGTGGCAAGGTGCGCTTTGAGTACCCGATGCGCGATGTGCAAGGCAACCTGCGCTGGTTTGACATGCACGCCGTGCTGCGCGACCCGGACGAACCCGATAGCGATGTAGTTTGGACGCTAGTGGATATCACAGAAAAGCACCAATCTGCTGCTGCACTGGTGATGGAGCGTCTGCGCCTGACCACCCTGCTAGAGCGTTTTCCGGGGGCTGTGCTGATGGAAGATGCGCAAGAGGTGGTGACGATGGCGAACCAAAATCTGTGCGATTGGCTAGAACTGCCGGGCACGCCAGACAGTTTGCAGGGTCTGAGCCATGAAGCTCTGTGCAAGCAGCTTGGGCCAGTGCGCACTGCTTGGCTGTCGGTACCGAGCAGCCACAGCGACGGAGAAAAACGCCGCAACATCGAAGTCCCCTCCTCTGGTGGCCGCACCTTAGAGATTAATTGGGTGCCCATCGTGCGCAATGGCGAGCAGTTAGGACGATTCTGGCTGTTCCAAGACATCTCTGAGCGCAAACAACGCGAAGTAGCACTGACTACGCTGGCGGCCACTGACGCTCTGACCAGTCTGCCCAATCGGCGCAGTTTTATGACCAGTTTGGAGGATGCCTTGCTCGAAAGCTGCCGCCATCCTGCCCGCAGCGATGTGCTGCTGATGCTGGACATCGACCACTTCAAGCGCGTCAATGACAACTACGGCCACCCGGTAGGCGACGTGGTGCTCCAGCATGTAGCCCAGCTGATTCGGCACAACTTGCGCCAAAACGACACAGCAGGGCGCTTGGGTGGCGAAGAGTTTGCCATTTTGTTGCAAAACATTGAGCAGTCCGATGCGATGGCCTTAGCCAACCGGCTGCGCCAATCGGTGGCGCAGACACCGGCCATAACCGCCGCAGGCAAAATCACGGTCACGGTGAGCATAGGCTTGGCCGTGCTGCTATGCGCTGAGGATGCTGTGCGCAACATCAGCCACGCCGACGAGGCCCTTTACGCGGCCAAAAATAGTGGGCGTAACCGCATCTGCATCTGGGAGCCTTAAACAGTTTTAGCGCCACCCCGACAGCAGTGCGGGCAACAGCAGTGCGGTGATAGCACCGTTGAGCCCCATCGCCAAGGCGGCAAAGGCCCCAGCCTGCTCGCTGATTTGAAAGGCACGGGCCGTGCCTATGCCATGCGCGGCCACACCCAAAGCAAAGCCTTGGATGGCATCCTCTTGTACGCGCAGCAACCGAAACAGTGTGGGGGCCAGCACGGCACCCACAATGCCGGTCACGATCACCAGCACCGCTGTGAGTGAGGCGATGCCACCAATGCGCTCGGCCACACCCATAGCTATCGGGGTGGTGACGGATTTGGGCGCTAAAGACAATTGCGTGGGCAAACTGGCCCCCAACAGCCAAGCGGTGCCCACCGCAGAGACCACCGCCGTCAGGCTGCCTATGGTCAGCCCCAGCAGCACCGGCCAGCGCATGGCCCGCACCCGGCCCAATTGGGCATAAAGCGGAATGGCCAGCGCCACCGTGGCAGGCCCCAGCAGAAAATGGACAAATTGGGCACCGGCAAAATAGCTGGTGTACGGCGTATCCGTCAGTAGTAACAGCGTCACCAGCAAAGCCACGGCCAGCAGCACCGGGTTAGTCAGCGGGTGCAAGCGGCAGCGCCAATGCACTGCCAGCGCCAGCAAATAAGCCAACAGGGTGATGGTCAGGCCCAGCAGCGGCGAGGTGGCGAGATACACCCAAATATCGTGGATAGGCGCAGGCAAAGTCATGGCCGCTCCTCTGCGCTGGAAGTGGTGGGGCTGCTGCGGCCTCGGCAGGCGCGCATCACCAGCACCGTCACCGCCAGTGCCAGCACGGTGCTGAACACCAGTGCCACCACCAACGCCAACCATTCGTCGGCAATGCGGTGGCCATGCACCATGATGCCCACGCCAGCGGGCACAAACAGCAGTGAGAGGTGGCCCAGCAAGCCCTGACTGGTGTTGCGCAGGTTATCGCTGGGGCCACCGCGCCAAATCAGCACCAGCAAGAGCAGCAACATCCCCAGCACCGGCCCCGGCACAGGCAGCTGCAAACCGCGCACCATCACCTCTCCGGCCAGTTGAAACACCAGTAGCCAAGCAAACCCTGACACCATCATGCACCCCCGTCAATACAAGCCAAAGCTGCAATGTAGCGGCTTAGGCAGCAGTGCATCAGGGTTGGGGTGCCCTAGGCCAAAGAATACGCACGCGCAAACCACCCCACTGGGGGCTGCGGCTCAGTTGTACCTGTAAGCCGTGCAGCCGGGCAATGCGCTGCACAATCGACCAGCCTAGGCCACTGCCACTTTGGCCGGTGCCCAGCACCCGGAAAAAGCGCTCGCCCAACCGGGCCATCTCGGCCTCGGTCATGCCTGGGCCGCTGTCTTCTACACACAACTGCATGGGCTCTTGTGCATTGGCCGGGGTGATGCGTATCTGCACTTGGGCACCGTCAGGGCTGTAGCGCAGGGCGTTGTCTAGCAGGTTGCGCAGCAACACAGCGGCCAGCGGTTCAGCCAGCGGTGCCAGCACGGGCAGGGCGGCATCAAGCAGCACCGTTTGCTGGCGCTGCTGGGCGTGGCCTTGTAGATCAGAGACTACATGCCGCGCCACTTCGGTCAAATGACAGGGTGCGATGGCAGAAGTGGCCGATTCGGCATCGAGCCGCGCCAATTGCAGCAGCTGCTCGACCAGCCGGGTAGCACGGTCACAACCCTGCACGGTGGCAGCCAGCGCTTGGGCGCGTTCCGCCTCTTGCGTGGCACCCTGAGCCACTTGGGCCTGCATACGGATACCAGCAATCGGAGTGCGCAGCTCGTGGGCGGCATTGGCGGTAAATTGCTGCTCGGCGGCCAGCAAATCGCTGGTGCGCGTAAACAGCCCGTTGAGCGCTGCGACCAAAGGCAGTACCTCAGGGGGCACGCCAGCAGTGGGCAGTGGCTCTAGGGATTGCGGCTGGCGGGCCGCCACATCTTGGCCCAATTGGCGCAAGGGACGCACCGAGCCATGCACTGTCCACCAAATACCCAACACCAACAGGGGCAACACCAGCACCGTAGGCCAGACCATGCTGTACAGGCTCACCATCACAACATCGTTGCGTGTCGATTGCAATTCTCCTACCTGCAACAGCAGGTCGGCATCGTGACTAGGTGTGACAAAGACGTGCCATGACTCACCATCGGCTTGGCTGTCTGCAAACCCCCGTGTCTTGCGCTCGGTCAGGGGTTCGCGGGGGGCATTGGCAGAATGTGCCAGCAACTTGCCTTTGTGCCACACCTGGAACACCACACGCTGCTGGTATTTGTGCAAATCAGGGGCTAAGTTCAGGTCTTCGTCTTCTAACTCGTCCAGTGGCTGCATCAATAGCAGGGCTGCGGTTTGTACCAAGTGGGCATCGAGCAGTTCACTGACTTCGTGGCGGGCGTCATACCAAGTCATGGCAGCAGCCAGCCCCCAAGCCGCAGCCACCAGCGCCAGCACCGTGGATAGCAGGCGTCTTTGCAGGGAGCGCGGTGCGGATGGTGCCGCCGCGTGCTGAGTGCTCATGCCAAATCGCGGGCAATGCAGTAACCCACGCCGCGCACCGTTTCGATCAGGGCAGCCCCCAGTTTGCGGCGCAGGTGGTAAATATGCACTTCTACCGCATTGCTGTTGATCTCGTTGCCCCACTGGTACAAGCGCTGCTCTAACTGCTCACGGCTGAGCACGCGCCCAGCATTGAGCAGCAGGGCGTGTAGCAGATCGTATTCGCGCTGCGACAGTTCGACCAACGCCCCGGCACGCCAAACTCGGTGTGCTGCCGGGTCTAACTCTACCCCTCCGGCGCACAACCGGGTCACGCTCTGGCCGTGGGCACGGCGTACCAAGGCGCGCAAGCGCGCCGCCAGTTCATGCAAATCAACCGGCTTGACAAGGTAGTCGTCAGCCCCAGCATCCAAGCCAGCAATGCGAGCGCTGACGGCATCGCGGGCCGTGAGGATCAACACCGGCGTGGCCGTGCGGCGGGCGCGCAGCTGCTGTAACACCTCCATGCCATCTTGCCGGGGCAGGCCCAAATCGAGCACACAGGCTTGATAAGCCCCAGTCCCCAATTCGCGCTCGGCGGCAACGCCATCGCGCACCCAATCGACCTGAAAGCCGTTTTGGGTTAACCCAGCACGGATGCCTGAGCCTAGCAGCTCATCGTCTTCAGCCAGCAAAATTCGCATGGGGGTCGTTCTTTCGCTCAGTCGTCGTGGTCATGGTGCTTAGAGGCACGATTTTCTCCCGACAGCACTGTGGCTACCGTGGCGCTTGGCTGGGGTGCAGCTTGCCATTGCCAGCCCCAAAAGGCCAGTACGGCAGCCAAAATGAGCAAGGCCAGCAGGCCGTGGTTTCTCTTTGCCACATCTGGCCCGCGCCCCGGTACCCGTCCTGTAATCATAGGCAATGCCTGATTTTTGCGTTGCAACACGCTCACTAGTGCAATCAGACCAATATGCAGCAGCACCACCCATAGCATAGCGTTGCCTACCCACTCATGCACTTCTTCTAGCCACTCACCGCCCCATTCATCCCACACAGCATAGCCGCTCAAGCTCAACGGCAGCACCAGCGCCAGCATGAGTACCATCGCCAGCCCCATGAGCAGGTTACGCCCTGGGCGCACCAAATCCTGTAAAGCCGCCACAGACTGCACGCCTGCCAACGAGCGCAACCATGCTGGCAGCCCGCGTACGCGGCCCCACAGACCGGCCAGCCGCACCGAGCGCGGCCCCACCAGCCCCCACACCAAGCGGGCCAGCACAATGCCCGCCAGCGTATAACCCAGCGTGACGTGTGCCAAGCGCCAGCGCTCGCTTTCAGCCGTCAGGTAGGCACCGGTAAAGGACAGCGCCATCATCCAATGCAACATGCGTGTGGTGGCATCCACCACGCGGCGTGTAGGCACAGGGGCCGTGGCGGCGGCAGAAGGTGCATGGAGGGTATGCGAGGTCATGGCTGGCTCCTTATTTCGGGATGCGGACGTTGTCGTCCTCAAAATCGCCTCGGTCGGCGCGGGTGTGGCAGGCCATGCAGTTGGCCCGGCTACCCACGGCGGCGCGCTTCCAGACGACGGGAGCTACCTCGCGGTGCTTGCGCTCAAACCAAGCCGATTGCGTGAGGCGATCTTGTGGTGGCTCTTCGCGCACACGCTTGTAGGTGCCCGCGTTGCTTTGCAGCCAAGTGCTGATTTGGCGCACGGTAGCGGCGTCCAGCGCAGCATCCGTGCCGTAATGCCGGTCTAGCCCTTGCATGACACGCGCCCAAGAGGCTGCTGGCAACAAGCCGGGCGGATAGGCCATGTGGCAGGCTACGCATTCTTGCTGGTAGGCGGGCAACATGGCGCTGGCAGCCATCATAGGGCGGTCAGCAAAGCTGGGCAGCGCAACACAGCAGCCCAGCAGCAGCCCGAATGGGCGCAGCGTGCGGCCAACAGCCAGAAAATGAGAAAAAACAGACATGGCGCGCCTTTCTGATGGCTTATTTAAGCTGTACCAGCCAAGCGAGCACGTCGGCTTTTTCGGCGGCGGTGCATTCGCGGCTCAAAACATCTTTGCAGTTGCGCCGAAACCATTTATCGGCCTTGGCGGTATCGGTAAAGCGCTCAGGGTTGAAGGCTGGAGCCAGCGGGGCAATGGTTTTGCCCGTGCTGGCATGGCGTGCGGGCGTGGTGGGCGGGTTGCCGTGGCAAGAGGCACAAGACCACTCACCACCTTGGCGGCTGGTAAAAAACATGCGGCCACGCTCGGCATTGGGCGCGGCACCGGCCTCAGCCGTCCAGCGCTGCAATTGCGCTGACGCACTGGTGTCACCAGCATGGGCAGCCAAGGGCACACTGCAAGTCAGCGCCAGCAGCGCTGCCCACAACCAACGGGGGGAATAAAAATTACGCATACCCAGATGGTGCGCGGCAGGGCTGAAGGTAGTCTTAACACAGGCCCAAGCGGGCGTAGTATCAGCCCTTGGGCACGGGCAGCAGTTGCACCATCGCAGCAATGAGCTGATCGCTAGAGACCGGTTTGTGCAGCAGCAGCGCAGCAGTAGATTGGGCATCACGCAGCCGCTGTGGTGAGGTGTCGCCCGTCATGATGATGGCCGATACTGGCTGGCCCCAATGCGCGCGCAGTTGCTCTAGCACCTCTTTGCCGGTTTCACCTTCGCGCAAACGGTAGTCGGTAATGATGAGGTCAGGCGGGCGGTGCTGTGCAGCCGGGCTATCGAGTACAGCACGGGCAGAAGGGGCCGTGGTACACACACAGCCCCAGCTTTGCAACAGCGATTGCATGCCTAGGCAAACGGCCTCATCGTCATCAATGGCCAGCACACGCAACCCAGCCAGCCGCCGGGTTTGGTCGCCGTTGTCGGCGTGCTCGTCCATCAGCAGGGGGCCATTCCAAGCATCGAGCCAGAGCCGAAACATCGACCCTTGGCCCACACGAGAGAACACCTCCACCTGCGTGCCCATCTCAGCCACCAAGCGCTTAACGATAGCCAACCCCAAGCCCAGCCCTTTGCGTCGGTCACGCTCAGGGTTGCCAAGCTGGTGAAACTCACGAAAAATTTCTGTGATGTGCTCATTGGGGATACCCATCCCGGTGTCCCATACCTCTAGGGCCAACCGCATCCGGCGCTGGCGGCAGGCAATGAGCACCCCACCGCGTTGGGTATAGCGCAAAGCGTTAGAAATCAAATTGCGCATCACTAAATCGACCAAAGCCCGGTCGGCCAGCGCGGCAGCAGAGGTCTCGCGGGTGCGGTACACCAGCGCTGCCGCATCGGCCTGTACGCCAAACTCCTGCTCTAAGCCCGACAGCAACGCTTGCACCGAAAACGGTGCCCGGTGTGCCTTGACGACGCCCGCCTCTAGACGCGAGTAATCGAGCAGCGTGGTCAGCATCTCGGCGGCGGCGCGGGAGGCAGTGCTGGCATGGCCCAGCACCAGTGCTTGGCGTTCATTGAGCGGGCTGCGGCGCAGGGTTTCCAGAAATAAGCCCATCGCGTGCAACGGCTGGCGCAAGTCGTGGCTGGCCGCAGCCAAAAAGCGCGATTTGTCTTGGTTGGCCTGTTCGGCAGCTTCTTGGGCTTGCAGCGCACGCTGCGTTTGGGCGCGCAGTTGCCCCACTAAACGCTCGTTTTCAAACTTAATCTCGATGCTGTTCAGGGCGGCTTTGGACAGATTGCGAGCGTGCAAGCAGGTCAGGCCGTAATACACCGCCACCATCGCCATCGCAGGCAAAGTGACAGCGCCTTCGGTGAGCAGCAAGGCCACCAAGGCCCCACTGACCGCACAGCTAAGATAAACCACATAGGCGCGGTACATGGGTGCGCCCAGCCCCAAGGCGCCCGAAGAGACGGTACTCAAAATGCCCACGTAATAAATCACGGCATCGGTAGTGTCATGACTGAACCGCCAAATAATCAGCCCCAAACTGCCCCAAAGGAGCCCCATCGCGGCCATGCACTGCATCAGCCGCCAGGCATCTTGGCGCGGTGTTTTGTGTGCACGCGGCAAGGGGCACAAGCCTACATAAACGCACGTTACGACCAGCAAATGCACCGCAAACCACCACAGAACGGCGTACAGCGGTATCACCAGCCCCATCACCCAAACGGTGCCCAAAGACGTCAGCAGCGAAGCAGTCAACGTCATGGGAAAGCTGTGCCGCAGCAGCCTCACCTGCTCTGCGAGCATTTCATCGCGGTCTTGACCAATCACCAGGTTACGCCAGCGCGTCCATAGCGGCTGAGGCGCTGGCGAGGAGGGGGGCTCTTCAGTAGCCGCTGTCATGCGCAGGCATACTTACTAGCCCCAAGCGCTGCGCTTGCAGCAGCGCGGTGCTGCGGCTATTAACGCCCAATTGGCTAAAAATGGCCGCCACATGTACGCGCACCGTGTTTTCGCTCAGGCCCAGATCGCGGGCAATCACCTTGTTGGGTTTACCACTACACAACAACCGCAACACATCCAATTGCCGCGCCGTCAGGGTGGGGGTTGCGGTGCTCAAACATGCCGGGGTTGGGGCAGGGCAGTTTTCCGGCGGAAAACACGGTTGTCCAGCCAAGGCCAAGGTGATGGCATGCAAGATGTCTTCAGCACTGGCCGATTTGGGCAAAAAACCATCGGCCCCGCGCAGCCGCGCCTGGCGCACCGCATCAGGGGCCATGCTGGCCGACACCAACACGATGCGCGCTGCTGGGTAACTTTGGCGCAACAGGTGCAGTCCATCTAAGCCACTCATGCCGGGCAATTGAATATCGAGCAGCACCAACTCTAAGGTAGGCAGCCCCAAGCCACAGGCTTGGGAAATAGAACCCGCCTCAGCAATAGCGCCCACGCTGGGGTGATCTTGCACGATCAGGCGCAGGCCGGTACGAAAGAGGGTGTGGTCATCGACAAGCAACAGGGTGGCGGGCATGGGGGCAGAGTATTGCGCATAAAAACACTCCTGCATCTAGTCCTTTTGTGTGATGGACGAGCACCGGGACTGTTTTTAGACTGCAGCTTGTTGATTGAATTTTGCTATCACTGTCTTAGACATGATGGCCTCCTTCTGAAGGATACTGCCATGAGCCCTGCTATCGACATCCGCACTTTTCGCACCCGCGCCGCCACGGCACAACAACCCAGTGCCTTAGGTGGCAACAGTGTGCAAGATATTGTGGATATGGACTGCACTGAAACCCCAGTGCTGGCTGGCGTGGTGATTGAGCGCCTCGACGCACAAATCGGGGTCTGGCAGTATTCGCTGGATGACGGCCAAACTTGGCAGGCGGTGCGCACTGATTTGCTGCACCGCGACGGCCCTATGGGCTTGGCGCTGGCCCTAGATGCCCGTTTGCGGGTTTTGCCCTTTGGCGGCCAGCGTGGCACCGTGCGGCTAGTGTTCCACCCCGTGCCATTTGTCGGGGGCGGCAATGGCATCTACCGGCCTTACCCACCCACTGATGAGCGCCCTGAGGCCCCCACCGTGACGCTGGTGTTGGGGCTGGCGGCCATCAATGGTGCCCCCCAATCGGTGTACGTGCCCCGGTTGCGCAACAAGCGGGCGCTGGCAGCGGCCCGTGCTGCTGGATAAAAGGCGCGGCAGTTTTATTCTAGTGTGCCCATTTGCGATTGCAGGTAGTTTTGCAGACCGACTTTGTCGATGAGTTCGAGCTGAGTTTCCAGAAAGTCGATGTGCTCTTCGGTGTCATCCAAGATTTTTTGCAGCAGGTCACGCGAGACGTAGTCGCGCACGCCCTCACAGTAAGCAATGCCCTCTTTGACTGTAGCCTGTGCGCCTTGTTCTAGGCGCAAATCGCAGGCCAAGATTTCTGGCACTGTCTCGCCCACTTGCAGCTTGCCCAAGTCTTGCAGATTGGGCAGACCATCGAGCATAAAAATGCGGTCCATCAGCCAATCGGCGTGCTTCATCTCGCCAATCGACTCAGAGTGTTCTTTCTTGGCCAGCTTGTCAAAACCCCAGTGCTTGAGCATGCGGTAATGCAAAAAGTACTGGTTAATGGCAGTCAGCTCGTTTTTGAGCTGGGCTTGCAAATGGCCGATGGCTTGGGTGTCACCCTTCATAGTGCGCTCCTAATGGTTAATGGTGATAGATAAGCTTGTATTGTGCAGCGTACGCATAAAACGTGCAGCATAGTAAAAAGGTATCGAATCCATCAAAGCAATCGATTGGATGGGCCTGATGCTTTGGGCCATACTTCGTTCTGTCTTCAGTTTCAACACCCTAAAGGAAACCGCAATGTCCCTGATTAACACCCAAGTCCAACCCTTCAAGACCCAAGCTTTTCACAATGGCAAGTTTGTCGAAGTCAGCAATGAAAGCCTCAAGGGCCAGTGGTCGGTGCTGATTTTCATGCCCGCTGCTTTCACTTTCAACTGCCCCACCGAAATTGAAGACGCCGCTGACAACTACGCCGCCTTCCAAGCCGCTGGTGCCGAGGTGTACATCATCACTACCGACACCCACTTTAGCCACAAAGTCTGGCACGAAACCTCCCCCGCTGTGGGCAAAGCCAAGTTCCCACTGGTGGGCGATCCTACCCACACCCTGACCAACGCTTTTGGCGTGCACATCCCTGAAGAAGGCTTGGCACTGCGCGGCACCTTCATCATCAACCCCGAAGGTTTCATCAAGACTGCCGAAGTCCACAGCAACGAAATTGCCCGTGACGTGTCGGAAACCCTGCGCAAGCTCAAGGCTGCCCAGTACACCGCCGCCAACCCCGGCCAAGTGTGCCCCGCCAAGTGGAAAGAAGGCGCTCAAACTATCGCTCCGTCGATTGACTTGGTGGGCAAGATCTAAGTCGGCCTGCGCCGCACTTCGTTTCTCACCGTGAAGACGCCCAGGTGCCTGGCGCCTGGGTTTTTTTTACCCAAAATTTCGATTTTTCAGGAGTTTTTTCATGCTTGACGACAATCTCAAAGCCCAATTGAAGTCCTACTTGGAGCGCTTGCAGCGCCCGGTGGAGTTGGTGGCCACGCTGGACGACAGCGCCACGTCGCACGAGCTGAAAGAACTGCTGCAAGATATTGCCTCCGTCTCTGACAAGGTAACAGTGGTAGAAAACAACGACGCCGATGCCCGCAAGCCCTCGTTTTTGATTACCAACCCCGGCCAAGACACCGGGCTGCGCTTTGCCGGTGTGCCACTGGGCCACGAATTTACCTCGCTGGTGCTGGCACTGTTGCAAGTGGGCGGCCACCCCTCTAAAGAAGCGGCTGACCTGCTGGAGCAAGTGCGCAATCTGGACGGCGACTTCCACTTTGAGACCTACTACTCCCTGAGCTGCCACAACTGCCCCGACGTGGTGCAGGCCCTGAATCTGATGAGCGTGCTCAATCCGCGCATCACGCACACGGCCATTGACGGCGGCGTGTTTCAGAACGAGATCGAAGCGCGCGAGATCATGGGCGTGCCCACCATCTTTTTGAACGGCCAAAAATTCGGCCAAGGCCGCATGGAGTTGGCCGAGATTGTTGCCAAAATTGACACCGGCGCTGCCGCCAAAGAAGCCACAAAAATCAGCAACAAAGAAGCGTTTGACGTGTTGGTAGTCGGTGGTGGCCCGGCTGGTGCCGCAGCGGCTATTTATGCTGCGCGCAAGGGCATCCGCACCGGCGTAGCGGCAGAACGCTTTGGCGGCCAAGTGCTCGATACCGTGGACATTGAAAACTACATCTCGGTGTCCAAAACCGAAGGCCCCCAACTGGCCGCCGCGATGGAGCGCCATGTGCGCGACTATGACGTCGATGTGATGAACCTGCAACGCGCCAAGGCTTTGGTGCCCGCTACCGAAGCCGGTGGCCTGATCGAAGTGCAATTAGAAAACGGTGCCACGCTGCGCAGCAAATCAGTGATTTTGGCTACTGGGGCGCGCTGGCGCAACATGAACGTGCCCGGCGAGGAGCAATACCGCACCAAGGGCGTAACCTACTGCCCGCATTGCGATGGCCCCTTGTTCAAGGGCAAGCGCGTAGCGGTGATTGGCGGTGGCAATTCGGGTGTAGAAGCCGCGATTGACTTGGCCGGGCTGGTAGCCCACGTCACGGTGCTGGAGTTTGCCGCCGAGTTGAAAGCCGATGCCGTGCTGCAACGCAAGCTGCGCAGCCTGCCCAATGTCGAGGTGATCTTGAACGCCCAAACCACCGAAGTGAATGGCGATGGCCACAAAGTGACCGGCGTGACCTACAAAGACCGCACCAACGATGAGATCAAGCAAGTGGCGCTGGAAGGCATTTTTGTGCAGATTGGCTTGCTGCCCAACACCGATTGGCTCAAAGGCACGATAGAACTCAACCGCATGGGCGAGATCGTGATTGATGCCAAAGGCCATACCAATGTGCCGGGCGTGTTTGCGGCGGGCGATTGCACCACAGTGCCGTACAAGCAAATCATCATTGCCACCGGCGAAGGGGCCAAAGCCGCACTGAGCGCGTTTGACCACTTGATTCGGCACTGAGCACTGTCGCTCTTTTTAGGAAGAATAGGGCTTTGAAGCGGGTTTAGCTCTGTACAATTGTTTCCTACATGCGTCGCCTGCTGCTCACTTTCCTGTTGATGTTCCTGCCGCTCCAGAGCATCTGGGCGGCTGCGTCACCCTATTGCAGCCATGAGATTGCGCCAGATGCAACGCATTTTGGCCACCATGAGCACAAGCACCATGCGGCTGCAAGACCACTAGAGAACTCATCCTCTGTGGACAATGGGCAATCCTTCCAGCCCTTGCTCTCTGGTGCTATGAGCACGGACGTGGACTGCAATGTCTGCCACGGCACAAGCAATGCTGTGTTCGCCCAGACCGACCGGCATCCCCTGTGGGTGGCAAGTGCGCCCCCTATGCTGCACACAAAGCCCGCCCTTACAGCGCCATACCCTCACCGCCCCGAACGCCCCAACTGGCTAACCCTCGCCTGAGCGGCGAGGCGGGGCCGGGCGGCCCTTTTTTTAGCGATCTTTAGTGCTGCTCCTTTGAGCAGGCTGAGTGTGCTTCGCGCACGCTCGCATCGAGCCTTGCCGATTTCAACCACGTGGCTTGCCACAGGAGAAAAATCGGATGCACCGAATCAAAAAATCACCACGACCTCATTCTTTGCTTATAGGCTTGGGATGGGTGCTAGCCAGCACAGCCGTATCTGCCCAAATACCCACTGGGCCTTGGACACTCAAGACATTGTTTGACCAGTCTTGGCAGCGCCAGCCCGAAGCACAAGCGGGCGCGCTGCGGCGCGAAGCAGCCCAAGCCATGCGCAAGGGGGCAGACGCATGGATAGCCGAGCCAGCAGTGCTGGGACTACAGACCAAAACAGACAGACCCGGCAGCAGCCAGGGCAGCCGCGAGTATGAAGTGGGCTTGGCTTTACCATTGTGGTTGCCCGGTGAGCGTGTGAGCAAGGCTGCACTGGGGGACGCAGAACTTCAGGCGGTGGAAAACCGACGCTTGGCCGCACAGCTCGAACTGGCGGCCAACGTGCGCCAATTTTGGTGGGCTTGTCAAAGAGCACAGAGTGACTTGGACTTGGCACACGAACGCTTGCGCAATGCACAGAGCCTAGCGACAGATGTGATGCGCCGGTTCAAGGCGGGCGATATGGCGCGTGCCGATCAGTTCCAAGCCGAGGCTACTGTGGCCCAAGCCGAGGCCAGCGTGGCCGAGGCCCTAGGCGCATACGATGCGGCCCAGGCTGCACTGGCAGGGTGGGTAGGCGTGCAGGGGCCATCTTGTGGTGCGGGCGATCCCACAGGTCAGGAGCCTGCCGTAGCTGTGGCCCGTGGCACCGCGTTGCTCAATCAGCACCCCGCAATCGCCCACTGGCGCGCCCAAGCCGAGGTGGCCCGCCGCGCTGCAAGGCTGGCAGCCACGCAGAGCCGGGCCAACCCCGAAATCACCGTGGCTGCCACGCGCTCGCGCGATCAAACAGGCGAGCGTTACCGACAGTCCTTTACTGTGGGCCTGCGCGTACCTTTGGGCGGAGGTGACCGTGCCCAAGCCAAAGAAGTGGCAGCCCGTGCCGAGGCGCTAGAGGCCGAAATACGCGCCCAAGTCGAGCATGACCGGATCAGCGCTGACATCGATGCCGCTACTGCGCGCGCTAAGGCGGCGGCTAGCCAGCGCGATGCCATGGCCCGCCATGCTGCGCTGGCCCGTGAAATCTGGGTATTTGTCGATAAGGCTTTTCGTCTAGGCCAGGCCGACTGGCCTACGCGTCTACGCGTAGAGCTCGATACCGCACAGGCCGAGCGGCAGTTTGCGCGTGCCCGCATCGATGCGGCAGCAGCTGTTTCCGCGCTGCGCCAAGCCTTGGGCTTGTTGCCCGAATGATGCGGCCTGCCCTGTTTATTTGAACCCCATTCATGGTTGACTATGCAAAAAAATTCTTCTTTTACCTGCGCGTTGGCGCTGGTTATGGTGTTGGGCCTTGCGCCATTGTGGGCACAGGCTGGTGAAGGGCATGACCACGGCGAGGCACCTGCGGCTGCGTCTGGCCCAGCTTTGCCACGCTTTACAGCTACCTCCGATATGTTTGAACTCGTCGGTGTGCTTGACGGCCAACACCTTGCTCTGTACCTTGACCATGCAGGCGACAACAGCCCCGTGAAGGAGGCGCAGTTAGAGCTGGACATTGGCGGCACGCGCGTGCCCATCACTCGCGTGGCGGACGGCGAATTTAAGGCCACATTGGCGGCACCACTGGCCGAGGGCGTAAGCCCAGTTACCACCACGGTGGTGGCAGGCAATGACTCCGACTTGTTGGCTGGTGAGATTGATGTGCATGGAGTAGCGCCTGCACATGCCGCACCCTCAAGCACCTTGCGCTCTAGCGCCGTGGTGGCGGGCACCGTGGGCACAGTGTTGCTGGCACTGGCCGTTGGGTGGAGCCTGCGGCGCAGCCGCGCTGCACGCCTAGGAGGTGTCGCATGAACCGCATCATGGCCTCCTCTCTTTTTATGCCGGGGCCACGCCAGCCCTGCATAGCGACTCTGCTGCTGGTCGCAGCCCTATGCACACCTTTGTCTGCAAATGCGGGCGAAGGCCATGACCACGGTGATGCCCCGCCCGCAGCCCAAGACAATGGCCCCAAGCGTCAGCCCGATGGCAGCGTGTTTTTACCCAAACCAGCACAGCGCCAACTGGGTGTGCGCACACTGGTGGTTGCCGAGGGTCAGCACCCCAAAGGGTTTGAACTGGCTGGCACGGTAGTAATGGATCCCAACGCCGGAGGCAAGGTGCAAGCAGCGCTGGCTGGGCGGCTGGAAGCTGGCCCCAAGGGCCTACCCGGCGTGGGCCAAACAGTGCGCAAGGGTGAGGTGCTAGCCTATGTAGTGCCCACAGCGGGTGCCATTGAGCGCTCCAATCAGGTGGCCCAACAGGCCGAACTGCGCGCAGCGCGCGCGCTGGCCGAACTGCGCGTAGCGCGGCTCAAGGATTTACAGGACACAGTGCCACGCAAGGATATCGAAGCCGCCGAAAGTGAACTACACAGCCTGACCCAGCGCTTAGGTGCCGTGGGTGCGGGCCTTTCTACACGCGACGCACTGGTGGCACCGGTGTCGGGCGTGATTGCCTCGGCGCATGCCGTGGCCGGGCAGGTAGTGGATGCACGCGAACTGGTATTCGAAGTGGTCGATCCCACCCGCCTGCGCGTCGAGGCACTAGCCTACGACACTGCGCAGGCCCATAGCGTGGCAGGTGCCACACTGGCGCTGGGTGGGCAGCGTGTGCCACTGCGCTTGATGGGCGCAGCGCGTAGTCTGCGTGACCAAGCGCTGCCAATCACTTTTTCCGGAAATGCGGCTGTGCTTGGCACGCTAGCACTGGGCCAGCCGGTGCGCGTGTTCGTGCAGTCTGAGGATAAGGTGGAAGGCGTGCAAGTGCCGCTGGCTTCGCTGCTGCGCAACCGCGCAAACCAGACCATTGTCTGGGTTAAAGAGTCGCCCGAACGCTTTGTACCTAGGACGGTTACTTTCGTGCCGCTCGATGGTACCTCTGTGGCCGTGACCTCAGGCCTGAAGGCGGGTGACCGTGTGGCCACGCAGGGTGCCACGCTTATCAACCAAGTGCGCTAGGGAGCCACCATGTTCAAGTGGCTACTCGAAAACAGCCTGACCCATAGGCTGCTGGTACTGATCGCCGCAGCCATGCTCATGGCCTATGGTGCCTTTACGCTCTCGCGCACCCCGGTAGATGTGTTTCCTGACCTCAATAAGCCCACGGTTACGCTGATGACCGAGGCCGGTGGCATGGCCGCCGAAGAGGTGGAGCAGCTCATCACCTTTCCGCTAGAGACCACGATGAACGGGCTGCCCGGCGTGGAGAGCGTGCGCTCCACCTCCAGTGCGGGCCTGTCGTTTATCTACGTCACCTTTGACTGGAACACGGACATTTTCCGCGCCCGGCAGATGGTGTCCGAGCGCCTGACATCGATGGAAGAAGGCTTGCCCAGTGGCGTCACGCCGCGCATGGGGCCCATCAGCTCCATCATGGGCGAGATCATGCAGGTAGCTATCCCCATCGACGTGCAGCGCAGTACGCCCATGGCTGTGCGCGAGTACGCCGATTGGGTGCTGCGCCCGCGCCTGCTGGCCATTGCTGGTGTGGCGCAGGTGATTGCGATTGGCGGCGAGGTGCGCCAATTCCAAGTGCAGCCCCACACGGCGCGCATGGCCGAACTGGGCATCACGCATGAGCAGCTTACCGGCGCGATCAAGGGCTTCTCGGCCAACACCTCTGGGGGCTTTCTGGAGCTCAATGGGCGTGAATACCTGATCCGCAACCTAGGCCGCACCTCGCGACTGGAAGACCTGCAAAACTTGGCAATTACTGCACGTAATGGTCAAAGTGTGCTGCTGCGCCAAGTGGCTCAAGTGACGTTTGCCGCTGCCATCAAACGCGGGGATGCGGGCTTTGAGGGCAAGCCAGCGGTCATTTTGGGCATTCAGAAGCAGCCCACAGCTGACACGATTGCACTTACGCGCAGCATTGAGGCTGCGCTTTCAGATTTGAAGAAATCGTTGCCTGTAGGCATAGAGGCACCACGCGTCACTTTCCGCCAAGCGAGCTTTATTGAGGCATCAATCACCACGCTGCAAGGCAAGCTCATGGGTGCCTCGGTATTTGTGGCGGTGATCCTGTTCGTGTTTTTGGGCACGCTACGGCCTACGGTGATTGCACTCACGGCTATCCCGGTGTCAATTTTCATTACAGCTCTGGTGTTCAAGTATTTTGGCTTGTCGATCAACACCATGACGCTTGGCGGCCTAGCCATTGCTATTGGCGGCTTAGTAGATGATGCGGTGGTGGATGTCGAGAACGTGCTGCGGCGTTTGAAGATGGATCGCAGCAAGCACCCCACCAAACGCCTGCACCCGATTGAAGTGGTCAAGTTAGCGTCCATAGAGGTGCGCTCGGGCATTTTGTATGCCACGGCCATTATCGTGCTGGTGTTTTTACCGCTGTTTGCACTGCCGGGCATTGAGGGGCGGTTGTTTGTGCCACTGGGAGTGGCGTTTATTGTGTCCACGCTGGCCTCGCTACTGGTGTCAGTCACGGTTACGCCGGTGCTGGCGTTTTACCTGCTGCCGCGCATGAAAACACTCGATCATGGCGATACGCGCATGGTGGCTTGGCTCAAGGCACGCTACCGCAGTGGGCTATTGGGTGTACTGGCACGGCCCCGTGCGGCCATTGCCGTAAGTACGATGGCCGTAGTGCTGTCGGTGGTGGCGGTGCCGTTCTTTCCCACCACGTTCCTGCCGCCGTTTAACGAGGGCACGTTGCTGGTTGGTATACGCCTCAATCCGGGCGTGACGCTGGCAGAGTCAGCGGCACTGGCCAGCCAAGCCGAGGTGCTGGTGCGTCAGGTGCCCGAAGTCACGCACGTGGGCCGCCGCAGCGGGCGCGCCGAGCTTGATGAACACGCCGAGGGTGTACACGTGAGCGAGTTGGACGTGGGTTTGCTGCCTGCTACCGAGCTTAAACGCAGCATGGACGAAGTGCAAGCCGACATCCGTAGCAGACTGGCGCAGATGCCAGCAGCCATTGCCATCGGCCAGCCCATCTCGCACCGTATCGACCACATGCTTTCGGGTGTGCGCTCGCAGATCGCGATCAAGCTCTTTGGCGAAGACCTCGATACGCTGCGCGGCCAGGCCGAAGCCTTACGCACACGGCTGGCTAGCATCGACGGCTTAGCTGACCTAGAAGTGGAAAAACAAGTGCTGGCACCACAGATTACCGTGCGTGTGGACTATGCTGCCGCCGCCCAATACGGCGTGCCCGTGCCGCAGGTCATGGCGGTGCTACAAGGCTTGGTGGAGGGCGAGAAGATCACGCAGATCGTGGAGGGCAGTCGGCGCTTTGCACTGGTAGTGCGCCTGCCTGAGAGTGCGCGCTCTATCGAGGGCCTTGCGCAGATCATGTTAGAGACTCCCCAAGGCCGGGTGCCGCTGTCGCGTTTGGCTGCCATTGAGGACGGCGACGGCCCCAACCAAATCAGTCGTGACGATGGCAAGCGGCGTATCGTGCTCTCGGCCAACGCACAGGGCAGGCCGCTGTCGGAAGTGGTAGAGGACATCCGCAAGGTTGTGGGCGAGACACGCCTGCCAGATGGCTACTTTGTCACGCTGGGTGGGCAGTTTCAGGCCCAAGAAGAGGCCAGCCGCTTGGTAGGTATGTTAGCTATCGTCTCGCTGGTACTGATGTTTGTAGTGCTATACACGCGCTACCAGTCGGCCACACTGTCGGCACTCATCATGGCTAACATTCCGCTGGCACTAGTGGGTGCCGTGTTCGGGCTGTGGTTATCGGGGCAGCCACTGTCGGTGGCAGCACTGATCGGGTTTATCACGCTAGCGGGTATATCGGTGCGCAACGGCATTTTGAAGGTGAGCCACTACCTGAACCTGATGCGCGTAGAGGGTGAGAACTTTGACCACAGCATGATTGTGCGTGGCTCGCTGGAACGGTTAAGCCCAGTGCTCATGACTGCACTGGTCACGGCTTTTGCGCTAGCCCCGCTACTGCTGGAGGCAGAGCGCCCAGGCACTGAGATTTTGCACCCGGTGGCGGTGGTGATCTTCTCTGGCCTGATTAGCTCAACCCTACTGGATACTTTCCTTACGCCAGCTCTGTTTTGGTTGTTTGGTCGTCGCGATGCCGAGCGGCTGCTGAACGACAAAAACGCCGAGGCTTTCTGATTTCTCCATTTTTTTCAACCTTTAAAGGATTTCTATGAAAACCAAGCATCTTCTCGCAGCTCTCGCCCTTACCGTTTCGGGCGCTGCCTTTGCCACAGGCGACCATAGTCATGCACACCAGCCCCAGCATGGCGGCATCGTGGCCGAAGCCCACGATATCGACTATGAGCTGGTGGCTAGCTCCGACACCTTGACGCTGCACCTGCGCGATCACAATAAGCCTGCCAAGACCGAGGGCGTGAGCGCCCGGCTGACGCTGCTCAATGGCACCGAAAAGTCTGAAGTCATGCTGGCCCCAGCTGGTGATGGCAAACTCGAAGCTAAAGGCACGTTCAAGGTGATTGCGGGTACCAAGGTGGCGGCGTTAATAACCCAGCCAGGCAAGAAAACCGCCAATCTACGCTTTGCTATGAAGTAAAGAACTGTTTGATGTTCAGGTGCTTGATACCGTCCATATTGAAAACTGCATGTCGGTACTCAAAACTAAAGGAACACAACTGGCGACATTGATAGAACGCCATGTGCACGCCTTTGAGCACCTGTTCCGCCACTGAGCCTGCTTCAGGCTTGGGCGCTTTCTTCTACCGGCGCTACCGTTACACCCACATGCAGGGTGTGACGGGTGCCACCGTGGATCACGCCGCGCATCGGGGCCACATCGCTGTAGTCGCGGCCCCGCGCTACGGTCACATAGTCTTCGTTGGGGCTGCCCCAGCCATCGTGGTTGTTGGTGGGGTCAAGGTCGTACCAGCCTTGGCCGGGGTGCTCGGCGTGCAAGTCGGGCAGATAGACCTGCACCCACGCATGGGAGGCATCGCTGCCAATCAGGCGCGGCTTGCCCGGTGGCGGTGTGGTCAGCAGATAACCACTCACATAACGCCCCGGCAAGCCCAAACTGCGCAGGCAGGCAATAAAGATTTGGGCAAAATCTTGGCACACCCCTTTGCGCTGGGCCAAGGCCGTCAGGGCTGGGGTATTGAGCTCGGTGCTTTGCGCCGAATAGGTGAAGTCTTGGTAAATGCGCTGCATCAATTCGCGCGCCGCATCCAGCAAAGGGCGTCCGGGGCGAAAGCTCGGTTGGGCGTAATTAACAAACTCATGGTGCCGAGGGATGTGTGGCGACGGAAAGGTGAACTCCACCGCCGGGTCGTACACCATGCCATGCTGGTAGCGCAGGCTCTCGCGCACGCTCTCCCACGTTTGGATGCTGGTAGCGGTGGCCGGGGCTTGCGTCTGGATAGCGCTGTGCGAAACCACGCGCAGTGTTTCGTGCGGGCTTTGCATCGAAAATTGGCACAAATGGTTGCCAAACACATCGGTGCGTTCAGTGCGCGAGGCCGGATGCGGGTGGATGTCCAGTTGGTGCTCTAGCACCTGCTGGCAGGCGGTATTGATGGGGCGCAGGCACAGGACGTGCTGGGCTGTCTCTACCGCTGGCTGGTAGTCGTAGCGCGTTTCGTGGGTGACTTGTAACAACATACGTTAAGCCCCTAGGCTGCGCGAAGATTCGTGGGTGTGGGTGAAGTAGCGCAAGCTAATGCCATCGGAAACGCGCCAAGTGGCCCCAGTGCAGCGCTCGAGCAATTGCGTCAGTGCGGGCAGGGGGCCTTCGTCGTCACACAACTGCGCCAGCGCCCATTGGTTGGGGTCAGGGGTCAGTGCCAGCAGGCTATCGTCGGCATCGCGTGCCAGCTTGGTCAAGCGCCCACGCAAAGTTTGCACCACCCAGCCCAAGGAGCGCGGGTTCTCACGGCTCATCACCAACAGCTCTAGCAGTGCGGCCACATCGCGGCTGCGCTGGTATTGGGCGTGGAAGGTGATGGTGCTGTCAAACAGTGCCAACACGGCCTCAAAGCCTGCTGATTCGGCCACCGCCCCAGATTCAAAGGCGCGCGCCAGTGCCATGCCCAGAAAATCGAGCCGCTCTACTTGGCGGCCAATCGACAGCAAGCGCCAGCCATCGTCACGGGTCATGCGGTCGGTTTGCTCGCCGGTCATGGCCGCCAAATTGGGGCTGACCGAATCGAGCACGCGCAGCACATCCAAGGTGGCATAGTTACCATCCACCAGATCGGCGCAGTGCTTCATAAACTGCTGCTCTGTGCGCAAAATCAAGCCCCAGTGCTCTTGCGATAGCCGCTCGCGGATGGAGGAGGCCACCTGCCGCAGCGAGCGCAGGTTAAAGCCCACGCTGGCAGTGCTGTCGGGGTTGCCCAAACCAGCCACTAAGGCACGGGCAAACACCCGCCGGGCCAACAAGGGCGATGGCACATCTGCCGGTACCAGCGAGCACGAAGCGGCCAAGCTGCCCAGCCATTTGGCCAGCGGCAAGCACGACTGGCCTGCACTGCCCAAGGTAGAGAGGGTCAGGCGCGCCAAGCGCAAGCTGTTTTCGCTGCGCTCGGTGTAGCGGCCCAGCCAGAACAGGTTTTCAGCGGCGCGGCTGGTGACTACGCGGCGGTACTGCGCCACGGTGGCCGGAGTGATGCGCTTGTTGAGCAAGGTGGTGCGATCTACTTTGTGCCCACGTTCGGCATCCACACGCACCCACACATCGGCGCTGCTGCCACCGCGTTGCAAGCTCAAGACGCTGTCTTGCGTGCTCACGATGCGCCCCAGCCCGCCGGGCAGCACGCGCCACGATTGGGCGCCATCGGTCAGGGCAAACACACGCAGCATCACCTCGCGGGGCACGATGCGCGGCGGCTTCGATTGCGCATCCCAAGTGGGCATTTGCGACAAAGGCCGCTCTTGCTGCAAGGTAAATTCTTCGCCCGACTGGTGCAAACGCTCTAGCCAAGCGGCGCGCTCGTGGGCGTCTAGGGCGCTGCATTGCAACCCAGCAAACTGGCCATGCAGCGCCGAGCCGGTGTAGGTGGGCTTGATGGCACATTGGGCCAAGTGGGAGGTGGCCGCTTGCAGTGCGGCATGTTCGCCGCACCACCAAGTGGGCCACGATGGCAGCAACAACTCCTCGTTGAGCAAGCGCCGCGACAGCTTGGGCATAAACCCAAGCAAGCCCACCGACTCCAAAAAAGCCGAGCCGGGCATATTGGCCATGAGCAAATTGCCACTGCGCAGGGTTTGCAACAAACCGGGCACGCCCAAAGAAGAGTCTGAGCGCAACTCAAGCGGGTCGCACCACGCATCATCGACCCGCTTGATGAGCACGTCCACCGGCTCTAGGCCGCGCAGAGTGCGCAGAAACAGGCGGTTGTCGCGCACCGTCAGGTCATTGCCCTGCACCAGCGTGATGCCAAGGTAGCGCGTGAGGTAGGCTTGCTCAAAGTAGGTCTCGTTGTACGGCCCCGGCGTGAGCATGGCGATATGGGCATCCGCCCCCGCTGGCGACATACTGCGCAGGCCGTCAATCAGCGCCCGGTAGCTAGAGGCCAGCCGCTGCACCTGCAAAGACTCAAACGCTTGCGGAAACAGCCGTGAGATAGACAAACGGTTTTCTAGCGCATAGCCCAGCCCCGACGGGGCCTGCGTGCGCTGCGCTGCCACGGCCCAGCGGCCATCGGGGCCACGGGCCAAGTCAAAGGCACACACTTGCAAGCGGTTGCCCCCCACCGGGGGTATGCCATGCAGCGTGCGCAAGTAGCCGGGGTGGCCCTGTACCAAAGCTGCTGGCAGCAGGCCATCGCGCAATAATTCTTGCGCGCCATACACATCGTGCAAGATGTTCTCTAGCAGGCGCACCCGCTGCAATACGCCCGCCTCAATCTGACGCCATTCGTCAGCTTGCACGATCAGCGGGAACAAATCGAGCGACCAAGGCCGCTGCGGGTTGTTGCTGTCGGCATAGACGTTGTAGCTCACGCCGTTGTCGCGAATCTGCTGCTCTAAACTGGCTTGGCGGCGGTTAAGGTCGGCCAAGTTTTGCGTGCCCGGATGGGAGAAAAATTGCCGCCAAGCGGGGGCCATCGCAGCGTCTGCGCCGTTGTCATCGGGCAGGGCACTGCTGCCACGCAGTTCATCGTAATGCCCCGGCTGGGCCGGGGCGGCCATGGACAGGGCCAGATCGGCGGTAGAGGCGGCAGGGACTGACGCCAAGGACGGGGACGGGGGGGAGAGGATCGTCACAGCAAAAGTTTTTCAGGTACAGGGCCGGGCGTGGCGTTAGCGCGTGCGGCGCAAATCGAGTGTGAACGGAAACTCGCGGCTGCCGGGCAGTTCGATGGTGGCGGGCGGCACCTGCATCACGCCGGGGGTATGCCCCATGCGGAAAAAGCGTGCCAAGCGTCGGCTTTCGGCCTCGTAGGCATTGACCGGAAAGACGTCGTAGCTGCGCCCACCAGGATGGGTGACATGGTACTGGCAACCGCCTACCGAGCGTTTCATCCAAGTGTCTAGGATATCGAAAGTCAGTGGCGCTTGTACCCCAATGCTGGGGTGCAAACTCGACGGCGGGTTCCATGCCTTGTAACGCACCCCGGCTACGTATTCGCCCGCTACACCCGTAGATTGCAAAGGCAGCGGCTGGCCGTTGCAGGTAATCACGTAACGGCTTTGGTTCAACCCGCTCAGGCGCACTTCTATGCGCTCCAGCGAGGAATCCACATAGCGCACCGTGCCCCCCGCAGACCCCTCTTCTCCCATCACATGCCAAGGCTCTAGCGCCGTGCGCAGGGTCAGCTCAATGCCCATGCTTTGCACCTGCCCCACCAGCGGAAAGCGGAACTCAAAGTGCGGCGCAAACCAAGCATCGTCAAAGGCAAAACCGGCTTGGCGCATATCGGCCAGCACATCGGCAAAGTCCATCTGCACAAAGGTAGGCAGCAAACAGCGGTCGTGCAACTCGGTGTTCCAGCGCGTGGCTGGTGCCAGATAGGGCTGATCCCAAAAACGGGCCACCAGTGCGCGCAACAGCAATTGCTGCACGATGCTCATGCGGGCGTGCGGCGGCATCTCAAAGGCGCGCAGTTCCAGCAGGCCCAAGCGGCCTGTGCTGCTGTCGGGCGAATAGAGCTTGTCGATGCAAAACTCACTGCGGTGCGTGTTGCCCGTGACGTCAATCAAGATGTTACGCAGTGTGCGATCCACCAGCCAGGGCGGCATGTCTTGGCCGAACTTTTGCCGATTGGCATGGATTTCTTGCAAGGCAATTTCCAGCTCATAGAGCTGGTCATTGCGCGCCTCGTCCACGCGGGGGGCTTGGCTGGTGGGGCCAATAAACATCCCGCTAAACAGGTAGCTCAGGCTGGGGTGGTTGTGCCAGTACAAGATCAGGCTGGCCAGCAGCTCGGGGCGGCGCAAAAACGGGCTGTCTGCTGGGGTAGCACCACCCATTACAAAGTGGTTGCCACCGCCAGTGCCGGTGTGGCGACCATCGGTCATAAACTTCTCAGCACACAAGCGCGACTCGTGGGCGGCTTGGTACAAGAATTCGGTATGCTGCACCAATTCGCCCCAGTTGTGGGCTGGATGGATGTTGACTTCAATCACGCCGGGGTCGGGGGTCACTTGCAGCAGCTTGAGGCGCGGGTCGCGTGGGGGCGGGTAGCCCTCCAGCACAATCTGCACGCCCAATTCTTGCGCCGTAGCCTCCACCGCCGTCAGCAGGTGCAGGTAGTCTTCTAGCCGTTCAAAGGGTGGCATGAATACATACAGACCACCGCCATCACGGGCAAATTGGCCGCCGTGCAAGCGTTCAGCCTTGGGGCCGTTGGCGCGCATGGGGTCGCGGGCTTCTACGCAGATGGCAGTGCGCGTGACCCAGTGCGCAGATTCAAAACGCTCAGGGGCATGGCTGGGCATGAGCGTGGCGTGCGAGGGCTGGCCTACCCCGTGTGGATCGGCGTTGCTGGCGGCATGGCCTTGGCCTTGTACGGCCACGCTGCCACCCTCGGCAAAACCGCCACCCATGCGGTGCGGCGCATACTGCGCCCGCAATTGGCTGGCCTGTGGCAAGGCGTTGCGGGCAGCAAAGGGGTCTTGCTCGACCAAGTAGGGGTAGTCGGCTTGGCTCACCCAAGGCAGGGCATCGAGCGGCAGGCGGTAGCCCATCGGGGAATCGCCCGGAATCAGGTACATACGCTCATCACGGAACGGCCACGGGCTGCTGCTCCAACGTGTGCTGTGGGCATCGGCACCGGGGTTGGCTTGCAATGGCAACACATAGCCAATCACGCTATCGAGTTTTTGATCGAACACCCGGCGCAGCCGCATCCGCTCCATCTCATCGTCAAGCCGGGAGTCAAAGGGATCAACGTTGATAGGCAAACGACGCTCGCGCCACAGGTAATACCAAGTGTCTTCATAACCGGGGGTGACGCACTGCTTGTCTAGCCCCAGCTTGCCCGTCAAGGTGTGGATAAAGCGGCTGGCATCAGCGCTGGTGTAGTGCTGGCTTTGGCGCTCATCAGCAAACAGGGCCGGGTTGTGCCAGATGGGTTCCCCATCAGCGCGCCAATAAATGGACAGCGCCCAGCGCGGTAACTGTTCACCGGGATACCACTTGCCTTGGCCAAAGTGCAAAAAGCCGCCTTGCCCATATTCGGTGCGCAGTTTATGCACCAACTCGGTGGCATAGCCGCGTTTGGTCGGGCCAAGGGCATCGGTGTTCCATTCTGGTGCATCGCGGTCGTGGACGGACACAAAAGTGGGCTCGCCGCCCATCGTTAGGCGCACATCACCGGCACCCAATACCTGATCGACTTGATCGCCCAGCGCCAGCACCTCGCTCCATTGCTCTTCACTATAGGGTTTGGTGACGCGGGGCGACTCATAAATGCGCGTCAGTTCCATCGCATGGTGGAACTTGACCTCGCACTCGTCCAGACCACCCTCAATCGGTGCAGCTCCCGAAGGGCGCGGCGTGCAAGCCAGCGGAATATGGCCTTCGCCCGCCAGCAAGCCCGAAGTGGGGTCTAGGCCAATCCAGCCCGCACCGGGCAAATAGACCTCGCACCAAGCGTGCAAGTCGGTAAAGTCCACTTCAGCGCCGCTGGGGCCATCGAGCGATTTAACGTCGGGCTTGAGCTGAATCAGGTAGCCGGAGGCAAAGCGCGCCGCCAACCCCAAGTGGCGCAGCAGTTGCACCATCAACCAAGCACTATCGCGGCAGGAGCCAGAGCGTTTGGTGAGTGTTTCTTCGGGGGTTTGCACACCGGGTTCTAGCCGAATCAGGTAACCAATATCGCGTTGCAGGCCGGTGTTCAAATCCACCAAAAAATCTATCGTGCGCCGGGGCGTGACATCCACCTGCTCCAGATAAGCATTGAGCTGCGGCGTGATCGGCTCAGTCGCCAAATAGGGGGCCAGCTCCTCAGTGGTGGCGCTGTCGTAGCCAAACGGAAACTGCTCGGCCTCTGGCTCCAAAAAGAAGTCGAACGGGTTATAGACCGCCATCTCCACCACCAAATCTACCGTCACCTTGAACTCGGTGGTTTTTTCAGGAAAAACAAACCGCGCTTGGTAGTTGGCAAACGGGTCTTGCTGCCAGTTAATAAAGTGCTGCGCAGGCTCTACGCGCAGCGAATACGACACCACCTTGCTACGGCAGTGCGGCGCGGGCCGCAGGCGGATAAGTTGTGGCCCCAGATGGATCGGACGGTCGTACTGGTAGTGGGTAACGTGGTGCAGAGCGGCGTGTATAGACATAAGAGCAAAAGGGGAAGTGGTTTGGGCGGATGCACCCCAGGTGCGCGTTCTAAAGCAACCTTAAGCAAAAGCTGCGCCAGCGCGTGGCCGACCTAAGCTGGCCCAGTCCTTGCTTAAAACCACGGCAGGAGAAAACACCATGCTGAAATTCGACGAGATGTATGCCACGCTTCCCCCTTTGCCACACGGGGGCGGGCAGGTGCAACAACAGGGTTTGCGGTGTGGCACCAATGTGCGATCTGGTTACGCTGCCTACGCCCAATGGCTAGAGCGGCAAACCGAAGCCGCCATGCGTGCGCGCCGTGAAGAGGCAGAAATGATCTTCCGCCGCGTCGGCATCACCTTTGCGGTGTATGGTGCCAAAGACGAAGACGGCGCAGGCACCGAACGGCTGATTCCGTTTGACCTGATTCCACGCATCATTCCGGCACAAGAGTGGAGCCAAATGCAAAAGGGGCTGGTGCAGCGGGTCACGGCACTCAACCGCTTTATCCACGACGTTTACCACGATCAAGAAATTCTCAAGGCGGGCATCATTCCGCGTGAGCAGGTGGTAAATAACGCCCAGTTCCGCCCCGAAATGATGGGGGTGAACGTGCCGAACAACGTGTACTCGCACATCAGCGGCGTCGATATTGTGCGCGCCCCCGACAGTGCCGGCAACGGCCAATACTACGTGCTGGAAGACAACCTGCGCGTGCCCAGTGGTGTCAGCTATATGCTGGAAAACCGCAAGATGATGATGCGCTTGTTTCCTGAGCTGTTTAGCCAGAACCGCATCGCCCCGGTGGCGCATTACCCCGACTTGCTGCTAGAAACCCTGCGCGCCAGCGCCCCCACCGGCGCTTCTGACCCCAACGTGGTGGTGCTCACGCCCGGTATGTACAACAGTGCCTACTTTGAGCACGCCTTTTTGGCGCAGCAAATGGGGGTGGAGCTGGTGCAAGGCCAAGACCTGTTTGTGCGCGATGGCTTTGTCTACAAGCGCACCACGCAGGGGCCAGAGCGGGTCGATGTGATTTACCGCCGCGTTGATGACGACTTCCTTGATCCCGCCGTGTTCCGCGCCGATTCGGCCTTGGGTTGCGCTGGCCTGATGGACGCCTACCGCGCGGGCCATGTCAGCATCTGCAATGCCGTGGGCACCGGGGTGGCCGACGATAAATCCATCTACCCCTATGTGCCCAAGATGATCGAGTTCTATCTGGGCGAAAAACCCATCCTGAACAACGTGCCCACTTGGATGTGCCGCAAGCCCGAAGACCTGCAATATGTGCTCGCCAACCTCAAAGACTTGGTGGTGAAAGAAGTGCATGGCGCGGGCGGCTACGGCATGCTGATTGGCCCCACCGCCACGCAGGCCGAGATTGCCGATTTTGCCCAAGTGCTGCGCGCCAACCCCGCTGGCTATATCGCCCAGCCCACACTGAGTCTATCGAGTTGCCCCACTTTTGTAGAGCAAGGCATTGCGCCGCGCCACATTGACCTGCGCCCGTTTGTGCTCAGTGGCAAAACGGTGCAGATGGTGCCCGGCGGCCTCACACGGGTAGCCCTCAAAGAAGGCTCGCTGGTGGTCAACTCCTCGCAAGGGGGTGGCACCAAAGACACCTGGATCATGGAAGTTTGAGAGGAGTATGGATGTTGTGCCGAACCGCTGACCACCTTTTCTGGATGTCCCGCTACATGGAGCGGGCCGAGAATACCGCCCGTATGCTCAATGTGGGCTACGAGACCTCGCTGCTGCCGCAATCGGCTGCCGTGGCGCAAACCAACTGGCAGGGCATGCTGTCCATCAGTGAGCTGATCCCAGACTACCAAGCCAAGCATGGCGAGATCACTGCCCGCAATGTGTTGCAATTCATGGTGGCTGACGAGAGCAATCCCGCCTCCATCCTGTCTTGCCTACGCGCCGCGCGTGAAAACGCCCGTGCTGTGCGTGGCTCCCTGACCACCGAAGCCTGGGAAATGCAAAACCAGACTTGGCTGGAAGTCAACCGACTGCTGCGCAGCGGCCAGTTGGAGGCCGATCCGGGACAGTTTTTTGAGTGGGTGCGCTTTCGCTCCCACCTCTCGCGTGGCGTCACGCTGGGCACCATGCTGGCCGACGAATCGCTGCACTTTCTGCGCCTAGGCACCTTTTTGGAGCGGGCCGACAACACCGCGCGCTTGCTTGATGCCAAGTTTCATGCCTTGGACAGCGAGTTTCACGGCACCGAGAATGGCCGCGACCAAGAGTACGACTTCTACCACTGGAGCGCCTTACTAGGGAGCTTTTCGGCCTTTGAGATTTACCGCAAGGTCTATCGCGATGTGATTCGGCCAGAGCGCGTAGCAGAGCTTTTGATCCTGAACCCATCCATGCCCCGCTCCCTGCTGGCTTGCATGCTCAAGGTGCGGCAAAACCTAGACCGGGTAGCCAATAGCCAATCGCAAGAAACCCAGCGCTTGGTGGGCCGCTTGCTGGCCGATTTGCAATATGGCCGTATCGACGAGATTTTGGACACCGGCCTACACGCCTACCTAACGCAAATTTTGGAGCGCATTAACGACATTGGTGTCGGTATTGGGCGCGACTTTTTGGCGGCAGACTAAGCAGGCGCTTGGAACGGATACGACTCGCGCACACGCACCAGCGTGTGCAACAGC
Source organism: Giesbergeria anulus (assembly GCF_900111115.1). Taxonomy (GTDB): domain Bacteria; phylum Pseudomonadota; class Gammaproteobacteria; order Burkholderiales; family Burkholderiaceae_C; genus Simplicispira; species Simplicispira anulus. The sequence continues at coordinate 590,532 of NZ_FOGD01000002.1, forward strand.
CGGTTAACGGGCGTAGAGATGCCCAGTCGCGTCCCCTCTTGCACGATAAAACCATTGAGGTGGTCGATCTCGCTGAGTTTGCCACGGGCCAAGTCTTGCGCGGTAGAAGATTTTTGCTGCGGCATGCTGGCAGCCAGTTGCAGCACCTTGTCCAGCGTATCGGCAGGCAGGGTGATGCCGCTGGCACAGGCTACGCTCAGACATTCTTGCACGATGTCGCGCACCACCTGCTCTACCCCGGCGCTAGCCAGCAGCGGGCCATAACTCAGATCGGTCACGGCTGACAGCGGGTTGTACACGCAGTTGAGCACCAGTTTGGCCCACAGGGCTTGGCGCACATCGTTGGATTCTTGCACCGCCACCCCAGCATGGGCCAGCGCCGCCAACAGCGGGGCATGGCTGGGGTGTGGCCCCACCAGCAGCTCACCGCGCCCCAAGTGGCGCACATGGCCCGGTGCGGCCATCGCAGCAGCCACATACACCACCACGGGCACCACCGGCTGCCCTAGCACCTGCGCCAGCCGCTGGGCGTTGTCTACGCCATTTTGCAAGCTCCACACCACGGCACCGGGAGCCAAATGGGCTGCCATGTCTTTCCCGGCACTTTCGGTATCGGTCGATTTGGTGCAGAACAGCACAAACTGCACCCTTTTTACCGCGCTGGCATCGGTGGCAGCGCGCACCGGCACCCGCCCGGTAAAGGCGGCACTTTCTAGCCACAGCCCTTGTTGCTGCTCTATGGCCTGTACATGGACAGGCCGGGCAATCAAGGTCACGCTATGGCCTGCACGGGCCAGCAGGGCACCGTAATAGCAACCCACGGCCCCAGCCCCCATCACCGCAATATGCAAGGCGGCCATGCTCAGTACACCAAGCGATCGGGTTGCAGCTCTTGCAAGATGGTGGTGGCAATCTCTTCGATGGATTTGGTGGTGGTGGACAACCAGCGGATGCCTGAGCGGCGCATCATCGATTCGGCCTCGGCCACTTCGTGGCGGCAGTTTTGCAAGCTGGCATAGCGCGAGTCGGGGCGGCGCTCGCTGCGGATTTCTGACAGCCGCTCGGCGCTGATCGACAGGCCAAAAATCTTTTTGCGGTGTGGCACCAGCGCTGGGGGCAGTTGGCGGCGGTCAAAATCTTCAGGGATCAGCGGGTAGTTGGCAGCTTTGAGGCCGTGCTGCATAGCCAGATACAGGCTGGTGGGGGTTTTGCCGCTGCGGCTGACACCCACCAAAATCACATCGGCCCCGGCCAAATCGCGGTTGCTCTGGCCATCATCATGGGCCAAACTGAAGTTGATGGCCTCAATGCGGCTGTGGTACTCCTTGCTTTTGCTGATGTCAGAAAAGCGCCCCACGCGGTGGTGCGACTTAACGCCCAGCTCCTCTTCTAGTGGATTGACAAAGGTGCCAAACATGTCCAGCAACATGCCTTTGCAGTTTTCTTGCAAAATTTTCAGCACTTCCATATTCACCAGCGTGGTGAAGACGATGGGGCGCTTGCCCTCAATCTCGCCGGTATGGTTGATTTGGCGCACGGCCTGATGGGCTTTGTCCACGGTATCCACAAAGGGCAGGCGCACGCGGCGCGGCACCATCTCAAATTGCGCCAAGATGGCATTGCCAAAGGCTTCAGCGGTGATACCAGTGCCATCAGAGACAAAAAATACGGTGCGTGTGTGCATTACATTTTTCCAGAGTAGGGGCCTACAATCGCGGGATTATCCAAATTCTGCGCCCAGCTGAAGCGCGCTGCGATAAAAATGCCCATGCCAGTGAGATAAATGACACGGACATCTGTTTTCACCACAGCGAATGAGCTTTCAACTCGCTGGCAGCACGAGCCTCATCTTCCAACATTCCAAAACAACGCCCCCGATTTCCCCTCGGCACAGAGATACTCCCATGCCTTGGCATCGTAATGGGATGCACTAGGAAACGGTGGCATCACTTTGGTGGGACGCTCAAAGGGCAGCGGATGCACGATCCGCCGGGCCAATCAACCTGTTCAGCCCGTAGATCGACGCCCGCATAGTGCCGACCTGTGGCGGCTGCGACGATGCCACGCACGCTACCACCTGAGAACGGATCAAGAACCAATTGGCCCGGCGCAGAGAACCAGCGATAGATCAGTTCACACAGAACCGGATCAAACACACTGGTTCCCTGCTGCTTCATCTGTTCGGGATGTGCTGCCGCAAATTCGGCCCAAGTTGCTTTACGGCCTAGTGCAGCTTCAAACGCATTTTTGGCTGTGTAGGTTGCTGGTGGCTGTGCTGATGCCGAGTACAGCAAATTGTCACACCGGCCCAATTCGGACTGGATGCCCGTGGCCAGCCAAGCGGCCTTTCGATCACGCCACCAGCCAGAACGGGCATCCAGTAGCGAAAAGGGAACTGACAAATAACGGTCGGCCAGCGTTGGGCGACTGCTGCTGGCAACAGTATGGGTGTCAGGTGGAGTGAATTTTGGAAAGCAGGTCGTCATCGTTCGAGCAGTTCAATGGTTTGACGCTCGGATGGCGTTCTGTAGAAGGGGCGCTCTGGGCACTCAATTGGTTAAATGTTCCACAACGGGAACATTTGATAGACAGGCGCTGGTAGATACCTTCGCCCAATTTTTTGCGGCAAGCGCCACACCGGATTTCATACATTTTTTGCAAGCCTTTTCTTTGTGGTGAAAATTTTTGGTAGGCTTGGCACGCTCTCGCGAGAGTGGCGGGCCTTGCCGGGCTTGCAGGGTTGCTCTGCATGTTTGGGGCTTGGTTTGGTGTTACAGCACCCAACCAAGTTGCCCGTCTTTTTTGTCTACACCTCTGCTGTTACATAGCTGAGCGTCGGTGCAGGGCCTTCGATTGCGCCATCGCGCACAAAGACACGCTGGCCCACCGTGACTGTGCCACGGGCTTGTAGCAATCCACCGCCGGGTAGTTGCACCGTGGCCACGCCATCCGAGATAGATAGCACATCACCTACCAGCAATGGGCGCTCAGGCAACAAGTCTAAAAACTGTCGGTGCAAGTTAAGCATGGGTCTCTATTCGCAGGGTTTGTCGTAACACTGGGCGGTTCCAGTCAATCGAAGTACCTCGAACAATGCCATGGTACGCCTTGTCATGTCCAATGTAGCGCACCACTTTTCCCGGCAAAATCACCCCGGTTTCTGGCAACACCTGCATCTTCAGCGTGATGATTTCCTGCTTCCCTGTATCTGACAGTTCCGCAATGCCACGCTGGCGATGCGCATCGGCATGGGTAATGAGAGGGTGCAGCACTTGCGGGGCTAGTACGTTGCCTGTGGTGCCTGCACGGGTGACGGGGCCAAAAACGCCTACACCTTGGCCCCCGACATAGACCCCGTTGTACGCTGGTTTGTCGAGGTACTCCGTGTCCTCGATTTCCCCGATGTCCGCCGGAAGTTCAAAATCCGGTGTGAGTAGCGTTGACCAATCCCAAGGCGGGTGCGGATACTCGGGCAGGATGCGCAGCACGGGGTCAGTGTTATGCGGCTGCACATAGCCGCACACGCTGCTAGCAACCTCGATCAGGGCATCCATGTAGCTACCCTGCATTGTCCAGCCAGCTGGTACTAGCCAATCCGCAATTTGCCAGTCCAAATCCCATCCCAACAGCACCCCGTTGACTGTCAGCACATCTTGGGCCAGCTGCTGCGCCATGCGGTTTTGCGTGTTGCCAAAGCTCATTTTTGCAGCCCAAGGTGCCGCCAGCGTTGCTGCCAGGCCACGACCACTGACGGCCCAGCGCGTGGGGTTAAAACGCCGATCACGCGATCGCTTTTCTAACCGCAGCCGAAACAGCGTGCCGTTCACACTGGCCACCAGCACCGGTGGATCGCCTTGGTCATCACGGCCCAAATGGTCGGCGGCATCATGGTGCAAGCTGGCCGACCACTGCCACGTCCAGCTCTGGTAATCCAGCGACATAGAAAACCCATGCGCGTGCAGTTCTGCGCCGGTGTCGAGCCGGTGCAGGGTGATGGAGTTAATCACGATATAGGCCCTCCTGCGGGCGACAACGACCCGCGCAGGAGCGGCGGTAGATGCACAGGTAAAAAGCAAGTGCAGGGGTAGCGTGGTATCAGCAGCATCGGTAAAGAGCAGCTCAAGAGGTAGCTGTGGGGCATAGCAGGGCAGAGGATTGGGAGGCACCACCACAGGAGGTCGGGCACCGGACTGGGGGCGGGTGGCCTGTTGGGCGTGGTCAGACAAGGCCATAGCCCACTGCCGCGCCGGGCCTGCATGGCGCTGCACAGGCCGGTGTAAGCTGCGCGCCTGCTGGGTGGTATCGGCCACGGCATGACGCAGGAGCTGGGCATCCTCAAATCTTTGGGCAGTACCAAGGTGCAGACTGCGGGCCTGCTGGACATATTGCAAGGTTGCGGCGCGCACAGGAGCAGCGTCCTGCCATTGCTGCGCCGTCGGGCGATCCGTGTGCTGTGCCTGCTGGGCGCGTACCTGTGTGGCGCGGCGTAGGCGCTGGCTGTCTTGCCATTGCCCATTGCTGGGGATGGCCCACGCCTGTGCTTGTTGCTGGTGCGAGAGCACGCTGGTCGATAGCTGCCCAGTTTGCTCCAATCGCACACTGTGCGGCACAGCAACGGCTTGCGCCAGTTGCGCCCTGCGCTCAGTGCGCCCAACCAAGGGCCGCTCGACATTGACGTTGTACGCCAGCGCCATGCAGCCACGTAGACCAGAGAGTTGTCCTGTACCGTGCAGCACAGCCCCCAAGCGCAGCACGGCATGGCCACGCAGACCGGAGATACTGCCACTGGTGTGCAATGTGCTGGCAAGGTGCAGATGGACATGGCCGCGCAGGCCCGATAGTGCTCCGCCGCCCTCCAGTGTGACTGGGGCAATGGCTGGGGCCTCATCATCGCCAAAGACCAGATCGACCGGCCCCGGTGTGGGCACTGGCGTAGCAGCAAAAAGCAGGTCTGTAGTGGCCACATTGCCGCTCTCAGGTCAGCGTGAGTGTGCCAAGCAGCACCATGCCACCCGCATACAGCATCGGGCTGTTGTCTCCTTGTGGTGTTGCACCACCAGCGACACGAAAATCCCCTTGGTGGGCCAGATCGCTGACAGTGCCATCGGTCACTAGCAGGCCATCGCCGCGCACCCAGCGGCCCCAACGGGGGATGCCGTTGGCCAGCACCATAGTGCCCCCTGCATCAGCTGGATGCAGCACCAAGCCCGATGTGGTCAAAGTAGCGCAGGGCTTGGCCAATACGACCTCGGCCATTGGGCTACCGCCAGCATCGGCCCCTGTAGCGGGCTGCTCAGTGGCATACATCAGGATGCGCGAGGGTTGGGTAGCACCGTCGGCAAATGCGATGGTCGCTGCTAGTTGTGCAGTGGCGTGTTCTGGGCCAATGGCAAACATTACATGTCCTCCGGCACGATCTGGTCGGCAATCACAGCGCGGTGCTGACTGGTGTGATCAAACGTGCAGACGAAATACAGCACTCCGGGGCCACCTTTGATGTTGTTAAAGGTGTAAACGCCAGTGGTGGCGTCGCTCCACGTTTCACGAATCAGACGGTTGTCGCGTTGGTTGTAAAGTTGCACGCGGCGGCGCAGTAGCAGATTGGGTGTGCCTTTGAGCTCTACGGTGCCGTAGATGCGGTAGGGGCCGAAATCCTGGACGTCATGAGCGATTGCCGAACCGTATATGACTGGGGCGGCAGGGCCAGAGATGCCGCCAGACAATTGAATGGGGCTACTCGATACGCTCGTGCGCAATGGTGACGGCCCGATTAGAGAACCGGCTCCAGTCTGGGGGAGTGGTGCTGACGGTGGTGTGAAATCAGCCGTATAAAGCGCCTCATTCTTGATGCGCAGGTCTTTTATGTATCCAGAGAACGCTGGGTTGGCGTTGTCGTAAACGCGCCCGATGTAACAGTGATTCGTGACCTTCACATCAGTATCTGCTACCTCAGCACCCTTTGTTCCCGCAATAAACAGCCTAGTAACGCCAGATGCTCGGCAAATAGCAACGTGAGTCCAAGCGCCCAAAGGAACAGCCGAGGATGTGCTTATCTCTCCAGCATAGTAATACCCAAGATTGCGTGCAGAATTTAGCTTAAATAAAACACCTCCGGCACCACTGGCTTGACTGCGAATATCACATATAGCTGCATAACCACCGCTAATTCCAGTAGGAATAAAAATCCGTGCTTCTATCGTGAAGTCGCCTGTACCAAAGGCAAAGTCCACTGAGGTGCCAACCTTTGCATAATCTGCACCTGTACCGGGAAAATATCCAGATGAGGTGCCATATGGCTTTTCCGCTGTGCTAATTTTTGCGCCGCCATGTACCGTAACCGCCTTTGCCGACAGGCTCTTATCAGTGAAAGTCGTGCTGTTGTTAGCCCCTTCAAAAGGCATAAGCAGAATTGTCTTACCAAAATTGGGGTCGCCGCCTTCTGGCAAATCTTGCAATGCGTTCGGCCCCGGCCATACCAGTCCGACGGGAGATTCCAATGTTGTCCAGTTCGCGGCGTCGCTGTAGTATTGAATTACAGCGCGCTCCAGAAATTCGGAGTTAATCGCACCTGAACCGAGCCGAATCGAGGACACGTCGGCAGTTTTTCCCGCACCGAAATCCCACACCAGCGCAAAGCCGGGGGCTGAGACATCCAGCCATCGGCAAACCGTGGCTGTGTTATCGTCTTGTAGTGATCCCAGCGTACCCGATGACGGCTCAATGGTGCTGGCAAGGGTAGCAGTAGCATCGACGCGAGTGCCACCAAGGTAGAGATGAAAGGCGGATAATTCCAAAGCCTCATCTGCTTCATGCGTTTGCAGGCCAATGGCCCGCCAATATCGTGCGGCAGGCATAGGTTATATTATTCCCACGGGCCAGTGATGTCGATGAACACCACGCCTGTGGACGATATGCCCGCTGGCGTACCGCACTTGATAGCCAGCAACTTTCGTCCTGCCAGCACGCCTTGGCCGTCTATTTTGTCGCGCCAGTTGAATGCGTTGTGGCAGTTTTGAGGAATGACGTAGAGGCCGCGCTCCATGCCACGACGGCAAACACCGTTTTCGATGATGAGCTTTTTCGACAGTATCTGGCTGTTATCTGGCCCATTGGGTGATGCAGGTGCCGTGGGCTGGTTTGCTGCACCAGAAACGCCTCCAGCAAAATACTCGATAGGCGCGTGGAGTCCGGCTACAGAGCCGCCCAATGTCGTGAACGAACGCGGTAAATACGTTCCAACTTGCGGTGTCTGGCTGTTGCAATACTCAAAATGCCCAACACCACCGCCGCCTAAAGTATTTGTCGCTAGATCAGTGCTGCCGCACTGTAGGCTGCACGCATACGCATCCCCCGGTTTCAATGATGCAAAGTCGCCAAATTTCCATAGAGAGCCTGACACACCCTGTCCAGTTGATACCGTATGAATGTGCAGCAAAAACCCCTTGCTGTCAGCCACCAGCGTCCACGCCCGCGCCGTAGCGTTCGCAGCGTTGGCTTTGGGCCACCAGCCACCACCACTGATCTGTGTGGCAGCTGGAAAAGGCCCAGTGCCGGTATTGATGTCCGTCATCGCTTCGTAACCAACGACACGCCCATTGGTGGTGCTGGTGTCGTCCACGCGCAAATACATGCGGGTGCTTTCTACGCTGCTGGCTCGATATGCGGCCAAATTGGTACCGCTAAACTCCTTGGCCCAGCCCGCTGGGGCCATTTTTGCAGTGATGGTGCCAGTGGCCGCACCATCAGCCACGCCAGCGACGGCAAAGGTCACAGTGTTGGTGCTGGTGGTCAAAATGCGCTTTTCGCCATTCAACCCTGCGGGTGTTGCCCCCGCAAACAGAGCGATAGTGTCTGGCTCAAAGCTATGACCACTGGCAAAGTTGGCCGTAGCGATGCCGCTGGCCACGGTCACGCCGCTGGCTGTTTGTAGGCCGAAACCGGTAGTCAGACAGGCATCCAGCACCGCAATCAAGCTGCCAGCGGTGCCATTCAAAATAGGAGCGCCGGTCATGGCACTATGAAAGTGTTTAACAGGGGTAGGCATAGATGTTTTACTCAAGAAATGGTGGCAGGCAGGCGATCCAGATTGACCCGTGTGAGCAGCTCAAAATGGTGGTCTAGCGTGATGGCCGTGCTGGGCTGCACGGTGCGGATGGCGGCATAGGCATAGATGGCCCCGACAAAATGCAGGAACTGCACATTGCCAGCCGCCCAACCTTGACCCCAGCCGATAGCGCGCAGCACAAAGTAGGGGGCACCGCTGATGGGGTTGATGGGCGCAAAGTCGGTGTTGACATTGCCAACACCGATATTGCCGACGTGCTCACCAATGCACTCAAACTCCAAGTTATTCTTGAAGCGCAGGGCAAATTTCTCGGTCAGTGCCCCGGCATTTGTCACTTCGACTGGGGCCAAGGCGTCGTTGTAGGTGGCGCTGGCGGGGTTGCCCACTAAGTTGTCGGCCCAAGTGATGCCATCCCAAGTGTGTTGATCCCACTGCGCCGACAAATGCGCTTGCAAGTCATCGGCCATGATGGCGCTGCTGACGATAGCGCCGACGGGGTAATCGTGGCTGAGGTCTTTCGCTAGGGTCAGCGTGCCGTCAATCTGCACGTCCTGCAAACGGGCCATTTCCTCAATCACATGGCGTACTTTGACGGGTTGCACCCAGCCGGTGGTGTCATTGATCGTGACCATGCCCGCGTCCAAATCGGCGCTGTAGCCACTGGTGATTAACGCGCCATTGCCACCGACAAGATGCACCCGTGCCAGCCGGGGGCGGGCACAGTTAATGGTCTGGCCCGCGCTCAGGGCAGCGGCTGGGATGTCCGTGCTGTGGCTGATGACCACAAATTTACCGCGCCGGTAAATGGGCACCCGGCCATCAGGTGGTAAGCGCACCGGATCGAGGCCGAGCAGTTCGGCATCAAGTGGCAGGTAAACATAGGTGACGGAGTTAATCCGCAGTGAGGTCGGATCGACGGGCCAAGGCCGCCAGATTTTGAGCGGCTGTACTGCGCCCACGTCCGCTGGGCGATACCACCATTCCTGCTTTTGCGCCTCAGTCAAGCTGCTATCGAGCACAAAGTCGCCAAATTGGAGTTCACCCACGCCGGTTTCGTAGTCAAATACGCCCCACATATGCTCACCTTGGAACTGGCCGTCCAAAGTGCCGGTAGCGGTCATGGCGTTGCCTTCGGCATCTACCATCATGACTGTGATGGCCGTGGGCTTGACCGGGGCAGCAGGGGTGCGGAAAAACACGCTAGCGGTCTTCCACGCTGTGCGCCGAGTCCATAGGCTTTGCAGCACAAAAGCCCCCGGTGCAACCACATAGTCCTCTATAAGCGCAATACTGGACAAGTAATTGACACTGCCGCAATCAAAGCCGGTGGTAGTACTGGTGCGGCCACGGTACAAGCGGCCCTCAAAATCTTGGTAGGTCTCGCCCATCCACTGGAATTGCAAGCTTCCGGGAACGATGGCATCGCTGGTGTAGGGGCACAGGTCAATTACTACAGCGGGTGGCGTGTAGCTTTCTGTGACGCTGCTGGGGGCCAGCGGCCCCACTTGGTAGCGCACCAGCACACTGCCCAGCATTTGCTCGCCCACGGCGGTGGTGCTGTAGTCGCCGCCCTTATTGGTAGTGTTGCCCGGTGGGGTTGGGTTGGTCGAGTTGGTAAGTATTTCCTTAAACTGTCTGGCGTCTTCGTAGTCCGATTTGTAGTTTTCGGTGCTGCGGTCGTGGCTGACTACTTTGACGTTGAGCGTTTTGCTCGCATACAGCACTGCCCCCATGCCGTTGATGAAGCCTCCAGCACCATCGTCGGTCAACACATTGATCGTGATGGTGCGCCTGCTGCTGTTGGTGTCGCGCACTGTGGTGCGTTGCAGCGTAGATTGGGTTTCAGTGACTGATTTGACACGGGTGCTGTACCCATACTGCGAACCATAGCCGGGGGGCGCTGATGTCACAGGGCCACCATAAAATGTTCCACCCTCCCATACCCCAACTGCATCCCCGGTAACCCAGTGGGTGTTGATGACACCCAGCACCTGTTCTGTCGCGTGAATTTCGTCGGTTTTGCTAGACGCTTCGGTCAGTGTGGCACCGCTGGTGTGACTGACTTCTTGGGCGATGGCCCACTGCACCTGCACTGAGCCAGCTAAGGGCTGTTGCGCAGTAGTGATAGTGGTAAAACCTGCTGCATCGACGGCCAGCCCCGTAAAAATCTCCTCGTGCATCGGTGCACGTTGGTAGGTAATTTGGAATTGCCCGCCAGCGTCGATCATGTGCGGGGTGCGCAGGCGCACACCGTTGCTGGGGTAGTCAATATCGCCCGTGCCGTCTCCCGTCCATTGCCCGCTGCCGTTGTCGGTCACGGTGCGTAGTACACCGCCCGATGGCCAAGTCATGCTGATGGTGCCGGGGACGGCCCCGTCTTGCTGTAGCGTGAAAGCGTACTCTGGCTGTCGCACCTGCGCACCTTGACCAGAACGGTTGGTATAGGCACTGCGCTCGGCATATTGAATGATGATGGAGCTACCTACATCGGGCATGGCATCAAAGTCCACGCCTAAACTGCCAGTGGCGTAGATGGCCTGCCCAGACCCACGGCCTGTCAATTTGCCTGCACCGTCATCGGTCAGGGTGTACCAGTTACCCATGCTGCGGTAGCTGATGATGATGGTGCCCGCCTCTGGCAGAGGGCGCAGTTGCGCTACAAATGAGAAACCCACGTTTTGCTGGGTCACACGGATGCGCCGGGTATGTGCGGCCACGGCCACTTCTACCGCACGTGGGCTGGTCGCCAAGGTCAAGGTGCGCGCAGCCGCTGGGCGCTGGTCTACCGTGGCCGTTTCAGTACGGCTATTGGGCACAATTTGGCTGTAGATGCTGCCCACCTGCACGGTGCGCTGCTGCATCTGGGCCACGGCGGTGATGGGGCTGGCCCCGTAGTACTCAGCCGCATCAGCCACGGTGGTGACACGCACGCGGGTTTTGTTGGCAGCACGATCAAATCCACGGCTCGGTGGACTGCCCGGAAATGCGTAGCGCAGTGGGTCGGTTAGCTCACAGCGCGACACGAGCGCTTTGTAGTCTGCGTAGCTACCGCCAGTGCTATAGGTGAACGTGCGCTCTTCTTGCTCGACGCGGGCCACGCGCACATACTGGCTGATCTGGGTGGGTAGCCCTTCGTTATGCACCAGATAAACCGTATCACCCGGCGTGGGAGCAGGGGTGCCGGGGCGGTGAAAGAGATTGATCGAACGTTGCCGCTCGACGTGGTCTTCGAGCAAAAAACCGCCCCACTCCACCGACTGAATCAGGTATTCAGCAATGGCATTGGCAATATCGGTGCGCCGGTGGAATAGCCCGCATTTTGCCAGCGTGATGCTGATGTTGGGGTCGCTGGGGGGCTGCGACAAAATGATGTTGACCCCCAGCGCTGGTTCGGTGTTCGGGCTTTGGATGGCAGCATGGAGCTGCCGAATCGAGACATCGCCGCCAGCGCGGTCGGGTTCGGTCACATCCCGAAAGATGCCATTGCTGCCGCCGTAAGCGATAGCCCGGCCCGTGGGGCCACCGCCACCGTTGGGGGTGTCGGCCATCACCTTGCTTTCTAGCAACACAATGTCGGATTCGTGGAGCGGGGGCATGGGTCAAATTTCCAAAAAGCGAAAAGTGGGCAGGTAAACAAGATCGGAGGTGATTTCGCCATCGAGCAACTTCCAGATCGGTCGGGCACTAAAGCCGCCCTTGGCGTGGTCAAAAATCACATTGCGGGTGATACCGCGCAAGGTCAAAACAAATTCAGCGCCGGGTAGCGCTGCCCATGTTTGCAATGTGATGCAGTCGGTGCGCTCTATCCACGCCTTGGTATCGGTGCCCACCAAGGTGATGGGCCGCCCCGACTGCTTGACAGCCACGTCGATCAGCAATGCGCCAGTGGTGCTGTAAGCACTGGCTTGATGGACGGGACTCCACTCAAACTCATCCGTCCAATCGAGGCGGTCGCTGATGTCTAGCGTGGTGCCGTCGTAGGCAAGGGTGATGCTCATTGGGCTACTCCAGCGGCGCTGGACAGGGCGCGCAGCATGGTTTCCATTTGCGCTTGCTCGGTGGGGTTGTCAAACTTGGCAGTGGTGCGGCCCACGCCGGGGATGCTGATATTGCTCACGTAGGTGGGCGCAGGGGTAATAGATGCGCTGCCACCATTCCCATCCCACCCGCGCGGCGCTGGGGCTGGGGCTGGGGCTGGGGCTGGGGCTGGGGCTGGGGCTGGGGCTGGGGTGGATGTCGGTGCAGGTGCGGGGGGCTTGGGTGCAGGGGTGGGGGTAGGCACCGGATCAGGCGGTGGCGTGGGAGAAGGTGCAGGCAGGGGCTTTTCCTTGGGAGCGAGTTTTTCTCTCATGAACGCCTCATTGATGGCCTTGTTCACAGCAGAAAACCAGTCCATGCCAGAGCCTTGGTAACCCGATGGTGAGTTGTTTTGCCAGAACTCTTCCACTAGCTTCTTTGCCGCCTCTTCGCTCAAGCCTTGGGCCATAGCGGTGTCGTAGATGTAACGTTGGTATGGGACGGATTGCTCCATTTTTTTGCCGTCTTTGTCCACCGTAAAGCCGTCTTTGTCTACGCCACGTTTTTTGCGCTCAACTTCCGCAGCCCGCTCGTCCAGCTCGATGGCCTTTTCTTGCGCTGCGATTCCGCGCTCTCTTTCGGAGTTCAGTGCTTCTAGTGCTGCTGTGGATTGATTGATCGCGCCGGTGTTGTTGTTGTAGCCGTTAGTGCTGCCTTGCAGGGATTTGATTTCCTGTTCGATCAAGCGAACTGATTCGCCACGGGCCTTAGCACCATTGATCTTCGCTTGAGCGGACTTGATTTCGGCCTCTAACTCGTCCTTCTTTTCTGCGGTCAGGCTGCCCGATGCCCTAAGTTCTGACATCTTGGCTTCGGCCACCGAGATAGAGCTTTCCGCTTCATCTATCTGCGCTTTCACCGTGGCTTGGATGATGGCAATCTCAATCTTTTTCTGCTCGATCTTGAGCTTGATGACTTCAGACTCTTTGCCTTGGGCTTGGGCGACGGCAATGGCGCTATCAATCTCAGACTTGCGCAGATTTAGGCCAGACAGCACGAGGTCGTTGTCCGCCTTCATCGCCGCCGCTTTGACCTTGGCCGCCTCCCCCGCTTTGGCAAAAGAGGCAGCTAGGCCGTCGGTGGCTGTCACCAGTTTGATGGTGTTCTTGCCGGTGTCATCTACTTCGACTTTGTAGCCACGCAGCGCGGCTTCGGCTTTGATAGCGGCAGTGGCTACACCGTTGTTGGCAGCGATGGCTTTTTCAGCGTAGGCGGCAAAAGCCTCGCTAATCTCTTTGGCGCTAGCTGTCCCACTGTTTTTAACGGTCTCATAGGCTTTTTTAGCCTTCTCTGCCGTCATGCTGAGAGTTTTTTCCGATGTCAGGCCCAGCTCTTTCATGGCCTCTTCCACGCTGTTGATACCAGGCTTGGCCTTATCCAACTCGTCTTTTAGCGCCTTGGCTTTTTCTTTAGCTTGGTCAAGCAAGCCATCTGCTGCTTTAGTGCCCAACTCTTTGCGCAATGCCTCAATGCGTCCACGGATGGCATCTAGTTCAGCCTGATTTTTGGCACCGTCGATCATCCGGTTCAGGGCCTGCCCCACCACAGTGGCTGTATCGACACTTGCCGCTTTGAGTTCGGGCAAGCTGCGCACTAGCACGTTCAAATCACCCTGCGACTTGGTAAACGCTTCGCTGACTTTGTTAAAAGCCAAGGGCACATCCACGCCCAAGTTCTTTGCAGCCTGTTCTGCAATGAGGGTAAGGCCGGTGCGGGTGCCTTGTTCAAAGCTGGCCACCTTGGCGCGCAAAGCGTCAATTTCTGCTTGGGGCTTATCAGTCTTGATAGCTTCTTCCAGCGCCTTTTTGGCTGCGTCCATTGCCAAAATGAACTCGGCGCGAAACTTCACCAGCTCTGGGCCATTGAGCTTACTGATGGCCTCTGGCATATTCTTGCGCAGCAGAGCATCCAGGTCTTCGCCGCGCATCTTGGCGTTTTGCAGTTCGCGTGCAATGTCGGCCAAGCCATTGTCGGCAGGGGGCTTTGTGTTGATGGCTGTAGCCAGCCCAGACAATGCAATGCGGGCCTCATCTGTTGCTTTGCCGATATTGGCGATTCCAGTGGCCCCTGTGGTGCCTGCGCCTGCTGCCGCCGCACCTGCTGCCGTGGCCGCAGTGCCCATTGCGCCTACTTTTCCTGTAGCGCTGTCTGCTGCGGCACCAATCTTGGCCGGGGCCTTCTCGGCATCGGCATACATATCTCGGTAAGCGTTGCCGATTTCGATGTTGCGCTTGACGTACCGATCCAGCGCTGCGCTGATGGTGTCCTTGGTGAAGACGGCGGCCCCAGCCTCTTTCACCAGTTGCAGGTCATTCACGATTTGCGTGAAAAACTCTGATGTCCCAACGCCCAGTTTGCGCGCCAGCTCCGAGTTCTCGCGCAGCATCTCCCCTAGCTGATAGCCCAACTCAAAGCCTACCACCGCAATGGTGATCTGTACCGGGCGGCTCAGTTTGTCCAGATTGGTGCGCAGCAAAACCGCAGCGCCACCCGTAGCGGCCATTTCTGCGGCTGCGGTGCGCATGGCGGCGGCAGCTTGGACGGCAAATGTGCCCACCAAGGCGGCACCTGTGGCAGTTGCAATGCGGGCTAGATCGTCCAAGTGGTTGGAGATCGAGGTAATGCCCGCAGCCACGCTAGAGCTGGCACCCGTGGTTTGATCTAGCGTGCCGACAAACTTGAGCCACTCCGTTTGTAGGTTCTGCACCGAGCGCCCAATGGTGATGGGCAACGACCCAAACTCTTTATTGAGCGTCTCGGTCTGGGTTTGCAGGGCACGGATGATTTTGGAACTGGTCAGTTGCCCTTCTTCAGCCAAGCCGCGCAGGGCGCTCATGGGCACCTTCAGGCCGTCGGCCATCGCTTGGGCCAAACGCGGCGATTGCTCCATGATGGAGTTGAACTCATCACCACGGATCACGCCTGATTGCAGGCCCTGAATGAACTGCGTTACTGCCGCTTCAGAGGCTTGCGCCGATGCCCCGGACAGCTGGATGGACTGGTTGATGGATTCAGTCAGGGCCAGCGCCTGCTGCTGGCTGACCCCCATCGCCTTGCCTGCGGTGGCAATCTTGCCGTACAGGGAGGCAGTGGCGTCTAGGCTGGTGTAGGTGCGCTTGGCCACCGCCTCCACGTCGGCCATTGCCTTGTTGATGTCAGTCTGTGGCCCTAATGCCAGTTGTAGGCGTGCCTTCAGGTTGACCCACTGGTCGGCCAATTTGCCAACCTCTTGGGCAGTCTGGGCAAACCCCTGCACACCGACAAAGGCCAACAGCTGATTTTTGGCGTTGACTATCTGTGCAGAGGCAGCATCCATCCCTTGGCCTAGGCTCTTGGATGCGTCAGCGATGACTCTTGTCTGTTGAGCTGCCTGCCCAGCGGCGGCGGCTTGGGTGCGCAACGACTTGGCCAGATTTTCAGACGCTTGCAGCTCCTGCATTTGCGCTTGCGTCAGCGGGCCAACAGCGGCCAGTTCTTGACGTCGGGCGGTGGTGGTGGCATCAATGGCAGCGGCTTCAGCGCGCTTGCCACGGGCTACCAGTTGGAGCTGCTCGGACTCGATAGCTGCCAGCCGGTTGCTAGCCTGCATGGCGGCAGCCTCATCGCCCCGCGCTTTGGCGCTTTGCAATAGGGTCTGCTGATGGTCTTTCTCTAGTGCAAGTATTTGGCGTTGCAGCTCGATTTCAGACTGCTCTAAGGCCAATCCTTGCTTGATGGCACTGGTCTTTTGCTGGGTGGCCGTAGCCTGCGCTTGGGTGCTGGCTGCCAGTTGCTGATGCTGTGCAGCGGCAGCGCGGGCGGCATCCGCGTTTGCTGCCAGTGCTGCCTGCACTTCTTGGGCACTTCTAGCCATCGCCGCTTGTTGCGTGGCTAGTTTTTGAGTTTGCAGGCCAGCCTCGGACATGGCTGATCTGGTTTGGTCTAGCTCGCGGGTAATGTCCTGATAGGCTTGCTTGGCATCACCCACTGCTTTACGGGCGCGCTCAAACTCGGAGATTTGCTTTTTGGTAGGCGCTTCGGTCTGCGCCAGTGCCTTACTCAGTTCTTGGGCATTGCGCTGTGCATCGTCCAATGCTGTAGCTGCTGCGCCACTGGCCCGTTTGAGTTGGCCGAACTGGTCAATCAGCGCTTGCTGCTGGCGCAAACGGGCCAACTCAGACCCCAGGGCTTGGGCGGCCTTTTCAAACGGGGCCACATCTTGGCCCGCATTGCGCATGGTTTGCAGCAACCGGTCGAGTTCTTTGTCCCCGGTAGTGCCGACGGCAACTTCAATCTGGACGCGGTTGTTGCTGGCCATGTTTTCGCTGTGCAGTTGCCGATTTACAGGTGAATCGTCCGCATATAGCGGCTAATGCCCACACCAACTTTGGTCGGGTCTTGCAGCAGGCTGCCTTCAATTTCCAAGGCGGCAAAGCCTTTGGCCTGCAACAGCGCCAGTTGCTTGGTCACACTTTGGCTGACGCGGTACAAATCGACAATCACCGGGCGGCCTGAGTCGGCCTCATTCAAGCCGCCAAAGCGCAAGGTCAGTTCTGGGGCCTTGGCAGTCAAGGCTTCGATCACTACTTGGTCAGCGTGGTCGTAACCGACAGTGATGACATCGCCATCAGTTAAGACTGCGGCATCAGCGCGGATGCGGATGCCTTCGGGAAGCAGATCAAAGTTGCCTAGGGCCGCGACCGGCGCACCGTTTTTTTTCACCACCAAGTTGGTCACGCCCACATGGGGCAAGGGAATCAACGCGCCACGTTGCACGGTGTAGGACTTATCCGCCACCGTGCCCGCATCTTGGGGCAAGGCCGTACCCAGCACCGCGCGGGCCAAGTTGGCGATGTTCAAATCGGCCAGTTTGGCTTTAAAGTTGATTTCGGTCACGCGACGGCGCTCGCCGTGCTTGCCGCCACCCAGTGCCGTCATGTCTTCTTGAGATTCGACGGCCTCTTTGTATTCCACACCGGCTTCCAAAACGTTGCCAACCGGGGTCAGGTTGGCTACCCCATAAGGCGCTGCATAAATTTGCCCCACCAGTGCAGTGGGGGCATAAATGCGTTTGACGATGTCCATAGCGGCCATTGCGCTCTCCTATCTATTCAATGAATTTGTGAAAAACGGTCTCAGCCAGAACGGCTGATGGCAGGTACTGAAACCCGCTTTGGTAATGCGCCGCTGGTGGTGAAACCAACTTCAGCGTCTTGGTTGCCCCCAACACGCTCGCCCCAGCCAGCGCCCTCATGACCCGTGCTGCCAGCACCCCGGCATCCCGGCGGGCTGCTTTGCCCGTGCGTACAGCAGCAACATTGCGCACCGCTGCCACCGCGTACCATGTGTGCTCCAGCATCCAACTGGTGCCCCTGTCTTCGGTGATCTGATAGCCGCCATAAATCACATGGACGGCAGGTGTTTTCTGTTGGCTTTCCAGCACATCAGCCAAGTCGGCTGCTGTGAGTACATGAACTGCCGGAGTCATGCCCGCTACAGCAGCACGCACCAGTTCCACCAAACGAGGCTCCAACGCCATAAAGTCGTTGGCCTCCTCCTTGCTCAGGCCGTTGGTGCTCATGCAAAGCCTCGCAGGCTGTCATCAGTGCATTGGCGTGGACTGAATTGGTAGAACACCTCTGCATCGCCGGGGGCATTACCAGCCACCAGTAGCCCCGGCACACCACCCCAAGGGCAGGCCAGTACGGCTTTACCATCGGCAATCGCCTGCAATTCGCGTTCGGCAGCCTTGTAGCGCAGGTACACCTCGTGTTCGGGTGCCAGCGCTGTGTACAGGTAGTAACGGGCCACGTCGCACACGATGCGAGTGAGCTGCGGCGGCGGCACATAGGTGACAGCACCCGCATCCCCCGGCAGCGGCGTGGGCTTGGAGCAGCCCGGCAGCGGCAGCCGGTAAGCACGCCCAACAAACGCGTCAGCAAAAGCCTGTGCATCGTCGATGGCACGCTGGGCCTTAGCAACTTGCACGGACACAATCTCCGGATCAGTGAGCTGGATCATCTCCGGTTCACCGAAGCGGTCGCTCATGTCCTGAACGGTGGCGTACATCATGGCTGGCGCTTAGGCGTGGCTATGGCGCAGCAACTGCACCTCAATCAACTGGCCCACTTGCGTAGCCGCACCCAAAGCGCGGCCCGCATGGTCGGCACTGGTGCCCACGGTGGCCTTGCCAATGGTATCGGGCTTCACCAGTGCGCCAAAGGCGATAGGCTCGGCCACTTCCACTAAGGCGCTGTAGCCGGTAATCGCACTGACGGCCTCTCCCACGGCGGCGGCGTGTTCGGTCACGCCCTGTGCGTCCTTGGCCCCGCCAGCCGGAGTGGGGTAGCCCCCGTCATAAGCCACCCAGCGGTGAGCGGCCAACGCAGCGGTGGCCACCACCGTGACAGCGTGGCGCTTGTCGTACTGACGCCCAGTGTTGTTCTGTGATGCCATCACAACTCCCGTTATTCAGCCGCAGCCACAGTGGCCGCCTTGCCGCTGGTTTTGGCTTTGGTGGCAGGTTTTTCGGTGGCTACCTCGATGGAGGTTTGGGCGTCCTGCACCGCTTGGCGCTCGGCCTCAAACTGCGCTTGGGCCTGTGCCGCCTCACGTTGCTGGGCTTGTTCTAGTGCGGCGGCATCTTCGGTATTGGTGGCAGGTTTTTCCGTGGCTACCTCGGTAGAGGCTTGGGCTTCCTGCACGGCTTGGCGCTCGGCCTCAAACTGCGCTTGGGCCTGTGCAGCCTCACGCTGCTGGGCTTGTTTCAGTGCGGCGCTGTCTTCGGTATTGGTGGCGGCCCCGGCTTGCAGCAGGGCGCGTTCGTCGTGGTTTGTCAGGCGCGGCAGGGGTTGGCCGGGCTGGATAATCACACGATCGCCATTGACGACGACGGCAGTGGGCACTTGGGCAATGATGATGGACATGGTGTTCACTTCGTGTTGGTAAAGAGGAAAGCCGCGCCGTTGTAGGCAATGTTGGGGCGGCGCTCATAGGTCGCGCCATAAATCCAGCTCTTGCTGCCGTTCTCGTAGTACGGTGTTTCAGCAAACGGGTGGCCTTCGATCACATTGGTAAAACCAAAGCCGGGTTCAGCCAAGCTGATGTCGGCACCATTGCCACCAATGCGTGGCACATAGGCCAGCACCGCGTTGTTGCCCCAGACGTCGCGACCCGTGTCGCTGTCGTCAATCCAGACCGCATCACCCACGACAATCTCGGCCACGTTCAAAATGGTTTTGAGTTGCTCTAAGGTGGCTGGGCCGGTTTGGGTGTTGGACAGGTACGACTTCACCTCTTTGTTAAGCGTGATGGCCTGCAAGGCATCCGCACTGAGGGCCAAATGGTTTGGGCGCTTACCAATCTTCTTGCGGATAGTGTCGGCCGCAGCGCGGATGTCCGTCACCGGCGTGCCTGTGTCGGCGCTCCACTTGGTGCCACCCGACAAGGCGAGTACATGGCCGCTGGCATAGCTGTCCGGATTGGTTGCCAGTTGGGCCACCTCGGCTTCATAGTCCAGCGCTAGGATTTCGTTGGCCGTGACCATTGCAATGCGCGAGATGTCCAGATAGTTGCCCACTTGCAGCTTGCGCGATTCGTCGGCTTCACGCAGCAGCTCACGCGGAATGGGCACATCCACCGCATACTGATCCACCGTATAGGTACGGCCTTCATACTTGATGTTGACGCGTTTGGTGGCCGCGCCCGGAGCGCGGCGCAAGTTGTAGCGGCGCAGGCGCTCGTCACCCATCTGCGCCAACTGCACACTGCTCAACACTTGGGGCAGACGCGGGAAGAGTCGCTCGGCAATAAAGGTGCCTTGCCCCAAGCCCAGCAATAAGCTGGTCAGGATCGGGTTCTGCTTGAGGCGAATTTGTTCGGGGGTCATCATGTCGATGCTTCCTTGTGGTGGTCAGGCGCTGGTGGTGAAACTGGACGTCACGGCAGTGAGCGCCTCGGCGTAACAAACTTTGTTTTGGCGGGCGTAGTGCTGGGCTGCCTGGTCAATCTCGGCATCCGACTTGCCACGGGCCGTGCCCAGCTGCGTTTGTTGGCCACCAGTGCGCGCAAATTCGCCAAAGCTGACCACTGGCGCAGCACGGGAAATCAGGTCTTGCAGCCACTGCGCGGGGCTAACCTTGCGTGTGGCGTCGCCTTCGGCAAACTCCACGGGTTGGGCATCGGCCAGCACATTCAAGGTGGCAGCGGCCATGTCTTGGTCTTTGGGCAGCAGGCGGCCTGCTTGCACCTGTGCCTGCGCAAACGAGACAAACCCGGCATGGCGATCAGCACGGGCTTTTTCTGCAAACGACGCGGCTTGGGCTTGGGCCTGCTCGGCGGCTTGCTGGTGGGTACGGGCCTGTGCTTCGGCGTTTTCACGGGCTGCCTTTTCAGCGGCAGCTTGGGCCTGTGCTTCCGCAAGCTGTTCTTGAATTGTCTTCATAGAGGTGTCGTGTCCTTGTGTCAGCGGTTCGGAGAAGTGAATGGCGTCGCCGGTAGCGTCACCTTGAGAAAACTGGATGTCTTTCAGCCCCGGCACTGCTGGCGGCTGCGCGCCAAGGAAGGCCACATGGCGCAAATACCATTGGCCGGGCGTAGGGTTGTGCGGAGAGGCAGGCGGATAAAACGATGCGCTGCGCTTTTTGAAGCGCCCGGCAGCCACCATCTCGGCAAACTGCGGCTCGACTTGGCTGGCATTCATGGCTAGCGTGCCAGTAGGCGTGGCGCTCAAGGACTGCACCCAGCCATAGGCGGGCAGGTTGTCTTTGGGGTGACCTACGGTCAGCGGAGCCTCACGAAGCGTGGGCCGGTAGCTGCTGGCCATTGCTGCCAGATCAGCTTGGGAGAAATGGTGCGCTACACCCGCATCATCAATGTGCGTACCAGCGCGAAAAATCTCGATGCCATCGGGCAGCAGTGCCGATGGCGGGGTCTGTGGGGGTGTAACAGTGGGTGCAGGGCTGGGCATACCTGCACTGTGGCTTGTGCCCCGTGTTTGTCACCAATGGCAGGCGACAAATTTAGATGACAGACCAAAAACCAAAACCCCGCACACGCAAAGCGCGGCGGGGTGTAGTCATACAGGCAGGAAACTCAATCCAGAAGCAAACAGCCTTGACGTGCTGCCATCTGCTGGCGACGCTGCTTGGTCTCAATTTTGCGAATGCGTGATGCCGTCAGTCCAGTAGCCTTTGCCACCTCATGGTAGCTTTGGCCTTGCCCTAACAATGCCATGACGTGCTGCGTTCTGGCATTGACACTCAGCCGTTCACCACTTGGGATGTATGGTTGAGTACCACTCATGTCTTGCGCAATGCCACGAGCCAATTCCACGGCCAAACTAGCCAACTTGGGCATAGGCACCTCGTTAGCCCCCGGTGCCGACAGCAAGGTCAAGTAATGACTGGTGGCAAAGTCGCGCCACACCTGCGGCCACTCCGGCATCATCAGCGCCTCTAGTGGCTGCAAACGTTCCGCGCCTACAGCACTCAAGTCAATGCGATCAAACAACCTTTCCATCATGTCCACGCTCCTGCCATTGTTTTAGCGCCTCAATCAGCGTATCCAACTGAGCACCAGTAGCGAAGCGTAACGCACTGATATGCACGGTGCGCTCTACCCAAGCATTGAGCGCCTGCGCGCTGGTGTTGCTCAACAGGCCATCGCGTCCCAACTGGTGCCACAGTGCCCATACCTTGCGCTCCTTTGGGCTGGCATCCTCCTTGGATTGGGCAAAGGCCGCAGCCGACATGGGCCGCCGCGCAGTAGCCGGGGCCAATCCCATACGCTCGGTCAGATGCTGCAAATGGTCTCGCACCTGATAGCGTTGGGCCTCGCTCATGGCTTTGCTGCTGATTTTTCCCGTGAGTTGGTACAGCAGCGCCCGGTAATCGTCATCTGATAGCTGCAACTTGGACTTGAGTACATGGATAGCGGCAATATGCTTGGACATAAGCAAAACCCAAAAAAGGCCCGCAGGGCCGTTAGAAAGTGTTGGACTGGCGCATGGCCATCTTTAGCCTTTTGGAGGCTAAAAATGGCCTAGGAATCGCTATGAATCAGGGTCTCACACAGCGGCTACATCCAAACTGATGGGAAGGTATTCACCCGTGGCCTCGTGGCGCTGGTAAAACCGGATGTACGGCTTGGTGCTGGCCGTTTGCATACTGTCAGCGATGGCCTGCATGGCCTGCTGCCAAGCCTCATCTTTGATGTCCAAACGGCGCAGGCTCAAAACCCGGCCCGTGTTGATCTTGCCCTCCTTGTCGGTCTGAAAGGCGTGGTTGACCAACACACGGATGTTGTCACTGGCCCCTTGGCTCCAAGTTTGCACGCATTCGTCAATCAGGGCCTTGGCTGCCATCAGCTGCTCGCCAAAGACAATCCGGTCTTGCATTTGGCGCACCAACTTGAACTTGCCATCAAAACTCACCAGCGTGACATTGCCCTTGTTGCCGCCACTTTTCACGCCGTACTGTTCTAAGCTGGTGGCGACCAGTGCCGCTACCTCTTGCATGGCATCCAGTTTGAACTTAGCCAAGCTCGCAGAGCTGTCTTGGGCCATACGGCACAAATCCGTCACCACTTGATGGCGCAGTTTGTCGATGTCCTTGATCTTGCTCTCGGGCACCAAGTTGCCATTGGCATCTTGCCAGTAGCCGGGGGGGATGGTTGTGGTTTCAGTCATGTCAGATTTCTCCTATAGGTAGTGGGTAAAAGTTGAAGGTCGGCGTGTCAGCCCCGCACATAGCTGCCCCGATACGCTAGGCGCTCATCGCCCCGGCGGCTGGGTGCGCCCAAGTGCTCCTGTGCCCCTGCCCGTGCAGGCTGCCAAGAGTCCGGGGCGTAGTGCCCCGCCATCACCTGCACCTGCCGGGGCGGCACGATGGCGGCAGGTAGTGCCTCCTGTTGCGTTGCGCTGTACCAGCATCGGGTAAGGCCATCACCGCGCACCGTTAATCGCCCCTCACGGGCCAGCCCATTGAGGCTTTCAACCAGCCCATTCAAAGCGCCATCACTGAAGTAATGGGAAAAACCAAACACCACTTCTGCCAATTCCGGTAGGCGGCAGCCATACGGTGCCCGGCTGGCAATATGCTCAAGAAGGCGTTGCACGCGCATGGCATGGGGGTTGCGTTGTGGCATGGGGGTGGTGCTGGAAGTCATGGGGCATCTTTCGGACAAGGGTTTGAACAAGCGCGGGAGGTATCAATGCAGTCAGGCGGTCACGCCACTGGCTAGGCCAACATCGCCAGCGCAAGGCCACGTTTCGGAGGTGTTGCCATTGCAGGAGGGGTAAAACAGCAGTGTGGGCAGGCAGTGCTGCTGGAAGTGCTGGGGGAAGTACCACCGGCTGGCTGATAGGTGGCACTGCGGTAGCCACCGCCGGGGCTGCTACAGCTTGGGTTTGGATGGCCGCTGTGGCGGGCAGGGCCAGCGTCCACAGCAAAGCCGCCATCAACTCCAGCAGCAGGCTTTGCACCAAAGCCGAGACCAACGCCACCGTACCCACTTCCAGCCCGGTGATAGATGCCAGGCGGGCATCGACGGGGTCGGTGGCTTGTGTTGCCCGCTGGCGGTCTTGCCCAGCAGCAGCATCGGCCAGTTGGGTGCGCAGTGCAGCAGCACGCTGGGCGCTAGAGCGCTCGTCTTGCAGCGCTTGCACCCGTGCGTCGGCAGCCAACACACTGGCTTGGGCGCTGTGGCAACGTTCCCCCGACTGAGCCGTGCACCGTGCCAACCCGGCTTGTGCCTGCGCCAATTTGGCACTGGCTTGGGCCAGATCAGCTGCCACGGCAGGCACAGCACGGGTGGCCGCATGAGCCTGCAACTCAAACTGCAACGCCTGTGTGTGTCCGCTGGGTGCTACCACTGCCGCCCGTTGCACACCGGCCCGCTCTTGCACCCCGGCAAAGTAATGGGCATGGTGATACAGCGTTGCTGCCACACAGCCCATAAACAGGGCTTGCGCCAAACGGTTGCGCCGTGCCAGCGCTGGCAGCATATGGGCACCCAGTACCAGTGCCACCGCCACGGCGGTCACCACAGTTCGGTCGTCGCTGGTAGCTGCCCGCTCGACAGCCGCAGCAGCGGCCATCACGGCACACACCCCCGACACCGCCAACGCCAGTGCCGCACATAGGCCACGGCGCACGATTGCTAGGGTTTGGCTCATGGCGTGACACCTTTTGGGCGGAGCATTTCTGCCCACCGCTGGCGCACCTCCTCTGGCATGGCCCCTGCTTTTCGGCTATCGGCCTCTATTTTCAGCAGCGCCGGATCGCGTTGCAGCGCATCAGCAATAGCCACCCCTTGGCCCCGCACGGTGACGGCGGCAGGCCGTGGCGCAGTACGCTGTTGCAACTGCTGCTCTTGCTCTTGTGCTGCCTCATGTTTGTCGGCCTGCCCCGCCAGAATCGCGTACAGATAGCCATGCCCCTTCATAGGCAGTTCCAGACGCCCGGCATCACGGGCCGCCAGCATCTGCTCAATGGCCTGCCCCCATGCAGACCGAGGTAGCAACCACTCCCGGCCTTTGTAGTTGATGGCTCCGCGTTCTAAATCTGGCAGCAATTGCAGCAACAGCTTGATTTTCTTGGGCAGGGTCAAGCGGGTTTTGGGTGGTGTAAACAGGCTGATGTATTGCAGCACCTGCTGGCCCAGCGGTACGCTGATGGCAATCAGGCGCTCCACGGCGCGCTGATCGACTTCATGGGCAAACAAGGCCATCAACTCTAGGTGTGTCCCACAAGCGGGGCAATGCAGATCGGTCGTCATATCAGCACCCCGCAATCACTTGGGCATCCACCTGCGGCCAGCCTGTGCGGGCGGCGGCATTCATGGCGCGGCAAAGCAAGTTGTTCACCACCAGCGGGTGGCAAATGCTGCGTGCATCCGAGGCGCGGCCACCACGGGGCATATGAATCAGGCGGGCGCGGATAGCATCTGCTGCATCCGGTGCCATCACGGCGTCGTACTGGATACCAAAGCGGCCCAACTTGTGGCGCAAGTAGCCTTCCAGTTCGGTATCCAGCGGCTCCAACTCCACCACTTCACAACGCTGCACCACCTCGCGCAATTCTGCGTTGTGGCCGCTGAGACGCTCGCGCAGTTCTGGCTGACCAATCAAGGCGATGCCCAGCAGCCGCTGCATCCCATCCTTCAGCTCCAAAAAGCGCTTGAGGTGTTTGAGCGTGGGTGTTGGTAGGCAATGAGCCTCCTCAATCAGCAGCAAGTGGTGACGCCCTACGTTGCGGCTGGCCTTGAGCAGGCTGTGGATGTGGGCAAACCGCTTCTGTGGGCTATTGGGCAAAACCGCCGTAGAGTTCAAGGCCCGCGCAATCGACTCGGCAATCGCATTGCTTTTGAGGGTCTTGCCCTTGCTGTCGGTTTCTTCCATCGCCAGCACATAGGGCCGGATGATGAGCACATCGCGGCGCTCGGCCTTGATGCGCTCTTCCAAGTCCTCGGCCAGCGTGGTTTTGCCTGCGCCACTCTCGCCTACTACCGCTAAGAAGCCGTGGTGCTGAGCGCAATCCATCAGCGCCGCACGCACATAGCGCACGCTGGGGGTTTGATAGACATCATCCGGGCTTTGCACATCGTCCACAAACGGATTGCGCGGCAAAGCAAAGTGCTTGCGGGCTTCGGGGGTTAAAGATTCGTTTTGCAGTAGCATCGGGTCTTCCTCATTGCTAGGGTTGATTTGGGCCTCCAAAGAGACCTCGGGGACGGCATTGCAGGTGTGCGAGACCTGCAATGCCAATTTCTTTGTGGGGGTGCTGGCAAACAGGGCCATCAGTTGTTCGGCGCTGGCACCGTGCTGGCGCAAGCACTGCGCTAGGCGCTGGCGTGCTTGATGGGGATTGCGGTCAGGCCATTGCCCTGCATTGATACGGCTCACGGTGGACTGACTCAACCCCGTGTGCAGGGCCACTTCGCGCTGGCTCAGGCCCAATTGCTCTAAGGTCAGGTTGAGGCTCATAGACCACCCCCAGCCACTACACGCAACCTGCCGCGCACGGTCAAGCGGTCTTCTAGGGCATCGAGTTCATCCTCTGGCACCCCATCGGGATACTGGTTACGCAGCGTGGCCACAAGCTCTTGGCTCATCGTCATGCCACGGGCCACCAGCGCTTGGGCTGCTTCAAACTGGCTCAAGGTACGCACACGGGTCGGCATCCGGCTGCTGCTGGCATTGGGGGCCAGCTCGGTGCCGCGTTTGGGCAGATAGTTGCGTTCAGGCGTTTGGTCGATCACTGCAAAGGGATCAATGCGGCCACCAAAAGGCACGGCCTTGGCTTTGCGCTGGGCTTTAGCCTCTTCATCGGTAGTCGCATCCATCGCAAAGCGCTCCACCTCTTGGCGGTTGGCTTCCAATGCCGTGTTGGCCGGACGTGTCCAGTCTTCACCAATTACATTGGCATCCACCCGGAATCCGGCCTCGTTGCGCGCCACCAGTGGGATGGTGTGCAACAACTCGTTGCCATCGGCATCGGTATCCACCACCGTGGCAGCATTGGGCACATAGGGGTTGAGGGCAATGTGCAGCTTCTCGCCCACCATCACCTTTGGTACATGGCGCACGTCATATTCATTGCCCTTGAAGCTCACCGTCAGGGTGTCGCTGACTTTGCGCTGCTCCGGCGTATGTGTCAGCAATTCTTGGCACATCTCTAGCGGCGGGGCCAGCCGCAACTGCTCGGCAGTAATGGTCAGCCATTGGTCATACCGGGTTTTGCCGTGGCGGGTGTGTACCTTGTTGGCGTTGTACCAACGCGCCCAGCGTTGGGCTTGGGCATTCAGGTCTGTCAGGTCAGCCACGGGACGCAAGCGCAGGCCGCTTTCAAAGCTGCGCTCAATCAGGTCACGGGCCTTTTCTACCTGCCCCGTGGCGCGGGCATTGCCGGGGGCGTGGGCAATGAGTTTGACCTGTAAGCGCCGTGCCAAATTGGCAAACAAGCCGCTGGTGTTGGCACTGCCCATGTCCATCATCAGGATGAATGGGACACCGTGGAACGGGTCGCCATCCCGCTGCTGAATAGCTGCCATAAAGCTCTCGGCCAGATTGACCCCGCTCTCGGCCCCCAGCACGTAATGCACAAAGATCGTGCTGCTGTAGTGGTCAGTGACCTCATACGACCACACCCGGTCGGACTCGATGCGCTTGAGGTTGGCAGGCTTGTTCTTATAGAACTGATCACGCTCCATCACTTGCAGGCCCGATTCGGCGGGGGTGCGGGCGTTGAGGTAATACAACACGCACAGAGAGGCATCAATTTGCCAAACGTGGTTGGGGTGCAAGCTCTGGAGTTCTACAGCGGGTTCCGGGCGATTGAGCTGGTCGGGGTGCAGGCTGTAAGCGCGCAAGGCACGGGCAATGGCAGAGTCCGACAAAGGCTTGACTTCGCCCGTGGCCGGGTCAATGCGCTCGGCCCGCACTTCGCCGTTGGCGCGCAGCATGTCCACGGCTTGGCCGATGGACATCAGGCGCTTGTTGGTTTTGCGGTGGCTGACCATCAGCATGGCGCTGATGGCAATGGCCTCGTCGCGGGTGAGTGAGACATCGCCCGCATCGCTGCGTTGTTTGCGTTCGGGTTTCACGGTAACTTTTTTCAGGTAACGGTGGAGGGTGGCGCGGCTCACGCACAGCTCACGGCAGGCGGCGTCATAGATGGCTTGCTTGCCGCCACTCGGGGCGGCTGCGGCAGCCTGGGCGATCTGCGTCAGGCGCTGGATTTGCACGGGGTTGAGTGGCATCGTGGCGGTGCGTATGCAGCTTATTTAGACCATTGCGCCACTTCGGCGGCCAGGGCGGCATCGGCAGCAGTGCTGACATCAGGCAAGTTGAATTCCTCACGCAGCGCATTCAGATCGGCCTGCACCTGCCCCACCAAACCAGCCATAAACACCGTCTTGCCTGTGCCATCGGGGGCGTCGTTCAAGGCTTGCAGTGCTTGGCGCAGGCCACCCCGGATAGCCCCCAGCGCATCGCGGGTGATGGCGGTGGCCTCTTTCATGGTCTTTTCTAAGGCTTCGTCAGGCGGTAGCTTTTGGATGAGTTGTTTTTCGCGTTCAAGCTGGTCAATCTTGGTGTTCTTGTTCACCATCAGCTTTTCGACGGCCTCTTTTTCGCCAGACAATTCGCGTACCTTGGCCCGCAACTGGCTGGCGCTCAGGCGGTCGATGTCATCAAGTTCGGCCACGCTTTCCAGCACGTCGTCGTCATGGGTAACCAGTTCTAGGAATGCGCTGGCACTTTTGACCTGCGTGCTCAAAAGTTCCAATTTGGAACTTTTGATGGTTTTTGCTGCAGCCTGCATGAACCGAAAAGCCGTCGTCTTGGCAAATCCCAACATCTCTACGCGCTGTGTAAATTCACCGTGCGGGGTCAATTCCTTCAAGATCAGCAGGCGTTTGCCCGTTTCCAAAATAGCTTCGACCGTGCGCTTTTGATAGAAGCGGATTTCATCTTCCAACGCACCCACGGTCATTGCGCCTTGGTAGCCCATGTGATGGGCCACTTCTTTGGCTTTGGTGCTGGCATCCATAGTCAGGATGGCCAACTTATCCACCGGGTTGGTGGCATTCAAAGGTAGGTCAATGGTGCGGTCGTCAACGACCGCAACTTGGGGGGTGGGGGTATGGCGAGCCATAGATAAATCTCCAAAAAATAAGGGCTAGGGTTAGCGGGGGGTGCGCTCAGCCAACGCTTCGGCGCTGTGGCTGTGTGGGCGATAGCGTTGGTCAATGCCAGCGGCATCACCGACGGGAACGCTATAGCGCTGGCTGAGGTCGTCCAGTTGGCGCTTTGCCGCATTTAGGTTGCTGCCCACGGTGACCGCGATGCGGACAAACTGCACGCCCAAACGCCAGCGTTTGGTATGGGCTACCTGTTCTACAAAACCTGTGCTGGCGAGTGCAGGCAGGTTCTGGCTTACCCAGCTTGGTGCTACATCCAGCCCCTTGGCAATTTCTCCGGGGGCCAAGCCCAGTACCTCGTGACCTGCCAAAAGGCGAAATAGCTCACAAGTTTTGCGAATAGGGCCTGCCAAGGTGGCAGCCGATTCATTCGTTGCAGATGCCATGTGTGAAAATCCTTCGGAATAAGTAGTTGGAGATGGGTCTCAGGCCGTGGTCTTGGTCTGGTCTGGCTTGAGTCCCAGCTTCACGGCGATGTCGTGGGCTGCCCCTCGGGTGCCCTTGTCAAAGCCGTTGAGCACGCGCAGTACTTGGTTGGGCCGATAGTTGTGGTCTTTGGCCCACTGGGTGAAGGTTTCACCGCGTGCACGGAACTGCTCTTTGATTTGATCGGGGGTCATTGCGTCCTTTCGTATGTCAAATTGATTTGCTATGTGGTGGATTATGGGTAAAAAATTACCCATTTGCAATAGTCAATGGGAATTTATTTATGCACACTGGTGAACGAATCAAAGAAGAGCGCGAACGACTGGGCCTCAGTCAGGCGGACTTCGCAGCACTTGCAGACTCCACGCGCAAAACACTTTTCAATTGGGAAAGTGGTGCAGCTACACCCAATGCAACTGTCCTTGCAGCTTGGGCCACCCACGGTCTGGATGTGCTGTATGTGGTGACAGGCCAGCGCAGTCCCTCAATGCCTGCTACTGATCCTGCCGAGCAGGTGTTGCTGAACAGCTACCGCCGCTGCGGTGCCCAAGCCAAACAAAACCTCATCCAAACGGCGGCCCTGCTCAGCGCTGGTTTGGGCAGTTCGGCTATAGCTACACCAGCCCCCAGTAGTAAATCCCGAACTAGGAGCGCAGCGGGAGGCCGGGGCAGCATCCGCATTGATGGCACTGTGCATGGTCATGTGGTGCAAGGCGATGTGGTGCAACACGGGCCGGTATCGATGGCGCAGGCTAAAACCTAAGCACTAGGGGGGTTGCATGGGTTGGAAATTCCAAAAACGCATCCAGCTGCCGCCCTGTTTCACACTCGGCCTGGACATCGGAAAAATAGACTAAGAGGTGAGGCGATGTACTCTGCCCATCCTTTGGCTACCTGCCTGCTGGATGCGACACGGCTGCGGTCTTCGCATCGCCTTGACTATCAAAAAGATGTGCGCTGGCTTTTCCAATTGCGGCTGGAGCAGTGGCAAACAGAGCTGGGAGCACCACTGCGCTTGCAGCAGCCTAAGTCTCTGATTGCGCGACTTAGGCGTGACGATGCGCGTGTGTTTGACGAAGCACCGTACACCTATGCCACTGGCCTAGAAGCTGCTCCCTTTAAGACCATTGATGCAGGCTTCTGCATTGGGTACGGGTTTGATGACTACAGCATGAGAGCGCTGAATTACGCCTGTGTCAAACCTTGGCAATCAGGGCCAAGCAGCTATCTGGGGGCAGGTGCTGCACTATTGGGCAGCTTTGCGGTAATACTTGACCGCAAACCTATGGGGAACGTTCCCTGCCTACCTGACCCGGCTGTTCAGTGCGTGGCCCGCGTGGAATGGCCGCACGGTAAAACGCGCAGTGTGCAGGCATGGCAAGGGGTCTGGATAGATGAAAAACGCTTGCACTCAACACTGGCACAAGCATTGCGAGCAGTGCCCATAGATGCCGTGGTGTGGGCTGCAACAAGATGGCCCCCTGTTTCTGCCAATTACATGAGTCTGTTCATGGAACACTATGGTCACTTGGATGCAGATGAGGTCGCATTGCGTAAGCGGCTGGGATTTCCTCCCAAGGGCAAGCCAGTGGGCGAGGAGATTCTCTACCGCTCGGTATGCGAGGCGTTCACGACTGAACCTGTGTTGCGTCGGTATCGAGGGCGGGAAATGGAAAGACTGGAACTGGACATCTTTCTGCCTGAGCGTCGTCTAGCATTTGAATATCAGGGCGACCAGCATTTTCGCCCTCTCAAGCACTGGCAAGGAGAAGATGGCTTTGCAAGGCAACAACAGCGCGATGCTCGTAAACGTGTTCTATGTGCCGAATTGAATTACCAATTGGTGGAGATGGAATCCGGGGATGATTTGCGACGTGAGGGAGTCATAGAAACCCTGCGTCGCAAGCGCTTCATAAAACCAGAGTTTTGTTAGCGCAGAAGAAGAACCGGGATAGCTGTAAAACTTTTACCACAATCACAGGAGCGACACATGAAGACCTTGGTAGTCATAGCTGCAATCGCCAGCAGCATTGCCTTCGCCCCAGCTTGGGCCATCAACAAATGTACGGGCGCTGATGGCAAGGTCACGTATCAGGAGGCAGCGTGCTCCACGGATGCTAGAGGTGCCTTACAGAACCCGTCCCCCGCCCCACCAGCAGACCACCGGGTAATGAATCCAGCAGATGTGGCCCGCGCACTGGATGCGCAGATGAAAGGAGACATTCTTGAGGAAATTGGAAAAAATGCACAAGTGCGCGCAAAGGAAATGCAGGGATACAAACCAGCACCGCTTGAGTCCCCACCGCCTAGTGTGGTGTCAGTGGGAATGTTGCCCAGCCAAGTAAAAGCCGCTTGGGGAATACCCAGCGCAATTAATGAAACGATGACTGCTTCAGGCAAAAGTGAGCAATGGATTTACAGTCGTGGAAGTCAATCTGCTCAATACGTTCATTTCTTCAATGGGGCAGTGATTTCTGTATCGACATATCGGTAACAGTCAACATTGACAACCATTAACTCACCTATACAGAACATCGACCCATGAAACAGGAGTAAACGGGACATGACCGCTATCGGCCACACAGGCAGGCAGAAGCTCAATCGAGACTTTCAGCGCAAACTGCTGGAGCAGCTTGCCAACTATTACCCGCACTCTCACGTAGGCTGTTGGACAGAACTACATGAAGATGAGGCGACCGTCAAAGTCAACTTGTTCTATCTGCAAGATCACGGTTTGCTGGAGACAGATGCCCGCGTTGAGCGGAATTTTGGTGGTGGGTTTGCCTATGTATCAAGCAAGATCACTCAGCGAGGATTGGACTTCCTTGAGGACGATGGTGGCCTGAGCGCCATCCTCGGAGTCCAGATCATCAAACTGCACGATGACACTATTCGCGAGTTGATCGCACTCAAGATCAACCAATCTGACTTATCTCCTCCTGATAAGCGCAAATTGCTTGATGGGCTTCGAGAGCTGCCCGCCGAGTCCATAAAACACCTCGCCATGAAATTGATTGACATGGGTCTGGACAAGGCCCCAGACGCATTTCAGTGGCTATCCAGTCTCTACTCCGGTTAATGCCACTAGGCGAGACCACACGTTCAAAGCGCATCCACCCCACTTGCTGCACTTGCAGCCAGAAAAATGGAGTATCGCCCATCCCTGAAATTACCCGCCCATTGGGATGCAACACAAGGGATTCGATTTTCGGGCTTGTGGTGTCCGTGGTAGGTATGGGTGATAGAGCGTGCATAGAATCCCAACAAAGGGTGCTCACCAATCAAGCGCTCGGGCGTTCTGCTGGCAGGCATAAATAGGGGGCAAGTTTTCCGGCCATGTTGGAATGATGGGGGCGGGCCACCCCCCTGTGAAAATGATGCGCTCCATTGATTGAAAACGGTCTGCCCGCAGCACCATGCGGGCATGACCACCCCATCCCCACGCCCTTCCAAAATTCCCCGCCCCCGCCTGTGGGGCTGGCTGCTCATCACCTTAGTGCTGCTGACTGCTGTTTGGCTGATTGCCCCCCAGCAGTTGCCCGTCAGCCTGTACAAACTCAGCCTAGTCACCCTCGCTGCGGTGGTGGGCTACTGGCTCGACCGCAGCCTCTTTCCTTACGCCCGACCTGATGCCTTTTTGGCGTTTGAAGGCGAACCGGAACCAGTCCCTAAAGAAGACCCTGACACCCTGTTGGTTCAACTCACGTCAGACCAGCCACTGCTCCATATCATGGGCATTGCAATGCTGCGCCGCGCCATCATCGTTGGCTGTGCCATGCTGGCAATGGGCTTGGGGGCCTGAGCCATGTTGTGGTGCATCCTACTGGCATGGTGTGGCTTTTTCGGCCCCACCGCCCAAGCCCAGCCCATACCCGCACAAGCCCCACGCTACCGCTTAGAACTGGTGCGCGCTGCCCACAGCCAATGGGGGCTAGACGCCCCTATTGCGACACTAGCCGCGCAAGTTCACCAAGAAAGTGGCTGGGATCCACAGGCTATCAGCCAAGTAGGGGCGCAAGGCATGGCCCAGTTCATGCCCGCCACCGCTCGCTGGTGGTGCCAACGGCAAGGCATCACCACTCCCCAATGCCAACCCCAAAACCCCACTTGGGCACTGCGGGCCTTGGCGGGCTACGACAGATACCTTTTTGACCGAACGCCCACGTACTTGAGCGACTTTGAACGCCTGTGGGTGGCGCTGCGGGCCTACAACGGCGGCCTCGGCCACTGGCAAGCGGAGGCAGCAAGTACCGGGCTTGCGCGGCCCACGCGCAGCCAAGTCGATGCAGCCTGTGGCAAAGCCCGACGCCATATCAGCCACTGCCCTGAAAACCTGCGTTACCCCCACCGCATTCTGTTGCTGCTCCAGCCCCGCTACAGCACTTGGGAGCCGGGCCTATGAGCCGTGCCGCCATCGCCCTTGGCTTGCTCTTACTGGCACTGGCCACTGCTGCCGGGGGTTACTGGCAAGGCCAGCGCGATGGGCAAGCCGCAAGCGTCGCCCGCCAAGATGCCCAAACCGTACAAGACCTGAGCGCACAACTGACCGCCCACGCCGACCTCATCAAGCAATCAGGTGCCGCCAGCCGCCGCTTGCGCCAATCACTGGCCCAGCGCGAACAAGCCGACCAGCAAACCACCAAGGAATTACGCCATGCCCTGGCCACGACTGCCGACAGCCGTACTGGTTGTGTCTTTCCTGCTGGCGTCATGCGCAGCCTTGCCGACGCCCAAACCCGTGCTGCCCAAGCCGCTGCCAGCGGAATTGGCCGTGCGCTGCCCACCACCGATACCAGCCCCACAGGACAGCGGTGAAGTCGATGCCGTCGCCCTCACCCTCAAAACCATGTACGACCTCTACGGCACCTGCGCTGGGCGCTTGGTCGATTTACTGAACTGGATGGACTCAGAAACACCATGACAGATGAGATTGACCGCGCCAACGAGCGTATGCAAGAAATGCTGGGCGATGCCCTGCGCGATCAGGCCCGGCGCACCGGCTGGGCCGGTAAAACGACTGCGGACTCTGCGCATTGGTGCCAAGCCGACGACTGCGATGCAGAAATCCCCGCAGCCCGGCGTGCCGCTATCCCCGGCTGCCAGTTCTGTGTCGCCTGCCAAGCACAGCTGGAAAACAAGGGGAAGCGCCCATGACGCTGCAAGTTGAATTCTGGCAACTGCTGGGCCTACTGCTATCGGGTCTGGGAGGGCTGTGGGCTGTAGTTAAACATGGCCTAGGTCAATCACAACGCCATCTTGACGAACGATTTGCCCTGCAAGACGCCACCCGAGAAGCCAACCACAAGGCGCTGGCCACCCGCTTGGATGGCATGGAACAAATCAACCGCGATGAAGCGGCGCAATGGCAGCGCATTGAGCGTGACCTATTGAAGATGCAGGCCGACATGCCCCTGCACTACGTGCGCCGCGAAGACTACATCCGGGGCCAAAGCGTCATCGAAGCCAAGCTCGATGCGCTCGGCTCCAAGCTGGAAGCTGCCCAGCTCCGCGCAGCTACTGGAGGACACCATGCAAGCCATTGACCATCCCCGTCTACGCCGCGAAGCCCTGCGCTGGCTGATTTTGCTCACTCTCAATAACGCCCGTCCTGTGGGTGCATTTGAATTGCTGGTGCTATCGGTAGCCCAAAGCGAATACCCCGACGCCACCGCGCTGGAGCTGCGCCGCGAACTGGACTACCTGCATGGCCGGGAGTTGGTACATGTGGACAAACAACCCAGTGGCAAATGGTTTTCCGAACTCACCCGCCACGGCGTCGATGTAGCCGAATACACCGTGGCTTGCGAGCCGGGCATTGCCCGCCCAGCCAAATACTGGTGAACAACATGGGCCGTAAAAGCACCATCAGCCGCTTGCCGTCGGAGATCAAAAGCTATATCGAAGCCATGCTGGCCACGGGCGGGCAGACGCTGGACGAGCTGATTGCTGACCTGCGCGAGCGCTTCCCGGCAGAGGCCCATGCAGGAGACCTGCCCAGCCGCAGCGCTATTAGCCGCTATGGTCAGAAGCTAGAGCGGCGTTTGTCTGCCATTCGGGCCAGTACCGAGGCGGCTAAATTGATTCAAGCCCAAGCCGGTGATGACAAGGATGCACGCAGTGAAGCATTGACCGCCCTGATACAGACCGAACTCTTCGAGGCCATCTTGGCATTGCAAGAAGCGGACGACTCAGACGATGACAACAAGATCGACCCCAGCGAACGTGTCGGAATGCTCAGTACAGCGGCCAAAAATATCGCCACCTTGACCCGCTCCAGCGTCAACCTCAAGCAGTTTCAGGCCAAGGTAGAAGAAGAAGCCCGCCAGCGCCTGCTGCAAGAACAGCGGGCCAAGCTCGATGCGATGGAC
This sequence comes from Giesbergeria anulus, assembly GCF_900111115.1. GTDB lineage: Bacteria > Pseudomonadota > Gammaproteobacteria > Burkholderiales > Burkholderiaceae_C > Simplicispira > Simplicispira anulus. The sequence continues at coordinate 626,148 of NZ_FOGD01000002.1, forward strand.
AGCAAAGGCGGCGTGACTGCGGAGACCAAAATGGCAATCCGGGAAGCGTTGGGGATTTTGTAATGGGCAAGATCAAGGGTCGCGCCAAAATCATCCCAGCAGATCGGGACGCCATCTTTCTGCCCTTCCAAGCCAAGTGGATCAAAGATACAGCGCGTATCAAGCTGATGGAGAAGTCACGGCAAATTGGCATCAGTTGGTCTACTGCATATGGTGCCGACGAACGCGCTGCTGCTCAAGGTGCTCGCTTCGACGAATGGGTCAGCAGTCGTGACGACATTCAAGCTCGGTTGTTTATTGAGGATTGCAAACTTTGGGCAGGCATCATGGGCATGGCTGCTAAAGACCTAGGCGAGGTAGTCCTTGATCCAGAGAAAAAACTCAGTGCCTATGTATTGCAATTTGCCAGCGGCAGACGCATTCACAGCATGAGTAGCAATCCGGACGCTCAGGCAGGCAAACGTGGCAGCCGTATCTTGGACGAATTTGCTCTTCATCGTGAACAACGCAAGATGTGGGCGATTTCTTATCCTGGCATTACATGGGGCGGCAGCATGGAGTTGGTCAGCACCCACCGGGGTTCGCACAGCTTCTTTAACCAACTGGTGCGGGAAGCCCGACACGGGGGCAATCCCAAGCGCATCAGCCTGCACCGGGTCACACTTCAGGATGCGTTGGAGCAAGGATTTTTGTTCAAACTCCAACAGGCTCTACCCTTAGATGCCGAGCAGCAAGACATGGATGAGGCTGCCTACTTTGAGTATGTCAAAAACGGCGCTGCCGATGCAGAGTCATTCGAGCAGGAATACATGTGTGTTCCTGCGGACGATGACAGTAAGTTTCTGGAATATGGACTCATCACAGCGTGCGAATATCCGGGCCACAACATTTGGCTGCGGGGTCTGGAAGACCTCTTTCAAGGGCGCTTGTTTGCAGGCGTAGACATTGGCCGCAAAAAAGATCTGACCGTGTTGTGGGTGCTAGAACAACTCGGTGATGTCTTTTTCACCCGGCGTGTCGAAGTGATGGAAAAGATGCGCAAGAGTGCTCAGGAAGCCATCTTGTGGCCCTGGTTTGCTCTGTGCGACCGCATCTGCATTGATGCCACGGGTTTGGGGATTGGCTGGGCTGACGATGCTCAGGACAAATTCGGTGCCCACCGTGTAGAAGCTGTCACATTCACCGCCCCCATTAAAGAAGCACTGGCCTACTCGCTCAAAGGAGCGATGGAAGATCGACTGGTACGCATCCCGGACGACCCCAGAATTCGCGCCGACCTCCGCAAAGTGCAAAAAACCACCACAACGGCAGGCAACATCCGTTTCGTTGCCGAAAGCGAAGGGGACGGCCACGCCGACCGCTTTTGGGCCTTAGCTTTGGCACGCCATGCGGGTGCCAACCCCACAGCGCCCCTTGAATACACAAGCGGAGGCCCGCGTGAGAGCAGCCAGCCACTAGGAGACTTCATCTATGGCTAAACGCACCCAGCCCACCCGCCACACCCCGATGACAGCACCCCAGCGGCCAGAACTCGATACCGAATTTGCCCACCGCCTACGCGACCCCTTTGAGCAGCACTACATGGGCGTGCTGCGCACCAACGACCCCCTGCTGTTAGAGCGTGGCAACGGCAGCGTCGAGTTGTACCGCGACCTCAAGCGCGACGGAAAAGTCTTTGCTGGCCTGCAAAAACGCCAACTTGCACTG
>NZ_FOGD01000012.1 GCF_900111115.1 Giesbergeria anulus
TGGCCGAGCGCAGCCAAGTGGCGGCGCAAGAAATTGGAGAAGTGGCAGGTTCAAGCGTTGATCTGGCGGAAAAGGCGGGCAAACTGCTCGATGAGATCGTGCCCAGCATCAAGAAGACCTCGGATTTGGTGCAAGAGATCACGGCGGCCTCAGAGGAGCAATCGTCGGGGGCTGGGCAAATCAACTCGGCCATTAGCCAACTGAGCCAAACGACGCAGCAAAATGCCTCCAGCTCCGAAGAGTTGGCGGCCACTGCCGAAGAAATGAGCGGCCAAGTTGAGCAGTTGCAACAGACCATGGCTTTCTTCAAAATCCAAGGTGGTAGCCGTCAGGTACGTAAGTCTGCATCTGTCGTCCATGGGCCCCGTGCAAGCGCGGGCGGTACCGGCTATGCCAACGGTGGGCGCAAGTTTGGCAATTCATTGCCCACTAAGGCGTTTACGGAGTCGGTGGGTTTGGGTGCCCGAAGCACGTCAGATATGGGCGATACGGAAATTGACGAAACCAAGTTCACCAAGTTCTGAAAGGCAGCGCCATGAACCAACTCGTCCCAGCATCAGCTAAATCGGCCCATGCAACGGTACAAGAAAACCAGCAGTATCTGACGTTTTTACTCAATGGCGAGCCCTTCGCCATTGGTATTTTGTGTATCAAAGAGATCATCGAATACAACGGTCTGACCGAAGTGCCGATGATGCCCCATTGCATTCGTGGCGTGATTAATTTGCGTGGTGCGGTGTTACCCGTGCTGGATTTGGCCGTGCGTTTTGGCAAAAAGCCGGGTGCAGTGAGCAAAAAGACCTGTATCGTCATCGTAGAGGTGAGGATGGGCGAAGAAAGTCACGACATGGGCGTGGTGGTCGATGCCGTCAATGCGGTGCTAGAGATTCCGCGCAATGAGATCGAGCCTGCCCCGGCCTTTGGTGCCAAAATCCGCACCGACTTTATTGAAGGTATGGGTAAGGTCAATGGCCATTTTGTGATTTTGCTCAACGTCAATGAAGTGTTGTCGATTGATGAAATTGGTTCTATGGGGCGGGCGGCGGCGGCAGTGGCCGACACGGTGTCATCAGCATCTGCACTGGGTAGCTGAACAACCCTATGCCGCGTTTTGGCTTCCTTGCACGGTAGCCATGCAACATGACTACACCCCTGAACGATCAAGAGTTTGCGCTGTTTCAACGCTTTATCTTTGACGCCGCTGGCATCACCTTGCCAGCCTCGAAAAAGGCACTGGTCAGTGGGCGGTTAGCTAAACGTCTGCATCACTTTCAACTGGAAAGTTATAGCGAATATTTCCATCTGCTGCACAGCGGGCACAACCTTGCCGAACTGCAGATGGCCATTGACCTGCTCACCACCAACGAGACCTATTTTTTTCGCGAATCCAAGCACTTCGATTTTCTGCGCCAACAGGCCCAAGCCGCCCGTGGGCGTACCGCTATGTTCCGGGTTTGGAGCGCAGCCAGCTCTAGTGGTGAGGAGGCTTACAGCATTGCGATGGTGTTGGCCGATGTTTTGGGCACTGAAACCCCTTGGGAAGTGGTAGGCTCAGATATCAGCACCAAGGTGTTGCGTGGCGCGACCAGGGCACACTACTCAATGGAGCGCGGGCGTAATATTCCAACGGACTATTTGCGCAGGTTTTGCCTGCGTGGTACACAGGAATACCATGACACCCTGCTCATAGACCGTAGTTTGCGCCAGAAGGTGCATTTTCGCCAACTCAACCTTAATGCTACCCTGCCCCAACTGGGCCTGTTCGATATCGTGTTTTTGCGCAATGTGATGATCTACTTCAACGATGCCACTAAACGCGAAGTGGTAGCCCGTGTTATTGCAGCGATCAAGCAGGGCGGATACTTTTTCATTGGCCATGCCGAGAGCCTCAACTACATCACCGACGAGGTGCAGCCGCTCGCGCCATCCATTTACCGCAAAAAACTATGACATGGCGCGCCTGAACGATTTAATCGACATCTTTCTCAAGCCCGGAGAGTATTTTGTCGGAGATGCCAACTACCAGATACGCACCATGCTCGGCTCTTGCGTGTCTATCACTTTGTGGCACCCGGTCAGCGGCATCGGAGCGATGTCCCATTTTTTGTTGCCCACACGCAATCTCGTAGATACCAGCGTCCGGCCCTTGGATGCCCGTTATGGGGACGAGGCACTGCAACTGATGTTGGCCGAACTGGCTCAAGCAGGTATCAAGCCACAACAATGCCAGAGCAAAATTTTTGGTGGCGGCAATATGTTTCCTAAGCAAACTCGCAAGGGGCTGATGCACATTGGGCGCAAGAATGGCGAAGCCGCCCGAACCCTGTTGTGCGCCCATGGTATCCCTATTGTCTCGGAGAGCCTGTTTGGCATTGGCCACCGGCAAATTATTTTTGATGTCAGCACTGGGGATGTCTGGTCACACCAGGTTAAGCCCTTACCCATCCCCCCTTCGCCATGAAACGTATCAAAGTGATTGTGGTGGACGACTCCGCCGTAGTGCGCCAAGTTGTCACTGCCCTGCTCGAAGCCGACCCCGAAATTCAGGTGCTGGCCGCAGTGGCTGACCCGATTTTGGCCATGTCACGTATGGCCCAACAGTGGCCCGACGTATTGGTGCTCGACATCGAGATGCCGCGCATGGATGGCATTACCTTTTTGAAGAAAATCATGGCTGAGCACCCGACGCCAGTGGTGATTTGCTCTACCCTGACGGAAAAGGGCGCCCAAACCTCGCTGGCGGCGCTGTCTGCGGGTGCCGTGGCCATCATTACCAAGCCCAAGCTGGGGCTCAAGCAGTTTTTAATGGATGCCAGCGACGATTTGACCTCTGCCGTCAAGGCGGCGGCACGGGCCAATGTGCGCAAATTGCAGCCGCGCGACAAACTGACAGCGGATGCTATTTTGCCTGCCGTAGACAGTGCCCGCCAAGCCATGATCCAGACCACCGAGCGCGTGGTGGCGCTGGGCACCTCTACGGGCGGCACGCAGGCGTTGGAGGTGGTGCTCACGGCGCTGCCCAGAGTTTGCCCCGGTATTGTGATTGTGCAGCACATGCCTGAGCAATTTACGGCAGCCTTTGCCAATCGTTTGAACGGCTTGTGCCAAATTGAGGTGAAAGAAGCGCAAAACAATGACCGTGTGATGTTGGGGCGGGCGTTGATTGCCCCTGGTGGTAAACACATGCTGCTGCGCCGCAACGGGGCGCAGTATTTTGTTGAGGTGGTAGATGGCCCGCTGGTCAATCGGCATCGGCCTTCGGTGGATGTGTTGTTTCGCTCGGTGGCCAAGAGTGCTGGAACCAATGCGCTGGGCGTCATCATGACGGGTATGGGAGACGATGGTGCCGCCGGGCTGCTGGAAATGCGCAAGGTAGGGGCACAAACGCTGGGCCAAGACGAAAGAAGCTGCGTGGTTTATGGGATGCCCAAAGAAGCGGTCAAGCGCGGTGCCGTGATGCGTGCGGTGCCACTCGAATCGATTGCCCGCGAAATCCAAGCGCAGTTGTCGCTATAGCCTGCTACCCATTTGCACCGAGGAAGCTTGCCCCTGCGCCAGTGCCCAAACCACATGCTCGCGCACCAGCGCGCTGCTATCGGCCACACGCTCTTGCAGTGCAGTGCGCAAATCGAGCACTTGTTGGCTATCAGCGGTGCGTAGGGCGTTGCCCAAGGCCACGGCCACGTTGCGCAACCAGCGTTCATGACCAATACGGCGGATCGGGCCGCCCTCGGTCAGGCGCAAGAAGGTGGCTTCATCCCAAGAAAATAAGTGAATGAGTTGTTGGCCCGACACACCAGTGCGGGCATCAAAATCGGGCAGGGTGCTGGTCTGAGCAAACTTGTTCCACGGGCAAACCAGTTGGCAGTCGTCACAGCCATAAATGTGATTGCCCAGCAGGGGGCGCAACTCCAAAGGAATAGGCCCACTGTGCTCAATGGTCAGATAAGAGATGCAGCGGCGGGCATCAAGCCGGTACGGAGCTACGATGGCTTGGGTGGGACACACATCCAAGCAAGCCGTGCATTGGCCGCAGTGTGCGCTGACTGGCTCAGTAGGCTCCAAGGCCAAGTCGATGTAGATTTCGCCTAAAAAGAACAGCGAACCAGCTTGCCGGTGCAGCACCAGCGTGTGTTTGCCGCGCCAGCCTTGGCCGCTGCGGGCGGCCAGTTCGGCTTCTAGCACCGGGGCCGAATCGGTAAAGACGCGGTGGCCCAGCGGCCCTACGGCCTGCGCCAGTTGGTCGGCCAACTTTTGCAGCCGAGTGCGCAACACCTTGTGATAATCGCGGCCACGCGCATACATTGAGACCACACCCTGCGCAGGTTGTTGCAAACGCGCAAACTCTAGCGCCTGCCAACCGGCGGGGGTGGTGCGCGGCAGGTAGTCCATGCGTGCGGTAATCACGCTGACGGTGCCTGGCACCAGTTCTGCCGGGCGCGCCCGCTTGAGGCCGTGCGCTGCCATATAGTGCATATCGCCGTGGAACCCTTGCTCCAGCCACTGTATCAACCCCGCTTCTGCGCTGGATAAATCTACACCGGCCACGCCAATTTGGGAAAATCCCAATTCGCGCGCCCATTGCCGAATTTGAGGAACGAGTTGACTGCTGCTTACCACCATTGCCCGATTGTAGAAACTACCGCTCCCCCGGTGGTGTTCACATGGCACCATGAAGACGACACCGCCCGTTTTGCCCAGCAGTTGGCGGCGCAGCCACTGCTGGCCGATGCCTTCATTACCCTGCATGGCGACCTAGGGGCGGGCAAAACCACGCTGGTGCGTCACCTGCTGCGCGCTTTGGGCGTGCAAGGGCGTATTAAAAGCCCCACCTATGCCGTGGTAGAGCCGCACCAGACAGAAACGCTGTCTATCTATCACTTTGATTTTTATCGCTTTGATGACCCGCGTGAGTGGGAAGATGCAGGTTTTCGGGATGTTTTTGCCAGCCCCGGCCTGAAACTGGCTGAATGGCCTGAAAAGGCGCAGTCGGTTTTGCCCTTGGCCGATGTGGCCATCACCCTAGAAGCCTTGGACGAAGACGTCCGCCAAGCCACGCTGCAAGCGCATACCCTGTGCGGCCAGCAATTGCTGCAAGGATTGCAGGCATGAATTTTGATCTCCATCCCCTGACAACTACCCGGCGCGCCCTGTTGCAACGCGGTGGACTGGTGCTGCTACTGGGTACCAGCGAGTTGGCCCGTGGTGCTGGCATTTTGGCAGTGCGCGTCTGGCCTGCTGCAGACTACACGCGCCTGACCATCGAGTCGGACACGCCACTCAAAACCAAGCAATTTTTCATCACTAAGCCGCCCCGGTTGGCCGTGGATATCGAGGGCATAGAGCTGAATGCTCAACTGCGGGAGCTGGTGGCCAAGGTGCGCGCTGATGACCCGAACATTGCAGGCATCCGCGTGGGCCAAAATGCCCCGGAGGTCGTACGGCTGGTGATTGACCTCAAGCAGGCAGCGCGGCCCCAAGTGTTTGCCTTGCCCCCCGTGGCTACCTATGGACATAGGCTGGTGCTGGACTTGTACCCGGCCACCCCCGTCGATCCGCTAGAAGCGCTGATTGCCGAGCGGCTGCGCGAACCAACATCGGCCAGTGCCAACAAACCATCTGCCGCACCCAGTCCAACAGGGGGTGTCGTCGATCCGCTCGATGAACTGATTGCTAAGCACGGGAGCAATAACCCCAGTAGCTTTACTACCCCGCGTCCTGCACCCCCCGCGCCGCCTCCTTCCCAAGCGCCCAAAACCAGCCCAGCCCCTAGCGCCCCACGCCAGACCGACCGGCTCATCATCGTTGCCCTCGACCCCGGCCACGGTGGCGAAGACCCCGGTGCTATCGGCCCCAATGGCACCCGCGAAAAAGACATCGTGCTGCGCGTGGCGCACTTGCTGCGCGAACGTATCAACCGCACCACGGTGGCGGGCAACCCGATGCGGGCCTACCTGACCCGTGATGCCGATTATTTTGTGCCTCTGGGCACCCGCGTGCAAAAAGCGCAGCGGGTACAGGCCGATTTGTTTGTCAGTATCCATGCCGATGCTTTTACCAATCCGGATGCCCGTGGTGCCAGCGTTTTTGCCTTGAGCCAAGGCGCAGCATCTAGCACGGCGGCGCGTTGGTTGGCGAACAAAGAGAACCAAGCCGATTTGGTGGGCGGCATCAATGTGCGCGCCAAAGACCAGCATGTGCAGCGCGCGCTGTTGGACATGAGCACCACGGCACAAATTAACGACAGCCTGAAACTCGGCAGCGTGCTGTTGGGCGAAATTGGCAACCTAGGCAGGCTGCACAAGCCGCGTGTGGAACAAGCGGGTTTTGCCGTGCTCAAAGCCCCTGATATTCCCAGCGTGTTGGTAGAAACCGCCTTTATCAGCAACCCAGAGGAAGAAGCCAAGTTGCGCAGTGTCAACTACCAAGAGCAACTAGCCGATGCGCTGATGCGTGGCATTACGCGCTACTTTGCCAAGAACCCACCGTTGGCGCGCAGCCGTTCGGTGTAGTGGTTGTTTTTAATACACCGCAGGCTCGCCCGCAGGCCGGGTTTTAAAGCGCTTGTGTACCCAGTAATACTGACCCGGTATGGGGTCGATGTAGCGCTGTAGCTCTTGGTTCATGCGCGCGGTGTCGGCCTCTACATCGCCACTGGGAAAATGTTCCCACGCCGGGGTGATCTCAGCCACATAGCCGGTGGGTGTTAGGCGTGTGACCATGCCCACTACCTTGGCCCGCCCCAGCCGGGCAAAGCGCGACAGCGACGGCACGGTGGCTGTTTTTACCCCATAAAACGGTACAAAAATGGATTCGTTCGGGCCAAAATCCATATCGGGCAGCAAATAGAGCAGGCCGCCTTGGCGCAGATTGGCAATGATGGGTTTGACACCATCGGCGCGGTTGAGCATGCGCACATCGCCAAAGCGCTGGCGACCCTGCATAAACCAAGCATCCACGGCAGGATTGGGGTGGGTAGAAAAAATCGAGGTGAAAGCACGGGTGGTATGCAAAGGCAGTGCCAGCCCACCGGCATCCATGCCGTAAAAATGCGGCGCAAAAATGATGGTGGGGGTGTCGCCCTCCAGCTCATGCAGTGCGCCTTGCAACTGCACCCGCTTTAAGACCAGCTCCGGCGGCGCAGCCCACAGCCAACTGCGATCCAAAAAAGTTTGGCAGAAAACGACAAAACATTCACGCGCCCACGCTTTGCGCTGTGCGGCGCTGGCCTGCGGAAAGCACAGTGCCAGATTGCGCAGTGCTATCTTGCGCCGGGGGGCGGCTAGCACAAACAACAAGCGCCCAATCAGCCAGCCCAAGCCACGCAGCACACGCAAGGGCAGCCGCGCCAGAACTTGGCGCATAAGCCACACGCCTAGGCGGGCGCTCATGCTGGCACCTCGGTAGTGGTAGCCTCAGTGCGCGGTTGTTTGTAGCGGCCATAACCCCACAGGTATTGTTCAGGGCATTGGCGAATGACATGTTCCATAGCTTGGTTGATTTGTAGCACGGCAGTTTCTAGGTGTGCATTCAGTGGCACCGGCAGGGGTTCAAAAAAAACAACAAAGCCACGCCCCCAAGACAGGCGCTCACAGCGCACTAGCACCACCGCAGCGTTGGTTTGCAAAGCCAGCCGAGCGGCCAGTGTCATGGTGTAGGCATTGCGGCCAAACATGGGGGCCCAATGGCCTTGGCCTTCGGGTGGTACTTGGTCGGGCAGCAAACCCACCGCTTCGCCCCGGCGTAGCGCCTTAATCATCTGGCGCACCCCAGCCAGTGTGGTGGGTACCGCTTGCATACCTGGGCGGTTGCGTGCGGTCTCCATCACCTTGGCCAGCCAAGGCTGGCGCGCTGGGCGGTACAGTACAGTGATGGGGCCATGCTCGCTGCTCCAGCGCCGCGCCGTGGCTTGGGCGCAGAGTTCAAAGCAGCCCAAATGCGGTGTGAGGTACACAATGCCACGCCCGGCAGCATAGGCTTGCTGTACGCATTCTTCCCCCACCAAACGGCAAGGCGGCGGTGCCCCCAGCCACAACCGGGGCAATTCAGCCACCATGCGCCCGGCATGGGCCACGCCAGCGCGCACTTGGGCAAAGCCGTAGCCTGCCAGCGCAGCATGGGCTATAAAGCGACGCCGGTAGGTGGGCGAGGCGCAAAAAACTACCCAGCCCAGCACTGCACCCAAGGCGTGCAACAACCACAGCGGCAGGATGGAGAAAATTTGGAAAGCAACAGGCATTAAGATGGAGGGGTCGCTGAGTTAAAAGAGCAACTTGCAGGGCGACGTTAAACACATCTGCTAAAGCGTTCGCCAAAACTCGTTTCGGGTGGGCGCAACGCCCAAGTGCTGAACTACAGGAGTTTATTCAAATGGCGAACGACTTTCTTTTTACCTCCGAATCGGTCTCTGAAGGGCACCCCGACAAGGTGGCCGACCAGATCTCTGATGCGATTTTGGACGCTATCTTCAAAGAAGACCCCCGCTCGCGGGTGGCTGCTGAGACGTTGACCAATACCGGCTTGGTGGTGTTGGCGGGCGAGATCACCACCAACGCGCATGTCGATTACATCCAAGTCGCCCGCGACACCATCAAGCGCATTGGTTACGACAACACCGACTATGGCATTGACTATAAAGGCTGCGCCGTATTGGTAGCCTACGACAAGCAAAGCAATGATATTGCCCAAGGCGTCGATCATGCCAGCGATGACCACCTGAACACCGGCGCGGGTGACCAAGGCCTGATGTTTGGCTACGCCTGCGACGAAACCCCTGAGCTGATGCCCGCGCCGATCTACTACGCACACCGCTTGGTAGAGCGCCAAGCACAACTGCGTAAAGATGGCCGCCTGCCGTTTTTGCGCCCCGATGCTAAGAGCCAAGTGACGATGCGCTATGTGGACGGCAAGCCGCACAGCATTGACACCGTGGTGCTGTCCACCCAGCACCACCCCGACCAAAGCGAAAACCAGCACAAGATGAAGGCCAGCTTCATTGAGGCGGTGATTGAAGAAATCATCAAGCCAGTGCTGCCCAAAGAGTGGCTGCAAGACACCAAATACCTGATTAACCCCACGGGGCGTTTTGTCATTGGCGGCCCGCAAGGCGATTGTGGCCTGACTGGGCGCAAGATCATTGTCGATACCTACGGCGGCGCTTGCCCCCACGGCGGTGGTGCCTTCTCTGGCAAAGATCCGACCAAGGTAGACCGCTCGGCTGCTTACGCTGCCCGCTATGTAGCCAAGAACATTGTGGCCGCTGGCTTGGCCAAGCAATGCCAAATTCAGGTGGCTTACGCCATTGGCGTGGCCCACCCCATGAACGTCACCGTTTATACCGAAGGCACCGGCGTCATCCCCGACGACCAGATTGCTGCACTGGTCAACCAGCACTTTGATCTGCGTCCCAAGGGCATCATCCAAATGCTCGATTTGCTGCGCCCGATCTACGAAAAAACCGCCGCCTACGGCCACTTTGGCCGCGAAGAGCCAGAGTTCACTTGGGAACGTACAGACAAGGCGGCGTTGCTGCGTGCAGCAGCCGGGCTGTAAGCTGCGCTAGCAGATTCAAGCCGCTTTGCGTTACAAGGCCCAACTGCTGCGCAATGCAGCAGGCCTGAAAGGCTGAGGCCTGCATTAGCAGGCATCATGGGGGCTTGCGCTACAGTCCGCGCGCGCTCAAAGACAACTGCTGGCGAAACGCCGCCCGCACACGGTACAACTGTGCGGGCCGGTGGGCAGCGCCCGTTTGTAGTTGGCCGGGCAGGGCTTCGAGCATCCCCAGTTCCTCCATCTTGCGGCGAAAGCTGACTTTGTTCAGCGTTTCGCCCAGCACGGCTTCGTACACACTTTGCAATTGCGGCAAAGTGAAGGGCTGGGCGCACAAATGCACCGGCAATGACGAATACAAGCTCTTGCTGCGCACCCGCTCCAGCGCGGTGGCAAGGATGTCGGCGTGGTCAAAGGCCAGTGCAGGCACGTTTTGCACCGGCAGCAACTGCAAACCACGCGACTGCTCTAGCACTGAGGGTGGCACCAGCGCACAGTAAGCCACCGACACCGACCAGCCACGTGGGTCGCGTGCTGGCCCCGAAAACGTGGCTAACTGCTCTAAATAGGGGCTGACCAATCCGGCTTTGGCTTGTAGCACGCGGGCGGCGCTGGCCTGCGTACCAGCATCTTCTTGGGCATGGACATAGCCTCCCGGCAGCGCCAGCACACCGGCAAACGGTGCTTTGTCTCGCGGCAACAACGCGACGTGCAAAGCACCGTGCAGCAAAGTCAGCAGCACCACATCGACTGTGCAAATGACATGGTGCTGTTCGGTAGAAGGCATATTCTAGTTTGTCCAATTTTTGAAGAAACAAGCGTATCACTGGGATGTTTGTTCTTTAGTTAGTTGCAAATTTAATCTAACTAAATTATACTGACTGCACCCCCTCAAGGAAAACGTGATGGCCTACCCCGTACAGCTTTTGGTGATTGACCCCCAAAACGACTTTTGTGACCTGCCCACGGCATGGCAGCCCACCTATCCATTGACAGGTGCGCGCATGGCACCCGCACTGCCCGTGGCCGGTGCCCACGCCGATATGCAGCGCTTAGCCCACTTCATCAGCGTGCAAGGGGCGGCGATAGACGCCATCACTATCACGCTGGATGCACACCAGCGCTACGACATTGCCCACCCCGATTTTTGGTATGGCGCACAGGGCGTTGAGGTAGCCCCATTTACCCCGATCACTGCTGCCCAAGTGCGGGCTGGTACGTATCGCCCGCGCCATGCAGACAGCTTGCCGGGCGTACTGGCCTATTTAGATGCGTTAGAACAGCAAGGCCGCTATACCCACATGGTGTGGCCGGTGCATTGCGAAGTCGGCCACTGGGGGCATAACATCCATCCCAGTGTGGCGGCAGCGTGTGGCGTTTGGCAAGCGCGGCGCCAGCGTGCTGTGACCCATGTTTTGAAGGGTATGAACCCTGCCACCGAGCACTACAGCGCCTTGCAAGCCGAAGTGCCCGACGCCACCGACGCCCACACGCAACTCAACACCCGCCTGCTGGCCGCGCTGGACAGCGCCCAAGTGTTGTTGATTGCAGGCGAGGCCAGCAGCCATTGTGTGCGCGCCACCACCGAGCACTTGGTGCAGCATCTACCCAGCCAGTGCCCCGAACGCATCGTGTTGCTGACCGATTGCATGAGCCCAGTCGCAGGTTTTGAAACCCAACACGCTGCGTTTTTGGCCGAGATGCAAGCACGCGGCGTGCAACTGGCCCGTTCAAGCCAGATTCAGCTCTAACCGTTGTGCATTCATCGCCATCCACCCTCACCGGAGCTACTGCCATGCAGCCGATCATCACCAGCTTGCTTGATACCGATTTGTACAAGTTCACTATGTGGCAGACCATGCTGCACCGGCACCCGCAAACTCAGGCCGAGTACCACTTTGTCTGCCGCAACAAACCACAGTACCCGCTGGCCGACTTGCTGGATGAGGTCAACGCCGAGCTAGACCAGTTGTGCAGCCTGCGCTTTACCCCGGCTGATTTGGATTACTTGGCTGGGTTGCGCTTTATTCGCTCAGACTTTGTCGATTTTTTGCGCCTTTTTCAGTTCCAACGTGCTTTTATCCACGCCCATGCCGAAGGTGACGCCCTGCACATCGTGGCGCGGGGGCCGCAAGTGCATGTGATGGCGTTTGAGATTTTTGTGCTGTCTATCGTTAACGAGCTGTACTTTCGCCGCTTTGACTCCGCCACCGCTTTGGCGCAAGGGCGGGTGCGTCTGCAACAAAAAATCGGCCAATTGCAAGCACTGGCCAGTGAAGTGGCCATGGCGCATCCGTTTGAGCTGTTTGACTTTGGCGTGCGCCGTCGTTACTCCGGGGTGTGGCAGCGCGAAGTGGTGCAAGCCTTTGCCCGCGAAACGGGGCAATGGTTCAAAGGCACCTCCAACGTGCTGTTGGCGCGTGATTTGGGGTTGGTGCCCATCGGCACCATGGCCCATGAGTATCTGCAAACCTACCAAGCCCTGGGCGTGCGCCTGCGCGATTTTCAAAAAGCAGCGCTAGAAGACTGGGTGCAAGAATACCGGGGTGATTTGGGCATTGCCCTGACCGATACCGTGGGCATGGACGCCTTCTTGGCCGATTTTGACCTCTACTTTGCCAAGTTGTTTGATGGCCTGCGCCACGACTCCGGTGACGCCATCGTATGGGGCGAGAAAGCCTTGGCCCACTACGAGCGCCTGCGCATTGACGCCCACACCAAACGCTTGGTGTTCTCTGATGGGCTGGACATCTGCCGTGCCTTGGAGCTGTACCACCACTTTGGCAACCGCACCCAATTGGGTTTTGGCATTGGCACACACTTGACCAACGATATGGGCCTGCCCGCATTGAACATCGTCATGAAGCTCACCCACGCCAACGGTCAACCCGTAGCCAAACTCTCTGATAGTCCCGGTAAAACGCTGTGCGACGACCCTACCTTTTTGGCCTATCTGCGCCAAGTGTTTGCGGTTACTCCCTCACCCCAAGCCTAGGAGAACGCCATGCTTCGCATCACCGTAGCCCAGCTTAATCTGACCGTTGGCGACATCGAAGGCAATGTGCAGCGTATGGTGGCTGCTGCCGAGCAAGCCGCCGCCGTCCAATCTGAATTGGTGGTGTTTTCAGAGTTAGCGCTGTGCGGCTATTACCCCGGCGATTTGCTGGAGGAACCCGCTTTTTTGCAGCGCATGGAGGCCGGGCTGGCAGCACTGTTGCAAGCCTCTGAACAATGGCCTGCGCTGCATTGGGTGGTGGGCACGCCTACCCCAGCCCACGGCCCCGGCAAGCGCTTGCACAACAGCCTACTGGTGCTGCAAGGCGGCCAAGTGCGTCTGCACTATGCCAAACAACTGCTGCCCACCTACAACATCTTTGATGAACGCCGCCACTTTGAACCCGGCCCCGACGTAGCCCAAGTGCTGCGTATTGGCAGCGCACAGGTAGGCTTTTTGATTTGCGAAGATGGCTGGAACGACCACGGCGCCGATTACGCCACCAATCCGTTTCAAACGCTGGCCGATGCCGCGCCTGACTTGGTAGTCAGCATCAACGCCAGCCCCAGCCACCTTGGTAAACGGGGGCAACGCCAGCAGATCTTTGCCGATGCAGCGCGCCGCCACAGTCTGCCCATTGTGTATGTCAACCAAATTGGCGGCCATGACCAACTGGTGTACGACGGCGCATCGTTTGCGGTAGAACCGGCCAACGGCGTCGTTTTTGAAGCCCAGCGGTTTACCGAAGACATTTGCACTTTGCAATTCAAGCACGGTCAGTTTTTGACTGCCCAAGGCCAGCCCCCCACGCCGGTATCGGCCCAAGACATCTCCAGCCACGATTTTTACCACCGGCAAATGGTGCTGGGCCTGCGCGACTATGCGCGCCGCTGCGGTTTTACCCAAGCGGTGGTAGGCAGCTCCGGCGGCATCGACAGCGCCCTGACGCTGGCGCTGGCGGTGGAGGCACTGGGGGCCAGCAATGTGGTGGCTGTGACCATGCCGTCAGAGTTTTCTAGCAGCGGTTCGGTGGATGATTCGGTACAGCTTTGTCGCAATTTGGGCATTGCGCTGCACACCCATCCGATTGCCGATTTGGTGACCTGCTACGCGCAGCAGTTTGCCACCAGCTTTGGCACACCCTTGCGTGGCCTAGCGCTGGAAAATGTACAAGCGCGCATTCGGGGCACAGTGCTCATGGAATACTCCAACACCTTTGGCCACTTGCTTTTGACCACCGGCAACAAGTCAGAAATATCGGTAGGCTATTGCACTCTGTACGGTGATACCAACGGCGGGCTGGGGTTGATTGGTGATTTGTACAAAACCGAAGTGTTTGCGCTGGCCCAGTACCTGAACGCTCAGGCCGGGCGCGAACTGATCCCACAAGCCATCATCGACAAAGCCCCTTCGGCAGAACTCGCCCCCCAGCAAAAAGACGCCGACAGCCTGCCGCCCTACCCGGTGCTGGACGAAGTGCTCAAACTGCTGATCGAAGGCGAGCGCTTGGCTGCTGCCGAATATGCCAGCGCACACGCTGTGGTGCAGCAACTCCAGCAACACGACGCAGGCCGGGCGCTGGTGCAGCGCGTGCGCCAGATGGTGGCGCGCAACGAATATAAACGCCGCCAAGCCCCGCCCATCGTGCGGGTACGCGCCCGTGCTTTTGGCAGCGGGCGACAAATGCCCATTGCAGCGCACACCGTTTAAAGGAATCCATTGATGATGAACGACACCGCCATTTATATCGGGCGCTTTGAGCCTGTTCACCACGGCCATTTGGCGCTGTTGCGCCACGCACTGGCCCATGCCCGTCAGATGGTGGTGGTGTTGGGATCGGCGTGGCAACCGCGTTCGGCCAAAAATCCTTTTACTTGGCAAGAGCGCGCTGACATGCTGCGCCAAGCCCTGCCCGCCGCTGACCATGCGCGTGTGCAGTTTGTGCCAGTGCGCGACTACTACAACGAAGCGCGCTGGGTAGCCAGCGTGCGCCAAGAAGTGGCGGCACGGGTGCCTGCTGGTGCTCGTATCGCCTTGGTCGGTCACTTTAAGGATGCCAGCAGCAGCTACCTGCGCAGTTTTCCGGGCTGGGAGTTGCTGGGCGTAGCCCGCCAAGGCAGTATTGACGCCACCACCATCCGCGATGCCTACTTTGGCGCGGGCAGCGGCGCGGTGTTGGCTGCCCTAGCTCCGCTGGCCGAACAGATGCCCGCCACCACCTTGGCGATGCTGCACCGCTTTGCCCAAGGTAGCGATTACCTTCGGTTGCAACAAGAATGGCAAATGCTGCGCCAATACCGGGCCGCTTGGGCCAGTGCGCCCTATGCGCCCGTCTTCGTCACGGTAGATGCGCTGCTGCGCTGCCAAAATCAGGTGTTGTTGATTCGCCGAGGCCATGCTCCCGGCGTCGGGCAACTGGCCTTGCCCGGTGGTTTTTTAGAGCCACGCGATACCCTCTGGCAATCGTGTCTGCGCGAGCTAGCTGAAGAAACCCACTGCGATCTGCCCGAAGACACCTTGCGCGCCGCCCTGCGCCAGATCAGCGTGTTTGACCACCCAGATCGCAGCCAGCGCGGGCGTACCATCACCCACACCCACTACTTTGATTTGGGCGCGCAGCCACTGCCCGCTGTACAGGCTGGGGATGATGCGGCGCAGGTGCAATGGGTGCCCATCAGCCAATTGGCCGCACTGGAAGCTGAGTTTTTTGAAGACCACTTTCATATGCTGGACCACTTTTTGGGCTTGACCAGCAGCTTGCCCAGTGCCAGCCCTTAGGCCAGCACTGCCAGTTCTACCCGGTTGCGCCCTTGGGCCTTGGCTCGGTACAAGGCCGAATCAGCGGCCAAAAATAGTTCGTCCACCTGTTGGCCGTGCTCTGGAAACATCGCGACGCCAAAGCTGCAAGTAATGCCTTTCAGCCCCGGTACTTCGGGCCAATCGAGTTCTTCTAGCCGCATCCGCAGCCGCTGGGCACAGCGGAGCACATGCCCACAAGGTGCCCCGGCACTGACCAGCAAAAACTCCTCGCCGCCCCAACGAAACAGGCTATCGGTGGCCCGCACCTGCGCTTGGATCTCCCGCGCTACTTTGCGCAGCACCTCATCGCCTGCTTGGTGGCCAAAGCGGTCATTGATGTCTTTGAAGTGGTCTAGGTCAAACAAGCACAGCCCCAAGGGCAAGTTTTGTTGCTGGCATAGCTGCAATTGCTGTTGCAAGATATGTTCACATTCGCGCCGGTTGAGCAAGCCTGTCAGGGCATCGTAGGAGGCTTGCATTTGCAGGGCCTGCTCGGCGTGCTTGCGGTCGGTGATGTTCTGCACCATGCCCACTACCCGCGTGGGCTGGCCTTGGGCATCGCGTTCACAAACGCGACCTCGGTCATGCACCCACAGATAATGGCCGTTGCGGTTGCGCAGCCGGTATTCGGCCTCATAGCGTTCTCGCAGGCCTTTGATATGTTCTTGCAGCGCCCGGCGCACCCGGCTGGCATCATCGGGGTGGACGTTGGTGGCCCAAGTCTCTAGTGTGGGCTGCATCTCGTGTGGGCCATAGCCCAACATGCGCTTGAGCTGGGGGCTAAAAAACACCTCGTTAGTGGGTAGGTTCCAGTCCCATAGGCCATCAGATGCCTCGGTCAAGGCGTAGCGCAACTGCACATCGCGGTTGTTCAGGTCTTGCTCTAGGGCTAGGCGGCGGCTGATGTCGCGCGCCACCGAAACAAAATACTCGCACCCTTCATGCACTAAAGCGCTCGTAGCCACTTCTACCGGCACTTCTGCGCCGCTGTGGTGGCGGTGGCTGCCAATAAAAACAAACTGCCCTTGGGCCTGGCGGATAGCTTGGGCAATGCTGGCCCAATGCTCAATACCAAGCACATCCTTTTGCAAACTCAGCACTGAATGCTGTACTACCTCCTTGCGCGGCAACCCCACCTGCTGCAAGGCGGCGGCGTTGCAATCGAGGATGTTGGACGTTTGCGGGTCAATCAGGTAGACCGCATCGGGCAGATGCTCAAATACCAACTGGTGCAAGGTGGGTGTAGAAGTCTGCATGGTGTGGTTCTTTTTATCGGGCAGCCTGCCCGTGGGGGCGCGTAAGGTGCAATGTTAAGGCACAGGCTTTGTGTGCCCTCTCTTGAAATCCAGCAAAAAGCCCTTATCATTAGCACTCGACTGGCAAGAGTGCTAACAAGCCCTTGCCAGCGGAAGATTGGCCAGGCGTCTGCTCATGCAGGCACCGGTAGATAAAGTAAATTTTTTGACCCCTTCAGGAGATAGATCCATGAAACTTCGCCCCCTGCACGACCGTGTCATCGTCAAGCGCATCGAAAGCGAAACCAAAACAGCCTCCGGCATCTATATCCCTGACAACGCCGCCGAAAAGCCTGACCAAGGTGAAGTGCTGGCCGTTGGCCCCGGCAAGAAGAACGACAAGGGCGAAATCGGCACCATGAACGTCAAGGTCGGTGACCGCGTGCTGTTTGGCAAATACAGCGGCCAAACCGTCAAGGTCGATGGCAATGAACTGTTGGTCATGAAAGAAGACGACCTCTTCGCCGTGGTTGAAGCCTAAGCGCTTTGCGCACTGACCCCTGTTTTTAGAATTCTGGAGAAATACACATGGCAGCAAAAGACGTAGTTTTCGGTGGTGAAGCCCGTGCCCGTATGGTCGAGGGCGTTAACGTCCTGGCCAACGCCGTTAAAGTGACGCTCGGCCCCAAGGGCCGCAATGTGGTGCTGGAGCGCTCGTTCGGCGCTCCTACCGTGACCAAGGACGGTGTGTCCGTGGCCAAGGAAATCGAACTCAAAGACAAGCTGCAAAACATGGGCGCGCAGATGGTCAAGGAAGTCGCTTCCAAGACCTCTGACAACGCCGGTGACGGCACCACCACTGCTACCGTGCTGGCCCAAGCCATCGTGCGCGAAGGCATGAAGTACGTGGCCGCTGGCATGAACCCCATGGATTTGAAGCGCGGTATCGACAAGGCTGTTGAAGTCCTGATCGCCGAGCTGAAGAAGGCTTCCAAGCCCACCACCACTTCCAAAGAAATCGCCCAAGTGGGTTCCATTTCTGCCAACTCTGACACCAGCATCGGTGAAATCATCGCCAATGCCATGGACAAAGTGGGCAAAGAAGGCGTGATTACCGTTGAAGACGGCAAGAGCCTGCAAAACGAACTCGACGTCGTTGAAGGTATGCAGTTTGACCGTGGCTACCTGTCGCCCTACTTCATCAACAATCCCGAAAAGCAAGCAGCGATTCTGGACAATCCCTTCGTGCTGCTGTTCGACAAGAAGATCAGCAACATCCGCGACCTGCTGCCCACACTGGAGCAAGTGGCTAAGGCTGGCCGTCCGCTGCTGATCGTGGCTGAAGATGTCGAAGGCGAAGCTCTGGCAACGCTGGTGGTTAACACCATCCGTGGCATCCTGAAGGTCGTGGCTGTCAAGGCTCCTGGCTTTGGCGACCGTCGCAAGGCCATGTTGGAAGACATCGCCATCCTGACTGGCGGCAAGGTCATCGCTGAAGAAGTCGGCCTGACTTTGGAAAAAGTCACGCTGGCCGATCTGGGCCAAGCCAAGACCATCGAAGTGGGCAAAGAAAACACCATCATCATCGACGGCCACGGCGCTGCCGCTGACATCGAAGCGCGCGTCAAGCAAATTCGCGTGCAAATCGAAGAAGCCACTTCCGACTACGACCGCGAAAAGCTGCAAGAGCGCGTGGCCAAGTTGGCTGGCGGTGTGGCCGTGATCAAGGTCGGCGCTGCCACCGAAGTCGAAATGAAGGAAAAGAAGGCCCGCGTGGAAGACGCCCTGCACGCTACCCGCGCTGCGGTGGAAGAAGGCATTGTGGCTGGTGGTGGCGTGGCTCTGCTGCGCGCTCGCCAAGCTGCTGGCACCATCAAGGGTGACAACACCGACCAAGACCACGGCATCGCCTTGGTGCTCAAGGCCATCGAAGCGCCCCTGCGCGAAATCGTGGCCAATGCCGGTGGCGAGCCTTCGGTGGTGGTCAACGCCATCTTGGCTGGTGCTGGCAACTACGGCTTCAACGCTGCCAACGACACCTACGGCGACATGATCGAAATGGGTATTCTGGACCCCACCAAGGTGACCCGCACGGCGCTGCAAAACGCTGCTTCTGTGGCCAGCCTGATGCTGACTACTGAGTGCATGGTTGCAGAGACCCCCAAGGCTGAATCGGCTGGCGGCCCTGACATGGGTGGCATGGGCGGTATGGGTGGCATGGGCGGCATGGGTATGTAATACCCAGCCCGGCTGGCGCTCTATCAGTGCCAGCCTTGCTTGCCAAGCCCGCAGGTTGCAAAGCCTGCGGGCTTTTTTGCATTTAACCCACCGCTGGTGCTGCTTGGTAAAACTGCACCTGATTGCGCCCGGCCTCTTTGGCTCGGTACATGGCGGCATCGGCCTGATCGAGCAATTGGGCTGGGGTGCTGCCGTGCCCGCAAAAGAAGGTCACACCAGCACTGGCGGTGCAATGGTGTTCTACCGTGTGGGACTGGCCGTCTTGGGTCACTTGCAAGCGGTAAGGCTCCGACAGGGCTTGGATGATTTTCTCTGCCACATGGCGTGCTTGTTCGGTGGCGGTGGGCAGGTTGGGGCTCAGGCCATTGAGCACCACCACAAACTCATCGCCCCCTAAGCGTGCAGCGTTATCGGTGCCCCGGATGCTCTGGCATAGGCGCTGCGCCACTTCTATCAGCAGCAGATCGCCCACATTGTGGCCATAGCGGTCGTTCAGGGGTTTGAAGTTGTCTAAATCCATAAACAGCACCGCGCTGTGTTGCTGGCTACGCTGGTTTTGTGCCATTGCCCGCTCTAGGTGCTCATGCAGTAAACGGCGGTTGGGCAGGTGCGTCAGGGCATCATGAAATGCCAGCTCGCGGATGCGCGCGTCTATCTCTTGGCGCTCGGTGATATCAGAGCAAAAATTGAGCGTGGAGGGCTGGTCGCACCAGTCGATAGCCACGCCGCTGATCTCCATCCAGCGCACGCCGTGCGTTTTGGTTTCTACGCGGGCCGGGTATTTCAAATCGTCAGCGTGGCCTTCTAAGCGCTTTTGGTGGTTCTCGCATACCAGAGCGCGGTCATCGGGGTGGATAAAGCGCAGGATTGGTTGGCCGAGCAATTCATCATGGTTATAGCCAAACAGCTCGATAAACTTGGGATTGACAAAGCGCAGGATGCCTTTTTCGAGCACGCAAATGCCCTCGTTGGCCGATTCGATCAGTTTGCGGTAGCGGTCTTCGCTGTCTACCCGCGCCTGCTCGGTACGCTCTTGCACCATGACCAGCATACCGACCGACAGCAGCAGGGTATCGAGCAGCGATAGCATGAAGCTCAAAATTACTGTGATGGTGGAGTCAGTGACCTTTTGTGCCGGATCCCAGCCTGCCAAAGTGACCACGATCCGGTAGATCATGGTCAAGGCGGTAAATACGGCGGCAAAACCCAAGATGTATTGGCCGCGCCCAGCGGTTTGATGACGCCATTGCCACAGCAGTACCGACATGTGGACAAATTGCAGCAAAGTGATGGCCGATAGCAGTATCCGGCGCGCTTGGTATGCATCGACCAGCCACCAAGTGCCCAGCCCCACCAAAACTACCGGAATAGCCACCAACCCCCTAGGGGGTGTGCGGCACTGAAAGCGGTATAGCGCCAGCACATACAGCGCCATCGCCCCATTGATCGCTATATTGGCTAGTACCACCGACAGCAGTGGTGACACCTGACCACGCAAAAAGAACAGGGCATAACCCATGCCCTGTGACATCAGGCCGAAAGAAAAAACCAACAAATCGGGCTGGCGGCGGTAAGCCACCGAAGCAATTGACAATGCCATTGCCGTCACGCCGACGAAGAGCATGACAAACATGGTGGGAATATGCAGGCTTGTCACGGTGGCGGTGGTAGGCAATGGTGGCAAACGAACAGCCTAGGGGCGGGCCACCATCTTATGCGCGATAGGCGCTAGAGCAGCACAATGTCGTACTGTTCTTGCCCAATAGCGTTTTCTGCTTGCAAAGAGATAGGCTTGCCAATAAAGTCACTCAGGCCCGCCAGATGCTGGCTTTCTTCGTCCAGCAGCAGTTCCACCACTTGGGGGGCTGCCACCACACGAAATTCACGCGGGTGGAATTGGCGTGCCTCGCGCAAAATCTCGCGCAAGATGTCGTAGGCGACGCTGCGCACGGTTTTGATGGCACCACGCCCTTGGCACGAGGGGCAAGGCTCACACAGCATGTGCGCTAACGAGTCACGGGTGCGCTTGCGCGTCATCTCCACCAGCCCCAGTTGCGAAAAGCCGCCCGCCATTGTCTTCACGCGGTCACGGGCCAGTTGCTTTTTGAACTCGGCCAGCACCGCTTGCTGGTGGTCTTCGCGCACCATATCAATAAAATCGACAATGATGATGCCACCCAGATTGCGCAGGCGCAGTTGCCGTGCAATGGCCCCAGCGGCTTCTAGGTTGGTTTTAAAGATCGTGTCGTCAAAATTGCGCGCCCCGACAAAACCGCCGGTGTTCACATCCACGGTGGTCAGGGCTTCGGTTTGGTCAATGATGAGGTAGCCGCCCGATTTCAGATCTACCCGGCGGCCCAGCGCACGGGCAATTTCTTCGTCAATCGAATACAAATCGAAGATCGGGCGCTCGCCCTTGTAATGCTGCAACTTTGCGGCAGCGGCGGGCATAAATTCTTGACCAAAGGCGCGCAGGCGCTGGAACTGCTCCATCGAGTCGAGCCGGATGGTGTGCGTATGTTCGCCCACCAAATCACGCAGCACCCGCTGCAATAAATCCAAGTCTTGCAGCAGTAGCGATTTGGGTGGCTGCTTGAGCGAGGCTTGCTTGGTGCGCGCCCAAGTTTTGCGCAAGTAGGCGATGTCTTCGGCCAGTTCGGTATCAGTGGCATCTTCGCCATTGGTGCGCAGGATAAAGCCACCACCGCCGCCGGTTTCTTTGCTGCCCACCAGCGCCTGCAAGCGGGCACGCAGGGCGTCGCGCTCGGCCACGGGTATTTTTTGCGACACGCCTACATGGTCGTCTTGTGGCAAGAACACTAGTAAGCGCCCAGCAATGCTGATTTGCGTGGACAAGCGTGCGCCTTTGGTGCCCATGGGGTCTTTGACCACCTGCACGATCAGCGTTTGGCCTTCAAATACCTGTTTTTCAATTGGCACCAGTGGCTCGCCCTTGCGCGCCAGCGCGGGCGGCTCGCCGTCGGGCTGGCGCTGCCAAACATCAGCTACGTGCAAAAAGGCAGCGCGCTCTAGCCCGATATCGATAAAAGCCGACTGCATACCCGGCAGTACGCGCACCACTTTGCCCAAATAGACATTGCCCACCAGGCCGCGCTCTAGCGGGCGCTCTAGGTGCAGCTCTTGCACCGCGCCGTTCTCGACGATGGCAACGCGGGTTTCTTGGGGCGACCAGTTGATGAGGATGTCTTGTTGCAGGCTGGGCATGGGGGGTGGGTGCGCACGGGCGCACGGCAAAGGGGAATCAGAGGGCAAATCCGACGCCGCGCAGCAATTGCGCGGTTTCGAACAGGGGTAGTCCCATGATGCCTGAATAACTGCCGCTGATGTGCTGCACGTAGGCCGCTGCCAGACCTTGAATGCCATAGGCACCAGCCTTGCCCAGCGGCTCACCACTGGCTACATAGGCGGCAATTTGCTCTGTGCTCATGGGGGCAAAAGTGACCCGCGATACCGACAAAGCGCTCCAGCGCTGCGTGCCGTGTTGCAAGGCCACGGCGGTGAGCACGCGGTGCGTGCTGCCCGACAGTTGCGCCAGCATCTGCGCGGCGTGCGCTGCATCGTCGGGCTTGCCAAAAATGGTGCGTCCTTGGGCCACGGTGGTGTCGGCACACAAAATGGGCGCGGGTGGCAACCCCCGGCGGGCATGGCGGGCCACGGCGGCATCGAGTTTCAGGGCCGTAACGCGCTGCACATAGGTGGTAGGCGCTTCGTTGGGCCGCACGGCTTCTAGGGCCTCGGCGTCTTCGGCCTCATCGGGGTGGTTGGGTGCGTGGGCCAGCAACAACTGGTGCGCGATGCCCAATTGTTCTAGCAATTGGCTGCGGCGCGGGCTTTGCGAGGCCAAATAAATAAAAGAGGAATGGTGGCTCACGGTTCAGACGGGCATCAGACTTCCTTTGGTAGAAGTCGAGAAAGCGCAAAAAGTAGCAACAAAAAGAAAAGTGAAGAGATTACGATACACCACGAAGCGGCTTGAAAAAGCCACGGCTGTTCCGTAGCAGAATTGTCGCAGTTTGACCAACAGGCCCTTTGCCGGGCCAGAAACCTTGTCATGGACACCAAGCAACCCCTCGTCCTACTGGCTGGCCTGACGCCTGCACAGTTTATGCGCCAACATTGGCAGAAAAAACCCCTGCTGGTGCGCCAAGCCATACCGGGCTTCAAGGCACCGCTGTCGCGGCCCGAATTGTTTGCACTAGCGGCCCAAGAGGGCGTGGAGTCGCGCCTTGTGCAGCAGACCGATGGTGTTTGGTCATTGCGCCACGGCCCTCTGCCCCGGCGTGCCTTGCCACCTTTGCAGCGGCCCCATTGGACAGTGTTGGTGCAAGGGGTTGATTTGCACCACGAAGCTGTGCATGCGCTGATGCAGCAGTTTCGCTTTGTGCCCGATGCCCGCTTGGACGACTTGATGATCAGCTACGCCAGTGATGGCGGTGGGGTTGGCCCGCACTTTGACAGCTACGACGTATTTTTGCTGCAAGCGCAAGGCCGCCGCCGTTGGCGCATTGGGCGGCAAAAGAACCTCACCTTGCGCGACGATATGCCGCTGAAAATCTTGGCCCAGTTTGAGCCAGAAGAAGAATATGTGCTCGAACCGGGCGATATGCTTTACCTGCCACCGGGTTGGGCGCACGATGGCATTGCTGAGGGCGGCGACTGCATGACCTATTCGGTCGGGTTTCGCGTGCCTGAGCGGGTTAATTTGGCACAAGAACTGCTGGTGCGGCTAGCCGATGAAGACGAAGGCGAGCAAGACCAGTTGCTCTACCAAGACCCGAAACAGCCCGCCGTCAGCCATGCGGCAGAAATTCCTACCACCTTGCATGACTTTGCCCGCAAGGCGCTAGATTGGGCCTTGCAGCAGCCCCAAGCATTAGAGCGGGCTTTGGGTGAGTACCTGACTGAGCCAAAAGCCAATGTCTGGTTTGAGCCGGGGCCAGAAGGGGTGATGCTAGAGCAGGTGGTGCTCGACCGGCGCACACGCATGATGTACGACGCCGAGCACATTTTTATCAACGGTGAAAGCTATCGCGCCGCTGGAGAAGATGCGCAACTGATGCGCCAGTTGGCCAATGACCGCGCTTTGGATGGCCGTGCCTTGGCCCATGCCAGCGACGATGCACTGGAGCTGCTGTCTTCTTGGTGTGATGCCGGTTGGTTGCACGCCCAAAAACCCTAACTCCAGCGCGTTGCCATGACCGTTGCACCGACCCACCTTTTACCCCAAGGGCGTTTTCAGGGGCGCGAGGCCTTTCAGCAGTTGGTGCGTGACGCCTTGGCTACCGCTGCCGCTGAAGGTTGGCGCGAGATCATTCTCAGCGACGCCGATTTTCACGATTGGCCCTTGGGCGAGCGTGCGGTGGTGGAGTCTTTGCAGGCGTGGGCGGGCAGTGGGCGGCGCATGACGCTGCTGGCCTGCCAGTACGACGATGTGCTGCGCCGCCATGCCCGCTTTGTGCAGTGGCGTCGCACTTGGGATCACCTCCTGACGTGCCGCCGCAGTGCAGCCGCAGATCGGCTGGATGTGCCCAGTGTAATTTGGTCGCCGGGTTGGGTGTTGCAGCGCCTCGATCCTGAGCGCTGCAACGGCGTGACAGGGGCCGAACCAGAGCGCCGGGTGTTGCAGCGCGAAAGCCTGAATGAGTGGCTGCACAACAAAAGCTCCCCAGGATTTCCAGCTACCACACTGGGTTTGTAATCGATTTGTCAGCTCTGTGGCCTGCATTTGGCAGCAAAACTGTCAGATTGTTGCAACGTCTTGGGTAGGCAGGTATGTGTAAGCGTTAGCCTGTATTGACAGAATCCCAATATAATCGCGGGCTGTAAATAAGTAAGCAGACGCAAAACTTCTTGCGTCCATTTGCCCAAGCGTAGTTGGCTGCGCCAAGCCCAACGCGATGGCATCCCCGTTTTTGACTGTCCAACTAGGAAACCTGAAATGAACAAGACCCTTGTCATCGCTTCGTTGATTGCTGCTGCCGCTCTGGCCGCCTGCGGTAAAAAAGAAACTCCTCCCCCCGCACCAGCACCTGCTCCCGTAGAAGCTCCCGCTGCTGCCCCCGCTCCTGCTGCTGCCCCTGCTGCCGCTGCTGATGCCGCCCAAGCTGCTGCTGGTGCCGCTGGCGCCGCTGCTGGTGCCGCTGGCGATGCTGCCAAGGCTGCTGGTGATGCCGCTGCTGGCGCTGCTACTGCCGCTGGCGATGCTGCTAAGGCTGCTGGTGCTGCCGCTGCTGGTGCTGCTACTGCCGCTGGCGATGCTGCCAAGGCTGCTGCTGACACTGCTGCTGCCGCTGCTGCTCCTGCCGCTGCTCCTGCTGCCGCTAAGTAATAAGCAAGCGCTGTTCTGGGGCTAAAGCCCCAGAAACTAGCAAGCCCCGTGCTCACGCAACGGGGCTTTTTTTATGCTCCTCCCAAACAAGGGAGGGGCCACTTAGGCGTCAGTTGAGCTCGTCGGCTAACACGCGCACAATGCTGGCTGCACTGGCCGAGGTTTCGGCAGCGCCGCTGGCATTGAGCACCAAGATGGTGGAAGCATTACCCTCGCTGCGCACGACGATACGGTATTTTTCTGGCGTGATGGTGGGGGTGCTACTGAGCAGCTTGCTAAAGAAACCCTGCTCTTGCTTGTTGGCGTTGGCCGGGACATAGCGCACAAAGTACAAGCCTTGGCTGCGGTCGCGGTCTTCTACGGTAAAGCCGGTGCGATCTAGTGCCAGCCCCACCCGACGCCAAGCGCGGTCAAAACCCTCGTTCAGTTGCAGCACGGGAGTATTGTTGACGGTTTCGAGGCGCGCAGTGGGGGTAGCTGGGGTAGTAGCTACCGTTGCTGCTTGCGCCTGCTGCTCTTTGCTGGCCCCCAGCTTGACCATCATGCGGCGCAGAAATTCGGTCTCTAGCTCAGGATCAGCCTGTCGCGGTTGCCAGTGTGTGGCATCTTTGCTGCTGTTGCTATAGACCTCCACCATGCCTCGGTGGGCGACATAAATTTCTGTGCCACCATTGGCATTGCGCTCTAAGCGGATGCGAAATTTGTCGCGCTCGCCAGTGGAGTAGATCGAGTCCAGCACCTTGCCCAGCGCACTGCGGATAAAGTCTTGTGGAATCTTAGCCCGATTTTCTGCCCAATCGGTTTCCATGATGCCCAGATTGGCTTGGTCTTGCACCAGCACAAAGCCGTTTTCGAGCCAGAACTCGCGCACAGGTTCCCACAGTTGCTCGGCAGAGCGGTTGACTACCAGCCAGCGCTGGTTGCCTGCGCGCTCAATGCGTACATCGCCCAAGCTGTTGACTGCAGTGGCCGGGCCTACCGGCTGCACGGCTTGCTTGGTTTGCAATGCATTGGCTGAGACCACGCCACCGGGGGCGGCATAACGGCTGTCGCGCGAGAGCTGTTGCAAATCAGGTGGCACCTCCAGCGTGGCAGCCTTGGTGGCACTCTTGTAGTTGATTTTGTCGCTTTCCAGTGCGGAGCAGGCAGACAGTGCAATCGTCAGGCCCAGCAGGCCCAGTCGTGCAATAGGGGTTGGTTTCACGCAGAAATCCTTGAAAAGACAGGCAGGCACACTTAGGCTGGCACGCGCAGGGCTTAGAGCAATTGGGCGCTGCGCAATGCCGCTTCGACCACGGCTTCGTTGCTGCTGCTCAAAGGCGTCATGGGCAGGCGCAGAGTGCCGCCACACAGACCCATGCGCTGCATAGCCCACTTGACCGGGATGGGGTTGGCCTCGACAAACAGTTGCTTGTGGATGGGCATGAGCTGGAATTGGATTTGCATGGCGCGGGCAATATTGCCTGCCAGCGCTGCGGCGCACAACTCGTGCATCAGGCGTGGGGCCACATTGGCCGAGACGCTGATGTTGCCATGACCGCCGCAGAGCATCAGTGCCACAGCGGTAGGATCATCGCCCGAATAGACGCCAAAGCCTTGGGGCACATCACGGATCAGCCATTGGGCGCGCTCGATGTTGCCCGTGGCTTCTTTGATGCCGATGATGCCGGGCACTTGGGCCAAGCGCAGCACGGTGTCGTGCTGCATATCGGCCACCGAGCGGCCCGGCACGTTGTACAAAATGATGGGCAAATCGCCCGTGGCCTCGGCAATGGCCTTGAAATGCTGGTACTGGCCCTCTTGCGTGGGCTTGTTGTAGTAGGGAACGACCTGCAACTGGCTGTCGGCACCTACGCCCTTGGCAAACTTGGCTAGCTCAATTGCCTCAGACGTGGAGTTGGCACCGCAGCCCGCCATGATGGGCACGCGCTTGGCGGCCTGCTCTACGGCTACGCGGATGATCTCGCAGTGCTCTTGCACGTTGACGGTGGGTGACTCGCCCGTAGTGCCAACCACACCAATGCAGTCGGTGCCTTCGGCAATGTGCCAGTCGATGAGTTTGCGCAAGGTGGGGTAATCCACGCTGCCGTCTTCGTGCATGGGGGTGACGAGGGCGACAATGCTGCCGGTAAGGGAGACGCTGGAAGTGGTCATATCCGCAGTGATAAACGGTAAAAGGGCATTCTAACTAGAGGCCGGGTGGGCCGATAGCTGTAGAGACCAAGTCAAAAGCACGACCAGACCTGATTGGCTAGCAGCACCATGAAGTCGGGCTGGGTGTAGAGTGCAAAAACGGCCAGCAATGCCAGTATGGCAGCAATGCGGGCCAACCAAGGGAGCCATTGGTGCTCAAGTTGAGCGCTAGAGTCTGCGGACGAGGGTGCCGACATACTTCAAGCCCCTTGCATGGCTGGGCGGTCAATGGCCTGCTCTTTGATGGGTAAGCTGACCAAGGCGGCCAACAGCCCCAGCACGATAGAGATGCCCCAGACGATGTTGTAACTGCCCGTTTGGTCGTACAAATAGCCGCCCAGCCAGACGCCCATAAAGCTGCCCACTTGGTGGCTAAAAAAGACAAAGCCGCCCAGCATAGATAGATGCTGCACGCCAAAAATCTGCGCTACCGTGGCATTGGTCGGTGGCACGGTGGACAGCCACAAAGTACCCATCACCGCTGAGAACAAATACACCGACCAAGGCGACAACGGTGCCCACAAAAACAGCACAATCGCCACCGAGCGCGTGAAATAAATGGTGGCCAAAATATAGCGCTTGGGCACGCGCTGGCCCAAGCTGCCAGTCAGGTAGGTACCCACCACATTGAACAGGCCGATCAGCGCCAGCGCATGGCTGCCCACATCAGGCGAGAGGCCATGATCGCGCAGGTAACTGGGCATGTGTACGCCAATAAACACCACCTGAAAGCCACAAACAAAATAAGAGGCCGTGAGCAGCAAAAAGCTGGGGTAGCGCAGCGCTTCGCCCATCGCTTGGGCAATGCTTTGCCCCCGCTGCGCTGCGCCACTGCCCTGAAAGCCCGGCTCACGCAGGCCCAACGCCAGCGGCATGATGAACAGCACCATCACCCCCAGCACCAACAACGACTGTTGCCAGCCCAATGCATTGATTAAAAAGCCCTCCACCGGCACCATCAAGAATTGACCAAAGGAGCCTGCGGCTGCTGCCACCCCCATCGCCCATGAGCGCTTGTCTGGGGCAATCTGGCGGCCCAGTACGCCATAAATCACGGCATAGGTGGTGCCCGCTTGCGCCGCACCAATCAACACCCCCGCTGTGAGCGCAAACATGGTGGTGTTGGGCGACCAAGCCATGCCTGCCAGCCCCAGCGCATACAGTAGCGAGCAGCCCACTAGCACCTTAAAGGCACCAAAGCGGTCGGCGGCCATGCCCATAAATACGCCAATCACCCCCCAAGACAGGTTTTGTATCGCCAAGGCCAGTGCAAATGACTGGCGTGTCCAGCCCATCTCTTGCGTGATGGGTTGCAACCACAGGCCAAAGCCGTGGCGTATGCCCATCGACAAGGTAACGATGGCGGCACCACAGGCCAGCACTTGGAACATGGAGAGTTTGCGGGGGGACGGCGAAGAAGGCATCGGGCAACTGTAATAGCAACGGCGTTATTGTGCTGTAGCCGCCACGGCCTAGAATCCGCGCCCATGCCAGCCAAACCTACCTCTCCCTCCCTTCCTGAATATTCTGAAAGTTCGATCCGTGTGCTCAAGGGGCTAGAACCCGTCAAGCAGCGCCCCGGCATGTACACCCGCACCGACAACCCGCTGCACATCGTGCAGGAGGTGCTAGACAACGCGGCCGACGAAGCCTTGGCCGGATACGGCAAAAAGATCAAAGTGAGCCTGCACCTCGATGGCTCGGTGAGTATCGAAGATGATGGCCGGGGCATTCCCTTTGGTCTGCACCCCGAAGAAAACGCCCCCGTCGTAGAGTTGGTTTTTACCCGCCTGCACGCCGGTGGCAAGTTTGATAAGGGCCAAGGCGGCGCTTACAGCTTCTCAGGCGGCTTGCACGGCGTGGGCGTGAGCGTGACCAATGCGCTCTCGACCCGCCTCGAAGTGACCAGCCACCGCGAGGGCCAAATGGCCTGTTTGGCCTTTGCTGGGGGCGATGTGGTCGAAGCCTTGCAAGTGCGCCCCTTGCAGGCGGGCGAGCGCAAACAGGGCACCACGGTGCGCGTTTGGCCCGATGCCAAATACTTTGAATCCAGCCAGTTGCCTATGGGTGAATTGGTGCATCTGCTGCGCAGCAAAGCGGTGCTGATGCCGGGTGTCATTGTGACCTTGGCCAACGAAAAAACCCGCGACACCCAAACGTGGCAATACAAAGGCGGTCTGCGCGACTACCTGATGCAAACGTTGGTGGCCGACCCCGTGATTCCGCTGTGGGAGGGCGAGGGCTTTGCCGATAGCAGCCACGATAGCTTTGCCGAGGGCGAAGGGGCCGCATGGGCGGTAGCCTTTACCGACGAAGGCGCGCCAGTGCGCGAAAGCTATGTCAATTTGATTCCGACCAGTGCCGGTGGCACCCACGAATCGGGGCTGCGCGACGGCCTGTTTCAAGCGGTAAAAAGCTTTATCGAATTGCACAGCCTTTTGCCCAAGGGCGTCAAGCTGATGCCCGAAGATGTGTTTGCCCGCGCCAGCTATGTGCTCAGTGCCAAGGTGCTCGACCCACAATTCCAAGGCCAGATCAAAGAGCGCCTGAACTCGCGCGATGCCGTGCGCTTGGTGTCGGGCTTTGTACGCCCAGTGCTGGAGTTGTGGCTGCATGAGCATGTGGAATATGGAAAAAAACTGGCCGAATTAGCCATCAAAGCCGCGCAAACGCGCCAGCGCGCTGGGCAAAAGGTAGAAAAGCGCAAAGGCTCCGGCGTAGCCGTGCTGCCGGGCAAGCTGACGGATTGTGAAAGCCGCGACATTGCCTACAACGAACTGTTTTTAGTGGAGGGCGACTCCGCTGGGGGCAGTGCCAAAATGGGCCGCGACAAAGAAAACCAAGCCGTGCTACCGCTGCGCGGCAAGGTGCTCAATACGTGGGAAGTAGAGCGCGACCGGCTGTTTGCCAACAACGAAATCCACGATATTGCCGTGGCGATTGGCGTCGATCCGCACGGCCCAGAAGATGAACCCGACTTGTCGGGGTTGCGCTACGGGAAAATTTGTATTTTGTCGGATGCCGATGTCGATGGCTCGCACATCCAGGTGCTGCTGCTGACACTGTTCTTCCGGCATTTTCCCAAGCTCATTGATACCGGCCATGTGTTTGTGGCGCGGCCACCGCTGTTTCGCGTCGATGTGCCAGCACGCGGAAAAAAACCTGCCAGCAAACTCTATGCGCTCGACGAGGGTGAGTTGACCGCCATTCTGGACAAATGCACCAAAGAAGGCGTACCACGCGACAAATGCACCATCAGCCGCTTTAAGGGCTTGGGTGAGATGAATGCCGACCAACTCTGGGAAACTACCCTCAATCCCGATACCCGGCGCTTGATGCCGGTGCATTTGGGAGCGCTGGACTTTGCCGCTACCGTGGCCTTATTGACCAAGCTGATGGGCAAGGGCGAGGCCGCCTCGCGCCGCGAACTGATGGAGCTGCACGGCGACAGCGTAGAAGTGGATATATAGGCTGAATGCACAACATGATTTCTGATCTTCTGAACCCTCCGGCATCCCCGGCCTCCGCCTCTGACCACCCTGAAAGCCTAGGCGGCTATGCCCAACGGGCTTATCTCGAATACGCCCTGAGCGTCGTGAAAGGCCGGGCTTTGCCCGATGTCTGCGATGGCCTCAAGCCCGTGCAGCGGCGTATCTTGTACGCGATGGATCGCATGGGCCTGAGTTACTCTGGCCCCACCGGCAATGTGGCTCCCAAACCCGTGAAAAGCGCCCGTGTGGTGGGCGATGTGCTGGGGCGCTTTCACCCGCATGGCGACCAATCGGCCTACGATGCTTTGGTGCGCATGGCGCAAGACTTTGCCCAGCGCTACCCGCTGATTGACGGCCAAGGCAACTTTGGCTCGCGTGATGGAGATGGCGCAGCAGCCATGCGCTACACCGAAGCGCGTCTGTCCAAAATTACCCGCTTGCTTCTAGATGAAATTGACGAGGGCACGGTCGACTTCATCCCCAACTACGATGGCTCTACCGTGGAGCCGCACCAGTTGCCCGCCCGCCTGCCCTTTGCCTTGCTCAATGGGGCCAGCGGTATTGCGGTGGGCTTGGCGACAGAAATCCCCAGCCACAACCTGCGCGAAGTGGCTGATGCCTGCGTGGCGCTCATCAAGAATCCGCAACTCTCGGCAGAAGAGTTGCAAGCCCTGATTCCCGGCCCCGATTACCCCGGTGGCGGCCAGATCATCAGCAGTGCCAGCGATATTGCCGATGCCTACCGCACCGGGCGCGGCAGCCTGAAAGTGCGCGCCCGCTGGAAAATAGAAGAACTGGCACGCGGCCAGTGGCAATTGGTGGTCACGGAGTTGCCCCCTGGCGTGAGCACGCAAAAGGTGCTGGAAGAAATTGAAGAACTGACCAACCCCAAGGTCAAGGCGGGCAAAAAAGCCCTGAGCCAAGAGCAAAACCAGCTCAAGGCCAGCATTTTGGCGGTCTTGGATGGTGTGCGTGACGAGTCGAGCAAAGATGCCGCTGTGCGCTTGGTGTTTGAGCCAAAAACCAGCAAAACACCGCAACAAGAACTGATTACGGCGCTGCTGGCGCATACCAGTTTAGAAACCTCTGCGCCCATCAACCTGACGATGGTGGGCTTAGATGGCAAGCCGGTACAAAAATCACTGCGCCGCATGTTGGAAGAGTGGATTGCCTTCCGCCAAAACACCATTACCCGGCGCAGCCAGCACCGGCTAGACAAGGTGCTCGACCGCATCCACATTCTGGAAGGGCGGCACACGGTGCTGCTGCACATTGATGAAGTCATTGGCATCATCCGTGAGTCTGATGAACCCAAGGCCGCGTTGGTGGCCCGTTTTTCCCTGAGTGAGCGCCAAACCGACGATATTCTCGAAATCCGCCTGCGCCAACTGGCCCGGCTCGAAGCCATCAAAATTGAGCAAGAGCTGCAAGAGCTGCGCGACAGCCAAGGCAAGCTTGAAGATATTTTGGGCAGCCCGGCCACGCTGCGCCGCCTGATGGTGCGCGAGATCGAGCAAGATGCTAAGCAGTTTGCCGATGCGCGCCGCACCCTGATTCAAGCTGAGAAAAAAGCCGTGGTCGAGGTCAAGGTGGTGGATGAGCCGGTCACGGTGGTGGTGTCAGAAAAAGGCTGGGTGCGTACCCGCAACGCGCATGGACATGAGGCGGGCAGTTTTGCCTTCAAGGCAGGCGATGGGCTGCACACCACCTTTGAATGCCGCACGGTAGATACGCTGGTGGTGTTTGGCACCAATGGCCGCGTCTATTCGGTACCGGTGGCGCAATTGCCCGGTGGGCGCGGCGATGGTCAGCCCATCACCACGCTGATCGAGCTAGAAGCGGGCACCCAGATCGCCCATTACTTTGCTGGCCCTGCACAGGCGCAACTGTTGTTGGCCAGCAGTGGCGGCTATGGATTTTTGGCGAATGTAGAAAACTTGGTGGCGCGCAATAAGGGCGGTAAAGCCTTTATCACCTTGGCCGAAGGGGAGACGGTGTGCCTACCCTCGGTGGTGGCTTCTGGCTGCACTGCGCCAACCACAGAGGCTGCCGCCACCCATGTGGCCTGCATTTCTAGCGGCGGACGTCTGTTGACCTTTGACCTCCAAGAGCTTAAAGCCTTAGAGCGCGGCGGGCGTGGCTTGATGCTGCTGGCCTTAGAAGACAAAGATACGCTGGCCGGGGTGGCCGTCTATAGCCGCAGTATTCGTATCGCTGGCGTAGGCCGTGGTGGCAAGCCCCGCGAGGAGGTGCTGGAGCTGCGCTTGCTCAATGCCGCCCTAGCCCCGCGTGGCCGTAAGGGCAAAGAGGCCCATTTTGGCTTTAAGCCCACTAGCGTGGCCCGCTGCGTGTGAATACGCTAGAGGCCAAACCAAGGAAGTGACATGAATAAAACACCAAAAATTTCGCAGCAATTGTGGCTGACGGTGGGAGCCGTGATTCTTCTGATGCTGCTGGCGATGGGGTTCATTGGCCGCCATGTCATACAGCAGCAGGCCCAAGATGACGCCATGACGGCAGAGTTGAGCCAGCGGTTGGACACTGCCACCCGC
The DNA here is from genome assembly GCF_900111115.1 of Giesbergeria anulus. Classification (GTDB taxonomy): domain Bacteria; phylum Pseudomonadota; class Gammaproteobacteria; order Burkholderiales; family Burkholderiaceae_C; genus Simplicispira; species Simplicispira anulus. The sequence goes on from NZ_FOGD01000012.1 coordinate 33,402, forward strand.
TGGATGGGGCTCACAGAGACCAATGCAGCGCGCACACAGGCCATTGTTACTAGCAGCGATCCGGCGGTAGAGGTGGTGTTCAAAGAGACGATCAGTGCTACCTCAATGCAGATTTCGACTTTGCAAAAATCGCTTGAAGCCATGAATCTGCGCGCTATTGATCGCGAGCAGATGGCCAAGGTGGGCGCTGCGCGCAAGGCGATGCTGGAGTTGCGCGCTAAGGCCCGCCAACTCAAGGCCGACGGCCAGCCTGAGCAGGCGGTGGCCCTGATTGCCCAGTCGTACAACCCAGCCACCACTGCCTATCTGCAAACATTGAAAGGTTTTGTACAGTTGCAACACGACGCCCTGCAAACTTGGCAGCAAGAACAATCACAGGTGCGGCGTCAAACTTTGGTGCTGGTCGGGCTAGTGTTGTTGTGCATTATTGTGGTGATGGTGGTGGGGGCTTGGCTGCTGATTCGGCACATGCAGCAATCATTGGCCCAAGCGGTTTCTTTGGCCGAGCGCATTGCGCAAGGCGATTTGACGGCTTCGGTGCAAGTGGCCCGCCAAGACGAATTTGGCGCGCTGCTGCGTTCATTGCAGGCGATGGGGCAATCTTTGGCACAGGTGGTGCAGCAGGTGCGCGATAGTGCTGGCAGCATTGCTACGGCCAGTGCCGAGATCGCGATGGGCAACCAAGATCTGTCCATGCGTACTGAGCAGACTTCCAGCGATTTGCAAAAAACAGCCGCTTCCATGGAGCAGTTTGCGGGCACGGTAGAGCATAGCGCCAACAGTGCCCAAGAGGCCAGCCGCTTGGCTGCTGGTGCCTCAGAGGTGGCACAACGTGGTGGCCAGATGGTGGCCCATGTCGTCTCCACCATGGAAGATATCAACCATAGCAGTCGCAAAATTTCCGACATCATTGGGGTTATTGACGGCATTGCCTTTCAGACCAACATTTTGGCGCTCAATGCAGCGGTAGAGGCCGCGCGGGCCGGTGAACAAGGCCGGGGTTTTGCAGTGGTGGCCTCTGAGGTGCGCAGCTTGGCTGGGCGTAGTGCCCAAGCAGCCAGAGAAATCAAGGCGCTGATTGGCGCTTCGGTGGATCGGGTGGAGGAGGGCTCGCGTTTGGTGCAAGACACAGGCACCACTATGCAAGACATCGTGCAGGCGGTGCAGCGCGTCAATGACATGATCGGCCAGATCAGCACTGCTGCTACCCAAGCCAATGCAGGGATTGCCCAAGTCAACCAAGCCGTAGGCAGCCTAGACCAAATGACGCAACAAAACGCTGCCTTGGTGGAAGAGAGCGCTGCTGCGGCACAAAGCCTGCGCGAACAGGTCGACCAATTAACCCGTGTGCTGTCGGTGTTTACCAGCAGTGCGCCTAGGGTGCAGGCCCCACGGTTGGCCGCCGCAGTGTTTTAAGTGGTTTTAGGCCAGTTCGGCAATCAACTCAATCTCGACGCAGGCTCCCAGCGGAATCTGCGCCACGCCAAAGGCGCTGCGGGCGTGTACGCCCTTGGCACCAAACACCTCGCCCAGCAACTCCGAGCAGCCGTTGGTGACAAGGTGCTGCTCGGTAAAGTCGGCGGTAGAGTTGACCAAGCTCATCACTTTGACGATGCGGGCAATCTTGTTCAGATCGCCAGTGGCGGCGTGCAAGGTGCCCAGCAGATCAATCGCCACGGCGCGGGCAGCCAGTTTGCCCTCTTCGGTGCTGATGTTGCGGCCAAACTGGGCTGCCCAAACTTGACCATCTTTGCGCGCAATATGGCCGCTCAAAAACAGCAGCTTGCCACTTTGCACAAAAGGTACATACACAGCAGCCGGGGTAGCTGCGGGTGGCAGTGTGATGTTCAGGGCTTGCAGTTTGTCGTAAACGCTCATGGAGGAAATCCTTGTAATAAAAGGGGTTGAAAATAAAATTGCCAGTGTGGCACAGCCGCCATCGCGTTAGCAGGCGCGTAGGATGATGCCCGCCATGAATGCAAGCCCTACTCCGTCCATTACTGCATCCTCCTACTTGATGGCAGATTGTCCAGCCCGATCACGGCCTTGGCATTTTCTGGCCTTGTTGCTGGGTAGTTTGGCCGGTGCAGCGGTGCAGGTGAACCAAGCCCAGCTTTGGCCTGTACAGTGGTATGAAGTTTTGGCCTTGATAGGCTTGGTGCTGCTCTTGGCGCTGTGGTGGACGAGGCGCTGGTTTGCCAAAAACTGCACGATTTGCACCCCTGTTTTTGGGGCCTTGGCTGCAGCCCTCCTGCTGTTTGCTGTCACTGGTCTGCGGGCCAGCCACTTTACCGCGCAGGCATTAAATCCAGTTTTGGAAGGGCGCGATATCCGTGTCACGGGCATGGTAGTGGCTATGCCCCAGCCCTTGGAGGGCGGGCAGCGCTTGCGCTTGGCGGTGGAGTCGGCCACGCTGGAAGGCCAAGCGGTGCGCTTGCCAGAGCTGATGGATTTGGGTTGGTACCACCGCCCACAGCATGGCAGTGCCGACGCCGATACCGTAGCCCCGGCCTTGGTGCGTCCCGGCGAGCGCTGGCAAATGACGGTGCGCCTCAAAGCCCCGCATGGGCTGCGCAATCCACATGGCTTTGACTATGAACTCTGGGCGTGGGAGCAGGGTGTGCAAGCCGTGGGCGATGTGCGCGCAGGCAAAAAAGACACAGCACCGCAGCGGCTGGCAGCCACTTACCAGTATCCCGTAGAGCAGGCCCGCCAGCAGGTGCGCGACGCCATCATGGCGCAACTGGCTGCCAACCCTGCTGATGCCGCCAGCCAGCGCGTGGCCGGTGTGGTGGCGGCCTTGGTGACCGGAGACCAGCGTGCCATTGAACGCTCCGACTGGGACTTGTTTCGCACCACCGGAGTCTCTCACTTGATGAGTATCTCTGGGCTGCACATTACCCTGTTTGCGTGGTTGGCAGCAGCGCTGATTCGGCTGCTGTGGCGGCGCTCCACGCGCCTGTGCCTGCTGCTGCCCGCACCTTCTGCGGCGCTGGTGGGTGGGGCGTTGCTGGCGGCAGCCTATGCTTTGTTCAGTGGCTGGGGCATTCCGGCGCAGCGCACGATTTCCATGTTGTGCGCAGTGGCGCTGCTGCGCCTGTGGGGGCTGCGCTGGCCTTGGCCCCACGTTTGGTTGCTCACCTGTGCTGCTGTGGTGTTGCCCGACCCGTGGGCGCTGTGGCAGCCGGGGTTCTGGCTCAGTTTTGTGGCCGTGGGGATTTTGTTTGCCAGCGATCCGGGCGCTGGCGTGCCAGATTCGCCCAGTGTAGTGGGCCGTTTTTTGTCCATGCTGCGCGAGCAGTGGGTGGTGACGCTGGCCCTGACACCACTGGGATTGTTGATGTTTGGTCAGGTCTCTTTGGTAGGGTTTGGGGCCAATATGCTGGCTATTCCGTGGACGACATTGGTGGTCACGCCGTTGGCCTTTTTGGGCGTAGTGTGGGCACCACTGTGGCAGTTGGCGGCCATGGCCGTGCAGGCGATGGTGCTTTTGCTGGAGTGGTTTGCCGCCGTGCCTTGGGCGGCACTGTGGCTGCCGATAGCACCGCTGTGGGCGGGCATGGCTGCGGTGGCGGGCGGCACCTTGTTGGCTTTATCTTGGCCGTGGCCGGTGCGCTTGCTGGGGTTGCCCCTGATGATTCCGGTGTTTTTTTGGCAGCCGCCGCGCCCGGCACCGGGGCAGTTTGAATTGCTGGCTGTGGATGTGGGCCAAGGCACGGCGGTGCTGGTACGCACCGCCACACGCACACTGCTTTATGACGCCGGGCCGCGCACCAGCGCGGGCAGCGATGCGGGCAGCCGGGTGCTGGTGCCCCTGTTGCGTGCGCAGGGCGAGCGCCTCGATACCCTACTCCTCAGCCACCGTGACAGCGACCACACCGGCGGTGCGCTGGCCGTGCTGCAAGCACAACCGCAGGCGCAGTTGCTTGGTTCCGTGACCGAAGAGGCCGACTTGCAGGCGCTGCGCCCTGTTACGCCTTGCGTCGCGGGCCAACGCTGGCGCTGGGATGGTGTTGAATTTTCCATCTTGCACCCCCAGCCGCCAGAAGCTGCGCCAGCCACCGTAGGCGCGCGCAAGGCGCGCAGTAGCACCAATGCGCAAAGCTGTGTGCTGCGCATTGTGGCTCCCAGTGGGGTAGCTGCGTTGTTGCCTGGCGATATTGAAAGCGCCCAAGAACAGTTTTTGTTGGCACAAAATGCTCCACTGCGGGCCGATGTGTTGCTGCTACCCCACCACGGCAGCAAAACCTCATCCAGTGCTGCTTTTTTGGATGCCGTACAGCCGCGCAGCGCTTGGGCGCAAAGCGGCTACCGCAACCGTTTTGGTCATCCAGCCCCAGAGGTTCTAGAGCGTTTGCAGGAGCGTGGTATTGCTCTGGTTGATTCCGTGCGCTGTGGTGCGGCCCAGTGGTCTTCAACACAGCCGGGCAGCGTGCATTGCCAGCGCCAATTGCAAGCACGTTATTGGCAACATCTGCCTGCCGGCTTGAGCCAGCAGTTTTCTGGTGATGGTCACCGGGTTAAAGCCCTTGAGCGCTACCGCTAGAAATCCATTTGCGGCGACAATGCCGCTCCTTTTGATTTTTTCCTGTTTTCGTTCGGTTTTTTCATGTCCATTCAGGTACGTCCCGCTACGCTACGCGATGCCAAAGCCATCGCTCAACTCCATACCCTATCGGCCCAAACAGTTTATAAGGGTCTGATTCCTGATGAGCATCTCAAAACCATGTCGGTGGAGAGACGCCAAGCTTATTGGCGCGAAGCCATCGAATACTGCGAGCCGCAGGTACAGGTGGCTGTAGAAGACGACAAAATCGTCGGCTTTGTTGGCTACGACCGCTCCCGCGATGAAAAGTCCCGCCCCACCACAGGTGAAATCTGGGCTATCTATGCCGCCCCCAGCCACTGGAATCAGGGCGTCGGTTTGGCCTTGTGGGATGCCGCCCGCGAAGGCTTGCAAGAAGAAGGCTGCACCAACGTCACCGCTTGGGTGCCACTGCGCAACGAGCGCGCCATCCGTTTTCACGAACTCGCGGGCTTTAAGCGCGAGATGTCCACCGCCAAAACCGCTGTGGTGGGCGGCGTGAAAATCGAAGAAGTGCGCCTTAAGCGCTCCCTCAACTGAAATCCACTTTACCGAAAGCTACCATGATCGAATGGAACGAACAGGGCGAGGTGCGCACAGCGCGCTGGCGTTCCGAAAGCGGCGCACCCGCGCCCAAGCGCGTGATTCTTGCCGACGACACCTTGTCGGCAGACACCGCTTACCGCCATGCCTGCGCAGGCACCGCCCTGCTGTGGCGTGGTGATTTTCAGAACGCCCGCTTGCTGTTGCAGGCGCTGATGCGCCGGGTCGATCGCAAGCCAGCCAAGGCGGCGGCCCGCAGTGCCAGCAAACGCGCCCAAGCCACGCCAGAGCAGGCGTTCCACCTGCACCGGCAGGCACAATCGCAGCGCGCGCGCACGCTGGCGGCCATCGTCATTCAGTTGGAGGGCGACTACCGCATTGCCTTGCGCCGTGCCCCCGATTGGGTGCAAGCCTGCACGCAAGCCTGGGGTGAAGCCACGGGCGAAGCCCAAGTGGTCACGCTGCGCGAGTTGCTAGGCTTGGTTGGCGCTTATGAGTGGCGAAAAAAGGGGGTAGAGATTGCCGCCTTGGGCGCAGATGCGCGTATTCATCCACATTACGGTGTCTTCTCCCCCGTGCGTGGCGAGTACATTGATCTGGTAGCGCAAGCGCCCTTGCCCTCGCAAGAGCTGGCGTTTGATATTGGCACCGGCACCGGCGTACTGGCCGCTGTGCTGGCCCGTCGGGGTGTGCGTCACATCGTGGCCACCGAAAATGCCCCGCGCGCGCTGGCCTGTGCGCAAGACAACCTCCAGCGTTTGGGCCTGACAGCACAGGTGCAAGTAGAAGCAGTGGATTTGTTCCCCGCTGGGCAAGCGCCATTGATTGTGTGCAATCCCCCTTGGCTGCCCGCCCGGCCCAACTCGTCGATAGAGCAGGCTGTCTATGACGAAGGCAGCCGTATGTTGCGTGGCTTTCTGGCCGGGTTAGCCGCACACTTGGCCCCCGGTGGCGAGGGCTGGCTGATTTTGTCGGATCTGGCCGAACACCTAGGCTTGCGCCCGCGTGAGCAGCTATTGGGCTGGATCGCCGAGGCAGGCTTGCGCGTGCTAGAGCGCCGCGATGTGCGTCCGCAGCACCCCAAGGTGCAAGACAGCAGCGACCCCCTGCACGCAGCCCGGGCCGCTGAAGTTACCTCACTGTGGCGGCTGGTGCCTGCCTGAGCGCTTGAGAGCAGGTTCTTAGCACGATTCCAGCGCCATTTCTGGCGCTGGGCCAGCCCATACCGCAGACACTTGGGCGCGCAGCGATGCCGCGCGCTCATCGCCCGCATGGTGGGTCACTTGGGCAAACAGTTCTTCGGCCACATGGCGCAGGGTGTCGCCATCGCGGGCATTGCGTAGTGCTGTGCGTAGGCGGTGGGCCAAATCAGGATGACGACGGGCAAACATGCGCTCGCAGACATCAAACAGGTACATGCGCGCCCCGGCCAGTGACAACTCGCTGCGCTGCACCGCTGCTTGTTCGGTTTGGGCATGGGCTTGGCTGGTACGCGTCAGGTAGCCTTGGTGCAGTAGGCTCTCGACAATTTGTGCGCCCATGCCGTGGTACATGGCCTGCAAGGCCGATACCGGCTTGCCATCGGCCAGTAGCAGCAACGAACGCTCACGCAGGCTCAGGGTGCGCACACCGGGTGAGAGTTCCTGGTGGGCTTTTTCAGTTTTCTGCAACAGCATGAAAATTAACCGTGGGGGCAAGTAAAAGAACGATTACATCACCCTTGAATGACAATCTGATGAAGTGAAATCCTTTGTCAGTGGGGACTTGTTTCATCATTTTCAACCTGTCTTCTCATTGAGTGCTGGAGAGGTCAATGCCGCAGGCATCTGGGCGCGCAGGGATGCAGCACACTCATCGCCAGCATGGTGCGTGATTTGGGAAAACAGTTCTTCGGCCACATGGCGCAGGGTGTCACCATCGCGGGCATTGCGCAAGGTTGTGCGCAGGTGGTGGGCCAAATCAGGATGGCGGCGGGCGAACATGCGCTCGCAAACGTCAAACAGGTACATACGCGCACCGGCCAGCGATAGCTCAGTGCGCATTGGCACATGGGTTGTGTTGTCTGTGAGGTAGCCTAGGTGCAACAGACTTTCGAGAATTTGCGCACCCATACCGTCGTACATGGCTTGCAAGGTCGAGGTCGGCTTACTACCGGCCAGCAGCAACAACGAGCGCTCACGCAGCCCTAGGGTACGCATACCGGATGAGAGTTCTTGATGAGCTTTTTCAGTTTTGTGCAACTGCATGAAAGTCAATCATTTGGATGGGAAGATCAACGATTGCATCGTCTTTGAATGACGTTCTGATGAATGCGATACTTGCCGCCAGTAAAGCCTTGGCACTCTCCCTTTTTTCTGATTTTTTTTATGCCTTTGCTCTTGGCCCCCATGGAGGGCTTGCTTGATTTTGTGCTGCGCGATGTACTCACCCGCGTGGGTGGTGTGGATCGTTGCGTGTCTGAATTTATTCGCATCACCGGCACTTTGCTGCCCGACAAGGTGTTCTTGCGCTATGTGCCAGAGTTGCACCACGGCAGCCGCACGCTGGCCGGGGTGCCAGTGCGGGCGCAACTGCTCGGCTCTGACCCGGTGTGCATGGCCGAAAATGCGGCGCGTCTGGCGGCTCTTGGCCCCGAAGGCATCGACTTAAACTTTGGTTGCCCAGCCAAGGTGGTCAACCGCCACGGTGGTGGTGCTGCGCTGCTACAAGACCCGGAGCATATTGCCCTACTGGTGGCCGCCGTGCGCCGCGCTGTGCCCACGCAACTGCCAGTCTCGGCCAAGATGCGCCTAGGCTACCACGATGCCAGCTTGGCGCGTGAGTGCGCCCAAGCTATGGCCGACAATGGAGCTTGTGAGATTGTGGTTCACGCCCGCACCAAGCAAGACGGCTACCGCCCCCCCGCCTATTGGGAGCAGATTCCGGCCATTCAGGCTGCCGTGTCGGTGCCGGTGGTAGCTAACGGTGAAATCTGGACGGTGCAAGACGCCCAGCGTTGCCGGGCGGTGTCCGGATGCCATGCCCTGATGCTGGGGCGTGGCATGGTGGCTGATCCGGGGCTGGCACTGGCTATCCGCGCTGCGGATGCTGCCGCTAGTGGTCAAGTGCCAGAGGCAGCTTTAGCCCCAGTGCAATGGCCTGATCTGTGGCCCCACCTTGCCAGCTTCTGGCAATTGGTCTGCAACCATTTAGAACCGCGTCAGCGGGCGGGTCGCCTCAAACAGTGGCTCAATTTGTTGCGCCGTCGCTTTCCAGAGGCCGAAGTGGCCTACCAGCAAGTTCGCACCCTGACCGATCAGCGCACCATCACCATTTGGGTGCAAGCGCAGCAGCCAAGGTGATGGCGGCTGTTCGCACCATTTTGGGGTTTACCAGCTCACTTCGCGGTCGGGGGTGGCACTGATTTTGTGCAAAGACAAATCGGCCCCATCAAATTCTTCTTCTTGCGATAGGCGCAGGCCCAGTGTGGCCTTGAGCGCACCATATACCAGCGTACCCCCCAGCAAGGCCCAGCACACGCCCATGGCTGTGCCCATCAGTTGCCCCCAGAAGCTCACGCCGCCTAGCCCCCCCAAGGTCGATTGCCCGAAGATGCCAGCGGCAATGCCGCCCCAGGCACCACACAAGCCATGCAGGGGCCAAACGCCCAGCACATCGTCAATCTTCCACTTGTTTTGTGTGAGCGTGAACATCTGCACAAAAATGCTGCCCGCAATGGCACCAACCACCAGCGCCCCCAGTGGGTGCATCAGGTCAGAACCTGCACACACTGCCACCAAGCCCGCCAACGGGCCATTGTGGACAAAGCCCGGATCGTTCTTGCCCAGCACCAAGGCCGCTAGGGTTCCGCCCACCATCGCCATCAAAGAATTGACGGCCACCAAGCCAGAAATTTTGTCCAGCGTTTGTGCGCTCATCACGTTAAAGCCGAACCAGCCGACAATCAAAATCCAAGCGCCCAAGGCCAAGAACGGAATATTCGAGGGTGGGTGTGCCGAGATGGCACCATCCTTGCGGTAGCGGTTGGCACGCGAGCCCAGCAGCAGCACGGCAGGCAAGGCGATCCAGCCGCCCACAGCGTGTACCACCACCGAGCCAGCAAAGTCGTGAAACTCCTCGCCAGTCAGGGCCTTGATTTTCTCTTGCACACCAAAGTGCTGATTCCAGACAATGCCTTCAAAGAAGGGATAGACCAAGCCGACAATCACGGCGGTGGCGATCAGTTGCGGCCAGAACTTAGCCCGTTCAGCAATGCCACCGGAGATGATGGCTGGAATGGCGGCGGCAAAGGTCAGTAGAAAGAAAAAGCGCGTCAGCTCGAAGCCATTTTTCTGTACCAACACCTCGGCACCGACAAAAAAGTGGGTGCCATAGGCCACACCGTAGCCCACAGCAAAGTAGACTACGGTAGAGACCGAAAAATCGACCAAAATCTTGACCAGAGCATTAACTTGGTTCTTTTTGCGCACCGTGCCCAGTTCTAAAAATGCGAACCCAGCGTGCATTGCCAGCACCATGATGGCACCTAGCAAGATGAAAAGGGTGTCTGTGCCCTGTTTGAGTGATTCCATGACTTTCTCGCGGCCTCGCAAGAGGTAAAAAACGACGTTTTTGGTGCATAGCACCAACTTTGCACCAGAAACAAGCAAAAATTGCGCCAGCCTAGTTTGTCAACCAGATGACAAACTGGGGCGTTAAACGGGGGCTTTTGCTTTCTCGGTGTAGCGGCCTCTCAGCCAGCCTGTTTATGAATTCCCCCCTCTCTCGTAACCCCTTGATGGATGCCATCAAGGGCTTGGCCTGTGCTGCCATTGTTTGGCACCACCTCGCGTTTTATGGGCCGATGTCCGATGTGGTGCATCTCCAAGCCCCGACCCTGATGGAGTGGTTGTACGACAACGCTCGCATGGCGGTACAAGTTTTTTTGGTGCTGGGCGGCTATTTGGCGGCAGCCAGTTTGGCACCGCAGCGGGTAGCGCGTTTTGACAGCGTGGGCGCGCAACTGCTGCGCCGCTTTGTGCGCCTGCTGGTGCCCTATGCCGTGGCGTTGTTGCTGGCTATTGTGGTGGCTGCTTTGGTGCGGCCTTGGTTTGACCATCCCAGCGTGCCTGAGGCCCCTTCGCTGGCGCAACTCCTAGCCCATGCTTTGCTGTTACAGGATGTGGTGGGTGAGGAGGCGCTTTCTGCCGGGGTCTGGTATGTGGCCATTGATTTTCAACTGTTTGCCCTGAGCACGGTATTGCTTGCTGGGGTACGGGCTTGGCCGGGGCTACCTCGTCGCAGTGCAGCTACCGTGAGTACGGTGCTGGTGCTGGTGTTCACGGCAGCCTCCTTGTGTTTTTTCAACCGAGACCCGGCTTGGGACGCGTGGGGCTGGTATTTTTTTGGTGCCTATGGCTTGGGCATGTTGTCGTATTGGGCCGTACATGCTTCGCGCCCCGGCCTGTGGCTGGCAGGTATCGCGTTGCTGGGCGCACTGGCACTGGGGCTAGAGTTTCGGGCGCGCATCGCTGTAGCCTTAGGCACGGCGTTGGGGTTGGTGCTGCTGATGCGTCGTCCGCTCGCCGTTTCTGGTTGGTCTGGCATGGCCTTATTACAGCGCTGGGGGCAGATGTCGTACTCTATTTTTCTGGTGCATTTTTCGGTTTGTCTGTTGGCCAATGCCGTGGTGAGCTATTTTTGGCCGCAAGATTTGTTGGCCAATAGTGCGGGTCTGCTGCTGGCTTTTGGGCTGTCCTTGCGGGTGGGGCGCATCTTGTACCAGCGGGTCGAATCCCGAGTGCCTGCATGGAGCATGGCATGGCGCTGGCAGGCCAGTTTGATTGGCATGGGCTTGTTGGTGGCGTGGTTGGAGTTATTGGCCTGAGGCTCCATCGCCCGTTTCACATTCAAATAAAGTGAGCGGAACTTTGCTGTGGTGCATAGTCTAGCGGTGCAGTTCCCCAGCGCGTTCTGGTTGGTACAAAATGTCGGTCACGCGCACGGTCATGGCTTTACCGCCGGGGCCGGGCCAAGCCAGCTCATCGCCTGCCGACAAGCCCAGCAACGCGCTGCCCACGGGGGCCAAAATCGACACCTTGTCGGCGCTGCCATCCAAATCACGCGGATAGACCAGCGTTAAACGCAGTTCCTTGCCCGTCTCTACGATCGTGAACTGCACGGTAGAGTTCATAGTGACCACATTAGGCGGCATTTCTTCGGGTGCCAGTACATCGGCGCGGTCTAGTTCTGCCTGCAACTCGGCTTTGCCCGCCAAGGCACTGGAGGGAATGCCCGCCAGCAGGGCTTCGATCCGATCCAAATCCAAAGAAGACAAAATCAGCGGCGGCTTGTGGCTCATGGCATCCTCACGGTAGGCAAAATGGCGCAATGTAGCCCATTGCCAATCTCGCACTGGTGCGCACGGGCAATGGCCGCACCCATCTTTAGCTGCTGGCCTTGGCTGTGGGCACGCTGCGGCAGGGGGCATAGATGTCTTGGCTGCTTTGGTACACCGTGCTTTGCACGTCCATCAGGCCAAGCACTGAATGAAAATAGGCATCGTGGCTGATGGGCTTGTCCGCCAATTCTTTTTGCAAGCAGCCCGTGCTTATGTGCTGGCGTGCCTGCATGGCGGGCGACAGCCAAGTAATCCACGGTACTTGCTTTTGCACATCGGGGGCAATACGGTAGGGCAGGCCATGTAGGTAGATGTTGCCTTCGCCCAAAGACTCTCCGTGGTCTGACACATAAACCATTCCGGTGGCGGCCTGCGCTGAGCGGGCTTGCAACCACTCAATAGTGGTGTGCAGAAAAGCGTCGGTGGCCACAATGCTATTGTCGTAGGCGTTAACCACCTGCTCTTGTCCGCACTCTTGCAGGGCATTGGAGGTGCATTCTGGCCCAAACGCTTTTTGCGCCTTGCTGGAGCGTTTGAAGTAGGCTGGGCCGTGGCTGCCCATTTGGTGCAAAACGACCACCACGCCACGGGCGCGTTGCTCTGCGGGCAGGGCGGCGATTTGGGCTTCCAAGTTTTTCAGCATGATGGTGTCGGGACACTCACCAGCAGGGCACAGTTCTGGGTCTTTTTCTTGGCTGGTGCTGGCTTGGGCAACGCGGTCACAAATGCCTTTGCAGCCCGATTGGTTATCTACCCAGAGTACGGCCAGCCCGGCATGGTGTAGCACATCCATCAGGCTCTCAAAATTGGCCTTGCGGCCTTCAAAACCCTCACGGCCTAGGTGTGAGAACATACACGGCAGCGAGGCCGCCGTGCTGGTGCCACAAGACCACGCATTGCGCGCACTAATCACATCGGTGCGCGCCGACAATAGCGGCGTGGTGTTGCGTGTATAGCCATTAAGGCCAAAATTGACACTGCGGGCGGTCTCACCCACCACCAACATGAGCAGCGGTGGCTGGGCTTGTCCGGCATAACTGGCCCCCAGTTGAGCATCGCGCCCCAGCGGCAGCAGCGTGCTGGTGTCCATGCGCAGCGGTTTGGAAGCCAGATGCACCAGCGCATACACGCTGTTGAGCGGATTGATCAGGTAGCGCAACTGCGTATGGTTGCGCATGGTAGAGGCAAAATCTTGAAACACCAACAACAGCGCCGCCACCAGCACCACTACAGCGGCCAATAACAAGCCGACATTGTGGGCCAGATGGCGCAGCACGCCCAAACGGCGGATGGGCTGGCGCAAAACCCACCACAAAGGCGGCGCTGCCAACGCTAACACGGTGGCAGGCAAGCGCCAGTTGAGCAAGTCGCCTGCTTCACGTACATCGGTTTGCAGCACGTTGGTCAACATGCTCGAATCAATGACGATGCCATAGTTGAGCATAAAGTAGCTACCAAACGCGGCCATCAGCACAAAACTGACCAACACCGCCTTGGTGGCCCGTCCCCAAGTGAGCAAACTGAGCACCGCTACGTTGCCAGCGGCCACGATCACGCCAAAGGCAAGGATAAACATCCAGCCGCGCAGCCCAGCGCTGCTAGACAGGCTGCCGACCTCACGCCATAGGGCGACGTTACATACAGTGGCCAACCAAGCACTGACCAACAACACCAGCCAAGCTGGATGCTTGGCAGGCAAAGACGAAGGGGTGATAGCTGCCAGACAGACGCCATCAGCAGAAGAGGAACGGCGCTGGCCGCCAACAAGGGCGGCCAGCCGCTGCGAAAATTGAACGAGCATGGAGGCTATTGTTTCGCAGCAGCCTTAACCCCACATTAACCTTGGGCAGCGCTCAATAGCGCACTACGCTGCGAATGGACTTGCCCTCGTGCATCAGGTCAAAGGCGGTGTTGATGTCGGTCAGTGGCATGGTGTGCGTGACAAAGGGGGCCAGCTGGATTTTTCCGCTCATCGCGTCTTCAACCATGCCGGGCAGTTCGCTGCGGCCTTTCACACCGCCAAAGGCCGAGCCCAGCCACTTGCGGCCCGTTACCAACTGGAATGGGCGGGTAGAAATTTCTTTGCCTGCACCAGCCACGCCAATAATCACCGATTGGCCCCAGCCCCGGTGTGCGCACTCCAGCGCTGCACGCATGACATCGACATTGCCAATGCACTCAAAGCTGTGGTCTACGCCCCAGCCTGTCATCTCAATAATGACTTGCTGGATGGGCTTGTCAAAGTCTTTAGGGTTGATGCAATCGGTGGCACCAAACACCTGGGCCAGATTGAACTTAGTGGGGTTGGTGTCAATGGCGATGATGCGGCCAGCTTTGGCTATTTTTGCACCCTGAATCACCGCCAAGCCGATGCCACCCAAGCCAAATACGGCTACGGTGTCGCCTTCTTGCACCTTGGCCGTATTCTTGACGGCACCCAAGCCGGTGGTCACGCCACAGCCCAGCAGGCAGACCTGCTCCGGATTGGCATCAGGGTTGATTTTGGCCAACGAGACTTCGGCCACCACGGTGTACTCGCTGAAGGTGGAGCAGCCCATGTAGTGGTAGATGGGCTGACCGTTGTAAGAGAAGCGGGTGGTGCCATCGGGCATCACGCCCTTGCCTTGGGTGGCACGTACCGCCACGCACAGGTTGGTTTTCCCACTCTTGCAGAACAGGCATTCGCCGCATTCGGCGGTGTAAAGCGGAATCACATGGTCGCCGGGTTTGACGCTGGTCACGCCTTCCCCCACTTCGACCACAATGCCCGCGCCTTCGTGGCCGAGCACAGCGGGGAAGATGCCTTCGGGGTCTTCACCCGACAGGGTAAACGCATCGGTATGGCAAACACCGGTGTGGGTGATCTTGACCAGCACCTCGCCCTTTTGCGGCGGTGCTACGTCGATTTCGACGATTTGCAGGGGTTCTCCGGCCTTGAAGGCCACAGCAGCTTTGGATTTCATCATTTCATTTCTGAAAGGGTTGCAAAGGGGGCCGCAGTAGCATCGCAGCGCTCCACGAAACCGCTACTATAGGTCAGCATATTGCGGTGAGCCAGTAAAGCACTGGCAACAAAAAACCCGCCGGGGCGCGGCGGGTTCGACAACTTGCAGCGCACAGGCGCTGCAAAACGGCTCTTTAGGCCACGTCGCGGCGGGGTGCGCCGGTGAACAGTTGGCGTGGGCGGCCAATCTTGTACTCTGGGTCGCTGATCATTTCGTTCAGTTGGGCAATCCAACCCACGGTACGGGCCAGCGCAAAAATGCCGGTGAACAGGTTCACTGGAATGCCAATGGCGCGTTGCACGATACCGGAGTAGAAGTCCACGTTCGGGTAGAGCTTGCGCGAGACGAAGTAGTCGTCTTCCAAAGCGATTTTTTCCAGTGCCTTGGCCAGCTTGAACAGCGGATCGTTTTGCAGGCCCAGTTCGGCCAGCACTTCGTCGCAAGTTTCTTGCATGAGCTTGGCGCGGGGATCGTAGTTCTTGTACACGCGATGGCCAAAACCCATCAGCTTGACGCCGGAGTTCTTGTCCTTGACCTTTTCCATGAACTCGCCCACCTTGTCGATACCGCCTTGGCGCTGGATTTCTTCCAGCATGTTCAGGCAGGCTTCGTTGGCACCGCCATGGGCAGGGCCCCACAGGCAAGCCACACCAGCGGAGATAGCGGCAAACGGGTTGGTGCCCGAAGAGCCGCACAGACGCACGGTGGAGGTGGAAGCGTTTTGCTCGTGGTCTGCGTGTAGGATGAAGATGCGATCCATCGCACGTTCGATCACGGGGTTGACCTTGTACTCTTCGCAAGGAGTACCAAACATCATGCGCAGGAAGTTGCCTGCGTAGCTGAGGTTGTTTTGCGGGTACATGTAAGGCTCGCCCTTACCGTACTTGTAGGCCATAGCGACCAAGGTGGGCATCTTGGCGATCAGGCGAATCGCGGCCACATCGCGGTGCTCAGGGTTGTTGATGTCGGTGCTGTCGTGGTAGAAGGCCGACATAGCGCCTACCAAGCCGGTCAACACAGCCATTGGGTGGGCATCACGGCGGAAGCCACGCAGGAAGAACTGCATCTGCTCGTTGACCATGGTGTGTTGCAGCACCAACTTGTGGAAGTCGCCACGTTGGTCGGTGTTGGGCAGTTGACCCTTGAGCAGCAGGTAACAAGTGTCGAGGTAGTCGCACTTGGTGGCCAGTTGTTCGATAGGGTAGCCACGGTAGAGCAACTCACCCTTGTCGCCATCAATGTAGGTGATGGCAGATTGGCAGGAGGCGGTGGACAGGAAACCGGGGTCGTAAGTGAACATGCCGGTTTGGCCGTACAGCTTGCGGATGTCAATGACGTCCGGGCCGATGTTGCCTTGGTACACAGGAAGTTCCACGCTGGGGCTGCCGTTGGAGAACGACAGGGTGGCTTTGTTGTCAGCTAACTTCATTGCTAATTTCCTTGGGGTAGGTTGCCGATGGTTGGGGCTGGGGAGCGGTGTGGGTTCAGTGCGCTGGCGCTAGTGCGCCGCTGCCACCTTGGCGCATCATGCCAAGCACTTCACGCACTTCTTCGGTGTTCAACGCACCTTCTGGCTCACGCCGCCACAGCAGCAAATCCAGCAGGTCGTTGTCCGCCAAATCCATCAACGCATTCATGCCGTCGGCATGGCGTTGATTTAGTTGGGAGGCAAAGCGGGTGAAAAACCGTTCGATGAACAAGTCGTTCTCTACCATGCCGCGTCGGCAGCGCCAACGCAGCTTGCTTACAGCCCGCTCATCGAGCAGCGGCAGTGCCGCTGCGGTGCAAGAGGATGGAGTTTCACCCATGATCGGTCTGGGGCTTAGATGGCGCGACGCACCATCAGCTCTTTGATCTTGCCAATGGCCCGCGTCGGGTTCAGGCCCTTGGGGCAGACATCGACGCAGTTCATGATGGTGTGGCAGCGGAACAGGCGGTACGGGTCTTCCAAATTGTCCAGGCGCGCAGCGGTTTCTTCGTCGCGGCTGTCGGCAATGAAGCGGTACGCTTGCAGCAGACCGGCAGGGCCGACAAACTTGTCGGGGTTCCACCAGAAGCTGGGGCAGCTGGTCGAGCAGCTGGCGCACAAAATGCACTCGTACAGGCCGTTGAGCTCTTCGCGCTCTTCCGGCGACTGCAAACGCTCCTTGGTGGGCGAAGTCAGGCTGTCGTTTTGCAGGTAGGGCTTGATCGAGTTGTACTGCTTGAAGAACTGCGTCATGTCGACGATCAAATCGCGGATCACGGGCAGGCCGGGCAGGGGCTTCAAGACGATGTCACCTTGGAGGGTGTTCATGTTGGTCAGGCATGCCAAGCCATTCTTGCCATTGATGTTCATGGCGTCCGAACCACACACGCCTTCACGGCAGGAGCGACGGAAGGAGATGGAAGGGTCTTGTTGCTTGAGCTTGACCAGCGCATCCAGCAACATGCGTTCGTGACCGTCGAGTTCGATCTCGACGGTTTGCATGTAGGGCTTGGCATCCTTGTCTGGATCGTAGCGGTAGATTTTGAAAGTGCGTTTTGCCATTGTTTGCTCCAGTGCGCTGCGATCAGAAGGTACGAACCTTGGGTGGCACGCTGTCCACGGTCAAGGGTTTGAGGTTCACGGGCTTGTAGGTCAGGCTATTGTTTGCGCTGTGCCACAGGGTGTGCTTCATCCACTCCTTGTCGTTACGACCCAGCGGGAACTCAGCGTGGTCAGCCGGGTGCTCGTAGTCATAGACGGTGTGCGCGCCACGGCATTCTTTGCGTGCCGCTGCCGAGGTCATGGTGGCTTGGGCTACTTCGATCAGATTGTCTACTTCCAGCGCTTCCATGCGGGCTGTGTTCCAGACCTTGGACTTGTCTTGCAAAGTGACAGTGGAGACTTGGTCGCGCAGGCCGTTGATTTTGACCACGCCTTCGTCCATGCTCTTTTGCGTGCGGAACACGCCAGCGTGCTGCTGCATCGAGGTGCGGATGTCGTTGGCCAGCGTCTGGGCGTAGGTGCCGCTCTTGGAGTCTTGCAACTGGTTCAGGCGTGTCAGGGTGCGCTCGGAGCCATTGGCTGGCACAGCTTGGTGCTCGCCATGATCCTTGACGAACTGCACAATGTGCTTGCCCGCCGACTTGCCAAACACCAACAAATCGAGCAGCGAATTGGTGCCCAAGCGGTTGGCACCGTGTACCGACACGCAAGAGCATTCGCCCACAGCATAGAGGCCATTGACGACATGGTTTTGCACGCCATCATGCACCACCACTTGGCCATTGATGTTGGTGGGGATACCGCCCATTTGGTAGTGGATGGTAGGCACCACAGGGATAGGCTCTTTGGTGATATCGACATTGGCGAAGTTGTGGCCAATTTCTTCCACCGAGGGCAGGCGCTTGCGGATGGTGTCGGCACCGAGGTGATCCAACTTCATCAGGATGTAGTCCTTGTTCGGGCCACAGCCACGGCCTTCCTTGATTTCTTGGTCCATCGAGCGCGAAACGAAGTCGCGTGGAGCCAAGTCTTTCAGGGTAGGCGCATAGCGCTCCATAAAGCGTTCGCCATTGCTGTTGAGCAAAATAGCGCCTTCACCACGGCAGCCTTCGGTCAGCAACACGCCCGCACCGGCGACGCCAGTGGGGTGGAATTGCCAAAATTCCATGTCTTGCAGCGGGATGCCAGCGCGTGCGGCCATGCCCAAACCGTCGCCGGTGTTGATAAAGGCGTTGGTAGAAGCAGCAAAAATGCGGCCTGCACCACCGGTAGCCAGCAGCACAGCCTTGGCGTGCAGTTCGTACAGATCGCCAGTTTCCAGTTCGAGTGCAGTGACGCCGACCACATCGCCTTGGCTGTTGCGGATCAAGTCCAGCGCCATCCATTCAACGAAGAAGTTGGTTTTGGCCTTGACGTTTTGCTGATACAGCGTGTGCAGCATGGCGTGGCCGGTACGGTCAGCCGCAGCGCAGGCGCGTTGCACAGGCTTTTCACCGTAGTTGGCGGTGTGGCCGCCGAACGGACGCTGGTAGATGGTGCCGTCGGGGTTACGGTCGAATGGCATCCCGAAGTGTTCCAACTCGATAACGACGTTGGGCGCTTCGCGGCACATGAATTCAATCGCATCTTGGTCGCCGAGCCAGTCGGAGCCCTTGATGGTGTCGTAGAAGTGATAGTGCCAGTTGTCCTCACTCATGTTGCCCAAAGAGGCCGAGACGCCACCCTGAGCTGCCACGGTGTGGCTGCGGGTGGGAAACACTTTGGACAGCGAGGCCACATTCAGGCCAGCGCGCGAGAGTTCAAGGGCGGCACGCATGCCGGAACCGCCAGCGCCGACGATAACGACGTCGAATTTGCGCTTAGTGATGTTCGCTTGGGTATAGCTCATTGTTTGCCTTCAGTCGCAGAAATCAGAGACGCCACAGTACTTGGAAACCCCAGCCGGCACAGCCGACCAGCCAGACGATGGAGAAAACCTGCAATACCAGGCGCAGTCCCACGGGTTGGATGTAGTCCATCCAGATGTCGCGTACACCGACCCAGACGTGCCAAGCCAGCGCCACGATGACAGAGAAAGTGACGGTTTTCATCCATTGGCTGGAGAAAATGCCAGCCCACGCAGCGTAACCGATCGGGCCTTTGGTAAAAATCAGTTGTGCAAGCACAACCACGGTAAACAGCGCCATCAGGGCGGCGGTGACGCGTTGGCTGAGCCAGTCGCGCAGACCATAGTGGGCACCGACGACGATGCGCTTGGAGCCGTAATTGACGGACATGGTGAGATTCCTCTTCTAAATATAGGGGTGCTAGGGTACTGTGCGGGCCGCAGGGCGATCAGTACAGGCCAAACAGTTTGGCACCCAAAATGAGTGTCAGGGCTACGCTGATGGTCAGGGTGACCACTGCGGAGGATTTGCCCGATTCTTTGGTGACCGAGTCGTGGTTCATGTCCATGCGCAGGTGGCGTACGCCAGCGCAGAAGTGGTGCAGGTAAGCCCAGATCAATGCCAAAGTAACCAACTTGATGAACCAGCCCGGCACAAAACCCAACCCAGCACTGAACGCAGAGGTAAAACCTGCAAAAGAAATCTCAGAAGACACCGACATGTCGAACATCCAGAGGATGAACGGCAGCAGCAGGAACATGATGACCCCACTGATACGGTGCAGGATGGAGACAATGCCAGCGGCTGGCAAGCGGTAGCTTGGCAGGTCCGTGATGGCGTTGATATTGCGGAATTCAGGCCGCTTTTTGGCTAGCTCGGTCATGGCAAATGCTTTCGTAGGTGTAACTGCGTGTTAATTTTTGCGCAGGCAAGGGAAGCCAAAATTCTATTGCAATGCAACAAGGCGTGGGTTTGGCGCGGCGCGTATTGTCGATGGTTTGCTGACATGGTGCTGATGGAGCTGCCAGTTCAGCTCAGGTCGTTGCGGTAGTGGTGGGTATCGGTGCGGTACAAACCACGGCGCAATTCCATTGGAACATCGTTGTAGGTGTAGGCCAGCCGTTCAACGCTGAGGAGCGGCGTTTCGGGGGAAACTTGTAACAGATCGGCTTGTTCTGGGTCGGGCAAGACGGCGCGTATTTTTTCTGCGGCCCGTACCATGCGTACGCCAAAGTGAAGCTCAAACATGGCGTAGGTGGGGCCGGGGTAGCTGGTCATTTGGGTGGCAGTCAGGCCCTTGAAGGAGGTGCCCGGCAGCCAAATGTCTTCCAAAATGGTGGGCACGCCGCTGAACGAAAGCACCCGGCGTGCCTGCATGACAGCATCGCCTGCGCGCAGCCCCAGAATGCGGGCAACATCGGCACTGGCCCGCACCCGCTTGCAATCGATGATGTGGCGCTGCGCTGGGCCTTCGACGCTAGCGTCGCCGCTGTCGGGCAGTAGGCGCAAAAAGCGGTATTGCACCTGTTGTTCGGCATGGGTAGCCACAAAAGTGCCTTTGCCTTGGCGGCGCACGACCAAATTTTCGGCGGCCAAGTCGTCAATGGCTTTGCGTACGGTGCCTTGGCTGACGCGAAAGCGCGCAGCCAGTTCCATCTCGCTGGGAATGGCCTCGCCCGGTTTCCATTCGCCCGCTTGCAGGCTGTGCAAGATCAGCGCCTTGATTTGTTGGTACAAGGGGCTAAAAGCAGGCACAGACAACCCCGCAGCACTGGGCAACGAGATCGGGTTATCAGAGGAGGAAAGGGGCAATGACGACATGGTGACGCAGGCGCATCATATCTTATATAAGACATAAGACAAATTGACGCAGGACAAAAATCGAGGCTACAATCTTCACCTGTTTGCGGGGCACATGTTGCTGGTAACAGGCGCAAGTGGCAACCGCTGCAATCTCCCCTGTTTCTCTTCACTTCCTGGAGTTTCCACCATGAGCAAAGCACCCGTTCGCGTGGCCGTCACCGGCGCAGCAGGTCAAATCGGTTACGCCCTGTTGTTCCGCATCGCCTCCGGCGAAATGCTGGGCAAAGACCAGCCCGTCATCCTGCAACTGCTCGAAATCCCAGACGAAAAAGCCCAAAACGCCCTCAAGGGCGTGATCATGGAGCTGGAAGACTGCGCTTTCCCACTGCTGGCTGGCATCGAAGCCCACAGCAACCCCGAAGAAGCCTTCAAAGACACCGACTACGCCTTGTTGGTGGGTGCCCGTCCCCGTGGCCCCGGCATGGAGCGCGCTGACCTGTTGGCCGCTAACGCTGCCATCTTCACCGTGCAAGGCAAGGCCCTGAACAAGGTTGCCAGCCGCAACGTCAAGGTGCTGGTGGTCGGCAACCCCGCCAACACCAATGCCTACATTGCCATGAAGTCGGCTCCCGATCTGCCAGCCAAGAACTTCACCGCCATGCTGCGTTTGGACCACAACCGCGCTGCTTCGCAAATCGCTGCCAAGACCGGCACCGCCGTGGGCGACATCAAGGGTCTGACTGTGTGGGGCAACCACTCGCCCACTATGTACGCTGACTACCGCTTTGCCACCATCAATGGCGCTTCGGTCAAAGAAACCATCAACGACCAAGTCTGGAACGCTGAAGTGTTCTTGCCCACCGTGGGCAAGCGTGGTGCTGCGATCATCGCCGCCCGTGGCCTGTCTTCGGCTGCTTCGGCTGCCAACGCTGCCATCGACCACATGCGCGATTGGGCCTTGGGCTCCAACGGCGAATGGGTGACGATGGGCGTGCCTTCCAACGGCGAATACGGTATTCCTGCTGGCATCGTGTTTGGCTTCCCCGTCACGACCACCCCCGACGGCGAATACAAAATCGTTGAAGGTCTGGAAATTGATGCCTTCTCGCAAGAGTGCATCAACAAGACTTTGGCCGAGCTGCAAGGCGAAGCCGACGGCGTGAAACACCTGCTGTAATCGCCCCTGACAGCGCAGACCCGGATGCCTGTGTGTGTTCCGGGGCTGCGCTTTGCTTTTTTCCGGCCTAGTGTGTAATTTTTTATGACCCATCCCCGCGACGTTCTCCTTGGTGCGCAGGCGCAAACCGGTTTTTTGCCCGTCTGTGACCATTACAGCGGCGTCGAAGTGCGGATGCGCAAAAGCCTGCAATTGCAGGCTGAAATGACCGAAGAATTTGGTACCTGCGTCTTTGATGTGACGCTGGACTGTGAAGATGGTGCCCCCGTCGGTGGTGAGGCACCCCATGCCACCTTAGTGGCCTCCTTGGCCCGTGAGGCCGCCCCCGGTGCCCGTGTGGCAGCCCGTGTGCATCCTGTCGATCACCCGGCCTTTGCCAACGACATGGCCACCATTGCGGGCGAGGCGGGCCATCGGTTGTGCCACATCATGCTGCCCAAAGTAGAGTCAGTCGATGATGTGTTGCTGGCTGAAAAGGCATTAGAGCGCGCTGGGGCCGCCCACCTGCCTTTGCAAGTATTGATTGAGTCCCCGGCAGCGGTGCATCGCGCTTTTGACATCGCTGCCCATCCACGGGTGCAAAGCCTGAGTTTTGGCCTGATGGATTTTGTCTCGGCGCACGGTGGCGCTATTCCTGCATCGGGCATGACTTCTGCGGGGCAGTTTGCACACCCTTTGGTGGTGCGGGCCAAGCTCGAAATTGCCGCCGCCTGCCATGCCCACGGCAAGACGCCTTCGCATTGCGTAGTGACAGAATTTAACGACAGTGCCGCCATGCAGGCTGCCGCCCACCGCGCCTCTGCTGAGTTGGGTTACACCCGGATGTGGAGTATCCATCCGGCGCAAATTCGCCCCATCTTGGCGGCTTTTGCCCCAGCACAGGATGAAATCGACCACGCTGCCCGCATTATTGCCGCTGCTGCCGCTGCCGATTGGGCACCGATCAGCGTGGATGGTGTTTTGCATGATCGCGCCAGCTACCGCTATTTTTGGCAACTGCTAGAACGTGCCCACCAGACCGGTCGGTCTTTGCCCGTTGCGGTACAACACTGGCTGGCACCTGTCCATTCCTGATTTGATTTTTGCTGGAGTTCTCCATGAAAAACCTGTTTGCCTCTGCCTTATTGGCCCTGACACCCGCCTTGGTATTGGCGGCTCCCTCTACGCCCAAAGCGGGCACCGCAGCTAAAAAAACCTCCGTGGTCAAAGCCAAGCCAAGCCAAAAAGTGCTGGTGGCTAAGGCTGACACCAGTAGCCGCTCCAGCCGGGGCCGTGCGATGGCCGTAGGCGCTGCGGCAGTGGGTGCTGGTGCCTTGGGTGCTGCTGCCTTGGCTAGCAGTGTCCCAGCAGTTGCTGCGCCCCTGTCGTCTGAAGTGCTGTCGGTGGCCGAGCGTGTACACACTGGCACCATCGCTTGCGAGTTGGGTGCCTCGGTGCGCGTCACTGCCGACCCCCAAGCCCCCGGCCACTTCCACATTGACGGCAAGGGCTTTAAGTACCACATGGCCCCAGTCGCTACCAGCACCGGCACTGTGCGCCTTGAAGACCAGAAAGCCGGTGCTGTTTGGTTACAAATTGCCAACAAATCCATGCTCATGGACCAAAAACGCGGCCAGCGTTTGGCCGATGAGTGCATGAGCCCTGAGCAATACCAAGTGGCCCAAGCTATCAAAAAGAACCCCCCACCCAGCGTGCTGGATGCGCAGCCCACGGCTACCCGCTAAGGCCTTGCACTCAATCGCTGATATTGCCCCACACCTACAAAACCACCGGAGAAATTGATGTTGAAAGCCTACCGTGACCATGTGGCCGAGCGCGCAGCGCTGGGTATCCCCCCCCTGCCCTTGGATGCCAAGCAACTGGCCGAATTGATCGAGCTGATCAAGAACCCAGCCGCCGGTGAAGAAGCCTTCTTGCTCGAACTGCTCACGCACCGCGTGCCGCCCGGCGTGGACGATGCCGCCAAGGTCAAAGCCAGCTTTTTGGCCGCTGTGGCCCATGGTGACATCGCCGTGGCCCTGATCTCCAAGGCCAAGGCGACTGAGCTGCTGGGCACCATGGTCGGTGGCTACAACGTGCATCCGCTGATTGAACTGCTGGACGACGCTGAAGTGGCCGCCGTGGCTGCTGCCGCGCTGAAGAAGACGCTGCTGATGTTCGACTTCTTTAACGATGTCGCTGACAAAGCCAAGGCTGGCAATGCTTTTGCCAAAGACGTGATGCAAAGCTGGGCCGAAGCCGAATGGTTCACCAGCCGCCCCGAAGTGGCACAAAAAATCACCGTCACCGTGTTCAAGGTGCCCGGTGAGACCAACACCGACGATCTGTCGCCCGCCCCCGATGCGTGGAGCCGCCCCGACATCCCGCTGCACTACTTGGCGATGCTGAAAAACACCCGTCCTGACGCTGCTTTCAAGCCCGAAGAAGACGGCAAGCGCGGCCCGATGCAGTTCATCGACGACCTGAAGAAAAACGGCCATTTGGTCGCTTACGTCGGTGATGTGGTCGGTACTGGCTCCAGCCGCAAGTCGGCCACCAACTCCATCGTCTGGGCTACCGGCCAAGACATCCCCTTCGTGCCCAACAAGCGCTTTGGTGGCGTTACGCTGGGTGGCAAAATTGCCCCCATTTTCTTCAATACGCAAGAAGACTCCGGCTCGTTGCCGATTGAAGTCGATGTGTCTAAGCTCGAAATGGGCGACGTCATCGACGTGCTGCCCTACGACGGCAAAATCGTCAAAAACGGCGACACTGTGGCCGAGTTCGCGCTCAAGAGCGATGTGCTGTTTGACGAAGTGCGCGCTGGTGGTCGTATCAACCTGATTATTGGTCGCAGCTTGACTGCCAAGGCCCGTGAGTTCTTGGGTCTGCCCGCTTCCACCCTGTTCCGTCTGCCCACACCACCTGCTGAAACCAAGGCTGGTTTTACGCTGGCCCAAAAGATGGTCGGTCGTGCGGTTGGTTTGCCCGAAGGCCAAGGCGTGCGCCCCGGTACTTACTGCGAACCCAAGATGACCACCGTGGGCTCGCAAGACACCACCGGCCCCATGACCCGCGACGAGCTGAAGGATTTGGCTTGCTTGGGCTTCAGTGCCGATCTGGTCATGCAATCGTTCTGCCACACCGCTGCTTATCCTAAGCCAGTCGATGTGAAAACACACCGCGAACTGCCCGCCTTCATCAGCAACCGTGGCGGCGTGGCCCTGCGCCCCGGTGATGGCGTGATCCACAGCTGGCTCAACCGCCTGCTGTTGCCCGATACCGTGGGCACTGGCGGTGACTCGCACACCCGTTTCCCTATCGGCATTTCCTTCCCCGCTGGCTCCGGTTTGGTGGCCTTCGGTGCCGCCACTGGCGTGATGCCGCTGGACATGCCTGAATCCATCTTGGTGCGTTTCAAGGGTGAAATGCAGCCCGGCGTGACCCTGCGCGACTTGGTACACGCTATTCCGCTGTACGCCATCAAGCAAGGTCTGTTGACGGTAGCCAAGGCTGGCAAGATCAACGCCTTCTCGGGCCGTATCCTAGAAATCGAAGGTCTGCCTGACTTGAAGGTCGAGCAAGCCTTTGAATTGTCTGACGCTTCTGCTGAACGCTCTGCCGCTGGTTGCACCATCAAGCTCAACAAAGAGCCAGTGGCTGAATACCTGCGCTCGAACGTGGTGCTGATGAAGAACATGATTGCTGATGGCTACGCCGACGCCAAGACTTTGGCCCGCCGTATCGAAAAGGTCGAAGCTTGGTTGGCTAACCCCAATCTGCTCGAAGCCGACAAGGATGCCGAATACGCTGCCGTCATCGAGATCGATCTGGCCGACATCAAAGAACCGATTGTTTGCTGCCCCAACGATCCTGATGACGCAAAGTTCCTGTCCGAAGTGGCTGGCACCAAGATCGACGAGTCCTTCATCGGTTCGTGCATGACCAACATCGGTCACTT
This sequence comes from Giesbergeria anulus, assembly GCF_900111115.1. Taxonomy (GTDB): domain Bacteria; phylum Pseudomonadota; class Gammaproteobacteria; order Burkholderiales; family Burkholderiaceae_C; genus Simplicispira; species Simplicispira anulus. Next base: position 59,190 of record NZ_FOGD01000012.1, read on the forward strand.
CCGTGCTGCTGCCAAGCTGCTGGGCGGCCAACGCGACATCCCAGTCAAGATGTGGGTGGCCCCACCCACCAAGATGGATCAAGAAGAACTCATCAAAGAAGGCCACTACGCCGCCTTTGGTGCCTCTGGTGCCCGTACTGAAATGCCCGGCTGCTCGCTGTGCATGGGCAACCAAGCCCAAGTGCGCGAAGGTGCAACCGTGATCTCTACCTCCACCCGCAACTTCCCCAACCGTTTGGGCAAGAACACCAACGTGTTCTTGGGTTCTGCCGAATTGGCCGCCATTGCCTCCAAGCTGGGCAAGCTGCCGACCAAGGAGGAATATTTGGTAGCTATGGGCGTAATTGACGCTGACAAGGCCAGCGTGTACCGCTACATGAACTTCGACCAAATCGAAGAATATGCAGATGTGGCCAAGAGCGTAGCCGCTTAAGCAGCGTAAGCGTTTGATCCTGCTGGGGGCAAAGCGTCCTCAGCCTATGGTTCAATCACCAAGGCCCGCACTGTGTGCGGGCTTTTTGCATACATGCTGGCAAGCGGGTGATGTTAGAGCAGTAATCAGAAGAGTTGCAGGCTTATCTGCGCCAGTCGGGGTTGGCGTTGTTCTTGCACTGCGCGCCTATGATGCTGGCCTTAATCTTTGGGGCGAAAGCCAATCTCTAGCGTTGGTGGCACCCGGCCATCGGTATCGCGGGGCAGGCTGTCGGTTTTTTGCAGGGCGCGCAGCACGGCGGTGTCCCAGGCTTTGTCACCGCTCGATTGCAGCAGCTTGGTGCCGACAATGGTGCCGTCGGGGGCGGCACGCACTTCTACTACGGCACGGGGGTTACCCGCCACATCGTCGGGGTAAACGATATTGGGTTTGACCTTGGCTGCCACCTTGCCACCATAACTGGCTGATGGCCCGCCAGCCCCTGCGCTGGCGTTGCCACGGCCGCCAGCCCCACTGCCACCGCCAGCGTTAGGGCCGCCGCTGTGTTTTGCATTGCCACTGGCATCGTCGCCACCGCTGGCACCCGCAAGGGCCTGCATACGGCGTAGGTTTTCTTGCCGTCTGGCCTCGGCGGCTTTAGCGTTGGCTTGCTCGATGGCTTCTTGTTTGCGCTGAGCTTCTTGCGCTTGGCGTTTTTTGTCTTCGGCCTGCTGTTTTTGTTTTTCTTGCTGCTCGCGCCGCTCTTGTTCGCGTTCTTTTTCGCGCTCCTTGTCTCTGGCGGCCTTTTGCGCTTTTTCTTCTTGTTCTGCTTTGGCAGCTTTTTCTTTTTGCAGGCGTTCTTTTTTCTCTTGCTCTAGTCGTTCTTTCTTTTCTTTTTCGGTGCGCTCTTTTTTTTCTTTGTCTAGGCGCTCTTGGCGCTCGGCTTCTTTGCGTTCTTTTTCTCGCTCTTTAGCTCGTTCTTTCTCACGCTCCTTCTCGCGTTCTTTGGCCCGCTCTTTTTCGCGCTCTAACTGGAGCTGGCGTTCTTTGTCTTTTTTCTCTTTTTCTAGGCGCTTTTTCTCGCGTTCAATGGCGATATCAGCGTCGCGGCTATCAGCTAAGGCTGCACGGGGGGGCGGCGGTGCTGGTGTAGGCAACGGTGGTGGCGTTGGGGCGGGAGGTGGTGGTGGCGCTTCTAGTGGAGCAGGTGGTGGTGGCGGTGCGGGGGGGGGCGGCGGCTCTGCCAGCGCGGGCGCTGCCTGTTGCGGCACGGCAGCCCAGAGTTCCGCTTGCACCGATCCACTGTCTTCTTCAGTGGCTTTCCAGTTCACCCCCCAGGTCAGGGCCCCTACCAGCACTGCATGGGCCAACACGGCCAAGGCAATGGCGCGTAAGCGTCCTGGCGGGCGTGGCGGGGTAAATTGGTCGCGGTCGTGGTGGCTGGGCATGGCGGGCAGATAAAACGCAAACGCAGCGGTTAGCCGCCCTGTTTGACGGACAGCCCGACGCGCTGTACACCCGCCTTTTGCAGTGCGCTCATGGCTTTGACCACGGCCTCGTATGCCACTGTTTTTTCAGCGGCAATGATGACGGCAGCTGTGCCATCGGGTTGGTTTTGTTGCCATTGCAGCGCCGCTTGGGCGGCCTCTTTTTCTGTCACCGTGCGGGTGTTGCCCTCGGTGGAGATTTGCAACAGGCCATCTTTGCCCACCACCACGGTGGCAAACTTGACCGGCTGTTTGTTGGCCTTGCCCACGGTAGGTACATTGACCATGCCGGGTGTGAGCATGGGCGCTGTCACCATAAAGATGATGAGCAACACCAGCATCACATCAATAAAAGGCACCATGTTGATCTCGTTCATGGTGCGGCGGCCACGACCCCGACCGCGCGATGCAATAGAAGACATGATGCGTTCCTTGCCTCAGTGGCTTGAGGCCGATGTAGCCGACTGCGCACCCAAGTTGCGCTGCAAAATGTTAGAAAACTCTTCAATGAAGGTTTCTAATTGATTGCCTACCCGGTCGCAATCGTGGGCAAAACGGTTGTAGGCGATCACTGCCGGGATGGCCGAAAACAGCCCAATAGCAGTGGCCACTAGCGCCTCAGCAATACCGGGTGCCACGGTGGCCAGCGTTACCTGCTCCATGCCAGCAAAGCCGGTAAAGGCGTGCATGATGCCCCACACCGTGCCAAACAGACCCACATAAGGCGATACCGAGGCTACGGAGCCTAGAAACGATAGGCTCGATTCGACCACGTCCATCTCGCGCTGAAAGCTCGCTCGCATGGCGCGGCGGGCACCATCGAGCAGCACACCCGGATCGACAATGCGGCGCTCACGCAACTTTTGAAACTCGCGCATACCGCTGGCAAAAATGCGCTCCATCGGCCCCGCTTGCTTGGCATTTTGCGCTGCACTGGCATACAGATCGTTCAGGCTGCTGCCTGACCAGAACTCGCGCTCAAAATCTTCGTTCAGGCTTTTGACCCGCTTGAGGGCAAACAGCTTGCGGAAGATGGCCGCCCAGCTGGCAACCGACACCGTCAGCAGCAGCAGCATGACCAGCTGCACCACCCAACTGGCATGGAGCACCAGACTGAGGATGGACATGTCTTGGGAGTTCATGGTGATATTTTTTCCAGAAGGGAAGCGGGAATTCTGGTTGGGCGCAGCGTACTGGCATTGACCCAACCCAAACGCACCGTGGCTGCACTGAGCAGCCGGGCTGGTACATCGGGCTGGGGGGCTGGTAGCAAGGCTTCTTGCAACAAGGTGAGGGAGGCGCGCCCAGCCTGTTGGAGTCGCGAGGTCACGATAAGTTCATCATCAAGCCGTGCCGGGGCCAGGTAGCGCAACTGGGCCTCGGTGAGCACAAACATACCACCGCTTTGTTCACGCAGCGCCTGCTGGCCAATACCCAGCGCACGCAGCCATTCGGTGCGCGCACGTTCAAAGAACTTGAGGTAATTGGCATGGAACACGATGCCGCCTGCATCGGTGTCTTCCCAGTAGATGCGGATGGGAAGCTGAAATGCCGTGCTCATGGTGTGTGCTGCCTTAACCTAGCAGGGCGCGCAAGCGTGCCACCGACTCTTGCAACTGAGCCATGGAGTTGGCGGTAGAAAAGCGCACAAAACGTTGTGTTTCGGCGTTGCCAAAGTCGCGCCCCGGTGTGATCGCCAGGTGGGCGCGCTGCATGAGGGCGTAGGCAAAATCCCAACTGCCGCGCACGCCCAGTTTGTGCGCAGCATCGGTGCAGTCGGCCCACGCATAGAAGGCCCCATCGGGCACCACAGGCACGGGCAGGCCCAAGGACTCCAGCGCCGGAATGAAATAATCGCGCCGCTCCTTGAACTGCGCCCGGCGGTGCTCGTACTCTTGCAGGCTTTCTGGCTCAAAGCAGGCCAGCGCCGCATGTTGCGACACGGTGTTGGCACAAATAAACAGGTTTTGCGCCAGTCGCTCTACCACGGGCACCAGTACTTCAGGCACCACCATCCAGCCCAAGCGCCAGCCGGTCATGTTGAAGTATTTGCTAAAGCTGTTGATGCTGATGATGTTATCGTCAATGGCTAAGGCGGTTTGGCCGAAAGCATCGTCGTGGCTCAGGCCCAGATAGATTTCATCAATTAAAGTGATGCCACCGTGCTCTTGCACCACGCCGTGGATGCGGCGCAACTCATCGGGGGCAATGGAGGTGCCGGTGGGGTTAGAGGGCGAGGCCAGCAGCACGCCGCGCGTGCGCTCGTTCCAAGCGGCACGCACCTTGTCGGCACTGAGCTGGTAGCGCTCGGCAGCGGTGGTGGGGATGAGCACGGCCCGGCCTTCGGCGGCACTGACAAAATGCCGGTTACAAGGGTAGCTGGGGTCGGGCATCAGCACTTCGTCACCGGGGTCGAGCAAGGCGAGGCAAGCCAGTTGCAGCGCTGCTGAGGCCCCCGCCGTGACCACAATGCGCCGTGCGGGCACGGCCACGCCAAAGCGCTGCGCATACCAGCCGCTGATGCGCTCGCGCAGCGCATCTAAGCCCAAGGACGGGGTGTATTGCGTGCGACCATCGCGGATGGCGCGCAGGCCCGCTTCTTGTACCAGTGGTGGCGCAGTGAAATCAGGCTCGCCAATGTTGAGAAAGACCATTGGCTGTTGGCTGTGTGCGACCTCTGCCGCCAAAGCGTGAGCCGCCTTGGCGACCTCCATCACATAAAACGGCTCAATGCGCTGGGCGCGGGAGGATATTTTCATCGGCCTTGGTCTGCCGCCACTTCGGCAGCACGCAGTTGTGGAGCCAGTCCCCCCAGTACGCCATTAACGTACTTGTGGCCGTCGGTGCCGCCAAACTCTTTGGCTAGCTCAATACATTCATTGAGCACCACGCGCCAAGGCACATCGGCGCAGTGCTGGAACTCGAATGCGCCAATCCACATGGCGGCGTGCTCAATGGGCGAGATTTCGGCCAACTTGCGGTCAAGCAAGGGCGTAATCAAGGCGTCCAGATCGGCAGCGGTGTTGATGCAGCCGTGCAGCACAGCACTGTAGTGCGCTGCATCTGCTTTGTGAAAGCCCGACAGGTCGCGGGTGAAGGCGTCAATGGCTTCAGCGGAGTTGCCGCCCACCAAGTGTTGGTACAGGGCTTGCAGGACAAATTCACGCGCCCGGCTGCGGCCCGACTTGGAGGTGGTCTTGCGTGCGCCGGGGCCAGTGCGGCTGGGCCGTAGGGTGTTGGTGGGTTCGCTCATGCCAAACTCTCCAGCAAACAGGCCATCTCTACCGCGACGCGGGCAGCATCTGCGCCTTTTTCGGTTTGGCGGGCGATGGCTTGTTCTAGGTTCTCGGTGGTTAGGATGGCATTGGCAATGGGCAGGTGGTAGTCTTGTGACACGCGGGTCACACCGGCGCCGGACTCATTGGCTACCAACTCAAAGTGGTAGGTTTCGCCGCGGATGATGCAGCCCAAAGCAATCAGGGCATCAAACTCTTCGCGGTCGGCCAAGGCCTGCAAGGCCAAGGGCACTTCTAGCGCACCGGGCACCAAGACATGGGTGATGTTTTCTTCTGCCACGCCCAGCGCCAGCAGTTCGGTGCGGCAAGCTGCTGCAAGGGCGTTGGTGATGCCCTCATTGAAGCGTGCTTGCACGATACCAATGTGCAGCTTGCTGCCGTCCAGCCGGGGTGCGGCACCTTTATCTGCGTTCAACATGGTTTATTCCTTGGGGATGTAGCCGGTGATTTCGAGGCCGTAGCCGGTCATGCTGGGCAAGCGCCGAGGCTGGCCCATGAGTTTCATTTTGTGGACGCCGCATTCGCGCAGAATTTGTGCGCCAACGCCGTAGGTGCGCAAATCCATGCGTCCGCGTTCTGGGGCGTGGGCCGAGCGCGCTGTGCCTTCAAATTGGGACAGCAGTTGGCTAGCGCTTTCGCCGCAGTTGAGTAGCACGGCTACCCCCTTGCCTTGTTGGTCGAGGTAGGCCAAGCTGGTATCCAAGCCCCACGAGTGCATGGCGCGATTGACTTCGAGCGCATCGAGTACCGACAGTGGCTCGTGTACGCGCACCGGCACTACATCATTGGCATCCCACTGGCCCTTGACCAAGGCCAGATGCACGGCTTGGCTGGGTTTGTCGCGGTAGGCATGGGCGGTGAACTCGCCAAAGGCGGTTTGCAGGGTGCGGGTGCCTACCTTTTCTACCAGCGATTCGTTGCGGCTGCGGTATTCGATCAGATCAGCAATGGTGCCAATTTTGAGGCCGTGTTCAGCGGCAAACAGCTGCAAATCGGGAAGACGGGCCATGGTGCCATCGTCTTTCATGATCTCGCAAATCACGGCGCTGGGGCTGCAACCGGCCATCAGCGACAAGTCGCATCCGGCTTCGGTGTGGCCTGCGCGCATCAGTACGCCGCCATCGACTGCCTGCAAGGGGAAGATATGGCCCGGCTGCACTAAATCAGTGGGCTGGCTGTTCTTGGCGACGGCCACTTGCACAGTGCGGGCACGGTCGGCAGCGGAGATGCCGGTGGTCACGCCTTCAGCCGCTTCAATCGACACCGTAAAGGCGGTGCTGTAGACCGTGCCATTGCGCGCCGCCATCGGGGGCAGCTTGAGGAACTCGCAGCGCTCGCGGGTGAGCGTCAGGCAGATCAGGCCACGGCCAAAGCGGGCCATAAAGTTGATGGCTTCGGGCGTGACGTGGTCGGACGCCAGTACCAAATCGCCTTCGTTTTCGCGGTCTTCTTCATCAACCAAAATAACCATGCGCCCAGCGCGCATTTCGGCCACGATATCTTGCACCGGCGAGATCGGTACGGGGCTTAGGGGGGTGTTCATGGGGGGCTTTCGTTCGTAGGCCGCAGCTTGGGGCGCAGTGCAGCGCAAGCCCCTGGTGCTGGCGCTGGGGCTAAGTTGGCCCCAAGATCGCCCCAAAGAACATGCGATGCGGCGCCGCCGCACGGTGGACTAGCACTGTTTGCACAGGCCAGCCCAAAAAGGGAAGATTCTAGCGCTGCGTGCGATAGCGTGGCATAGCAGGCGTGGCGATGGCCGTTTAGATGGCGGACATTTCTAGCACTACATCCGACAGCGGGTGCGCCACGCACGGCAGAACGTAACCGCTGGCGCGCTCTTCGGGGGTCAGGCCGGGCCAGTCAATGGCGTAGCGCACTTGGCCCTCCGCCAGTAGGCCGATGCAGCTGCGGCAGCTACCGTTGCGGCAGGAGCTGGGCCAGTCAATACCGCCTTGCTCTAGCGACACCAGCAGTGGCTGTTCGGGCCAAGCGTCGCATTGCTGGCCGTCTGGGGTGGTGCGGGCCAGAAAAAAGGGAATAGCGGGGGGCGTGGCGGGGTGGGACATGGTGCGGCGTTGCCTAAAAAATAGGCGTTTTGTAGGGGTTCTTTAAAAATCAATCAGTTAGATTGAAGTTGGGGGTGTTTTCTAGAGTTATCCACAGAATTATCCAGTGAATTGAGGGATAACTCAGGGATAACCCGGAAAGGCTGGGGTTGGTAAGGCATCTCAGCCAAGGCGGCAGCGGGGCGGCCCAGACGTGCTAAGTTCTACCCATCGTTAGATGGATACTGAGAACATGAGCACATTACAAGAACGCCTCCGCCAGCAATCTTCTGCACGTTTAACCGGCATCCGTCGGGGTATCGAAAAAGAGGGCCTGCGCGTGCTGCCCTCTGGTGGGTTGGCCTTAACACCGCACCCGCTAGCGTTGGGGGCCGCCCTGACGCATCCACACATCACTACCGACTACAGCGAGTCCCAAATTGAGTTGATTACGGGTGCCCACTTGGGTGTGCAAGATTGTTTGGACGAACTGACCCAAATACACCAGTTTGTGCTGCGCACCTTGCAAGCCCAAGGGGGAGAGACGCTCTGGGTATCGAGTATGCCGTGCGGGCTGCCCACCGATGAGACCATTCCGCTGGCGCGCTTTGGTAGCTCCAACGTGGGCCGGGCCAAAAGTGTGTACCGCATGGGGCTAGGCCACCGCTATGGCCGCCGGATGCAAACCATTTCGGGGCTGCATTACAACTGGTCTTTGCCGGGGGTGAGCAGCGAGGATTATTTTGCGCTGATTCGCAATTTCCGCCGCCATGCCTTTGTGCTGCTCTATCTGTTTGGTGCCTCACCTGCTTTGTGTCCGTGTTTTGTGCAGGGGCGTGAGCACCGCCTACAAGCCTTGGGCGATGCGGGGCAATCTTTGTACCTGCCCTACGCCACTTCTTTGCGCATGGGGCGCTTGGGCTACCAAAGCGATGCGCAGGCATCTTTGGCGGTGAGCTACAACGGGCTGGAGGGCTATGCCAACAGCCTGCACGAGGCCTTAACCCAACCCTACCCTGCCTATGAGGCCGTGGGTGTGCGCAATCCGGGGGGTGACTACAACCAACTGGGCACCAGCTTGCTACAGATTGAGAACGAGTTTTACGGCACCATCCGGCCCAAGCGCACCGGGCGCACCGGCGAGCGCCCACTGCATGCTTTGCGCGAGCGCGGTGTCGAATATGTTGAAGTGCGGCTGATGGACCTCGATCCGTTTGAGCCGGTAGGCATTGCCGCGCCCACGATGCGTTTTCTGGATATCTTTTTGCTCCATTGCCTGCTTACCGACAGCCCGCCTGACACCCCAGACGAGATTGAGCAGCTCAAGCGCAACCAGCACCGCACCGCCGAACAGGGGCGCACGCCGGGCTTGCTGCTGGAGCGCATGGGCGAGCAGGTCAGCTTGAGCGATTGGGCGGCTGAAATTTTGGCTGAATGTGTGCCGGTGGCCGAGGCGCTGGACGCTGCCCAGAGCACGCAGGATTACAGCGCTGCGCTGGCTGCGGCGCGCACACGCTTGACGACGCCGGAACAAACGCCCTCGGCACGGGTGCTCGAGAGCATGGCCCAAGTGGCAGACCATAGTTTTAGTGCCTTTGCCTTGCAGCAATCGCTGTTAGCGCACGATACCGTGCTGGCGCTGCCTTGGAGCGCAGCGCAACAGGCAAATTTTGAGACCTTGGCCGCCCAATCGCTGGCCGCACAAAAAGCGCTAGAAGCCGCCGATACCCTGCCTTTTGAGGCATGGCGTCAGCGTTACATGGACCCCAGCGAATTGGGTTGAACCGGCAGCTTAATCGGGCAGGGTGTAGCCGCGCTCGCGCACCAAGCGCACGAGGGCATCGGCTACTTGGGCGTCGTACACCGTGCCTCGGCCCCGGACAATCTCGGCCAGCGCTACGTCTAAGCCCAAAGCGGGGCGGTACGGGCGGTCGGCGGCCATCGATTCGAGTACATCGGCCACGCACAATACCCGTGCTTCGGGCATGATGTCGTTGCCGCGCAGCCCTTGTGGGTAGCCGCTGCCATCCATGCGCTCATGGTGCTGACGGATGATCTCGGCTACTGGCATTGGAAAATGCACATCCTTCAAAATCTCATAGCCGGTTTGGGCGTGGCACTTGATGATCTCCATCTCTAGCTCGCTCAGGCGGCTGGGTTTGGTCAAAATTTCGGCAGGCACGGCAATTTTGCCAATGTCATGCACCAGCCCTACCAGCTCTAGCATGGCGCAGCGCCCCTCGTCCCAGCCCAACTCGCGTGCAATGGCTCCAGCAATCAGGCCTACGCGCCGCTCGTGGCCTGCGGTGTAGGGGTCGCGCATTTCCACCATGTTTGATACCGCTTGTAGCGTGCCCTTCATGGAGTCTTCTAACTGGCGCACATAACCGGCAATTTGTTCTTCGGCCCGCTTGCGCTCGGTCACATCTTGGGCCATGACGATGGTGGCCTCTTTGCCATCGTCCCAAGTGAGCTGGTTGGCGTTAAGCTCTAAATCTATGAGTTGTCCATTCTTGTGGCGCATGGGTACGCTGTAGGAGATATTGCGCTCGCCAGCGGCCAGTCGCGCCCAAGCAGCGTGGATGCGTTGCAGGTTGTCTGGGTCAGTAGTGGTAAAGGACAGGATGTTTTTGTGCAGCAGCTCTGGGGCTGACCAGCCGATCATCTGGCAATAACTGGGGTTGACGTAAATGATGTCGCCGCCCCGGCGCACATAGACGCCGCTGATGGTTTGCTCGATCATGTTACGAAAGCGGGTTTCGCTCTCCAGCAGGGTGCTTTGGCTGCGGCGGATGTCGGTCAAATCTGTCCAAGCGACGATGGCCTCTTCTCCTACCAAGGCCATCGTGCCACGGGCGATGCGGCGGCTGCCATCTTTGCAGCACAGGGCCAACTCTGGCGATTCGACGACGGTGCCAGTGCGGGCCTGTTGCAGGCTTTGCTCCCAGCCCAAGCGCAGTTCTTGCCGTGTTTGGGGGTCTGGGTAGGCGCATTCAAACCATGCTGCCACTGTGGCAATATCTTGTGGGTTGTAGCCTAGCCATTGTTGGAACGCTTTGTTCAGGGTGTGCAGCTCGCCAGTGTTTACACTGTAAATCTGCATGGGCAGCGGTGAGGCTTCAAACAACTCACTGAAACGGTGCTCCGACAGGCTCGCTTGCTCTTGTGCTGCGCGCAGGCGTTGGGCATTGCTCAGGTTGTGCAGCGCAAAAGACAGGTCTGAGGCCATCTCATTGAGCAGCAGCCGCTCGTCGTCCTCAAAGGTATTTTGGCTATTGGCATACAAACCAAAAACCCCGAATAACTGACCATCAGAGAACAGTGGCAGCAAAGCGCGTTGCTCAATGCCTTGCTGGCGCAAAAAGTCTAGCCAAGGGTCGGTGGGGAGAGGTTGCCCTTCAGGGACATCATAGACCTGCACTTCTCCATCGACCAAATTGGGCAGTGTGTTGCGAAAGGCACTGTCGGCTTGGGTGATGGTGTCGATGAGGCTAGGAATCAGCTCTGGCGCAATGCCGTGGGTGCGGTCGAGCTGTAAGTGATGGTGTTTCTCGTGCGGTGTGCAGAGCGCCAAAAACAGCATCGGAAAGGTGCCGTGGGTTATCAACCCTTGGTACAGTCGCTCTAGTAGATCGTCGCGGCTTTGTGCATGCACCACGGCCCGGTTGGTGGTACTGAGGATTTCATAAAGGTGAGACAGGCGTTGCACCTTATCAGCAGCTTGGATGCGCTCAATGCAATCGGCCACTTGCTGCACTACGCTGTCTAGTAGCGGGCCTTCTTCTGGCAGAAACCTCGGTGGCGGCGTGCCGTCGGGTGGGGTGGGGTACCACACCTGTAACTGGCCTTGGACTTGCCCATGAATGCACAAAATACGCTCTTGTGGTTGCGTGGGCAGTGGCTGTGGCAAGGGGCTGCCAAATTGGCCCCAAGTGCTTGTCAGTGCTACCTGTACCTGTGTGGGCTGCAAAAAAGCCGCTGGCAGCAGCCGGGTAACGCCTTCGAGGAGCTGGGGCAGTTGCAGGCCGGGAGTCTCGACCAGTTGGGCAATGGCGTGCAGGCAGCGCAGCTCTTTGACGCGCTCGCCCAAGTTAAACACCAAAGTCTCACGCTCCATGAGCATGCGCTGGTGCTCGGTGATGTCGCGTACCACCTGCACATAACCCCAGCCATGGCCGGGAATCTCTAAGGGCGTTAGGCTGCACTCTAGGATGCGCTGGCCTTGCTGGCGATGGAGCTGTACGCCAAAGGCACTTTGTTTGCCCCCAAGGTGCTGGCAGACCGGGCAGTCTTGCGTAGCCACGCTAGCATCATGGAACAGGCGGTGGCTGGACTGGTCGATCAGTGCTTCTGCGGCTTGTTGGCAATGCGTGGCAGCGGCGTGGTTGGCTTGGAGGATGAGGCCGTGGCGGTCAATGACCAGGGTAGGGTCGGGCACGGCATCGTAGGTACTGGCGGTGCGCGCTAGCATACTGAAGGGCTCGCGCAAGGTACTGTGTACCAAGGCCAAATAAACATGCCAATAGGCAAAAATCTTGAGCACATGGCCGATCAGATTGCTGGGCGCATACACGCTGACATAGCGGGTAAAAGCAAATTCTGCTGCCATCATCAGGGCCACGGCTAACAGTAGGTTGATGAGCAATGGCTGTGACATGCGGGCGCGGACGTGCCAAAACAGCCCCATCGCCACGGCCATTGCTGTGATGATGGCGTACTCGGTATAAATCTTGAACGGTGTCAGCCCTTGGCCGTCTGTGTAGGCGTGCGGAAAATGCCCCGTGGCTACCGCCAGTATTGACAACAAAGCGGCGCCACCAAAACCCAGATGCAGCCAGACGACATGCACGCGGCGCATCAGCAGTAGTGGCGCACTGAGCAGTGCCAGCGCTTGCAGGCCGCGCGCAGCCAGCCAGAGCTGGGTGGCTGGGTTGGCGCTGGTGGTGGGCAGCAGTTGCATCCCTTTGAATGCCACTAGATGGGCCAAGTCAACAGTGCCGCACCAGCCGATGGCGACGGCCACATAAACGGCAAAATGGTTGCGCGTAAAGCGCAGCGAGGTGGTGGCCACTACCATCGCTACGGCACTAATGACGATGGAGAATAGCTCGGCCAGCGCATGAAACAGCAGGTAATTGACCTCTGCCGCCAGCCAGCAGATGAGGGCCATGAGCGAGGGCACCAGCAAACTTTGAACCAGTCGTTCCCAGCGTGTCGCGGTGCGCAAAAGAGCGCTAGAGTCCGGTGCGTCGGGGTAGGTCATGGGTAGGGGTGTTTACCAAGGGCAATAGGTATGTCTGGCGGCGATAGCAAAAAGGTGTGCTGTATGCCATGAGATTATCCAGAACATGGTACAGCGCGGGCCGTAGATACGATACGGTGCAGGACAATTGCCGGCATGAATTTATCTCATCGACCACTGTCTCTTGTCGTGCGCCGCTATGGGCGTGGCGCGGTGCTGTGCCTGCGCATGGTGCGCCCCGGTTTTTTGGTGATTACTGCGGTGGGGTGTGGCCTAGGCTTGGCCTGTGCCGCACAGGCGGGGGTAGCGTTGTCTGTGGGCAAGGCCGTAGCCACGCTGGTGCTGGCTTTGCTGGCCCATGCCGGCGCCAATGTGCTCAATGACCATGAAGATGCCCGCAATGGCGCCGATGCTGCCAATACGCAAGGTTTGTTTCCGTTCACCGGTGGCTCGCGTTTGGTGCAGGCAGGCGTGGTGCAGGTGCAAGACCTGCGGCGTTTGGCGCTGTGGCTGCTGGCGCTGCTGGTGCCGGGGGGGCTGTGGCTGGCTTGGCACAGTGGCGCTGGGCTGGTGGGTATTGGCCTAGCGGGTATTTTTTTAGGTTGGGCTTATTCGGCACCACCGCTGGCGCTGATGTGCCGTGGCTTGGGCGAGCTGTCGGTGGCGCTGGCGTGGGCGTTGATCGTGCTGGGCACTGACTATGTGCAGCGCGGCCATTTTGCCCTGCTGCCGCTGCTGGTGGCGTTCAGTTATGGGCTGATGATTGCCAATATTTTGGTGGGCAATGCCTTTCCAGATGCTGTGGCCGATGCGCAGGTGGGCAAACGCACTTTGGCTGTGCGCTTAGGCTGGCGCGGTGCTGCTTGGCTGTACCTGTGCTTGGTGTTGTTGGCGCATGGCTGGGTGCTGGGCCTGGTGTGGGTGCAGGCCCTGCCTATGGCAGCGGCATGGGCTTTGTTGGCGGCACCGCTGGCGTTGGCGGGGGCGACCCAACTACTGCGCTATGGCGCACAGCCGCAACGCCTGCGCCCAGCGTTGGTGCTGGGCATTGCCGCTGCCGTGGTGCATGGGCTGGCGCTGGCCGCCGGTTTGTGGTCGGCGGCACCTTGAAGGCGCTAGCTCAGACAATCACCCCTTGTATTGCACCAAAAAAATTTCCTAGAAAGAACGCCGTTTATGTCTATCCAATGGTTTCCCGGTCACATGCACTTGACGCGCAAGGCCATCGCTGAACGCATTAAAGATATCGATGTGGTGATTGAGGTGCTTGATGCCCGCTTGCCAGGCTCCAGTGCCAACCCGCTGCTGGCGGAACTGACCGGCCACAAGCCCACGCTCAAGGTGCTCAATAAGCAAGACGTGGCCGACCCCGAACGCATGGCGCTATGGTTAGATTGGTACAACGCCCAAAACGATACCGCCGCTGTGCCGCTGGATGCCTCCGATCCAGCCCCAGCGCGCAAGTTGATTGACGGTTGCCACCGTCTGGCCCCAAACCGGGGCGGCATGGCTAAACCCATGCGCGTACTTATCTGCGGCGTGCCCAATGTGGGTAAATCCACCCTCATTAACACCCTGAGTAACAAGCGCCAAGCCAAAACGGGTGATGAGGCCGGTATCACCAAATTAGAGCAGCGCATCACGCTGGCCGATGATTTTTACCTCTGGGACACCCCCGGTATGCTCTGGCCGCGCATCAGCGTGCCCGAAACGGGCTACAACTTGGCCGCCAGCGGTGCCGTAGGGCGCAATGCCTATGACGAAGAGCTGGTGGTGCTGGAATTGCTGCGGCGCTTGCAGGCACGCTATGCGCCACAGTTGGAGGCCCGCTACAAACTGGCCCTGCCTGCCGGAGCCGTGGCTGCTTTGCGCGATGATGAGTTGCTCGAAGCCATTGGCCGCAAGCGTGGTGCCATGATGGCGGGCGGGCGCGTCAATGTGCAAAAGGCGGCAGAAATCGTGCTCACCGATTTTCGCACCGCTGTGTTGGGCCGTATCACGCTAGAGACGCCATCAGAGTTTGAGGATTGGCGCGCTGCTGCTGCTGTGCAAGATGCCGAGCGCGAGGCCAAAAAGCAGGCCCGCGCTAGCAAAAAAAAGGGGCGCAAGGCCCCTGAAGCGGTTTGATGTACGCGCAAGCCTAAGAGCTTATTTGTCCTTGAGCTTGCCGCGTGGCACCACCGTGGTCACTGGCGGCATAGGCCGGTCAGAGCCCGAAGGTGCCTTGGGCAGCGAAGTATCTTTTTTAGGCTTTTTTGCCATTTTGTTGTTGTGTGTCTGACCTTTAGCCATGTGTTTCTCCGTGATGGTCTCGGAATGGAACCAGAGGCAGCGATGGTATGCGCAAAGTGCGCTCTGCGTTGGGTAAGGACGCGGTATCTTCGGTGGCTATGTCTGTTGCTCCTTTACCTTCTGCTGGGGCTGGCGCTGCGCTGCCAGCCCCCGAATCCCATCCTGACCATTTTGGTGCGCCCGCAGCGGGCTGGCGCTTGCGTCTGTACACAGTGGTGTTTCGCTCTGACACACCCGCCGGGTTGTGGTTTGACAAGCTCCTGATCGTTCTGATTGTCACCAGCGTGTTGGTGGTGATGATCGAAAGCGTGGAGACCCTGCCCGACTGGCTGCACCGGTGGTTGGCAGTGGCCGAGCTGGTGTTTACCATCATTTTTACGCTGGAGTATCTGGCCCGCCTGCTCTGTGTGCGTCGCCCGTGGCGCTATGCCCGCAGTTTTTTTGGCCTCATTGATCTGCTATCGGTGTTGCCTACCTATCTGGCCCTGTTTGTGCCGGGGCTGCATGTGCTGATTGATGTACGTGTGCTGCGCCTGCTGCGCGTGTTTCGTATTTTCAAGCTCACCGCTTTTGTCACGGAATACCAAGCCTTGGGCGGGGCGCTGGCGGCCAGTTGGCGCAAGATCATGGTGTTTTTGTCCGTGGTGCTGATGATTGTGCTGGTTATGGGCACGCTGATGTATGTGGTGGAAGGCCCTGAAAACGGGTTTACCAATATCCCTACCGCCGTGTATTGGGCCATCACTACCATGACCACGGTGGGGTTTGGAGACATCACCCCCAAAACTGACTTGGGGCGTTTGATTGCCTCGCTGATGATGCTGCTGGGTTGGGGCACGCTGGCCGTGCCCACCGGCATTGTTACCGCAGAGATGAGCTGGCAGCGGCGCGTACACGAGCAGCCCACCTTGCAGCAGCCCTGCCCCGGCTGTGGCAGCCGCGATCACAGCCTGCATGCGCAGTATTGCCAGCACTGCGGCAGCCTGCTCAAAATTGCTGTGCCTGCGGTGGCGCAGGGAGCGACAATGGCGCACCATGAGAACCATTCTTCCTCTGCAACTGCTGGTGGCCCCCGCTCTGGATGACCCCCGCCCCTTGATCCTCTACCATGGCCGCCACTGCCCCGATGGCTTTGGTGCGGCATTGGCCGCTTGGCTCTATTACGGCGAGCGCGCCGAGCTGGTGGGCTTAGACCACGGCGACGTGCAAAGCCTGGCCGATCTACCCCCCGTGGCAGGCCGGGCCGTCTATATCCTCGACTTCTCTTTTAGCGTGGACATCATGCGCAGCATTGAGGAGCAAGCTGCCAAGTTGGTGATGCTCGACCACCATAAAAGCGCTGCCGAAAAGCTCACCGGCTTTGCCTGCCGCTGCGGAGTGGTTCACTTTGACATGCAAAAATCGGGTGCCCACTTGGCTTGGGAGTTTTTTCACCCCGACAAGCCGATGCCCGATTTGCTGCGCTACATCGAAGACCGCGACATCTGGAAATGGGAGTTTCCAGAAAGTTCGGCCTTTTTGTCGGCGCTGGACATGGAGCCGCAAGAGTTTGCCCACTGGGAAAAACTGCTGTCTTGGGGGCCACAAGAAAAAGCTGCATTTATCGCCCGTGGCGCAGCAATGGATGAAAAATATCGCAAGCTGTGCGCCGATTTGGCCGAAAACGCCCAGCCGCTGGTGTTTAACGGCATCAGTGGGCTAATGGTCAATGCCCCCGGCATGTTCCACAGCTTGGTGGGTGATATTTTGGCCAAGCAGTCGGGCACCTTTGCCCTGATGTGGAGTGCCGGTGCCAAGGGTGTCAAGGCGGGCCTGCGCTCGCGCAGTGCCTTTGACTGCATCCCTTTGGCCGAAAGCATGGGCGGCGGCGGCCATGCCCAAGCCTGTGGTTTTCGTATGGGCATTGAGCGCCTGCCGGAACTGCTCAGTGGCCACTTTAATGCGACCCCAGTAGCTTAAAAACCCGCCAAGGCCCCGCCAGTGTGGTAAGGCTGGGGGGTCGAGATTATAGCTTCCCTATAAAAAAACGGCAGTGACAGGCGACTGCCTTTTTTTTAGGCAAAGTGTAGCAAGCCAGTATTGGCGCGGGTTTGCGGGGTGCTCTGGGCAGTTTCCCACAGAGTTATCCACAGTTTCTGGGTACAACCGTCCGCTGTATCCACAGCTTTACAAAACTCCTATATGAAATTCATATAAGAAGCCGGTATACTCCGCTTCCTATATGAACTCTACTTTGCGCATTCCGCTCAACGCCGCCCCCGAACAGGTGCAGCGCCTGCAAGCCTTGCAGCAAGGCTTTGCACAGGTGTGCAATGCGCTGGCACCGTTGGTGCAGCAAACGCGCATCTGGAACCGGGTCGCCCTGCACCACTTGGCTTATCGGCAATTGCGTGAGCGCTTCCCAGAAATGGGCTCGCAGATGGTGTGCAATGCGATCTATTCGGTCTCGCGCAGTTGTCGGTTGGTGTTTCAGCACCCCAACAGCCCATTCCATCTGGCCCGCTTGGGCGATAAGCCCTTGCCGCTGCTGCGCTTTGCCGATACCTGCCCGGTGTACTTTGACCGCCATACCTTGAGCCTCAAGGCTGGGCAGTTGTCGATGTTTACCTTGGATGGTCGGATGCGTTTTCAGTTGGTGCTGCGCCCAGAAGACGAAACCGCCTTTCATGCCAGCAAGTTGCGCGAGATCGTGTTGGCGCGCCGTGCCGATGGTATTTATGAGTTGTCTTTTGTGCTGGTCGATCCTGAAGAACCTGTCGCCTCCAGTGCAGCCCCTGCTGCCGTGGATGCAGAAATTCCTGAATATGTGATGGTTGAAGAAGCGGTATGAACCCCAATAAACCCCCGTCTGAATTGCGCGCGGCCTTGGCCGATTTGCGCCCCTACTTTGTCCGCGCTGGCTGGTTTAGCCTGCTGTCGAGCCTGCTGGTGCTGGCCCCATCGGGCTATATGCTTGAAGTCTATGACCGCGTCGTCAACAGCCGCAGCCATATGACACTATGGATGCTCACGCTATTGATTCTGGGCGTCTATGTGATGATGGAGGTGCTAGAGTGGGCGCGCGCTGAGATGCTGCGTGCTGCCAGCGTCGAGCTAGACCAGCGCTTGTCTGGGCGTATCTTTCGCGCCGTGTTTGAGGCCAATCTCAAGCGCTTGCCCGGTGGCACGCAGCAACCCTTCAACGATTTCAAGCAACTGCGCGAGTTTCTTTACTCCCCAGCCCTGCTGGCGATGATGGAAGCGCCGGTGTCTATCGTTTTTCTGGTGCTACTGTTCCTGATTAGTCCTGTGCTGGGTTGGACGTCGGTGGCGTTCTCCATCATCTTGACTTTGGTGGGCTGGCTCAATGAGCGCAGCACCAAGCCCCCCTTGATGGCTGCCAACCGCAGCGCGGTGGCTGCGCAGCAATATGCTGATGGCTCTTTGCGCAATGCGCAGGTGATTGAGTCGATGGGGATGTTGCGCGACATCCATGCCCGTTGGATGAACAAGCAGCGCGAGTTCCTGAACTTGCAGGCCAAAGCGTCTGAAAGCGCGGGTGGCTACCAAGCCATGTCCAAACTGCTGCAAAACATCCTCAGCTCCATGATGCTCGGTTTGGGCTGCTGGCTGTTGCTACACAACGGCCTCAATGGTGGCAGTGCCATGATGATTATTGGTTCCGTGCTGGGTGGGCGCGTGCTGGCACCGCTGGTGCAAATCGTGACGCAGTGGCAAGGCGTGGTCAATGTGCGCGCAGCTTGGGAGCGGCTAGACCAGTTGCTGGCAGCCGTGCCGCCACAACGTGACAACATGGCTTTGCCTGCCCCGCGCGGCTTGTTGCAAGTCGAGCAGCTCATGGCTGGTGCTCCCGGTGCGGGCAATGCCAGCATCCTGAAAGGGGTGGCCTTTGCCTTGGCCCCCGGTGAGGTGCTGGCAGTAGTTGGCCCTTCGGCCTCTGGCAAAACCACGCTGGCGCGTCTGCTGGTGGGGCTGTGGCCTGCCGCAATGGGCAAGGTGCGTTTGGATGGTGTGGATGTTTTTGCGTGGGACAAGGCCGAGCTCGGCCCCCATGTCGGCTATCTGCCCCAAGGCATTGAACTGTTTGATGGCTCTTTGGCCGAAAACATCGCCCGTTTTGGCAAAGTAGACCGTGCCAAAGTCGAGGCCGCCGCCCGTGCCGTGGGCCTGCATGAATTTATTTTGGCCCTGCCACAGGGCTATGACAGCCCAGTAGGGCGCGACGGTGCCATGCTTTCGGGCGGCCAACGCCAACGCGTGGGTTTGGCACGGGCCATTTATGGCGATCCGGTGTTTGTGGTGTTGGATGAACCCAACTCCAGTTTGGACGAAGAGGGCGATGCTGCACTAGCGCGTGCCATTGCCAGCCTGAAAGCCCGTGGCACCACCTTTGTCGTGATGACGCACCGCACCAGCGTGCTGGCGGTGGCCGACAAGATGATGGTGCTGCGCGATGGCCAAGTGCAGGCTTTTGGCCCGCGTGACGACGTGCTGGCAGCGCTGCAAAAAGCCGCCCAGCAGCAAGCACAGCCCCCACAGCGCCCAGCCACTGCTGTGACCACGGTGGCCTGAGCAACGGCAATGGAAACTATCTTATGAGCAAGCCTTCTTTTTTCCAGCGCAGCGAACTGACGCAGGTGCTGTGGAGTTTTCGCCGCGAGTTCATCACCGTGGGCATTTTTAGCATGGTGGCCAATGTGCTCATGCTCTCGCCCACGCTGTACATGCTGCAAGTGTATGACCGGGTGATGGTCAGTCAGAGCGAACTCACGCTGCTGGCCATGTCCCTCATCACGCTGTTTTTGTTTGGCATCATGGCCTTTGCCGAGTGGATGCGCTCGCGCTTGTTGGTGCGTACCGGTGTG
Organism: Giesbergeria anulus; assembly: GCF_900111115.1. GTDB lineage: Bacteria > Pseudomonadota > Gammaproteobacteria > Burkholderiales > Burkholderiaceae_C > Simplicispira > Simplicispira anulus. The sequence continues at coordinate 78,829 of NZ_FOGD01000012.1, forward strand.
CAATTGGACACCGCACTGGGCACCAGAGTGTTTAATGCCAGCTTTGAGTCGTATTTGGGCCAGTCCAGCAGTGGCCCGGCGCGCGCCTTCAATGATCTGATCCAGATTCGCCAGTTTATTACTGGCAATGGCATTTTTGCCTTCTTTGATGCGCCTTGGGCACCGATCTACATTGCCGTCCTGTTCTTCCTGCATCCGATGTTGGGTTGGCTGTCGATCGGTTTTGCGCTGGTGCAGATGGCACTGGCTTGGTTTGGCCATCGCCGCATGGTGGAACCGTCTGAAGAGGCGGCTAAGGCCACCTCGGAGAGTAGTGCGTATTTGCAAAGCAAGCTGCGCAATGCTGAGGTGCTCGAATCGATGGGCATGGTACACAACCTGCACCCGCATTGGGCCGATCGCCACCAAAAGGCGCTGGCTTTGCAGTCCCATGCACAGTCGCTCACGCACCGCATTACGGCGTGGAGCAAATTCATCCGCTATGCGCAGCAATCGCTGTCTTTGGGTGCTGGCGCTTTGTTGGTGATTGATGGTCAGATATCTCCGGGGGCCATGATTGCCGCCAACGTGCTTATGACCCGCGCTTTGGCCCCCATCGATATGATGGTGGGCACTTGGCGCGCCTTTATTGCCGCCCGCTCGGCCTTTGACCGCCTCGAAACCTTGCTGCGTGACTATCCTGAACGCGATGCCGCCCTGTCGCGGGTCGCCCCTAAAGGCGCATTGACCCTGCGCAAGGTCGTAGCTAGTGCCCCAGGGCGCAAAACCCCAATTCTCAAGGGCGTGAGCACGACAGTGGCCGCAGGCACCGTGACGGTGGTGTTGGGGCCATCGGGCTCGGGCAAATCTACCTTGGCACGCACGATGGTAGGCATTTGGCCTGATGTTTCGGGCGAGGTGCTGCTCGATGGCTTGCCCATTGAGAGCTGGGATCGTACCGAGCTAGGCCCTTATCTGGGCTACCTGCCGCAAGACATCGAACTGTTTGAAGGCTCTATTGCTGAAAACATCGCCCGCTTTGGCAAGGTGGACTCTGACAAGGTGATTGCCGCCGCCCGTAGTGCCGGTTTGCACGACATGATTTTGCGCTTTCCTAAAGGCTACGACACCCCGATTGGTGAGGCCGGTGGCCTGCTCTCAGGCGGCCAGCGCCAGCGCATTGGTTTGGCGCGGGCTATTTATGGTGATCCGGTGCTGGTGGTGCTCGATGAGCCCAACGCCAATCTGGACGATGTGGGCGAAGCCGCCTTGGTGCGCACGGTGCAGGGCCTCAAAGAGGCCGGGCGCACGGTGTTGCTCGTTACGCACCGTCCGGGCATTTTGGCCGTGGCCGACCGCCTGCTGATTTTGCGTGATGGGCAAGTGCAAGCCGATGGCCCGCGCGATCAGGTGCTGGCCGCTATGCGTGCCACCAGCGCCGCCGCTGCGTCCCCACCGGGCACGGCAGTAGCCGTACAGCCCGCTTGAGCACCAGCGCCTCCAACATCCTCTTTTTTTGTGATTCCAAACACGGTCGAGTTTTGACATGGGTAAACCAATTTTGAGTTCTTCTAACAGCGCCCCGAATGTTTCGGCGGCTATGGCTGGCATGGCTGCCCCGGCACCTGCAGACGCCCGGCTCATTGGGCGCATGGGTCTGTGGGCCTTGGGCATTGGCTTTGGTGGCTTTTTGCTCTGGGCGGGTCTGGCTCCCTTGGATGAGGGCGTTCCAGGTCAGGGCATCGTGGCCATCGACACCAAACGCAAAGCCGTGCAGCACTTGAGCGGCGGCATCGTAAAAGACGTGCTGGTGCGTGAAGGCGATGTGGTTACGGCGGGTCAGTTGCTCATCCGTTTGGATGGGGCTGTAGCCCGCTCCAACTTCGAAGGGGTGCGTCAGCGTTATTTGGGCTTGCGTGCCATGCAGGGGCGGCTAGAGGCCGAGCAGGCAGGTCGGGCCAATATCCGCTTTCACCCCGACTTAGAGCAGGCCAGCAGTGATCCGCTCATTCGCCAGCAAATGCTCAACCAAGAGCAGCTGTTTCAGACCCGGCGCAACCTGTTGCGCTCTGATTTGCAATCCATCGAGGAGAGCATCCAAGGCCAAGAGGGGCTGCTGCAAGGTTATTCCAGCATTTTGATTAACCGCAAGAGCCAGCAAGCGCTGCTTAATGAAGAGTTGGGCCAGTTGCGCGGTTTGGTCAGCGAGGGCTACGCCCCCCGCAACCGCCAGCGCGAATTGGAACGCATGGTGGCCGAGTCGGGCTCCTCGATTGCCGATTTGCAAGGCAACACCGTGCGCGCCCAGCGCGCCATTGGCGAGTTGCGCCAGCGTGCCATCTCGCGCCAGCAAGACCACCGCCGCGAGGTAGAAACCCAATTGGCTGATGTGGGCCGCGATGTGCTGGTCGAAGAACAAAAGTTCAAGGCTGTCACTGACGATTTGGGCCGCACGGAAATCAAGGCCCCAGCGGCGGGTCAGGTGGTCAGTTTGGCCGTGCAAACCGTGGGTGGGGTGGTGCAGCCGGGGCAAAAATTGATGGACATCGTGCCTGAAAAAGAACCCCTGTTGCTCGAAGCTCACGTGGCCCCGCACCTGATTGACCGCGTTAAGGCGGGCCTGCCAGTGGATGTGCGTTTTTCATCCTTTGCCCATTCACCGCAATTGGTGGTGGATGGACAAGTGGTGTCGGTGTCGGGCGATTTGCTCACCGAGCCGCAAACCAACATGAGCTACTACCTAGCGCGGGTGCAAGTGACGCCTGAGGGCATGAAGGCGTTGGGCAAGCGTCAACTGCAACCGGGCATGCCGGTCGAAGTGGTGTTCAAGACCGGTGAGCGTTCTATGTTGACCTACCTGCTGCACCCGCTGACCAAGCGTTTGTCTGCGGCGATGAAAGAGGAATAAGCCATCATGTCATCATCTTTTATTGATTCCATCGCACGGCCCCAAGGCGTGCCGCGCCTGCTGGCCCTGAGTGCCTTGGCGGCAGGGATTTTTGCTGCCTTTCCGCAAGCGGGCTGGAGCATGGATTTGCGCCAAGCCTACGAGGCAGCACAGGCCAATGATGCGCAGATACGTGCCTCACGCGCTGGGGCCGAGGCTACCCGCGAGCGCCTGCCCCAAGCTAAGGCGCAATTGTTGCCCAATGTGGGCGTGAGCATGGGCCGCAACTACAACGACCTGACCACTACCGGCCGTGGTTTGTTGGGCCCGGTCACGAGCCAGACGCATTACTACTCTAGCAACCAGTCGCTGTCGGTGCGCCAGCCCCTGTACCGCCCCTACCAAAAGGCCCAAGTGCGCCAAGCGCAGGCCCAGGTGGACGATGCCGATGCCTCCCTAGAGCGCGATGAGCAAAGTTTGGTGGTGCGCGTGGGCGAAGCCTATTTCGACGCCTTGCTCACGCAAGACCAGCTGGCGCTGATCTTGGCGCAAAAAACCACCTACGGTACGCAACTCGATGCTGCGCGCAAAGGCTTTGCCGCTGGCACCGGCACCCGCACTGACATTGACGAGGCCCAAGCCCGCCTTGACATGACGGTGGCGCAAGAACTGGAGGCCCGGCAGAACATGGAGTTCACCCGCCACCGCATTCAAGTATTGACCGGCCAACCCATGAGCGAACTGGCACGGCTGGAGGTGGCCCGTTTTCAGGCCAGCGCGCCAGTACCAGCGGCTGTAGATGCTTGGATCGAACAGGCTGAAAACAACAGCCCTGAGCTGCGCTCTTTGCGCGCTCAGGTAGATGCCGCACGGCTAGAGGTGGACAAAGCCCGCGCAGGCCACTTGCCCACGCTGGATGCCGTGGCGCAATGGTCACGCACGAACAGCGACAACGTCACCAGCGTCAACACCCGCTACGACAACAAAAGCATTGGCTTGCAATTGTCCATTCCGCTGTATGCGGGCGGACAAGTCAACTCTACCGTGCGCCAAGCCTTGGCCGCACAAGAGCGGGCGCAAGAGATGTTAGAGGCCACCCGCCGCGATTTGGGTGTACGCGTACACCGCGAGTTTCGTGGCATGACCGAAGGGGTGTTGCGTATCCAAGCGCTGGAGCAAGCCGTGCGCTCGGCAGAGCAGGCCGTGCAGTCGAACCGCCGCTCCTTTGAGGCCGGTGTGCGCACCACCATTGATGTGCTCAATGCCGAACAGCAAAAAACGGTGGCCTTGCGCGATCTGGCTCAAGCACGCTACCTGTATTTGGTGTCGCAATTGCGCCTGCAATCACTGGCCGGGCAAGACCGCGTTGCTACTGTAGAGCAGGCCAATGGCTGGTTGCAAGCCGCCGCAGCCCCAGCGCAAACGGCAGCCCGCGAGGAAGATCAGTGATTTAACGGGGAACTCAAGGCGTTGCGCTGCGGCCACGCGCCTGTGCAATGGCCTGTCCCAACTCAATCACGGCCATTGCATAGTGGCTAGACCAGTTGTAGCGGGTAATGGCATAAAAGTTGGCGGTGCCCGCCACATAGCTCGATGGCTGGGGGCCATTTTTCAGCTCAATCAGCGCCAGAGGGCCAGCATGTGCTTGGCCCTCTGGCTCTAGCATCGCCCCATAGTCGGCCATTTGGCTGGCGCTAAAGCTGGGGCGAATATCTGGGGCCAGTAGCGTGGGTAGATCGGCGCTGCTAGGGTCTAACTCCACGCTGTAATGGGTAGCCATGCCCGGCTGCCAGCCATGCGCTACAAAGTAATTGGCTACCGAGTGGATGGCATCTTGCGCATTGCCAAACAGATCAATCTGTCCATCGCCATTGCCATCTACGGCATAACGCGCCCAGCTGGACGGCATAAATTGCCCCAGACCCATCGCTCCAGCGTAGCTGCCGCGTGGCAGCAAGGGGTTCATGCCGTTGTGTTGTGCCAACAGCAAAAACTGTTCTAGCTCGCCCTGAAAATACGTTTGCCGCGCCTGCGCGCGCGGGTGCGCTGCCGGAAAATCAAAGGTCAGCGTAGCCAAAGCGTCCAGCACCCGAAAGTTGCCCATCTGCTGGCCATAAATGGTTTCCACCCCAATGATGCCGACGATGATCTCGGCAGGCACGCCGTAGCGCTGCTCGGCCTTGGCGAGGGTAGACTGGTATTTTTGCCAAAAACGCACCCCAGCGCGGATGCGCACTGGCTCCACAAAACGGCTACGGTAGAGCTGCCAGTTTTTGGCCCCGCTTTGGTTGGCAGGCAGCATCAAGGGCGGCACTTGGGGCAAAAACCGCGCCTGCCCGATGGTCTGGCGCACCCAGTCGGGGTCTAGCTGGTGGCGCTCGGCCACGTCTTGGGCAAACTGCATGGCCCCAGCATGGCGGGCATAGGCACTGCTGCCCTGTGCCGTGCTGGTGGGGCGAGGGGCTTTGTGCGCCCATGCGCCAGCAGACAAGGTACTGGCAGCGAGCAGCACCACAAGGTGGGAGAGACGGGGAAGCATCAGACGATCATACTTTCTGCACATTTTTTAGGAAGGGCGCGTTGCAGGCCAAGGCAAGCGGTGCCAGCGCCGCTGCAAGTCCCGTAGTTGCCGGGGAGCTGCTGGCGGTGGGGCATAGCGCAACTGTTCTAACTCCAGCAGCCAAGCGCACAGGGCTTGGGCATCATCACCAAATTGGGCTTGCACCTGTGTGGCGATGGTACGTGGTGGGGCGCTGTCGGGTACGATCAGCCCGGCTTGGGCTAGGCGTTGGCGCGTGCGTGCCAGCAGGCGCAGCCAAGGGTTGTGCTGTTGGCGTTCCCAGAGCGTCCAAGCGGCCCCCAGTAGCGCTGCCAGCCCCAGCAGCCCGCCCAGTACCCGTACCAAATCTTGCCAACTGGGGGCGATAAAGCCCAGCGTCTTGAGTAGATCGAGCTGGCGGCTTTGCGTGTAGTTGAGTACCCACTGGTTCCAGTGGTTGTTGGCAGCTTCCCACACGGCGCGCAGGTGCTGCACCATGCCGGGGCTAATGACCGATCCCATCGCTTGCCCGAAGACTCCTTGCGGGGCCACCAGCCGTTGAAATTGGCCCACCCGCCCCGGTGCTACCGCTCCGGTAGGATCGATACGCACCCAGCCGCGCTCTTGCATCCACACTTCGGCCCAAGCATGGGCATCACTTTGGCGCACTGTCCAATAGCCATCGACGCTGTTGAATTCGCCGCCTTGGTAGCCGGTCACGATGCGCGCTGGTACGCCCGCTGCCCGCAACACAATGACAAAAGACGAAGCAATGTGCTCGCAAAATCCGGCTTTGCGGTCAAACCAGAATTCATCGGCGCTGTCTGGGCCGTACAGGCCCGGTTCCAAGGTGTATTCGTAGCCGCCCGTGCGCAAACTGTGCAGTACGGCATCTACCAAGGCTGGTGTGCCGCCTTGGGCAACGGCTGGGTCGGCGCGCAACGTTTGCGCCAGTGCTACCGTGCGCGGGTTGGAGTTGGCAGGCAACAGGGCCAATTCACGCAAAGCATCGCTCATGCGGGTGGGGCCGTGCCGAAAATCAGGGTAGCTCTCGGCGCTGTAGCGCACCACGTCTGTGATCGGGCGCGTACTCAGCCATTGCAAGTCCGGGGTCATGAAGAGGTTGAACCCGTTCAAGGCTGGTTTTTCGGTGGCTGCTTCTAGCACCATGAGCCAAGGCCGCTGGTGTGGCTCTAGGGTCACGGTGTAGCGTAGGGGTTCACCTTGCACACGCAACTGTGGCGGCAGGCTCCACTGCCCTAGCCACGGGTCTTGGCGCGGCGTGGGCTCGCGCCATTGCCGCCCATCAAATTCTGACAGCACCGGGCCACGAAAATACAACTGTGAGGCTGGTGGCGCTGCATGGTCGGGTGTATCAAAGCGAATACGCATCACCACGCTATCGTCTAGGGCTAGCTTGGCTACATTGCCCACTTCCATCGTTCCCGACAGGCCGCTGCGCCCGGTCAGGGCGTCGCTGGGCAGGCCCCACAGCGGTGCCATGCGTGGAAAAAACATAAACAGCGCCAGCATGATCGGCGCTCCCAATGCGGCCATCATGCCCGCAGTGCACAGGGGCAGCAGCAGGGGTGGGCGGCCCACGGGCATGTGGGCATTGACTAAGGCGGTGAGTAGCCCCATCAGGGCCACCAGCATGGCTATGGCAGTCAGCAGGGACTGCGAGAAAAAGAAATTGCTGAGCATAGTAAAAAAGCCCAGAAAGAACACCACCAGCGCATCGCGCCGGGCGCGCAGCTCTAGGGTTTTGAGGGCCAGTAGCAGCACAATCAAAGCCACGCCTGCATCGCGCCCCAAAATAGTGCGGTAGGTAGCCAGTGTGGCCCCTACGGCCACGGCCAGCACCCCCAGCAGCAGCCAGCGGCTGGGCAATGCCTGCCCACGCCAAGACAAAATGCCGCGCCACAGCAACAAGGCTGCTGCCAAGGAGCTGCTCCACCAAGGCAGGTGGGCTACCTGCGGTGCAATCACCCAAGCAATCACGCCCAACAAAAACAGTGTGTCGCGGGTGTCGCGGGGCAATGTGGCTAGCGTTTGGCGCAGGTTGCTAGAAGGTTCTGGTCGTGCAGAGGTGGCGGACATAGGCGTTGCAGCAAAAAGGGGGCGGCCAGTTAGCACAGCGCCAGTGCTTGCAGGCAGCGCTGGCGCTGCCCGGCACCACTGCCGGGGGCAATTTCTAGGCCCGGCAGGCGCAAGCCGTAGTCCAGCCCTAAGCGGTCGGCTTGGAGCACCCAGGCCGTCAGGCGCGAGAGCCGGGCTTCGGGGTCAGCCAGACCGGTGCGTTCTGGGGCCAGCCACAGCTCATGGCGCTGCATTTGCAGGCTGTCGCGGCTGACCAGCGCATCGCTGCCGCTGGCCAGTGCCTGCGCTGCTTTTTTCCACACCACCAGTTGTAAAGGGTCACCCCGGCGGTAAGCCCGCACCCCTTCAAAATCGCCCATGCCTTGGCTGTGCGTGCTGCCAGTGCCACTGGCGTGGGGTTCGCCTGCGGGCAAGGGCGGTGCTGGTGCTTCGGGTGCGGGATACACCAACACCTGCGCCGCTGGACGCCACAGCGTCCAGACTCGGAACGTGCCCAGCGGAAAGCGCGTTTCTGCTGTGAGCATGGGTATGGGGTGTAGCCCCCGGTGGCTGGGGGCAAAGGCAATTTGTACCTTGGCCGAGCCTTGTGCTGGCACATCTGTCCAAGCCCATTGGCTGCTACCATGCACGGCTAGCGCAATGCCAAAACGCGGTGTACGCCGTTCGCTGCTCAGTTGCACATCCAGCACTGCACTCTGGCCCAAAAAATGCGGCTCTGGTGCTTGCAGGTGCAAGGTCAGGCCACGCAAAGTGCCGTGGCAGATGTGCATTCCCACCACCGCACTGCCCGCGAGCAAAAAAGTCAGCACATAGCCCAGATTGAGCTGGTAATTGATCGACGCTACCAGCAGTACCAGCAGTGTTAACGCCAGCATCCAACCCGGCCCGGTGGGCAAAATATAGACATTGCGCTGTGTCAGCGTCCAAGTGTCGGTCAGTGGCAGGCGCGCTTGCCACCAGCGTGCCAGTCGCCGCCGCATTGCTGCCAGCGGGTTCAGGGCCTCAGGCAAGATAGCCATGTTCAGGGCAGCGGCACGCTATCGACCATGGCGCGCACCTGCTCTACGGCACCGCGTCCGGCATTGCCCACAGGCACTAAACGGTGGGCAATGGTTTGCGCAATGATGGCCTGCACATCGTCGGGGGCCACATAGTCGCGCCCACTGATCAGCGCTTGCGCCTTGGCCGCGCGCACCAGCGCAATGCCCGCCCGTGGTGAGAGCCCTTGTACAAACCAGCGCCCGGAGCGTGTGGCAGCAATCAGGTCTTGCACATAATCGAGCAGCGGATCGGCAGCATGGACAGCCAGCACTTGCTGTTGCAACTCTGCCAACTCGGCCCCTGATAGCACTGGCGCAGCGCTGGTGGCTAGCGTGCGCCGGTCGCTGCCTGCCAGCAGCAGGCGCTCCGATTGCCGGTCTGGATAGCCGAGAGAAATGCGCATCAAAAAGCGGTCTAACTGCGATTCGGGCAGTGCATAGGTGCCCAACTGGTCTTGCGGGTTTTGTGTCGCAATCACAAAAAAAGGCTGGGGCAGCGGGCGGGTCTCGCCTTCCACAGACACCTGTTTTTCTTCCATCGCCTCTAGCAGCGCGCTTTGGGTTTTGGGGCTGGCTCGGTTGATCTCATCGGCCAGCAGCACTTGGGTAAACACCGGGCCGGGGTGAAAAACAAAGCTCTCTTGGCCCCGTTCGTATACCGAGACACCAATCAGGTCGCTGGGCATCAGGTCGGCAGTAAACTGCACTCGGGCAAACTGTAAACCAAAGGTGTGCGCCAAGGCATGGGACAAGGTGGTCTTGCCTACACCGGGCACATCTTCGATCAGCAGATGCCCGCCCGCCAGCAAACAGGCCACACAGTCCTGTACGCGAGCGGCTTTACCGACGATCACCGTGTTAAGCTGATCCAAAAGCGAGTTAATTTTTTGCTGTGCATGCATGGCGCAACGTTATCCGAAAAAACGACCGACGGAGACACCCTATGGGAAAGACAGGTTATTACACCCACCGCGATTGCTGGAAACACGAAATGGGCCCTGGTCATCCAGAATGCCCTGAGCGTTTAGATGCCATTGAAGACCGCTTGCTGGTGACGGGCGTGGGCGATGCGCTAGAGCGCTACGATGCCCCTGAGGCAGCCCTGACCGATATCGAACTGGCCCACGGGCGCTTGCACATCGCATCCATCCGTGGCCTCACTGATTGGCTGCGTGAAGAAGTGGAGGCTGGTGGCCCCACCCACACCCAAGTCGATCCAGACACATCCATCAACGTCCACACGTGGAAAGCTGCTTTGCGCTCGGCTGGGGCCGCATTGGCCGCCACCGACGCCGTGATGGCGGGTGAACTCGAAAACGCTTTCTGTGCTACGCGTCCGCCCGGCCACCACGCCTGCCGCGACAAAGCGATGGGTTTTTGTTTTTTCAACAACGTGGCTATTGCTGCCAAATACGCTTTGGATCGCTACCACCTCAAGCGCGTGGCGGTGATTGATTTTGACGTCCACCACGGCAACGGCACCGAAGACATCCTCGCGGGCGATGAGCGTGCGCTCATGGTCAGCTTCTTCCAGCACCCGTTCTTTCCGTACAACGGCGATCAGAACCCCGCAGCCAACATGCTCAACGTGCCGGTGGCCGCTTACACCAAAAGCATGGACATCCGCGAGATGATCGAGACCACATGGATTCCTCGCTTAGAGGCTTTCCAGCCCGAAATGATCTTTATCAGCGCCGGTTTTGATGCCCACCGCGAAGACGACATGGGCCAGTTGGGTTTGGTGGAGCAAGATTACACGTGGATCACTCTGCGCATCAAAGACATTGCACGCCGCTTCTCTCAAGGCCGTATCGTGTCTTGCCTTGAAGGTGGCTATGTGCCCAGTGCCTTGGCGCGCAGCGTTGAGGCCCATTTGCGCGTGCTGGCTGACCTGTAATGCCTATGAGCGCCACCCACTCTATCCCCACGGTGTTGCAGGTAGAGCACGACGCCCGTGGCGTCGTCACCCTCACCCTCAATGATCCGGCACGCTTCAACGCCCTAGGCGCTGACATGCTGGCTGCCTTGCAGCAAGCTCTTGACGCCATTGCCCGCGACGACGGTGTTCGGGTGGTGGTGCTGGCCGCTACTGGCAAGGCTTTTTGTGCTGGGCACAACCTCAAAGACATGGCTGCCCACCCTGAGCTGGCTTGGTACCAAACCCTGTTTGCCCAGTGCAGCAAGGTGATGCTATCCATCCAGCGCTTGCCTGTGCCAGTCATTGCCAAAGTGCAGGGTATGGCCACCGCAGCGGGCTGCCAGTTGGTGGCCCAGTGCGACTTGGCGGTGGCCGTGCCGCAGGCCACCTTTGCCACCAGTGGCATCCATTACGGCCTGTTCTGCGCCACACCCAGCGTGCCTTTGGTGCGCAACGTGCCCATCAAGCAGGCGATGGAAATGCTCCTCACGGGCGATTTTATCGACGCTGCCACCGCATTGCGGCAGGGCCTGCTTAACCGGGTTGTGCCTGCCGAGGCACTGGATGCCGAGGTCGAAAAGCTAGTTGCTTCGATCCTCGATAAGCCCCGCACTGCCATTGCGATGGGTAAAGCGTTGGTGTACCAGCAGCGCGAGCTGGGAGTCGATGCCGCCTACCAATTGGCCGGTCAAACCATGGCCGTCAACATGATGGATGACGCTGCCCAAGAAGGCGCACGCGCCTTTGCCGAAAAACGACCACCCGCTTGGAAGCAGCATTCCAGCGGACATTGAGCCAGGATTCCCCGTTAGCGATGAGCAAGACCAGCCCCCCACCAGTGATGTTTGACGATGTAGGTCGTTGGTTTCAATCCTTTTTGCAACCCACCGTGCTGATCGAACTAGGTTCGCTGGCGCTGTGTGTGCTGCTAGCGTGGTTGCTGGTGTCGGGTTTGCGCCGCGCCTTGGGCCGGGGGGATGAGCCTTCCATCCTGTTTGGTCGCAAAATTTTGGATGGGGCCTTGTTTCCGGCCATCTTGTTGGGCTTGGGCTATTTGGCGCAAGCGCTACTCGCACAGTGGATCACGCTCGCCATCTTCAAGGTCGCTATTCCGGTACTGATGGCACTGATGGTCATTCGCATTGGTGTCAAGGTATTGCAGGTGGCGTTTCCGCGTGCCACTTGGTTGCACCCCATTGAGCGCACCATTTCTTGGCTGGCGTGGGGCTGTATGGTGCTGTGGGTCACGGGGCTGCTGCCGTTGGTGCTGCAAGACTTAGAGGACATCCGCTGGAAGGTGGGTAGCTCCGTCCTGTCGGTGCGCACTATTTTGGAGGGCATACTCACTTCGGGAGCGGTGCTCATCCTCACCTTGTGGCTCTCGTCCTCTATTGAGGCGCGTTTGTTGCACTCGGCCACTGGCAGTGATTTGTCGGTGCGCAAAGCCCTGAGCAATGTGGCACGGGCAGTATTTGTCTTTTTGGGGCTGATTTTTGCCCTGTCCACCGTGGGCATTGACCTGTCGGCCTTGTCGGTGCTGGGGGGCGCTGTGGGTGTGGGTATCGGCTTTGGCTTGCAAAAACTGGCAGCCAACTACGTTAGTGGTTTTGTCATTTTGGCCGAGCGTAGCGTGCGTATTGGCGACAACGTGCGCATCGACAATTTTGAGGGCCGCGTTACTGACATTACCACCCGTTACACCGTGATTCGCTCTGGTGCCGGGCGTGAGTCTATCGTGCCCAATGAGATGCTCATTACCCAGCGGGTTGAAAATTTCTCACTGGCCGATCCGCGTGTCTGGCATTCCACCATCGTCAGTGTTGCTTACGATAGCGATGTTGATTTGGTAATGAATTTGCTCAAAGAAGCCGCCTTGGTCAGTGACCGTGTGCTGCGTGACCCCATGCCCAGTGTGGCCCTGTCAGCTTTTGGTGCCGATGGTCTGGAGTTTACTGTCGGCTTTTGGATTGCCGATCCAGAAAACGGCCTACTGGCTTTACGCTCCCAAATCAACTTGGCTATCTTGCGTGCCCTGCGTGAGCACAGCATTGATATCCCCTATCCGCAGCGGGTCGTGCAGTTTGCCGGGACTGTCCCTGCTGCCATGTCAGCAACTTCTGTGGTGGCCAGTGCTGCCTGAGCCTGCCATACGGCATAGAATGTTGCACTTTACGTAAACGTCAATTCAATCAACAACCCTCTGAGGAGTTGCAGTAATGAAGGTATTGGTTCCAGTCAAGCGCGTGGTGGACTACAACGTCAAAGTGCGCGTCAAAAGCGATGGCACCGGCGTAGACATCGCCAACGTCAAAATGAGCATGAACCCCTTTGACGAAATCGCCGTCGAAGAAGCCGTGCGCCTGAAAGAAAAAGGCTT
>NZ_FOGD01000031.1 GCF_900111115.1 Giesbergeria anulus
GCCTACCCGGAAAGACGTGTTTGCCTACCCGGAAAGACGTGCCCTGTGGATAACTTTTAGGGCCGTTTTGCTGCTCGGTTGAGATGTTTCTGTTGGGTACTGGATGGTGTGCGCTGAATGGTCACAAGGTCATCGTCATTGATGTTCCAGCCCTGAATGGCCCCCACGCTGACCAGCTCGTTAAGCGCCTTGCGCAGTTGCTGCCTGAACTTGAACAATTCGCCCGTTTGGCTCCCGCAAAGGGTGCGCAACGTCTCCACCTTGTACGGGTAAGGCTTGGCGTGCGTGGCATAGAAGCCATGCAGCCATTTAGCCAACGCGCTTTTGCCCAGCGCTATGCGCTGGTTCCAGTCAATGTGCGAATAGCCCCCTTCGTAGAGATTCAACATATCGTTGTCGAAAATGACGACATAGCGACCTGTGTCCTCTTCCCGGAAAGCCTTGCTGACCAGCGTACCCATGAAGGTCTTGCGGGCCTTGGTATCGGTAATCTCGACAACTCCACCCATTAAGCGCACCACCTGTTCTTTGAACTGCTCATGCTGCTCACCAGAAGTTTTTCGACCTATAGCCTTGAGGAACGAATGAACAGTGAACTCCACGCGCTTGCCCAGTGGATGGGGCATGGCAAGGTGCAACATGGCCTCCAACACATCCAGATCGGTCTGATTGAAGGTTTCGCCCTTGAAGCGGATTTCGTAACCCTCCACGGCAGCAATGAGGGTGCGCTTTTGGTGGACTATGCGCTCTTGCCCAATACCGAAAAGAGCGCCGCGCAAAATCGCATTGGGCACGCCGCGCACCTCATCGGGCCAAGTCGGTAGCCCCAGCGTCGCAGCAGGACTGCCCGTAGACTTCTCCAGTGCCTCAGCCGCCGCTTCTTTTTGTGCTTTGGCACTACGCTCATGCAGCCATTCCACGATCTTCTCGTAGCTGTTATCCTTGCCATTAGCCATTTCGGCCTCCTGTTTAGGTCGTTTCGGTTAGGTGCTGGCAGGGAATCCCCTCCCTGCCAGTGCCGCACATGCTACTGCTGCACTTGCTCGACAGACGTTAGCAAGTGCTACCGGGGTAGCGCTAAATGAATCTTGATGGCGTCCTCCACAGCCAACATATCAGCCTTGGACAGGGTGCCCAGTTGGCTCTTGAGCCGTGCCTTATCGGCAGCCATGATCTGATCGGCCATCGCCTTGCTGCTTTGGCCTCCCACCGTCACCACCGCCTCACCGGGGTACTGCCTCCCAGTATTGCTGGTCAGAGGCATCACCACCACCCGCGCCAAATTCCGGTTCGCAGCATCGTTGCTCACAATCACCGCCGGACGGGTTTTGCAAATTTCGCTACCGACTGCTGGGTCGAACTCCACCCACCAGACCTCACCGCGCAGCATCGGCCATATCCCCGGCAAGCGCATTGCACCACTCCAGCGCTTCCGCTTCGCGCTGCGTGTCAGTAGCCATCGCCCGGTAGCTGTAGGGACTTGCATTTGAAAAGCGTCAGGCCTGCATTCAGCGCATTTCTGGGCCAACATTAACTGCGTCTATCAGCGCCCTCAGGCCAGCATT
>NZ_FOGD01000013.1 GCF_900111115.1 Giesbergeria anulus
ACTGGTACGCATCCCGGACGACCCCAGAATTCGCGCCGACCTCCGCAAAGTGCAAAAAACCACCACAACGGCAGGCAACATCCGTTTCGTTGCCGAAAGCGAAGGGGACGGCCACGCCGACCGCTTTTGGGCCTTAGCTTTGGCACGCCATGCGGGTGCCAACCCCACAGCGCCCCTTGAATACACAAGCGGAGGCCCGCGTGAGAGCAGCCAGCCACTAGGAGACTTCATCTATGGCTAAACGCACCCAGCCCACCCGCCACACCCCGATGACAGCACCCCAGCGGCCAGAACTCGATACCGAATTTGCCCACCGCCTACGCGACCCCTTTGAGCAGCACTACATGGGCGTGCTGCGCACCAACGACCCCCTGCTGTTAGAGCGTGGCAACGGCAGCGTCGAGTTGTACCGCGACCTCAAGCGCGACGGAAAAGTCTTTGCTGGCCTGCAAAAACGCCAACTTGCACTGATCGGCAAACCTTGGCAAGTGGAACCCCGGCAAAAAGACCATGCCAAAGCCAGCGCCGATACCGAAGTCGTGACCACTATCCTCAAAGCCTGCAACTTTGACCGGCTGTGCTCCGACCTGCTCGAAGCCCTATTGGCCGGATTTACCGTGGCCGAGATTGTCTGGACGGTACGCGATGGCTTGGTCGTACCGGCCCGGATTACCAAACGGGCGCAGCGGCGCTTCGTTTATGTGCAAGCAGACGACCAAACACCCCCTTGGCTGCACCTCCTGACCCGCGACAACATGCTCACTGGCACCCCGGTACCAGAGCGCAAATTCATCGTTCACCGGGTCAACCCCGAAGACGACAATCCCTACGGCACTGGCTTGGGCCTGCAACTATTCTGGCCGGTGTATTTCAAGCGCAAAGGCATCGTCGCTTGGAACAAGCTGTGCGACCGTTTTGGCTCTCCAACCCCGCACGGCAAATACCCCCGCAACGCTGGCCCGAAAGAAAAAGGCACACTGGCCGATGCCCTGCGCGCCATGAGCAACGATGGCTACTTGATGACCCCCGAAGGCATGGAGATTGCACTGCTCGAAAGCAAGCTCTCAGGCAACGTCACCACCCAACAACAGCTTTGTGAGTACATGGACGACTGGATTGGGGCCGTACTGACTGGGCAGGAGTCGCGTGCATCAGGTGGCGGTGCCTTGGCAGCGGCCAGCAAGGAACGCCAAGACGTGCGCCAAGACCTGACGCAGGCCGATAGCGACCTGCTCTCAGAAACCCTCAACGAAACCCTGCTGGCGTGGATTTGCGAATACAACGGCTTGGAACCTTGCCTCGTCTATCGCCAGATCAAGGACGAGGACGACACCAAAGCGCTTGCCGAGGCCGACAAAATCGTCTTCGATATGGGATTCGAGTTGGACGAAGATACCGTACGGGCCAAGTACGGTGAAGGCTGGCACAAAAAGAAGGCGTCACCATCACCGAGCACACCACAAAACACACCAAGCCCCCCCAATTTTGCCGAACCCGCTGCGGCAGGCGGCCCCGCCCTCGACCCCCTCCAGAAAGAAACCAAGCAACTGCTGACTAGCACCGCGCCGGTATGGTCTGGCATGGTGGAGCAATTGCAGGCATTGGTTGCACAAGCCAAAGACCTCGCGCAGGTACAGCAAACACTGGTGCAAGCCTACGGCCACCTCGACAGTGCCGAGCTGGTCAAACTGATGGCCGCTGCGCTGGCACTGGCAGAACTCAAAGGCATGGCTGCCGTGCAGTCCGAAGGCTGAACCCATGCCCACCGCACCCCTGAACATCGGCTTTGGCACACCGTGGGCCGATCAAATTGATTTTCTGCGGCAAAAACTGCGCTTGCCCACCGAACGCTGGGACGACATTCAGCGTGCCGCACATGACCGCGCCTTCATGGTGGCCGGGGTTGCCAAAGCAGACTTATTGGCCGATTTGCAGGGGGCAGTGACACGGGCGGCAGAAATGGGCATGGGTGTAGCGCAGTTTCAACGCGAGTTTCTGGCCATCGTTGCCAAGCACGGTTGGACGGGCTGGACGGGCGAAGGCAGCGCCGCCGGTGAAGCATGGCGTACCCGCATCATCTACCAAACCAACATGGCCAATAGCTACGCTGCTGGCCGCTATCGCCAACTCACCGACCCCGATTACCTGCGCCTGCGCCCATATTGGCGTTACATCCACAGCGATGGCGTAGCACACCCGCGCCCACAGCATCTGGCTTGGCATGGCCTGACCCTGCCGCACGATCACCCCTTCTGGCAAACCCACTTCGCCCCCAACGGCTGGGGCTGCGAATGCCGCATTACCTCTGTGAGTCGCAAAGAAGGCGAAGCCAGCGCCCGTGCCGGACTGGGTGAGCCGCCAGCGAGCTGGGACGCCATCGACCCCAAAACCGGGGCCATGCTGGGGATAGATAAGGGGTTTGACTATGCGCTGGGGGCGGGTGTCAAACAAAGCTTTCAGCGCCTGATCGACGACAAGCTGATCCGCTTGAATGCACCGATTGGCGCGGCAATGTGGGAAGCGTTGAAGCCCACCTTGTTACAAGAACGGCTTGTTGCATGGCAGCCGGTGGCTGATGCCACGTTCGCCAGCATGCGCAGCCAAGGTATCGCCACCCTCGTCCATACCCTAGAGCCAGCAACGGTAGCCGCACTGCAAAGCCAAGGCGTGGTGTTAGAAAACGCTGCAGTTTGGATACGCGACACCGAGCTGCTGCACGCCATCCGCCATGACAAGACCGGACGCGGTGCCGCCATCCCACATGAGGTGTGGCGCGAGCTTCCGGCGTTGCTGGCGCAAGCCACGCCCTACTGGGACAAGGTGAAGAAGAACCTGATTTACGCGATTGATCTTGGTTCCAAGGTGGGCAAGTTCGCAGTGGAGATCAACTACAACGAAAAAGGCTGGTTTGATGGCGTGCGCGCCAAGTTGGTGTCTAACTTTGTACGCACTGGGGGACTGGTGGAGCCAGCCAACCTGTTAGAGCCTAAGTATTTTCCGCTTAACGGAACCTAAACCGAGGCCTCTGATGCCGGGTTGGACTCGAACCAACATACACGGAGGACTTTCGTCCCTCGTCCCCTTCCCATCGGGGTACACAGCACCAGAGGTAGGTTGATTCTAGAAGAAATTGGGGACGTCGTGTTTGCGGCGATTATCGTAAAAGCGTCAATTTGAAGCATCCATGATTACCATCACCATCCAAGACCGAGAGGTACTCGCCACGCTGCAAGCCTTAACCCGGCGTATTGGCAACATGGCCCCCGTGCTACAAGCCATTGGCGACGACATCACCGAACGCACCAAGCGCCGCTTCGAGACCAGCACCGGCCCGGACGGCACACCTTGGGAAGCCAACAGCCCCACCACAATGGGTATCTACTCCCTACGCTTGGGCCAAGGCCACCGCAAGAAAGATGGCAGCTTGAACAAGCGGGGCGAAGCACGGGTAGCAGGCAAAAAACCACTGATCGACACCGGCGAGCTACGTCGCCAGATCGTGCCACAGGTATCAAACAACGTTCTCACCGTCACTGCCACCCCGGTCTATGCTGCCATCCACCAGTTCGGCGGCCAAGCTGGTGGCGGCCACAAAGTCAAAATTCCAGCCCGCCCCTACTTGCCGGTGAAAGCTGATGGCAATTTGTACCCGCAGGAACAAGCACTGATTCTTGAGACCTTGCAGTTGTTCCTGACCGAAGACCTGTGACCCCGACCACGTAAATGTTCCACAATGGGACGTGCAGTGCGGGCCATCCCCTCCAGAAAAAGAAAAAGTGCCAAATCGGCACTTTTGCTATCCCGAGTTTCGATTTTCATGTGGGGAAAAAGATTTCTATAGTTCTATCCCACGTCATGCCGCAGTAGCCCAATAAATCCCGATTTATCGCGCCGCTCACTCTTTCTTTATCTCAACTCCCCTCAAGCAACGCCCGATTCCAGCATCATCTCGTCAGTGCTCAGGCCATCGGGAGCGTCACTGCGAAAGAGATGCTCGACAACTGCTGCATAAGTTTTACGCGCTTTTGCATTCAGATTTGCTTTTTCCAGCTTGTCTAGCGCTTCGTCCAAGGTAGCAACCTTCAGGCTGTTGGGGAAAACACGCGTACGGTTTTCCTTTCTTTGGAGGAAACCGCTGCGTTCAAGCCATGCAATTGCTGTAGTCACTTTGGTTGCGGCGTCTCGCGAGTCGACCTCGATAGTTGTGCCCTCACTTTCAGCAAGCAGTTCCTTTGCTGACACAACAACCTCTGAGCTTTTCATCCGCTCACAACGTTTTCTGATGGCGCGCAATAGACCGTTGAAGTCCTGGTACCTCAGCTGCGAACCGGCTGAGAGCTTGAACTGGGTTTCAACATCTTCTTCATCAAAGAGGAGCACGCAGTGTGCAGACTCGCCGTCGCGGCCAGCGCGTCCGGCCTCCTGAAGATAGTTCTCAAGGGAGCCCGTGATGTCAGCGTGTATGACCAGGCGTACATTGGGTTTGTCCACCCCCATTCCAAAAGCATTCGTCGCAGCTATGACCTGAAGCGTGCCGCTGAGGAAGTCTTGCTGCACCTCCTTCTTCTTATCAGAGGCTAGCCCTCCATGGAAACAACCACTGACGACACCATGCTTTTCAAGGATTTCGGCAAAGAACTCGGCATTTTTCCTCGTGGCACAAAAGACAATGGCCGCTCCATCCGGCTTAAGGTCTTCCCGAATCAGTTCTAGGATGCGCTGCGCCTTTTCTGCTTTGGTCGCAGGCACAACCGAAAACGTGAGATTGGTGCGTTCATGGCCACCCAAGAACTTTTCAAGGGAAATTCCCAAACTGTCTTGGAAGTGCTCGCACAAGTCTTCGACCACATCCAGCTTAGCTGTAGCTGTAAAGCACGCAATAGGGGCACCTTGGGCCGAGAAGTTTTCACCAATGTATCGCGCCACATAGAGGTAGTCCGTGCGAAAGTCATGCCCCCACTTGGAAAGGCAGTGCGCTTCGTCGAACACCCAAGTGGCAATTTGTCGGTGTCGAATGGCATCACAAAACGTTCGACTCCGGAACTGTTCGGGCGAGACCAAAACGATGCCAGCATCTCCAAGACGGATTTTGTCCAAGGCTGCTCTGCGCTCGATTGGGGTGAGGAGGCCATTGATGGTGACCGCGCATTGCACGCCAGCCGCCACTAGGTTATCCACCTGGTCCTTCATCAAGGATTGAAGTGGGGATACGATGACAGTGAGCTTGCCAGTTCGCCAGTAGTGCGCCAGTGCTGGAAGCTGGTAGCAGATGGACTTTCCTCCTCCAGTCGGAAGTACAGCAAGCAAGCTATGGCGCTGGAGACCCGCTTGAACAATGGCCCGCTGCAAGGACGCACCGTCCGCAGTTGTCGGTTTATCCCTAAAGCTGGGTTTCGAGAAATAAGACTTCAGTAGTGCTTCAGGGTCGTGCTGCGTTTGGCAATAGGTACAAGTAGGGTCGCCGCAGTCTCTCTCCCGCAGGTGCTCCACCTGCCCAAACACGGTGGGCATGGTCTCACTCACCCAAAGTGGCAATACTGAGTTCCCTCCTGAGACTCGAATCCATCCCAAGGCATAGGCGAGTGCAGTTTGCGCCTCGGCCGCTTCTTCAGAAAATTTGGAGAAGCCTTCCGTTAACTGGCGCAAGGCTGTCTGGCAACACTTGTTCTGAAATTTTCGTAATGCAATGTCCTGTGCGGCCTGAGGTTCGGGCGCTGTCGAAGTTCGTATTTCTCCCAGCAAGCTACATAACGGCCCATCGCGGCGTAACAGGAAATGAAGCAGAGCGAACCAGTCTTCGTCACTTCGCCACATCTCTTCCAAAGCAACCAGTTCGTCAACGAGAAGGTCGAGCGTGATACGGGCATCACGTTCGGGCTCGTTCTTAGAATCGGAGACAAGCTTGTAGCCTTTGACCAGTCGGTGGTAGGGATTGTTCGGAAAAGCAATTGTGGACAGTTCCAGCGTGTCCAGCATAGGCAGGTGCAGGCACTGCAAGGTCGGATACTGTTTTTTGAGTTCAACCAGGTCGTGGCGCCGCAGGTTGTGGCCCACCAGGAGCCTTGAATCTATAGCCAGTTCGTCGACTTTTTGAACAAGGTCTGCGGCTGTCAACGTGCTCGCGGAGAGCGTCAGGCCACGCTGGTCTAAGCTGCGAACTGCTCCCAGCTTGAAGATACGATTGTCATCTTGAGGAACGGTTTCAACGTCTACCGAAAAGGCACGCCATGTACTCAGACGTGCAAGCCAATGCTGGCGGCGGTCAGGCTCAAGCTGCACCGGGTCTAGAACCTGTTCAGTGGAAATCAAACCCTCTCCTTATTATTTGCGATGGTCACCGCCAGCACGGTGTTCTGTACGAATTCAGAGGAAAACCGGCAGAAATCTTTGCACGCTTTGTGTATTCGCGAAACGAGTGAGACCCGCAAAAAGCAGCCTTACGGACCTTTTGTTACTAGTCTTATAGTCACAATTCAGCCGCAACTCTAGGTTGGGTGGCGCTGATGGCATGCATGATTACTGTTCTTGGCATGATACAGAAAAGGGACTCAAACCGAGATGGCGACCAAACCAATTGATAGGCTTCTGTTTGCTCAGGGCGGGGATTGCTTTTTTTGCAAACAACCGCTGGCCAAGGCAGAGGCCAGCCTTGAACATCTTGTAGCCCAGACCCACGGTGGCAAGGACAACGACGAAAACCTTGTCGTCTGCTGTAAGACGCTGAACACCCTGCTGGGCCGTATGTCGTTGAAAGAAAAGCTCGAGGTCATCCTCAAGCAGCGGGGCAAATTTCACTGCCCGGCCAAAACGGCTGCGCCTGAAAATTTGCCTACGAAAACTGTACCCACCAAGCCCGTCAGTCCACAGCCCAAGCCAGGCACCCCACTAGCCATCGTGGTTGATAACCTCAAGAAGCGGGGAAGCTCGCTGCCAACCAGCGTGGACAAGCTCTTGAACACTATCAAGACCACCCTGGAACACCAGAAACTGGATGCGTCCTTGGCTGAGAAATTACTGGTGCAGTTACGGTCCAATAAATGGATTTCGGTTACAGCTGACAGGGTGAGCTATTCGCTCCCCGGCGGCAAAGCAATCGTGCAAACCAATACGTCGCAATAGAGGTGGGCAGTGGCACGAGTCTGTGAACACAACAGCTTCTGTTGGCCACTAGACTTGTAGAGCTCTTCGCATCGGTGTTCGAGCTCCCAACGGCTTTGTTGCAAAGGCTCTCCGACTGGGAGTAAGCTTGCACCATGAGTGAAGCCAGCCATCGAGCCACGCACTACAAAACAACCAACTGGCCTCAGACAACTTCGTGCAACAAAGCCGTCAAAATGGGGCAAATCCATCAGAGGTAAGTAAGCCCGCGCAACCGTCGTGGAAGTGACTACACTGGAGAGACACCCAAAAAATTCCACATCAGTCCCGCGTGCTTACTTACCACTCATCATGTCCATCGGACGCAAACAGCTTCTTGGTTTTACCTGTACCCTGCTATTAGGGTCGACGATTGCGAGTCTCGCAAACGCCGGGAAAGGCTACCAGATTGAATGTGAAGATGCACAAGGCCGTAAAACCCAGCATCGTGTTTCAATAGGCGGCGGCATGGATTTTTCCATGGTCACTGGCTTTTGTCGTAGCAGCAAGGAGTATGTTTCCTTTTCTTGGTCAAACAACGAGGCTGCGCCAATCTCATCTGGTAGCGGCGAAGACCAGCGTGTAACGGTGCCGACCTGTCCTGAGCCGATTAAACCGATTAAGAGCATGAATGAACTGACTTATTGTCCACAGGACAGTGGAGAGGTCAGAGGTGTTCATCTCAAAATTAGGTACGATTGAGGGGCGTTCGGATGCTAGCGTTGTCTATCACCGCAAACATCCGCTTGTGAGGGTCACTGCTGCGGGCGATTTCATCCAGAAACTTGGTGCGGTGCGTACGGTAGACGCCATGTTTGTACACCCAGTCGCTGAAATTTTTGTGCCTAGCTCACTGCCCGGTGACTGGCAAAGCATCTATTTCCCGCCGGAAAGCGTGGTCAAACGTCTCACTTTCCAGCAACTTCACGAACCGTTCGGTCGCACCGGTAGCAGCAAATTTTTCTAAGGCTCTACGCTCGTCAGGGCTCAGAGTTTGCAGTAAAGCAGCCAAGCGCACGGTGGCTGAGACTTTTTTATCCGCAGCTGCAGCCGCCTGTGCCTGCTCGCCCAGGAGGGTCATCTTCTTACCGAGGCTGGACTGGTAGTGGGCAGCAATCAGGGCTTTATCTGAGGCGGATAAGCCGGTCTCCAAAGCACGTGCAATCGCCCCACCTAATGCAGTCTCGGACAGGCTGATGATTTTTTTCTCTAGCGTTAGCACATGGGGTGAATTTTTTTCAGCATGCTGTGGCAGGGACTGCATTCGCTGGGCCTGTGCTTTGAACTCGGCGGCAAAACCCATGGATTGAACTAGCATCTCGGTCGTAGACGGGGTTGGCACCTCTGGGAAGGTTTCTGCCTGCGTTGTGAGAATAGTGGCCAGCAAAGCCGTCAACCCCATTTTTTTAAAGTTCGGGAGCATAAGCGTAGGGAGGTTAAAGTGGAATCAATTGCAAGGCCAGCGGTACACCAAACAAAACTTGACCTTTCTGGGCGGCTTTGTTGCGCAAGTCCATCTGGGGCGCTGTCCTGATGAACAAAAATCCTCAAACCCTACAGGGCTAAGAGAACTTACTTGGGGTCTGTAGCCTCAGCCTCAGCCTCAGCATCATCGAGTCCGTCGGCGATGGTTGAAACCCAAAATGCAGATAAAAGGCTTTCGCTTGTTCATTCAAAGCATGCACGAGCAGAGCCCGAACGCCAGCATTTTCTGAAACCGTCATGGCCCGAATCACGACATCCTGCAACAAAGCGGCTCCCAATTTTCCAGCTACGTCGGGCCATGAGCTCGCTTTCCAGGCTGGCAAAGTCTGCAAGACTTCGAGGTTAATGGCTTTTCAAAAAATCGCTGGCATCGCCCGGCTGTTTTCTGTAAGACTGTAGGTTTGAAAAACCTTGGATTTAGAGCTGTCTGCGCTGACACTTGGTCGTCTCAAAGTTATCCACAGGTCACAAGTAAACACCTTGAACTGCACGAAGCCGACCTGCTTCGATAGCTTCAACAAATGCTCTGCAGAACGGTCGAGCCAAGCGTCGCCCATCCCTTACCTCAATTAGCATTCCTAAGTTATCGACCATGACGAGCAGTTTGTCATCGCGGCTCTTGAATGTTCGGCCAGCCAAGGCTTCTGCTTTATGCTTGAGGTACTCGCGCTCTTCGAGGTCGGCAGCGCTGCGGGCCTCCTCTGTGGCACGCTTGCCAAAGTCCTTTCCTTTGGTCAACAAGGCACGTAGGTACGCGTAGAGAGCTCTCCCCTCTAGACCCTCAAGGTACTTCCTTGTCGCAGCGACCACTGTGGAGAGGCGTTGCTGCGCTTGACTAGCAAGCTTCATGAGTTGTAGAACGCCTGAGCAGTGCATCCCTTGCTCCTTGACCAGCCAAGCAAGGTCTGTCGGCAACATGACCTTGCCAATACGCTCAAACCTGCCATTCTGTCGCAGAGGTGGGCTGCTGGACTGATTGGGGAGTTGGCTGTCCGAAATCTTCGATGGATACTTGTCGTTGACGCTCGCCTTGGCCTGCTTAGACAGTAAAAGTGTATCTAATAGTTTCTCCGTCGGGATAAGTGGTGAGCTGGAACCGCGCAGCTCGGGTCTGGCCCGCTGCTCGCGTTTTATCAGTCCGCGCAGCTCCAGCCAGCGGACTACGCGATGAACTGTTTCAACTGATTTTCCTGATTCCTCAGCAATTTTGGCGCGACTAGCCACAATTGGAGAATCCGGCCGTTTTAGGTTGATTTTCTTAATGATTCGCAGAATGACGCGGATGTAACCATCAGGTACTTCTTTGAAAACAGGGGATTCATCTAAGGCGGCACATGCCCGGCTGATGAGCGATGGGTAAACCGTAGGGACGATAGCAGTCATCACAATTTTCTCTCAAGATACGAAGTTCCTTGACGAAAAGCGACCACTTTCCTAAAATTCACGCGTTTGTGAGGCTTTTGACCGATTGGCGTCGGTTTAGGCTAAGTGATTGGGATTCATCAAAATTCCTAGAAACCCTCAGAGTTGGCGCTCTGGGGGTTTTTGTTTGTACGGGGCGTTTTAGGCTACTTCATGTGAGTTTTCCAAATTCATGGTTCCAAATGCACCGAACCCCGCATTAAGCGGGGTTCGGCAGCTGGGTTTAGGTAGCGAGTTGACTAAGTCTTGTGAGGCCTAGACATTTTGACCACAAACTAGCACGTAGGTTAGCTGAGTGCATGTTGTTGTGGATAAGGGTCATCAGACGAGCCAAAGTGTTTAGTTGACTAAACGCACAGTTACTGGGCGTGCACAAGTGTCCTTGAGTTTCAGTCAAAAAATTAGTCCCTGGTCGGATAGAGTGCACAAGGGATGCGGAGTTTAGTTGACTAAACGGTTCCGCTCCGATTCGAGGTAGAGCCCGAGTCTTACCAATCTCGCTGGTCATGAGGTTCTCTCGGTGTTTAGTTGACTAAACAGAGTCATAGCTCTACGTGTTTTTCATCCGCATCTTCTGCGGTGGCTGGTGCAATCGCAGCTATCTCCAAGAGCTCTTCCAGCCCTTGGGCGAAGGCCTCGCGCTGCTCAGCAGATACTGTGATGACCAATTCGAAAGAGTCACCACGCTGCTTGTAAACGCCGTTTGCGTACCGAATAGTCTTGCCAGCCGTCTTGGCTTTTTGGGCATTTGGATTTAGCAGAGCCTGAACTTGATTCGTCAGCCAGCGCTGCGTCTGGTCTTCGCTCGCATACTTATTCGCAAGAGAAACCGTTTTTCTAATGCCAGCTTTGTCGTAGAGCTTCGCGAGCTGATACGCCTCTGTAGCACCGAACTTACCCGGATGGAGGCGAATAATCTCGAGCACATCTTCGGGCAGTTTCCCGTAGGCTCGGTAAAAGCTCATCATTGTTTTTGATAGCTTGGCCCTGCGGGCAATTTCTGCCGCCGTTTCCCCGGCTGCGATGAGCTTCTCATAGAACATCGCACGGTCTAGGTCGCAGTGCTGAGACCTGCCTTCGTTTTGTTCATAACCAAACCAAGCCGACTCCTGCATGCTAAGGTCGGTGTGAATCTCTGCGAGCAAGGTGTCGAACACCTTGTGCTCACGGCATGCCTGGACACGAGTCCAGCCGTCGCAGATGATAAAGCGACCAGCAGCGGATGGATTGGGTATAACGTGTATGGGGTCGTGCTGACCTTGGACTCGCAAGTCTTCAGCCCGGTCTCGAATCATTTCCGGTGTGTAGACTTCGCGCGGTGCCAGCGGATTGGGGTCAATCAGGTTGACATTGACCGTGGTCAGCTTGCGACCCCCATTTGAGGTCTCTGGCGGGGCTACTTTATCTTGGGTTTCTATAAGGGGCGTTGTTTCATCACGGGCAACAGGACCAGGGATGTCTGGAAGTCCGTACATTGGTGTCGCAGGCACCACGGCACCGGACTTGATGAGGCCAGACAGTTTTGGAAGGGGCTTCGACATCATTCCTCTCCTGCCGGCAGGCCAGGCATGGTAATACCGTAGCTCCGGATGAGGCTCTTGGCTACATCAATCACTGCAGCGGCACCCACGGAGCTCGATTCGAATTCCACCAGAGGCCCTGTGTCCTCTTTTGCAGCCGGACTGAGCTGACGCGCAAATCCTGAAAACTGCGGAATGATAGAGTCATTGAGCATGCTGCCATACTTTGAGTACAAAAAGCCCATTGATTCACGCACGTGTTTCAGACTTGGGTGGTACTTGTTGATGACAACTTCCATCCCGATATTTGCACCGGTGACGGCTTTAATTTCAGCCAAGTTGGATGCAAGAGAGTCCAGCGCCCGGAGGCAGCTACCCTCAGGTTCCACGACGGTCAAAACTTTGCCGGACTGCTTTGCGGCAAACGAGAAGGCAAGCCCAATGGGAGTGGTTCCGGGTGCGGTGTCGACTACTATGACGTCGTAATGCTGGGCGAAGAATGTGCTGTTTCGATTCAAGAACAACTCAGCACGTGTGTGGCTCGACATCACAGCAACCAAACTGGCGTCTGTCTCAGCCAAGGTGATGTCAGACGGAATCAGGTCCAGTAAGCCGTCCTGATAGATGTGTTTGATTGCACTAGAGAGGTCTTCATCCGGTGAGCTGGTCGATTTCCTCAAAAAATGGCCAATGTGCAGGATGTCGGTGTCGTAGACGGCAGTCTCTATGCCGAGTAAGTTGGATGCGGATGCTTGCGGGTCTGCATCAATCATCAGGACGCGGTAGCCCATCATTGACATCGCTGCTGCGACATTGACAGAAATACTCGTTTTTCCGACGCCACCCTTGGTCATCCGGGTGACAATGACCGGCGGCAATTTGGTTATCAAAGGAAGCTGGCTGATAGCCGGTGGTTCGATACCTGCTGCCCGATACCTCGCAGCGCGGATATCCGATGGCAGATATCGCATGTGGTGCTGTCCTGCAGGCTTCTCGCGTCCACAGAGTTCCTGCAGCTTTTTTGCAGACACATCTAGATTAGATAGCGTGAGCGCTACCGACGTTTTGAAATCAATTGCCCGAGCCATAAATGTCCCACATTGTCAACATGTGCGACAGCATATCTCTAGAATAAATTATTTGCAAGTTTTTTTAGATTAATTGAGAAAAAACTATGAAGAAAATTTAAACTTCAAAAAATCTAAGAAAATTGGGAAAGGTATCTTTCGTATAACTAGCCCGAAAGTTTCGCACCACCCCTTACTAGGTGGTGTGAGAGGGGCGCAGCCTAGAGCTGTCCCCTATCCCAATCAATCCGCAAAAAACTTGCTGCTTTCCTCGAGCATCCGCACCCGCTCGGCTTGGACATAGATGCTCGTCGTCTGAATGGATGCGTGCCCCATGATGCGTTGCAAGACATCGATGGGCATTTTTTTGGCAGCAGCATGGGTACCGAAGGTGTGCCGGAAAGCATGGGGTGCGGCTTTGAGCAACAAATCCCGTTGCTCAGTGGTAAGCGCCAATTGTGCGTTTTGGGCCAGGGCCCGCAGCGTCTTAGTCACCACTTGGTACAGGGCATCGGGCGTAAATGGGGCCCCCGCCAGCCCTAGCCCTTGCGCCTCCCCCTCTGGCGCGGTGAGGTGCTTGGCCAGGGCACTTTGAGCATTCGACAACACCACAGGGGACACCAGTGCAAGCCCACTGGCACTATCCTCAAAGTCGTGTCCCCTGTCTGCCCAGTGCGCCTGAAGCACGTCAATAACCCTGGGAGGCAGAAAGACCGTGCGCCACTTGTTTCGCTTGCCCAGTGTTTTCAGCTCCCACAGTGGCTTCCCGGGAACCGGACGCACGTCTCGGCGTAAGGCGCGGCAGACCTCTTCTCGCCGCAACCCTGAAAACCCCATGAGCAAAATAGCCGCGCGGGCTAATCTGTACTGGACGCCTGCTACCCGCTCATCTTTGGGCCCAACGCGCTCGCCCGCTATCGGCGCTGACTGGTCACAGACCGCATCCAGTAGTCCACCCGGCTTGGAGAGTTCAGTCCAAAGTTCTACAGGCAGGGCCTTCTCAATTTCAATGGAGGTCTCTTTCTGAGCTACTGACGGGTCCGCGACGGTGACCCATGGGTTGCCGCCGAGATACCTGACTTTGACCAACCACTCAAAGCAGGCCCGGATGACTTGTACCGCGTAGCGCTGAGATGTCGGGGCCAGTTGGCCGTTAAAAGGCTTCCAGCGATGAGAATGCCGTGGGGCCCACGTACCAATCCAGTGGGCTGGAATGTTCGCCAGAAAGTCTTTGTAGGCTTCACATTCATCGGTGAGCACGGAAGAGAGCTGGGTTTTCTGCTCCAACGAGCACCACAGCAGAAAGCGCTCTAACTCTTTGCGGTAGGCCTTCAGGGTTTTGTCTTGGCCTCGAAATTTGTACAGATACGCTTTCAGGGCATCCAGGTCATTGCGTGCGGATATGAGGCAAAAGCTCTCACACCGGTTTCGGCCATGTAGGCGATAGGTGTCGGCTGGCAAACTGGCAATATGCTCCAAGGGGGCCAGCAGCTCCACGCCGGTGACGGCTATCAAGTGCCGCGAGGGCTCATCTGGGGACACTTTGAGCGGCCCAAGCTGGGGGTGCTTAGCGAACCAATTCTGGATGGCTTGGGCTTTTTTAACGCCGATGCGGGGTACCGCGCGGTACCAACTTTCCCCACGTTGCTCGATGTAGGCCTTGAGCTGTTCTATGGTCTTGATTTTCTCCATGCGCAGTGCCCGAACCACCCGGGGCTTAAACCACATGTCCAGCTTGTCAGCTATCAGCGCCATGGTCATGTTGGAGTCAGCAACTTGGACCAGATAGTCAATCGCGGATTTAGACCATGAATTGGTTTTGTAAGAGGTGGCCAGGATGGGGGCCAGCGCCGGGTTCTTGGTTTCTAGGCGACGCACCAGCTGCTGGCACAGGTCGGTAAGCCGCTTGCCCAGAGCTTCGAAGGTTGTGCACCCTAGCTCCTCGAGCATGTCCTCGGTGTAGTACAGGTTCGCAATGTGCGTGAGGGGAATGTTGTTGAGCCGAGCGCGCAATGCCGTGAAGTCCACGCGGGTGTAGCGGAAGGTTCTACGGGCAATGGAGGCGGTCTGGGCCATAGTTGTATTTCCTTTGAAATTAGCAACCAATTATCAGGGCTGAACATCCAAAAGATTGGTGATTGGTGGCATGAGCACCAAGTAGCCCCGAGCCCAAGGGCAGCAGCTTTAAGCAAGGTGCCTTCAGGATTTTTAGGCATAGGGCTGTCACATCCCCGGCTTAACCTTGCATAAAGGGGTTAAGCCCATAGCCCTAACCCCATAAACTTTTAGGAAGCCTTTCTAATGACTTCCTAAAGAAGTCTAAAGAGCCTGGCTTTTGCTACGCGGTTCCTGGCTTATGCTACACGCCCGCTGGCTTTTGCTACACGCTACCTGGCTTATGCTACACGCCACCCCAGTGTTTGGGCTAAAAACTGATACTAACCGCGCCAGACCTGCCATTGTGCTTGCCGGAAGGGACTCGATGTTGTACGGAGGAGGTGGCAAACCTGTGGAGGCTCTAGAGCCTGCTCCTTTGATAGTATGGCCGGTATGTAGACCTACACCCTCGCTGACAAAATGAGACCTACCCTCACGCTGAAAAAACGTCCAGCCGCTCCGGCCCCTTCCGATGCCGCGGAGGAGCCACCACCGGCCGATGCTGCGGCGCTCCAGCCTGCGCCCATGCCGACTGAAAACCAGCCCAAGGCGAGCAAGGCCGCCAAGCCTTCGGCCAAAGAGCTCAAAGAAGCCAGAGCCGCAGCCAATCGCTTGTTGGGCCAAGAGCAATACGCTCGCCGGGCCGCTTACCTGTCAAAGATGGAGCCGATTGTCCAAGCCCATTTGAACAACCAGCCCTTGATGCGTGACACCATGGTGGTGGATGGCGTGGAGTGTCTCCGGCCGTTGGTCATTGGCGTGCACAAGACTTTTCTGGCCCAGCTGCTCAGCCTGCCCGAGGCGCAAGGCTGCTCCAACACGGTGATTAACGATTTAATCAAAGCTGTGATGGAGGCCCATGTTAGAAAGTCGCAGTACATGCACGGCCTGTTGAAATTTCCGCACCGCTTCGACTTGGAAGGAAACCCGGCGGGTGTTGTCGGTGATGAGCTGAGAAAGCGCGTTCAAGCCCGGCTGCACAAGCTCAGCCAGAAGAAGGCCAAGCACCAGCCTGAGGCCGATAGCGCCACTTCCTGAGCCCGTGGGTGGTTCAGAGTCAGACCGCGATAGGTTGCATCCAGCCCAAAATGCGCAACACAAATAGCATTTTTCTAAAAATGCGACCATGCAGCCCTTGCCGCTAGATGCTGGGCTGAGCTTGAAGCCGTTGGGTTTGCTTGCGAACGCCATCGATGATGGACTCAGCCAAGTGTCCAGCGCCCCACCAACTCCCCATTAGCCCAGACAGCCAGCGGCTGGGAGCTTGAGCGACGGGCCATGGCTTACCACTCCACCGTCTGGGTGTCAGGAGTCTGTGGGGCCGACTCGCGCGACTGCACGGTCAGCTGTAGGCCCAACTGGGCACACAGGGCTAAGAGCTGGTCAACGCTCAACGTCCCGGGTGCGCGCTCAAGTTCAGACACACGTCGCTGGCTCAGCCCAAGGCGCTGCCCGAGCTGGGCCTGCGTGAGTTTGAGGTTTTTGCGCGTACCTTGTAAGACGACTCCCAACTGGGATGCCATGACGAGAGGTTGCGTTCGATGGAGCATGGGTTTACTGCTTATGTCAGTAAACGTATTTTAGCGGTATTTGGTCTAAAACGTAAATAGCGGGATATCCGGTAATTTGACCCAGGTAATTCAGAGTGCTGTGCCGAGGATGTCTTCGCGGTGCAGCCGCTCGGGCCAAACGTGCAGTGCGTGGGTCATGTTTGCCGAGCCTCAAAGTTGGGGTCGCTGGTCACAGAGGATGGGAGAGCTGCTTTGGCCGTAGCTGCTTCGTGTACCCACAGATGTTCCTTAGGCAGTACCATCAGCATCAGCCCCAGGCCATCGAGCACGGCCAATGCCTTGTCCAATCGGACCGAACCGTGGCCGTTTTCTAGTCTCGACATCAGGTCTACCGATACTCCGATGAGTGCGGCGGTGTCGTCAATGCGCAGCAGCTGGGCTTTCCGGCGCGCACGCACGATGGGACCCAGCGCAGTAGGTGTGGTCAGGATTGTCGGTTGGAGACTAGAGGAATCGGCCATTTCGGAATTTCAGTTATTGATTGCTGGGAGCAAGTCCAAGGATGGTTATTTCTGATATTCCGAAATATAGCGACTTATCAGGGCATCATCAACTGAAATTTCGGAATATCAGAAATAAAGGCGTCAAGTTCTGCAACGCACGCGGTAGGTCTGCAATAGCAGCCTTCCAGCCAAAGGACGGTGGCATTCGCAGCATCCGTACCGAACACAGATTTCGTGTCTGCCGATAGTCGTCCAGCATTTCGTTCAGCGGCAACGTGGCGGTCGTGTATCGACTCGCACCAAACGACCCCCTAAATGATAAACTTACTTATCATAGGTACAAAAATGACTAATCCATTGAGCATTATTGGCGACTTGGAAGCCATGCGCAAGGCTCAAAACTTGACGCAGGAGGAGTTAGCGATGCGGGCCGGTGTGAGTCGCATGACGGTCTCCCGTATCGAGGCAGGCTTTGACCCCAAGCTGAGCACCGTCTGGGAGCTCTCCCGTGCGTTGGACTTAGAGCTGGTGCTAGTACCCAAGGCTTTATGTCGCGAAGTCCAGCACTTCATCCAATCAGGTGGCAAGGTGGTGGGCCAGCCTGCGGGCATTGAAGCCCCCAAGTCGATTGTGGACCTCCTGCGCTGATACGCCGATGTCCGCCATCAAGTACCTGCGCTTGTATTTGCATACGCCACACGGGGCTCGCAGAGCCATTGGCTACCTCTCCTCCTTTGGGGATATGCTGCGGGTTTCCTTCGATGATGAGTATGCGAACGACCCCAATCGGCCTACTTTGTCCCTGCAATACATGGGTGCCACGGAAGCTGACACCCAAGCTATTTTGCGCGCCAGCCGAGACCGCCGCTTGGTGAGTAACGATGGCCGCTGGCCTGCCTACTTTCAGAATTTGCTGCCTGAGGGCCACAACCGAGACCGCTTGGCCAAAGAGCGAGGATGCGATAAAGACGATGAGTTTGAGTTGCTCGCCGCCGCTGGCCACGACCTCATGGGTGCGATAGAAGTGGAGCCTGTGCCGGTAAGCCAAGGTATTCCGCAGGCCATTGAACACTGGCACCGGGCGATGGGCATTGAGGGCCATGAGCCCGAATTGGTGGCTGTCCCCGTAGAGGATGCAGCCTCGCTTCCAGGGGTGGTTTCAAAGTTTTCGGCGGTGCAGGATGGTCGGCGCTACGTTGTGCGTCGCCATGGCCATGCTGGCAATTTCATCCTCAAGCTGCCATCGACTCGGCATCCTGATTTGGCTGAAATCGAGTACACCGGCTTTCAGCTGTGCGAGAGTCTGGGATTAGATTGCGCCAAGGCCACGATTATTTCCAAACAGGATGCTGAGCTGCCGGAGCATGTACCGTTTGAGCACTTGCTCGCGGTGGAACGCTTTGATAGGTGCAGCACTGGGCGTATCCACATGGAAGAGTTCGCCCAAGCCATGGGATTCACGCCACGGCAAAAATACGGCACCGAGCTATTGAAGGATTACGGCCAAATGCTGCGGGTGCTCGACAGATACTCACAGCGGCCGCAGCAGGATATCCGGGAATTTCTTTCACGCTTTGTCGCTTTTATTCTGTTGGGCAACACGGATGCACATTTGAAAAATTGGGCGCTGCTCTACCCGGATGGCCGCTACCCGGTGTTGGCACCGGTCTACGACCCGGTGAGCGTTTCTAGTTTCTTTGCCTGCGCAGCCCGGCAAGACTATGCGATTAATCGCAAAATAGATGAGCATCTCTGTGCGCTGAGCTGGTCGGATTTGGAGCGCTTAATGCATGTCGGCGGGCTTCGTCGTGCCACCCGTTTGCTTCAGCACTGCAAGCAGGTTGTGAAAAAAGCACAAGCCGAATGGCCTGCCTTGTTGCAGGACGCGCCCCTCAGCATGCAAACCGAAATCCATCAAAGGTTGCATGGCAAGGTGGGCCTTACATGCGCTTAACGCGGCTGCGCATGGGCGGCGCTACGACCGGTAGCAACCGGTCGTAAAGCGTTTCAGGGTTCATATCAATATGGCTCCTCGCGTAACGAACCGCTTAAGCATGCTCAACGGGCAGGTCTAACTACACCGCCCAGTCCGCGAAGGCAGCCGAAACACCGCGTTGGTTGAGTGGTGCACCCCTTAGTCGACACCGGTTCCCGCAGTACCCGTAGTACCTCAGGGTGCGCCTGAGCAACGCGTATTAAAGACTGTGCGGCCCCAGAAGGTTGTCTGAGCCCCTGTTCCCGTTCTTGCAGTGTGCGTAGGCTCACCCCCAGCAGCTTGGAAAATGCAGACTGCGAAACCCCCACCTTGTCCCGCGCCTGTGCTGCAACTGTCAGGGTGACGTGATGCACACGCCGCTCTCCACGTTTGGCCTGCTGAATCGACTCCAGCACATCATTGACAAACGCCTGCATTTCAGCGTCCATCTTCACGGTTTTAGGCATCGTAAGCATCCTTCCACATCTTCAGAACAGCGGCGGGCATATTGTCGAACTTGGCCTTGGTATAAATAGCCACCAACACCACCTCACCAGGCCTTGTCGGGGCTTCCGTGTTCATACCCAGCCTGACACACCGGCATGGAACTCCAATGGGAGCAGGTGCAGCTCAAGCCACTATTTCTAAAAAGCGCTGCCCCTGGTGGTAGGGTAGCCAGCTGCCGTACTTGAGAATTCGAAGCGAGAGCACTAGGGGTAGAGCAAGCTACAATAAAATGTTCGTTAAATCAATCTCACACCAATATAAAGCTCGATTTTACGAACATGAAAATAACGCAGTCCTACGCGATTCCCAAGCACCTGCTCCTAGAATGCACGCGCATGGGCCAATTGCTGGCGCGCCTGCGTACAGCTCGAAAAGTCAAGCAAGCAGATGCTGCCCTGCGCGCTGGTCTATCACGCAACACCGCCTATCGTCTCGAAAGAGGGGAGCCCGGCCTTGCCTTGGGTCAGGTGCTGCGCTATCTGGACGCTATCGCCCCAGGCAGCACATTGTTGGACTTGCTGTTGGAAAATGACCCGGCGCTCGTCAGTTTGGCTGCGCGAGAAGCTACCAAACGCGTCCGAGACCTGAACGCACGGGAACTCCAAGAACTGGACTTCTGAAGGGAGAATTCTCATGGCAGCTAATCAATTGAAGCTGATGGTCTTTGCGCATTTAGGTCAAGCCTGGGCACCATGTGGGCAGTTGCTCATGACGGAGGAAGGCCAAAATATGCTCGCGTCGAGCTTCGCCTATGGCCTGAATTACGCCCGTCGTCAGGATGCGTTGGAAGTAGACCCAGTCAGCTTAAGCATGCGTGACCGTGATGCGATACGAGGCAAACGCCTGCTACCCGCCAATGGGTTACTCCTGTTCGGCGGCATTCGGGACGCTGCACCGGACGCATGGGGCCGTCGGGTCATCGAGGCCAAACTCAAAGTACCAGCGAACAGCCTGCCTGAATCCCAGTATTTGTTGCACGCAGGCAGTGACCGGGTCGGTGCGCTGGACATACGTGAAGCCATTAACGACGGTCCCGTCCAAGGTGCCAACGCCACGCACTCGCTCGAACACCTCATGGAGGCCGCTGACCGCATTGAGGAAGGATTGCCCATTCCTGCACACCTAGAAAGCATTTTCTTGGATGGAACAGCGCTGGGTGGGGCGCGACCCAAGGCCTCAATACGAGACAAGCACGGCGTGCTCTGGCTGGCCAAGTTCTCCAGCCGCAAGGATAGCTTCGACATACCGACCATCGAGCACGCTGCATTACGCCTTGCCGCCTTGGTTGGATTACATGTGCCACCCGTTTCTGTACGTACACTGGGCAACCGCAAGGTCATGCTCATCAGACGCTTCGACCGCTACTGGGCAGAACCTGGCGCGACGCTGGGTGCTGATGTGGACTTGCTCATGACAGAACCAGGAGCGAGTCGGGCCGAGCACCGCATGGGCTTCGTTAGTGGACTGACAATGGTGGGTTGCGACGAGACCGAATCACGTACCAAAT
The DNA here is from genome assembly GCF_900111115.1 of Giesbergeria anulus. Taxonomy (GTDB): domain Bacteria; phylum Pseudomonadota; class Gammaproteobacteria; order Burkholderiales; family Burkholderiaceae_C; genus Simplicispira; species Simplicispira anulus. The sequence continues at coordinate 20,792 of NZ_FOGD01000013.1, forward strand.
CTTATGCCGACCTAGCGCAGGCGGTTCGTCGTTATGCTCATCCGAGCGGCATCCGTGCGGACAATGCGGAGCTTTTCAAACGCATGGTTTACAACGTGATGGTCAGCAACGATGACGACCATCTGCGCAACCACGGGTTCGTATGGGAGCCTAGATGTGCCGGTTGGCGGTTAAGCCCCCTCTACGATGTATTGCCTCGACCAAGCCACGCCACGGAGCGATTTTTGCACCTTGGCATTGGTCCACAAGGAAGACTCGCTACGCTCGACAATGCGTTAGCATCGCACGAACAATTCACGCTGTCCCGAGCCACGGCGTGCGAAATAATAGCCAATATCTGGCGCGTCGTTCGCGAGTGGCGTGTCTACTTTGAGAACTTCGATGTTCCAGCGGAAGAAATCGACAAGATTGCACCCGCTTTCCGGCACATAGACATGGTCTCCACACCAGAGTTACGCAGACAATTGCCATGACCCGGCTGTGCGCCAAGCTCCCGCGAGACCTAGCGTACCCTGGGGGAGTCCTGCGCTTATCGTTGTAGCGAAAAAGTGCTGTTTTCTTATCGAAAAAAAGGGCTGTTTATCAAAAAATGGATGTTGGGAGCATCTTCGTCGCACGCATTTCTGCCGAAGATACCTTAGGATGGACTTGGATTTCCTAGAAAAGAGGCTAGACCTCCATGGCGTCGCTGCGTATTCCATCCCATCGTGGACACGATTCCACGCTGAAGGCGGACACGCCTGCTAACGGAACCTATCCACGAACCGAGAGCAAATGATGACAGCGGCCAACGTCAGTAACGCTTGGTGAATATCCAGCTGCCTCTCCAGACAAGTTATGTTAGCCACTCTTAATTTGGCATAGCTGTTGTAATTGCTTGAAGAAAGGCTGCTGACTGGCCCAACAGAAGCTTATCGCTGTTCAAGTCAAATGGCACCACATACATGCGCAATGCCTGGGGCAGCTCAAATGCAGGCAGCGCTGCCTGAAACTGTTCCCAGCGCGGGTACACCAGATACATCTCTCCCTTCCCCTGCAAGTAGGTGCAACCGTATGCCAGCATCTGGTACATATCACTTTGCGGAATGTTGTACTTTTTGTCACACCGGGCTTGGTCAATCCGTTTCCACTTGCAGTCCAGAACAGTTACGGCAGACCCCTTGGTGTCGCGCACCACTAAGTCAGGCTTAAGCTGAAACATCGGATGACCATCATGTTTGGCCAGCGAATACTGGCGCGACTGGGCATGCAACATGAATCCACTTGCCATCTGCTTGCGCAACGCACGGGTGACATAGCTTTCAAAGAGCTTTTCCATGGGAAAGAGCAGACTCACACCCAGCGAATCTCCCTTGAGCGCCAGTGGCATACCCTGTCCTAGCACCAACTCACACCACGGCTTGATGGCCTGATAGCCCGTCATCAAGCGTCCTGTTCCCCAGGCGCGCCAATCTTGCTCCGGTTGCCTGCTGAGAGGAATTTCACCCAGTCTGTGGCTCAACTCATTGGCCAGACGCCAGGTTTCTGGTTGCGCAGTAGCTTTTCGCACCCGCTCCAAAGCCAGGTGTAGCAAACGGTTGGCCGCTTGGTCGGGAGAGAAAACATCATGCCGCACATGAAAAAGATGCGCCCTAGTCAAGGGCTGGCGCATCTGCGCAGTCGTGTTTAGTTGACCGCGCAAAAACGGCAACTCCTCCTCCAGCCGTACATAGTCAGAGCGCAAGCCTTGCTGCACCAGTTGCTGCAGGTGCTGTACAAACTGCGCCATCACCCACTCAGTTAACGGAACATCAAAGCGCTCCAGCGCCGCCGTAGAGGCCTCCTTACTAGGCAAGTCCAGCAGCGCTGCCACCATCTTGCGCAGCAGTTTGCGGCTGCTGTGTACATCAGCCGCATCTGAAAATGTCTTGGGCAGCACTTCCAGCGTGGTGCCACAAGGCGTTTGTACCACGCCCACCAGACTATCCAGCCGCAGCCAAGTCTGTCCTTCTAGCTCAAGCAAGTGGGCCCCACCTTTGCCTAACCGGCTTTGCAGCTCGCACAGCCAAGTAAAGGCCGAGGCGGATACTTGGTGTGCATCCAAGGACGGAGGACAGTCCGCCGTGGTCAGCCTAGCGTACTCCCGCACCGTAATGGTGGTAGTACTCAATTGCCGTCACCCATCAACGCAGGCTTATGCTCTGGCACATCAAGCACAGCCGGCACGGAACCAATTTCAATCACCTCGGCAAAGCTTGCCAGCGATTCGAAAGCTTTGGGGTTGATGCACCAGCGCTTATCGACTGCGTGTACACCATGATTGGCACCAAACAACACATCCAAACTCCGGCCGTGCTTTTGCACAAAAGGTGGCACTTTGGAGGATTTTCGATGGTCGTTCAGCACCCACGCAATACGCTCCCAGTCATCAAAGAAATATTCCTGCAGCAGCGGCAGTATCTGATTTTTGAAAATCATCGCCAGCACCTCTCGCGTTGGCGTTTCACACAAAGGCATGAAATACGCATGCCCCAGCTGATGCTCGCGGTCCAGCAAGGCTTCAATGCGCTCATTCATCACCGATAGCAAACGTGCGATGTCCACACTCACCCCAGTTGCGTCATCACTGACTACCACCCCCTGCAAAGCCTGAGGGTCAGGCATCAGCTCCTCAAAGACAAAGCGGCGACGCAAAGCGACATCCAGCCCGGCCAAAGAACGGTCCGTGGTGTTCATGGTGCCGATGATGTAGACATTACGCGGCACACTAAAAGGCTGCTTGGAATATGGCAGGGTTACCGCCAATGCCTCTGACGCACCGGCTCGCTTAGACGGCTCCAGCAGGGTAATCAGTTCGCCAAAAATGCGAGAGACATTGCCCCGGTTGATTTCGTCGATGACTAGAACATAGGGCAATGCTGGCACGCTTGACTTGGCTTGAGCACCGGACAGTACATGGCCCTTGGCCAGCAGCGCTTCTTGCAAACGAGGCCAGGTGATGCGGTGCAGTTTATACATAGTCTGCTGTACCAAGGCCGTGTTGCCATTGAGCTCCTTGACAGAAAAATCAATGTTTTTAAGCAGCCAGCGTACCGGCCTCACCTGTACAAAGTCCTTGCGCACAGGTTCAGGCACTTGGGCCTCATGGCGGTAGTCACCACTCACCACCCCCACGGCGCTGATGCAGCTATTGCCGGCAAAACACAGCACAATGTCACCAATCTGTGCTCCTTCGGAAAAAGCCCATAGTGCATTTTTATTGTGAGGACTGAAAGCGGAATTACCAAGATAATCCTTGGTAGATAAATCGCCAGCTTGAGGCCAGCCCACGCGCATCTCATTATGAGAATAGCAATAGTCACGCGTATCACTTCCGCCGTTGATTTCACCGATAGAGATTTTCCAGACTGCTGCGTCGTCACGAACCCCCAATTGCTGGTTTTGCTCATGATTTTGCAGCGCTGCATCACAAAGTTGGGCAAAAATTCCCTTTTTAATCACGAAATTCGGTGTGCTGCTATCAGCAGCATCATCTACCGTAGCTCGAATGCCCTCCACAAAATCTTCATAACTAAAACTCTGATGAAACGTGGTAAATGAAATACGTTTTTCTTCCTTGAGTTCATCAAACCGCTTTTTCAATTGTTCTCTTTTTTCACCACGGTCAAGTGCTTTATCGGAGTTCACCTGCATTAGGAATGATGGGTCCAAAATTTCCAGCGCCTTGGTCACTATGCTGTACGTTTTTCCTGTGCCAGGAGGGCCAAACAAGATTTGATTAAGTGGTACTGCATCCATAGGCGTAAATTCCTTCATTGGCTTGTGCTAGGTAATCTGGGTGACAGGTGTTGTTGTAACTTATTGACCAAATTCTGCGTAATCTAGTACCCCTGCAGGCCAATTGGTTGCCGTAATGTCTTTGAGAGCGTTGGCAATGCTCTCCTGCAGTTCGCGCTGCAAACTAGGGACATCACCCTCGAATACCGCAGTGATTTTCTTCAATGCACCTGAAATAGCTTGGCGTACAGTGAAGTCCATTCGGCTCATCACTTCCAAGAATGCCAATACCACTTCTTTTTCTGGATGCTGTTGGCCGATGACGAGGTCTAACCATTCAATCAGCCTTTGTGACAGTGCAATACTATCCAGCTCTGCATAGGTTTTAGGCCATACGGATTGCGGATTTTTCTTCAAGCCTTCCGCAAGCCCGGCTGGGCTCAAGGTTTTGCTCGGTGTTCCAGCATCATCCGCAGAAATCCAGAACAACGGTGTTGATGCCGGAGGCTGCCAAGTCGGTTCCCTCTGCTCTATTGGGTATCCAAGCTGCTTGCGCAGGAAGGCTGGAATTTCCAAATCGTCCATGTCCCCCGAGAACAGCGCATCGACCTTGGCGGCAGCTTGGTTGCGGTTGGTACGCCAGACAGAGAAAGCCGCTGTGTTACTATGCATCGGCTCATCGACAGAACCACGGCTTTGTAACGGTGCTATTGAGGCGGCTAGCATACTACCTTGCCCGCCCCAGCCAGCTGCCAGCATGCCTTCAACAGTCCGAATTTCTGGCATATCCGAAGCCTTTTGGTCTTCTGCACGGGTCTTTACCAGAATCAGGCTGGTGTCATCTGTCACCAGCTGGTATTTTTCTGCGAGTGCTGGCAATTGCTTCTTCAGCACTTTGGGCACATTCTGCCCACGGCGTTTGAGCTGCCAATAGCGGTGGTTTGCCGCGAGGCGTGCCAAGGTGTTGGCTTCATCGGTAATGAACTCCGCATGGATTTCGGCCAAGCAAATTTCCTCTGGGACACCTTCGACCCGCCCCCACAAACGCACATTTTGGCCGAGCAGTTCTGCACTTTGAGCCTGCAAACGCACAAAAACCGTCACGTCGTCCCCATCAAACAGGCTACTTGGGAGGTCAGAGGCGGCGTGAACGCGGCAACCCTGCGGCCATTCGACCCGGCTATGGGTCACCGCTGGGGTACGCATACGCTGGTAGAGGCGAAGAATGGATGGTTCGACTGGTTCACCCGGGGCGACAAATTCACAACTGCCGCCAGTTTCTTCGGCCAGGCGGCGTAGCAAGCCTTCGGCAGGGCTGGTGCCAATGCCGACTACAAAGAAGCGATGTTTCGATTGATGGGCAGTTTCCACCACCATATCCACGGCTTCGATTTCGCCATCGGTAATGAGTAAAACAGTTTTGTCTTCTGCACCAGGCAAGCTCAGGGTGGACAAAATGGCGGCATTCATCTCAGTACCGCCCAAGTTCGATTCTAGTTGCTGGGCCCAGCGCCGGGCGGCGGCCAGAGCGGCAGGAGCTGCTTTCCACATGGCCTTACTGCGATGCTCGACCGTATCCCCAAACCGGCTCAAACTGAAGCGGTCGTTTTGTCCTAGGCCGGCCAAAATACCTTGCAATGCACTGCGGGCAGCTTGAATGCTGTCGCCATTCATTGAACCGCTGCAATCGACCAAGATTTTCATGGCAACCGGCAGGGCTTGGTGGCTGGGCAACCTAGGGGTAAAGTTGGCCATCACAACACCCAACCCAGCGTCGAAGCGGTCCCAAGCCGCCAGACCTTGGCTGGCATACGGCAGTTGGTCAAACACCAGCACAAAGTCGCGGTCCAGCCACGCTTTTGCAGCAAGACGAACCTCCGTCATCAGCCCTTCTTCGCTGTTTGTGGCAGGCATTGAACGGATAAGCACGCGATGACTTGGCGAACCGATTTCCGATTGAGCCAATTCACCTTGGATAACCAAGCTGATTGCAAACGGGTACACGGCGCTCACGCTGACCTTGGGTACAGCATGGGGTTCATACCGCCCATCATGGATAGGATTGCCATAACGTGGGGCAATGGTGGTTGGTAGCGTCAATCGCAGACTGCCTTGCGCAGGCTGCAGAATTTGCACGTAATGCAGACGAATGACGCAGGATTCCCCCTGCAGCAGATTGCCCAGCTCCAGCGTGTAGCTGCGGTCATGATTGACGCTCACCAAAATCCCGGTGTTGCCCTCAGATAGTGCTTCTTCGTAGTCAGTCCGTGCTTGTCCCTTGGCCTTGACCTGCCCAGTGAGGGTTTCCCCATTGAGCTCTACTTCTAATCCCAACAGCACAGCATGCCACGGCAAGGGGAAGGTATAGACCACTTCGACGTTAGTCGTTGCAGAATCTTTAAAGCGCTGCTCCAGCGTCATGTCCAGCATACGCCCCGCGACATGCCCCTTGGCGCTGATACTTTCCAGAATCAGTGTCTCTCCTGCTTTTGTTTTACAGACCGCATTTCTCATGTGCTTCTCCTGGGTATGTGGCAAATCGTGAAGGCGCAGTGACAGTTCCCATGTCGCTTGGGTGAATTCACGCCTGCGGCGGTGCTTTGGCTTGGGCCTCGATGGCATCAAACAAGGCCATAACGCCCCGGCTTAGTTCTCGCACCTGCTCTGGTGTCAAACCGGCACGGCTGGGCTCAATCACCAGCTCGACGCCGTCCGCTATGTGTAAGCGACTGACCACTTCAAGCATTCCACGGCGCTTGGAGCGTGCAGGCACTTCAGTTTCTTGCCCTGCCAGTAGCTCACGGATGCGCTCTAGTGAGAGACCGGCAGCAGTCCACTTTTTGATAAGCAGCAATTGGTCGAGGTGCTTCTGTCCATAGCGCGCTGCACGAGTCTCCCCTTCTGGACGCTCGACTAGACCTTGCTGTACGTAGTAACGCACGGTGCGAATGGGCATATCGACCAAGGCACAGAGTTCGTTGAGCAGGTAAGTGGGTGTCATAGATTGATATTAACACACTACTACTGTTTTAATAAGTGTGTATTTATCTCTGGCTCCAAGGTACTTTTTGTACGGGTCATGTTGTTTGATGTGGCCCCTGGTAGGCAGGGGGCGTGGAGTTCACTCCCTATCCACCAACTTCGCCGATATGCCGGCTTCAGGCCCTGACAGCTTCAGCTACCGCGCTGCCTATCGCAAGTCCATTGCTTTGGTCACTGGTCATAAAAATCAATGACTTAGCTCTTGGGGCCTAGAGCCATGAGTTTAAACCCGCCAAAAATGTCTAGAAAAAATTGCCACTGATAATAGGCATTATCAGGGCTGATAAAAGGCGCAACGGGGCCATGACCAGGGCAAGTTCAGGTGGGTGCAGCAGGGGAGGTTTAGCCCCCCATTAGTGACCGCCTTCGGGGTCAATGCTCGCATTGATGCCTCACGCACTACTGGCGGACTGAACAGCCTCGGGGCTGTTCATCGTGTCTGCGATGGGATGGAATACGCAACTACTCGATAACGATGTAGAAGGGCTCTGAATGGCCCATGAGGCGCTGGTCCCGCTTGCGTACGACGAAGGCCTCGACAAAATGCACCCCTCGATAGCTCAACGACTCGCTGCGGATGGCACCCTCGTCGGAGGGGTAGAACTCTCCGCGCAGCTGGTTGGCGGCCACAGCCGCTTTATCGGTATTCGTGACGCGCCACTTAATGCTGTAATCATCCGTCTGATACGGCACGCCGTGGATGTCTCTCGCGCAAAACTTCACCGTATAGCCGGGCTGAAGCGGCTCGGCAGACCTAATCGACCGCATCAATTGGCCGTAATTCGCGGTTTTCAACTCTGCTGTTAAGCGAACAGTCAGTTGCTCACTTGCGCGGCGCCACTTCGGTCGCTCAATGTGGGGGAGCCGGTGGATGCGTGTGGGAACTGCTCTGGTTCCGTAGACCTTGACCATGGAAACCAAATCCGTGAAGTCGTGCTCAGTGACCAGCGAAGTACCGTTCGAGTGCGTGACAGTTTCGCTGATTTGACCCGCAGCTCTCTTTGTTTCACCCTCGGCGAATCCATCGCCGAACACACGACGCCACTTACCGATGCTCTCCTCCTTGTCGTCCTCGTCGTAGGCGTCGTCAATCCACTCACGGTATAAGTTCACTTTGTCGCGGAAGTTCGCGTATTTGGTTTGGTCCCATCCGCTGGCTTGGTCTTCACCATAGAGCACAGGATTCGGCACTTCAGGCACGTTAGGTCGGGCCTGTAGCCAGTCGTCTAGGCGACCTACTAGCGTTTTAAGCGTGGTTGGCAGGTCAGCGAACTGAGCGCTGTTGCGGTCAGCGTCATAGATGCGATAGCCGAGAAGGGTGGTAAGCAGGAAGGACGGGCATGTGAAGTTGCCTTTGATGTCGCGCAGGTATTTCAACAGGCGTGTTGCCTTTTTTAGGTCGTTTCCGCCAGCAACGCCGTTCCTGCTCTTAACCCAATCGGTGTATGCGATGGGCTCAGAGTTCTCAAATGCATCCGTACCGCGATTGCAGACTTCATACGCTCCAGGGTAGAGCCGGTCGACAATGCAGGGGACGATATCAATCTTGCGCTCACCGGCGTACTCAATTGTGGCACAGTGGGAAAAGCGCCGCACCTTGTCCTTGTAGGCAGGAAGCGCGTTGAGTGCGGTCGCTAGTTTGTTGACGTAATCCTTCGCTGTCCAGTCTGGCACAGCCTTAACGAGCACAAGTAAATCCGCGTCAAAAGGTTTATCCGGTTGCGGCTTGATGATGGTCTCATGGGCCCAGGAACCCAGCTCAGCAAAGTCTGTAATCTCCGGCTCCCATGTGAGTCGCTTGACTGCCGTTTTCACCGCTTCCACGCTGTCGGTCAGCAGCCTCAGCCGGGTGTCGTTAAGATTGACGTAGTCTTCTAGGAACGTCTTGAAGTGGCTGTGCAGCTTCATTGAGCCGCCTTGACCGAAGTGAGGCTGTGCTGGGCATCGGCGACGAGGGTCTCTGCCCCGTGACGTGCAAGGTCCTCATTGAGCTTCCGCCTCAACCAATAGACCCAGTCGTACACCAACGGGTTAGACGTACGGTTGCGATAAATTGCGTCCTGGAGATTCCGGGAATCTTGTGCCAGCTCGGCGGAACTAGGTGTTTTCAACGCCTTCGCCCAAAGTTTGTCAACCTCAGACTTCAGCGTGGTCAGGGTTTCCACAGTGTCTGACTGCTTACGATGTTCGCGCAAAACGAACGCAGCAAGGGGAATGAAGGGGACTATGACGTTCAGTAGCAGGTCGGAGAAAGTAAGGCCTTCGTGCACGCCGCGGTACATCAGGAAAGCAATCAGCACACTTGCTAAAACAAGCCAGCCCGTAGCGTAGGCTTTCCGAACCCGCATATCGTAGGTAATGTTGGTGCGTTGGCAGATAAGACGGCCAAGCAGAAGCGGGATGGACCCAACACAGTGCTCATACCAACCCTCGACTTTTTTGCGTTGCGCAGCCGTGATAGGCTTAAGCGTCACGGCCCGAATAACTTCCGGGTCCACTTTAGACCCAACAACAAACTGGTTCCACGGAAGCTGAAATACCTCGGTATCGAACTGTTCTTGAATCCGTGCGGCAGTCTTGACCCAGTCGCGCTGAACCCGCGTTCCAAGACCGATTTCAAAGAGGAGCAACATGATACTGGTCAGTGCCAGCATGGGGCGAATCTTTGGGTCATCTGTACCCCAAATAGTCCCGACCCAAGGAAGGATGAGCGCAAGAATAAGAAACATGGTCTGCAGACGCTTTGCTCGACGGTAATACGTACGTTGCGCACGTAAAAGGTCGAGCCGGTCGTCCCGATTTTGGTCATGTATTATTTCATTCATTTTTAGCATCCGTGAGCCTACCCGACCTAATTCTTCATGCATAGCCTCGGTCGAGGCAGATAAAATCCGAGGACGCTATACGTAGTATTCTCGAAGAGGTAGTTAATATTTTATAGTGAACCACCCCGGGAATTGAGTGGGAGGTATGGCATAAGTAAGGTTGTGTAACCGATGTGGAATTTTTTGGGCGTCTCTCCAGTGTAGTGACTTCCACGACGGTTACGCACGCTTACTTAGATGATGATGATGCGAGCCAAATATTGGCTTTTGGCAGGACTACCCAAGGGAGAATAAAAAACCATGTGGTCTGACAACGAAACAACTGTTGACTATTTGAACTTCGGCGTCGTTGCTGACGCCTGTGCCAAGCTCCTACAGCAGGCGAAAGGGACGCCCATCTCCGTTGGCATCTCCGGTGGTTGGGGTGTGGGGAAGACCTCCTTGGTGCGCATGATTGAGATGCGACTGAAGAATGCCGACACGCCGGGGAAGAACACCTACGTCGTCGTGACGTTCAACCCATGGCTGTACCAAGACTTCGAGGGAGCCAGAAGTGCGCTACTTCAGCTTGTGGGAGACGAGGTACTTCGACTTGCAGCTGCGGACGAGACTCTGCTGAAGAAGGCTAGGAAAGTGCTGAAGCGCATCAACCTGCTTCGGCTGGCCCAGTTAGGCGGTGACGCTGCCGCGACGCTCTACACGGGTGTTCCAGTCGGCAGCATCGGAGCCGCCATCATGAAAGTTGGCGGATTCTTCGAGCTAGGCGACAAGGATAATGCCGACGACGTGGGGAGTGCCAATGATGACGAGGACAAAGCAGACAAGGAGAAAAGTGATGGCTTGCTCAAGTCGGCGGAGCCGGTTTCGTTGCCGAGCGAGATTCAAGCGTTTCGTGATGCGCTCGAGGAATTGCTTGAAGAACTGAAAGTCACTCTCGTTGTCTTCGTAGACGACCTAGACCGTTGCCTCCCAAAGACTGCAATATCGACGCTGGAGTCGATTCGTCTACTCCTGTTTCTCAAGCGCAGTGCCTTTGTCATCGCTGCTGACAACGAGTTTATCAAAGGCTCGGTGCGCGTGCACTTCGACGGGACAGGCATATCAGGCGAAATCGAGACGAACTACTTCGACAAGCTCATCCAGGTTCCTCTGCATGTTCCTAGGCTCGGCACCAACGAGGCGAAGGCCTACTTGGCACTCTTGCTCATGGAGCGGGCGCACGCAGATGGCATCTTTGACGAGCAGAAGTTCGATACTGCGAAGAAGGCCATCCCGGAACGGCTGCAAACCAGTTGGCGCGGTGACGCTGTGTCGACCGAATTCCTGCAGGCGCTGGCTGGACTGGACAACGCCCCGATGGTTGCCCTGATGGAGCTGGCCGAGGGCTTGGCACCTCTGCTGACCACTTCCAGCGTGAAGGCCAATCCGCGCTTGATGAAGCGGTTCTTGAACACGGTGTACCTTCGCTCAGCGTTGGCCGAGCCCCAGGGCATCAAGCTGGACATCCCGGCCCTCGCAAAGTGGCATCTTGTTGAGCGGTGCAACGAGCCTCTGGCGAACGCCCTAGCTGCCCTTGTTACCTCTGGGGCTGATGGTCGAGTCCCAGCGCTTCATGCTGCTGAAGCTGTAGCAAAAGACCCAGCCCAGCCACTCCCAGAGCTCTTCAAGTCCAGCGACGAGTCGTTCGCGCGGGAGTGGCTTCAACTGAAGCCGGACTTTGGCGAAGTGGACCTGCGTCCCTTGCTGCACCTGAGTAGGGATACCGCTACTCGGGAGTTCGGTGCCGACAACATGACCGCCGAAGGTCGCAAACTACGGGATGCGTTGGCCGTTGCAACGGACTCAAATGTACCGCTGACGGATGCCATCAAGGCGGTTGATGCTATCCAAGCAGGTATGGCGATGAGTAGGGCTTGGCAGATTCGGTCTGGTAAGCGGACTTGGCGCATGGCCGAAGATGTTGTCTCCCTCATTGAGCCCTGCAAGGTGTATCCGGAGCTCGGTGCCCAAGCGGCAGCGCACCTGTCAGAGGCACCTGTTAGCGGAGTCAGGGCGGGAATCATCCCGCGGCTGTATGAGCAGGGGTGGGCCCGCCCCATCTTGGACGGGTGGGATGAGAACTCACTTCTCGATGGGGCCGCCAAGAGAGCCATTCAAGTTGCCAGAAAGAAGGTGAAGTGATGGGGACCTCCACATCAAGCTCTGGCGGGAAGGCTGGCTCGCCCTTCGACCCCGAATGGCTGACTTCATCCGGGGCTGCAGGAGGTGCGGCAGGCAGCGATGGCGTTTCCGACGGTGACGGCGATTCCAGCGTCGAAGGCGGCGCCGATGGTCAGCAGGACGGCGGTGCAGAGGGGGCTGCTGACGGGGACTTTGCGCCGAGCCGGCGGTTTGCCGACGCGCGAACCAAGATGTCCGCCTACCTCGCTGGGGGTGGTCGCCCATCGTTGCGCGCTGCGGCCAAGAGCATGGTTACCCGAGGCATGGGTGGGTCGAGTCGGGCAGCCTCGACTATGCGAGGCACCTCGCAAGGCGCGGGTGCCCTTGGCCAATTCTTGGCCGCAGCCCGTGACGGCTCCGACCCGCGGGTCGCTGACTGGGTAAATCATGCCCGGCAGTCCAACATGGCTGCGGACGACCTCATTGTGGAGCTGGTCAAGGAGGTCATGCCCAACACTGGCAGCATTGATGACGAATCGCTGCGCAACGCTGCCGCCGAAGCCCTGGGACAACTGTATGAGCTCAACCCCGACATCGACATCTTCAACCTGACCGATGCCCAGATTCACGACGTCATGGCAATCACCATCGCCAACGATGTCTGCAATCGCATGGACCAGCAACTCGGGCAGGCCTACGAGAAGCTGAAGTACGACCCCCTGCAGATTCAGTTGTACCGGCAGGACGTCAAGGAGTACGTGCAGTCAGAAGTGCGCGTTGTGATGGAGCGCCACGGGTCTGTTGGACTTGACCCCCAAAACCTCGCCCATGAAGTGCTGAAGTCGACCCTGGAGGTGTTCGCATCATGATGAAGGTGCTGTGCACTTCTATTGACCATCTGCCGGCAACCCTAGCCGACGGCGAGCGTGCCTTCACGCTGTTCAAGAGCGCAAAGCGGGCCGGCATTGGAACTATCGCCAAGGGCTGGCGTGGCTCATTGAGGCGCAAGGGCTTTGCCCCAAGTGCGCAGACCTGGGACTTCGTTCAGTTCTGCCTATCCGCGTGTGCGGCAGACCTGTGCTGCCCACGGAACACCAGCGCCGACGGTTGGACGCGGACGATTGAGCTGACTGTTGCTTTGCACGAGCCACTTCGGTGGACGCCCTGGAAGGTTCACGCTGAGGCCCTGCTGAAGGTACTCACCGGGGACTACTGGACGCTGAACTTTGTGGACGGGGGTGTCGCCCCACCGAACGGCAAGCCCCAACCCCTGGTGCACGACTGTGTAAGTCTTCTATCCGGTGGGCTCGACAGCCTCGTTGGCGGTATCAACCTCGTGTCCGAGGGGCGGCGGCCCGCTTTCGTCTCCCAGTTGGCGCATGAGGACTCTGAACGTCAGCGTCGGTACGCCGCGATGCTTGGAGGCGGTGCAACTCATATGCAGTGGAGCCACGGCATCAGCTTCTCCGGTCGCCGTGAACCCTCGACGCGAGGGCGCTCGCTGGCGTTCTATGCGTTCGCGGTCTTGGCAGCGTCAAGGATTGCTGGTGCGCCGGTTCAGGTTTTCATCCCGGAGAACGGGTTAATCTGCATCAATCCGCCCTTGGTTCCAGGGCGGGTGGCCAGCCTCAGTACCCGCACGACGCACCCGTTGTTCATCGCGAAGTTGCAGGAGCTTCTCGATGGCCTCAACATAGGCGTCCATCTTGAACTGCCATACCAGTTCAAGACGAAGGGTGAGATGCTTCAGGAGTGCGCTGACCAGGCCTTGTTGAGCAACGTCGCCTCCGATTCGACTAGCTGCGGGAGGTACCGAACCTACAACCGGATTCACTGCGGGCGATGCGTCCCTTGCATGATTCGACGGGCAGCGTTTCTCGCATGGGGGCCGGGGCGAGACGCGACCCAATATGTGTACCAGTCCGTGGTGGGCTCCGACAAGTCCAGTGGCCCAGACGACCCTATGGCCGCAGCGCTGGCCGTGCTGTTGGCTAAGGAGAAAGGGTTGAACCGCTTCCTCGGTGGCACGTTGGCGTTTGCTTCGTTGGCCGAACGGCCTGCGTATCGCCGGGTGCTTCAAGCCGGATTTGACGAGCTTGAGAATCTGCTTCGAGGGGATGGTCTGCTTTGATGGATTTTCACTGCCACCTTGACCTCTACCCAAGGGCAAAGGAGGTCTATCGCGAAGCGACCCAACGGAACGACTTCACCTGGTTGGTGACCACGAGTCCGAAGGCTTTTGCAGCTACATCGCGTGCGCTGCCAGCCTCGCCATCTGTGCTAATTTCGCCAGGGCTTCACCCTGAAATTGCCCATGAGCGCGCCCCGGAGCTTGACCTGCTGCTGGAGCAGATGGCTGGTGTGAAAGCCGTCGGGGAGGTGGGCCTCGACGGGTCGCCACGGTTCAGGACTCACTACGAGGTTCAGCGGCGCATCTTCCGTGCTGTTATCAAGCGGAGTGTGGAGCTGGGTGGGCGCACCTTAAGCATCCACTCCCGTCGAGCGGTCAAGGATGTGCTTGCTGACCTTGATGCGTGTCCGGGATATGGAACGGCTGTCTTGCATTGGTTCTCGGGCAACCAGGCTGAACTGCGGGCTGCCATAGCCCACGGGTGCTGGTTCAGCATCGGTCCCGCCTTGTTCGAGTCCGAAAACGGCCGGCGTTTGGCTGGGGCGATGCCGCATGACCAGGTGGTGCCGGAGAGCGATGGCCCGTTTGCAAAGGTAGGTGGGAGGCCGGTGATGCCCTGGAGTGCACCAGAGACTGCTCAGTGCTTGAGCGAAGTCTGGAATCTGCCTGTGAGGGTGACTGCTGATATGCTCGCCAGCAACGGTGCGAACTTGCGCAAAACGACAGAGATTTGACGCGTCGGGTTCCCGTCAACGCCGTGGCTGAGGTGCTTGGCGAGGCCTGCGCTGTGTGCGGTGCTCAGGCCATCGCACGGGCGGCCATCAACCTGCGGCTCGCAGCTTGGACTTGCCCCGTTTTGACGGAGAGTTTGAAGACTATTTATTGAGTCTGGGTGGGTGGTGATTGTGTCAGGGTTTGCTTGTCTTGCTCATGTTTCCTTTCAAAGTTGACGGGCGACATGTGATTTAGGGCTGAATGTCGGCGGCGTGGGTTGTACCAGGCATCTATCCAGGTGAAGACAGCTGTGCGTGCCTCCGTCTTGGTCTTCCAGCTGCGTCGGGCAATGAACTCGCATTCCAGGCTGGCAAAGAAGCTCTCGGCCATGGCGTTGTCGTAAGCATCGCCCACGCTGCCCATAGAGGGGCGCACGCCCATCTCCTGACAGCGCTGGCCAAAGGCCAGGCTGGTTACTGGGCAGATTCAACCGGTCGTCATGCGCTCGCCAAAGGCCCAGCCTACGACCTTGCGGCTGTAGACATCGAGCACCGCGGCCAAGTATAAGAAGCCAGCCCACGTCGGGATGTAGGTCATGTCGGCCACCCACAGTTCGTTGATGTCGTTGGCCACAAAGCAGCGGTTAACTAGGTCGGGGGCCGAGCGCTGGCGTTTGTCGCGCTGCGTGGTCACGACGTAGCTGCGCCGCCCACCAGCTTCATTTGAACTTCACATTGGTTTGTAAACGAATGCTCTTTGAGTGCGTTGTATGTGCAGGGCTACAGTTTTTTGCAGCCCACTGCATACTGCAAAGGAATTTCAAATGCGTTCACAAGTTCGTGCGTTTTCCATCGCCCTTGGCCTGTTCTGTGCCGCATCCGTATTTGCGCAAACGCCTGCGCCAGTCGCCGCCAAGGAAAGCACTCCCGCCGTTGTTACTACCCCCGCAGCAGCGACCCCTGCTGCTAAGGCTGCCGTAACTCCCGCCGCCAAGGTTGTTGTTGCACCCGCAACTGCTACGGCCGCTAGTGGTGGCGATGGCAAGGTGTGGGTGAACACCAAGTCAAAGGTGTACCACTGCGAAGGCTCCAAGTCCTATGGCAAGACCAAAGTCGGTGAATACATGACCGAAGCCGATGCCAAAGCCAAGGGTAACCATGCCGACCACGGCAAGGTCTGCAGCAAGTAAGCAGGGATTTGTCCAATAAAAATTGGCGCTTCGGCGCCATTTTTATTGGGATTTTACGCCCAAACCCTCGAAATTTCCCGCTACCGGGGGTAGCCCCAACAGTTGTGTCACCAGCCGTCACTTGGCTATTGGAAAAGGTCTTGGCCGCCATCATGAGTCTCATCGAGTCAGCCCGCCTCAACGGGCACGACCCCTACGCGTACCTGTGCGATGTAATGACGTGCCTGCCCACGACCAAGCGGGCCGATATCGCCAGCCTGCTGCCCCATCGCTGGCAGCCTACTGCCGTTGCTACCTGCCTCTGAACCCGTTCCCAGTCAAGGAGGGGGTTGGATGGATGCTTACGGTTCACCAGCCTTTCCGCCGTTCGCAGCCTCGACTCTTCGACCTTGCAGCCGGACTTGAGGATTTTGTGAAAAACTTCGATTTTCCAGCGTAGTGCGTACCAGTTCAGTTTCTCGATGGCATCCTGCGAGGTGACAACCGGCAGGTCTGTTAGCAGTTTCGTAAGCGCCCAGACAACCCCCACCTTGACCGATGACGAATTCAGGGGCTGGTAGCAGGTTCGCTAGGCTGCCAGTGGTGGGGCAATAGGCTAGCGATGTCAGCCTGCTTAGTCGTAGGCAGGAGCGTCATGACATCGCGCAGGTACACGTAGGGGTCATGACCATTGAGGCGGGCCGATTGAATCAAGCTCATGATGGCTGCAGCACGTTGTCCCGCACGCAGCGAGCCTGCAAACAGCCAGTTCTTACGCCCCAGCGCAATTGGGCGCATCTGGTTCTCAGCCCAGTTGTTGTCGATAGGCCAGTGGCCGTTGTCGGCAAAGCGCGTCAATGCCGCCCAGCGGCGCAGGCTGTAATCCAAGGCCTTGGCAGTGGCCGAGCTGTCAGGTATCTGTTGGCGTTGGTGCTGCATCCACTGCTGCAGCGCCTCCAAGATGGGGCGCGAGTACTGTTGCCGTAGTGCCAAGCGTTGCTCGTCATTGAGCCCTTGGGCCTGGCGTTCAATGTCGTAGAGTTTGCCGATTTGCTCCAGCGCAAAGCCGGCAATATGGCTTTTATTAGCTGCGTGCAAGTCGAAGAATTTACGCCGGGCATGGGCCATGCAGCCCAACTCTATAACCTTTGAACCCGTAAAGATTTGCTTGTAGCCGACATAGTCATCGCACACCAGCGCACCCGACCAGCCCTGCAGAAAGTTACGCGAATGCTGTCCAGCACGTGAGTGGCAGAAGTCATAGACCACGGCGCGCAGCTCGCCCAGCATATTGCTGCTGTAAGCCCACAGGTAGGCGCGTTGCGTCTTGCCCTGACCGGGGTTGAGCATTTGCACTGGCGTTTCATCGGCGTGCAGCAGCGCAGTTTGCAGCAGTTCTTGTTTAAGCGCATCGACCAAGGGCTGCAACTGCACGCCGCAACTCCCCACCCATTGGGCTAAGGTTGAGCGGGCCAGTTCGACCCCACTGCGCGCAAAGATGCTCTGTTGGCGATGCAGCGGCACATGGTCAGCGTACTTGGCCACCAGCACCTGGGCCAGCAGCGCGGTGCTAGCCAATCCTTTATCGATGATGTGCGCCGGGATGGGGGCTTGTTGGATGGTTTCGCAAGCACGACAGACCCACTTGCCCCGGATGTGGCGCTGCACACTAAAAACACCGGGTTGGTAGTCCAACCGTTCGCTGACATCTTCGCCGATGCGTTTCATCTCGCAGCCACAGCGGCACTGGGTTGGCTCGGGTTCGTGGTAAATCTCGTGCCGGGGTAACTCTGCCGGCAAGGCAGTGCGTCGAGGACCTACTGCTTCAGCGGTTGTCCGTTCCTTTTGCGGTTGCAGCCGCTGAAGTTCCTGTTCTAGCGCCTGCAGGTCTGCATCAATGCTTTCTTCCAGTTCGCGTTGTTCTTCAGGACTGCGGCTGTGGCGCTCACTTTGCAGGGCAAACTTCAACCGTTTGAGCACCGCCATCTCATGCGTGAGACGGTCGATGAGCTGCTGCATCTGTTGCATCTGTTGCGACATCGTCAGCACCAGTTCGCGCAACTGCGGCGCATCGAGCAAGTCCAAATGGGCAGGCGTGTGCGCCAGCGTGACGGTCATATGACCAGGCAGTATAGCCACGACGGCTGGGGTTTATTCACACCAGCCGTATCGCCCCATCTGGCCCGAGACGCTTCCAAGGCAACCCCAGCACCAACGCCTGCAACTGCTGCTGGCTCAGCTGTATCTGCGCTCCTGCCTGTGCATCGGCCCAGACAAAGCGGCCTCGGTGCAAACGCCGTGCTGCCAGCCAAATCCCAATGCCATCGTGCACCAATACTTTAACCCGTGTGCTGCTGCGGTTGGCAAACACATAGGCATGGTGTGGCTGCACTGCCCCAAAGACCGCCACCACCCGCGCCAGTGCGCTGTCGATACCCGAGCGCATATCTAAGGGTTGGGTGGCCAGCCATACCGCTTGCACCTGTATCACGTCAGCACCGCGTGCAGCCAAGTCGCGCAATCGGATGCGGCCGCCACCGGCCAACGCACCTTGAGCGTTGTCTTGCCCTGGTGCAGCTCGACTTCAATGTGTTGTGACGATTCCGATGCCACGGTGCTGGGGCCAGGCATCTGTGCTGGCAAAGGTAGGGCGATAAAGTCCAGCGCAGCAGTCCCCATGCTGCCCATGCCTTGCCCTGCCAGTGTTAGAGAGCTTTCTCGACGCCACTTGTGCACTAAGTTGGCATTGATGCCATGGGCCTGCGCAATCGCAGCCACCGAGGTTCCGGGATGCTGGGATTCAGCCACGACTTGGGCTTTGAAGGCAGCGCTGTAGCTTCGGCGTGTGAGGTGTAATGAAGAGGGGGGCTGAGATAACGTGTGCATAAATAGGTGTCCACTTAAAAATAAGTGGACTACAGGGACTTCCGACATAGTCAAGTGCGGTATGCATAGTTTTTTGAAGACTGCTTCCTGACAATTGACGTAAACCGAACGGCATGAAACGAGGAACAGACTGCTTATCTACAGTCGGGCTTATTGCACTTGGTGCGGCCCCAGATACGAACCGCTCAGCAGGGCTCCATTCACCATGCGTGGTACCGAGGTAGCCACATTCCACTTATCGAGCTGACCTGCTGCCGGTCTGACCTGTTCAAAGCATCTTCGGTTTTACGTCTAGCAAGGAAAGAGACTTCGTAGCGAACATTGCCGTTCTGGTTGGTTACGTTGCCGCTGGCATCGCTCCAACAGGTGGAGCACTGACGTGGTGTGCGTCATAGCGCTTGTTACCAGTCATGACAGCCCACAGGATTCGTGCATTTTTGTTGGCCAGCGCCACGACGGCCTTCTGCCAGCCACCGCGCTCGCGCAGCCGCTGTACCCACTGCGAGATAGGGTCATCGTTGCGCTTTCCGACGAACACCGCTGCCTTAGCCCCTTGTATCAGCAAAGTACGCAAGTAATTGCTGCCGCGCTTGGTGATGTTGCCCAGGTTATTTTTGCCGCCACTGGAATTCTGTTTCGGTGTCAGCCCTAGCCAAGCGCCAAACTGGGCACCATTCTTGAACTGTTTGAAGTCACCGACGGTGGCCACAACAGCTGAGGCAGTCAAAGCGCCAACGCCCTTGAGCTCAGCAGCACGTTGGACTTGTTCGTCGTCCTTCCGGTGAGCTGCAACGCGTTCGTCACACCACTGAATATGCGCTTCGAGCTCTTGCCAATGTTCTTGGGCTCTTTGCAACACCAAACGGGCCATGCTGGCGATGTCGTTGCTGGCATCCTCGACAATCTCGCTCAGATGTCGGCGCAGAACTGCTGGTGTCTGAGGTAAAACAATACCAAACTCGGCCAGCAAACCACGGATGCGATTGATGCACCCGCTTCGCTCCTGCTTGAGCGCCTCACGCAAGCGGTGTACGCACAACATGCCTTGCTGGGTCAGCGTCTTGGGCAGCACAAAGTTCATGTGCGGCCGAGAAGCGGCCTCGCACACGGCTGCAGCGTCATTGGCATCATTCTTGCCGTTCTTGCCCTGGATTCGGTATGGGGCAACGAATTGCCCTGCAATCATGCGCGCATCCAAACCGCGTGCACGCAGTTGGCGACACCAGTGGTGAGCACCGCTGCAAGCTTCCATGGCCACGAGGCAGCCTGCGGGCAGCTCGGCACACCAGGCGAGGAACTTCTCGCGCTTGAGCGTGCGGTTGGTGACCACCTTGCCAGCGGCATCGACCGCATGAACCTGGATGGGGTCGCTTCAGGAAACGGAAAATAAAGCACGCTAAGCGCTAAGCCCGATCCGAGCCAGAGGCCGGCAACCAGCGGTACAGCGTCGGAACAGAGACACTGAGGTTCTCTGCCACTTCCCTGGGTGGCATGCCGCTGGCCAGCAGCTTCCTGGCCGACTCGATCTTGCTTGCGGTCATCTTGGGCTTACGCCCCCCTTTGCGACCGAGTTGACGGGCCACTTCCAGCCCGGCGCGGGTGCGCTCGACGATCAGATCGCGTTCCATCTCGGCCAGGCTGGCCATCACGTGGAAGAAGAACCGGCCTGACGGCGTGCCGGTGTCGATCGCGTCCGTCAGGCTCTTGAACTGCACGCCCTGCTGCTGCAACTCGCCCACCAGATCGACCAACTGCTTGACGCGGCGGCCCAGGCGGTCCAGCTTCCACACCACCAGCGTGTCGCCCTCGCGCAGCATTTCCCGTGCCTTGGCCAGACCGGGACGCTCGGCTCGCGTGCCGCTGACCTGGTCCTCGAAGAGCTTCTGGCAGCCCACCTGCCTCAACGCTTCACGCTGCAACTCAAGGTTCTGGTCCTGCTGTCGTTTTCAGAAGACAGCTGCACTAAGCGTCAGAAGCCGACTGCACTAAAGAAGCGAAGGTGGCTGGATCATCAGGCAATGATGCGCGGCTGCCGGCCAGAAGCGGTCGCAGATACGAACTGTCATTTTCAGAAGACGACCGCACCAAACATCAGAAGTCGATTGCACTGTGCCGGTGAAAGAAAAAAACTGACTAAATTCAGTACGCGCTAAACCTGCCTGTAGGGGCCAACCGACAAGCTGGGTACCTTGGCTCGGGGTCGAACTTGGCGTTGAGTTCATTGGGCGCTGTCAGATAGGGTCTTGCTCTCATCACACAACCTGCTAAGATAGTAATAGATTACTTTCTTTTGGATTGGCGATGAGCGAACACCCTAAGCACCTTCCGGCTGATGAACGGAGAGCGGCCACCGTAGAGGCGGTGATCAATCTGGCGGCTGAGCAGAATCCCAGCGACATCACCACCACGGCGATCGCGCAGCGCATGGGCCTGACCCAAGGCGCGCTGTTCCGGCACTTCCCCACCAAGGATGCCATTCTCGAAGCAGTGATGACATGGGTGGCGGAACGTCTTCTTTCCCGAGTAGACAGGGCGGCACAGAACGTGACTTCTCCTCTTGCCGCGCTGGAAGCGGTCTTCATGGCTCATATCGACTTCGTTTCCGAGCATCCGGGTGTGCCACGGATGCTCTTCGGAGAATTGCAGCGGCCCGGAGAAACACTCCCTAAAAGGATGGTTCAGACCTTAATTCAACGGTACGGAGAACGCTTGCGCCATCTACTGGAGCGGGGCAAGGCGATAGGCGAGCTTGATGCCAACCTCGATATCGAGGCTGCCTCGGTATCGTTCATCGGCTCCATCCAGGGCTTGGTGATGCAGTCACTCATCGCGGGTGACGCCGCTCGCATCCGTCGCGATGCCTCTGGTGTTTTTGCAATCTATCGTCGTGGCATTGGGAGTGAGTCATGAAATTTCCACCCTTACAACGCCGCACACTGGCACTTGTCGTAATCATCATTCCGCTTCTACTACTTTTCATCTATGTTGCTTTGCGTTCAGGGCCATTGGCTCCTATTGCAGCTACTGTCAGCACGGTAGAGTCCCGCTCCGTTGCCCCAGCATTAGCTGGTATAGGGACAGTACAAGCGCGCTTTACTTACAAAATCGGCCCCACCGTTGCCGGGCGCGTCAAGCGGTTGGATGTGCATGTCGGCGATATCGTTAAGGCAGGGCAAGTGCTCGGTGAAATGGATGCGGTGGACCTGGACGATCGCGTTAGCGCTCAGCAGGCTGCAATCAAGAGTTCCGAAGCTGCACTTCGACAGGCTGCGGCCAAAGAAACTTTCGCGCAGACACAGGCCACACGCTATGAGCAGCTTTTATCGGTGCGTGGCACCAGCGAAGAAACGGTAGTCACCAAACGGCAAGAACTGGCTGTGGCGAGCGCGGCATTGGTCGCCTCGCGAGAAGATATCGCGCGTCTGCGCGCAGAGTTGGAAGCGCTCCGCGCTCAACGCGGAAACTTGCGGTTGGTGGCACCGGTTGCCGGACTGGTCGCAGCACGCGATGCAGACCCTGGCACCACGGTGGTGGCGGGGCAAGCGGTAATCGAAGTAATTGACACCGCAGGCCTGTGGGTTGATACACGCTTTGATCAAATCAGTGCCGAGGGACTGGCTATAGGGCTTCCAGCCAAGATTGTTCTGAGATCACGGCGATCTCAGGCAGTGGCGGGACACGTATTGCGAATCGAGCCTCGTGCCGATGCCGTGACTGAGGAAACCCTGGCAAAAATCGTTTTCAACGCGCCTCCAGTACCTCTTCCACCATTGGGTGAGTTGGCGGAGGTGACTGTGCAACTGGGCGAATTGCCTGCCGCGCCGACCATCTCCAATGCCGCAATTCGGACAGTCGATGGAAAACGCGGTGTATGGAAGCTGGTTGAAGGAGGTTTGACTTTCACTCCGGTCGTGCTGGGCCGCTCCAGTCTTGATGGCCTGGTTCAGGTGCTCGAGGGCTTGAGCGTTGGCGACCAGATCGTGCTCTACAGCGAAAAGACACTCAGCGCCAAGAGTCGGATTAACATCGTCGATCGTCTGCCAGGAGTCTCACCGTGATAAGCCTGGCCGGACGTGACATCCTTCATGCCTGGGGGAAATTCATCTTTACGGGCATCGGCCTGGGCCTGTTGATTGGCGTCACGCTGACCATGGCGGGTGTGTATCGCGGCATGGTCGATGACGGTAAGGTGTTGCTGGACAACAGCGGTGCCAACTTGTGGGTGGTACAGAGAGACACACTGGGCCCTTATGCCGAGTCTTCCAGCATCCCTGATGACCTGTGGCGCAGCATCCGTACCCTGCCGGGCGTCGCAGAGGCCGCCAATGTGACCTACCTGACCATGCAGGTCGGAAGAGGTGAAAAGGATGTGCGCGCCATGGTCGTGGGCATTGCGGCAGGCGAACCGGGAACATCGGGTTGGCCACCTCAATTGGTCGCGGGGCGCCAGATTACGCGTGGCCACTATGAGGCGGTCGCGGACATCGCCACCGGGTTTAGGCTGGGCGATGATGTGAAAATTCGCCGCAACCACTACACAGTAGTTGGCCTGACCCGCCGCATGGTGTCCTCCAGTGGCGACCCAATGGTGTTCATCCCACTCAAGGATGCGCAAGAAGCGCAATTCCTCAAAGACAACGACGCCATTCTGATGCAGCGTCGCCGCACCGAAGCCAATCCGGCTTTTAACCGCCCCGGCGTGCCTGGTCTGCTCGATGCTGTGATTGCCTCACAAACCAGTAACAACTCGGTAAATGCCGTGCTGGTGCGTATCCAATCTGAATACTCCCCGCAGGAGGTGGCTGAACCGATACGGCGCTGGAAGCGGCTCACGGTTTATGACCGCGCGCAGATGGAAGAGATTTTAGTGGGAAAACTCATTGCCACATCCGCCAAGCAAATCGCCATGTTCCTGGTGATTCTGGCTGTGGTCAGCGCCGCCATCGTGGCGTTCATCATCTACACCCTGACGATGGACAAAATTCGCGAAATCGCAGTGCTCAAGCTCATCGGCACACGCAACCGCACGATTTCGGGAATGATCTTGCAGCAGGCGTTGGTACTTGGGGTCATCGGTTTTGTCGTTGGCAAGATCACGGCTACCTTCGCTGCACCCTTGTTTCCCAAATACGTATTGCTGATGCCCATTGATTCAATCTTGGGTTTCTTCGCGGTGATGGTTATTTGTGTGCTGGCCAGCGTTGTCGCCATCCGTATGGCGCTGAAGGTCGATCCGGCCGAAGCGATTGGAGGCTGAACATGACGGCAAAAGGCATTCACATCGAAGGCTTGAGCAAGCGTTACGGAGAGGGAGACACTGCGGTTCTCGCCTTGAAGAACGTGAACATGCAGGTTGCGCCGGGCGAGGTGGTTGGCCTGATCGGCCCATCCGGTTCCGGCAAGAGCACGTTGCTCAAGTGCCTGGGAGCCGTGATTGACCCCACCGCCGGTCGCATGGTGCTGGGAAACGAGGTGATTTTCGACGATGAATGGAAAGTGCGCGACCTGCGGGCTTTGCGCCGCGACAAGATCGGTTTCGTGTTTCAAGCGCCGTACCTGATCCCGTTTCTCGATGTCACCGATAACGTGGCGCTCTTGCCGATGCTCGCGGGTGTCGGCAATGACGATGCGCGAAAACGCGCGCTCGAACTGCTCACCGCGCTGGATGTGCAGCACCGCGCCAAGGCCATGCCGTCACAACTCTCAGGCGGAGAACAGCAACGCGTGGCTATTGCTCGCGGCTTGGTCAATCGACCACCAGTGATCCTGGCTGATGAACCAACAGCACCGCTGGATTCGGTGCGTGCGATGTCTGTCATCCGCATCCTCAACGACATGGCTCGGCGTTTTGAAACCGCCGTCATCGTCGTCACGCACGACGAAAAAATCATCCCGACGTTCAAGCGCATTTACCACATCCGCGATGGCGTCACTCACGAGGAAGCGGGTGAAGGGCGCAGTTTTGAATGACTGCACCACTCGTTATCGATGTCGCTGAGAAAAGAAGAGGTCTCATGAACAGCACTAAAAAACCGTTCCTGGTCATTGCCACCGTGCTTTTCACGGTGATGACCATATCAGTCAACCCTGCTGGCGCGCAGGCAGAATCCGCAAAGCCGATGGCGCTACGTGGTGTGATGGACAAATTAGGCCGCGACATGCAAGCCATTACAGGCGCAATTTCCAAGGAAGAGTGGGCGGTGGTTGCCGAGTTGGCGCCGAAGATTGCCAACCACGCAGAGCCTCTCGTCGCGGAAAAAATGCGCATTCTTGCTTGGCTCGGAACCGATGCTGGGAAGTTTCGCAGCCACGATGGGCAGACGCACGAATCTGCTACAGCTATGGGCGACGCAGCCAAGCGTGGTGATGGTCTAGCCGTCATCTCTGCTTTTTCGAAGGTGCAACAAAGCTGTCTCATTTGTCATCAGAGCTTCCGTAAGCCGTTCCTGGAGCATTTCTATGAAAACCGATGACCTGACTTGCACGGGCCAATGCACGAAACCCAGTCAAAGTCCAGCCAGAGCCCTGACATCTCTCGCACTTGTTGGTTTGTTGGCTGGTTGTGCGGTCGGGCCTGACTTCAAACGCCCCGAAGCGCCGACTACATCCAAATACACCGTTGCCACCATGCCAGCGCAAACCGCCTTGTCCACAATCCCCTTGGGGGAAGTGCAAACCCTCCGGGTCGGTCGGGAGGTCAGTTCGGAATGGTGGCACAGCCTGGGGTCATACAGACTCGATGCACTGATTGCATTGGCTTTACAAAACAGTCCCACGTTAGCCTCCGCAAAATCGACACTGCGGCAGGCGCAGGAGCTTCATGCTGCGCAAGCGGGATCAACGCGCTACCCCCAAGTCGATGCGAGTATCGGTGCGCAACGCCAACGCATGAGCTCCAGCGGTCTCGGATTGGCCGGCGAGGCACGTGAGTTCAGTCTTTACAACACCAGTGTTGGCGTAAATTACCGCCTCGACTTGGCCGGAGGGAATCGTCGTGCGCTGGAAGCGCTGGCCGCTCGTGTGGACTACCGGAGCCATGAACTGGCGGGCGCGCAACTGACCCTTGCGGCAAATATCACCACCACCGCCATTGTCCGAGCAAAACTCGCGGGTCAGCTTGCGGCCACCAAAGCGATGGTCGAAGCACAGGACGAGCAGATCAATGTCACCCGCGAGCGGGTGCGTTTTGGTCAAGCAGCACCGGACGAACTGCTTGCACAGCAAACGCAGACCGAACAGACTCGTTCTGGACTACCCCTGTTGCTCAAGCAACTGCAACAAAGTGAGCATCTTCTGGCTACGCTTTCCGGCCAGGCCCCTGGTGACGCGAAGGTGCCGGATTTCACTTTGGCCGAGTTCAAACTGCCCACCGAATTGCCTCTTGTGATGCCTTCTGATCTGGTGCGCAGACGGCCTGATATTCAGGCGGCAGAAGCATTGCTTCACGCGGCGAATGCCGAATATGGGGTGGCGATCGCCAAGCTGTATCCACAAATCAACCTCAGTGCAAACCTTGGCTCACAAGCACTCACAACCGGGGCTCTTTTTGGCGGCAACTCTGCTGTTTGGAGTGTGCTGGGGCCGTTGACCCAGTCACTATTCAATCCGGGACTACCCGCAGAAAAACGGGCATCGCTGGCGGCATTGGATGCCGCAGCGGAAAATTATCAGGGCGTTGTGCTCGACGCTCTGCGCAACGTGGCGGACACATTGAGCGCACTGGAGCACGATGCACAGGCATTGAGTTCACTCGCGTTTGCAGACTCAACTGCACAGTCTTCTCTTGAATCCACGGGGCGTCAGTATGCGCTTGGCGCAGCCAGCTACACGCAATTGCTGATTGCAAGGCAGCAGGCTCAACAAAATAGCATTGCCTTGGTCGCAGCGCAGGCGCAACGACTTGCCGATAGTGCCGCTCTATTTCAGGCGATGGGTGGTGGTTATGATGGATTGAAGGTCAAGCCTTACTGAGCAACTTCGTTCCGTCGGAACGCAACTGACCGGAGGGTGAAATATGCCGATACAAGGTCTGCCGGGTAATCCCGAGTTCCTGGCACAAATCGCTGACCTTGGTTTCCGGTTGCCCCATAGCCGCCATGGCCAAGCGCAGCTTGGCCGCCGTCATCTTGAACGGCCGCCCGCCTTTCCGTCCGCGTGCCCGTGCCGACGCCAAACCGGCAACTGTGCGTTCGGCGATCAGCTCGCGCTCGAACTCGGCCAGCGCAGCGAAAATGCCAAAGACCAGTTTGCCGGCGGCGGTCGTGGTGTCGATGGCCGCGCCGTGGCCGGTCAGCACCTTGAGGCCGATGCCACGTCCAGTCAGGTCATGTACGGTGTTGATCAGATGCCGCAGGTCGCGGCCGAGCCGATCCAGCTTCCAAACCACCAACGTGTCGCCGGATCGCAGCGCCTTCAGGCAGCTTGCCAGGCCCGGTCGATCCTCTCGTTTGCCTGATGCTTGATCCTCATAGAGATGAGCTGGATCGACGCCGACAGCGATCAGCGCGTCGCGCTGTAAGTCGGTCGCTTGGGAGCCGTCAGCCTTCGACACCCGCATGTAGCCAATCAGCATGTTTCACCTGTCACATATACGTTCGATTAAGTGACAGCATGAGCCAGAACACTCCGGTCATCAAAAATTGTTACTTAAACCGTAATTTATTCTAAGACATGCAAAGGGTGGGAAATGATCATGATGTGACAGAAATTCCGTCAGAGGCCCTTCTTGGGAGGTAAATCGAAAATTCCATAAACCTCCCGTCAATCGATCCCAAAACTGCCGCAAACCCACCGCACCAGGGACATGAACATCGTGGACAGGATGCCAGATATGTGCCTCACGGCGCAATCTGGAATTTCGCCCGCTAGGTCGCTTCGCGCCCGTCGCAGTCAACTCAGGGCTTCGCCCCGAGACCCCGGTGGAACAGACTGACAAAGCACAGCGCGCCTGGCACGAAACCAATCCAGCCCGGACGAAGGCACGATGCGAGCTGGCTGTGTGGCATAGCCCCGACCAGAGGACTGGGGGAAAGAGGCCCTGCAGCGCGCTGAGTGAGAGCTGAAGGACATAGCCTTTGACCGGTCGTCATGTGCAATGCCGAAACTTTCCAAATCCATATCGAGATACAATGAATACATGTATTCAAAAAGGACATGAGCATGGCAACTTCTGTACGGCTTGCCCCAGAGACTGAGAAACGGCTGGACTTCCTCGCTTCGCACACGGGACGCACCAAGGCCTTCTACCTGCGCGAAATCATCGAGCAGGGCATTGAGGACATGGAGGACTATTACCTGGCCTCCGACGTGCTGGAGCGCGTGCGCAAGGGCCAAGAGGCGGTGCATTCGGCAGCTGACGTGAGGAGCGCCCTTGGCCTGGACTATTGATTACACGGCCTCGGCCTTGGGGCAGCTGAAGAAACTCGACAAGCCCACAGCACGACGCATCGTTGACTACATGGAAGAGCGGATCTCAGAAATGGACAACCCGCGCAGCACCGGAAAGGCGCTGACTGGCCCGCTGGGAGGCCTATGGCGTTACCGGGTGGGCGAATGTCGCGTGATCTGCGACATCCAGGACGGCGCTTTGCGCGTTCTGGTGGTTCAGCTGGGCAACCGGCGCGAGGTCTACCGATAACCTCAACGGATCATGCCAGTGGCTGTCGTCGCGGCCTCGCTGCGCAGCAGTGGCCATGAGTGACTATTGTGAGTTGATGCAAAAAAATCTCACGTTTTCAAGAACAAAACAATGAACTAGCATCACTGCGCAATAGCGGCCCTGCTGGGTGGAATCAGCACCCAACAGAGCCTGACCAAATTCAACTAAGCGAGAGTCAAACATGGCGTTTAATGATTTTAACCAAGGCTTCGATGAGGCCGCTTATCGCGACCAAATGATTGCGGCGGGTTTACCGGCGCAGGATGCCGCAGCAACGGCAGCAAAAACGGCAGCAGCACACCGCTTTTCAATGAACGGCAATTCGTACCGCCTCCAGCTCATCGCCGCAGGCATGGCCCCTGAGCAAGCCAAAGTGGCCGCAGCCGCTCTGTTCATGGGGGCAGCAGAAGCCAAAAAAAACAGCACACTGGTACCCAAGAAAAAGAAAGAAGCACCCGTAAAACTGACACCACCAGCTATTTTAGAAAAGCCAAAGGTCGGGCCAGTCACAAAGCAGCAAAACAAGCTGCTGGACGTGGGCGCGGAAATCGCCAGTACGAAGCAGGACGAATACGGCGAGTTCATGTCTTTCACCCATGCCGTACTGTGCCAAGTGGGATTGCCGCGTGCCAAGACCGACGCCCGCGAGTTCATGCGCAAATCCGGCGATGCTTGGGTGAACGTGCAAGCCGGATGGCTGGACGAGGGCAAAGGGCCAGTGCAGCAGCCTATCCCCTACGGGGCTATGCCGCGTCTGGCGCTGGCGTGGGTGTCGTCCTACGCCAAGCGCTACAACACCCGTGAAGTTCCCATTGGCAACAGCGCTGCCGAGTTCTTGCGCCTCATGGGAATGGAGAGCCAAGGCGCACGCTATGCGACCTTGCGCAAGCAAATGCATGCGCTGGCCGCCTGCCGCTTGCAGCTTGGTTTCAAGGGCAGGACGTTTAACGGCCAGCCCGTCGAGCAGTTCGATGCATGGTTGGCAAACGGCAAGGCCGATCAGCGCACGCTATGGCCGGGGGTGATGGTGTTGTCTGACGTGTATTTTAATTCGCTGATTGAAAGCGCTGTGCCACTGGACAATCGCGCCCTACACGCCCTGAAAGGCTCTGCGTTGGCTTTGGACGTGTACGCATGGCTTGCCCATCGCCTGCACCGCATCGAGGGTCGCCCGGTCATTCTGCATTGGAAGTCGCTGCGCGAGCAGTTTGCGCAGGAGTATCAAGGAAAAGACCCTGATAAAGACTTCAAAAAGAAGTTTTTACCGGTGCTGAACAATGTGCAGGTGGTCTATCCGCAAGCCAAGGTTAAGCAGGTTACGGGCGGGTTGATGCTTATGGGTTCGTCGCCACCGATTCCGAAGAAGGCTTAACCGCGCACCGCACGGGTGGGCTATCGTGCTGCGCATTGAGCCTTGTTCCAGTCTTACTCCTTCGGACTTCTATCCCTTTCGCCATGGTAATGGCGAAACCACGGCGACGCTGGTCAGCGTGCCGGCGTGACTGTCACGATAAATCAGACCCCCCACCATTGGCGACAGATTCGCCCGACCTGGTACGCTGCAAGTTACCAATCAAAAGCACCCAGAAAAGAATAAAAAAACAGGCCACGCCTGTGGAAAATCCCTGTGAAAGTGGTGATTTATCCACGATAAATCAGACCCCCCCACTGCGATAGATCAGACCCCCCCATAGCGGTTTTTCACGATAGATCAGACCCCCCTTTTCACGATAGATCAGACCCCCCCAAAACCTGTAAGGTTTACCTATAGTTCCTTCCTATAAAAATTACCTGTAGTTGAAGACCCAAAAACCGGGGATAACTCAACCGCCTGCGCAAAATGAAGCACCGCAAAGCGGTCTGCGACCGGGGCACCCCTGCGGGGTTCCCCCACCCTTCGGGCGGCCCCCCCTCCCGCAACACCAGCTGGCCTTCGGCCTAGAGAAATAACAACCAGGAACGCGGCACTTGCCGCGCAGGGTTGCACCACCAGACCGCCCAGAACAAAGCCCAGTGTCCAAAACCAGGGCACCGGAAACCCTAAAACCAGTTTTTCAGTAAAACACCGCAAACCGTTTGGCATGGCTTCGCCATAAACAGCCAAGGAAGGCCGGAAACGTGGCGCCAGTGTGTTTTTTGATGGCGTCTAAGGGCTACGGTGCGGCAGCGCCTTGAAACGCGCCTGCGGGCCTAAAAGGGGTCGTCTCAGAAAACGGAGAATAAAGCACGTTAAGCCGATTGCAGAGGTCGCAACGGCCTGAACTTGCCCGCGCCGATCTTGGCGCTGCTGCGCCAGAGGTAATCGCCGGTCAGATTGATGTGTTCCCAGCCCAACGGCGACAGGTACTGCAATAGCGTTTCATCGACGGCATGGCCGTTGCTACGCAACGCATGCGCTGCGCGCTCCAGGTAGACCGTGTTCCACAGCACGACAGCCGCCGTCACCAGATTGAGGCCGCTGGCCCGGTAGCGCTGCTGCTCAAAGCTGCTGTCGCGGATTTCGCCCAGCCGGTTGAAGAACACGGCGCGGGCCAGTGCATTGCGTGCTTCGCCTTTATTCAGCCCGGCATGGACGCGGCGGCGCAGCTCAACGCTTTGCAACCAGCCCAGGATGAACAACGTCCGCTCGATGCGCCCCAGCTCACGCAGGGCGACAGCCAGGCCGTTTTGGCGCGGATAGCTGCCGAGTTTCCTAAGCATCAGCGAGGCCGTCACCGTGCCTTGCTTGATCGAGGTGGCCAGGCGCAGAATTTCGTCCCAATGGGCGCGGACGTGCTTGATGTTGAGAGTGCCGCCGATCATCGGTTTCAGCGCGTCATAGGCGGCTTCGCCTTTCGGGGTGTAGAGCTTGGTGTCGCCCAGGTCTCGGATGCGCGGTGCGAAGCGGAAGCCCAGCAGGTGCATCAAGGCAAAGACGTGATCGGTGAAGCCCGCCGTGTCCGTGTAATGTTCCTCGATGCGCAGGTCGGACTCGTGGTACAGCAGGCCGTCAAGCACGTAGGTGGAATCGCGCACGCCGACATCCGTTTAGACATGCAAGTGAAGGTCGATAACTATCGCTTGGACTTCGTTGCCAACCGGACTTTCATCATTGAGATCGACGGTGCCGCTTGGCATTCATCTCCCGAGGCGGTGGAGCGCGACAGAGTGCGCGATGCAGCTATGGTGGCGAAGGGCTATAAGGTGCTGCGCATACCCGCTAAGGTGGTACTAAATACGCCCAAGGAGGCGGTGAGGCGTGTAGACGTGTACCTGGGGCGAATCCAGCCAGAACCTGCTGTATCAAATATTAGGAAGTCGTTGAACGAGCTACTCAAGCATCAGCAAGCGCTTTCAACAGATCCAGTGATGAACCCAGCGGCCAAGAATGTTTTGTTTGTGGAGAAGGATGGCGCGAAGCTGGATGCAGAGGTGGATGCACGGACCATGCCCCACGGCTGCATGGAATCCAAGTTCCATACCTAGGCAATTTTCTGACTTACGCTATGCGCCAAACCCAGGAAGATCGAGATCAGTGGAGCTTGATGCCGCTCCTTTCTACAGATGAAGTGCACCTGTGTCGCCATGCTGGTGTCTGAAATAGTTAACTTAACAAGGCGAGGATCCGGCCTGTAGGCTGTTTCCGCCACGACGCCTAGGCCCAGCCCCTCCGCCACCGCCTCTCGAACGGACTCGCGGCTGCCCATCTCCAGAGCCACCTGCACCTCGACGCCTCGCTCCTTTAGTTCTTGTTCAAACACGCGTCTGGTCGTCGATCCTTCCTCTCGGATGACGAACCTCTGACCCTGCAGATCACGCAGTTTGAGAGTGGCCCGTTGCGCGAGTGGGTGTTGGGTGTTGCCGAATATCACCAATCGCTGGGTACGGTAAGCCGCGCCAAATAGATCTGGGTGAGCGACGTGATTGAGCACCATGCCCACGTCTCCCTGGTAGTCAAGAATCTTTTCAGTGATGGTTCGCGAGTCGCCTACGCCAACAGCCACGTTGACCTGGGGGAACTGTTTCATGAACAGCTTCAACACGGGCAGCACGTTGTGCGGCCCGATGGCATGGATGACCAGTCGCCCTACGTATTGATTTTTCGCAGCAGCGAGCAGTGCGTGCGCATCTTCCTCGCCACTGAAGGTACGCCGGGTGTAGTTCAACAGAGTGCGTCCAAAGGACGTGAGTTCAAGCCGCCGCCCGCGCCGATGAAAAAGCTCCACGCCGAAGTCGACCTCCAGGCGCTGTATGTGTGAAGAAACAGTCGGTTGTTGAATAGCGAGCACTCTCGCGGCAGCGGTCATGCTGCCGGCTCGGGCCGTTGCGTCAAAGGCCTTCAAGGCTGCGAGGAGGCTGAGTCCAGACATTGATGTGATCTATGGGTGCCCTCATTTTTAGGGATGAAAGTTTCATATTCATGACACCTTGGTCACCCAGACTTGAGCTGTGCTTCCACTGAAGCTGTTTCTTCCAGAACCTCCTCTTTCCCGAGAGATACCTCTGACCACTTGAGTCCTGGTGTGCGTCTAGCGCACCACAACAAATGAAACCGAGCTATGAAAACTGCAATTCGCGAGAGCCATCTGAGCTTGCGGGGTATCACGGTGACCTATGCCGATGGTCACACAGCGCTTGCGCCCACCTCGCTGGAGGTACAGCATGGCGGGTTCCTTGTGCTGCTGGGCGCGTCGGGCGCGGGAAAGTCAACGCTGCTGCGCAGCATCAATGGCTTGGTTAGCCCCACAGACGGAGAGGTGTCGGTGGCCGATCTGCCGGGCGGCACCGTCTCAAAACGCAACCTTCTTGAGCATCGGCGCCACTGCGGCATGGTGTTCCAGCAGCACCACCTGATCGGGCGGCAAAGCGTGCTGGCCAATGTGTTGATGGGCAAGCTCGCCACCCGCGGATCTCTGGCGTCGTTGTGGCCTTGGAGCAAGGCTGACAAGCTGGAGGCGCTGGCGGCCATTGACCGCGTAGGCCTGCTTGAGAAAGCCCTAGCACGGGCAGACACCTTGTCTGGTGGGCAACAACAACGCATTGGCATTGCGCGTGCCTTGGTGCAAAAGCCCCGCCTGCTGCTGGCCGATGAGCCGGTGGCCAGCCTCGACCCGGCGACCGCGCAGAGTGTGTTGACCCTGCTTCACGACATCTGCAAGAAAGACCGACTCACGGCCATCGTGAGTCTGCATCAAGTCAACCTCGCGCGCATGTTCGCCGACCGCATTGTGGGCCTTCGCCAGGGCCAGGTGGTGTTCGACGGGACAGCAGCGCAGTTGACGGAAGAAGCCCAGTCTGCCCTGTACGCGAAGTCGTCACCTGCCAACATGGGCAGTCAATTTGATTCCCCCTCTCAATCCAAGGAGTTTTTACCGTGCTGAATCGTCGCCGTTTCCAATTTATCGCTGCCGTCACTTTGGCCGCCCTGTTGCCACTTGGCGCCCATGCCGAGGGCAAAAATCCTTCCAAGCTTCGCGTTGCACTGTTGCCGGACGAAAACGCCGCCACCATCATTCAGAACGCACAGCCTCTGAAGCGGTATCTGGAGCAGACCCTGAAGAAGGAAATCGAGGTCACGGTGACCACGGACTACTCGTCGATGATTGAAGCCATGCGCTTCGGCCGCATCGAGGTCGCCTACTTTGGACCGTTCTCTTACGTGCTTGCCAAGTCCAAGGCGCCCAACATTGAGCCATTTGCCGTTGGCGTGGAGCGCGGCTCGCCGACCTACCAGTCGGTTCTCATCGCCACGGCAGGCGGCCCGGTCAAGACCCTGGCTGACGTTCGTGGAAAGCCTTTTGGCTTTGGCGATCAGGCTTCGACGTCCAGTCACCTTGCACCGCGCGCGCACTTGCTTAAAAACCACCAACTGAACGGCGAGACTGACTACCGCCCCGTTCACCTGGGCACGCACGATGCCGTGGCCCGAGCTGTTCAGGCAGGGCAGGTTCCCGCCGGCGCTCTGTCAAAAACCATTCTGGACAACCTCATCGCAAAGGGCATGGTGGATGCCAACAAGATTGTGCAACTTGAACTGTCGGCACCCATTCCGAACTATCCCATTGCGATGCAAGGTAATCTCACGCCGGAGCTCAAGGAAGCCATCCGAGCCGCCTTTCTTCAGATGAAGGACGCCGAGATTCTCAAATCATTCCGTATCGAGGCCTTTGCCGCTACCGATGACAAGGCCTACGACATTCTTCGCGACACAGCACAGATTCTCAAGCTTGATCTGGGACGCATGAAATGACATCGGTAGCCTTGGAATCCATAGTTGCCATCGACGGACAGCAGCGACTCAAACGGCTGGGCGCCGCCTGTGTCGTTCTGTTCGTCTGTGTGGTGGCTTTGTATGTCACCGGCTTCTTTGACGCGCAGCGTTTCATCGAAGGCGGCCCAGCGATTCAGCAGTTGGCCTCAGAGATGGTGCCGCCGAATTTCGAGCGCTGGGAGCACTGGGTCATTCCATTGCGTGACACCTTAGCCATGTCGATCGCAGGCACGGCGCTGACCGTTCTGGCGTCGTTGCCGCTGGCCCTGGTGGCGGCGCCCAACACCGCGCCGAATGCGGTGGTTGGGCGAATCGTCAGAACCATCTTGGCTGCATTTCGGTCTGTGCCTGAAATCATCCTGGGCATTCTGTTCGTCGCGGCCGTGGGCTTTGGGGCATTGCCTGGTGTGCTGGCGTTGGCCCTGCATTCCACGGGCATGGTGGCCAAGTTCTACGCCGAAGCCATAGAGCACGTGGACCCGAAACCTCTGGAGGCCGCTAAGGCCGCGGGCGCAAGCCGGTTTCAGGTCATCACCCATGCTGTGTTACCGCAGGTTTTGCCCCAGTTGGCGGACATCACCATCTACCGATGGGAATATCACTTTCGCGCATCGGCAGTGATGGGCATCGTGGGTGCGGGCGGCATTGGCTTCGAACTCATGGCAGCTCTGCGCCTGATCAAGTACGACGAGGTCTCCGCCATTTTGCTGTCCATCCTCATATGCGTGCTCGTGGTCGACGGCATTGGGTCGGCGCTTCGCAAACATCTGAAATAGAAAGAGAGAGGAAGGTAATGATGCCGAAAATTGTGGTGACGCAGCCCATCCATGAAGCAGTTCTGGCGCGTCTTCGATCCGCCGGTGATGTAGTGATGAATCAAGGGCCTGAGCCCTGGAGCGAGGAAGAGCTTTACCTCCACCTGAAGGACGCCGACGCCATGATGGCGTTCATGCCTGACCGGGTAAACAGGCGAACTTTGTTGAACGCTCCACGGCTCAAGACCATCGCTTGCGCATTGAAAGGGTATGACAATTTTGACCTGATGGCCTGTGAACAAGCGGGGGTCAGCGTGAGCTTTGTGCCAGACCTTCTGACAGAGCCCACGGCAGAGCTGGCCATCGGTCTGGCCATTGCCGCTGCGCGTCACGTGCTCGCTGGCGACACCCGTGTTCGCAGGGGCTACGCCGGCTGGCGTCCTCAGCTGTATGGAATAGGTCTGCACGGCTCGGTCGTGTCGGTCGTTGGCCTGGGCGCCGTGGGACGGGCCATCGTTGACCGCCTCTGCGGATTTGGTTGCGCTCAACTGCTGGGCGTGGACCCGCATGGTGATGACGAACGCCTGACCATGGTGAGCCTGGGTGAGGCCCTGTCGCAATCCGACTATGTCATTCTGGCCGTTCCGCTGCTGGACGTAACGCGTCACCTCGTCAATGACACCATGCTTGAAGGTGTTCGGCGGGGGCAGATCCTGGTCAACATTGGGCGAGGCTCGGTTGTGGACGAGGCTGCCGTGGCACGGGCGCTCAAGGACGAGCGCCTGGGTGCCTACGCCGCCGATGTGTACGAGATGGAAGACTGGCTGCTGGCAGACCGTCCACGCCAGATTCATCCGGAACTCTTGCAACACCCCTCCACGGTTTTCACACCCCACATTGGTTCGGCGGTGAAGAAGGTTCGCCGAGCCATCGAGTTGCAGGCTGCTGAAAATTTGCTCGTTGCGTTAAATGGTAATGAGCCGCTTGCACACTACGAGGCATCGCACCGAGCGGCTCATGTGGCAGCTTCGCACTGCTCGGTGCAGCCATGAGGTCACCACACCAGAGAATGCTTTTGGACGTTCTATGGTTCTGGCCGATCTAATTCTTTGAGAAGACCTTGGCTACGTGTTTCGGACCCGCGGGCCAACTGCGGATGCTCTTCGCAATGGTTCCGATAAGCCGTGCCGCCAAGTATCCGGGGTGGGATTCCCCCGGTTTCTCGGACGGTTTTCTGGGATCGTTGCCTACATCAACACTGAATCACACCGGGTTTGGTGGAGGCTAGTTTGTTGAAGTGCAGGCGTTAGCCTGCACGGTATTGGCAACTTGCCGCCAGTAGTTTGCCTCAGCTTCCGCCGGTGGTATATGCCCAATGGATTCCAGCAATCTGCTGTGGTTAAACCAATGCACCCATTGCAAGGTTGCCAGCTCCAGCGATTCACGTGTTTTCCATGGTCCTCGCTTGTGGATGACCTCCGTTTTGTACAAGCCGTTGATAGTTTCAGCCAGGGCGTTGTCATAGGAGTCGCCGGTGCTGCCCACCGAAGGCATCAGGCCAGCTTCCTCCAAGCGCTCTGTGTAGCGAATGGACACGTACTGACTCCCCCTGTCGGAGTGATGAATCAGCTTTTCATCGCTTGAAGGATGCCGTGCGTAGAGAGCTTGCTCCAATGCATCCACAACAAAGTCAGTGCGCATGTGGCTGCTGACTCGCCAACCCACAATCCGGCGGGCATAGACATCAATCACAAAGGCCGCAAACATCTGACCTTGCCATGTCGATACATAGGTAAAGTCTGCAACCCAAAGCTGGTTAGGGGTCGTCTCAGAATTCGGAAAAAATCGTACGCTAAGCCGGGTTGCGACCTTGGTGATGCGGGGTGTGCTGGAGCGAGTGGATGTCAGGCTGACGTATGCCCCAATTGGACGTCAGGTCAGAGAGGTAAAACCGTCAGAGTAGGGCCGTTTTCTGCATTTCTGGACACTACTGATGCACGGTCTATAGCCCTAACCTGACACCTTGCACCCTTAGCGTACGATTTTTTCCGTTTCGTGAGCTGACCCCTTGAATGCAACGCATTCGTCGAGCATTCCCACCTAGGTGCGGTTGGTCAGCGTTTTCCTCGGCTGCTCCTCTTTTTGTGAAGAGCTTGTGCACTGAAGAGCCATCTCAGCTCCTTATCCGCAGGTCTCCGCTAATTGACTTTACGGTCGATGATATTCGCCCGCTCATCCCACCAAGCTTCAGTGCCGCCACGAAGTGCTCTACGCACCTTATCCAGATAGCGGCGCCCCCCGTAGCTTTCCGCCGCAAGGTTGACCAACTCATTCCAGAGTTTGCCGTCGTCGACGACGGTACCGAATTCGATGGGGGGTAGTTCCCGGGCGATGAAGCTGTCGACGACCGCGTGCCGGAGCTTCTCGCACTGTTCCCACTCACGCCAGACCGACCCGTATGGCAGCCGCCGCTTGGCGATGCTCCACACCTCGTCTGTAAGGCGCTCTGATGCCATCGCCTCGTGGAGGCGCTGCACGGAGAGGGAAAAGAGCCTGCCAGCAGACTTCGAACACCATCCTCTGGCGCGGGTGAAAAGGAGGGAGGCGAGCAAGTCTTCGCATCGCACGTCATTTGAGGCTCTCGTACGCTCGACTGCCGTCACCCATGGGTCGGTCCCGACCCTGTTCGGTAGGATGTCTGGGTCTAGGTTCTCGGCCAGGACAAACAGTAGTGGCCTGTGCCAGATGACTCCGCGCGACATTCCTTCTGCCAGATCGTCGATACGACGTGCAATCGCTTGAATCCAAGCTAGCCTAGAGCGGATTTCAGCGACATCCATGCTGGACAGTGTGCTCACCAACGGATAGATGCCGAATCGGTCAACCATAACTGTTGCACATTCGTCGCGATTGGCCTCCATTAGCGCGCTTACGATCCTGACAGCCCTATCCTTATCTGCGTCCAGAGAGCCGATTAGTCTTGACGTGTCCAGTGAGGCTATCCGCCAGAACGATGCACGCTCGAAGACGTCCGGACGTGAGGGAAGCACTGCCATTGCAGCGTCGGGCACGGCCTCAATCAGATCGATCAGCTCCTCTGCATCCGCTTCGAGGAGCGCTGCATTGACCGCCTTATGGAACGGATCGTCCTCCGGCAGGTCGTCGGCGAGGAGGTCAGGCCTCCATCGCAGCAGGGCTCGGCCGATTATGAGCGGTTCTACGCCAAGCAGGTCACGGTCTGCGCGAACCTGCTGCAATGCGAAATCAAACAGCCTTTGATCTACGAGTCTAGGTCGCGAGAACACCATGCGCGCAGCAGCAGCTCGACCCATGCGGCCTTGGTTCGGCCCCAGCTGCTCAAGTTCGGAAACTGCTTCGGCCAAGCCAAACGACCCTGCGTTTTGCTCCAGGGCAGCGTACAAGTGGACAAGCGGAATCATTGCCGCCCGACCGTTGGAGACGTCCGACCCCACCTCGCGCAGGAACTTCCGCAGGCCCGATCCTGTAGGCATCACGAGGTCGTAGAGAAGGGTCTCGATCCAGTCGCCCCGGTTTTTCACGTGGGCGACCGCCCGATCAGGCATTTTCGAACGACTCGTTCGAC
This sequence comes from Giesbergeria anulus, assembly GCF_900111115.1. Taxonomy (GTDB): domain Bacteria; phylum Pseudomonadota; class Gammaproteobacteria; order Burkholderiales; family Burkholderiaceae_C; genus Simplicispira; species Simplicispira anulus. The sequence goes on from NZ_FOGD01000013.1 coordinate 59,741, forward strand.
TAAAATCCATCAGCTGAAGATCAAACGCGTCGGCCGAGGTGGAGCGATCTTCCGCAGAGAACGTGCAGAACCTAAAAGCCCGACGCAGGCGGGGCCACTGCTGCATCCATATGGCTACGATGAGCTCTTCGTCTTCGGGACGCTCGCGTTCGTCGACAATCCTGCCCTTCGGTTTTCCATAGAGCGCGCTGACCCACTGACCAACCCGCCTCAGATCGGAAGGCGCGACTGGAGTCGGTGCCCTGGAGGCCATTACCTCGAGTTGTACTGCGAACGCTGTCCATCCGCCGGCGGAGGGGCGTTGGAGGCGCTCGAGCAGGTCGTCCACCGAGCCGAGCCTCGCGAGATCTGCAAAGTCTATGAGAAGGGAATGGGTCCATACGCAACCCGGCCGGCTCATCTCTGAGGCGGCCCAGGTTCGCGCTAGGACGTACTTGCCAGATTCGGCGAGAGGATATCCCGTGATATAGCCGTTCGCAGGAATGCGGCTGCCGCTTCCGGACGCGTCGCTAAGCACCAACATAGTACGCGCGTCAGACTGTGGAAGCTTGAGCGATCCTTCAATAAGACGGTGGCCCTCGCTGTAGCCGTGAAGCGTCTGATCGACTTTTATGCGATCCCTAGTCAATCCATTAGCCATTTCAACGGTTCTGTCAGGTCGTTCGATTCGCGTTCGGCGAAGACGAGACGGATGCGGTTGGCCGCGATGGCCACCTCTCGCAGTCGCTCCGCGTCGCTGCCGTTAGTGGTTTTCTTCTTCGGTGCTTCTCCGTTCACGGGTTGGGCGTTTGCCTCGTTGCCGTCGTACTCCCCGCCCTGTGCGCTGACTCCGTACACCCGGGTCGTCCAGCCGTCACGGGCGGCTTCGAGGTACTGAGCGAGGAGGGGCAGCTTTTGCCTGAGGAAGGCGTCAGGCGTAAGCCTTTCACCCTCAACCTTGTCCCAGGCGCTAATCATGACGACGATCTTGCGTCCCGTACGGCCTACGGGAGCATGCGAGATTAATTGGAGCAGATCCACTAACTGCACCTGGGTAGGGGCGAGGCTTGGGCGCCAATCTTTCGGAAGGGTTTCACCCGTCTCCCTGCCCATCGCCCTGCGCTGTGCGGCGCGCTCCGCGACCCAGGCGGGAGCCTTCACTTTGTTGCCGTTTAAGAGCAGCAGAATGTTGCCGTCGGCAAGGCTCTCGCCCAGTACGTGCCCGAGCTCGCGATCTTCCCACATTGCGCGGAAGTCTTCGCCTGGCGCATCGGGCATCGCGACCTGAACCACCTTTCCGGCGGCGTCCTTCAGATTCATCTTTACCGCACTTAAGCCCGTGAGCCTGGTGCGCGCTTGCTCGGTCGCCTTCCGCCAAACCGTCACGATCTTGCGCAGATAGCTATGATCGTTGTCTCCGATTGAGTCGAAGGCAAGCACCTTTGTGACGCGTCGCTCGTTAACAAGCTCCCACAACGCCGCCAGAAAGGTAGTCTTGCCGGACCCTGGCAGGCCGATGATCGAGATTGATACTTGGTGCTTGCCGCTTTCAGCCACGTTTCGCCTCCTCAATCATGAGGCCGTCGAAGACACGACCGCTGTAATAGCGCTGCCTAATGCCTTGGGCCTCCGCTCCTGGCTTCATCCAGAACTCCAGCATTTCGGCCAAACCTGCGCCACGCACGACGTTCGCATCCTTGGGCGACGCGGAGGTGACGAAAGAGCCAATCTCGCCGAAGTGGGAGGCAAATGCATCTCTAATGCCATCGATGATGGCAAGGAAGTCGCGTTGCACTTGATCCTTGCGGGGCGAGGCTTGCACGGCGTCGTCCTTAGTTAGGACGATCGCGAGATTGGGCTTCCGTGAGAATGCGCCGTTCTCGACCATGCCCTGGATGATTAGCGGTATAGCGCCCATGACGTCTGCGCGGTCACGCGACGATGCTAGCCGCCGGCCATCTACCAGCACGGTGATCACGTCGGCCCGCCGGAGTTCGAACATGGTGGTTGCGTTCGCCGCAAGGTCAGCGACCTCCTCATACTCCTCGCCCGAACGGTCGGCGATGAGCAGCGACTGGAGCAGCCCATCACGCAACACATCGAAATGGTAGAAGCGTACTTCGCCTCTCTTTGTTCGCTCCGAATGCGGTTCGTCGCGCTCCGAAGCGGCCCTTGCGTCGTGACAGATTATCTCCAGCCCGTGCAAGGTTGATGACCCAGCGAAGATGATGTTGGCTACAGGGCCCATCTGGAACAAGTCGAAGAGACCGGCAATGACGCTTGTCTTGCCGGAATCGTGCACGCCGATCACGCCAATCATCCGTGAGAGTAGCGACGCGAACACGCGGTCGGCGCGTCTGCTCTCAAGCGGAAGCGCGTCGGGCAAATACACGCCGTTGAAGGGGGCAATTACCTCCTGATCATCATCGGCCTCGTCCTGATCACCCTCTTCTGGCTCCTTGCCGTAATAAAGACACTTGGCGAGATCGTCGTGGCCTTCGATGCACCGGCCACTCTGGGCGATGCGACACTCGCGGTTTGCGCAGACTAATTCAGTTTCAGCCATCGTGGATCAACGCAGCCAGAGGATTTCGCGGTAGAACTGTTCCGCGAGCGCGATGGGCGACATGGTGGCCCCGACATCAATACCTGTTGTGGCAGACCATCCGGCATACCAGCCCTCGCCGGCCCCAGTCTCCTGGCGCCTAAGCAGCGCAAAATGGACTGGCGAAGTGACGGGTGACGGCTTGCGTCCCTTCAGAACTGCCGATGTCCAATCGTCTGAAACGGCATTTACCGCATCAACGATCTTGATCTTACCCGTCGCTTTTACGCCGGCGCGCGACAGCAACCCTGGTATCGAGTTCGGGCCCGGGAATATCTTCGTGAGCGATGCAAGGTCGTGCGCGAACACAAGAGGCCTCTCGCTGAGGGGGAGATCGGCGAAAGACTGATTCGAAAGCAGTGATCGCTGTCCTAGAACCCACGATAGTAGGTCTAGCTCCTCGTCAGCTTTCTTACCAGTTTCCACGAGCACCTTGGTGGACTCATTGAACTTATCGACGAGATCGGTAAGCGCTTCGCCCACGGTTTCGGTGAATTGGTCGAAGACTGTTTTGAACGTGATTGGGGAATTATGTACCACCCCGGAAAAGTCGGGCTCGAAATCAAACTCAGGAGCGGGAATGCTGATCTTGCTGAGATCAGGTCGGACGCGGCGTGAAGCGCCAAGCCTCGACAGAGCGTTCTCGGCCAAAGTGACCAAATCAACCGGCAGTACAAGTTTGCGCGCGCCGCCGCATGCGGTAGTGATCATGGCCAGTGCAACGAGCGAATTCGAACCGAGGTACTGTAGGACGACGCCGGCAGCCAGAACCTGGTTCTGTCGAGCTCCTTGTTCGATCGATGGGTCTGCCTCCGAGAACGCTTGATGAAACGCTACCAACGCCTCCTCCAACTCATCCTCATGATGCCCTCCGGGCGGCGACTTCGTGCCAAAGACTAGCCGTGCAAGCATCTCGCCTTGTGCACGCTTCCAGCTGCTTTTAGTGATGGCTTCGATAGCGGTCCAGCGTAGGGCCCGCTGTGCGCCGTCGGTCGAGATCTCTGAGTACAGTTTGGGAAAGTCGGCGTGCATATTGAGTTCCACTCCTAGTCTATCGTTCTCGCTCGTTGATGAGTTGTTCCAATTGGTCAAGCAGGCCGCGTTCTGCAGCGCGGATTAAGGCGACACCATAGCGTTGAGGCTCCGGCAAATTGATTTCCTCGTCGGTAATCAAACCTAGTCCTAGCGCGATCTCGCGCCGGTCGCTCCCGTCCAAGTCCCAGAAACGGTCAACGAGATGCCTGGTCTTCGAGTCGCCCATGGCTGCCTCCGCGTCTGTACATGGTGCGGGAGCCGTCGACTGCACCTTGACAGTCTCGGGAGTGACAGCCCCCACCATCGCGCCGGTCCTTACTCCGCACGCTTCCTCGACCGGAAAGGGTATCCAGTGCCTGAAAACGTCTTGACCATCATTCTTTCGAATCGGCTGAAAGCCCTCAGGTTGCGGCTGGTACTTGTAAAGGTGACTAGCGACGTCAATCCGCCGCTCCTGGCCCTCGCCTGCCACATTCAGTTCAATGATGTTGTAACTTGGTTCGAACTGCTTGTCCGCGTGCGACGGGTTCACTGAGCCTGCACTCCAGCGGACGTAAGTTGCAGCCTCATGGATTCGCTGCCGGTGCTTGTGGCCGAATACTTGGAACATCGCCCGCTCGTTGAGCATATCCTCAACGTCGTCACCATCGATAAGCCAGTCGGGCGGGTGATGGCAAATGGTGAGATTTACGACGTTTGGGGAAGGGTCGATCGTCTGTAGCGGGCTCAAATAAAGCGAGCCTCTGCTGTCGTTGGCGCCATTACGTCCCGACAATAAAGTGGATGTCAGACCATGAATCCGAAGCGTGACGCCTGATCCTAGCTCGCGTTCCTGCTTCCAGTAAAGATGGCCCGGATAAACCTGGCAGCTCATCTTTTTAGCGAACTCGTTGTATGCGGCATGGCCGTGGAAGAGTGCTTGTCCCGTGCCGTTGTGAGCGAGTTGTTTCTGGAGCATCCATAGTCGGTCGTCTTCGCTTTGGTCCAGGGAGATCATCGCCTGCGCATTCATCGTCGGTACGTCCTCGCACGACTTTCGGTTCACGTCGTGATTTCCGGGAACTACCCAGATGCTGGCACTGTCGCACCCGCATATCCCAGCCAAATTAAGCAACCAAGTTCGCGCCGCTTCGTATTCCCGCGGATCCGCTTGAAATGCTATGTCGCCGCCGACCATTATCGCGTCTATCAGCCCTATCGTGGCGACACGGCTAGTCAGGTGCCGTTCGAGACGCGTACGATAAGGCTTGTCCCTGTCGTGGTCAGGATCAAGGCATTCAGGGGCTCTAAAGTGAATGTCTGATAAATGGAGTATTCGCATCGTTCTATTTTTGAGACTGCGCAAGCTATAAACGGTGGCACCCGATATATCAATTAACTAACCTTAGCCTCGGGACTCACCTTGTTTGCGCTCCGCTATGAGATTGAAATCGTAGTTTTGACAGCTATAGAACGCCGATTCTCGAACCGTCACGTGGGCAATCGAGTATATGTGTAACGGCTGCTTAAGCAGCGTTGCATCGGTCCAATTGTCACGAATCAGGTTCATCGCGAACATAAGTCAGTTGCCGACGGCAATTCAGGCCTGCAAACACAGCCTTGTGACCGCTCAAGTGCTGCTCGACAAAGCTCCTGCGTACCCACGAAGGAAAGCAATGCCCCAGTATCCTAGCGTACATGGACGCCCCCGGTTTGCCAAGCTTTCAATTCATGGCAGCGAGAAGGTAAAGATTGCACCCGTACATTCGGACTTTGCTGCAGGCTTACCGCTGTCCCTGATGGGTTTCGCTGGTTGGTCTCTCTAGCGACAGATCGCACTCAAGGTGTGTGGTCTACGACTTCTGCCCCTCACGCGCCGGGGAACATGCGCGCAAGTTTCTGGGCGAATGGTCGGGTGCGCGACGACTACGCAGGCTACAAACAGACCTTCGCTGACCAGAAGGTCACGGAGCTGGGTTACATGGCGCACGCACGGCGCAAATTCTTTGAGCTGCACGAGACCAACAAAAGCTACATCGCAGGCTTTGCGTTGGAGCAAATCGGCAAACTCTACGAGGTCGAACGACACGCCAAGCAGCTCAATGGCGCACAGCGCCTGGCGCTGCGCCAACAACACTCACGCCCCATCCTGGACGCACTACACCAGTGGATGCAGCGTCAACGCCAACAGGTTCACGACGGCTCGGTCATTGCCAAGGCGCTGGACCACAGCCTGCGCCGCTGGGCCGCACTCACACGCTTTGCCGACAACGGCCACTGGCCCATCGACAACAACTGGGCCGAGAACCAGATGCGCCCGACTGCGCTGGGGCGTAAGGGCGGATTCAACCGGTCGTCGCAACACCATCAATCATGGAGGTGTTTATGGGACGACCTGCGGGGTGGATGCAGACGTTAACGGGGAGAGAGGCGATGCGCTCGCCGGGTGCTCCTTCGCACCGGCAAGAGATGGAGCGGAAGTTCTGGGAGAAAATTGCAACTGGAATCACAAGTGAGAAGGCCGCCGAGGCTGTTGGCGTGTCGCAGGCTGTGGGTTCTCGTTGGTTCCGCCATCGTGGCGGTATGCCATTATTCATGTCGAAACCTGTTTCTGGAAGGTTCTTGTCGTTCGCAGAGCGAGAAGACATTGGGCTCTTGCGGGCCCAAGATGTGAGCATGCGGGAGATCGCACGCCGTCCGGGGCGAAGCCCCTCAACTGTCTCCCGCGAGTTGACCCGCAACGCAGCGACTCGCGGTGGCAAACTTGAATATCGGGCGTCAGTCGCACAGTGGAAGTCGGAGCTGGTAGCCAGAAGACCAAAGCCTGCCAAGCTGGTGATCAACCCACGTCTGCAGCAATACGTTCAAGACCGCCTAGCGGGCAATATCCGTGATGCGCAAGGGCGCGAGGTCGCAGGATCTCGTCAATCTCCGTTTATCGGCCGCAACAAGCCTCATCGGGGTGACCGCAAATGGGTCAATGGCTGGTCGCCGGGGCAGATCGCCAAGCGGCTGCAGGTTGACTTCCCGGATGATCTGTCCATGCGCATTTCCCACGAAGCCATCTACCAAGCCCTCTACATTCAGGGTCGTGGTGCCCTCAAGCGCGAGCTGGTGAGCTATCTACGCACAGGGCGTGCTTTGCGCGTTCCACGGGCCAGGTCACAAGCTAAAGCATGGGCACATGTCAGTGAAGAGGTGATGATCTCCAGCCGTCCTGCTGAGGCAGAGGATCGTGCTATCCCCGGTCACTGGGAGGGGGATTTGATCATTGGCCTGGATCGGTCAGCCATTGGGACGCTGGTGGAACGGGCAAGCCGCTTCACCATGCCCGTTCACCTGCCGCGCGAGGCGGGCTATGGACTGATACCTCGAACGAAAAACGGCCCTGCGCTGGCGGGTTATGGTGCCCTCACCATGGCCAACGCTCTCAAGAGAACGGTAACCAAGCTGCCTACCCAACTATGGCAGTCATTGACTTGGGATCGTGGCAAGGAACTGTCGGACCATGTACGGTTCACCATAGAGTCTGGTGTGAAAGTGTTCTTCGCCGATCCACACAGTCCATGGCAGCGTGGCACGAACGAGAACACGAATGAGTTGCTGCGCCAATACTTCCCCAAGGGCACCGACCTATCTCGTTGGAGCGAGCAAGAGATTCAAGTAGTGGCACTGACCTTGAACAACAGGCCACGCAAGATTTTGGGTTGGAAAACACCGACAGAAGTGCTAAACGACTACCTAAATCCGCTGAACAACCCGGTGTTGCGACGACCGGTTGAATCCGCCCAGTACGTCAGCATTAGGTACACCGATAGGCTCAAGCAAGCGGGCATACAGCCATCGGTGGGCAGCAAGGAACAGCTATGACAACGCACTGGCCGAAACTATCAACGGGCTGTACAAGGCCGAGTTGATTCACCGCCGGGCTGCCTGGAAGAGCTAGGCAATCCGTGGAACTAGCGACTCTTGAATGGGTGCACTGGTTCAATCACGTCCGACTGCTTACGCCGATTGGGGGTATCCCCCCGGCAGAAGCTGAGGCAAACTATTGGAGGCAACTCGCCACCAGCAACACCTCGACAGAGGTATTCACTTAAACCAACCAGCCTCCTCGAAACCCGGGGCTGTTCAGTCAAACAAAACTGAATGGCTGCATCCGAGAACTTGGGGCTGCGCCAGCGTTTGCCGCTGGCAGCTGCAAACCAGGCCATGCCTTTATCGAACCAGACTGTCAGTGAGCCTCGGGCTTTGACCGAGGCGTTGTAGTGCTGCCAGTTGGTCGTGCGGTAACGCAGTTTGGGCTTGTCGGTACTTGAACTCATGCTGCAAGCCTACAGGCTAGCAGCTGGCATTTGTGCAACGAAGTCCTTTGAAAGGAAACATGAGCAAGACAAGCAAACCCTGACACAATCATCACCCACCCAGACTCATAAAGAGTCCTCAAACTTTCCGTCAAAATGGGGCCAGGGCAAGTCCAACGTCGCGTCCTGCCAGCCCTGCGCGGTTCGTTGAAAAATACGGCTAGATGCGTGTAGTTTAGCCAGCGCATACCAGTCATGGTCATCTCCATCTGCCGGAATGTATGGACGGCCGTTTTGACCAAACGTATCAATGGAGAAGTCGAACAAGCGCTTGATCGGCACGTTTTGGTGGAATTTTCCCAAAGCTGTAGCTGCAGCGATAGATTCCTCTAAATGCTCTGGAACCAGTGCCATGTAGACCCCAGGAACATCAACATCGTCGGGGTAGAGCTCGTCTTCGTCACATCCTGTGACGACCGTAATCAAGACGGATTGAAAGCGCTCCTCGTGCAAGTACATGTCTTGACCCGCACCAAGAAACGATGCGCTAGAGAAAGATGTGGAAATAGTATTCATCGGATTGGTTTTCTGTATGTATGCCGCAGCGAAGTTGCTGCCATTGGAGAGACACCATCGTCCCTCGATCAGGGTATAGGCACAGAAAATTCCGATTTGGGGGGCGTGTCCGAATTTTTGTGTAACGATTCGTTTCTCAGAGATGAGGCGCTGACCAAGCTGTTTTACCTAGCCCTGCGCAACATCAGCCAGAAGTGGACGATGCCCATCCGGGATTGGAAAGCGGTCTTGACCCGATTTAGTATCTAGTTTGGAGAGCGCATCTCCAGCCATTGAAGTCCGAACCATTTACACAAAAATTCGGACACGCCCGCTGCAACGAGTGGTTCCCTTGGAGTTTGCATGAAACGTCAGTAAACTTTCCTACATGACGCAAACCGTAAAAAGCCCTCAAACCCAACGCAAACCCGGCATTCATTTCCGTGCTGGTCAGGTTTATCGGCGCAAAGACTTAGCTGGCTACTTTCCTAGCATCGATCGCGATCTAGGCCGTTTTGTGCAGGAAGGCAAGCTGTGCAAGGCTGCACAAGGCCTGTATTACGTCCCCACGCAAACCCCGTTTGGCCAATCCCCACCACCCGAATCGGCGCTAGTGGCTAAATTTCTGGAAGACGACCGGTTCCTGCTATTCAACCCCAGCAGCTACAACAGCCTGGGACTGGGCATGACGCAGCTCTACAACACCACCGTGGTTTACAACCATAAGCGTCATGGCAAATTCAAGCTGGCGGGCATGGAGTTCGATTTCCGCGAGAAGCCCAACTTTCCCACATCCAAGCAAGTGAACCGTGAATTCCTTCTGGTGGACATGCTCAACAACCTAGATCAGCTGGCCGAAGACCACGACAAAGTCTTGCAGCAGGTAGCAGCCAAGTTGCCAACCTTCGATACCGCGCGACTCCAGAAAGCCGTCAAAGCGTACGGTTCGGCCCGAACCCGGCGCCTGATGAGCGCCTGGGAGGCCACTGCACATGACTGAGGCCAGCCCCTCCAAGAAAAAGAAGCCACCCGCTGTCTTTCTGCACGACCACCCCAACTTTTTAGACCTGATTCGCCAAGTCGCCCAACAAGAAGGTATCGCCCCTTACCTGATCGAAAAGGACTACTGGCTCATGCATGGCCTATGGTGCCTGCAGCAACAAGGCTGGATATTTCAACTCAAAGGGGGCACCTCGCTATCGAAGGGCTTGAAGTTGATTCAACGCTTCTCGGAAGATATCGATCTGCGCATCGAGCCTCCGCCCGGCCAAGTGGTGCCGGTGGGCAAGAACCACGACAAGCCGGCACAAATCCAAGCCCGAAAAGCCTATTTCGACTGGTTGTCCGAGCAAGTTCAAGCACGCCCCCTGCCTGGCTTTAGCGGCACAGAGCGTGCGCCCGAGTTTGATGATGCCAAGTACCGCAGCGCCGGCATTCGCATGATCTACCCCGTGGCCACAGACCATCTGCGTGGAGTCAAGGAAGGCATCTTGCTGGAAGTAGGCTTCGACGACACCGCCCCGAACCAGCCTTGCGACATATCGAGCTGGGCGCTGGATGCAGCGCACAAAAGCGCGGTCGCCTTCATCGACAACCGCGCCTTGGGTGTGCCATGCTACAGCCCGGCTTACACCTTCGTCGAAAAGCTGCAAACCGTCTCCACCAAGTTTCGCAACCAGCAAGCCTTGCAGGCCCGTGGTGCTGACACGGCAGAGAGCTTCCCGAAGAACTTCCTGCGCCACTACTACGACTTGTACTGCTTGCTGCAAAGTCCCGAGGTGCAAACCTTCATTGGTACCCCTGAGTACCAAGCCCGCAAACAGGTGCGTTTTCCGAAGGCTGACAACCTCGATATCGCCAGCAACGAAGCGTTCCTACTGTCTGATCCGCAGGTGCGGCAACTCTACACCCGCAAGTACGCAGAAACCCAGGGCCTGTACTACACCGGTCAAGTCTCCTTTGACGAGATTTTGCAGCGCATCGCTGTGCACATCGCCCGACTTTGATGGGGGTCACCTCAGGAAAACGTCGTGCATAGAGGTATGTTTTTGACCTTGTTCCACGTGGAACAGTGGTTTATTTGTAATAAATCACACATAGCACATATGTTTTCATACATAATTTTGTGATAGGTGATGATAACGTTCCCTTATGGGGGAGCAAAGTTGGAGGACACAAAAAACCACTGGCGCGTGCTGTAGCAGGCCAAAAATGGTAGCGATTGAGGATTTGTTGGGAATTGATTGGGACCGATTGGGGAGAATTCCCAATCAGGCAGGCCAGGGATGGTGGCAGTGCAGGTATGATGACGGCCAGACGGCAAAAACCCCAGACATCTTTCAACGTCCGGGGTTTTTGCCTGTATCAATCTGGTGAGTTTCCTCGCCACAATGAGCAACAGTGGTATGTGGCACATTGTAGCGCGGAAATTTGCAATTCGCAAAGTTCCTATCATGTGCTACCTCCTTACCGCCGCCGCCATCAACTTCAACGCCCCCGGCCTCAAGAGCGCTGCCAAGCATGTTTTGATCGTGCTGGCCCACCATGTCAACAGCAAGAGCAGCTCACCCACTTGCTGGCCCGCCGTTGAGCGCATCGCACAAATGTCGGGCATGTCCCCGCGTGCTGCGCAGTACGCATTGCGCACCTTAGAAAATCTTGGCCTAGTGCGCGTGCAGCACCGCCTTGGCACCAGCCCCCGCTACACCATCACGCTACCGGGCGCGGCCAGCGCAGAATCTGCACCTACCGCAGCAGAATTTGCACCCCCGCCCCTGCAAAATCTGCACCCAAATAAAGAAGTTGAATTTATAAAGAATACCAATACAGCGCACACCGCAAGCCCCGTGCCTGTACCGCCACCCCGACCAGCACCGCCCCCGGCTGCGCCGCTGTGTGTGCCTGAAGAATTAAAAACCATCGAACCTCAAATGCTGGAAGAATTTGCCGTGGTGCGCAAGACGAAGAAAAAAGCCCCCATGCCCACGCGCACAGAGGCACAAGACCTTGCCGAGCAGGCGCAGCGCGCGGGGTTGACAGTGGCACAAGCGGTACGCCTGTGCATAGTGAAGGGCTGGGCGCGGTTTGAAGCCGCATGGGTGCAGGATCGACGCAGTGCCCAACAGGATGCCGCCGTGCCTAGTAAGCCCGTAGAGACTTGGAAGCCTGAGACCGTCAACGCCTCGCCCATACCAGACGAGGTGCGCAAGCGCTGGGCTGAAATGCGGGCAGAAATTGCGGGCCGGACTGGTATCATCCGGCCACTTGCCCACGGCGTATAGACGCCAGAAAGTGAAAAGCCCCTCAAAAGCGACTAAGAGGGGCTAATCGACGGGAGGCAGGTGGTGTAGCCGGAAGGCCCTGACTCTCGCTGTGCCGCGATTGTAGAGGGCAAACCCGGTGTGTTGCAACTAACCGGAGGCCAAAGTGGCCAATAAATCCCAAACAGTTCTTCCGATGTCCAGCCGCATCATTGCGGGTGTGACGGCTTTCGTCACCACCGTGATCTGCGCGGGTATGGCCGGGATGTCGGCATTTCAGCGTACTCCAGACTTTGCCAGCGCCGCCATGTTGGCCGGGCTGGCCCTCGTCATGGTCGTGGGCAGCCACTTGCTGCCAGCACTGGCCCGTGGCAGTTGGCTGGTGCGCGGCTTGTTCGTGGTGTGTGTGGGCGTGACGCTCTACAACCACGCTTACTTTTTTGACCAGTCCAAACGCGACTTAGGCCACCAGCGTCAGATGGAGGTACCGCCTTCTACAGATGTGGCCCGCTATGAAGCAGAGCTAGCCCGCATCACCGCCCGCGACTTGCCCGAAGTGTCTGCTGATCTGGCCCAAGCCAATGCTGCCGTGGTGCGCGCTGTGGCCGTGCTGGAGCGCTGCAAAGCCAAAGACAATGCCCGCTGCACGACTGCACAGGCCCAGCATGATCTGGCCCAAGCCAAGGTGCAACCGCTGGAAGACGAGCGCGCCCAAGCCCAGCGGGCCGAGGACTTGCGCCAGTCGCTGGCCCAAGCTGTGGCCGAGCATAGTGCACTGGTGAAGGCGGCCACCACCAAAACCGTGGACAGCCAGATTGCCGACATGGTGGGCTTGCGTGCCGAGACCGTGGCGATGGTCACATCCGTGGTGCAGTCTTTGGCACTGGAAGTCATGGGCATGGTGCTTTGGAGCCTTGCCCTACCCAAGGCCAAAGCGGCCAAGGTGCCCGAGCGCAAGCAACAGACAGTGCGCGTCAAGCTCATCACCCCTTACCGCCCCGCCCGCAAGCCCCGCCCAAGCCGTTTGATTGCTTGGGCCAAGGATGCGCTGGTGGCCGGGCCGGGCCAGCCACGCGATTCGCCTGCTGCAGCATAAAAACCTTCCGCCAAATGCAAAACGCCACCCTTTTTTACAGGGTGGCGCTGCTGCATGAATTGTTAAAAATTACGTAATAGGTGGCAAATGGATACAAACCAACTACTCTCTGATCTAGCGCGCGCTGCAGATGCTGTGAAGCCAGCACAAGAATATTGTTTCTTGTGGGTTGATTGGTGGGCTACTTGCATGACCAAGGCCGAGTGGTCTGGGTGGATGCAGGCTTTTGGTTCTGTTGCTGCCATTGTTGGCGCGGTTTTGTTAACAGAGCATCAAATTCGACACGATAAGGAGGCTGCCAAGTTAGCTGCGCGAGACGCTGAACGCAGAAAAATAGTCCGCACAACTCATCACCTGATTGCAATCACAAAGGATCTCAAGGGAAGGGTCTACCATGTAAAAAATGTTCTTACGGACGGTAAGTATGAAGGGAAGTATCCAGTAAGTAACCTTGAAAAAATTGCTAAATCCATTGAGGAACGGTACGAGACCATGCTAGAGCCAGATGCGTACGAGTTTCTGTCGGGGCCAACGGTTAATCTCATCGTGGGGTTGTCAGGGAGTATTTTTGGCCTCACTCGCCTAGCAGATGGCGTGGCACAATCGACAAAAGAAAAATCGGGGTCAGATTTAACGCCAGTGCCTGTCAATCCCAATCAATCTTCGACACAGATATTCGATAACCTCATGAGTAAGCTCCAAGAACTCATTGACCAGTTGATGGCCTTGAGAAAATCAATTGATGTCGACCAAGAAAAGGCGTGATCATTTCATTAAATTCAGGTGGTCTGGCATTGGAAAAGGTGCTTTTTGAAAAAGCACCTTTGGTTGAAAAGATCAGGTGGCTGATGCTGCCCGCCGCTCAAGCGCGGCCTGTGCATCGGCCACCTCTAGCAGGGCATTGCCCATTTCTCTTGCGCTACTGACAGTCAGGCGGGTGTGTGCGGCACTGCCGTTGAACATCAGGGCAAATTGGATTTCTCCGAGCAAGTTGGATGCAAACGAAACACCTTGCTTGCTGCCATCGTCCCGCAGTTCGATGCACTTGGCCATAGCCGTTGGACTGATAAAGACGGATTTTGTTATGAACGATGGCTGTGGCGCGGGTGCTGGCTTGGGGGCCGGTGCCGGGGCAGGTACTGGGGGCAACTTTCCCCGCAGGTAAGCGCACACCTCGTCGTATTTGGTAGCGGGCAGCTCCAAGTAGCTGTTGACCCGGAATTTGTTGTGTAGCCGGTTCCACGTCTCACCGAAGGTTTGCACACCAGAATCCACTACCTGATGCACCAGCTCTTTGATGTCTTGGGCTTGGGAGGGGCTGATGCGGGTGTAGTCGATGGCGGGGTTGTACGGGCGCTGGGTGGGGGCTGGCTGCGGCATGAAGTGCTGGAACAGCACGTCGAAGCATTCGCGTTGGTACACCATCAGCTTGTCGCGCAGTTCGGGCCTGACCCGGTTCACATCCACGCCGAACAACCAGCCGTTGAGCATGGTCAGTGGTAGGCAAATCATTTTGCGTTGCTTACCGTCTTCGGCAACCATGTCCATCATGGACATACCTTGTGCAAGAACATGGTTGCGTTGAATGCGTTTTTGTTGTGCTTCCCATTGCAGGCCGATGTTTTCGCAGATCGGCTTCATGGCAACGTAAGGTTTGCCGTCGTTCAGGGTGGCGAGGATAGATTGGCCGTGGAACTCCACGGAAACGAGTTGATTTTGCGACATGGCGCGTGCTCCATTTACGGTTTGCAACGCTGCTACCTAACTTCCACATTAGGAGGCAGCCCAGACGAGGTGTGGAAGACCGGATGGAGCACCGGCAAGCCTTGCGGCTTCCTCGTCCGGGCCACCAAACTGTCGGCACGCACCAAAGTATGGGCGTGCGGATGTATCTGGCTCGGGCATAAAAAAGCCGCGCTCACTGATGCAAGTGTCGCGGCTTACCACCGCTCCATTCGGGCTTCCACACCCGGTCAGCCTATTGCGTTGGCTGACAGGCGGAATGTAGCATAGTTTTGCGGCGGGCGTTAATTTATTTAAGAACTTGCATATTTATGCCAGTTACTGCATCATCGACAAATGAAGCCACTTAGATTTGTCGACTCCAGCCAGAAAGACTTGCGCGCAATGCCTGTTGACGTGCGGCAAGCCTTGGGTCTTGAGCTGATGACTGTGCAGTATGGCGGTGAGCCTAGTGACTTCAAGCCCATGCCCAGCGTGGGCGCGGGCGCTTATGAAATCCGCTACCGGGATACAGCTCATGGGGCATTTCGTGTGGTCTATGTAGCCAAGCTGGCCGATGCAGTCTATGTGCTGCACGCCTTCCAGAAAAAGGCGCAGAAGACGCCCAAGCCCGACCTTGACTTAGCAGCACAGCGTTACCGAAAACTGATAGGGGCACTCCAATGAACGACGATACCATCCAAATCACCGAAAGCAGCGGCAATGTCTTCCTTGACTTGGGCTTTGACCCCGCAGAGGCCGAAGTGATGAAGCTGCGCGCCGAGGTCATGATCCGCACCGCCCAACAACTCAAGGCGCAAGGCTGGACACAGGCCGAGGCCGCCCGCCATCTTCGCATTACGCAACCGCGCGTGTCACGCCTCATCAAAGGCAAGATCGAAGATTTCAGCCTCGATATGTTGCTGACGCTGGCAAATCGTGCTGGGTTGCATCCGCAGTTGCAGTTTTCTTTGTAACTTTCGTTTAATCCTAGTTAGTCCTCGGAAGAAGAATTATGTCAAAAGCTATTTTTCTGGAAAACACTGTGAATGTAATTGACTATATATGGTCTTCGTTAGAAGGCAAGCCTTATTCTGCATCGCATTGTCATTTTTACAATTCTAAAATCAATAGTCTGGATAATATTCGTAATGCACTGCTATTTTTTAACAACGAATTAAAAAATTACAATAAGCATGGGGTATGACCAAGGACGTGCATGGCTTCCAGAAAGATGAGCGGACGTACCAAGATGGCGCTCCAGATCGGCAAACCAAAACGCTGCAAGCGCAGCAAGCGGTTAGAACAGCGCAGCTCTACGACGCCTATCAAAACGCCACCGACCCCAAGCAGCAGGCAGCCATTGCTGAACGACTGCGCGTGTTGACCGGCAAAGACAAGCCCGAAGCATGGAAAGCCACAGCACTGAGCGGAGGCAAGGATGCACTAGGCAATCCACAGCCGGGTGGCGCACTCATCCTAAACCCGACTACGGGGGAGCACCGGTATGTGCAGGGCGGAGAGCAAGGCGGGCAGCCGTTGCCTCCGAAGAATCAGCTCGTGAAAGGGCAGGTTTACCAGACCGGGCGAGGAAACATGCGCTGGAATGGAGCTGGATTCGATCCGGCGTAGGTCGGACTAAAAGATTGCAACCCAATCATTTTGGGTTGCAATTGTGTCTCACAGGGTGTTCCAACCAACCGGAATCCTTGCACAATTCAGCCAAGCAATGCGTAGCGGTACAGAGGCTGCTATCAACTCAGAACAACCAAGCATTGGGCGGTTTCCGGTTGAATTAAATTTCCACGAAGGAGAGGATCATGAGCTATCACCAAACGAGACAGATGCCGATTCAAGTGCAGAAATCTCTGCGGGAGGCGAGCCTCCGATCCATGGAGATACAGAAGCAGTTGGCGAAGGCCAGATGCCATCAGGAAGAACTGACGGCGAATCCACCCTTGCAGGTGCGAATATTGGGCAAACTGATTCAGGAGAGCCCGATAGTTGCCCGCAAAGTCGCTAGGCTTGAAGAGTTTTCTTCTCTGTGCCACAACTGAAAAAAGCCCGGACTATGCGGGCTTGGGTTTGGCGCTTTAAAAACGATGTGCGATGCCAGCTTGCTTCATGATGGCATTCGCCATGTCGCGGGCTGGCATATTTTTGGAAACGGTCTGGTTGCGCAAGCCGTTAGACCAGATTTCGTGGGAGCCTTTGCCCTGCCTCAGAAATGAGTAGCCATGCTGCTTCAGCTGGGCAATGACTTGCTGATAGTACCCATTCATGCAACACAATGAAGCTCATCGCGAATGAGCAATTCTGTAGTTGCCCTGACCCGTGGACTGCGGATCGCTAAGTTGAGCAGCTCGTCAGCAGCAGCGAACACTTCTGACCGGAGTTCATCCAGGTCTTGCCCAGCCACCACCAACCCATCAAGATCAGGACTGTCCGCCCAGTAGCTTTTGGATTCGGCATCGAGATGCACCCGCACGCGAACCAGCAGCGGCACGCCCATACGCGCTGCAAACTTCCAGCCCGGCCATCCAACTTTGTATCTAATTGTAGGGACTTGCATTTGAAAAGCGTCAGGCCTGCATTCAGCGCATTTTTGGGCCAACATTAACTGCGTCTATCAGCGCCCTCAGGCCAGCATTA
>NZ_FOGD01000025.1 GCF_900111115.1 Giesbergeria anulus
GGTAGGCAAACACGTCTTTCCGGGTAGGCAAACACGTCTTTCCGGGTAGGCAAACACGTCTTTCCGGGTAGGCAAACACGTCTTTCCGGGTAGGCCTTCTCCTCGTAAAAACGGCTTGCTAATAGGTTTCTAATATGTTTTTAATCCGCGCGAGGGCTTGTGGGCAACTTTCGCCCTGTGGCAAAGGCACCCAAAAATAGACCCCCTCTCGGCTTCGCCGGGGGGGTAGGAAGTAGCACCCAAAGACGCGAACTCCGCGCCTTGTAAAACGGCTTCTGCTTTGCTAAGAATTGGTGCCGCTGCGCGGCTTTGTTCTCAAAACGCGAGTCATCAGCAGTGAAAAGGCATAGGCTTCGCCACGCGGCAAACACGGTGCAGATGCGTAGGCAGCAGGTCTAACATCAGGGGCTACGCCCCCGATACCCCCTAGAACGCACTAAAACAAGGGCTGCGCGGCCTTTTGGCGTTTGGCTAATGGGTAGAGTAGGGTAATGGCAACAAATGGCTTGGTGGGCTTGTGAAGCTTGAAAAGATACGCCAAAGCTTTGTTGTCGCCTCTTGGGATCGCCCAACAGTGTCGGAGCCGATTCACTCCCTGCCTGAAACAACCGCGCTCATGTTTGCTCCACTACGCGCCTGAATTCTGAGACAATCAGAATTGTATTGTCTGAATATACAGACAATAATCATTTAGGAGAGGTTCCCATGACCATCGCCACCATGAACAGCCGCACTTTTGCCCGTGATGCGACGGCCATCAAACGGGCCGCAATGCAGGGGCCAGTCATCATCACCGAACGGGGAAAACCGGCATTAGCGGTACTGTGCATTGAAGAGTATTACCGGCTGACCGGTCAAACCGGTGGCCCTAGCCTGCTGCAAGCCATGCAGGGCATTGCCGCACCGGAGGATGTGGTGTTGGATTTGCCCGAACGTGCCGGGGGTGCTGAACTGCTACGCCGCATCCCTTGCCTGGACGACGATGGTGGGGTGCTTTGATGTATTTGCTCGACACCAATGTGCTGTCAGAACTGCGCATGGGCAAGCCCCAGCCCAACCGCCAAGTGCTGGAGTGGGCCAGTAGCGTGCCACTGGGAGCGCAATACGTCAGCGTGATTTCGTGGATGGAGATTGACATTGGCATTTTGCGGCTGGAGCGGCGCACACCGCCCCAAGGGCAGGCCCTGCGCGCTTGGCTAAGTGGGGTGCGCGGCCTGTTTGCTGGACGCACCCTGACCATTGACGATGTGGTGGTGCAGCGCTGCGCCCGGTTGCATGTGCCCAACCCGGCACCACCCCACGACGCGCTGATCGCCGCCACAGCCCTAGTTCATGGCCTGACGCTGGTCACGCGCAATACCGCAGACTTTGCCGGTATGGGGGTGCAGGTGCTCAACCCTTGGGAGTCGCTGTAGAAAGTCAAAAAAGCACTGGAGATCAAGGATGGATCAAACCTAGTGGACATCCAACAACCATCCAGCGCCAAGAAAAACGACCCTGAAAATTGGTCGAAGGACACGGCATTCCGCCCACCGCTTCCTCCTTCCTGCAAAGTACGCATCAACACGGGGGAACAAGTCCCATCCGGGGGAAAAGATGGGGGAACAAACTACCCGTTTTGACCAGTTGGCATTGGGTAGTTCGAAGCCAGAGCAAGCAACCGAAGTGGAGCTAGCAGTCGCCACGGACTGGGCCAACGGTCTGCAGCTAAGTCGGGGTTTGTGGTTCGACCCCCAAGTCCTTGTGACCACAGGGCTGTTGCCTGCTTTAAATTCCCTTTTCTACAGCGACCCCACTATTGGCAGGCTCGGTGGCATGGCTGAAGAAAGATTTCCTGTAGCCAACTTATTAAATAACTTCAATTTTATTGGATTTCAATAGTAATAGTTTGTCTAGTGAAGTAAGTATTTGGATGAATTGATTTGCCCATTTTGTGTTGGATTCATTACCAGCTTTTTTCATTAGTAATTCTTGAATAGTTCTTTTTTTTGCGTCTTCTATCTCAAATGGCTGAATTTTTCCGTTCATATCAACAGAAAAGTTCTTAAACCATTTTGGATTTTCTTTGTGTATTTCTATAATCCATTCAGGAGGAAATAATCCCTCAATGGAAAATCCAGTTGGTAGAGATATGAAATCTTTGTTTGCCTCGAATGGGATTTTTTTCTCTCCAAAAAATCCCTGCAAAATTTTTCTTACTCTAATGCCTGCGTCATCGCCATCAATAATTGTGATGACGGCACGTTCATTGTTTATAATGTAATAGTTTGATTTCATAAAAGATTCAATGCCAGAAACCCCATCTAAATCCATAAATTCACATTGACGAGCATACTCCAACTCATTATTGCTTGCTGGTATTTTTTCTAAGACCCATTTGAATATTTCTCTATCTGACTCTCCTTCTACAAAACAGTTATATATCCCTAGATTAAAATAGTCACCAAATTTAACTCCCAATGAATTTCTTATAGATTCGGTTGCTTTTGTGTAGGTTTTATATTTTATGAATCTGGTATTTTTGTTCTCGTCTATTGTTGTTCCGATGGTGTTTGTTGGATTTTTGCTAACAAATGCAAGAGCATGAGTTGATAATATAACTAACGATTCTTTTTGTAAGTTATTTATTATCTTCTCGCAAGAGGTTGCTAATTTTGGGTGCAGATATGATTCAGGCTCTTCTATTAGCCATATTACTGATTTTCCCTTTTTTATTTCTTCTTTTGTAATCCATAAAAATGATGATAACATGGTTGTTGATTGTATGCCCATTCCTTTTTTACTGATTTCAGTTGTCTCTGGGTCTGAAATATTTAATGAGAAGCTTGATATTATTTTTTCGATTGAATTATCTGGGATTGATATTTCGATCTTTAAATTATCAATGGCCGCCTCTGTTAGTTGGTTGTTAATGTTTGATGAAATTTCATTGAGCTTTGATTGAATTAGTGTTGTTTTTTCTTGGAGCTCATCTGCAATTTTTGATTTTATGAATGGAAGTAGAAGGGTTTCGTAGAGACTATAAATATTCTTTGATGACGGAATATAATGACAAATAAATTGATTGAGAAGTATGTTTATGGCGTCAGATTCTTGTTTTTTTAAAGTTGCTTGATATTTATTTTTTGCTTTTTCGTTAGGGAATATTTTATATGTTGGAGTACCATTTTTTGAAAAGTAAAGATATATTTGAAAATCAGTGGTTGGTTTTTTTGTGATTTCAAGATAGTTGTGCATCTCTTTGTATATTTGATAAAATTCTTTGTCCTCACCTTCTGGATTTCCTGTGAAGCTTCCTATTAGTACGGTTTGTGCGCCCTCTGATCCAAAGGTTAGGTCATTTTCTGTTGTGTAATTTAATTTGTTTTTGAATCCAGTAAAAAACATTTCTATTGCACGAAGGATATTTGTTTTCCCTGTATTATTGGGGCCGACAATGGTAGTTTTTCCGTGAAAATCAATTTGTTGTTCGTTTTTAATGGTTCGAAAATTCTTAATTCGAATGCTTTTTAGTTTCATTGGCGTATTATCTCCTTGTAAATAATGAAATTTGTATTTAATTAAAAATAAATTAGTGTAATGAAAAATAGAATTTTTTAGATTGGTGTGAAAATTTTTCGTTCATTAGCTGGTCAATAATTGCGATTAGATTAGTTAGTTCTTTCCGCTCTAGGCGGAGGTCAAGGTTGACTGTGACCCGCGAATCCGGTCCCCCGGTGTCCGTCTTGCCCCCTTAACGCAGGGACTAATCACGCGACCATTGCTGGCAGTTTTTTAGGAGTTGCTTCCAGAGAACACACGCTGGGCGTGCAGTCTCACCTTTTCCTCTATGTCTGGCATCTCTGCTGCGGCTAGGAGCATGGCTTCTGCAACGAGGCTTATGTCGGGTTTGTGCCCATTTAATGCCTTGCGCATGCGCTTTTGCACTGTCACTACAGCTTCGAAGCCGGGTTGAGGTACCCGGATTTTTTTCGTGCCGTCATCTTCAAAAACAAGTTTTTCAAGATTTCCGGCGCGGGCTTGGTAGAGCCCATCTTCCATTTCTGTTTTCATCTTTCCTTTCATTAACCCACTTTGAATAGTTGGGAGCTATTTCCACTTTCGGCTGTTGCTCGGTGTGGGTTCCTGTCAGATTTAGCAAGTGCTCGGCTCTGATGCCTGAACAGGTTTTTTGACTACCTTGGGTGTCTCCAAATACGCTTTGGCTGCGCCCTTGTTCACCATGAAGGCCCAATACCAAGGGGTGGTATCGGCTTGCGGCACAAGACCCAGTTGTGGGGTTTCGCGTCTCAAACGCTCTTCAGTTGTGCTTTTTTCAGTCTAGCGGCTTTTTGTTGGCTTCCTTTCATGCGTTTTTCTAGGGTGTCTATTTTTCGCTCTAGCTGTAACGCTTTGATTCTGTTGCTTTCAGCTTCCAGTCTGTGCGTTTCTACCCATTCTTGACTGTTGGCGGTGGCAATGGCGATGGCATTTTTGATCTCTGCATCTATTCTTGCAGATTTCGCGGCCAGTTCTTGGCGTTGTTTGGAGAGTGCTTTTTGAGCTTTTTCTGTGGCTTCGTCTTTTTGGGCTTCCAGTGCTTGAGCGAGGCGGCCCGATAGGACTGTGCCTATGGTGATGCCTAGCACGGTGCCTACGAGTAGGCCCACGCTGATAGTGGGCCAGACGGCGGGCCAGCCTTTGGCTTGCATGGCCCATGTGTCGCCTACGAGGATGGCAAGGCCGTGTGTGCTGGCCCAGTCGTTGACCATGTAGGCGGCTACCAAGCTCACTCCCAGCGCGGCGATGAGGAAGATGAGGTTCATCGGAGGTAGACCTCGGTGATGTCGGGGCGGAAGTGCCCCATTTCTTCAGAGACTATGGTGAGGGCTTGGCGGTATTCGTAGCCTGAGCCTTGTAGTTCATTCATGCGTGATTGGGCATATTGGTGTCGCAATCCGTGTGCCCCGGTGCTCCAGCCTAATGTTCGTTTGCTGGCTGCGCTGAATGAATTGCTCCATTTTTGTCCACCACCTATGTCGTAGTGGGATTCGTATCTGACTTCACGGTCAAACACGGTGCGCGGTGTATCTAAGCGGCGTTCTTCCAGCTTTGCTGCCAGTGCTTTATCGAGGATGACTTCTCGGCACAGTCCGCCTTTGCCTTCTACGGTGTAGACAGCGACATGCTGGCGGCCAGTGAAGCGGTCGTCTCTGTAGGGACGGTGTGTGTCGGCGGGTCGTTCTGTGACGGGGCGTAGTGTCAGCAGCTCATGCGCTCTTAAACCTGCGGATTCTGCAATGTGCGTTGCGAGGGCATTTTTCTCCGATTGCGCGTTTGCCACCATCGTGACTTGGGCATGGGTGTAGGCCCGGCTTTTGAGAACTTGCTCTTTTTCGCTTTTGATGACTTCAAGGTTTTGACCAAGCACGGCTTGGATGGCTTGCCGGTCGAGGTCTAGGGTTTTTTGCCCGACTTCTTGGCTGCGCATGGCGAGATAGCGCTCGGCTTTTTCTTTGGTCAAGCTGCGCAGGTCGCCTAGTTTTTGCTCTTGGATGAATTGCGTTAAGCCTGTGAGTGCCTGTTCGTAGTTTTTTTCTGTCCGTACGCTGGACAACTTTAGGGACTGTGACGCAAGAGCAGCTTGTTTTGCTGCGCTGCGGAAGCTGGTCTTCTTAGCCACCTTCGTTCACCTGTTTGTCGGGTGGGGCTAGCTCTGGCAGTTTTTGTAGGTAGCGCCGCACGCTGGAGGTGTCCATCTTTATGCGCTTCTTTGTTCGCAGCCATATGGTCAAGTCTGCGAAGCTGCCTCCTGCTTGGCGCAGTTTGACCAGTTCGGCGCGGTAGGGGGTCAGGCGTGAGCGGCCCCAGGTGCGTCGCCGCTTGGCTGCTGCTCGGTGTTCGCGCACGGCAGCGAGGGCAGTTGCTGGGTCAAAAGGTGCAGCAGAATTTTGAGGCATTCTTTTTGAGGCGTGTAACTTAGATTTATCTAGCTGTAGTGCGCCCCGCTGGGTACATTTTTAATATGTACCCAGCGGGGCGCTGTTTCGAGAAATAGCCTCACCATTATGGCGAGCTTTGTGCCACTTTGCCACCCCTATTCCGGCCCAAGCCGGAATAGGGGTGGTTTGGTTTAAGATACATACACGTATAACGTGTAAAGGAATAAACGATGCACAAAAAGATGACGATCACCCTCGATGAGGCGGTGTATGAGGGGCTGTACCGGCGCGTGGGTCGCCGCAAGATGAGTCAGTTCATTGAGGATTTGCTGCGTCCGCATGTGCTCGATACGGCGCTCGATGATGGCTACCTGTAGGGACTTGCATTTGAAAAGCGTCAGGCCTGCATTCAGCGCATTTCTGGGCCAACATTAACTGCGTCTATCAGCGCCCTCAGGCCAGCATTAAGTGCAACTGAACTTGCGTTTGACGGCGCAGGCCTGCATTGCATGGCCGCCGGCCAACATTAAGTGCAACTACCGAGCCTTCACCAACCCGCCTTGAACGCCTCCTTTAAATCGGCAGTCCAGCCATCTGAAGCTCTGCACGCAGCTCGGCTGTGCGTGTGGGATCGAGCTGGTTGGCGAACAGGGCTTTGATTTCAGCCGGCTTGGCGTTGAACTGCTCCACCAAGTCCTTGATGCGGTAGCCGTGGCGCGTCAAGGT
>NZ_FOGD01000014.1 GCF_900111115.1 Giesbergeria anulus
GGCCACGAAAAGGGGGCCTTCACAGGGGCCACCCAAGCGCGCCCCGGTCTGGTCGAGAGCGCCCACGGCGGCACGCTGTTTCTGGACGAGGTGGGTGATATTCCTCTGGCGCAGCAGGTCAAACTGCTGCGGCTGCTTGAAACCGGCACCTACCGCCGCGTCGGTAGCACCGAACTGCGCCATGCCGATATCCGGGTGGTCTCAGCCACGCACCGCCACCTTGCCCAGATGGTGGCCGAGGGGCGCTTTCGGGAAGACTTGTATTACCGACTGGGCACCTTTCCGATCCACTTGCCACCCCTGCGCGAACGCCGCGAAGACATCGCCCCGCTGGCCCAAGCCCTGCTCGAGCGGGTGGCACCGGGGCGCAAGCTCCAGCTGGCTGCGGGGGCGATGGCACTGCTGCAAACACAATCGTTTCCGGGCAATGTACGCGAGTTGCGCAACTTGTTGGAGCGCGCCGCCCTGCTGTGCGATGGTCACACCATCGGGGTAGAGCAGATGCACGAAGCACTCACCTGTGGTCTGGCCCCAGTGGTTGCAGCGGCCCCCGGTGAAATGGGAACAGCAATGGACGACACCACGCTGGCACGCCTGCTGGCCGAGCACCAAGGCAGTCGGGCCACTCTGGCCCAACGCCTAGGAATGAGTGAGCGCTCACTCTACCGCCGCCTGCGCTTGCTCAAGGGCACGGATGCCGCCAGAGCTTAAAACGGCAGCCGCTCAGGAGCCTGTGGCAGCCGTGGCCAGAGGGGCTGGCGCAGGCTCCAGCAGGGCATTGGCCGCGCGCAGC
Organism: Giesbergeria anulus; assembly: GCF_900111115.1. GTDB lineage: Bacteria > Pseudomonadota > Gammaproteobacteria > Burkholderiales > Burkholderiaceae_C > Simplicispira > Simplicispira anulus. Next base: position 794 of record NZ_FOGD01000014.1, read on the forward strand.
GCCGTCTCATCCAGTTGCCCGGCCAAGGCGGCCAGACGCAGGCTATCGAGCAGCAGCGCAGCACGGGCTTGGGTCAAGGCCAAATGGGCACTGGCGGTGTCGTTTTCTGCATTGAGCAAATCCAGTGTGGTGCGGTGCCCCACCTCGTGGCCCACTTGGGTGGCTTCGCGCCGGGACTGGCTCGCTTGCAGGGCCTCGCTCAGGGCTTGCACTCGCTCGCGGCCTGCCGTCAACCCCAACCAAGCGGCATGGACTTGCTGGGCCACAGCGGTTTGGGTGCTTTCTACTTGCGCTTGGGCTTGATCTAATTGGCGCAGCGCCTGCGCCTCTTTGGCACTGCGCAAACCGCCCGTCCACAGCGGCACCGTCAGCTGCACGCCAATCAGGGCATTGCTGCCTTTGTTGCGCGCACTGCCAAAGTCACCACTGCCATGCAAGCGTTCTTGCCCAGCCTGTGCGACCAGATCGACACTGGCCGAAGCACCAAGCCGGTACTGGCTGGCTTGGGCGCGGGCCAAGTCCACGCCCAAGCGTTGCAATTGCAGTTCTGGGTTGGCCGCTTCCGCCTGCGCTTGCCATGCGGCCAGCTCACGGGCTGGTGCGGCCACTGCCGTGCCGGGCAGGTGGGGCTGCAAGGCTGATGTGGGCAGGCCCGTGCTATCGGCCAGCAGGCGCTGCTGGATCTCCAACGTGGTTTGGGCGGCCAACCGCTGGGCGCGCAGGGCGGCCAAGCGGGCACGGGCCTCATGGGTGTCGGTGATGGGGGCGCTGCCCAAGTCGAAACGGTCTTGCACTTCGGTGGCGGCACGCTGCACGGCGGCCAGTTGCTGGTCGAGCACGCGCAGCGCCTCTTGGGCGATGGCTACGTCCAGATAGCGTTGCGCCGTGCGCAGTATCAGCGCCTGCTGCGCTGCCCGCCATTGCAGTTCGGCCTGATCGGCGGCCAGCCGCAATTGCTGCTGCTGGGCTTGGCGCTGTGGGTTGTAGAGCGGCTGGCTGGCCTGAATGGCCCAACGGCTGACGGTGCCCCCCGTGACAGAGGTGCTGAAATCCACCCCATTGGAGCGCCCCATGCCAGGCGCAGCAAACTGCGCGCCTTGGGTGTCGGTCTCGCTGCTGCCCATGCCTGCCGTGGCACTCAGGGCAATATGGGGCCGCCACAAGGCGGTGGCTTGGTCGCGCTGGGGTTGGGCGCTGGCATGGGCGGCACGGGCCACGGCATGTTCACGGTCATGCTGTTGCGCGGCCTGCCAAACATCCAGCAGGTTGGTGGCTTGGGCAGCGGACAGGCCGATGGCCCACACCGACAGGGCCAGCACAGTGCATCGAAATGGTTGGAGCATGGCGTTTTTATCTCCAGCGGGGCAGACGGGCTTGGAGCCAGTAAACCAGATTGGCAGCGTGCCGCGCCCAGCAGGGGCACATCATGCCGATACCGGGGCCGCAGCCGCCGCAGCGGCACTGAACTCATCAAAAGCTGCCGAAGCCTTGGCGGCATACATCAGCGACGGGCCACCGCCCATATACACGGCCATCGCCAACACATCGGCCAACTCGGCACGGGTAGCCCCCAGCTTAACCAGCGCTTGCAAATGAAAACCGACACACGGATCGCAACGCGCTGCCACCGACAACGCCACCGCAATCAGCTCCTTGGTCTTTTTGTCCAGCGCCCCCTCGGCAGAGGCAGCCTTGCCCAGCGCGTTAAAGGCTTGCAGGGTGTCGGGCATGTCGCTGCGCAGTTTGCCCAGTTCGGCAGAAATATCACGGGTTAGATCACGATAAGAATTCAGCATGGTTGCACTCCAAGGGTTAAAGAAAAACAGAGAATCGATTGATTAGGCGGCGCTGTGGGCAGGAGCTGGCGCTGAGTGCAGCACCTCCAGCCGATGGCGGTAGGCCACGTAGTACAGAATCGGGATGACCACCAGCGTGAGCACGGTGGATACGGCAATGCCAAAGATCAACGAGATCGCCAGCCCGTTAAAAATCGGGTCGTCCAGAATAAAAAATGCCCCCAGCATCGCGGCCAGCCCGGTAAGCACAATGGGTTGGGCGCGGGTGATGGCCGATTGCACAATCGCCTGCTCAAACGGCACGCCACTGCGCACTTGCAGGTTGATAAAGTCCACCAGCAAAATAGAGTTGCGCACGATGATGCCCGCCAGCGCAATCATGCCGATCATGCTGGTGGCCGTGTATTGCGAGCCCAGCAGCGCATGGCCGGGCATGACGCCGATGATGGTCAGCGGAATCGGGGCCATGATGATGAGCGGCGTGAGGTAGGAGCCAAACTGCGCCACCACCAACAGGTAGATCAAAATCAAACCCACGCCATAAGCGGCACCCATATCGCGGAAGGTTTCGTAGGTGATTTGCCACTCGCCATCCCACTTCAGGGCATAGCCGCGCCAAGCATCTTGGGGCTGGTGGATCAAGTATTCGGTCAGTTGGCCGCCATTGGGCATGGGCAGCTTGGCTATCTCGCTGCGCATGGCAAACATGCCATAAAGTGGGCTGTCTACCGCACCGGCCATATCGGCCACCACAAAGTTCACTGGCAGCAAGTCTTTGTGATAAATGGGTTGCTCGCGCACGGTGTCGCTCACCGTGACCAGTTCGCGGATCGGCACCAAGGCCCCAGAAGCCGTACGCACGCTCAGTTGCAGCAGGGCGCTCAAATCGCCATGCTGCTCGGCGGGCAATTGCAGCACAGCCGCCGCTGGGTATTTGCTCTCGTCATGCAAGTAGGTGGCGGCTTCGCCTGCCAGCCCGGCGCGCAAGGTAGTCACGATGCTCTGCTGTGGCACCCCCAGCAGGGCAGCCTTGCGCCGGTCTACCAGCAGCAGGGTGCGCGGCGCTGGGGCAATGCTGCTGTCGTCCACATCCACCACACCGGGGGTCTTTTCCAGCACGGCGCGCACGGCCTTGGCCACTTGGCGGCGGCCTGCTTCTTCGGGGCCATAGATTTCGGCCACGATGGGGGCCAGCACGGGCGGGCCGGGCGGCACTTCGACTACTTTCACGTTGGCACCAAAGCGCTGGCCGATTTTTTGCAAGGCTGGGCGCACGCGGGTGGCAATGGCATGGCTTTGGTCTTTGCGCTGGTGCTTATCAACCAAATTGACTTGGATATCGCCCACGTCGCCGCCAGCACGCAGGTAATACTGGCGCACCAGCCCGTTGAAGTTGATGGGCGCGGCGGTGCCCGCGTAGGCTTGGTAGTGGGTTACTTCTGGCACGGTAGCCAAATAAGCCCCCAGCTCGTGCAACACGGCAGCGGTTTGCTCCACCGGGGTACCGGCAGGCATATCGACCACCACCTGAAACTCGGATTTGTTGTCAAACGGCAGCATTTTGAGCAGCACCAGCCCAGCCACTGGCAGCGCCACCGAGACGGCAATCAACCCGGCAATGCCCAAGCCCAATAGGGTGCGGTTGCGCGTACCGCGTTTCTCATCGAGCAATGGCGTAAAGATGCGCGTAAACAGCGGCGTGATCTTGCCCGCCATACCATGCGGGTGCGTGGCGTGGTGCGCCGCCTCGGCCACTGAGACCGGCTTCATCCACAGTCGTGCCAGCCACGGGGTAACGACAAAGGCAATCGCCAGCGACAGCAACATGCCCATGCTGGCATTGATGGGGATGGGACTCATGTACGGCCCCATCAGCCCAGAGACAAACGCCATCGGCAGCAGCGCGGCAATCACCGTCAGCGTAGCCAAAATGGTCGGGCCGCCCACTTCATCCACGGCACCGGGGATGATCTGCGCCAGCGTTTTGCCGGGGTAGAGCTGCTGGTGGCGGTGGATGTTTTCTACCACCACGATGGCATCGTCCACCAAAATGCCAATCGAAAAGATCAGCGCAAACAATGACACCCGGTTGAGCGTAAAGCCCCAAGCCCAAGAGGCAAACAGCGTCACCGTCAGCGTCAACACCACCGCCGTGCCCACAATGGCTGCCTCGCGCTTGCCCAGCGCGATAAACACCAACGCCACCACCGAGGCGGTGGCAAACAGCAGTTTTTGGATGAGTTTTTGTGCTTTGTCGTTGGCGGTGGCACCGTAGTTGCGCGTTTCTACCACCTGCACTTCTGCCGGAATCACGGTGTTTTTCAGCACCGCTACGCGCTCCAGCACGGCGTTGGCCACGTCGATGGCGTTCTCGCCGGGTTTTTTCGTGATGCTGATGGTCACAGCGGGGGATTCGCTGGCGTCTTGGCCAGCCGTGCCATGCCACACATAGCGGCTTGGGGGCAGGGCACCATCGCGCACGCTGGCGACATCGCGCAAAAATACGGGCTTGCCCGCCCGCACGCTTACCACCAGTTCGGCCACCTCGTCGGCGCTGCGCAAAAACAGGCCCGACTCGATAGCCACGGCCCGGTTGCCTCCCAGCAGCTCGCCCACCGGCAGGCCCAAGTTGGCCGATTGCAGGGTGCGGCGCAGGTCGTCCACGGTCACGCCGGTGCTGGTCATGCGGGCAGTGTCCAGCTCTACCAGCACGGCGCGGCCTGGGCCGCCCACTGTAGTCACTTCGCGGGTGCCGGACACGCGCTTGAGGTCGGCCTCCATGCTGTGGGCTACGCGTTCCAGATCGAAAGCGCCGGTGTCAGTGCGCGGGCTGTGCAGCGTGAGGGTGACGATGGGCACATCGTCAATGCCCTTGGGTTTGATGATGGGAGGCAACACCCCCAAGCCTTGTGGTAGCCAATCGGCATGGGAATGCACGGTGTCGTACAGGCGCACCAGTGCTTCGGTGCGCGGCACGCCCACCTTGAACTGCACCGTCAAAATTGCCAGTCCGGGGCGTGAGAGCGACATCACATGCTCGGTGCCGGCGATTTGCGAGAGCACCTGCTCGGCGGGGATAGCCACCATTTGTTCAACATCGCGCACGCTGGCCCCCGGAAAGGGCACCAGCACATTGGCCATCGTGACGTTGATTTGCGGTTCTTCCTCGCGCGGCGTGACCAGCACGGCAAAAGCGCCCAGCAACAGCGCCAGCAGCGCCAGCAGTGGCGTGATTTGCGCGCTCTGGAAAAAACCGGCAATGCGGCCCGAAATGCCCAAGGCGTGTTTCTCAGTAGACTGGCTCATGGTGGCGGCCTTACTGCGCTGGCGCACGGCTAGCCGCTGCGGGGTCAGTCATGACGTTCTCTCCCGCCGTCAGGCCACTCAACACCTCTACCTGATCGCCGGTGGTGCGGCCCAGCCGCACTTGACGCAAGCGCGGCTGGCCGCCCTCGCCCTGCACATAGACGCCGGTCATTTCAGCGCGGCGCACCACCGCCTTGAGCGGCACCGACACCGGGCCGGGGCGCGCCGAAGCAGCAGCAGTACTGCCTGCCCGTGGCAGCCACAGGCGGGCAAACTGGCCCGGCACCACACCCAAGAGGCCAGCGGGCAAATCAGCGCGGATTTGCACCGTGTGCGTGGCAGCATCTACCGTGGGTAACACCTGCACCCGCAGCGGCTGCGGCCACTGGGCCGCACCGGCCACACCGGGCAGTTCTACCTGCACGGCAGAGGCCATCTCTGGCTGCACTACCGACTGCGGCAGCGCTGCTGTTACGCGCAAGGCGCTAGGGTCATACAAGGTGAGCAAGGGCTTGCCGGGCATGGCCATATCGCCCAACACCACCGACACCTCAGCCACCACGCCTGCGTAAGGGGCGCGCACGGTGTGCAAGCCGCTTTGGGAATGGGCGGCCCCTGCCTGCGCCACCTGTGCCGCCACTTGGGCCTTGTTGGCCTTGAACTGCGCTTCGGCCTGCTCTAAAGCGGCTTGGCTGATGTATTTTTTCTGGTAGAGCTGCTGCTGGCGCTGGTACTCGCGCGTGGCTACCTCCAGCGTGGCCCGTGCGGCCTGCACTTGGGCATCGACGGCAGCGGCGCTTTGGTCTGCCGTGCGGGCATCCAAGCGCAAGAGCAGTTGCCCGGCCTGCACCCGGTCTCCCGCTTTCACGGCCAGCTCGACCACGGCACCGGGCACCTGCGCCGCCACCACGGTGTGGCGCACCGCCTCCACGGTGCCATCAAAGCTGGTGCGGCTGAGGGTGCTGGCCACTTGGGCAGGCACCGCCGCAACATTGGTGGCAAGCACCGCACTGGCCCCGCCAGACAGCAGCACAGCCAAGGACAGCGCAAGGGGACGGATTTTCAGCATGGGCAGAGGGGGTAGGCAGGGGAAGAAATGGTAGCTATTATTTGCATAAGTAGCTAAATAGTCAAATAGTTGACGAAGAGCCGCCCCAGCAACCACTACAGTGTGTGCTGCATCGGCTTGTCCTCTCTCTTTTCTTCTCATTGCTCTACCACCTATGAACCGTAATCTGTGGCTGCTGGCCTTGTGCCAAGGCCTGTTCCTGACCAACAACGTGGTCTTTATTGCCATCAACGGCTTGGTGGGCCTGCAATTGGCCCCCTATGGCTGGATGGCCACGCTGCCCGTGATGGGTTATGTGGTGGGTGGGGCGCTATCGACCGGGCTGGTGGCGCGCAGCCAGCGGCGCTGGGGGCGGCAGGTATCGTTCCAAATCGGGCTGGCGGTGGCGCTGGTCTGCGCCCTGTGGTGTGCTTGGGCGGTGCATAACGGCCAGTTCATCGGGTTATGTTTGGGCACGATGGTGGCGGGCTACTACAGCGCCAACGGCCAGTTGTATCGCTTTGCGGCAGCAGAGTTGGCCGCGCCCAGCTTTCGGGAAAAGGCTGTTTCCTTGGTGCTGGCCGGGGGCCTGCTGGGGGCGGTGGCTGGCCCTTATCTGGCCAACCACACACGCAACAGCCTAGAGGCTCCGTTTGTGGCCACCTATCTAGCACTGGTCGGGGTGGCACTGCTGTCTATGGTTTGCATGGCGGCTATCCGTTTTGAGGCCATTACCTCTGCCGCTACCAGCCAAGCCGGGCCGGGGCGGCCTCTGGCACAGTTACTGCGCCAGCCCGCTTTTGTCGTGGCGATACTGGGGTCAGCACTAAGCTATGGCGTCATGAACTTGCTGATGGCCGCCACGCCCTTGGCAATGCAAGTGTGCGGTTATGCCTTTGACGAAGCTGCCTTTGTACTGCAATGGCATGTGGTGGGCATGTTTGCCCCCGGCTTTTTTACCGGCCATCTCATCAAACGCTGGGGTGTGCTGCCGGTGATGGGGGTGGGCGTTTTGCTCAATCTGCTGTGCGTGCTGGTGGCACTGTCTGGGCAAGAAGTAGCGCAGTTTACGGTGGCGTTGTTTCTGCTGGGGGTGGGCTGGAACTTCCTGTTTACGGGCAGCACCACTTTGGCTTTGCAAGCCTACCGCCCCGAAGAAAAAGACCGTGCCCAAGCGGGCATCAATTTTGCGGTGTTTGCCACCATGGCGCTCACCTCTTTTGCTTCTGGAGCTTTGGTAACCACCCAAGGCTGGTGGTGGCTCAACCTGGGCTCTTTGCTGCCGATAGCGCTCACAGGTGCGGCCCTGTTGTGGCTGGCCCTACGCCAGCGCCGGGATTAAGGCCATAGGCCACACTACGGTTTTGTTTTTTACAGGAGATCCACATGGGTTTGCTCGATTCCGTGCTCGGCGCAGTCATCAACAATGCCACACAAAACAACGCTGTGGGCAGTGGTTTGGGGGGTAGTCTGGGCAGTTTGATGGGCATGGCCGCCAACAACCCCCAACTGTTGCAGGTGGTGGTCGATTTGCTAGGCAACCAAAGCCCGGTGGGTGGCCTGCCGGGGCTGCTGGCCCGCTTTCAGCAAGCCGGGCTGGGCGATGCCGTGGCGTCATGGCTGGGCAACGGCCCCAATGCTGCCCTGTCGGGGGAACAACTGGGCCGGGTATTGGGCGAAGGGCCACTGGCGCAAATTGCGGCCCAACTGGGTGTTGGCCAAGGTGATGCCGCCGGCCAGTTATCACAACTGTTGCCGGGCTTGATTGACCGGCTCACGCCCAATGGGCAATTGCCCGCTGGCGTGCAAGGCACAGCCCCAGAACTGCTGGGAATGTTGGGCGAGTTGTTCAAGCCCCGCGCTTAAGCACACTCAAGCGGCAGCAGCCAAGGCAGCTTGGCACATATCGGCCAGCAACCAGCTAGTCTACTCCTCGCCTTGGGCTTGGACATTGGCGACCATGCGCTCTAGGTCAGCAACAAAAGCGGCTTGCTCATCAGCAGGCCATTGGCACATCGCCGCAAACACCCCCCCCAAACTATCGACAATACGCATGATTTTTGTTGCCACTGCCGCTCATCCACTGTGACTACCACCCACCCCATCCACCGCGAACTCGACCACGCCTACCGCAACGGTCCGGTGCGTCATATTGTCATCCCCCCCTGTCCAGAACTACTGCGCCAGTTGCAAGAGGCCACAGCCCATAGCGAATCAGACATTGGTGCCCTTGATCAAATCGCCAGTGCTGACGTGGCGATGGCCGCGGCTCTGATCCGCCAGGCCAATAGCCCACTTTATGGGCTGACCCAACCGGTGCATACAGTGGGTCAGGCATTGATCGTGCTCGGCTTGCGTCCGGCAGTGCAACTGCTGACCGGATTTTTAACCCGCCACGCCTTACAGGTGAAGTCACCGCTACTGGCACATTTTTGGGAAAACTCGACCCGTCGGGCTTTAGCTTGTGAACACATTGGCCACCAGCTCTACAACTTAGACCCCGGTCTGGCCTACAGTTTTGGCTTGTTTTGCCATGTGGGTATGCCGGTGCTGATGCGGGGCGTAAAAGACTACGGTGGCACCATCATTGAAGCGATGGCTCGCAAAGACCGCACCTTTGTCCAAACCGAAAATGTCAATCACCGCACCGACCATGCCGTGGTCGGTGCCATCGTGGCACGCACTTGGCGTCTGCCCAGCGAGGTCGCAGTGGCCATTCGCCTACACCACGACTTCACAGCCCTCAATGACCAGCGCTACAGTGACATCGAACGCCACTTGGTTGCCATGGGCTTGATTGCCGAATATCTGGTGGGCCAATACGAAGGGAGCATTGTTCAGCGCGAATGGGAGCAGTATGGCCCAGCCTGTCTGGAGCATCTAGAAATTGGCAGTACCGAACTCGATTCGTGGGTGGATCAATTGCACCCCGTTTTTGAAACCGTGCAACTGAGTTGATGCGATCCAAAAGAAAATAGCGGGAGGTTCTCTCCCGCTATTTTGTCGCTGTCTTGATCGCACCGGCATCACTGCCGGTGACGGACTCTTTCCATCAGAGAGCGGCCAAGCGCTGTTCCAACGCGTTCTTGGTGTCGATCAGTTCTTTGGGCATGTGGTGGGACAGCAGCTCAAAGTGCACGTCGTGTGACTTGAACTCTTCGGCCCAAGCAGCCTTGTCGATGCTGGTCACGGTGTTGAACTGCTCAGGGCTGAACTCCAAGCCTGTCCAAGTGATTTCAGCATACTGGGGCGCAACACCAAACATGGTGTCTTGGCCTTGGGCTTGGCCTTCGATGCGGTCCAGCATCCACTTGAGCACGCGCATGTTTTCGCCGTAACCGGGCCAAACAAACTTGCCTGCCTCGTCCTTGCGGAACCAGTTGACGCAGAAAATCTTGGGCAGGGTGTGGCCCTGACTTTCGAGCTTGTGCTCCATGTTCAGCCAGTGCTGGAAGTAGTCGCTCATGTTGTAGCCGCAGAAGGGCAACATAGCAAACGGATCGCGGCGCACCACGCCTTGCGCGCCAAAGGCGGCAGCAGTGGTTTCTGAACCCATGGTGGCGGCCATGTACACGCCTTCCATCCAAGTGCGCGCTTCGGTCACCAGCGGCACGGTGGTGGAGCGGCGGCCACCAAAGATAAAGGCATCAATCGGCACACCGGCAGGATCATCCCAAGCGCTATCGAGCGCGGGGTTGTTGGTGGCAGCCACGGTAAAGCGGGCATTGGGGTGGGCAGCCTTAGCGCCGGTTTCTTTGGCAATGGCGGGCGTCCAGTCTTTGCCTTGCCAGTCGATCAGGTGCTCAGGCAGCTTACCTGCGTCTTTTTCCATGCCTTCCCACCAGACATCACCATCATCGGTCAGAGCGACGTTGGTGAAAATCACGTTCTTGTCCAAGCTGGCCATGCAGTTGGGGTTGGTCAGGGTGTTGGTGCCGGGAGCGACGCCAAAGTAACCGGCTTCAGGGTTGATGGCGTACATCTTGCCGTCAGCGTTGGGTTTGATCCAAGCGATATCGTCGCCAATGGTGGTGACCTTCCAGCCGTCAAAACCTGCTGGGGGCACCAGCATAGAGAAATTGGTCTTGCCGCAGGCGCTAGGGAAGGCCGCAGCGATGTGGTACTTTTTACCTTGGGGGTTGGTCACGCCCAAAATCAGCATGTGCTCGGCCAACCAGCCTTGGTCGCGGCCCATGTTGGAGGCAATGCGCAATGCCAAGCACTTTTTGCCCAGCAGCGCGTTGCCGCCGTAGCCCGAACCATACGACCAGATTTCGCGGGTTTCGGGGTAGTGAACGATGTACTTGACGGTGGGGTTGCAAGGCCAGCTGGTGGTGTCCTTTTGGCCTTCGGCCAGCGGAGCGCCCACAGTGTGCATACAAGGCACAAACTCGCCATCCACGCCCAGCACGTCGTACACGGCCTTGCCCATGCGGGTCATCAGCTTTTGGTTCACGGCCACATAGGCGCTGTCGGTCAGTTCGACGCCAATGTGGGCGATGTGGCTGCCCAGCGGGCCCATGCTAAAGGGCACCACGTACATGGTGCGGCCCTTCATGCAGCCGTCAAACAACGGTTGCAGCGTGGCGCGCATCGCTGTTGGTTCCATCCAGTTGTTGGTCGGGCCAGCGTCTTCTTTTTGGGCCGAGCAGATATAGGTGCGGTCTTCCACGCGGGCCACGTCGGAAGGATCAGAGCAGGCCAAGAAGCTATCAGCGCGCTTGGCGGGGTTGAGCTTTTTGAAGGTGCCGGCATCCACCAATTGCTGGCACAGGCGGTCGTATTCTTCTTGCGAGCCATCGCACCAAACGATGTTGTTGGGCTTGCACAGGGCAACCATATCGGCCACCCAAGCCAACAGGCGGGCATTTTTAACGTAAGCGGGGGCGTTGATATTCAAGCCCTGCATGGTGGGTGCGTTCATTGGTGAGATTCCTTCAATTGAAAAACGGTTTTTCAAAGGGAACAAACCCGCACTGGCAGAGCGGACGCTGCGCTGCCTTTGAAAAAACGGCTCGGAAGGCACCTGCCGCCACGCAAGGCCGTCCCAAGTTGAGACCACCCCAGCGGCTGGGATGACGATTTTATGAAGCCGCCCGGATTTTGTCTGCGCCTTATCCGGGATATTTATGCAAACAAAGCATAACGTTATGCTTGTATGATGCCAGGTGGTACCTTTTAGCTGTTGAGCGCGGCCTGCCAGCTTTCAAAACCGCGTTGGCGCAGCGCACAGGCTGGGCAGTGGCCGCAGCCATAGCCCCAAGGGTGGCGCAGCTCGCGCGTGCCGTGGTAGCAGGTGTGCGATTGCTCGATCAAGATGTCGATCAGTGCGGTGCCACCCAGCGTTTGCGCGAGCGCCCAAGTTTGCTCCTTGTCCAGCCACATCAGTGGCGTCTCAAAGGTAAAGCGCTGGCCCATACCCAGCGACACTGCCACTTGCAACGCCTTGATGGTGTCATCGCGGCAATCGGGGTAGCCAGAAAAGTCTGTTTCACACATGCCGCCCACCAAAATGTGCAGGCCGCGCCGATAACCCACCGCCGCCGCCAACTGGAAAAACAGCAAATTGCGCCCCGGCACAAAGGTATTGGGCAGCCCGGCGGCGGTCATGGCGATCTCGGTGTCACGGGTCAGGGCGGTGTCGCTGATCTGGCCCAGCACGGCCAAATCGACCATGTGATCTTCGCCCAAGCGCGCGCCCCAGTGTGGAAACTGCGCCCGCAGGGCTTGCAACACGTCTTGGCGCGCTTGCAGCTCTACTTGGTGGCGCTGGCCGTAGTCAAAACCGATGGTCTCGACATGGGCAAATTGCTCTAGCGCCCACGCTAGGCAGGTGGTGGAGTCTTGACCACCAGAGAACAAAACCAGTGCTTTTCCGTCGCGCATCGACATTCCTTGCATAGGGCGGCGGGCCGCACACCCCAAAGAAAAACCCCGCACAGCGGGGTTAGGTTGATTAAAAAATAGGCAATTTTAACGTGCGCAACGCCCTTGCCAGTCACAAACCGCTGCCCGCACCATCAACCCCCAGCTCTTACACCAGCCACCACTAGGAGAAACACGATGGGGCTTTTTGACCTCGCGCTGCGCATTGTGGCCCTGTGTGTCTTGCTAGCATGCGCTGACACTCTGGCTCACCGCGTTCATGGCGCTGTTTGCTATAGCCTGGAGCAGGTGGTTGATGCGCAGGCCGTGGGCCAAAATTGCGCAAGACCTTAACCCGGCGTCGGGCAACTATCTGGTGTTTGGCTTGTTGTGTCTGAACATCACACCGATGCTGATACGCTGGCTATCACCAGCCGTAAAGCAAGAGAGAGGTGATTGGTGCCCATGGCGGGAATCGGACCCGCGACCTCTCCCTTACCAAGGGAGTGCTCTACCACTGAGCCACATGGGCAACTTGTGCGCAAAAGAAGAAAACTGGAGCGGGATAAGAGATTCGAACTCTCGACCTATACCTTGGCAAGGTATCGCTCTACCAACTGAGCTAATCCCGCATATGATGGTTATTTGAGAACCATGCGCTTACCGAAGTAAGACCACGATTATAGTCTGAAAAATAAAGCGGCAAGCTACCTCTGCAAAAAATTTCTGCCTTAGGTGCGAACCGAAGCCGCAGAGCGCTGGGTACGCGCCCAAATGCCCGCACCGACCAAGGTGGCCGAGGCCACACTGAGCAGCAGGGCCAAGGCAGAGCCATAGAAGATACCCCCGGTCAAACCACGGTCAAGCAAAACGCCAAATACGGGTGCCGCCACCGAAAAGCCCAAATCCAGCCCCGAATACACGGTGCCATAAACCCGGCCTGTAGCCCCCGGTGGTGCAGCGCGCTTGATGAGCATATCGCGCGAGGGGCCTGCAATGCCTGTGCCCAGCCCCGCCAGTGCGGCCAAAGCCAAGGCCGCAGTGCCAGGCAGCCAACCCGTGCCCGCCAACACCAACAACACTGCCGAGGCGACGAGGCAGACCGAAATTGTTTTTTCTAGCCGTGCTACACGCCCCACCAGAAAGCCACCGGCCACCATGCCAGCAGCGCCGCAAAGCATGTAGCCCGTGACCACCAATGCCGTCAGGCTCAAAGGCAGCCCGTACATTTTTTGCAACGCCGGGCTGGCAAAACTCTGGATGGCACTGAGAGAGCAAGTGCTCCAAAAAAAGAACGAAAAACACAGCCACACCGAAGGCAGGCGCAAAAAGGCCATCGGGTGCTCGGTAGCGACAGCGGCAGCACCGGCGTGGCTAACGCCTTGGTGCGCCCAAGCGCCTTGGCGGTCATCCAAAGCATCGCGCTGCCAGACCATGACGGCCAGAACCAGCAGCGCCAGCAGCGCGCCACATAGGCAGGCCAGCCGCCACGAGCCTGTGGCCGTAGCCAATCCCGCCATAAACAGCGGCGCTAACGCCCAACCCAGATTGCCCGAAATACCATGCACCGCAAAGCCATGCCCCAGCCGTGCTGCCGACACCCGCTTGTTCAAAATAGTGAAATCGACCGGATGGAAGGGCGCATTGCCCAATCCGGCCAACGCGGCCGCCAACACCAGCCCGGCATAACCTTGCGCAGTGGCAGCGGCCACACCTGCCAACATAAAGCTGCCCAGCGCAAAGAACAGCACGGGGCGCGCTCCGACGCGATCGACCAAAAACCCAGACAGCGCTTGCCCCACCCCAGAAATAACAAAAAACACCGTGACCAACCAGCCCAGCTCGGCATAGCTGAAGCCAAACTCGGCAATCAGCCACGGAAACAGCGGCGGCAGCAGCATATGAAAAAAATGCGAACTGCTGTGGGCCAACCCAATCAAGCTGATAGTGCGTACATCTTGACGTCTGGCAGCAGTTTCTGGATCGGGATCGGTGGCGGGGGGTATGGCACTCATCTGAACATCTTAGAAGCAGTGCGATTTTCTTGCAGCGCAGGGGCTTAGTGTGCCCGGTTGACTTGCATCAACACGGCCATCAAGGCCCATCACCAGAATTCTGGCCCATACAATGGTTTTTTAATTCCAACCGGAGGGTACCTATGAAGCTGCTAAACGACCTTTTCACTACCGACTATGGCCTGATGAGCATCGCCGGCATTGCCCTGATGGTGGTAGCCAGTGTGGCTTTTGTCTATGTGCTCAAGGGCAAAATTGACGCAGGCCCCACGGATGCGGGTCAGAAAAAATAAGCCTGCAAAGACTGACTGACGGGATATTTTTAGCCCAAGGTCAGGGCGGCCAGCACGGCCAGCGGTGCCGTCTCGGCGCGCAGCACCCGTGGCCCTAGGGTAGTGGGCACGAAGCCGTGGGCCAAGGCTAGCGTTTCTTCGGCAGCACTCAGCCCGCCTTCAGGGCCAGACAGAAACCATGCCGTGCCATCACCCGCAGTTGCCTGCAATAGGGGCTGGGTGCCAGTGCGCAATGACAACACACAACGTTGCCCCATGAGCGCGGCGTTGGGTGCTTGTTGCAGCCAGTCGGCCAGCGTTTGGGCAGCATGGATGCGCGGCACCCGGTTGCGCCCACATTGCTCGCAGGCTGCTACGGCCACGGCCTGCCAGTGGGCTAGTTTTTTCTCGGCCCGCTCGCCCTTGAGTTTGAGCACGCTGCGCTCGGCCAGCAACGGCGTGATGCTCGCCACCCCCAGTTCGGTGGCTTTTTCTACCAGCCAGTCCATGCGTTCGTTGGCGGTAATGCCTGCCAGCAGGTGGATGGCCCGTGCCGCTTCGCGCTCCACGGGGTGGTGTGTGCCAATCTGCACCTGTACATCGCTGCGGCCCATGCGCAGCACGGTGGCGTCAAACTCGCCACCGGGGCCGGGGCCTTCTAGCCCACCATGAAACAGCGTGATGGTATCGCCCGGTTGCAGGCGCAGCACCTGCACATGGCGCGCGGCCCCGGCGGGCAGGTCAATCTCGGCACCGGGCAGTAAATCAACCGGGCAATAAAAACGTGGCATGGGTGCTCCTGTGGCTTGGCTTAGACGCGGCCAAAGGCGTAGCCTACCGGCGCTTGCAAGCCTTCAATCTGGTCGATCAGGCGACTGAATGGCAGCAGTTCGCGGTAGCGTTGGCTGGCGGAACGGATGTAGTGGATAAAGCGCGGCGCATCGGCCAAATATTTGGGCTTACCGTCGCGCAAGGTCAGGCGGGCAAAAATACCTGCCACCTTGAGGTGACGCTGCAAGCCCATCCACTCCACGCTGCGATAAAACTCGCCAAAGTCAGCACCCCAACCGCTGGCACTGTTGGCACCTAGCAGCCCGGCCTTGCGCGCTTTTTCCCAGTAGCGCACAGTGATGTCAATGACGAAACCTTCGTCCCAACTGATAAAAGCATCGCGCAGCAGGCTGGCAATGTCGTAGGTGATGGGGCCATACAGTGCATCCTGAAAATCGAGTACCCCCAGTGGCTCGCCTGCCTTGGCGGGGGCCATCAGGTTGCGCGTCATGAAGTCGCGGTGGACAAACACACTGGGCACCGACAGGTTCTCGGCCACGATGCAATCAAAGGCTTGAGTCAAGATGGCTTGCTGCTTATCGTCCAGCGTCAGTGCCCGGTGCTGGGCGATGTACCAGTCGGGAAACAGCGCCAGCTCGCGGCGCAGCACGGCCTCGTCGTAGGCGGGCAGCACACCGGGGCGTGAGCTCAGTTGCCATTGCAGCAGCGTATCGGTGGCCTGTTGGTACCAAGCATAGGCGTCTTGGGGGCGCTCGGGGTCGAGCTTTTCGATCACTGTGTGCTGACCCAAATCACTCAGCAACATAAAGCCGTGAGGCTGATCCCACGCCAAGATGTCAGGCACGCTTAAACCCGCTTGCTGCATCAGCGCCTGTACCTGCACAAAGGGCTGGCAGTTTTCTTTATCGGGGGGGGCATCCATGACGATGCAACTGTGGCCGGTGGCGGTATCGAGTCGCAGATAGCGCCTAAAACTGGCATCGGCAGAGGCTGGGCGCAGCGTGTCGGGCAGCAACTGGTGTGGGCCAGCCAGCGCTGCCAGCCAAGCAGCAAAGGCGGCGTGTCGGGCGGGGGCGGCCCAAGTGACGCTGGAGGAGAGGGAGGAAGAAGGCGCGGCGGCGGGGGGGGAGGATGGGTGGCTCATGGCGGGCTGGATTCTACAAACCCAGCCCAAACTACGGCATTGGCACAACGATCAGTAACGCTCGTCTTTGACCAACACGCCCGTCTTGCGCAGCATCACAGCATCCCAACTTTGGCTTTCGCGGTTGTCGCCCACCAGCTTGAGCAGCTTGTCATCAATCTTGCGCAGCTCGGCCTTTTGGGTGGGGTTGAGCTCGCTCAGGCGATCATGGATTTGGTCGCGCAGCTTATACAGTTGCTCGGTGTCTCCGGCGTCGTCGCTCCAAAAATCGACGTAGCCGTCGTAGCTCTTGAGGCAGCTTTCAATGGTTTTGCGTTCGGTAGTCGGCATATTGCTGATTCCTTGAGTGATAGGGTGCCAAAATAAGCGTAAGTGCAACGGCAGTGGTTTTGCCGTTTCGGCGCAGACTCTACAACAGCCACGACTGCTTTTGCCAGTACTGGGGTGCGCATGTGGATAATCTGTGCCTACAAACCCGGCCCGCCCGGCGCGGGTCGTGGGTGGCACCTTTGGCCGCATACCCACTGCTGCTTTCCTGGACTGACTCCCTTGCCCGACCTGCTCCGCACTCCCTCACTGCCTGTGCGCTCTCTTACTCGCCATGCTCCTCCCTGTACGCGCACAGCACTGGCGCAACAGGTAGCAACCGCTTTATGCCTGTTGCCGCTGTGGGCCCCAGCACAAAACCGAGAGGAAGCCCCCACCACGGCCCCCTTGGTGTTGCGCGCCAGCCCGCAATTGCAAGAGACGATTGCAGAATCGGTGCGGGCGCAAATGCCCACCTTTGTCTCAGGTGACCACATCGAGGGCCAGCCCGATGTGCGCGCAGTGCTGGAGGGCAATGCCGAGCTGCGCCGCGCCGACACCGTGGTGCGCGCCCAGCGCATGGAATACGCCGTGCCTGAGGATTTTTTGCAGGCGCAAGGCCAAGTGCGCATCAACCGGGCAGGCAACGTCTATGAGGGCACGCTGCTGGAGTTGCGCGTGAATGCCTTTGAGGGCTTTTTTGACCAAGCCCGCTACCAATTTTTGCGCAATGCCGCCCACGGAGATGCTGCACGGGTCGATTTTCTGGATCGCGACCGCGCCATCATCCACCAAGGCACCTACACCACCTGCGAGCGTAGCGATGAGGCCAGTTGGCAGCCCGCTTGGATGCTGCGCGCCGACACCATTCATCTGGACATGGACGAAGAAGTGGGTCGGGCCCAAGGGGCAGTGCTAGAGTTTCAGGGCGTGCCCATTTTGCCGCTGCCGCGCATCAGCTTTCCGCTGTCGGATAAGCGCAAATCGGGCTTGTTGCCACCCACCATTGGCATCAACAGCACCAATGGCATGGAGTACGTGCAGCCCTACTACTGGAACATTGCCCCCAACCGCGACGCCACCTTCAAGGGGGCCATCATGACCAAGCGGGGCGTGCAGGCCGGGGCCGAGTTTCGCTACCTAGAGCCTAACTACCACGGCGAGTTGCGCGGCGATTTTCTGCCCGCCGACCGCCTGCGCCAAGACAACCGCTGGAGCTATGGCATCAAGCACCAAGGCAACATGGCGACGCCACTGGGCGGCTTGGGCCTGAACCTCAGTCTGGATCGGGTCAGTGACGATTATTACTGGCGCGACTTTGGCCGTGCAGGCACCCAAATCAGCCAGCGCCTGCTGCCGGGCGACGCCACCCTGTCTTGGGCCGGTGGCGACATGGGCCTGCAACTGCGCACTCTCAAATGGCAAACTTTGCAAGATGTATCAGCCCCCATCGTGCCCCCCTACGACCGCTTGCCCCAATTGCACGGGCGCTATGCACCAACACACTGGGGCGTTTTTGATATCAATATCGAAGCCGATGCCACGCGCTTTCACGCCAACCGCAGCCTCACAGGCCAGCCCAACACCACCCGCAGCTATGCGCTGGCACAAATCAGCCGCCCCTATTTGAGCGCGGCAGGCTTTGTGGTGCCCCGGCTGCAATGGCACGCCACACAATACCAATTTGACACCCCACTGGCTGATGGCCGCCGCTCGGCCAGCCGCGTGCTGCCCACTTTGAGCGTAGACAGTGGACTGGTGTTTGAGCGCGAAACCAGCTACCTTGGGCGCAACTTTCTGCAAACGCTAGAGCCACGGGCCTTTTACACCTACACCCCCTACCGCAACCAGAGCCTGCTGCCAGTCTATGACACGGCAGCCAACGACTTTAACTTTGCCACCATCTACACCGAAAACGCTTTTGGCGGCCAAGACCGTCTGGCAGACAACAACCTGCTGACACTGGGCGTCAGCACCCGCCTGCTCGACCCGGCCACCGGGGCTGAGGCTGCCCGCTTTGGCATCGCCCAACGTGTACGCTTTTCTGACCAAAAAGTGACCCTACCGGGGGCAGCACCTCTAGATGAGCGCCTATCCGACCTGCTGCTGGGTGCCGGAGTGCAATGGACGCCGCAGTGGGGGCTGGACTCCACCGTGCAGTTTAACCCCAAAACCAGCCAATCTATCCGCACCACCTTAAGCACCCGCTACAGCCCCAGCCACTACCGCACCATCAATGCCGCCTACCGCTTGCAACGCGGCACCAGCGAACAGGTGGATGTAGGCTGGCAATGGCCACTCAATGATGCGTGGGGGGACAAAGGCCTCGATTTAGGCCTAGGCCGGGGCCAAGGTGGTGGGCGCTGGTACAGCGTGGGCCGCCTCAACTACAGCCTGCAAGACCGCAAACTGGTCGATACCGTGGTCGGGCTAGAGTACGACGGCTGCTGCTGGATTGGCCGCGTGGTGCTAGAGCGCCTGCAAAGCACCATCAGCAGCGCCAACACCCGGCTGCTGTTCCAGCTCGAATTTGTCGGGTTCTCGCGCCTGTCACTGGGGTCTAACCCCTTGGCCAGCCTCAAGCAAAATATCCCGCGCTACCAGTACCTGCGTGAGCAGGTCAGCACGCCCAGCCGCTTCAGCAACTACGACTGAGACTTTTTCGCCATGAACCACCGTGTCTTTGCCTTGGGCCTTGCCTGTTTGGCCGCCTTTGCCACCTCGGGTGCCAGTGCGCAGGGCTTGCGCCCAGCCCTAGCGGGCAGCAGCACCCCAAGCCTGTCGCGGGCCTTAGCCGCCCCAGTAGCGCTGCCCGCAACAGCGGCCAGTGCTGACGTGCGCCCTGCCGATTACATCGTGGCAGTGGTCAACTCCGAGCCGGTCACTTACAACGAAGTACAAACCCGCGTGGCCCGCATAGCGCAACAACTGGCAGGCCAGCCCAACCCACCGCCACTGGCCCGGCTAGAGCGCGAGGTGCTAGAGCGCCTGATTCTGGAAAAAATCCAGTTGCAACAAGCCGCGCAAAGCGGCATTCGTGTCGATGATCTGGCCGTGGCCCAAGCCGAGCAAATGGTGGCCAGCCAAAACAGCGTCAGCCGCGAAGAAATGCACCGCCGCCTAGCTGCTGACGGCATCACGCCTGAGCGTTTCCGCCAAGACCTGCGCCGCCAACTGTTGCAGCAACGCCTGCGCGAGCGCGAAGTCGATGGGCGCGTGCGCGTCACCGATTTAGAGGCCGACGCCTACTTGCGTGAGCAAACGGGCGGCCAAGGGGCCACAGCCACAGAAATCAACCTAGGCCATGTGCTGATTGCCGTACCAGAAAACCCCACCCCCGAAGGACTGGCCCAGCGCCAAGCCTTGGCCCAACAAATAGCCGACCAAGCCCGCGCCGGGGCCGACTTTGCTGCGCTGGCACGCGAGCATTCTGCGGGCCCAGAGCGCGCCCAAGGCGGCCTGATGGGCCTGCGCCCTGCCGAGCGTTACCCCGAACTGTTTAGCGCCGCCATACAAAACCTGCCCGTCGGTGGCGTGACCGGGCCACTGCGCTCTGCGGCGGGGTTCCACATCCTCAAGCTGGTCGATAAAGCCAGCACCAGCAAGCTCCCACCCATTACCCAAAGCAACGCCCGCCATATTTTGTTGCGCATCACGCCCCAACTGAGCGAGGCCGCCGCCGCTGCCCGCTTGGCCGACTACCGCCGCCGCGTGCTGGCCGGACAGGCTGATTTTGCTGATCTGGCCCGCACCCACTCGCAAGACGGCAGCGCCAAAGAAGGCGGCGATCTGGGCTGGTCTACGCCGGGGCGCTATGTGCCCGAATTTGAAGCCGTGCTCAATGCCCTGCAACCGGGCGAAATCAGCCAGCCGCTCGTATCGCGCTTTGGTGTGCATCTGATCCAACTGATGGAACGCCGCCAAGTGCAACCCAACCCACGTGAGCAGCGCGAAATGGCCCGCTACGCCCTGCGCGAGAAAAAAATCGAAGAAGCCTACAACCTGTGGGCACAAGAGTTGCGCGCCCGCGCCTACGTTGAATACCGCGACGCACCCTGATCGGCCCCCGGATGAAACACATAGCCCGCAAACGCTTCGGCCAGCACTTTTTGTCTGACCGGGGCATCATTGATGCCATTGTCGATGCCATCGACCCACAACCGGGCCAGCCGGTAGTAGAGATTGGCCCCGGCTTGGCAGCGCTCACCCAGCCCTTGGTAGAGCGCCTAGGCCGCCTGACGGTGATTGAACTTGACCGCGACCTGGCACTGCGCCTGCGCCTGCACAACCAGCTCAACGTGATTGAGTCCGATGTGCTCAAGGTGGACTTTGCCCAAGTGGCGCAAACGCTGGCGGCGCCCAAAATCCGTGTCGTGGGCAACCTGCCATACAACATCTCCACGCCCATCTTGTTCCATCTGCTGCCGTTTGTGGATGTCATTACCGACCAGCACTTTATGCTGCAAAAAGAGGTGATTGACCGCATGGTGGCCTCCCCCGCTAACAGCGACTATGGCCGCCTGTCGGTCATGCTGCAATGGCGCTATGCGATGGAAAACGTGCTGTTTGTGCCCCCCGAGAGCTTTGACCCACCCCCACGCGTCGATAGCGCTGTGGTGCGCATGGTGCCCTACGCCGAGCCAGTAGCCCTGAACCCCAAACTGCTAGAAACACTGGTGCAGGTGGCGTTTAGCCAACGGCGCAAGCTCTTGCGCCATACACTGGGGCGCTGGCTGGACGAAAAAGGCTTTACCGGCCAATTTGATGTGCAACGGCGTGCTGAAGAGGTGCCGGTGGCCGAGTATGTGGCGCTGGCGGTCGGATTGGCCGCCGCGTAGCCTGTTTAACCTTTGATGGAGTCCCAAGATGCGATACCTTCCCCTCGTGTTTGCCACTGCCGGACTCTGTTTTTTGACGGCCTGTAGCAGCCCGCCAGTCGCCACCAGTTCGGCTGAAGTCGTTTTGCCACTCAACCACGCATGGGTGGATGGCAACAAAGTAGGCTACGTCACCACCGACATCTCTGACGCCGCGATGGCGCAGGATGCTGGGGTGAACTATGTGCCCCGGCTGTCTAAGGCCGCTGCACAGACCGGAAATAACTCCCTGTTGGAGCGGGTGTACAAGTTTCCCAATGGGGAACAAATCACCATCTTCCAATCGGCACCCCGCCCCACGGGCGCGGCCAACATCGTCTCCGAATACAGCCCCTTGTGGCGCATGGCCTTGGTGCGCTGGCTTCAACCTGAGCGCGTGCGCGAACTCAAGTCTGAGGCAGAACTGTTATCTGCCGAAGACGCCGGAGAAGTATCCATCCAAGTGACGCAGATCGTGGTCAATTGCCCCGTCGTTCGTGGCGCTGACGGACAAGCGCTTCAAGGCGTACGCTAGGCGGCCTTGCACTCAGACTCAACAGCAACAAAGGGGAGATGGGATCGTCTGGAGAATTTAAGGTTTTCCTAAAACGACACCGAGTACCCACATCGGAATAAGCACCTAACCTGTAGTTGTGAGCAGAAATGTCACAATGGACGGGTTTTCCCTGCTCTTAGGGAATAGAGCCTGCCCTGCGGCCTCCTGTCCTGTTTTTTCACTTCTCGCTAGCTATTGCACCATGAGCGCCTTTCTCGAAGAACGCGTGCTGTCCGTCCACCACTGGACGGATCGGCTTTTCAGCTTTACCACCACCCGCGACACGGCACTGCGGTTCTCTAACGGCCACTTCACCATGATTGGGCTGCGCGTCGATGGCAAGCCGCTGCTGCGCGCCTACTCCATCGCTAGCCCCAATTACGAGGAGCATCTGGAGTTTCTGTCCATCAAGGTAGAAAATGGCCCGCTGACGTCGCGCTTGCAGCACATCCAAGTGGGTGACACCATCATCGTTGGCAAAAAGCCCACCGGCACCCTGCTGATTGACTACCTGCTGCCTGGCAAAAACCTGTACCTGATTGGCACTGGCACCGGCTTGGCCCCTTGGCTGGCCGTGGCCCGCGACCCTGAAACCTACGAGAGGTTTGACAAGGTCGTTGTGGTGCATGGCGTGCGCCAAGTCGAAGAGCTGGCCTACCACGACCTGTTTGAGAAAGAACTGCCTGCGCACGAGTTTTTGGGCGAGATTGTCAAAGACAAGCTGATCTACTACCCCACCGTGACGCGCGAGCCATTCCGCAACCAAGGCCGTATCACCGATCTCATCAATGATGGCACCTTCCCGGCCAACATCGGCCTGCCAGCGCTCAACCCCGAAACCGACCGCGTCATGCTGTGCGGCAGCCCCGCCATGCTGGCCGATCTGAAAGAGATGATGGAGCAGCGCGGCTTTAAAGAAGGCAACACCACCACGCCGGGCGACTTCGTCATCGAGCGCGCCTTCGTCGAAAAATAACCCCACAGCGCAGCACCAAATTGCGGCGCACCAAAACGGTGCATTGCTGTGGCTGCTGCGCCATCGGCCCTGCACTGTAGAACATGTGTGCGCTCTCAAGGCTAGAGGCGCGGGCCACGGTGATGGCACTGAGATAGAAAAGCTGGCACGTTCCGTGCTTGTGGGATGGTGAACTTATTTAACCATCCCACTGGAGGAACCATGATTGCAGCATCCCTCAAAACCCTCGGCGTCGCTCTGGCCTGCGCACTTCCCATGCTGGCCAGTGCTCAGCTGACCGGCAACTTGAGCCTGACCAGCAACTACAAGTATCGGGGCCAAGACCAAGACACCAGCCGCACTAAGGCCATCAAGCCAGCGCTGCAAGGCGGTTTTGACTATGCTTTTGGTGAAACCGGTTGGTATGTGGGCAACTGGAACTCCAGCGTCGATTGGCTCAACGGCAACTCGCTGGAAGTGGACGTGTACGGCGGCTACAAGTTCAAGGCGGGTGAGATCGATATGGATGTGGGCGCACTGGCCTACCTGTACCCCGGCAACAGCGCAGGCAACACCACAGAACTCTACGGCGCAGCCACCTTTGGCCCGGTCACGGCTAAATACTCGCACACCGTCTCTAGCGACTACTTCAACTGGGCTGGTGCCAAGACTTCCGGCAACCGTGGCCGCCACACCGGCTACCTGAATTTTGCCTTTGCCAAAGAAGTGGCCCCCAACCTCACTGCCAAGGCATCGGTGGGCTTTACCCGCTTCTCCAGCGACATCAAAGACTTGGGCGTACCTAACTACGTCGATTACAGCGTCGGTGGTGCCTACGAGTTAGACAAGGGCCTGTCACTGGGCGCTGCTATTGTGGGTGCCAACAAGAAAGCCTATTTTGGTGATGTGAACAAGGCCCGTTTGCTAGTTACTTTGACCAAAACCCTCTAAGCCTCTAAAGCCTGTAACCCATAGCGGGCGCTGCGGTGCCCCTTTTTCTGGAGGAACTGAACATGAAAATGGTGACAGCCATCATCAAGCCTTTCAAGCTCGACGAGGTGCGCGAGGCACTCTCAGACATCGGCGTGCAAGGTATCACAGTGACCGAGGTCAAGGGCTTTGGCCGGCAAAAGGGCCACACCGAGTTGTACCGGGGTGCTGAGTATGTGGTCGATTTTCTGCCCAAGGTCAAGCTCGAAGCAGCGATTGCCGAGGATCTAGTCGAGCGCGTGATTGAGGTCATTGAGACTGCCGCCCGCACCGGCAAAATCGGCGACGGCAAGATTTTTGTCTCGCCCTTGGAGCAAGTGGTGCGCATCCGCACCGGCGAAAACGGCCCCGAAGCCCTCTAGGGCCACCTTTCCCCATAGCGAGAGATTGCCATGAAAAAATTACTTGCCTCCGTTCTGCTGGGTCTGGGTGTGCTGGCCAGTGCGCTGCCCGCTTCGGCCCAAACTACGGCAGCCTCCGAGCCTGCGGCTGTGGTGGCTCCTGCTGCCCCCGCAGCGGCAGACCCTGCTGCGGTTGCCCCTGCACCTGCTGCACCGGCAGCCGTAGCGCCTGCTGCACCAGCAGCCGCTGAAGCAGCAGCCGCTGAAGCAGCCCCAGCCGCTGCACCGGCCCCCAAACTCGATTCGGGCGACACCGCCTGGATGCTCACCTCTACCTTGTTGGTCATTTTGATGATCATCCCTGGGCTGGCACTGTTTTATGGCGGCTTGGCACGCTCCAAAAACATGCTGTCGGTACTGGCACAGGTGTTTGTGATTTTTGCCCTTATCAGCGTGCTCTGGCCTTTGTATGGCTACACGCTGGCCTTTACCGGTGATGGTGCGTTCATTGGTGCGCTGGACAAGCTGTTCCTCAAGGGCATTGCCCCAGATACGCTGTCGGGCCTGCTGCCCACGATTCCTGAATATGTGTTTGTGGCCTTCCAAGGCACCTTTGCCGCCATCACGGTGGCGCTGATCGTCGGTGCTTTTGCCGAGCGTATCAAGTTCTCTGCCGTGCTGATTTTTGCCGTGCTGTGGTTCACTTTTAGCTATGTGCCTGTGGCGCACATGGTGTGGGGCGGTGGCTTCTTGGCCAAAGATGGTGCTTTGGACTTTGCTGGTGGTACCGTGGTACACATCAACGCTGGTATTGCCGGTCTGATTGGTGCCTACATGGTGGGCAAGCGCATTGGCTACGGCAAAGAAGCCATGACGCCGCACAGCCTGACCCTGACGATGGTTGGTGCCTCGCTGCTGTGGGTGGGCTGGTTTGGCTTTAACGCCGGTTCTGCTGGCGCTGCCAACGGTGTTGCTGGCTTGGCCTTTATCAACACCGTGCTGGCAACTGGCGCGGCCACCTTGGCTTGGTTGGCTACAGAAGCTCTGCACAAGGGCAAAGCATCCATGCTGGGTGCCGCTTCGGGTGCCGTGGCTGGTTTGGTCTGTATCACGCCAGCGGCTGGTTTTGTCAGCCCGATGGGTTCCATCGTCATGGGCCTGATTATTGGCCCGGTCTGCGTCTGGGGTGTGGGTGGTCTCAAGCGCATGTTGCGTGTCGATGATGCCTTTGACGTCTTTGGCGTGCACGGTTTGGGCGGCATTGTTGGTGCCTTGTTGACAGCCGTGTTTGCCTCGCAAAGTCTGGGCGGTACCGGCGGCTTGACCCCCGACACCTTCTCGATGGGCCACCAACTGTGGGTGCAAACCGAGGGCGTGCTGGTGACCATCGTTTGGTCTGGTGTGGTGTCGTTTATCTCCTACAAGGTTGCTGATGTGTTGGTGGGCTTGCGCGTCTCGGAAGAAGCCGAACGCGAAGGCTTGGACATCACCTCCCACGGCGAAACGGCTTACACCCGGTAAGCCGCCGCCCCTGCCCGGCTGTGGTGTCTGGTGGTGCCACAGCCGGGGTTCTCCCTTCTTTGCGATTGACTCCTCTGGCCTGTCATAGGCCACTTCACCCGCCCTCCAAGGCGGGTTTTTTTATGGCTGCGGCACGCACCGCCTGCACCGGCACCTTGGCCGCCGCACAGGCGCAATGGAGTGCCGCATGGCTGACCGGCTCGCCGCGCATGGCACTGGCAATGATCTGGTCGGCCCAAGGCACACCGCAAGGAGTGATGGGGGCATAGGCAGGCTCAGGGCCGCGCCATTGCTTGAGCAACTCGGCCATGCGCGCCTTGGCTTGGGCCACTTGCTCGGCAGTGACGGCGGGGGCTTCTGCGGCCTTGGGCCTGAGCGCAGGTGGCGGCGGGGCATCAGGGCGGGGCGGGGCTTCTACTATGGTGGGCAAGCGCGGCGGCGGCCGTTGGTTGTGCAGCCATGCCGGATCAAACGAGGCCCAATCGTTGAGCACCATCACCTGCACCACCCAGCCCATAGGCTGGCCCAGCGTGGCGGCATGGTGGAGCAACTGTTGGCATTGCAAGGCGTTGGGCAAGGCGGGCCTGCCTTTGGCGCGGCGCACTTGCTGCCAAGCCTGCAAAGCGGCTTGATCTGCCGGGCTTTGCAAGGATTGCAAAAACAAAGTTGATGACGATGAGGATGGCTCTTGGGGCATTGGTGCCGCAGCGGGTGGCGCTGGGCAGGGTGTGGCGGGTGGCTCCGTTGTCTTTTTCTGTTGAGGTTCGTTGCTGCCGTTCTGGGTGGTGATTTCTGCCCACTGACCGGAAAAATCACCACCACGGGGCGCAGCCAACACCACCTTGGGAGGCAAATTTGCCATCTCTTGTGCTGGAATCTCGGTAGCGCTCGGTGGCGGGGCCAAAGCCGCCTCGTGGATGCGGTACACATTGGTGCTGAAGCCGGGGGATTTGTCCACTTGCAGCACGCCCCGTGTCACCAGCAAGGCGATATGCCCTTGCACTGTGCGCTTGTGCAAGCCACACAAACGCGCCAGCCGCGCCAATGAGGGAAAGGCGACACCACGCGCATCGTTGTAATGGTGAATGATGCACAACAGCACCAACTTGGCTCCACTGGGCATATCCACCCCCCACGCCGCACGGGCCATGCGCAGGCTGGCACGGGCAATAGAAAACATTTCGGTCATGGCAAGACCTCTCCCCACACAGAGAAAAACACAAGGCACAGGCGCGCCCGCTGGCCGCTGCATGGCGGTCAGGCACTGGGCCGCAACGGCAGAAAAGAAAGACGCGGGCGCTTAGGACGCGCTCAAGGTCAGGGCGTCACACAGCAGATCGGTACTGCCATCCGTGCGAAAACCGGCCAGCCACTGCAAGCGCGGGCGGTTGTGCAGCAGCAGGGCGCGCTGGCGCTGCTGGCACCAAGTGCCAGCGTGGCTATGTGGGGGTTCGGCCAGCAAGCGCTGTAAGTGGTGGAAGGTGTGTTGCAACACCGAAGCACTGGGAAGCGAAGCAAGGCCACGCGGCGGGGCCGCAGTGTGGGAGGAAAAGGTGTCAGCCATGAATGGCTCCTTGGGGACAAACAAGGGAACCTGCCGCCTCCATCGCCAAATGGGGGTGGCAGACCATGCGGGGTTGGCGAACCGGCCCAAGGTTCCGGCACACCCTTGCGGGTGTCCCCACACAGCCCACCGTAAAGTGAATCCGTGCGCGCAGCACAACAAAAGAGAAAAGCCGCTGCCCATATGGGGTGCGGCTGCTGCGCCTTGGTAAACCGGGTCGCCAAACCCGTGCCGCGCCTTTTTCGCGCGACGGGTGCAAGTCTAACGGCGAATGGAGCTGTCGTGCAAGTGCCACGGCAAATACCGGCCCCTCGGCCCCATCGCTCCAGAATCCGTCCGCCTTGGCAATTCCCATTTTTTCCACTGTGCAACAAAATGAAACATTTCGCCTGACTCACAGACGGTTTGACTGTGAGGATGTTTTAATGGTGCATACGCGAATGCGCGTGATCCATGAAATTTTAGGTTCGCCTCAACTAGCTCGCTCATGGGGTCTTCCTATGAGTGCGGTAGGATGTGATCCTCCTATCCGACAGTTGAGCGACGTTTGGCTGTCGTCTAATCGTAGTTAGCTTCACTAATCCAGGAGTATTTATGCAGCAGTTGGCCCTAATTCCTCATGTTGACGAAGGCGGAATAATTCCTCAGCGAGTCGGTGACGGCTACATTAGCGCAACCGCACTCTGCCAATCAGTTGGAAAACGCTACTCAGACTACCGTTCGCTGAAATCTACTGGGGAATTTTTGACTGAGCTGATGGCTCAGACAGGCTTTCCCGAGCAGCAGTTGATTCATGTCATAAGCGGCGGAAACCCAACTCTTCAAGGAACTTGGGTACACCCATACCTTGCCATCAATTTGGCGCAGTGGCTGTCACCAAAGTTCGCTGTCAAAGTTTCTCAATGGGTTACGGAGTGGCAGCAAGGTCGTTCCAAGCCCGTAATGCCAGTGCATATTGAGAGGTATATGCAGAACCGCTCAAAGGTTCCATACACTCACTTCTCAATGCTCAATGAATTGACGCTCAACCTTATCGCTCCGCTTGAGCAGGCAGGCTACACACTTCCGCAGGAAATGGTTCCTGATATCTCAGAGGGAAGAATTTTCTGTAAGTGGCTCCGCGAACAACGTGGAATTGAACCGAATACTTTCCCAACGTATACCCACACCTATCCTGATGGGCGAGCTGTACAGGCAAAACTGTACCCAATTGAACTGTATGAAGATTTTAAACGCCACTTCAATGAAATTTGGTTGCCGCAACATGCGCCACGATATTTCGGACAACGTGATCAGCAAGCCCTTCAGTTTGTGACAACGCTGCTTCTTCCTGCGGCGTGAAGCTAACCAATCATTCCAGCGGAATGTCAAAAGCTACGCTTTTGCCATCCGCTGAATTCAAACGTTAGGCAGCATGAAATCCCGTGCATGCTGTCGTTGATTTCGCGGGCAACTGAAAGGGAAACACATGGCAAATAACACGATCTACTTCGAGAATCCACGCACCGGGCAAATGAAAGAAGCCCCTGTGGGCTTTTCATGGACAACTTTTTTCTTTGGCCCATTCCCTATGCTGTTTCGGGGTAGCTGGAAATGGTTTGCCATCATTCTTATCATTGCCATAATTACCTGGGGGCTGGGCAATCTTGTATTCATGTTTATTATCAATAAGTTTTACATCAAAGACTTGGTTAGCGATGGATTCAAAGCGAAATCGGTCAAGATCGGCACACTAGAGCAGGTTTCTATGTCTGTTGGCTTTCCAGTGCCAGTGCTTGAGGCCACCACTGCCGCCTAACACTTCGCTCAATCGGACAGCTTACTTTTTGGTACCTCTAAAAACTCCTGAAATTTGCTTTGCATCATTCGCAACCTATTAATTCATAAGATAGCGAATTTTAGAAATCAAGGTTTTTAGAGGTTCCCATTAGTTAGAAAGGACTATTTTTGGTATTTGGCATCACCGATATGTCATCTGTGCCATAACTTGACATCTTGCCTTTTTAGCGTAAATTTTTCTAAATCCTGAGATGGCCCCATAGTTTATGGTTATAATAGTTGCAATGTGAATTTATGTTGATTTAAATTTTATTATTATCTTGGAGGTTTTATAAAATGGATACTATTTTTAATCGAGCTTTTATTTTTTTACCGATCTTTTTACTTACTGCATGTTCCAATAGTCCCTCAGAGAGTGAAGTTAAATCAAATCTATCGTCGGCAATTGATAATTGTAGTTTTGTTAGTGTAAAAAGCGTCAAGAAAACAAATGGATTTCCTGATGGAAGCAATAAAAATAAATATGTTATGGAGGTTGATTTTGAATTGCATGCAAATCCAAAAAAAGAAATGGAATTGATATATAAAGATTATTCTGATAAACTTGAGAAATTCAATAAAATAAAAGCGAAACTGGACTCCATGCCTACTGATTCTCCAGAAATACCAAAAATCTTAGAAGATGCAGGAGTAGATGGTTTTGATGCAAGTGGTTATGGACACTATAAACGCCAAGTGGTTTATTTTGATTGTAGGCCAAAAAACAGAATTGCTAATGGGATTCTGTCTAGAGTTATTGACTCTAGATCAGAATACTCTGAAAAAGTGAAGCTAATGGGGGTTGGAGGTGATGTAAAAATGAGCGGAAAATTTTCAATGATTAAGACGGATAATGGATGGATGTTTGAGTAATAAAATAAATAACAAGGATTAATTTAATCTCTACAGTGGAAATTTTCTGCTGCGGTAAATAATTATCTATATCCACCAGCCTATCTATTGGAGGACTGCTGAGTTATCTATAGCCTTCAAAGTGGTGTTTACATGCAAGCCCCATAAAATTTACGAAAAACATAATTTTAATATGATTCACCTTAAAAAAAATATCATTGCGTTGCTTGTGGTTTCGCTTGCAATAGTTGGTTGTGGGAAAACTACTTTTAATTCAGAGGATCCTAACTCTGTCATTAACATGACTAAAGGTATGTCCAGTTCTGAAGCCATTTCCTTCATTGGTGATGCTGAGATTGCTGGAGCTGCTTTAGGCGGTCAATATAAATTAAATGGTTATTCTGTTGATGAAATAGTCTTTGAGGCAAAAAAAGCGAAGGATTTCCGAGATAAGAAAAATATTTTATTTTTAAAAGAGAAGATAAATTTTATGAGGAAAAATTCCATAAATACAGTAAATATTCATATTAGCAATCTTGGCTTTATGAATGAGCCTAGAGAAGGGTATATTTATAAAAAAGACTATTCTGCTGAAGATCTGGAGAAGCAGCTTTCTGATATATTGAAAATTCATGGCATGAATGATGATAATTTAAATGAGAAGAATAAGAGTGAAGATTTAAAAATTTCGAACCCCGATTCTCAAGTTGAAACTTATAAAAAAGAAGTCGAAAAAAAAGATGTGCAGAAGCAAAATAACGAAAAAGAATTAAAAGAATTATCATTGGCTGCCAAAGAGGCTATTGATAAAGGTTTTGTTGAGATTGAAGATGTAGAGGTAAGTAAGTGTACGGACGAAAAAATAAATAATATTAAAAAAGAAATGGGTGATGACTATGTAATCAATTACAGCACTTACAATCAAGCAGCAGTTGAATGTGGATTTAATATATGAAATTTTACTTGGTTAAATGAGTTGCTTGAATGTATTTCATTAATTAATTATTTTGAGGCTATGTGCTGGCTGTGCTAAGTCCCTAGGGGCTGTCCCACAGTATTTTGACTTACCAGCTGATGTTACGCAGCAAAAGGGATAAAGGGGCTAGGGTCGAATTATTTTTGTGCTTGGGCGGTGGTGCTAACCCGGCTACAGGGACTTCCCACTTTGTCAACCGCAGTTCATAGGTTTTCCTTCTGATGAACAGTATTCATATTCATTGATCGCAGACAC
Source organism: Giesbergeria anulus (assembly GCF_900111115.1). Lineage (GTDB taxonomy): Bacteria > Pseudomonadota > Gammaproteobacteria > Burkholderiales > Burkholderiaceae_C > Simplicispira > Simplicispira anulus. Next base: position 32,022 of record NZ_FOGD01000014.1, read on the forward strand.
ACGATGGATTCAAAAACCACCGCAAAAGGACAGACTGCACACCTACAGGTGGGCTTTTGTCGGCCCATTGGGCCAATGCCCCAAATATGAACCGCTCAGTAGGACTCCATTCGTTCATCGTGCTTCAAGCACGGCCGAGTTATCGGGTTCCCCTGCTGCCGGTCTGACCTGTGGTGGTGATCTGCTATCGCACGTCCCACTCCAACAATCCGTTGATGCCACCACGGCAACTGCACCAACCATTGGCTAGTTCAGCCTCACTCTGCGGTCGTAGCACAGGATTCGTTTTAAGAATCCTGCCGTCTTGAGCCAAGAAACTATCAGCCTACTCCATCATGGGCAGGGCTTGCTGCACCTTATTGATGAAAGTGCAGGGCTTCTCCGAATAGCCCCTTGGGCGTACCATCGCCCCCCATGCCCTGTACTGTTTTGCTATGCGCCGCTTTCGCCACCTGACCGGCCAACACCGCACCGATATCAGCAACCGCCGTTTAGGCCTGTTGCTGGCTTTTAACGCGGGTGCCATCAATGCGGGCGGCTTTTTGGTGCTGCGGCTTTACACCTCGCACATGACAGGCTTTGTCTCCATGCTGGCCGACAACTTGGTGCTGGGCAATACGGTGCTGGTGCTCAGTGCGCTGGGGGCCATGCTGTCGTTCATCAGTGGTGCGGCCCTGACCGCCATTTTGGTGAATTGGTCGCTGCGGCGGCAGTTGCACAGTGCCTATGCCTTGCCGCTGCTGATCGAGGCTCTGTTGATGCTGGTGTTTGGTTTAGTGGGGGCCGTAACGCTAGACTGGCATACTCCCTTTGCTGTGCCAGTCACGGTGCTGCTGCTATCCTTCCTCATGGGGGTGCAAAATGCTACCGTCACCAAGATGTCCTCGTCACAAATCCGCACCACCCACATGACGGGGGTGGTGACTGACTTGGGCATTGAGTTGGGCAAAATGCTCTACTGGAACCGCACGGCCCGCCGCCCAGAGCAGCAGGTGCGCGCCAACCGCCAGCGCATGCACTTGTTTGTGGGCCTACTGGGTATGTTCCTGATCGGGGGCATTGCGGGGGCACTAGGCTTTAAGCATATTGGTTTCATTTTTGTGCTGCCGCTGGCATTGGTGTTGCTGGCCTTGGCCTTGCCACCGTTATGGATAGACCGGGCTTACCTGTGGCAGCCCCCACGCCGCAGCGGTGCCAACACCACCCCGGCATCACCACCATCGCCGCCCTGAAATGGGGCTTTTTGGCCATGCCTAGCCCAAGGCTGGCATCATTCGCCACTCTTTGATCTGATTTTTTGCTCCATGAACGATTCCGCGCCCGCAGCTTCCTCCACGCCCATCCCTGTAGATGCCGTTTCTGCCACCCATAACGCAGTTACTGCTACAGAAGGGGGGCCAGCACCCGCCGTGGGGGCAGAGTCTCCCGCAGGCGAGGCCAAGGCCGCCGCGCCACGCCGGAGCCGCGCCCGCCGTGGCAAGCGTGCAGCGCCTAGCACCCCAGCCACTACCGCAGCAGCGCCCGGCACCCCACCCAGCCGCACGCCACGCCCCGTACCACCCACATTAGAAAAACTGGCAGAACTCTATCCCCAGCTTTTTGGCGCGGTGTTTCGGCCCCTCAAGCGCGGCATCTTCCAAGACCTGATGGCTGCCCACCCTGAAGTGTTTGAGCGCGAAGCCCTCAAGCAAGCACTGGGGCAGCACACCCGCTCTACCCGCTACCTGCAAAGCGTAGCCACCGGCCAGCAGCGCCACGACCTGCAAGGCCAGCCCGTGGAGGCCATGGCCCCTGAGCACATCCATCACGCCCTGCTAGAGGTGTACCGCCGCCGCCAAGGGCACAACAACCCCGAAATGACAGCCAAACTGTGCGCCCGCATCGTGGCTAATTTGGAAGCCAGCGGCCTGTCGCGTGAAGACTACGCCGAGCGCGTACGCACCCGCGATGAAGCCGCCAACGCCCTGCTAGACCAAGCCTTGGGCGAGTTGGCAGAAAAAATGGCCCGCGAAGAAGCCCTGCTGCGCACCTTTGAGGCCAGCGGCCAAAAAACCGTGCAAGCCTTTGCCGATATGTATGGCATGGACGCCAACACCGTGCTGCGCGCCCTGCACAGTGCCCGTAGCCGGGCCGCCAAGGTGGCACCAGCCCCCGCAGAGTAAACAGGCCTGCACCGCCGCGCTACAGCGTTTTGCGCAGCGTGGCGGTAGGGATTTTGAGGCCTTCGCGGTATTTGGCTACCGTGCGGCGGGCGCATTCAATGCCCTGCTCCTTGAGCATTTCGGCCAATTGGCTGTCTGACAGCGGTTTGGCCGGGCTTTCGGCGGCAATAAACTGCTTGATGAGCGCCCGCACGGCGGTGCTGGAGGCATTGCCACCGCTGTCGGTGCCCAAGCCAGAGCCAAAAAAGTATTTCAGCTCGTAGGTGCCCTGCGGCGTAGCCATGTATTTGGCCGTAGTCACGCGCGAGATGGTGGACTCGTGCAGGCCCAGCGCATCGGCAATGTCGCGCAGCACCAGCGGGCGCATGGCGAGCTCACCATGCACAAAGAAGTTTTTTTGCCGCTCCACAATGGCTTGGGAGACGCGCAAGATGGTGTCAAAGCGCTGCTGGATGTTCTTGATAAACCAACGCGCCTCTTGCAAGCGCTGTTGCAGCGCTTGGTGGCCTTCTTCTTGGCGACGCCCACGCAAAGCACCGGCATAAATATCGTGGATACGCAAGCGCGGCATCACTTCGGGGTTGAGCTGCACACTAAATTGGTGCCCAGCCTGCCCATGCCCAATGCGGCGCACCAGCACATCCGGAATAATGGCATTGCGCTCTACCGAGACAAAAGGCCGCCCCGGACGCGGCTCCAACCGGGCAATCAGCGCCATCGCGGTGCGGGTTTGCTCTTCGGTAGCGGCGCACGCTTGCGCCAAGCGGCGCACGTCGCGGCGGGCCAGCCCGTCCAGCGGCTGCTGGCAGATGCGCAGCGCCAGCGCAATCGTTGCCGGTTCTTGGCCGGGTTGGGGGTGTGCCGCCAAGGCGGCCAGTTGCAACCGCAGGCATTCGGCCAGATCGCGTGCGCCCACGCCCACCGGCTCTAGCGTTTGCAACAAGCGCAGCGCTACCGTGAAATGGTGCAACAACTGCTCCATCTCGCTGTGGTGTTCGTCTCCAGCCAACTCTTGGGCCAAGGCTTCGAGCGAATCTTCCAGATAACCGTTTTCGTTGAGCGATTCAATCAGGAAATACAGCGCCGCTTTATCTTCTGGGGATAACCGTAAGCCCAGCGTTTGCCGATGCAAAAAGGCCGCCAGCGATTCGTGGCCGTGGGCTAAATCGGTGGCACTGACCTCGTTATCGTCTGCGCCGTTGCGGCTAGAGGCCGGAGCGTCCCCCCCCCACTCGCTATCGTCTGGGGCCATATCGACGCTGCCATCGCCCTCCCAATCGAGCGTTTCGGTGCTGCTGCTCTCACTGCTGCTGGTATCGGTGTCGGTGGTGCTAGCACTGCTGGCACTACTGAGCGGGGCCGACCACTCGGCAGCTGGCTCGTCGGGGGAGGTTGGGGCATCAGCGTGGGCCAGACCGAACTCCTCACGCGGAGCCTCGTCGGGGTTGCGCTCCAAAAAGGGGTTGTCGGCCAGCATCTGCTCGACTTCTTGGCCTAACTCTAGCGTCGAGAGTTGCAACAACCGGATGGACTGCTGCAACTGCGGCGTCAGGGTCAGGTGCTGCGATACGCGCAGAGACAGGCCAGGTTTCATCGGCTCACATACGGAAATGCTCACCGAGGTACACCCGGCGCACCTCGGCGTTGTTAACAATCTCAGACGGCGTGCCTTGGGCCAACACCCGACCATCGCTGATGATGCAGGCGTGGTCGCAAATGCCCAGCGTTTCGCGCACGTTGTGGTCGGTAATGAGCACGCCAATGCCACGGGCTTTTAAAAAGCCAATGATGCGCTGGATTTCAATCACCGCAATCGGGTCAATGCCCGCAAACGGCTCATCCAGCAAAATAAAGCGCGGCTGCGTGGCTAAGGCACGGGCAATCTCGACCCGCCGCCGCTCACCGCCAGACAATGCCAGTGCAGGAGAATCGCGCAGGTGATCGACGCGCAGCTCTTCTAGCAAGGCCGTCAAGCGCTGCTCAATTTCCGCCTTGCTCAGGGGTTTGCCATCGTCACCGTGTTGCAACTCCAGCACAGCGCGCACATTTTCTTGCACCGTGAGCTTGCGAAAGATAGAGGCTTCTTGCGGCAGATACGATAGCCCTAGGCGCGAGCGTTTGTGGATGGGCATACGCACCACCGACTGACCATCAATGCGGATGTCACCGCCATCACTGGGCAGCAAGCCCACAATCATGTAAAACGATGTCGTCTTGCCCGCGCCGTTGGGGCCAAGCAGCCCAACCACCTCGCCCTTTTCTACCACCAGTGACACATCTTTAACCACTTGGCGTTTGCCATAGGATTTAGCCAGATGCAGCACCTCTAGGCGGCTGCCCGCAGGGGTCTGAGCGGCGGCGGCAGGCGCGCTCATGGCTTGGGGCTGCCCAGCGCTGGGCTAGAGCGCAAGGACGACGATGCGGGCACCGCTGCTGCGGGGGAAGCGGGGGCTGGCGTGGTCTTGGGGGCCAAAATGGCCCGGACACGGCCACCCGGCGCAGCCGCACCATCCACACCACGCGGCTGACCATCGACGCTAAACACGTCGGTCAGGTTGTTATAGACAATCACCGCCCCTGTCAGCTCATCTTGCAACTTGGCACCTTGGTAGCGGCGCAACTCGGCGCGGCGCAGCAGCCGCACGGTGTCAGTGCGGCCGTTGTATTCGATGCGCTCGCCTTCGCCTTCCACAAACTCTTCCGGGGCACCGGGCGCAGCGTCGCGTTTTTGCCGGAAAAACGCGCGTTGGCCTGCCGCCGCCGTCACGGTGCCAGACTGGTAACCGTCGGCATCTTGGTGAACCTCTAAGCGATCACCACGCAACACGATAGAGCCTTTGGTCAGCACCACGCGGCCTGTAAACACGCTGCTTTGCTGCAATTCGTCATGGCGCAGGGCATCGGCCTCAATGTTCATGGGCTGATGGCGGTCGGCCTTTTCGGCATATGCCAGCGTGAACGGGGCAATAGCCAGAGAGGCAAGCAGAGGGAGCGTAGAGAGGCAGTTCATTAAAAAAGGCACGAATCTTGCAGCGATTGTAGCCATGCCTGCCCGCCAAAAAAAAGCCCGCAACAGCGGGCTATGGTCATAGGCAGGTGGGTGCCACTCAAGCCTTGATGGTGGTCAGGTGGTTGACCACCTGCAACATGGCCTGCAACCCCCCTGCCATGGTACCGTCAGTGTAATAACGGCCTGCCACCCCCATCGACGGCGTGCCTTCAACGTGATAAGCCTCTTGCAACTGCGTGGCGCGGCGCACTTGGTTGGCTACCGTGAAGGATTGGTACATCTCTTTGAACTTGGCCATGTCCAGCTCAGGCTGCTTGGCAGCCCAAGCCATGATGTCGTCGTCTTTGGCCAGCTTTTGCTTTTCAACATGGATGGCACGGAACACACGGGCATGCAATGCCTCAATCTTGCCCAGCCCCTCTAGGGTGTAGTAGAGCTTTTGGGCAGGCACAAAGCTGGCATTAAAAGCCACCGGCACACGGTGCACCACCAAATTGCTGGGGGCTGTCTTCATCCAAGTGGCAAACATCGGCTCAAAACTGTGGCAGTGGCCGCAGCTGTACCAGAAAAACTCTAGCACCTCGGTCTTGCCCGCAGGCACGTCCGAAGCCACCGGCTTGGCAAGCTTGTTGTAGTCTTTGCCCTCTTTGGGCACAGCTCCCTGCGCGCGGGCCGACAGCGGCAGCAAAGGGGCGGCCAAGGCCACAGCAGCGGTGAGGGAAAAAGCACGGCGTTTCATCAAAACATACTCCAGGTTGCGGATAGAGATCAGAGCGGTATCGGAGCACAAAAGTTCAGCGCTGCACGCGCACCAAGGCCGCATCAACACCAGCGCCATCGAGCTTTTCTTTGAGCGTTTCGGCCTCACCGCGCTTGCCAAACGGGCCAACCCGTACACGGAACACGGTGCGGCCATTTTGCTCACGCTCACTGATACGAGCCTCCCAGCCCATCATCGCCAGCTTGGCGCGCTGGGCCTCAGCATCGGTGGTGGTACCAAAAGCGCCTGTTTGGAGAAAGTAGGTAAAAGGATCATCGGCCGTGCTGGTGGTGCTGGCCGTGGTGTTGGCTCGGCTCTTGACCAAATCTCCTAGCGGATCGGCACTGGCGCTGGTCTTGGTATCGGCTTTGGCGTCGGGCTTGGCTTCTGCCTTAGTTTCGGCCTTGCTGCTCTCTGCTTTGCCATCAGGCTTAACGGTGGTCTTGGTATCGGCAGCCGTCTCAGGAGCTGACTTGGGTTCAGCGGGGCTTGGCTTGGCCGCTGGCTCGTTAGCCGAGGGCGTAGCCGCAGCAGGGACGGGATCGGCCGCCACCGAGCGGGCCGGATTTTTGCCGTAAAGCGGTGCGTTCGGGTCCCAGTCCTTATTTTTTTCGTCTTCGGCGGCGTCTTTTTCTGTACCCCGCACTGCGCCTTTGTTCAAGAAGGGCACTGGCACCTTCGTCACATACACGGCCACGGCAAATGCTGCGCCTAAACCGACCACCAAGCCCAAAATAAAACCAAGGATGGTTCCGCCCTGCTGCTGTTTTTTCATGATGATGCCTGTGCTTTACATGCGTTCGGGCGCTGAGACCCCCAGCACCGCCAAGCCATTGGCCAGCACTTGGGCGGTAGCCGCCACCAGCGCCAGCCGCGCCAGTTTGACAGCCTCATCATCCACCAAAATGCGCTCTGCATCGTAGTAGCTGTGGTAGCTGGCGGCCAACTCGCGCAGATAGAAGGTGACGTCGTGCGGAGCGTTGTCTGCCGCCGCTGCGGTGAGCATTTCGGGGTACTTAGCCAACAAAAGCATCAAGGCTTGGGCCTGTGGGCCTTGCAGCGCCGACAAGTCCACGTCTTTCAGCGTGGCTACATCGCCGCCGCCCTGCTCGGCCCAGCCGCGCAGCACGGAGCAGATGCGCGCATGGGCATACTGCACGTAATACACCGGGTTGTCGTTGTTTTGGGCCACGGCCAAATCGACATCAAAGGTGTATTCTGTATCAGGCTTGCGACTGAGCAAGAAGAAACGCACGGCATCTTTGCTAGTCCATTCGATCAAATCGCGCAGCGTGACATAACTGCCCGCACGTTTGCTGATTTTGACCTCTTCGCCACCACGCACCACGCGCACCATCGTGTGCAGCACATAGTCGGGGTAGCCTTGCGGAATGCCCACATCCGCCGCCTGCAAACCGGCCCACACACGGGCAATGGTGCCGTGGTGATCGGTGCCTTGGATGTTGACGACCTTGGTAAAGCCACGCTTGAATTTTTGAATGTGGTAGGCCACATCGGGCACAAAGTAGGTGTAGTTGCCGTCTTGCTTGCGCATGACACGGTCTTTGTCGTCACCGTAGTCGGTGGATTTGAGCCACAGCGCACCATCTTGCTCGTAGGTTTTGCCGTTGGCGATCAGGCGCTGCACCGTGGCCTCGACATGGCCGTTGGTGTACAGGCTCGATTCGAGGTAGTACTCGTTAAATTTCAAGTGGAAGGCTTGCAAATCCTTATCTTGCTCGTTGCGCAAGTAGGCTACGGCAAACTGGCGGATGTTGTCGTAATCTTCTACATCGCCATTGGCGGTGAAGGCACGATCATCGGCTTGGACGGTGGCGCGGGCCTTGAAGGCATCGGCAATGTCTTGGATGTAGTCGCCGTTGTAAAAGTTTTTGGCGGCAGGGTTTTCTGGGTCTACCGGCCAGCAGTCATCGCCCGGCTTAAAGCCCTTGGCGCGCAGTTGTGTGCTCTTGGTCAGGGTGTCAATTTGCACCCCGGCGTCGTTGTAATAAAACTCGCGGTGAACGTTCCAGCCTTGGCTGGCATACAGGTTGCAAATGGCATCGCCCAGCGCCGCTTGGCGGCCATGCCCAACGTGCAGCGGGCCGGTGGGGTTGGCAGAGACAAACTCGACCAAGATTTTTTCACCACGCTCAGGCTGGTAGCCAAATTGTGGCCCTTGGGCCAATACCTCTTGCACCACTTGCTGCTTGGCAGCGGGCAACAGGCGGATGTTTAAAAAGCCGGGGCCAGCGATCTCAATGGCCGCCACCCAGCGCTGAAAGGCCGCTGTGGCCTCTAGCGCTGCCTTGAGCTGTTCGCCCAGCGCACGCGGGTTTTGCTTGAGCGGTTTAGCCAGTTGCATGGCTGCGGTGCAAGCAAAATCGCCGTGCGCCGCCACCTTGGGCGACTCAAAAGCGGCTTTGGCACCAGCACCAGGAGAGAGTTTGTCCAGTTCAGCCGCTAAAGCGGCCAGCAGTTCTTGTTTGGCAGAGAGCATGGCCCGATTTTACGGGCCTCAAACCAGCTCAGGTTCTGAACACCGCCACCACCTGCACTAAGGACTGCGCCTGCGCCTCCAGACTGCGGGCTGCGGCTGCCATTTCATCTACCAGCGATGCGTTTTGCTGCGTCACCTGATCGAGCTGGGCCACTGCCTCGCCCACCTGCGCAACCCCAGCGGCTTGCTCTTGGCTGGCCGTGCTGATTTCCCCCATCAGCGACGTCGCTTGGCGAATGCTGCCCACCACCTCCGTCATGGTGACACCGGCTTGGTCTGCCAGACCAGCCCCTTGCTCGACCCGATCCACACTGACACCAATAAGGGCTTTGATTTCTTTGGCTGCCTCTGCCGAGCGGCCTGCCAAATTGCGCACTTCACTGGCTACGACAGCAAAGCCCCGGCCCTGCTCTCCTGCACGGGCCGCTTCTACCGCTGCATTAAGTGCCAATATGTTGGTCTGGAAAGCAATGCCATCAATCACACTAATGATGTCGGCAATCTTGCGCGAAGACTCGTTAATCCCTTGCATGGTATCTACCACTTGGGCCACCACCTCACCCCCTTTAGTGGCTACAGTACTGGCATTGACAGCCAATTGATTTGCCTGCTGGGCGCTGTCGGCATTGTGTTTGACGGTAGCACTCAGTTGCTCCATAGAGCTGGCTGTTTCTTCCAAGGCGCTGGCTTGGGCCTCGGTGCGGGCAGATAAATCTTGGTTGCCTTGGGCAATTTCAGCGCTGGCAATAGAGATGCTTTCTGAACCTCGGCGCACATTGACCACCACCGCTGCCAAACGGGTCTGCATATGTGCCAAAGATTGCATGAGTGCAGCCAGCTCGTCTTGGCCTTGGCTGTGGATACGCTGGCTTAAATCACCTTGGGCCACGGCTTGGGCAATCTGCACTGCCCGTTGCAACGGCAAGGTAATGCCCCGCACCAACGTCCAGCCAAACCACAGGGCAAACGCCAAACCCAAAGCAATCGAGACTGCCGACACCGACCGGATAGTATGAAAACGGGCCGTGCCTGCATCGTATTCTTTTTTCACCTCATCAACCTGCAAACGAATCAGCGCCTCAGACTGCTCCTGCATCTTATTGAACAAGGGCACATTTCTTTCCAACGCAATGCGCTTGGCGGCGTCAAAGTCACCACTGCGCATCGGAGCCATAGAGGGTTGTAGCCCCTCTTGCACAAATTTTTGCCAAGCTTGCTCAAACTGACTCGCTATCTGTGCTTCCTCTGGGGTCAAGTAGGTGGTCATGTACTCTTTCCAGAGAGTAGAAGCCTTGTCGAGGTTCTGCTGTATCTGTTGCTCGTTTTTCTGTACTGCCTCTGGTTTTTGGATCAACAGCGAATTGGCAATCAGCATGCGGTTATGGAGCATCAGGTACTGAATAGTGCTCAACTGGCTCAACGGCACGGTGCGGTCTTTGTACACAGTATCGAGGGCATCTCCCTGCTTGGTCATACCGAACAAGCCAATACTACCAATCAACACCAATAAGGAGGCCAGTACGGCCACGAAAACTGTCAGGCGGGTGGAAATTCGAAATCGGTTCATGGGGATTTTTGGAAAGAGTCTGCGCCAACCCAACGCTTAAACAGCATTTGGGTACACAGGTATCCAATCGGGGTTCGTGGAAATCGTTAGAAAGAGTCTGCACCGATCCAGCACTCAAAAGGCGTCTGGGCACACAGGCATTTAGATGACCTGTGCATTTCGGTCGTTAGCATTAAGCAACCAACTTTACAATATTATTACTTTTTTCATCCATATGAAATACATGAAACATATAAAACATATGCAGGTAAATAGAAAATTTCTATCGGCGTGATAGTTTCCGTCATATCTGCACCAAGTTGGTGCTAGCATCCTTGCCAACAACAGCTACAACTGCACCATCGCCAGCTTAAACAGGTTATGGCCCATAACAGGTTATGGCAAATATCTGTGTGCAGATCAAAAAGAAGCGCGGCCTACCCCCGCCTGCCAAAACCCCGGCTGGCGGTAGTGGTGCTTGAGGTAGTCGATCCACAAACGCACCCGCAAGGGCAAATGCTTGGCATGCGGAAAAACGGCATAAATGCCATTGGGGGGTGCCGCAAAGCCCTCCAGCACTGGCAGCAACTGGCCTGAAGCAATTTCTGCCTCCACCTCCCAAGTACTGCGCCAAGCAATGCCATAACCGGCCAAACACCAGTCGTACAGCACCTGCCCGTCTGAGCAGTCCAGCGGCCCCGCAGGCCGAAAATGCACCACCTGCTGCCCATCGCCCTCAGTAGGCAGGCGAAACGCCCAGCCCCGCGTTTGCGAGGCCCCACTGGAGAGCACCAAACAATCGTGCCCAGCCAGTTCACTCGGATGCTGCGGCGTGCCCCGACGTTGCAGATAAGAAGGTGCGGCCACGCACAAACGGCGGTTGTCAGCAATACGCACACTGACCAAGGACGAATCGGGCAAATCGCCCACCCGCACCGCACAATCAAAGCCCTCGGCGGCCAGATCAATGACGCGGTCGCTCAGGTTAAGCGAGATACGTACCTCTGGGTGCTCGGCATGAAAGCGCGGTACCAGCGGTGCCACATGGCGGCGGCCAAACCCCGCCGGAGCCGTGACGCGCAAATGCCCACTGGCTTGAATGCCGCCCGCCGATACGCTGGCTTCGGCGTGGGCTACTTCGGCCAGCAGGCGCTGGCAATCTTCTAAGAAGGCGCTGCCCTCGGTGGTCAAACTCAAACGCCGGGTGGTACGCACCAGCAATTTCACGCCCAAGTGGGCCTCTAACGCATCGAGTCTGCGCCCCATAATGGCCGGAGCCACGCCTGCGGCACGGGCGGCTGCGGTCAGGCTACCGCGCGTAGCCACCGAGACGAAAGATTCAAACGCTTTGAGCTTGTCCATACACGGCTGATTTTTGCGTAAAAGTCACAGGTTTTTGGTTTTTTTGGTTATTTATGTGGGCAAATAATTGGAATACAGTCTGAGACAACAGATTCGGCTTTCTCCTTTTTCATCTCTTTCATCTTTTGAGGCCTTCCGCATGACCGCACGCACCACCATCCACCGCCTGCAAGTGGCCCAGAGCCTGCAACGCTTTATTGACGAACAGGTGCTGCCCGGCACCGGCATCGACAGCGCCGCCTTCTGGCAAGGTTTTGATGCCATCGTGGGCGATTTGGCACCGCGCAACATCGCCCTGTTGGCCGAGCGTGACCGCCTGCAAGCCGAACTGGACAAGTGGCACACCGCCCACCCCGGCCCAATCACCGACATGGTGGCCTACCGCCAGTTTTTGGAAACCATTGGCTACTTGGTGCCCCAGCCCGCCACAACTCCCGCTAGCACCAGCAATGTCGATGACGAACTGGCTATTCAGGCTGGCCCGCAACTGGTGGTGCCTGTGCTCAACGCCCGCTATGCCCTTAATGCCGCCAATGCGCGCTGGGGCAGCCTGTACGATGCCCTGTATGGCACCGATGCCATCCCCGAAACCGACGGTGCCGAAAAAGGCCAAGGTTACAACCCCGTGCGCGGTGCCAAGGTCATTGCCTTTGCCCGCAATGTGCTCGATCAAGCTGCGCCGCTGGCCGCTGGCTCACACCAAGACTCGACTGGCTACCGCATTGAAGGCGGCCAACTGGTAGTGGCCCTGAAAGACGGCAGCACCACCGGCCTGCAAGACGCAGCCCAACTGGTAGGCTTCCAAGGCGATGCAGCAGCTCCTAGCTCTGTGCTGCTGGTACACAACGGCCTGCATCTGGACATCATCATCAACCGCGCTACCCCGATTGGCCAATCGGATGCCGCTGGTGTGGCCGATGTGGTGCTGGAAGCAGCGCTGTCCACCATTCTCGACCTCGAAGACTCAGTAGCCGCCGTGGATGCCGACGACAAGGTGCTGGGCTACAGCAACTGGCTGGGCATCCTCAAGGGCACGCTGGTCGAATCATTTGACAAGGGTGGCAAAACCCTGACGCGCGGCCTCAACCCCGACCGCCTCTACACCGCGCCCCAAGGCGGCGAAGTGCGCCTGCATGGCCGCTCTTTGATGTTTGTGCGCAACGTCGGCCACCTGATGACCAATCCGGCCATCTTGTACACCACCGCCGATGGTAGCGTGAAAGAGATCCCTGAAGGCATCATGGATGCCGTGGTCACCACCACCATTGCCCTGCACGACCTGCAAGGCCACGGCGCTAACGGTATCCGCAACAGCCGCAAGGGCAGCGTGTATATCGTCAAGCCCAAGATGCACGGCCCGGCGGAAGTCGCCTTTGCCGCTGATTTGTTTAGCCGCGTGGAGCAGCTACTGGGCCTGCCCGACAGCACCGTCAAGCTGGGCATCATGGACGAAGAGCGTCGCACCAGCGTCAACCTGAAGGCGTGTATTGCTGCTGCTGCCAGCCGCATTGCCTTTATCAACACTGGCTTCTTGGATCGCACCGGCGACGAAATGCACACTGCCATGCTAGCTGGCCCGATGATTCGCAAGGGCGACATGAAGACCAGCGCTTGGATTCAGTCTTACGAGCGCAGCAACGTGCTGGTGGGCCTGACCATGGGCCTGCGCGGCAAGGCACAAATCGGCAAGGGAATGTGGGCCATGCCCGACCTGATGGCCGCCATGCTGGAGCAAAAAATTGTCCATCCCAAGGCCGGTGCCAACACCGCTTGGGTGCCCAGCCCCACTGGCGCGACGCTGCACGCGCTGCACTACCACCAAGTCAAGGTGGCCGACATCCAAATCGAACTGGAAAAAACCAGCGCCGATACCGTGCGCGACGACCTGTTGACCGGCCTGCTCACCATTCCCGTCAGCAGCAACCCCAACTGGTCTGATACCGAGAAGCAGCAAGAGCTGGACAACAACATCCAAGGCATTTTGGGCTATGTGGTGCGCTGGGTGGATCAAGGCGTGGGCTGCTCCAAGGTGCCCGACATCAACGACATCGGCCTGATGGAAGACCGCGCCACGCTGCGCATCTCTAGCCAGCATGTCGCCAACTGGCTGCACCACGGCATCGTCACCGAAGAACAAGTGCGCGCCACCTTTGAACGCATGGCCGCTAAGGTGGACAAGCAAAACGCCGGTGATGCGCTCTACCAACCGATGGCCGGCCACTTTGATACCTCGATGGCCTACCAAGCAGCACTGGATTTGGTGTTCAAGGGCAAAGAGCAACCCAGCGGCTACACCGAACCGTTGCTGCACGCTTGGCGCTTGAAGGTCAAGGCGGCCCAGCGCAGTGCCTAAAGCCTGACAGCAGCCTTGGAGCCAGAAAAGCGGTGCCTTTGGGTGCCGCTTTTTTTTCACGACTACCGCAACGGGCACTACACTGTTTGCACAAAACAGCAGTGAAAGCCCACCATGCCCAACGGACTCCCCGGAAAAGACGATCCCCTGTTTCAATGGTCACGGCGCATCACCCGCTCTCTAGCCGATCTGGACGCCCGCATTGCGCGACTGGCACTGTTTCTGGATCTCTCACTGGAGAGTGAAAGTGTGATGCAGCAGGTGATCGACCGCAGCCACCCGCTGTTCCAACGCTACCAGCACAACCCCAATGTGCCCCTTGCCGACGACCACGGACGCGAGCGCCACAGCCTAGAAGAGTTGCGCGGCCTGTTGGTGGTGCGCTGCAACATGATGGCTAATATGCTGAATGAATTTGGGCTGGAGTTAAGCACTCAAATTGCTTCTGCCGCCGAAGATCACATGGAACGCGTGGGCTTCAAGCCCGGCGCTGACGGCTTTACCCTGCTACCACGGCGCAAGCCATAAACCTGATCATTCATGATAGATGCCCTGATCCAAGGCCGTATCCACGGCCAACCCACCCAACGCAACGGCAAAAACGGCAAGCCCTTTGCGCTGGCCAAAGTGCGCGCCCCAACCACCGACGGAGAATCCCAGTTTGTCAGCGTCATTGCCTTTGATGATGCTCCAGTCACCGCCCTGTTGGGGCTGGGCGATGGCGATGCCGTGGCCGTGGCCGGAACGCTCAAGGTAGGCACTTGGCAAGACCGAGAAGGTGCCCACCGCCCGTCGTTGGACTTGGTGGCCCACCAAGTGTTGAGCCTGTATGCCGTGCGCCACAAACGTACCGCCAGCCAAGGTGAGGCCCCTGCTGCACCACGCCCGGCACCCACACGGCCCCAGCACGATCATGGCGGCATGGATGGCGAGATACCGTTCTGAGCCTTTTTAGAACGCTCACACCAATCAACAGGCAACAAAAAACCCGCTACCAAACGGATAGCGGGTTTTTATAACTGGTGGCCTGGGACGGAATCGAACCGCCGACACAAGGATTTTCAATCCTCTGCTCTACCGACTGAGCTACCGGGCCTAAGCCTTGAATTATAGCAGCAGAATTGCAAACCTCTGCCAAGGTCTCTGCAAATTTAATTGCGTTTACTGCGCCCCAAGTCTACGCCGAGTTGGCGCAGCTTGCGGTATAGGTGGGTACGCTCTAAGCCGGTTTTTTCGGCCACACGGGTCATAGAGCCACCCTCGCGGGCCAGATGGAACTCAAAATAGGCTTTTTCAAAGCCATCACGCGCCTCGCGCAAGGGCCGGTCTAAATCAAAATCTTGGTGCGATACGGGCAATTCTGCCACCCCCTCCCCTGCAAGGCTGGTAGCCAAGGCACCAGCTTGGGGCTGGGCCAGCGCAGACGCCGACACCACCGCTGCGGCGGTTTGTGTGGCACGAGCTTGGCTGCGGGCCAACCCCGCCTCTACCGCTTTGAGCAGCTTTTGCAAGGTGATGGGCTTTTCGAGAAACGAAAAAGCACCAATGCGCGTAGCCTCCACTGCCGTGTCGATGGTGGCATGGCCACTCATCATGATGACCGGCATGGTCAATAGACCACTGGCCGCCCACTCTTTGAGCAAGGTAACGCCATCAGTGTCGGGCATCCAGATGTCTAGCAACACCAGGTCGTACGGCCCCACGGCACGCGCTGCACGGGCCTGGGTGGCGTTTTCGGCCAAATCCACGCTGTGCCCCTCATCGTTGAGGATTTCTGACAGCAAATCACGGATGCCGTGCTCGTCATCGACCACCAAAATATTTGCCATGTATGTGAAACACCTTCCAACTGCGGTACACGGTGCTGCCGTCACAAAGCCAGCGCGTGTTCAGAAACGAATGATAGCGACACTTGCGCCCCTAGTACGACATCGCCATCAAGCCGGTTGGCCAGTTCGATGCGGGCACCATGCTCGTCGGCAATTTTTTTAACGACGGCCAAGCCCAAGCCGGTGCCACGGGCCTTGGTGGTAACGTAAGGCTCAAAAGCACGCTGCAAAATATGCGCCGGAAAACCACCGCCATAGTCACTCACCACCAGCCGCACGCGCCGGGCGCTGCGGCTCCAGTGCGTGCTGATGCAAACTGCGGGCAGGGGGGCCTGCGGATCGGTGCGGGCCTGCTCGGTGGCATCTTGGGCATTTTGCAACAGATTGTGGATGACTTGGCGCAGCTGCTGGGCATCACCGGCAATTTCTGGGCATTGCGGGTCTAATTGCACCTGTACCGGCACCCTAGCATGGTCTGCTTCATACAGGTGGAGCACGTCTGTGACCAAGGCATTGAGTTGCAAGGGTTGCAATTGTGCCGCTGGCAGGCGGGCATAGTCCCGAAACTCATTGACCAGCCGCAACATGGCATCGACCTGTTGCACGATAGTGCGTACCGATTTGGTCAGCAGGGCCTGCTCGGTAGCGGGCAATTTGCCCGAGAGTTTCATCTCCAGCCGCTCCGCTGACAACTGGATGGGCGTCAGCGGGTTCTTAATCTCGTGGGCCAAACGCCGCGCGACATCGCCCCACGCCTGCACGCGCTGGGCTGACACAATCTCAGAAATATCATCAAACACCAGTAGGCGCGCGGCGTCAGGCAACTCCGCGCCACGGGCCACCAGACTGGTGGCATGGTGGCCGGTGCCACTCGGAAAGGCGTGTAGTTCAAAGGCATGCTCCCAATGGTCGGGGCCATGCTCGTCGCGGTGCTCTACAAAGGCAGCAAATTGTTGCTGCACCTCGGCGGCAAAATTCTCCAGTCCCGGCACTTGGGCCAAGGGCCGCTCTCGGTAGGCAGCCAACGGGGCGCGCAAAATGCGCGTGGCGCTGGGGTTGGAAGAGCGGATGCCGCCTTGCGCATCGAGCACCACCACCCCAGCGGTTAAGTTGTCCAAAATGGTTTGCAGACGCGCCCGTGCCGTATCCAAGGCCCCCATGCTGTGCTCTGCCGTTTCGCGGGCATCGGCCAGTTGCTGCGTCATCAGGGCAAAAGAGCGGGTGAGGCCATCGAGTTCATCCTTGCCTTGCAGCACTGCCTTGGGGCGCAGGTTGCCAGCAGCCACTTCGCGCACGCCTTCGGCCAGCACCAGCAGGGGTCGGGCCAATTGGTTGCCCAGCAAAATGGCCAGCAGCAAGGCAGTAAACACCGCCAAAAACAAACTCAAGGTGAGGGTGCCGATATACATACGGCGCAGGCCCTCGCGCGCCAAGGCCCGCTCTTGGTATTCGCGGTTGGCCTCTTGCACGGCCAAGGCATTAGCCAGCAGCACCGGAGCCAATGGCACCGTGACCTGCAAAAAACGCTGTTCGGCCAACAAGCCAACGCTGGCGCTGTTGACCAAGGCAATGGCCTTGATGCGCACCTCGCGCCGCGCAGGGGAGTCAGGCAACTCGTCCAATCCTTCAATCTGTGCCAGCACGCGCTGCTCGCGCACGGTGCGCAACTGCTGTGCCGATAAACGCTCCGGATGCAACTGAAAACTCGTTGGCCCGGCACTGGCGAGCAACTGCCCAGAACCCGTCCAGAGCAGGACATCGGTAGCCCCCAGCTCATCGCGGATACGCTCTAGCACCAACCCCGCCGCTGCCACCGGCACTTGGGCCACTTGGGCACTGGCATTGCGTACCCGGGTGGCGGCTTCACTCACTTGGGTATCGAGCGTGGCACGCGCCAAACTAACGCCCGCCGCCAGCGCACCTTCTACCTTAACGTCAAACCAACTCTCAATAGAGCGCGAGACAAACTGGTACGACACCACATAAATCAATACGCCCGGTGCCAGCCCGACCAAGGCAAAAATGGCAGCCAGCTTGACCAGCAACCGGCTACCAAAACGCCCCCGGCGCAATCGGGCTACCAAACGCCATACCACCCACACCAGCAGACCCAGCAGGAACAAGGCCACAGCCACGTTGGTGCCAAACAGCCAAACATAGTTGCGCTCGTAGAGCATCCGGTTGTTCGTGGCCAATAGCAGCAAAAATAGCAACAGCAGCCCAATGCCCACCATCACCACCGTACCCACACCCAGCACCCAGCGCACAGCGCGCGATTTGGTATTCACATCCAACTGAAAAGGGATATTCATGGTGCTGGCTCCCAACGCACCCGCTGGCTGCCCTGCAAGGCCAAGCTCCAACTGGAGCGCCCAAAGACGCCCACTTGCAAGGTACGCGGCAATTGGGCGCTGTCTAAACGAAAGCGTAGTTGCACGTTGTAGTGCGCGCCCAGTTCCAGTGCAGGGGCGTCGGCAATCTTCCACTGGGCCATGCGCTTCATCACCGCCAAAGCGTCTTCTAGGCTGTCGTAGTTTTGTCCGGGCACCACGCCCAACCCACTGTGGTCAATCGGTGACGGCGATATAGCCAGCCGCCAGCGGCGCGTCAGGGGTTGGTAGCTCAGGCGCATATAGCGCATGGTCTGCGCCACCGTTTGCGCCGACCAATACCAACGCTCGCGCAGCACTTGGGCCTCGGCCACAAAAAACAGCGGGATACCTTGGTGCAGAGCATCCTCTACCGCCACCGGCAACTCCAGCGCCAATACGGTGCTCAGGTGCAATCCCTCAGCACTGCTGTGCAAGCGCAATTCCAGCGGCTCAGTAGCTACCTCCGCACGTAGCGGCAGCGGCGACGACAGCACGCAGCATAACCAAGCCCAAAGCAGGCACCAGCCCCAACGCGATACTGGGTAGTGTGCAAACACGTTCTTAAGCTGGGGCTTTTTGTAGCAGGGCGTAAAAGAATCCATCGTGTTCACCGTCTGGACTGTCCATCACCACGCGCCCCGCCGCATCGACTCCGGGCAACAAATGTCCGGGCGAGGGCAAATGGCGCGCGGTACTCTGGCGCGCCAAAAACGCCTGCACTTGCCCAGCGCCCTCGGCGCGGAATACAGAACAGGTGCAATAGAGCAAGCGCCCCCCCGGTTGCAGCAGCGGCCAGAGGGTATCGAGCAACCGCGCCTGAATCTGCGCCAGTTGAGCAATATCGCTCTCGCGGCGCAGCCAAGGCACATCCGGATGGCGGCGCACAATGCCAGAGGCCGTGCAAGGTGCATCGAGCAAAATAGCATCAAACAAAGCCCCTGCACATTGCTGCTGCCACCAATCTTGCGGGTGGCTGGCATCGGCCACCAGCACTTGTGCCTGCAAGCCTAGGCGCTCTAACGTGCCATGGATGCGCTGGGCACGCTGGGCATCAATTTCCAGTGCCGTGACCTGCAAGGGTGCCCCAGTACCCGCATATTCGAGCAAATGGGCCGTTTTGCCACCGGGGGCGGCACAGGCATCCAAGACCCGCAACGGTCGCGATAAGTCCATGCCCGCCAACAACAGCGGTGCGGCTTGCTGCGCCGCCGCATCTTGCACCGACACCCAGCCCTCAGCAAAGCCGGGCAACATTTGCACCGGCACTGCGCGCTGCAAAATCAGGCCCGCCTCACCCACCGCCACTGCGGCAATGCCCACAGCCTCCAGCGCCTGCTGGTATTGGAGCAAACTATTTTTTTGTTGATTAACGCGCAGCACCATCGGAGCTTGCTGGCGGTTGGCCTGCAATACCTGCTGCCAGTGCTGCGGATGGTCTTGGCGCAGGCGTTGCACCCACCAGTGCGGGTGGTTCCAGCGCGCCTGCACATCATCGCCCACCGCTTGGAGCAAGCTGGCCGATTCACGCAAAAAACGGCGCAGGCAGGCGTTCAAAAACCCAGCTTGGGCACGCGTTCCTGTATCTTGCTTGGCGGCCTCCACGGTTTGGTTGACCAGCGTAAACGGCTCATACAGCGCTTGCTCTGGATCACAGCACAGGGCCAGCGCCACACACAATAGGGCATCTACCGCCGGTGCCGGTTTGCGCGGTGCCAACGCCCGTGCCAACGCTTGAGCACAACCCAAATGGCGCAGCACCTGAAACAGCAACGCCTGTACCCCAGGGCGCAGAGCCGGGGCCACGGCCTCCAACACTACAGTGCCAGAGCGCCCTTGGCGAATACCCTGCAAAGCCAGCGCAACAGCATGCAACTGCCGAGACAAAGCCACGCCCTGCGCTGGCATAGTGGCCTCAACAGCCAGCGCTGCCGTGGATTGCACCGCCGAGACGGAACGAGATGCTGATTTTTTCATAAGGGTACTGCGGCCTTGAAACCAAAAAAACGTGCCAATATGGAGGCAGGAAACTGCGTGATGGCCTCGTTATACTGTGCCACGGCATGGTTAAACTGCTCTGTAGCCAGTGCATTTTGCTGGCGCTGTTGCTCCCAGCGCTGCGCCCACGGCACCCAGATGTCAGAGGGCACATCCGGGCCTGCCAGCAATGCGGCCCAAGTAGCATCCAGCGCTTGGCGCGCGACCAGCAACTCTGCCGCTACCTCCGGCTGCAAGGGCCGCGCACGGGCCACAGCCAAACAAGCAGCAAAACGGTTCATGGCGGCCAGCCATTCGCGCCTGCCAGCCACCATCACCCACCCCGCCGTGACTTGAGCGGCATCACACTCACCCAACATAGCCAGCAAGCGCACCCAGTGCACATCCAACCCACCAAACGCCTGTAAGGCCGCCGAACGCAAACGCATGATGCGGTGATAAGCCCCCACGGCCCAAAACACCATGATGGCCAAAACACCCCAGAAAACAGACGAAGACAACATACAGCTTTTGCTTGGCACCAGAAAAAAGCTCCCGGCCCATTGCTTGCGCAACAGACCGGGAGCCGGCAGTCACAGGCTACAGCCGATGATTAATCAGCCGCAGCGTCGTGCGTATCTGCCTCAGAGTCAGACAGATCCATACCTGCCATTTCAGCCGCTTCGGCTTCGGCAATGGCGCGGCGCTCGGCGTCGTCCATCGCATCCTTGGCCTTGCGTGCTTGGTGGTAAGCCATGCCGGTACCGGCAGGGATCAAACGACCGACAATGACGTTTTCTTTCAGGCCACGCAGCTCATCGCGCTTGCCCATGATCGCCGCTTCGGTCAGCACGCGGGTGGTTTCTTGGAAAGAAGCCGCCGAGATGAACGAATCGGTAGACAGAGACGCCTTGGTAATACCCAACAGCAAGTTGCTGTAGGTGGCCGGAATCTTGTCATCGCCTTGCAACGCATCGTTGGTGTTCAAAATCTCAGAGCGCTCCACTTGCTCACCAGCAATGTAGTTGGAGTCTCCGGTGTTTTCTACCACCACGCGGCGCAGCATTTGACGCACGATCACTTCAATGTGCTTGTCGTTGATCTTCACGCCCTGCAAGCGGTACACATCCTGCACTTCATCGACGATGTAGCGCGAGAGTTCTTCAATACCCAGCAGGCGCAAAATATCTTGCGGATCGGCAGGGCCATCGACGATGTGCTCGCCCTTGTTCACCACTTGGCCTTCGTGCACCAAGATGTTCTTTTCCTTGGGAATCAGCTCTTCCCAGACCTTGCCGTCGGGGTCGGTGATCTGCAAACGGATCTTGCCCTTGGTTTCTTTACCAAACGACACCGTGCCCGTAGCCTCGGCCAGCGTACCCTTGTCCTTGGGGGTGCGGGCTTCAAACAACTCGGCCACACGCGGCAGACCGCCGGTAATGTCGCGGGTTTTTTGGCCTTCAATCGGGATACGGGCCAGCACTTCGCCGGGGCCGACGTCTTGGCCGTCACGCACCTGAATCAGCGCGCCCACTTGGAAGCCAATGGTCACCGAGTGATCGGTGCCCGGAATCTTGACTTCATTGCCATTGGCGTCGATCAGCTTGACTTGCGGCTTGACCACCTTGGTAGAACCACGGCGTTTCGGGTCAATCACCACCAGCGTAGACAAGCCGGTGACATCGTCCACCTGCTTGGCGACCGTCAGGCCCTCTTCCACATTCTCGAACTTGGCTTGACCAGCAAACTCGGTAATGATGGGGCGAGTCAGTGGGTCCCAGTTGGCAAGGATCGTACCGGCCTTGATCGTCTGGTCGGGCTTGATGCTCAAGATCGCACCGTAAGGCACCTTATGGCGCTCACGCTCACGGCCATGCTCGTCTTGGATCACGATTTCGCCCGAACGCGAAATCACCACCAGTTCGGCCTTGGTGTTGGTCACATAACGCATCGTGGCATTAAAGCCGATGATACCGTTGGACTTGGCTTCCACGCTCGACGCAATGGCCGCACGCGACGCTGCACCACCAATGTGGAACGTACGCATGGTCAGCTGCGTGCCTGGCTCACCGATGGACTGGGCAGCAATCACCCCCACGGCTTCGCCGAGGTTGATGAGACCACCACGGCCCAAGTCGCGGCCATAGCACTTAGCGCACAAGCCAAAGCGGGTTTCGCAGTTCAGTGCTGTACGCACCTTCACTTCATCGACGCCAGCGGCTTCCAGCTCTTCGATCAGGTCTTCTTCGAGCATCTGGCCGGGCTGCACCAACACAGCACGGGTTTCGGGGTGCAGCACTTCCTCAGCGGCAGTGCGGCCCAAAATACGCTCGCGCAGTGATTCGATCACTTCACCGCCTTCAACGATGGCGCGCATCAGAGCGCCATTGGCGGTGCCGCAATCCTCTTCGGTCACAACCAAATCTTGCGTCACATCGACCAAACGGCGGGTCAGGTAACCCGAATTGGCCGTCTTCAGCGCCGTATCCGCCAGACCCTTACGGGCACCGTGGGTGGAGATAAAGTACTGCAACACGTTCAGACCTTCACGGAAGTTCGCCGTGATCGGGGTCTCAATGATCGAGCCGTCAGGCTTGGCCATCAGGCCACGCATACCGGCCAACTGGCGAATCTGCGCTGCGGAACCCCGTGCGCCCGAGTCGGCCATCATGTAAATGGCGTTGAACGACTCTTGCTCGACTTCGTTGCCGTGGCGGTCGATGGTCTTTTGCTTGGCCAACTGGGCCATCATGACCTTAGAAACCTCGTCACCGGCCTTGCCCCAGATATCCACCACCTTGTTGTAGCGCTCGCCAGAAGTCACCAGACCGGACACATATTGCTGCTCGATCTCTTTGACTTCCTTCTCGGCCTTCTCCAAGATGCCCTGCTTTTCTTTGGGCACCAGCATATCGTCCACCGCAATGGAGATACCGGCGCGCGTGGCCAAACGGAAACCGTTTTGCAGCAGCTTATCGGCAAACACCACGGTTTCCTTCAAACCGCACTTGCGGAAAGAAACGTTGATGAGCTTGGAGATTTCCTTCTTCTTCAGCGCCTTGTTGATGTTCTCAAACGGCAGGCCCTTGGGCAGGATTTCCGACAACAGGGCACGGCCCACGGTGGTCGGCACCAGCGAAGTGGAAGGCTCAAACTCACCGGTGACTTTGTCCTTTGTCCACTGCGTCAGACGCACCGTGACCTTGGCATTGAGTTCTACCTCGTTCGCGTCCAAGGCACGTTGCACTTCGCCGGTATCGGCAAACACCAAGCCTTCGCCCTTACCGTTGATTTTGTCGCGGGTGGCATGGTACAAGCCCAGCACCACGTCTTGCGACGGCACAATCGAAGGTTCGCCCGAAGCGGGGAACAGCACGTTGTTAGAAGCCAGCATCAGCGTGCGTGCTTCCATCTGTGCTTCCACCGACAGCGGAACGTGGACAGCCATCTGGTCACCGTCAAAGTCGGCGTTGAAGGCCGCGCAAACCAGTGGGTGCAGTTGAATCGCCTTGCCTTCAATCAGGATAGGCTCAAAGGCTTGGATACCCAAACGGTGCAGCGTAGGCGCACGGTTGAGCATCACAGGGTGCTCTTTAATCACCTCTTCCAAGATGTCCCAGACCACTGGCGTGCCCGATTCCACTTCCTTCTTGGCAGCCTTGATGGTGGTGGCAATGCCACGCTGCTCCAACTGGGCAAAAATGAAGGGCTTGAACAGTTCCAGCGCCATCAGCTTGGGCAGACCGCATTGGTGCAGCTTGAGCGTAGGGCCCACGGTAATCACCGAACGACCCGAATAGTCAACGCGCTTACCCAGCAAGTTCTGACGGAAACGACCGCTCTTGCCCTTGATCATGTCGGCCAAAGACTTGAGGGCGCGCTTGTTGGCACCCGTCATGGCCTTGCCACGGCGGCCATTGTCCAGCAAGCTGTCCACGGCTTCTTGCAGCATCCGCTTTTCGTTGCGAGCGATGATTTCTGGAGCCTTCAGCTCCAGCAAACGGCGCAAACGCGAGTTGCGGTTAATGACGCGGCGGTACAAATCGTTCAGGTCGGAAGTGGCAAAACGGCCACCGTCCAGTGGCACCAGCGGACGCAAGTCCGGTGGCAACACGGGCAGCACTTCCAGCACCATCCATTCGGGCTTGATGCCCGACTTCTTGAACGCTTCGAGCACTTTCAGGCGCTTGGCGTTCTTCTTGACCTTGACTTCAGAGCCGGTCAAGTCGCCGCGCAGGCGCTCGATTTCGCTCTCAATGTCGATGCTTTCGAGCAGGTCTTTGATGCCTTCAGCGCCCATCTTGGCGACAAATTCATCGCCGTACTCTTTCACCTTGGCATCGTAGTCGTCTTCGGACATGATGCTGAACTTCTTCAGCGGCGTCATGCCGGGGTCAGTGACGACGTAGGCTTCAAAGTAGAGCACGCGCTCAATGTCGCGCAAGGTCATGTCCAGCACCATGCCCAAGCGCGAAGGCAAGGACTTCAGGAACCAGATATGAGCGCAAGGCGCGGCCAAGTCGATATGGCCCATGCGCTCGCGGCGCACCTTGGTCTGCGTGACTTCAACGCCGCATTTTTCGCAGATCACGCCACGGTGCTTGAGACGCTTGTACTTGCCGCACAGGCATTCGTAGTCTTTGATAGGGCCAAAAATTTTGGCGCAAAACAGACCATCGCGCTCAGGCTTGAAGGTACGGTAGTTGATTGTTTCGGGCTTTTTCACCTCGCCAAAAGACCACGAACGGATCTTTTCGGGCGACGCCATGCCAATGCGGATGGCATCAAAATGCTCATCGGGCGTAAATTGCTTGAACAGGTCGAGTAGCGATTTCATAGGACTCTTTCCTTTTTCAATTACGAGCGCTCAAGCTCAATGTCCAAGCCCAAGGAGCGGATTTCCTTGACCAGCACATTGAACGATTCGGGCATACCAGCTTCGATGGCGTGCTCGCCCTTGACGATGCTTTCGTACACCTTGGTGCGCCCCACCACGTCATCAGACTTGACGGTGAGCATTTCTTGCAGCACGTAAGAAGCGCCATAGGCTTCGAGCGCCCACACTTCCATTTCACCGAAACGCTGACCACCGAACTGGGCTTTACCACCCAGAGGCTGTTGCGTCACCAGCGAGTACGGGCCAGTGGAGCGGGCGTGCATCTTGTCATCGACCAAGTGGTGCAGCTTCAGGTAGTGCATGTAGCCGATAGTGGTCGGGCGCTCAAAGCGCTCGCCGGTGCGGCCATCGTACAGATACGCTTGCGTGCGGGTGGGCGTCAGGCCCTTCTTGGCAGCGATGTCGTCTGGATAGGCCAGCTTGAGCATGTCCTTGATTTCTTCTTCCGAAGCACCATCAAACACCGGCGTCGCATAGGGCACACCGCTGGTCAAGTTTTGCGCCATCGCCAAGATATCTGTATCGCTCAATTGCGACAGGTCTTCTTGGCGGCCACGCGAGTTGTACACCTCTTCAAGGAACTGACGCACCTCGGCGGCCTTGGCTTCTTGGCGCAGCATTTCGTCAATGCGTTGGCCAATACCCTTGCCTGCCCAACCCAAATGCACTTCCAGCACCTGCCCGATGTTCATCCGCGAGGGCACGCCCAGCGGGTTGAGCACGATGTCGGCAGGGGTGCCGTCGGCCATGTGGGGCATGTCTTCCACGGGCACGATCTTCGAGACCACACCCTTGTTACCGTGGCGACCGGCCATCTTGTCACCGGGCTGCAAGCGGCGCTTGACGGCCAGATAGACCTTGACCATCTTGAGCACGCCAGCGGGCAACTCATCGCCTTGGGTCAGCTTCTTACGCTTTTCTTCAAACGACAAGTCAAAGCTATGGCGCGTTTGCTCCAAGGCATTCTTGATGCTTTCGAGCTGTGCGGCCACAGTTTCGTCTGCGGGGCGAATATCAAACCAGTGGAATTTCTCCACCGAGTTCAAATAAGCCTTGTCGATCTTCGTGCCCTTGGCCAAGCGTTGCGGGCCACCGTTGGCCACTTTACCGTCGAGCAGCTTTTCGATACGGTCAAAAGCATCGGCTTCGACAATACGCAGCTGGTCATTCAAATCCAAACGGTAGCGCTTGAGTTCATCGTCGATGATCTGCTGGGCGCGCTTATCGCGCTGGATGCCTTCGCGGGTAAAGACCTGCACATCAATCACCACACCTTGCGAGCCTTGCGACACGCGCAGCGAGGTATCCTTGACGTCCGAAGCCTTCTCGCCAAAGATGGCGCGCAACAGCTTCTCTTCGGGCGTCAGGGTGGTTTCACCCTTGGGCGTGACCTTGCCGACCAGCGTATCGCCGGGCTGCACTTCGGCACCCACGTAGATGATGCCGGACTCGTCCAAACGGTTGAGCTGCTGCTCCGACAGGTTTGGAATGTCGCGGGTGATTTCTTCTGCGCCCAGCTTGGTATCACGGGCCATCACCACCAATTCCTCGATATGAATCGAGGTGTAGCGGTCTTCGGCCACCACACGCTCAGAGATCAAAATCGAGTCTTCGAAGTTGTAGCCGTTCCAGGGCATGAACGCGATCAGCATGTTCTGGCCGATGGCGATTTCACCCAAATCGGTAGAAGCACCGTCGGCAATCACATCACCCTTGGCCAGCTTGTCGCCACGCTGAACGATTGGACGCTGGTGGATATTGGTGTTTTGGTTCGAGCGTTGGTATTTGATGAGGTTGTAGATGTCTACACCCACTTCACCAGCCACCGCCTCAGCATCATTGACGCGGATCACGATACGGGTGGCATCAACATAATCGACCACACCGCCCCGGCTGGCCGTCACCACAGTGCCAGAGTCCACTGCCGCCACGCGCTCAATGCCAGTACCGACCATCGGTTTTTCTGGACGCAGCACGGGCACAGCTTGGCGCGACATGTTGGCACCCATCAACGCGCGGTTCGCGTCATCGTGCTCTAGGAACGGCACCAGCGATGCCGCTACCGACACAATCTGCGCGGGCGACACGTCCATGTACTGGACACGCTCTGCGCTCACCAAAATCGACTCACCCTTTTCACGCGCCGAGACCAGCTCACCGGTCAGGCAGCCCTCTTTGTCCAGCGTGGCGTTGGCCTGGGCGATGACGTACTTGCCTTCTTCGATGGCCGACAGGTAGTCGATGTCCATCGTGACCTTGCCATCGACCACGCGGCGGTACGGCGTTTCAATGAAGCCGTACTCGTTCAGGCGGGCGTACAAAGCCAACGAGTTGATCAGACCAATGTTTGGGCCTTCGGGCGTTTCAATAGGGCACACACGACCGTAGTGGGTCACGTGCACGTCACGCACTTCAAAGCCAGCACGCTCGCGGGTCAAACCACCGGGGCCGAGGGCAGAAACACGGCGCTTGTGCGTGATTTCAGCCAGCGGGTTGGTCTGGTCCATGAACTGCGACAACTGCGACGCGCCAAAGAACTCTTTCAGTGCCGCAGAAATGGGCTTGGAGTTGATCAGATCGTGCGGCATCAGCGGGTCTTGCTCGGCTTGACCCAAACGCTCCTTCACGGCCTTTTCAATCCGGGCCAAGCCGGTACGGTACTGGTTTTCGGCCAGTTCACCCACGCAACGCACGCGGCGGTTGCCCAAGTGGTCAATGTCATCGACCTCACCCTTACCGTTGCGCAAGTCCACCAGAATCTTGACCACAGCCAAGATGTCTTCGTTGGTCAGCACCATCGGGCCAGTAGAGCCTTCGTTGCCCACCTTGGCATTGAACTTCATGCGGCCTACGCGCGACAGATCGTAGGTGTCGGGGTTGTAGAACAAGCGCTGGAACAGAGCCTGCACCGCATCTTCGGTCGGCGGCTCGCCGGGGCGCATCATGCGGTAGATGGCAACGCGGGCGGCAAACTCATCGGTAGTTTCGTCAATGCGCAGGGTCTGGCTGATGTATGCGCCTTGATCGAGCTCATTGGTATAGATGCACTGCAAATCGCGCACACCGGCGGAACGCAGCTTTTTCAGCAGCGCTTCGGTCAGCTCTTCGTTGGCCTTGGCCAAGATTTCGCCGGTATCGGGATCGACGACCGCGCGGGCCGCCACACGGCCCAGCAAAAAGTCTTCGGGCACAGTGACGTGCGTGGTGCCAGACTGCTCCAGCTCGCGGGTATGGCGGGCCGTCACGCGCTTGTCCTTGGCCACCACCACCTTGCCAGTTTTGTCGGTGATGTCAAAACGGGCCACTTCGCCGCGCAGGCGTTCGGCCACGTATTCCATCTGGGCACCGTTGTCCATCAGGCGGAAATTGTCATTGACAAAGAAGTTCGCCAGAATGGACTCAGGGTTCAGGCCAATGGCCTTGAGCAGGATCGTGACCGGCATCTTGCGGCGGCGGTCAACGCGGAAATACAAGATGTCCTTGGGGTCGAACTCAAAATCGAGCCAAGAGCCACGGTAAGGGATGATGCGTGCCGAAAACAGCAACTTGCCTGAGCTGTGCGTCTTACCCTTGTCGTGTTCAAAAAACACGCCGGGCGAACGGTGCAGCTGCGAGACAATCACGCGCTCAGTACCATTGATGATGAACGAGCCTTTGGTGGTCATGAGCGGCACTTCGCCCATGTACACTTCTTGCTCCTTCACTTCCTTGACCACCTTGGACTGCGATGTCGAAGACTCGCGGTCATAAATGATGAGCTGTACCTTGGCACGCACTGCCGAGGCAAAAGTCAAACCACGGGTCTGGCATTCGCGCACATCAAAGGCAGGCTTCGCCAGGTTGTATTCGAGAAACTTCATCTCGACAAAACCGTTGTGCGAAACAATCGGGAAAGCGGCATTGAATGCTGCCTGCAAACCTTCATTAGTACGCTTCTTGGGCGGCATATCCGCTTGCAAGAAGGCGGTGTACGCATCTTTCTGCATCTGCAGCAGATAAGGAACCTCCAGCACGCTGTCGCGGCTGCCGAAACTTTTGCGAATTCGCTTGCGTTCGGTGTAGGAATAGGCCATGAGATCTCCGGGAAAAGACTTGAGTCCAGGGTCTGCGACGACGGACCCGTGGGCAGCACACCCTGCGGGCTTGGCGGTT
The DNA here is from genome assembly GCF_900111115.1 of Giesbergeria anulus. GTDB lineage: Bacteria > Pseudomonadota > Gammaproteobacteria > Burkholderiales > Burkholderiaceae_C > Simplicispira > Simplicispira anulus. Next base: position 60,939 of record NZ_FOGD01000014.1, read on the forward strand.
GGCCACTACCAACCATGGCGGACGGCGATGCCTTGCACATCGCCCGAACCAAGGCGTCTTCTGCTGTCGGGTGGTCAGAAGACACTAAAAAACAGCTATTTTTGCTGCTTTTTGGTGCGCTCTGTAGGTCACTCTATAAGCGCCAAAGGCTGGGGCCTCTTTTCGGAGCGCCCCAGCCCAAAGGAAAAACTGATTACTTCAGTTCAACCTTAGCGCCGGCATCTTCCAGCTTCTTCTTAGCGGCTTCAGCGTCAGCCTTAGACAGGCCTTCCTTGACAGCCTTAGGAGCGCCGTCCACGACGTCCTTGGCTTCCTTCAGACCCAGACCGGTGATTTCACGCACAGCCTTAATCACGGACACCTTGTTGGCGCCGGCTTCGGTCAGGATGACGTTGAATTCGGTTTGTTCTTCAGCAGCAGCAGCGGCACCGCCACCAGCAGCAGCAGGAGCGGCCATAGCGGCAGCGCTCACGCCAAACTTCTCTTCAATGGCCTTGACCAGGTCATTGAGTTCCAGAACCGTCATGCTGTCCAGCGCGGTCAAAAATGCGTCTTTATCGAATGCCATTTTGATTTCCTAACAATATTGGTTACTACAGGCTGGCCGCAATTAAGCTGCCACAGCCTCTGCCTCTGCGGGTACAGCTTCTGCTGCGCCAGCACCACGTTGCTCTGCCAGTGCGGCCAACACACGGGCCGTACGGGAGATGGGGGACTGCATCAAGCCCAACAACTGTGCCAGCAACACTTCCTTGGAAGGGATGTTAGCCAATTGCTTCACACCGTTGACGTCCAGGGCTTTGCCTGCAAACGCGCCACCGCGAATGACCAACTTGTCGTTGGTTTTCGCGAAGTCGGCTACCACCTTAGCGGCAGCCACAGCGTCTTCAGAGAAGCCATAGATCAGCGGACCGGTCATCTGGTCTGCCAGCACGTCAAAACCGCTACCGGCCACAGCACGGCGGGCCAAGGTGTTCTTCAGAACACTCAGGCTCACACCCTTGCTGCGGGCATCGGCGCGCAGTTTGGTCATGTCGGCAACCGTGATGCCACGGTATTCCGCAATCACCAGCGTTTGAGCTTTAGCGGCGAGGCTGGTCACTTCGTTGATGACCGCTTCTTTCTCACTGCGATTAAGACTCAAGGTCTACTCCTTAAATTGTGGGGTTCGGACACGAAGCCCTAAACCCACGCTCTTGTTGCAGCGACCAACTGTTTTGGAAAATTTCCATCTGCAGCGGGATCGCCATCTGCGTTGGCTCATCTATTTAAGCACTCTGTTACAAGCACACCAACGGTCTTGGATAGCCTGTAGTTTGTTGCCAAACCACAGCCCACCACATCAGGCTACCTTTGCAGGCAGCCCAAAGATTTTTTGCAATTACGCTGCGATGGATTGTGTATCCACGCGGACGCCCAGGCCCATCGTGGAAGACACTGCCACCTTGCGCAGGTACAAGCCCTTGCTGGTTGCAGGCTTGGCCTTGTTCAGCGCGTCAATCAGCGCGACCAAGTTGCCTTGCAACTTGTCATCACCAAACGAACGGCGACCAATGGTGCCATGCACAATACCGGCCTTGTCGACGCGGAACTGGACTTGACCAGCCTTAGCGTTCTTGACGGCAGTAGCCACATCGGGAGTCACGGTGCCAACCTTGGGGTTAGGCATCAGACCACGGGGGCCCAAAATCTGACCCAAAGTACCCACCACACGCATAGCGTCGGGGGCAGCGATCACCACGTCAAAGGGCATATCGCCAGCCTTGACCATAGCAGCCAGATCGTCCATGCCGACGATGTCGGCACCAGCAGCCTTGGCTTCTTCAGCCTTGGCGCCTTGGGCAAACACGGCGACACGGGTAGTCTTACCAGTACCGTTGGGCAGCACCACAGCGCCACGCACCACTTGGTCTGACTTCTTAGCGTCTACGCCCAATTGCACGGCGACGTCGATGGACTCATCAAACTTAGCGGTCGCCGCTTCTTTGACGATGACCAGCGCTTCAGCGATAGGGTACAGCTTAGTGCTGTCGGCCTTGCCTTGCAGGGCTTTTTGTTTCTTGGTCAGCTTGGCCATTTACACGCCCTCCACAGCCACACCCATAGAACGGGCAGAACCAGCAATCGTACGCACGGCAGCGTCGAGGCTGGCGGCGTTCATGTCTTTCATCTTGGTCTTGGCGATTTCTTCCAGCTGTTCGCGGGTGATCTTGCCGACCTTGGTGCTCAAAGGATTGGGCGAACCCTTATCCAACTTGATGGCCTTCTTGATCAGCACAGTGGCTGGAGGGGTCTTGATGACAAAAGTGAAGCTCTTGTCAGCAAACGCCGTGATAACCACGGGCAGTGGCAGGCCGGGTTCAACACCTTGGGTCTGGGCATTGAATGCCTTGCAGAATTCCATGATGTTGAGACCACGTTGACCCAGCGCGGGACCAATGGGTGGTGAGGGGTTGGCCTTACCAGCTGGCACTTGCAGCTTGATGAAGCCGACGATTTTTTTCGCCATGACTTACTCCTTGCGGGTCAACGCCTGCGACTGAACGACAGGCTCCCCGGGGTTAACGACTCGATTTATCAACCAGGCACTGAGTCGGTAAGTGCCACCAACGATACCAAAGTAGAAAAACTAGGTCTTCTCTACTTGGCTAAATTCAAGCTCTACCGGGGTAGAGCGACCAAAGATCATGACAGATACCCTGACACGACTCTTCTCGTAATTGACGTCTTCGACCGAACCATTGAAATCGGTAAACGGGCCTTCTTTGACACGCACCAATTCACCCACCATAAATTCGACCTTATGGCGCGGCTTGTCCGTACCTTCTTGCATCTGACTGACGATCTTTTGCACTTCGTCTTCAGAGATAGGCGCTGGACGGTTTTTGGCCCCACCAACAAATCCGGTCACCTTGCTGGTGTGCTTGACCAAATGCCAAGTCTCATCGTCCATGACCATTTCGACAAAGACATAACCAGGAAAGAGACGGCGCTCAGTAGTCTTGCGCTGGCCGTTCTTCATCTCAACCACTTCTTCCGTGGGCACCAGAACGCGGCCAAACTTAGAGGACATGCCAGCACGCGCCACACGCTCAGCAATGTTGCGCTCTACCGCTTTTTCCATGCCAGAGTAGGCATGCACAATGTACCAACGCAGATCAGGGTTGTGCGATGCATCAACAGCCAACGCAGCCGAGGTATCCACTTCAACGCTAGCTGTCATTTACTTTCTCCAACCAAGAATAAGGTCATAAAACACCCACTCTAGGGTTTTATCAGTGAGCCAGAGGAAAAGCGCCATGACCACTACGAAACCAAAAACATACAGAGTCATCTGTACGGTTTCTTTACGCGAAGGCCAGACAACTTTTTTGGCCTCACGCCACGCATCACGACCAAAGGCAATGAATTGACGCCCAGGCTCAGAAACTAGAAACACGGTTACTGCAGCAACCAAGCCCACCAGCAAGACCGTCCATTGGACTAGAGGGCCTTGCTTACTAAAAGCATAAAAAGCAGCTACAGCAGCAACTACTAGCACAGCCACAGCGGCCAATTTTGCCTTGTCTGCACCAGTACTTACTGTTTCAACCTGCGAAGTAGTCATTCTTCTTTGCTTTCCTATATCTGCACTGCCATTGCAGACAGAGAAGCCCGCCAGGGACTGGCGGGCTTAATTTTTGCCATTTTTAGGTGGCAGGGGCAGTAGGAATCGAACCTACAACCTTCGGTTTTGGAGACCGACGCTCTGCCAATTGAGCTATACCCCTTTAAAGAAAATTAGGCGATGATCTTGGCAACCACGCCAGCGCCGACGGTACGGCCACCTTCGCGGATAGCGAAACGCAGACCTTCTTCCATCGCGATGGGGTTGATCAGCTTGACGGTGATCGACACGTTATCGCCAGGCATCACCATTTCTTTGCCTTCGGGCAGTTCGATGGCACCGGTCACGTCCGTGGTACGGAAGTAGAACTGGGGACGGTAGTTGTTGAAGAAGGGGGTGTGGCGGCCGCCTTCGTCCTTGCTCAGCACGTACACTTCAGCGGTGAAGTGGGTGTGGGGCTTGATGGAGCCGGGCTTGCACAGCACTTGGCCGCGCTCGACGTCTTCGCGCTTGGTGCCGCGCAGCAGCAGACCGACGTTGTCGCCAGCTTGACCTTGG
>NZ_FOGD01000018.1 GCF_900111115.1 Giesbergeria anulus
CTGGCCCGCGCCGCAGAAGAACAAGCCCGCGCTGAGGCTGAAGCGCTGGCTCAGGCCCAAGCAGAAGCCGAAGCGCTGACCCTCGCTGAAGAAGAAAAAGTCCGTGCAGAAGCCCACGCGCTGGCGCGTGCTGTCGAGGAAGAGCAAACCCGTGCTGCTGCCCAAGCGCAAGCCCAAGCCCAAGCAGCAGCGCAAGCAGAAAAAGCCCGCATTGAAGCCCAAGAGCAAGTCAAGGTAATTGGCTCACTGCGCATTGGCTTGGCCCTGTACAACATCTATGTCAGTGAAGCCCAAGAGTGGGTGCGCCGCCTAACCCGCAGCCTGCAAGACTGGTCACACGCTTTGAATGAGCCAGTCTCTGACACAGCGGTGGCGCTGGCCCATTCGCTGGCGGGAAGCTCTGCCACGGTCGGCTTCAAAGCCCTGTCCGAAACAGCACGGCTGCTAGAACACACCCTGTCGCATGTACAGCCACAGCCACAGGGCGAACCAGAGCAAGCCCAAGTCTTTTTGGCCGCAGCACAAGACATCGATTACCTGCTGCAACAATTTGCCGCCGGGGTGCTGGTTGCGGCAGACCCGAAGGTACAAGACGCCCTGCGCCACATCCTAGAGACCGAGGTGGTCAGTACCCTCTCGCCACCGCTAGAAGACGTGATGGCAGTGCTAGAAGAGCTGGAAAAACTAGAAGAAGAACATGCACAGGCTGCGGCACAAGCCCACCATTTGGCAGATCGCCCCAAAACAGAGGCCCGGCCCAGCCCACAAGAATCCTTACCACTGGAGTTGGAAGTGGAGCCAGACCTCCCAGCACCAGCACCAGCACCAGCACCAGCACCAGCACCAGCACCAGCACCAGAACCAGAACCAGCACCAGCACCAGCACCAGCACCAGAACCAACACCTACTCCGGCTACCGTCTACACCGCAGCCGAAACACCGGGAACAGACGAGCACATTGATGCTGCCATTGCCAACGCGATGGCGTTGGATACCGAACACGATGACGATATTGATGTCCTTGACGTCATTGACCCCGACCTGTTCCCGATTTTTGAAGAAGAAGCGCTGGAGCTGCTGCCCCATTTAGGTGGCTCTTTGCGCCAATGGTCGACGCGCCCCAGCAACTTGGCTGCCCGCAGCGAATTGCTGCGTGCATTGCATACCCTCAAGGGCAGCTCGCGCTTGGCCGGTGCCATGCGCTTGGGCGAAATGGCCCACCGCCTAGAGTCAGCCATCGAAGAGCTGGACGTTGACACCGTCACTAGCGCAGAAGTCGATCCCATGCTGGCCCGGCTCGATAGTTTGCAGGCCAATTTTGACGTGCTGCGCGTCATCAGTGCCCAAGGGCCTGCCGAAGCCATAGTGGTGGCACCCGACTTGGCAGCGGCCATCGCCACACCCGCCACAGATACCCCGGCAGGCACAGCCGTGTCAGCCTTGGCAACACCTGCGCGCCTGCAAACCATGAAGGCTGCAGCCCCGTTGCGCGCTGTAGGACAGCAATCGGTACGCGTGCGCGCCCAGTTGCTGGATCGGCTGATCAACCAAGCGGGCGAGGTAATGATCAGCCGCTCGCGGCTGGAAGCGCGCATTGGTCAAATCAAAGGCTCCTTGGTTGACTTGTCGGCCAACCTCGACAAACTGCGCCAGCAGTTGCGCGACATCGAGTTGCAATCTGAATCGCAGATGCAATCGCGCCTAGCACAGACCAAAGAAATGGCCGCTGGCTTTGATCCGCTAGAGTTTGACCGCTTTACCCGTGTGCAAGAACTAACACGGATGATGGCCGAATCGGTCAACGACGTGGCCACGGTGCAGCGCAATTTGCAACGCTCGATGAACGGCGCTGAAGATGAGCTGATCGCCCAAGGCCGCCAAGCGCGTGAGTTGCAACGCGACCTGCTACGCACCCGGATGGTGGAGTTTGAAAGCATTGCCGAACGCCTGTACGCCGTGGTGCGCCAAGCGTCCAAAGAGATGGGCAAGCAGATCAAGCTCGACATTACCGGCGGCTCGATTGAAATGGACCGAGGCGTGCTTGACCGCATGACCCCTGCCTTTGAGCACTTGCTGCGCAATTGTGTGGCCCACGGCATTGAAATGCCTGAGCAGCGTGATGCTGCTGGTAAGCCACTGATCGGTACCATTGCCGTGCATTTGCGCCACGAAGGCAACGACGTCTCGGTGGAGTTCCGCGACGACGGTGCGGGCTTGAACCTGCCGCGTATCTTGGCTAAGGCCCAAGAGCAAGGCTTGATTGCCCCCGGTGCCCAAATTACCGACACTGAGGCCGCCAACCTGATCTTTATGCCCGGCTTTACCACCGCCGTCAGCCTGAGCGGCCTTGCGGGGCGCGGTATCGGGATGGACGTAGTGCGCTCTGAAATCAAAGCGCTAGGGGGCCGCATTGAAACCAACACCGAAACCGGCAAGGGCACTTCCTTCCGTATGGTGCTGCCCCTGACCACTGCCGTCACGCAGGTGGTGATGCTGCGTGCAGGCCACCTTTCGTTTGGTGTGCCCGCCAATGTGGTCGAAGTAGTGCGCCGCATACCCACAGCGCAACTAGAGCAGGCTTATCAAAATAACTGCTTTGAAGTGGCGGGTGAGCAGGCGCCCTTCTTCTGGGCCGGTGGTTTGCTGCAAGCCTCGCTGCACAGTGAAGAAACCCAAGGCAAAACCCGTCCGGTGGTGGTGTTCCGCAGCGCCTCGCAACGGGTAGCCCTGCATGTGGATGAAGTGCTGGGCAACCAAGAAGTGGTGGTAAAAAACCTGGGGCCACAACTGGCACGCCTGCCCGGTTTGGCCGGGATGTCAGTGCTGGCTTCGGGCGCGGTGGTGCTGATCTACAACCCAGTGGCATTGGTCACGGTGTACGGCGAGCAGGTTCGTGCAGCCTTGCAAGCGCTGTCGCCAGCGGTGCAAGCTGGTACTGCCGTGGCACCCGCAGGGGGCAATCCCGCCGCACCGGTAGCGGCAGTGCATCAGGTGCCACTGGTGCTGGTGGTGGACGACTCCATCACCGTGCGCCGCGTCACACAACGCCTGTTGCAACGCGAAGGCTACCGCGTGGCCTTGGCTGCCGATGGTTTGCAAGCCTTAGAGCGCTTGCAAGAAGAGCGCCCCGCCGTGGTGCTGTCAGACATCGAAATGCCGCGCATGGACGGCTTCGATTTGGCACGCAATATCCGCATGGATGAAAAGCTGAAAAATCTGCCCATCATCATGATTACTTCGCGCATTGCGCAAAAACACCAAGAACATGCGATGGAACTGGGCGTGAACCACTATCTGGGCAAGCCATACTCTGATGAAGAGCTGCTCAGTCTGGTCAAGCACTACGCCCGTCTGGCCGAAGAAGCCACCCAAGCGCAGACGGCATGAGCAGCCTGTTTGTGCTGCTCCTGCTGCTGATAGGTGGGGGGCTAGCCGTGCTGGCCTTGACTTGGCTGTTGCAGCGGGTTTTGCCCCCGTCATGGCCCCCCGCCAAGCGCTGGGGCGTGGCGGTGGTTATCACGCCATCGGTAGCTTTTTTGGTGATTTTGGTGCTGTCTGGCTCTGGGTTTTTACAAGAGCAATTGGGCCGATGGTTGCTACCTTGACTGCCGTGGTGACAGCGCGGTACTAGCTGGGGGCCTTGACCACCGCGTAGCGCTCCAAGGTGCGCAGCCGGGCAGCATCGTGCTGCACCAGTGGCAGCGGGTAGGTTTGCCCCAACACCACCCCAGCAGCTTGCAAATCTAAGGGTCGGGCTAGCCACGGCGCATGCAGGGCGGCGGTGGGCAAAGCGGCCAGTTGCGGCAGATAGCGGCGGATAAATTTCCCGTCAGGGTCAAACTTTTGGCTTTGGCTAACCGGGTTAAAAATGCGAAAGTAGGGCTGGGCATCACAACCGCTGGAGCTGGCCCATTGCCAGCCGCCGTTGTTGGCGGCCAGATCAAAATCATTGAGTTTTTCGGCGAAATAGCGCTCGCCCCAGCGCCAGTCCAGCCCCAAATCTTTGGTCAAAAAGCTGGCTACCACCATGCGCAGGCGGTTGTGCATATAGCCAGTCTGGTTGAGCTGCTGCATGGCAGCATCTACCAACGGATAGCCCGTGCGCCCTTGGCACCAAGCGGCAAAATGGGCCTCGGCCAGCTCGCCACTTTCCCACTGGATGGCATCGTAAGCAGGCTTAAAACTGCGCTGCACCACATGGGGGAAATTGGCCAATATCTGAAAATAAAAGTCGCGCCAAATCAGTTCATTGAGCCAACTGGCAGCGCCAGCATGGCCTTGAGCAACCAAAGCATGGGCGGTGCGGGCCAGTTGCCGGATAGAAATGGTGCCAAAGCGCAAATGGGTGCTGAGGTAGCTGGGGCCTTTAATGGCCGGAAAATCCCGTGCTGTGGCGTAGTGGTCTATGCGCAGCAAAAAATCATCGAGCAGTTGCTGCGCACCACGGCTGCCCGTGGGCAGGCGCAACTGTGCCAAGCCTGCTGGCGCAAAACCCAGTTCGGCCAAGCTGGGGATGGGCTGGTCATAGGGCGCGGGGCGCGGAGCCAAGGCTTGAGCATAAGGTGGCACCGCCTGTTCCGCCAGCCGGGCTGCCTCCACCCGGCGCAGCCACGCATTTTTGTACGGTGTGAACACGGTATAGGGCGTGCCGCCTTGGGTGAGGAGTTCTTGGCGCTCAAAAATGCTGTGGTCTTGAAAAGTATGCATGGCCCGGCGCTGCAAGGTCAAGGCAGTGCGTACTTCGGCATCACGGGCCAAGGCTTGGGGTTCATCATCGTGGTGGGTAAAGACGGCCTCGGCCCCCAGTGCCTGCGCCAGCACTGGAATCTCGGTGCGTGCGCTGCCGTGGCGCACGATCAGGCCGCCAGCGGCATGGCCGGACAAGGCGCGCAATTGCTCGTCCAGCTCTAGCACAGCGGCGTGGATAAACTCCACCCGGCGGTCAGCACGGGGCAGAGCATCCAAAATATCGCTATCAAACACAAAAACGCAATGCACCTGCGCACACTGGCGCAGCGCTTGGTGCAGGGCGGGGTGGTCTTGCGCACGCAAATCGCGGCGCAACCAGACCAAGCCAACAGCGTAGGGGGTAGGCATGTTCACCGTTAAAATCAGAGGTATATGTCCACCGATTTTGCGCCTACCAACCTGACGCACCATTTTTTGATTGCCATGCCCGGACTGGACGATCCGGCTTTTGCCCGCAGCGTGGTCTATCTGTGCGAACACAGCGAGCGTGGTGCCTTGGGCCTGCTCATCAACAAACCTACCGATCTGTACCTGCAAGGGCTGTTTGACAAGATCGACTTGGACTTGCAGCGCCCAGACTTGGCACAAGCGCCCGTGTTTCTGGGGGGGCCGGTGAACACCGACCGAGGCTTTGTGCTGCACGACCCGATGCGCCAAACCGACCCGCCCAATACCGAGTCCGCCTACGCCTCCACCTTGCATATCGCCGCTGGCCCGCTAGACATGACCACCTCGCGCGATGTGCTCGAAGCTCTGTCCAACGGTGCCGGGCCGCGCCGGGTGCTGGTGGCACTGGGCTACTCAGCGTGGGCCGAAGGCCAGTTAGAGTCTGAACTGGCACAAAACAGTTGGCTCACGGTAGAGGCCGATCTATCCGTTATTTTTGACACGCCCATAGAGCAGCGCTACGACCAAGCCCTGCGACTGCTGGGCCTAGAGGCTTGGCAATTGGCACCGACTGCGGGGCACGCATGAGCACCCCAGCAGTGTCTGTACCGGCGCAACTACAGACCTTTTTGGCCTTGGATTTGGGCCTCAAGCGCACTGGGGTGGCGGTAGGCAACCGCCTGTTGGGCAGCGCCACACCACAAGCCACCATCCGCGCCGAAGGCGATGCCCGCTTTGCCCAAGTGGCGCAGCGCATTGCCGAATGGCAGCCCGATGCGCTGGTGCTGGGTGTGCCCTACTACCCCGACGGTGCCAGCCACGACAACACCGCCCGCGCCCTCAAGTTTGGCCGCCAGTTGCGTGGCCGCTTTGGCCTGCCAGTGTTTGAGGTGGATGAACGCTACAGCACCACCGAAGCCCATAGCAGCGGTGCCCGCGATGCCGATGCCGCCTCGGCCTGCATCATCTTGGAACAATTTTTCCGGAGCCTTGCTTGATGACTACTCCTCCTTCCGCTGCCACTACCGGCAGCCTGCTGCTTGATGCTGAAGCCCTGTACGCCGAATTGTTGCGCGGCGTGCGTACGCTGTGTGAGGCGCACACCCGCTTGGTGGGTATAGCGTCGGGCGGTGTCTGGCTGGCGCAGCGCCTGCAAGCCGATTTGGGCTTGGATGGCAGCGTGGGCGTGCTGTCATCAGCCCTGCACCGCGATGATTTTGCCCAGCGCGGCATGGCCAGCAGTGCCCAAACGCAACTGGCTTTTGATGTCAATGGGGCCGATATTTTGGTGCTCGATGATGTGCTGCACACGGGCCGCACGGTGCGCGCCGTACTCAATGAGCTGTACGACTATGGCCGCCCAGCACGGGTGCGTCTGGCGGTGCTGGTCGAGCGCAACGGGCGCGAGTTGCCCATCCAAGCCGATTTTGCCGCTGCCAAAGTCGCCCTGTCCCCAACCCAATCACTGGCGCTGGCGCGAACCGACAGCGGCAGTTTTCATTTCCACGTTCAAGAGGTCTGAGCCGTGCTGCACAAGCGCCATCCCCAACTCAATCGCCACGGCGAGCTGATGCATCTGCTCTCCATTGAAGGCTTGCCGCGCGATATTCTCACGCATATCCTCGATACCGCTGCCAACTTCGTGTCAGTCAATGACCGCGAGGTCAAAAAGGTGCCGCTGCTGCGCGGCAAAAGCGTGTTCAACCTGTTTTTTGAAAACAGCACGCGCACCCGCACCACCTTTGAGATTGCCGCCAAGCGCCTGAGCGCCGATGTGTTCAATTTGGATATCGCACGCAGTTCCACCGCCAAAGGCGAAACCCTGCTCGACACCATCGACAACCTCTCGGCCATGGCCGCCGATATTTTTGTCGTGCGCCACAGCGAATCGGGCGCGCCTTATTTGATCGCCCAGCACGTAGCGCCCCATGTGCATGTGGTCAATGCCGGTGATGGCCGCCACGCCCACCCCACCCAAGGCTTGCTGGATATGTACACTATCCGGCACTACAAAAAAGACTTTAGCAACCTGACCGTTGCCATCGTGGGCGATGTGCTGCACTCGCGCGTGGCGCGCTCGGACATCCACGCCTTAACGACGCTGGGTGCTGCCGAGGTGCGCGTGGTCGGGCCACGCACTTTGGTGCCCAGCGACTTATCGCACATGGGGGTGCGCGTGTGCCACACCCTCGAAGAGGGCATCAAAGATGCCGATGTGATTATCACGCTGCGTTTGCAAAACGAGCGCATGAGCGGCGCGCTGCTGCCATCGAGCCAAGAGTATTTCAAGAGCTTTGGCCTGACCCCCGACAAGCTGCGCCTGGCCAAACCCGACGCCATCGTGATGCACCCCGGCCCGATCAACCGAGGGGTAGAAATTGACTCGGCGGTGGTCGATGGGCCACAAAGCGTGATCTTGCCGCAGGTCACGTTTGGTATTGCTGTGCGTATGGCGGTGATGTCCATTGTGGCGGGCAACGACGCTTGAGGAAATGATGATGAAGATACTGATCCAAAATGGCCGCGTGATCGACCCCGCCAGCGGCCTAGATAAACACTGCGACATCGCGATTGCTGCTGGGCGCATCATTGGCGTGGGCAAGGTAGCCCCTGATTTTGCCCCGCACCGCGTGCTGGATGCCAGCGGCTGCATCGTGCTGCCCGGTTTGGTCGATTTGGCAGCGCGCCTGCGCGAACCCGGCCAAGAACATGCCGGGATGTTGGAATCCGAGATGGCCGCCGCCGTGGCCGGGGGCGTGACCAGCTTGGTCTGCCCGCCCGACACCGACCCGGTGCTCGACGAGCCGGGGCTGGTAGCCATGCTCAAGTTCCGTGCCGAAAAGCTGCACCAAGCCCGGCTGTTCCCACAAGGCGCGCTCACGCGCAATCTGGCCGGTGAAGTGCTAACCGAAATGGCCGAACTGACCGAGGCCGGTTGTATCGGTTTTGGTCAGGCTGAGGTGCCGCTAGCCAGCACCCAAGTGCTGCAACGGGCGCTGCAATATGCCGATACCTTTGGCTATACCGTCTGGCTGCGCCCGCAAGAGATGCACTTGGGTAAGGGGGTCGCTGCCAGTGGGCCGCTGGCAACACGCTTGGGGCTGTCGGGCGTCCCGGTGGCGGCAGAAACCATTGCCCTGCACACCATTTTTGAACTGCTCAAAAGCACCGGGGCGCGTGTGCATTTGTGCCGTATCAGCAGTGCTGCGGGGGTGGAGTTGGTGCGCCGTGCCAAGTCCGAGGGCCTGCGCGTGACTTGCGATGTCAGCATCAACTCACTGCACCTGACCGACCACGATATCGGCTTTTTTGACAGCCGCGCCCGCTTGTCGCCCCCACTGCGCCAACAGCGCGACCGCGATGCACTGCAAGCCGCGCTGCTCGATGGCACCATCGACGCACTGGTGTCTGACCACAACCCGGTGGACGAAGACGCCAAAACCCTGCCCTTTGCCGAGGCTGAACCCGGCGCTACCGGGTTAGAGCTGCTGCTCAGTGTGGCACTGAAGTGGTCACGCGATAGCGGCGTGCCCTTGGCGCGGGCGCTGGCCGTAGTCACCAATGAACCGGCCCGCGTGCTGGGCCATGCCTTGGGCACTTTGCAGGCCAGCGTTGGCCAGTTGATCGAGGGTGGCGTGGGCGATGTTTGTATCGTCGATGCCGAAGACGCTTGGACGGTGCAAGGCAGCGCCTTGCGCAGCCAAGGCAAGCACACCCCATTTGGTGGCTACGAGCTGCCCGGGCGGGTGCGCTATACGCTGGTGGGCGGTCAAGTGGCGTTTGAGCGCGGCTAAACCGCTTTAATCCTGCCGCGCAAAAGTCACCACATGGTCGGCTTGGGCGCGGATACCTATCCATTCCCCCACCGCATGGTTGTAGTGGCTGGGCACGTGGGCCAGCACGCTCTGGCCGCTTTTTAAGCGCAGGGTGTACAAAAACTCAGCGCCACGAAACGCCTTGCGCACCAACTGCGCTTGGGTCAGGGCTTGACTGTCGTGCACGATATCGTCGGCGCGCAGCAGCACATCACATTGGCCGCTGGGGTAGTTCGATGGCAAGGGGCATTCCGTCAGGTTGGCTAAATCGCCCAGTGGGGTATGCACCACCACGCCGCTAGCTTGCTGCTCTAGCGTGGCCGGAATGAAAACGCCATGCCCGATAAAGTCGGCCACAAAACGGGTGGCTGGGCGGTGGTAGAGGGTGTAGGCATCATCCCACTGGTGGAGCTGGCCTTGCTGCATGACACCGATCACATCGCCAATGGCAAAGGCTTCCAATTGGTCGTGGGTCACAAACAAGGCCGTGGCCCCGGCCTCTTTGAGGATTCCGCGCACCTCGTGGGCCAAACGCTCACGCAGCTCTACATCTAAATTAGAAAACGGCTCGTCCAGCAGCATGAGCTGGGGCCGGGGTGCTAAGGCACGGGCCAAGGCCACGCGCTGCTGCTGCCCGCCCGACAGCTCGTGCGGGAAGCGCTGCTCACTGCCTTCTAAGCCCACCAGTTGCAGCACTTCTTTCACCCGCGCTGCTTGCTCGGCGCGTGGCAGCGCATGGATGCCAAAGGCGATATTGCGGCCCACGCTCAGGTGCGGAAACAGCGCATAGTCTTGAAACACCATGCCCATGCGGCGCTGCTCTGGGGGCAAGCTGCATTCGGGGCTGCCCACCAGTTGGCGGTTGAGATGGATACTGCCCGCACTGACCGGCTCCAGCCCCGCCACGGCACGCAGCAAGGTGGTTTTGCCGCAACCAGACGGGCCAATCAGCACGCCAATATCACCGGCGCGCAGGCCCAACGTGACATCACGCACGGCGGCGACGGTCTGCGCACCATAGCGCACCTGAAGTTGAGAGAGGGCCAAAAACATGGCGTCGATTGTAGGCGGGCCAAATGCTTAAAATTCGCATTTGCATTGCGGCAGGGGCCTTGGGCCTATGGCCGATTTTCCACGGGGTTCTACCTTGCACCGTTTTATGGCCTCGCTGCGTTCTTTTCCTTTGCTGGTGTTGGCCGTTTGGCTGGCCTTGCCGGTGCTGGCCCTGCTGGCCGCTTGGTGGCCTTGGGGCAGTCAAGCGAGTGCCAGTGTGGCCGTGCTGCGCGACATGACCACCACCGTCTTGCCCGGCTATGTAGGCACCACGGCTTGGTTAGCCCTGTGGGTGGGTATCGGTGCGGCGGTGGTGGGTACCGCCACCGCCGCCACCGTGACGCTGTTTGAGTTTCCGGGGCGGCGGCAGTGGGAGTGGCTGCTGCTGCTGCCGCTGGCCATGCCCGCCTACGTGACTGCCTACGCCTATACCGACTTTTTGCAGTTTAGCGGCCCGTTGCAGGTTTGGCTGCGCGAGAGCTTTGCACTAGAAGGGCGCTTGCTGCCGGAGGTGCGCAGCGTCTGGGGCGCGATTTGGGTGTTTATTTTTGCGCTATACCCGTATGTGTATCTGCTGGCCCGCACTGCCCTGAGCGAGCGGGCAGCGCACCTGATGGAAGCGGCGCGTCTGCTGGGCGCACCGTTGCCCCGGCGCATTGCCACCATCGCCCTGCCACTAGCCCGCCCAGCAGTGGCCGCCGGGGTGGCCTTAGTGCTGATGGAAACCTTGGCCGATTTTGGCGTGACCAGCTACTTTGGCATCCAAACCTTTACCACCGGCATCATCAAAGCATGGTTGTCCTTAGACAACCGCTTGGCGGCGGCCCAATTAGCCACCATGCTACTGGCGATGGTGTTGCTGCTGCTGTGGCTAGAGCACCGCGCCCAACAGCGGATGCGCTTTACCGCCAAGGGCGTCGGGCGGGCCGGTTCTGCCGAAGCCCAGCCCGTGGCACTGCGTGGGGCATCCTTGGTGCTGGCTTGGGTGATTTGTGCCGTGCCGGTGCTGATGGGATTTTTTGCGCCAGTGGCCTTTATGCTGCGGCCTTTGGCCTCGGATTGGTCGGTGCTGCCGTGGGAGCGCTTTTTAGAGTGGGCTTGGAACAGTGTACGCTTGGGTGGCATCACTGCCGGGCTGGCGGTAGCCGTGGCGCTGGCCTTGGCATTTGCCGTGCGCCGTCGCCCCGATGCGCTCACCCGTGGCGTGGTGCAACTGGCCAGTCTAGGCTATGCCGTGCCGGGGGCCGTGGTGGTGGTCGGGCTGTTGCTGCCGGTGGGCTGGTTGCAGGCGGCCTGGCCCAGCTTGGGCTTGGGTGCAGTGCTCACCACCACTGCCGTGGGCATTGTGTGGGCTTATCTGGTGCGCTTTTGCGCGGTGGCCTTGCAGTCAGTACAAAGTGGCTATGCGCGTATTCCGCCCAGCTTGGATGATTCAGCGCGGATGCTAGGCGCTGGAAGCCCTCGACTGCTACTGCAAGTGCATTGGCCGCTGTTGCAACGCTCCACCGCCGCCGCAGCGCTGCTGGTGTTTGTCGATGTAATGAAAGAATTACCCGCCACGATGGTGCTGCGCCCCTTTAACAGCGACACCTTGGCCGTGGTGGCCTACCAACTGGCCCGCGATGAGCGTTTGGGCGAGGCAGCCCTGCCATCACTGGCGTTGGTGGCGGTGGGCTTGGTGCCGGTGATTTTGCTCAGTCGCACGTTGCGGGCGCGAGAGTCTAGCTCTTACGCCTGCTAACCAGCAGAACGCCTCAGCGCCCGCGTTGGGCGGCAGGCGGGGTGGCATTGGCGCGTATCCCGGCACCACGCACCTCTAGGCGCACTTCATCCAATACCGTGCCACGGGCATCGGTCAGGGTGATACGGTGCCGCCCCGGCCAAGGCATCCAACTCAGATGGGGGCCTTGGCCCAGCGGTTTGTCGTCTAAGCGCCAGCGCAGTTGGGCAGCATTTTTGCCAGCTTCGGAGGCGGTAAGCTGCAAGCGTTGGTGGGTGGGCGGAATATCTGGGTCTAGCGCCAAGATGGTGCCCGCTACTGGGCTGGTGATGCGGATGGCTTGGTCTTGTAATGCCGCCGCGCTGGCATAGGCTGACCCAGCCCCGGTATCCACCGCAAACAGCGGCTGCTGCGTGCCCGCCACAAACCATTCTGGCCGGGCTGCCTCTAGGGGGGTTGCCACTGGGCCAAACTGCACTGGCACACGCACCAAGCCCGCCGGAGGCACAGGGGCCGCACTGGGCTGGCGCTGGTGCAAATAGCCCATAACGGCTGCCCAAATCGGTGCTGCGCCACTGCTGCCACTGACATCGTGCATCGCTGCGCCGCTGGCATTGCCCACCCACACGCCCACGGTGTAGCGCTCTGACCAGCCCACCGCCCAGTTGTCGCGCATATCCTTGCTGGTGCCGGTTTTCACGGCGCTCCAAAACCGCGTTGCCAACACGCTATCGGTGCCAAAGGTGCGGGCGCGGGCATTGTTGTCCGACAAGATATCGCCGACGATAAACGCCGCTTTGGCATCCAACGCCTGCTGCCATACCGGGGCCTTGGGCTGTGCAGACAGCAAAGCCGGAGCCACCGGGCTAAAGCGCCCGCCATTGGCCAGCGTGCGAAAGGCATTGCTCAAGTGCAATAACGCAACTTCACTGCTGCCCAAGGCCAAACTGTAGCCAAAATAGCCGCCGCTCTCGCGCAGTGGCAAGCCTACTGCCTGCAATTGGGTAAAAAAGGCATCGGGCGATACCATCACCAGCGTGCGCACCGCAGGCACATTGAGCGAGGCCGCCAGCGCCGTGCGTACCGACACCCAGCCCTTAAACTGGCGGTCGTAGTTTTGCGGGATATACAGGCCACTGGCCGTGGGGATATGCGCTGGAGAATCCTCAATCAGCGAGGCCGCCGTCAGCCGCCGCTGGGCAATGGCCTGCGCATACAAAAACGGTTTGAGCGTCGAGCCGGGTTGGCGCTGCGCCAGCACGCCATCCACCTCTGCTGCTTGGCTCAATTGGCCCGAAGAACCTACCCACGCCAGCACCTGCCCGCTGGCGTTGTCTAGCACGACGATGGCCCCGTCTTCCACATTGCGGCCCTGCAATTCGCGCAGTTGCTGCGTCAGGGTTTGCACGGCAAAGCGCTGCAAGGGGCCGCGCAGGGTAGAAGGTAGCTGGGCGGGCAGCGGGCCGGTGCTGGCCGCTTGGGTAAGGGCGCGCCGGGCAAAGTGCGGCGCAATGCCCTCACTGGCAGCCCAACTGCGCCGTGGCAGGCTGGCGCTGGCCAGCAGCTCTAAGCCCATGCAATCTTGATCGAGAGCCGTTTTGGGCTGGCTGCTCGCCCGCATGGCCTGCCAGACGCCACAGGCGCGCTGCGCCACCAGTGCCGGTTTGGCGTTGGGCGCACGCACCAGCGCTGCGGCAATAGCCGCCTCACGCTCATCCAAGCCATGCGCTGCCTTACCAAACAGGGTACGGCTCAAGGCATCAATACCCACCACCTCGCCCCGGAAGGGCACCAGATTGAGGTAAGCCTCCAAAATTTGGTCTTTGCGCCAGCGCCGCTCGAGCACTTGGGCTGCCACGCTCTGACTGAGCTTTTCGGTTACGGTTCTGCGGCCTGCGCCTTGCTGGCCGTCGGCCTCGAGCAGCCCGGCCAGTTGCATGGTGATGGTGCTGGCACCACGGGTACGCCGGTGCCACAGGTTGCCCCAAACCGCCGCCGATACCGCCTGCCAATCGACACCGCTGTGCTCATAAAAGCGTCGGTCTTCGGACAACACCAGCGCAGTGCGCAAGGCTGGGGAGACATCGGACAGCGCCAGCCATTGGCCCCGGCGCACCGTGGCATCGGTGCGCAGCCGTTGCAGCACTTCGCCCTCCCGCGATAGCAGCAGGGTTTCAGAAGGCCGAAACCCTTGGCGCACCTGCTCAAAGCTGGGCAAGGCCCAAGCCGCCCCCGGCATAGCACCGGCGGCCAGCGCCAGCACCACACCAGCCACTGTGCGCAGCCAAGGGCGGACGCTGGTCGGCATACGGATTTAACCGGCGCGGCCCAAACTCAAGCCCGCGTGCTCGCGCAGCGGGTGGAAGTGGATTTTGGGAAAGCGCTCTTGCGCCAAACGTACATCGTAGGGACTGGTACACAGGTAAGCCAGCGTATCGGCGGCATCGTGGGCCAAGCGCATCGGGTAGGCGTCGGTAAAGGCGCGCAGATCTGCTGGGCTGTCTGCCGTAATCCAACGTGCGCCGGTGTACTGGCAGCTCTCTAACCGCACATCGCAGTCATATTCAGCCTTCAGGCGGTGCTGCACCACTTCAAACTGCAACTGACCAATCGCCCCCAGCAACATATTGCCGCCGGTGTCGGGCTTAAAGACTTGAATCGCGCCTTCTTCGCCCAATTGCGCCAACCCTTGCTGCAACTGCTTGGTGCGCAGCGGGTTTTTAAGCACCACGGTCATGAACATTTCTGGCGCAAAGAAAGGCAGGCCAGTAAATTGCAAACTCGCGCCATCGGTGATGGTGTCACCCAGTTGCACACCACCGTGGGTGGTAAAGCCAATGATGTCGCCCGCATAGGCTTCTTCTACCGCCTCACGGCGCTGGCTCATAAAAGTGACCACGCTGGTAGGGCGCAACTCTTTGGCGGTGCGCTGCACGCGCAGCTTCATGCCCGGCTGGTAGCGCCCTGAGGCTACACGCACAAAAGCAATGCGGTCGCGGTGGTTGGCATCCATATTGGCCTGCACCTTGAACACCACGCCAGAAAAACCCTCGTCCTCCGGCTGAATGTTCTTGACCACCGGCTGCTTGTTCACCTGCAAGGTACTGACGCGCGGGCCGGGCGAAGGAGCCATATCGACCAGCGCATCCAGCACTTCCATGACGCCAAAGTTATTGACGCCGGAGCCAAAAAACACCGGCGTGAGCTTGCCCGCCAAAAACGCCTCGTGATCCCATGTGGGCGAAGCACCCACGGCCAGCTCCATGCTCTCCATCGCGGCGTCAAATTCGCTGCCAAAACGGGCGCGCAGGGTGTCTACCTCGGTCAGGGGGATAGCTTCAAAGTCTTGCGGACGGCGCTCACTGCCCGACTCAAACACCGTCATGGTTTGGTTGCGCAGGTTGATGATGCCGCCAAAGCGCTTGCCTTGACCCACCGGCCACGTCATAGGGCAGCAAGGCATACCCAATTCGCGCTCGACTTCGTCCATGATGTCCAGCGGGTCGCGCACCTCACGGTCCATCTTGTTGACGAAGGTGATGATGGGCGTGTCGCGCTGGCGGCAGACCTCAATCAGGCGGCGGGTTTGCGATTCCACCCCGTTGGCAGCGTCAATCACCATCAGCGCCGAATCCACCGCCGTCAGCACACGGTAGGTGTCTTCAGAAAAGTCTTTGTGGCCGGGGGTATCGAGCAGGTTAATCACGTGCTCACGGTAGAGCATCTGCATCACCGACGAGGCCACCGAGATACCGCGCTGCTTTTCGATTTCCATCCAGTCGGAGGTGGCATGGCGGCTGGCTTTGCGGCCCTTGACGGCCCCAGCAATCTGAATCGCGCCCGAAAACAGCAACAGCTTTTCAGTCAGCGTGGTTTTACCCGCATCCGGGTGAGAAATGATGGCAAAAGTGCGGCGTCGCCGGGTTTCGGGAGCGTAAGACACGAGGGGATATTCCAGAAAGGAGAGGCAGCGGCAGGCAGTGCGCAGCCGCCACAGGGGCAAATGGGGATGGCCGGTCGGCGCTCAAGGCGCGCACCGAACCGGGTACAGGGGGGCAATTTTACCGGCCCGGCTCTGCCACGGGCGTGTTTACTCCACCGTCACACTCTTGGCCAAGTTGCGCGGCTTGTCCACATCGGTACCACGGGCGCAGGCGGTGTGATAAGCCAACAGTTGCAGCGGCACCACGTGCAAGATAGGCGACAAGGCACCGTAATGCTCAGGCATACGGATCACGTGGATGCCCTCACTGCTTTCAATGCGGGTGTCGGCATCGGCCAGCACATAGAGCACCCCGCCGCGCGCACGCACTTCTTGCATATTGCTTTTGAGCTTTTCTAGCAGCGCATCATTGGGCGCTACTGTGACCACGGGCATGGCACTGGTGACCAGCGCCAGCGGGCCGTGCTTGAGTTCACCCGCCGGATAGGCTTCGGCGTGGATATAGCTGATCTCTTTGAGCTTGAGCGCCCCCTCCATCGCAATCGGGTAGTGCAAGCCCCGGCCCAGAAACAGCGCGTTTTCCATGCGGGCAAAGTCTTCGGCCCAACCCATCAGTTGTGGCTCTAGCGCCAGCACGGCTTGCAAAGCCACTGGCAAGTGGCGCATGGCTTGCAGATGCGCGGCCTCTTGCTCAGCACTGAGGCGGCCTTGGGTTTGGGCCAGTACCAAAGTGAGCAAGAACAACCCCGCCAGTTGCGTCGTAAACGCCTTGGTGCTGGCTACGCCAATTTCTACCCCGGCACGGGTGATATAGGCCAAGGCACACTCGCGCACCATGGCGCTGGTAGCGACGTTGCAGATAGTCAGGGTGTGCGCGTGGCCTAGGCTTTGGGCGTGGCGCAGCGCGGCCAGCGTGTCGGCGGTCTCCCCAGACTGGCTGATGGTGACGATCAACTGGCGCGGATTGGGCACCGAGTCGCGGTAGCGGTACTCGCTGGCTACCTCCACTTGGGTGGGGATGCGGGCGATGGATTCGAGCCAGTATTTGGCCGTGCAACCGCTGTAGTAACTGGTACCACAGGCCAAAATCAGCACCGAGTCAATCTGCGTAAACACCTGCGCCGCATCGGGGCCAAACAGCGCGGGCACGATGGCGTTGATGCCATCTAAGGTATCGGCAATAGCACGGGGCTGCTCAAAAATTTCTTTTTGCATGTAGTGGCGGTACGGCCCCAACTCTGCGGCCCCGCTGTGGGCATGGACGGTACGCACCGGGCGTTGCTCTTGCGTCAGCAGCAGGCCCTCGCGGCTGGTGATGCAGTAGCGGCCCAATTGCAAATCGACCACATCGCCCTCTTGCAAATAGATGATCTGATCGGTCACGCCCGCCAAGGCCATCGCATCGCTGGCCACAAAATGCTCTTGCCCGTCTTGACACACCCCCAACACCAAAGGGGAGCCAGCACGGGCAGCCACCACACGGTGTGGCTCATCGTGGTGCAACACGGCAATAGCAAAGGCACCGTGCAATTGCGCGATAGCTGCTTGCACAGCGGTCAACAAATCGCCCGTATACAGGCTGTCAATCAGGTGGGCAATGACTTCGGTATCGGTTTGGCTGGCAAAGATGTAGCCCTGTGCCTGCAAGGCGGCGCGCAGCGGCTCGTGGTTTTCAATAATGCCGTTGTGTACCAGAGCTACTCGGCCCACCGCATCAGGGTTGCTGCTGGCATCTACCTTGGGGCCATAGCTGAAATGCGGGTGGGCATTGCTCTGCACCGGAGCCCCATGC
The DNA here is from genome assembly GCF_900111115.1 of Giesbergeria anulus. Classification (GTDB taxonomy): domain Bacteria; phylum Pseudomonadota; class Gammaproteobacteria; order Burkholderiales; family Burkholderiaceae_C; genus Simplicispira; species Simplicispira anulus. The sequence goes on from NZ_FOGD01000018.1 coordinate 17,460, forward strand.
GTGGCCCAGCGGGTATGGGCGATGCCAGTCGCGCCTTGCACTGGCACGCGCTGCACCTGCTCGAGCAACTCGGCCACCCGCGCCGTGCTGCGCGCACGCTGCAAGCCGCCTCCAGAGGCCACGCCCAAACTGGCGGTGTGTACCGCCACACCGCAGGAGTCGTAACCCCGATACTCCAACCGTTGCAGGCCCTGCACCAGCACAGGAACGATGTTGCGCAAAGAAACCGCGCCGACGATGCCGCACATAAGAGAAATTCCATTGAAAAGGTAACGCTATTGTGCGTTAAGGGGCGGGCAAAGCCCGGCCCAGCAAGAAGTCAATGCAGGTACGCACAGCACGGGTTTGGTGCCGGTTCGGCATAGTGAGCAGGTACATCCGAGTGCCAAAAATACTCAGTCGGTAATCGTCCAGCATGGTCAGCACCTCGCCAGTGGTAATTTGGTCTTGCACCACATAGTCGGGCACCAGCCCAATGCCCAGCCCGGCCAAAATGCCTTGGTGCAGAAACGGAAAATGCTCCGAAATCAGCGTCGGCTCTAGCGTCACTTCTTCGCGTGTGCCGCCCCGGTAGGCGCGCAGGCGCAACTGACGCCCGACCACCGCCGAGGTAATCAAGGGCATGGTGCGCAATTGCTCTAGGGTAGTGGGCAGGCCATGCTGCTGGGCAAAGCCCTGCGAGGCACAGGCCAAATAACGCACCTGCCCCAAATCACGCGCCACCAGCGCATCGGGCGGCTCGGGCAAGACGCGCATGGCAATATCGACTTCATCGCGGATGAGATCATCGACGCGGTTTTCAAACCGCACATCGAGCACGATGCCAGGGTACAGGCGCTTGAAGTCGATCAGCCAGTCGGATACCACCATCTGCCCGTAACCACTGGGTACGCTCAGACCGACGCGCCCTTGCAGCCCTTGACCCAAGGTGGTGATGGTTTCCCGCGCCGCCAGCAGCTCGTTGTGGATGCTGCGGCCATGCGCATACAGGCGCAGGCCCAACTCGGTTGGCTCGACGCGGCGGGTGGTGCGCCGCACCAGTTGCACGCCCACCGATTTTTCTAATTGGTGCAGGTGGTAACTCACGTTGGCCCGCGTCATTTTGAGCTTGCGCGCCGCTTGGCTGAGGTTCCCCGCATCAATGATGTCCACCAACAGGGTAAGAGAGGCCAAATCCATCATTTTGATTGTCAAATAATTTTTGACAGTCTGTCAATGAATGTTGGGATTGTCAAGACTGCTTCGCGCATCAACAATCAAGCCTTAGAACATCAATACAGGAGACACCCGCATGGGCACTGCTATCGCCACTTGCGTTGTGACCACTGCCCGCGAAGGCCGTGTGCTGGTCGTGACCATTGACAACCCGCCCGTCAATGCTTTGGGCGTGGCCGTACGCCAAGGGCTGTGGGCGGCCATTGAGCAAGCTGAACAGGATGCATCAGTAGATGCCATCCTGTTGTTGGGGGAGGGCAAGACGTTTATTGCCGGTGCCGATATTCGCGAATTTGGCAAACCGCCCCAAGCCCCGTTGCTGCCCGATGTCTGCAACCGCATTGAGGCCAGCCCTAAGCTGGTGATTGCCGCACTGCACGGCGCAGCACTGGGCGGTGGTCTGGAAGTGGCCTTGGCCGCCCATTACCGCTTGGGCCTGCCCGCCGCCAAGCTGGGGCTGCCTGAAGTCAATTTGGGCTTGCTGCCCGGTGCCGGTGGTACGCAACGCACGCCGCGCCTGATTGGCGTGCAAGCTGCTGCCGAATTGATGCTCACGGGCCGCCATATGGGAGCCAAAGAGGCTTTGCAGGTCGGTCTGCTGGATCAGCTCGATGAAGGCCCAGAGGTGCTCACCGCTGGCTTGGCCTATGCCAATGCCCTGCTGGCGCAAAAAGCCCCGGTGCGCCGCAGCCGCGATGCCGGAGCACTCATCAACCAGGCCGCCAGCCAAGCGGCGCTGAAGGTGCTCAAGGCTGAGACCGCTAAAAAGGCACGCGGCTTGTTCTCACCACTGAAAATCCTAGAGGCCATTCAAGGGGCTATCGATTTGCCCTTTGATGAGGGCCTAAAGCAAGAGCGCGCCCTGTTCCTGCAATGCCTAGACAGCCCACAACGCGCAGGCTTGATCCACGCCTTTTTTGCCGAACGCGAAGTAGCCAAAGTGCCCGAAGCCAAAGCCGCTGCACCACGCCCTTTTGCCCATATTGCCGTGATTGGCGGTGGCACGATGGGTGCTGGTATCACCGTGGCCGCGCTGGATGCGGGCCTGCAAGTAACGATGATCGAGCGCGATGCCGAATCCATCGCCCGTGGCCAAGCCCATATCGAAAAGGTCTATGACGGTTTGATCGCCAAAGGCCGCCTGACGGCGCAGGCCAAAGCCACCATCATGGCGCGCTACCAGCCCAGCACCTCTTACGATGACCTCCACGACGTCGATCTGGTGATTGAAGCGGTATTTGAAGACTTGGAAGTAAAAAAAGCCGTATTTAAAGAACTAGACCGCGTTTGTAAACCTGGTGCTGTGCTGGCCACCAACACCTCGTATCTGGATATTGACGCCATCGCCGCTGCCACCCAGCGCCCACAAGATGTGGTCGGTCTGCACTTCTTTAGCCCAGCCAATATCATGAAGCTGCTGGAGATCGTAGTGCCCTCTAAGGCTCAGGCCGATGTGGTAGCCACCGCTTTTGCACTGGCTCAAAAGATGAAAAAAACCCCAGTACGCGCCGGGGTGTGCGATGGCTTTATCGGCAACCGCATCATGGCGGTGTACCGACAGGCCGCCGACTACCTGATGGAAGATGGTGCCAGTCCCTATCAGATTGACGAAGCGTTGCGCACTTTTGGCTATCCGATGGGGCTATTCCAAGTGGTGGACTTGGCCGGGGGCGACATTGGCTGGGCCGCCCGCAAGCGCCGCGCCCCCACCCGCAACCCCCAAGCCCGTTATGTAGAAATTAGCGACCGCCTTTGCGAGCGTGGCTGGTTTGGCCAAAAAACAGGACGGGGGTTTTATCTGTACCCCGAAGGCGCACGCGCAGGCCTGCCCGACCCCGAGGTACTGGCTATCGTCGATGCCGAGCGGGCCAGAAAAGGCATTACCCCGCGCCAGTTCTCTGCCGACGAGATCATTCGTCGCTACATGGCCGCAATGATTAACGAAGGCGCAAAGGTAGTGCAAGAAGGCATCGCATTGCGCCCACTGGATGTCGATGTCACCTTCTTGTCGGGCTATGGCTTTCCACGCTTTCGGGGTGGCCCCATGAAATACGCCGACATGGTAGGCCTAGACCAAGTGCTCGCTGACATCCGTGAATTTGCCCAAGAAGACCCCCTGTTCTGGAAGCCCGCAGCGCTGCTGGAAACCTTGGTCGCCCAAGGGGTCGACTTCGACAGCCTGAACCACCGCGAATAAAAAACGGGTCAGCACCCGCCACCCACACCCAGCCCGGCTGGCCTGCCTTTTCATATTTCTGCGCTCAGAAAGGATGCCCCATGCGTGAAGCCGTCATTGTCTCCACCGCCCGTACACCACTGACCAAGTCGCACCGTGGCGAGTTCAACATCACCCCCGGTACCACCCTAGCGGCCTACGCCGTCAAGGCAGCCGTAGACCGTGCGGGTCTCGATCCTGCATTGATTGAGGATGCCATCCTAGGCTGTGGTTATCCCGATGGCCGCATGGGCCGCAATGTGGCCCGTGCCAGCGTGGTGCGGGCGGGTTTGCCGCTCAGTATTGCCGGTGCCACCGTGAGCCGCTTTTGCGCCTCGGGCCTGCAAGCCATTGCCATGGCGGCCAGCCATATCGTTGTCAACGGTGCCACGGCCATGATTGCCGGGGGTGTCGAGAGCATCTCGGGCATCCGCCGCAGCGAGGGCACCGGCTTAGATACTGGCATTGACCCTTGGGTGCTGGAGCACAAACCCGACCTGTACATGGCCATGATCGACACCGCCGATGTAGTGGCGCACCGCTATGGCATCAGCCGCGAAGCCCAAGACCGTTTTTCGGTAGAGAGCCAACGCAAAACCGCCGAGGCGCAAGCCGCAGGCCGCTTTGCCGATGAGATCGTGCCCTGCACCACCGTGACGGCCGTGACCGACAAAGACACCGGCGCTGTCAGCCAACGCGAAGTGACCGCCACCGCAGACAACTGCAACCGTGCTGGCACCACCTACGAGAGCCTAGCCAAACTCGCACCCGTCAAAGGGCCGGGCCAGTTCATCACGGCGGGCAATGCCTCGCAATTGTCTGATGGTGCCTCGGCCTGCGTGCTGGTGGAAGCCAAAGAAGCCGAGCGCCAAGGTTTGCAGCCGCTAGGGGCTTTTCGGGGCATGGCACTGGCCGGTTGCGAACCCGATGAAATGGGCATTGGCCCGGTGTTTGCCGTGCCCAAGCTGCTAGAGCGCCACGGCCTGAAGGTGCAGGACATTGACCTATGGGAACTCAATGAAGCCTTTGCCTCGCAATCCATCTACTGCCAGCAGCGGCTGGGTATCCCCGATGAGCGCTTAAACGTCAATGGCGGCGCGATCTCCATCGGCCACCCCTTTGGCATGACCGGTGCACGCCTAGTGGGCCATGTGCTTCTGGAAGGGCAGCGGCGCAAGGCCAAATACGCCGTGGTCACGATGTGCATCGCTGGTGGCATGGGTGCGGCTGGCTTGTTCGAAATTTTCTGAGAAAAACAACATGGATCTGAATTTCACCCCCGAAGAGGAAGCCTTTCGCACCGAGGTGCAAACCTTCCTGCATGAAAAACTGCCTGCCCATATTGCCAACAAGGTCAAGGCAGGCCAGCGCCTGAGCAAACAAGACCAAGATGAATGGCACGCCATCCTCAACACAAGGAGCTGGTATGCCAACCACTGGCCCCAGCAGTACGGCGGCCCCGGTTGGAGCGCGGTGCAAAAGTTCATCTTTGATACCGAGTGCGCATTGGCCGGTGGCCCGCGCATCGTGCCCTTTGGCGTCAATATGCTGGGGCCGGTGCTCATCAAATTTGGTAACGAAGCACAAAAACGCTACTGGCTGCCGCGCATCCTCAGCGGTCAGGACTGGTGGTGCCAAGGCTATTCTGAACCCGGTGCCGGTTCCGATTTGGCCTCGGTCAAGACCACGGCGGTGCGCGAGGGCGAGCACTACATCGTCAATGGTCAAAAAACCTGGACCACCCAAGGCCAGTACGCCAACATGATTTTCTGTTTGGTACGCACCGACCGCGAGGCGCGCCCACAAGAGAGCATCAGCTTTTTACTGGTCGATATGAACAGCCCCGGCGTCGAGCTACGCCCCATCCGCACCTTAGATGGCGACCATGAAGTCAATGAAGTCTTCTTTACCGATGTGAAAGTGCCGGTCGAAAACTTGGTGGGTGAAGAAAACAAAGGCTGGACTTACGCCAAATACCTGCTCACCTACGAGCGCACCGGTATTGCGGGCGTGGGCTTTTCGGTAGCCGCACTGGAAAAACTCAAGGTGATTGCAGCCAAGGTACACAAAAACGGCAAGCCGCTGGCCCAAGACCCGCAGTTTGCCGCCCGTATGGCCAAGGTCGAGATTGATCTGGAAAACATGAAAACCACCAATCTGCGCGTGATTGCCGCCGTGGCTGGTGGCGGTGTGCCGGGTGCCGAAAGCTCGATGCTCAAAATCCGGGGCACCGAAATCCGCCAAGAACTGCTGTCGCTCATCCGCCGTGCCATGGGGCCGTATGCCCTGCCCTTTATCGAAGAAGCACAGTACACAGATGCCGATGCCCCCGTGGGGCCACCAGAAGCCGCTACGGCGGCAGCCAACTACTTCAACTACCGCAAGCTGTCGATCTTTGGCGGCTCCAATGAAATCCAAAAGAACATCATCTCCAAGATGATTCTGGGACTGTGAGGCTGTTGCGATGAACTTTGAACACACCGAAGACCGCCGTATGCTGGCGGACACCCTGAACCGTTTTATCGCGGAGCAATACGGCATCGAGAGCCGCAACCACATCGCCTACGGTGCGCAGGGCCGCAGCCCGGCGCTGTGGCAGCAATTTGCCGACCTTGGTGCGATTGGTGCGCTGTTCCCAGAGGCCGAAGGCGGCTTTGGCGGCGCTGGCTTTGACATCGCCGTGGTGTTTGAAGCCTTGGGCCAAGGCTTGGTGGTGGAACCCTTTTTGGGCACATTGATGGTCGGGCAGGCACTGCTGGCAGCCGGAAATGCGGCACAAAAGGCGCGTCTGGCCGAGCTGATCGACGGTGGTACGCTCTTGGCACTGGCACACGAGGAACCAGACGCGCATTACGAGTTGGCCCGGGTCGCCACCCGTGCCGTACCGCAGGGCGATGGCTGGGTGCTGACTGGGCAAAAGGCGATGGTGCTGTTTGGCGACCAAGCCGATGTGCTGCTGGTGTCGGCGCGCACCTCCGGTGCAGTCGATAGCGAAGAAGGCATCTCGCTGTTTTTGCTGCCGGGCAATGCCGTGGGATTGGAACACCGGGGTTATGGCCGTATAGATGGCGGCCATGCCGCCGAAATCACCTTGAACAACGTGCAAGTCTGTGCGGATGCCCTACTGGGCAACCTAGGCCAAGGCTTTGCCACACTGGAACGCGCTGTGGGCTACGGCATTTTGGCCCTGTGCGCCGAGGCCTTGGGCGCAATGGATGTGGCCAAAAAGAACACGCTCGAATACCTGCAAACGCGCAAGCAATTTGGCAAGCCGATTGGCAGCTTTCAGGCACTGCAACACCGTATGGCCGATCTGCTGCTGGAAGTAGAACAAGCACGTTCTGCCGTGATTAACGCCGCTGCCGCCATCGACGCGGGCGAGCGCATCACCCGCGAGCGGGCCTTGTCTGCCGCCAAATACAGCCTAGGCCGCATTGGCACTTTGGTGGCCGAAGAGAGCATCCAACTGCATGGCGGCATCGGTATGACCTGGGAGTTACCGCTGTCGCACTACGCCAAGCGCTTGGTGATGATTGACCACCAGTTGGGCGATGAAGACCACCATCTGGCCCGCTTCATAGCCTTGGGCCAACCGCACTGAACCGGAGCGCACCATGAGCCAGGCCCTGTTGACCCGCCATGATGGCACCGTACTGGTGCTGTCCAACAACAATGTGGCCGCCCGCAATGCCCTGTCACCCGCGTTTTACACCGCCCTGACAGCAGCACTGCACAAAGCAGCAGCAGATGCCACTGTGGGGGCCATCGTCCTCACGGGGGAGGGGGGACATTTTTGCTCCGGTGGGGATTTGCGCCAATTGGCTACGCGCCGCCAAGCATCCATTGAGGAGCGTCGCACCAAGATCGAAGGGCTGCATGACCTGATCCGGGCCGTGCGCGACTGCCCCAAACCGATCATTGCCGCCGTAGAAGGTGCAGCGGCAGGGGCGGGGCTGTCGCTGGCGCTGGCCTGCGACATGCTGGTGGCCGCCCGTGATGCAGCGTTTTCGGTAGCCTATGTGAAAGTAGGCCTGACCCCCGATGGCGGGGCGACGGCTTTTTTGGCCGAGTTTGTGTCGCGCCAAGTGCTCACTGAGTTGTGCCTGACGGGCGAGCGCCTCAGTGGCGAGCGCCTGCACGCGCTGGGGCCAGTCAACCGACTGGCCGAACCCGGTCAGGCCTTGGCCGACGCCTTAGCGCTGGCCCGCCAAATTGCCACTGGCCCCGAACTGGCAATGGGCCGCATCAAAGACCTGTGCCGCCAAGCACCACACAACACCTTGGCACAACAGCTAGAGTTAGAAGCACAGTACATGGTGCATTCACAAGCGACCGCAGAGTCGTTTGAGGGTATTGGGGCATTCCTCGAAAAACGCCCCCCCGATTTCACCCGGTTACGCCAGCATTGATCTGGTGGCCTATAGGAGACAAACCGTTATGACCGATATGGACTTTCCACTGGAGGGCGTGCGCGTGCTAGACCTGTCGCGCGTCTTTGCAGGCCCAATGTGCGGCATGGTACTGGCCGATTTTGGTGCCGAGGTCATCAAGGTAGAGCATCCGGGCCGCGGCGACGACACCCGCGATTGGGGCCTGCGCATCGGCAAGACCGAAACCACCTACTACAACAGCATGAACCGCAACAAGCGGTCTATCACGCTCGATTTGCAAAGCCCCGAAGGGCTAAAAATCATCCACGACCTCCTGCCACAGTGCGATGTAGTGATCCATAACTTCAAGTCGGGCGGTGCCGAAAAGCTGGGCTTGGGCTACGAACAACTGCGGGCCATCAAACCCGACGTGGTTTATTGCGCCGTGGGCGGCTACGACAGCAGCGGCCCCGAAGCCAAGCGCCCCGGCTACGATTTGGTCATCCAAGCCGAGGCTGGGTTGATGGCCCTCAATGGTGAAGCCAGCCAGCCCCCCTTAAAGTTTGGCGTAGCCGTGGTGGACTTGATGACCGGTATGTATGCCGCCCAAGCCGTGCTGGCGGCATTGTTTCGCCGCGAGCGCACGGGCCAAGGCCGATTGATTGAGATGGCGTTGTACGACTGTGGCATCACCGTCACGGGTTACTACGGGCTAGACGCCCTCAAGCTGGGCCACGACCCAGAGCGTTACGGCAACGCCCACCCATCCATCGTGCCCTATGGCATGTACGACGCAGCAGACGGGCCGCTCATCATTGCCGTGGGCACCAATGCCCAGTTTGAAAAGTTTTGCCGCCAAGTCATTTTGCGGCCCGATATCGTAGAAGACCCCCGTTTTGCTACCAACGTGAACCGGGCGCAGAACCGACGCGAACTGCTGCCCCTGCTCAAAGAAATCATCCGCACAGGCCAACGCGATGTGCTGCTCGAACGCCTGACGGCGGCGGGCATTCCCTGCGGCAAGGTAGTTGGCCTGCACGAAGCCCTGACCAGTGAGCGCACCCGCCGCAGCGGCCTGCTGCGCGATATGCCGCACCCCGTAGCAGGTACAACCCCGGTGTTTGCACCACCGTATCGCCTAGATGGCCAGCGCCTGCCCGTGCGCCAAGCACCACCGACGCTGGGCGAAGGCACGCGCGAGGTGTTGCAACAACTGTTGCAACTGCCTGAAGAGCAACTGCAAGCGCTACAAGCCCAAGGGGTGTTGACGCTACCACCCCTTGCCTAAATCCAACGATCCCGCCTTGGCCGTTCATCACCATGCAAACACGTATCACTGAACTTTTTGGCATCGAGCACCCCCTCATTCAGGGGGGGATGCACCATGTCGGGCTGGCCGAGTTGGCCGCAGCGGTGTCTAACGCCGGGGGGCTGGGCATCATCACCGGCCTGACACAACGCACCCCGAAACTGCTGGCACAAGAAATTGCGCGCTGCCGCGCCATGACCGACAAGCCCTTTGGCGTCAACCTCACCTTTTTGCCCTCGGTACAGCCACCCGACTATCCGGGTTATGTCCGCGCAATCATCGACGGCGGCGTGAAAGTGGTGGAGACGGCGGGCAACAACCCACAGCAATGGCTGCCTGTACTCAAGGAGGCAGGCATTAAGGTGATCCACAAATGCACCTCGGTACGCCATGCCCTCAAGGCCCAATCCATCGGCTGCGATGCCATCAGCGTGGACGGCTTTGAATGCGGTGGCCACCCCGGCGAGGATGATGTGCCCAACTTCATCTTGCTGCCGCGCGCTGCGCAGGAACTAAAAATCCCGTTTGTGGCCTCTGGCGGCATGGCAGATGGCCGCTCACTGGTAGCGGCGCTGGCCTTGGGAGCCGAAGGCATCAACATGGGCACGCGCTTTATTGCCACCCAAGAAGCGCCAGTGCATGAGAACGTAAAACAAGCCATCGTGGCAGCCACTGAGCTAGACACCCGCTTGGTGATGCGCCCACTGCGCAATACCGAGCGCGTATTGCACAACGCAGCGGTAGAGCGCCTGCTCGCAAAAGAGCGTGCACTGGGAGCCAGCCTGCGGTTTGAAGACATCCTGCCTGAAGTGGCAGGCGTCTATCCACGCATCATGCAGCAGGGCGACATGGAGGCGGGTGCTTGGTCTTGCGGCATGGTGGCAGGGTTGATCCACGACGTGCCCACTGTCGAGCAACTGATAAACGCCATCATGGCCCAAGCCCACGCACTCATCACCGAGCGGCTGGCTGCCATGCTGCGCTGAAGTCAAACGCGCCTCTCGCCTTTACCCATCACCCGATGTATGCAAGCTGCGCCAAGACAGCCATCCCGATCTGTGGCTAGGCCACAAGACCACCCGTCAGAAAAACTCAAAGGAGACAAAAAATGGAACACTTCCATATCCAGCGCCGCCAATGGCTACAAGTAGGTGCCCTAGCAACGGGCAGCGCCCTACTGGGTGCTCCAGCTTGGGCACGGACGGATTACCCGACCAAGCCCATCAAACTGATTGTTCCCTTTAACTCTGGGGGGGCCACCGACATCGTAGCCCGCTCTATCGGCGAAAAACTGGCCACACGGATGGGCCAACCCGTGCTGGTGGATAACCGCGCTGGCGGCAGTGGCGTCACCGGCACAGACTTTGCCCTCAAGTCTGCACCCGATGGCTACACCTTCCTGATTTCGCTGGGCACCACCATGCTGATTAATCAGTTCTTGTACAGCAAGCTACCCTACCACCCGCAGCGCGATCAGGCACTGATGACACAGATTGCCCTGGCCCCGGTCACTTTGCTGGTCAATCCCAAGCTGCAGGTAAACAATGCCACCGAGCTATGGAGCCACATTACGCGCAACAAGGGCAAACTGTCTTACGGTTCTTGGGGCAGCGGCTCGTACTCTCATCTAGCTTGTGCCTGGATCAGTCATAACTTGGCTGCCGATATGACTCACGCTCCCTACAAGGGCGAAGCCCCCATGATGCAGGACTTGGCTGGAGGCCAAATTGACATGGCCTTTGCCAGCTTGCAAGCGGCCAAACCCCATATTGACTCGGGCAGGGTCAAGGTGCTTGCCGTCACTGGCGAACAACGCATGGCGGCATTGCCCCAAGCAGCAACCCTGATCGAGCAAGGCATCAAAGACGAAATCTTTCGGATCAGTGGCTGGCTGGGCATGAGCGCCCCGGCACGTACACCCACCGATGTGCTGCAACAGGTCACGGCAGAGGTTCGGGCCATCATTACCCTGCCAGAGATCCGCCAGCGCATCCAAACCATGGGTTTTATTCCAGTGGGCAACACCTCTGAGCAGTTTGCCGCTGTCATACAAAATGATGCTCCGATCTGGGAGCGGGTAGTCAAGCTCTCTGGGGCCAAACTGGACTGAATTTTCCTTTCCATCCCCATCAACCTAGGAATTCAGAGACATGAAAATCATCGTCCCCGTCAAGCGCGTGGTGGACTACAACGTCAAAGTGCGCGTCAAAAGCGATGGCACCGGCGTAGACATCGCCAACGTCAAAATGAGCATGAACCCCTTTGACGAAATCGCCGTCGAAGAAGCCGTGCGCCTGAAAGAAAAAGGCTT
>NZ_FOGD01000028.1 GCF_900111115.1 Giesbergeria anulus
GGCCGTTGCTCCTACTCTTAGCCGGGCGGAACGTCGGCGGCTCGAACGTCCCTTAAAAAAGCGTTAAACAGCTTTCCTGTGCCTGCTGTTGTAGGGGGTAGTCTGGAACATCATTACGTGCCAGTCGGTGCCTCCGCATCACACTGCGGCCATGCGGGTTGCAGCGCGATAGCCGGGTCGTGGCTGGTGGCCTACGGTGCTTGTTTTCACCCTCGTTTTCTGCCCTCGATAAGGGAACGTTATCGGGAGTTATCGCCAGAAGACTCCAAAAAACGAGAATTTCATTTTTCATTCAAGGATATTGGAATTTCGAAAATTACAGTGTAAACTTCGTGTTTTACGCAGATCTTTTCGCCGTAGACCGTTATCCACCTGAAAGAGCCTATGCAATCTGTTCAATTTATTGCCGACGAAAACAACACTCGCATCTTTGCCGTCGTCCCAATTAAACTCTACGAAGCCCTCGTTGAGGGCCAAGAAGAGCCTATCGAGATCCATTCCAAATCACGACTCTTGAGTGCCGATGGCCGCTACGTCTTCTTCTTGAATGCAGAGCCCAATGCCAAGTTCGATGTTCTTCAGCTTGTGGATCTTCTCAAACGTCTTGGCACCAAGAACATCGCCATTGCTCAACGAGCACAAACACTGGACAAGTTTGAGCACGGCCAAATTTTGAATGGGCTCGATCCAATGTTGCGAACGTTCTTTCTGTCGAAAGACTCCCCATACCGCAACACTATGCAGGCCAACAATGAACTGGTTGAAGCGCTGGTAGAGACTGGCATCTTTCAGCACACGGTCGCCAAGTTTGATGCTTGGTACCGTCCAGTGAAGTCTTTGAAGATCAATCAACGAGCTCTTGATGCCTTCATTGAAAAGCATGGCCCTCTTCCTAAGCATCAGAAAATTGATGCATCAGAGTTCATGTGATCACACAGAGCGCCCCTGAGAGGGGCGTTTTTTGTCTCTATCCCAGCTCGGAATTCTGATCGAATAGATGGCGCTTTTTGCAGCTATGGGTCACTACCCCAAACAAGGGTTAACCTTGAAAAATCAGGCTTGGCTGATAACGCTAGGCGCGCCGATACAGCATCAATCTGGCGATGATGTGGCTTTAACTGTTGGTGGGGGGCTTGGCTTGCGCCATAATGTGGGCATTGGCTCGCCGCTAATGCGGAGGCACTGCAAGAGGAGTGGAATTTTCTTGCAGCGCCTCTAGGCGGTGAATAAGGGCACCCAGCGAGGGTTATTCAGCGCGCCATGCGCATCATTTTAACCACAGGCCCCCTCGCTGTCACCTTTTGCCGTGTTGAACGTCGGCCTTTTGCAGTGGTACAGCTTCTTCGGACTTGTCACCCTCACTGCTCAACGGCTCTCGGCTGGCACGGGCAAACCAAGAGACGCTACAGCGGGAACTCATCCGAAGCGTCACCGAGATGGCGAAAGCTGCAACCGGGGATGAGGTGGGGACAGGAACCCATGAATGCAGAAGCTTGCAGACTTCCCGAGTCGCTGCAAGCCCCGTATGTGACCGACCGACCGACCGACGGCAAAACCTAGGTTCTCAGTCTTGGCACCGGGCAAGCCCCAAGCTGCGATTTTTATCGCCGCTTAGGGTCTGGCTTGCCCGAAGCTCCCTCCCTCCCTCCCTCTAGCAGGTCTGCGCCAAGTGCCAAAAAGGGGGGACAAGTCCCTTCTTTGGAATTTTTTATAAATGGATGTTCGGCAAGCGAAGCGCGTCAGGCCGTAGGCTCCAATTCGAGTGTGGTCAACATCTGCACCCGTAGGGCTGTCCACACCTTTATGGTGTGGGCAGAGATGTTGTCCAGCACGGGGAACAAGCACCGGCCAAACAGTACCTTGCAGGGAGGGGGGCCGGGGGGAGGGGCTAGGGCGTGCTTGGGCGTGCTTGGTAGTAGTGCGAAATTACGAGCCAACCCACAAAAACCGGTTTATGACGGCATGGCAAAGCGGGTCATGGGTGCTGGACTTCCTGCCTCTGGTGGGTTGCTGACGGAAAGCGTAGCGCGGCGGCGGCCCACCAGAGGCAGGAAGCTGGCGTATGATGCCGCTATGTCTACCACCTGTCTCGCGTCCTTGTTGTGCAGTCATTTTGATGGCACATTGGCAGCGCTGACAATCTCCCCCCTTGGTAATCACGGGGAGAGCAATCAACATCTGACGTTTCTTTGACGTCATAATGACGGTATGGCTTTTTCCCTCCGTCTTCCTCCTGCCCTCGAAGCTGATGCCCGTTCCCGCTGTGAACGCCTTGGTATAAGTCTCAATGCACTGCTGTGCGTGGCTCTGGATGCTTACCTGCGGACACTTTCTCAACCTGCTGCCCAACATCCTGCCGAAGGGCGCGAAGCGGCTGGGCTTGTCTCAGTATCAACAACTTGCACAACTCCAATTGAAGCCCCTGCGGCTTGCGTTGCAGCGCCAGTGTCTGAACCTGTGCCAGCTCCTGTACCTCGTCAAAAGCCTGTGCTTACCGCTCCACCTTTGGCAGCTCCTGTGCCTCCTCCGGTGGCCGTTGCTCCTACTCTTAGCCGGGCGGAACGTCGGCGGCTCGAACGTCCCTTAAAAAAGCGTTAAACAGCTTTCCTGTGCCTGCTGTTGTAGG
>NZ_FOGD01000017.1 GCF_900111115.1 Giesbergeria anulus
CTCGAGCAGGGCTTGGGCCAGCGGGGCGATGTCTTCGCGGCGTTCGCGCAGGGGTGGCAAGTGGATCGGAAAGGTGCCCAGTCGGTAATACAAGTCTTCCCGAAAGCGCCCCTCGGCCACCATCTGGGCAAGGTGGCGGTGCGTGGCTGAGACCACCCGGATATCGGCATGGCGCAGTTCGGTGCTACCGACGCGGCGGTAGGTGCCGGTTTCAAGCAGCCGCAGCAGTTTGACCTGCTGCGCCAGAGGAATATCACCCACCTCGTCCAGAAACAGCGTGCCGCCGTGGGCGCTCTCGACCAGACCGGGGCGCGCTTGGGTGGCCCCTGTGAAGGCCCCCTTTTCGTGGCCAAACAGTTCGGATTCGAACAGTGATTCGGGCAGGCTGGAGCAATCGACCGGCACCAAGGGCCGGTGGGCGCGTTGGCTGGCCCGGTGCAGGGCATGGGCTACCAGCTCTTTGCCGGTGCCCGATTCACCCAGCAGCAACACACTGGCCTGCGAAGGGGCCACGCGAGCCACCAAACCCAGCATGTACCGAAAGGCTGGTGAACGGCCCACCAGACCCTCCGGGCTGGGCAGTGGCTTGGCCAGTGGCTGATGTGCCATCTTTTCGATAAAGAACACCGGTCTATTGCCAGAACTGCGCACGGGCGTTAGTTCAATTTGCACATACTCCTCGCCCTGCGGGGTATGGTGCAGGTGCAAGACACGCTGCACCTGCCCTGACAGCAGTGCTTGGGTGCGCGGGCAGGTTTCCCCCGCCTGATCGCAAGGCTGCGTGAAATGGTGCGACACCGCATAACACTTGCGGTTGACCACCTCCTCCTGTGGCCCGAACTGGCGGCGATAAGCAGTATTGGCGGCCAAGATGCGGTACTGCTCATCGATCAGGATATGGGGCTCAGGCAACCCCTCCAACAGGGAGGCCAGCTCGGCTGGCACAGAAAACGGTTGCGTACGCATAGTGCCAACAGTGTACCGAGCTACTGCCAAAACACTGCCAATGTTCTGCCATTGGCAGTGTTTGCTGTCTGCTTATAGCCAAATAAAAATTTTAAGCTATTGAATTAAAAAGGATTCTTTCGGTTGAACCTATGGCATGGGTCTTGCCTTATAGAACCTATGTCTGTTTCGCCTTTGTCCTCGCAAGACCGCTCCCTGCTGCACAAGCTGGTGTGGGCCGTGGTACTCAAGTTGATGGTGCTGACGCTGCTGTGGTGGTTGTTTATTGATGGACAAAAAGTGGCAGTCGATGACGGCGGCATGGCAGCCCAAATGCTGCACCAGCGCGCTGCTCCGGCACAAGGCGATTCCCTCTCCAAGGAGTAGAACTGATGGTTTCCGAACAACTGGTGGATTTGTCGCGGCTGCAATTTGCCGCTACGGCGATGTACCACTTTCTTTTTGTACCGCTCACTTTGGGCATGGTCTGGCTGCTGGTCATTATGGAGAGCGTCTATGTGATGACCGGCAACGTCATCTGGAAGGACATGACGCGCTTTTGGGGCAAGCTGTTTGGCATCAACTTTGCCTTGGGCGTGACTACCGGCATCACGCTCGAATTCCAGTTCGGCACCAACTGGGCCTACTACTCGCACTATGTGGGCGACATCTTCGGTGCCCCACTGGCGATTGAGGGGCTGATGGCCTTCTTCCTCGAATCGACCATGATCGGCCTGTTCTTTTTTGGCTGGGATCGGCTCTCCAAGCCGCAGCATCTGTTGGTCACGATGTTGATGGCCGTGGGTACCAACTTGTCGGCACTGTGGATCTTGATTGCCAATGGCTGGATGCAAAACCCGGTCGGGGCTGAATTTAGCTACCACACCATGCGCATGGAGATGGTGGACTTCTGGGCTGTCCTCTTCAACCCTGATGCCCAAGCCAAGTTTGTCCATACCGTGTCTGCGGGGTATGTGACGGGGGCGATGTTTGTGCTGTCGGTGTCAAGCTGGTACCTGCTCAAAGGCCGCAACACCGAGTTTGCCAAGCGCAGTTTTCGGGTGGCCTCGGCGTTTGGTTTGGCCTCAGTACTGAGCGTGATTGTGCTGGGCGACGAGTCGGGCTATGTGGTGGGCGAAGCCCAACAGACCAAAATGGCCGCGATAGAAGCCATGTGGGAGACCGAACCGGCCCCGGCTGGCTTTAACGTTATTGCTTGGCCCAATGAAGAAAAGCAAGCCAACGATTGGAGTGTCCATATCCCTTGGGTGATGGGCATTATTGGCACCCGCTCGCTGGACAAAGAAATTCCGGGCATCAAAGAGATCAAGGCCAAGAACCGCGAGCGCATTTTCAGCGGTATGCAGGCGGTGGTGGCACTAGAAGCCCTGCGCAAAAACCGCCAAGACGCTGCCGCGCTAGAGGTGTTCGAGCGCCACAAGGCTGATCTGGGCTTTGGTTTGTTGCTCAAAAAATACGTTACCGATGTGCGCCAAGCCACGCCTGCGATGATCCAGACCGCAGTGGACAGCACGGTGCCGCGTGTGGCTCCGATGTTTTGGGCCTTTCGCCTGATGGTGGGCTTGGGCTTTGCCATGCTGGTGTTGTTTGGTTTGGCATTTTGGAGCACCCTGAAAACCAACGGTATGACGCAGCGCCCTTGGTTGCTCAAATGGGCCTTGTGGATGTTGCCCGCGCCTTGGATTGCCTGTGAGGTGGGCTGGTTTGTGGCTGAGTATGGCCGCCAACCTTGGACGATTTACGGCGTGCTGCCCACGCACCTGAGCGTCTCTACCCTGAGTGTCGAGAGCCTGTATGGCTCGCTGGCCGGATTTATCGGCTTTTACACCGTGCTGCTGGTGGTGGAGATGTATTTGATGGTCAAGTTTGCCCGTCAAGGGCCGGGCAGTCTGGGCACAGGCCGCTACGACAACGACGCACATCATCACCCCGCCTGATCCAAGGAGCTGCTTTATGTTCGATTACGAAACCCTCAAGATCGTTTGGTGGCTGCTGGTGGGCGTGCTGCTGGTGGGCTTTGCCATCATGGATGGTCACGACATGGGCGTGGGCACCCTGCTGCCTTTTGTAGCCCGCAGCGACATCGAGCGCCGCGTGGTGATTAACACCGTGGGGCCGCACTGGGATGGCAACCAAGTCTGGTTTATCACTGGCGGCGGCGCTATTTTTGCGGCTTGGCCGCTGGTCTATGCCACCGCCTTCAGTGGTTTTTACTGGGCCATGCTGGCGGTGCTGTGGGCCTTGTTCTTTCGGCCTGTGGGCTTTGACTACCGCAGCAAGATTGATAACCCGACTTGGCGCAACACTTGGGACTGGGGCTTGTTCATTGGGGGCTTTGTACCCCCAGTGATTTTTGGCGTGGCTTTTGGCAACCTGCTGCAAGGGGTGCCGTTCCATTTTGATGACAACTTGGTGTCTTACTACACCGGCTCGTTTTGGGCACTGCTCAACCCGTTTGGGCTGCTGGCGGGTGTGGTGAGCAGTGCCATGATTACCTTGCAAGGCGGCACCTATCTGGCGCACCGCACAGAGGGAACTATCCAAGCGCGCACCGTGCGTGCTACGGTGGGTGCTGCTGTGGTGATGGTGGCAGGCTTTGTGGCGGCGGGCCTGTGGCTCAAATGGGGTGGGATGGAGGGCTTTCAGATTACTTCGGTGGTCAACCCGGCAGCCCTGCCCGACCCACTGACCAAAATAGTGGTGCGCAGCGCCGATGCGTGGTGGCTCAATTATCAGCGCGCGCCAGCACTGTGGTTGCTGCCGCTGTTGGGGGTTGCTGGTGCTTTGGCTGCTGCGGCTTTGGTGGTGGCCCGGCGCACACTGTGCGCGTTTGTGGCCTCGTCGCTGGCGGTGGTGGGGGTGATTGGCACGGCGGGGGCGGCGATGTTTCCGTTTGTTATGCCGTCGTCCAGTATGCCCAACGCTTCTTTAACGGTGTGGGACAGTGTCTCTAGCCACATAACGCTGGGCCTGATGCTGGGTGCCACGGTGATCTTCATGCCCCTCATCATTTTCTATACCAGTTGGGCTTACCGCGTGATGCGTGGCAAGGTCACTGAGGCCTATATCCGCGAAAACGACCATGCGGCCTACTAAAACAACACCAACCAAGGAGAACTAACCATGTGGTACTTTGCCTGGATGCTAGGGGTGGGCTTTGCCGTGCTGCTGGCTATTTTGAATGCGCTGTGGGGTGAGCATGAAGAGGGCCGTAGCGCTCACCCAGCAACTACCGATGTGCCGTGAGTAGTCACACCATGATGGCACCATCACCGCCGCGTATCCACTGGCCCTGCTTGCTGGTGGCCCTCGCTATCATGGTGGTGGGTAGCATTTATCCACTGCTGTTTGCCAATGCCCAAGGCAAGGCAGACCACTCGTTGGCCTTGGCCTTGTTTGGGGCGATGAGTGCCGGGTTGGTGCGTGGGGTTGGGTTTATACCGCGCTGGTGGCTGTGGCGCTGGCTGTTTTCGGGGTGGGCGCTGGTGCTGGCGTTAGGGTGGGCGGCTGTAGTGCGTTGGCAATGGTTTTAATGGGTATTACCCCCCGCTCTCTTCAATAAAGCCCAGTTGCCGCAAATCCGACATCCGCAGTGGGTACAGAGTGCCGATCAGGTGGTCGCACTCGTGCTGCACCACACGCGCATGAAAGCCCTCGGCCACGCGGTCGATGGGCTGGCCTAGGGGATCAAACCCGGTGTAATGGATGCGGCTCCAGCGTGGCACCTTGCCGCGCAACCCCGGCACCGACAGGCAACCCTCCCAGTCTTCTTCTTGGGCTGCATCCAGCGGCGTAATCACTGGATTGATGAGCACGGTGGGTGGCACCAGCGGGCGATCAGGGTAACGCGGGTTGGGTAAGGGGGAACCAAAAATCACCACCTGCAAATCGACGCCAATCTGTGGGGCTGCCAGCCCAGCCCCATTGGCCGCCTGCATGGTGTCGTGCAAATCGGCCACCAACTGGTGCAAGTCTGGGGTGTCAAACGCCGTCACCGGCTGGGCGGTGCGCCACAGGCGCGGGTCGCCCATTTTGAGGATGGTGTGGATGGTCATAGGCGACTATTGCTATCGTAGCAAGGCCATTGGGCGTCCTGCCCGTGCCATTGGGAGCGTGGCATGTTGGTGATCGAGTTTGAACTCTGCCACTGCCTCGGCCAATTGGGTGGCTTGCTGTTGCAGGGCGTAGGCTGCTGCTGTGGCTTCTTCCACCAGTGCTGCGTTTTGCTGCGTACCTTGATCCATCTGGCTGATAGAGGTGCCAATGGCGGCAATGCCGCTACTTTGTTCTTGGCTGGCATGGCTGATTTCTGCCACGATGCTGGTCATGCGGCGTACGCTTTGCACCACTTGCTCAATGGTGGTGCCTGCATCGCGCACCAACTGGCTGCCTGCATTGACTTGCGTGACGGAGTCATCAATCAGCGCCTTGATTTCTTTGGCTGCTTGGGCGCTGCGCCCGGCTAGGCTGCGCACTTCAGAAGCCACTACGGCAAAGCCCCGGCCTTGTTCACCGGCGCGGGCCGCTTCCACCGCTGCATTGAGCGCCAAGATATTGGTCTGGAAGGCAATGCCATCAATCACGCCAATGATGTCGACAATCTTGCGAGCCGAGGTTTCTATGCCGCCCATGGTTTGTACCACCTGCCCCACCACCATGCCGCCACGGGTGGCTACCTGTGATGTTTCAGTGGCCAGCAAATTGGCTTGGCGGGCGTTTTCGGCGTTTTGTAGCACGGTGGCGGTCAGCTCTTCCATCGCGGCGGCCGTTTGTCCCAGTGACGAAGCTTGCTGTTCGGTACGTGAGGAGAGGTCTTGGTTGCCACTGGCAATTTCTCCGGTGGCTTGGCGCACCGATTCGGATGATTCGCGGATGCGCGCCAAAACCCCGGCAATTTTGCCCGCAAAATTGTTGAATGCTTGGGCAATGTGCGTTAGTTCGTCGTTGCCTTGGGTATCGAGGCGGCGTGTCAGGTCACCCTCGCCGCCTGCAATGTCCGCCAGCGCATCACGCACGATAGCCAAGCGGCGCAGTTGGCGAGTGACGGCTACCGATACCAGTGCCACCGATACCAGTACGCAAATCAGAGTGATGATAGCGGCTACCCCAAGCAGTTCGCGCACGCTGGCGGTGGCCTGTGCGCTGTCAATTACTACGGCCAACAACCAAGGTGTGCCTTCTACCTTGGTAGCATAGACCAATTGCTCTATGCCATTGATGGGCATACTGGCATGGCTTGCCTTGTCCGCCAATTGGCGCAGCAGGGCCAAATCGAGCTGGGGGGCAATGGTAGAGATGGGTTTGAGGGCGTATTCTGGTTTGGCGTGGGCCAGTATCTTGCCCTCACCATCTACCAAGACGGCAAAGCTTTGCGACATCGGACGAATGGCACTGACTTTTTGTGCAATAGTATCCAAGTGCATATCAGTACCCACCACAGCGGTGGGTTGGCCTTGGGGGCCTGCCGGCTCGACAAAACTAATGGTCAGTTTGCCCGTACTGGCATCTACGTAAGCTGGGGTTAGGGCTGGCCCCCCGGCCTTGACGGCCTGTTGGTACCACGGGCGGCCCGTACCGCTATAGCCCTCTGGCATGGGGTGTGCAAAGATAGCCCGGTTGTCGGCATAGACAAAATAGGCATCATCAAAAGCTCCTGCCTGCTTGGCTGCCAGCAAAAAGGGCACAGGCTCTGGTTTTCCCACCGCCAGTTTGAGTGTGCTGGTGATGCGCTGTTTCTCTTTTACCCACTCGGTCAATGCGTTAGCGTGGTTGCGGGTCAACTGGCCCGTGTGCAGATCTATTGCATCCAGTGTGTTGTTGCGCACAACGACAAACGTAGCCGAGGCCAGTGCAAACAATGCTGCCACGGTGATGGCAACGCAAATCCCGATCAGTCGGGCTCGTAGGCTATTGAACATGGCGGCCTCTGGGTGGGTACAGGTTGCAACAGAACGTGTAATAGTACGTGTTATCTGTGACAAAACGTTAAAAAGCAATAGGTATTTGCTTATTTGTTGCTTGTCAGATTCTGCGGCAAAGTATTCTCTGCTTGGGGCAAAAACGCCACCATTGTGCGACGATTGCTGCTTTTTTGCCCCGGAGTGGTATTAACATGGCCCGCGTTGTTTTTGAGCTGCCGCTGCAGTTTGCCTTTTCTACCGAAGTGCTGATTTACATCGGCCATATTAACCATGGTCAGCATCTGGACAATGCCCAGTTGCTTGGGCTGATTGGAGAGGCGCGAACGCGCTTTCTGACCTCACTGGGCTATACCGACCGCGACGCTGAAGGACTGGCTATGGTGGTGGGCGACGTGGTGGTGCAGTACCAGTC
Organism: Giesbergeria anulus; assembly: GCF_900111115.1. Classification (GTDB taxonomy): domain Bacteria; phylum Pseudomonadota; class Gammaproteobacteria; order Burkholderiales; family Burkholderiaceae_C; genus Simplicispira; species Simplicispira anulus. The sequence goes on from NZ_FOGD01000017.1 coordinate 7,300, forward strand.
TGAAGCCCTGTACGGCGAGACCCTGCGCATCGATCTGACCCCAGTAGATTTCAACAAATACGGCTTTGATTTGGTGTTTCGCATCACCGAGGCCAGCCAAGGCCGGGCGGTGGCCAAGGGCAAGCAAGGGCTGGTGTTTACCGACCCGCAAGACCACAAAGTGCGCTCGCTGCCACCAGCACTGCTGGTCAAGTTGGGGCAGACTCCAGCGTAAGCGCGGGCTTTCGCCTGCGGGCGCTGGGTTTGAACCGGTTTATCCTTCGGGCAGTTTTGACATCCTCCCCTCCCTAAAGGAAGGGGATTCCCACCGCTGGCGTGTCATGCCCGACACGGGAACTTAATTGGTTCAAGATGTTTTTAGCCGCATTCACATCACGATCATGCACACCGCCACATGCCGAACAAATCCAGTTCCTTATTCCAAGACCTGCGATACCTTTCGGCCTCGAATCGGGCAGCGTGCCGCAATCCGAACAGGTCTGGGTGCTATAGCTTTCGTTCACTTCTTTAAACCATGCGCCATGCTTAACAGCCTTGTACGCCAGTTGAGTTCTGAAGGACGACCAACCTGCATCCAAAACAGACTTCGCCATGCTGGTCTTGGCGAGTCCGGCGGCGCACACGTTGCCTACCGCAATGTAATCAAACTCACGCACGATGCGGGTGCTGAGTTGGTGGTGAAAGTCGTTGCGCCGGTTCGCAATTTGTGCGTGAATGGCCTTCACCCGACGCTTCTTATGGGCACGCTGTGCCACGGCCAAAGCCTGCTCTGCACTACGGTAGATGCGCTGCGCCTCGATTTTTTCTCCGGTGGACAAGGTGGCAAATTCTTTCAGCCCCAAGTCGATGCCAACCCCTTTGATCGGTGGGCGCGCATCCGCCACAACCTCGACATCGATCACGATGTTCAGGAACCAGTTGCCCCGACTGTCTCTGGAGAAGTTGGTGCCGTCTTTAATTTTGCCCGCAGGCAACGCCCGGCTATTGAAGACACGAAACGTGTGGCCCGCAAAGCGAAACGCATCGCCTTCACGCTTCAACTCGCGGCCTTTGAGTGGAACCCAGCCCAAGGACTTTTTTCCCCGATAGCGCAGGTAGGGGCGTTTCTTTTGGCTGCGCGATTTGGCGTACTGCTCGCAAACGGCGTTGACCGTACCGGAGTGCAATCCCAATTCTTTGCTGCTGCCCGTCGTGAGCTTGTTCAGATCGAATCCGGTGTGCCAAGGCCGACCAAAACGCAAAGCATCTTTTTGCCTGTCGTTACAGAAATTCCAGACGAAGTTGACCGCCCGACTTTGCTGGTTCAGCAAGCCATTGAGCGACTTCACCCGGTATCTGTAAACGAGGATCATTTTTGCTTTTTCAGAAAGTCGTCAATGGCCCGGCGAATCAACTCTGCCACAGAAAGACCTGTCTTTTCAGACAGGGTTTGAAGCTTTTCCACGGACGGCTCAGTCAGATAAATATTCGTTCTTTTCATACCCACATCGTACGCCGCATAGAAGGATATCTCAAGATGCAATCTCCACACCCCGACAGCTTCGCTACCGCCCTCTACCTCCCCGGCCTGAAGGCCGAGGTTTCTCGGAAACACCACGGATGAACCAACTTCAAATTTTTCTGCCCTGCGCCGCTGGCGTTGAGGGTTTTCTGGCCGATGAAGTGCATCAGCTTACCGGCCTGACGGGCAACGACCTGCTCATGGGCCGAGGGGGCGTGCTGTTGCGCGCCTCATGGCGCGATGCGTTGCTGCTCAATTTGCACTGCCGTTTGGCGCAGCGCGTGCTGGTGCAATTGGCACATCGGCCCTATCGCTCTGAAAACGATTTGTACGAGATTGCCAGCAGTGTGGCTTGGGAAATCTGGTTCACGCCGCGCCAGAGCTTCAAAATCGAGGTCACGGCGCAGCACAGCCCGCTCACCAGCCTTAATTTTGCCGCACTGCGCATCAAAGATGCCGTGGCCGACCGCTTCCGGGCTAAATCGGGCGTACGCCCCGACGTCAATACCCAGTGGCCCGATGTGCGTATCCACCTGCACCTGACCACCGACCAAGCCACCGTCTATATCGACACCTCAGGCGAGCCATTGTTCAAACGTGGCTGGCGCGAGGACAAGGGCGATGCACCGCTCAAAGAAACGCTGGCCGCCGCGATGATTGCGGCCACGGGTTGGGAGCCGCATGGCGATGCGCCGCTGCCCCTGTACGACCCCTGCTGCGGCAGTGGTACCGTGTTGATTGAAGCGGCCCAAATCGCCTGCTGCATTGCCCCCGGCATGCGCCGCCGCTTTGCCTTTGAAAAGCTCTTGCCCTTCCAAGCCCATGTCTGGAATGCGCTCAAGACGGAGGCTGCCGATGCCGAGAAAGCCAGTCCAGTGCCTATTTTTGGCAGTGATGTCTCGCACCGTATGGTCGATTTTGCCCAGCGCAATGCCGAGCGCGCCGGAGTAGCTGCTGCCATACAACTGCGCGGCGGCGACGCCTTGCAGCGTATGCCCCCTTGCGAGCACCCCGGCGTCATGCTGCTCAACCCGCCCTATGGCGAGCGCATTGCGGCCGCTGGCAGCGCTGGGCGCAACGCCCACGACCGGGCGGCTGAACGTGCCGGTGGTGCAGCCGTGGGCCGCGAAGTGGCCCACACTGAAGACGGTGGTGAGTTCTTCCTGCAACTGGCCGCCCACTGGAAGAAAAACTACACCGGCTGGCAAGCGTGGATGCTCACGCCAGACCTCAAGCTACCCGGAAAAATGCGCCTGAAAGAGTCGCGCCGGGTGCCGATGTGGAACGGCCCAATTGAATGCCGCCTGTTCCGCTTTGATTTGGTGCAAGGCTCCACCAAGCCACGCCGTGACCCAGTAGCCGCCCCCGGAGCGCCCAACCATGCGGGTTGAATTGCGCTGGCCTTTGGAGGCAGAGGAGGCCGCACCAGCACTGCCGCGCGCAGTGGTGTTAGACACCAATATTGTGCTCGATCTGCTGGTGTTCAATGACCCAGCCATTGCCCCGGTGCGCCAGTGCTTGCAAGAGGGTAGTTTGCGCTGGCTGGCTACCCGCCCCATGCACGATGAGCTAGAGCGTGTGCTGGCCTATGCGCAGATTGCCAAGCGTGTCGCCTTTTATGGCCTCACGCCCGCGCAGGTACTACAAGCCTATAGCCAACAGGTGCAGTGGATGGAGGTGCCCACCCGTGCCTTGGCCGTTTGCAAAGACACGGACGACCAAAAGTTTATTGATCTGGCCGCTGCCCACCAAGCTGTGCTGCTCAGTAAAGACAAAGCCGTGCTCAGTCTGCGCAAACGCCTGTTGCGCCAGCATGACGCCCTTGTGGCGACGATATTGGTGCCTGCACCCGTGGTGGTGTAAGTCAGTGGCGGCGGGCTACACTTTCCGCCATTGCCAACCCTGCTCTAGCAGCCCCCCAAGGATTTTTTGATGAACAACACCCTTTCTGATCTTTCTCCCATCCCAGATGCTCCCCGTGGCCTGAACGCAGACGAGCTGGACGAACTCGATCACCTGCTCAATGACTTGCGCGCCCATGCCGAAGAAATCCCGCAATGGGAGTTCTGTGATGGCTTTTTGACGGCGCTGGTGTGCAGCCGCCGCCCGATTGGCCCCAATGAATACCTGCCCATGTTGCTGGGCGATGGCGAGGTGCTAGAAGTAGCTGCCGATCAGCCTCTGCCACTGTTGCCCGTGTTTGCCAGTGCCGAGCAGCAGGCGCGTTTTCTGGACTTGTTTGGTCGGCGCTGGCAAGCGGTGCAGAAGTCACTGGATTTGCCGGTGGGCCAGCGCACCGAAGACAACGCCTTTCACCCCGAAGTGGAAGATGTGCGCGCTGTGGTAGCCAGTCTGCCCGAAGCCGAGCGCGCTGAGATCGAAGAGTACGACATCCCCGCGCTGGGCCAAGTGTGGGCTTTGGGCTTTATGTTTGCGGTAGAAAACTGGCCCGAAGAATGGGCTGCCCCCCGCGACAAAGAGGCCGCACAGTGGCTCAATGAGGGCCTTGATGCCATCGTTGCCCTGACCGAAGACGACACCGGCAAGCCCAGTGTCAATTTGTACGACGAAAACGGCCCAGCTACGGTCAGTGAGCAGCGCCTCGATCAGTTTGGTGATGCCATTGCCGCCGCGTATGACTTGCGCCAGTTGTGGCAAAGCATGGGGCCACGGGTAGAAAGCATCCGCAAGGCCCCGGAGCCAGGCCGCAATGACTCTTGCAGCTGCGGCAGCGGCAAAAAATACAAAAAGTGCTGCGGCGCTTGAGCCACGGCCAGTGGCCGCTGAGGCTCAGAGTTTGCGCAGGCGTTTGACGTCAATCTCTATCGACGACCAACGCTTGTCCACCTCGCCAGAGATTTCTACCTTGTCTTGTGGCGACACGCTCTGGCCGTTCCAGCGGCGCTCATCAATCTCTACCTCCACGGTGCCGGTGGCGTCGCGGAAGAGGTAGTTTTCTCCCCCTAGGTGGCGTTCAATCTGGCCGCGCAAGGTGACATGGGCATCGTCGGCCAAAGCCTTGGTTTGCTCCACCGTGACCACGGTGGCCGGGCCAGTAAAGCCGCCACGTGCGGCGGTGCTGGCGCTTGGCTGGTGGGGCGTGGTGGCGGGGCTGGGGCCGGTAAAACCGCCCGAACCTGTCTGGGCCAAGGCGCTACTGCACACGAGCAGGGTGGCGGTGAGGGCGGCAAGGGGCTTGAGGTACATGGCAGGCTTTCTGTGGCTAGGGTGGATAGCCCCATTGTGCGCGCTATGCCTGAAGGCTGTATGAAGCACCAGCTAGGAGCTAGGTGGTGGCTCCAGCCGACACTTTTTCTCGAAAGGGCGTGCTCTGCGCGCGCCAACTGATTGCATGACCATTTCTGTATCTGCCCGCTGGCGCGCCGAATGGGCACCCACTGGCATCTCGCCTGAGCTGTTGGCGGGTGCCGTAGCCACCTTTGCCCTCATCCCTGAAGTCATCGCTTTTTCCTTTGTCGCTGGGGTCGATCCATCGGTGGGCTTGTTTGCCTCGTTTGTCATCAGCGTGGTGATTGCTTTTGCAGGGGGCCGCCCGGCGATGGTGTCGGCAGCCGCTGGTTCTGTGGCACTGGTGGCGGCGCCGCTGATGCACTCGCATGGGCTGGGCTATTTGCTCGCGGCGGGGCTGCTGGCCGGGCTGGTGCAGGTGCTGTTTGGCTGGCTCAAGCTGGGCGTGTTGATGCGTTTTGTGTCTAGCTCGGTGCGTACCGGCTTTGTCAATGCGCTGGCGGTGTTGATCTTTGCCGCGCAATGGCCGCACTTGGGCAGTGCCAATGCCGCCACTTTGGTGATGCTGGCGCTGGGCCTGCTGCTGATTTATGGCTTGCCGCGTTTAGGGGCGCTGCTGGGCTGGCGCGCCTTGGCGGTCATTCCGCCGCCTTTGGTGTGCGTGCTGCTGCTCACGCTGTTGTCCAGCTTGTTAGGCTTGCCCTTGGCTACGGTGGCCGATTTGGGCCAGTTGCCCGAAGCCCTGCCGCTGTGGGCCTTGCCCAATGTGCCTTGGGATTGGCAAACCCTGAGCATCATTGCCCTGCCTGCCTTAGCGATTGCCTTTGTGGGCCTGCTTGAATCAGTGCTCACGGCAGCGGTGGTTGATGAATTGACGGATACCCCCAGCGACAAAAACCGTGAATGCACCGGCCTTGGGCTGGCTAATATGGCTGCCAGTTGCTTTGGCGGCATTGCCGGTTGCGGCATGATTGGTCAGGCGGTGGGCAATGTCAAATACGGTGGCCGTGGCCGTTTGTCCACTTTGTTTGCTGGGGTGTTTTTGCTCATTCTGATGGTGTTGCTCAAGCCTTGGGTGTCGCAGGTACCAGTCATTGCCTTGGTGTCCATCATGGTGATGGTGTCGGTAGAAACCTTCGACTGGAAATCCTTGCGCACGCTATTGCACCACCCGCGCCTGTCCAGTGCGGTGATGTTGGCGACGGTGGTGGTGACCATTGCCACACACAACTTGGCGGCGGGGGTCACGGTGGGGGTGGTGCTCAGTGGCGTCTTCTTTGCCTTTAAGGTGTCGCAGATGTTGCAAGTGCAATGCACCGATGATCCGGCCACTGGTACTTTCACTTGGCGTGTCACGGGGCAGGTGTTTTTTGCTTCCGCCGATGCTTTTATAGAAGCATTTGACGTGCGTAGTGCCGAGCAGCGCAAAGTGTGTATTGATGTTTCACGCGCCCATTTTTGGGACGTCACCTCGGTGGCCGCGCTGGACAAGGTGGTTACGCGGCTACGCCATCACGGTTGCGCTGTGCAAGTGCTGGGCCTAAATGAGGCCAGCGCCGTGCTGATCGACCTGCAACGCCCAGAGCGCCAGCAGTAGCTGCCTTTACCCTAGGTGCGTGGCTTGCCCCAGTGCTGCGCTAGGCGGTAGATGGTGGGGCGTTCGGCCACCAAAGTGGCAAGCACCTGTTGCTTGGTTTCGTTGTTGGAGCAAATTATCAGGTCAAATCAGCCACATACCTTGCTGATCGAGGATGCACTTGCGGCAGTATTTTTTCAGTAGGTGTTTGGGGATGCAGTGGGTGCGCTCCAACCAGTACAGCCCATGAACCGCTCTGGGAATTGAGGAGGCAGTCCTTCAAGGAGAGGTGGTTTGCACCATAGCCAGAAGTTCGGTTAGGGCGTGGGCCACGGTGGCTGCACGCACGCCAGCCCGGTTGCCCGAAAACTGTTGGCACTGGCTGTGCGTGTGCCCCGCCACACACCAAGCCAACCAGACAGTGCCCACGGGCTTGTCGGCACTGCCGCCGCCGGGGCCTGCCACGCCGGTCACAGCAACGCTGACTTGGGCTCTAGAGTGGGCCAAGGCCCCTTCGGCCATCGCCCGCGCTACTGGCCCACTGACGGCACCGTGGGTGGCAATTAGGTCAGGAGGCACGCCCAACAGCTCGGTTTTGGCGGCATTGGAGTAGCTCACCCAGCCGCGCTCAAACCACAGGCTAGAGCCTGCCAGCTCGGTACAAGTGGCGGCAATCAAACCACCAGTGCAGCTTTCTGCGCTGGCCAGCATCCAGCCACGCGCTTGTAATGCGTCGGCCAACGCCAAGACGGTGTGATCTATAGCAGAAGAATCGCTCATACAAAGAAAAATCGCCACAGGGCAATCACCAACAGTGTACAAAAGGCAGCCACAAAATCATCAAACAAAATGCCCCAGCCTCCACGCCAGCCAAAGCCCTTGAATAACTGATCTGCCCACGCCACCGGGCCGGGTTTGACGGCATCAAAAAAGCGAAACAGCACAAAGGCCGTGAACTGGCCCCAAAAGCCCATCGGCATGGCCAGCCAGAGTACCAGCCAAAAGGCCACCACTTCGTCCCAGACAATGGCACCGGGGTCGGGTACGCGCAAGGCCCGCGCCGTGATGGTGCAGGCCCACCAACCGCCCAGCGTGGCAAAGGCAATCAGCAGGCCCATGCGCAGGGGGTCGAGCCAGTGTTGCAGCAGCAAAAAGGCCAGCCATGCCCACGCTGTGCCCACGGTGCCGGGGGCGGTGCGTGCTAAACCAGCACCGCAGCCCAAAGCAATGAAGTGGGCCGGATGCACCAGCAAGAAACGGGTGGTCAGGGGCACGGGAGGGGCGTCGTACTGCACGGGCATAGGGCAATGGAATGGATCAGGGCACGCGGGGAGAGGGCAGTAAAACGCTCAATGGCGTTCTAGCAGTTCTAGCTCTTTGCTGTAGCGCACGGTGTGTTCGGCGCTAAAGCTGGCACTGGCCCCGGCGGCCAGTGGCTGCTGCCACACGATGGTACCGGGCTGGCCACCCCAAGTGAGACTGCTGGGGGCAGGTTGGTAGTGGGACTCGACCTCGATTTTCTCGTGTTGCGAGATGGGCGCAGCGTGCAGCACCTGCAAGGTGATAGCGGTGCTGTGGCGGCTGTCGATGTGGTAGCTGCGCCGGGTGCGGCGCTCGGTGCGCGAGCCGGTCAGGCCGGTGCTGCCGGTCATGTTTTCTGGCGCAGTAGCGCGCACCCGCACCAATTCATCGCGGCCAAAAGACAGGCTGCTGCCTTGGGCGCTTTGGTCTGCGTTAGCGGCGGCAAAGTCCAGCTGCCCGGTGCCAACAAAAGCCCCATCGCGGTACAAGCCCACCGGGCCAGCAGGCCAGACGCCGGGCGGCGCTTGTAACTGTGCCACCAGATAGGCGGCTTCTTCCTCAGCGGGGGCGATGCGGGTGAGTAACTGCGCATTGGCTTGGTGGCTGCCCAAAGCCAGCGTTACGCGCTGGCCGCTAGAAGGCACGCTGATGCGCTGGGGCACCGCAAATTCAGTGGCAAAGCCTTTGTTAAAGACACTGACATCAAACAAGGGCATATCTTCTTGCAGCACGATGGCGCGGTTTTTGGCGGCTATGTTGTCATGCAGAGCGGGCGCAGGTGCTGGGGCCATCGCCATCATCGGCATGGCAACAGATTGTGGTCTGGGGGGTGGGGCCACATCCAGCGTCCACGGCCTAGGCAAGCGCCCTTGGGTGGCGCGCCCCGGCTGGCCGGTGGACAGCGTGAGTTGCACATTGCTCCAGTCCTCGCCGCTGGCTTGGGCCACCAAGGCCAGCCGTTCTAGTTGCACGGCGGCTTTGGCGGCTTGCAGTGTGGCGCGGTAGCTGGGCTGCCAGCCGGGGCCGCGCACTTGGTAAGACAAGCGCAGCTCGGCCTCTTGCGCTGTGGCTAAATTCACGGTGACAGACATCACCTGCGCCCGCAGACTGGCAACGCGGCCTTGCTCGGTCAGCAGTGGTTTGAGGGCCAATTCGAGCGCTTGCTGGCGGCGCTCCAATTGGTGGCTGCGCTGCAAGGCATTTTGCGACGACAGGCGCAGCGCCTCGGCGGTGGCGGTGACTTGTGCAGCGCTGGTCGGGGCAATACGCGCCTCTACCTTGCCTTCGGCAGGGGCACCGGGGGCGGCTCCGGCCACATTGCCCAGATAGCGCTGCGCCAGTTGCAGCGCCTCCATCTCAGCCCTGACTTGGGCGATTTGGTCTTCGAGCGTGCGGATTTGGCCTTCTAGCGGGCTGGCGCATTCTGGCGTGACATCGCGGTCTTTGGTCTCGACATGGAACTCGCCCACGCGCACAGCCGCATCAGCTTGCACTTGCAGGCTGGCGCTATCGAGCGAGGCGGGCAGGCAGCTAAACGTGAAACTGCGCGCCCCAGAGGCGACGCGGGCCACCCGTTCTACCGTGGCGCTGCCTGGATACACCGTGACTTTGGCAATGCGCGAGGCTGCGCTGGTATCAGCGGCTGGTGCGGCGGTAGTGGCTGCATAGCCACTGTGGCAGGCCGTAGCGGCCAGCAAGGCTACCGCCAGCGGGCGGGGCCAGAAAAAAGCCAATCGGTTCAAGGGAGCCTCCTGAAAATCTGCACGAAACACGTTGTTAGGCCATCTGGCTAATCGTTTGGCGAAAGCGCTGCAGCGCCGCGACAAACAGCACGCTGCCAATGGCGATGATGGCCAGCATTTGCGGCCAGACCACATCCATCCCAGCCCCCCGGTACAGTATCGCCTGCCCAGCGGCCACAAAATGCGTGGTGGGCGCTGCCAGCATGATGTTTTGCACCAACAGCGGCATACTCTCACGCGGTGTGGTGCCCCCCGAAAGCATTTGCAAAGGCAGCAACACCAGTACCAGCAGCATGCCAAACTGTGGCATAGACCGGGCCACAGTGGCTAGAAAAATCCCCATCGACGTGGTAGCAAACAAATGCAGCGCCGCCACCAACAAGAACAGCGCCACCGATCCTTGTATCGGCACCTGCAACGCCCCTTGCACCACCAAGATCAGCGATACCAGCACCGCCCCCAATACCACCAGCCCCATCGACCAGACTTTCGCCAGCATGATCTCGCCGGGGGTCACGGGCATGACCAAGAGGTGCTCAATCGTGCCATGCTCGCGCTCGCGGATCAAAGCCGCCCCCGTGAGGATCACCGACAGCATCGTAACGGCGTTGATGATCTCTGTCAGGGAGCCAAACCAGCTCGGTTCCAGATTGGGGTTAAAGCGCAGGCGCACGTTCAGCTCAGCGGGCAGGGGGCTGCTACCCCGGTGGCGCTGCACAAAATCGGTCACTTCGGTGCTCACCATCTGCTGGATATAGCCGCTGCCGGTAAAGGCTTGGCTCATGCGGGTGGCATCGACATTGAGTTGTATGGCCGGAGAGCGCCCCGCCAGCACATCGCGTTGGAAGTTGGGCGGAATATCCAACACAAAGGTAAATTTGCCGTTGTCCATGCCCTGATCCATTTCGGCCAGCGTAATGAGCCGGGGCGTGAGAAAGTGCGGCGGATAAAAGCTGCTAACAATGCGCGCCGACAGCGGCGAGCTGTCTTCATCGACGATGGCAATGGCCGCCTTGTGCAAGCTCTCCGGCATGGCGGTAGCTGCGACATAAATCGACACTGTGAAGGTGTAGACGATCAAGAACAGCATCATCGGGTCGCGCGCCAAGCTCCACAGCTCCTTAACGCCTAGGCGGTAAATATTGGCAAGGGAGACGGTGTGGACGCGCATCAGGACTCCTGCTTCTTCAGCAGCAAAATGGCCGTGCCCACAATCACCGGTGCGGCCAGCAGCAGCGGCCACAGCGAGGGCCACAGGTGGCTAATATCCAGCGCCTTGCTAAATACCCCCCGGCTGATAGTCAGAAAATGCGTGGCTGGGTAGATATGGCCGATAAAGGCCCCTGTGCCTTCCAGTGATGACACCGGATGAATCAGCCCAGCAAACTGCACGCAGGGGATCAGGGTGCCGATCATGGTGACAAACATCGCTGAAATCTGGCTTTTGGTAAAGGTGGAGGCCAGCAGGCCAAAGCCAGTGGATGAGATGACAAACAGCAGCGCCGTGCCAGTCAATGTGAGCAGGCTGCCTTTGAGTGGCACGTTAAAGACCGTCACCGCCAGCAGCGTCATCAGCGCAAAATTGAACATCGCCAACACGATGTACGGAAACTGTTTGCCCAGCAGAAACTCTGCCCGCGTCACTGGCGTGACGTACAGGTTGAGGATAGAACCCAATTCTTTTTCACGCACCACCGACAGGGCAGCCAGCATGGCCGGAATCAGCATCAGCAGCAGCGGAATCACCGCTGGCACCATCGCCGGTAGGCTGCGCACATCGGGGTTGTAGCGGTAGCGGGTTTCGATCTGGCTCAGAGGCTGGCTAGCTTGTCCTAGCCGGTGTTTGGCTAAGTCGGCCAGCCACGTCAGGTGGATGGCTTGGGCGTAGGCGCGGATGGTCTCGGCGCGTTGCGGCATGGCACCATCTACCCAAGCGGCCACCTGCGCGGTGCGGCCATGTTGCAGATCACGGGTAAAGCCGGGGGGTATTTCAATCGCCAGTGCAATCTCGCCGCTGCGCATGCGCCGGTCAAGCTCGGCGTGGCTGTGCAGAGGCGGTTTTTCAATAAAGTAGCGCGAACCGGACAGGTGCAGCGCATAGTTTTGGCTCAGGCTGGTTTGGTCTTGGTCGAGCACGGCATAGGAGAGGTCTTCCACATCCATATTGATGCCATAGCCAATGATGAACATCAGCAGTGCCGTGCCCAGCAGCGCCAGCGTGGCGCGCACCGGGTCGCGGCGCAGTTCTAGCCATTCACGCCACATATAGCTGATGGCCCGCCCAAAGCTAAACCATGTAGGCCGAGGAGCTGGGGCGCTGTGGGTGTTGTTGGGTAGTGTGGTGGCTGCGCTGGTTGGCTGCGGCGTGGTGGTGGTGTCGGTCTCGCCGCTGGCATCGCGCAGGTAGGCGATAAAGGCAGCCTCTAATGAGGCGGCACCGCGCTCGGCCACAATCTGCGCGGGCGGCGCACTGACCAGCACCTGCCCCGCGTGCATCAGTGAGATGCGGTCGCAGCGCTCGGCCTCGTTCATGAAGTGGGTAGAGATAAAAATCGTCACCCGGTCGCGCCGCGATAGCTCAATCAGCAGCCGCCAGAAGTTGTCGCGGGCCACCGGATCAACGCCCGAAGTCGGCTCGTCCAAAATCAGCAACTCTGGGCTGTGTACCATTGCCACCGCCAAGGATAGGCGCTGGCGCAGGCCTAGCGGCAGTGCATCGGGCAAGCTGGTTTGCACGTCTTGCAGGCCAAAGCGCTCCAGCATGGTCTGTACGCGCTGTGCGACCTCCGATTCCGGCACATGGAACAAACGTGCGTGCAGCACCAAGTTTTGCAGCACTGTTTGCTCGCCATAGAGCGAGAACGCCTGTGACATATAACCGACCCGTCGCCGGGTATCGAGGTCTTTAGGGTCGACCGGCTGGCCGAACAACCACGCTTGGCCTTCGCTGGCGGGCAGCAGGCCAGTCAGCATTTTCATGGTGGTGGATTTGCCGCAGCCGTTGGAACCCAAAAAGCCAAAAATCTCGCCGCGCTGGATACGAAAGTCCACATGATCGACGGCGACAAAATCACCAAAGCGCATGGTCAGGCCTTGGGCTTCGATGGCGATGTCGTGGGCTTCGGGTGCGGTCAGGGGGCTGATCTGCACCGGGGCGTGGCCGTTTTTCTTTTCTGGTGGCAGCAAGGCGATAAAGGCGGCCTCTAGGTTGTTGCTGCTGGTTTGCGCCAGCAGTTGCTGTGGGCTACCAGTAGCCAGCACCTGCCCATCGTCCATCGCTACCAGCCAGTCAAAGCGCTGGGCCTCGTCCATGTAGGCGGTAGCAACGATCACGCTCATCTCTGGCCGCGTGTGGCGGATACCGGCAATCAAATCCCAAAACTGCGCCCGTGCCAGTGGATCGACGCCGGTGGTCGGCTCGTCCAGAATCAACAGATCAGGGTCGTGGATCAGTGCGCAGCACAGGCCCAGTTTTTGTTTCATGCCGCCAGAAAGCTTGCCCGCAGGCCGATCCAGAAACGGGTGCAAGCCTGTGCTGTGCGTCAGGTGGTCAATGCGTTGGCGGCGCTCGGTGGCGTTGTGGCCGAACAGGCGGCCAAAAAATTGCAGGTTTTCTTCTACCGACAGCGTGGGATACAAGTTCTTGCCCAAGCCTTGGGGCATATAGGCAATTTGCGGGCAAACGGCGTTGCGGTGCGCTTTGCTGCGCATATCGCCCCCCAGCACCTGCACTTGACCCTGTTGCAAAGCCCGTGCGCCCGCCAGCAACGACAATAAGCTCGATTTGCCCACGCCATCGGGGCCAATCAGCCCGACCATGCAACGCGCAGGAATGTCCAGTGTGATGCTATGCAGGGCTTGGGTGCTGCCATAGCGCAGGCCCACCCCGGCCAGTTGCACCACGCTGGGAGGGCTGGCAGATGCCATGCCTTACTCCGGCAGCTTGACGGCCAGATGGGCAGGCCATGCCTGCGCTGCATCGGGCTTGAGCCAAGCCACGCCGGGCAGGCCGGTTTTGACCAGCGCTTGGTGCTTTTGCAGCAGTTCAGGCGCTATTTGCGCCTTGACGCGGAACATCAGCTTTTGCCGCTCGTTGGCGGTTTCTACCGTTTTGGGCGTGAATTGCGCTGTGCTGGAGACAAACGACAGTTGTGCCGGAATCACGTACTGGGGCAGGGCATCGAGCACGATACGCACCTTGCTGCCCAGCGCCAGTTGACCTGCCACGGTCTCAGGCACAAAGAAGGTCATGTAGACGTCAGACAGGTCGATCAGGTTGAGCACCTTGCCACCGGCCCCAATCACTTCGCCCGGTTGGGCAATGCGGTATTGCACCCGGCCACTGCGCGGCGCGGTCAGGGTGTGGTCGGCTATCTCGGCTTGCAGCCGGGCCACGGTGGCCTGTGCGGCTGTGACGCTGGCGCGTGCGCCCCGCACTTGAATGCGCGCTGCTGTCACTGCCGCCGTAGCCGCCTGCGCTTGCGCCTGTGTCGCCATGAGCGCCGCTTGCAGGCTGCGCTCGCGGGCACGGTCATCATCTACTTCTTGCGCAGAGGAAGCTCCATCGCGCTCCAGAGCCGCAGAGCGGGCCAAACGCTGGCTGGCGGCTTGCAGTTCACTTTGGCGCTGGATGACCAGCGCTTGCGCGGCGCGCTGCTCGCTATCGCGCACTGCCACTTGGGCTTCGGTGCTGGCAATGGTGGTCACGGCTTGCTGCTCGTGGGCGCGGGCCTCGTCCAGCGAGGCTTGCAGGCTATCGACCTGCATCTGCGCCAGTGCTTGCCCGGCGTGTACCAATTCGCCCTCTTTCACGGCAACGCTTTGCACCCTGCCCCCCAGTTTGGCCGCAATGTCGATCTCTGTGGCCTCGGTGCGGCCATTGCCACTGACCAGCCCTGCCGTGTCCAGCGGGCCTGGATGCCAGTGCGTCCAAGCATAAGCACCTGCGGCCAAGGCGGCAGCGGCCAAAGCCAAGGGAATCAGCCGGTGTGTGCGGGGGGTGGTCAAGGTGTGCCTTTGTCCAATCAGTGCTAAGTTTAAGACCATAGAGCGGCGAAAGCCAACCACCCCCAAGCATTACGCTACATTACCCGCCATGAGCGTTGCCTACAGCCACTCCACCGTCCAGTGCCTGACGGTGGTTGCCCAGCACCACGGTATTCAGGCCCTGCCTGAACGCCTAATCCATGAGTACGCCCTGCCCGCCAGCGAGCCCGATGATGCTCTGCTGCGCCGCATGGCTAGCGACATTGGCCTCAAAGCCAAAACCGTAAAAACCGACTGGGCCAGCCTGCTGCAGTTTCAGGGCGTGTTTCCTATGCTGGCGCGCAAGCACGATGGTCACTCGCTCATCATTGCTGGTATCGAGACCGACCCCGCCGATCAGCAGCGCAAGGTAGCCGTACTCGACCCGCAAGACCCCAGCCGACGCGTGCGGCTGTGGAGCGAAGCCGAATTTGTGCCGCTGTGGTCGGGCGCACTGGTGTTGCTCAAGCGCCAATACGCTTGGCTTGATGCCGACCAGCCCTTTGGCCTGCGCTGGTTTATCCCCGAAATCTTTCGCCAGCGCAAAGCGTTTCGGGATATTGCCATTGCCGCCATCATGCTGCAACTGCTGGGCTTGGGCATGCCCATTTTTTCGCAGTTGGTGATTGACAAGGTGCTGGTACACCAAAGCTACTCTACCCTGACCGTGTTGGCCGTAGCCATTGTGGCCGTGATGCTGTTTGAGGCCATCTTTAGCTTTGCGCGCCAATACCTGCTGCTGCATGCCACCAACGTGATGGACGTGCGCTTGTCCAAACGCACTTTTAGCCATTTGCTATCGCTGCCCATTGATTATTTTGAGAGCCACACGGCTGGGGTCATTGCACGCCACATGCAGCAGGTGCAAGCCATTCGCAACTTTTTGACTGGGCAATTGTTCTTCACGGCGCTGGACTCTGTCGGCCTGATTTTGTTCATTCCGTTGCTGGCGTCCTACAGCACCAAGCTGGCGCTGGTGGTGTTTGGCTTTTCTGCCATGATGGCCTTGGTGGTGCTGGCGCTGATTAAACCCTTCAATAAGCGGCTGCAAGCCCTGTACACCGCCGAAGGCACGCGCCAGTCCATGTTGATTGAAACCATCCACGGGATGCGCACCGTCAAATCGCTGGCTATTGAGCCTAAACAGCGCAAGGTTTGGGAGCAGCGCACCGCCACCACCATCCAAATGCACTTTGGCGTGGGGCGCATGTCGCTCACTGCCGCCACCATCACCCAACTGCTCGAAAAGCTGATGATGGTCAGCATCATCACCATTGGGGCGATGGATGTGTTTAGTCTAGAGTTGACCGTGGGCGGCTTGATTGCCTTCCAAATGCTCTCCAACCGCGTCGTTGGGCCATTGGTACAGATTGTCGGCTTAGTCCACCAGTACCAAGAAACGGCCTTGTCGGTCAAAATGCTGGGCGAAGTGATGAACCGCGCCCCCGAGCGCAAATCCTCCGGTGGCCTGCGCCCAACCCTCAAGGGACAGATTGGCCTCGATGGCGTCACCTTCCGTTACCCCGGCGCAGCCATGACCGCGCTAGACCGCATCCAAATGAACATTGCCCCCGGCACCGTGGTCGGCGTGGTGGGGCGCAGCGGTTCGGGCAAAAGCACCTTTACCCGCTTGATTCAAGGGCTGTACCCGGTGCAAGAAGGCGTGATCCGCTTTGATGGCATTGACATCCGCGAGATCGATCTGGCCCACCTACGCCGCAGCATTGGCGTGGTGTTGCAAGACAACTTCATGTTTCGGGGCACTGTGCGCGAAAACATCGCGATGGCCCGGCCCGATGCCAGCTTTGAGCTGATTGTGGCCGCTGCCCAAGCTGCGGGGGCCGATGAGTTTATTGAGCGCTTGCCCCAAGGCTACGACACCCTGTTAGAAGAAAATGCCTCTAACCTCTCCGGCGGCCAACGCCAGCGCTTGGCTATTGCCCGTGCCCTGCTGCCTGCACCACGCATTTTGATTTTGGATGAAGCCTCCAGCGCCCTCGACCCCGAAAGCGAGGCCATTTTCATCCGCAATTTGGGCCGTATTGCAGCGGGCCGCACCGTCATCATCGTCAGTCACCGGCTATCCACCTTGGTGCATTCTGACCAAATTTTTGTTTTTGAGCGTGGCTGCTTGGCCGATGCGGGCCGCCACAATGAACTGCTGGGCCGTTGCGAACCCTATACACAGCTATGGAACCAACAAACCAGCCACATGTAAACCCCGCCAGCCCGCCTACCGGGGCAGGCAACAACGCTCCATCGCCCGCCGTGCAGGACTGGACGGTGGCTTTTCTGCCCGATGCAGAAGCCTTAGAAAAAACACCGCCCCCCGGCGGCATGTCGGCCACCATCTACATTTTGCTGGGCTTGATCGTCACGGCCATTGTTTGGGCCAGTGTGTTTGAAGTCGATCAAATCGTTACGGCACGGGGCAAGCTGGTCACGGCACAACCCAATACAGTACTGCAACCGCTAGAAACCGCACAGATTGCCGCCTTGCATGTGCAACCGGGCCAGATCGTGAAAAAAGGGCAGGTGTTGGCCGTGCTCGACCCTACCTTTATCAACGCTGATTTGGCCCAGTCCCAAGACCGCTTTAAGAGCCTAGAGGCCCAAGTGCAACGCATGGAGCGCGAACAGGCTGGACTCAAAAACAACCCGTCTACGGCATCCCCAGCCAGCCAAAACCCAGATGAGCTGCTGCAATGGCGCTTGCAAAATGAACGCTTGGCTAGCTACCGTGCCCGGTTGTCACGTTTGGATGAAAGCATTGACCGTGCTAAGGCCGCCATCATGACCAACAGCCATGACGTGCAGAGCTTGACGGCCCGGGTGCAATCGCTGCACGACATCGAGGCTATGAACGAAAAGCTGACCGCGCAACAATTCCAGTCCAATATGAAACTGTTGGAAAGCCGTGAACGACGCCAAGAGGTCGAGCGTGAACTCATCAGCGCCCGCAACCGTAGCCTAGAACTGAAAAAAGAACTGGCTGGTGCCGAGGCTGAAAAAGATGCCTTCATGCGTGAATGGCAGCAAAAAGCCACCGAAGAACTGGTGACGGTGCGCCGCGAGCGTGATGCCATCGCTGAGCAACTGAAAAAGGTAGAACGGCGCAGCCGCATGATTGAGCTGATCGCCCCCCACGATGCTGTGGTGCAAGAAGTGGCTGCCCGCTCCACTGGCTCGGTGATTCGGGAGGCCGAACCGCTTATCACCCTCGTGCCCTTGGGTGAGACCCTGCAAGCAGAAATGCAGATTGCCGCGCAAGATGTAGGCTACGTCAAACTGCACGACCCCGTGCGGCTGAAAATTGATGCCTTTCCGTTCCAGAAACATGGCCTGATTAAGGGTGAATTGGAGCGGTTGGGGCAGGATGCTTTTACCAAAGACAGTCTGAGTGGTCAGGCCAATGCACCTTACTATTTGGGCCGGGCCGTATTGCAACAGAACGAGTTGCGCAACCTGCCGCGCAATGCGCCTTTGATTCCTGGGATGTCCCTCAGTGCAGAAATTGTGGTGGGCAAGCGCACGGTGATGTCTTATGTGATGTACCCGGTGATGCGAGGGCTGGATGAGGCCATGCGGGAACCCTAAAATACATTTTACCCAGTTGCCTATGTCAATGAAACCTGAAATTCATCTTCATCATATTGCATATTCTCCTGAAACCTTGCAGCAGGCCCCTGCGGGGTTTCCTGTATTGAATAATTTGAAGAATGAACGTCCCGACTGGTTTGAATATTGGCCGATTCGTCATTTTTTGCTCAATCATCTGCTGGATGACAATGCCTTTTACGGGTTCTTTTCTCCAAAATTTTCTCAGAAAACAGGGCTAAGTTATACGGATGTCGTCAATTTTGTGAGTGACAACAGTGATGTTGCCGACGTTTTTCTTTTTTCACCCCAGCCAGATATTGGTGCTTTTTTTATCAATGTGTTTGAAGGTGGTGAAATATTTAATCCCGGGAAAATTGATGCCTGTGAGGAGTTTTTAGCTACTATAGGAATACACGTCAATCTCAGAGCCATTGTTATGGATTCTAGAGAGATTGTTTTTTCCAACTATTTTGTTGCTAAGGCCGATTTTTGGCGGCAATGGTTACTCATTAATGAGCAGCTTTTTTCTATCTGTGAGGGTGCGGACAGCTCACTGAAAGCCAAGCTCACACAAGCCACCAACTATCCCAATGCACAACGTAAAATATTCATCATGGAGGGAATCGCTTCATTGATATTGACTATGCAGAAAAAATGGCGAACCAAGACCAAAGACCCATTTGGGTTTGCATGGTCTGCCACTAAGTTGAGCCAATTTCGGCAAGAGGCCATCATCAGTGACGCACTTAAGATGGCTTTTAAAGAACAAGGTTTTTCAGAATATATAGATGCCTATTCTCATATTCGGAACACCGTTTTTAATTCCTGATTTAAGCCGGAACTACTTTAAAAATGTACTGAATGGGCATAGCATCGTGCTTGGCTGTATTCACATCGAGCCCACAAATTTTTGCAAAATCTTCTAATCCCTTGAGGGCAAAAGCCTGAAGAGGAATTTCATTCGGAATACGATCAAATAAATTTTCTATTTTCCAGCCGGTAGAGGTGAACATATCTACCATAGTGGTGCGGGTTAACCAGCGCAAGTGTGTTTTATCCATCAAGCCACTGTCTTCATAGTGGAATTTTCCAGAAAGTAAACGCCATTGCACACTCCAATGCTGTGCATTTGGAATGCAGGCCAATAAGCAACCATCTTGATCGATACTGGTTCTGATATTTTTTAACAGAGACCACGGATCCCGCAAATGCTCCAAGCAGTCGCCAAAGATCCAACAATCACTGGGAAATAGTTGGCTAAATTTTTCTGAATTGATCGACTCTATATCTCCTGAAAAGGCTTGTGTACAGAATTGCTCTGCTACTTTGGCATAATCTGGATCAATATCTATACCGACATAATTTGCAGTAGGATTGCGGGGAAGATACTCTCTGGCCATTTGCCCATGCATACAGCCTACTTCGACAATCCTGCGTGCAGTAACAGGTATGAGGTTCAATAAATCATAATTGACCGTATCATGTGCAGGGGTTTGCTTCATTGCAATGCCTAATAATTATGCAGGAACTAATTTAAACATGTATTGAAACGGCAAAGCATCTGCCACAGCCATCTCAGGATCTAAGCCACAGGCAGTGGCAAAAGCACGTATGCCTTGTAGAGCTGGTTCTTGCCCAGAGAAAGGCCCTAACGTTCTGGTCAGACCAGCCGCGACTGCCCAACCCGTTGTCTGAAACATCGCTAACATGGTCTCTCTGGTGAACCAGCGCAGATGGGTTCTATCCAGCAGGCCGCTATCTTCATAATAAAACTGCCCTGATAGCAAACGCATTTGCACGCCCCAATGTTGGGCATTAGGGATACATACCAGCACACAGCCGTCAGAATCGATACAACTTCTGATTTTTTTCAAGATGGCCCAGGGATCACGTAAGTGTTCTAGGCAATCCCCAAAAATCCAACAATCTGAGGGGAATAGTTGATCCCAATCTGAGGGGTTTAATTTTTCAATGTCTGCTGCGAAGGCATTATCACAATGCTGCTTTGCTACTTCAGCATAGTCTTTATCTATATCAATACCAGTGTAATGAACGGTAGGATTGATATTTTTATAAACAAGGGCCATTTGACCATGCATGCAACCAACATCGACTATGCGACGTGTTCCCGCAGGAATCATAGCCATTAACTCGTTGTTAA
Organism: Giesbergeria anulus; assembly: GCF_900111115.1. GTDB lineage: Bacteria > Pseudomonadota > Gammaproteobacteria > Burkholderiales > Burkholderiaceae_C > Simplicispira > Simplicispira anulus. Next base: position 27,456 of record NZ_FOGD01000017.1, read on the forward strand.
TGAGGTTGTGGGCGGGTGTTTGTTTCATATCTTGTATTAAAGAAATTTTTTGGCCGACATGGTCAGATTCTGGCAGAGTGGTGTCCCATTTGTTACAAAAGGCTTGGTACGCATTGAGCCAACTGACGCCATATCCTCCAGTGCTTTGGTGGGTGATGGCAAGCGGCCAGGTTCCAATTTTTAATCCTTGCTGTTGTGCAGTGATACAAAAATCCACATCATAAAAGTGGAAATCAAAAATTTCGTCAAACTGGACTTGTGTTCTTTTGAGGCTTGGCTTGCTGACTGCTATCAGCACCCCATCTAATAAATCACACTCGGCGGGAGATGGGCCAAAATAACCTACCTTGCCAAAAGGTATATCTCCGTGGGCGACAGCCCCACTCAGATTTTCTTGGATGTCCCAAGTGCCGGAAGTATTTATAAAGGCCCAAGATGGTTGTAGATGTTTTCTGTTTTTGTTGCCAACTACACCAAAAACATCGTACGATTTGACTGCATCGAGAATGCGGTCTGCAAGAAAAAAATCGTCGATCCACACATCGTCATGGATGAAAACGATAATTTCTATGTCGTTTTCTGCATGAATGCGTTGATTAAATATTTCTGGTAAGCCTTTCTTGTTCTCAAAGGCAATCCAATGTTTTAGCCGTTGATCGAAAAGTAACCGGCTTAAAGATAGTCCAAGTGCCGAGTTTTTCCAGAATTCTTCTTCTGACCACCGGGTAGCACTTACAATTTCTATCATGACTGAACCTTAGAAAGAAAAGCTTGCTCTATGTCTTTGACTAGCTGTGGTATATCAAACAAATCACTTTGCTGGCGGAACTCGTTAAGATAACGCCGATAGCTTGCCAGTCTGCGTGGGTTTGTGCCCAGTTGTACCGCTTTTTCTTCGTAATCGGCTAGACTATAAGTGATTAAATCTGGTAGCCCTACTGCCGTTAAAAGGCTGCCACACATGCGTGAAATATAAGAGCGCCCAGCATAAGTTAAAATGGGTGTTCCCATCCACAAAATATCATTGGCTGTAGTGCCAGCGTTGTACGGGAAAGTATCCAGAAATAAGTCTGGCAATTGTAGTCGGGCCATATACTCTTGTGGCATTGCCCGCCCTGAAAAAATGATTCTTGCTGTATCGAGTCCGTGGATGCGGGCTTGTTCTTTGATGTTTTTCTCGACCCATTGGTTGTCGGCGAGAAGCCATAAAACGCTATGGGGTACCCGCTGTAAGATGCGCATCCAAACGGCCACCTGCTCTTGCGTAAATTTATAGTTATTGTTGAATGATGCAAAGACCAGCTTGTCTTCAGGCAGGCCACAATCGGCCCGGCTCAGTGCTGGCCCGACGCTGCGTTGGCGGTCACTGACTTGGTAGCAGCGTGGCACCCGCAATGGCTTTTCGGTCATGAAAGGCTCAAGTTCTGGCGGGAACACGAATGGGTCGGCAAGGATGTAATCAATGGCCGGCATACCGCAGGTGGCTGGCAATCCTAGGTAGCTGATTTGTATGGGCGCTGGACGTTGGGCCAGAATGTTGGGGCGCGCGCCCGAAGTGAGGCCCTGTAAATCGACCAAGATGTCGATGCCACAGCTGGCAATTAATTCTGCGGCACGGGTATCGTCTAGATGACCAATGCGAATATGGTGGTCGAAAGCGTGAATGATGCGCGTCCGCAATGGTGAGCCGTCCTCGCGAGACCAGCAAAATCCGAACACCTCAAACTGCTGGCGATCATGCAGTTCAAACAGTTCTACCGTCAGCAAGCCTACGGCATGCATACACAAATCGCCCGACAAGTAGCCAATGCGGATGCGCTCGCCGGGGGCCCGTTGCCGTACCGGACGACGTGGTGCCGCTGGTTGTACTTTGGCATGGACAAACTCTCTGGAGGTCAGCAGTTGCAGTGCAGGATCATCATGCAGTGCCAAACAGGCCAACGAGGAGGTTGAGAGCAGTTGCTGGTTGAGTGTGAGGAGCTCTAGGCGTTGGTATACCGGCCAAGCACATTGCTTTTGCCGAATGTGGATGTAATGTTGCAGCGGTGCCGATTGTTCTGGGTCGACTTGTAAACTGCGCAGCAAGTAGGCTTCCGCTTCATTTAAGCGGCGCTGCGATTCCAGCACCCGCCCTAGGTTGTTCAACGCATGTAGCTGTAGCGCTTTGTCGGGGTTGTCAGTTTGCTCTAGCGCGTCTAGCACCATACGCCACTGCACTATCGCGTCATCTACGGCCCCTTGGGTTTCCAGTTGGTGCCCTAAATTGAGACGGGCGTGGAAAAATTGGGGGTTCAGTTGCAGTGCTTCTTGGTACGCAGCCTGAGATTCTGCGGCACGTCCAACTCCTGCCAGTAGCACGCCTACGTTAAACCAAGCTACCAGCCGTAAGGGGTTGTGATGGTGTGCAGTGAGCCAGTGCTGGTACAGGGCAATGGCCTGATCCACCAAGCCTTGCTGTTGTAAGGCGTCGGCCTGTGCCATCAGATCGTTGAGAGAGAGTGAAGATACAGGCATAGGGAGTAAGAATAACAAAAAAAACGGGCTGTCCCGATGAAGGCACAGCCCGTGGTCAACCAGCCAATAGGTGTGGCTGGTCGCTGATCAATGGTCGGCCTATTTGACCTTGACCGTGTCTATCGATGCCAATGACACCGATGGCAACGACAGAGTCTGTGCCCCAGAACCGGTCAGCAGTCCGACCAGATTGGTGCTGGCCTCTGTGCCAGAAGCACCACCAGTAGAGCCGCGATAGTAGTCAGACAGTGGCGTTAGCAGCGAAGAGGTAGTAGGCGCTGTGTTGGTAACACTGGCCCCAGCCAAGGTGGATGCTGGCGTGTTGCCTTGCTCAAACAAGCCTTCTGCCGCTGCGGTTGCTACTGCACCACCGCTTTCGAGATAGCTGCCCAAGGATTCGGTCAGGTCACTGACCGCACTGCGCAGTGGATCTGTGGCGATATCGCCTTGGCGGAACCAGACATCGACCAAGTCGCGCTGGGTGCCAGCGGTGGTTTCGTACGATGAGACCAAGCCCAACAGGTTGCCGTTGTCTGTGGCCGTGGATACGGTGGCATCCAAATGCAGTGCTGCGACACCAGCTTCGCTTAGGCTGACCAGTTCACCGGCACCTGTCAGGCCGTTGCCATCTACATCTTTCCAGACAGCCAACTCGGAGAAGGCGGTATCGGCGGAGGTGATGCTGCCATCACCGTTGCTATCGAGGGTGCGCAGGGCTGCAAAACCATCGACAGCCGTTACACCCGGACTGAGTTCAGTGGCAGTGCCAAACAGCTCGCGCCCATTGTTGATGACGCCATCGCCATTGAGGTCGCGTACCAACAGACCATCACCCGACGATACCCAACCTGTTTGACGCAACAGACCATCTGCACCCAAAGCAAACTGTACTCCTTCTGCGACAGAGACAGTACGCACGCCATCGCCATTCAAATCCAAAACGATGGGTGAGGCCAAGGGTGTTGACAAGGCCTGAGTCTGCAATGCAGACATGCCAGCAGTACTGATGGCTGCCGCTTGGGCCATGCTGAAGGCTGCAATGGCAGCGGTGGTCAGACTGCTGACTTGGGCCGTATCCAAATTGTGGATCTGTGCGGTGGTCAGGCCTGGAACTTGGGCTGGCGTGAGTGCCTTGATCGCGGAAGTATTGAGTCCTTGAACGAAACCGGTCGTGAGCTTGCTGATTTCAGCCGTATCCAGCGTTGCAAATTGGCCGGTGCTCAAGCCTGCGGCATGTGTTCCATCGAGTGCAACCAGTTGTGCCGTGCTCAGGGCCGCGAAATCTTGGGTGTCCAACGCCCGGATTTGCGCACTGCTCAGCGTTTTGAGCTGGGCTGTGGTCAAAGCATTGGTTTGGGCACTGGTCAGACCAGCTATCTGTGCAGTACTCAGGCTTTCGATTTGTGTGGTTGAGAGAGCCTTGATTTGTACTGAACTCAGTTGCGCCAAGTCGCGTGTCTCTAGCGCCCGGATTTGGGCGGAGCTGGTCCATGCAGCCAGTTGGGCGGTGCTCAGTCCAGCAATTTGCTCTGTGCTCAGCGCTGCAATAGCCGCGGTGCTCAGGTTTTGCACCAAGCCGGTGCTGAGTTTGCCGATCTCTGAGCTGTCCAGTGTGGCCAGTTGGGCGGTGGTCAGGCCCACGCCTTGAGCGGCGGTTAGGGCGGCCAATTGGGCGCTGCTGAGCACGGCAAAGTCGCGGCTTTCGAGCACTTGCAGGCTGCGGCTGCTGAGGGCTTGGATCTGTGCGGTGGTCAGGGCTTTGGTTTGGTCGGTGCCCAGCGCCACGATCTGTG
>NZ_FOGD01000016.1 GCF_900111115.1 Giesbergeria anulus
CCAAGGTCAAGCTGGCGACAACGTCGGTCTGCTGCTGCGCGGCACCAAGCGCGAAGACGTCGAGCGCGGCCAAGTGCTGTGCAAGCCCGGCTCCATCAAGCCCCACACCCACTTCACCGCTGAAGTGTACGTGCTGAGCAAAGACGAAGGCGGCCGCCACACCCCCTTCTTCAACAACTACCGTCCCCAGTTCTACTTCCGTACCACGGACGTGACCGGTGCCATCGAACTGCCCGAAGGCAAAGAAATGGTCATGCCTGGCGATAACGTGTCGATCACCGTCAAGCTGATCAACCCCATCGCGATGGAAGAAGGTCTGCGTTTCGCTATCCGCGAAGGTGGCCGTACCGTCGGCGCTGGCGTGGTTGCCAAGATCATTGCGTAATCGTTGCACTGCACAAGGAAAACACCATGTCTAAGCAAAAGATCCGCATCCGTCTGAAGGCTTTCGATTACAAGTTGATCGACCAGTCTGCCGCTGAAATCGTTGACACTGCCAAGCGCACTGGCGCTATCGTCAAGGGCCCCGTGCCCCTGCCGACCCGCATGAAGCGTTTCGACATTCTGCGTTCGCCCCACGTCAACAAGACCAGCCGCGACCAGTTTGAAATCCGCACCCACCAGCGCCTGATGGACATTGTCGATCCTACCGACAAGACCGTTGACGCCCTGATGAAGCTCGACTTGCCCGCTGGCGTCGACGTCGAAATCAAGCTGCAATAAACACCTTCCCCTCGGCGATTCGTCGCCGACATGGTAAGGCTACTGCGCGAACTTGCTTGTAAAGGCAGTTCGCGCTATACTTTATGGCTTCGCCTTTTGCATTACGCAAAGGGCGGAGTTTTATCAACCGTCTTTCACGCACAAGCGTGCAACGCCAAGGCCAATTGAAGTCGCGGCGGTGGAAGTTTTGGAGAAACAAATGAGTCTGAGCAACTCCCTGGGGTTGCTGGGCCGCAAGGTGGGCATGATGCGTCTGTTCACTGATGATGGGGACGCAGTGCCCGTCACAGTGGTGGATGTGTCCAACAACCGCGTGACCCAGGTCAAAACCCAAGAGAACGATGGCTATGTGGCTTTGCAAGTCACTTTTGGCGCGCGCAAAGCTTCGCGTGTCACTAAGCCAGAAGCCGGTCACCTTGCCAAGGCAGGTGTTGAAGCCGGTGAGATCATCAAAGAATTCCGCGTGACCGCTGAAACCGCTGGCAAGTATGCCGCTGGTGTCGCTGTTGCGGTGACTGATGTGTTTACCGTGGGCCAAAAAGTGGACGTGCAAGGCACTTCCATCGGTAAGGGCTACGCTGGTACCATCAAGCGTCACAACATGAGCTCGCAGCGCGCGTCGCACGGTAACAGCCGTTCGCACAACGTGCCCGGCTCTATCGGTATGGCACAAGACCCCGGTCGCGTGTTCCCCGGTAAGCGCATGACTGGTCACCTCGGTGACGTCACCAAGACCACGCAAAACCTCGATGTCATCCGCATCGACGAAGCGCGTCAACTGCTCTTGATCAAGGGCGCAATTCCCGGCTCTAAGGGTGGGTTCGTGACCGTGCGTCCCGCTGTCAAGGCCACCGCTGCCAAAGGAGCGAACTAATGCAGCTCGAACTCCTGAATGACCAAGGCCAGGCCGCATCCAAGTTTGATGCCCCTGAAGCCGTGTTTGATCGTCCCTACAACGAAGACTTGGTTCACCAAGTTGTTGTCGCTTACCGCGCCAACGGTCGTCAAGGCACCCGTGCCCAAAAAGACCGTCAACAAGTTCGTCACTCGACCAAAAAGCCTTTCAAGCAAAAGGGTACGGGTAACGCACGCGCTGGTATGACTTCCTCGCCACTGTGGCGTGGGGGCGGTCGGATTTTCCCGAATATGCCTGACGAAAACTTCACACAGAAGATCAACAAGAAGATGTACCGCGCTGGTATGGCTTCGATCTTCTCGCAGCTGGCCCGCGAAGGCCGTCTGGCTGTAGTGGATTCGCTCAAGCTCGAATCGCCCAAGACCAAGGTGCTGGCCGACAAGTTCAAGGCCATGAACCTGCAATCGGTCATGGTGATTTCTGAAGAAGTCGACGAGAACCTGTACCTGGCTTCGCGCAATCTGGCCAACGTGCTCGTGGTCGAGCCCCGTTATGCCGATCCCGTGTCGCTGGTGCACTACAAGAAGGTCATCGTCACTAAGGGCGCAATCGACAAGCTCAAGGAGATGTTCGCATGAGTAGCCCCAAGTTTGACGAAGGTCGTCTGATGCAGGTGCTGGTTGCTCCCATCGTGTCCGAAAAGGCCACCATGGTTGCAGAAAAGTCCAACGCTGTGACGTTCAAGGTGCTGCAAACCGCTACCAAGACTGAAATCAAGGCCGCTGTGGAATTGATGTTCAAGGTCGAGGTTAAAGGCGTGTCTGTGGTGAACACCAAAGGCAAGACCAAGCGTTTTGGCAAGACCATGGGCCGCCGCGACAACGTGCGCAAGGCCTATGTGACGCTCAAGCCCGGTCAAGAGCTGAACCTGTCCGGGGAGGCCGCTTAATCATGGCAGTCATTAAAATGAAACCCACCTCGCCCGGCCAACGTGCTGTGGTGAAGGTTACCCGTGACCACCTGCACAAGGGTGAGGGCTACGCCCCCCTGTTGGAACCCCAGCACCAAAAGGCTGGCCGTAACAACAATGGTCACATCACCACCCGCCACAAGGGCGGTGGTCACAAGCACCACTACCGCGTGGTGGACTTCAAGCGCAACAAGGATGGCATTGCCGCCAAGGTTGAACGCATTGAATACGATCCTAACCGCACGGCCCACATCGCTCTGGTGTGCTATGCCGACGGCGAACGTCGTTACATCATTGCCCCCCGTGGCCTGGAAGTTGGCAGCACGCTGATGTCCGGTTCCGAAGCGCCTATCCGCGCTGGCAACACCCTGCCGATCCGCAACATCCCTGTGGGTTCGACCATCCACTGCATCGAGCTCAAGCCCGGTGCTGGTGCGCAAATCGCCCGTTCGGCTGGTGCCTCCGCTACGCTGCTGGCTCGCGAAACCACCTATGCCCAAGTGCGTATGCGCTCGGGTGAAGTGCGCAAGATTCACATCGAATGCCGCGCCACCATTGGTGAAGTTGCCAACGAAGAGCACAGCCTGCGCCAACTGGGCAAAGCCGGTGTCAAGCGCTGGATGGGCATTCGTCCCACCGTGCGTGGCGTCGCCATGAACCCGGTCGATCACCCCCACGGTGGTGGTGAAGGCCGTACCGGTGAAGGCCGTCATGCTGTCGATCCTTGGGGCAATCTGACCAAGGGTTATCGCACCCGCAACAATAAGCGCACACAAGGCATGATTGTGTCGCGTCGTAAGAAGTAAGGGGTAGCAAATGACTCGCTCTCTCAAAAAGGGTCCGTTTGTTGACCATCACTTGCTGGCCAAGGTTGAAAAAGCCATTGCCACCAAGGACAAGAAGCCAGTGAAGACCTGGTCGCGTCGCTCTATGGTTCTGCCCGATTTCATCGGCCTGACCATCGCCGTTCACAACGGCAAGCAGCACGTGCCCGTGTACGTCACCGACCAGATGGTGGGCCACAAGCTGGGCGAATTCGCCCTGACGCGCACCTTCAAGGGTCACCCCGCGGACAAAAAAGTCCAGAAGAAATAAGGAACGACCATGTCTGAAACACGTGCAGTCCTCCGGGGCGTCCGTCTGTCGGTCGATAAGGGCCGTCTGGTCGCTGATCTGATTCGCGGCAAGAAGGTTGACCAAGCCCTGAACATCCTGACTTTCACGCAGAAAAAAGCTGCTGGTATCGTCAAGAAGGTTCTGGAATCGGCTATTGCGAACGCCGAACACAACGATGGCGCTGACATCGACGAGTTGAAGGTAAAAACCATCTACGTCGAACAAGGCACCACGCTCAAGCGCTTTACCGCGCGCGCCAAAGGCCGCGGCAACCGCATCAGCAAACCCACGTGCCATGTGTACGTGACGGTTGGCAACTGAGGCCAAGGAAGACTATGGGACAGAAAATCCATCCTACCGGCTTCCGCCTGGCGGTCAGCCGTAACTGGGCAAGCCGCTGGTACGCCAGCAACCGTGACTTCGCCGGTATGCTGGCTGAAGACATCAAGGTGCGTGAGTACCTCAAGGCCAAGCTCAAGAACGCGTCGGTTTCGCGTATCCTGATCGAGCGCCCCGCCAAGAACGCCCGCATCACCATTTACTCGGCACGTCCGGGCGTGGTGATCGGCAAGAAGGGCGAAGACATCGAGAACCTCAAGAAGGAACTCGCTGTGCGCTTGGGCGTGCCAGTGGCAGTGAACATCGAAGAAGTGCGCAAGCCCGAAATCGATGCCAAGCTGATCGCTGATAGCATCACCCAACAGCTCGAAAAGCGCATCATGTTCCGCCGTGCCATGAAGCGCGCCATGCAGAACGCTATGCGTTTGGGCGCTCTGGGCATCAAGATCATGTCGTCGGGCCGTCTCAATGGTATCGAAATCGCTCGTTGCGAGTGGTACCGTGAAGGCCGTGTGCCACTTCACACCCTGCGTGCTGATATCGACTACGGCACCTCTGAAGCCAAGACCACCTACGGTGTGATCGGCGTCAAGGTCTGGGTCTACAAGGGTGACACACTGGGCCGTAACGATCTGCCCGCTGTGGAAACTCCACGCCCCGAAGAAGAGCGCCGCCCACGTGGCCCCCGCCGTGATGGCCGCCCCGGTGGCGACCGTGCCGGTGCAGGCCGTGGTGGCCGCCGCCCTACGGGTAGCAATGCCGCCCCTGCCGATGGCAGCGACAAACCCGCCGGTGCTGGTGCCGATGCCGTTAAGCGCGTTCGTAAAGCAGACGCGCCCGCTACAGCAGCGGACGGAAAAGGAGAATAAAAGATGCTGCAACCTGCTCGCCGCAAATACCGCAAGGAGCAAAAAGGCCGTAACACTGGTGTTGCCACCCGTGGTAACAGTGTGGCCTTTGGCGACTTCGGCCTGAAGTGTACCGACCGTGGCCGCTTGACTGCGCGCCAACTGGAAGCTGCACGTCGTGCTATTTCCCGTCACGTTAAGCGTGGTGGCCGTATCTGGATTCGCGTGTTCCCGGACAAGCCGATTTCTACCAAGCCCGCCGAAGTGCGTATGGGTAATGGTAAGGGCAACCCCGAATACTACGTGGCCGAAATCCAGCCCGGCAAGATTGTGTTCGAGATCGTCGGCGTGCCCGAAGAACTCGCTCGCGAAGCCTTCCGTTTGGCGGCTGCCAAGCTGCCCCTGCGCACCACGTTCGTGGCACGCATGGTTGGCCAGTGATTTCAGGAGAAACTGATATGAATACTGCTGAACTGCGCCAAAAAGACGTCGCCGGCATCAAGGAAGAAATCAAGGCTTTGCAAAAAGCCCATTTCGGCCTGCGTATGCAAAAGGCAACCCAACAGCTGGGCAACACAGGCACTCTGAGCGTTACACGCCGTGCCATCGCCCGTGCCAAGACCATTCTTGCTGAAAAGCAAGCCGCCAAGTAAGGAGCCCACATGACGGAAGCTAAAAAATCCCTCAAGCGCACCTTGATTGGCAAGGTGGTCAGCGATAAGCGTGAAAAGACCGTGACCGTGTTGGTCGAGCGTCGTGTCATCCATGAGTTGTATGGCAAGATTGTTGGTAAGTCGAGCAAGTACCACGCGCACGACGAAAACAACGCCTACCATGTCGGCGACGTGATCGAGATCACCGAAAGCCGTCCGCTGTCCAAGACCAAGAACTGGGTTGCTACCCGCTTGGTGCAAAAGGCCGGTCTGCTGTAAGCCTAACTGGCTACTAGTCAGCACTGCTGCGCAAAACGACCCACAATGTGGGTCGTTTTTCTTTTTCTGGAGCACCTATGATCAAAGTCGGAGACACCCTGCCCGTTGCCACCCTGATGGAATACATCGAAGTAGAAGGCAATGGTTGCAGCCTAGGCCCCAACCCGGTGGATGTGCAACAAGCCACCACCGGCAAGACCGTTGCTATTTTTGCCGTGCCCGGTGCTTTTACCCCCACCTGCTCGGCCCAGCATGTGCCTGGCTTTGTGGCCCAAGCGGCAGAGTTCAAGGCCGCAGGCGTAGATGAAATCTGGTGCGTGGCCGTGAATGATGCCTTTGTCATGGGAGCTTGGGCGCGTGACCAGAAAACCGCTGGTGCCGTGCGTATGTTGGCCGATGGCGATGCCACCTTTACCAAGGCCACTGGCCTGACGCTGGACTTGACTGGCAAGGGTTTGGGCTTGCGCAGCAACCGTTACTCGATGCTGGTCAAGGACGGCAAGGTGGTGCAGCTCAACGTGGAAGAAGGTGGCAAACTGGCGGTCAGTGATGCGGCCACGCTGCTGGCCCAAGTGCGCGGCTGATCCACATTGCCATAGCCTACAGGCCACGGGCCTGTGGCTCGCATCTTCTCGGATGCCTCCAAGGCTGCACAAGCACTGGAGGCTTTTTTTATCCCCCTCACCGACAGCACGGCTTTTGGTGGGCGATGGGGGCCATGCTGGTGATGGCCCACGGGCAAGATCAGGCCAGATGCTGGTTAAAAAAGGCCAAGGTGCGGTTGCGCGCACTGACGGCTGCTGCCTCATCGTAGGCTCCCCGTTGGTCGCAGTTAAAACCGTGGTGGGCATCGTAGACATGGCATTGCACCTCAGGGTGGGCCGCCGCAAAGGCTTGCACGCCGTCTAGGGCAATCCACTGGTCTTGGCTGGCAAAATGGGCGAGTGCCGGGCAGCGTGGCTGGCGTGCCACCTCGGCAGAGGTGGTCATACCGCCACCGTAGTAGCTGACGGCGGCCGCCAGCCCTGTCAGTTCGCAAGCAGCTTGCCAAGCCATTAAGCCGCCCCAGCAAAATCCAACGATACCCACCGCAGCGCCACTGCGGGCTGCGGCATGGTCAATAGCGGCTTGGATGTCGGGCAGTATTCCTGCCCCCGGCAACTGGTCTACCGACGTTTTCAGGGCAAAGCCAGCCTGCATATCTTCGGGGGTGTAGCCCAAATCGACATCGGGCTGGACGCGGGTAAACAGTGCCGGAGCCACGGCCAGATAGCCACGGGCGGCAAAGCGCTCGGCCACGGCGCGGATGTGACTGTTGACGCCAAAAATTTCTTGCAACACCACCACAGCCCCGCGCGGAGTGCCTTCAGGTACCGCTTCCCAGGCTGGGCAGAGAAAACCGTCGCTTGATTCCAGTGTGATCCATTGACTTTGCATGATGTAACGCTTTCTGTGTTTGCTCAAGAGAGACCCGCAAGATTGCACGGCTCAGGTGCCTGAATGTGGCACATTGGCAGGCAGCTAGATTTTTGCAGGAAAAAGTGGTGGCTCGATATGGCACCATTTTTATCGGGAGGCCGAACAACGCAACCCGGCTTGCAAAGCCACGCGTTTGCAGCGCAGGCTACTCCACCCGCATAAATCGGCAAAAGTGGGAAAATCAGCCCCCTTTACTCTAGCTCCCAGCGCAGGACTGCCCATGCTTTATCCCCAAGAATTCGATGTCATCGTCGTTGGCGGCGGCCATGCCGGAACCGAGGCGGCACTGGCCGCTGCACGCATGGGTTGCCAGACCTTGCTGCTCACCCACAACATCGAGACTTTGGGCCAGATGAGCTGCAACCCCAGCATCGGCGGCATTGGCAAGGGTCATCTGGTCAAAGAGGTGGATGCTCTGGGCGGCGCGATGGCGCTGGCCACGGATGAGGGCGGTATCCAATTTCGCATCCTTAACAGCAGCAAAGGCCCCGCCGTGCGTGCCACGCGGGCGCAGGCCGACCGCATTTTGTACAAAGCCGCGATCCGCCGTATGCTGGAAAACCAGCCCAATCTCTGGCTGTTTCAGCAAGCGGTGGATGATTTGATGGTGGAGGGCGACCGCGTGGTCGGTGCCGTGACGCAAATTGGTGTGCGCTTTCGCAGCCGCACGGTGGTGCTGACTGCCGGTACTTTTTTGGATGGCAAGGTGCATGTGGGCCTGAACCACTATGCCGCAGGCCGTGCTGGCGACCCTCCAGCCATCAGCCTGTCGGCACGCCTGAAAGAGCTGCAACTGCCCCAAGCCCGCCTCAAAACCGGTACGCCGCCGCGTATTGATGGCCGCACGATTGACTTTGCCCAATGCACCGAGCAGCCCGGCGATGGTATGCCCGGTGGCAGCAACGAGGGCCAAGTGCCGGTGTTCAGTTTTATGGGCAAGGCAGCGATGCACCCACAGCAGATGCCCTGCTGGATCACGCACACCAACGAGCGCACACACGAGATCATCCGCAGCGGCTTTGACCGCAGCCCGATGTTCACCGGCAAGATTGAGGGCGTGGGGCCGCGCTATTGCCCCAGCGTTGAAGACAAAATCAACCGCTTTGCCGACAAAGACAGCCACCAGATTTTTCTGGAGCCTGAGGGCTTGACCACGCACGAGTTCTACCCCAACGGCATCAGCACCAGCTTGCCGTTTGATATCCAGTTGGCACTGGTGCGCAGCATGAAGGGGCTAGAAAACGCCCATATCCTGCGCCCCGGCTACGCCATTGAATACGACTACTTTGACCCACGTGCGCTCAAGAGCAGCTTTGAGACCCGACAAATCCAAGGTTTGTTCTTTGCCGGGCAGATCAACGGTACTACCGGCTACGAAGAAGCCGCTGCCCAAGGCTTGTTTGCCGGACTGAACGCCGCGCTGCAATGCCGGGGCCAAGACGCTTGGCTGCCTCGGCGCGATGAAGCCTATTTGGGGGTGATGGTGGATGACCTGATTACCAAGGGCGTGACCGAACCGTATCGTATGTTTACCAGCCGGGCTGAGTTCCGCTTGCAACTGCGCGAAGACAACGCAGATATGCGCCTGACCGAGCAGGGCCGCCAAATGGGCTTGGTGGATGATGCCCGCTGGGATGCCTTTAGCCGCAAGCGCGATGCTGTTTCACGTGAAACAGAACGCCTGAAGGCCACTTGGGTGAACCCGCGCATCTTGCCTGCTGCCGAGTCTGAGCGCGTGCTGGGCAAGGCCATTGAGCACGAATACAACCTGTTCGAGCTGCTACGCCGCCCCAATGTTTCCTATGCTGCGCTGATGGATATGGATGGTGGCAAATACGCCAGTAGCGATGTTTCACGTGAAACATTGGGCGAGGCCACCGATGCTGTATTGGAGCAGGTAGAAATTGCCGCCAAATACGCAGGCTACATTGACCGGCAAAAAGACGAGGTGCAACGCGCCGCCCATTACGAAAACCTGCGCCTGCCATCCGAGCTGGACTATATGCAAGTTTCGGCTTTGAGCATTGAGGCGCGGCAGAAGCTGCAAAAGCACCGCCCTGAAACCTTGGGGCAAGCCTCGCGCATCTCAGGCATCACCCCGGCCACGATCTCGCTGCTGATGGTGCATTTGAAAAAAGGTGGCTTTAAGGGCTTTGCCACCACCACTACCACCCCGGAGGCCGCATGAGCACCACCAATCTGGAAACACCGCTGCGCCAAGGCATACAAGCGCTAGGCCTGACCTTGAGCGATGCCCAAGTGCAGCAACTGCTCGACTTTATGGCGCTGCTGCAAAAGTGGAACAAGGTGTACAACCTGACTGCGGTGCGCAACCCGGCAGAAATGCTCACCCACCATCTGCTTGATAGTCTGGCCGCCGTGGCCCCATTACAGCGGCATCTGGCTACTTTGGCAGCGGCGGGTAACACGGCCCCGCGCCTGTTGGATGTCGGCTCTGGCGGTGGTTTGCCGGGCGTGGTGTTTGCCATTTGCTGCCCGGCACTGGACGTGAGCTGCGTGGATACCGTAGCCAAGAAGGCCGCCTTTATTCAACAAGCGGCGGTGGCACTCAAGCTGCCGAATCTGCACGGCATCCATGCCCGCGTGGAATCCTTGGCTGGCCCGTTTGATGTGGTCAGTTGCCGTGCCTTTGCCTCGCTGCCCGACTTCACTTCTTGGTCGCGCGCGGCCCTAGGGTCGCAAAGCATCTGGCTGGCGATGAAAGGCAAACACCCCCAAGATGAAATCGACGCCCTACATGCCCAAGTGCAAGTGTTTCACGTGGAACCATTGACGGTACCGGGGTTGGATGCCGAGCGCTGCATTGTCTGGTTGCGCTTGGCCGCCACGGCCTGAACCGTATGGCTGGTATTGCCGACTATGGCGCTTTTGTCGTCGCCATCATCGTGTTTTTGGCTATTCCGGGGCCGGGCAATTTGGCCTTGATTACTGCCACCGGCAAGGGTGGGGTGCGCGCCGGGCTGGCGACTACGTTGGGTGTGATGGCCGCCGATCAGGTGCTGATGTGGCTGGCCGTAGCCGGGGTAGCGGCGCTGCTGGCTACCTATCCGACGGCCTTTCAAGCGGTGCAGTGGCTGGGGGCCGCTTATTTGGCATGGCTGGGCTGGAAGATGCTCACGGCCCCACCGGGCGCACCCCCTGTGCTGGTGATGCAACCGCGCCACTACTTTCGCCAAGGGGCGCTGATTACCCTGCTCAACCCGAAAGCCATTGTGTTTTATATGGCGTTCTTCCCGCTGTTTGTGGATCCGGCCCACCATCAGGGGCTGCTCACCTTTGGCATCATGGCACTGACCATTGCGCTATTGACCTTTGTCTATGCCCTGATTGTGGTGCTGCTCACCCACCATTTGGCCGCCAGGCTACGCGCTAATCCGCTGATTGGCCGTGTGCTGGAAAAAACCGCCGGAATGCTGCTCATCGGCTTTGGCTTCAAACTCGCTTTTTCAAGGTAAATTGCCATGTCCCATATTTTTTGCGTTGCCAACCAAAAGGGTGGCGTGGGCAAAACCACCACCACCGTCAATTTGGCTGCGGGGCTGGCCCAGCTAGGCCAGCGGGTGCTGCTGGTCGATCTTGACCCCCAAGGCAATGCCACGATGGGCTCGGGCGTGGACAAGCGCGAGCTGCCCCTGTCGGTCTATGACGTGCTGATGGGCGAGGCCACCGTGGCCGAAGCCGCCGTGGCAGCACCTGCTTGTGGCTACCATGTGCTGGGAGCGAATCGCGAACTGGCTGGGGCTGAGATCGAACTGGTCTCGCTGCCGCAACGTGACCAGCGCCTCAAAGCAGCACTGGCCCAAGCCGCCGCCGAGTACGACTTTGTGCTGGTCGATTGTCCACCCTCGTTGTCCATCCTCACGCTCAATGGCCTGTGCGCTGCCCACGGCGTTGTGGTGCCCATGCAGTGCGAATACTTTGCCTTAGAGGGCGTGACCGACCTGCTGCACACCATTACCCAAGTGCGCGCCAACCTCAATCCTGACTTGCAGATCATTGGCCTACTGCGTGTGATGTTTGACCCGCGCACCACCTTACAACAGCAAGTCAGTGAGCAATTGCAGACCCATTTTGGCGACAAGGTGTTCCAAACCGTGATCCCGCGCAACGTGCGCTTGGCCGAAGCCCCCAGCCACGGCTTGCCCGGTGTGGTGTTTGACCCAGCCGCCAAGGGCAGCCAAGCGTTTATCAACTTTGCCCGCGAGATGATGGGGCGGGTGGGTGTGGCGGCTCCGGCTAAGGGGCGCAAGCCTGCGGCCAAAAAGGCGGTGGCCTCCTCTGCGGCCCGCCGCAGCTAAACCTTTGCCCCACCATGCCCACAACATCCCCCCGCATCCTCACCCTGCCCGGCTGGCAGAATTCCGGCCCCGACCACTGGCAAAGCCGTTGGGAGCGCCTGCACGGCTACGAACGCCTTGAGCAACACGACTGGCAACGCCCGTTGCGCGGTGACTGGAGCGCCCGATTGCAAGAAGTGGTGGTCGATAGCCCCGGCCCGGTGGTGCTGGTAGCGCATAGTTTGGCTTGCCTGCTGGTGGCGTGGTGGGCTGCCCATTCGCCCGATGCCCGCAAGGTGCAGGGCGCTTTGCTGGTAGCCCCACCAGACGTAGAGCGCCCCGACATGCGCCAACAACTGCCCGGCTGGGCACCGATGGCCTGCCAGCCGCTGCCCTTCCCGGCCGTACTGGTAGCCAGCCGCAATGACCCCTATGGCAGCGCTGCCCACGCACAGGCTTTGGCCGATGCTTGGGGGTGCCAGTATGCCGATGTGGGCGAACGTGGTCACCTCAATGCCGATTCTGGCCTCGGCGACTGGCCCGAAGGCCTGGCCCTGCTGCAAACCCTCATCGCAACGAAAGATTAAGCCCGATGGCAACGAAAAAACCCAAGGGCTTGGGGCGCGGCCTCGAAGCCCTGCTCGGCCCCACCGCCCCTAGCCCGACAACCCTTAACAGTACAGTTGGACAAGCCCCCTCCTCCCTACTCTTGATAGAGCTGGTGCCCGGCCAATACCAACCGCGCACGCGCATGGATGAAGGCGCACTCTACGAGCTGGCTGAAAGCATCCGGGCGCAAGGCATCATGCAGCCGATTTTGGTGCGCCGCTTGGGCAGTGGCCCGCACGCCGGACGCCATGAAATCATTGCTGGGGAGCGGCGCTTTCGCGCTGCCAAACTGGCTGGACTAGACAGTGTGCCGGTGCTGGTGCGCGATGTGCCCGACGAAGCCGCCGCCGCGATGGCGCTGATCGAAAACATTCAGCGCGAAGACCTGAACCCGCTGGAAGAAGCCCAAGGCCTGCAACGGCTGGTGCGCGAGTTTGGCCTCACGCACGAACAGGCAGCGCAGGCCGTAGGCCGCTCGCGCAGCGCTGCCAGCAACTTGCTGCGCCTGCTGCAACTGGCTACTCCCGTGCAGACTATGCTGCTGGCCGGTGATTTGGACATGGGCCATGCCCGCGCTTTGTTGAGTTTAGACAAAGCCACGCAAATCACTGCCGCTCACCAGATTGCCGCCAAAAAGCTCTCGGTGCGCGAGGCCGAAGCCTTGGGCAAAAAGCTGGCGGCCAACGCTGGCAAGACCGGCCCCACCTCTAAGACCGCTACCCGCGCCAAACCACGCGACCTGCTGCGCTTAGAAGAAGAACTCTCTGACCTGCTGATGGCCGAAGTAGAAGTACGCATCAAAAAGCGCGTGCGCCGTGCCGGGCAGTTGGACGATGTGGGCGAGTTGGTCATTCAATTTGGCTCTACCGAAGCCCTCAATGGCTTGATTGATCGGCTGCGTGCTGCCTGACCATGTTTGACGCGAAATATTATTCTGACGGGGCTGTTTCATGATCATCCGCCTGCCTTGGCCCCTGCCTGCCGTGCTGGCGTGGTCTTCAGGTTGGCTGCTGTTGTTGTTGTTACAACGGCTGCTGCCGCCGCTGTGGGCGCTGGTGGTAGCGATGGTGTGGTGTACGCTGGTCAGCCTGCTTGGGGAGAACTTCTGGCGTCGTGTGTTGATCGTATTGGGTTTTCCGCTGTCGCTGGTGCTGACCGGCATGGCCAGCGTGCCGCAATGGGTCTGGCTGCTGCCGTTGGGCTTGTTGCTGGCAGTCTATCCGCTACACGCTTGGCGCGATGCGCCGGTCTTTCCCACGCCCGCCGATGCTCTCAACAGCCTGCCTGATTATGCTTGGCTAGAACCGGGGGCTGAGGTTCTAGACGCGGGCTGTGGCTTGGGCGATGGTCTGCTGGCCCTGCGCCAAGCCTACCCCTTGGCCCGTTGGCATGGCCTAGAGTGGAGCCGCCCGCTGCGCTGGCTGTGCGCGCGCCGCTGCCCTTGGGCACAGGTGCGCCGGGGTGACATCTGGCAAGAGCCTTGGGGGCCATTCGCGCTGGTTTATTTGTTCCAGCGCCCTGAAAGCATGGCCCGTGCTTGGGCCAAGGCCAATGCCGATATGGCCCCCGGTTCGTGGCTGGTCAGTTTAGAATTTGCCGTGCCCGACGTCATTCCATTCGCCCATTACACTTTAGATGGTGAGCGTCCAGTGTGGGTTTATCAAATTGGGTAGTGCTCAATATTAAAATAAATCTGGTGCAGAGTTGTGCCAATTTGATGAATATTTCTAGGTGTAAAAAATCAATTTTCCTGCAAAGTTATTTGTGTCGTTAACTTATAGCCATAATTCCGCACTGCCTTGATTGAGTTTTTAATGTCCAAGCCATCCGATATTTTAGTTCGCAAGCGGCTAATAATTACGGGCAAATTTTCACGTGATAAATTCATTTTGTGTTGTGAATCGAGGTGATGCAAAAGGCTTTCAGTGTCTATACATTGCTTTGGAGCTAAAGACAGTTCATAGAGTATATTTGCCTCAGTGAGAGTTAAGCTAATATTCATTTCTAATGATATTCCAAGAGTTAATTTGGAGATGTTCAGTTGTAGATTATGATGTCCCCATCGTTTAACTCGTCTAGCCAAGTTAATGACTACAGCCTCTAGCTCACCAATATTTGCTGGCTTAGTGAGGTATACGTCAGCACCACTTTGATAGCCTGCTACTTTATCCATTGGAAGCACGCGCGCTGTTAATAAGATAATTCCAATATCGGGAAGTGCACGGCGTAATCGCTGAGAAATACTCAAACCATCTTCGCCAGGTAGATTTAAATCAATAATCACAATATTGGCCGGGTGTTGATGCAATGCTATATCAAGACCTTCACCACAGTCTACTCCCCGCACGTGCCATTCGGGGCGGGTTAAAAACGCAACCAATTCATCACGGACGATGTCATGGTCTTCTACTACAACGATATGTACTTGTGAATTCATTGGTATGGCAATCGGAGTTCAAATGCTATTTTATCTTTCTGTGGTTGGTAGCTCGCATCGCCACCGTGAAGCTGGGCAATACTTTTGACCAAAAATAGCCCTAATCCAGAACCTGTTCGTTGGTGTGCTGCTTGTGCTCGGTAATATTTGGTAAATACCCGGTCTGGATCGGGCCAACCCACTTTGCCCACGCTGTTATATATTGCAATCAAAAACTCTGATGCAGGGTGATTTGTTTCTATTAATTTTACCTCGACTATAGAGTCAGTCGGAGAGTAAGCAAGGGCATTATCAATTAAATTCATCACCATGATTTTTAACAAATCAATCTCGATTTGTGCAAATAATAATTCCGGTAAATCGGCTTTGAGTCGATGGTGTAATCGGTGTTCTTGAATCCATTGTGATAAAAGTTTTGCTACATCATGCGGAGTCTTTTGGGGTAGCCAATTACCTTGATCCAGCCGATCTGCATGGCGGCAACGTTCTAGTACAGCATTCATACCATCAACAGATTCATAAATATTATTGATACGAATCTGTTGATCCTTAGGTTGAAGGATACGACCACTCATCAAAGTTTGTGTGGCAAGACGAATGGATGCCAATGGATTTTTTAATTCATGCAATAACATGCTCATGAAACTTGCACTTTCAGCACGACGCTGTTGCTCCCATAATAGTTGGGCTTGAGTTTTTTCAATTTTTTCATGCAGATGAATTTGATTACGTAGTTCTAAATGATCCCGTCGCGTTAGTATCAAATATTGCATAATTGACGCAAATAGATTGGGTCCAATTACTGGATATAAATGCGGCTGACTCATGGGTGCCCACCCCATAATTGGCAACATGATATATAGTAAATAAATTAATAAGCAGATGTAATTAAAGCGAATTAAATTGCGAATAATTTTGTCTTCAATTTTTAATTGGTAGCTAATTATGAAACTCAGTATTATTGATGGCAAAGTCATCATTGATTTCAGTTCCATTGCTTGCTGGATATGGTCGTTTGTTATTTGCCAGAATAAAATCGGTGTCACTAAATATAGGCAGCCAAAAAAAATTCTGTTTATGCGTGGGCCTTCAAATGCTGTGAAAAATTTATATGAGTAGATGGCGCTAATAAGAAAATGTAAAATCAAGACAACAGAGGTGCCTTTATTTGCCAAGGTTGGATTGTCTGGGATGATGTATTTTGAATGAAACCCCATAAATGTAGCAGCCATGATAAGGGTTATCAATTGAAAGATTCCATTCAGCCCCCATAAAAAATCTCGTGTAATGAAAAATCGCTCTAATGAAATTAATATTAATACAAATAGTATGCCAGCATAAATTCCACTGCCTAGCATCAATAGACTATCAAATTGTTCTGCCTCGGCGATAGATTGGACTGCAACAAATAAAGCAGTGGTGCTACTGGTTTTGAGGCGCACATATACTGTGGTGGGTTTTTCAGCAGAAGGCTCTATAGCAAAACTGAAATTCAAATTATGCCGATCACGCTGATTGAAGGCGAAAGCATCCCCTTGTTGGCGCATTTGCCACGCTCCGGGTAATCCTGAGGCGTTTGGTGTTCGGCTGTATAAGCGTACATCATCCAAATAAGGGGGGCGCACAACCACCAATAGTTGTGCCAAAGTACTGGAGTCTACGATAACGCGCAACCAGGTTACCGATGCAGTGTAGCCTCGTGACAGTATTACAGGTGCAGGTTTGAACTCTAATGTTTGAACATCTTCAATACTCAACTCTCCGGTTGGATCAACCAAAAATGAGCGTTCAATTACAAAATCTCTTGCGGAAACCGGTATTTGTGATGATGTTAAAAATATAAAAATAATATATAATATATAGCGCATTGGCGTAAATGTGTGTATATTGTCTTTAATAAATATCTTAAATTCTTTATTATATATTAAACAATATTCTATGAAAAATTTTGCAAACGACTGGAATTTGTCTGTAAATAACGTAATTCTTCGATAGCCGCTTGTTTAAGCTGGATTTTGCGCTAGGTCAGAAAATTGGTGATGATAGCTGCCTTGAGGCTTGCGCAGAGCTTGGGGGTTTAATATCTTTGCCACCCTCAAATACGGAGAGGTACAGCCGAGTAATCGCTGCACGTCCATTCTCTTATTCCAAGTCCTGCGCTACCTTTCGGGCTGCTGGTAGGAGTACTCCTGCAGCACGAGCGAGGTTGGGTTGAATACGCTTCGTTCACTTGCCTAAAGACAATACCGGCCTGGTGGCTCTCGTGTTGCAACACCATCTTCAGTAATGACCAGCTCGCATCCAGCGTGGACTTGGCTACCTTGGTTTTCATCAGCTTACTGCTAGCCATGTCGCCTACGAAGATGGCGGCGTGTTCTCGCGCCAGCCTTGGATTTGGCATGGCCGTCTTTGTCCACACACACCAGTTGCACTGTGCCGCTGCCTGCGCTTACATCGTCGAACTGGCTGAACTGCGCCGTGTATTTTTCTCGTTCGTAGCCTGACAAAAATTGGGGCGGAGATGCTGTGCCGCTTGGCTGAGACCTCGTTGATATGGCTCCAGACCTGATTGACCTCATGCGCTATACGACGCAGCACTTTGACACGCAACTGGAGGGTTTTGGTGCTGGTGCCCATGCAAAGTCCATCATAGTGCGTAGGCCCATAACTCACTAGATCTCCGTGAACGATGCTACTTGCGCTCGCAGCCGCGTCAATTGTCAGCTTGTACCGGAGCAAAAAGATGTAAATCTATGACGGTGATTTTTCTATTGTAGCTGTCTATTTGTAACTAATTGTATCAATAAAAGTGGCTTGCTGGATTGAAAATTGTTGATTTTTATAAATGAAATCAATATGTTACGTTTTGATACAGCAAGGTCAAGCGGCAACGGCTACTTTTTCACTGCAATAAAAAGCAATGTTTTTCAATGGTGCTTGTGTAAGTTGCGAGGCTATGAGCTCGACTACAACACCCTTACCTTACCCCCATACCCGCACTGTGGCCGGTTTGCTGGCGTTCATCTGCACTGCTGTGTGTATTGGCATGGCCTCTAGTGCAGTGATGGAACGGGCTACCACCAAGACGGAGCAGTGGGTGATGCTAGCCACTGCGGTAGCATTGGTACTTGGTAGCCACCTGCTACCTGCATTAAGCCGACGCAGTGTTGTGACCAAGGTGCTTTTTTTGGTCTGCATAGTGGCCACTGTTTACAATCAGGCCCATTTTTTTGCTAAGGCAACGCATCGAGCAAGTGAACACCGGGCGAAGACTGTGGCCGTGTCTAGCCATACATTGGCGTTACAAGAGGAACTCGATTCCATCGTTGCCCGGCCACTGGTTAAAGTGGCGGCTGACTTAGCCAAGGCTACTGCACAGGATGCGGCTACCCAATCAGCACTGGCCCGCTGTCAAGTGAAAACACCCGATAAGTGTGCAACGGCACAGGTATTGGGGGTAGCTACGGCTGCGAAGGTTCAGGCGCTACAAGTGGAAAACACCCAGGCTGAGCGGGCCGCTGACCTGCGCCGCCAGTTGGCCAACGCTGCGGCGGCTCATGATGTAGCACAAGCATTGCAATCGGCAGACCCTGTAGATGTCCAACTTGCTGCAATCACTGGACTGAGTATAAAAAGCATAGGCACAATTGCCGCTGTACTACAAAGTTTGCTCTTGGAACTGCTAGGCGCTGCATTATGGACGGTGGTACTGTCTACCCCAACAGCAGCCGCAGCTATGCCAGTAGGAAAGAGAGAGAAAAATATGACGGCGGTAAAGATTGAAGTGATAGGCAAAAATGCTATCGCCACCTTATGAGGAATATTGTACTCAGATTGCCCATAGGAAATCACCCTTTTAGACATCAATTTCTCGTGCGTTATTTAACCACTGCCAATAGCTAAAGCCAATAGCCAGAAATTAATAGGTCACGAATGACTAATAGATTTCTACTACCAGAAAATATTCTGGTGGAGCGTAAAATGTTGGGCCATTTTTATTGCTGATTAATAGCAACGGCCACTGTGCTCACGTGGCTGGCCGCAGAACGTGGGTAAAGGGTGGCAATCCTGCTAGCAAGCGCTGGCCATAGCGGGTTTGCGTCAGGCGGCGGTCGTAGCAATAGACTTGGGCTTGGTCTTCTTCGCTGCGGATAGCGCGCCCTGCCCATTGCGCCAGCCGCATCGCTGTTGCTGGCACCACCAGCTCATTGAACGGGTCACGCCCTACGGTGCGCAGCCATTCGGCGCGGGCTTCGCCCACTGGGTCGTCTGGCGAGGCAAAAGGCAACTTGGTGATAAATACCGATTCGCACAAGCGTCCCGGCAAGTCCAGCCCCTCGCCAAACGATTGCATACCAAAAATGATGGAGGGTTGCCCATTGGCTACGCGTTCGCGGTGGCGTTGTAGCAATTGGGTGCGTGGCAGGGTGTTTTGCACCAGCACCTGTGGCAACAAGGTTGGGGGCAGTGCCTCTACTGCTTGGCGCATCTGCTCGCGCGAGGTAAAGAGCACCAGCGCACCATAGGGCACTTGGGCCAAATCGTGCAGCAGGGCGGCCACCATTTCCGGGGTAAATTGGCTGGCATCTTTGGGATCAGCACGGGTAGTTACGGTCACCAACGTGCCTTGGCGCGCATAGTCAAATGGGCTGGGCACTTCTAGCGCTGTCGCGGCATCATCCATGTCAAGCCCCGACTCGCGCAGGAAAAAATCAAACTGGCCGCAACTGGTCAGGGTGGCCGAGGTCAGCACGGCACCACGCACTTGCTGCCACAGCTTGTGGCGCAGCATGGCACCGGGCAGCAGGGGGCTAGCGTGGGCTTGTAGGGCGATGTATTCGCCATCCATCGTGAGGGTGAACCATTTGGCATGTGGGACCACGGGCGCGTTAGTGCTGGCCTCATCGCCTACGGGGGGCTGTTGCAGCAGCAATTGGCTCGTGTCATGCACGGTTTGCAGGCGCGGTGCCAACATCCCAATTTGGGCATACAAGGTAGATAAGCGTTTGGCCTCGTTGGGCTGATCGCGCATTTGCAGCCGCAATGCCTTGGCAATAGCACTCAGGCATTGGATAAAACCCAAAGCCTGTTGGGCCAGTTGCTCCAGCGGCAGTACCAGCACTTCGGGCAGCACGCCACCGGGCAGGCGCGCTCGTGTGGGCATAGCGTAGAGTGGTGTGCGGCCACGGCCTGCGGTTTCGGGGGCAGGGCGCAGGGACGCGCCATACAAGTCCAGCACCAAGCGCGCCACATCTTGCAAACTCTGGCGCAACTGCGCGGCATAGCGCGGAATGTCGGCAACCTCGGCTACTTCCATTAGCGTACCGATGCGTATGGCCCGTTGCGCGAGGCGGTCAATCCAAAGCAGACGGCTCAAATCCATGCTGCAAGCAAACTGCTCCAATGCAGTGGCGGGCAGGTGGTGCGCTTCGTCGAGCACCAGTAGGCAGTTGTCTAGCTCAGGCAAGACCCGTGCGCCCAAGGTGGACAACAACAGATCGTGGTTGACCACAATCACCTGTGCGGCCACCAAGGCTTTGCGCTGCTCAAAATAGCTGCATTGGCCAAAGGCTGGGCAATGCTTGCCAGTGCAGGAACCGGCCTCGGCGGCAACGGGTGCCCACAGCTCCGGTGCAGGTGGAGTATCTAGGCTATCGCGGTCACCATCCCAAGTGCTGGCGGCCAAGACTTGCGCCAGACTGCTGTAGTAGCGCAGGCGGGCTTCAGTTTCATGGGCGGGGCGGCTGGCACGGGCGGCGTTTTCTTCTTCGGAGAACAAATCGTCTTCTTCCGCCGCAACGGCACCAGTGCCTGAGAGTTGCTCCAATTTGAGCTTGCAGACATAGCGCCCGCGCCCTTTGGCCAGCGCAAAGCGAAACGGCTGTGGCATCTGCGCCATCAAGGCGGGCAGGTCTTTGTGGATGAGTTGCTCTTGCAAGGCTACGGTGGCGGTGGAGATCAGCACCCGCGTTTCTCGTGCCAGTGCCAATGCAATGGCTGGGGCGCAATAGGCCAGCGATTTGCCCACCCCAGTTCCGGCCTGAATGATGGCAATAGCCCGCAGTGGCGCCGGCCCCTGTGGCTCTGGAGTGCCCAAGGTGGCCGTACTCAAAGTGTGCGCCACCTGTTGTGCCATGCGGCGCTGGCCAGGTCGGCTGCGCAAGCCAGCCCCCGATTGCACCACCCGATCAAAAGCTTGCAGCGCCGTGTCGGCCCATTCTGTAGAAGACATGGGGCAAGTGTGGCACAGACTGCTACCCACCTAGCCCAGTGGCTGGGCGGTAAGAATACGATATCGTAAGAAAATGTTGCACTGCAACATTTTTTGCTTGCAATTTAGCCAAACGGCATTACCATAAGAGTCATGTTGCGCCGCAACATTTTTTCCCAGGCTTGGCTTGGGGTGGCGCATAAAACCTGACCGGAGTTTTCACATGCAAACCATCAACGCCCAAACCATCGCCGACGCTAACAAAAACGCTGCTGCTGAGTTCTCTGCTGCTGCCACCACCGCCTTTGCTGGTTTTGAAAAGCTGGCTGAACTCAACATGGCCACCGCCAAGTCTGTTTTGACTGGCACGCTGGACTCGCTGCAAGCCGTGGCTGCTGCTAAGACCCCCGAAGAAATGTTGGCCGCCCAAACCAATTTGGTCAAGCCCCTGACCGAAAAGGCCACGGCCTACAGCCGCAGCATGTACGAAATTGCTTCGGCCACCAGCACCGAACTGGGCAAGGCTTCCAAAGAAAAGATCGCTGAAGCGCAAAAAACCTTCAACTCTTCGTTGGAATCTTTGACCAAGAACGCCCCCGCTGGCAGCGAAGCCATCGTTGCTGCATTCAAGAACGCTGCTGCCACTGGCCAACAAGTGCTGGACTCTGCCCAAGCTGCTGCCAAGCAAGCCGTGGCCCAAGCCGAAGCCCACGTCACTGACGTGGTTGCCAAGACCACTAAGCACACTACCAAGGCCTAATCTGCCAGCGCCACGCGCCTAGCGCGTGTGCCCAAACACCACCCACCGCCTGCTACAGGCACTGGGTGGTTTTTTTATGGTTGTGCCGTGACCACACGTACCACGGCCCGGCCCAAAGCGCGGCAGACGCGCATCTTGCGTGCTAGCGGCCACCAGTCGTACAAAAAAATTTGCAAGGGCCGCCATAAGGCTACCCAGCCCAAAATGGTCAAGCCCTCACGCGCCACGGCAAAGTGTGTGCCGGGCACAATTTCTTTGCTGGCATCAGCGGCCAGCAGGCACACCGTTAAAAAGCTAATACCAATCAGCAAGCTGGTGCGCCCCTCGCGCAGCAGCCGGTGCAACTCGCCACGCACCAACCCGGCCTTGTAGCTGAAATAGTTGTGGATGGCTTCGGTAATTAACCCTGCCGCATCACCCTCGGTGGGCAAATGCTGTAAATGCACGGTGATGTGCAAATGGCTGTCGGAGGGCAGGCCCTGTGCCCAACTTTCAATAAAAACTTCGGCCTCGCGATCCAAGTCTTTGTTCAAAAAGGGCGAGGGGTCTAAAGAATTGAACAACTGCCCCAACTCGCGCACACGCAGTTGCAGGTGGTGAATGGGGTGTTTCTTCATGGCGCAACATAGCACTGCCGCCAACCAAAGACAAGAGAGGGTGTACGTACCTTACCCGCTATGATTCGGCCTCAATGATGTGGTACTCAATAGTAGGCCCCTGAGTTTTGCCTTGTCTGAGATTGCTTTTTTACTTTGTCCACCCACTATCACTGCGTCTCATGGCCTATGTATTTTTGAAAATGTATCATTCCACTACTGTGGGTACTCACACTTTGTTGACTGCCATATCTGAATATTCATCATAAATAGATGAATCTAAAAGAACTATCATTTTATATGATAGAGGTGCAAATTTCATATCTTAAAGATTCATAAAAATGAGGTCAAAATTTTTATTTTCCACAGCGATAAAGAAATCCATCTGGTGCAACGGTAATCTGTAAACGTTGTGCAATCGTGCTATCTACTTTGAAGTTTGGATTATTTTTTATCCATTTGCTTACTGCGGTTTTTGGATTATTTCCCACGTTCCATGGTCGATTGGAGAAAAAACCAGATGGCATGTCTTCGACAAAAGTATCAAAAACTATACAGTAACTTCCTAGTGATACCAAAGGTGTATAAGCTTCTAATTCGGCTAAAACATGCTCATGAGTATGCATTGAATCTAAACAAACCAGTATACGTTGGTATTTTCTTGCAAAATCGTGTACTTTTTTAATTACACCGATATCAATCGATGAGCCTTCTATCATAGAAATCCGACTGGCCATTGGGTGAGCTTCAATATGATTTCGGTTGTGTGATCTGATGTCAACATCAATGCCCAATACTTTACGTTTGGATTGGCGTGGGTCAATCGTGGCACCTATTTCTATCGCATCGCACATATCAAGCATTGCTAAGAGTGAAGCACTTAAAACTAATGAGCCACCATGTGCAATGCCTGTTTCAATAATTAAATCCGGACGAACACGCCAAACTAAATCTTGCATGGCAACTATGTCTTGTGGATATTGAATAATTGGGCGGCCAAGCCAATCAAAATTGTAAACATATTGGCGAGCCATAGAAGCTTGCAGCCATTTACGTGACAATGTTGAAAATGAATCGTCAGTACTATAAGATTCCAATCTTGCTTGACGTTCTTGTGCAAATTGCTCAATTGGATTCATTTGCATGACCTTTGCTTTATTTGATTGTAACATTTGGTGGTGTATTCAACCAGTCTGAAATTGATTTTGCTTCTACTCTAAATTCTCTTCGTAACCGATCTACATTGATTTTTTGAAATTGATGTAATGGTGCTCCAGATTTTATAGCTTGAGTACAACCCGTTGCTGTTGTAATCCATTGCAACCACTGTTCATGAGTTGTTTGTATGCCACTAGCTACATTGTAAGAATTTGCTCGTCCTTCTAAAGCAATACGTGGTAACCAGTTAACAACATCATCAATATGGATGTAATCTTTCATACTCTTAGGATCACTTTGGAGTAGCACATGTCCAGAGCGAGCCTCTGACAATAAGGTTGCAATAAAATTTCCACTTGCAGGATCCATCCCCGGCCCCACCACATTTGACAATCTTGCGACACGGACATTTTTTCGTCCGCTATTGTGACATAGCGATTCACCAGTAAGTTTTGTAAGATTATAAAGATTTGATGAATCTGATAAGTTGATTGTTAGAGGCGCATCCTCATCGGTGCGTTCAGACCCTAAATAAACGCGTGTTGAGGAAAGATAAAGCAGTGAGCTAAAATTAGCATATTTTAATAGTTGTGCCAGTAAGGTGATGTGTGCATCGATTGCATCGAATGGCCTAGACCGAAAATTTCCAGTTAGCCCAACGCAATATAATAAATGACCTAATGGTCTATTTAGTATGCTTGGATCATCACGCGCGGGTGCCCATACGGTATTATTTAAACTGCATAAATTTGTTACTAACCTGCTACCTATATATCCTGATGCACCAAGCACAGTAAATAAAGGGGCCGTCATTGGCGTTCTCCAATTTGAGTCAACGGCTGGCCTGCATAAACAGTGTACTGTTTCAATTCTCCACGCACAATCGATCCTGCTCCGACAACACAGCCACGACGTAGTACTGCCCCATCGAGAAGAACACAGTTAGCACCAACCCAAACATCGTCTTCAATCAAAATACCCCCTTTGCTGGGCAAAAACCCTTGATTACGGATCAATATGTCTTTTTTCTGATAGGCATGATTGACTGGAGCAAAAGTACAGTTGGCCGCAATAACCACGTGATTACCAATGTAAATACCATTTCCAGTGTAAAATACACATCCTGAATTGATAGTAACTTGTTCACCGATATGTAAATTGCCAATACCACCGGCTGGTTTAATTTTGACAAAGCTGTCAATCTTAGAGTGGGCCCCTAGAGCAATAAGGCTGCCACGTACTGAATCTTCAATATCAGCCAGATGGGAAATATAGGCAGTAGGATGAATGTCGATCATGGTATTAATGGCCGAGCTAGCGTCATAATAAAAATACCACTCTGTATAAAATATAAAGGTGGCTTGGTCTGTAAATTATTTATCTAGTAAAAAATTAGCTAATAAGAAAGAAATATATTTGATTGGCTGTGTTTTTATCTGTGAGATAATAAAAAACCGCTGAGAGAATAATGGAAAACTCGAGTGATTAATTAATGTTCTAAGATAGAGTAATATTTTTATTCCATGTGTGGTTTTTGGTAAATAATTCAATCTCCGAGTGGTATGGTAAAGAAAATGAAAAATTATCTATGATTTTATCATTTTTCATGTTGAGAAATTGGCTTCAGAGTTTCGACAGGCGCAGGAGCGTTTCCATTTTCCATGCCGTGTCGGGACGCTTGTAAGTTGTGGCTGGCCTGTACGGTCTACCATCTCTTGGTCAAGAAGGTGGCGGGTTTGCGATGGCGTTCTGCGGGAATCATTCATGGCAGGCTCCTTTTCCCCTCTACACGGCAGCCCTGCCGTGTGGCATCTCTCCAACCCTGATGACTGCACAGATTTTGCACATGTTGCGTATTTTGCTGGCCGAGCTACCGTAGAACTATGTTGGCCTTGTTGGAGCCAGCAGCGTCAGCGCGCTATGCTGTTGTGGTGCAACAACCATCAGTGTTTATTATTGCTGGCTGGTTTTCCTACTGATGGTCGTGCGCATCTGCTGTTCGATCCCCTCGCTTGTGCCGGTGTGGGTGGTCAAAGTAGCGGCAACCACAGAAAAACCTTATTCGCCCCCGTTCTTTTTGCCACCTAGTACTGGCCCGAACCTCGGACAATAGTGGCTTCGCCTATCCACCTTTCAGCCTCTGCCCCTGATGAACGCATCTTCTGACCCCCAGGCCCCCGACAGCACCAACACCGCCCACGAACAGCAACGGCTAGAAAAACGCCTGTACCGCCAAGTGCGCCAAGCGGTGGATGACTTTGGCCTGATCGAAGACGGCGACCGCATCATGGTCTGCCTCTCGGGTGGCAAAGACAGCTATGGCATGTTGGATTTTTTGCTCAAGCTGCAACGCCGTGGCGCGCCACGCTTTGACATCGTGGCCGTGAACCTCGACCAAAAGCAGCCGGGATTTCCGGCCCATGTGCTGCCGGAGTACCTGACGGGCTTGGGCGTGCCGTTCCATATCGAAACGCAAGACACCTACAGCGTGGTCAAGCAGCACATCCCCGAAGGAAAAACCATGTGCAGCCTGTGCTCGCGTCTGCGCCGGGGCATTTTGTACCGGCTGGCCGACGAGTTGGGTTGCAGGAAAATCGCCTTGGGCCACCACCGCGACGACATGCTGCAAACCTTCTTTTTGAATATGTTTTTTGGCGGCAAGCTCAAGGGGATGCCGCCCAAGGTGGTGAGCGACCGGGGTGATCACATCGTGATTCGCCCGCTGGCCCATGTGGCCGAGGCCGATTTACTGCGCTGGGCCGAACTGCGCGCCTTCCCAATCATTCCGTGTACGTTGTGCGGCAGCCAAGAGAACCTACAACGCCAACAAATCGGCCAAATGCTGCGCGACTGGCAAACCCAGTATCCGGGCCGTATCGAAAACATGGCGGTAGCGCTGCAAAACTTGGTGCCCTCGCACTTTATGGACAACCGGCATTTTGATTTCAAGGCGCTGCAAGCCACCGGCGTGGCTGACCCAGCGGGTGATAAAGCCTTTGACCCGGAAGAGTTTCCGGCTTTTGCGCCCAGTGTTTTGGCGGGGGTGCCAGTGGTGCCGCAGTAAGCAGCAGTAGGGCGCTTTCCGCTCAATGGAGGGGTCAGGCAAGCGCCTCTTCCGCCGCCGCACGGGCGTGAATGGCCGTGGTGTCAAACAGCGGAAATTTTGTATCTTGTTGACTCACCAACAACGAAATCTCTGTGCAGCCAAGAATGATCGCCTCCGCCCCTTGTGATGCCAAGCCTGCGATCACTCTTTGAAAATAATTCGAGCTTGGCCACTTTATTTCTTCTTTGTTTCTTTAATTTAATCGGCCCATTCTTTCCTTATAAAATCTTCGATTTCTTTGGTTCGATTTCTCACCATTGCTTCATTCCATTTTTTTGATTTATCAATTAACTTTCCAACCCTGATTGTTCCAGTTAAACCGCATTGCTGATAAATTAAAGATTTTTCAACTGGATCTTTATCCTTGAGTGAAGAGTTGACACCGGGTGCTAACATAACTAAATTGCCGAGGGCGTGGATATAAGATGCACTAGAGCTTTGAGGTTTGATATGCTCAATAGATTTTGACGGCTCCTCAGACCATATTTTTAACCACTGGCTCCCATTGATTTTTTGATTTTCTTGTTTGCATAAATTTTCTTCGTAGCGATATAAAATGTATCGAAGTTGATCTGCCCAGTTAGAGTAGCAATCGCTCCAGTCAATTTTTTCTAGTACGTCATTAATTGAATATTTCTTAGATATTTCGTCTAGCCCTGAAAGAATTTCTTTTTTATCTATATTTTTTTTATAAATGTCGTAGCCTAATCGTACATATTCGCCAACCTTGTACCTTGTGTCTGCTCCTCCCAATTCAAATATTCTAAAAGTTACTCGCTCCCATTTGCCAAGAAGTTCCTTTTTATCTACTTCAGAAAAATCTCTTAAAATAATTGCAGCAGCTACAAATCGAGCATGAGAAATTCGTGTCACCGCGCTCAGGCGAGAATTATTCGAGAGTTCTAGGC
The DNA here is from genome assembly GCF_900111115.1 of Giesbergeria anulus. GTDB lineage: Bacteria > Pseudomonadota > Gammaproteobacteria > Burkholderiales > Burkholderiaceae_C > Simplicispira > Simplicispira anulus. The sequence continues at coordinate 27,347 of NZ_FOGD01000016.1, forward strand.
TAGCCTGAACTATATCTTTAACTTGTTGGCCAATTTTGGAGATGCTTTTTAGTTGGCTTCCAGCAGCAGAAATAAGATGGATGGTTGCATCTTCTTCGCTGGATATTCGATTTGGCCTAGTGGTTGCAGCCCATGTTCCTGCAAAACGTAGCGCTTCATCGCCAATTTTTGTATCCATTTTAAGTGCGCGGTAGATGTCTTGCCAGACTACTTGCATTTCATGGATTGCATCATTCTTGGAGCCTTTATCAATGTGCTCAAAAATTAAGGCCATAAGCTGACTCTTGAGTTTATCTATCCATTTAACATCAAGGCCACGACTATTAAGAACCTCGAATACACGATAAACAGTCGCTTCATCTGCTAATTCGTGATAAATAATAGATAGTTTATTTTTAATTGTGAAAATTAATTTAAGCAGATTTTTTTCTGTGTCCTGCCATTTTTCAACAAATGCCTCGCATTCTGATGCCGCATCAATTAAGTTCTTATCTGCAGTAGTTGCTGCGGCTGCATTTTTGATAACACCATTGCGGATGTAGGTACTAAAAATATCACTGCTATCGTGGTTTGTTTGCAATAAAATAAGAGAGTGGTCATCGCCCTTGATTAGAAGTTCGGAAATTTCATTTTTAACTTTTTGTTCTGTTGGATTAGATGGATTCAATGCCTTTTCTATGGCTTTGAGTAAAATAACTAGAGTTGTTACTCGCTGCTGACCATCAACTAATTCAACGGTTTTGAATTCATTGGTTTCTATCTCACGAGTTTCTCTTTCTAGAGCCACCAATGTTGCCATAAAATGCTCACGGCCAGATCTATTTGCTTCATTTATATCAGAAAAAAGATCGTTTCTCTGCTGTTTATGCCAAGAGTACGCTCGCTGATATTTTGGAATTCTAAATAATCTACCTTCAAGTAGTGTAGAAATTTTTATGTGTTGAGGGTTAAGTTTCATTAAATTTCTCAGCTCTTTGAAAAAATGTAGATAGATAGACTAAAAATTTCTGACTTTTAGGTCGTCCGGCGCACCATGATCGTAGAAGATAAAGGAAAAAAGAAGTCAGGCTCACCCTTTATCTCACAGCAGAGCCTCCGCTAACAATTCTTCCCAATCATCCGGCGGCTGGCCGCTGTCCAGCATCTTACGAAACACCCGGTAAGCATCATCGTTGCTTTCGTAAGCGCGCTTGCTGTTCTCGTCATTAACCCAAACCAGCACAATCACCTTGGCTTGCGCGTGGTAGCGAAAAAACAGCCGATATTGCTGGAAGAATTTGGCTCGAAACCAGTGCTTGCGATCATCCCCCAGCGTGCCCCCTTGGCGGTATTCAGGCCGTGTCGGGTCTTGTGGAATGACATCAAACGCCAATTGGGTGATGGCAGCCAATCGTTTACTGGCATTTTTTTGTGTGTACCCGATGGGGTCTTTTTGCTGGAGCACCTCCACCTGTTGGGCCAAGGCTTCTAACTGTGCCAAAAACAACGGGTGGGCAAAAACTGTCCAGCCATGAATCACCAAGGGCGTGGACTGCTTCAGGCTCATTCGTCGTCTGCCGATAAGGCCGCATCGAGATCGACATCCACACCATCCGTCAGCGTGTGTAGGCGCTGCACCAAACTGGCATCTATCGCCTGTAGGCGCTGTGGCTGTGTGGCTATATCGCGGGCTAGCAAGTCCAAGAATGCGCCCAGCACTGGGTCTTGCGCCTCTATGGTTTCGGCGCGGGTCAGTACCACTTCACCACTGGAGCGGATGGCGTAGTGGATTTTGTCGCGCTTGCCTAGCCGCAGGGCGCGGCGCACAGTCTCTGGCACCGTAGTTTGGTAGCGGTCGGTCAAGGTGGATTCGACTTCGAGGGTTGCAGGCATGGCGTGCTCCTGTCAGAAAGATAAGGGTTTACATGGTAATGCAACTGAATTACCTTTTGTCGGTCAATAGGCATCCACATAGCTCGCGCCAAAAAATCGGCAATAGGGTCTTTGGCGCTGGCCCTACCGCGCCGCCGCACGAACCTCGGACAATAGCGCCTTGTTGCCCCTTTCTTCCTTGACCGTGCTGCCCCCCATGACCCTCAAAAGCCCTGAACTGCTGCTGCCTGCTGGCTCACTCGACAAAATGCGCGCCGCTTACGACTTTGGCGCGGATGCCGTCTATGCGGGTCAGCCCCGCTACAGCCTGCGCGCGCGCAACAATGAGTTTCGCCTAGAGCAAATCGCCCAAGGCATTGCCGAAGCGCACCAGCGCGGCAAAAAGTTTTTTGTCACCAGCAACCTGATTGCCCACAACGACAAGGTACGCACCTACCTGCGCGACATTGAGCCAGTGATTGCGCTGCGCCCCGACGCTCTCATCATGGCCGACCCCGGCCTCATCATGATGGTGAAAGAGAAATGGCCGGAGCAGGTGATTCACCTCTCGGTGCAGGCCAACACCACCAACTGGGCCACCGTCAAGTTCTGGCAAAAAATGGGCGTAGAACGCATCATTTTGTCGCGCGAACTGAGCTTGGACGAGATTGAAAAAATCCGCCAAGAATGCCCCGACATGGAGTTGGAAGTGTTTGTGCATGGCGCGCTGTGCATTGCCTACTCTGGCCGCTGCCTGCTGTCGGGCTACTTCAATCGCCGCGACCCCAACCAAGGCACCTGCACCAATGCCTGCCGCTGGGAATACAAAACCCACGATGCCGCCACCGATTCCAGCACCGGCGAAGCCATTGCCAGCCGCATGGAGGGTGACTTTAACTTTGCCGCTGCCCAGCAAGAGGCCGAGCAAGCCTTCTCTTCCTGCGGCGACGGCCAGCGCCACCCCGCCGCCGACAAGGTGTACCTGATTGAAGAAATTGGCCGCCCCGGCGAGCTGATGCCGATCATGGAAGACGAGCACGGCACCTACATCATGAACAGCAAGGATTTGCGTGCCATTGAGCACGTTGCCAAGCTGACACAGATTGGTGTCGATTCGCTCAAGATTGAAGGCCGCACCAAGAGTCTGTACTACGTGGCACGCACGGCGCAGGTGTATCGCCGCGCCATTGACGATGCGGTAGCAGGCCGCCCGTTCAACCCAGAACTGCTGCTGGAGTTGGAAGGCTTAGCGAATCGGGGCTACACCGGCGGCTTGCTAGAACGCCGCCCCAGCCAAGAGTACCAAAACTATATTACCGGGCACTCTATCGCCCACCGCAGCCAGTTTGTGGGCGAGGTACATGCCGTACAAGACGGCTGGGCCGAAGTGGAAACCAAAAACCGCTTTGCTGTGGGCGATTTGATCGAAATCATCCACCCCAGCGGCAACGTGCAATTGCGCCTAGAGCAGATGCGCAACGCTGATGGCCAGCCGGTGCTGGTGGCCGCAGGCAACCCGATGCGGGTGTGGATTCCGCTCGAAGAGCGCTATGCCGGTGCCCTGCTGGCGCGGGTGTTTGAAAACGCCCCTGCCGCAGAAACTGCCGCCGCCTAAGCCACACTGAACGGCCTAGCTTGCCCTGAGCACACTAATCCCACCCGTTGCAGGTGAAACATCTCCAGCACCGGGCTGAGAAAGAAGCCCACTTCCCACGGGTTTTTGAGGATAAAAGAGCGGCGCACCTGTTCAAACAGGGGGCTGCTCGTTGGTATCTGGTGCGCTTGCATCTCCATGATGGTGTAGTTCCATTCGATGGATTGCTCAAAGGTGAACTTGGCGCGTTCGTCAATGGTAAAAAAGCAGTGGGGGTTGCGGCGCAGTTGCCGCGCCTTAAAGCTGTCGGGCATGGAGATCAGAAACACATCATCCTCTGCGCTAGACAGAAACGCCAGTACCGTGGTGTGCGGCTGGCCTTGGGCCAAGGTGGTGAGTACGCCCACCTTGTTGTCGTTGTCTTTGGGCTCTACCGGAGGAATGCCCTGCAAGGGGCTGGACGGCAGTGGGTGTTCTGGGCGCGCATCGGCAGGAAAGGTGTAGCCCTGTGCCGTCAAGCTATCTACCACCTGCACGCCGTGGATCAGGGTGTATTCCTGCGGTTCTAGCACCAGCCAGTTGTCTTCGGTGGTTTGCACGCGGCCCTTGTACGAGGTGCGGTACACGCGCAGCTCCGCATCCAACTCATCGACCCCGGTGCGGTTGTCCAAGTGCACCGTGACCAGTGAACCCACCGCCAGTTGGTGCCCGCGCGGGATAAAAATTTGCAGCTCGTTGTTGCGCCGGGGGTAAACCACGCCGATGTGGTGTACCACCCCAGTGGGCTGGTAGCTGGCCAAAATGCCCAGCAGTTGTTCGTTTAAGTAGTCACGCAAGGCCATGGTGCTCTCCAGCAAAATGCCCCTGAATCAAAGAGGCTAGGTTCATTATTGAGGAAAACACAAACCCTAGAGGTGGCATAAGCATCAGGGGCTAAGGTTTATCGTTGTGGGTACGGCACTAAAATCCTTGCGGCATGACCACCTCTGATCTCCCCGCACCCCAACAGCCCCGCAACCCACTGCACGGCATCACGCTAGAAGCGATGGTAGTTGCGCTCTCCGACTACTTCGGTTGGCAGGAGCTGGGCCAGCGCATCCCGGTGCGCTGTTTTCAAAGTGACCCTAGCGTGGCCTCTAGCCTCAAGTTTTTGCGCAAAACGCCTTGGGCGCGTGAGAAGGTTGAGGGCCTGTACTTGTTCATGCTGCGCGAGCAGCGGCGCAGCGCCCGTTAGCCAATAGGGCTGGGCTCGGCGCAGGCTGAAGCGGGCAAGCCAAAGATGCGGTCAAAGGCCCAGTTAAAACTGAAGGTGTAGGCCAAGAAGAACAGCACCATCCAAAAATCCATCACCAGTGCCTGCCACAGGCTGACGTTAAACCACCAAGCAAACACCGGTATCAAAATCAGCGCCAGCCCACCCTCAAAACCAATGGCGTGGGCGGCGCGGCGGCGCAGGCTGCGCCCGCGTACTGTTTGGCGCGCCTCCCAGCGTTCAAACAAGGTGTTGAACAGCAGATTCCAGAGCACTGCAATGGCCGAGGCCAGCACCGCGACTACGCCGGAATGGCCCGCCGCCTGATTGGACAGCAACATCAGCCCAATGGTGGCCGCCACAATGGCGATCAACTCATATAGCGTGACATACACCACGCGGCGGCGCAGGCCATGCAGGCCAGGAATCAGGGCAGGCGGATACATGGTGGCAATGTACCAAGGCTGGCCTGCACCCTGCAAATCTCAGGCTTTTTTCAGAAACTCTGATTTGAGTAGCAAGCTGCCCAGATCGGTCTTGCAATCGACGTTGTGGCCATCGGCACCATCGACCAACCGAATGCCCTTGATCTTGGTGCCTTTTTTCAGGGTAGCGCCCGCGCCCTTGACCTTTAAGTCTTTGACCAAAATGACGGCATCGCCATCGGCCAGCGGGTTGCCGTTGGCATCGCGCACCATGCCATCGCTGGCAGATTCATCGGCATCGGTGCTGCTGGGTTGGGCGGGCCACTCAAAACCGCAGTCGGGGCAAACATAGTTGTCGCCATCGGGATAGGTGTTTTCTAGGCCACATTGCGGGCAGGGGGGTAAGGTGTGGGGCATGTGTGCTGGTATTTTTGTACAGCCTGCCAGTGTGGCACATGCGCCAATAATAGGCAAAAAGGATGCTTTTGATGTCAGACCTCCCATCACCCATACGTCCGTCTTGGCGGCAAACCCTGCGCGTGTACTTAGAACCGGCCAGCCTGCGCATGCTCACCTTGGGCTTTTCTGCGGGGTTGCCGCTGTTGCTGGTGCTGGGCACCTTGTCGTTTTGGTTGCGTGAGGCGGGCATTGACCGCACCACCATCGGCTACTTGAGTTGGGTCGGGCTGGCCTATGCCTTCAAGTGGGTGTGGTCGCCGCTGGTAGATCGGCTGCCGCTGCCGTTGCTCACCCGCAGGCTGGGGCGGCGGCGCAGTTGGTTGTTGCTGTCGCAATTGCTCATCATGGCCGGGCTGGTGGGTATGGCCTTTAACGATCCGCAGCAGGCATTGGAGCCGGTGGTGTGGTGCGCGCTGGCCGTGGCCTTTGGCTCGGCCACGCAAGATATTGCGCTGGATGCCTTTCGCATCGAGTCCGCCGACACGGCACACCAAGCAGCCTTGGCGGCCACTTACCAAACTGGCTACCGGCTAGCCATGATTTGGGCCGGGGCTGGGGTGCTGTGGCTGGCAGCACGCGCCCAAACGGCGGATGTCAGCGGCTACCAGCATGGCGCTTGGCAGGTGGCCTATTTGGTCATGGCTATGTCGATGTTGGTGGGCACCATCACCGTGCTGCTCTCGCGCGAGCCGGTGCAAAAGCCGCTGCCGCCTTCGCGCAATGCTGCCGAATGGCTGCGCGGTGCGCTGGTGGAGCCTTTTGCTGATTTTTTGCGCCGCTATCGCTGGCAAGCCGTGCTGATGCTGGCGCTGATTGGCATCTATCGCATCAGTGATGTGGTCATGGGTATCATGGCCAATCCGTTTTATGTCGATATGGGCTATACCAAAGACGAGGTGGCCGCCGTGACCAAGGTGTTTGGCGTGCTCATGACGCTGCTGGGGGCTTTTGTCGGGGGCGTGCTGTCTTTGCGCTTGGGCGTGATGCGGGTGCTGATGTTGGGGGCAGTGCTGTCGGCAGCCAGCAATTTGCTGTTTGCTTGGCTGGGCACACGCGGCCACGATCTGACCGGGCTGATTTGGGTGGTGAGTGCCGACAACTTGTCTGGAGGCATTGCCTCGGCGGCTTTTATCGCCTATCTGTCGGGGTTGACCAATGTGCAGTATTCGGCCACCCAATATGCGCTGTTTAGCTCCATGATGCTGTTGGCTCCCAAATGGCTGGCTGGGTTTTCTGGGCAGTTTGTCGATGCCCACGGCTATACCCACTTTTTTATCGCTACGGCCCTGCTGGGGGTGCCGGTGCTGCTGCTGGTGGCGCTGGTGGCCCGCCTGCCCTTGACGGCCCGGCCCTAACGTTGCTGCCATCGCTCCGGTTTTACCCCGGCTTTACCCGTGCTTTAACGCTGGGCCATGCGTCCAGCACACTATGTCTCTATTTCTTATTCGATTGCCACTGCCATGAACGCCCAACTGTTGATGATTGAAGATGATGCCCGTCTGGCCCAGATGGTGGCGGAATACCTAGGGCAGGCAGGGATGCAAGTGACGCACTGTGATGATGGCCGCAGTGGCTTGGCGCAGTTGTCAGGGGGTGGGCGGCTGCCCGATTTGGTCATTTTGGATTTGATGCTGCCCGATATGGATGGATTGGATGTGTGCCGTACCCTGCGCAGCCTGCCCGGCCCAGCGGCACGGGTGCCTGTGCTCATGCTCACGGCCAAGGGTGATCCGATGGATCGCGTGATTGGCCTAGAACTGGGTGCCGACGATTATTTGCCCAAACCCTTTGAGCCGCGCGAACTGCTGGCGCGCATCCGTGCCATCTTGCGCCGACGCACCGAAGGGCCTGCCCCTAGCGCACAACCGCTGCGCTTTGGTAGCCTCGAAATCGACCGTGACGCCCGCACCGTGACTGTGGCCGGGCAGCCTTGCGATCTCACCTCTTACCAGTTTGATCTGCTGGTCACGCTGGCCGAGCGTGCCGGGCGCGTGCTCACCCGCGAACAGATCATGGAGGCGGTGCGTGGGCGCGAGCTTGAAGCTTTTGACCGCTCAATTGATGTCCACATGGGCCGTATCCGCGCCGCCATTGAGCAAGATGCGAAAAACCCGCGCCGCATCCTCACGGTGCGCGGTGTCGGTTATGTCTTTGCCAAGCAGCAGGATTAAGGCGCGCAGCGATGGCTATTCCTTCTGTGTCGCTGTTGCATTTGTTTTCTGAACGTCTGTATCTGCGTATTTGGCTGGCGGTAGTCAGTGTGGTGGCCGTGCTCACGTTGCTGGTGGGCTGGGCTTGGCGGGTAGCGGCTGAGCACCATTTGCAAACCACGGCACCAGCCCGGCGTGAGTTGCTGCTGCGCGATGCCCAAGGTGTATTGGTGGGGCGTGGTGTCTCGCAGCGCTTACCGGGGCAGGCTCCCATTTACCAGTTGCAACTGGATAACGGCCAGTCCTATCGCATGGAGATCGCCCCCTCCGCCGAGCGCTCTAACCGCCCGCCTCCAGCGCCCGAAAAAACGGCCGCCTTCTGGCTGCGCCCGCCGTTGGGTTTTGTCTGGATGCTGGGGGTTGTCGGGCTGGCGGTGGCCTTGGGTGCCTTTCCTGTGGTGCGCCGCTTGCTCAAGCGGCTGGAGGTGTTACAGCGCAGTGTGCAGCGCTTTGGTGAGGGCGATTTGAGCATCCGGGTGCCGGTGCAGGGCCATGATGAGGTGGCCGATTTGTCGCGCCAGTTCAATGCGGCAGCTAGCCGGATTGAGTCCTTGGTGCAATCGCACAAATCGCTGCTGGCTAACGCCTCGCACGAGTTGCGCTCACCGCTGACGCGCATCCGTATGGGCTTAGAGCTGATGGGCACCGGGCAACCAGCCCCCACGTTCCGCGCTGAGATTTTGCACAACATCGCTGAGCTCGATCAGTTGGTTGATGAAATCTTGTTGGCCAGCCGCTTGGATGCCCTAGAGGCCGATATTGGCACGGTGGAATCGGTGGATTTGGTGGGGTTGGCCGCCGAAGAGTGTGCGCGTGTGGGCGCTGATTTGGATGCAGGCACCGACACCCTCGAAGTGGCCGGGGTGGCCAAACTGCTGCGCCGGGCACTGCGCAATCTGCTAGAAAATGCGCGCCGCTACAGCCAAGGCGATATCACGGTGGTGCTGCACCGCAGCGGCCCTATGGCCGAGGTGCATGTCTGTGACCAAGGCCCTGGCGTGCCTGAAGCGCTGCGTGAGCGCATTTTTGAGCCTTTTTTTCGGCTGCCTGGGGCCAGTGAGCGCTTTGGTGGCGTGGGGCTGGGGCTGGCGCTGGTGCGCTCGATTGCGGCCCGCCACCAAGGCAGCGTGCATTGCCAAGGCAGTGCTACGGGCACGGGGGCGGTGTTTGTGTTGCACCTGCCGCTACAAGCGTCCAGCCATTCTTGCCCTTTTTAGGCAGGCGTAGATACCGGGGGTGGTAATGCGTCAGCCACCTCTACCCGGTTGCGGCCAGCATGTTTGGCCGCATACATGGCCTGATCGGCCCGATCAATCAGCGCCTGTGCATCTTGCGCGCCTGCTGGTATTTGCCCAGATATCCCGACGCTGATGGTGACGGTGATTTTTTTGCCCTCCCAAGACACCACCATTTGCTCCACACTCTGGCGCAGGTGCTGTGCTAAGGTGCGGGCACCCGATACGGGGGTATCGGGCAGCAGTACCAAAAATTCCTCACCACCATAGCGGCCCAGCGTATCTTGCGCCCGCAGCCCCGCTTGCAAGCGCTGCGCCACGGCTCTGAGCACGGCATCGCCAGCCAGATGGCCGTAGGTATCGTTGACGTTCTTAAACTTGTCGATATCGGCCATGAGCAGCGCCACCGGCCAGTCCCCACGGGCGGCTTGGGCCAGCACATGCTGAAAGGTATCTAAAAAGGCGCTGCGGTTGGGTATCCCGGTCAGGGCATCGAGCCGCGCACTGCGACGAAACTCTGCGTCGGCGCGCTCTTTGGTCATCAGCACATAGCCCAGCGTTAGAAACACCAGCCCCGACAAGCTCAGTAAATGCGGAGCTACCTGTGCCATGTGGGGGGGCCACAGGTGCTCCATCTGCCCCCAGTCCAGCCACTGCGCCACAATGCGCACCGCATACACCAGCCCCATCAGCACCGCCCCCAGCAGCAGTAACCAGCGCCCGCGCTCTAGCGGCCCGCTTTGGCAGCGCAACACACTAGCAGCTACGGCACACCACTGCCATAGCAGTACCACTTCTACCATGATGACACGCCACTCCCCCTGGTGCAAAAATACCAGAGAAAACAGAGCCACCAGCAGTATCGGCCCTGCCGTAAGCCACAGCGGACAAGCGTGTGCATGAAAACGACTCAGTGCCATCAGCACCGAGGCGTAAGAGGCGGCCAGCAGCACATTGCCCAGCCAGATCAGCCAAGGATTGTGTAGCCGTACCGACAGGGCAAACAAAATAAACCCCGCCGACAGCAACAGCAAACCCTGCCCCCAAAAATTCAGGCCATCGCGGTGGGGTATGCGCCAGCCTGAAGCCAGCACGGCAGCACCCATCGACAACGCTACCACCAAAATGGATACCAACATCGTCGGCATATCAATAGGCATGGATTGAAGTCCTTTCTTGGGGAGGGCCAGCCGACGGCCATGGTCAAGCAATGCCGCATCTTAGGGTGTAGCACCATGCCAAGTTTAGGGACAAGGCCAAACAGGGCACTAGCAGACCACCTCACACACCAAGGGTTCGACGGCGGTGGGTGCCGCGCTACAGAGGAGCTTGCCTCTGGGCTTGGCGGGCCTGCAAGCTGGTAAAAATGAGTATCAACATGAACAAATAAAACATGTTGCCGCTGTTGTGCTTGAGAAAAGCCTGCGTCAGGCCAAAGCCACAGTAGAGCACTGGCAAGGCTAGCCCGGTCAGACGCAGGGCCAGCGTAGTGCGGTCTGTGGGCCCTGTGGCACTGCGCAGCCGTGCGCGTGTGGGCCAAAAAATGGCGGCTGGCACCGCATACAGTAGCAGCAGCGCCAGCACACCGGGCAAGCCGCGTTTGGCCCACAGGTCTAAAAATTCATTGTGGCCGTGGTCAAAGGCCAGTACTGACGGATGGGCCTGCCCAGCAGCCACGCGCTGCTGTTTTTCTGCCGTGTAGCCAGCCCGGCCCCAGCCTGTCCACGGGCGATCCCAGCCCATGGCCCAAGCCAAGCGCCAGTGGTCGAGCCGCTGCCCGACTGAAGAGTTGGCTTGATCGTGTGCTAGGTAATTTTGTGTTTCGGTGCGGGCCTCCACCCAACGTTGGTATAGCTGTGGCCCCTGTAGCACTAGTGCAACCAGCAAGCCCAGCGTGCCCAGTGCCGCAGCGCGCAGCAGCATGGGCCGGTAGGCCCAGCGCCACAGCAACCAGCCCCACAGAGGTAAAGACAGCCCTAGGGCTAACCAGCCCCCGCGCGACATCGATAACAAAGAGCCTAGCAAGCCCAGCGCCGTGGCTACTGCCAACGCCATGGCTTGCCAGCGGCCCAAGTTAGCGCCTAGGGCACACCACACCAAAGCGCACATCAGCCCCAAAGCAAGGCTGAGATTGCCATATTGGATGGCGTTGCTAAAGCCACCAGCGCGCTCCATGCCCAGCACCCCAGTTTGGTACAAGGCGAGCAAGCCACTGCCCATAGCCCCTATGGTCATACCCCACCACAGGCTACGCACGCGCGGCGGACAAGCCAGCAAATAAAACAGGCAGGGCAGGGCCACCACATACTTGGCTGCCCGGTCTAGGTTGCGCAAGCCGCCGGGGCCATCCACATCGAGCATCCACACCAGCCCGATCAGGGCAAAGCTGCCAGCCAAGGCCCAGGTGGTGCCAGAGGCCATGCCCAAGGGCCGACGCCACCATTGGTGCACCCCCACCAAGCTGCACAACAGCAGCAGCAGTGCCCCCCAAGAGTAGCCTGAGGGCAACCACAGCGCCAGCCCCGGCACCATAAAGGCAGCTAAACTAGACAGGCGCTGCCACGGCAAGCCATCCACTCTCAATGGCCAGCCTTTTTGCCAGCAACTAACAATGCCATCAGTGGCCGTGGTGAACGTGCTCCCCCGCCTTCAGGCGGTACACGGTGCCACAGTAGGGGCACTTAGCCTCTCCGGTGTGGGCTACATCCACGTACACCTTGGGGTGGGTGTTCCATAGCACCATGCCCGCCTTGGGGTTGGGGCAGAAAACGCCGCCTTGGCCATTCAAGTCCTTGGCCAGCAGTTCAACAACAGCTTGGGACATGGCAATCAAACCTTGGTGAGCCAGTGGGCATACTGGGGGTTGCGGCCATTGACGATGTCAAAGAACGCGGTTTGGATTTTTTCGGTGATCGGGCCACGGCTGCCACAGCCAATTTCTAGGCGATCTAGCTCGCGAATGGGTGTGACTTCAGCGGCGGTGCCAGTAAAGAAGGCCTCATCGGCAATATAGACTTCATCGCGGGTGATGCGCTTTTGCACCACTTCGAGGCCCAAATCTTTGGCAATGTGGAAGATGGTGTTGCGTGTGATGCCGTTGAGGGCGCCTGCCGACAAGTCGGGGGTGTAGATCACGCCGTTCTTGATGACGAAAATGTTTTCACCAGCGCCTTCAGAGACAAAACCGGCTGCATCGAGCAGCAGGGCCTCGTCGTAGCCGTCGTCGGTGGCTTCCATGTTGGCCAAAATGGAGTTGCTGTAGTTGCTCACCGCCTTGGCCTGCGTCATGGTGATGTTGACGTGGTGGCGGGTGTAGCTCGAAGTTTTGACGCGGATACCGCGTTTCATGCCTTCTTCGCCCAGATATGCCCCCCAAGCCCACGCCGCAGCCATGACGTGGATGGTGTTGCCCTTGGGCGAGACGCCCAGCTTTTGGTCACCAATCCAAACCAAGGGGCGGATGTAGCCGCTCTCTAACTTGTTCTCGCGGATGACGGCTTTTTGCGCTTCATTGACCTCTTCTTTGCTGAAGGGCATCTTCATGCGCAAGATTTTGGCGCTATTGAACAGGCGGTCAGTGTGCTCCTCTAGGCGGAAGACGGCAGTGCCGTTGACCGTGTTGTAGGCGCGCACGCCCTCAAAAACGCCGCAGCCATAGTGCAGGGTGTGCGTCAGCACGTGGATCTTGGCATCGCGCCAGTCCACCATCTGGCCGTCCATCCAGATTTTGCCGTCACGGTCGGCCATCGAGGGAATCACGGGGCTCATGGGTATCCTTTGGGGGTTGCAGGGATTCGCAAAACCCAAGATTTTACGGCGTGGATGCTGGAGCCGCAGCATCTTCTGTGCTGATATCGGGCTGTGCCGGGCGCTGCAACTGCCATTGCACCAGCTTGCCGTGGCGAAATTCGCAGTCCACCTGCGTGCCGCTGGTGTCCGTCCAGCGGTAGATTTCTGGCTGCATATCGGCAGGCGATTGCAACTGGCCTAAGGAGCGGGTCATGGCAATCACTTGCATCAGGGCCATGCCCGGCTGCAATCGGGCATGGAGCATCACGGCACTGCTGACATGGCCTATAGGCCGGTCTGCCGCTCTCCGGAGGACATTCATCATGCGGGTAAAGTGCAGCAGTAGCCACATCACTACCCCGCCGCCTACCGCCGCTACGCCCGCCCAGCCATAAGTGCGGTGACCTACCCAGAGCAGCCCGATCACCAACACGGGTACCAAAATATTGCGCAAGTTCATGCTGCCGATTGTCTTACGGTCGTGGCCGGTCTGCACCTGTGGAGACTGCTTAGGAGGCGTTATCTCTGGCAAGGTGCATGATGGTGCTCTTTCAACCCAAGGACTCCCATGAGCACTCCTGAACAAATGCAGATCAACGCTTGGGCCGAGCGTCTACGCCATGCCGAAGCCACAGGCATCCCGATTGCACCGCTGCGTGATGAGATTCCCAATGGTGAGACCGCTTATGCCGTGCAACTGGCCAATGTGCGCCATGCCGTAGAGCAAGGCCGCCGTATTGTGGGCCGCAAAATTGGCCTAACCTCGCCCGCCGTGCAAAAGCAATTGGGCGTGAGCCAACCTGACTTTGGCACCTTGCTGTCGGACATGATTTATGGCGACGACGAGGAGATTCCGACCAGCCGTACTCTGCAACCCAAGGTAGAAGCCGAGATCGCGCTGGTATTGGAGCGCGATTTGGATTTAGATGACGCCACACTGATCGACCTCATCAACGCCACCGCCTATGTGCTACCGGCCATTGAAATCGTGGGCAGCCGCATTGCTAACTGGAACATCCAGTTCATCGACACTGTGGCCGATAACGCCTCCAGCGGTCTGGTGGTGCTGGGCGGTGTGCCCACCAAGCTCAACGGCCTTGATCTCAAAATGGTTGAGATGACCATGACCCGTGGCGGCGAGCAAGTCTCTAGCGGCAACGGTGCTGCCTGCTTGGGCCACCCGCTCAATGCTGCCGTGTGGCTGGCGCGCAAGCTGGCCTCGTTGGGCCAACCGCTGCGCGCGGGCGACTTGGTGCTGACCGGTGCTCTCGGCCCGATGGCCCCGGTGCAACTGGGAGACCGGTTTGAGGCACGCATCAGCGGTGTGGGTACCGTGCGGGCGCATTTCGGTCACTGAGCCTTTTTGCTGTTTCTTCACTAAGTGCGCGGGAAGCCTCGGGGTTCAGCCCGAGGTTGAGAGCGCGGATGCCGTAAGCATCCTCATGGGTGTTTGCTACTCTTGGATGTCCAATTG
>NZ_FOGD01000019.1 GCF_900111115.1 Giesbergeria anulus
ACTGGTACGCATCCCGGACGACCCCAGAATTCGCGCCGACCTCCGCAAAGTGCAAAAAACCACCACAACGGCAGGCAACATCCGTTTCGTTGCCGAAAGCGAAGGGGACGGCCACGCCGACCGCTTTTGGGCCTTAGCTTTGGCACGCCATGCGGGTGCCAACCCCACAGCGCCCCTTGAATACACAAGCGGAGGCCCGCGTGAGAGCAGCCAGCCACTAGGAGACTTCATCTATGGCTAAACGCACCCAGCCCACCCGCCACACCCCGATGACAGCACCCCAGCGGCCAGAACTCGATACCGAATTTGCCCACCGCCTACGCGACCCCTTTGAGCAGCACTACATGGGCGTGCTGCGCACCAACGACCCCCTGCTGTTAGAGCGTGGCAACGGCAGCGTCGAGTTGTACCGCGACCTCAAGCGCGACGGAAAAGTCTTTGCTGGCCTGCAAAAACGCCAACTTGCACTGATCGGCAAACCTTGGCAAGTGGAACCCCGGCAAAAAGACCATGCCAAAGCCAGCGCCGATACCGAAGTCGTGACCACTATCCTCAAAGCCTGCAACTTTGACCGGCTGTGCTCCGACCTGCTCGAAGCCCTATTGGCCGGATTTACCGTGGCCGAGATTGTCTGGACGGTACGCGATGGCTTGGTCGTACCGGCCCGGATTACCAAACGGGCGCAGCGGCGCTTCGTTTATGTGCAAGCAGACGACCAAACACCCCCTTGGCTGCACCTCCTGACCCGCGACAACATGCTCACTGGCACCCCGGTACCAGAGCGCAAATTCATCGTTCACCGGGTCAACCCCGAAGACGACAATCCCTACGGCACTGGCTTGGGCCTGCAACTATTCTGGCCGGTGTATTTCAAGCGCAAAGGCATCGTCGCTTGGAACAAGCTGTGCGACCGTTTTGGCTCTCCAACCCCGCACGGCAAATACCCCCGCAACGCTGGCCCGAAAGAAAAAGGCACACTGGCCGATGCCCTGCGCGCCATGAGCAACGATGGCTACTTGATGACCCCCGAAGGCATGGAGATTGCACTGCTCGAAAGCAAGCTCTCAGGCAACGTCACCACCCAACAACAGCTTTGTGAGTACATGGACGACTGGATTGGGGCCGTACTGACTGGGCAGGAGTCGCGTGCATCAGGTGGCGGTGCCTTGGCAGCGGCCAGCAAGGAACGCCAAGACGTGCGCCAAGACCTGACGCAGGCCGATAGCGACCTGCTCTCAGAAACCCTCAACGAAACCCTGCTGGCGTGGATTTGCGAATACAACGGCTTGGAACCTTGCCTCGTCTATCGCCAGATCAAGGACGAGGACGACACCAAAGCGCTTGCCGAGGCCGACAAAATCGTCTTCGATATGGGATTCGAGTTGGACGAAGATACCGTACGGGCCAAGTACGGTGAAGGCTGGCACAAAAAGAAGGCGTCACCATCACCGAGCACACCACAAAACACACCAAGCCCCCCCAATTTTGCCGAACCCGCTGCGGCAGGCGGCCCCGCCCTCGACCCCCTCCAGAAAGAAACCAAGCAACTGCTGACTAGCACCGCGCCGGTATGGTCTGGCATGGTGGAGCAATTGCAGGCATTGGTTGCACAAGCCAAAGACCTCGCGCAGGTACAGCAAACACTGGTGCAAGCCTACGGCCACCTCGACAGTGCCGAGCTGGTCAAACTGATGGCCGCTGCGCTGGCACTGGCAGAACTCAAAGGCATGGCTGCCGTGCAGTCCGAAGGCTGAACCCATGCCCACCGCACCCCTGAACATCGGCTTTGGCACACCGTGGGCCGATCAAATTGATTTTCTGCGGCAAAAACTGCGCTTGCCCACCGAACGCTGGGACGACATTCAGCGTGCCGCACATGACCGCGCCTTCATGGTGGCCGGGGTTGCCAAAGCAGACTTATTGGCCGATTTGCAGGGGGCAGTGACACGGGCGGCAGAAATGGGCATGGGTGTAGCGCAGTTTCAACGCGAGTTTCTGGCCATCGTTGCCAAGCACGGTTGGACGGGCTGGACGGGCGAAGGCAGCGCCGCCGGTGAAGCATGGCGTACCCGCATCATCTACCAAACCAACATGGCCAATAGCTACGCTGCTGGCCGCTATCGCCAACTCACCGACCCCGATTACCTGCGCCTGCGCCCATATTGGCGTTACATCCACAGCGATGGCGTAGCACACCCGCGCCCACAGCATCTGGCTTGGCATGGCCTGACCCTGCCGCACGATCACCCCTTCTGGCAAACCCACTTCGCCCCCAACGGCTGGGGCTGCGAATGCCGCATTACCTCTGTGAGTCGCAAAGAAGGCGAAGCCAGCGCCCGTGCCGGACTGGGTGAGCCGCCAGCGAGCTGGGACGCCATCGACCCCAAAACCGGGGCCATGCTGGGGATAGATAAGGGGTTTGACTATGCGCTGGGGGCGGGTGTCAAACAAAGCTTTCAGCGCCTGATCGACGACAAGCTGATCCGCTTGAATGCACCGATTGGCGCGGCAATGTGGGAAGCGTTGAAGCCCACCTTGTTACAAGAACGGCTTGTTGCATGGCAGCCGGTGGCTGATGCCACGTTCGCCAGCATGCGCAGCCAAGGTATCGCCACCCTCGTCCATACCCTAGAGCCAGCAACGGTAGCCGCACTGCAAAGCCAAGGCGTGGTGTTAGAAAACGCTGCAGTTTGGATACGCGACACCGAGCTGCTGCACGCCATCCGCCATGACAAGACCGGACGCGGTGCCGCCATCCCACATGAGGTGTGGCGCGAGCTTCCGGCGTTGCTGGCGCAAGCCACGCCCTACTGGGACAAGGTGAAGAAGAACCTGATTTACGCGATTGATCTTGGTTCCAAGGTGGGCAAGTTCGCAGTGGAGATCAACTACAACGAAAAAGGCTGGTTTGATGGCGTGCGCGCCAAGTTGGTGTCTAACTTTGTACGCACTGGGGGACTGGTGGAGCCAGCCAACCTGTTAGAGCCTAAGTATTTTCCGCTTAACGGAACCTAAACCGAGGCCTCTGATGCCGGGTTGGACTCGAACCAACATACACGGAGGACTTTCGTCCCTCGTCCCCTTCCCATCGGGGTACACAGCACCAGAGGTAGGTTGATTCTAGAAGAAATTGGGGACGTCGTGTTTGCGGCGATTATCGTAAAAGCGTCAATTTGAAGCATCCATGATTACCATCACCATCCAAGACCGAGAGGTACTCGCCACGCTGCAAGCCTTAACCCGGCGTATTGGCAACATGGCCCCCGTGCTACAAGCCATTGGCGACGACATCACCGAACGCACCAAGCGCCGCTTCGAGACCAGCACCGGCCCGGACGGCACACCTTGGGAAGCCAACAGCCCCACCACAATGGGTATCTACTCCCTACGCTTGGGCCAAGGCCACCGCAAGAAAGATGGCAGCTTGAACAAGCGGGGCGAAGCACGGGTAGCAGGCAAAAAACCACTGATCGACACCGGCGAGCTACGTCGCCAGATCGTGCCACAGGTATCAAACAACGTTCTCACCGTCACTGCCACCCCGGTCTATGCTGCCATCCACCAGTTCGGCGGCCAAGCTGGTGGCGGCCACAAAGTCAAAATTCCAGCCCGCCCCTACTTGCCGGTGAAAGCTGATGGCAATTTGTACCCGCAGGAACAAGCACTGATTCTTGAGACCTTGCAGTTGTTCCTGACCGAAGACCTGTGACCCCGACCACGTAAATGTTCCACAATGGGACGTGCAGTGCGGGCCATCCCCTCCAGAAAAAGAAAAAGTGCCAAATCGGCACTTTTGCTATCCCGAGTTTCGATTTTCATGTGGGGAAAAAGATTTCTATAGTTCTATCCCACGTCATGCCGCAGTAGCCCAATAAATCCCGATTTATCGCGCCGCTCACTCTTTCTTTATCTCAACTCCCCTCACCCAGCACGGGCAGCGGCCCATAACAACAACGACAAAGCTGCTTTCCTGCTTGGTGCATTGCCTGGCCCGCTGCGCTGCACGGGTATTGGCATTGAGCCGGTTTTAACTTCTGGAGCACTTCTATGTCTGCACTTTTCAGCCCTACCGCCTTGGTGGTACCGTTTGAAAACCTGAGAATGACCGATGTCGAATCGGTCGGTGGCAAAAACGCCAGCCTGGGCGAAATGATCTCGCAACTGCCCCAAGGCGTGCGCGTGCCTACCGGCTTTGCCACCACAGCCCATGCATTCCGCGAATTTTTGGCTTTTGAAGGCTTGGCCGACAAAATCAGTGCCAAACTGGCCGCGCTCGACGTCGAAGACGTGCGCGCCTTGGCCGCTGCCGGTGCCGAGATTCGTGGCTGGGTAGAAAACCACCCCTTCCCGGCCGATTTAGAAGCCGCTGTGCGCGCCGAGTTTGCCCAGCTCTCGGCTGGCAACCCGCAAGCCAGTTTTGCCGTGCGCTCGTCGGCCACAGCAGAAGACCTGCCCGATGCCTCGTTTGCCGGTCAGCAAGAAACCTTCTTGAACGTGGTGGGCGTTGAAGACGTACTGCACAAGATGAAAGAGGTGTTTGCCTCGTTGTACAACGACCGCGCCATCAGCTACCGCGTCCACAAGGGCTTTGCCCACGATGTGGTGGCCTTGTCGGCAGGGGTGCAACGCATGGTGCGCTCCGATTTGGGTGCTGCGGGCGTGATGTTTACCATCGACACCGAATCGGGCTTTGAAGACGTGGTGTTTATCACCTCCAGCTATGGCTTGGGTGAAACCGTGGTGCAAGGTGCCGTCAATCCCGACGAGTTTTACGTCCACAAGCCGATGCTCAAGGCGGGCAACAAGGCCGTGATTCGCCGCAACTTGGGCAGCAAGCTCATCCAAATGGTGTTTGCTACAGCGGAAGAAAAAGCCAGCAGCGGCAAGCTCATCAAAACCGTGGATGTGCCTGCCGAACTGCGCAACCGCTACTCGCTCACCGATGCCGATGTCGAGCAACTGGCCCACTATGCGCTGGTGATTGAGCAGCACTATGGCCGCCCCATGGATATCGAGTGGGGCAAAGATGGCACCGACGGCCAGCTCTACATTTTGCAAGCGCGCCCCGAAACCGTGAAAAGCCAATCCAAGGGCCAAGCCGAACTGCGCTACAAGCTCAAGGGCACCAGCACCGTGCTGGCCGAAGGCCGCGCTATTGGGCAAAAAATTGGTACCGGCCCGGTGCGCTTGGTTCACCACATTTCTGAGATGGACAAGGTGCAGCCCGGCGACGTGCTAGTCACCGACATGACCGACCCCAACTGGGAACCCGTGATGAAGCGCGCCAGCGCCATCGTTACCAACCGTGGTGGCCGCACCTGCCACGCCGCCATCATTGCGCGTGAGTTGGGTATTCCTGCCGTGGTCGGTTGTGGCAATGCCACCGACAAGCTGCTCGATGGCACACTGGTAACGGTCAGCTGCGCCGAGGGCGACACCGGCCATATCTACGATGGCCTGCTAGAAACCGAAATCACTGAAGTGCAGCGCGGTGCCATGCCCCCCATCAAGACCAAAATCATGATGAACGTGGGCAACCCGCAACTGGCCTTTGACTTCTGCCAACTGCCCAACGAGGGCGTGGGCTTGGCGCGGCTAGAGTTCATCATCAACAATAACATTGGCGTGCATCCCAAGGCCATTTTGGACTACCCTGCTGTAGATGCCGATCTGAAAAAGGCCGTGGAGTCGGTGGCCCGTGGTCACGCCTCGCCGCGCGCTTTCTATGTCGATAAGGTGGCCGAAGGCGTAGCAACCATTGCAGCAGCCTTCTGGCCCAAGCCGGTCATCGTGCGTTTGTCCGACTTCAAGAGCAACGAGTACCGCAAGCTTATCGGTGGCAGCCGCTACGAGCCGGAAGAAGAAAACCCCATGCTGGGCTTCCGGGGTGCCGCGCGCTACATCAGTGAAGACTTTGGCGAAGCTTTTGCCATGGAGTGTGAAGCCCTCAAGCGCGTGCGCAACGACATGGGCCTGACCAATGTGCAGGTGATGGTGCCGTTTGTGCGTACCCTCAAGCAAGCCGACCGTGTCACGCAACTGCTGGCAGCACACGGCCTCCAGCGCGGCGAGAACGAACTCAAGCTCATCATGATGTGCGAGGTGCCCTCCAACGCCATCTTGGCCGAAGAGTTCTTGGAGTATTTTGATGGCTTCTCGATTGGCTCTAACGACTTGACCCAGCTCACCTTGGGCTTGGATCGCGATTCAGGCCTTGAGTTGCTGGCACACGACTTTGACGAGCGCGACCCAGCGGTCAAAAAGCTGCTCGAGCGCGCCATTCAGGCCTGCTTGGCCCAAGGCAAGTATGTGGGTATCTGCGGCCAAGGCCCCTCCGACCACCCTGATTTTGCGCAGTGGTTGGCCGACCAAGGCATTTTGTCGATCTCGCTCAACCCCGACAGCGTGATCGCCACTTGGCAACAACTGGCGGGTTAAACCTGCGTGCGTGGTGACCCGCATCCACGCCGTTACCCCCGCTAGTGGTGCGCCACCGGCCTTACCGCCGGTGGTCTTGCCCAAGCCCGACCCGCGCCGCCTGCTTTTGCAGGCGGTGTTGTTGTTGCTGTGGGTGTTGGCAGCGTTTGGCGTTGGGTTTTTTGCCCGCCATTTGCAAACCATTGAGGTTTTCGGTTGGCCGCTAGGCTACTGGCTGGCCTCGCAAGGGGTGGTGCTGGTGTTTTTGGCTATTGTGCTGGTCTATGCCGTGGTGATGCGCTATATCGACCGCCACCCCCTGCCCGCCGCCGCAGCGCCCCCTTCCGTTCGGGAGCAGCCCCCGCATGGCTGAGCACAACCCCGATGCCGAACGGGCCTATTTGTACCGTCTCCATCGCAAACTGGCCCTGTATGTGCTGGGGGTGCTAGGCTTTGTGGGCCTCATGGCCTGGGCCGAGCAGCATGGTCTGTCGCGGCAATGGATTGGCCCGATTTTTCTCTTTTTAACAGTGATGGTCTATGCGGCCATCGGTGTGTATAGCCGCACCGCAGACCCCGAAGAGTATTACGTGGCCGGGCGGCGCATTCCGCCGTTTTACAACGGCATGGCTACTGCTGCCGATTGGATGAGTGCGGCCTCATTTATCAGCCTGTCGGGGGCGCTGTATTTGCAGGGTTTTGCAGGCACGCCGGGGCAAGGTGGTGGGCTGGCCTATCTGCTGGGCTGGACGGGGGGCTTTTGCTTGGTAGCGCTGCTGATTGCGCCGCATTTGCGGGCGATGGAGCTTTACACGGTACCGGAGTTTTTTCAGATGCGCTTTGGCGGCCATTGGCCGCGCGTCATTGCGGCACTGGCAGCAGTAGTGTGCTCATTGACCTATCTGGTGGCGCAAATCTACGGCGTCGGTTTGATTGCCTCGCGCCTGACTGGGGTGCAGTTTGAAATCGGCATCATGCTGGGGCTGGGCGGTATGTTGCTGTGCTCTTTTTTGGGCGGCATGCGCGCCATTACTTGGACGCAGGTGGCGCAGTATGTGGTGATTTTGCTGGCCTTCATGATTCCGGTGTCTTGGCTGGCCTACAAGCAATTGGGCAACCCCTTAGCCCCTCTGGTGTATGGCCAACAGTTGGGCAAAATTGCCGAACTAGAGCAGCAATTGTTGGAGTCTCCGGCCGAGCAAGAGGTAATTGCCGCCTATCTGCGCCGCGCCCAAGAGTTGCAAGTGCGCCTTGAAGATGTAGAGGGTGCGCTGGAGCAGCAACGCCAAGTGATGCAGGAGCACATCCACCACCTGCGGGGGCAAAATGCCGATGTTGGGCTGATTGTGGCCGCCAGCCGCGAGTTGGCCGCTTTGCCACACGATGTAGCCACAGCCCGCGAGCGCTGGCGTCAAGAAATGCGCGACAACTATGCCCGCGCCCAGCCCTTGGGCGGCTTGCCGCGCCACAGCCAAGCCTACGCAGGCCACCCAGACGGCACGCCCCAAGAGCAGGCCGATTACCAAGACAGTCGGCGCAATTTTTTGGCCTTGATGTTCTGCCTGATGGTGGGCACTGCCGGGTTGCCACATCTGCTCACGCGCTACTACACCGCCCCTTCGGTGGCCGGGGCGCGCTCTTCGGTGGCTTGGTCCTTGTTTTTTATCGCCATTTTGTACCTGAGTGCGCCAGCAGTGGCGGCACTGGTCAAGTTTGAGGTCATGCACAACTTGGTGGGCAGCCCGTTTGATGCCTTGCCGCATTGGATGGCCCAGTGGGCGCGGGTAGATGCCTCGCTGCTGTCGGTAGAAGATGTGAATGGCGATGGCATCTTGCAGTTTGGCGAAATCCGCCTCGGTGCCGATCTGATTATGCTAGCCACGCCAGAGCTGGGGGGGCTACCCTATGTGGTCTCAGGGCTGGTGGCGGCTGGTGGGCTGGCGGCAGCGCTGTCCACAGCCGATGGTCTGCTGCTGACCATTAGCAATGCGCTGGTGCGCGATTTGTATGTGGCCGACCCCAATCAGGCTGCCTCGCCTGAGCAGCGGGTGATTTTGACCAAGTTTATTTTGCTGGCGGTGGCGCTGGCGGCGGCCTTTGTAGCGGCGCTCAAGCCATCAGACATTTTGCCGCTGGTCACGGCATCGTTTTCTTTGGCGGCCTCGGCGTTTGTGCCGGTGATGGTGTTGGGTATTTTTTGGCCCGGTACCACGCGCCAAGGTGCGGTGGCGGGCATGTTGTCTGGCCTAGGGGTAGCGGTGTATTACATGCTCAGCAATGTGGCTGTGGTGCGTGCGGTACTGCCCGCCCTGCTCCGCAGCGATGATGGCCTGTGGTGGGGCATTCAGCCCATTTCTGCCGGGGTGTTTGGTGTTCCTGCGGGCTTGCTGATGGCCGTGCTGGTGAGTCGGTGGACACGCCCAGCCCGGCCTAGCCCCAAGATCAGCGGCCTACCTTGAGAAGTTCAACATCAAACTTGAGCGTGGCGTTGGGTGGAATGACGCCACCGGCACCACGGGCACCGTAACCCAAGGCTGCCGGAATAATCAGGGTGCGCTGGCCGCCGACCTTCATGCCTTGCACGCCTTCGTCCCAACCCTTGATGACCATGCCAGCGCCCAAACCAAAGACGAAGGGGTCTTTGCGGTCGTGGCTGGAGTCAAACTTGGCACCTTGTTGGCCGTCTTGGTAGAGCCAGCCGGTGTAATGCACCGTGACTTGTTGCCCACGGGTGGCTTCAGCGCCTTCGCCCACGACGGTGTCTTCGTATTGCAGGCCCGATGCAGTGGTGGTAAATGCCATAACTATCCTTGTGTGAGGGGAAAGCTGCACAATGTAGCCGAAACAGGCCTTTATTTCTTGGCGCGCGCTGCCACCCAGCGGCTGGCAAAGGCTTGTAGGTCATGCAAGCGCTTGAGCAAATCGACCCCAGATGCCGTCACGGTGTAGCCCTCGCTGCCGTGGTCTAAAAAACCGGCCTCGCGCAGCTCTTTAATGCGCGTATTGAGCGTGTTGGGCGTGATGCCGCCCACGCTGTCTTGCAATAGCCGAAAGGTTTGCGGATGGCCGTCGCGCAAAGCCCAAAGCACACGCAGGGCATAACGGCGCTCTAGGCGCTCTAACAACTGGTAGGTGGCGGCGTTTTCTTTTAAGCTCATTGGGTGTCTCCTTGCGCAATACAGAAGATGGGGCAGCAGTGCAATCCACTATAGCCCCGAATTTATTTTGCTACCAGTTTAATAGCTCCAAAATCATATACATCAATATGTTAGGTGGCTAAAGTGGAGACCGCAGCCGTACCAGCACCGCCCAGTATGTAGGGTTGCTGGGCAGAAAATATCCGCATCGGGTAAGCTCATTCTGCCAACTGCTCGGAAATTTTTTGTATGACCCAAACTCTCTCTACCGCTGAACAAGCCCTGCGCGAAGCCGCGCTCGAATACCACCGCAATCCTAGCCGGGGCAAAATTTCCGTCACCCCGACCAAGCCGCTGTCCAACCAGCGCGATTTGTCTTTGGCTTACTCCCCCGGTGTGGCCTACCCTTGCTTGGATATTGAGGCTGACCCCAATCTGGCGCACGAATACACCTCGCGCGGCAATCTGGTGGGGGTGGTCACCAACGGTACAGCGGTGCTAGGCTTGGGCAACATTGGCCCACTGGCCAGCAAGCCAGTGATGGAGGGCAAGGGCTGCCTGTTCAAAAAGTTTGGCGGCGTGGATGTGTTTGACATCGAACTGGCCGAAAACGACCCCGACAAGCTCATCGACATCATTGCCGCGTTAGAGCCAACCCTAGGCGGCATCAACCTCGAAGACATCAAAGCCCCTGAGTGCTTTTACATCGAGCGCGAACTGTCCAAGCGCATGAACATTCCGGTGTTCCACGATGACCAGCACGGCACCGCCATCATCTCCTCGGCAGCGCTGCTCAATGGCCTAGAACTGGTGGGCAAAGACATCTCCCAAGTGCGCTTGGCCGTCTCCGGTGCTGGTGCCGCCGCCATTGCCTGTTTGGGCGTGATGGTCGGCTTGGGCGTGAAGGTAGAAAACATCCTCGTCTGCGACTCCAAGGGCGTCATCCAAACCGAGCGCGACGATGCCAAGGCGGGCAAACTCGATGTCTCTAAGCAAACTTACTGCCGCACCACCAGCGCCCGCACCTTGGCCGATGCCGTGAATGGGGCCGATGTATTTTTGGGCTGCTCGGCCCCCGGCGTACTCACCGTCGAGATGGTCAAGACGATGGCCAACCAGCCCATCATTTTGGCGCTGGCCAACCCCGAGCCAGAAATCCGCCCCGAGCTGGCCAAGGAGGCGCGCCCCGACTGCATCATTGCCACGGGCCGCTCTGACTACCCCAACCAAGTCAACAACGTCCTGTGCTTCCCGTACATTTTCCGGGGTGCTTTGGATTGTGGTGCCACCAAAATCACCGAAGCCATGAAGCTGGCTTGCGTGCGCCAGATTGCCGATTTGGCCAAGGCCGAGCCGAGTGACGAAGTGGCCGCCGCCTATGCCGGTAAAGATTTGCACTTTGGCCCAGACTACCTGATCCCCACCCCCTTTGATGCCCGCCTGATTTTGCGCATTGCCCCCGCCGTGGCCCAAGCTGCCGCCGAATCGGGTGTCGCCACCCGCCCCATTGCCGACATCGAAGCCTACCGCGAAAGCCTGACCCGCTTTGTGTACCAAACCGGTATGTTCATGCGCCCGGTGTTCCATGCTGCCAAGCTGGCACACAGCCGCGTCGCTTATGCCGAAGGCGAAGACGAGCGCGTGCTGCGCGCGGCCCAAGTGGCCGTAGACGACGGCTTGGCCCGCCCCATTTTGATTGGCCGCCCAGCAGTGATTGCAGCCCGTATTGAAAAATCGGGCCTGCGCCTGCAACCGGGCAAAGATGTAGAAATCTGCGACCCCGAAGACGATCCACGCTTTCGCCGTTACTGGGAAACCTATACCCGCTTGATGGGCCGCCGGGGCGTAACGCCTGAGGCCGCCAAAGGCATTGTGCGCCGCTCCAACACCCTGATTGCCGCACTGATGGTGCATTTGGGCGATGCCGATGCCATGCTGTGCGGGCTGGTAGGCAAGTTCGATAGCCACCTCGACCATATCCGCGATGTCATTGGGCTGGCCCCCAACACCCCCACCTTGGCAACCGTCAACGCCCTGATGCTAGAGCAGCACACCCTGTTCATTGCCGACACCTACATCAACGAAGACCCCAGCGCCGAAGAGCTGGCCGACATCGCCCTGATGGCTGCCGAAGAAGTGCAACGCTTTGGCTTGCCGCCCAAGGTGGCCTTTTTGTCGCACTCTAACTATGGCTCCTCAGGCCGTGCCTCAGCACGCAAAATGCGCCAAGCGCGTGACTTGTTTGTGCAATCGGCACCGCACATTGAATGCGATGGCGAGCTGCACGGCGACGCCGCCCTGTCGGATGCCATGCGCCGCGTCATGTTGCCCGAAACCACCCTCAGCGGTGCGGCCAATGTGCTCATTTGCCCGAACTTGGATGCCGCCAACATCTTGTTCAATGTACTCAAGAGCACCAGCGGCCACGGCACCACCATCGGCCCAGTGCTGCTGGGCGCTGCGGCCTCGGCCCATGTGCTCACGCCCTCGTCCACCGTACGCCGCGTGGTCAACATGACGGCGCTGGCAGCGGCTAATGCAACCCATGTTGCAGCCACCCGAGGCACTGGCGCTTAAGTCTGCTACGCTGCTGCTGGGTCTGAGCAAAAGGCTCAGGCCCAGCGCATGGCGGCAATGTCGTGGGCAAAAATGGGGTAGTTCATCCACCAGCCCTTAAGCCCCTTGCGCGCCACCGCCGTAATTTGCGAGGCAAAAATCCACGCATTGACGGCATCTTGGGCTAGATGGCGCTGGAGTTGGGCAAACAGCATTTGACGCTCACGCGGATTTTCGCAAGCAGCATGGCGAGCCATCAGCTCGCGAAAGGCTCGACTGTCGTAGCCAAAATAGTAAAGAGGGTCGGCATAAATGGCGTAATCGAGTGGCTCGACATGGTTAATCATGGTCAGATCAAAGTGGCCTTTGAATGGGCCTTCCAGCCATTCTGGCCAAGTCACCAAGTCTGGCTTGAGTTCAATGCCAATCTGCGACAAGTTCTCTACCAACATCGAGCGGTCACTGCGCGCATAGGGGGTAGGCGGCAGGGTCAAGGTCAGCGTGAGTGGGGTTTTCACACCGGCTTCTTTGAGCAAGGCCCGCGCCCGTGCAGGGTCATAAGGGTACATGCCAGCTAAATGCACATAACCGGGTTCTGACGGCGCAAAGTGGCTACCAATGACCCGGCCCCGGCCATCGAGCATACGCTGGATAAATGCCTCGCGGTCGATGGCATGGGTAATAGCGCGGCGCACACGCACATCATCCAAGGGCTTGCGTCGGTGGTTCATGGCCAACATGCCTTTGCCGTTGGAGGCACCAATCACCACTTGGTAGCGGTTGTTGGCCTGAAACTGCTGCACGTTTTGCGTTGCAATATTGAACAGCATGTCAATCTCATCAGCAAGCACCGCAGCGGCTTGTTCGGCGGGGTCGCAAACAAAGCGAAAGATGACCTGCTCCAGTGTCACCTGCTTGGCCTGACGGTAGCTGGCAAACTTGCGCAGTGTGATGCTGTGGCCTTTTTTCCAGTGGTCAAAGCGATAGGGACCAGTACCAATCGGATAACTACTGGCCTGAGCCGCGCTGGCTGGGTGCAACATCACGGCGGTGTTTTCTCCCAAGCGGAACAAAAAGTTGCTATCTGGGTACTGCAAAGTGATGACCACCGTGTAGGCATCCGGGGTAGCAATCTCAGCAATGTTGTTGAACAAGGTACGCTTGGCCTTGTTGTTGGAGTCAGAGGCTTGGCCGCGCTCCACGGAAAAGCGCACTGTTGAAGCATCAAAAAGCGCATCATCATGAAAACGCACCCCCTCTAGCAGCCGAAAGGTGTAGGTTTTGCCATCACTGCTACGGCTCCAAGACTGGGCCAGCAGGGGCGATACCGAGCCGCTCTCATCAATGCGCGTCAGGCCCTCTAACACGTTGTAATGCACGACCTCACCAATCGCGGCCGATGGTGCCGAGGTAGGGTCTAGGCTGTTGGGCTCTTGCGATAAACCAATGACTACGCTGCGTCGGTTCCGGGCTTGTGCCTGTACAGGCGCAGGCAGACCCCAACCCAACAATGCAGCTCCAGACTGGGCTGCCAACAAGGCGGAGGCGGTACGGCGTGACATAGGCACAGGAAAACTCCTTGCATGAGGAAAATTGGTCAATTCAGGCACTCTGGCAAGAGGGAGGGGCTTACCAAGCCCAATAATGCACTGATTTGTTACCATAGCGCGGCCTGAGGCCCGTTGGTACAACATTCTGCGGCGCAGCCACCTGTGTGCCCCCGTATTTTCTTAGTGTTCGATCTACCTCAACATGCCTCTGTTTTCGGCTGCTTTATGGCGCAATGCCCGTGTATGGGCTGGGCGATGGCTGCTGGTGGCAGGCTTGCTGGCGCTGGGGGGCATTTTGTGGTGGCTGACCCAGGTGTACCAAACCCGCGAAGAGCATACCCGGCACCAAATTGAACGTGAGCTCCATGCCATCAACTCGCTGCAAACCCAAAGTGTGCTCGATTGGCGCGAGCAGCGGCTGATTGATGCCAGCACGTTGGCCGATGACAGTCTGTTTTCGTTGTCGGCAGCGCAATGGTTGCAGGTGCCTGAGGCCGTCGTGCTCACGCAACGCATGCAAGAGCGCCTGCGCATTTTGCAAGAGCGAGCCAAATACACGGCGGTGTATCTGCTCAATCGGCACGGCCAATTGCTGCTCACCCCCAATGGCAGCAGCACGGGCCAACTGCCCGAACCAGAAATGCAAGCCCTGCAAGACGCTCTGGCCCAAGCCGTAGTCACAGTGGTAGAGCCACGCCGCGATAACTTTTTTGCCTTTCCGTTTTTTAGTGTCATCGTGCCAGTATTTGAAGGCACCGAGCCTGCAGGGGCAGTATGGTTGGTCAGTGATGTGCGCACCACCCTGTATCCCAAATTGCAGGCTTGGCCCACACCCCGCGAGACCGCCGAATCCACCTTATTCAGCCGCCACGGCGACGAGGTACGCACCCTCAACCCCTTGCGCCACCATAACGAAGAAGTGTCGGCCTTTCAGTTATCTGAGCTGCATTCAGACGATCCAGTGCTGCAAGCGATGGCCGGAGCGCGCGGCGTATTCTATGGCCATGACTACCGTGGTCATGCCGTGATGGCCATGGCCAATGCCGTGCCCGATTCACCCTGGATCATGGTGTCCAAAATTGATGTGGCCGAAGCCTTTGCTGACACCCAATTGCGCGAAATCTTGGCCCTGAGTCTGCCCGTCAGCCTGCTGCTATTGCTGGCGGGCTTGGTGTTTGCCTATGGGCAGCGGCGTGCTTGGCAACGCGAGCGCGAGCTCAAAACCCAGTTGCAGCGCAACATGCGTTGGCTAGAAGGGGCACAAAAAGCGGCATCAGTGGGCTACTTTGCCTTTGATCTGGAGCAAAAGCAGTTTCTGATGTCGTCGATGGGAAATGCGATTTTTGGGATGCCTTACACGGGCGTACTGACACTGGAGGACTGGGTTCACTCAATTCCAGCAGAAGACCGCGAGCGGGTGTTGAGCATCCACCGCGAGGCCATCGCGCAGCGCACTCCCTTGCGCCACCAATACCGCATCCAGCGCATGGACAACCAAGCGCTGCGCTGGGTAGAAATCTGGGGGGAATACGAGGATGAGGCCGACCACGAGCGGGTAACGCGCATGATTGGCACCATCCAAGACATTACCCAGCGTAAACAGTCGGAGCAAGAGCTGGCCAACTACCGCACGGCGCTAGAGGAGAAGGTGCGCCTAGACCCCATGACGCAAATACCGAACCGCCGGGCATTAGATGAGCATGTGGTGCTGGAATGGCACCGCGCCATGCGCAACCATGCCCCGCTGTCGGTGCTGATGATTGATGTCGATCATTTCAAAGCCTACAACGACCACTATGGTCATGTGGCCGGTGATGAATGCCTGCGCCAAGTGGCTACGGCCATTGCCTCTTGTGCGAGCCGGGCCGGTGAGCTAGCAGCCCGCTATGGTGGCGAGGAGTTTTCGGTGCTGTTGCCCGATACTAATACCACACAGGCCCAGCAAAGTGCCGAGCGTGTGCGAGCGGCCATAGAGGCACTGGCGCTAGAGCACGCCCACTCTAGCGCAGCACGCTGTATCACGGTCAGCATTGGCCTGACCACCATCGTGCCAGTTTTTGCCTCTGAGCCAGATGTGCCTGAGGTTTGCGACATACCAAAGACGGTGCCGCTGGCTGCACAAGTCTTGTTTGAACAGGCCGATGCCGCCCTATACCAAGCCAAGCAACAGGGGCGCAACCGGGTGGCGGTTTACGCCAGCACGGCTCCTGAGACTGCCTAATTCAGGTGTTTTTGCTGATGGCAATGGTAGGGAACTTGGCCGAATAATCTTTGGCCTGTAGCGCAATTTTGACTGCCACCTCGCGGGCCACTGCGCGGTAAATGTGAGCCACCTCTCCATCAGGGTCGGCCACGACTGTGGGGCTGCCTAGGTCGGCTTGCAAGCGGATTTGCATATCCAGTGGCAGCGCACCCAAATAATCAATGCCATATTGCGCCGCCATTTTTTTGCCACCATCGGTACCAAAAGTATGCTCGACATGGCCGCAATGCGAGCAGACATGGGCTGCCATGTTCTCCACCAAGCCCAAAATGGGCACGCCCACTTTCTCAAACATTTTGATGCCCTTTTTGGCATCCCAGAGCGCAACGTCTTGCGGGGTCGTGACGATCACTGCACCAGTGATGGGCACACGCTGGCTTAAAGTGAGTTGGATATCGCCGGTGCCGGGGGGCATATCAACGATCAGGTAATCCAAGTCTTTCCAATTGGTTTGGCGAAGCAACTGCTCTAGCGCTTGGGTTGCCATCGGGCCACGCCAGATCATGGCTTGGTCGGCATCGACCAAAAAGCCAATCGACATCACCTGCACGCCGTGGTTTTGCAGCGGCTCCATGGTCTTGCCATCAAAGCTTTCAGGCTTGCCTTCAATACCCAGCATCATCGGCTGGCTGGGGCCATAGATGTCTGCATCGAGCACGCCCACGCGCGCGCCTTCGGCCACCAGCGCCAGCGCCAAATTGGCTGCCGTGGTGCTTTTGCCTACGCCGCCCTTGCCCGATGCCACGGCAATGATGTTCTTTACGCCCGGTAGCAAAGCTACACCCTGCCGTACCGCATGGGCAGTAATCTGGCTGCTCAGATGTACCTGCACCTGCTCCACGCCCGCGACTTCTTGGGCTGCTTGCACCAAGCGGCTGTGCAGTGCTGGCATCAGGCTCTTGGCCGGGTAGCCCAGCACCACCTCGAACGAGACCATGCTGCCGTGGATTTGCACATTGCGCAGCGCCCGACTGCTAACAACATCTTTGCCGGTATGGGGGTCTAGCACGCTAGACAGCGCTGCCAAAAGGCTTTGTTCTGTGACTGCCATGTTTGTATTCACTCCTGTAGGGGATGGGCTAGTCTAGCCAACTGCCCTAGCCCTTGTGCAGGTGGGTTCATGCTGCGGCGCAGCGGGCCAGTGCCCGCCTAAAATGGCCGGTTCCGCGCTGCACAGCGCGCTGACCTGCACCCCATTGCTTACCACCATGCCCGCACGCCAAATTTTTGTCACCACTGCCCTGCCCTACGCCAATGGCAACTTCCATATCGGCCACATCATGGAATATATCCAAGCCGACATCTGGGTGCGCACCCACCGCATGTTGGGCAATGAGGTCAATTTTGTCGGGGCCGACGACACCCACGGCGCTCCGATCATGATTGCCGCCGAAAAGGCAGGTAAAACACCCCAGCAGTTTGTGGCCGACATTGCCGCTGGCCGCAAGCAGTATCTGGATGGTTTTCATATCGAGTTTGACAACTGGCACAGCACCGATGCCCCCGAAAACCACCAACTGGCGCAGCAAATTTACCTCGACCTCAAAGCCAATGGCCTGATCGAAACGCGCACCATCGAGCAGTTCTTTGACCCCGAAAAGGCCATGTTCTTGCCCGACCGCTTTATCAAGGGCGAATGCCCCAAGTGCCATGCCAAAGACCAGTATGGCGACAACTGCGAAGTCTGCGGTGCCGTCTATGCCCCCACCGACCTGATTGAGCCGTATTCGGCGCTGTCGGGGGCCAAGCCCGTGCTCAAGAGTTCGGAGCATTTCTTCTTCAAGCTGTCTGATCCGCGCTGCGTAGCCTTTTTGGAAGACTGGACACAAAATGGCCGCTTGCAACCTGAAGTAGCCAACAAGGTGCGCGAGTGGTTTACCGTGCGCACCAACCCCGATGGCACCACCAGCGAGGGCTTGGGCGACTGGGACATCTCGCGCGATGCGCCCTACTTTGGCATTGAAATCCCGGATGCACCAGGCAAGTATTTTTATGTGTGGCTTGATGCCCCGATTGGCTATTTGGCATCGCTCAAAAACCTGCTGGACAAGCGCGGCCAAAACTATGACGACTACATGGCCAATCCGGCGCTAGAGCAGTACCACTTTATCGGCAAAGACATCGTGACCTTCCACACTTTGTTCTGGCCCGCTACGCTGCACTTTAGTGGTCGCAAGGTACCCGATTCGGTGTTTGTGCATGGCTTTTTGACCGTGAACAACGGCGAGAAAATGAGCAAGAGCCGGGGCACTGGTCTCGACCCGCTCAAGTATTTGGCATTGGGCATGAACCCAGAATGGCTGCGCTACTACCTGGCCGCCAAACTCAGCAGCCGCAACGAAGACATCGACTTTAACGCCGATGACTTTATGGCCCGCGCCAACAGCGATTTGGTGGGCAAATTTGTCAACATTGCCAGCCGGGCTGCCGGTTTTATCGCCAAGCGTTTTGGTGGTGCCTTGGGCGAGGTCTCTGCCGATGGCGATGCGTTGTTAGAGCATCTGCGCAGCGTGGCCCCGGCCATCATTGAGCTGCTGGCCGAGCGCGAATATGGCAAAGCCCTGCGCGAAACCATGCTGCTGGCCGACCGTGTGAACGAGTACGTCGATCAAAACAAGCCTTGGGAGCTGGCTAAAAAAGAGGGCATGGAAGCCCGTCTGCACGATGTTTGCACCACCTGCATCGAAGCGTTCCGCGTGCTGACCATTTTGCTCAAGCCGGTATTGCCCGCCTTGGCCGCACAGGTCGAAGCATTCTTGAAGGTAGCGCCCATGAACTTCGCCAGCCTGCAACAGCCTTTGGGCCAAGGCCATGTGATTGGTCAGTACCAACACCTGATGCAGCGTGTCGATATCAAGCAGCTTGAAGCTCTGTTTGAGCCACCGGCACAGGCTGAACCAGAACCCGTTGCCACCGTACCCGGCGGCGAAGAACTGGCCCCCACCATCAGCATTGACGATTTTGCCAAGATTGACCTGCGCATTGCCCAGATCGTGAACTGTGAAGCCGTAGAAGGCTCAACCAAGCTCTTGCGCCTAACGCTAGACGTGGGCGAAGGCCGCACGCGCAATGTGTTCAGTGGCATTGCCAGCGCCTACAAGCCCGAAGATCTGATCGGCAAGCTGACGGTGATGGTAGCTAATTTGGCCCCACGCAAAATGAAGTTTGGCGTCAGCGAGGGCATGGTGCTAGCCGCCAGCCACGGCGATGAGAAGGCCAACCCCGGCATTTATGTACTCAGCCCTTGGCCCGGTGCCACGCCGGGGATGCGTGTGGGCTGACGTAGTAGCCGCTTTGGTCATGACCATCACATAGCCATCCTGTGTGCTGCACAGATTTTTTGGGTGATGTGTTACTCGGCCTCGATGCCCGCTGCCTTGATAACCTTACCCCACTTTAGGGTTTCAGCGAGCTGGAACTTAGCCAGCTCATCAGGCGTGGTTGTCCAAGCTTCTAAGCCTGCGTTGTCAAAGAAACTCTTGGCAGTGGCACTTTTGGTGGCGGCACCTAGTAGCTCATTGAGGCGCGCCACCACGGGTGCAGGCGTGCCTGCGGGCACATAGGCGGCAAACCAGTAACCCATGTCATAGCCCTTGACGCCAGCCTCGTCTAGCGTGGGTATATCAGGCAACTGGGTGCTGCGTTTGTGCGTGGAGTAAGCCAAAGCACGCAGCTTGCCTGCTTTGATTTGTGGCATTCCGGTAGAGGTGTCTGTGATCATCATGTTGATCTGACCGCCCAGCAAATCTGTGATGGCCAGTGGGTTGCTCTTGTAAGGCACATGCAGGATGTCCACGCCCGCGAGTTGCTTAAGCATCTCGCCAGCCATGCGGCTCGATGAGCTGCCGCTGGCAAAGCTGAGCTTGCCAGGATTCATCTTGGCAAAGGCCAGCAACTCGCCCACGCTCTTGTATGGCGCGCTGGCGTTGACCACCAGCACCTGTCCGCCCTTGCCTAGACCCGTGATTGGTGCGAAGTCTTTGACTGGGTCGTACGAGAGTTTCTTATACAGATGCTCATTGGCCGCATGTGTGGTGTTGGTGGTGATCAGCACGCTGTAGCCATCCGCCGGTGCTTTTGCGACAGCAGAGGCTGCAATCATCCCGCTGGCGCCCGCCTTGTTATCGATGACCACGGCTTGCTTGGTGTGGGAAGTGATCGACTGACCCAATGCACGCGCGAGCTGATCAGTGGCACTACCTGCAGCAAAGGGCACGATGAAGGTGATGGCCTTGGCTGGGTAAGCAGCTGACTGCGCCCACGCAACGCTACTGTGCAGCGGGCCCAGCGCCAAAACGGCAGCAGCAGTAGCCAACACGCGGCGACGTGCGGAATGGGTTAATGAATAGGTCGCTGTGTAGTTCATGTTGTCTCCTAGTTTGGTTAGGTATAGAAAATGGAATCGCTGGTACAGCGCATAGCCCTCAAAGCTGCTGTGCGTTTTGGCTATATCGGTGGCCCTGCCAGATGCGGTGCCAGTGCAGCTGGCACCATCACGTGCATATCAAGCAGCAGGTAACTCAACGCTTTACCGTGGCTGTCAAGGTTGAGTGCATCATTTACGCCGCCATCAAGCACGTCATCGAGCACCAGATTCATGGCCTGCAATTGCGGTAGCAGGTAACGCGTGACTTGGCGCGGTTGGCGCAGTGCAAATTGATGTGCTACAGCAGCTTCTGTGATTTGCTCGACCAGCACATTCCAAAGCATGGGGTGCCAAGCAATAACGCTGATATTGGAGCGGTTTCCTTTATCGCCCGTGCGGCTGTGGGCTAGGCGATACAGTGGCACGGTAAGGGTGGCGGTGTTCATAAATCATGACTCCTGAACAAAGATGGATGGGAAGATGGGGTTCAATCAACCATCTCGTAGCGCACCGCCACCGCTTCGCGTGGCACTAAACATGACACCGTGCCTAAGCGTGGGCGCATGGCAGTGCGCACACCGCCGCCGCCTGCGGGGCCACAGGTGTAGAGTGCAGTCACCTCACGCACCAAGCGCTGGGCGCTGGCATAGTCACGGTGCTGTAGGGCTACGCGCAGGCGCACGTCACGGGCACCTCCAGCATCTGACTCGTGCGCCGGATCATTGAGCCAGCGGCTGGCGTCATCGCCCAGCACGCTGGTCACACCAATCAGATCGATACGTAGTGGGCCTAGGCCATGCAAGCGTTCGTGCAAAACTTGGCCCGCCAAGCGGGCACGGGCTTCGGCACGAGGGCCGGCATAGGAGATTTCGCCTTCGGCAAACCAGCCAGACTCAAAACACACATTGACCTTGAGTGTGCTTGGCCGCGCATGACCGCGCACACCTTGCAGACGCACGGCATCGGTGCCAACCACCAGCACTTGGGCTTGGGTGATGTCTGCCACCACATCGGGCGTGAGGTAGGCTGCAGGGTCGTGCAGCTCATATAACAGTTGCTCCTTGACCGTGCGCTCATCAATACAACCACCCGTGCCAGGGGGTTTAGTGATAGTGCAATGGCCGTCTGCGTCTATCTCAGCGATGGGATAGCCCAGATGGGCTAACCCGGACACCTCTTTGTAGCCAGGGTCGGCAAAGTAGCCGCCTGTAACTTGTGCCCCACATTCGAGCAAATGGCCCGCCATCGTGGCACGTGCCAATTTGCTCCAGTCATTGAGTGCCCAGCCGTAGTGGGCTAAGGCTGGGCCCAGCACCAACGATGGGTCGGCCACACGGCCACAGACCACGATGTCAGCGCCTGCGCGTAGCGCATCGGCAATGGCTTGTGCGCCGATGTAGGCGTTAGCACTCACGATAGGGTCGGTAGGCATAGCAGTGCCCAGTGCGCTTTTTAGTAGTGCGCGGTGTTCGGGGCCACTGAGGTCATCGCCCTGCACCACAGCAATGCGTGGGCGACGCAAGCCCTGCTCTGCTGCCAGTGTCTGGATGCGACGCGCGGCCCCGTGCGGGTTGGCTGCGCCAAAGTTGCTGACGATACGGACATTGTGCGCAAGACACTGCGCTAGCACAGGTTCAAGCAGATCGACCAGCAGGGGTTCATAGCCAGCATCAGGGTTGGTGCGACGCGCCAATTGGGCCAGCGCCAGCGTGCGTTCGGCCAGCGTCTCAAAAATGAGTACAGAAGGCTGACCACTGGCGATGAGTGCTTGTACCACCGGTAGCGCAGCATCAGTGCGGTCACCTGAGAAACCGGCGGCACAGCCGACCAGCAAATTAGTGTTGTTCACCATGGTTGTCTTGTCTCCTAGTGGGCAGTCTAGGAGGAGGAGGAATTTCTGTGAAATCGATTGTTAAGATCAATCCATTTGAAATACAAATAAATAACCTGTGCACTGTCATTTGCCCATGAGTGCCCACCACCTCTCTAGCCGCCAACTCGATGCCTTTATCGCACTGGCTGAGCAGCGCAGCTTCACGCGCGCGGCGGGTCTGTGTTACCTGTCGCAACCTGCGTTTAGCACTCTCATCCGTGCGCTGGAAGATGATCTGGGACTGCGCCTGTTTGATCGCAGCACGCGCCATGTAGATTTGACGCCCGAGGGCCAAAACTTTCTGGAATCGGCTCGCCGCATCCGTACCGAGATCACCAATGCACTAGCTGTCGTGCGCGACACCGCTGCGCTAAAGCGTGGGCGCGTGGCAGTGGCACTGCTGCCATCGTTGGCTGCGGGCTGGTTGCCGTACGTGCTGGCGCAGTACAGCGCAGTACATCCAAGCATTGAGATCAAGATTGCAGATGTGCTGTCAGAGCCTTGTATCGACCGTGTTGCCAACGGGCATGCAGACTTTGCGTTGGCTGCCATCCGCGCAGACACCCCAGCCTTACAGGCTGAACACTTTTGCAGCGACGACTTTTATCTGGTGTGCCCCGCAGAGCACCCGCTAGCACATCGGCGCGAAGCCATCACTGTGCAGGATTTGGCCGCCTGGCCGTTCATCCACCTCGCGCGCACCAGCAGCGTGCGCCAATATCTAGAGGCCGCATTGCACCCGCAGGCCATGCATACGTTGATGGAGGTGGAGCAACTTGCCACTGTGATGGGTATGGTTCGCGCGGGGCTGGGCATCAGTGTGGTGCCTGCGCTTACGCTGTTTCACTTTGAGCAGCCAGGGCTAGTCACACGGCCACTGTCGCTGCCGGGCCTTAGGCGCCAAATCTACCTAGTACGTCGACGCGACGAAAGCCTGTCGGTAGCAGCGCAGGCGTTGTATGCGCTGGTAATGGAAAAACGACCATAAGATTTTGAACACAACTAGACAGGTACTGCACTTGCCATAGCCTGACAAAAGACTTAGGGGTTGTCGGCAATGGCAGGTGCTAAGGGCTGACCTACACTGTGCGAGCACTGCCTGGGTCGGGGCCATAGGTTGGTAGCTTGGTTCACGGTGGCGGTGCTTTTTGCACAACTGCTTTTTCTGGAGCCTGCATGTCATGGTCTTTTGCTTTTCGCCCCCGCGTTTTGGATGCTCTGCGGAGCTACGACCGTAACCGGGCACTGACGGATATTGGTGCAGGGGCCACCGTGGGTATTGTGGCCCTGCCCTTGGCGATGGCTTTTGCCATTGCCAGCGGCCTCAAGCCAGAGGCGGGACTGTGGACGGCCATCATCGGGGGCTTTTTGGTCTCGCTGCTGGGCGGTACCAATGTGCAGATTGGCGGGCCAGCTGGGGCCTTTATCGTTATCGTTTATGGCATTGTCGAGCGCTACGGACTGGCCAACCTGCTGATTTCTACCGCCTGTGCCGGGGTGCTGTTGCTGGCGCTGGGGCTGTTTAGGATGGGTAATCTAGTGCGTTTTGTGCCAGTAAGCATCGTGATTGGCTTTACCAACGGCATTGCGGTGCTGATTGCGCTGTCGCAGCTCAAAGACTGGCTGGGCTTAGACATCGAGAAAATGCCGGGCAATTTTTTCTCGCAAGTCCATGTGCTGGCTTTGCATATCGACACCATCAATGTCTATGCGCTGGGGCTGGGGCTGGCCTGCTTGGGCGGGCTGTTTTTGTGGCCGCGTCTGTTCTTAAAAGGCTCGCCGGTGTTGCGCGTGGCCGAAGGCCATACCGTGCGCGTGTTTGCCCGTGTACCGGCCCCAGTGGTAGCGCTGGTGACGCTCACGGCGCTGGCCTATGTACTGGAGTTCCCGGTAGAGACCATTGGCAGCCGCTTTGGAGGTATTCCACAGCAGCCGCCTAGTTTTGCGCTGCCGTCGTTCTCGTGGGAGACAGCCCGGCTGTTGGCTACCCCTACCCTGACCATCGCCTTGCTAGGGGCCATTGAGTCTTTGCTGTGTGCACGGGTGGCCGACCAACTTGCCACAGATCCGCATATCCGCAAGCACGACCCCAACCAAGAACTGATAGCCCAAGGCGTGGCCAACTTAGTGGTGCCATTTTTTGGCGGTATGCCCGTGACGGGCACCATTGCCCGCACCGTAACCAATTTGCGCGCTGGGGCCAGTACACCCGTAGCGGGCATGGTTCACGCTTTGGTGTTGGCGCTGATTGTGTTGCTGGCGGCACCGTTGGCCTTGCATATTCCGTTGGCAGTGCTGGCGGGTATTTTGTTGTTTGTGGCTTGGAACATGGGTGAGTGGCACGAGTTTGTCCGGCTCAAGCATTTCAGCAACCATTACCGGCTATTGATGTTAGGCACCTTCTTCCTGACGGTAGTGTTTGATTTGACCGTGGCAGTGGAGGTGGGGCTGGCGCTGGCCTGTGTGCTGTTTGTGCGACGCATGGGGGCGCTGTTCCGCGCCGAGCCACTAACAAAGCCAGCACCGGGATGCGCCACTCCAGCCGGACAACGCCCCCAGTTGATCTGGCAACTGCATGGCGCTTTGTTCTTTGGTGCAGTAGCCAAGATTGATCCCATGGTGCAGGCGGTAGAGTCTGGCCCCACCGGGATAGAGGTGGTGCTGGACATGGGTGGCCTGTTTGCACTCGACACCACGGGTTTGGATGGGCTAGAGCAAATCCTCAAGGCGGTGGGTTTGCGCGGTGGTGTGTTGCAGCTATGCCAAGTGCAAGAGCAGCCACGCTCGTTGATGGAGCGCTCTGGGTTTATGCAACGGGTAGCAGCGCAGAATGCGGAGCAAGAAGCGCCCCGGCCCTAGGTTGACCGGGGCCAGTGACGCTGTCTAGGACTGGCCCTTGGGCGTAGCCACCAACCCATGCGTGGCGGCCCAAGCGTTGATGTCTTCTTTGCGGATAGCGGCGGCCATCAGATCAGGGAAGGCATTAGGGGTGCAAGCAAACGAGGGCACACCTAGCGCCGCCAGCTTGGCGGCCAGCGCCCGGTCGTAGGAGGGTGCGCCTTCGTCACTGAGGGCCAGCAGGGTGATAAATTGCACCCCCGACTCCACGAGCGAGGCGGCGCGGCGCAGCAAGTTGGCCTCCACGCCACCCTCGTACAGGTCAGAGATGAGCACCAAAATCGTATTGCGCGGCTCGCGGATGATGGACTGGCAGTAACCCACAGCGCCATTGATGTCGGTACCACCGCCCAATTGCACACCAAACAGCAGTTCTACCGGGTCATCCAACTGGTCGGTCAGATCGACAATGTTGGTATCAAACACCACCATTTTGGTAGCCACAGCAGGCAACGAAGCCATTACGGCCCCAAAGATGCTGGAATAAACCACCGAGGCCGCCATCGAGCCACTTTGGTCAATGCACAGCACTACTTCGCGCTGCGGACTGCGCGCTTTGCGGCCATAGCCGATCAGTTGCTGCGGCACGATGGTGCGGTACTCTTCTTGCCAGTGACGCAGATTGGCGCGGATGGTGCGGTTCCAGTCGATCTCACTGTGGCGTGGGCGGCGGTTGCGCTGGCTGCGATCTAGCGCGCCGGTCACGGCAGAGCGCATTGGCTCTTCGAGCTTTTTCAGCAACTCATCCACTACCTTGCGCACCACCATGCGCGCCGTCTCTTTGGTGCTGGCTGGAATCACCCCCGACAGCGCAATCAGATTGGCTACCAAATGCACATCGGCATGGGCGCTCTCTAACATTTCTGGTTGCAGTAGCAGCTCACGCAAGTCCAGCCGTTCTAGGGCGTCGCGCTGCATTACCTGCACCACCGAGGTGGGAAAGTATTTGCGGATATCGCCCAGCCAGCGGGCCACACTGGGCGAGGAGCCACCACGTCCGCCTCGACGCTCGGAGGATTTGCCCAAGCCGTTTTTACCATCGGCATCGTACAGTGCGGCTAGAGCCTGATCCATCTCGGCCATCTGGCCTGAGAGTTTGCCGCAACTGCCTTCGGCTTCGCCGCCCAAGACCAAGCGCCAGCGGCGCAGACCCTCTTCGTTTAATGGAGAATTAGTCAAAATGAGAATTCCTGACGCGAAGCACAACCGATAATGGAGCAGTGATTAGAACAAGGTAGTAGTGAACCAACTAACACCCGTTAAGGTAGCTGTGGTGACGGGTTGCACATAGTCTTGCAGCTCGACATAGACATTATCTGCGGGCTGATTCTGACCGGCTGGCACTTGGTACAAAACTCCGCCAATTTGCAGCAGCTCTATATGGCGCACCACATCCACTATGCCACTGGCTTTGTGCCGGATCAGTGCATCATGCACCCCAGCCGCAGTATTGGGCGTGAGGGCGACCTCGTAATCTGACGGCCCGCCAAAGTACACTGCCATGTCTGTGCCCTCGCCACCATCGAGCACATCTGTGCCACTGCCACCCACCAACATATCATTGCCTGCACCACCGAGCAGGGTGTTGTTGCCCGCATCCGCTGACCAGCCCGTTTCACTGAGCTGTTGATCAATGAGCTGTAGATGGCCTTGGGCATCAGTGAGCGCTCGCGTATGGTGGGCATCGCGTGCCAAGGCCAGCCAAATCGCTGACCAACTACCACCAGCATTCAGATGGTCTACCCCTAGGGCGGTAAGCGCGGGCGTGGCGTGGCCTACCCCCCATACCTGATTGATTACGGCACTTACCTGCTCTTGCAAAGGCTGGTTTGCCCATGTGGAATGGGTTCGCATCCAATAGCTATGGGCCATCTCGCCTAACTGGGCACTGCTGTAGTTTCCTGCCGCAAATACCCCCATCTCGCTCAAGGTGGGCAAGCGCCCACCCAGCGCATGCACCAACAAGGCCGTGTCTTGGGCCAGTTGGTAGTTGTCATAGACCCACGCTAAGCGCGCATCAGTGACCAAGCCACTGCCGTGGTTGTTGCTCCAACTATTAGTCAGGTGCAGGCCGGTGCTGTCGGCCAGCTCGGTGCTGCTGGGGGTAAAGTCCACTTGCAAGCGCCCCTCAGGCGTGAGGGCAAAACGCCAGCGCCCGGCGTCGCTGGGGCCACCTTGGAGCAGGTCGTTGCCATCACCACCTTGCAAGGTGTCATTGCCAATGCCACCCACTACCCAATCGTTGCCGCCATCGCCAAACAGTTGATCGTCTCCACCTTTGGAGCCAATGGTGTCATTACCATCACCACCGCGCAGCACATCGTCGTCAGCGCCCAACACCAAAAATTGCGCACTGCCATCGCCAATGACAAAGTTGCGCCCGCTGCCGCCGATAGCCGTAGTGGGGCCAATGACGATGGCAAACTCAACCAAACTCAAATCGAGTACGGAGCCAGGTGGTAGCTGGCGGGCATCAATCACCAAAGCCTCAGCCCGATATGGATTGCTGCTGTCGCCCTCGCCGGTACCGGTGGTGCCCCGAATGACGATGGGTTGCGTGGGTGCGACACTGCCTGGTGCTGCGGTCAAAGAGATAGTGCGCACCACCACTTGGTCTTGGTGGGTCACGCCGGGCACATATTGGTCAATGCCTTCACCGAGCACATCAAGGAAGTCAGCTGGCAAACCAATGCGCGGTTCGCTGGCCTGAATCAGTTTCTCGCGCAGAGTCAAGCCGCTGCCATCAGTGCTCTCCGAAGTCAGACCAACTCCCACGGGCAGGCTGACTTGCAACAATGCTTCACCAGCACTGCTCTTGAGCAACGGAATATCGGCCAATCCTCCGTTCGAGGTATTGGGATCTTCGGGGCGGGTGCTGCTCACTGGGGCAATG
Organism: Giesbergeria anulus; assembly: GCF_900111115.1. Lineage (GTDB taxonomy): Bacteria > Pseudomonadota > Gammaproteobacteria > Burkholderiales > Burkholderiaceae_C > Simplicispira > Simplicispira anulus. Next base: position 27,954 of record NZ_FOGD01000019.1, read on the forward strand.
GTCTGGGTGGTGGTGGTGATAGTTTGACCATCATTGCCGGTTTGGGTGCTGGTCTGTGTTTGTACCGTGGTGCCATCAACAGTTTCAGTGCTGGGTGCTGGTGCTGGTGCTGGTGCTGGTGCTGGTGCCGGTGCTGGTGCTGGTGCTGGTGCCGGTGCTGGTGCCGGTGCCGGTGCCGGTGCTGGTGCCGGTGCTGGTGCTGGTGCTGGTGCTGGTGCTGGTGCTGGTGCCGGTGCCGGTGCCGGTGCCGGTGCTGGTGCCGGTGCTGGATCACCCCCACCCCCCCCACCACCACCCGGACTGATGCCGGAAACGGTGATGCCGTTGCCGGTGAGATCGGCCACCGTGACGCTGGCCTCAGCCCCAGCGGCCCAGTCTTCCGCGCCCGCAAGGTTGTAGGTCACACTGCCGGTGCTGCTGCTGCCGTTCTTGTTGAGTCGGCTAGCCAGTTCTGTCTGATCGGCGGCATTGAGGGTGATGCTAAAGCCTGTGCCATCCGTGATTTCCACACTGCCAGAGGTCAGAGGGTAAGCGCTGCCGTCGCC
>NZ_FOGD01000010.1 GCF_900111115.1 Giesbergeria anulus
GCAGCACCAGTAATCATGTTCTTGACGTAGTCGGCGTGGCCGGGGCAGTCAACGTGAGCGTAGTGGCGGTTGGCGGTTTCGTACTCAACGTGGGCGGTGTTGATGGTGATGCCGCGTGCCTTTTCTTCGGGGGCTGCGTCGATCTGGTCGTAGGCCTTGGCTTCGCCGCCAAACTTGGCCGACAACACGGTAGCAATGGCTGCCGTCAGGGTTGTCTTGCCGTGGTCCACGTGACCGATGGTGCCCACGTTGACGTGGGGCTTGGTGCGTTCAAACTTACCTTTTGCCATTTTTCAATTCTCCAAAGAGCAGTGCCTGTGTGCGGGTTTAACGTCTGCATCCGATTGCTGAGTCTTCCCGCACAGGGCAACGGGACGGCATCGGATCGCAGATTGCAAAAAACTTTGCGGGGATTCGGGTTGACCTCTGGGTCAACCCGAAAAGGCCAAAATTACTTGGCGCGGGCAGCCATGATGGCTTCAGACACGTTGCGGGGGGCTTCGCTGTAGTGCTTGAATTCCATCGAGTAAGTGGCGCGGCCTTGGGTGGCCGAGCGCAGCGTGGTGGAGTAGCCGAACATTTCCGACAGCGGAACTTCAGCACGGATGGCCTTGCCGCCGCCCGGGATGTCGTCCATGCCTTGCACCATACCGCGACGGCTGGACAAGTCGCCCATCACCGTACCAGCGTAGTCTTCAGGCGTCTCCACTTCCACAGCCATCATAGGCTCCAGAATCACGGGGTTGGCCTTGCGGCAACCTTCCTTGAAGCCGAAGATGGCAGCCATCTTGAACGCCAGTTCGTTCGAGTCCACATCGTGGTACGAACCGAAGTGCAGCGTGACCTTGACGTCGACCACGGGGTAGTTGGCCAACACGCCTTGCGTGACGGCTTCGTTGATACCCTTTTCGACCGCAGGGATGAACTCGCGTGGCACCACGCCGCCCTTGATGGCGTCGATGAACTCGATGCCCTTACCGGGTTCATTGGGTTCGATCTTGAGCACAACGTGACCGTACTGGCCCTTACCACCGGATTGACGCACGAACTTGCCTTCGGCATCTTCGATGGTCTTGCGGATGGTTTCGCGGTAAGCCACTTGGGGCTTGCCGACGTTAGCTTCGACGCCAAATTCACGCTTCATGCGGTCAACGATGATTTCCAGGTGCAGCTCGCCCATACCGGAAATAATGGTTTGACCCGATTCTTCGTCAGTCTTGACGCGGAACGATGGATCTTCAGCCGCCAAGCGTTGCAAGGCGATGCCCATTTTTTCTTGGTCAACCTTGGTCTTGGGTTCGACAGCCTGCGAGATCACGGGCTCAGGGAAGATCATGCGTTCGAGCAAAATCGGGGTGCCGATATCGCACAGGGTTTCGCCGGTGGTCACGTCTTTCAGGCCCACGCAAGCGGCGATGTCGCCGGCGCGGATTTCTTCGACTTCTTGGCGGTCATTGGCGTGCATTTGCACGATACGGCCAATACGCTCTTTCTTGCCCTTGACCGGGTTGTAAACGGTGTCGCCCTTGGTCAGCACGCCAGAATAGACGCGCACAAAGGTCAACTGGCCGACGAAGGGGTCGGTCATCAGCTTGAAAGCCAGCGCAGAGAACTTCTCGCCGTCATCGGCCTTGCGGGTGATGGGGTTTTCGTCGTCGTCGGTGCCGGTGACATCTGGAATGTCGGTAGGTGCGGGCAGGTAGTCAATCACGGCATCCAGCATACGCTGCACGCCCTTGTTCTTGAACGCGGTGCCGCACAGCATCGGGTGGATTTCGGTGGCGATGGTACGGGTACGCAGGCCCAGCTTGATCTCTTCTTCGCTCAAGTCACCTTCTTCGAGGTACTTGTTCATCAGCTCTTCAGAGGCTTCAGCGGCGGCTTCAACCATCTTTTCGCGCCATTCTTTGGCAGATTCCACCAGATCAGCAGGGATGGGTTCGTAGGTGAACTTCATGCCTTGCGAGGCTTCGTCCCAGAAAATGGCTTGCATCTTCAGCAGATCGACCACGCCCTTGAAGTTTTCTTCGGCACCGATTGGGATCACCACAGGCACGGGGTTGGCCTTGAGGCGCAACTTCATTTGCTCAACGACTTTGAAGAAGTTGGCACCGGTACGGTCCATTTTGTTGACAAAGGCCAGACGGGGCACTTTGTACTTGTTGGCTTGACGCCACACAGTTTCGGATTGGGGCTGCACGCCACCCACAGCGCAGTAGACCATGCAAGCGCCGTCGAGCACGCGCATCGAACGTTCGACTTCAATGGTGAAGTCCACGTGACCGGGGGTGTCGATGATGTTGAAGCGGTGCTCAGGGTAGGAGTTGTCCATACCCTTCCAGAAGCAGGTGGTGGCAGCCGAGGTGATGGTGATACCACGCTCTTGCTCTTGTTCCATCCAGTCCATGGTGGCAGCGCCATCATGCACTTCACCAATCTTGTGGCTCACGCCGGTGTAGAACAGGATACGTTCGGTGGTGGTGGTCTTGCCGGCGTCAATGTGGGCCGAGATACCGATATTGCGGTAGCGCTCAATGGGGGTCTTGCGAGCCATGGTGAATCCTTGATGGGTCGTGTTTACAGGGGGGTCAGGCCACACATGATTGCATCGCAGCCCGAAAATTTTGTGACCGCCTCAACCAGAACAAGGCTGCGGGCAAAATTGCCAGCAGCCTTGTGTGTTGACCGAGACTTAGGCCAATTGCTTAGAAGCGGAAGTGGCTGAAGGCCTTGTTGGCTTCGGCCATGCGGTGAACTTCGTCACGCTTTTTCATGGCACCGCCACGGCCTTCAGTGGCTTCGAGCAGTTCGTTGGCCAGACGTTGGGCCATCGACTTCTCGCCGCGCTTGCGGGCTGCTTCTTTAATCCAGCGCATCGACAGGGCCAGACGACGCACAGGGCGCACTTCAACAGGCACTTGGTAGTTGGCACCACCGACGCGGCGGGACTTGACTTCGACCAGGGGCTTGACGTTGTTGATGGCAACAACGAAGGCTTCCAGAGGGTCTTTGTCGGGGTTCTTCTTCTCGATCAGTTCCAGTGCGCCGTAAATGATGCGCTCTGCAACTGCTTTTTTGCCGCCTTCCATGATCACGTTCATGAATTTGGACAGCTCTACGTTACCGAACTTTGGATCCGGCAGAATTTCACGTTTGGGGACTTCGCGACGACGTGGCATATTGCACCTCTAAATTTGCTTCAGTTGGCATCTTTTCAGATACCGCGAGAGCCAATCAGGACTCCCACTTACTCGACCCACGCAAACTTTGCGCTTGGGGTCACTCTGTTTGAACGTCTGCCAGACGCATCAAACACCGATTGTTTTTGGCAAGGGCCAGGCTTATTTGGCCTTAGGCTTCTTGGCACCGTACTTGGAGCGCGATTGCTTGCGGTCTTTCACGCCTTGCAAGTCGAGCGAACCGCGCACGATGTGGTAACGCACACCTGGCAAGTCCTTGACACGACCGCCGCGCACCAGCACAACGCTGTGCTCTTGCAGGTTGTGGCCTTCACCGCCGATGTAGGAGATGACCTCAAAACCGTTGGTCAGGCGCACCTTGGCAACCTTACGCAAAGCGGAGTTAGGCTTCTTAGGAGTGGTGGTGTACACACGGGTACACACACCACGGCGTTGTGGCGAGTTTTCCATCGCCGGGCTCTTGGATTTGGTCTTTTCGACCTCGCGCCCGTGACGCACGAGCTGGTTAATCGTTGGCATGAATGTCGTCCCTAAACGTAAAACGAAAACGTGAATCCCTTCGGAATTTCCGAAAAGCCTTCCAATGTAGCAGCCCAGCGCCTATAAGGCAAGCGAAAACCCTTGCCCATAGTGCCGCTGCTTATTTGATCCACAGGCGGATGGCGTCCCAAGCGCGGCCCAGCACGCCCGCTTGCTCTACGTCATCGAGAACCAACAGCGGCACATCGCGCACGGTTTGTTCGCCCAGCAGCACCTTGAGTGAGCCAACCGTTTGGCCCTTGGCCAACGGTGCGATCAGCGGGTCTTGGTGCGAGACTTGGGTACTGACCTTGCCGGTGCTGCCCGAAGGCACAGCAACAACAATGCCTTCAGGGCGGCCCATCTTCACGCTGTTGGCCGTGCCTTTCCAGACGGTGGGGGTTGCCACGGCTTGGTTGCTATCAAACAGCCGCACGGCGTCGTAGGCGGTGTAGCCCCAGTTGAGCAGCTTTTGGCTTTCGTTGGCGCGAGCGTTCTCGCTGGACGTGCCAAGCACGATGGAGAGTAGGCGGCGCGTGCCAACCTTAGGAAGCTCGCGTTTGGCCGTAGCTACGAGGCAATAGCCTGCAGCGTTGGTGTGGCCGGTTTTGAGACCATCGACGGTAGGATCACGAAACAACAGCAAATTGCGGTTGTTGCCGTTGGAAGCAGGTGTGCCCGGATAGCTGTAATGCTTGGTGGCGTAGTAATGCAGATGCTCAGGAAAGTCGGTCATCAGCCGCGTAGCCAAGGTGCTTAAGTCGCGCGCTGTGGTCAGATGCCCCGGCTCGGTCAGACCCTCTGGGTTTTTGTAGCTGGTGTTGCTCATGCCCAAGGCTTTGGCCTGCTCGTTCATGAGGCGGACAAAGTTTTCTAGCGTGCCGCCCACGCCTTCGGCCAAGGCCATCGTGGCATCGTTGCCCGATTGGACGATCATGCCCTTGAGCAAATCATCCACCGGCACTTGCATCTTCGGGTCAATAAACATGCGCGAGCCGGGCATCTTCCAAGCGCGTTCACTAACAGGCAGCTTTTGTTGCAAAGACACTTTTTTGGCCCGCACAGCATCAAACACGATGTAGGCGGTCATCAGCTTGGTGAGGGAGGCTTGCTCAATCGGGGTGTCGATGTCTTTGGCCGCCAAAATTTGGTTGGCGGTGACGTCAATCAGCAGATAGTTGCGGGCAGCAATCTCCGGCGCTTGCGGGGCTTGGATTTGTGCCAGTAGAACGGCAGGGGCCAGCGCTGCGGCCAAAGCCAGAGAGCGGAGCGTGTTGAGCAGGGGTTTCATAGGCGAGGAGATTCAAAGCAAAGGTGCCCACACAAGGTGGGCCAAGCCAATCGGAACGGACAGCGCCATCAGGGCTTGCTGTGCAGATGGTGCACCACGAGATTTTTTAACAGGCCCAATTGTCCGTGAAAGAAGTGGCCGCCACCGGGTACCACCGTGACAGGCAGGGTTTGGGGCCGCGCCCAATCCATCACCGTGGACAGGGGCACGGTGTCATCGTGCTCACCGTGGACGATCAGGGTGCGGCTATGGGCCTCGGCAGGAATGGGGGCCACCTGAAAGCGGCTGGTGGCGGTGCCCACCAGCACGATCTGCTCGACCTGGCGCTGGGGCCACAAGGCGGCCAAGGCATGGCTGGTGACAAAGGCACCAAAAGAAAAACCGGCCAGCGCTATCGGCCCTTCTGGAGCCACCTGCTCGACCACAGAGAGAAAATCTTGTGCCTCGCCAGTGCCATTGTCGTGCTCGCCAGCGCTATCGCCCACACCACGAAAGTTAAAGCGCACCGCTGTCCAACCTGCATGGACAAAAGCGCGCGCCAAGGTTTGCACTACTTTGTTGTCCATCGTGCCGCCAAACAGCGGATGCGGATGGGCAATGACGGCCACGCCATGCGGGGCTTGCCCGGCGGCCACGGTGGCTGGGTCACGCAGGGCTTGGATAGCTCCGGCAGCACCTTGCAAGGTTAGGCGTTGAGTATGAGCGTTCATGGTGCAGCGGCCAATCAACGGCCCAGTTCAGCCGGGGTGAGCAGGCGCTCGACCACCTTGCCGTTTTTCAGGTGCGACTCAACGATCTCGTCGATGTCGGAGCTATCGACATAGCTGTACCAGGTGCCTTCAGGGTACACCACGGCCACCGGGCCAGCGGCGCAGCGGTCTAGGCAACCAGCTTTGTTGACGCGCACTTGGCCGGGGCCAGCCAAACCGGCCTCTTTGACCAAGGCTTTGCAGCGATCAAAAGCCGCCTGCGCACCATGCTGGGCGCAGCAGTCTTGGCCGTTGTCGCGCTCATTGAGGCAAAAAAAGATGTGGCGAGAAAAATAGCCAGGGGTGGGGATGGAAGAAGTGCTCATGTGTCTGAATATTCTAGGAATTGCTGTCTTTGCGTGCTGCTTGGAGCACCACATACACCAGTGTGGCATAAGGCCAGAGCCAGCCCAGCCATTGACCGATACCAAAGAAGCGAATAAATCGGCCTTGCTCCCAGGCTTGCAAGGTTTGGGCAAAGTAGGCGCTGGTGGGGGCATTATTAAGCAGGCTCAGGTGCAGGGTGAGTACCAGCATCAACACCACAGCACAGGCACGCAGGGGCAGCCACAACAGCAAAGCGGCCAGTGCTACACCCACCCAAATACCAGCCACCACAGGCGGGTTGAGCCATTCCCACGCATGGGCTGGGCCGTAGCTCAGGGCTGCGGACAAGGCCGTGACTCCCACCCCGATCACCGTACCCAAAAAAGCCAGCGCGGCGCGCCGGCCCTTGTGCGGCATGATGCCATAGGCCAGCAAGCAAGGCACCAGTAAGCCCAAGGCAACACACAGCAACTCAGAGGCGGGCGAGAGTGGCTCCAATAGCTCCAAACCCTCAGGCAGCCAATCGAGAAAAGCTGAGTCCTCTAGCAGCTGCTCTAAAGCGATCTCTAGCCGTTCTAGCACTTGGCCCAAGCCAAAAGGCTCGGCGGCAGGAAACAACAACGCCCAAGGCCAAAGCGCTAACAATACCAAGGCACCGTGGGCATCGGGCACAAACCAGCGGGCGCGAAAGCGGCTCCAGCGATCAATGGCACCAAGGCGCTCGAGCAAAGTAGCCAGCAACGCACCCAGCAGAGTGCCACCGGAGTTGAGCAGCCAATCAAGGTTAGACGGTACGCGCTGGGGTAGGTAAATCTGCAAAAACTCCATCAGCAGCGACAGCAAGGTGCCGCCCAGTGTTGCCAGTGCCAACGCACTGTGCGGCCAGCCGGTACGCAACAGGGCTAAGGCCAGCAAAAAACCCAGCGGCGCATAGCCCACCACATTGATCGTGACATCAAACCCTGTCCAATACGGTGGAGGCAGACGCGCAAACAAGAACACCCAAGGATCAATCCCTTGGGCGCGCCAGCCTGTGAAGGGGAACAAGCTGGCAAAGACCACCAGTGCTGCATAGACCTGTGCCAGTGGCCAAGCCACCGTTTTATGCGCTGCTGTCTGTGGCATTGGCCTTACTTAGATCGAGAACAGGTTTTTAGAACGGCTTGACCACCACCAGCACCACGATGGCCGTGAGCAGCAGCACTGGCACTTCATTGAACCAACGGAACCAACGGTGGCTGCGCTGGCAACTGCCCGCCACCAACTTGCGCAGCAACACAGCGCAGGCGTGGTGGTAGCCCAACACCAGCGCCACCAGTGTGAGCTTGGCGTGCATCCAACCGTTGCCCGGCCCCCAACCAATGCCATAACCAATCCACAGCCACAGCCCCAAAGCCACCGCTGGCACTGCCAGCAAGGTAGTAAAGCGCAACAGCTTGCGCGCCATGAGCAGCAGACGCTCGCGCTCGGCCACCGATCCGGGCGTAATCATGGCCAAATTGACAAAAATACGTGGCAGGTAAAAGAGACCAGCAAACCAGCTGGCGACGAAGACGATGTGAAACGATTTGATCCAGAGCATGGTGGCAGTTTAATGGGGCACAATTTTCGCTATGCATCTTTCTAGCCCTACCCCCTTCCCGGCCAATCGGCCCCGCCGCCTGCGCCGCGACGCTTTCACGCGCAATTTGGTGCGTGAACATGCCGTGAGCGTTCATGACCTGATCTACCCGGTGTTTGTCCATGAGGGCCAGCGCGTGCAGCAGGTAGTGCCGTCCATGCCCGGTGTGGACAGGCTCAGTTTGGATTTGCTGCTGCCGGTGGCCGAAGATTGCGTCAAACTGGGCATTCCGCTGCTGGCGCTGTTTCCGGCCATTGACCCCGCACTCAAAACCCCCGACGGCCAAGAGGCGCTCAACCCCGATGGGCTGATTCCGCGTGTGGTGCGGGCGCTCAAGCAAGAATTTCCGGATTTGGGCGTGATGACCGATGTGGCATTAGACCCCTACACCAGCCACGGCCAAGATGGCGTGCTCGATGAGACCGGCTACATCATCAACGATGCCACGGTAAAGATACTCACCGGCCAAGCCTTGGCCCATGCCGAGGCGGGCGTGGATATTGTGGCCCCCAGCGACATGATGGACGGCCGTATTGGTGCCGTGCGCCAAGCTCTAGAGGCCCACGGCCACATCCACACCCGCATCATGGCCTACAGCGCCAAATACGCCAGTGCCTTTTATGGCCCGTTCCGCGATGCCGTGGGCACCCGTGGAGCCTTGGGCAAGGCCGATAAAAACGTCTACCAGATGGACCCCGGCAACAGCGACGAAGCCCTGCGTGAAGTGGCCTTGGATATTGCCGAAGGCGCAGACATGGTGATGGTCAAGCCCGGTATGCCCTATCTGGACATTGTGCGCCGCGTCAAAGACGAGTTTCGCGTGCCCACCTTTGCCTACCAAGTCTCTGGTGAATACGCCATGCTCAAAGCCGCTGCCGCCCAAGGCTGGCTAGACCACGATGCCGTGATGATGGAAGCCATGCTGGCCTTTAAGCGCGCCGGTGCCGATGGCGTGCTGACCTACTTTGCCCGCGACGTAGCGCGCTACTTGCAAAAATAAGCTGGGTGGCTCATCCAACTGGGTGGGCCTGCCAAGTTTGAGCAGGCCTCGCCGCAGCCCGCACAGCCTGCCGAGACACCTTGGCCACGGAACAAGCCATATCCAAGGCAGCAAACCCGACCGGCTCGCCACGCAAAGCGCTGGCAATGATGTTGTCGGCCCACGGCACGCCGCAGGGGGTGATGGGTTGGATGGGCGCAGGCTCTGGGCTGCGCCATTGGGCTAACAGTGCTTGGATACGCGCTTGGGCCTGTGCGGCTTGTTCTGGAGTCGCTGGCAGATGCGCAGGCTCTGGTGGTGTGTGCAACCGTGGGGGAGCCTCTGGGGCCACTGCGGCCACGGCGGGCAAACGCGGTGGCGGACGTTGGTTGTGGAGCCATGCCGGATCAAACAAAGCCCAATCGTTGAGCGCCATGACTTGCACAATCCAGCCCAACGGTTTGCCCAAGGCTGCGGCATGGTTGAGCAGTTGTTGGCATTGCAGCGCATTGGGCAAGGCTGGGCGTTTTTTGGTTTGGCGCACCTGCTGCCAAGCCTGTAGCGCCGCTTGGTCTTGGGGGTTTTGCAAGGCTTGCAAAAATAAAGAAGAGGGGCACGAAGCGGATGCAGGCAGCAGCGGCGGGGCCACTGGTTCTGGCACGGGCTGCGCTGGGGCATCCGTTATCGTTGTCGGTTCAAATTCGTTCTTTCCGTTATGGGTGGTGATTTGTGCGCCTTGGACGGAAAAATCGCCACCTGCCAGCGCAGCAAACGCCACCTCGGCGGGTAGGTTTTCTGCATCGCTGGCCTTGTCCGTATCGTTTGCTATGCTGGGCAACTGCGCCCAAGCGGCCTCGTGGATGCGGTACACGTTGTTGCTGATGCCGGGCAGTTTGCCCACTTGCAGCAGGCCCTTTTTTTCTAATTGGGCGATATGACATTGCACGGTGCGTTTATGCACGCCGCACATTTTTGCCAAGCGGGGCAAGGACGGAAAAGCTATGCCCCGCGCATCGTTGTAATGGCTGAGGATGCACAGCAGCACCAGTTTGGCCCCAGCAGGCAAGGGGAGTTGCCAAGCAGCGCGCATCAGGCGCAAGCTGGCACGGGTAATAGAAAACATCTCGGTCATGGCAAAGCCTCTCTGCACAGAGAACCAACACACAGCAACACCGGCGCGCAGCCGCTGGCCGCCTGACAAGGCAGTCAGAACAGCAAAACGCCAGAAAAGAGAAGGAAAATGCGGGCGCTTAGTGCGCGCAGTGCGTCATGGCCGCCAACAACAGATCAGCGCTGCCATCGGCGCGAAAACCGGCCAGCAGTTGCAAACACTGCCGATTGCGCCAGAGCAAAGCGCGCTGGCGCTGTTGGCACCACGTACCGGCGCGGCTGTGTGGGGGTTCGGCCAGCAACACTTGCAGGCTATGCAAAGTGCGTTGCAGCAGCTGTGCGCTGGGCGGCGGGGCTGTGGTGGGGGAGAAGGTGTCAGCCATGATGGCTCCTGTGGAACAAATCAAAACCTGTCACCCCCACGACCAAGAGAGGGTGGCAGACCGTACAGGGTTGGTCGACCGGCCACAGGTTCCGGCACACCCTCGCGGGTGTCCCTGCACAGTCCGCCTTAAAGCGAATCCGTGCGCGCAGCATAGAAAAAGAAAAGCCGCTCTCCCAAAGGAAAGTGCGGCAGCTGCGCCTGTGAAAACCGGGCGACCAAACCCGTACTGCGCCTTTTTCGCGCAGCGGGCCAAAGTCTAACGGGAAATGGCGGATAGGCGCAAGCCCCAGAGAGCGGGTGATTCTGTCGCGTGCAGTCCAACAATCACATTGATCTATACGCAAGCAACGTATGCTTGTTCGATGAAAAAACGAGATTTATTTGCAGAATTGACCGAAGGTTTTGATGCTCTGGCTTTGAACCGTGTAGGCAAGCAAACACTGCGCACCCACGAAGTAGAGATCAAACCCACCGTCGGGGTGACGGCCAGCGAATTGCAAGCGTTGCGCCAGCGTTTGAATTTATCGCGCCCAGTATTTGCCCGTTACTTACGCACCAAGCCGCGCACCTTAGAAAACTGGGAGCAAGGCCGGGCTAAACCCAATGCCCAAGCCGCCTTACTGATCCGTTTGGTAGAGAGGTTCCCTGACACGATGCAACGGCTAGAAATGGTTTGACAATGAAGCATTTCTGTTTGCAATGCGACGATGGCACAGAACTGGTGCATGAGCGGCGCGATTTAAGCATCCATGCCGATGAGTATGTGGACAACGTGGCACAGGTCAGCGGTTGGCATTGCCCGGTGTGTGGTGAGTGCGAGTTTGATGCCGGTGAAGGAGCACGGTATACGCAGGCATTGGCTGCCCTGCGGGCCAAAGCCAATGAACAACGTGCTGCAGCCATACGAGCCACATGCAAAAATTTGGGCCTACGCCAAGCAGAGGCCGGACGGCTGTTGGGTGGCGGTGCATAGGCATTTTCTGAGTGTGAGCGCAACAAGACGCAGCCACATAAGGCGATGGCGATGCTGTTCCAATGGCTGGATAAACACCCAGAATTACTGGAAGAAATTAGAGCGTGATTTATTTTGAAACAAAATGAAACGTTATGACTACTTCCCATAGATGGGGACGGTTCAGGTGCTGTAATACCATATGCATAAGTGGATACGTTATATGTTCCAGCAACCTTGGTTAACGTAGGGCATCGATTTTTGGGGTGTAGGGCGAGACAAGCATCCGCAAAAATTTAGTTTTTCTAAAAAACTGGCTATTGGCATTTCCCTGTGGATAGGGTAGGATGCTGCAACTTTATTCGACTGCTAGCAAGCGTGGGACAGTCGTCTAATCATAGTTAAGTTTTTTAAAACCATAACAAAGCGATTAACATGGCAGATTTGGAACGAACTGACAAACCCGTAAGCATTCTGGTAAAAGAGCTTGCAAATGGTGTAATTGGTGTGCCTGAGATTCAGAGAAATTATGTATGGAATGCTACACAGGCCCGTGATTTAGTTGATTCTTTGTACAGAAAATATCCATCTGGATTAATTTTGCTTTGGCGACCAAAAAATAATCCAATGTATGGCAAGGCAGTCACAAAGCATAAAACGCCAGATTACCTAATATTAGATGGACAACAACGAATTACCGCCTTACAAAAGGTGCTATCGGGAGAGATAAATCTACACTTTCACATACTAGATGGAACCCTTCATATTTTCAATAAGAAAGAAAGCACAAATCGACTTCTTGTGCCATTAACGGCATTAATTAAAAATGCATTTAAAGTACTAACAGATGCGACAGACGGCATAATTCTAAAAGAAGATCAAAAGGAACAAATTCAGCAAAACATACGCAATATATGTAAGATTGAAGATTATATGTTTCCTGTCATGATCATGCACACTGATGATTACGAAGAAATTACGGAATCCTTTATTCGTTTAAATTCGAAAGGCACGCGCCTTAACAGTACTGAACTTGCAATTGCTCGTTTGGCTTTTCAGTGGCCTGGAGCAGTAACAAATGAGTTTGACGTAACACTAAAAGAATATGCAAAGGCCGATTATGATTTGGAGATGAACGTATTGGTTAGGCTTTTTATTATAATAGGCAAATTTCAAAATGGTGTTTATGAAAAATCAAGCTCTGTTTTTGACAAGGGCAGCGCAGAGTTAATGGATATTTGGAAAAGAACCAAGCGATCATTCAACGGCGCAATAATGTTTCTCAAGAATAATGCGGGAATAGAGTCAAGTAAATGGCTAACATCACAATATGTTATCATTCCACTGGCATTTTTCTTTTACAAAAAAGATAGATCCAAAATAACTGATCGAGAAATAGCCGGATTATTACTTTGGTTTTTTATTACAACAATATACACGCGACTAACAGGGAGAATGTCAAATTTAGATAAAGACATTCGTGCAATCAGTACAGAAGCCCCTATTGATGAACTAATAAAAAATCTTTACGAGGATGTATCATCATTCTCAGTAACACCCGAGATGATCAAGGGTGCATACAATAGATCGAACTTAATACCATTGCTGCGAATAATTCTATCTCAACGAGATGCAAAAGATTTTTTCACTGGCATCTCAATAAAAACAAACAGCATTGGGTATGAAAATCAAATCGAAGGCCATCACATTTTCCCAAAAAGCATTTTAAAGAAAAATGGTATACCAACAAAAGAATACGATGACATCACTAACATTGCATTTATATCTCAAAAAATTAACAATCACATATCAAATGCAGATCCTTCCGAATACTTGAAGGACATCGATCCGATTCGCTTGGAAAGTCAGCTCATTCCAACATATAAAGAACTGTGGAAAATTTCTCGGTTCAATGATTTTTGCGAGGAGCGCAGAAAGCTAATTGCAAAAGCAATCAATGATTTTTTAAACAGCCAACTGATAATCTGCAACAGAAAAACTTAACAGGCCATTGCACCTGACGCCCAAAAATGCCCACCGCCTGTCGGTGGCGTTCATCTTGTGTCGCAGGTGAAATTTACGTTATGCTTCAAATTCCCGCATCCTCCACATCCACAGAGAAAAAATGTGAGAACAAAATATGCCAAGAGAATTCATAGAATGCAGTTTATTTAAGCCAATCGGCCCATACAGTCATGCTGTCAAATCCGGTAATCTGATCTTTGTCTCGGGAACACCGGGAGTTAATCCAAAGACTGGTGAGTTGGCTGGAGCCACCGCGTATGCACAGGCAGCGCAGGCAATACGAAACGTAATTGATTGCGTTGCTGCTGCGGGTGGCACCGAGGCCGATATCACCACCGTTCAGGTGAACTTGGTTCATGTGGACGACTTCACCGAAATGAACCGGGCTTACGCAGAGTATTTCTCTGAGCCGTTTCCGGCGCGAACTGTCATTGGCATTGCCGCACTACCAAAACCCGGAGCCTTGCTCACTATCAACGCAATGGCGGTGCTGCCATCCAAGTGATTCCTTGTTCCACTGCTCCCCAAACCCCGTAGAGACAAACGCATTAGGATGCGTTAGACGTATAACGTTCTAAGGGGATTGGAATGCACAAACGGATGACCATTACGCTCGATGAGGCGGTGTATGAGGGGCTGTATAGCCGGGTGGGTAAGCGGCGCATGAGCCAGTTCATTGAGGATTTGCTGCGCCCCCATGTGATGGATACGGCACTCGATGATAGCTACCGGGCAATGGCTGCCGATACGCAGCGTGAGGCCGAAGTGATGGAGTGGTGCAATGCGCTTGCCGGGGATATGGCCGATGCTGCGCGGTGAGCAGCCAGTGCCCCTTCTGGCCCTCAAATATTGACCTTGAGGTAATGTGACCCGGCAATCGGGTTGTGATAATAGGGCGGAATCTCCTCAAACCCTAAGTCGGCATAGAGAGCGCGGGCCGATTCCATCTCATCCAGAGTATCGAGCAGCACGCAGGCATAACCGGCTTGGCGCGCTACATCCAAAATACCTTCGGTGAGCTGGCGGCCCAGCCCAAAACCCCGAAACGCTTTGCGCACATAAAGGCGCTTCATCTCAGCGGCATTGGGGTAGTCGGCGGTGTCCAAGGGGCGCAGCGCACAGCATCCGGCCACAGCACCATCCACCAGCGCCAGCAACAGGCCACCACGCGGGGCGGCATAGTCGCCGGGCAAGTTTTGCAGTTCTGCGGCAAAATTCTGAAAGCACAAATCGATGCTCAGGCTCTGGGCATACTCGGCAAACAGGGTGCGCACGGCATCCAGGTCTTCGGCGGTGTTCAGGCTAGAAAGGGTAACGCTAGGGGTATCCATAGGCACTCCGGCAAGGCAAGGTTAAAACAAGCTGGCTCAAGTGCCTAAGCTAACAATCCAAGCAACCACTGCGCTGCACAGCAGAAAAATGACCAGTGCGCTCAGGCGCGACACCGTATCATCACGCGATGGCGCGACCGGCATGGTCACAGTTTTGTTGCCGGTAATCATGGCGGGCACCAACGATAACTTTTTTACCACGCTGTAAAACGCAATCGCCAGCAAGTGCAAGGCCACCAGCGTCATCACCAGATACTGGCCCACGTCTTTGTGCAAGCTGGTGGCTAGGCTCACCCCATCGCCAGAGACAAAACGGGTCAGGGGGCCAGCAAAGGCGATTTCGTCGTCGCTAAACAAGCCTGTGCCCACCTGCAAAGCCAGCATGGCTAGCAGGCCAAACACCGAGAGCGCACCCAAGGGGCTGTGCCCCACACCGTCTTCTGGTGTGCCTTGCCCACGCAAATAGCGCAACATGCGGGCGGGAGAATACAAAAACGCCGCAAAGCGCGACCAGTAGCCGCCCACCAAGCCCCACACCAGCCTGAACAGCAACAGGGCCAACACGGCATAGCCGAACCGAAAATGCCACAGCATCGCGTTGCCACCTATCTTGGCACTGATGACCAGTGCGATGGTGCAAACGGCCAGCAGCCAGTGAAAGAGACGGGTGGGAAGATCCCAGATACGAACGGTGTGCTTGTTCTGCATGGAGAAATGGCATGGAGTGATAGCAAAGTGTGGCACACCCATGCAGCCCTCTGCTTTTTAGAGGACTGAAAAAGTGCGACTTTCACACCATCGTGGCAGGTGCAGGTGATACTAAAGCCTCTTTTTGTTTCATCACACCAAGGAACCCCACCATGAAAAAAACCCTTGCCCTGTTGGCTCTGGCCGCCGCTGCAATCACCACAGCTGCACCCGCCGCTGCCCAGTTTGCCAAGCCAGAAGACGCCATCAAATACCGCCAATCGAGCTTTTTTGTGCTCGGCCAGCACTTCAGCCGCATTGGCGCAATGGCCAACGGCAAAGTGCCGTTTGATGCCAAAGCAGCCCAAGAAAATGCCGAACTGGTAGCCATCTTGGCTAAACTGCCCGCAGCAGGTTTTGGCCCCGGCACCGACAAGGGCGCAGACACCAAGGCCAAGCCTGAAGTGTGGACAGAACAAGCCAAGTTCAAAGAGCACGCCGACAAGCTGCTGACCGAAACCACCAAGCTGGCCGCCGCCGCCAAGACCGGTGATGTGGCCCAGCTCAAGGCCGCCTTTGGCCCCGCAGCCCAAACCTGCAAGGCTTGCCACGACGCCTTCAAGAACAAATAAACCAGCCGCTCAGGTTTGCGCCAATAGTTTTTCGATCAAGCGGTGCAACTCGGCAAAATCGGGGGCACCCACATAACTCTTGACGATTTCGCCCTGCTTATTGACCAAATAGGTGGTGGGCGTGAGGCGCACATCGCCCCAAGCCTTGGCTACGGCCCCGGTGTTGTCCAGCGCTACCTTGAACGGCAATTGCCGCGACTGGGCAAAGTTGAGCACATACTGCGGCGGGTCGTAGTTCATAGCCACAGCCAAGGTGTCAAAGCCTTGGCTTTGGTATTTTTGGTAGGTAGCTACCAATGCAGGCATTTCTGCCACGCAGGTGGTGCAACTGGTGGCCCAAAAATTGACCAGCGTCACCTTGCCGCGCAAATCGGCACTGCTGCGCTGTGAGCCATCGAGCAGCACAAAGGTAGATTCGGGCGCTGGTGCCCGGCCTGTGCCCCAAGCCACCCAAGCGCCAGTGCCTGCCACTGCGGCCAAGACCAGTGCTGCCACGGTTTTTTTGATTTTCATATCTATCCATCGGCTAAAACATCTGCGAGCGATTGTGCGGCAGTCGGTTCCCTTGGCAGCAAAATCCCCATCAAGCACCGGGCATCCTCTGCGCAGGTGGTGTGCGCGGCGCGGCCATAATGTGCGCCACCCACCGCATTGACTGCACAGATTCCATTTGCCCTATGAGTACGCGCATCCTTTTGCTTGCCCATGCCCCGCTGGCCCATGCCCTGCGCGAGTGTGCCCTGCACGTTATGGCCGATTGTGGCGACAGCGTGCTGGCGCTGGACGTGCTGCCCCATGATCGCCCCGAAGACTCCCTAGCCCAAGCCTTGCAACTATTGCAACCCTTGGGGCAAACCCCCACCTTGGTGCTCACCGATGTGTTTGGTGCCACCCCGTGCAACATTGCCCAGCGGCTGGTGCAACAGTGCCCGCAAATGCGGCTTATCACTGGAGTCAATTTGCCCATGCTGCTGCGGGCGGTGTGCTATCGGGCAGAACCTCTGGATGCTTTGGTGCAGCGGGCTGTGGTGGGTGGAACCCAAGGCGTGATGCAGGTGGATGTCCACGCACCCTGATTTTTTTGAGTGTTTGCATGATTAAAACTTCGACCACTATCGTCAACAAGCTGGGCCTGCACGCCCGCGCCTCGGCCAAACTGACCAAACTGGCAGGCAGTTTCCCCTGTGAAGTCTGGATGAGCAAGGGCAGCCGCCG
Organism: Giesbergeria anulus; assembly: GCF_900111115.1. Classification (GTDB taxonomy): domain Bacteria; phylum Pseudomonadota; class Gammaproteobacteria; order Burkholderiales; family Burkholderiaceae_C; genus Simplicispira; species Simplicispira anulus. The sequence goes on from NZ_FOGD01000010.1 coordinate 17,024, forward strand.
CATCAATGCCAAAAGTATCATGGGGGTGATGATGCTAGCCGCCGGTATTGGCTCTGAAGTAGAGCTTGAAACCAACGGCGAGCGCGAGCAAGAAGCGATGGACGCTCTGCTAGCGCTGATTGCCGACAAGTTTGGCGAGGGCCAGTAAGCGCCAGCACACCGGCCCTGACCGGGGCCAGAGAGGCAGATTTCTCATGACATTTTCCGTTCCGGGGCTGGTAGTTGCGCGTGGCATTGCCATTGGGCGCGCCGTGCTGGTGGGCTCTAGCCGCATTGAAGTAGCGCACTACTTTATTGAGCCTGCGCAGATCGAATCTGAAATCGCCCGTGTGCGCCAAGGCCGCGACACTGTGGCCGAAGAATTGCAGCGGCTGCTCGATACCATGCCCGCCGATGCGCCGCATGAGCTGGCCGCTTTGCTAGAAGTGCATTTGCTGCTGCTCAACGACGAGATACTGAGCAGTGGCGTCAAGCACTGGGTCACAGATCGCCTCTACAACGCCGAGTGGGCGCTGACCACGCAGCTAGAAGTGATCTGCCGCCAGTTTGACGAAATGGAAGACGCCTACCTGCGCGAGCGCAAGGCCGATTTGGAGCAGGTGGTAGAGCGCATTTTGCGCACCATGCAAGGTGTAGCCCAGCCGGTGCTACCACCAGTGGCGGGCACCTCGCGGCGCAAGACGCAGCAAGACCTGCTGCTCGACGATGGCATGGATGTGCCCTTGGTGCTGGTGGCACACGACCTCTCACCCGCCGATATGCTGCAATTCAAAAGCAGCGTTTTTGCCGGTTTTGTCACGGATGTGGGCGGCAAAACCTCGCACACCGCCATTGTGGCGCGCAGCATGGACATCCCTGCCGTGGTGGGTGCGCGCATGGCCAGCCAATTGGTGCGCCCAGACGACTGGGTGATTATTGATGGCGATGCCGGGGTCATCATTGTCGATCCATCGCCGATCATTTTGGCCGAATACGGCTATCGCCAGCGCCAAATCGAGCTAGAGCGCGAGCGCTTGATGCGGTTGCTGCATACGCCCTCTATCACGCTGGATGGTCAGAAAGTTGAACTGCTGGCCAACATTGAGCAACCCGCCGATGCCGCCAGCGCCGTGCGTGCTGGCGCGGTAGGGGTGGGCTTGTTCCGCACCGAATTTTTGTTCATGGGCCGCCACGGCAACCTGCCCGACGAAGAAGAACAGTTCCAAGCCTACCGCAATGCTGTGGATGGCATGCAGGGCCTGCCTGTCACCATCCGCACCATTGACGTCGGGGCCGACAAGCCCTTAGACAAAGCGCACAAAGACGACCACCTGAACCCAGCCTTGGGCTTGCGCGCCATCCGCTGGAGCTTGGCCGATCCGGCCATGTTTCGGGTGCAGTTGCGCGCCTTGCTGCGTGCGGCGGCATATGGCAAGATCAACCTGCTGTTTCCAATGCTGGCCCATGCCAGCGAGATCCACCAGACCTTGGCCCAAGTGAATCTGGCCCGCACTGAATTGGACGCACGCGGGCAAGCCTATGGCCCAGTGCGTTTGGGAGCGATGGTCGAGGTGCCTGCGGCAGCGCTGATCGTGCGCACCTTTTTGCGCTATTTTGATTTTCTCTCCATTGGCACCAACGACCTGATCCAGTACACCTTGGCCATTGACCGCGCCGATGAGTCGGTGTCACACCTGTACGACCCGCTGCACCCCGCCGTGCTGCGCTTGGTGGCCGAAGTGATTGCCGAGTGCCAAGCGCAAGGCAAAAGCGTGTCGGTGTGTGGCGAAACTGCCGGTGATGTGGGCATGACCCGTTTGCTGCTGGGGCTAGGATTGCGCAGCTTTTCTATGCACCCGGCGCAAATTTTGACCATCAAGCAAGAGGTGCTGCGCGCCGACACGCGCAAGCTGGCCCCTTGGGCGCAGCAGGTGCTAGAGGCCGAAGAACCCGCCCTGCTGCTGGGCCATTAACGCATTACCGAGGCCACAGCACCCACAAGCGCAGGTTCTGCTTGAGCCGCCCGGCAATATCACCCGCCTGCGTGCCCCAGCCAGTAAAGTAGTCGGCGCGCACAGCCCCCACAATAGCGCTGCCGGTGTCTTGGGCCATCACCAGCCGCTGGATTTGGCCGGTGGGGCCGCTGGAGGCCATCCATACCGGGGTGCCATACGGAATGCTTTGGCGATCTACGGCAATCGAGCGCCCCGGCGTGAGCGCTACCCCTTGGGCACCACGGGGGCCAAACTCGGCATCCAAGCCCTGCAAGGGTTCTTCTTTAAAAAACACATAGCGCGGATTGCTCCAGAGCAGTTCTTGTACCCGCTGTGGGTTTTGCCCAATCCATGCCTGAATGCCGGGCCAAGAGGCATCACGGATCAGCCCTTGGTCTAGCAGCCAACGGCCCACGCTTCGGTAGGGGTGGTCATTGGTGCCCGCAAAGGCCAAGCGTACCAGCCGCACGCGGCCATCGGGCTCGGTGATGCGCAAGCGCCCGGAACCTTGGATGTGCAGCACCAGCGCTTCAATCGGGTCAGCCACCCACGCAATGGCCCGGCCTTGCAACGCCGCTTGGGCTTCGGGCAGGGTATCGATTTGCTGGCGCGAGTACCAAGGCTTGCGTGCGCCCAAGCTGGCCGGGGGGCTGTACAGCGGCACGTTGTAGCCAGCGCTGGGCAGGCGCATGGCGTTGAGTTCTGGCTCGTAATAACCAGTAAGCAGGCCATCGGCATTGCCGCTGGCAGCCTCAACGCGGTAGGGCTGGAAACGCGCAAACAAAAAGGCGCGCTGCTCTTGGGCGGTGCCGATGCTCAAACGGCGCACTTGGGGGCACAGACTCTGAAACGCCGGGTGCGGGCGCTCGCAACTGCGCACCCAAGCGTTCCATGCTTCGTGCAGGGCGTCTTCATCCAAGCCGGGCAGTTCTTGCCAAGGCACAGGAATCCAGCGGCTGCCAGACTGGGCAATAGGAGGCACACCGGGCAGGGCCGCAGGGGGCACGGGCAAGGGGGCGGGCGCTGAATAAGGTGGCTCAGGCGGCGCAGTGGAACAAGCCGTTAGCACGGCGGCCACCACAGCGGCCATGCCAAGGCGCAGGGATGCGATTGTCATGGGGGCCGATTGTGCGACACATCGTCTTACAGCGGCATAGCAACGGGGCTGTTAAGGTGTGTTGGGGCAGGTTTGCAATGGCCTGCCTCATTCAGATGGCACGGTGGCTGGTTTCATTGCAGAAGTTCCAGACCTGATTGACCTCACGTGCCATCGCAGACTCAGGGTTTTGGTGCAATCTATGCTGTGTATTTTGCAATCCAGATCAGTTTATAACCAATAAGCACGCTTCTGAACTATGCGATGAGTGACATTGTCTACGTCAACATTTATCACATTCGACATCCCAGAACCCCAAGAAAATGACTCATATGAATAATTAGCGCAGCCTATGCAATTATCATGAACACTCTTCTCTGGCGGATTGTATTGACATCCTAAAATTTTATTTACATCATCAAGAGTCATGCCAATTTTAATCAAATCAAAATTGGCTTGCGTGATAGTATCCCTTCCACAAACACGCAATCCCGCTGGTGCCTGACTAACAATTCCAGTGTCAACCACTTCAAAAGAAAGTGGACGAATTCTAGGAAAGTTATAACGCACACCATCAATCTGGACACTAGGGATGGTGATTATATTCTGCTCTACATCGTAGCCAGTACGAGTAGCATGAACCTGCCCAGCAAATAACAAAGCGGACATTGTTGCGACTATATAACGAGCGATCATAATCTACCTTTCATTCCCAAGTGGTGGCACCAAAAACAATCTCACCGGAAACAGCATCGCCCTCAATAAGCATTAAAGTAAATTTATTTACAAATACCCATAAAAACCAAGCCATTTCCTAAGATTCAATCTTAGCACCACCCATTCAAATCATTCGATATAAAACAAATTATTACTTTAAGTTACCTTTACGAACAAAATAGAGTAGTAGCAGGAACGGTTAGCATAACTTCCCTTGAAAAGGAGTCAAGCATTAAGTAACATTTTGCAAATATTGTAGATTTTTTATTGGGAATGGTAAATTTTTGGCGATGATCGACACTACCTGCACCTAGCTTGCGCCTGACCTGACAAGATTGATCCGGGTAGGTGTAGCGCCTAGAGCCAGCGTCGCCCAGCCATCCAAATTGCTGGGCAAGCCCTTCGATAAAAATCAGAATTTTATTTTCACTGTGTTCGGTTGCGCACAGACCCGATGGTTGTGGCTGCTTATTATTTCTTCACATGCTTCACAAAGCGCATGTGTCGGTAGAAACCTGCATCCGGCTGTTCTCGATTCATCCATTACTATCACTAGGAATTACGAATATGTCACAACGCGCTGCCTACATTGAGAAGATGGAACTTCAAATCGACAAGCTGAATAAGAAAATGCTGGGCCTCGAAACCTCGGCACAGGAAGCCAAAGAAGAAGCACGTCAAAAATACAAGGAAGAAATGGGGAAATTGCGTCAGCAATCCAAGGTTGCCGCCGCCAAGCTAGACGAACTCAAAGTGGCCGGTGCTGATTCTTGGGCCACGTTGGTGGCCGATATGGAGAAGATTCACGATTCTTTTACGCATTCTTTCTTCTCATTCTTCCAAATCCCCAACACCAGCGAGCCTGCGGCCACATCGACAAAAGCAGAAACTGCTACCGCTCCTAAAAAATCTTAAAAGCAGCGCGTACTTTTTGCAGTTTCAAAAAATCAGGGGCCATAAGCCCCTGATTTCTTATACTGCTCAATGGTTTTTCCATCCATCGGAGAGTGTTTTTAAGAATGCGATTAGATCATCGATTTCTGCATCGTTCAGTGCTGGAGCTTGCCCCGGTTGGCGGCCATAAGGTGCTTCAGCGGTATTAACGTTGGCTTGCCACTGCACCGGTATATCATCAAATTTTTGCACACTGCCATCGGCATTGAGCGGATACCACTTTTCGGGATTGGTATCGCGTTGCACATAAAAGTTTAGTGCATCTTTGAGCGTATTGAATTTGCCATTGTGAAAGAATGTTTGGCGCAAGGCCACATTGCGCAATGAGGGCACCTTGAAGGCCCCGCACAAATCTTGCCGTGCTGCTAGCTCCGGGCGCGCACACAGCCCCAAATCGAAATAACTGGGATCGTTGTTGGCGGTAATATTGCGGTTGCGGGGAACGCCTAAATTGTCGTAAGTAAAGTCGGTAAACAGGGGATGGCTACCATCGGCACTTTTGCCTGATGGGTGGCATGCGGCGCAGTTGCCTTTGTTCTCGTCATTAAACAGTGCCAAGCCACGGGCCTCTGGTGCCGTGAGCGTGGCTTGGCCGCGCAACACAGCGTCGTACTTGCTGGTATAGGCGTTGAACTCGCTGTCTTCGCGTTGGTAACGCTCTAGGGCTTGGAGTAGCTTGTCAAACGCCACATCGGTGTTTTGCAGCACCTCAGCGCCATAAAGCGCCTTGAAGTTGCTGGCCCATGCGGTTTGCCCGATTTTGGCAACCACGCTGGCTTTGTCTGGGTTAGCCATTTCGCGGGGGTTCAACAGCGGCCCGGCGGCTTGCTCGGCCAAGGTGTTGGCCCGCCCATCCCAAAAAAATCCACCCGTTGGGGTGTCTTCTTCGTCAAAGTGAAAGGGCGTGTTTTTTGCCAAGTAGCGCAGTGCCGGAGAGGTGCGCAAGCCCTGAACATCTAAATGCTGACCGCCCAATTGCGCGGCCAGTGCATTGGGCGCGCTGTGCCCCGACGCGCTGGCATGGCAACTGGCACAAGACTGCTGGCCTGAGGCGGAAAGCAGCGGCTCATGAAAGGCACGCTCGCCCAAGGCGGCCTCTGGGCTTAAAGTGGACTGTGTACCGTCGCCACTACAACCGGCCAGTACACCCACCGCCAACAGACATCCAACCCAAGAAGTGCGAAAAGCAGTGCAAAAAAGCATAAGAAGAAGGCCAATAGCGGCGCAGTGAATGGGCAAATTGCCATTCACAATTCTAAACAAGAATTATTCTTAATTGTAAGAATATACCGCACGTGTGTGCCACCAGCGGCGCTTTTTCAGTGGCTGGGGCGTAGCAAATTGGCCAGCTCGACCGCCGATTTGACTTGCATTTTGTCGAACACGCGCGCGCGGTGGACTTCCACCGTGCGCACGCTGATGTCCAACTGGTCGGCAATCAGCTTGTTGGGCAGCCCCTCGACCACACATTGCATCACGGCGCGCTCGCGCTCAGTGAGATCGGCCAAGCGGCACTGCACGCTCTGGCGCTGGCGCAGGTGCTCCAAATGCTGCGCCGATTGGGCCAGTGCCTGCTCAATGCGGTCTACCAAGGCGTTGTCGGAAAAGGGTTTTTCGCAAAAATCAAACGCGCCGCGCTTGACGCTATCGACAGCAGTGGGCACATCGGCATGGCCGGTTAGAAAGATCACTGGCATGGCGGCCACAGCGCCACGGGCCAGCAGGGCGTCAAACAGGGCCAACCCGCTCATGCCCGGCATACGCACATCCAGCAGTAGGCAGCAAGGCTGGGGCGTGCCGCTGCGCAGGGCCAGTGCGACCTCCAACGCCTCGGCGCTGGCGTAGGTCTCACTGGGCAGGCGGCGCGAGCGCAACAGCCAGGCGAGCGCCTCGCGTACGCTGGCATCGTCATCAACGATATAAACGGTGGCATTGGCAACAGGCTCCATAGTCTTCTCAGGTTTTTTCTGGTTCGGGTGCGGTGGTGGGCACGGTCAAGAAGAGTACCGCAGGCAGCACCACCTTTTTAGGCGGTAGCTTTTGCCATCTTCCAAGAAGTGGCACCTATCTATAGACATTACAGCGCCACTTCACGCACTGCTCCATCCAGTAGTTCTTGGGGGACACTGTGTGTGTTTTCAGTGCAGCTACCAACCGTTAACCGTTGTTGGCCGTACAGATTAAATCGGGCCTCGTCTCGGCGCAAGCCTTCACTCAGGTAGGAGGTGAGCAGCGTTTGGTAGCCTGCCAAACCTCACTTAGGGGCCATGCAAAAATCGTACTCTTCCCCCCTATTGTTACAAAGGGAGCGCTTGCGAGGCCTGTGCCGCAGTGCAATTGGCAATCGGACTGCTGTTGTACTTATAAAAAAATGATGGCGTTGCGCTGCTAGCATGGCAAACTGTCATGTTGTTGACAATTGCCCAAAAATTTTGCGGCTAGATACATTTTCCAAAGGAGTTCCTCACCATGACGATCAATTCGCTCATGCGCCATTTCACTATCCGTACGCGCATGTTGGGTGCTATTGGGGTCGTGATGGGTTTGCTCGCGCTGCTGGGAGGCTCGGGTTTGCTGGGGATGTACCGCATCACCGTACTGACCGAAAAATTTTTGATCATGTCTTACAGCGAGCTGCAATTGCTAGGTCAGTTGCGCACCGAGCTCGGTGCCGTGCGGCTGTACGAAAAAGACATGATCATCAACTACGAAAAGTCTGCGGCGGTGCGTGAGGCACACCGTCGCTGGCAGGCTAGCCTGCAAAAGACCGAGGAACTGACAAAAAAAATGCAGGAGGGTGAGCCAGATGAGGACAACGCCATTGCGGAAAAACTGTGGGAGGCAATAGCAGCCTACCGTGACCAATTTGCCCCCATCGTGCGCCAATTAGAGAATGAGGGCTACGATTCGGCCACGGTGGCCAACCGCCTGAGCCGCCATGCGGTGGCCCAGTTTGATGCAGCCGACAAGCTGCGCATGGAGCTAGAAGCATCATTGGAGCGAGAAGCCAAAGAAGCAGTAGCTATGCAAGAGCACCTGACACTCCAAACACAGTGGCTGTTTGGTTTACTGATGGTATTGACTGTGTTGATCGTGGCACCCACCACGGTGCTCAATATGAACTCAATTTGTCGCCCGCTGGCAGAGGCCGAGCGCTTGGCCAAAGCCATTGCTGGGGGTGATCTGTCGCAGCGGTTGGAGGTGACAGGCCAAGACGAAGTGGCTAATTTGCAACGCTCTTTGCTCGATATGCAGCAGGGATTGAGCGGACTGGTGGCCCAAGTGCGTGATGCCAGCAGCAATATTGCAACGGCCAGTGCCGAAATCGCGATGGGCAACCAAGATTTGTCTTCGCGCACCGAGCAAACCGCCCAACACGCCCAAGGGGCCGTTGGCTTTTTGTCACAACTGACTACTACGGTGCAACAGGCGGCCTCGTCGGCACAGTTGGCCAATCAGTTGGCGTTGTCGGCCTCTAGCACCGCCAGCAATGGCGGCACAGTGGTGGCCCATGCGGTGGGCAGTATGCACGGCATTGCGCACTCGAGCCGCAAAATTGCCGACATCATCAGCGTGATTGATGGCATTGCATTTCAAACCAACATTTTGGCGCTCAATGCGGCAGTAGAGGCTGCGCGTGCCGGTGAGCAGGGCCGGGGCTTTGCTGTGGTGGCCTCCGAGGTGCGCAGTTTGGCCGGGCGCAGTGCTGCGGCTGCCAAAGAAATCAAAACCCTGATTGATGCCAGTGTACAAGCGGTAGATGGCGGTGTGCGCCATGTAGAGGATGCGGGCCGAGTGATGGGAGAGATGGTGCAAAGCGTGCAGCACGTGGGTGACATCATTGGTGAGATCAGTGCAGCAGCTTCTGAGCAGTCCAGTGGTATTGGTCAGGTCAATGATTCGGTGGCCGAGATTGACCGCATGACACAGCAAAATTCGGCGTTGGTTGAGCAGTCGGCAGCCGCCGCGCAGTCGCTGCGCGAACAGGCCCGGCGCTTGTCGCAGGTGGTGCAACAATTTCACTTGGCTGATGATGGTTTGAGGGTTTTCTCGCCATTTTCTGCTTCTGCTTCTGCTTCTGCTTCTGCTTCTGCTTCTGCTTCTGCTTCTGCTTCTGCTTCTGCTTCTGCTTCTGCTTCTGCTTCTGCTTCTGCTGTCACGCGCACGGCTCCAGCTTTACCCACGGCAGTACGGCGCAGCGCGCCTCGCCTTGGTCAGGCGTAAAAACGGGGGGGTTATGCCATGACAACCAAGCACTTTGGCTTTCGTGTGGCGGCTGTGCTGCTCTTATGGGGCAGCTTGGCCGGGGCACCTGCCTTGGGCATGAACAAATGCACCAGCCCCAACGGCGGTGTGACCTACCAAGACGACGCTTGCACCCTTGGCAGGGCAGAAAAAGCCAACATTCCGCATTACACGCCACCACCACCGCCAGGTGCTGCGGCTGTTGCCACTGCAGTAGTGCCGGTGGCCGGCACTGCGCCGCCACCTAGCACTCCCAAGGCCAAAGCCAAGGGCCTGCCTGAGGATGCAGTGGTGCATACCGGCCCACGTGGGGGCCGCTACATTATTTTGCCCACCGGCAAAAAGCGCTACCTACCCAAAGAGTCTTGAGCTGGGTGCAAGGCGGCGGCTTTAGGCTTTGGCCAGTGTGGGGTAGTCCAGATAGCCCGCAGCGCCGCCACCATAAAAGGTGCTGCTGTCCCAAGGGTTGAGCGGCGCATCTTGTTGCAAGCGCTTGACCAGATCGGGGTTAGAGATAAAGGGTTTGCCAAAGGCCACCAAATCGGCATGGCCGCTGCGCACCACATCTTGCGCCAGTGCGTTGGTATAGCCGTTGTTGAGCATCCAAGCGCCCTTGCCACCGGCGTTGCGGTAGGCGGCCTTGAGGGCGGCATAGTCAAATGGTTGCCCGGGCAGTTCACGCGGGCCGCCGGTGGCACCCTCCACCACATGGATATAGGCCAAGCCCAGCGGGGCCAGATGCTGCACCACGTATTCAAACAGCGCTTGGGGGTCGGCGTCGCTGATGCCATTGGCGGGCGTGACTGGCGAGAGGCGAATGCCTACCTTGCTGCCACCAATGGCCTCCGCCACCGTGCGGGTTACTTCTAACAGCAGACGGGCGCGGTTTTTGATGCTGCCGCCGTAGTCGTCCTTGCGCTGGTTAGCTCCGGTTTTGAGAAACTGCTCTAGCAAATAACCATTAGCGGCATGGATTTCAACGCCATCAAAGCCAGCGCTGTCTACGGCGTTGCGCGCTGCGCTTTGGTAATCGTGAACAATGCCGGGCAGTTCGGACACATCCAGCGCGCGGGGCGTGGAGGTGGGTACAAAACGGCCTTGGCCGGTGGCCGCATCGATAATAAAAGTTTTGCTTTGCGCTGCAATGGCCGAGGGGGCCACGGGCGGCTGGTTGCCCGGTTGCAGCGAGGTATGCGAGATGCGGCCCACATGCCACAACTGCACCACCACCTTGCCGCCACCATCGTGGATGGCGCTGGTAACCTTTTTCCAGCCATCCAATTGCTCGGTGCTGTACAGGCCGGGGACATCGGCATAGCCTTGGGCCTGCGGGCTGATGGCCGTGGCCTCAGTGATGATGAGGCCCGCGCTGGCACGTTGACCATAGTATTGCGCCATCATGGCGGTGGGCACGGCACCCGGTGCCCGGTTGCGTGTAATGGGGGCCATCACGATGCGGTTGGCCAGACTCATGTCACCGACATGGGTGGGAGAAAACAAGGTAGTGGGCATCGAAAAACCTTTCAGGGGTGTGACAGGTGGAAAAACCATAGCGTAACGCCGTGGTGCAAAACTTGGTGTGAAGAACTAGGTTGGCATTACTTCATCATTTTTTGCATATGCAAACGCAAAAGCGTTCCAAGACGCTATGCCTGCTCCTGCCTAGAATTTTTCCTCATACTAGGTGCGCCAAAATTGCTGCACCCGGTCTTTTCCGCTGGATTTAGACAGGACATTTTTCGATGGCAACACGTAGAACAAGCATTCAGGCTGTGGGCTTGGCTCTGGGCACGCTGCTGGGCTTTGGCGCTCTGGCACAAACCCGTGAGGTGGTGATCGGCTACCAAGACATGGTGGTGCCTTGGCGCTACGCGCAAGAAACCCGCGAGGTCGAAAAGCGCACCGGCTACAAGGTGACTTACCGTAAGCTCGGTAGTGGTGCTGAGGTGGTACGTGCGCTGGCCTCGGGGGCCATTCACATTGGTGAGGCTGGCTCATCGCCATTTGCTTCTGCGCTGTCGCAGGGCGTACCTATTGAGGTTTTCTGGATTCTGGACAACATCAACGATGCCGAAGCCTTGGTAGCGCGCAACGGTGCGGGCATCACTCAACTGGCCGACCTCAAGGGCAAAAAAATTGGCCTGCCGTTTGTGTCTACTACACATTTTCATGCGCTAGTGGCCTTGCAAGACGCGGGTGTCGATCCTAAAAACGTGCAGGTTTTAAACTTGCGGCCACCCGAAATTCTGGCCGCTTGGGAGCGTGGCGACATTGATGCCACCTTTGTCTGGGACCCAGTGCTAGCCAAGGTTAAAAATAATGGCAAGGTGATTGTGACTTCGGGTCAGATTGCAGCTAAGACGGGCAAGGCTACGTTTGATGCTTTGGCCGTCACTAAAGCCTTTAGCAAAGAGCATGACACCTTCCTCACCCAGTTTGTGCAGGTGCTGGCTGATGCAGACAAGGCCTACACCAGCAACAAGGCAGCGTGGAGTGCTGATTCGGCCCAAGTCAAGGCACTAGCCAAATGGAGTGGCGCAGAGGCCCCCACCGTGCCCGCCAGCCTAGCGCTCTATGCCTTTGTGCCCCCGGCAGAGCAAGCGTCGCCGCAGTGGCTTGGTGGCGGCAAGGATTCGGTGGTGGTGCGTTCGCTGGCGGCTACAGCCGCGTTCCTGAAAGAGCAAGGCACGATCCAGAACGTGCTGCCCGATTACTCGGTGGGCGTAAATCCAGCATGGGTGCGGCGTGCCAAGTGAGGGGCATGCAGTAGCACGCGGGCTACAGATACACGGCCTGAACGTGCGGTATGCCGACGCACGGCATTCCTCGTCCGTGCTGGCGTTGCACAACGTGGATTTGGACATTGCTTCAGGCGAGCTGGTGGTGGCGCTGGGAGCCTCAGGCTGTGGCAAAACCACGTTGCTCAACTGCATTGCCGGCTTTACAGAGGCATCGTCTGGCCGCATCACGTTGGACGGTCGTGATGTGACCGGGCCGGGGGCAGAGCGCGGCGTAGTGTTCCAGAAGCATGCGCTCATGCCTTGGCTGAATGTGGTTGACAACGTAGCGCTGGGCTTGCGCCTGCGCGGTGTGCCACGCGACACCCGCCGCCGCTTGGCCGCCCAGAAGCTGGCCTTGGTGGGCCTAGAAGCTTTTGCGCAGGCCCCCGTGTGGCAATTGTCGGGTGGCATGCAGCAACGCGTGGGCATTGCGCGGGCTTTAGCCAGCGACCCCGACGTGCTGCTCATGGATGAGCCGTTGGGCGCGCTTGACGCATTCACGCGTGAATCTTTGCAGGAGCTGGTGTTGCAGTTATGGCAGCGCACAGGCAAAACCATTTTCTTTATCACCCACGACGTGGAGGAGGCACTGTTTCTTGCCTCGCGCCTGATTGTGATGACACCACGCCCTGGCCGCATTGCCCAGCAGCATGGGCTGGCGTTCAATCGCGAGTACCTAGGTGGCCGGGCGGCCCGTGCAGTCAAGTCAGATGCGCAGTTTATCGCTTGGCGTGAACGGGTGCTGGACTGGATTGCCCCCGGCGTGGCCAACGATGCCGATGTGGGGCTTGTCCATGCCTGACACCATCAGTCATGCTCTATTGGCCCAGCCGGGCATGGGCAGCGATGCACCAGCAGTCAGCGTGCCCAATGCACCACCTGTGCTGCGCGCTGTAGAGCCCTTTCGTTTGCCGGGCAGTGCACCCAGCCGGGCCATCAGTGCAGGCTGCGTTACGACCCTCGTGCTGCTGTGGTGGCTGGCTACATGCCAAGGCTGGGTTGCACCCCTGTTCTTGCCTGCACCAGACGCTGTGCTGCGCGCATTGAGCGATGGTTGGCAGGGCAACATTCAGGGGGGTGAACCCCTGTGGGTTCACCTACAGTGGAGTGCCATGCGTGTGTTTGGCGCATTTGCGCTGGCGGTAGTAACGGCGGTGCCAGTGGGCATTGCTATGGGCGTCAGCCATGTGGCACGTGGCCTGTGTGATCCGCCTATCGAGTTCTATCGCCCGTTACCACCACTGGCCTATCTGCCACTGATCGTGATCTGGTTTGGCATTGATGAGACAGCCAAAATTTTGCTGATCTACCTGGCCTGTTTTGCTCCTATGGCACTGGCAGCGAAGGCGGGGGTGCGCAGTGCCAGCGTGGAACAGATCAATGCTGCCTTGTCCCTGGGCGCGACGCGCTGGCAACTGGTGTGGCATGTGATCGTGCCCGCCGCGTTGCCCGAGATCATGGTTGGGCTGCGCATAGCCATCGGTTTTGGCTGGACTACGCTGGTAGCTGCTGAGATGGTCGCAGCCACGGTGGGGCTGGGGCAGATGGTGCTCAATGCCTCTAACTTTTTGCGCACCGACGTGGTGGTAATGGGCATCTTGGTCATCGGCCTGATGGCTTGGGGGTTTGACTGGTGGATGCGCTGGCTGGAACAGCGCTTTGTGCCTTGGAAAGGCCGGTAGGCCGCCGCAGTGCACACAAGACGGCCCACGCCAAGCGCAGTGCTTGTTAATTCAGCAAACCTTCGGCACGCAGGGCAGCTTGCACACCGGGGCGAGCTTCCATGCGCTGCTTGAAAGCGGCAAGGTGGGCCATCGCACTGGTATCTACACCCACCAACCGGCCCCAGCGGCTGGTGGTGTAGAGGTAGGCATCAGCCACGCTGAACGCGCCCAGCAGATAGTCTTTGTCTGCCAGTTGCTCATTGATCCAAGCAAAGCGCGACAGCAAGCGCTCACGCACCACGGGTTTGTAATCTTCGGGGGTGGTAGGAGCAAACAGCGGGCTGTGGCCCTTGTGGATTTCAGTGCTGATGAAGTTGAGCCACTCTTGCAGGCGGTAGCGCTCTAGCGTGCCATTGGCGGGAGCGAGGTTTTTGTCTGGCACCTGATCGGCAATATATTGCACGATGGCCGGGCCTTCGCGCAGGCGTTCGCCGTTGTCTAGTTCTAGCACGGGCACATACCCCAGCGGGTTGATGGTGTAGAAATCGGTGCCATCGGGCAACAGGTGCGTTTTGGTGCTAGCCACAATCGCTTCAAACGGCAGGCCCGCTTCGTGCAACGCGATATGGGGCGAGAGGGAGCAGACACCGGGCGAGTAATACAGCTTCATGGGAAAAAAGTCTCCAAGGGTTGAAACAACACATTCAGGGTGCCATGCTATGCGTTGCCGCCCGGCAGCGTTGGCTGCGGGCTACAAAAGGCATGGATCACTCAGGCTTTTCTGCGCCGGGGGCTTGCTCGGTAGCCAGCTTCTGCGGCTTGTCTTTGCCCTTTTTACCCTTGTGGGGTTTGCTGGGTTTTTCGGGTTTTTCGGGGCGAATGGCTGTTTGCCTAGAGGGCGGTGCTTGCAACTCAGCTTCTAGGCGCTCGCACAGGGTGCGCAAAATTTTGATACGGGCATATCTTTTGTCATTGGCCTCGATCAGTGTCCAAGGAGCGGTGCCGGTGCTAGTGCGCTCCACCATATCGCACACTGCTTGCTGGTAGGCATTCCATTTTTCGCGGTTGCGCCAGTCTTCATCGGTAATTTTGAAGCGCTTGAAGGCGATTTTTTCGCGCTCTTTAAAGCGGCGCAATTGCTCATCTTGGCTGATCTGCAACCAAAACTTGATAACGATGGTGCCCGCATCAGCCAGCTCGTGTTCAAAGTCGTTGATCTCGGTGTAAGCGCGCAGCCAGTCGTGTTCTTTGCAAAAACCCTCTACGCGCTCGACCAGTACGCGGCCATACCAAGTGCGGTCAAACAGCGTGATATGGCCGTGGCGCGGCAGGTGACGCCAAAAGCGCCACAGGTGTGGCTGGGCACGTTCTTCTTCGGTGGGAGCAGCAATGGGCACCACTTGGTACAAGCGCGCATCGAGTGCAGCGCAAACGCGCCGGATGGCACCGCCCTTGCCTGCGGCATCGGAGCCTTCAAAGGCGCAGACCACGGCCCGGTTGCGGAACGCTGGGCTGCGCGAGAGTTCGGCCAGTCGGCCTTGCCAGTGCGCCAGCTCGTTTTCGTAGTGGTCTTGGGTTAAGGACAGTTGTTGGTTGAGTACCGACAGCACATTGCGGCCATCAATGTCGGTGCGTACCAGCGGTGCCACAGTGGAACCTAGGAGGTTGGGGTTGTCTAGGCGCGCGCGCATGGCACTGAGCACGGTTTGGCCCACGGTCAGGGAGCGGTAGCAGTCATCACTGCCATCGACCACCACCCAAGGTGCCCAAGGCGTGTTGGTCATGCGCAAAAAATGCCCAGCCACTTTTTGCAATTTGTCGTGGGTTTTGAGGCGATCCCAGTTCCATTTGGTCACGCGCCATGCGGTGTGTGGGTCGCTCTCTAGGTCTTTGAGGCGCTTTTTTTGTGCGTCGCGCGTCAGGTGGAACCAAAATTTGAGCACCAGCGCCCCCTCGTTGACCAGCATGGCCTCAAAGCGGTTGATCTGGTCGGCGTGGGCATCGACCTCTTGCAAGGTGATGTTGCCCAAAATGCGCTCGCGGATGGTGTCTGAATACCAAGAACCAGCAAAGATGCCCACGCGCCCCTTGGGCGGCAGAGCGCGCCAGTAGCGCCACATGGGGGGGCGTTCGCGCTCTTCTTCGCTGGGGAGAGAAAACGCCAAGGTGGACAAAAAGCGTGGGTCCATCCACTCGTACAACAGGTTGATGGTCTCACTCTTTCCAGCACCGTCTTGGCCGCTGATGAGCAGCACCACCGGCATTTTTTTGCCCTCGTACAGATCGACTTGGGCCTCTAGCAGTGCTGCTCTTAGGGCCGGGACGGCAGCTTTGCAGACCGATTTTTTGATCTTGTGGGCAATCTCTGCGGATTCAAACATGGCTGACCTCCTGCATGGGAAGCAACCAATATAGCCTTTGATGGGTGGTTTGGGCAGAGGATTAGGGCCACTTTAGCCATCATTGCGCAGCCGAAACACACTGACAGCTTGCACCAAGCACTGCGCCTGCTGCTCTAGTGACTGGGCGGCAGCGGCGGCTTGCTCGACCAGCGCCGCGTTGGACTGCGTGACCTGATCCATTTGTGACATGGCTTGGTTGATTTGGTCGATACCGACGCTTTGGTCTTGGCTGGCGTGGGTAATGTCGCCCATGATGTCGGTCACCCGGCGCACATTCACAACGATTTCATCCATCGTGGCACCGGCGCGCTCAACATGGACACAACCCTCACTGACATTGCTCACCGAGGTGTCAATCAGTGCTTTGATCTCCTTGGCGGCACTGGCCGCTCGCCCAGCCAAGCTGCGCACTTCGGAGGCCACCACGGCAAAGCCCCGGCCTTGCTCACCAGCACGGGCCGCCTCTACTGCTGCATTGAGCGCCAAGATATTGGTTTGAAACGCAATGCCATCAATCACGCTGATGATGTCGGCAATTTTGCGCGATGACACATTGATAGCCTCCATTGTGTGCACCATCTGTGCCACCACCGCGCCGCCCTTCACGGCCACTTGCGAGGCAGCATCGGCAATTTGGTTGGCCGTTTTGCTGTGCTCAAAGTTTTGGCGCACGGTGCTGGTCAGCTCGTGCATGGAGGCCACGGTTTGCTCTAGCGCGCTGGCCTCTTCTTCGGTGCGCGAAGATAGATCAATATTGCCTGCTGCAATTTGCCGCGTGGCACTGGCCATGCTTTCAGCCCCGCTGCGCACTTGGCTCACGATGCTGCTCAGGCCCTCGTCCATCTCGCGCAGGGCGCGCAGCAGATCAGTGGTTTCGTCGCGGCCCTTTATGTCGTTGATCGGGCTGCCCAAATTACCGGCAGCCACTTGCTGGGCAATTTGCACTGCCCGCTTGAGCGGGGCCACAATGGAGCGGGTAATCCACAGCGCCAGCACTGTGCCCAGCACCAGCCCCGCCAAAGCCTGGGCCATTAGCAGCCAGCGCGCCGTGCCAATCTCGCGCAGCACATAGTGGCCGGTGTCGTCCACGCGCTTTTGTTGCAGGCTATTGAGCGCATCGACAGGCCCTTGTAGGGCATCTAGCGCGGGTAGGGTCTCTTCTTGCAGCAATTGCCGGGCCTTGGCGTGGTCACCGGACTCTACCAACGTGCGCACGCGGCTAAACGATTGCACATAGTGCCCACGCATCTCCCTCACTTGGGCCAACAGAGCTTTGCCCTCGGCACTATGCACCAGTTGCTCTAGTGTGGCTAAGGCTTTGTCGATGGCTAAGCGGTTGGCGGCAATTTTTTCTTTACTTTGGGCGTGATGGGCATCGTCCATAAACAGCACCAGCGCCATCGTGTGGCGGGCGTTGGCGCGTGTCAGGGCTTCGATGGTGCTGGTGGCTTCGGCCTTCACCCAGTCTTCATCGACCAATTGGCTGTTGGCATCAGCCACCCGGCTCATTTGCAAAATGGCAATGGCAGCCATCAGCAGCATCATGCACATTAGCAGACCAAAGCCCAGCTTGAGGCGCAGGCCAATTTTGAGTTGTGACAGGCCCCAGTTCATGCTGTGCTCTCTTGCTGTTGCGTCAACCGGACGCTACGCCAGTACACATCGTCACCACCATCAACGCGGTTGAGCACGCGTGCCAGCACAAACATCAGATCAGACAGGCGGTTGAGGTATTGGCGCGGTGCATCGTGCAAAGACTCCTCGTTGCCCAGTGCTACCACGGTGCGCTCGGCGCGGCGGGCCACGGTGCGGCAGACATGGGCTTGGCTGGCAGCACGGTTGCCAGCGGGCAAGATAAATTCCAGCAGACGCGGCAGCATCGCGTTGTAGTGGGCCAGTGCCTCATCGAGCTGCGCCAAGGCACTGGCCTGCAACAACTGGTAACCCGGAATGGACAGCTCCCCGCCCAAGTTGAACAACTGGTGCTGCACATCGCCCAGCAGATCGCGCACATCTTGTGGCACTGCCTCGCACAGGAGCAGACCAATGTGGGCATTGAGCTCGTCCACCTCGCCCATGGCATGGATGCGCAGGCTATTTTTGGAGACGCGCTGGTTGTTGCCCAAACCTGTGGTGCCGTTGTCACCGGTGCGGGTAGCGATTTCTGTTAAACGATTGCCCATAAATTTTGTCTCTCTGGTCTGTGGCGGCCGCACGGTGCGGATAGCCGATGTGCCATTGTCGGACACAGCAGCCGAAAATTCGATGTCAGGGCCTTTGAGGCTTGCTACCGGCCCGGTGGTATTCTTCGCCGCCACCGCAGAGCCAGTTTATGAACCGCCCAGCCACCCCGCTCCACGCCCCCCTCCCCGAACTGGCCCCCCGTGCCATACCTGCGGCCTTCATGCAGGCCCTGCAAGCCCGTTTTGGCAGTCAGTGCGCTACTGCCCAAATCGTGCGCGAGCAGCATGGCCGCGATGAATCGGCCTACGCCGCCATGCCCCCGCCCGATGCCGTGGTGTTTGCCGAAAGCACCCAAGACGTGAGCGATGCCCTGCAACTGGCCCACCAGCACGCCGTGCCGGTGATTGCCTTTGGTGCCGGTAGCTCACTAGAGGGGCACTTGCTGGCGGTGCAGGGCGGTATCAGCTTGGATGTATCGCGCATGAACCAAGTGTTGTCGGTCAATGCCGATGACCTGACGGTGACGGTGCAAGCGGGCGTAACGCGCAAACAGCTTAATGAGGCGGTGAAATCCACCGGCCTGTTTTTTCCGATTGACCCTGGTGCCGACGCTACCTTGGGTGGCATGTGTGCCACCCGTGCCAGCGGCACCAACGCCGTGCGCTACGGCACCATGCGCGAGAACGTGCTGGCGCTGCAAGTGGTGATGGCCGATGGCAGCGTGGTTCGCACCGGCTCGCGGGCCAAAAAAAGCAGCGCAGGCTACGACCTGACGCGCCTGATGGTGGGCAGCGAAGGCACCTTGGGCATCATCACTGAAGTGACGGTCAAGCTCTATCCGCTGCCCGAGGCGGTATCGGCTGCCATTTGCTCGTTCCCCAGCATTGAGGCTGCAGTACGCACTGTGATCCAGACCATCCAATTGGGCGTGCCCATTGCCCGTGTCGAGCTGATTGATGCTAACAGCGTGCGCATGGTCAACCGCTATGCCAAACTGGGCCTGCGCGAAGAGCCGCTGCTACTGATGGAGTTTCATGGCTCGCCCACAGGGGTGCAGGAGCAGGCACAGACGGTGCAAGACATCGCCCGCGAACTGGGCGGCAATGATTTTGAATGGGCCAGCACCCCCGAAGAGCGCACCCGGCTGTGGACGGCCCGGCACAACGCCTTGTTTGCCGCCATTGCCAGCCGCCCCGGCTGCAAGGCTATATCGACCGATACCTGCGTGCCCATCAGCCGCTTGGCCGATTGCCTGCTGGACTCGGTGGCCGAGGCCGATGCCAGTGGCATCCCGTATTTTCTGGTGGGCCATGTGGGCGATGGCAATTTTCACTTTGGCTACCTGATTGACCCCGACAGCACCGACGAGCGCGCACGGGCCGAGCAGCTCAACCAATCACTGGTGCAACGGGCCATTCAGATGCAAGGCACTTGCAGCGGCGAGCATGGCGTGGGCTTGCACAAAATGGGCTTTTTGCTGGAAGAAGCGGGCGCGCCTGCGCTGGCCGTGATGCGCGCCATCAAGCAAGCGCTAGACCCGCACAATATCCTCAACCCCGGCAAGATTTTTAGCCTGTAGCGCGCACCCTGGTGGCTGCTGCCCACACGGCCTACCATGAAGGTACCATGCGCGCAGCATGAGAAAACCTAAAAAGCCGCTGCCTCATGAAAAGGGTCGGCTGCTGCGCCGTTTGCAACCAAGCTTTCGTCGCTGCCCAAGCAGATAAAAACACCTACGCTTTAGCAGTTTGGGCTGGCGTTTGCAAAATTCTAGGTTTGCCTCGATGGTGGGCTATTAATTTTTTCCTATGGGTGGAGTAGGGTGATTCGGTATGAAAAGCCGAAGCATTTTATTTATTGACCACCACATTTTTGCAAAAATTTAAGCAAATGGATGCAGCAAAAAAACAACCAAAAAGGTAGCAAATATATTATATTTTAATTAAAGAAGGCAGAATCAAAAATGGCAACATTATGAAATTCAAGCGCCATTATTTAATTTTATTAGACAAATCAAAAAATTTACCGCCTCTCTCCGGAATAATTATTCAAAAATCTAGTTGTATTTTTAAAAAAACATAAAATTCTCTGCGCGCAAAAATCAATATGCATTTACCATCCACCGACTGACGACATTGATTGCTCGTATGCTTGCGGCACAGCAATTAGCCACAATACCCAAGGAACAGGCCAGAGTAAATTAAAAATAATGACAGATACAAATTATTTAACCATTATTTAGATAAAAATTTACTACCCCGAATGAAACGCTACGAAACCTTGGCTGCCGATATCGCAAGCTCTATCCAGAGTGGTTTGCTACGCCCCGGCGACCGGCTGCCCTCGGTGCGCCATACCTGCACCAGCCGGGGCGTCAGTGCCTCCACGGTGTTTCAAGCCTATTACCTGCTAGAGGCGCGTGGTTTGGTGCAAGCGCGCGAGCGCTCCGGTTACTACGTCAACCCCAGTTTGCGCCGGGCACCACCAGAGCCAGAATTGCCCTCACAACCGGGTGATGCCGCCATTGCCGTGGATGTGAGCGAACGGGTGTTTGAGGTGCTGCAATCGAGCATGGCCCGGCAAGTGGTGCCGCTGGGGTCGGCCTTTCCTAGCCCACTGCTGTACCCACTGCAACGCCTAGGCCAGTGCCTTGCCACCAGCGCACGCACCCTCAACCCGTGGAGCACGGTAGACGACCTTACCCCCGGCCATGCGGGCCTGCGCCGCCAGATTGCACTGCGCTATCTGGCCGCAGGCGTGGCCGTGCCTGCCGAAGACATCGTGATTACCAACGGCGCACTAGAGGCACTGAACCTGTGCCTGTCTGCCGTTACCCGCCCTGGGGATGCGGTGGTGGTGGAGTCCCCCACCTTTTACGCCGCCCTGCAAGCGCTGGAACGCCAAGGCTTGCAAGCCATAGAGGTGCCCACCCACCCGCGCGAGGGCATCGACTTAGGGGCACTGGAGGCGGCCATCGTGCGCCACCGGCCCCAAGCCTGCTGGCTGATGACCAATTTTCAAAACCCGCTGGGCAGTTTGGTGCCCACGGCAAAGAAAAAAGCACTGGTAGAACTCATCACCCGCTACCAATTGCCGCTGATTGAAGACGATGTCTATGCCGAGCTGTATTTTGGCGACCAGCGCCCGCTGCCCGCCAAAGCCTTTGATACCGAAGGGCTGGTGCTGCATTGCTCTTCGTTTTCCAAATGCTTGGCACCGGGCTATCGCATTGGCTGGGCAGCACCGGGGCGCTTTACCCGCGCCGTAGCGCGGCAAAAACTCACCACCACACTCAGCGCCTCGGTGCCAGTGCAAATGGCGCTGGCGCTGTATTTGGAGCAGGGTGGCTTTGACAAGCATTTGCGCAAACTGCGCCAAACGCTGGCCGGGCAGCAGGCACTGTTTGCCGAGGCCGTAGGACATTACTTTCCCGCAGGCACACGAGCCACCCGGCCCGAGGGCGGCTACCTTTTGTGGGTAGAGTTGCCTGAAGGCTGCGATACGCTGCACTTGCACCGGCAAGCACTGGCCCAGCACATCAGCGTGGCACCGGGGCCAATTTTTTCGGCATCGCACGCCTTTAGCCACTGTTTGCGCCTGAACTACGGCCATGCTTGGAATGCCCGCACCGAGCAAGCACTGGCCACGCTGGGCCAATTGGCAGGTACCTCGCTGGCGTAGCTTCATCGCGGCAGCAAGAAGGTGGTGTTCTCACGCAGGGACAGCCCCGGCTGCCCTAAGGCGACAAAGTCCAGCACCACCGAGTGCGGGCCGGTGGGCAAGGCATCGTGGGGCGCGCGCAGGCGCAGCACCACCCAGCGCGAACTGGCCGCCTGCACTTCCACCTCAGCCTCCGAGGCCACTTGCAAGCCTACTATGCCGCTGGCCGCTACCCGGTAGCGCTGAGGCTGCTCGGTGGCATTGGCAATCTGCAAGCGGTAAACGTTTTCCACTAGCCCTTGCCCCACCTGCCGCGCCAGCACGCCCCGGTCACGGATGACATCGACTTTCAGGGGCGTACGCACCGCCAAACTGACCACACTAGCCACCGTCAGGGCTACCAACGCTACGCTGTAGAGCAATACACGCGGACGCAGCACCCGGCGCAACACCTGAGGCAGACTCCAGCCTTGTGCCAACGCATTGGCAGTGGTGTAGCGGATCAGGCCACGCGGGTATTGCATCTTGTCCATCACCGAATTGCAAGCATCTACACACAGGCCACAGCCAATGCACTCGTACTGCAAACCGTTGCGGATGTCGATGCCCACCGGGCACACCTGCACGCACAGGGTGCAGTCAATGCAATCGCCCAGCCCCTGCGCCTTGGCATCCACTGCCTTGCTGCGCGGCCCACGGGTTTCGCCACGGGCGCTGTCGTAGGTGACGATCAGGGTGTCGGGGTCAAACATGGCGCTCTGAAAGCGCGCATAGGGGCACATGTATTTGCAGATTTGCTCGCGCAAAAAACCTGCATTGCCATAGGTCGCTAAGGCATAAAACAGCACCCAAAAGATCTGCCAAAAGCCTTGCAGCGCCATGACTTCTACCGCCAGCGTGCGAATGGGCACAAAGTAGCCGACAAAGGTAAAGCCCGTCCACAATGCTACGGCCAGCCATAAACCCTGTTTGAGCGATTTTTTCCAGAGCTTTTCTGCCGTCCACGGCGAGGCATCCAAGCGCAGGCGGGCGCTACGGTCGCCTTCGACATGGTGCTCAATCCACAAAAAGATTTCGGTGTACACCGTCTGCGGGCAGGCAAAGCCGCACCACAAGCGCCCCGCCACCGCTGTGAACAAAAACAGCGACAGCGCCGAAATAATCAGCAGTGCCGTGAGATAGATAAAGTCTTGCGGGTACAGCAGCCACCCAAACAGGTAAAAGTGCCGCTGCTCCAGATCGAATAGCAACATCTGCCGCCCGTTCCACTGCAACCACGGCACGATGTAAAAAAACAACTGCGTCAGCCACACCATGATCCAGCGCCAGCGCGCTAGCACCCCCTTGATAGAGCGCGGCTGGATTTTGACCTGCGCCTCGTAGAACGAAACCGATGCAGGCTCCGGGGTGATGGGAATGACTTTGCGCGGTACAGGCGGGCGTGGGGGAAGGGAAGGGTCTGACATAGGGGCCTTGCAACAATCGCCGGTGGGCGTATACGGCTCCCCCGGCTTCAAGGCCCCAACTATGGAATGGCAAGCAGATAGATAACAGCAGCAGATGCAGCCATCTGGGGCATATCAGATGCACACGCACACCCAAGTAGATGGGGGTTAGCGCAGCGTCATCCAACAAATCCGCTAAAACTGGCAGCAGTTGGGTAGCCATGTGGCAGCGGCCCTTGCTGCTAAAGTAATTGCCCGGCTGGTGTAAAACCGCTCTGCTTCAGAACGTGTTTGCGATCTATCTGGTGCGGCACCTGTCTAGGGAGAAAAAGCCAATGAGTCTTGCGCTAGTGCAAAGTCGTGCCCTGTTGGGCTTGCAGGCCCCACCCGTAACGGTAGAGGTGCATCTGGCCAACGGCCTGCCCAGTTTTACGCTAGTAGGGCTGGCCGATGTAGAAGTCAAAGAGGCCCGCGAGCGCGTGCGCTCGGCGCTGCAAAACGCCGGGCTAGAGTTTCCACACAACAAACGCATCACCGTCAATTTGGCCCCGGCAGATTTGCCCAAGGATTCGGGGCGCTTTGATTTACCCATTGCCTTGGGTATTTTGGCTGCCAGCGGCCAAATTGACGCTGCCCGGCTGGCCGGGTACGAGTTTGCGGGCGAGTTGTCGTTGTCGGGCCAGTTGCGGCCCGTGCGTGGCGCGCTGGCCACCAGTTTGGCCTTGCACACCGGGCAGGTACAGGCCCGGCTGGTGTTGCCGCCGGGCAGTGCCGAAGAGGCCGCGCTGGTGCCGGGCGCTCAGGTCTATCGCGCCCGCCATTTGCTTGATGTGGTGCAGCAGTTTTTGCCGCAGGGGTGCTTATTGGATGGCGATGCGGCCCCAGAGGCTGATGGTTGGGCACGCATGAGTGCCCAGCCCGCACAGGCCCCGGCAGCCTGTGCCGATTTGGCTGATGTCAAAGGGCAGGCTGGAGCACGGCGGGCGTTAGAGATTGCCGCTGCCGGGGGCCACAGCCTGTTGTTGCTGGGGCCACCGGGTTCAGGCAAATCGATGTTGGCGCAGCGCTTGGCCGGGGTGCTGCCCGCCATGAGCGTGGATGAAGCCCTGCAAAGCGCCGCCGTAGCCAGCTTGGCCGGGCGCTTTGCACTAGAGCGCTGGGGCCAGCGCCCTACTTGTAGCCCACACCACACGGCCAGCGCTGTGGCGCTGGTGGGCGGTGGCTCCCCACCACGGCCCGGAGAAATCTCACTGGCCGATCATGGCGTGCTGTTTTTGGATGAGCTGCCAGAGTTCTCGCGCCCAGCGCTGGAAGCGCTGCGCGAGCCACTAGAGAGCGGCCAGATCACCATTGCCCGCGCCGCGCAGCGGGCGCAGTTTCCGGCCCGCTTCCAACTGGTGGCAGCAATGAATCCCTGCCCCTGCGGCTACCGTGGCTCGCCCCAGCGCGCGTGCCGCTGCACCCCAGACCAAGTGGCGCGTTACCAAGGCAAACTCAGTGGGCCACTGCTCGATCGCATTGATCTGCATGTCGAGGTGCCCGCCCTGCCCGCGCAAGACCTGCTGGGCACGCCGCCGGGCGAGTGCAGCGCCAGCGTGCAGGCGCGCGTGGTGCAAGCGCGCGCACGGGCGCTACAACGCCAAGGGCGCAGCAACCAAGCCCTGCAAGGCCAAGCCATTGATGAGCATGTGCAATTAGAGCCAGCGGCAGCACAGTTTTTGCAACAGGCCGCAGCGCGGCTGGGCTGGTCGGCGCGGGCCATGCACCGGGCGCTGCGCGTGGCGCGCACGATTGCCGATTTGGCCGGGGCGCAACACACCCAAATCAGCCATGTGGCCGAGGCCATGCAATACCGGCGTGGCTTGCACGGCGGCTAAAACCACAGACCACCGAGGTAGTTTTGTCGTGGTGCTTTGACGGGCGGGCATACTCTTTTGCTATTGCCTGCTCCGATGTAATGGTTGACTATGCCCGCTACTACCGCACCTTCAACCCTTGTTTCCGCTGAGACCATCCACTGGCCAGCCATCCCCGGTGGCGGTTATGCGTCCGTTGTCACGACCCCAGACGGGCTGGCCTGCCAGATGGAGGCCATCAACGGCCAAGTGCGCCGCCTGTTGTTGGTATCTGCCAGCGAAGCCGGGCGTTTTTTTTTGGTGCAGCAGCCCCCAGCCCGTACCACCATGACGCTGCGCTTTGCCATGGTGCGCAAACTGTGGCTCAACACACCACTGCAACCGGACACGGCCACCGCCGGGGCTGCCCAGCCCAGCCGCTTTTTGTTAACCCTGCGCCATGCCGATTTGGTGCGGGGCCAGACCGTGGGCCATGTAGAAAACGGCATGGGCCTGTTTTTGTTTCAGCCTGTGGGGGGCGAAGGTGGGCCGCTGGAATGTGTTTTTTACCCCCGCGAGGCTTACCAAAAGGTGCGGTGGCTGGATGATTCGGCCCCAGCGGTGCCGCCTGCCCCCGCCACAGCCAACCCGGCACCCGCTGCACCAGCCCCTAAGGAGAGCGAGCCGGCCCCGCCCGCTTCGTTGTCCAACAGCGCCATCGTCGATCCTGAGCAACTCTTGGTGGCTCTAGAGCAGCAGGCGCGCATGCCGGTGGTGCGCATTGGTGAGGCACTGACCACACTGGGGCTGGTCACCAGAGAGCAGTTGGCCGAGGTGCTAGAAAAGCAAAAGACCGAGCGTGGTGCCCCGCTGGGTGAGATGCTGGTGCAAAGCGGCACAATTTCGCGCGAAGACTTGCAGATGGCGCTGGTACGCAAGATGGGCTACCCGGTGGTGGATGTGTCCCGGTTCCAAATTGATGCCGAATCCCTGAAAAAAGTACCCTTTGCGATGGCCCAGCGCCTGCATGTGTTGCCGCTGTTGTTGCGCCCCGGTCTGTTGGTGGTAGCCGCCGAAGACCCGTCCTTGCGCTCCACCATTGATGCATTAGAGTTTTTAACCCAGTCGCGTGTGTTGGCGGCGCTGGCCAGTGCGGCCCAGCTTGCAGAACTGGTTGAGCCCAGCTACGCCCATGCAGGACTCAATACTTCTGGCGGCCATGCCAGCGGACGGCCCCAAGAGCAGGCAGCGCCCGCATCAGCCAACGAACTGCGCGCCTCGCTAGAGTTCGATAGCAGCCAAGAAGAAGAGACCATAGACAACGCCCCCCAGATTACCCAGACCGACAACTCGCTGGTGCGCCTGATTAACACCATGATCTTGGATGCGCAAAAGCAAGGAGTCTCAGATATCCACATCGAAACCTACCCCACCAAGCGCAAAATTCGCATTCGTTTTCGGCGCGATGGTGTGCTGGCCCCGTACATGGAGCTGCCGCACACCTACCGCTCGGCATTGGTAGCCCGCATCAAAATCATGTGCGAGCTAGACATCTCCGAGCGGCGCAAGCCCCAAGATGGCAAGATCAACTTCAACAAATTTGCCAGCGGCCACCATTTGGAGTTGCGCGTAGCCACCATCCCCACGCAGGCCGGTGCCGAAGACGTGGTGCTGCGCCTGCTGTCATCAGCCAAAGCTGTCAGCTTGCAAGCGCTCAATCTCTCGCCGCCCAACCAGCGCCAACTGACCGATGCCATTGAACGCCCCTATGGCATGGTGCTGTGCGTAGGCCCCACAGGCTCTGGCAAGACCACCACATTGCATTCGGTGCTGCAACACCTCAACACCCCTGAGCGCAAAATTTGGACGGCGGAAGACCCGGTAGAAATCACCAACCCCGATCTGCGCCAAGTGCAGGTCAATCCCAAAATCGACTGGACTTTTGCCAAGGCGTTGCGCTCTTTTTTACGTGCTGACCCCGACATCATCATGGTGGGCGAAATCCGCGACCAAGAAACTGCCCAGATCGCCATTGAGGCCTCGCTCACCGGTCACATGGTCTTGAGCACCCTGCACACCAACAGCGCTGCCGAGACGGTGATTCGCTTGTTGGACATGGGCATGGACCCCTTTAATTTTGCCGACTCGCTGTTGGCCGTGCTGGCCCAGCGCTTGGCACGCCAGTGGTGCCAGCAGTGCAAACGCACCGAGGTAGCCGATGAAGACTACATCCAAGCGCTGCTGCATGAGTACCTGCGCTCTTTTACCCCAGCCTTGTGCCCCGAACCCCAAGCCCTGCGCGAGGACTGGGTGCGCCAGTATGGCAAAGGCGGCCAGTTGTTGCGCACCCATGCGCCCGGCTGCGCCCATTGCCACCACACCGGCCTGCGTGGGCGCTTGGGGCTGCACGAACTGCTGGTGGTGGGGCCAGAGGTGCGCCAGTGCATACAGCAACACGCCCGGCCCGAAGAAATCGTCCAAGCAGCAATGGCACACAGCCACTTTCGCACCTTGCGCCAAGATGGCATTGACAAGGTGCTGGCGGGCCTGACCAGCCTAGAAGAGGTGCGTGCCAACTGCAACGGTTGATGGCGCTGGGGGGCATAGCATCACCAGTGCGCGGGAAGCCTCGGGGTTCAGCCCGAGGTCGAGAGTGCGGATGCCGTAGGCATCCTAATGGGGCGTTTGCTGTTCTTCGATGTATTGCCGAAGAATGTCTATCGGCGCACCACCGCAGCTTGAGGCAAAGTAAGAAGGCGACCATAGAACGCCTCTGCGTTGAAGCCACGGATGGAAGTCCCCAAACCGCTGGCGCAGCAAGCGCGCAGATACTCCTTTGAGCGAGGCCACTAAGTTGGACAAGGCTACTTTGGGCGGGTAGGTAATCAGCAAATGAACGTGGTCGTGCTCGCCGTTGAACTCCACCAACTCAGCATCAAAATCCCGACAAACACTGGTAAGAATGGGTTGCATGGCATCGAGATGCTCTTTCTTGAAGACATTGCGCCGATATTTAGTTACAAATACCAAATGAACATGGAGGGCAAATACACAATGTCTTCCGTGGCGTAAATCGCTATCTGTTTTGCGTGGACGGGCCATAAATTTCTCTTGAATTTGTTTCTTAGACCAATCATAATCCACAGCATGGATTGCACCAAAACCCTGCGCCTACGCATCAAAGACAAGCACGCCAAGGTGCTACGTCAGATGGCGCGGGAGGTCAATCAGGTTTGGAACTTTTGCAACGAAACCAGCCACCGTGCCATTCGTGAACGCCACCAGTTTCTCAGTGGCTACGACCTGCAAAAGCTAACCAACGGTTTCAGCAAATGCGATGGGGTGCAGATTGGCTCGCCTACCGTGCAACAAGTCTGCGAAGACTACGCCAAAGCACGCAAGCAATTCAAAAAGGCCAAGTTGCGTTGGCGCGTCTCCAACCCCCAAAGCAGCAAATACAGTTTGGGCTGGATTCCATTCAAAGCGCGGGCTTTGCAATACAAAGCAGGGCAGATTAGCTTTGCTGGCCAAAAATTTTGCCTTTGGGACAGCTACGGCTTGGCCGACTATGAATTGCGTGCAGGCAGCTTCAGCCAAGACAACCGAGGACGCTGGTACTTAAACATTGTCGTCAAGGTGCAGGCCAAGGACAACCAAGCCACGACATCGGTGGGCATCGACCTGGGATTAAAGGAAGCAGCCGTGGCTTCCAATGGTGAGCGCATCGAGGGACGTTTCTACCGCAAGCTGGAGATGGATTTAGCTATCGCCCAGCGTGCCCACAAGAAGCGGCGCGTGAAAGCCATCCATGCAAAAATTGCCAACCAGCGCAAAGATGCGCTGCACAAATTCAGCACGGCAATGGTGCAACAAAACGCCGCCATTTTCGTGGGCGACGTAGTGAGCAGCAAGCTGGTGAAAACCAAGATGGCCAAGTCCACGCTGGATGCGGGCTGGGCCATGCTAAAGACGATGTTGGAATACAAGAGCCATCAGGCCGGTGTCGTCTTTATGGAAGTCAACGAAGCCTATTCAACCCAGACTTGCTCGTGCTGCGGGAGTATTCCCGCCAGCAGTCCGAAAGGTAGAGCAGGACTTGGAATAAGAGAATGGAGGTGTAGCGATTGCGGGACGAACCACGACCGCGATGTAAACGCAGCACGCAACATTCTTGCGCTTGGACTCGAGCGTCTCGCAGGAGGAATCCAAGGCACTATTCCCAAAGGATAGTGTCGATGGAAGGCTCATTGCTGCAAGGCAGTGAGGAATCCCCGTCATTCATGACGGGGAGGAGGTCAAAATGTGGCGCTTGACCACCGCCTCTTTTTTGCCATGACTACTGCTTTTTCTGTCCAGCCCCTGCGCGGCGTGCGCGTCTTGAGTTTGGCGCTCAACCTGCCCGGCCCCGCTGCCCTGCTGCGCTGCGCTGGCATGGGTGCGCAGTGCACCAAGCTGGAGCCACCGCCCCCCGCCGGTCAGCCCACCGCCGACCCGATGCAGCACTACAGCCCAGCAGCCTATACCGCGCTGCACGAGGGCATCCAAGTCTTGCACGCCCAACTCAAGACCAGCGAAGGCCAAGCCGTGCTGCACGCTGCGCTGGCCGAGTCGGATGTGCTGCTGACGTCGTTTCGGCCCTCGGCGCTCAACAAGCTGGGGCTAGGCTGGGAGGCTCTGCACGAGCGCTATCCCCGGTTGTCATTGGTGCGCATTGTGGGTGCGGCGGGTGCGCGCGCCGAAGAGCCCGGCCACGACCTGACTTACCAAGCCGAAGCTGGGCTGCTGCAAGGCTTGCACATGCCCCCCACCCTGTTGGCCGATATGGCCGGTAGTTTGGCTGCCAGTGAGGCGGTGTTGCAGGCCCAACTGGCCCGCGCCCAAGATGGACAAGGCGTATGTTTAGAGGTGGGGCTGGCCGAGGCCGCCCACTGGATCGCTCTGCCGCAAAGCTGGGGCTTGATGCACACCGAGAGTGATACCGGTGGTGCCCATGCGGGCTACCAGATGTACCCGTGTGCCGATGGCCGGGTGGCGTTGGCTGCGCTAGAGCCCCACTTTGCTGCCCGTCTGTGCGCGGCGGCGGGCTTGCCCGCCCAAGGCGATGCGGCCACCATGCGCACTGCGGCCACCCGCGAGGCCATTGCCCAGTTTGTGGCTCCGCAAAGCAGAGCGCAACTAGAGGCGCTGGCGCAGGAAAAAGACATTCCGCTCTACACCTTGCCCTGACCAGCGCCAGCGCCAGCAAAAGCTGGCCGCTGGTTATTTGATGCACACCAGCCGCACTTGGCGCAGGTCGGTCAGGCCCTGCAAGGCTTTTTCGATACCGTCCATTTTGAGCGTGCGCATACCGCTGGCTAGGCACGATTGCAGCAACTGTGCCACCCGTGAGCGCAATTGGATGTGCTCTTTGATGGCGTCATCGGCCACCAACAGCTCGTGCAGGGCCACACGGCCTTTGTAGCCGCTGCCTTGGCATTTGTCGCAGCCCACCGGGCGGTACAGGTGCAACTGGCCTTGGGCATCACCGTATTGGCTGCGCCAGCTTTGCAGCAAGGCTTCGCGCTGCTGCGGTTCGGGTTGCGCCTCGGTAGAGGTGTGCAGGTATTCATGGGCGCAGGCGGCCAGCTCGGCCTCGTCGGGCAGGTAGCTTTGCTTGCAACTGCACAACTTGCGCGCCAGCCGCTGCGCCAGCACCCCCAGCAGGGCATCGGCAAAATTGAAGGGGTCCATGCCCATGTCCAGCAAGCGCACGATGGATTCGGGGGCCGAATTGGTGTGCAGCGTAGAAAACACCAAATGCCCGGTGAGCGAGGCTTCAATGCCCATACTCACCGTTTCCAAGTCGCGCGATTCGCCCACCATGATGATGTCGGGGTCTAGGCGCAAAAAGGCGCGCATCACCGTGGCAAAGTCCACCCCAGCCTTTTTGTTGATTTGCACTTGGCGCAGGCCGCGCTGGGTGATTTCTACCGGGTCTTCCGCCGTCCAAATTTTGGTGTCGGGGGTGTTGAGGTGCTTGAGGATGGAGTGCAGCGTGGTAGTTTTGCCGGAGCCGGTGGGGCCGCAGACATAAAACAGGCCATAGGGCTTGGTGATGGTGCTAATAAGCCGTTGCAGGTTGTGTGCGCTCAGGTTGAGCTGCTCTAGCGGCAGCGGCTCGCCGCCGCGCAACAGGCGTAGCACCACATCCTCCACGCCGCCCATCGAGGCGATGGTAGCCACGCGCAGCTCAATGTCTAACGGGCCAAAGCGCCTAAATTGAATCTTGCCATCTTGGGGCTTGCGCCGCTCCGAGATGTCCAAATCGCACATGATTTTGATGCGCGTGACCAGCGGTGCGCGGTAGGCTGCCGGAATCTCAATGTAGGGCCGCAGGCCGCCATCAATGCGAAAGCGGATTTGGGTTTTTTCTTTGCCCGGCAGTGGCTCAATGTGGATGTCAGAGGCCCCCTGCTGGTAGGCATCCAAAATAATGCGGTTGACCAGCTTGACCAGCTCGTTGTCGGCAGCGGCAGAGACCAAGATCGAATCATCCACGCTGTCGTCGGGCGTGATGTCGCTCAGATCGGCCAACATCCGATCCACGCTGGTGTCAGTTTGACTGGGGTAGAGCTGATCGAGGGTTTGCAGAAACTCTTGCCGCGTTGTCACCACGTAGTCAATCGGGTGAGCCTGCGGGAACACCTGACCCACGATGCGGGCGCTTTGCACCGCTTCGGGGTCTAGGCACATCACTTGCAGGCCGTTGTGGCCCTCTTCCAGCGGCACCCAACCTTGAGCGAGCAAAAACTCGCGCTTTAAGGCCCCGTGCAATGATTCAATGCGCAGGCGCTGCGGCTCAAAGCCGACATAAGGCACGCCAAAAAATGCTGCCAAGCTGGCACCCATCGCTGCCACGGCCACGCCTTTTTGTAGCAGCATGGCTTCGCCCGGCAACCCCACCTCACGGGCCTGTTGCAGGCATTGGGCCAAATCGGGGGCCGTGATATGGCCCTGCTGCACCAGCCATTGGTAGCGCATACTGCCCGGAGGCGATGCAGGCGGGTGGCCGGTGGTGGCTGGGGCTGCTGACGTTGGCAGGCTCAACGGCTGCCCCCGGTGCTTAAAGGCAATAGCCAGGGTTTGGCACAGTTCGGCCACACCCTGTTCTGCGGCGTGGCTAAACGGAGCCCCGCTGCGGGTGTTGATAAGTTGCAGCACCCCATACAAGGTACTGTCTTGCACAATGGGGGCGGTGAGTAACTGGCGCGTCAGGTAGCCGGAGCGGCGATCCACTTCGGGCTGAAAATTCAAATCGGGCGCAATGCGCAGCAAGGCCGCCGCGTCGTGGGCATCGGCCACATTGACCAACTGGCGCTTGAGCGCCACATACCCGGCCACGCTGTTGTTGTTGATGCGCAGGCGGATGCTGCGGATGGTTTGCAACCCGGTTTTGATGCACGAAACAATGTAGCTGCCGTCCTCGGCCACGGTGTAGATGGTGATGCGGTCGGCACCAAACAGATCACAGATGGGCTGCGCCAGATCGACCATGATCTGCTCGATGCGCTCAGTGTTGTGAATGCGGTTGCTCAGATGTTGCAGGGCACGAAAAAACGCGCCCTCATCAAGCGCCGCAGGGGTGGCTTGGCCCATGGATTTAGAACTCAAAAGTTTGACCAGCTTCTAGCCAGAACAGGGGATATTGCTCGGCCAGCCCCAGTGCTTGTACTTCTGCGCGCAACAGAGCTTGTTCCAGCGGCTTGGTGTGGGTCAGGCCCAAACGCCAGCCCGGTTGCAACGGGGCTTGCAAGTGGGCCAGCTCTTGGGCCAGCACCTGTGGGCACAGGTGGGCACTGATCTGGGCCAATGCACTGGCGCGTTGGCTAAAAGTCAGCTCAATCACTAGCATGGCCAGTGGCAACTGGCGCAGGCGCTGCCAAAACGGCGGGTTGCGCTCGGTGTCGCCGGTAAACACCCAATAGCCCTTGGGGGTAGCCACGGCAAAGCCCACGGCGGGCACGGTATGGTGGGCGGGCAGCACCTCTATGCGCTGGCCGCTCAAAGTCAGCACCTGCCCCACTTCAATCGGGTGAAACTGCACCATTGGTTGCTCTGGTGACGGAATGACCGAAAAATCCGGCCAAATAACCCCATTGAAGATATGGTTGCGCAGCGCGGCAATGGTGGCGGGCAAGGCATGCACGCGCAGTGGCTGGCTGCGCAGTCCGGCCACCGCATCGAGCATCAACGGCAAGGCGGCGATATGGTCTAGGTGCGAGTGCGTGAGCAGCACATGGTCAATGCGCACCATCTCGCCCAAAGGCAAATCGCCCACACCGGTGCCGGCATCGATCAGGATGTGCTCATCGAGCAAAAAAGAGGTGGTGCGGGCATGTTGCGCAATGGCACCGGAACAGCCCAGAACCCGTATTTTCATAAATTTGCACGTGAGAACGGAAAGGAAAACACCCAGTCTGGGCCAAGCCACGCTACAGCAGCAAGCATTCTGGCACGACCGACGGGGCCTGTGGGCTTTTCCATGCAAGACGTCAAAAATCTGTCACTCAAGAGCAGAAAGGGGTGCGTCCTGGTTTACAGTGGTGTTGTCGGCACCGAGCCGACCGAAGTTCGAAAAGGAGATCAACATGCAAGTGCAGGTACACGCTAACGACCACATTCAAGGCGGTGAGTCTCTGGCCCAATGGATTCAGGCTGAGGCTCTTGAGCGGCTGGCCCGTTTCCGCGAGCACATCACCCGCGTCGAAGTGTTCCTGACCGATGTGGACGCCGGCAAATCCGGTGCCAACGATAAGCGCTGCCGCCTAGAGGCACGCCCCGCCGGGCGTCAGCCCGTCACCGTCACTGCCGATGGCGATAAGGTAGCCGTGGCTTTTATCAGTGCGGTAGATAAACTGATCCACGCTTTGGATGCCGATCTGGGCCGGGTCAAGGCCCGCCACGCCCGCGACACCATTGGCGCACATTTGCAGGACGACGCAGAGTAAACGGCACCGGCTGCCCCCGTACAGCCTAATGCCCATCTATCGCCCTGAAGGCGCAAGTTGCTGCGGCACTTGCGCCTCTTTTTTATGCCTATGCCTTTGTACCCAGCCCATGCCTTCTTGCCCCGACACCGACCAGCGTTTGATTGATTTAGAAACCAAACTGAGCTTCCAAGAAGACACCATTGACCAGCTCAATGGGGTGGTTTACCGCCAGCAGCAACAGATTGACTGGCTGCGGGAACAGGTGCAACGCCTAGGGCAGCAGCAGTCCGAAGCACAGGGCAGCGCGCCGCGCAATTTGCGCGATGAATTGCCGCCACACTATTGAGCCAGCGCGTGGCAGTACTGCTTTACACCAGCGCAGCAAACAGGTCACACCCCCATCACAGCCCGGTGCGATAATCGGGTTTTCCCGTGTTGCAGATGGAGATTTTTGTCATGGAAACCTACCCGAGTCGGTAGCTTTCAGCTCCTAGGCCAGGTGCCGGGGTTGAAAGCGTCCCCTTGTTTCACCCACACCACCCGCCTGTCCATTTTGGGAGCAAGCCATGCTCAATATTTTTACGCTGGCCAGTGGCCGCCTCGTACAGCAAGAAATCGAGGCGCTAGAAGACCTGTCGCACTTCAAGCCAATTTGGGTTGATTTGCAGTCGCCCACCCTCGAAGAAAAACGCTGGGTCAAACAGCATTACGGCCTGTCCATCCCTGAAGATGCGATGGACGAGGACATCGAAGAATCCGCCCGCTTCTACGAAGAAGACAACGGCGAGCTGCACATCCGCAGCGACTTTTTGATTGACGACGAGGAAGACCCGCGTTCGGTGCGGGTGGCTTTTATCCTCAACCTCATCAACCCCGACCTGCGCAGCAAGGGCGTGCTGTTCTCTATCCACGAAGAGGATATTCCGGTGTTTCGCCTGCTGCGCCTGCGGGCGCGCCGCGCCACCGGGCTGATCGAGGATGCGCGTGAAGTGCTGCTGCGGCTGTTTGATACCGATGCCGAATACTCTGCCGACACCCTTGAAGGCATTTACGACGATTTGGAAAAAGTCAGCACCCAAGTGCTCTCTGGCAGCGTGACCGACGCCCGTGCCAGCGAGGTGCTCTCGGCCATTGCGCGCCAAGAAGACTTGAATGGCCGCATCCGGCGCAATGTGATGGACACCCGCCGCGCCGTGAGCTTCATGATGCGCAGCAAGATGCTCAACGCCGAGCAGTTTGAGGATGCGCGGCAAATTTTGCGCGACATTGATTCGCTCGATAGCCACACGGCGTTTTTGTTCGACAAGATCAACTTCTTGATGGATGCCACGGTCGGTTTTATCAACATCAACCAGAACAAGATCATCAAGATGTTCTCAGTCGCCAGTGTGGCGCTGCTGCCGCCCACCTTGATTGCCAGTGTGTATGGCATGAATTTTCAGTACATGCCGGAGTTGGCCCAAGAATGGGGCTACCCCTATGCACTGGTGCTGATGCTGGCCAGTGCCTTGGTGCCAATGTGGTACTTCCGCAAGCGCGGCTGGCTGAAGTAAACCACGGCTGGAATGGGTTGTTATGCGCCATAGTGGGCGCGTGGCAGACGGTACAAACAGTGCAAGCGCAGCGAACTATCTTCAGGCACCTGAGGATGCTCAAAAGTGCCTGACTCGCACATCTGGAGCCTTTCCATCACGGCACGAGACCTGACATTCTTCACTGCCGTGAAGGACACGATTTCCTGAAGGCCAAGGGTCATGAAGCCGACGCGCAGTGCGCCCCGCGCCGCCTCCGAAGCCAAGCCTTGGCCCCAATGCGAAAAGGAAAGACGCCACCCAATTTCTACGCATGGCGAGAACGGCAGTGCTGCTGCGGGCGTGTGCAAGCCGACAAAGCCAATAAACTCGCGAGAAGCCTTTAACTCAGCGGCCCAAAACCCCCAGCCGCGCTCTCGAATCAAAGACTCGCAGCGGTCAGCGATTGCATCACTTTCGGCCCGTGTGAGCAGCGCAGGAAAGAACTCCATCACCCTTGCATCTGCGTTCAATGCGGCAAACGGTTCGCGGTCAGCGGGCGTCCACTGCCGTAACAAAAGGCGCTCAGTTTCGAACTCGATGGGATTAGCCATTTGCGACGGCATTGGTGAACCAACAACTCCGCCTGCTCAGGAGTGAGACGGATTTCTGAATAAAAATCGGAGTGCAGCGCCTTGAGCTGCGGAAAATCTCTAGGTGCCTCGGCGATGTACGCAAAGAGGTACTCGTCTTGGGCGTAGATGGCCTCGTGCCTATCGCCCGCATACATATCAAATGCCACAGCGTTTCTCTGGAATGTCAGATTAGGCGGCGTTTGCACGGGCACGACGCGCCACCACCCAATGAAAGGCAAAAATAATGGCGTCAATGAGCATGATGATGAGACACTTCACCAGCGTTTGAGATCCACCACGCTGCTCATTGGACAAGCTCCGCGCATAAGAATCTTCGCGCTGCTTGGTCAGCTCAGCCTCATGGGGGCGCTCTTTCTTCTTCTCATTTGGCCCGCAAAATCGGCTCTCGCCACAGCCGTTCCAAAAGGCATCATTGGTTTGGTGCTGCGTGTATTGCCAAGCGCTGATGGTGAAATCTGGTTTGGAAATTTCCAAGACGCTGTACCCCGCTATTCCAAGGGCTACCGCGAAACAAACGACCGTCACAAAGCAAACGGCGAGGGCATATATTTCAAGAATTGATTTTTTCAAAGGGTTGAGTCCTTTCTTGCGATAGCGGTGTATGTTGCCTAACGAACAAAGTAACCAGCGGCTTTAAGCCATCCGCTTTGACTACCGCGTTAGAACCAAACCCACAGATTAGTCACCTAAAGCCAGCAGCATAGCTGGAAAAACGAACCTACACCAGCACCAATAGGAAACTAAGAAAACCCGGAAAAGAACTAAGTTTTACGAAGATAACGTAGGCTTGGGATTAATTCCGTTTTTGCAACATGACCACAGCTATCGCAGAAAGCAACGTTAAACCATGTATCTCTACCTTTTGATGCTTCTTTACTTTCTTTGCTAACGATGTGCTCAATGCCTTCAACTCCGCATTCCGGAAAGATTAGATTTGCTATGATGATTCCTATGGTGAGATAAATGAAAATGCTAACGTAAAGGTAACCGGCTCTGTGCAATTTTATCGTTCAGCATCCGTTTGAAGTACCGGGTCATGCACATCGTGTTGCAAATATCTCTGTAACTTATTGATTTTTATGGAAATCATCGTAAATTCGATATCAATTGAATCAACATTTCACGAAATTGTGTATAATTCTATGGGTTATGCAGGGTTCACCCCTGCTGTTTAGCAGGGGGAGTACAATAAATTACGCGGGAAAGACCCTGTGCTCTCGATCAAGCAACACCAAGAAGAATGCTGCCTGCGACTGAAAACCATGTACCCGAAGTTTTTGGCTTACCCGAAGTTCGAATACATTTATATCAGGGGAGAGCATCTGCTTAACCTTTTTTAGGTGTTCGTCTCCAGCCTTCATATCGTCGATATCGTAACGTGTGTACCCTAGCCCAACTTTGTTTTCTCCTTTGCCGCCTGACTTGTAGACGCTATTCCAAGTGTGTGCACTGAAGGTGGCTAAGAAATTGGAAAATTGAGCCAACTCATCTTTCGTCCAGTCTGAAAAGCACTCCCAATCCTTCTGGAAGTATTTAAGAACAACATAAGGATTCTTATCGCAGACCCCTTCTCGCGAACCATCTTTTTTGTATAACGGAATATCAAATATTTTCCGTTCAAGATCAGTTGATGCACTTCCATTGTTTATGGATTTTGCTTCATTATTGATCTTTGTCTTGGGAATGGATTTTTTAACCATTTACTGTTCAGAGTATTTCTTCTCAAAATATTCTTTAATTTTCACCTTCGGAATTACGGCCTCACAACGAGCCTCGGGGGCGATATCACCGCGCGCAGCAATCCAAGGCTCATCTTTATGAGTCATCGCTTCAAGTGTTTTTGCAGGAAGTTCGCCGTAGGCGTCATAAACTTGATTTAAGACATCTACGACTCCTTCTGCCACTTTAGGAACCTCTTGTTCTTGAGGAACAGGGAGAGTATTCCAACCATACGTCTTGAATTCGTGGAAAACCTCTGGAACAACTGGGCCATGCGCCCATGCCTGCATTTGCTCACCAAATAGTTCATTGCCAGTAATAACCTCAGTCCAAGCTTCTGCGTAGTAGAGCAGTTTTTGAACTTTCAAATGAGTGAGGTGGTCACCAGATTCAGCAGCTTTGGCAATAAACCAATTGGCAATTTCAGTCGCATTATGTAGAGCCATTATTCCTCTCCTTGTGTTCAGTATTATCGTTTGTCACGAATGTTATCTGAGCGTCAATTTGTCTGAGACATGGATCATATGATCAGAGTCCTTGCCGCCTAACGTGGAAGTTCAGCGGCGCAGCGAAGCGGAGTCCGCTGCAATGCAGGGTTAGGGGAGCAGATGGTTAAAATTACGAAATTCCCAAAGTTCGCCTAGCGATTTGAACATCTTGTGGCGTGAATAGGTTGGAGTTTGAAATGACGATTGATTCTATGGACGTCAAGCCTTCACGGTGGAGTTCCCAGCCATTTGCCAAGTTATCTTGATTCCGAATTAGCCTTTGCATGAAGGCGACCAATTCCACGTCCGTCTGATATTGCCGCCAATTACCGAGCCGGTTCGCTGCACCTTGTCCGAGCCTCTGCCTTGTATGCTCCTCGCATTGTGCAAGCTGATCTCGTATCGACATCTTTTTCCCCTCTGATAGTGCAAATTGATATCGGAATGCTGTTGACACCGAACAGCCCCTAACTAGGATTAGACGACAGTCCTGCACTGGCTCATCGTCGCATAAAATTGCACCATCCTACTCCACCCATAGGTAAACTGCAATTCCCAGCTGTTTAGACAAACCTAAAATTTCCCAGATGCCGGTCTTGCCTGACACCGGCCCACACTGCTGGCGCGTATGCACATTTATTGTGCTCAGACAACATTACAGCACCCGTACAGCGCAATTTTCTGTGAATGGGGTACATTGTTTCATTTGGTTTCATTAGAAACATTATTCGCAAGGGACGGAGCGTTCTTGAGCCGTGGGATTGCTGGCAGCATTGCGCATGGATGGCTAAGCGACAGGGGCTTGCCGCCACCCGCTCCTAGCCGTTAGACTTACGCTATCCCGCAAAAAAGGCGGGACACGGGTCGGAAGCCCGAGTTCACTTGGCGCAGCAGCCGCATCCTCTTCATGGGGTGGCGGCTTTTCAGTTTTCTCATGCTGCGCGCATGGCCCCTGTATGGTGGGCCGTGTGGGGACGCCTGTGAGGGCGTGCCGGTTCCAAGTGCCGGTCTTCCGACCTCACACGGTCTGCCACCCATTGCCGGAAGCGGTGGATGGCAGGTTTGCCTCGTTCACTTGGAGCCAATCATGGCTGACACCTTTTCCCCGAACACTGCGGCCCCGCCGCCGGGCATCTTTCCGCCCTTGACTGCACAGGTTTTACAGCAAACCCTGCACGCACTGCACACCTTGTTGGCAGAACCACCGCACAGCCGGGCTGGCTCTTGGTGCCAGCAGCGCCAGCGCGCTTTGCTATGGCGCAACCGCCAGCGCTTGCAACTGTTGGCCGGTTTCCGGGCCGATGGCAGCACCGATTTGCTGCATGAGGCGATGGGCCTAACCCAGCCCTAAGCGCAGCGCCCTTCTCGCGCTTTTTCTCTTTGCTTCCCGTTGTCTGACGGCTGCCCTGTGCAGCGGCCAGCGGGTGTGCGCTTGTGTGTTTTGTGTTTTCTCTGTTCGGAGAGGTCTTGCCATGACCGAGATGTTTTCTATCGCCCGTGCCAGCCTACGTATGGGCCGTGCCACTTGGCATATTGCGTTGCCCAGTGGGGCCAAGTTGGTGTTGCTGTGCATCATTAGCCACTTTAATGACGCCCAAGGTTTTGCTTTCCCGTCGCTGATGCGCTTGGCCCGTTTGTGTGGCTTGCACAAGCGCACGGTGCAAACGCATATCACGCTGCTCACGCAAAGGGGCGTGCTGCAAGTGGGCAAGGCCCCCGGCCTGTGCTGCCATGTGTACCGCATTAACGAGGCGGCTTTGGCAGCGCAGCCCAGCGCCACAGACGATGCCAGCGGTGCAGAAAATTTCCCCACCGAGGTGGTATTGGCTGCTCCCGCAGGTGGCGATTTTTCCGGCCCATGTGCAGAAATCACCACCCAGAACGGTAGCAACAGAATTCAACAGAAAAAGACAACGGAGCCACCGGCCCCACCTTGCCCTGCGCCACCACCACCACCTCCTCCTCCGAAGATGGAATCGGCTTCGCCTTTACCCTTGCCCTCTTCATCATCTTATTTATTTTTGCAATCCTTGCACAGCCCGCAAGACCAAGCCGCCTTGCAGGCTTGGCAACAGGTGCGCCGGGCCAAAGGCCGCCCCGCCTTGCCCAACGCGCTGCAATGCCAGCAATTGCTCAACCATGCGGCCACCGTGGGGCAGTCTGTCGGCTGGGTGGTGCAGGTGATGGCGCTCAACGATTGGGCCTCGTTTGATCCGGCGTGGCTGCATAACCAACGCCCTGCGCCACGGTTGCCCGCAGTAGCAACCCCGCCCCATGCAGTGGCACCACAGCAGCCCCCAACGCAACCTCAACCCCAGCGGCCAGAACCGCCCCCAGTCACCCCAGAAGAGGTAGCCCAAGCCAAAGCCCGCATGGCAGAGTTGTTAGCGCAATGGCGTGGCCCTGCTGCCACGGTGCCCGATACCGGCCCCATCGTCCCCTGCGGCATTGCGTGGGCCGACAACATCATTGCCAGCGCCGTGCGTGGTGAGACAGTGGGTTATGCGGCGCTGGACTTTGCCTGCTCGGTAGCCAAGGTGTCTAGGCATGCTGTGCGCGCCGCAGCGGCTGTGGCAGCGGCAAACCCTGACCAGCCATGATCTTTGACCCCTATTTTTCTGCTTCGGGCGCAGTGGTGGGCAGGGTAAAGGTAAATACCGTGCCACGGGGTTGGTTGTGGGCAAAAGCCAGCGCGCCGCCGTGCTGCTCCACCACGGTGCGGCACAGGCTCAGGCCCAAGCCCATGCCTTCGGGCCGAGTGGTGAAAAACGGCGTAAATAGGCGCTGGGCTGCTTCGTCACTCAGGCCCACGCCGATATCGGCCACGGCAAACGCTAACCAACGGCTGCCAGCGCGGTCAGGAGCGCGCTGTACCTGCACCAGCAGCACGCGGGCATCGATGTCAGGGGCGTCCATCGCCTGCATGGCGTTGCGCGTCAGGTTGAGCAGCACCTGCTCGACCATCGTGCAGTCACACCACAGGGGGGGCAGTTGGGGTTCTACCTCCACCTGTACCCGCACGCCCAATTTGCGCGCTTGCAACTGCATCAGCGGCAGTACGGCGTCGATCAGTGTTTTAGCAGCTACGCTTTCACGCGATTGGTCGCGGCGGCGCACAAAATCATGAACACTTTTGATGATGCGCCCGGCACGCTCGGCTTGTTGGGCAATGCGCTGCATGGCAACGCGAACGTCTTGCAGGTCGGTATTGGCTTGCGGCGGCAAGACTGCGCTCGCTTCGGTCTGGATGGCTTGTAGCAGGTTAAGTGAGCCATTAGCGTAGCTGGCAATGGCGGCCAGTGGCTGGTTGAGCTCGTGGCTCAGTAGCGAGGCCATCTCGCCCACGGTAGCCAGCCGGGCCGTGGCTTGCAGGCGCTCTTGCGAGGTGCGGGAGATTTCTTCTACGCGCTTTTGCTCACTGATGTCCAAAAAGGCACTCATCCAGCCGGTGTGCTTGCCCACGGCATTGATGAGGGGGGCCTCGATGATGAGCACCGGAAAGCGCCGGCCATCTTTGTGCATAAATACCGATTCCACGCCTTCGCGCGGCGGTATTTGGCCTGCCAAATGCTTGGCATAGCGCTGGCGGTATTCTTCCACCAGCTCCGGCGGCCAGTAGGGGGCAGACACACTTTGGCCCAGTAGCTCGTGGGCCTCAAAGCCGACCATCTGGCAAAAGGCCGGATTCACATAGGTGATGCGCCCTTGCAAGTCGCGGGCGCGCAAGCCGGTAATGAGCGAGTCTTCCATCGCCTTGCGAAAGGCCAGTGCATCGGCCAAATTGCTCTCGGCGCGCAAGCGGCGGCGGTTGTCGCGCACCAGCACCACCAGCACCGTGATCAGCGCAATCGACATGGCCGTGACCAGCGCTGTGAGCACGTTGGGAAAGACACTGGGCGGCGTGTGCCAACGATCCATACGTAGCACCAAGGTGTTGCCGGGCAAATCGAGCAACTGTTGTGCCGTAAAGGCGCGGCCACCCCGGCGTGCGGTGCCCACCATCGCCAACCGGGTGCCATCGGCCTCAGTAAAAGAGACCTCTTGGCGTCGGGCCAAAGAGTGGCCCATCAGTTCAGCCAGCACCGACTGCAAATGGTAGCTAGCCACCAGATAGCCCGCATCCTTGCCTCCAGCAACCAAGGGCAGGCACAACTCAATCACCTCGGCGCCTAGGCCCTGACCATACGGTAAAAAATAGCTGCTGGAGTAGACTGGCCCGTTTAAGCGCCGGGTCTTGGCACAGGCTAGGGCGGTATCGGAGTGGCTGTCTGCACGCTGGCTTGGCATAGCTTGCTGCGACAAAAAAGGTGATTCGACTTGACTGCGCAGCATCAGGTTGGGCGCACGCCACTCAATACGCACCAGCTCGCGGTGTTCGCGCAGCAACTGTTGCGCCTGCGCTTGCCATTGTCCAGTGGCAGCCACGCCAATTTGCAGCGCTTGCAGATTTTGCAAGTTACGCGCTAGGCCAGCGCGAATGTCGGTCACGGCATCGGCGGTATCGCGCTCTAGCTGGTTTTGCACCATGCTGGCCTCATAGCGTCCGGCCAGCCACACCAGCGTCACCAGCACAGCAGCCACCAAGGCCACCAGCAGGCTCCACAGCGACCAGCGCCGCCACGCACGCCGCCAGTACTGACGCCACCAAGCCCAGCTCAGGCGCTCTAAAGGTAAAGGGATGATACTCATGGCCCAGCCTCAGCAGCAGGTTTACTCTGGCGCGGTATGCGGCTGACCTGAGGGTCGGCCCAAGAGCCATCGATGCGAAACTCTTGCGTAGCCGCTGCCATCAAGGGGCCGCGCAAAAACACCTGCGCTAAAAAGCTGCCCAGCCCCACCACCGGGT
This sequence comes from Giesbergeria anulus, assembly GCF_900111115.1. Lineage (GTDB taxonomy): Bacteria > Pseudomonadota > Gammaproteobacteria > Burkholderiales > Burkholderiaceae_C > Simplicispira > Simplicispira anulus. Next base: position 60,168 of record NZ_FOGD01000010.1, read on the forward strand.
TGATGGCCGTAGCCACCAATGAGGCGGTCATGGCGTTGATCTCAGGCACCACCACCACATGCAGGTTTTGGGTTTCGTGCTGGATGTTGGCGCTGCCCTCCATCAGCACGGCGGCATTGACGCCCTTCATTTGCAGGTTATTGCTGGTAGCCACTCCTTGCTCGATACGCACATCGCCCCGAACAAAATCAAAGGCAAAGCCATCGCTAAACACATCCCGAAAATCCAAATTCAAACGCCGGGGCAGCGATTGCAAACTGAGTACACTGAGCAGTTTGGCCAGCCCCGGCTCGGCTTTCAGGAACTGGCCGGTTTCTAGGTCTAGATGGATTTGCCCGGTCATGCTGGGGTAATCTGGCTGCGACGGTATGCCGCGCCAAGCCACTTGCCCAGCCATACGGCCTTGGCCCTGGCGCACCACATCGGCCATCCCTAAACGCGTGAGTAGTTGGCCTGCATCCCGAATATCCAACGTAAAGTTGAGCGCCGTGCGCCGCAATGGCCTAGGTATGTTGGGGGCTACCCCCAACAGCGCCCAGTTGCCGCTGGCGTTGAACGTGGCCTCTGGCATATCCAGTGCCAATTGTTGCAAGCGCCATTCGCTGGCGGCACCGTTGCCGCTGCGGTTGCTGGCCTGTACTTTTAAACGTCCAAGGTGGTGTTCGTGCAGCTCAAAGTTGTCCACCACGATGTCCAGTGCGGGCAGGTGGCCGGGTTGGGCATCCAACAATGATTCGACTTGGGCGGGGGTGCTTTGTGGCAGCTTGAGGCGCGCCAAGCGGGCAAACAAGCGGCCCTCGGCACCGGGACGGTATTGGGCATAGCCACTGAGCTGATCGGCCTCTAAATTGACTTGCCAAACCCCACCCTGCTGCGAGCCACCGGCCACCACGTTGTGCAGGGTGCGCCCCTGCACCGTCAGTTCGCGGGCGCGCAAGGCCAAGGTCTGGGGCAGGTAATCCAAGTCGGGGGCCACGCTGCTGGCACCCGCCGCCGCAGAGGCCCCCGGCATCGCGGCCCACGCCGCCTCCCACGCATCGGTATCGAGCTGGGGCAATTGCACATTAGCGGCCACGCCTTGAGCGGGCAGGGCGGGGGCTTCATCGGCGGGCAGACCCAAGGCAATGCTGCCACGCAACACCTTGGGCTGCGGCCCGCTGATGTCGCGCACATACTGCACCTGCCCCAGCGCCCCCCATTGCACGCTCAGTTGTTCATGCAGGGGGGCGTCAGGCACTGGAGGGGCGGCCAGCAGTTTGGTTTCTAGGCGCAAGGGCACGGTGCTCTCTGGTGGTTTGCCCAAGGGTGCGGGCAGGTGCAAAGCCATGCCTTGCAAGTTGCTTTCGATCAGAAACTGAGGAATATCTCGGTGCAGGGTCAGGGCCAAGGTGTAGGGGGCGGTGCCGCTGGCATGGTGGGCCAGTTGCGCCAGCAGCCCCAATTCTGGGGCCTGTTGCAGCCCAGCTGCCGAGACGCTGCCGTGGGCGTGCAGTTGTAGGGCCGATGGATCAACACTAGCGCCTGCCGGTGGCGGGCGCATGCCGCCTTCCAGCCGCACCTCGCCGCCCAGCGCTTGGGCCTGCACGTTGCGCAGGGCAAAGCTGTTTTCGGTAAATTCGACCGCACCACGGGCACGCGACAACAGGGGCGTACTGGGGGTGATGCGTACCTCGTTGCCCGCCAATACCACCCGGCCCTGCACCTTGGCTTGGTGCAGGGCGTCGATAGGTAGCCCCAGCTTGAGGTGCAGATTGGCAATGCCGCTACCACTGGCTTGGGCCAAGGCGTTGCCCATCAGCCCTTGTACTGGAGAGTCCCGCAAAAACCCCAGCAGCTCCGGCAACGGCCCTTTGGCTTGGGCGCTGACGGCCACCACGGTATGGCTCAGGTCGGGGATATGCGCCTGCACTTGGCTCAGGCGGGTTTGTTGCAAGCCCGCAAAACCACCGCTGGCCCCTTGCACCCGCATAGATGAGCGCTCAAACACCAGCTCACCGGCCAGCCCAGTCAGGGCGGGCCAAGGCAATTCACCCGCAGTTTGCAAATGGGCAGGCACATAGGCATAGGTCACGCCCTGCACCTGCGCTGCAATGCGAAACTCGCCCTGCCGGGGATCGTTAAAGGGCATGTCGTGCAAATCGCCCCGCACCCGAAAATCCACATGGTTGGACGATCCGGCCACCACGGCATCGCGCACATAGTGGCGCGCCTCTGCTGGAATCGCCAAGGGCAGGTAGCGGTGTACCCGCGTGCCATCGGCTCGGCTCAGATTGCCACTGAGATCGAGCACCCCCGGAAAGCGCGAACGGCTGCCAGAGCGGGCGGGATCGCTGGTGCGCCAACTAGCGCGCAATGTGCCTTGGGCATCGGCATTGGCAAAACGGGTGTTGTCCACCTGCACCGCCAGTTGCTCTTGGGCCACTTGCCAGCGCACCGTGCTACTGAGTTGCTGCAAGGGCAGCCAAGGGTCTTCAAACACACCGGGCAACACCAAAGCCCCATCGCTGATGAGCACGCTGGCCTTGCCCCCGGCTTGGGTCATTTCTACCTCGACGTTGGCCCCACGCAGGCCCAGTGGGGCGTCGGGTGCCAACCCTTGGCCGGGCAGCGCTGGCGCAGCCGCCAGCGCCAGCCCGCGCACTTGGCTACGCAAGTGGTAACTGTGCAAATCGTCGGGACTACCCTGCCAGCGCGCTTGCAGCACATCTACCAGCCCCTCAGGAGCATAGGTTTGCAACGCACTATGGGCAGAAGCAGGCAAGGGCAGGCGCGTGGCAATGCGTGCCAATGCGGCCAAGTCGAGCCGGTCGGCTTGCAACTCACCTTCAGCCAAACGGCCTTGGCCCGCATCGGTATAGCGCAGGCGCACATTGCCACCGGGCCAGTGCAAGCCATCGTCGGTAACGAACTGCAAATTTTGCGTGTGCAACTCTAGCTTACCGTTGAGTTGGCGGCCCCCCAAGCGCCCTTGCAACATGGGCAGCACCAAGGGCATTAACCCCGGCGCAGTGGTAGCTTGCACATCTGCCAGCGCTACATCGGCCACACCGCCCATGAGCTGGCCGCGCTCTATATCGAACCAAGCGCGCAAGGCTCCTTGGCCTTGGGTGACATCCATCCCTAAGTCAAGGTGATGGCGCAGGTGCGAGACGTCTACCCGCGCAAAATTGGCAAACAACTGGCCGCTCCACTGCCGCCAGCCTGCGCTGCGGCCCAGCAAAAAAGGCTGACGAAAGCGCCCAACGATGCTAAAGCGCTGGCCCCATTCTGGCGGGGGCGTGGCGTCTAGGCGCAGTTGGTGCCGCCAAGCACCATTGCGCAGCACCACGCTCACATCTTGCAAGGCCAGTGGCGGTGCGCCGCGCACTTCATCTGTCCAGTGCAGGCTGCCGCCCTGCACCACCACCTCGGGCTGAGAGAACAGCCAATCGGCCCCAGCGCTATCGGTGGTGCTGGTGTCGGGCAGGGCCAAGCCTGCCACCCACAGACGCCCATCGGCAGTCCGGCGTACCTGTAGCTGCGGCTGCTCGATATACAGTTGTTCAAACCCCAGCCGCCACAATGAGCGCGGCGACAGCGCCAGCACCACGCGTGGCAAGCGCAGCGCTGGGCGCTGCTGGGCGTCTAACACCACCACCTCGCGCAACTCAATGGATGGCACCAGCCAGCCCCGGCGGTCAGCGGCTACGGCACCAATCTGCACCGTGGTGCCCAGCATCTGGCTGGCCTGTTCTTGCAGCGGCACACGGTAATCACTAATTCGCGGCACAATCCAACCGTGCAGCACGGCCCAAGCCAGCACCAGCAGCAGCACTGCCAGCAGACACAAACGCAGCACCCACCGCGCCCATCCGGCCATCCAGCGGATCAGGCGTGTAGAGGGCAAAGCGGGGTCATTCATGGTGGGTGGGGCAGAGGTGGCGGAATTATGGCCCGCAGCTACCGCCGGGCTGCACCGTAAGCCCATCCAACCCTGTGTCGTTTTACCTGCGGCGCTTGCCCGCTACCCTTTGCCATGCCACTGCACCTGACCGACAACGCCGACGCCAGCCCCGCCCAACACTCGCGTTTTTTCCAGCGCTTGCACCGCCGTTATGGTGCTCAACTAGCCACGTTGCCAGCGGGTGCCCCCGTGCGTGCCAGCATGGAGCAAACCTTGGCCGCCCTGCACGCCCAAGGCTGCGACACCGGCACCGCCTTGCGCACCCTGCGCCAGTTGGTCATGGAGCGCCTGATGCGCCTAGACTGCGAAGCCCAAGCGCCGTTACAGGTAGTGACCCAAGCCGTGACCGAGCTGGCCGAGGTGGCGCTAGACGCCGCCTGCCGCCAAGCGCGCCAAGAACTGGACGAGCGCCACGGTGCCCCCTGTGGCCCCGATGGGCAGCCGGTGCAGTTGTGGATTATTGGCATGGGCAAGCTAGGCGCACGCGAGCTCAACGTCTCCAGCGACATCGACCTGATCTACGTGTATGAGCACGATGGCGAGACCGCTGGCCGCCCCGATGGGCGCGGGCGCATCTCCAACCACGAATACTTTGGCCGCGCTGTCAAAATCATCTACAGCTTGGTAGGCGACACCACCGAGCACGGCATGGTGTTTCGCGTCGATTTGGCGCTGCGTCCGCATGGCAATTCTGGGCCACCGGCGGTATCGCTGGCAGCGCTGGAAGAATATTTGCAAATCCAAGGCCGCGAATGGGAGCGCTTTGCTTGGCTCAAAAGCCGGGTCGTAGCCCCGTTCGATTGCATTGGCACGCCGCAAGTGCAAGCCTTGCGCGCAGTGGTGCTGCCGTTTGTCTTTCGGCGCTACCTCGACTACAACGTGTTTGAGGCCCTGCGCAGCCTGCACCGCCAAATCCGTGACCATGCCGCCCGGCGCAGTGCGGGCCACCCTGGGCGCGCTAACGATGTCAAGCTTTCACGCGGGGGCATCCGCGAGATCGAATTTACCGTGCAACTGTTGCAAGTGGTGCGCGGGGGGCAGTTTCCAGAGCTGCGCCGCCGCCCCACACTCGACGCCTTGCAGCGCGTAGCGCAAGCGGGCCTGATGCCCCAAGAAACTGCCGATGCTTTGGCCCGCGCCTATATCTTCTTGCGCCGCGTCGAGCACCGCATCCAGTACCTCGACGACCAACAAACCCACATCCTGCCCACCCGTGACGACGATCTGGCCTGGATTGCCCAAACGATGGGTTACACCAGCTGCGCCAGCTTTTTGCATGAACTCGATGCCCACCGCGAGTTGGTGGCACAAGAGTTTGACACTTTGCTTGGCGGTGATACCAACAAAGCCTGCAACGGCAACTGCGCTGGCCCCCATGCGGGCACCACCGCACCAGAGCTAGAAACCCTGCTCGCAGAGCTGCCCCCGGCCTTGCGCGAGCGGGTAGCCGAGTGGCGCACCCATCCACGTATTGGGGCCCTGCGCGAAGAAGCCCGCGCCCGGCTGTTTCGCCTGGTGCAGCGCACAGCGCAATGGCTGCGCGATGGCCGTGCCAGCGACGAAGCCGCCGTGCGCCTCATCAACTGGTTTGAATCCCTGCTACGCCGCGAAAGCTATTTGGCACTGCTGCTAGAGCGCCCCTCCGTGCATGAGCAATTGCTGCACCTGCTAGGCGCAGCGCGCTGGCCCGCCCGCTACCTGTTGCAACACCCCGGCGTGATCGACGAGCTGGCCGGTAGTGCGCTGCTGCAAGAGCGCTTTGTGGCCGCCGACTTTGAGCGCGATTTGGCCCGGCGCTTGGCATCGCTGCGCTCGACCAAAGAAGACGACGACGAAACCCTGCTCAACCTGCTGCGCCGCGCCCACCATGCCGAAACCTTCCGCACGCTGGCCCGCGATGTAGGCGAACGCCTGACGGTAGAGCAAGTGGCCGACGACCTGAGCGCCTTGGCCGACAGCGTGCTGCGCGTGACAGCGCAATGGTGCTGGGAGCGCCTCAAAAACCGCCACCGCGAAGAACCCCAATTTGCCATCATTGGGTATGGCAAGCTCGGCGGCAAAGAGCTGGGCTACGGCAGCGACCTCGACATCGTTTTTGTCTTTGACGACGATGACGACCGCGCCTCCGAGGTCTATACCGCCTTGGTGCGCAAACTCATCAACTGGCTCACCGTCAAAACTGGCGAGGGCGACCTGTTCGAGATCGACACCGCGCTGCGCCCCAATGGCAACTCTGGCCTGCTGGTGACGAGCTTTCAGTCTTACGCCAACTACCAGCAGCAGCGCGGCAGCAACACCGCTTGGACTTGGGAGCACCAAGCCATGACCCGCGCCCGCTTTGTGCTGGGCAGCCAAGACCTGCACACCCGCTTTGATGCCGTGCGCGCCTCGGTGATTAGCGCGCCGCGCGATGCCACCGCACTGGCACAAGAAATCACCGCCATGCGCGACCGCGTGCTCGGTGCCCACCGGCCCCCGCCAGACCAGTTTGACATCAAATACAGCCCCGGCGGCATGGTAGATGCCGAGTTTGCCATGCAGTATTTGGTGCTGCTGCACTCTGGCGCGCACCCCCAACTGCTAGACAACGTGGGCAACATCGCCCTACTGCAACGGGCAGAAGACGCGGGCTTGCTGCCCGCTGGCGTCGGTCAAGCAGCCGCCAGCGCCTACCGCGAGTTGCGCCGGGTGCAGCACCGGGCGCGCTTGGATGAGGTGCCCACCCAAGTGACCTCACCCGCGCTGCACACCGAGCGCAGCGCCATTGAGGCACTGTGGCAAGCCGTGTTTGGGCACAGCGTAGGCTGCGCATAATGCACAAGCCATGAACCTGCTTACCCTGAACATCGACACCATCCCACTGGGCCAGCCCCTGAGCTTTGTTTTGCGCAGCGTCAGTGGGGCGGTGCTGGCGCAAAGGGGCTATGTCATCCGCAACCGCGCTGACCTAGAACTGCTGGTGCAGCGCGGCGTTAGTTTGTGCATAGACACAGCAGAGTCTGATGACAGCCACCGCGCCTACATGGGCCAGTTGCAGCGCATGTTGCTGTCAGAAAAGCCCCTGAGCGAAATCGCCAAAGCCCGCATGGAGATGGTGGCCCAAGAGGGCTCCCAAAACAACACCAACAACGGCCCCCCTAACTGGCCCGACCTGCAACACCGCGCCACGCAACTGCTGCGCTCGCCGCCCGCACACGAGTTTGGCGTGCGCTTTATGGACTTGCAGGCCGACCTATCACGCTACTGTGTCCTGAACCCAGACGCCACTTTGCTGGCGCTCATTCGCATCTCAGGGCAAGAAACGCGCATGTACAGCGCCACGCACAGCATGTTGGTAGCCTGCGTGTGCATGGTGGTGGCACGGGCCACGCTGCGCTGGGACGAAGAGCAAATTTTGCGCATCGGCTGCGCTGCCTTGAGCATGAATTGCGCCATGACCGAGCTGCAAGACCATCTGGCCTTGCAAAACACCCCCCTGAGTGCCGAACAAATCAGCGCCATCGAGAACCACCCGGAACGTAGCGAGATCCTGCTGCGCAGCTTGGGCATCCTCGACCCGATCTGGCTCGAAGCCGTGCGCCAGCACCACCACCGTACCCCAGGGCGCTTGGTGGACAAAAGCGAAGCGCAGCAAATGGCACGCCTGATCCAACGTGCCGATATTTTCTCGGCCCGTTTATCGCCGCGCGCCAATCGCGTCCCCATGCCAGTCACGGCGGCCATGCAGTCGTGCTACTACGACGAGGAGCATCAGGTCGATGAGGCAGGCGCAGCCATCGTTAAAACGCTGGGCCTGTATCCACCAGGCACTTTTGTGCATCTGGCTAGCAAAGAAGTGGGTATGGTGGTGCGCCGGGGCCTAACCGCTACCACGCCGCGCGTGGCCGTGGTGCTCAACCGCCAAGGCATGCCCACCGGCGAGCTGATCCCCCGCGATACCGCTGCGGCCAACTCCAAAATCACCGGCGTAGTGGCGCACAAAGATGTGCTGCGCATCCAAGTACCCCTAGAGCGGCTACTGGCCTTGGTGTAAGGGTGTGACGGGCAGCCCCGGCTAGAAAATTTTTTGGCAAGGCGCTGGAACTTTTCGGGGCCGCCCCCAATCTATGGAGCAACTCGTACTTTTACGGTTGCGAAGCCTTTCAGGCCCCGTCGGCTTGGCTGCAATCCCGGAGCGCACCTCCTCCCTCCCTCTCTTCTTCGTTCGGGGGCGCTTCGCAACCTTTTTCTTTTTCTTTTGCACTGGTAGCACGCGCCTTGGCGGCTGCACGCACGGCCCGCGCTGACACCTTGGCTACTGCGCAAGCGTAGTCCAGCGCCGCATAACTGACCACCGCACCACGCAAGGCATCGGCAATGATGGTGTCGGCCCACGCAATGCCGCAGGGAGCGATGGGGCCGGTATCGGGCACCGTGGCAGCCACAGGGCCACGCCATTGCACCAGCAGCTCTGCCATGCGGGCTTTGGCTTGGGCTACCTCCTCTGGGGTGACTGGGGGCGGTTCTGGCCGCTGGGGTGGCTGTAGGGACTGCGGCGGTGCAACAGCACTAGGTGGCGGCACTGCTACTGCGGGCAACCGTGGCGCGGGGCGTTGGTTATGGAGCCACACCGGATCAAACGAGGCCCAATCGTTGAGCGCCATCACCTGCACCACCCAGCCGACAGACTGCCCCACGGTGGCCGCATGGTTGAGCAATTGTTGGCATTGCAGCGCATTGGGCAAGGCGGGGCGGCCTTTGGCTCGGCGCACCTGCTGCCAAGCCTGCAAGGCAGCTTGGTCTTGTGGGCTGGGCAAGGATTGCAAAAATAAAGAAGATGATGAAGAGGGTAAGGCCGAGGGTGAAGCCGATTCCACCTTCGGAGGAGGAGGTGGTGGTGGCGCAGGGCAAGGTGGGGCCGGTGGCTCCGTTGTCTTTTCCTGTTGAATTCTGTTGCTACCGTTCTGGGTGGTGATTTCTGCACATGGGCCGGAAAAATCGCCACCTGCGGGAGCAGCCAATACCACCTCAAGAGGTAAGTTTTCTGCACCGTCTGCGGCGCTGGGCGCGGGGGCCAAGGCGGCTTCATTGATGCGGTACACGTTGCAGCATAGGCCGGGGGCTTTGCTTACCTCCAGCACGCCCCTTTGCATGAGCAGCGTGATGTGCGTTTGCACCGTTCGTTTGTGCAAGCCACACAAGCGCGCCAGCCGCGCCAGCGACGGGAAAGCACACCCGCGTGCATCGTTGTAGTGGTGGATGATGCACAGCAACACCAGCTTGGCCCCACTGGGCAAAGAAAGCAACCAAGCGGCACGGCCCATGCGCAGGCTGGCGCGGGCAATAGAAAACACTTCGGTCATGGCAAGACCTCTCCGAACAGAGAAAACACAAACACACAGGCACACACCCGCTGGCCGCTGCGCAGGGCAGCCGTCAGACAACGGGAAGCGAAAGAGGAAGGAAGGCGCGGGCGCTTAGGGCTGGGTCAGGCCCATCGCCCCATGCAGCAAATCAGCGCTGCCATCGGCGCGGAAACCGGCCAGCAATTGCAAGCGCTGGCGGTTGCGCCACAGCAGGGCGCGCTGGCGCTGCTGGCACCAAGAGCCAGCACGGCTGTGCGGAGGTTCAGCCAATAAGGTGTGCAATGCGTGCAGGGTGTGCTGCAAGACCTGTGCTGTCAAAGGCGAAGAGATACCCGGCGGCGGGGCCACAGTGTTCGGGGAAAAGGTGTCAGCCATGATTGGCTCCGTTTGGACAAGTGATGCAACCTGCCGCCCTTCCCCTGTCAAAAGGTTGGGTGGCAGACCATGTAGGGTTGACAGACCGGCAAACGGAACCGGCACGCCCTTGCAGGCGTCCCCACACGGCCCACCATGAAGGAGCCATGCACGCAGCATGAGAAAACTGAAAAGCCGCAATCCCATGAAAAGAGTGCGGCTGCTGCGCCGTTTGAAACCGAGCTGTCAAACCCGTGCCCCGCCTTTTTCGCGGGATGGCGTGAGTCTAACGGCTAGGAGCGGGTGGCGGCAAGCCCCCCGCTTTTCATCTATCCATCCATCCATGCGCAATGGTGCCAGCGGCCCCATCACTCAAGAACGCACTCCACCGCTGGTGCATGCTGTTTTTTATGCAACCAAATGAAACAATTTAGCCCATTGCGTTGTACGGGTGCTGTAATGCTACCTAAGCAGATAAAAATATCTACGCTATAGCCTGTTTGGACGGGCATTGAATATCTGTGTTGGGTAAGACTGCATCCGTAAAATTTAGTTTTTTCTAAACGGCTGACTATTGGCGTTTCCCTGTGGGTGGGATAGGATGGTGCAATTTTATCCAAATGCTAGCCTGCGTGGGGCCGTGATCTAATCCTAGTTAGGCTTCTCTGAAATGTCGCCCAGCAGAAGTCTATAAAAATCAATGGCGACAAAAAATGAAAAGGAGATTTTTATGCCTTACAAAAAGAGTGCATTATATGGCGGACAAGGAGGCTCGGATTTTTCCGATGACCTGACCCAGACAGCTAGGATTGTTTCGATTTCGATCAGACATGGCTCAAGGGTTGATTCGATTCAAACTACATGGCTTCTAACGGATGGAAGTCAATTAATAGGAAAACTCCATGGCGGAAGTGGAGGCAAAGAAGATGTAATTCAATTTGCAGCCGACGAGCATGTAGTCACGATACAGGGACGCAGTGGTAGCCGAGTCGATTCACTGACTATCACTACCAATAAAAAGTCTTATGGCCCATATGGAGGCGACGGAGGAGAGTCCTTTGGCCCCATTCCCGCCGAGAGGGCAGGCGGATTTTTTGGTCGATCCGGGTCGGAATTAGACGCAATTGGCGTTTTTATTCCAGCCGAGTAATTCGGGCAACGACTTTATCGTTTCCCGACATTTCACACAACATACTAGTCTAACTAGCTATTCGAGCGGACGCGGGCGACAAATCCACCCGCGCTGCTCGACGTTGGCGTTAGCACTTAGCCACTATAGTCTCAAAGTTATCAAAATATTGAAGCACTCATCACTTGGGGCGTAAAATTAATTTCTCTCTTCTTTTTAGATAAAAATATTTCGCTCTCAATAGAAGGCAATTAATGAAATATACGACAAGCAAAATATTGAGATTCTTGATTGCTTTTTTATCTATAATTATTTTACATAATCCGGTTTTTGCCAGAGGTGGTGGCGGTCATTCGGGCGGGAGCCACTCTGGCATTAATCAAACCGGCTCTAGAGGCGGCATATATCACTATTCTAGCACTGGCAGCGGAAATAAAGTATACGAAAGCCATAATTCAAGTTATGGATCAGGATATTCATATTCTGGATACGGAAAGCATAAGAATCAAAATTCTTATAATGGAAATTTGGCGCACGAAGCCGGTCATTTGGCCTACAAGACAGAGCGATCAAATGATATCAACATCAAATCAATGGATTCAACCAAAAATACAACCTGCGAATATAAATCAGTCATGACGGACGATGATTATCGTGCATGCGGATCAAATCCACCATCATATAAATGAAATTAAGTTTCATTAAAAAATCAATTACATCAAATATTTTGATATATAAAATCGGTCTACAAAATACATGGAAAATTAGATCATAGCGAAATTAATATAGGCATTGGCGCTAAATTTTCGCTCAAGCGGATAACTTGGATTTAGCGATTACCTTAATCCGTTAGGCCCCAGTGGGCAGTCATGCATCTCTCGCATCAATCTGCGATCCGGATCACTTTGTCTGAGAGAAAATTTTCGGACAATAACTATGTTCTTGAATGGACACCCGATGATCTCTCACCTTCGATTCTTAATCCCCGTTATGCTTGCCGGACTACTTGCCGCATGTGGCGGTTCAAGTACCTTCGAGCCAGTTGAATTGAGCACGAGTCGCATAGCAGCATTCTGGCCAACGACCAATATGCAAGAAACATATGTCATTCGAAGCGATGGCGAGTGGCTGGTTGCTTGGCAGAAGCATGAGCCGCCGACCTATCCAAAGACAGATCGTCCTCAGATTGATTTTTCCAAAAATATGGTGGTCGGTCTATCGTTAGGATCTGGCTCTAATGGCTGCTACAGACTTTCAATTCAGAGGGTCGTCGAGGAAGAGGAAGAAGTCCGAGTTGAGTACATTCATTCTATGGCACAGGCTGGCTCAATCTGTACTCAAGCGATTGTCGCGCTCACGGATTTTGTGGTTGTCAACAAGAGTGAAAAGAGGGTGACGTTTTCACAAATTGGGAGCTAATACTTCGAGCTAGAGAGAGAACACAATGAAGACGTTAGAAAACTTGGTGTGTGCGTATTTCACTGAGAACAGCCATAAGGACGTGGCGAAGTCTATAATTTAATTTTGGAGGTATGTAGATGAGCTTTCAACTTCTCCCCCTAAAGCCTGAGGACATTCAATCATTCAAGCAAGATATGCAGGAAGCATTTCAGAAGGGTGCTGCATCCGAGTTTGAAAATTTAGCAGTGCAGATATTGCCAGAGCATGATATTGATTCATCACTTAATGCAAAAGGTTCTGCTGCCTATAAAGCCACTGATGATGGAAAGATCGTCGGAGGTGTCATTGTTGTTATAAATGAGTCCACACAGCACAATCACTTAGATTTTCTTTACGTGAAGCACGGTATTCAATCTCGTGGCATCGGCAAAAAAATCTGGGAACACGTGGAGAAGCTGCACTCAGATACAAAGGTGTGGGAAACAGTGACACCATATTTTGAGAAGAGGAATCTTCACTTCTACATCAATCGCTGTGGTTTCGCCGCTGTAGAATTTTACAACCCCCACCACAAAGATCCAGAAATTCCTGAAGACATGATTGGCGGTGACTACTTCTTTCGCTTTACAAAAGTAATGAAGTGATAAAGCGGTAAAGAGGCCAGGGTCGAATTATTTTTTGCGTTAGCACTGAAAATTTTGGTGAAAATTTGGATCAGCTTCCAATTATTTACAAGAGAGGCTCTACGATAAATATATGCAGCGCCCCTTTAATTTAACGCTACGCTGTAAAAAACTACACAACTTGATGCGATCAACAAAAAAGCCCTGTAAACCAAACGCTTACAGGGCTTGCTTGCACATCAACAGAAGTAGTCTTTAGAACGGAATATCGTCGTCGCCAAAGTTATCGTTAAAGCCAGAACTGGGGCGCGCTGGTGGGGCCATAGGTGCTGGGGCCGGTGCAGGGCGAGCGGCAGGGGGGGCCATACGGGGGGCTGCTGCCGGTGCTGCACGGCGGGGGCTGTTGTCGTAAGCATCAGCGCCATAGCCATCATCAGCGGGCATACCAGCCCCGCCCATGCCTTGGCGGCTACCGAGCATTTGCATTTGGTCGGCGCGGATTTCGGTGCTGTACTTTTCTACACCCGACTGGTCTGTCCATTTGCGCGTGCGCAAAGAGCCTTCTACATACACTTGCGAACCCTTGCGCAGGTACTGGCCCACAATTTCAGCCAAACGGCCATTGAACACCACGCGGTGCCATTCGGTGTGCTCTTTGGCCTCGCCGGTTTGTTTGTCTTTCCACTTGTCGGTGGTGGCAATGGTCACGTTGGCCACTTGGTCGCCACTGGGAAAGGTACGCATTTCTGGGTCTTTGCCCAAGTTGCCGACGATGATGACTTTGTTGATGGATGCCATGCTACTTTGCCTTGAAAAAAGAGGATGCGCGGTGCGCTAAACGGTCAATTGTGCAGCATAAGAGCCAGCACCAAACCCGGTTTTACCCCCGCGCCACCGGACGCAAAGGCCAGCTCCACAGCAGCCAAAGTAGCGTCAAGACCGCCGTAGCCGCAAACAACCACACCGCGCCGCCCCCCTTGAGCAAAGCCCCGCCCAATGCGCCCCCAGCAAACAACCCTAGCGATTGCAGCGTGTTGTAAACCCCCAGCGCCGCACCACGCGTTTGCGCCGGTGCCATGCGCGACACCAAACTGGGCTGGCTGGCCTCCAGCGCATTAAAGCCACAAAAGAACACCAGTAGCAAAGCCCCCAGCGCCCACAACGAGGGCATTGGGGCACTGGCAGCAACCCACCCCAACCCTAGCTGCACCAGCAATATCAAGGCAATGGCCCCCAGCAGGGCGGCGCGCAAGTGCCCGCGCCGCTCCAGCGCAAACAAGCCACCCAAAAACAAAAAGGACACCAACACCGCAGGCAGATAGACCTGCCAATGCAGCGCCTTGTCCAACCCGGCCTGTACCAGCAAAGCGGGCACCGCTACCCACATCGCCATCTGCACGGTATGCAGGGCAAACACCCCCAAATTCAGCCGCAACAGATCAGGATGGCGCAACACATCGGCCAAACGGCCACGCGGCGCTTCTGTGTGCAATGCAGGCTCAGGCGGCACCCACCACAACACCACCGCCACACCCGCCAGCGCCAAAGCGCCCGTCAAGGCAAACAAACCGCCCAAACCTATCTGCGCCGCCAGCAAGGGGGCAGCCACCAGCGCCAGCGCAAACATCAGGGCGATACTGCCGCCAATCAGCGCCATGGCTTTGGTACGCACCACATCGCGGGTCTGGTCGGCGAGCAAAGCGGTGACGGCGGCAGATACCGCCCCCGCCCCTTGAAACGCCCGGCCGCACAACAAGCCCATCAGGCTATCGGCCCACGCCGCCAAAAAGCTACCCACGGCAAACACCAGCAGCCCCAGCACAATGATGCGCTTGCGGCCAAAACGATCCGATGCCATGCCCAGCGGCAATTGCAAGCAGGCTTGGGTCAAGCCGTACATGCCCATCGCCAGCCCAACCAGCGCCGGGTCATCGCCACCGGGGTAATGGCGCGCCTCAATGGCAAACACCGGCAGCACCAAAAACAGGCCCAACATGCGCAGGGCAAAAATCAGTGCCAGCGACACGCTGGAGCGCCGCTCCAACGCCGTCATTGGGGTAGGCACCGGCTTGCCCGAAGCCGGTGCAGAAGAAAAAGAAGAGGAAGGAGAAGAAGACACAATCGGTTCTCAGACGCGGGCAGCATACCCGGCACGACAGACAACAGCCGCCAAAGCAGCGATTGTGCGCGAAGCGCCGATAAAGCGCCGATAAAGCGCCACTGGCCTGTGGGCTATCCCTATCATGACTGCATTCCTTCTGCCTGCCGCCTCTACCGTGAATGCACCTTCCTCCCCCCCCTCCAACAGCCCTGCCCACTCCACCCAGCCCCCTGAAGAAGGCCGCCCACTGGCGGCAACTTTGGCCCGACACCACTGCATCAGCATTCGGGGGGCGCGCACGCACAACCTGAAAAATATCAACCTCGACATCCCACGCGAGCAACTGGTGGTGATTACCGGGCTGTCAGGTTCGGGCAAATCGAGTTTGGCCTTTGACACTCTCTACGCCGAAGGCCAGCGCCGTTATGTCGAAAGCCTGTCCACCTATGCGCGCCAGTTTTTGGGGCGGCTGGACAAACCCGATGTCGATTGGATTGAGGGCCTGTCCCCCGCCATCGCCATCGAGCAAAAAGCCACCAGCCACAACCCACGCTCCACGGTGGGCACAGTGACGGAAATCCACGACTACCTGCGCCTGCTCTATGCACGGGCAGGCACCCCCTACTGCCCCGAACATGGTCAGGCGCTGGCGGCACAAACCATCAGCCAGATGGTCGATGCCGTGCTTGCGTTGCCCGCAGACACCCGCTTGATGGTGCTGGCCCCAGTGGCCCGCCAGCGCAAAGGCGAGTTCACCGAACTGTTCAAAGAAATGCAGGCTCGTGGCTATGTCCGCTTTCGGGTGGATGGGCAGATTTACGCACACGAGCAACTGCCCCCCCTGAAAAAAACCGAGAAGCACGATGTCGATGTGGTGATCGACCGGCTCAAGGTGCGCCCGGAGGTGCAGCAGCGGCTGGCCGAGAGCTTGGAGGCTGCGCTGCGTGTGGCAGGGCCAGACGCAGGCGGGCGGGTGCTGGCACTGGAGATAGATACCGGCACCGAGCACCTGTTTAGCAGCCAGTTTGCCTGTCCGGTGTGCAGCTACGCCCTGCCCGCACTGGAGCCTCGGCTGTTCTCCTTCAATGCGCCGCTGGGGGCCTGCCCCAGTTGCGATGGCATCGGCCACCGTGATGTGTTTGATGTCGCACGGGTGGTGGCCTTTCCATCGCTCAGTTTAGCTAGCGGGGCTATCCATGGTTGGGATCGGCGCAACAGCACCGGCTTTGCCCTGCTAGAGAGTCTGGCCCAACATTACGGCTTTGATCTGGAAACACCGTTTACAGCCTTGCCAGACAAAGTTCAGCAAGTCATCCTGCATGGCTCCGGCCATGAAGCCATTGCCTTCCAATACTTTCTGGGCAGTGGAGCCAACAAAGGGCAAGCCATCATCAAACAACACCCGTTTGAAGGCATCCTGCCCAACATGGCCCGGCGCTGGCGCGATACCGACTCTGCCGCTGTGCGCGAAGAGCTGGCCCGCTGGCGCAGCACCCAACCCTGCCCTGATTGTTTGGGTGCCCGCCTACGCCGCGAGGCCCGGCACGTCAAAATAGGCCAAGGCCCCCAAGCCAGAGCCATCCAAGACATCAGCCACAGCACGCTGGCCGAAGCCCATGCGTGGTTCTCTGGCCTGCAACTGTCAGGCACCAAAGCTGAAATTGCCGCCCCGGTGGTGCGCGAGATTGTCACGCGGCTGCAATTTCTCAACGATGTCGGCCTGAACTACCTTAGCTTGGGCCGCAGTGCCGACAGCCTCAGCGGTGGCGAGGCCCAGCGCATCCGGCTGGCCTCGCAAATTGGCTCGGGCCTGACCGGCGTGATGTATGTGCTTGATGAACCCAGCATCGGCCTGCACCAGCGCGACAACGACCGCCTGATTGCCACCTTGCAGCACCTGCGCGACATCGGCAACAGCGTGATCGTGGTGGAACACGACCAAGACATGATGCGCGCCGCCGACCAGATCATCGACATGGGGCCGGGGGCCGGGGTGCATGGCGGCCAAGTCATGGCACAGGGCAGCTACGACCAAGTGCGCGCCAACCCCCAATCGCCCACTGGGCGCTATCTGGCCGGTACGCTATCCATCGCGGTGCCCGTGCGGCGCACACCGCCCAAGGCCACGCAGCAGTTGCGCCTGATCGGTGCCCAAGGCAACAACCTGCAACACGTCAGCGTGGATTTTCCGGTGGGCTTGTTCACTTGCGTCACGGGGGTTTCTGGCTCTGGCAAAAGCACCCTCGTCAATGACACCCTGCACAAAGCCATTGCTCGGCAGTTGTACCGCTCCCATGATGAGCCTGCCCCTTACGAGGCCATTGAAGGCATGGACTCCTTCGACAAGGTCATCAATGTCGATCAATCCCCCATAGGCCGCACACCGCGCAGCAACCCAGCCACCTATACCGGCCTATTCACCCCCATCCGCGAACTGATGGCCGAAACCCACACCGCCAAAGAGCGTGGCTATGGCCCCGGGCGCTTCTCCTTCAATGTGGCCGGAGGCCGCTGCGAAGCCTGTCAGGGCGATGGCGTGGTGAAGGTAGAAATGCACTTTCTGCCCGATGTCTATGTGCCCTGCGATGTCTGCCACGGCCAACGCTACAACCGCGAAACCCTAGAGGTGCAATGGAAGGGCCGCCATATTGCAGAAATTTTGGCCCTTACGGTAGAAGATGCACACGCCTTTTTTAAGGATGTGCCCAGCATTGCCCGCAAGCTGCAAACCTTGCTTGATGTAGGTTTGAGCTACATCCGCTTGGGCCAAAGCGCCACCACGCTCTCCGGCGGTGAAGCCCAGCGCGTCAAGCTGGCGCAAGAACTGAGCAAGCGCGACACGGGCCGCACCCTTTACATCCTAGATGAGCCGACCACCGGCCTGCACTTTGCCGACATCGCGCTACTGCTCAAGGTGTTGCACCAGTTGCGCGATGCGGGCAACACCATCGTGGTGATCGAGCACAACTTAGATGTCATCAAAACTGCCGACTGGCTGATCGACATGGGGCCAGAGGGCGGCGCGGGCGGCGGTACGGTGGTTGCTACTGGCACCCCTGAAGCCCTTGCGGCCCATCCTGACAGCCATACCGGACGCTACTTACGCCACTATTTGTAACTAAATGTAACATTTAGCCTGTGGATAACCCTGTGGAAAGTTTTTGAATAACTAGGTACTTATCCACAGGGCAAGGCACTTTTCAAAAGTTGTTCATTTTTCGTACACAACAAAACAGGGGTACTGTGCACAGGGTTATCCACTGGCTAAGTTGTTGATTTTTAACAAAAAAACCTAGTTATCCACAGAAAACAGCTTCCTTCTACTACTACTACTAAGTAAATATATAAAAAAGAAAGTAATAACAGGGGATAACTTTTGTCCGCAATGCAAGGGGTACAACCACTGCGCTGGTACGTTGTCAGCCTGTCGAAACAGCAAGCTTTTGTTATAGTTGCAGCCATGCGCCGATTTGCTACAGCTTGCGGGCGCTTTATAAATCCAGCTAAAGACAGACCGACACCCCCGCCCGGCCCCGTTTTTAGCTTTGGCCTTGTCGGGTTTTCTTATGTCGTTCATCGCCACCCCTGAATTTCTGCACTTCCCGCAGGCACTGCCACTGCAAAGTGGTGCCTCTATCCGTGACTACACGCTGGCCTACGAAACCTATGGCAGCTTAAATGCCGAGCGCTCTAACGCGGTGCTGGTCTGCCATGCCTTGAATGCCTCACACCATGTGGCAGGCGTCTATGCAGGGCAAGACAAAAGCGAAGGTTGGTGGGACAACATGATCGGGCCAGGCAAGCCAGTCGATACCAATCGCTTCTTCGTCATTGGTATCAACAATTTGGGTTCTTGCTTTGGCTCTACCGGCCCCATGCACACCAACCCCGATACAGGGCAGGTCTATGGCGCAGATTTCCCTGTGGTCACGGTAGAAGACTGGGTTAACGCCCAAGCGCGTTTGCTTGATCGTTTGGGGGTGCAGCAGTTGGCCGCAGTGCTGGGAGGCAGCTTAGGCGGTATGCAAGCCTTGAGCTGGACGCTGCAATACCCTGATCGCGTGCGCCATGCGGTAGTGGTAGCCAGCGCCCCTAACCTCAATGCCGAGAACATTGCTTTCAATGAAGTAGCGCGCCGCGCCATCGTCACTGACCCAGATTTTCACGGCGGCCATTTTTACCAGCATGGCGTCGTGCCCAAACGGGGGCTGCGCATTGCCCGCATGATCGGCCACATCACCTACCTGAGCGACGATGTGATGAACGCCAAGTTTGGCCGCCAACTGCGCGAGGGGCTGAACCTCAAATACAGCACCCAAGACATCGAATTTCAGATCGAGAGCTACCTGCGCTACCAAGGCGACAAGTTCAGTGAATACTTTGATGCCAACACCTATTTGCTCATCACCCGTGCCTTGGATTACTTTGACCCAGCGCGCGCCTTTGGTGGTGATTTGAGCCAAGCGCTGGCACGGGCTACGGCGCAGTTTTTGCTGGTCAGTTTTAGCACCGACTGGCGTTTTTCGCCCCAGCGCAGCCGCGAGATCGTTAAAGCCTTGCTCGACAACCGGCGCGATGTCAGTTATGCCGAGATTGACGCCCCGCACGGCCATGACGCCTTTTTGCTCGATGATGCACGTTACATGGGCCTCATCAGCGCCTATTTCGACCGCATTGCCAAGGAGTTTGCATGACCGAGAAAACCATCATGCAAGCCATTGCCGCCTTGGTGCCTGTCGGTTCGCGGGTGCTCGATTTGGGTTGCGGCGATGGAGCCTTGCTCGACTACCTGCAACGCGAACGCGGTTGCAGTGGTTATGGCATTGAGATTGATGATGCCAATGTGCTGGCCTGTGCGCGCCGGGGTGTGAATGTCATCCAGCTCAACCTAGAAGAGGGGCTGGCGATATTTGCCGACCACTCCTTTGATGTCGTGTTGCAGATTGACACCCTACAGCACCTGCGCAATGCCGAAACCATGCTGCGTGAGACCGCCCGCGTTGGGCGCTCTGGCATTGTGGCCTTTCCCAACTTTGCCCACTGGCCCAACCGGCTGTCGGTGCTGCTGGGGCGTATGCCGGTCACGCGGCGCTTGCCTTACCAGTGGTATGACACGCCCAACATCCGTGTAGGCACCTATGCCGATTTTGCCGTGCTGGCACAAAAAAACCAGTTGCGTATCTTGGATGCCTTTGGTTTACAAGGTGGGCAGACGGTACGTTTTTTGCCCAACATCCGTGCCAGTACAGCGGTATTTCATTTTCAGCGTGATGCAGGCTACTAAACCTTAAAATTGCACCATGACCTTCCTTGATATGTTGCGCGCAGCGGCCACGCAGAACAACTCTATGCTGTGTGTGGGCCTAGACCCTGAACCCAGCCGTTTTCCTGCGGCTATGCAGGGCGATCCGCGCAAAATTTACGATTTTTGTGCTGCTATTGTGGATGCCACGGCAGACTTGGTTTGTGCCTTTAAGCCGCAGATTGCCTACTTTGCCGCCCACGGCGCAGAAGATCAACTCGAACGCCTGATGCAGCACATGCGCAGCCATGCGCCGCAAGTGCCCATCATTTTGGATGCCAAACGTGGTGATATTGGCTCCACTGCCGAGCAATACGCCAAAGAAGCATTTGAGCGCTACGGTGCCGATGCCGTCACGCTCTCGCCCTTTATGGGCTTTGATTCGGTCGAGCCTTACCTGCGCTATCAAGGCAAGGGGGCTTTTTTGCTCTGTCGCACGTCTAACCCCGGTGGCGACGATTTTCAGAACCAGCGCTTGGCAGGGGTTGCCGGAGAGCCGTTGCTCTACGAGCACATTGCCCGTTTGGCCCAAGGGCCTTGGAACCGCAATGGCCAGTTGGGGCTGGTGGTGGGCGCTACCTATCCGGCAGAGATTGAGCGGGTGCGCGCCTTGGCCCCCACCGTGCCTTTGTTGATTCCGGGGGTGGGTGCTCAAGGGGGAGATGCTTTGGCTACGGTGCGCGCGGGCTGGCGTCAAGATGGCCCGATTGTGGTCAACTCCTCGCGGGCCATCCTTTATGCCAGCAACGGGGCTGATTTTGCTGCGGCGGCCCGCCGTGAGGCACAACGTACACGCGATCTACTCCACGCGGCACGTCCCTAAGCTAAGCGCAGGGCATCGAGCGCCGTGGGCAGCGGCGTGATAGCGAAAAGAAATCGGTTTGCTTGCACTTGGCAAGAAATTCTAGTATCGGGCAAGGTGCTGTCGTTGGTAGTCTTGTCTACCTGCAATTGGTGCTACGTTTTGCAGCTCCATAGGGCGGCGGTGGGCCCTGTCGCTGCCTTGCCTTTCTAGGCCTCCGTTTTTTCTACCGATAGATGTCCATGTCACTGCTGCACCGTTGGAGCTTGCTCCAAAAATTCATGATCCTTGGCACCATCGGCCTGATGATGAGTGCCATGCCCACCTTTTTGTATGTGGAGCATGCGCTGCATGCCATTGGCGAGGCACGCACCGAAGTAGCAGGAGCGCCCCCGCTGATTGCTTTGAACAAGACGGTGCAACTGATGCAAATACACCGTGGTTTGTCGGCCAGTATGCTCAGTGGCGATGAAGGTCTGGGCGCTCGCCGTCCGGCAGTGCGCGATGGCGTGGGCAAAGCTTTGACCCAAGTGGATGAGCATTTTGCTACGGCAGCGGTGCCTGCGGCCCAAATGGCTGTCTGGGCCAAGGTTAAACAGACGTGGCAGGCACTAGAGCCTCAGGTGGCTGCACGCAGCTTGACGCCACCGCAGAGCACTGCGCAGCACACCCAACTCATTGCCAGCATCATGTTGCTGAGTGAAGAGTTGCGCTACACCTACAAACTGCAGATGGACCCTGACCCTGATACCCATGCCTTGATCCAAGCCACCTTGGTGGATGCACCGATGTTGAGCGAAAAGCTCGGCATCATGCGCGCCCAAGGCTCCAGTGCCTTGGTGCAGGGCGTCTTGCCGCCGGCCAGCAAAAGTACCTTACAGGCCCTGCAGCAACGTGCGGGCGAGTTAGTGGGTGAAACTTTCCGCAACTTTGATCGGGCGATGGTGACTAATCCGCAATTTCGTCAGCAGCTCGAAGCCCCAACCCGTGACCTCAAGGCCCGTATCGAGGCTACGCGCCAGATGGCCGATCAGAACCTGATCCAAGCAGCCAGTCTACAGATGCCGGCCAAAGACTATTTTGACGACTTCACCCGTACCATCGATGCCTTGTTCAGTGTCAATGATCGGGCCATGCACGCGCTCGATGCCAAGCTGCAAGAACGTGTAGAGCACCTGTGGCAGACGTTGATTGAGGTGCTGGTTGCCTTGTTGGTCACCCTGTCGATGACCACTGCGTTGGCGCTGGTCTTTGTGCGCTCCATGACCAAGCCCTTGGCACAAGCGCAAGATTTGGCACGGGCAGTGGCCGATGGTGATCTCAGTGGGGCCGATGTGGCCCATGGCAGCAACGAAGTGGGCCAGTTGATTGCTGCACAACAGCGTATGCGGGCTAAATTGCGCCCGGTGGTTGCCCAAGTGCGCCAAAGTGCCGAGGGATTGGCCAGCGCCAGTGCTGAAATTGCCCAAGGCAATAATGATCTGTCGGCCCGGACTGAAAGCCAAGCTGCGGCGCTAGAAAAAACTGCGGCGTCGATGGAGCAGCTCAACACCACGGTTCACCAAAATGCAGAAAGCGCACGCCAAGCCAACCAAGTGGCTGAAAATGCCAGCCAAGTAGCTGCCAAGGGTGGGCAGGTCGTAGCCCAAGTGGTACACACGATGGAGGCAATTAACGGCTCCTCACACAAAATTGCCGACATCATTAGTGTTATTGATGGCATCGCTTTTCAGACCAATATTCTTGCCCTTAATGCGGCAGTAGAAGCGGCCCGTGCTGGTGAGCAGGGCCGGGGTTTTGCCGTAGTAGCTTCTGAGGTGCGTGCTTTGGCTGGGCGCAGCGCCGCTGCTGCCAAAGAAATCAAGGGCTTGATTGAGGCCTCCGTGGGCAACGTTCATGCGGGTTGCACTCTGGTAGAGCAGGCAGGCAGCACGATGGATGAAATCTTAGTCAGTGTGCGCCGGGTGGCCGACATCATGGCTGAGATCAATATTGCCAGCCAAGCACAGTCGGCAGGCGTCTCTGAGGTCAGTACGGCCATCATGCATATGGATCAGGTGACGCAGCAAAATGCAGCCTTGGTCGAAGAGATGGCTGCTGCTGCTGATGGTTTGCGGGGGCAGGCGGAAGGCTTGGTAGGCACGGTGTCTTTGTTTCGGCTCAATACTGCCTGAAGCGTCTGCGAATCTGCTGGCTGGCAAGGCCAAAAATAAATATCTGCACACTGAAAAATTTGGCACATAATGACTGCACTTTTCTGCACTGATAGAAAAGTGGTTAAGTCAGCGGTGATTGGTCAGTTTCGCGTCTTTGAAGTCGTCACAGGTTTGTTGATTGCGTCGGGCTCCATCGCGTTTTATGTTTTTTCGGGAGTCCTTCATGGGCAACAAACTTTACGTGGGCAACCTGCCCTACTCTTTCCGCGATCAAGATCTGGAACAAACCTTTGGCCAATACGGTGCTGTTTCTAGCGCCAAGGTCATGATGGAGCGCGACACTGGCCGCTCCAAAGGTTTCGGCTTTGTCGAAATGGGCAGCGATGCCGAAGCCCAAGCCGCTATCCAAGGCGTGCACGGTCAAAACTTTGGTGGCCGTGATTTGGTCGTCAATGAAGCCCGTCCCATGGAACCCCGTCCCCCCCGCAGCGGTGGCGGCGGCTACGGTGGTGGCAATGGCGGCGGCTACGGCGGCGGCAATGGTGGTGGTGGCTACGGCGGTGGCAATGGCGGCGGCTACGGCGGTGGCCGCAGCGGTGGCGGCGGCGGTGGTGGTTACGGCGGTGGCCGTGGCGGCTACTAAGCCCTCCAGCCCCTGAGCTAAGCTTCGGCCCCGCGCCGAAACTGCACATTGAAAAGAGCCTTCGGGCTCTTTTTGCATTTTGTAGCTAAAAAAATACACATTTACTTGCAAAAGTCCTTGCGTTTTGCCCAATTCTCCGAGACATAATGTGCCTGCGGGCTGCGCCCGTATTGGTTTTGCGGTGATCCTGTAGTAGCGGGTGCGGCACATCCTCAGGGGGGGTGTCAGCTGAGTTTTCCGGGGCTCTATCGCGGTGTCAAAAGTGTTTTTTAGGAGTCCCTTGATGGGCAATAAACTGTACGTGGGCAACCTGCCCTATGGTGTGCGTGACGATGATTTGGCCCAAGCATTTGGCGAGTTTGGTAATGTGACCAGCGCCAAGGTGATGATGGAGCGCGATACCGGTCGTTCCAAAGGCTTTGGTTTTGTCGAGATGGGCAGCGATCCTGAAGCCCAAGCGGCCATCAACGGCATGAACGGTCAGCCTATGGGCGGCCGCAACATTGTGGTCAACGAGGCACGCCCCATGGAGTCGCGTCCCCCCCGCAGCGGTGGTGGCGGCGGTTATGGTGGTGGCTACGGCGGTGGCCGCAGCGGCGGCGGCTATGGTGGTGGCGGCGGTGGTTATGGCGGCGGCTACGGCGGTGGCCGCGAAGGCGGCGGTGGTGGTTATGGCGGTGGCCGTGAAGGTGGCTACGGCGGTGGCCGTGAAAGCAGCGGTGGCGGTTACGGTGGCGGCGGTTATGCTGCTCCACGCGGTGGTGCCGAGGGCGGTGGCCGTGGTGAAGGCGGTGGCTTTCGTAGCCCCTACGGCAACGGCCCCCGTGGCCGGGGTGGCCGTGAAGGCGGCGGCGGTGGTTACGGCGGCCAAGGCGGCTACTGATCTGTATCGCTTAGGTACCTAAAACAAAAGGCATGTGGACACCACATGCCTTTTTTTGCCATCCATTGGGCAACCATGGATAGGTTTTTAGCGCTTGGGTGGCATCAGGGTGCCACGCACCCGGCCCCGCAGTTCTAGCACCTGTTCTAGGTGGTTGTATTCCATCGTATCGGCGGTAAATTGGTCTTGGCCGCGTGTCAGGCGCACTGGTTGGTGTGAGCGCACGCGCTCTACTTGTGGCCAGAGGTGCAAAAACTCGCCACGGAACTCCATCCGGGGCTGTGCCCTTCCTGCGCGCTGCGCTTCGCGGGTAATTAGGGCATTGCCAAAGAGTTGCACTTCAGAGCCATCGGCGTTGCTCAGGCCCCGGTTG
Organism: Giesbergeria anulus; assembly: GCF_900111115.1. Classification (GTDB taxonomy): domain Bacteria; phylum Pseudomonadota; class Gammaproteobacteria; order Burkholderiales; family Burkholderiaceae_C; genus Simplicispira; species Simplicispira anulus. Next base: position 85,223 of record NZ_FOGD01000010.1, read on the forward strand.
GCGCTGGCCAGCGTTTGTTGCCCCTGAACGGTGCGCGCTTGTATACGCACTTGGTCAATTTCTAGGGTGTCGGTGCTGGGGTAGTGTCTGGCCATCTGGCCCTGCACTTCGCTTTCTAGCCGCCCAGTGGGGTCAAAGCGTTGCACCGAAAACTGGCGCATAAAGTAGTCTGGCCCGGCGGTGGCGGGTGCAGTGGCTGCTGCACTGGGTGCTTGCGGTGCATTGCGCACCAGCCACCAAGTGCCCAGCGCCAGCAGGCCCATCAGCAGCACCGGCAGGTACATGGAGACGCTGTCCCAGCGCCGGTGCAGGGCGTTACTCATGCTTGGTAGGCGGCCAGCAGGCGGCTGTAGCTGCCACTGGCTACCAGCAGCAGGTCGCACCACTCACGCACGGCACCTTCACCACCTCTGGCGGTGGTGGTGTAGTGGGCTTGGGCGCACACTTCGGTGTGGGCTTGGGCTGGAGCGCAGGCGATGGCGCAGCGGCGCATCACTGGCAGGTCGGGCCAGTCATCGCCCATGGCGGCGGCTTGTTGCCATGTCAGGCCCAAGGTAGCGAGGATGCTTTCAGCGGCGGGGCGTTTGTCTTCAGTGCCAAAAATGGCGTGTTCAATGCCCAGTGCCTTCAGGCGCAGCCGCAGGGGGGCCGAATCGCGGCCTGTGATGACGGCGGGGGTAATGCCTGCCTGCTGTAGCAGCTTGAGGCCGTGGCCGTCTAGGGTGTGAAAGCGCTTGATGGTTTCGCCCTGTTCGGTGATGTACAGGCCACCATCGGTGAGCACTCCATCGACATCAAAGAAAGCCACCCGCACCTCTTGGGCGCGCAGCAACAATTCAGGGGCAAAAATCAGGGTGGGGGCAGACATGGTGGGCACCTTTCAGATGACTTTGGCGCGCATCAAATCGCCAATATGGACAACGCCCGTCAGGCAGCCCTGCTCGTCTAACACCAGTACGCTGGTAATGCCGTGCGTTTCCATCAATACAGCGGCATCTACCGCCAAGGCATGGGCGGCTATGGTGCGTGGCTGGGGGTGCATCAGCTCGGCGGCGCTGGCGTGGCGCAGATCAGCACCTGCTTCGAGGCGGCGGCGCAAATCGCCATCGGTAAAGATGCCCAGCACGCGGCCATCCGTATCAACGATGGCGGCAGCGCCCAGCCGCTTGGCGCTCATTTCGCGCATCAGGGTGCTAAAGCTGGCCTCAGGGGCTACGCGGGGCACTTCGTCACCGCTGCGCATAACGTCACTGACATGGGTGAGGAGCTTGCGCCCCAAGGCTCCACCGGGGTGTGAGCGGGCAAAATCTTCGGCCCGAAAGCCGCGTGCATCGAGCAAGGCCACCGCCAAGGCGTCGCCCAGTGCCAGTTGCGCCGTGGTGCTGGCGGTGGGGGCTAAGTTGAGCGGACAGGCTTCGCGCTCGACGTGGGTATCGAGCACCAGCGTGGCATGGCGTGCCAGTGTGGATTGTGCTTGGCCGGTCAGGGCCACGATGGGCACCCCCAAGCGCTTGAGCACCGGCAAAATGGCATTGAATTCGGCGCTCTCGCCGCTGTTGGAGATCGCCAGCAGCACATCGTTTGCAGTCACCATGCCCAAATCGCCGTGGCTGGCCTCACCGGGGTGAACAAACAACGCTGGGGTGCCGGTGGAGGCCAAGGTGGCGGCAATTTTGCGCCCAATATGGCCGCTCTTGCCCATGCCCATGACCACGATGCGCCCACGGGTGTGCAGCATCTGCTGTACCGCTTGGGCAAAACGGGCGTCTAGGCGTTGGCCCACAGCGCGCAGTGCTGCGGTCTCGATGTCAAAGGTTTCTTGGCCCAAGCGCAGGGCTTGGTCGGCGTCAAAAGGGCGCGGAGCGCCAGCGGCAGATTGCATGTGCCGATTTTATCGGCCATGCCCTGACATCGTGGCCTAGTAGCATGTGCGTATGTCCTCACTTGCTTTGACTTTGCTTTATCTACTGGCCGCCGTGCTCGGGGTGGTTGCCTGCCGTAGCCTGAAACTGCCGCCCATGCTCGGTTATCTGACCGCCGGTATCTTGATTGGCCCCCATGCGCTGGCTTTGGCGCAAAACTCCGAAAGTGTGCGCCATTTGGGCGAGTTTGGTGTCGTGTTTCTGATGTTCTCCATTGGGCTGGAGTTCAGCTTGCCCAAGCTGCGTGCCATGCAGCGCGACGTATTTGGCCTCGGATTGCTACAGGTGGTGCTGACGATGGCGGCGGTGTGTGGCGGCACACTGCTACTGGCACAGACGCTGGGAGGCGTGTGGGATGTGGGCTGGCAAACGGCGCTGGCGCTGGGGGGCACGCTGGCTATGAGCAGCACGGCCATTGTGGTCAAGTTGATGGCCGAGCGCGCCGAGATTGAAAGCGAGCATGGTCGGCGCATCATGGGCATTTTGCTGTTCCAAGATTTGGCGGTGGTGCCGCTGCTGGTGTTGATTCCGGCCTTGGCTGCCGCGCCAGAGGATTTACTCCCAGCCTTGGGTTGGGCGTCGCTCAAGGCGGTGGTGTTGGTCACGGTGCTGCTCACGGGGGGGCAGGGGCTGATGCGCTGGTGGTTGACACTGGTAGCACGGCGCAAAAGCGATGAGCTGTTCATGCTCAATCTGTTGCTCATTACCTTGGGGCTGGCGTGGCTAACCGAATTGGCTGGCTTGAGCTTGGCTTTGGGAGCTTTTATTGCCGGAGTCTTGGTGTCTGAGACCGAATACCGCCATCAGGTGGGCACCGATATCCGGCCTTTCCATGATGTGCTGCTGGGGTTGTTCTTCATCACCATTGGCATGATGCTTGATTGGCATATCCTGCTAGAGCAATGGGCGTTGGTGCTGGGCCTGCTGGCGGTGCCGTTGCTGCTCAAGCTGGGGCTGATTTTGCTGTTGGCACGGGGTATGGGGGCCACCACGGGGGTGGGTTTGCGCGCCGGGCTGTATCTGGCGCAGGCTGGGGAGTTTGGCTTTGTGCTGTTGGCTTTGATGCAGACGCATGGCCTGTTGCGCCCTGCATTGATGAACCCGATTTTGGCGGCGATGGTGTTGTCGATGCTGGCGACGCCCTTTCTCATCATGTACAGCAACCAAATTGTCATGAAGCTGGTAGCCAGCGATTGGTTGCAGCAATCCATCCAGATGACGCACATTGCCCGCAAGGCCATTGATACCAGCAAGCATGTGATTATTTGCGGCTATGGCCGTTGCGGCCAAAACTTGGCCCGAATGCTGGAGCAAGAGGGCATCCCCTATATGGCGCTGGACTTAGACCCCGACCGGGTGCGCCAAGCGGCAGCAGCGGGCCATTCGGTGGTTTATGGCGATGCCACGCGCTTGCAGGCATTGGTGGCTGCCGGGCTGGTGCGCGCCAGTGCGGTGGCTATCACCTATTTGGATGTGCCTTCGGCGCTGAAGGTGCTGGCTAATACCCGCAGCCATGCGCCACAGGTGCCTGTGGTGGTGCGAACGCAAGATGATTTGCACCTAGACCGCTTGCAAGCGGCGGGCGCAACCGAAATTGTGCCCGAAGCTATTGAAGGCTCGCTGATGCTGGCCAGCCATGCGCTGGCCTTGGTGGGGGTGCCGATGCGCCGTGTGATCCGCTTGGTGCAAGACCAGCGCGAAGCGCGCTACAACCTGCTGCGGGGCTATTTTCATGGGGCCGATGATGACAGGGTGCAAGAGCGCGACCAAGAGCGCTTGTCTACCATCACCTTGCCCCCCGGTGCCAAGACGCTGGGCCAACCCTTAGAGCATCTGGCCTTGCACGCAATGGGAGTGCGGGTGGTTAGTCTGCGCCACAGCAACGGGCGCACTGCTGCGCTGGCTGATGTGTTGGTGCTGGCGGCGGGCGACACGCTAGTGCTGTCGGGCCACCCTTCTGCTTTGCTGGGGGCGCAAGACAAATTGCTGCGTGGTTAAGGGCCAACGCAGGGTTTTAGATGGCGAACAGGCCCTTAGCGCAGCTCGCCGTATTGGGTGCTGCCCAAGTCGGGGCCACGGGCCTCGGTGGGCAGTTCGGTGTCGGCAAAGCCGGTGTCACTGACCGGCTGGCGCAGCGGGCCAGAATGCACAGACACCCCTAGCGGCGCACTACTGGGGGGGCGAGCGGCAGCGGCACTGGCCAAGGCCCGCTTGAACGCGGCCACCTCATCGGCCTCAATCGGGTCAAAGCGCGAACCGTGTGTATGGGCGGGTGCTTGGGCCACAGGCACCACCACAGGTGGCGGCGCTACGGGTACGGGTGCTGGCGCAGGCTGCTCTGGCGCTGCGGCCCCTACAGGCACAGGACGGGGGCGATGGGATACGGGGCGCTCTGTGCCGCTGGCTGATGCGGCTGGGCGGCTGTGTGGTGCTGGCGTCTGCACCGGGCCCGCTGGCGTCACCTTTTGCGGTAGGCCCACGGCCACATGGTCATTGATGCGCCAATAAACGGCGGTGACGGCGATGTCGTAGCGGGTCTTGGCGGTTTGCGCGATCAGAGCTTCAATCTCGCTCAGCCGGGCGGTCTCACCGCCATATTCGCGCGCCAAGTCCATCATGATTAAAAACTGGCGGCCCTTTTGGTCTAGCGACAACACCTTGAATTTGTAACTGGCCGAGAGCACGCCTGCGCGCACCATGGCATCACGCACCACGATATACAGCAGCTCGCGCCGCTCTAGGCGCTCGTTGACCCGGTTGGCAGCATGTTCTGTAGGGGCCGGTTTGAGCAGCGGCTGACCATCGGCTCCCGGTGCCAAGGGCACTGTGGCATCGGCATTGAGCAAGCCCGCCCCGCCGTCGCTTGTGCGCGGCTTTGCCGGGGTAGATTTGCGCGTAAACCAGCTCAACAAGGACATGACATTCTTTCTTCCGCTAGCACCTGTAAAAATTTGAAAGAGTGTACTTGGACTGTCTCAAGGTAATGGTTGTAGATTCTGCGTTATCTCAACACTTAAAGGCCCCACGGCTCCGTTGTGGGGGCACTAGGGCATTTCTTCAGGTGGCGGCCACACGGCGGCGGCGGTTGCTCAGTCGTTTGGATACCACGGCCCCTACAGCCATGCACAGGGCCAGCGCGATGGCTGGTTGGCGGTTAGACAGCTCGGTAAAGCGCAACGCTGGCAAGGCCCACAAGCGGCTAGGAGTGGCCGCTTGCACGGTGGCACTGCGTGGGCGGTGGGAGAAAAACCCTCCCTCCCCCACCACTGCACCCGGCCCCACCACGGCCATGCGCAGGCGCTGCTTTTCATCTTCGTAATGCACGCTGAGGTTGCCACTTTCGACCAAATACAGGGTGCGATCTAGCACCCCCTTGGCAAACAACACCTGACCAGCCTCTAGGGTGTGGGGCTGTAGGTAGGTTGATAAAGTCTCCCACTGCGCTGGCGTGAGGGGGTTGCTTAGGCTGTCGTCGGCATTCGATTCTGCAATGGCACGCACCAGCCCTTGGAGCGTTGGAGGGTTCTGTGGGAGGTAGGTGGCATTCATCGTCAGATTATGGTGTTACCCACCCACTGTAGCAATCACGCCGCCACCCAAACAAACCTCACCGTCGTAGAGCACCGCCGATTGCCCCGGTGTGACTGCCCATTGGGCATCGGTAAAGTCGAGCGCAAAATCTGGCGCACCTGCCAGTGCCAGCGAGCAGGCGGCATCTTGCTGGCGGTAGCGGGTTTTGGCAGCATAAGTACCGGCAGCGGGCGGCTGCCCTGCTGTCCAGCTGGCATCTTGTGCTGTCAGCTGGTGTGACAGTAGCCAAGGGTGGTCGTGGCCTTGCACCACGCGCAGCACGTTGCTATCGAGCTCCTTGCGCGCTACAAACCAAGGTTGGTGCTCGCCGCCGCCGCGCTGTGCTCCTTTTTCTTTGATGCCACCAATGCCCAAGCCTTGGCGCTGGCCCAGTGTGTAAAAGCTCAAGCCGACATGCTGGCCAATTTTGCGCCCGCGCTCGTCCAAAATCGGGCCGGGGGCATGGTGGATGTAGCGGTTTAAAAACTCACGGAATGGCCGTTCGCCAATAAAACAGATGCCCGTAGAGTCCTTCTTTTTGGCATTGGGCAGGCCGATCTCTTGGGCAATGCGGCGCACTTCGGTTTTGTGCAACTCGCCCACCGGAAACAACGTCTTTGCTAACTGCGCTTGGTTGAGCCGGTGCAAAAAGTAACTCTGGTCTTTGCTGGGGTCTAGCCCCTTGAGCAGCTCAAACAAACCCGTGCTGGGGTTTTGGCGTACGCGGGCATAGTGGCCGGTGGCAATTTTTTCTGCGCCCAGCCGCATGGCGTGGTCTAAAAAAGACTTGAACTTGATTTCGGCGTTGCACAGGATGTCTGGATTGGGTGTGCGCCCAGCTTGGTATTCACGCAGAAAATCGGCAAAAACCCGGTCTTTGTACTCCGCTGCAAAATTGACGTGCTCAATCTCAATGCCAATCACATCGGCCACCGCAGCGGCATCGACGAAATCAATGTTTGATGAGCAGTATTCGCTGTCGTCGTCATCTTCCCAATTTTTCATGAAGATTCCGACCACCTCGTGGCCTTGCTGTTTGAGAAGGTAGGCCGTGACGGCAGAGTCCACTCCGCCCGAGAGGCCTACGACAACGCGCTGTTTGGTATGGGCAGTCATTGGCCCGATTGTATTTTTGATACTGCTTGGGTACTGCGCGGGCGCGCAGAACGCGTAGCCATCAGCAGGTCATACAGCTGCTGTGCGGCGGGCGACAGGGTTTTTCCCCGGCGTTTGATGAGTCCCATCTGCCGCGTGACAATGGGCTCTACCAGCGCAATGCTGACCAGCGTCGGGTGGTCTTTGCCTGGCATGGCCAGGCTGGGTACGGCCGCCACACCCAGGCCCGCCTCCACCAGGCCCAGTAGCGTGGTCACGTGTTTGGCCTCGTACAGGCACTGTGGGCGGTCAGGCACGTTGGCCAGCGCCAGATCCATCAGCAGGCGGTTGCCCGACGTTTTGCCCACCGACATGAAGTCGTGCTGGCCCAGCTCGGCCCAGCTCACTTTCTTGCGCCGTGCCAGTACATGGTCGCGTCGGCAGGCTGCCACGAAGCGCTCGGCCAGCACAGGCTTGAACTCGATCTCTGCCTCTTGGCTGCCGATGAAATTGAGACCAAAGTCCGCATCGCCCTGCGCTACAGCGACCAGCACCTCGTTGGCGCTGGTGTCATGCACCTTGACGCGGATCTTGGGAAAACGCTCGTGGTAGCGTTTGACCACCTGCGGCAAGAAGTAATACACGGCTGAGGGCACGCAGGCAATCGTGACTTCGCCCATGCGGCGTGCGGCCACGTCGCCCAGGCCCATCAGCATGCCGTCGAGGTCGTCGAGCCACACGCGGGTCTTGCGCGCAAAGTCGCGGCCCACAGCCGTGAGCGTGACGCGGCGCGTGGTGCGATCGAGCAGGCGCACGCCGAGCGCCTCTTCGAGCTTGTCGATGCGGCGGCTGAAGGCGGGCTGCGACAGATGGATGGACTCGGCTGCCGCACGAAAGCTGTGCAACTCAGCCACAGCGGCAAATGCTTGGATGTCCGAGAGATCAAATTTTTTGTTCATGGGGCATAGGCTTTCAAGATATCCTGCCGTTGCGCAGAACGCATCAAACGATCAGAACATTGCAATTAACGGATGTGATTTCAGCATATAAAAGGCTTTTCGAATATTGCGCAGAATGCATCAATCATTGCCAACAATGCAATTCACAGAATAGACGAAGGGTCGCACCATGCTGACCTATGAGCTACAACCTTCCTTGCGTTCTGATGCGTGGCGGCACCTCCCGGGGGCCGTTCTTTCTGGCCGACTGGCTGCCACAAGACCCTGCGGCACGTGACCGCACCCTGATCGCGGCGCTGGGCTCGCCGCATGAACTACAGATTGACGGCCTGGGAGGTGGAAACTCGCTGACCAGCAAGGTAGCGATCGTTTCCAGGTCGGTGCATGCCGATTGCGACGTGGACTACCTTTTCGCCCAGGTCAGCGTGGAAGAAGCCCGCGTGGACACGCGGCCCAACTGCGGCAATATGCTGGCAGGTGTGGGGCCGTTTGCCATCGAGCAGGGGCTGGTGCCTGCATCGGCCCATGGCAACACCACCACGGTGCGGGTCTACAACGTTAACACCCATTCACGCATTGATGTGCAGGTGTGCACCGCCGGAGGCAGTGTGCACTATGACGGCGATATGCACATCGACGGAGTGCAGGGCACTGCAGCACCGGTGCTGATGAATTTCCTGGATGCCTGGGGTGCAGTCACGGGCCAGATCTTCCCTACGGGGCAACGCATCGACACCATCTACGGCCTACAGGTCACCTGCATTGATGCCGCCCAGGTGATGGTGCTCGTGCGGGCCGAAGACCTTGGCCTGCGCGGCAACGAGAGCCCTGCGGAGCTGGATGCCAACGCCGACCTACTGTCCAGGCTGGAAGCACTGCGGTGCGAAGCCGGTCTGCGCATGGGCATGGGCGATGTGTCCAACAGCGTGCTGCCCAAGCCCGTGATCGTGTCGGTGGGCGATCAACCGGGCAGCGTCGTCTCACGCTATTTCACCCCTCTGCGGTGCCACCGTTCACACGCCGTGACGGGCGCCATTGGCGTGGCTGCCGCCCATGTGCTGCCGGGCACGGTCATTTCCGACGCCATTCAATGCGCGACGGCGGGCACGCACCGCGTGGAGGTGTTGCACCCGGCTGGCCGCATTCATGTGGATGTGCAACTTACCCAAGTGGACGGCCAATTTGAGCTGGTGCAGGCCGCGCTGGTTCGGACGGCGCGAAAGATTCTGGAGGGCACGTTGTTTGTGTCAGAAAACGCATTCACCCACTGATTTCAAGCCCAATACTTTCAATGACAGGAGACAAAAAAATGATGTTCCAACACCTTGTGCCATCGCGCACACGCTGCACACTGCTGGCGGCCGCCGCCCTCGCTGTCGCTGCACAGCTGCTCCCCACATCAGCACACGCGGCGTACCCTGACAAGCCCATTACCCTTGTGGTGCCCACAGCTGCAGGTGGTGGCAACGACGGCATGGCCCGCGTGGTGGCGTTCAAGCTTTCCGCCCTGTTGGGGCAGCAGGTCATCGTGGAGAACAAGGCGGGCGCCAACGGTGCCATTGCGGCGGAGTTCGTTGCCCGCGCAGCGCCTGACGGCTACACGATTCTTTTTGGGTATATCGGCACGCACGGCATGAGCCCGGCGCTGCAAAAGCTGCGCTATGACCCTATCGCGCAGTTCGAGCCCATCGGCATGGTGAGTTACTCGCCCACACTGATGGTGGTGAACCCCAAGGTGCCGGCCAAGACGGTGAGCGAGCTGGTGGCGCTGACCAAGGCCAAGCCCCAAGACTTCAATTACGCCTCAGCTGGCAACGGCACAGCGCCGCACTTCTCTGCCGAAATCTTCAAGCTCGAGAGCGGCGCGCAGATAGCCCATGTGCCCTATCGCGGCGCAGCCCCCGCCATAAACGACACGATGGCCGGGCAGACCCAGATCATGTTCCCCAGCCTGTTCTCGGCCTACCCGCACATCAAGAACGGCAAGCTGCGCGCCTTGGCGCTGGCAGGCCCCAAGCGTTCATCGCTGTTGCCCGATGTGCCCACGCTTGAAGAGGCCGGCGTGAAAGGCGTCGAGATCACGCAGTGGTACGCCCTGTTTGCGACCGGCAAAACGCCTAAGCCCGTGGTCGATCAGCTCAACAAAGTGCTCAACACCGCCCTGGCTGACAAGGAAGTGGCACGGCGCATTGAAGAACAAGGTGCCGTGGTGGATACCAGCACACCTGAGCAATTGGCCCTGACTGTGCGCAAGGAGATCGCCAAGTGGAAGGGCGTGGTGCAGAAGGCCCAGCTCACATCTGATTGAGGCACTGGAAAGCCCTTGCACCCACTTTCAGAAATCAACAAAACACGAGACATCCATGAAAAGAAGAATAGGAGCGCTTTGCGTCACGTTAGCCAGCACCTGCGTGGCAGCGCAAACCAGTAGCGTCACGCTGTACGGCACTGTGGACCTGGGACTGCGGTATGGCAGCGGTCTTACGGCCTCTAATGCACCCGCATCCAAGTCGACAAACAGCATGGACAGTGGCATCCACACGACCAGCCGCTGGGGGCTTCGCGGAAGCGAAGACCTGGGAGGGGCCAAGGTGCTGTTCCAGTTTGAGAGCGGACTGAACGCCAAAACTGGCGCGTCTGTCAGTGCCAGCAAATACTTTGACCGTGCATCTTGGTTGGGTCTGCAAGGCGGCTGGGGCACACTGGCCCTGGGGCGCCAGACCACCACACTGGCCGATGCCATCTCGCCCGTAGACCCGCTGGGCATGCGCTTTGCCAGCTTCAACCCCAGCATCGGCGTGGCCGCGCTCAGCCGACATGGCTTGGGCATCGAATTCGGTAACTCGGGGGCCACGTCGGGCTCGTATCGGCTGGACAACGCGATCAAGTACACGGGGCAATTTGGCGGCTTCACCGCACGAGCCATGTGGGGCATTGGTGAAGTGGATAAACAAACATCGGCACTGTCCTCGCGAGGGGTGGGCCTGGCTTATGCCGCCGGTGGTTTTACGGTCTCTGGCGCGTTCCAGCGCTTCAAGGACGTCAATCAGCGCACGCTGGACGGAACTACTCTGGGCGCTGCCTACCAGTGGGACAAGGTGCGCCTTGCAGCCAATGCTGCGCGCAGCGAGGCCGAAACAGCCGTGGGCAAGCACACGGTGCAGCGCGTGCTCTCGGCAGGTACCACCTGGTCCGTCACGCCCCTGTTCGATCTGACAGCGGCCTACTACAAGATAGACCGCTCCCGCACGGGGGCCACCAACGACGGCTATGGCCGGCTGGTAGCTTTTGCCGAATACAAGCTTTCGCGCCGCACCAAGGTCTATGCCGAGCTAGACAACACCCACTGGCGCAATGGTTTCCAAGGCGCTGCCAACAAGGCCCACGCCACAGGCATATCGGCCGGAGTGGTGCACTCGTTCTGACGAGCTGGCTCTCTGGCAAAGGCGTAGTGGGCAATCGCACAGGCACTGGTGGGACTGTGCGACCATCGCCCTATGGAACTGCGCCAGCTTCGCTACTTCGTCCGCATCGTTGAACTCGGCTCCATGGGCCGTGCGGCGCTGGACTTGAACATGGTGCAGTCGGCCCTGAGCCAGCAGATCAGCCGATTGGAAGGTGAACTGAGCACGCGGCTGCTACAGCGCACCAGCAAGGGCACCGTGCCCACCGAAGCGGGGCTGGCGTTCTTTCGAGAAGCCCAGCTCACCCTGCGCCATGCCGAGCAGGCGGCCCGCGCGGCGCAGCAGGCGCGTCTGTCGGGCACTGTGAGCGTGGGCTTGGCGCCCACCACGGCATCGGTGCTGGGTGTACCACTGATGCGGGCCATGCGCGAACGTTATCCCGACGTGCGGCTGCACATGGTTGAGAGCCTGTCGGGCCACCTCTCTAACATGCTCAACGCGCGTCAGCTGGACCTGGCCGTGCTGTTCGACACCCAGCCCGCGCGCCGCTGGAGTGTGCTGCCCCTGCTGGACGAGCGGCTGTTCCTCATCCGCAGCGCCCATGGCGGTGCCAGCACCTTGCCAGCCACGCTACCCAGGCGGCTGCGTCTGGTGCAACTCCAGGCTGAGCCACTGATCCTGCCCACCGGCCCCCACGGATTGCGCAGCCGCATCGACGCCGCCTTTGCCGCAGCGAAGTTGCTGCCGCATGTCGCGATGGAAATCGATTCACTGGCCATGCTGATGGACGCAGTGAACGCAGGCCTGGGCAGCACCCTGCAACCCTGGGCCGCCGTGGGGCGCTATCCCGACGCCAACGAGCGTTTTGGTCTGGTCGAGCTGTCTGATGCCCCGGCCAGCCGCCCTGCGGCACTGTGCAGCGTGTCGGACGATGAGCTCTCACCCGCTGCCCTGGCCGCGCGCGTGGTGCTGGCGGACTGCGCGCGGACGCTGGTGCAATCGGGCGCCTGGGTGGGCGCTACGCTAGCGTAGGCCCAAACGGCGTCAAGCCATCACGATAAGTGATGGCCCCTTGCACTTTCGGGCCTGCCCACACTGGGGTGAAACTCCTACAGTGTCATCACACCCACTAATGGAAACCACTGTGCCAAATCATCCAACCACCGCAGAACACCCGGCAGTCGATGTGCTCGTCATCGGCGGCGGCAACGCCGCACTGTGCGCAGCGCTGATGGCGCACGAGGCGGGCGCCAGCGTACTGCTGCTGGAATCGGCCCCGCGCGCCTGGCGCGGCGGCAACTCGGCCCACACGCGCAACCTGCGCTGCATGCACGATGCGCCGCAGGACGTGCTGGTCGATACCTACCCTGAGGAAGAGTTTTGGCAGGATCTGCTCAAGGTGACTGGCGGGTTGACCAACGAACACTTGGCGCGCCTAGTGATCCGCGAATCCGCCACCTGCCGACCGTGGATGCGCCGCCACGGCGTGCACTTTCAACCTGCACTGGCGGGCACCTTGCACGTGGCGCGCACCAACGCTTTTTTCATGGGTGGGGGCAAGGCGCTGGTCAACGCCTATTACCGCAGCGCAGAACGCTTGGGCGTGCAGATCCGCTACGAATCGCCAGTGGAGCGCATCGAGATTGAGCAGGGCCGTTTTGTGGCCGCGCACTGCAACGGCCAGCGTATCACCGCCAAAGCCTGTGTGCTGGCGGCGGGCGGCTTTGAATCCAACCGCGAGTGGCTGCGCGAGGCTTGGGGCCAGAACGAGCGCGGTGAGTGGCCGTCTGATAACTTCCTGATCCGTGGCACGGCCTACAACAAGGGCGTGCTGCTCAAACACCTGCTCGATGACCACGGTGCCGACCGTATCGGTGACCCGACGCAGGCACACATGGTGGCCATCGACGCGCGTGCGCCTTTGTTTGACGGCGGTATCTGCACGCGCATCGACTGCGTCTCATTGGGGGTGGTGGTCAACCGTGAGGCCGAGCGCTTTTACGACGAGGGCGAAGACTTTTGGCCCAAGCGCTACGCGATTTGGGGTCGCTTGGTGGCGCAGCAACCGGGGCAGATTGGGTACTCGATCATCGACAGCAAGGCTATTGGCCGCTTCATGCCGCCGGTGTTTCCGGGCGTGAAAGCCGACAGCCTGCCCGAGCTGGCGCAAAAACTCGGCCTGCCGGTGGACACCTTCATGCGCACGCTCAATGCTTACAACGCCGCCTGCCGCATGGGCACCTTTAACCACACAGCGCTGGACAACTGCCATACCGAAGGCGTCACGCCCGCCAAAACGCATTGGGCGCGGCCTATCGATACGGGGCCGTTCTACGGCTATGCGCTCAAGCCCGGCGTCACCTTCACCTACCTGGGCCTGCACACCGACGACACAGCGGCCGTGCGCTTCAACAACGTGCCCAGCCGCAACCTGTTTGTGGCGGGCGAAATGATGGCTGGCAATGTGTTGGGCAAAGGCTACACGGCGGGCGTGGGCATGAGCATTGGCACGGCGTTTGGCCGCATTGCGGGCACCCAAGCCGCTTTGGCATCAAAACAGCCTCAAGATTTTGCAAAGCAATCGCCATTGGCTTTTGAAAAAGAAGCAACCACACCAGGAGTCCAAAATGCAAACGCTTGAAGCCCTGACGCGCGACGCCCAGGCACTAGCCAACGGCGAGATCGTGCTGTCCGCCCCCGAAACCGAGGTGGCCCGCCAGATGCAAATCTGCAACGCTTGTCGCTATTGCGAGGGCTTTTGCGCCGTATTTCCGGCCATGACGCGGCGGCTAGAATTTGGCAAGGCCGACATCCACTTTCTGGCCAATCTGTGCCACAACTGCGGTGCCTGCTTGCACGCCTGCCAGTATGCGCCGCCGCACGAGTTTGCCGTCAACGTGCCCCAGGCCATGGCCCAGGTGCGTGGCCAAACCTATGCCGACTACGCCTGGCCGCCCGCGCTGGGCCAGCTCTACCAGCGCCAGGGGCTTACGCTGTCGCTGGCCTTGGTGGCTGCATTGACGCTGTTTCTGGTGCTGGGCGCTGTGCTGCAAGGCGGCGGCTTGGGTGCGCTGTGGGGCGCTGACCTGGGTGGCAACTTCTACCACCTCTTCCCGCACAACCTGCTAGTGGGCCTGTTTGCGCCGGTGTTTTTGTTTGTGGTGCTGGCGCTGGGCATGGGAGTGCGCCGGTTCTGGAAGAACATTAAGCCCGTGACCAGCGGTGTGGACGTGAGCGCACCTGCCACTGCGGAGGCTGCCGATGCGGTGCTGCGCCTCAAATACCTAGATGGCGGCCACGGCGATGGCTGTCACAACGAAGATGACGCCTACACCCTGTCGCGTCGGCGCTTTCACCACTTCACGTTCTATGGCTTTTTGTTGTGCTTTGCAGCCACCAGCGTGGCCACGCTCTACCACTATCTGTTCGACCAGCCTGCGCCTTACGAACTGCCAAGCCTGCCCAAACTGCTGGGCGTGGCGGGCGGCATGAGCCTGCTGGTGGGCACAGTCGGCCTGTGGTACCTGAGCCTGCGCCGCCACCCACTGCACGGTGATGCCGCGCAAAAGCCCATGGATCGGGGCTTCATTGCCCTGCTGTTTCTTACCAGTGCCAGCGGCTTGGCGTTGTGGCTAGGTCGTGGTACGCCCGCTCTGGCGTTGCTGTTGTGTCTGCATCTGGGTGCGGTGATGGCGTTGTTTGCCACGCTGCCCTACGGCAAGTTTGCCCACGGTATTTTCCGTACCGCCTCACTGTTGCGCTATGCTGTAGAAAAGCGCCAGCCCAACCCTATCGGGCTTAGTGCTGATTGAGTGCTTGCATAATGTACGTTTTTTTTCTTACCACAACATGACAACGAGGAGACTTTTTCCATGAACAAACGCCTGTTGCTTGCCAGCGCGCTGGTCGGATCTAGCTTGCTACTGACTGGTATGGCTAGCGCCCAAGACTTTCCGCCCAAAAAACCAGTCACGCTGGTCGTTGGTTTTCCCGCTGGGGGAGCTTCTGATGCTGCCGCGCGTCTGATCGCGAAGAAGCTGGGTGAGAACATTGGTCAGTCGGTGATAGTAGAGAACAAGGGCGGCGCTGGCGGCAACATTGCCCACCAGTTCGTGGCCAATGCGGCGGCTGACGGTTCGGTGCTACTGTTCGGCTCAGTGGGCCCGCTGACTATTGCTCCACACCTGATGAAACTGCCCTACGATCCATTCAAGGATTTGGCGGCCATCTCGGGTGCGGTGAACTTCCCCAATGTACTGGTGGTACACAAGGGTGCTGGGGTGAAAAACCTGGCTGAATTTATCGCTTTGTCCAAAAATAAGCCTGGCAGCGTGGACTTTGCTTCCACCGGCGCAGGCTCTGCTTCGCACCTAGCGGGTGAACTGTTCAACCAGCGCGCGGGCGTTGACATGACCCATGTGCCCTACAAGGGCGGCGCGCCGGCGCTGCAAGACCTGCTGGGCGGACGCATCACTTCCTATTTTGCTGCGCCGCCCACGGCTATGACGCATATCGATACAGGCAATTTGATTCCGCTGGCCACCACGGGCCTGACACGCCCAGCCTACATGCCCAATATTCCCACGGTGGCTGAATCCGGCTTCCCAGGCTTTGAGGCACTGAACTGGTTCGCCTTCGTGGCTCCAAGCAAAACGCCTGTACCCTTGCTCGAACGCTGGAACAAAGAGATCGTGCAGGTACTCAATGATCCCCGCGTGAAAGAGGCACTGAACAAGCACGGCTTGACACCCCAACCTACCACACGTGCCGAGCTCGTTGCCTTTATGAAAAAGGAGTCGAACAACTGGGCAGCGATCATCAAAGAGCGCAAGATCACAGCAAATTAATAGCGTAGCCAACGCTTTGGGTGCAGGCACGCAATGTTGCCTGCACCCACCCAGTGAAGTTACCTTGCCGCTTGCGCTACGCTGGCATCGGTGTGGATTAGCTCTATAGGGTGGCGCTGGCCTGCCAAGTAGTCTTCAATACACCGCAGCACCAGCGGGCTGCGGTGGCGTTCTGTGCTAGCGCGCAGTTCTTCGAGTGTTAGCCAAACCGGGCCGATGATGCCGTCGTCTAACGGGCGCTCAGGATAGTGTTCTCCTAGAGTGCCACAAAAGGCAAAGCGCAGGTAAGTAATGTCATGCCCGGTACGGGTGCGGGTAAAACGGTTGAGATACACCCCCACCAGCCCGGTTGGCGTGAAGTCGTAGGCCGTCTCTTCCAGCACCTCGCGAGCGCAGGCTGCCACAGGTGATTCTCCGGGGTCTAAATGCCCAGCAGGGTTGTTCAGGCGCAGACCATCGGCGGTGTTTTCCTCGATCAGCATGAATTTCCCGTCGCGCTCAATGATGGCGGCCACGGTGACATTGGGTTTCCAGCGGTTTGGCATGGGCCACATTATCGCTACCGGCTGTGATGCGTTCTTGCGCGGCCTAGCGGAACTGCTACCGAGACCCCGTACTCTGAGCAGACATTCAGAAACCACGCATGGAGCGTCTGCTGCCATGATGTTCACCCTACCCGTTCCACCGCTACAGGAGTTTTGCCATGAATCTCGAACAACAGCGTGCCTTGCTCACCATTGCCCTGTACGCTGCCTTTGCCGATGGGCACAAGGCCGAAACTGAGCGCGAAACCATTCGCCAGATGGCCGAATCTCTCTGTGATGCCCAAGGTGGCTACCCACTCACCTCCTTGTACCAAGATGTGCTATTGCGCCGGGTGTCGGTGGCGGGTGCTGTGCAAGCGTTAAGCGATCCGGCCCATCGCCAGCTAGCCTACGAGATGGCGGTGTGCGTTTGTGATGCCGATGGCAGCCAAAGTGAGCCAGAGCGCCTGTTTTTGGCCGATTTGCGCCGCCAATGTGGTCTGTCTACTGAGGCGGTGCAGGTGTTTGAAGCACAAGCCAATACGGTAGCGGCTTGGGCTGCGTCGGTGCCCGCAGTAGCCCCTGCACCTGCCAGCACCCCTTTGCCCGGAGCAGGCTTGTTTGCACAGTGGGGCGCACCGGCAGCCGCTGCTACCGCTGTGGCTACCACGGCAGCTATGGTTGCAGCCCCCGCACCTGTGCCCGCTACCGCCCAGCCGCCACTAGAGGCCGAGCTGGATAAGAGCATCCTCAACTACGCCATCCTTAATGGCGCGCTAGAGCTATTGCCCCAGTCTTGGGCCTCGATGGCTATTATCCCGTTGCAGATAAAAATGGTTTACGCCATCGGCAAGGCGCATGGCGTGGAGTTAGATACCGGCCATATCAAAGAATTCATTGCCGCCGCTGGGGTCGGCCTCACGTCGCAGTATCTGGAGCAGTTTGGCCGCAAGCTCATTGGTGGCATGTTGGGCAAAGCTCTGGGAAAAACAGCGGGCAAACTCGGTGGCACCGCCACCGGCATGGCCTTCTCGTTTGCCACTACTTACGCCTTGGGGCAACTGGCCAAGCGTTACTACGCCGGTGGGCGCAGCATGAGCACCAGTGTGCTGCGTTCAAGTTACCAAGACCTGCTGGCCCCCGCCAAACAACTGCAAACTCAGTATCTGCCGCAGATGCAGCAAAAAGCCACCACGCTCGATGTTGCCCAAATCATGGCATTGGTCAAGGGCCGGGGGCTTTAAATCGGCAACCTTTGTGCGCTGGATCAGATTTGCTGTGGGTAGAGATCGGGGCAATCTCGTCTGGTAATGCAAAAATGCGAGCTCTCTGTGTCTTTCAATTTTCTGTTTGACCTTTTTGAAGGAAGCTTGTATGTTACCTATGTCCCCGCCACCAAGGCGCAGCCTCTTGATTGGCACCCGTCTGGCGCTCGGATTTGGTCTACTCATTGCCATGATGCTGTGCATGGTGCTGGTCAGTTTGCATTGTCTTACCGATGTGGCTGATGCCAACAGCCAACTGATCGAAGTCGATTGGGTTAAGGCCGATGCAGCCAACACCCTGAGCACTATCGCTTTGGCAAATACCCGGCGCACCATCGAGATCGTGACTGCTCCTGATGCCACCCACCGCGCCAAGATGCGCGCCGAGATTGTGGCCGCCCGCAATACGTTTGTAGAGGCTTTCAAAACCCTGCAAACCTTGGTCGAGTTGCCCGAAGCCAAGGCCCTGCTAGCCGAGGCCGAGCAGGCGCGGAGCCGCTACGTGACCTCGCAGGCCAAGCTCAATGCGCTGGTCGATGCTGGACAGCTAGAAGAAGCCGCGCTAGAGATGAATACTCACACACTGCCTGAGCTCAATACCGTGCAGCAGCGTGTTGATGCACTGGCCAAACTAGAGCAGCGCCAAGTGGTCAAAAGCGGTGCCATTGCCCGTGAGCAAGCTCATGCCGGGCGTGTGTTACTGCTCATAATCGGTGGCTGTGGGTTGTTCAGTGCCATCGTGCTGGCCCTGTGGATTACGCGCTCCATCACCACCCCCCTGCGCAGCGCAGTGGAAGTGGCACGGGCCGTGGCAGCCGGTGATTTAACCAGCCATATTCACGTCCATTCCACCGACGAAACCGGCCAATTGCTGCAAGCCCTGCAAGATATGAACGCCGGTTTGGCCCGTATCGTCACGCAGGTGCGCAGCGGCAGCGACACCATAGCCACCGCCACTGGGCAGATTGCGGCTGGTAACCAAGACCTGTCCTCACGCACCGAAGAGCAAGCCAGCGCTTTGCAGCAAACCGCAGCCTCCATGCAAGAGTTGGCCAACACCGTTAAACAAAACTTTGATAGCGGTAAACATGCCAACGCCCTAGCCGAATCGGCAGCGCAAGTGGCGGTCAGGGGGGGCCATGTGGTGTCTGAAGTGGTACACACCATGGAAGCGATCAATACCTCCTCGCGCAAAATTGCCGACATCATCAGTGTCATTGATGGCATCGCGTTTCAAACCAACATTTTGGCGCTCAACGCAGCGGTAGAAGCGGCGCGTGCTGGTGAGCAGGGGCGCGGTTTTGCGGTAGTCGCCTCTGAGGTGCGCGCCTTGGCTGGGCGCAGTGCCGCCGCAGCCAAAGAAATCAAGGACCTGATTGATGCGTCGGTGGGCAACGTCAGTGCCGGTTGTTCGCTCGTAGAGCAAGCAGGCAGCACGATGGATGAAATTGTCGTCAGCGTGCGTCGAGTGGCTGACATCATGGGGGAAATCGGTACCGCCAGCCAAGACCAGACCGAAGGCATTGAGCAAATCAACCAAGCCATGTTGCAGATGGACCAAGTCACGCAGCAAAATGCAGCTTTGGTTGAAGAGGCTGCCGCTGCTGCCCAAGCACTGGAGCAACAGGCGCACACCCTGGTGCAAACGGCCAGCGTTTTTCGCCTAGGAGATGCACATGGTGCTTCCTCCAGAGCGCTGGTGCTACAAGGCAGCTGAACTTGGTGCTTTTGATTTTTTTGCGTAAATTTGTACCATGAAGCGCTGTTTTTCCTTCACCGCTCTGTGTTTAGCGGGGGTTTTTGCCCTGCACAGCCAAGCTGCCGACGAACCCAGCCGTTTGCAGCGCATTCAGGCCAGCCAAACGTTGCGGGTGTGCATTTGGCCTGACTACTACGGCATCTCATTTCGCAACCCCAAAACGCAACTGCTCTCCGGCATAGATATCGACAATGCGCACGATTTGGCCAAGGCACTGGGTGCCAAGGCCGAGTTTGTTGACAGCTCGTTTGCCACTTTAGTCGAAGATGTGACCCAAGACCGTTGCGACATCGCCATGTTTGCCATCGGCATCACGCCAGCCCGCCAAGAAAAACTGCACTTTACCCAGCCGCACTTGGCCAGCGACATCTACGCCATCACCACCAAAACCAACCGACGCATCCAAGCGTGGGCTGATATTGACAAGCCTGGCACGGTGGTAGTGGTAGCCAAGGGCACACTGCACGAGCCGATCATGAAAGAGCGGCTGCAATGGGCCCAGTTGCGCGTGGTCGATACCCCGGCGGCGCGCGAGCAAGAGGTGCAATCGGGCCGGGCTGACGTGTTTATGACCGACTACCCCTTCAGCCGCCGTATGCTCGACCGCAGCGATTGGGCACGGCTGGTATCACCCAACAGCACTTTTCACATCACACCCTATGCATGGGCCATGCACCCCCACGACAGTCGTTTGCATGTGCGCGTTGAGCAGGTGCTGGCTGATATGAAACGTGATGGTCGTTTGCGCGCCAATGCCCAACGCCACGGACTCGAGCCTATTGTGGTTGCCAAATAAGTAGCAAGCACAGAGTGCCTGCTGTGTTGTTTCCTCAATTTATCTTTTTATGCTGTCTTCTGAGGTCAAACGACGCCATGTTTTGTGGGTGCTCTCAGCGGTAGTTCTTGCAATTGGTTGGTTATCAGCGCTGGGCTTTACGCTTTGGCGCTTGCGTGAAGATGCACTGAGCAACGGCTTGGCGCAAGCTGTCATCCATGCCCGTCACTTTGAAGAGCATCTGACACAAACTATGCAGCTGATTGATTTTGCTGCCGAAAATATCAATCCGCTGTACAAGAACGGCATTGGGCCCAAAGATTTAGGCCCGCGCTTGCGTGAGCTGCTGCGGCCTATGCCCTATCTGCGCTCTATCGCTGTGCTGGATGAGCATGGGCAGGTGCTCGACAGCTCCAACCCGGCCAATATCGGCATGGTGATTGATTTGCAGGGTTTTTACCCGTCGCACAACCCTGAGGCCCCCATTTTGCGCATTGGCAACCCTTGGCAGGGTCGCGATTTTGTGTCGGCCTCCATCGCCACCCAAGCGGCAGCCCTATCGCCCACCGAGCCTCACTTGGTGCCGGTACTGCGCAGGCTGTCGGGCACAGAAAAAACGCAGTGGCTGCTCACGGCCATCAACCCCGATTACTTCATTAACTACGCCAGCAACTTAATGGAGTCTGAGCACGGCTATGTGCAGTGGCTGCGTTACGACGATGTGCTGCTGATGTCGGCCTCTCCCCACGAACGTGCCGGAACCGCAGGTGCTGCTGGTCATTTTGCCCAAGGCATTGCCCGTCACGAACAAGGGGTGCTAGAGCAACAACTGCCCACTGGGCAACAAGTGTTGACCGCTTACCGGGTCTCCAGCCGTTTTCCGATTGTGGTGGCTGCACAGATAGATCGCGATGCCGTTTTAGCCCAATGGGCCACTGAGGCGCGGCGTTTGGCCGGTATTTTTGTGCCTAGTTTGTTGGCATTGGCCGTGGTCGGCTTTGCTGCGTTACGTCGGCAACAACGTCTGGCCCAACAGCAGGCGCAACTAGACGAAGAACGCAGTTTGGCCGCCAGTGTGTTCGAGAGCAGTTCCGATGCCATCATCATCACGACTCCCGACGCCCATATCCTGTCGGTCAATCCCGCCTTTGAGCGCGTGACGGGCTATAGCACTGCCGAAGCATTAAACCTCAATCCACGTTTTATGGCGTCGGGAGTCCAAGACAGCACGTTTTATGCCCAGATGTGGGCCACCTTGCTGCGTTATGGTCATTGGGAAGGAGAGATTTTTAATCGACACAAACAGGGTCACCTTTACACTGTTTTGCTGCGCATCAACGCCGTGAAAGACGCCGCCCACCAGTTGCGCCACTACGTTGGCACCATCACCGACGTTACCCAGAAAAACGCTGCCCAAGAGCAGCTCAAATTGGCGGCCAGCGTCTTTAGCCATGCCCGCGAGGGCATCATGATTACCTCACCGCAAGGCGACATGATTGAGGTCAATGCGGCTTTTTCACGCATTACGGGCTACCGCCGCGATGAAGTGATTGGTAAGAACTCCAACATGCTCAGTTCTGGGCGGCAAGGTGCTGATTTTTATGCCAACATGTGGGCCGAGCTGTCAGACAAAGGGCGCTGGACAGGTGAAATCTGGAACCGGCGCAAAAGTGGTGAGGTCTATGCCGAAATGCTCACCATCAGCGCAGTGTGTGATGTTCACGCCAAGGTGCTGCGCTATGTGGCGCTGTTTTCAGATATCTCACAGCAAAAAGAAAACGAAAAACGTCTAGAGCACATCGCCCACTACGACGCCTTGACAGGCCTGCCCAACCGTGTGCTACTGGCCGACCGCTTGCGCCAAGCGATAGTGCAGGCCGGGCGTTATGCTAAAAAACTAGCAGTGGTGTTTTTGGATTTGGATGGGTTTAAAGCTATCAATGACACCTATGGTCACGCAATGGGCGATAAGCTGCTGATCGAGTTGGCGGTACGTATGCAGCACGCCCTGCGTGATGGTGACACCATTGCCCGTATTGGCGGTGACGAGTTTGTGGCGGTGTTGGCTGGTTTGTCACAGCACGAGGCCGCTGGCGTGGTGCTCGATCGCTTGCTGATCGCCGCAGCCCAGCCCGTGTTGACCGATGGTGTCGCACTACAAGTGTCTGCCAGCGTGGGTGTGGCGTTCTTTCCGCAGTCTGAAGAGGTCGATGCCGATCAACTTTTGCGCCAAGCTGACCAAGCCATGTACCAAGCCAAGGTGACGGGCAAAAACCGCTACCATGTCTTTGATGCCGAGCAAGATCGCCACCTGCGTGGACACCATGAGGGCCTAGAAAACATCCGTCAAGCCCTGCAAAAAGACGAGTTTGCGCTGTATTACCAACCCAAGGTAAACATGCGTACCGGCGAGGTGGTGGGGGCCGAGGCCCTGATTCGCTGGCTGCACCCTGAGCGTGGCGTGCTGGCACCAGCAGCCTTTTTGCCCGCCTTAGAGAGCGATGAGCTTGCGGTGCAAATGGGCGAATGGGTGCTAGAGACAGCCATGGCCCAAATTGAGACATGGAAGGCACAGGGATTAAGCCTTCCGGTCAGTGTCAATATGGACGCACGCCAATTGCAGCAGCCCGATTTTGTCACCCGGCTGCGCCACTTGTTGGCCCTGCATCCCCATATCGGTGCCGGTGACTTAGAGTTAGAGGTGCTAGAAACCAATGCGCTGGACGATATTCCGGGCATCTCGCGCTTGATGGACGCCTGCCACGAGATGGGAGTAGGCTTTGCTTTGGACGACTTTGGCACCGGCTACTCATCCTTGACCTATCTGCGCCGCCTACCGGCCAAACTGCTCAAAATTGACCAAAGTTTCGTTCGTGACATGCTCGATGATCCCGATGACATGGCGATTCTCGAAGGCGTGTTGGGGTTGGCACGGGTATTTCGGCGCCAAGTGATTGCCGAAGGGGTTGAGACCGTGGCGCACGGGGTGATGTTGCTGCGCTTGGGTTGTGAGTGGGGCCAAGGCTACGCCATTGCCAGGCCTATGCCTGCAACCGAGATGCCAAACTGGCTAGCTACATGGCGCCCTGAGCCTTCTTGGCTTCATCTGCCGCACGCCCAGCGCGACGATTTACCACTGTTGTTTGCGATGGTTGAGCACCGCGCATGGGTGACAGGCATCACTAGCTACCTGCGCGGTGAGCGTTCTACCGCGCCCGTGTTAGATTTGCAAAACTGCCGCTTTAGCCACTGGTTGCAACACGAGGGCGGGCGCAAGCGTCATGCGGACAACGCTATGTTGGAAAAAATTGAGCAGTTGCACCAAAAAATCCACGCTCAGGCCGAAGCTTTGGTAGCGCTCAAACACCAAGGCCAGGAAGAAATAGTGCTAGAGCGTCTCCCTGACATTTATGTGCTGCGTGATGCGTTGTTAGAAAAACTCCCCATGCTGCTAGAAGTGTAATGGGTCATGGCGTGCCGTGCCATACCAACCGAATGGCACTTTCGTAGGCCATTCGACACAGATACCCAAGGAGAAAAAAATGGCTTATTTTGTTTGGGCTGATG
This sequence comes from Giesbergeria anulus, assembly GCF_900111115.1. Taxonomy (GTDB): domain Bacteria; phylum Pseudomonadota; class Gammaproteobacteria; order Burkholderiales; family Burkholderiaceae_C; genus Simplicispira; species Simplicispira anulus. The sequence goes on from NZ_FOGD01000010.1 coordinate 108,910, forward strand.
ACATGGTCATCGACAATGGAACCATTGACCAAGACCATCGAAAATTGGTCGATCAAGTCAATGCACTGCACACCGCCACTATCGACGGTCGAGGCAACGAGATTGTGGGGCAGCTGCTAGAGCGGGTCATTGCCGATACCGAAGAGCACCTGCGCCATGAAGAGCACGAAATGGCCTTGGCCCAGTTTCCCGACCTAGAACGGCACAAACACACCCACGTACTGTTTGTGGCCCAACTGCACGAGCTGCAGCGCAAACACCGCGAAGGCAGCATGACAGTAGCCTCTCAGTTATCTACCACCCTGCGCGACTGGCTGTCCTTGCACATTCGTCGCAACGACAGAGAGCTGCGCGTCTTTTTACAAAAAAAGAATCGCGCCACCGCACCTGCAGTGGTGCGCGCACTCAAGTAATGCCGTGGGCTTGCAAAAAAGGCACGTAGGTCTTGTCGGTGCGCATGATGTGTTCCAGCAGCCAGTGCTTTAAAAACTCCATCAGCTCATAAGGCAGGTGCTGCCCGTCCTCAAAATCGGTCAGGGCGCTCATGATGGTGCTGGTAAAGTGGTTGTGCATCGCCTCGTGTTCTAAGAGATCGGGGTAGTTGTGGCGCTCAAACCACTCTTCTTCCATGATGAAGTGGTTCATGGTGTAGTCCATCAGCCCCTCCAGCACATGGCCAATCGCCCCCCGGTCTAGCGTCTCTGCCGTCAGGGCATCGTGCAGCTCATTGATCAAATCCACCAGTACCCGGTGTTGCTCGTCCACCTCCTTGATACCCACAGCAATTGCATCACTCCATGGCATGAATGTCATCTGGTCTCTCCTTTGGTAGGGGCGCGATTGTCAGTACCCAATGCTTAAGCATGGTAAACGCAGAAGCCACCACTCTATCGCGTGGATTAACACCTGTTTTTCATCTGTTGGTAGCTTTTACAGCGTTGTTGTTGGGGTTGGTTGCCCCTGTTACTTTTAGTTCCATTCAGTCTGTGGGCGGCAACTTCTCCCATTCAAGGTTAGCGTCACAACCCGTGCCAGCGGCAATCCAGCGCTGTGCCCGTTGGCTGCACCAGCGCAGCAGCCAAGGGTGATGCCATCCGGTGATTTGTTCTGGGTTTGCCAGCAAGCCGCACAGATAACGCTGTTGGCTATCGCTCCACAGCAGTGCCTTACAGGCACCAGTGCGCCGCCGCGACACCCACATGCCCAGTGGACACGGTGCAGTCAGACAACACAGTCCGCAGCCATTGCATGGTGCTCCCAAGGCTGGTTTGGTGGGAGCCTGCGGGTGCCAAGCCACCACCGCCAGCACCGACGGGCAAGCATGTTGCTTGTCTGAAATGGTCATACCTTCATTGCAAGGCGCTGCTGTTTAGCGCAAAGGTGGAGAGAGCCAATTTGGCATACTTTAATTGGGGAGTCCACATTCCATGATGATGTTCCCCGGTATTCGAGTCCCCGTCCTATTCGCAATAAAGCATCTGGCCGGAGCTTATTTGGTTGTGGTAGCGAGTGTACTGATGGTGCTAGGTCGGCTCTTGTACGAAAACTATCTGCTGCGCACAGGCTGCCAGTGGCGCGCCTTGCCCAGCGGGTTTCCCAGTGACGTGCTGTGCCGATGTGGCACACTCCAAACCAGTCCGTAACTAAGAAAGCATCTTTTTTGCACAACTTTTGCCATAGTGGCAAAAACCGGTGTAGAATTCAAGGCTTCGCTGCTCGGTGATGTTGCTTCTAAATAGAAGTTGTGTTGTTGGGTAGCGGTAAGAATTTCAGATTGTTGGTTGATGTTAAATCCCCCACAGTTTGACAGGAAATAAAAAGTCCTGTTATAATTCAAGGCTTCGCTGATCGTAGCGAGCTAGACAGAAAAAGACTTCGGTTTAATCTGTTGGAACTTTAAAAATATACAGCCGATAAGCGTGGGCGTTTGAATATGCGATTGCCAAGTTCTTTGGAACTAGTGCTTGCACTACAAACGCTCATGAAGAAGTGAAGTTCACTTCAATTTCTGAATGAGTAAAACTCGAAAGAGT
>NZ_FOGD01000020.1 GCF_900111115.1 Giesbergeria anulus
TTCAACGCCAAGCCGGCTGAAATCAAAGCCCTGTTCGCCAACCAGCTCGATCCCACACGCACAGCCGAGCTGCGTGCAGAGCTTCAGATGGCTGGACTGCCGATTTAAAGGAGGCGTTCAAGGCGGGTTGGTGAAGGCTCGGTAGTTGCACTTAATGTTGGCCGGCGGCCATGCAATGCAGGCCTGCGCCGTCAAACGCAAGTTCAGTTGCACTTAATGCTGGCCTGAGGGCGCTGATAGACGCAGTTAATGTTGGCCCAGAAATGCGCTGAATGCAGGCCTGACGCTTTTCAAATGCAAGTCCCTACAACTACCTGTTGAGACGGGCATCGGCCTTCTTCGCTCGGGGAATTAAATAAGTCAGAACCTGATACACACCGCCCAACATGGGAAGTCGGTCAGTGTGCTGCACTGCCTCTGACTGGCCTTGCCCCGCGTTGTTAGCAAACTAGGCAGTGGCCTTTGCCAGCATGGTGCACCCAGCTGAGGATGGTGGTGACGTCGCAGTCAACCTCTTATAAGGCAATACTTTACTTACCATAAATACAGTAATAACTGTTTTATAGCGTTCTGCGGCGGTGTTGTATAAATTGAGTTTTGGTCGAACTACCCAAAACCCCAGCCGCAGCTATGCCACAGCCACCGTCTGAGGACGGTCAAGTTGGGGGCGCTGTAAAAAAGGGAATTTAAAGTACGTTTAGCAGGTAACAGCGCTGTGGTTACAAGGACTTAGCCACAGACCGTCCGATGATGTTGACCCAGTCCGTTGCGACTCATCTCACCAGTCTCTAGCTTCACTTCCGTTGCTTGCTCTGGCTTCAAACTCTCCAATGACAATGAACAAAAACGGGGTCTTTGTTCCCCCATCTCTTCCCCCGGTTTGGACTTGTTCCCCCGCCTTTTTTAGCCTAAATGTACTTTAAATTCCCTTTTCTACAACGACCCGCCGCTTGGCTGGGCTTGGTGCCTGGCCAGTACAGTTCCGGTGGCAAGGCACGCTTGGGGCACATCACCAAAGTGGGGGACTCCTACATCCGGTCGTTGTTGGTACTGGGTGCGCGTGCGGTTCTAAACAGGGCCAAAAACAAAAGTGACAGCACCAGCCGCTGGGCCGTTGCCTTGGCCGAGCGACGTGGCTACTGGCGTGCGATTGTGGCTATTGCCGCCAAGAATGCCCGTATGGCCTGGGCATCGCTAACCCTCGGGGAGCGCTTTGCAATGCCCGCTTGAATCCATACAGCAACTGAACAAATGAATTGATTTCTACCGCCGCTTGACGGCTTGCAGTGATGAAGCAAGGTTGGACCTGCGCGGGGTGTTCCTGAATAAAGCACGAAGGTGGTTAGCACCATCCTTGATTAGCGAACGAGGCCCCCGCGTGCGTCTTTCATCAGGGTTCGCAGCACTTGAGCTGCATCAATGACCGTTTGTAGTACAGCCAGTCCGCACCTTGTATTCAAAGTCTCTGCCAGAGCTGCCGGTAGCGGTAGCGCGTGTTCAACCTCCAAGAACATTCCATGGTGACTTGCTGCGCAAGCCGCCACGGTCAGGTGTTGCTTGACTTCTGGGGAAGCCCTTGTAGTACGATTTTTCAGTTACCAATCTTCATGCCCTAGATGCTGCTGGTTCAACAGAGCGCGGTGACTTTTCCAATGGGGCAGGTGTTGGTCTAACAAGGCCTTGAACTGCGCCGAGTGGTTGGGTACTAACAAATGTGCCAGCTCGTGTACTACCACATACTCTAGGCATGGCAGCGACTTTTTGGCCAGCTCCAGGTTGAACCACAGCCGCTTACTCACGGTGTTGCAGCTACCCCAACGGGTCTTCATTTTTTTGATGCCCCAAGCGCTGGCCTGCACCCCAAGCGCTGTTTCCCACTGGGCCAACAGGGCAGGCAACAACTCTGCCAATTGCTGACGGTACCAGCGTGCCAACACCGCCTCGCGCTGGGCCGTGCTGCGGTTAGGGTTCACAAACAGGTTTAAGCAGCGCCTACCACTGAGGGCAGCGTATTGTTTGCCGGGCTGCTCTTGCACCTGCAACAGGTACCGTTGGCCTAAGAAATAATGGCTTTCACCATTGACCATCTGCCGCTCAGATTGGCGCGGCTGCTGCTCAAATTTAGCTTGCTGGCGACGTATCCAGCCCAGCTTGCCAATGACCGCCAACCGCACCGCTTCGTCACTGATAAGCAACGGCACGGCTACGCGCACCCGGCCATTGGGCGGATAGACCCCGAGGTGCAGATTTTTAATGTCTTTACGCTCTATGTGTACCTCGATATCGCTGACGGTGATGGAGCGGTGCTCAGTATTCATGCTGTTGTTTGGCCAATTCCAAGATACGGGTGGTTTCGGCTTCCAATTCGTAGCTGCCACTAGGCTCTTGCACGCCAGTCAACCCGGTGGCCAGCGCAGGCTCCAGCACAGCGCGAATGGCTTTACGTACCAGCTTGGTTTTCATGGCGTTGGCTTTCCAGTTGTCTTGGCTACTGGCACGCACCGCCTCATCGACCTGCAAGGCTAAGGCTTCGTTTTGCCACAGGTTGTTGTACAGGGCTTTCTGGGCTGCCGTTCGCAAGCTGGATGGCAAGCCGAAGCTGGCACTGTGCGCTTGCAGCACTTGGCGAGACAATGCTGCCACTTGGGCCAAGTATTCCTTGTACTCCAACACGCCTTTGCGCCTTTGCTCGACTAAGGCCTCCAGCAGGCTGGACATTTTGTCGTAGTAGGCTGGGTCAATCGGGCTTTCATTGATGATGACCCTGCGCACGTTGTTTTCAATCGTCTCGGCCACAGCGTCTTGGTGCTGGCGCATGCGCTCGGGCAGGGCGGCAACGGCTTCGGGGCCACGCTGCACCAGCAGTTCAATCAGGTTGAAATCGTCAAAGGCAGATATTTTTTCGCTTTCCTCTGCGCGGATATAGGTGTCAATCAAGTGTCGCATGGCCGGTTCGTAGGCCTTGAGGTCGATATGGTCGCCACTGGAGAGTTTTATTTCGTCACGCACCTTGCTGTAATGCTCTACCTCGGCGCGGATGCGCGCCGCTTCTGTGCTGGTGTAGCCAGCGGCTTGGAGTTCGTTGGCTATGGCAGCAAATGCACGTATCAGCGCCGCCACATGCTTGTAGAGCTGCAAGCGTTTGGCTTCGTTCGCTTTCAGCTGTACGCCATCGCCGGGCTGCTGGCAACAAAAGTAATGGCGGTAGGCTGCAGAGTCGCGTGGTAAGGCGACCGTCTCGCACAGGGCACGCACCGTTTCTAGGGCATCTTCCAGGTGCTCACGCGCCTTTTCCAGACGGTTTTCCAGCAAGCCGGCCACGTCGGCCTTGTCAAAGCCGTCGAGTGCACCGCTGGTGTAGTCTTCCACTGCGTTTTCTAGGCGCTTGAACAGGTCTTTGTAGTCAACGATGTAGCCGTATTCCTTATCGTCCCCATCGAGGCGGTTGACCCGGCAAATGGCCTGAAACAGGCCGTGGTCGCGCATTTGTTTGTCGATGTAGAGGTAAGTGGCCGATGGGGCATCAAAGCCGGTCAGGAGCTTGTCCACCACAATCAACAACTTCATCTGGCCTGGTTCGTCGATGAATTTCTTTTTGACCTCTTGCTCGAACTTCTCGGCCTTGGTGATGGCCTTGTCCACGGGCTTATTGAACCAATCCGACAGCATTTGGCCGTAAATTTGGTACTTGGTCAGGTTATCGGTATCACCTGCGCCAGTAGTTTCCCCTTTGGCATCAGCCACATTGGGGGCGTAACTGGTGACGATGGCGCACCGGCCCTTGAGTTCGGTCTTGGCAAACAGCTCGTAGAACTTGCAGGCTTCAAAGATGCTGCCCGCCACCAACATGGCGTTGCCGTGGCCATCCATCAGGCGGGGCCGGATGGCCATATCCAGCATGATATCGGCCACGATTTGCTCAAGGCGCGACTGGCTGGACAACACCCGCTGCATGGTTCCCCATTTTTTCTTCAGCTGGGCCTTGGCAATGTCGTTGAGGCCTTGGGTTTTGGCCTCAAACCATTGGTCGATTTTGGCTTGCGAGGTGGTGGACTGGTCAATGTCGCGTGCTTCGTAGCGCAAATCCAGCACCACGCCTTCACGCACCGCTTGGTCAAATTTGTAGGTGTGGATGTAGCGGCCAAACACCTCGATGCTTTTTTGCTTATCGGCCTTAAGCAGCGGCGTTCCTGTAAAGCCGATGAACAAGGCGCTGGGCAGCAGGGTTTTCATGGCCTTGTGCAAGTCGCCAGACTGGGTGCGGTGGCATTCATCGACAAACACATACAGGTCGCCCTTAGCCTGAAACTGGGCCGGCAACTTCTTCAGGTCGGCGATGAAGGCTTGGGCGGCTTCGCCTTCGTTCGATGAACTGGCTCCGGTGCGGCCGAACTTGTGTACCAGCGCACACATCAGCCCTTCTTGTGTATCGTTGAGCTTATCCAGCAAGTCAGTCCCGCTGGTGGTGCGGTAAATCTGCTCGTTCACCCCCTTGAACACTTTTTCGATTTGTTCGTCCAGCTCGGTGCGGTCGGTGATGATGAGCACCCGTGCGCCGGGGCGGTTCTCGCGTATCCACTTGGCCAGCCACACCATCGTCAGGCTCTTGCCACTGCCTTGGGTGTGCCAAATGATGCCGCCCTCGCGGCGGCGGATGCAGTCTTGTGCCGCCTTAGTACCAAAGTATTGGTTTTGCCGGCAGACTTTCTTGGTTCCAGCATCGAACACGATGAAGTCGTGCAGCAACTCTAAAAAGCGTGCTTTGCTGCACACCTGTAATAAGTGGCGGTCGAGCGGGTTGGCTTCAGCGGCCTGTGGGCCGTCGGGTTCTATCCATTGCAGCCAGTACTTTTCCGGAGTTTCGGTGGTGGCGTAGCGCAGGCCTTCGGTGTCGTTGCCTGCCATGACCCATTGCAGGGTGGTAAAAAATGGCTGGATGAACTCTTTTTTCTGGTTGTCGAGGTTTTGCCGGATACCTTCGGCCACCGAAACCGTGGAGCGTTTGAGTTCCAACACCCCCAAAGCGATGCCGTTGACGTACAGCACCACATCCGGGCGCTTAGTGGCCGCTTTCGCGGCGTTGAGCAGGTCGGCCCCCTGCACGGTGACTTCTTCGGCCACGGCAAAGTCGTTGGCCTCGGGGTTTTGCCAGTCGATGAGCCAGACGGTGACGTGGTTTTCACCCGCACCGGCCTGCACCTTAATGCCATAACGCAGCATCTCATAGACGGCCTTGTTGCGGTCGTACAGGCTTTTGCTGCTGTCATCCGCCACCTTAGTGAACTCGTGCAGGGCGCGGCCAATCAGGGTATCTGCCACGCCACGGCCCTGCAGCCACGGCCTGAGCAGCTCCAGCTCGATGTTGCTGTTATTGCGCTCGGCCCAATGGCCCAGATAGCGGTAGCCCAGCCGCTGCTGAAACAAGGCCAGCACACGGGCTTGGGTGGCTTTTTCGATTTGGCCGACAACAGCAGCGGTGGACATGAGACAAGCCCCTAACGGAACAAAAATGGTTTAACGTTTTCAATCAGGCGCTGGAGTTCAGCTTGGTTGTGTACCAGCATGGTATGTCCCCATAGTCCCACTGCACCTGCCGCACAGGCTTGGCCCAGTTGTTCACCGATTTTTTCCAGTGAGACGCCACAAGCCTTGCGCAGTGGCTCCGGTTCATCTTGGGTGCCTAGTAGGTACACCCGTTCACGCACATCAGCAGGGCAAGCTTTCTGAAAAATCTGCATCCGGTCGTCCACTTGGCCGTCAAAATCAATCAGCAACACCAAATGCCGTTTCGGGTATTTGCGTAACTGGGGCACATGCACGGTCACAAAGTCATCACGCACCTTAGCCCAGCCCCCAGCAATGGGCAACACCTGAATGGCACGCTCGTTAAGCGAGGGGTCGAGCAAAAAGCCGTTCACGATTTGCCGGTTGGCATCGTCTTCGGGTAGCACTAGAACATGCAACTGGTAGGCATTCACGCTCATGGCTCCAACTCCCCGCAAATCAGGGCTTGGATGAGGTCGGTCTCTGGGCCAAGCTCGGCCAAAGAACGCACCAGGGTCGGCTCTAAGTGGCTTTTACGCCCCAGCACCCAGGTGTTATCGTGCGAAAAGCGCCGCACCGCCTCTTCGTTGTGCGAGGTCATCCAGATTTGCCCACCACTTTGGTGAAATCCACGGCGCAGGGCGGTAACAAAGTGGCTCACCTCATTGAGCGATAGGAAGTTGTCTGGCTCATCCCAGAAAGCAAACAGCGGGCCATAGCTTTGGTTAGCGGCCAGCACCACGCCACAAAGAAAGAAGCATTTTTCGCCATCCGAGAGCGCATCAAAGTCCAGCTCGTGCTGGGCCTGGCCCACCTTAAAGCGCACCAGCAGCTCTTTGGCCTCCTTACCTGCACGCTCAAAGCGGAAATCGCGTAAATCGGGCATCACCTGTTGCAGGTAGGCACTCAGCGGGGCATAGGCTGCCGGGTAATGGGCCAACAGGCCCGACAACCAATCAGCCAGGTTGCGGGCATCTTCCACCGGCTCTAGGGTGTCGCCCACGGTTTCGCTGTGCATCAGGCGTGGCATGGGGGCCAGCAGCACCATACGGGCCAGCCACTCGCGGAAGGTGCCCAAGGGGGTAGTGCTGGAGGTGTCTTGCATTACCGGCAGGGCGACTAAGTGCCAGTCGATGTTGAAGCGCGCCTCGGGCTGGCTGGCGTTTTGCCGTTGCAAGGTCACTTGCGCCAGTTCACGCGCATAGAGTGGCTCGCCGTCCACTGTCAGGGCTTCTTCCAAGACGCGCAGCTCCTTGAAGCGCTCGGGTAAATCCAAGGCCAAGGTGTAGGCGAAAACATGCCCATCCAGCACCGTTTGTAACTCTAAGCGCATCGGGGTGTCGGTGCGGCCCCAAGCAAAATCGCTGGCCTTGAGTAACTGTCCGACGCGGTTACTGCCTCGGCCTATGGCCTGGAAGATTTTGAGCGCCTGCACTAAAGTCGATTTACCGCTGCCGTTTTTGCCAATCAGCAGCGCCGAGGATGCTTCGCCCGGTTTGAACTCGAAATTTTGCAAACAGCGGAAGTTATGGATGTAGAGGCGTTGGAGCATAGGTTTTCCATTTTAACCCTGAATCTAGGGGGTTGACAACGGGCTTATAATGAAATGGTAGAGACTCTTTCTCTACACGGCTATTAATATTCCGGACTAACATCTTATTTTTATACAAGGATAAAACAATGAGATACTTTGATTACTTAATGAAAAAACTTCCATCAAGCCCAAGAGTTTATGGAGATGGCTCCCTGATGATTTATGCACTTCAGGAGAAAATTTTAATGCTAGACCCATTCTTGAATGATTTGGCAGCATCCCTGACCGAACCCCAGTCTGATTTAGTGACCCTAACCCTAAGAGTGTTTTTAGTGTGGCTAGTGCAATACTATAAAAAAGCACAGCGACTGAAGAAGAGCAGGCTGTTTATAGCGAATATGCTTGGAATCATCTTGCAAAATTAGACAATAAAATTGAAGAAGATTCAATGAATTCATAATTTGCGAAACCAGCCTATCTCTTGGTAGGCTGGTTTAAGACTCAATCTAACTCATTTCTTCTTTGAAATATTGCTGCCATCCCGGTACTTATTGAAATTTGATTTAAAAAGCTCTTGAAATAGATTTTCTGTGCATCCTCTGTTAATCCCTCTTTTATCAAAAAGGTAGAGTTTGCAAAAAAATCTCGCAACTGGGCTTGTGTAGCCTCCACACCAAAATCGTGCAAAGAAACAAAGCCGTTGGCACGGATTTCAGCCTCCAAATCATCGGCATTGATATACACACCCAACCATTCAGGTTTAAGAATTTCTTTGAGTGTGCTTTTGCCCGAACCGTTAGGCCCGGCAAACATACGCAGTCGCGGCTGTACGGTGGTCATTAGAAAGAAACCACGCGAGATTTCAGCTTGAACTTGGCCCCAGCAGTGACTTTAATGGGGCTGTGCAGGGTGCGAATGACAGTTTCTGTGCCATCGGCATGGGTTTCTACCAATTTTCCATTGACGGCACGCATGACTTTTCCGCTACGGGCCAAGGCTTGGCGGTAGGCGTTTTGGAAGGCTTCTTGTGCCAGCATGGGAATACGGGCTTCTAAAACCTGCATGGATTCTTCGGTGATTTTCATAGAATTTTACAGTTAATTTTTTAGATTTTGCTTTGTATATATAACCTAAATATACATCATATTTATAGAGAATCCAACGAAACAGGATGGAGTGACCAAGAGAGCAGATTTGGCTTCACTTGAAAAATATTTTTAATTCCTTGAGATTTCCATGTTGATATCTTTTTACGAAGATTGATTTCGTTTTTTAGCAATGAATTATTGACGCCAATGTATATCGATTCAATTTTAGCCTGATGTCTATCGAATAGCTTCAGGCCTGGCTTTTTTTCGGATTCGTACCCGATTTTATCCTCTATTGGTTTAGTCAAAATTTTGTACGAACGCATAGGGTCATCTAGAAAAACATGTGTCTCTTCGAACAATGAATCTACCAACTTAACCACTCGAACCTCATCCTCATAATCCCATATTCTTGATTTAGTTAAATATAAATATTCAATTAACTTTGAGTAACTATTTATTTCATCGCCATCGCTACCACAAGCGCGAAGAAAAACCTGGTGGAAATCATCGAACTTAAAATCAGGGAAACTAATACACTGGTCTTTTGATTTATAAGTTACAGCACCATTCTGAACTGGAACTATATTATATCTAGTGGAAGTCAAAAATTCATCATCAACATCGTACTCAACCACGAATCCTTTATGAGACTCCCCGTAGTGCGCCCACATCAATGGATTTATAGGTGATTTTGTCAAACAAAGTATACATACGCGAGTCTTTAAATCTTTGATAGCTCTTATTACAGGTAAAAAACTATCTGCATTGGTTGAATCAAGCAAATATGTAATTTCAAACGGGTCATTAAATTGATTAGGTTCTGTAAATCCATATTGCCGGGAATCAATGGCTGCAAGACCACCAGTATAGGAATAGTATTTATAAAGCTTCATATCAACCTGATTTTTCCAGTCAGCAATTCCTGCATCATGCCTTGCTTGAGGGCGTGGGTTTTATCGCGGCGGGCTTGCAGGGTGGCGAGTTCGGCATCCATATCGGAGAGGATAGTGGCGATGGCGGTTTGTTCAGATATTTGCGGAATGTTAAATTCAAGTGACTCAATACTACTAGGACTCAAGTTATTGATGCTCGAACCAGCAAGTAGATTATTGATGTAGTTTTTATACTTTCCTGTCTGGAATAAGTAAAAAACAAAAGAAGAGTTAAATGTAGTAGCTTCAGTTCGGAAGCAGGCCATGAATGCACCATAGGTGTATTCATGGCCGTCGGCTACGTTAAAAATACCGGCCTTCCCAACCAAGGATTTACTTCCATTCGCCATGCAAATCAAAATATCTTCTTTCTGAAGAATTTGCTGTACTGAGACACATCGAAAATTTACAAACTGTACTTCATCAAGCACAACTATTGCACTCTGAACATTGTTGGAGCGTAAAAGTCGCTTTGTGTACGATGTATCGTGGGGTGATAAATCACTATCTCCTTTATAAGTTACACCACGCAAGCAGCTTCCAATATCCCCCAACCGCTTAACCTCCCATGCCCCAGAAAACCCCGGTAAGCGGGTTTTTCCGGTGAGCAGTTGCTGCATAGTGGCCTGTTTCAGGTCGCGCTTTTTGGCAATCAGTTGGTCGAGTTGGGCCAGCAGCGCATCCACATCCGATAGCACGGTGGCGATGGCGCGTTGTTCAGATAGGTGAGGGGTCGGATATTGAAAGTTTATTGCATCTTTGATATTGAACTGTTTCTGTGCAGTTCCGTATTGAATTGATTCGACCTGATTTCTGCCATATTTTGAGTTCATTAAGTGGCATAGCCAATTAGAATCGAATGAACTATGCCCCCTCACTATCATCATAGATGCACAGTTACTACTGTTGAATTCTTTTGGAACAACCGCTGTTACTCCTGGGTCACCAACCCTTACAGTGACTAGGTCATTTTCATAAATTGAAGATGCAGGCAGCTTTCTATGACTATTCAGACTAATGCGCCGCGCGCTCTCCCAATCAATCTTATTTTCGCTGACATTTGAGCCAACAAGCATTGGTATTGAACCTTGAGCATCAAAATAAGTCGATGGATTTATAACCAATCCAACTGATTGATTTGGCGAGATTTCACGCAGCCGCTTGACCTCCCAATCTTGAGGAATCACTCCCACTTCCGTCCTTTTATACCCCGGCTTGATTTGTTCTTCGCTCATAGCGCAAACCCCATTTGCTTTAGGTGTGCATTCACCTTGGCCTGCAACGCATCTACCTCTTGCGCCAGTTGCGGCAGCGGGGTGGCGTAGCGCTGCGCCAGTTGTTGGATGCGCCCGGTCAGTTGTTGACTCATGCGGTCTAGTTCGCTTTGCACGCGCTCGGTCAGGGCGGTGAGCCATTTGTCTTGCACCAGCAGGGTTTCTAGCTCGGAGCGCGTCAGTTGCGCGTAGCGGGCGGCCACTTGGGCTTCTAGCGCTTTTTCGGCGGCTTTCAGTTGCTTGTTGGCGGCGGTTTCTTGGTCGGCCAAGGCGGAGTATTGCTGCAATAGCAGCCTTTCTTCGGTGGCGCTGGGGTCGGCTTTAATGGCTTTGAGCCGGTCTTTTACCCCTTTGGCGGTCAGTTTACCTTTGTCGTTTTTGGCTTCGGCCAACAAACCATCGTCGCTGCTGTGTTCTTCTTCCAGTTCTTCCAATTGGCGGCTGATGGCATCGCGTTGGGCTTGCTGTTGCTCTAGTTGCGCCTGTTCGGTGGCAAAGTAGCGCGCTACCAGCAGGGTGCTGGGCAGCAGGTCGGTGTTCGGGCTACCATCGCTGCGCAACGCCGCCCAGCCATCGGTGGCCAGCATCCACACATCATCTTGCAGGGTTTCGGCCCAATAATCCATCAGGTGCTGGTAGATGGCGTAGGGGTCAAGCAGCGTGGCTACCTGGCCGCTGTGGCGGAAGGTGTAGAGCAGGCTTTCGGACAGGGCTTCCAGCAGCAGCTTGGGGCGGTCGCCCAAGGCAATGCTGCTCAGGCGCTCGGTGTGGGCGGCTTTCCAGCCGTCAAACAGGGCGGTGACGCTTTGGTTAAAGCTGGTGAACTCTGGGTGCTGAAAAATGCTGGCCTTGATTTGGCCGGGTGCTACGCGCAATTGGCAATAACCGGGGCGTTCAGCGGGCTGGAATAGGGTCTCGCGCACGCTGGGCAAGACTTGCCAATAGGCTTGTAGGCCGTCAATGTCACGCAGCGGAATGCCACCTTGCAGGTGCGCAGCGATGTCTTGCAGGTCTTCGGGTTCGGTGCTGTCGATGTAGCGCGGCAGGTTCAGGTTGTAGTCGTTGCGGGCCACTTCCTCCAAGGGCACCAAGCGGGCGTATTGGGGCACATCTTGGCACCGGCTTACGGTATCAACAATTTTGTGGATGTCTCGCTCGCGCAGGCGGTTCTTGTTGCCATCCTTGATAAAGCCTTTGCTGGCATCCAGCATAAAGATGCCCTTGCGCCCGGCAGCGCTTTCTTTGTCCAACACAATGATGCAAGCCGGGATACCAGTGCCGTAAAACAGATTGGCGGGCAGGCCAATAATGGCTTGAATCACCCCCTGTTGCACCAGCTGGGTGCGGATGCTGCCTTCGGCCCCACCCCGGAACAACACCCCATGCGGCAAGATGACCCCGGCCTTGCCGGTGCTTTTGAGGCTTTTCAGGATGTGCAGCAAAAAGGCGTAGTCGCCGTTTTTCTCGGGTGGGGTTCCCCATTCAAAACGGTCGTACAGGTCATTAGCGGGGTTGAGGCCGCTCGTCCACGCTTTCGTCGAAAACGGCGGGTTAGCCACGATAAAGTCAAAAGTTTTGAGGCCACGTTCGCCCAAAAAGTGCGGGCGCGATAGGGTGTTGTCTTGCCAAATTTCTGCCGTCGGGCAGTCGTGCAGCACCATGTTCATGCGTGCCAGGGCGCTGGTGGCGTTGTCCATTTCTTGGCCATACAGGGCCAAATCCAGCCCGGTGCGGCTTTGGGCTTCGTCGTGCGCTTTCAGCAGCAAGGAACCAGAACCGCAGGTGGGGTCGTAAATGCTTTGTGTGGCTTGCTTGGCTTCGCCCAAGCCTATCACCTGCGCCATGACGCGCGAGACTTCTGCCGGGGTGTAGAACTGGCCCTTGCTCTTGCCGCTCTCAGTGGCAAAGTGGCGCATCAGGTACTCGTAGGCATCACCCAGCAGGTCGTCGCCCTCGGCACGGTTGCGGCCAAAATCTAGCCCTTCAAAAATGGACACCAGCCGGGTGAGCCTGTCCACCATGTCTTTGCCCTTGCCCAGCTTTTCTTCATCGTTGAAGTCGGCTACGTTGATAGCGCCGCGCAGGTTGTCATTGGCATAGGCCAAGCGGGCAATGATTTGGTTGAGCTGGTCGCCAATCTCTTTGCTGCCTTTGGCGGCCACCATGTCGGCAAAACGGCCCCCAATGGGCACTTCAATCAGGGCATCGGGGTCGCCCGCGTATTTGTCAGACACATATTTGACGAACAGTAGCACCAGCACATAGTCTTTGTACTGGCTGGCATCCATGCCGCCACGCAGCTCGTCGCAGGATTTCCAGAGGGATGAGTAGAGTTCAGATTTTTTCAGGGCCATGTTTTGCTGCGATGGAAGGGTTCAAAAAAGTGGCGCGGCGGTAGCAGTCAGCCCCCGATTGTGCCCACTCCCAGAGGCTAAGCTTTAAATTTCGTACAGATGTTCTGCCAGCGAAGGTAGCACTAACGTTGTACCTGGGGTCGACTCAGAATTCGGAAAGACAGAACTTTTTAAAAAAACCATCTCAAATCAAAATAATTTTGGCCGACCAGTCTTCATTTTTGGAACTAAATTACTAATTTCGACAAGTTTTGAATCAGGTAACATATTAAGTGCAGCCAATCCAGCACGTAATATTTCGCTACGATTAAGCATGACTCCTTGAGCTGCCGACCGCTGTCGGAGCTGGTCTATCAAAGCGCTATCGCTTGGGGGTAATGAAAAAGTTTCCCGGATGATTGCACTATCACCAGCCGACTCCTTCCTAGTGACCCGAGAGCCTGGGACGAACAGAGCACTGGATTGGGGAACAGTTGATGTCAGCTGCACAGAGCTAACGACGTTAGCTGCAGTTTGCAATGTGCCGGTAGCCATCGCAGCTTCTGCGGCAGCAAACTTGTCAACTGGGGTGACAGCTGCCTTCATGCGGTTCGCCATTGATTTCATGATAAAAATTCCTGCATACGGTATGTATCGTATTTATTTTACGCCAAGAAGACTCAAGACTTCGGTAGTCAACTCTTCAACTTCGGCTTGGGCTGGTTTGCCCCCAGGTACATCGTGTACCGTGCCCCCTAAGACGACACTTTGGGGATAAGCTTGGCGTAGGTGCAACGTTGCTTTAAGCAAGACTGCATCGAAGCCCTCCAAAATTTCTACAGCATCTCGTCCGAGTTGGGTATTTGGCTGCTTAGCGTTCAGCAAAATAGCCGCCTGGATTCCTTCGTTGACGGCTTTAGCTCGCTCAATAAGCTTAAGGGTCTCCTGTACGGCCCAAATGTCCGCTAAAGACGGACGGGTCGGTATGAGCACCAAGTCAGAAACAAGAAATGCCGATTGCGGTGTTGGTGCCGAAACTGAGGGCGGGCAGTCCACCAAGATGATGTCGTACTGGTTGACGAATTTCTGGAGTTCCCTATGGAGCTTACTGCCAGAAGCAGCTAGGCCCACTACGTTGGCAGGAAAAGGGGTTTCTTCGCTCATTGCGGACCAGCGGGTTGCGGTTGCTTGCTCATCAGCATCAACGACGAGCACTTTGAAGCCTCGGCGACACAACGCGCCAGCAAGTTGCATAGTCACGGTCGATTTCCCAACACCACCTTTTTGATTCCCGATGGCGATTATTTTTGCTGTCATGCTAATCCTTATGTATTAACGTGATTTTACAAACAGTACGTAACATTTGTAAAATAAATAAGATTTATGCTGATTTTTGACTGAGCGGGCGTTAGGTTAGACCTTATTGCGCAGAAGTTGCATATCGCAATGCATCTTGTACGGACAGGTATCACACGCCTTACAGAAGGCCTTGAAGTTTTCGGACTTTGGCAGCTCTAGGCTGAATGCCGACGATTCGCCCGATAGCTTGCGCAGAACCGATGCCAAAAAGTCGTCCGTCAGCTTGTAGGCCCGTAGACCTTTGCCGTACAGGGTTGTGCGCTGGCGAGCATCTGGGTCCACATACCGCTGAATCAGCGTACGACCGACCCATTCGGGCTTCTCGGTGACTGCCAAGGAAGTGGTGAAATCCTTACCGTAATTCACGTCGACTAGGCTGGCCATCTCGTACATAACCTGGGTAACCGTCACCCAAGTCGGAATGACACCATCACGCTCCATAGAACGTCGCACAATGGCCTGCAGAGCCTCCCGCAAGATTTCTTCAGGGGAGTATGGGTCAGTGGTGACATTCTTTTGCCTGGCGAGCGCGTTGTCCAGCATAGTTACCAACGCGGCATCCCCAGAGAGGGCAGCCACCACTTTCAGAGGAGCCTCAATTTCGTCCTGACGGCCGGTCTTGTTAGGAAATATAGCTTGATAAGTCTCAGCTACCGCCTGTACATTATTAAATGCCCATGTGTGTAAGTGATTTCGAATTTCATCAAGGACATTCGGCTCGAGCTTCAAACTCTTGTTCACCTTCACGTGAGTAGGCATATGCCTAGTGTTAATGGTCAGCATCCGGCTGCCCAAGATGGAATCAGAGCCGCGAGTGTTATTGATGACTTTAATGCCAAAAAAGTTGAACTCGCGCTGGAAACCTTGACCGTTCTTGAATTCAGTGACCATCTTCATGGCCGTTGATTTTTTATAAGATAGCTTCAGGGTCTGCACCAAGTCATCAAACTGAGCATCCTTACCGCTGTTGTTGACCCCAATCTGTTCTAGGTCGTCAATCACAACCAAACCGCGGGTAGCATCAATGTGCCGTGCCAAAGTAGCAGCAGACACTCTGGCCAACACGTTGCGGCTGTTAGCTCCCATAGAGCGCATGGCTTCGCCTAACTCCGACTTACCAGAGCCAGCAGGGCCGGTCACCAGCAGTAGCGGAACAGCATCAAAGACCTCTTGTACATATGATGCCACCACAGCGCAGGAAAGAATAGCATAGTCGTGTTCGTAGGGTAGCCAAACAGACCCCCGCAAGTGGTTCTGAATCTTGACCATAAGCCCTTGCAAGCTTGTGCCGTGGTCCTTTTTGGACAGCCAGGTGCGCACCGAAGGCCAAGACCAAGTCAGATTAGGGTTTGGCTCAGGTTGTCGAGACAGTAAGGTGCCATCCGGAATCAAACGCCACACTCGTGCGTGTTCTGGGGTTCCCTTGGGGGCCGGCATCTGCTGAGCGCGGTGCTGGGTACGGTCGCTGCGGATAACAATAGTGTTGTAGTGCTCAACCACCTCACCGGTGGACTCAACCATTTCCCGGACAAGAGTGCGTACGGCTTCGTACAGGTAACCATTGCGATACTCGCCCACAATGGACACGGGGTCAGCAGCAAACCTACCAAAAGACCGGCCATCATCGTCCTCCACTTTCTCAACGATTGGGATGGACTCCGCTGTTTCCAAAAGCTTCTTGAACTCAACTTCCGTATGGCCAGCTAAAACCCAGTCATTCCAATCTTTTACACCAGAAGGAGTTACCCGGCGGATTTCGCGTTCAGCCAGCTTGGCCAGCGCCTTAGCATGCTCATCCCCCGCCCGCCGGCCGGACAGGGCATCAGCCTTATCGTTGTCATGTCCGGCGAACACCAAGTCAAACTGGTTCCAATAGTCTGGTTGACGCCAATCAGAGGGGAACCCACCACCGCCATTGGTGGAACTCACCAAAGCTAGCTGATTCATGAGCGGAGAACCTTCTAGGAGTTGGTGCAAGGCCCACACGTCCTTCAGTCCATCACAGATAAACAGCCATCGTTTGTTACGAGCATCGGCGTTGTAATACACCCGCGCCGCGCCTGGAGACCAAGCCCGTTGGGGTTTATCACGGTTATCAACCGTCACATCAGGTATAGCATAGTTGACGTATTTCTTATAAAAATTACCATCCGCCCCAATCAAAGGGGCAGCCAGAGCGTGAGCGTGGATTTGTTTTCCATCTTTTTCATAAGGTTCAGATAATGTGAGCTTAAACCTTTCAATAGTCGCCTGGGTATAGCCACGGGTCTTGGTCAGGTATTCCATTGCCTTCACGTTATCCATTAACCTGCGACGGCCCCTGACGTTATTGTCTGCATTCATTCGGCCGATGTCGAGCTGAACCTTTTGGGCTTGACTGAAAAAGGACGCAACTTGGATAGTTGACTTGGCAGATTTGAGTTTGGCCACATCCTCAGACCCTAGGGCTCCCAGTGCAACCAAAAAGTCTGCATAGTGTGGAGAAGGCTCTCCGGTAGGGGAGTCATGAGGGTGCATACATTTAACTGCATGAATAAACCCATTTTCTCCAGCACGCTCGTGCACACCACACTGATAGTTGGATTGGCCGTCTTTACCATGGCCGCACCAAGGACACCAGGCCATATTCAACCAATCCCCTTTTACTTTCACATTAATATTATATTGCCCCAGCAAGTCTTTGGCAGACTGACGGAGTAAGCCAAAAGCAGTATCTAAACTTGTCATGATACGTTTTTAGACTTCTCGTACAAGGACTCAAGGGCATCCATCTCGTCAATGTTGTGTACGTCCTTGTAAATGGAGTTGGCTACGGCCTCACTGTCGTTCAAGATAGCCTTAATTTGAGAGGGAGTCCCACCAATTTTGGCAATGGTGGTAGCCATCAAGGTACGCAGCGCGTGGGGACCCACACTGAGGCCTAAATAAGCTTTAGTATGAAGAGAAAAGCACCTGTATAAATTAACTTCACTCATTCTCCAGGGGTCATATAAGTACGTGCCAGTCCAATTTCTTCGGGCAGGAGGTTTCCTTGGAGCTCTGATGAGTCTATTAATAAAAAACGCATTGGTCTTGTCATGTCCGTTGCATAGCGGTCGGTAGACATTTACCCACTTGTCCAAAAGCTCACCGATATCATCAGGAATAAGCCGGTCGCGTTCTTCGGCATGCTCATAGATAGCATTTTTAAACTCGCTACGAGCAATTTTGAGTCGCCACTTACCGCTAGGCTCTTTGATAAGATGCTTACCTAAGTCAAGAAGACAAATATTCTTGGCTCGTAAGGGGTCGAACAGCATAAAAGCGACAATAGTAAGGGAACGCCAGTGCACTGCTTGAGTGACCGGTGTTGCATCAGGAGGTAAATCACGTTTCATAGACGCGATGAGCTGGTGGTAGATGGCTGCCGGGTTCTTTTGTCGCAACAAACGTCCCAAAACCTCCTTGTTAGAACGCTTACCAGTCTGCTCCTTCAGTCGGGCGGCCTTAGTTAAAGAAGCAAGTTCCTTTTGGCGAGCATCACACCAAGAATCCCACTGCTCAGGAGAAACCGGAGGATTGAGTTCTTGAGCAAACTCAGGGTGAAGCCTGAAAAAAGAAGTCTTCGAATTCAACAAGTTATTGCACAAACCCAAAAATGTGGTAGAAAAACTCTGAGGAAGTGATTTTCGCAACATCGTTGGAGATGGCATCGTGGAATTTTTCTGCTGAAATTCCTCAAACGCAAGATAATGCTCTTTATCAAAACAACGAAGTTGAGCATACTTCATAAATTCGAACACGTAGGCAATTTGGACAAGCATAGTCAGGCGAAAGGATGAAGGGTCAAGTCCTTCCCCATAACGCAAACTTTCAAGCCAGTTCGGATTGGAATTCGATGGTTTCTTAGGCAATGCGAGAAATCCATAGAAACGGGAAAGCGAAAGCCACTGCTTGTCTGCGGTCTGACTACTACTCCAAACCTGACTTTTCTTCAAAGACACCACTTCACCCGAAGGCAATATATGGTCCTGTACAGTCTTGTGAGCAAACAGTATATTGATTGACTCGAGTAAAGACGCCGGAAAAGCATCCTTGGGCAAGCAAAACTTTTCTTTTCGGACTTGGCTGAGGTACCTACGATAAGGGATATCTGTATTGAGTTCGAAGACCTTTATTTTTTTGGTGTTCCAGAACTTATCGTGGAGCGTGTCCTGAGATAGGCCTAGGTACGTCTCAAATTTATGGATAAGTGGTATGCTATCCCGCTTTCGAGGAAAACGGTGACCCCTTGCCCAGTCGTAGGCTAAGGGGCCAACATCACGCTTGACATCGGACAAGGTAAGTCCTTTAAGTCGCATGCATTCTTGGACAGTCTCTAGAAAACAAGTTGGAAGTGGTTGAACAGCTGCCAAACTCAGATAAGCCTTGCGCAATCCTTTTAAGCGCGACGCCATGTTTGTGACAGTTTTTAGGCTGCGGTGCTGACCTGCATCGTTCATGAAATTATGCAGAGTGGTCTCAAACCCAGAATTGAATTCAGGTCCCACCGGCATAATCAAAGCCCCTCCGATGTAGTTGAGCCAAGCAACCAGAGTTGACTTATCTACCTTGGCCACGACTTCGGACACCTGTCCCCGATGGAACTCGGCTAGAACTTGCTCATACAAAACAGGCTCGCCAACAGGCTGCCTAGGTTCAGCTGGCCGCGAACCTTCCTTAACATCAAATGACATCCCATGCTCCAGTTGCGAAGAGCGCTCAGATATGGGACAATGCCACTCGTAAGTTATGTGGACACAATCCCCTATGAAAACGGCCAGTTCCTGCCAGAATTGGCTGCTTTTCTGCGCGCGCGCTATGTTTTTTCAGAAAAATAGCTTAAGTTAGAAAATTAATTAAGTGTCCCTGCCCCTAGGCTACGGGTTCAAGCCTCCTATCTTCGCCTGACTGACGCGTCAGCTTCTCCACAGCATCAGGCGTAAGTCGAACATTTCGGTGAAGCAAAGACCTGTCCCGCGTTACGTAGCCTTTTTTGACTAAGCTGTTCAGCAAAGACGTAATGGCCTGCTTCGACACGCCCATGTGCTGTGCGATTTCTGAGCCCAACGGATAGTCACGACGCTCAACTGCATACTCATACAAAAATCGCAGGCACTTAGCTTGGCGTTCCGACAGGACAGGCAGCAGCTTACCCCCGTCGGGCAACACTCCTAGCTGAACCTCTTCTATGACCATATTTGGCTCTCCATACAACATGGCGAGCACTTTAGCGCATAACAGGTTGACTGTCTAGTTGACCTAAAGTTGACCAGCAAAAAGAAACTGGCAGTGTGGAGGTTGGGCGGTAGGTAGGCACACCATCACAGCTAGCCAAAAATTCTTCTGGCCGCTAAGTTTTAGCCGTGTCGGACACCCGTGTCGGTAGCCTGAAATTCATGTCAGAAAAAAGAACCGACACGAAGCAACCGACACGAAAATTTTCATACCGACACGAACAACTAACACTACAAAAAAAATGAGTATGTGTTCCAACTGGGTCTAGTTCTCAGAGGGAAAAACGCTATTTTTTCTTTTTGAGTTCTTTTTTTCAGGATGTGTGTGTTCCAACCACTTTTCACTGACACTCAAACCGACATGGGTTAAAACCGTTTATTTACAATCACTTAGACGCTATCGTGTCGGTTTCTTGCTACTTTGAGGTTTGTTGCCTGAATTTTTTCTTGGAAAGTTTTCGCGGGCACTTTTCCCCGATTGTTGGGAATGATTTCTCAAAAGGTTGGGCAAGTTCCACTTTGGTTCTAAGTTTTGGTTACCTGACGCCGTATGTTCGGAAGAATGAGATATCTAGTTTTCACTCTAGTTTTGATAGCACTACTTGCTTTACCTGCAACGTATTTAAGGCTCTTTCTAGCTATGCTTTATGCCAGTTGTTGAGTCACATCGAGCGGCCATAGACCTGCTCGAACTGCACACCTTCGACTTTCATAGCCGCCTACACAAGTCGTTAGCTAACTTCCCAACTTTTATAGTCTATCCCTATTAAAATCAATGACTTAGCTACTATCTATGGGTGTAACCACTTTTCTCAGGTTGGGCGTAGAAAACTTTCAGGCCTTCCACCGCTGGCTAATTGGACTTTGTGCACTCAGATTGGCCATAACCCATTGAAATATCTAACTTTTCTTCCCCCTGGACAGGTTGTTTTGTTGTCTGAGAAAAGTTCAGTGTGCTGCGGCAGCCCTGAACCGACACGGTGACACAAACCGACACGGCTGTCTGCATTCAGGCAACCCTCATGGCCGTGTAGTTGGTAATCGACACGCTTAAGGTGGTCGGTCAGAAACCTGTGGGCAAAAGCACAGGCTGGGGTGTGGGCACGTGGACAATCACCCTGCGGGTTGCCCCCAGTGGCAAGCCTCGGGTATGTGGTTGGTTTTGTCGTGTTGCCCTTGTATAACTTTGCTTCTTTTGTCAGTGCTGTGTCTTCCGGCGGTCGTTCGCCAATCAGCGTTAGTTCTGGTGGTTTCCATGTGCTGGCTGGCTTTACCTTATGCTCTTCCAAAACTTAAGTTTCATGCGCAAACTTGAAAACGCAAGAAAACCGACTCAGTGCGGCGGTGTTGTGCCCGTTGAGTTAGCCCCCTGAAACACAGTCCTGAATAGCCCCGGGTTTCGAGGGTGCCGGCTTCATGCTGCAAGGCATCGAACACGGCGACCAGGCCCTTGAAGACATTTCGGTTCGTTTGGCACGGTATGGCTTGATGAAGCCGAATGTGTTCGTCGATGAAATGCGGGAACGCATGGAATTTTGGGAACAACAAAAAGGCCATTAAATTCACCATTGATGTACTGGTGGACATACTTGTTTGCCTGCTTGTTCAGTTGTCGGGTCAGCCGTAATTCTCACCCCGCGCAGTTTTGCTGCCGGGGTTTTTCCATCTGAAATCCTCTGCCGCATAGTCGTCCAGCATTTCGTTCAGCGGCAACGTTGGTTCGTTTATCGCCTCGCACCAAACGAACCATTAAATGATAAACTTACTTATCATGGGTACAAAAATGACTAATCCATTGAGCATCGTTGGCGACTTGGAAGCCATGCGCAAGGCCCAAAACTTGACGCAGGAGGAGTTAGCGATGCGGGCCGGTGTGAGTCGCATGACGGTCTCACGCATCGAAGCGGGCTTTGACCCCAAGCTCAGCACCGTCTGGGAGCTCTCCCGTGCATTGGGTTTAGAGCTGGTGCTAGTACCCAAGGCTTTACGCCGCGAAGTCCAGCACTTCATCCAGTCGGGCGGCAAGGTGGTGGGCCAGCCTGCGGGCATTGAAGCCCCCAAGTCGGTTGTGGACCTCCTGCGCTGATACGCTGATGTCCGCCATCAAGTATCTGCGCTTGTATTTGCACGCGCCCTAGGGGCACCGGCAGGCCATTGGCTACCTCTCCTCCTTCGGGGATATGCTACCGGTCTCTTTCGATGAGAAGTATGAGAACGACCCGAATCGGCCTACTTTGTTCCTGCAATACATGGGTGCCACGGAAGCTGACACCCAAGCTATTTTGCGCGCCAGCCGAGACCGCCTCTTGGTGAGTAACGATGGTCGCTGGCCTGCCTACTTTCAGAATTTGCTGCATGAGGGCCACAACCGAGACCGCTTGGCCAAATTTACCGGGTGATGCGTGACGAAGGCTGGCTGCTCAGCCATGACGGGAGTGTCACCATCTTATAGTGCATAACCTATGCAAGATATATACTGTAAATATGATACTTATCGTATTTAAAATAGGAATGCAATGCCTGCAGCTACGGAGCGGCATCGCTTCTCCCGCCTAGCCTGGGGATTGAGAGACTCAAGCTTGGCCGCGTAGAGCCGACAATTGGCGCTCAAGCGCTTCAACTTGACCTGCGTGCCTTGCTGCCTCTTCGCGTGCTTCAGCCCACTTGCTCGCTTGGGTGCGTGCCTCAATCAAGGCGGCCTCAGAAGCTTTCAGGCGCTCCTGAATTTGCGCGAGTTCTATTGCCTTCCCTTGGAGCGTTGCAGTCGCCTCGTTCAGTTTGTTGCTCAGGCTTTCGTTTTCTGCTTTGAGTTCATCGAGCTTGCTCTCTAGGTCATCGACTGTAGCGCTGGCATCCATTAGCTCACGTTCGGCAGCAGCACGCTGCTCGTCGGCCGTTTTTACAATCTCAGTCACACGACGCTCAGCAGCTTTTACCGCTCGGTCGTTTAGGTCGACTACCAAGGACTGTAGCTTCTCAAGCAGCGCCTTGGACATAGCCTCAAACTGCCCAGTAACCTCCACCGGCAGGTCAGCGATTGGTTCAACGCTCACCACTTTTTGTCCGCTCACGTACTCATCCCATACCTGCTTGAGCCGCGGGGCACTGCCTCCGCCAACCTTCTGGCGTAGAGCGAAGCCCGTCACGTTGCGCCCCTCAGCCTGCAATTGTTGACCGCCTTTGATGATGTCTTCAGTTTTGAATTCAGCTGGACGCATGGTTACTCCTGATAGAGCGACCATTGTAGTCAAACCAAAGAAACAAAGAAATAAAGAAACAAATTAATAGGAGTGATAAAACAAAAAACCCTCTAAAACGCATAGTCTCAGAGGGCCTTGTGGGGGGAGGCTGGGTAGGCTGCTAGGTGTGCACAAGTTCTTCGACAGCATTTTTTAACTTTGCTAGGCTCCGGTAGAGTGTTGCCCTAGATACCCCAAGGTTTGCTGCGACCTCTTGCACAGGACTGCCTGTATCCAGTAGCTGCTTCGCAGCAACGAGCTTCGAATCGGACATTTTTGGTTTTCTGCCACCTTTTCGGCCGCGAGCACGCGCAGCTACTAATCCTGCCTTCGTTCGTTCACAGACGAGCTCACGCTCCATTTCGGCGAGGGCGGACATTACGTGAAAAAAGAAGCGACCAGCGGGCGTGGATGTATCGATGCCATCGGTCAGTGAACGAAATTGCACGCCTCTTTTTTGAAGCAGGCCCACCAGCTCAATGAGTCCTTTGACTGTACGACCCAGGCGGTCTAGTTTCCATACTACAAAAACGTCACCTTCCCGAGCGTAGGCCAAGGCATCATTGAGGCCAGGTCGGGCTTTTACGGAACTGACCTTGTCCGTGAAGATTTTTTCTGCTCCTGCTTGGCGTAGGGCATCAAGCTGTAGCTCAAGTTTTTGGTCTTCGGTTGAGACCCGTGCGTATCCGACCAGCATCACAAACACCTTTTGTCGCAAAACTCATCAGATTATAGACTTATGATACTTTGAAAAAGAGATGAGATTTTGAGACGTGAGCTGCCTATAAAGAGGGGAATTCGTGATGACCTCCCCTGACTGTCGCAAAAACGACCGTTTGTGAGACTGAATCTCTTACCTGACTTAGTTTTTGATGGGCCGGAGCTGCAGATTGAATCGTTGCGGTTATTTTAATTTGTAAAGTATTAACGATACGTATCGTATTTAGTAATATTTTTGGCGTACGACTACTACCAAGAATCTCCCAAAGCTAAGCTAGGCTTGGTACCAAATTTCTTTGAAGACCCTTACTCCCGCATCTGCGAATTCGTGAAATTTCCAGTTGTTGAGCTGTAGCTCCAGCCTCTCAATCAGAATTTCTAATATCTGTCGCATCCACTTTTTCCTCCACGTTGGCAACGATGTGATGAGCTTTTGTGTCAAGAGCGCATGCAAGTCCGAACAGCGTATCTAGTGTTGGGGAGGAGCGACCAGCTTCAAGGTTTCTGATGTACCTTGAGGTTACACCTGCAAGCGAGGCCAGGTCAGACTGCGTCAAACCACGGTTGAGCCTCTCTTGTCGCAGTACGAGGGCAAAAGCTTGTTGAGGATTCATGTGAAGACCTCCATCTTCGTACATGGAACCTCTAGGAATAGGAACTATAATTCCTATAGCCATGAAAATTCTTCCACGAAGCGTTGCCCTACACGTCGCCATGGTTCAAAAATTTAGGAAGGCTGCATACGGGCCGTTGACTTCCGACTGGGGACAAACATGACAGACAAGAGACTGCGCAGAACATTTGATGTAGCTTTCAAGCTACAAGTGGTCAAGATAGTTCGTGAACAGGGTTTGAGCATTGGCCAAGTTTGCCGAGAGTTGGACTTGGTCGATAGCGCCGTGAGGCGCTGGCTAATAGAGTTCAATCAAGAAGAGCTGGTAGCCACCCCCGAAATTGGCAAGCCATTGACACCCGAAAAGAAGCGCATAAGGCAACTTGAAGCAGAGATTCGCCAACTGAAGTCCGACAACTACCTGTAGGGACTTGCATTTGAAAAGCGTCAGGCCTGCATTCAGCGCATTTTTGGGCCAACATTAACTGCGTCTATCAGCGCCCTCAGGCCAG
>NZ_FOGD01000032.1 GCF_900111115.1 Giesbergeria anulus
TGCCCGAAGCACGTCAGATATGGGCGATACGGAAATTGACGAAACCAAGTTCACCAAGTTCTGAAAGGCAGCGCCATGAACCAACTCGTCCCAGCCTATGCCAATATAACCGGACAAGGAACTCAGCAGTCATTCTTAAGGTTAACAGTTGTTTCGTTACATTTAATGGCTTATTTAACATAAAAATCATTAAATAACGTATGCGAGCTTGTACGGCGTTGCCTTTTTGCAAAAAGTCTGGAGAAAGATTTTGAATAATATGACTCATGCCTATAAGGTGAAAAAATGACGGTCGTAAAAAGGTTGTACTTGCTTATTAGCTGTTTTGCGCTGGGCTTAGTGCTTGTTGCTGGCTTGGGCATCTATCAGACGGATCGTGTCTATGCGGCTGCCAACTTTGGCAATGACAACACTGTGCCTGCACTGATTGCGTTAGATAAGATCAGTGCTGGTGTTGCACAAACCCGAATAGGCATTTACCGCCATGTCTTTTTGGGCACTGATGCCAACACGATGGCTGCCACTGACCGGCATCTTGAAGAGTCTGAGAGAAAAGTGTTTGCGGCCTTGAAAGAGTATGAGGCAACGATTGCAGATAGTGAGGATAAAAAGCATTTTGATAAAGTATCTGCCCTGTTTAAAGATTATGTCACTGCTTCTTTACCCTTGTTGATAAGTTCGCGTGCCAACAAAAAGGAAGAAGCGCAGGAGCTAATTTCTTCTATGACAGATAAGGGCCTAAAGCTCGAAAATGCTATTGCTGAACACATCGACTATAACGTTAAACTTGCAGGCAAAGCCTTCGCAGATGCCAGAGCTATCCAGTCCTCGGCTACCATTTTGGCAATAATTGTTTCTGCCATCACTCTAGTGGTGGTGATTGCGTTGAGCTTATTTATTCTTCGTGTGCTAATGAAACAATTGGGTGGTGAGCCAGCGCTGGCTACCGAAATTGCGAACAAGATTGCAAAGGGTGATATGTCCACCACTATGGTGTTGGCAGCAGATGACAGCACCAGCTTATTTTCAGCCATGAAGCGCATGACCGAGGCGATTCAAACTATGACCACTGATGCCACTATGCTATCCAAAGCGGCGGTGGAGGGAAAACTGGCTATCCGCGCTGATGCCACGAAGCACCAAGGAGATTTCCGCAAAATTGTCCAAGGCGTCAACGATACGCTGGACGCAGTGATTGGCCCACTTAACGTGGCGGCCAAGTATGTCGATGACATTTCCCGTGGGGCTATTCCGGTCAAAATTACTGACAACTATAACGGTGACTTTAATACACTGAAGAACAACCTGAACACCTGCATTGATGCGGTCAATGCGTTGGTGGCTGATGCGGCACGGCTCTCCAAAACTGCTGTCGATGGTAAATTGTCCACCCGTGCCGATGCCAGCCAACACCAAGGTGATTTCCGCAAAATTGTCCAAGGCGTCAACGATACGCTGGACGCAGTGATTGGCCCGCTCAATGTGGCGGCCAA
>NZ_FOGD01000021.1 GCF_900111115.1 Giesbergeria anulus
ATGGATCGTCCAACTGGTGCGTTGAAATTTATTGTAGACGGATGTTGATAAATGGAAAGGGTTTTTGGACGATCTAGAGGCTGATTTCGCAGCATCAGCCTGATCAGGGTCAACCGTCCAGAAATCGAAGGTTTGCTGGATGGTGCCCAAGCCCGGTCAGTTGCACTTAATGTTGGCCGGCGGCCATGCAATGCAGGCCTGCACCGTCAAACGCAAGTTCAGTTGCACTTAATGCTGGCCTGAGGGCGCTGATAGACGCAGTTAATGTTGGCCCAAAAATGCGCTGAATGCAGGCCTGACGCTTTTCAAATGCAAGTCCCTACAGATATAGACCTCAATGGCGTTGTTGCTCACTTCCTCGCCCCACTCGCACAGGCGCTCGACCAGTTGGTCTTTGCTCACCAAGCGCCCAGCGCGTTGCAGCAAAACCTCTAGCAGGCCCAGTTCACGCGCCGACAGTTCCACCATCTTGCCGTCAATCGTGGCTACTCGGCCAGCTTGGTCATACACCAGCGGGCCGTGGCGGATCGTAGAACTGCCCCCGCCCGCGCCCCGGCGCACCAAGGCGCGCACCCGTGCCTCCAGCTCTTGCAAGCTAAAGGGCTTGGCCATGTAATCATCAGCACCAAAATCTAACCCCTTGACGCGCTCCTCTACGCTATCGGCAGCCGTCAAAATCAGCACCGGCAAAGCCGAACCCCGGCTGCGCAAGCGCTTGAGCACCTCAAGGCCATGCACCTTGGGCAGGCCCAAATCCAAAATCAGCAAATCAAACTCATGGTTGGTCATCAGAGCGGCATCGGCCTCGCCACCACTGGCTACATGGTCTACCACTGCCCCTGAGCTGCGCAGGGTACGCAACAGGCCATCGGCCAGCACTTGGTCATCTTCGGCAATCAAAATGCGCATGGAAAAAATCCTGTGTCAGGTCGGTGAAAGGTGCCAATTCTAGAAGCGTGTGACGCCATACAGAGCGCAAACACCTTCTTAGGGTACATAACTGCCCGCATAGGCTTCTAGCCCCAGCGCCACCACAGCGGCTACATCGTGGCCCACCTCGGCCCGAAATTCTGTTTCGGCCTGTGCCACGGCGTCTCGAAACCCTTGCAGCCACGCCAAGCCCACCGGCGTAAAGCACACCCGCCGCGCCCGACCATCACGCGGGTCGGGGGTGCGCGTTACCAGCCCCCACGCCACACACTGATCGACCAAATCGGCCATCGCCTGCTTGCTCATGCCCGCACGCTGCGCCAAATCGCCCAGCCGGTCGCCCTGCAAGGATAAATGGCGCGTGATGTGGATATGGGCGGCGCTGATCTGATCGCGCGCTGCCAGATTGGACAGCGCCAGGGGCACTTCGGGGTTGTGTGCCATCAGTTGCAGCACTCTGGCATCAAAACGGCGCAAAGCATGGCCCATCAAGCGGCCCAGATGGGTCTGACGCCAGCCATCGTCTTGCGGCAATAAAGGAAGGTGTTCGGGCACAAAAACTGTCAGGCAAACTGACTAAAAAATGGTTTTTTGTATTCTAACCATCCGATAAACTTGCGCCCAAGCCAGTCCACACCCTTGTTTCCCTGGAACCCGGCTTACCAGCCAACCCTTTGATTTTTCAGGAGATATTTATGAGCACCCCCACCACACGCAGCATGCCCGCCGACAGCGATAAAGCCAAAGCCTTGGCCGCCGCCTTGGCCCAAATCGAAAAGCAATTTGGCAAGGGCACCATCATGCGCCTTGATGAAGGCGAGGTGATTGAAGACATCCAAGTGGTATCTACCGGCTCTTTGGGGCTAGACATTGCCTTGGGCGTGGGCGGCCTGCCACGGGGCCGCGTGATTGAAATTTATGGCCCTGAATCGTCGGGCAAAACCACCCTGACGCTGCAAGTGATTGCTGAAATGCAAAAAATTGGCGGCCAGTGTGCCTTTGTGGATGCCGAACACGCGCTCGACATCCAATATGCGCAAAAACTGGGCGTACACCTTGAAGACTTGCTCATTAGCCAGCCCGACACCGGCGAGCAAGCGCTAGAAATTGTCGATAGCCTCGTGCGCTCTGGTGCCGTTGATTTGATCGTGATTGACTCGGTGGCCGCCCTCACACCCAAAGCCGAACTGGAAGGCGATATGGGCGACAGCCTGCCCGGCCTGCAAGCGCGGCTGATGAGCCAAGCACTGCGCAAGCTCACCTCCAGCATTAAAAAGACCAACTGCACCGTTATCTTCATCAACCAAATTCGCATGAAAATTGGCGTGATGTTTGGCAGCCCCGAAACCACCACCGGCGGCAATGCGCTCAAGTTTTACGCCTCGGTGCGTCTGGATATCCGCCGCACGGGTGCCATCAAAAAGGGCGAAGAAGTCATCGGCAACGAGACCAAAGTCAAAGTCGTGAAGAACAAGGTAGCGCCCCCGTTCAAAACCGCTGAGTTTGATATTTTGTTTGGCGAGGGTATCTCGCGCGAGGGCGAAATCATCGACATGGGCGTGGCCGCCAAGCTGATCGAAAAATCGGGCGCTTGGTACGCCTACGGCGGCGAGAAAATCGGCCAAGGCCGCGACAACGCCCGTGAGTTTCTGCGCGAAAACCCACCTCTGGCCTACGAAATCGAAAACAAGGTGCGCACCAGCTTGGGCATCGCCCTGTTGCCAGCTAGCACTGCCCCTAGCCCTGCGGTCAGCACAGACGTGGTGGTAGCCGCCCCCGCCCCACGTGGCCGCAAAGCAGAGGCCAAGGCCGAGCCAGCACCGCAGCAAGACTGACACCACCTAACGCAGCATGGCTACCATCCGCCCGCCCCTATCGCTCAAAGGCCGCGCCTTACGCTATTTGGCCGGGCGCGAGCATTCGCGCTTAGAGCTAGAGCGCAAACTCACGCCCCATGTGCAAGAGGGCGAGGACTTGCCTGCGCTGCTGGATTATTTGCAGGCACAGGGTTTTATCAACGAAGCGCGGGTGATGGAGTCACTGTTACACCAAAAAGCTGGACGCATGGGGGCACTGCGCCTGCGCCAGCAACTGCGCGCTAAGGGTTTGGACGCAGAGGCGGTAGAGCAGGCGCTCACCGAACTGCAACAACGCCCCGAAGGCAGCGAGCTAGAACGCGCCCAAGCCCTGTGGCAAAAGCGCTTTGGTCAAACGCCAACAGACGCTAACGAGCGTCTGCGGCAGATGCGATTTTTGGCGACACGGGGCTTTTCTTCAGATGCCGTGCGCCGTGCCGTGCCGCGCCTTGGCAGCGACTAGCGCGGCGTGTGTGGAATCTCAGCTCAGCACATCCAAGTCTTCCAGACCAATCCCGTTCAGACGAGCCCCCACCACCGTCACCGAGGCTTGATCGCCCATTTCCAGCACCAGATCATCGCCTTGCCAGCGCAAATCAGTGACCCGTTGTGCCAACGCTTGCACCGAATTGACGCCTTGGCCCATGTCAAACACCAGCCGGTCATGCTGGTCGTGGTGAAAATCACCAATCGTGACATGGCCCCACTCGCGCACCACAAAGGTGTCGGCCCCTTGTCCACCCAAGGTCGGGTCTTGGCCCGCGCGCACCGCTAGATGGTCATCACCATCACCACCCCGGTCATACAGGGGTTGGGCAGTGACTGGAGTGGCATCACAGACCACCGGCGTGGTAGGCAGCCACTGCTCAGAGAACTTGGCATACAGGCCATCGCCGTCGGGATCGACATAGCGGGTCACTTCTTGACCATAGGCTTTCGTTTCAGTTTTGATAACCTCTGTGCCTTGGACGGTATAGACCTCGTTGGCGTCGATGCGCTCATTTTTTGTCACGCCATGCTCAGTTTTGAGCACTTGCGTGACCTGCCCATTGACGATGCCAAAATCGTACAGCTTGTACGTGCTTTGCGCTGCGGCAGTGGGGGCCGTAGAGGTGGGGATGGTGGCCGTGTTCGTACCATCGTGGCTGTCGGAGCCGTTTTCGTCATTGTGGCTGCTGTTGCTGGTTTGGCTCTCATTACGGGACATGGTGGGTTCTCCTGAACGTCATCCGCAAAAACCCTGCGGCATGGGCATCTCTTGATGCCCTGCATCTTGCAAGCCACAGCTTAAGAACGGATGAACAGCCACCCTGCCCGCAGCCAGTGCCTTACCAGCCCAGCATCAGCCCCAGGTTTTGCACCGCTGCGCCGCTAGCACCCTTGCCTAGGTTGTCTAGGCGCGCAATCAGCACCGCTTGGCGGTGCTCTTCATTGGCAAACACGCGCAGTTCTAGCTCGTTGGTGCCTGCCAGCGTATCGGCGGCCAGCTTCAAATCATCGGTGGGCGGCAGCACCTTAACCCACTGCTGCGGCGTGTTGCTGCGCGCATAGTGCGCGGCCAGCGCCTCGTGCAAATCAGCGGCCTTGGGCGCACCGGGCAAATCATCCAGATGCAGCGGCAACTGCACCAGCAT
The DNA here is from genome assembly GCF_900111115.1 of Giesbergeria anulus. GTDB lineage: Bacteria > Pseudomonadota > Gammaproteobacteria > Burkholderiales > Burkholderiaceae_C > Simplicispira > Simplicispira anulus. The sequence goes on from NZ_FOGD01000021.1 coordinate 4,421, forward strand.
GCCTTGGGCAAAATTGCCCACCGCAGGGATAAACACCGGGCGGCGCGTCATGCCTGTGTAATGCAAGATTTCAGGGATGTGCTTGTGCGCCAAGCCCAGCGCGTAAGCCTCATAAGGTGGTGCCTTGCCCGCTTCGTAGGCTTCCATCATCGGGCGGCCCCCGCCGCTATAACCGCTGACCGAGGGCAAGGCCACGGCAAAATCTTGCGGCAGCAAACCAGCATCCACCAGCGGACGCAGCAAGGCAATCGCCCCAGTGGCATAACAACCCGGATTGGCCACGCGGCTAGCAGTGCGCACAGCGTCGGCTTGGCCCACGCACAACTCTGGAAAACCATACACCCAGCCGGGCGTAACCCGGTGCGCGGTAGAGGCATCAATGATTTTGATAATGCGGCCAGTTTCGGCGGTGATGGCATCTACCATCGCCACCGTCTCGCGGGCTGCATCGTCATGCAGACACAAAATCACCAAATCGACTTGGGCGATCAGCTCGCGCTTGGCAGCCGGGTCTTTGCGCCGCTCTGGGTCGATACTGAGCAGTTGCACCTGCGTGAGGCCCTGCAAACGCTCACGAATCTGCAAACCCGTGGTACCGGCTTCACCGTCAATAAAAATGGTAGATATTGTCATCCGTTTGCGCGTGAACCCACAGCCCTGATGCCGGGGAGGTAGAGCGCAAAATGCACCGCGTTTTGCGCTGTGGTGGCGTACCTGTCACGTCCATGTGTGCCACCGGTTGATAACCATCGCCATCGTTGCACGACGGCCTATTGCCTGCACCGTGCTTTGTAGCATCCGAATGTTAAAGCGGATACTGGCACCGGCGCAGGGATGGGATTTTTCAACCTTTCAGGGTCTGTTCCAGCACATGCAGTTGCTGGTTGAGTTCAGTCACCTGCTGGCGCTCGGCCCCAATTTTGCGCACCGCGTGCAGCACCGTGGTGTGGTCTCGGCCACCAAACAGCTCACCAATTTCTGGCAGGCTTTTTTGCGTTAGCTCTTTGGCCAAGTACATAGCAATTTGGCGGGGTCGGGCAATGCTGGCCGGGCGCTTTTTGCTGTACATATCGGCCATCTTGATTTTGTAAAAATCAGCCACCGTTTTTTGGATGTTATCCACACTGATCTGGCGGTTTTGGATCGAGAGCAAATCGCGCAGCGCATCACGCGCCAACTGGATGGAGATTTCTTTGCGGTTAAAGCGGGCGTAGGCCATCACCTTGCGCAACGCGCCCTCTAGCTCGCGCACATTGGAGCGCACATTTTTCGCCACAAAAAAGGCCACCTCTTCGGGCATTTCGGCCCCTTCGGCGCGGGCTTTGTTGATGAGGATAGCAACGCGCATTTCCAGCTCCGGCGGCTCCATCGCCACCGTGAGGCCCGAATCAAAGCGCGATACCAACCGGGCGTGGATGTCGGCCAACCCCTTGGGGTAGGTGTCGCTGGTCATAACGATGTGGCTCTTTTTAGCCAGCAGCGCTTCAAAGGCGTTGAAGAATTCTTCTTGCGTGCGGTCTTTGTTGGCAAAAAACTGCACATCGTCAATCAGCAACAGATCCAATGAGTGGTAGCGGTCTTTAAAGTCTTCAAAGGTTTTGCGCTGGTAGGCTTTAACCACATCCGAGACAAACTGCTCGGCATGGATATACAGCACACGTGCATCGGGCCGATCAGCCAATAACCGGTTGCCCACAGCGTTCATGAGGTGGGTTTTGCCCAAGCCCACACCGCCATAAATAAACAAGGGGTTGTAGAGCTGGCCCGGCACGCTGGCTACGTGCAACGCTGCGGCGCGGGCCATGCGGTTGGCAGTGCCCTCAATCAGGGTGTCAAAAGTCAGGGCCGCATTGAGCCGGTTGCGCGGCGCGCTGTGGGCGCTGTCTTCGGGCGCTACTGGAGCCAGTACGGCGGCCTCGGTCATGATGGGCGCAGACCCGGTGCTGGGTGGCGTGGCTGGAGCCGCCCGGCGCACCGCAGGAGAGCGCTGGGCCAGCGCCAACTCTAGCGTGATGGGTTGGTCGCCTTGCAACTGGTGCAGTAGGGCCGTAATGCGGCCAACATACTGGGCACGCACCCAATCGAGGGTAAAGCGATTGGCCACGTACAAGGTGATACGGGAAAAATCGTCGGAGACTTGGGCCACGATGGGCCGAATCCAAGTATTGAACTGCTGCACGGGCAAATCTTGCGCCAGCTGCTCTAGGCAGGACTGCCACAGGGCCTGACCGGCCTCGGTATCTGGGCGCCGGGCGGCGTTTCGATGGGGTTCCTCTGTCATTTCAGGGTCAATTTTCTGTGCATAGGAGGAACAAACGGGGCGTCAGATTCTAACTTGTCCCAAGGTTATCCACAATTTTTCTTGGGCTGTATCAACCACCGGAGCGGGGCTTGCTTTACACAGCTCGATTGCCTCTGCGGCACAAGCCTGCAATAATGCGCGGTTTCCCTGAATGTGTTTCAGGGCAATTATCCAAACCGCCCCGGCCCACAAGCTGCGCAACCATGCGCTTGGGTGGCGGACTGACCCCTCAAGGAGCCCCTCATGAAACGTACTTATCAGCCCTCCAAAACCCGCCGCGCCCGTACCCACGGTTTCTTGGTGCGCATGAAGACCCGTGGCGGCCGCGCCGTCATCAACGCCCGCCGCGCCAAGGGCCGCAAGCGCCTGGCTGTCTAATCGGCAAGGCTTTGGATCGCTCCCCAGTGAGCGTCGGCAGGCGTCCAAGCGGGGTGTTTCCATGCAGCGGCTGAAAACGCGCGCCCAATTCCAAGCGGCTTTGGCCGGTGGCACTGTGGCACGCACGCCCCATTTCGCATTGCATCGCCTTGTGCTGCCTGTGGATACGGGAGTGGCTGCGCCCAGCGCAAATTTAGGGCCTGTGGGCAATGCACAGGCCCTTTTTCCCGTGGCCGAGCTGTGGCTGGGCGCCATGGTGCCCAAGCGTTGGGCGCGCCGCGCCGTGACACGCAATGCCATCAAGCGCCAAATCTACACAGTGGCGCAAACTTGGCAAGCCGATTTACCCGTGGCAGCCTATGTGCTGCGGCTGCGGGCCACGTTTGACCGCAAACTGTTCATCAGCGCCCAATCCGAACTGCTCAAGCAAGCGGTGCGCGCCGAATTGCAGCAATTGTTGGCGCGTGCGGCCCGCCACGGCAGCACAACACCCCCTACGGTCAAAGATTAGCCATGATGCAGCGCCTCCTGATCGGACTGGTCAAGGGCTATCGGCTGCTGCTGAGTCCTTGGTTAGGCTCGGCCTGCCGCTTTGAGCCTACCTGCTCGGCCTACTCGCTGCAAGCCTTGCAACAGCACGGGGCAGCGGCTGGCAGTTGGCTGACCATCACGCGCTTGGCACGCTGCCACCCTTGGTGCAATGGCGGCCACGACCCGGTTCCTGCCGATCCGCCACGCGCCACCCGGTTGTTTTCACGGCTGATCGCACCGGCCACTTCTTCATCCTCAGCAAAAAAGTCTTCATGAACGACATCCGCCGCACCATTTTGTGGGTGATATTTGGCTTTTCTATCGTCCTGTTATGGGACAAGTGGCAGGTGCACAACGGCAAGCAGGCTACCTTCTTCCCGACACCCGCTACCAGCACCCAAACGGTGGCCAGCAACACCACAGCGCCAGCCGCCGCTAGCACAGCGGCTGTACCCACGGCCAGTGGCGCAGGCACCACGGTGGGCATGACTGCCGTACCGGGGCAGGCCGCAGCAGCGGTGCAAAAACCGCGTCAACGCCTTGAAGTGAGCACCGATGTCTATCGCTTGGCGTTTGACAGCGAAGGCGGCTCCCTGATCCACGCCGAGCTGCTGCAACACGCTGACATCACTGACCGCACCCGCAATTTTGTGCTGTTTGATGAAAGCCCACAGCGCGTTTATGTCGCCCAGACCGGCCTGATCGGCGGCGACTTTGCCACGCACAAAACGCCCATGGTGGCCGTGCCCGGCCCGCGCACTTTGCAAGATGGCGAGAACGAATTGCGCATCCGCTTTGAATCGCCCGATCTGGGTGGCCTCAAGCTGGTCAAAACGTGGACGATCAAGCGTGGTGCCTACGACATTGCCGTGACGCACGAAGTGCGCAACACTGGCACCGCACCACTGGCTCCCCAGTTGTACCTGCAATTGGTGCGCGACGGCAACAAGCCGCCCGGCGAGTCTTCGTTCTACTCTACCTTTACCGGCCCGGCCATCTTCACGCCAGAGAAGAAATACCAAAAGGTCGAGTTCAAAGACATCGAGAGCGGCAAGGCCGACTACACCAAAGACAGCAGCGACGGCTATGTGGCGATGGTGCAGCATTACTTTGCCAGCGCTTGGCTGCTGCCCGACGGCGCACGGCGCGAGCTGTTTATGCGCAAGGTGGATACCAACCTGTACTCGGTGGGCATGATTGCAGCACTGGGCAACATTGCCCCCGGCAGCAGCAAAACCCTTGAGGCACGCCTGTTTGCTGGCCCACAAATCGAGAAAACCCTCGAAGCCCTCACCCCTGGGCTGGAGCTGGTCAAAGACTACGGCTGGCTGACCATCTTGGCCAAACCGCTGTACTGGCTCTTGGACAAGCTGCACAGCATGATCGGCAATTGGGGCTGGGCGATTGTGGGTCTGGTGCTGCTGCTCAAGATTGCCTTTTACTGGCTCAATGCCAAAGCCTATGCCAGCATGGCCAAAATGAAGGCCATCAACCCCCGCATCATGGAAATGCGCGAGCGCCTCAAAGACAGCCCGCAGCAAATGCAGCAAGAGATGATGCGTATTTACCGCGAGGAAAAGGTCAACCCGATGGGTGGCTGCTTCCCAATCATGATCCAGATTCCAGTATTTATCGCCTTGTACTGGGTACTGCTGTCGAGCGTGGAAATGCGCAACGCACCGTGGATTGGCTGGATTCACGACTTATCCACACCCGACCCGTTGTTCATCTTGCCCCTGTTGATGACTTTAAGCTCGCTGTTGCAAACTGCGCTTAACCCAGCACCACCAGACCCGATCCAAGCCAAGATGATGTGGATCATGCCGCTGATTTTCAGCGTCATGTTCTTCTTCTTCCCTGCCGGTTTGGTGCTGTACTGGCTGACCAACAACGTGTTGTCCATTGCCCAACAGTGGCTGATTAACACCCGCATGGGCGTGCCACCGCAGTTCAATCTGCCCAAGTTCAAGTAACTGCTTGAACCACACCCCCACCGAAGGCCGCGCAAGCGGCCTTTTTTCCGCCACACTGCCCCCTTTTTGAAGCACCCTCCACCATGCTGTCCCGCCACCACGACCCCATCGCCGCCATTGCCACCGCTCCGGGCCGGGGGGCCGTGGGCATCGTGCGCGTTTCCGGCAAAGGACTAGAGCCACTGGTGCGCCTGCTGTGTGGCCGCACCCTGAAACCACGCGAAGCCACTTACCTACCCTTTCGTGATGCCCAAGGCCAAGCCATTGACCAAGGGCTGGCCCTGTACTTTCCCGGCCCACACAGCTACACCGGCGAGGACGTGCTAGAACTGCAAGCCCATGGCGGCCCGGTGGTGCTGCAATTGCTGCTGGCCCGCTGCCTAGAAGCGGCCCACACCCCAGAGGCCAGCACCGGCCAGCCTCTGCTACCCGGCCTGCGGCTGGCGCAGCCGGGCGAGTTCACCGAACGCGCCTTTCTGAACGACAAAATTGATCTGGCCCAAGCTGAAGCCATTGCCGACCTGATCGACGCCAGCACCGAGGCCGCAGCGCGCAGCGCCAGCCGCTCACTCTCCGGAGCGTTCTCGCAGCAAATCCATCTGCTGCGCGATGCGCTCATCCACCTGCGTATGCTGGTCGAGGCCACGCTGGATTTTCCCGAAGAAGAGATCGACTTTCTGCGCCAAGCCGATGCCGACGGCCAACTGGCCCACCTGCGCCAAACACTGGCGGGCGTACTGCAACGCGCCCAGCAAGGTGCCCTGCTGCGCGAAGGCATCAAGGTGGTGATTGCTGGGCAGCCCAATGCGGGCAAAAGCTCGCTGCTCAATGCGCTGGCCGGGGCCGAACTAGCCATTGTCACGCCCATTGCAGGCACGACACGCGACAAGGTGCAGCAGACCATCCAGATCGAAGGCGTGCCGCTGCACATCATCGACACCGCCGGACTGCGCGACAGCAGCGATGAAGTGGAACGCATCGGCATTGAACGCGCTTGGAGTGAAATTAGCAACGCCGATGCCGTGCTGTTCCTGCACGACCTGACCCGCACCCACACCCCAGATTACCAACAAGCCGACGCCACTATTGCCCAGACCATGCGCGCCAGCCTACCACCCCAAGTGCCAGTGCTCGACTTATGGAACAAAAGCGATTGCCTGCCTCCCGGCCAGACACTGCCTGAGTCGGGCATCGTGCTGTCAGCGCGCACCGGGGCCGGGCTGGACGCCCTGCGCCAGCAATTGCTGGCACTGGCAGGCTGGCAAACCGCCGCCGAGGGCCTGTTTATTGCCCGCGCCCGCCATGTGCAAGCGCTGCACAGCGTGAGCGACCATCTGGACACCGCCGCGCTGCAACTGCAAGGCCACAGCCCCGCGCTAGACCTATTGGCCGAAGAACTGCGGCTGGCCCAAAACGGCCTCAGCGCCATTACCGGCGAGTTCACTTCCGACGACCTGCTGGGCGTGATTTTTTCCAGCTTCTGTATCGGCAAGTAAATAGCGCCCCGCCGCTGCGCTCGCCATCCTCAGTGCAACAAAGCCGCAGGGCGGGCGGGTGCTGGTTGGCGTGCCTCCACCAGCCACTGCGGCCACAGCGCCAGCGGCCAGCTGGCACGCACATACTGGTCATACACAATGTTCAGCCATTGGCGCAAGGCTTGCGCTTGCAACACCAAATCAGCCGGGGGCGCATCTTCCGCTGCCGCTGCTTGAAACCCCAACTGCACGCTCTCAGGGGTACACGTCAGTTGCAGGCTCTGCACCAGCCACGCCCGGCTCTCTGGGGCACTGCGCACCGGTGCTTGCGCAGGCAAAGCCGCCACAGCAGCCTGCTGGGCAAAGCCCTGCACCACCTCGTCCCAGCCTTGGGGCACATCATGGCGCTCTAGCCACTGGAGCAAATGTGGCAACAAGCGGTTTAGCAGCCGCTGTGTTAGCCAGAGTACCACGGTGCGTGGGCTATCCTCGCCCGCTAGGGCAGGCAACTCCCCTGTGACACGGATACGGTCTTCGGCCTCGATATATTCGGTGGTCAGGCGGCTTAGGCTGCTCATGCACCAGCCTCCGGGGCAGTGTGGGGCAACAGTTGCGCTAACCACTGCGGATCACCCACGGCCAGAAACTCCGGGTTAAGCACGGGGCGTTGCAAACCATAGTGCAGCCGCTGCCCAGCAAAATCCGTCACGCGGCCCCCAGCCTGCTCCAGCACACACTGCGCAGCAGCGGTATCCCACTGGCTGGTCGGGCCAAAACGTGGGTACACATCCGCCAAGCCTTGGGCAATGCGGCAAAACTTGAGCGAGCTACCGGCAGCCACAAAATCGTGTGCCAACGGCAATTGGGCCAGCCAAGCGGCCAGCGCTTCGCCGCCGTGCGAGCGGCTACCCAAAACGCGCAAAGGCTGCCCGGCCTGCACCGCTGCCACCTGCAAAGCCACATCGCCCCCCGCTTGGCGCTGCCAAGCCCCCAAGCCTTGGGCGGCATAAAACAATTCCCCCGTGGCTGGAGCCAGCACCACACCGGCCACTGGCTGGCTTTGGTGGATCAACGCGATATTGACCGTAAACTCGCCACTGCGCTGCACAAACTCTTTGGTGCCATCTAGCGGATCGACCAAAAAAAACGACTCTGCTGTGCGTGCCCCCGCCGACACTGATTCTTCCGACCACACAAACATCCCCGGAAACTGGGCCTGTAAACCAGCACGAATCGTCTGGTCAGCGCGCACATCGGCCTCGGTCAGGGGAGAAGCATCGTCTTTTTGCCAACTGGCAAAATCTTGGGCATAAACCGCCATCACCTGCTGGCCAGCGGCCTCGGCAATAGCGCACAGAGTATGGAGTTGCTCGATGGTCAGATTTGTCATGGGCCTTATCGTCGCACAAGACGCCACCCAGCCCAGCCACGCTATACGCAATATCCACAACAGCCCCACACTTGCACAACGGTGGCCGCAATGTTCCAATGGGCGCTTCGAAGGGGAGTAGCTCTCCGCCCTAGCTATTGGGGTATCAATGCCGTCGTCAACACGAAGCCTTGCTTCCGGCGGATTGGGTGCGGTGCCTGTAGGGGCACTGCACTGAGCAAGACCTTTGATGGGCCCGCAGCGGGCTAATCAAGGAGGCCACCCTTCCTCCACCATGCCCCGTGCAGCGGGCGGGGCTCTTGGTTTTCCTGCTACCAGCCCTCTTTTTTCCCACTATCACTGAGGAACTTATGGATTTTTTATTTGCGCCTGAATTCTGGCTCGCCTTAGGCCAGATCATCATCATCGACATTTTGCTCGGTGGCGACAACGCGGTGGTCATCGCCTTGGCCTGCCGCAAGTTGCCGCCCGCACAACGCACCAAAGGCATCATCTGGGGCACCGCAGGGGCCATCATCCTGCGCGTGATTTTGATTGCCTTTGCCATGACGCTGCTGGCACTGCCTTTCCTCAAATTTACCGGCGCGTTGCTGCTGGTATGGATTGGCGTCAAACTGCTGGCTCCCGATGAAGAAGGCCACGGCGACGTGCAAGGCAGCGACAAGCTGCTGGCCGCCATCAAAACCATCATCGTGGCCGACTTGGTGATGAGCGTAGACAACGTGATTGCCATTGCCGGTGCAGCGCAAAACGCCGGAGACCACCAAATGCTGTTGGTCTCCTTGGGCCTGCTGATCTCCATCCCGATCATTGTGTGGGGCAGCCAGTTGGTCATCAAGCTGATGGAGCGCTTCCCCATCATCATCACGTTGGGCGGTATGTTGCTGGGCTGGATTGCCGGCGGCATGTTGGTGTCTGACCCGGCACTGGCCAACCCCGACAAATGGCAATGGATGCTCAAGCTACCCCAGTCTGACACCCTCAAGTACGCTGCCAGCGTGGCTGGTGCGCTACTGGTATTGGGTTTGGGCAAACTGATCTTGGCCCGCCGCAAGACGACAGACAACGCCGCTGCCCACTAAAGGGGCCATAGGCTGCTACGGCTGCAGCTGCTTAATGCAGTGCAGCAGCAGCCTGTTCTTTAGCCAACGCCTGCACAGTGCGCAGGCGGGTATCTATGATCGATACCTCGACAAAATCTTGGGCGCTGCTGCTTTTGCGCGCCCACTCTTGCCCGGCCTTAAACCGATCTATGGCGGCAGCATAGTCATAACGGGCAGCATGGGCTTCGGCCTCAGCGCGTATCGCCCGCAGTGTCTGGCCTTGGGCTTGGCTGATGCTGGCCAATGCCTGCCAAGCGCTGGCATCGCGTGGATGGGTACTCACCCACGTTTGCAATGGCCCGACCATCTCTGGCGCACGCCCTAGGAGCAAGGCAATTTGCGCCCGCAACAACAAACCGGGGCGGTCTTCACGGCCCAACGCTGGCAACTGCTGCCATGCAGCCGCCGCATCGCCTGCCGCCAGTTCTATCTCTGCCCCCAGCCATTGGGCCAGCGTGTGCGCGCGTGTATCGCCTTGTACCGCCGCTTGCAGGCGTGCCAGCCACTGGCGTGCTTGGCGTGGCTCGTGCAATTGACTGGCAGCCAAAATAGCCGCATACCAAGCACCCACCTGCTGGTGTGGTGCACGCTGGGCAAAACCATTGCTTCGGGGTTCGGCCAACCACTGGCGCAGCATATCGGCACCGGGGCGCGATAGCACCCGCGCCCGCGCCGCCAGCATGGCATGTTCTAGGGTGGGCACCAGCACTTCGCGGGCCGCTTGCAGTGGCAAGCGCGCCTGCATATCGGCCACGCGCTGGGTGGTAAGGGGGTGGCTGCGCAGATAGGGCCAAGAGCCGTTGTCGTTGAGCCGGTTGGCCTGCTGCAATTTGTCAAACATGCCCACAAAACCCTGTGGCGCAAACCCAGCTGGAGCCATCAGGCTGTAGCCTACCCGGTCGGCTTCACGCTCCATATCGCGGGAAAAATTGAGCTGGTTTTGCACCGCCAGCGCCTGCCCGCCCACGGTCAGTGCCTGCGCAGCCTGTGGGTTTTTGCTCGCCGCCAACATGGCCAACACCATCGTGCCCAACAGCAGCGGTGTCTGGCGGTTTTGCTGCGTGAGCAGCCGAGCAATGTGCCGCTGCGTGACGTGGCTGAGTTCGTGCGCCAGAACCGAGGCCAGTTCGTCGCGGTTAGCCACCACCCCCAATAAACCCAGATGCACCCCCAAATAACCACCGGGCAGGGCAAAGGCATTGATAGAGCGGTCGCGCCCCAGCAGCACCTCCCACGCAAAATGCTCCTCCAGTTCGGGCGGCAACTCACCGCGCGCTCGCGCCGCTGCCAGCAAGGCCAACCACTGCGCCTGCACATAGTCTTGCAGCACTGGGTCATCCAGATAGTCGGGGTCACGGTACAACTCGCGGATGATGCTATCACCCAAGCGCCGCTCCGCGCTAACACTTACATCCGCCCCTTCCCCCAAGGTGGGCAGGCCCGGCCCGGCTACAGCCACCGAGGGAACCACCGAACCCATGCCCACTATGGACACCGACAAGACCAGTGCTTTGATAGCCATAGACAGAGCAGATGTTTTCATGGTGTGGCGGTCTTTCACTAAATTTCTATGATCATCGCATGTTAAATAACAAAGCCAAAAAATGGAGGTTAGATTGTCACAATGAATCACACACAACTGTTGTGGAAACAGTTACTCTCTAGGCGATTCGTAAAAAATTCACATCGGTTGCCCAGGCTTATCTAGCATAATGATAAGTCTACCGACTGGCGCAAAAGACTCTCATTCAATGATTGGCTTTATCGTATAAATCTAAGACAAGACGGCATACCGCTTACCCTAGATTCAGTTATTTCACAGGCACCAGACGAGTCGTTTATGTGAAATGGTTGAGCAAAGCCGCTCGCACTTGCAACTGGACCACCTGATGCCCAAACATACGTGCAATCACCCACTCGCTTGTTGGGCACCTCAATGGCGCGTCTCTAACGTTTGGGCATCAATGCACAGATGTATTTTACGCCACCGACACCCAGGACCATGTCTTTTAGCCACGGCTGACAACCTTATCGTTCAGCATCGGTCAATTGGCAACCGACAGTAGCAGCAGACCTTGCACCAGCCCCAAGTTTCAGCGCAAAAACAGACTAAACAGGCATTTTTTACTCAAGAAAAACTGGATAATGACATCCAAAAAGATACTATTCGCTCATAGGCCATGATGCGTACATGCTGGCAAAAATATTTTGCAAAAAATCAAAAACATTTAGTTACTCCCCCCATTTTTCTATATATTTTTTATAATTTCTCAACCAATCACCTCCACCAAAAGCACCAGAACTCTGGTGAATAATTTTGATAGGCCATGTGCCTAAAGATAGATTTTTTACTCTAGCAGATCGACAGAAATCCATATCATAAAAGTGAAAGTCAAATATTTCATCAAATTTTACTTTTGATTTAATCAAAATATCGCGCCGTACTGCAATAAATACACCATCCAAAATTTCACATCTCACAGGTGTTGGCCCATATTTTGACACCGGTGAATTTCCAGGTGATCCATGAGCAACTTCTCCTGAAAGAAATCCGTAATCCCACTCAAATTTTGACTCATCAAACGATCGAAATGACCAGGCAGGTTGATTTTTTAATCGACGTACATTTCCAGCCACACCAATTACATCAAATCGGCGCAAACCAGAATATATATTTCTTATAAAATCTTTATCATTTATCCAAACATCATCATGTAAAAAAACAATATGATCAGCATTAGTTTCAAAGATTGCCTTATTATAAATAGACGGCAATCCAACTGAATTTTCGAAATAAATTTTTTTTTCGATATTTTCAGAATTCAAAAAGATAGAAAAGCCACTTCCCAATGGGGATTTAGTCCAAAATTCAAACTCATTAAATCTAGTTGCCACAACGAAACATATTTTTTCATTTGGTTTCCTGAAGAAAATTTGATAAAAGATAGAACCAATCAGACTGGATCGCAATCTCTCACTAATTTTATTTATCTGCTTTTGAATCAATTTTTAAAACCCATATTGTTTCATAAAAAATAAATCAACAAAGATATCAGGCAATACGTTTTGCCACTAAAATATACTGTAACGGTAACCCTTGTCGCAAAAAACTATCGGAATCTACACCTAAATAGATTGCCAACGGCTCAAGATACTCCATAATCTCAATTCCCTGTTCTTGTTGAAAAATTCGAGGGACAATTTTTTCGACTACTAAACCTGATTTTTGCATCAAATTTACCATGTCGTGCAATGTAAACCAGCGAATATGTGTTCTATCGAAGATACCAGCATCTACACGTGGCCAGCTTCCGATAACTAGCTGAGTAAAAACACTCCAATGCTGTACGTTAGGAATACAAGCTAATAAGGTTCCATTCTCACTCAAAATTTCAACAGCCTGTTGTACAGCACTCTCTGGATCATACAAGTGTTCTAAAACATCACCAAATATTACATGATCAAAAGATGCTTCATGTAAAGCTCCACTCATTTCCCTATCTTTTCTCCAAGAGGGAATAAGATCTAAGTTGCGTTGAATAGCTACATCCAACACATCTTTGGCTTTAAGTAAAGGATCTTCAGCTATTTCAACTCCTACATAATGTACTGAAGGATTGATGCTTTTGATAGCCCTTGCTAACGCTCCAGCACCACATCCAAATTCACAAATTCTTTTAGCATCAGATTTAACTTCAGCTAATAAGTCAGGATTTACGTTTTCAAAGTAGCTCATGGATAAATCGATCCGTAGTTGTAGTTGCTTCTTCCTCTGAAGATACTAGCCAAGAAACCGTCGAATAATCTTCTTCCTGCATGGCTAATACATCAAACTCTTTCTGACTTGCTATCTCAAGACGGACATCTGCCCAGTGAGGTGAGTGCAATTCTATATTTGGATGTAACAATACACCCAATTGATGATGAACACCAAGAATGCCACCTGCATTCTGAATAGAATTCGTCCAATACTGTTCCAACATAACTCCTGCGCCTTCAAACTCTGAATTAAATTCAGCTTTTAGCAATGCGCTTTTCTTTGCTGCTAATAAATGACCATCTAATACGACTAAATCTGTCTGTAACTTCTTTGACAAAATTCCTTGCATGATAATCTCAAACCAGCCTTCTTTTTCTTGAGATAAATTTAGCAAAACACCTGTTTTTTTAACGAATGGTGAAGAATTCCAATCTAAACGATCCCAGCAAGTAGCACCAGCAAACCCTAGGACATCGACTGATTGCAATCCATATATTACGTTAAAAAAGAAATCTGATCGATAAATATCAATATTCTTCTGAATAAAAACAAAAATTTCAATGTCTTTTTCTTGCTGCACTTCTTTATAAGCAGATATTTTATCTGATTCTTTATATTGACTAAAAGAAACCGACCATCCAGAGGGCAAGAAACAAGTATTTTTTATTTTTTGTTGGATTAAATGAAATCGCGCAGCTTCATTACAAAATATTACACAATGTATTTGTCCATTTGCCGCAATGGACACAGGGACATTCTGCCTTATTATATCTTTTTCGAGAAGATTTGCAGAAATAAGAGCAATCTGCGTTTTTTCAAAATCATTATTTATTTGATATGCTTTTAATTTTCTTGCAGATTTAACCGCTTCATTAAATTTACCATCTAACAAATGGCAGCGTGTGATGTTTATCCAAGCAGCTATTTGCTCTTCTATAGAAAACTGATCGTATCTTTTCTCAAGATATTCAACAGCCTCAGAGAATTTCTTTTTTTCTGTCATAGCATGGGTAGCCATGATATGCGCACTTCCACAATTTGGATAATATTTTAAACAATGATTTAATATGCGCTCTGCTGCATCTCTCTGTCCCCGGCGCAAGACACTATACGCACGCCGCACAATTTCATTGGCAGGCAATATATCAATATCTTGCTGATGACTCCATGTGCCGTTTATTTTTTCTTGCAATGCATTAATACATGCATCTTCAAAATCTTGAGCAAATATCTTTCCATTACCCAATGCACTTTTTTTCATACGTTGGCGCGCTTCTTTTTTGAATTTACACAAGAAATTTACATCTTGAGATAAATTAACAGCACAGCGTATATAATCATCAGCATTGGTTACTGCTATATTTGCAGCTCCAACGTTACTCATAATACTCAAACCCATTCGACTGATGAGTGATTCCCCCGCCCAAGTTACTACTGGAACCCCCATGTAAACAGCAAAACAAGTAGTTGTTCCTCCATTAAATGGAGTTGTATCTAATATTATATCTATCTCATTATAAGATTCAAAATAATCTTTACCACGTGCTGGTTTGTGTAGAATCACGCGATCCATTGGCAAGCCAATTGATTTATAGTGTAAATTTACTGCAATTTCTGAATCTACATCTTCAAAACTAACAGATCTAATTAACAAACGACTACGTGGCACTCGGCGAAGTATTTCACGCCAGCAAATCAATATTTTATTATTAATTTTTGCAATATTACCTACGCAACCAAATGTGACGTAACCATTGCGTAACAAAGGAGGTACATCAGCTAAAAAAGCAGGATCATCTTCTATTGGATCAAAACACCAAAAGGAACTAGGCAATACCATTGGTTTTTCAGCATAAAATTTCTTATAATTTGGTGTAATTAGATGAATGTCTAATAATTTAGCATCTATAGTAGATAATCCAGTGGTAGGAGGATAACCCAACCCAGTAACTTGTAGAGTAGCCAACCGCTCTTGTAAAAGAAACAAGCGATTGCTAGAAGTGTGACCTGCTAATTCTACTAAAATATCAAGTTGATGAGATCGCATTAGATCACATAAATCTTTATCTTGCAGTTCATAAACATTATGAAACTTATCTGCATAATTTTTTATTAAATCGGTTTGCTCATCAGATTGAAAAAAATCATGATATAAAAACACTTCAAATTTTTGTTTATTATGATTTTCAAGCAAAGGACGAAAAAAATAGCGTACAGAATGAACTCGAAAATCAGGCGACCAATAACCTATACGTATTTTCTCTCTTTTTTTTTCAGTTTGAAGTGGCATTAAATCAAAATTACACGGGTGTACAGTTTCAGCCCAGAAACGATGTTCTGCTGCCAATTCGCGTTCACTAATATCTGCGTACGAAGTATGAAAAAGATAGCCATTTGCAATTCGTAAATGCTCAAAAGTAGCTAGCCATGCACGTAAGTGAAAATACCGAGCCTCATCAGTTTTTGCTAAAAAATGGCATAAGGTTGCATAGAGATTATAAACCGATGCAATTTCAGAGTTTATTACGCGACCTCGCCTTAAGAAAGGCAAAGCATCACGACTTTGTTTTTTATCTACTAAAAATTTAGCATTATTTACTACAGCTGGCCAATACGTGTCATCTAATGAATAGGCCAATTCAAAAGCTTGTGCTGCTTCTTGAAGATTACCCATATCTGCTAAACAGGCACCCTTTGTAGTTAATGCAGGAACATGATCAGGTTGTTGCTCAAGGCATTGATGTAGTATTTCTAAAGCTTCACGTGGGCGGCTTTGATTGTAAAAATCCAAGGCTTGAGAAAAATTTTTTTCTAAATCAAAGTTTTTATTTTGAGATTTTTTATTCTTTGATCCAAAAATATCTTTAAAAATTTTTACTAGCATAATATTGATTGCTACTTAGTAACATTTTTTGTCAATTCCATGATTAGCCCTTCAGTGGCCACATTAACAAAATCCTCTGGATAATTAGCGTTTTTTAGTTCCCATTTAAAAAAATTGGCTAAAATAGCTCTTTTTATCATGCCTAATTTATTTTCTTGATGATATTTATAAGCTAAAGCATAAGTTTTTTCTAGGAGTCGGGTAATTTTATTGACCGATAAGACTTTACGATTTTTTTCTGCAGTCATTAATGCTGGAGGTAAATCTTTAGCCAACTGTATTACCAAGCTTTGAGCTAGAGATTTTTCTTTTGTGTGACTAAAAATTTCCATAATACCCATCATTTTCCTCCAAAAAATAAAGCCCCTGTTCCCAGGGGCTTGTTATGTCAAGCAACGTAGCTATTAACCACGGCATGAACCGGGCACGTACTTGAGAGGGTTGCCAGAGCATTGCCACACCAAAGTACCACCAGCAGTAGTAGGAGTCAGTTGCACCGTCACCGCAGCACCCACCGAGCTAGCAGCAGAACTACCCAAAACAGTGATCACACCACTGGTAGTAACACTAGCACTAGTAACTTTACCTGCAGCCGCAATAGAGCAATCGCTAGCAACGGTGCTCGGAACAGCGCCACCTGCAGTCTGTGCAGCTTCGGTCACGCAGGTACGCGCCGAACTGGCAGACAACATCAACTCGGACACCTTAGCACGAATAGTGTAGTCTTGATAAGCAGGCAAAGCTACCGCAGCCAAAATACCAATGATCGCAACAACGATCATCAATTCAATCAGGGTAAAACCCTTTTGCAGATTGTGTTTCATGAGTCTCTCCTTAGAGTCTGTTGGGAAATAACAACCTGCAGAAGAATTCTTCAGGTTCACTAAGGTAGTAGCATCTTGCGTGCCAGAACAGCAGATGGCAAGCAACGGCATCCTACTACAGGCAAGTCTCTGTCATTGCTATGGTTTCTCGTTACCAACATCGACCATTGAGACTAATGCGCATGTTGTTCCTGACATTTTTGTCACTCTTATTTGTCAGTAGCAAAAGGTGCTACAAGTCCACCCCCATAGCGAACTGTTTTGTCCATCAATTTAGATGCTTAACAATTCGCTTATCCTAGCGCCTTGCCTGTGCAATCACCAACCCACCAATAAAACTGATGCATGGTGGGAGACAACGGCGCATCCTACGAACTGCTGTTTTGCTCACCGTAGTTGATGCTGCTGCTGTGCTTTATCCCTGATGCTGGCTGCACAGCTTGGACTACAGCACGCTGGAAAAGATGCCGGGCAGCTACAACATCACGGACGACTTGCGCCACCGTGCTGATAATGTGGTCTGGCGCGTCAAGGTGAGGCCAGAATGGGTCTATTTGTACACCCTGAATTGTCGATTCGTGGATGGCTATGCGCATGATAAGCTGTGTCGACCTCTGCTCTACCAAGATTTGATTCAAGCCAAGCAGGTGCTACCGTAGCGCAAACTGTCGCCCGTGCTGCCCATCGTCCTCTACAACGGTGAGGCACCATGGACAGCAGCCACGGACACTGCCGAGCTGACCCCCACAAAGCACCGGGGTTGGTATCGCAGTTCTTGCCCAACATGGAGTACTTGCTAATTGCTGAAAACCACTACAGTGAAGCAAGCTTGGCACCAATGCAAAATCTGGTGGTCGCGATGATGCGCTTGCAACGCCCGCACAATCAAACAGCAGTGCTAGAGTTGATCGACCTGCTCAATCTTTGGTTGGCCGACAACCCAGAGTTGATGCGCATCTTTGCCATCTGGCTACACTCCTTGTTGCTACGCCAGAGCAAACACCCCTTAGCCCCGCCCGAGGTGCAAGACTTAAAGGAGTTAAAAATGACTTTAGCAGCACAGTTTAAAGAATGGGCACATGAATCTGAACAAAAAGGCCTAGAAAAAGGCTTGTAGAAAAGTCAAAGAGATGGGGAAGCCAGAATCATCTTGCAACGCCTGCTCACTGCCCGCTTTGGCCCCCTGTCCTCATCCACCTTAACGCAAATAGAGTGTGCCAACTCAGGGCTGATTGAGGCATGGTTCGATCAAGCGATCAATGCCTACAGTCTGAACGATATTTTTACTCCGCCCTGAGCCAGACAGGGCCGACACCAGCAAAAACCCCGCCAGCTACACTGAGTTGGCGGGGTTTGGCTTGTAGGGTGGTAGGCCGTGTTGGACTTGAACCAACGACCAAAGGATTATGAGTCCTCTGCTCTAACCAACTGAGCTAACGGCCCACAGCTGCTATTGTACCCACAAAGCATAATATTTATGCCCTGCAATTCAATCCCCCAAAGCGAAACCCCCTCTGACCGATAGGATCAGAGGGGGATGCTTTAATATTAGCCTGACGATGACCTACTTTCACACGGGAACCCGCACTATCATCGGCGCAAAGTCGTTTCACTGTCCTGTTCGAGATGGGAAGGAGTGGTACCAACTTGCTATGGTCATCAGGCTTAAACTGTGCGCTGTATCGCTTTATAGGCAATACAGCTAAATTCATAGAGTCTTATCAGCTTTTTTGTTTTGATTGCGCTTTTTTTGGCATAACAGACCTTGATGGTTCTTTTGAAGGAACATCAAAGTTATAGGGTCAAGCCGCACGAGCAATTAGTACTGGTTAGCTCA
>NZ_FOGD01000022.1 GCF_900111115.1 Giesbergeria anulus
CTTGTCTACCTTGGGCGACGCCAATGATGGAGCGTAGATCCGAGGCCATTGCTTCAAAGCAGCCAGCCTGGAGCCAACGGCGTGTTTGTTGGTATACCGTTTCCCAAGGAGGTAGATCGTTGGGTAGCATGCGCCAAGGTGCCCCGGCACGTACTAGCCAGCGCAGGGCATTAAAGACTTGGCGTAGATCATGGTGACGCTGGGGAGCATCGGTGGGGTAGGGCTTGCGCGACATGGCTGCAAATTTACCCTGTTCCAGCACTCACCGAGTGCATAACACGCTCTAAGGCACGGCGCAAACCAACGTCTGGGGAGCCGATATTCGAGCACTGCATCCAAGCACTGAAGTGGCATCGATTGTTCTTGGGCCACCCCATTCGTGGCTGGTTGGTGGCGCAATACAAAGGGAGCGCTATCAACGTCTATGTTTTCTCTGAACACGATAAGCCTTTGATCAGTATCAAAAATAGCCGCGCAACTTCAGTCAACGAAGATGGCACGAAAATCATTGACGTTGGTGTGCGTAGGACCGGTCACCAGCAAGTCGCCCAGGCCCTGAAAGTACCCATAAGCATCATTCCGGTCTAGATGGCTGGAGATGGACATACCGGCAGCTTCTGCGCGGGCCAGTGTGTCCGGTGTGACAAACACCCCTGCGTTGTCTTCCACCCCATCGATGCCATCCGTGTCGGCGGCAAGCGCCCAAATGTTAGGTTCGCCTTCCAGCGCTTGCGCGAGCCCTAAGCAAAATTCACCGGCACGGCCACCTCGACCTCGCGGTCCGTCCAAGGTCTGGGGTTTGACCGTCACGGTGGTTTCGCCTCCGGACAGGATGACGCAGGGTCGCGTAAATGGGCTGTTACGACGTGCAACCGATCGTGCGAGCGCCGCATGTACCTTCCCGACCTCGCGCGATTCGCCCTCAACTTCGTCGCTCAGGATGTGTGCCGGAAGTCCCATGGCGCGGGCGCATTCTGCGGCCGCCACCAGTGATTGCCACGGTGTCGCAATGAGTTCGATCCTGGCATTGACAAAGGCAGGATCGTCGTCTTTCGGGGTTTCCAGATCGCCTTTTTCAAGCTGCTCTCGGATGCCGTCAGGAATCTCGATTTTGTAGCGTTGAAGTATTCCCAAGGCTTGCTCGGCCGTGCTCGAATCCGGGACAGTCGGTCCGCTGGCGATTACCTCTGGGTCGTCTCCAGGGACATCGCTGATCACTAGGGTGAGCAGTTGGGCCGGGGCACAGGCAACAGCCAATCGACCTCCCTTGATTTTAGAAAGGTGCTTCCTGACGCAGTTCATCTCTCCGATATGGGCACCGGAGAGCAACAGATCTTGATTGATTTTTTGCTTTTCATGAAAATCCAGTCCATCGGCTGGCAGCGTCAGCAGTGCCGATCCTCCCCCTGACATGAGGCAGAGAACCAGATCGTCAGCACGGAGACCTTCAACCGCCTTGAGCATGCGGACTGCCGCGTCGCGGCCAGCTTCGTCGGGTACAGGATGGGCTGCCTCAGCAATGTCGATGCGGATCATAGAATCCGTCGGTCGAGCAGGAATATGCCCGTATCGGGTCACCACTAGACCAGACAACGGGGCGTTCTTTGGCCAAAGCCGGTCGACTGCATGTGCCATCGCCGCGGCAGCCTTGCCAGCACCAATAACCACTGTACGACCTTGCGGCGGCGGAGGCAAAAAAGTGCCAATTGTGAGCTCAGGTTGTGCCTTTCCAACTGCTGCGTCAAAGAGCTTTCGCAGCACAATCCGTGGTTCAATTCCCTCGCTTTTACAAGTCATGGTGCTGGCTCCATCACATTCACCGGAGCACCGTGAAAAAATCCTTCGATGTTATCTATCAACTGGTCAGCCAACCCCTGCATAGCCTCGTCGCTTGCCCATGCTACGTGTGGCGTCAGAATGAAATTTGGGCGGTCGAGCAGAGCCATAAAAGGATGATCGGGCGGCGGTGGTTCGACGCTTGCGACGTCGAAAGCAGCGCCGGAAATATGTCCTGCATCCAGGGCCGGCCCTACCGCAGCCTCGTCCACCAGACCGCCACGGGCGGTGTTGATCAGCAATGGCCTTCTGGCCATTGCTGCGAATTCGTCAGGACCGATCATGTTGCGCGTTTGCGCATTGAGCGGGCAGTGCAGAGTGATGATGTCGGCTTGCCGGAGCATATCCTCGAACGGGGTATAGAGGTTGCCTTGACCCGTTCTTCCCTTGTGTCCGGTGAATAGAACGCGCAAGCCGAGAGCACGGCCAATGCTTGCGACGGCCTGGCCCAACACGCCGTCACCGATGATGCCCAAGGTCGAAGCGGTCAGATCCCGAATCGGATGGTCGAAGAAACAGAATTGCTGTGCTTGTTGCCAGCGACCATCACGCACCGATTGCAGGTATGCGGCGACGCTACGCCGAAGTGCAAATATCAGCGCAAACGTGTGTTCCGGAACAGTGTGCTTCGCATAGTTGCGGATATTGCTGACGACTATGCCCCGGGCCTGACACGCGACCAGATCGACGTTGTCTGTCCCTGTTGCCGCTATGGCGATCATGCGCAGATTTGGCGCCGCAGCGATGTCTTGTGCAGAAAGCTTAACTTTGTTCACAACCACAATGTGAGCATCGCTGATCCGCGTACTCACCTCCGTCGGCGCTGTGCGGCTATGCAGTTTCAACTCATGCGGGAAGGAAGGCGACCTCAGTACGGTTTGCGGCGACAAGGTCTCTCGATCTAGGAAGACTATTTTCATTTTGTGATGGATGAAGTAGGGGTGAATTAATTGGTTGCTTGGATCGTGAACGCAGGGTCAACCGGTATTGCGCAAACCCGCTGCTATGCCGTTGATCGAAAGATGGATTCCGCTTTGAATGAACTCATCGCGTTGACCGCTGCGATATCGCCGAATGAGTTCAATCTGCAGATGGTGAAGTGGGTCGATGTAGGGGAAACGGTGGCGGATCGAGCGCTGCAACGCCGCGTTTCCTGTCAGACGCTGTTTCTCCCCGGTGATCAGTGACAGCGCTTCGGTCGTGAGGTGCCATTCAGACTCAATTGCAGAAAAAATCCGTTTGCGCAGCTTGGCATTGACCACCAGCTCGGAATAGCGGGACGTCAGTGCCAAGTCGCTTTTGGCAAGTACCATGTCCATGTTGCTGAGCAGGGTGCGAAAGAAGGGCCACTGATGGTACATATTTTGCAACACGCCAAGCGCCTCCTTCTTACCTTCTGCGCCGTTTTGGTTCAAGAAAGCTTCAACCGCTGTGCCAAAACCGAACCAGCCAGGCAAGGTCAATCTGCATTGACCCCAGCTAAATCCCCAAGGAATGGCGCGCAGGTCTTCAATTTTTTGCGATGCCTTGCGCGATGCAGGTCGCGAACCAATGTTTAGTTCGGCAATTTCGTGGATCGGAGTGGCGCTGAAAAAGTATTCGGTGAATCCAGGAGTTTCGTAAACCAGGGAGCGGTAGGCTGCCATGCTGGTTTGTGACAGTTCGGCGGCGGTCTGCAAGAATGCCTTTGAGGCTGGTTTGGTCGGCTGCAACAGGGTGGCTTCCAGCGTGGCGGCTACTAGCGTCTCAAGATTGCGCCTGCCAATCTCAGGATTGGCATATTTGGAGCCGATGACCTCACCTTGCTCCGTCAGGCGGATTTGCCCGCGCACCGTGCCGGGCGGCTGCGCCAGGATCGCCTGGTAGCTCGGACCCCCACCACGGCCTACCGTGCCGCCGCGGCCATGGAACATTCGCAACTGAATGTTGTGTGAATTGGCTAACTCGTCAAACAACTCCACCAGTGCAATTTCGGCGCGGTACAGCTCCCAGTTGCTGGTAAAGATGCCGCCGTCCTTGTTGCTGTCGGAGTAACCTAGCATGATGTCCTGCTCGGATCCGCTGCGTTTGACAAGTTGCGCCACGCCGGGCAGGGCATAGAAATCCCGCATGATGGGCGCTGCATTGCGCAGGTCTTCAATCGTTTCAAACAGCGGCACAACGATCAAGTCGTTGGTGGCGGCGGAGTCAAGGGTCCCGTGCATCAGACCGGTTTCCTTTTGTAGCAGCAGAACTTCTAGGAGGTCGCTGACCGTCTCGGTGTGGCTGATGATGTAATGGCGAATGGCTTCCTTGCCAAAACGGACGCGGGCTGTGCGTGCGGCCTCAAAGATCGCCAGCTCGCCCTGTGCATGGGCGGAATACGTCGAGTCCAATACGCGCAGCGGACGGGCATCGTTGAGCAGGTCCAGCAGCAGTGTGCGCTTGGCCATCTCATCCAGCGCAGAATAATCGGACTCGATCCGCGCCACAGACAACAGTTCTGCCACAACATCTTCGTGTTTATCAGAGCTTTGGCGCAGGTCAACTGTGGCCAGATGGAAGCCAAACACGTCCACGGCGCGTATCAGCGGGTGTAGGCGCTGAGCGATAAGAGGCGCTCCGTGGTTGGCCAGCAGCGAAGCCTCGATGGTGCGCAGATCAGCCAGAAAGTCCTCGGGCAAGACGTAGGCGTTTTGCGGCGCAACGGCATGGCGGGCTGCATCGCCACCGGTCAGACTTTTCAAGGTTGCTGCCAAACGCGCATAGATGCTGGTTAGCGCCAAGCGGTACGGTTCGTCTTGGCGATGCACATTGGTGTCGGGCGAGCTTTTGGCCAGCGCCGCCATTGCAGGTGTAATGCCGACTAAACCAGTTGACTGCGACAGTTCGCTGCCTAAATAGTGCACCTCCGTCAAATAATGGCGCAAAGCTACATCCGCCTGACGGCATAGCGCATACTCTAAGGTCTGCGCCGACACATTCGGATTCCCGTCGCGATCGCCGCCGATCCACTGCCCCATGCGCAGGAAGCTATTTACTGGTTGGTTGCCCAGTTCGCGCTCCAGATGGGCGTAAAGCTTGGGAATTTCGCGCAGGAAGGTGGCTTCGTAGTAACTCAGCGCGTTCTCGATTTCGTCGGCCACGGTGAGCTTGGAAAAGCGCAGCAGGCGGGTTTGCCAGAGTTGCGTCACGCGGGCACGTAGTAGTGCTTCGTTTGCTGCCAGCTCCTTCGGTGTGAGTGTGTCCTTGGCAGAGTTGACCGCTTGCCCAAGGGCCTTGATGGTATCGCGCGCCGTGAGTAACTGCGCAATGTCTCGCTCGGCATCCAGAATGCTTTTGCGCTGCACTTCGGTTGGGTGGGCCGTAAGGACCGGAGAGACAAAACTGCGTGCCAGTGTCTCTGCTATAGTTATTGGCTCTATTCTGGCCCCGTGCAGGCGGGCCATCGCCACTTCGATGCAACCTTCCTTAGTCTCGCCTGTGCGCTCGTGGACGGCCCAGCGGCGGATGTGGTGGCGATCTTCGGCCAAGTTAGCAAGATGACTGAAATAGGTAAAAGCACGGATCACTCTGACGGTCTGGCGACCCGAAAGACCTTTGAGTAGCTTTTTGAGTGCCTTGTCGGCTTCTTGGTCAGCGTCGCGCCGAAAGGCCACCGACAGCTTGCGCACCTGGTCGATCAGTTCAAATGCAGCTATGCCCTCTTGCTCGCGAATCACGTCGCCAAGTATGCTGCCCAGCAGGCGGATGTCGTTGATCA
Source organism: Giesbergeria anulus (assembly GCF_900111115.1). GTDB lineage: Bacteria > Pseudomonadota > Gammaproteobacteria > Burkholderiales > Burkholderiaceae_C > Simplicispira > Simplicispira anulus. The sequence goes on from NZ_FOGD01000022.1 coordinate 5,579, forward strand.
GTGGTTGCTCTACGAGCTTACTTCTGGCGCCATTGATCGGTTCCATAACTCCGGTTGAACGTACGATGGTTTTACGGCGGACGGATTTTGCAGACTCATTGGAATCGAGCATATTGACTTAGTGTGTGGGACGGGTTCGCCCGCGTGGTTTCGATTAAATAGGAAGAAGCGACTTTGCTGATCGAAGAGTTTCGGCCTTTCAAAACAATCTGATCACGCAGTCCAGAGGCAGTGGTGCCAGTGGGTTAATTCGGCACCCCAGATCGGTCAATTGAATGATCGAAGGTTAGTCAGCTTTGATGCGGGCGTCTTTAATAACCTTCGACCATTGCGCCATCTCGGCATCAACAAATTTCCCAAGGCTTTTAGAGTCCATATATGAAGCGAATGCACCTTGATCGCTGACTTTTTTCTTGTACACGTCGCTTTCCACAATGGTCTTTATCTGCGATGTCAATTTTTGAACAATGCTTGCAGGCGTCTTTGCCGGTGCAAAGACAGCAAACCAGGATTCCACTTCATAGCCTGCCAATCCTGCTTCCGCAGTGGTTGGGACGTCCGGTATTGATGGATGACGCGTTGGGCCGGCATAAGCCAAGGCTTTAATTTTTCCTGATTGAACCTGTCCAATCACAGATGGTGGAGTTGTGATAAACATGTCGACCTGACCACTCATCAGGTCGGTCAGAACCGGTCCGGCTCCTTTGTAAGGAATATGGGTCGTAGAGACCTTGGCTTGACGTCCGAACATCTCTCCAGCAATATGCTGGATCGAGCCCTTCCCAGAGGAAGCATAAAAAAGTCCTTTGTCATCTTTATGGCCGTAAGCAATAAGCTCTTTCAGGGAGGTTACCGGCAACTTACCACTCACTGCTATTACGTGTGGTGCACGCATGACCAGCGCGACTGGCGCAAAGTCGGCTGGCTTCCAACGAATTTGCGGAAATAGCGCTGGGTTTCCAACGTGGTATCCGGAATATTGCATTAACAGCGTGTAGCCATCGGGGTTAGCGCGAGCGACTGCTTCCGTACCAATGTTGCCTGATGCGCCAGGACGGTTGTCGATGACGACTGCTTGGCCCCATGCTTGTTGCAGTTGTTCTCCGATGAACCGCGCCATGATGTCGGTAGAACCGGCAGGAGCGCTGGGGACAATGATGGTAATGTTTTTTGTGGGGTATGTTTCCGCTTGCGCGAAGACGGATGCGGCTGCAAAGATAGTCGTTGCAGAGAAAAGAATGGCTACTTTCATGGTTTGTCTCCTAGGGTTAGGTGCGTCTGTGCGCGTGAAAATAATTCAAATTAAATGATTAGCTCTACTAACTTTTTTATACCCGTGCGTCTAGACCGATTCGGAGAAGACGACCCTCATGCCACGAGCTCCGAAATCTCAATTAGATTCAGATCCGGATCCCGCAAATAGATGGATCGGATGCGCGCGGTAGCACCAGTACGCATCACCGGACCTTCCAAGATAGGGACGCTTTGGGCTTTGAGTGCTGAGATGACTCGGTCCAGTGGAATGCTTGCAATAAAGCACAGGTCAAGCGCACCCGGGACGGGCGTGTGCGCTTTGGGTTCGAACTCATGTCCTTTGACGTGGAGATTGATCTTCTGATTTCCGAAGCGAAAAGCTTTGCGCCCGCTGCCGAACGTTTCCAGCTTCATGCCTAGAAGCTCGACATAGAAATGAACGCAGTCGGCTTCGTTGGCCGTGGTCAGAACCAAATGGTCCAGGTGATCGATCATGGCTGCACCTCCAGTGTTTCGCGTTCGTGGGCACGTGAAACAATCGTGGGGAAATCCTGTGGTGGCTCATGGCGCGTGAGACGCGGGCCGGCTCGCGATACTTGCGCCGGCAACGCATGTTCCACTAGTTGTTCGAGCTGCGCTGCGGCGGCAATCAAGCCTTCCAAGGACAAGCCTGTTTCGTAACCCATACACGCGAGCATGTGTGTGACGTCTTCGGTGGCGACATTGCCTGTGGCACCTGGCGCGTATGGGCACCCACCAATACCCCCGAGCGACATGTCGAATCGTATGATTCCCGCCTCAACCGCCGCGATGGTGTTCACGAGTCCCATTGACCGTGTGTTGTGGAAATGGGCGGTGAAATCCAAGGCTGGTTGCCTAGCCAAAACCGTTGCGCAGATGTCCTGCACTTGCGTTGGATACGCCATGCCAGTGGTATCGCACAAGGTTATTCCTTGGACGCCCAACTGCGTGAATCTATCGATCCAATCTAGCACACCGTCCATCGGAACTTCTCCTTCCATGGGGCATCCGAAGACACAGGAAAGTGACACGTTGACGGGGACCTTGGCCGATTGTGCAAGCCTGATCACCTCGGAAAGCTGCCGAAAAGATTGTTCCCGGGTCATTTTCAGGTTAGCGAGGTTGTGTGTCTCGCTGGTCGACATGACGATGTTGAACTCTTCGATCCTGCTTTCCAGCGCGCGTTCAGCGCCGCGGGCATTGGGAACCAGTGCCGTATAAACCACACCAGCTCGTCGAGCAATGCGCTGCATGACCGCTTCCCCGTCTCTTAGAGCGGGAATGGCCTTAGCCGATGTGAACGAAGTGACCTCAATTTTGGCGTAACCTAAATCGCTCAAACGGTCGATAAATGCGACTTTGTCGTCCGTTGGAATGAAGCGGCTTTCCATCTGGAATCCGTCGCGCGTGCTCACTTCATTGATGTAAAGGCGCTTTCCGTGGCCTGTTTGCATAAAGATCTCCTTGTTACTGGACGCAGCTGCGTCAATGGGTTCGAGTGGGCCAGCCTTCGCCGGTCAGGTCAGCGGTATGCTGACCAAGCTTTGGGGCGGCGTGCGTGATGCGACCGGGAGTAGCGCTGAGCTTTGGGACAATGCCCGGAACTTTCAGTGGGCGGCCGTCTGACGTGGGGGAATTGACAATCATGTCGCGGGCCAGATACTGCGGATCCTTGGCGATGTCCTCCACCGAGTAAATATGCCCAGCGGGGACCCCGGCAGCAGCCAGGGTAGAAAGCACTTCTTCGCGAGAGCGTTGGCGTGTCCAATGCTCAATGGCTGTGTCGATCTCGTCGACCCTAGCAACACGACCATCGTTCTGTGCGAGTGCCGGATCGTCTGCCAGGTCAGCGCGGTCAATTGCGCGCATCAACCGCCGGTAGATGCTGTCACCGTTGCCGGCGACGAGGACATAACGTCCGTCGCTGCAAAGGTACGCGTTTGTTGGGGCAATGCCCGGCAACGCACTGCCAGCTCGTTCCCTGATCGCACCAAATGCGTCGTATTCGGGAAGTAGGCTTTCCATAACGTTGAAGACGGACTCATATAGAGCGACGTCAATGGATTGACCCTCGCCGCCGTTCATATTGCGGTGATGCAAGGCAGTTAAGACGCCGATCACCCCATGGAGAGCCGACAAGGTGTCACCGATCGAAACGCCGACGCGAACCGGCACGCGTCCAGGCTCGCCCGTGAGGTGGCGCAGTCCACCCATCGCTTCGCCCAACACGCCGAATCCAGGTCGATCGCGGTACGGACCCGTTTGACCGTAACCGGAAATGCGAAGCATGATCAGCTTTGGATTGAGCTGATGCAGTTGGTCCCATCCCAGGCCCCAGCCTTCCAGCGTACCTGGACGAAAATTCTCGATCAGCACGTCGGCCTCGACGACCAGTGCTCGGACTGCATCTTGCCCCTCGGGCGTGCGTAAGTTCAGGCAAACAGAACGCTTGTTGCGGGATTGAACTTCCCACCAGACAGAGGTCCCGTCGCGCAGCATGCGCCATTTGCGCAGGGGGTCACCGGTTCCCTCCGGTTCGACCTTGATCACATCCGCGCCGAAATCGGCAAGCGTCTTGCCGGCAAATGGGCCAGCAATGAGCTGACCCATTTCGATTACTTTCAATCCGTGTAGGGCTTGCATGTTTCCATCTTTCTTGAAATTTCACTAGACGCAACTTTAGGTCAGCAGGACGGTTGAGAGGAATTGCTAAGGCAGGCCTATGGCTTCGCATTTTGCGAAGCCCAAGAGTAATCTGATGATTTAATATGAGGCATGTCCTCCGTGCCAATCAATCCAGCCCGACTCGACTTTGTAACCCTGCGCCTTTTTTGCGCAGTCGCGCATTCCGGCAGCATTACGAAGGGGGCAGCCCAATGCCACTTGGCGCTTTCGGCCGCCAGCCGCAGGCTTTCAGATTTCGAGGCGGCCACGGGATCTCAATTGATCGAACGCAGTCCGCAAGGGATTACTCTGACTCCAGCTGGGCATGTTGCAATGCAGCACGCGGTGCGTCTTTACCAGGGTTTCGAGTTGTTCAGCAATGAGATGTCTGAGTATTTAGACGGTTCTCGCGGACATGTTCGACTCTGGGCCAACATGTCCGCGTTGACGGAGTTTTTGCCGGATGCGTTAGGGCGTTTCATGAATGCGCATCCTCGGATTCGCGTTGAAATTGAGGAGCAACTCAGTGGAGACATCGTGCGAGCGCTACTTGATGGCATCGCTGACGTTGGTGTGTTTGCAGATGGAACGCCAGCGCATGGCGTTACGGTGGAAACATTTCAGACCGATGAGCTGGTGGTTGTGTGTTCAAAAAATCATCCGCTTGCCAAACGCAAGCGCCTTTCGTTCGCCGAGTGTCTTGAGCACTCGTTCGTGGGTCTTAATCGTGGCAGCTCCTTACTTGAATTGATTTCACGGGCAGCAGAGGCAGTTGGGCAGCCCTTACGTTTGCGCATTCAGGTTCGAAGTTTTGACGCGATGTGTCAAATGATTGCCGCCAATTTGGGAATCGGAGTGCTTCCTCGCGCGACTTGTGAGCCGCTTCTGCGGCCTCGCGGCTTGGTGGCGCTAAAGCTCACCGATAACTGGGCCAATCGCCAGTTACTGCTCGGCTACGTGGATGAGCAGTCGTTGTCGTCAGCCACCCGGCTCATGATTGAGCATTTGAGGAATCCTCTCAGGGTGGATAGCCAACGCTGAATGCGACTTCATACACTTGACGTGGGGTAGCGGTCTTCAAAATCAGCGCTAGTGCGTGTTATGCACTCGGTGAGTGCTGGAACAGGGTAAATTTGCAGCCATGTCGCGCAAGCCCTACCCCACCAATGCTCCCCAGCGTCACCATGATCTACGCCAAGTCTTTAATGCCCTGCGCTGGCTAGTACGTGCCGGGGCACCTTGGCGCATGCTACCCAACGATCTACCTCCTTGGGAAACGGCATACCAACAAACACGCCGTTGGCTCCAGGCTGGCTGCTTTGAAGCAATGGCCTCGGATCTACGCTCCATCATTGGCGTCGCCCAAGGTAGACAAGGCCAGCCCAGCGCCGTGATTCTGGACGGACGCACTTTGCAGTCGAGCTGTGAGAGTGGCCCTCGGGCCGGTTATGACGGCTACAAGCGCAGGCGTGGCAGCAAGGTACATATGGCAGTCGATACGTTGG